>CAWHEB010000001.1:0-679959 GCA_963828285.1 uncultured Chloroflexia bacterium
ATTCCCAGGTAACTTGATAAGAAGGGGCAATGGTAGCTGCAATCAGTTTTCCTAATAAACTGCCAATCTTCCAGAGGTGTATTGAGAAGGGTTCGATCGATCCTCGTTCCTTTTCTCCAGCAAAAGATTCAGGGCAATAACAAGGGGAAAGATAGTATCGGGAAGAAACCAACGATCATGAAACGGGAAATGGATAATACGTTCTGCTACCAGCGTTGCACCGTATTTCAACGAAACTCAAGTGCTTGTTGGGCGGTAAAATTCATCAGGAATGGGAAAAAAACCGTCAAACCTAGGATCGGGAAGATGATACGCCAGATCCCTCAACCATATCGCGGACTTCACGTCTGGCGATAAATAGGGCAGGTTGTAATTTGGCAGCCAGATAAGACTATTTTCCACGGGTCACCGTTTCGTAGGTAGATGTCTTCGAGGCTTTGTTTTTGTTCTTCAATTGTTCTTACAGGAATTCCGGTTACACACGGTTAATAGTAATGGATTGGTTTTATCCGATCAGGATCTGGAATTTGTTCGATTATCTCCAGAACCTGTGATGTTCACGCCGGGCAGCGTGGATGGGAATTTCCATCAATGATGGGAAAATCGGATCTCGAATTCGGGTTTACCCTCCAGTTCCTGTGCAATGCATCCAGCCGGTCGTTCAGTATGATCCTTCCAGTTTGAATAATGGCAACATCATCGGCTAGATTCTTCAGCCTCTTTCAGGTTGGGTACACAGAATGATTGTTCTTTCACTGCTTCGTAGTCCTTTTATGGCATCACGTACAATACTGGCGCTTTCAGGGTCCATCGCTGAGGTTGGTTCAAGATAGAACTGGTGGTTCATGCAGCAGGGTGCGTACTAAAGCCAATTTTTGCCGCATTCCTTTGCTGTATTCGCCTAATCGTTTTTTTACAGCGTCCGATAATCCGAATTTTTCTAGGAGGGAGAGGATACGCGGTTTGGCTACGATATTCAGGAATCTTACAGTCTACTGAAAAACAGTACAGATAATCCAGAGCATTCATGCGACCGTACAGTCCGTGGTGCTCAGTAAGAACGCCCACAGCATCGTACTTCATTCGGTGTTCGTCGACATTGAATCCGGCGACTTTTGCCCATCCAGCAGTAGGCCGCAGGATGGATGTCAGCATTCGGATGGTAGTTGTTTTGCCCGCACCATTTCGGACAAGGAGGACCAAGATCTCACCTTGTTTTGACCTTGAACGAAATCGAATCGACAGCGAGAAAGGTATCGAATTTCTTTGATAATCCTTCTGCTTGAATCATATAAGGTGAGATTGACATCTGGATCTGCTATTCAGTTTGGAGTTGGAGTAAGGGAGGTTTCTATGGTCTGTGTAAAATTAAGGAAACGGCTGCACAATCGCTATGATCCCCATCATCGTTGGATTTATAGACCCCAACGATGAGGGATCCAATCGTAAGAATTCCAGAAGGAACTTCCCAAGCGGGTAAGTATCAAGAGGTGACCAAGGTATCACCGGTTTAAGCCAATTTTTAAACTTATGACCAACAAAGATCAATATTCCCAAATTAGGAAATTGTAAATTGATTCATACAAGAATAACGGATGGTAATACGAAACATCCTGATAACCAGGGATCCGATGTGCTTGATCAATAAAAAGCTTCCAGGGGAGATCTGTCGGAGCACCGTAAATTTCCTGGTTTACAAAATTTCCCCATCGTCCGATAGCTTGCGCCAACGCCAATCCCGGGCGAGAAAATCGACCCATTGACCAAAACTCAACTTATTCCTTTTTACATACCAATATAGAGCGGCCACTCCACCGATCACGGCACCTGGAATACCTAGACCGCCATTCCATACCTTCAGCATCTCAAGTGGATGACCAAAATAGTATGCTGTCGTGGAACCTTGGGCAACATTTGAATTTGGAGGGGTGAGGATGTGCCAGATCCGGGCGCCAATAATTCCCAAAATAAGCAACCAGGGAAGCATATCCCAGATCAGGTCAGGGTTTTGACCGGCAGCTTTTGCTTGGCGGGAAGTCAACCAAGCAGCTAATAAGGCTCCGATCATGATGATGATTCCATAGAAATGAATATTTAAGGGCCCAATTTGTATACCGGATGGGATCATTTTGCCTCAATTTGATACTAACATAGAATGCTTGGTTTACTTTCTGGGTGTATAGAAGAGCATCTTCTTCTGTTCAGCAGCTTGTTGACGGACCTTTAAAATTCGCTGAAGAGCAGTGAAGTTCGCGAAAATAGCGATGATCCAGACCGCCAGCCAGGGGATATTGAAAAGCAGAGCTGGAGCTAGTACCAAATAACGTTCAACCCGGGACAATAACCCGACTTTCGCAGTAAATCCGAGCGCTTCTGCTCTTGCTTTTACGTACGAAACCATCACAGACCCTGCCGCGGCGAGGTAGACCAATCCACAATAAAGCCATTCACCTGATTGCAGGTAATAAGCTAACAAACCTGCAGGATCACAATTCTTAATAACGATCGGTAACCGAATCAACGAAGGCCCCGAATTCAGTAGAATCACCACGCAGGCGAGCCATGGATCCATCCAGAGCGTCAACCGGTCCCATCAACAGGACGATCAAACCGCCAAGCGGGATTTTACCAGTTGCGATCAAGACAGCTCCAATCGTGTTACCCAAGAGACCCAATAATGTAATTGTGTTCGGGAGTATTCCAATTTTGTTGATCGCGCCGGCAGCTGTATCAAGAACGCCCTTAAAAGGTTCTCAGAAATCTTTCAAGACTGAATTGTTCAGATTTAGTATTTTGGGTCACGGAGTAATCCTATAAGTTTAGATTCGTCTAATGGTACATTGCACCTGATAACCTGTCAAGCTCAATTACGTCTATTCGATCTCTTCCAGATCTTCTTCTGTTTCAATTAATAATTCCCTTTCGCGGTTGCCGCCTGTTGGAGGGCTAATGATACCCATATCTTCAAGCTCATCGATCAAAGAAGCTGCCCGAGGATATCCGATCCTGAGACGCCGTTGGAGCAAAGATGCGCTTGCCTTCCGCGTAAGTTTGATCACATCTATAGCCTGCTTGATCAGGTCATCCGCTCCGCTGGAATCTTCTTCAACTATGTTTTCCCAAGGAGAGTTCGTTTCCATCACATCAGGCATTTCTTTTTGCCAGTGAGCAATGATCTTGTCGATCTCTTCATCAGAGACCATTACACCCTGTGCGCGAACAGGGGAGCCGACTTCCGGATTAAGGAAAAGCATATCCCCATGGCCGAGTAACGTTTCAGCGCCTGGGCTATCCAAAAATCACGCGGGAGTCCATGTTCGAGGCTACAGCAAAAGCCAGACGTGCCGGGAAATTCGCTTTGATCAATCCGGTCACAACATCTGTACTGGGACGTTGCGTGGCTACGATCAAGTGAATACCTGTGGCGCGAGCCAATTGTGCAAGGCGTACTAGAGCAGGTTCGGTTTGAGTAGGGGCAGTCATCATGAGATCAGCAAGTTCATCGATAATGACAACGATCCTCGGGAAGGATGCCTCACCTCGTTTTTCCATCTTACGGTTGTATGCTGCGAGATACAATTCAATTCAGAGAATAGTTTATAACGATGGTCCATCTCTGCGATGACCCAGCGCAGAACGGATTGTTTCCAACTCCGTTTCCACTTTTCCGAGAATATGCGGTAGCCCATTGAAACGAACAAGCTCAACCATCTTGGGATCGATCATCACCAACCGAAGATCTTCCGGCGAATTGTTCATCGCCAGACAGGCGGCTATGGATGCAATGCAAACGGATTTACCCGAACCTGTAGTACCAGCTATCAACATGTGTGGCATGCGGGAGAGATCCGCTGCGAGAGGTTGACCGGAAACATCTCTACCTAATGCCAAGGCTAGCGGAGTTCCGATCTTAGTGAACTTCTCGCTTTCCAACAGGGGTTTTAGCCTGACGGTAACCGTACGCACGTTGGGGATTTCTATACCCACATACGATCTTCCAGGAACTGGGTGCTCAATACGTATTGTCGTAGATGAGAGTGCTAGGGCAAGGTCTCTGTTTAGATTGGAGATCTGATTTACACGAACCTTTTGTTTGGAGGTATTCCATCCAAGCCGGGTTTTTCTACATAACCAGGTTCAACTGCGAATTGGGTTACTGTTGGTCCGATACGATAACCGATCACCCGGGCAGGAACACCAAAATCCATCAGTGTCTTTTCTAGTACAGATGCTGCTTGATTGATGGCGATTGATCCATGCGGATGACCTGTTCTTCCATCAGGATATCCAGCGGTGGCAGCACCGCAGCTCGATTCATTTGATGCGTTGGTTTCGTGCTGACAATCTCCCCGGTCCGTTTATTATGGATCGGCATGGAACCGAGGTTCTGTAATGGTTTTGGTTTTTCTTTAAAGACGTCGTACTTAATTGGGTTTTGCCAGAGTTCTCGTATCAGGATGGCTTCTCTAAGGGAAATTCTTTTTTGAGGTTATCTCTTCTTCATTTGGGAACGGTAATACAGTTGTCGCAGGGATAATTGGCTTGTTCAAATTAGTAACTGCACCCGTTTCATTTGTTTACCTTTATTTCTGTGGCAGGCAGGTCTGAAAGATAGCTCTTCGATTTAAAAATGTTACTGGCACAGACAAGAAAGATGATCAAAACTGCAAACCAGGCGACACCGCCTAAAAATTCACCAAAAAAACTTCTGAATAGATCCCCAAGTCCCCAACCTAGTAAACCTCCAAAGTTCCCATTTCGCTCAATCCAGATCATATCCGCTCAATGCGGCGAGGAAAGCCATCAGACTAAACAGCAAGCCTTCAACAACCACAACCTTCCAGAAGAAACTGCCCGGTTGAGCTTTTTTGCGGCGAAGACCGGTGATACCAAGGTATCCACAGGAAAGTACCAAAAGGAAAGCACCCCAGCCAAACCATTGCTGCAAAAATTCTGCCCAAGGTGTGAGTAGAGGAGCCGCTTGTTATGCCTAATAATGCCAGCAAGGAAAGCAGGGAAAATAGCCCCAATACAATACTGAAGACATCCTGCCCGAATTTACCAAAATGAGTCAATACATAGGCGAAGCTATTTAAACCCCGCTTAAAAGGGCTTGAAAAATCATTCCAAGCCTGTGTCTTCTTGTTTTGGCGGGGAATGGTGTTGGATCTTCTCGTTACTGGTTTTACAGGCATAAACTCCGATCAACTCTCCAGACACAAACCTATGCGTTTCTTATTCGGATCAATGTGCAAGATTTTCTGACCTGTACACAAAAATCTTTCTTAAGAATTTCCTGCAGGCTGTGTGTTTCTTCTGGAAAATCGATCGTAGAAATGTGAATTGACCCTTCAACACCCTCTTTTAATCGGGCAAAAGCACCATATTTTGTAACACCAGAAATCTTAGCTGAGACGATATCCCCGGTATGATAAATAGTATTCAATATCATCCCAGGGATTTTTGGTCAGGCGTTTGTAACTGAGAGCAATACGGCTGTTTTCCTCGCTCACATTGATAACCACAGTCTCTATACGTTGTCCAACACAGAGAATATCTCCGGGATGATCGACCCGTCCCCAGGATAATTCGGAAACATGGATCAGTCCCTCAAGTCCACCAAGGTCGACAAAAACTCCGAAATCAGTTACATTGGTGACGGTACCGATAATATTATCCCCGGGTTTGAGATGAGCAAAAAGGCTTCTACGTTTACCTTCACCAGCTTGAGCTGCTCTTTCAGAGAAAACGACTCTGTCTTCAGAAGGTTCAAATTCAATGATCTTTAGTTCAAGGTCTTTGCCATGAAAATTGTTCAAGGAAATTGTTCCGTTCGGTCTCATCTCCACTGCAAGGGGCATTGATCAAATGTGAGATCGGTACAAAGCCCTGAACATTTTTGCCTTGAACAAGCAAACCACCCCGATTATGTCCAACGACGGATAAGGTGATGATACTGTCTTCATCATAGATAACCTTGAGGGTATCCCAATCACTCGTCTGATTGTGGATATTATGATGTTCCACATGACCGGGAATATAAATTCATCGGTTACCTGACATTCATCAGCTAGGATCGCGTTCCACCAGCCTTCATCTGGGGGTATGATCCCTTCATTTACCACCCCGTCCCCTACCGTTATCGTCATGTTCCCCTCCCAAAATTATTCTTACTGTATCGTCAATTGCTTTTCCATTTCCATCATTTCTTTTGCTACTGCTTCAATTGCTACTCTTTGCTTGCGGTATAGATCCGCTTCGGAGACAGCCAAACGGAAGGCGACTTCTCGGACTTTTTTTCCTTGGATGAATTTCATCTCGAGAATATTGTAAAGCACCCATTCACCAGTAAACTTTCGTTCTCCTGCTGGTTTAACCCTATCGATCGCAGTTTTCAGTACGGCGCGTAGTGCATTGGCAGGTGTCTGCGTGCCTTTCTTTGCTTCCTCGCGAACAATATCCAACTGAGCTAATGGACTATCCGATAATTTTGGTCCCCCCCAGAAGTGTGTTAGCGCATCCTTCACCTGAGTTGCAAGTTCGCTGCTCATCTCAATCCGTTGATCAGCCAGTTCATCCGCGTCAGCAAAGCGAGCTTCAGCACTTAAGTTTTTGGAATTGCTCAACCTGTGGGTTCAACTCCCTTACAGCATTATATAACTCATTTTGCAATTCTCGATTCTCCAAAGCCTGCAATATCCTATCGGATAATGCGAATATGACTTGTTTATCTTCAGGGTCCAACTCCTTATCTTTATCTTGTTCCAGACCAATGATCCCAAGTAATCGATGGATTGGACCATTTTTAGTTTTTAGTGGGATTAGCATGAAACCATCCCAATGAAAAACGGTTCATTTTGGTTGTGGGACAGGATCAACTTTTCAAAACCCGTTTGGCAGATTTAGTTCCCCAGTTGATACGAGGGTGGACAGTGTACCGTTGTCAAAAGAAGCAACAAAAGTCCGTTTAGATCGAAACCGATCGGAAATGGCAGCGATGATCGTTTCCAGGTACTGTTTCAAATCGTTTTGGGTTAATAAACGGTCTCCCAGCTCAGTCATCAAGTCAATCTCACCGCGGTCATTTCCGTAAAACAACCAACGTTCCCAATAAACTGCAAAAACATTGATCGAAAATTCCATACCAAGAATAGAAAAGATCATGGCGACTGGTATGATCTCTGTTGCCTGAATGTCCCAGACTACTACGGATCTGCGTAAAATCGTTGTAATACCCAGGGTGACGATAGCGGTAATTGGGCCACGCATAATCCATTTGAACAAGCCGCCTTTTAATCACCCGATCCGGCCATGTAACACCGAAGAAAGCTATAGCATACGCCATCAATGTGAGCAGGGCACCAGTGAAATACATTACTGATGGCGACTGTGAACCAGAAAATCAGATTATGGGCTTCAGCCAACTTGGAGCCGAACAAGAGGTAAGGCAAGGATCCCAGAGCTGGAGCCAATGCACCGAGTAGTAAGTAACGAACTCGCCGGCGAGTGGTTGGGGTTGTAGTTCGTCGGTACGCGCGGATCAAATTATAACCAGGTCGCCAGCATGCTGACTACGTAAAAAATCAAAAAGGAAAGGGTGATCAATATCCGCAATAAACCTGCTGCAGGTGACAATGCTGAGAGCAAGGATCCGAGATACCAGGACACAGGCAGGAAAAAAACAAATCCGAACGAAATTAAAAATGCAAACCGGACAGCCCAGCTGGCGTTTACCACGGCTGGGTTTTCCGGTCGTAGCCAGTAACGCATCCGAGAAATATATAAAAGAAGGAGGTAAAAAGACTAATCCAAACCATTGGATACGCAGCCAAAAATCAGATTTCTGATTGGAGTTCTGATGAACTTCCGAGAGCATCAGCAGAAAATATTACCAATACACACACCAGGATCAGTATGAACGATCTGGTTATTCTATCTTTTAGGTTAAAACTGGACGCAAACAGAAAATCAGGGAGAAAGCATTAATGGCGATACCCGCAGCCAGGATCTGGCTGATGGTCCGAAAAGCTACCATTAATCCATCTAAAACCTGATTGAATTGCATGGCTCCCTGCTAGATCAAATAATGAGAAAAGAAAAGAGCAATATCCTGGTTTGAATAAAAATGGTCGTTATACCCACAAAAATCGTATCCCATCTTTCTGAATAAACTGATCGCTGGAAGGTTTTTTGATTGCATATCCACGATCATCCGCCTTAGACCGTGCGTGACCACCCAATCTTCGCCAGCCATGATCAATCCAGTAGCGACACCCTGTTTTCGGATGCCAGGTTTGACAGCAAGATCTGTAATCCATCCAGAAAGTGGGGCGAGGTCTGTAGAAATACTAATGTAAGCGGCGGGTTGATCATCCACGATGGCAACCAAGAGTGCGTCGCGATGGATCCAATCCTTGAACAGGAGTTTTGTCGACCTGGGATATTCAACTTTGACTGAACGAGGAAGCCGATTTTCGCGAAAATTCACGCCGATATATCTTTCATCAGAAACAATATCCAACTGCCAGACTCTATCCGTATGGTAGCTGTGATCGATCTCCATAATCTTAGGGATATCTTCAAGGACAGCGGAGCGAACTTCGATTTTTGGCATTTTTTCACCTAACGGGGACAACTTTGACGTTTAATAGACACGGAGGAAATGCCTCCGCTTGATGGTTGGTAACCACCAATCGTAAAGAATAATCACCTGATGGAAGTATGGATGTGTCCCAATCCCCCAATTTTTCGTTTATTACGATATTTGTTCCTGCTTGAATTGTATTCCAATTGAGATTATCCTGCGAATACTCATATTTATAAAAACCAAAATCAGGGATATTAACTGTACCTTTTAGCATCACAGTTCCGGATATTTCACTACCGGATGCAGGTTCCGACCATTCCAACTTACCGGGGATACAGCCACCACCCGGACTTCCACCCGCACTGAACTCAATAGTAGTTTGCGGGATGATTTCACCACCAAGAGGAAGGGATCCAGCGGGAGTCATTGTGGATTGAAGGTTTAATGTTGGCGTCGGCAGGAGTGCAAGGGAAGGCACAACTACGCTAGCATAGGTGACGAAAACAAATTCACTGATTCCTAGTAGAAAAAGGACGGTTAATGCCCCGATCGATCCGCTAAGTTTTCCACGGGCTTTATTCTTTTCCAGCCCGAAAAGGCAATTTCTGTACTCATGAATAGCAAGAAAAAGCATACGGAGATAATAAACTCCCAAAATGCTTAATATGACGTAGATCCAGGGTTCAGCTGGTTTTAAAAACCGAAAAATATCTACCATTGTTGCAAACGACCAAATACCTTTACCAATTTATGGCAACTTGTTATATCTTAAAACACTTTACAACGATTTTAAAACCTCGCGGACGATCATCTCAAGTTTAGGCACGATCACATTTCCAGCTTCAAGCACTTCTTCATGGGTTGTTAGGGTGTTACCGTCCAGATTCGCTTTGTTACTAATACCAGAGATACCCAAAACACGAGTTCCACCATGACGGGCTATGATCACTTCCGGGACTGTGGACATACCCACAGCGTCAGCACCGATGCCCCTTAAGAATCGGAGATCTGCTGGAGTTTCAAAAGATGGTCCTGCCAGACAAATGTAGACTCCTTCATGAATATTGATCTTCTTATTTACTGCGATATTTCGTGCAAGTTCAATCAATCCACGGTCGTAAGCCTGACTCATATCCGGGAAACGTAGACCAAACTCTTCCATGTTAGGTCCGCGCAAGGGATTCAAACCAGCCATCCCAATCATGGCGATATGATCTGTGATCAACATCAGATCTCCCGGCGAGTAGTCAGGATTTATCGCCCCGGCGGCATTGGTCACAATGAGATTGGGAATTCCCAATCGCTGCATCACCCTGATAGGGAGGGTGACCTGATCCATGGGATAACCTTCATAATAATGTACACGGCCTTGCAGGAAGAGAACATATTGACCTTCGAGATTGCCGAAGACAAGTTTACCCTCGTGTCCCAATACTGTTGATACAGGCCATCCAGGGAGTTCGCTGCTTTTAATGATGATCGGGTTTTCTACACGGTCAGCCAGACTGCCCAATCCTGAGCCCAGAATCATCATAACTTTGGGAACATAAGGAACCAGTTTTTTGATCTGTTCAGTAATCTTGTCGATCTCTTGCAAGGTGATGAATTTATCCATTGGATATCAACTCCATGTGCATTTGATTGTTTAGACAGAAATACCTCCAATATCCCGTTATACTACAGGAAGAGGAGATGACACCTCATATTATAGCAAATGAATGAAAGCTATGCTGAACGCGGCGAATTTTATCCGGCAAAGACATTTGAAAACGCATTCAAAACATCATCAACCGATTTGTCATTTATCCAATAATGGACCACCAGCCGGAATCGTCGGTCTCCAACGACACCAACTTTTACTTTATATTCAAGGAGTTGGCGGGCAACATCGGCAGCACTCTGTTTTACCCCATCGGCTAAATTGGCGAAGATCATATTGGTATAAGGACTATTCGTATCGAGACTCAATCCGGGAAGTTTGCGCAAGCCTTCGGCAAGTTTTGCTGCCCGTTTATGATCTTCTTCCAACCGAGTGGACATCTTCTCCAGCGCAACAATTCCTGCTGCAGCAAGAACACCTGCTTGACGCATACCACCACCCAATTGCTTGCGGATTCTTCTAGCCTTATCAATAAAGTGTTTAGATCCACAAAGTACTGATCCAACCGGTGCGCATAAGCCTTTACTTAAACAGAAAGTAACTGAATCAACCGGATCGACCAGTTTTCTTACATCAACTTTCAAAGCCGTTGCAGCGTGGAACACTCTGGCTCCATCCAGATGCAGACTTATTCCCTGGTCTTTTGCCATTTGTGCAACCTGCTGGGTATATTCCACTGTGAGAGGAACACCACCGCAACGGTTATGTGTATTTTCCAGGATGATCTGGCGGGTTGTTGGGAAATGAACATCCACTTTGCGGATGGCATTTTTAATATCATCCATTTTGAGGGTTCCGTCGGTCTGGTTGTTCAATACGTAAGGATGGACTCCACCCAGAGCAGAGATACCACCAACTTCAAACAAAAAAGTATGAGCAAGATTGCCTAGAATAACTTCATCACCTCGATTACATACAGCCATAACCGCGATCAAATTTCCCATCGTACCGGATGTTACAAATAGTCCGGCTTCCTTCCCCATTTGGCTTGCAGCCATTTCTTGCAGTTTATTGATGGTTGGATCTTCACCAAAAACATCATCGCCGACGTCGGCATTTGCCATTGCTTCACGCATCTCATCAGTAGGATGAGTGACTGTATCTGATCTCAGATCGATAAATTCCATGAGATTCACCTCATTTTAAATTGGATATTACCTTTTCAAGTTCAGCGGGAAGAGGGGCTTGAAAGGTTTGTGGTTTTTCAGACTCTGCTAGTGAAATGGTTATCTGGGAAGCGTGGAGAAAATGACGGTTGATGCCGATTGATGAGTGCTTGTAACCGTACAAGGTATCCCCAGCGATGGGACAACCAATGAAGGATAAATGCACCCTGATCTGGTGTGTTCTTCCAGTGAGAGGGTGGACTTCCAATAAAGAGTAATCTGAAAAGACCTTCAGTGTGCGATAGTCGGTTTGTGCTTCGCGTCCTTTATCCTTTGAGACAACTGCCATTCTTAAACGGTGGGATGGATCTCTTGCGATGGCTGCTTCAACTATACCTTCCGGTGTCGGTGGATGGCGATCCACAAGGGCGGTATATATTTTGCGTAATGAGCGGTGCTTAAATTGGCTCTGCAGCCAAAGCATGGTGGGATCGTCTTTTGCCAGTAAGATGATCCCGGAGGTGTCTTTATCTAACCGATGGACAACCCCAGGGCGACCTTCACCCGCTATGCCGATCATTTCAGGTGCATGTCCAAGAACCGCATTGATTAAAGTCCCGGATTGATGACCAAAGGAAGGATGTACAACCATTCCTGCAGGTTTGTTGACGATGAGGACATGGTCATTTTCAAAGAGTATATCTAAAGGGATATCTTCAGCTTCCACCGTTGTCGGTATTGGTTCAGAGATGGTCAAGCTGACGGTATCATCAGGTTCAAGTTTGTATCCTGATTTCGTGACAGTTTTTCCATTCACCATTACCGATCCATCTTCGATCAATTTTTGGAGACGGGTACGGGTTAAACTTTCGAAGTTGATAACGAGAAACTTATCCAACCTTTCGGTTTGATCCCCGTCAAAAACGAATTCTGAAATTTCAGGCAATCTCATCACCATCTTTCGGATTTACTTCTTTAATTTCCGCAACTTCTGGTGAAGTAATGGATTTTGCCTTTTTGTCACTGATCCAAATTCCCAATAACAGGACCGCAACACCTACAGATATGCATGAATTTGCTACATTGAAGACAGCAAATGTACCAACCGACATAAAATCTGTGACCTGGCCAACAGTAATCCGGTCTATCAGATTCCCTAAAGCTCCACCTAATTGCATTCCCAGTGCAAACCGGATTACTTTATCGTCTGAATCGACCCTGGGATAGTAGTAGATAATTGCGCTGGACACAATGATGGCAAGAACCATGAAGACGATATTGTATCCTTGCAGAATACCAAACGCAGCACCGGTATTGTTCCAGTGTACGATCCTTGCATATGGTGCCAGCCACTCAAATGGGCTCCAGGATTCCCCAAATGCGAGATTATTTCTTACCAACAGCTTGGTTATTTGATCCAAACCAATGATAACGATGGCAATTGTGAAAAGCTGCCAGTATTTTATAAAAATTTTCTTCAATTTTCCTCCGAATGGAATGGGATCCATTATGATGCTTTTTCGATCGTCAGCGCAATTGTCTCACCGTCAAATTCATCCTGGAACCAGCTTTCACCACTTAGACTCTGAGATTTCATTGAAAGACAGAGAGTTTCATTCTTAATGTATTCACTGTTGGATTCAATCGCCCGGGATAGTAAAGGCGATGCCGCGTACGTCAGATGAATTCTATCCGATATTTCAAATTCACGGGATTTACGCAGGTCTTGGACCCTACGGACGAATTCGCGGGCCAGACCTTCCTTAACCAGCTCAGGTGTTAGATCTGTGACCAGAGCAGCCAGATAAGCACCTTCTGAAGCGACCGCGTAACCGGATTTTGCCTGGGCGCGGACTTCTACTTCTTCAGGAAGAATATCATAGACGTTGTTCTCCACTTCAACCGGAAGAGCTAAACCCTGAAGCAGTGTATTGGCTGCTTGATCCGCAGGTACACCCATCAAGGCTGTTCGGATCGCCGGGAAGAGTTTTCCATACTTTTGTCCAAGCTGTTTGGGCAATGGATTCAACGAATAGGAGACGGCTTCGCCACTGGCATCCAACGTTCGAACACTTTTTACATTCAATTCGTCCGCAAGCAGATCGGCATACTTGCTTACCACTTTTTTCTCCTCTGCATTACCCAGGGAGAAAGCAACTTCAGCAAGAGGTTGACGAACTTTTCTATTTGCTTTGTTACGTGCACCATGACCAAGAGATGCGAGCCGCATGACCAGATCCATCTCGGCATTCAAGCTGTCGTCGATTAGAGATACATCGAAAGTTGGCCATTCGGCCAAATGCACAGAATTCGGTGCCTGCGGATCTAAAGAAATGACCAGATTTTGATAGAGTTCATCAGACATGAATGGCATGGTTGGCGCCAATAATTTACTCACGGTGACCAGAGCAGAATAAAGGGTGGCGTACGCTGCGTTTTTATCCGCATCCGTATCACTCTTCCAGAATCGTCTTCTCGATCGGCGCAAAAACCACGTGGAAAGTTGATCCACAAATACTTCGAGCGGACGGGTTGCCCCGGTGACATCGTATTCTTCGTACGCCCTGGTTACATCCCGGATCAATGCATTCATCGAGGACAACAGCCACTTATCAAGGTCCGAATATTCTGGTTTCACCTGATCGTTCGGGACCCATCCATCCAGTTTTGCATAGGTGACAAAGAATGAGTAGGTATTCCACAGGGTCAGAGTGAAGTTTCTGACCACATCTCCCACCAGTTCCATGGAGAAGCGCCTTTCCTGACCGGGAGGGCTGGAAGTGAACAAGCACCATCGGAATGCATCCGCGCCATGAGTATTGAGTACAACCCATGGATCGACGATGTTTCCACGCGTCTTGGACATCTTGGATCCTGTTTCATCCAGAATAAGGCCAAGGCATAATACATTTTTATATGCAATTTTTTCAAATAGCAATGTACTGATGGCGTGCAATGAGTAGAACCATCCACGGGTTTGATCAACTGCTTCACAAATGTAATCAGCTGGATATTGCTGCTTGAACATATCCTGGTTCTCAAACGGGTAATGCCATTGAGCAACCGGCATCGAGCCTGAATCGAACCATACATCGATCAGTTCGGGAACCCGCTTCATCATTTCACCGCATTTCGCACAAGGGAAGCATACATTATCCACGTGAGGACGATGCAGATCAAGTGAACTGAGATCCCGCTTGGAACGTGCAGATAATTCTTCCACACTGCCAAAACATTCCTGCTCACCACAGCCTTCGCATACCCATACCGGCAGGGGAGTGCCCCAGTAACGATTCCGCCCCAAAGCCCAATCGATATTGTTGCTCAGCCAGTTTCCAAACCTGCCGTTTTTAATGTGAGACGGCACCCAGTTGATGGTTCCATTCAAAGCAACCATCTTGTCTTTGTATTCCGATGTTCGAACATACCAGGTAGGTCTGGCCATATAAAGTAGCGGGGTATGGCATCTCCAACAGAACGGATAGGTGTGCGTATAGGTATCTAATCTGAATTGCAAACCTCGAGCTGCCAGATCGGCGGCGATCAACGGATCGGCGTCTTTCACAAATTGGCCACTCCAGGGACGAATATCCTTGATGAATGATCCGTCCGCGGCGACAGTTTGCAGCATTGGCAAATTATTTTCTGCTGCTACTGCCATATCCTCAGCACCAAAAGCAGGGGCAATATGGACCAGACCGGTACCATCATCTGTGGTCACATAATCTGCATTGACGACGTAATATGCCGGTTTATCGGGACTGATGAAGGTGAATAACGGTTGATATTTTTTCCCTTTCAGACTGCGACCTTTGTAACTCTCAACCACTTTGACCGTTTCATCGGGAAATACTTTCTGAACCAGTGACTCTGCCAAAATCAACCGTTCTGTGCCGCCTTCAGGGAGATCACGTTCAATGGTGACATAATCCACATTCGGATGAGCAGCTACGGCTACATTTGCAGGTAATGTCCATGGAGTAGTGGTCCAGACCAACAATGATGTCCCGGGTTTATCAACCAGGGGTAGACGGAAGAAGATGGATGGATCTTGAGTTTCACGATAGCCTTGGGCGACTTCATGATCTGATAGTGGTGTTCCGCAGCGTGGGCAGTAGGGAACAACCTTAAACCCCTGATAGAGCAGATTCTTATCCCAAAAATTCTTTAAGATCCACCAAACAGATTCGATATATTCATTCTTATAGGTTACATAAGCAGTTTCAAAATCAACCCAGTAACCAATGCGCTCGGTGAGTTTTTCCCATTCCTGAATGTAAGTGAAGGCGGATTCACGGCAAAGATCATTGAATTTTGATATGCCATAATCTTCAATTTGCTGTTTATTGGTAAAGCCCAGCTTCTTTTCAACTTCGATCTCAACCGGTAATCCATGGGTATCCCATCCGCCGCGCCGGCTTACGTGAAAACCCTGCATGGTTTTGTATCTCGGGAAAATATCCTTGAAGGCACGCGCCAATACATGATGTACTCCTGGCCGACCATTCGCTGTCGGAGGACCTTCATAGAAAACATACTCAGGACCTCCCCGGCGTTGTTCTTCTGTATGTTTGAAGACGTTGTAGACTTTCCAATGGCGGAGCATGCGCTCTTCCATCTGGATCACATCAAGTTTTGGCGATACAGCTTTGAATGACATATCGTTTCTCCATAGAAGATACTTCACAGGGTTATGGGTATCAAGAAAAAATAAAACTCCCATCCCCTCAGGGACGAGAGCAGATTTCTCGCGGTACCACCCTGCTTCCTGATCATCAGGCGCTTGAACAGGATTATTTCTCGGACAATAATCCCTGCCTTGATAACGGGCGGCTTTCCCGGTGCGCTTACTTCCGGTGGATTTCCGGGTTCAGTTTACAGCTACGGAAGGATTTTCGACTTGCTTCACGACCCGTTTTTCAGCTGCCACGGGCTCTCTGCCGTTGATACAAGCCTACTCGTTTCCATCATCGCCTGGTGAGAAGATTATGCCATATATGATGGACAGCGTCAATGAGGATGAAAAGGGACGGGGTTTGCCCCGTCCCTTTCTGATGTTGTTATGGCGTATAAGTGATCGCACGGGAAGTTGTCCACGCGGTTGTATCTCCGCGGACACGCCAGTAATAAGTCGTTCCGTTGATCATTGCGATGGACATTGTCGCACCAGTGCCTGTTGTGGTTTGACTCCAGTAAACAGTACCTGTTTCGCAGGTATCCACAGTACATACTTGGATGGTGAAGGATGTCGATGAACCGGCAGGATCCCAGTCAAAATGGGGAGTACTGTCATGGGTTGTGTATCCGTCTGCCGGGATCAAAGCACCTGGAGCAGCTTCCGGAGTTTTGAAAGATCGGGTGACCGACCAGGCTCCATAAGCGTCATCTGTGTCCACTGAACGGACATGCCAGTAGTAGGTTTTGAATACTGCCAGATTGGATGCGAAAGTATAGGTTTCTTCGGTGATGTTATTGAAGGTCTGAACTCCGCTGGTAAAGCTGGAATTCAAGGCGATCTGAAGTGTGTAATTATCCGCACCAGGAACATTTGTCCAGGTCAGAGTCGGCTTGTAAGTGTATTGTTGAGCGCCATTCGCTGGAGCAGTCAACGCTGGAGGTGGTGGCGGATTGGGGGTCAGGAATGCAGTCGGATCTGAAGGCAGACTTGAATTGGTTCCATTTGCTGCAACAGTCCAATAGTAAGTGGTATTGGCATCCAAATCGCTACTGATGGTGTAACTAACCGTGCTGGTGCTTGGAGCAGTCACACTGTAGGAGGTCGAAGGAGCTGACATATCTGAGTTTTTCGACAGCTTCAAAGTATAGCTGGTTGCTCCAGTTACTTTGTTCCACACGAAAACCTGGCGAAGTGCGTTGCCTGTGGTTATCGGAGAGATCACGACTGGAGGAAGCATAGCCGTTCTGAAGAGCCCTGTCGATGACCAAATACTATAAGCGCCATCTGCATTCACTGAGCGAACACGCCAGTAGTAACTCTTATTCGATGACAGATTGGATAATGGTGTGTAGTCTGAAGATACATCTGCGGTCGAATCGTCTACGGCAAACGAACTGAATGCAGAGGACAATGAAACCTGGATGTCGTAATGGTCAACTGCTGAACTTCCAGACCCAGCCACATCATTCCAATTAAAGGTTGGTGTGTAATCCGTTAGTAAAACAGAGCCAACCGGGGATGCAGGAACAGGAACACCTGGAGGTGTTGGGGATGTGAACAATTCGGTATCTGACCACTGGCTGGGATTGGTTCCATTGGCTTTAACATGCCAGTAGTACGAAATTCCCGGTGTAAGAAGGGTAGTTATTGTTAGCGAAGGTGTTGCGCTATTTCCGCTCACTGTAGCGTTGACCACGCCAGTTGTAAAGAGTGCATTGGTTGCCAACTGGAAAGAATACCCGGTTAATCCTGTGTTGTTTACAGGACGACTCCAGGTGAAGGGCGGTTTTAGTGACATTGCGGGATTACCCGGATCGACCGGTGATGTTAAGACCGGAGCGAACATGGCGGTTCTAAAATTCCGAACAGCCGACCAAAGGCTAAAACCAACACCATCATTGGTCGATCTCACCCGCCAGTAGTAAGTAACATTTGGATCGAGATCACTACCCGGAGTATAAGTGGATGATGCGACACCGGTCTGGTTAATCACTGTGGTACTAAAGCTGCTTGATGAAGAGACCTGGATATGATAGGTGATGGAAGATCCACTAACATCATTCCAATCCATGGTCGGGGTATAGTCAGTGGCGAAGAATGTGCCAGTGGCTGGAGAGAGCAGAGTTGGAACTCCGGGAGGGTTGGGGGTCACAAAGCTGAGAACATTCGACCATCCACTCGGACGGGTGCCATTCGCTTTTACCCGCCAGTAATAAGTAGTACTGCGGGCCAGATCAGCGCTAGGTGTTGAGGTCGGTGAAACCGGATTGCCTGTGATGGTTTTTGAAATCAAGCCAGATGTAAAGATGTTGTTCTTTGCAATCTGGATGGTGTAACCGGTCAATCCAGTATTGTCTACAGGTCGCGACCAGGAGAAAACTGGTCTCAGCATATCCGCAGTACCATCCGGGGATGCTGCAACGGGTGCAGTCATGGGAGTTTTGAACGAAAAGGTCGATGACCAGACACTTTCGGCTGATGACGCATTTACCGCTTTTACCCGCCAGTAATAGGTCTTGTTGGGGAGTAGTACCGATCCGCTGGTCCAGGTTGTCGAAGGAATACTGGATTCTTCCACAAATGAAGTAAAGTTTGTATTTGTATCATATTGCAGAGTGTAAGAAACGGCTCCAGTAGATGCGTTCCATACAGCAACCAGACTATCAGACAGATATGTCGAGCCGTTAGCTGGAGTCTTCAAAGTAGGTGTCCCAGGAGGTATGGGCGACAAAAAGTTCATCGGAACCGACAACAAACTGGGATTGGTTCCCTTGGTGGTTACACACCAGTAATAGTTGGTGTTTGGTTTCAAACTGGAAGAGACTGTATATATAACCGGATCTGCTGACGTGGTTGCAATGCTATAAGTAAAACTGGGTGAGGAGCAATCGGTTCTGGTAGAGATTTGAAGGGTATACCCTGCATTTCCGACGACCCGATTCCATTGGAAGGTGGGTCGCAGGGTAATGGTCGATATGGAAGGAGAAATCAATGTCGGGATGGGCAGCCGTGTCTTAAACAGACGAACGGAAGACCAACCACTGAAATAGTGTTCCGCTTGCGCTGACTGCACGAACACGCCAGTAATACGACTTGTTTGGATCCAGTCCCGTTACTGATGAATAAGTGACTGGCGATGAGCTGTTCGGAATGCCTGTATCTTCGAAGACAATATCCGAAAACTTGGAAGTGGTCCCGATTTGAAGTTGATAGTGATCTACATATGGGCTGGATGCATTCCATTTCAACAATAATGTGGGTAGATCGACCATTCCGGTTT
The DNA here is from genome assembly GCA_963828285.1 of uncultured Chloroflexia bacterium. Classification (GTDB taxonomy): domain Bacteria; phylum Chloroflexota; class Anaerolineae; order Anaerolineales; family Anaerolineaceae; genus DAIOEK01. The sequence continues at coordinate 19,312 of CAWHEB010000001.1, forward strand.
GTGCAGGTGTCACGAGGGCTGGTGCCCCGGAAAGATATGCCTGAACGGTCTTATTTGAATCAACATTGACTGTAATCGTCTTTGTAGTTTCTTCCGTGTTCCATTTCAAGAAGAGAAACCCTGTCTTTTCGGTTAGGGTCAAAGTCACATTCGTGCCTGGTTTGTATTTCGTTGAGAGGCAGTTGGGGGCTGGCGATCGAGTGATGGTTGCGCTCGTCGAAGGGCTCAGCGGTGTGGATAATGTGTAGCATGTGTCGAATGTGGAAGTTACGGCTAATGTTCCGCCACCTGTGGCAGACGCAGATAATTTCTCTGGTTTACCCAATGAAGACGCAGTTATACCGTTCGTTTCCTTCCACTGGATCACTTCGATGTAGTATTTGGTACCTGCTTCAACTGAAACAGAAACCTTCGAGGCTAAATTATCGGCACTTGCATTGATATCATCGTTACAGCCGACAAGGGTAAGAGAACTGACTGTCCCTGTCCAGATCCCAACTACAGTGTCGTAGTTACTTCCGGAGGTGTCAAACGTGAATAGTCCGGACGAACCCGGTGTGTATTCATACCAGACTGAATTTCCGCCTTTTGCATAATAGCAGGAGCTGAATGTGGGATCGGTGGATGAAGTGGTTGCCCCTGTGGTGTCGATGGTATCAGAGAAAACACTGAGTGTGATCTCATCCGCATCTTCGAAATGGTCATTCGCCGGTGCTGAACTAAATGCTTGAATAGGAGCTTCATCAGTGACCACTTCCGTGGGTATTTCGGTGATGGTTGGGTCAACAGTTGGTGTCACTTCATATGTTGCTGTCACGACAGGGGTTTCAGTCACAACCGGAGACTCAGTTGGCAATTCTGTAGGTATATCAGTTGGTGGTGCGAGAGTTTCTGTGGGTAATGGTTCCACAGTTGCTGTTTCGCCCGGGAGTGTAGGTTCAACAGTGGGGGTAGACCCCGGTGTATCACTCTGAGCTAAGACAGGTGTAACTGCACTGAAAAGCATGCTGCTGATGACTATGGCTGACATCAGGATGGTGGCAAGGTTAATTCTTTGTCCATATTTCTTTGAACTATGCATTATTTTCACCTTTCGTATTATTGGTTGCCAATCGGATTGGCTTCCCTTACTTTCAATTGGCAATATATTTGATATTTCATTCGTTTATTCGAAACAGTGATTTGAATCATCACAATGCGGAGTAGTATAAACCGCTAGTATAACCGACGAAAAAACTTTGATAAAAGTTCCAGGTATATTCTTTTCCTTGGTTTATGGCAGTTGAGTGGTGAGCGACTGCAGCATTTGGGTACCGATCTGCATCGCTTTTGCTGGATTCGATTCCTCGAATAGAATAGCCACCGAAATTGGACTTCCCTGCCATTCCCCTGTCGTTCCACCCACAAACCAGGTTGCTTTTTGATTTTTCCCGTTCAACGCATTCCCAACGACTCCCCACGCGGGTAGATTATCGATTGAGGTAAGTTTCCAGATCGATTCGGTCGTTTTCCCAGAGAAAATATGATTTACATTACTATCTGCTGGAAAAAGTTTCCATTTGCCATCAGGATTTTGATATGCTAGTGTGATTTTGGGATTCGGCACATCACCACCTGAACTAATCGATGCAGCGGCTAAAGCCATATGCAATGGACTTATACTCAAATTCTCTTGTCCAATGGATGCTGTTTTAATATTCTTCACACTTCCCGGATTTTTTATTTCAGGCGTGACAAGTCCAAGATCAATCGATTTATAAAATCCGAGTTTATCAAAAAGATTATAAACAAGAGTTGGCGTGAGGATTTTTGCAATGGATAAATTTGTCTGTGGGCAGCTTGCTTGAATAATCCCTTTTAACGTAATTGGGGAATAAGAAGGGTCTTGCCAGGAACACTCGATCTTTTGACCTTGATAGCTAAGCGACTCGATATTTAAATCCAGAACAGTTTTATTTTGTTCATATTCTTCCGCCAACATAAAAACGCCGATTGCAGTTCCGGCGGAATACCTTCCATCCAGCGCTCTATTGAACAAGGGCTTTTGAGGATTTTTAATCAGCGAATCCCATTCACTTTCGAGATTGTTTGCATCAAAATTTGGAGACGAAACCAAAGCGAGAATCTCACCGGTTTTTGCATTTATAACCACACCGGCGCCAGCCTGGTTTCCCACCAGGTCATTCAATCTCGATTGTTGTCTATTATCCACCGTAAGGCGCAGATCCAATCCTTGAGGCGGCAGGCTGGTGAGTAGATTCTGCCACCAGATCGTCGAATCAGAGTGTCCGATATAACCTCGCAGGTATGGATCCAAGGCTGATTCAAGTCCAGACACCCCGTAGGTAGTACTTTCATACCCAACCGTAGAACCTAGCGATGTCTCCAGATAAACTCTGGAAAAGGAACCAACATCCCCGCTGTTTCCAGTAATGACCAATCCATTACTATCTAGTATTTTCCCGCGAGCGACATATTGATTGGCTCGCAGTTTTCGTAAATTATCTCCTCGGGCGAGCAAACCATCTTTTCGAATCACTGCCCAGTAACCGCATAATACAAGAATAAGAATAAATCCTGCTGTGATGACGGGGAATACGAATTTCTTCAGATTGAAGTGGATCCTTTCGGCATGAACATCCAATACTCCCGGAGTGGAAATCTTAACCAATAAACCAACAGCAGCCATACTCATGACCAGGGAGGATCCACCGTATGAAACCAGTGGCAGCGTGACTCCGGTCAGCGGGAATAATCGAATATTTCCACCGACGATCAAAATGCTTTGGATGGAAAATAGTAATCCGATTCCACCGGCAAGGAGTGCCGAGAAAAGGTTATCTGCATTCCTGGCGGCATAGATCGTCCTGGTGAAGAAAAGGATGATGAGAAGGAGTAACGCACTTACCCCCAACAAACCGGTTTCTTCGAATATGGCTACAAAAATAAAATCAGAGACAGCAACTGGGATCAGATTTGGTGCGCCCATCCCAGGTCCTGTACCAAACAATCCACCACTTGCCGCAGCCATTAATGATTGGACTATTTGATAGGAACGATCAGTAGGATCAAGCCACGGATTTAACCATGCTTCGGCTCTCCAACGTATCACTTCAAAAAGCAGAGAACCAGCGAGTGCGGTAACGATCAATCCAATACTGCTGATGATCAGTATCCGTTTTCGTGGATTGATCGTATAAATGAAAAAAGTAAAGACAGCAAATATCAAAGTGGCCGTTCCAAGGTCTCGCTGGAGAATGAGCAATGCCCCACATACCAGGAAAATGAAAAACGTTGGTACGATCGTCTGCCAGCTCCTAAAATTTAATATAGGCTGGGATGAAAAGTAGCCTGCCAGATAAATCAACAATGCAAACTTTAGTGGTTCTGAGGGTTGTAGATTGAGATTCCCGATGGATAGCCAAAGAATGGGTTGACCGTTTTTGAATAACAGACCCGGCAGGAGTGTCAATACAATTAAAACCAGAACGGCAACCAACCAGACAATCCTATACCTTCTGATGAGCTCATAGATTCGCGGGAATCTGATGATGAGATTTAGGACGATAGCTCCAGCAACCAGCCAGATTGTTTGGCGAAGTCCGAGACCACTGGATAACCGGTAGATGGTCATCAATCCCCAACCGACCAATAAGAAGGTGATCGGAAGTAGAAATAGATCTCGTTTGGGTAAAGACCGCTCAGCGTTTCTTTCAGTGAGGAAGGCGCAAATCAACCATGTGATGAAACCAAGCCAAGGCTGCCAGGCGGGTATGAAATTCCAACTATTTAAACGAGTGTAAGGAGCCAGGGTCAAAGCAAAACAGTATAAGAAAACGAATAAGACTACAAGCAGGCTAAGCCGTTTTTGTAATATTTTTCGGATCTGTGGTTGTAAGGAAAATTCCATTCTTTTACGAATACTATCGAACTAGATACTTCCCAACCAGGAGATCCAATCTTTCCCTTGTGTCTGGAGGTATTTGTCCTGGATTGGTGATGATTGCATTCTCCAGAGCATGGTGACAGGAGCAGTCTGCCGTCAAACCCGGATGTTTTGCAAGGTAGGATATCGCTTGCTGGGCGATTTCTGTATTTTTCATTAGTGTCTTTATGACCATTTCAAGACTTACAGCGTCTTCAGTGAGATGCCAGACATCATAATCAGTGATATGAGCCATGGTCGTGTAGCACATTTCAGCCTCACGAGCGAGGAATGCTTCGGGACTGGCGGTCATCCCAATGATGGACATTCCCCATTGCCGGAAGAGATTCGATTCTGCCCTGGTAGAAAACCTGGGACCTTCAATAGTGATTAATGTTCCGGTCTGGTGAATGGTTCCACCGGCAGCTTGAACAGCGTCTGCTGTCCATCGGGATAAGTCTGCACAGTAAGGATCGGCGGTACCTATATGAGCAACAATACCATCCTTGAAAAATGTTCGGATTCGATCTTTGGTAAAGTCAAATATATTATCCGGGATCACAATTTGACCTGGTTCATAATCTTCACGAAGAGATCCACACGCGCTGATGGAAATAATCCTTCGGACGCCAATGGATTTAAGTGCATAAATGTTCGCGCGGTAATTTACTTCAGTGGGAGAAATGAAGTGTCCAATTCCGTGCCGTGAAAGGAAGGCAAAGGTTTGATCTTCAATGGTACCAATGACAATCGGCGAGCTGGGATTTCCGAAAGGAGTACTCACTGAGATCGTATCGTGAATCATCAGACCCTTCATTTCGTATAATCCGGAACCACCAATGATTGCTACAACAGGTTTTGTATCCATGGAAGTAATCCTTCTCCCTAAATGGGAACGCCTATTTCGACCAAAATGACCGTTGCACCGCTATTGATCTGATCTCCGCTGATGATGACGGTTGGTTGAGTTATTTTATCCCGGTTAAGAAAAGTGCCATTGGTTGAATCTAGATCCTCTACCCACCATTGACTATGGTGATAGGACAGCCTGGCTTGCCGGGCAGAAACAGAATGATCATGGATAACACAATCACATGTCGGTTCTCGGCCAACGATGATAACCGGTCTTGTGAAAAAGTCCACTTTTTCACTTTGTTCGTCAGCATATTTCAAGGTGATCGGAGGAATTCCAGGAATGACTGGAGTATGATCCCGTTGGTTGAAATCCATCCAAATGGTGTAGATAACCCAACCGATAAACAGGTAGAGCACACCAGCCAGCAAAATTCGGATAATTAGCAGAAAGACAGGAGTCATACCAGATCATCCATCGATTTAGATGAAATTGGCGGAGGTGCGATGGTTTTCCCTTGAAGATTCTTAGTGATATCATCCTCAGGCTCCGCATCCTCCTCAAAAAAAATGTAAACGATACCTCCAAAAGAGATCACATCTCCGCTTATTAATCGGTGGTGTTGTATCTTTCGTTCATTGACAAATGTCCCTGATGTGGAATTAAGATCAAAAATGACATAAGAGTTTAATGACCTGCGTATCTGTGCATGTTGTCTGGAAACTCGCTGATCGGAAATGACTATATCATTACCTTCTTTTCTTCCGATGTTGGTTACCGTCTTATCGAGCATAAAGACTGTACTATCGCTGTTTGTCAGATAAGCAGTCTTTTCAATTTCTTTAACCTCATCTGTCCTGTTTGTCTCACATAAACCAGCGTTTGACGATGAAGGATGACCCAGCAACTGAGTATCTGCTGTATTTTCAGCCGGATGGGTAGTCTGGATGGTGATTTGGCCGGTCTGCAGGTTGGAATCTGCAAAAATATGAAAAGCTGGAGGACTGGAAATCGGTAGTTCCATTTTTTGACCGATTTCCATCAGAGTTTGACTCAGATTGACCAGGTCCATCTGATTATTAAACCAAATCGGGTAATCTGCTGCTGACACATGGATGATCAGATCGTTAATCCATCCTTTGCCAGATTGGCTTTTTAGAACTGAAATGATCTGTTGAATAATTTCTTGGCGTGAGGATAACGTTGGCAGCCATGAAAATAATTTTTGTTCCAGCGTATTTTCTAAAAGGCTTTCAAAGTGATCCATCATACCCGCAGGTTCAGAATTGTTCATAAGTAGACCATATTATACTAATTCTTAATGATATCAGTTTCCAATGCTTACTCATCACTATCAATATGAGTACTGATCAAGCCGGTGGATGCATTTACGAGTTTGATCAGATCGACCGGAGATAACCTGATATTGATCCCCCGCTGACCTCCTGATATATGTATCCACTCCAAACTCTCGGCTGAAGTATCCACTACCACCTGGAATCCACGATTAAGTAGCGCTAATGGCGAGATTCCACCCGCCAAAAGACCGGTTGCTTTTTCGGCTTCTGCCTGGGTTGTTAAGGAAATTTTCTTTTCATTGACGAGTTTTGCCAGGAGTTTGAGATCGACATCAGCATCTCCAGGGATTACCGCAAGACAGAATTTGCGATTGCTTTCTTTTCTGGTTACGATTGTCTTGAAAACAACCTGCTTATCTATCCCCAACCGTTGAGCTGTCTCTACAGCCCCCAGTTTTTCTTGAGGTAATTCAAAAATCGTGTAAGGAATCTTTTTTGAATCAAGCAGACGGGTAACATTATTGGAGAACATATTTATACCAGGAAGATTGGATTTGAAAAAATCCAGCCTCGTCTCGATCCGAGGTATTGCAGGTAGGCTTCAACCCTGTAATAACCTGGTTGATTGGCAACGAAAGTACAAGATTGTTGGCCTTTCCATTTTTGAATTACCTTGCCATTATATGATAAACATATTTTACAAGGTTGCGGAGTTCTAATTTGAAAAGTAATTCCACCCTTTGATGAAATCTCTTCTCCGATAGATACAGTTTTCCCTTGACCTTGTGCGCGGAAGAAAAATCCATCGGTAGGAAATGGCAGGTCATAACCGATATAAAGATCACCGCGTTTTAGCGCTGTGTAGACCATCAATTTATCTTTGGCGAGATCCCCACTTAGTGGAGTAGGTATAATGATGTGATTATTGATGGCTCTAAAATGATATTTATACGGGAATACGGACTTCTTAATGGGTCCAAGATGTTTTTGCAGATTATGCGCATCTGCTCCACCGACCGCAACACAGCGATTATTTTCCTTTAACAACCTATCCCATAAAACTAGTGTTTCTGGCAGCGGACCACGAGCTAGAAAATGTGGAAAAAAAGCATAAAAAGCAGCATCCATAAAGGATTTACTGACGGATTTTATTTCGCTAAAACCATTCCATAGCTCTATACCTGTATATCCTTTCAGGTCCCATTTTTCCCACGAAATATTTGGTTCACCAATTGCCGCTAATTCAAGATCGATCGGATGGGCAATAAAGGACAATCCACCTAATTCATGGATTCGGGTAAGCAAGGTTTTTGTGTCTGATGCTAAATCGCTAACTTCTTTGGTTGTATTGAATACGAGTAGGTGATCCTTTTGTGGATCGCGGCTTTGATCATGGATCTCTTCGCCGGATAAAAGAAGAACTTTTCTTCCACGGGAATAATAATATCCTTCCAATCCCTCAGGTAAAACATTATGGTCTGTGATGATGACTGCATCAATCTCCGCTTCGGCAGCAGCATCAGCGATATCCTGATAGGTGGCGTGGCCATCAGTTAGGTATGTATGGACGTGTAAGTTAAGGACGATTTCAGGCATTAGAGATTTGGAAGTTTAAGATTTGGTTTCATGCGTTGACGAAATACGGTAAGGTTAGGTATAATGCTGAGGTTATTAGACTCAGGAGGACTTTGTGGATAAATACTTTGATATTGCGCTGATTATAACTTCGATTGCTCTTATCGCGAGCATCGTTCTTCAAAACAAAGGTGTTGGTCTTGGCAACATGACTGGCGGCGATACTGGTGGTGTGTTTAGTGCCCGTCGAGGAATTGAAAAAACACTCTTTTATATCACCATCGGATTGGCAATACTTTTTGTCATTCTCGCAGTCATCACAGTCATTGTCACCAAGTAATTCTTCTCTCAGAACGAGAGAGGTATTCTGTTGATTTTTCAGGGCGCCTCCTTAAACTCTGGCGCCCTTTTGTTTGCTTATGAAAAAATTTCGCTGGCAAATACTCATTATCCTGCTCACCGGCCTTATCGTGGGCTTGCTCCTTATCATCCAAAAACCTCAAACCCAGATCTTGGAGAACAAACCTCAAGCCGGTGGTGTATATACCGAGGCGATTGTGGGGAGTTTTCAACGTTTCAATCCATTGCTTGATCATTACAATCAAGCAGATCGTGATGCCGATAGACTCCTCTTCAACGGATTGATCAAATTTGACGCAAATGGTTTACCACAACCTGATCTGGCTGAGTCCTGGGGAATTACCAAGGATGGCTTGACCTACAACTTTTCCATCAGGGATACCATCACCTGGCATGATGGAGATGACTTTACTGTTGACGACATCATTTTTACTATTGACATGATGCGTGATGATGCGTCGGTATTACCGTCTGATTTGAAGGAATTCTGGAAATCAGTCAAGATCAGCAAGCTTGATGATTACAATCTTCAAATGAGATTACCGGAGCCTTACGCTCCATTCCTTGATTACCTTACATTTGGTGTTCTACCTTCCCATTTGCTAAAAGACCTCACTTATCAACAGATCGTAGAATCCACATTCAATCTTCAACCAGTTGGTACTGGCCCATATCAAATGGAAAAATTACTAGTTGAAGAAAACAAAGTTGCGGGTGTGGCGTTACGGATGAACAAGAATTACTTTGCGGGTAGACCATATATAGATCAGATCGTATTAAGATATTATGCTGATTCCGCAACTGCATATAAAGCATATAAAGACGGTAAAGTTCAGGGTATCAGCCAGGTGACCGTTGATGTTTTACCATCAGTACTTGCCGAACCTAACTTATCGATCTACTCAAGCCGCAAGCCGGAGCTTTCTCTGATTTTCCTAAATCTCAATAATCCTGATGTGGAATTCTTACAAGATCCGGTCGTCAGATTAGCATTGATGAAATCAATAAATCGGTCTTACTTGATCAACAGGATACTTAACGGTCAAGCAATTCCTGCTGACAGTCCGATACTGGCTGGGACATGGGCATTTTATAATGATTCACCCATTACGTTTGACGCAGAAGCGGCAGTAAACGAATTAAAAAACGATGGCTATATATTTGCCAATGAAGGTGATACCGTTAGGTCGAAGGATGGAAATTATTTATCCTTCACATTAGCTTATCCGGATAATCCGCACCATTTGGCAATTGCCGAAGCAATTCAAAATGACTGGGTTACATTAGGTGTCGAAGTCAAACTTGAGCCTGTCACCTATGATCAGCTCATTGAAGATAAACTTGCCAAAAGGAATTATCAGACGGCACTTGTGGATATTAATTTGAGCAGATCGCCGGATCCCGACCCGTACCCATTCTGGGATCAAGCACAAGCCACCGGTGGACAAAACTATTCACAGTGGGATAACAACTCCGCATCTGAATATTTAGAACAAGCCAGGGTAAACTTCGACTATGCTGAGCGTAATCGACTGTATCATAATTTCCAGGTAGTGTTTCGAAAAGAAATGCCTGCATTATTGCTTTATTATCCTGTTTATAACTACGCAGTAAATAGTCTGGTTCAAGGTGTGCAAGTAGGGCCAATCTACGATCCGAGTGATCGATTTGCATCCATTGCAGACTGGTATTTGCTGGTACAAAAGGGTGGTCAAGCAAACGAAACCGCTGTACCATAGTTTAATGACTAAAGAAATTTTATTCACTGCACGCGGAGATGATGGGTCGACAGGATTGTTGGGTAATGGTCGTTATCCTAAGTCTGACAGTCGATTTGAAGTATTGGGAAGTCTGGATGAATGTTCCGCGATACTTGGATTGGCTAAATCGCTGATTGATGATCCAAAGATTTCCGAATTAATCACAACCATTCAACGAGACCTCTACCAAATTATGGGCGAGGTTTCTGTTTTAAGTGAAAATAGAACAGCATTCCCTCAATTATCTGCGGATGTGGTCTTACGGTTGGAAAATTCTATTTTTGACTTGAACGAAGAAGCGCATAAGCCGGATGGTTTCATCATTCCGGGTGATTCTACAGAATCTGCCATTCTGGATGTAGCCAGAACAATCGTTCGCAGAGCTGAAAGACGGATAAGTCAGTATTTTGACGAAGGTAAGATAGACAACTTGGTCATACGGCAGTATATCAACAGACTATCCAGCTTGATCTTTTCACTGGAGTTAGTGATCGTTCAGCGAAAGAAAAAAACCCATCCGACAATGGCAAAATCCAAATAAAAACTGCTTTGAAGCAGTTTTTTTTATAATCGTAATCGATACACAGGATAATGATCTCCAGTCAGGATGAATCCGTTTTGCCGATACAACTCTAATGCGGCAAGGTTATCTGATTGGGTGTTTACAGTTACTTTGTTGATGTTAATCTGCGCAAATCGTTTCAGTAGATCGGTCAGTAGAAGTTGTGCTATTTGTTGCCGGCGATAGTCTGGGAGGACTGCAATTCTTGCGAGATGCCCGCCACCTGGCAGGATGCTGCTGATCTGATATCCGACAATGTTATTTTCGTCATTCTTCGCAACCGAGCAATTTTCAGAAAGGCGGAAGGCGATTTGAATATCTTCTTCCGTGATTTGCCATAAAGGCTCAAAACATTCCTTGTCCAGATTCCATACTTCGTCCACATCAGAAGATAACATGGGAGAGACATTGAACTCGGGCGGGGACAGCCTTAACGGTCTGGTTTGCCAGGTCGTCTTTTCCAACACGACAACATGGTTGGCTAATTCAAAATCTTCGTCTTCAAGTAGATTTTCATACCATTCCGCCAAGGCGATGGAATAAATATAGTCCACATCTTTCGATGCCAGTTTTTTCTTGCACTCATCGAGCAAAGATGGCCAGGCGATTTTCACTTTATCAATGGTCAGTCCAGAATAATGCCGGATCCAGGCGTGTTTTTCACCGTTATTTGGACAAATGAACATTGCGGTTGGTTCCTGACGCTGCATTGCCATTAAGAAGGGTTGTGAACCCAACCAATCTACTGGAAGGCGCCAGTCTAAATGCCGAAATGAGTATTGTGCATCGCTTAAATAGTCCAAGACCAGTTGTGCATCACTGGTCTGGACCTGTATCACTTGAAAATCAAGGGGTAACATATATTAGTAGGTTATCTCTAAGAGACCCTCAGCGATGGATCGTAACTTTGCTGCATCCAATTCACTCAGTTTTTTTGCCAATTCCAGATATGGTTCATTAATCGATTTTGTCATAAAATCTTGAATTTCAGCCGGATAGTTTATAACGCTATCCAGGGTCTTCTGAGTTTTGTACCATTTACCAATTTGACCATGTTGATCAGCGACTATGCTAATATTTTCATTTAGAACCGCCAACATTTGCTCGAGCAACGGGAGAGGAAGGTTTTCATCACCAAGCTCGTATTGATTCATTTGTTCTGCGGTGATCTGAAATCTTTCGGCGAACTCCTGAAGGGTTAACCCAGCGTTCGTCCGAAGTTGCCGTAATGTAATTCCAATGATCTTTTGTCTGATGGGTAATAAGGCGGTTGTGTTCAAGACGAATTGTGGCTTTTCAGATAATGCTTGATTTCCCCAGAAATGAGCAAGTGGAACATCAAAATAGAAAGCCAATACTTCCAATTGGGGAAGGCTGGGCATTTTCTCGCCATATTCCATCGCCTTATATTCATCAACAGATACGTTGATTACATCCGCACAGTTTTCAATACTCTGGCGGGCAGATCGGCGGGCATCCATGATTAGGATTCCTATTTTTTTTGTTCGTAATGCTAGCGTGTTATCCAGCGTATTCATCATCACCTTCCCTGCACCATCAAGTGCGAGATATCTCTATTAAATACGATTTTGGGAAAGTATGCAATATCTATACCATTGAGTTTTACGATTTTCCCCTTGAAGCAATAATGTGTGCCAGATTAGCACCAAATATTTCGGGACCAAGTTTAAATCCATTTGCCTCCAAACGTGGTGAAAACAGAGGGCGCATGCCGGTTGGTTTTAGATCACCCAACACTTTTCCTTCTTGACCTATTCCAGTCTGCTCGAACTTGAAGATATCCGTTAAAACGACCGTATCTCCTTCCATCCCTGACACTTCAGTGATTTGTGTTACCTTACGGGTTCCATCTTTCAAACGGCTTAATTGGATGATCAAGTCAATGGCGGCCGCGATCTGGGTACGGACGATCTTGATCGGGATCTCAATACCCGACATCATGCACATCGTCTCCAATCGAGAGATCGTATCGCGGGAAGAGTTGGCATGCAGCGTGGTGATAGCGCCATCATGGCCGGTATTCATCGCCTGTAGCATATCCATGGCTTCACCGCTGCGAACTTCGCCGATGATTATTCTGTCAGGGCGCATCCTCAATGAATTACGAACAAGGTCGCGGATGGATACCTGTCCCAAACCTTCCACATTGGGTGGTTTGGTCTCCAGCCGTACGATGTGTTCCTGTTGGAGATTTAGTTCGGCTGCATCCTCAATGGTGACGATGCGTTCTTCCTCTGGGATAAAATTACTGAGCACATTCAATAATGTGGTCTTGCCAGTTCCAGTTCCACCAGAAACGATGATGTTAAATTTCGACAAAACACAAGCCCGGATAAATTCTGCCATTCCCGGGGTGATCGTTCCAAGGTCAATTAGTTGTTGAATGGACAATGTGCCTTTGCCAAACTTCCGGATGGTAATTGATGGACCATCTATCGCGACTGGTGGGATGATGGCATTAACTCTCGAACCATCCGGTAAACGCGCATCCACCATGGGACTTTCCGGATCGATGTGCCTTCCTAATGGCAGTATGATCCTCTCAATAATTCGCAGAATTTCCTCATCGGACCCAAATTTGATCTGAGTCTTTATGAGTCTCCCTTTTTGTTCGATATATACATAGCCTTTTCCATTGACCATTACCTCACTGATCGAAGGATCGTCCAACAATGGCTGCAAGGTGCCAAAACCATACAGGTCATCCATGATTTCCCTGAATAGCTGTTCTTTGATCGTCGAAGGTAATATAACCCTGGTTTGATCATATGAGGATTGCAAGACCTGTTGGATTTTTGCTCTTCTTTGAGCAGCAGGAGGTGGATCACTCTCTAATTCGCGAGAGATCTGTTCAAGCAAATATCGTTTTAGCTTGGATATATCTTCAGATTTGAGCGTGCTGCTCGCAGGCGCACCACTTTGGTTCATGAAGTACCATTTGCCCTGATTAAGTCTGTATCAGGGATTAACCAGACGATCTGATCTTTATTCAAAGTGAGGAATTTTGATGAATAAACGACTTCACCTAGATCATTGAAAATCTTCGCATTGGTGACAGCAAGGAATTGATCTGACCGGTTGAGCTCGTCTTTAAGCCTCTCGTCAGGTTTCATATAGACCTCACCGCTGATACGATGGGTCTTGGTCTGAATGATCGCTGGAACTGGCGTTTTGGGAACTATATTTGTAAAGATTTTCCCTTTTTCATCAAAATCTTTGAACATAGTATTCTCAATTCTTTATTCTGGAGAGGATGTTTGCTGCGGCATTACATATCCCAATCCCGATCTGGTGACGATTAGTTCGGGTTCTTTGGGATTGATTTCCAATTTTTGTCGAAGTCTGGCGATCGTAACCCATAAAATCTCTCTGTCTTCTCTGTATTGGGGACCCCAGGTAGTAGTCAATAGTTCGTCAGCGGTGACCACTTTACCCAGATGATGAGTAAATAGGATCAGTAATCGATACTCAGTAGCTGTAAGGGATACCGGTTTGTCATCCAACCAGGCTTCCGCTTTGCCGTAATCAATCCTGAGGCGCCCATTGGAAAAAATATTTACCGGTGTTTCATCACGTGATCCAGCGGATCTGCGCAGCACTGCCCGGACACGGGCTAATACTTCTGTGGCTGAAAACGGTTTCGTTATGTAATCATCGGCGCCGATATTCAAGCATTTGACTTTATCTTCTTCGTCCGCTCTTGCTGTAAGCATGATGATCGGGATACCGGAAAATTGACGGATCCTTTCACAGGTTGAAAAACCGTCCAATTTTGGCATCATGATATCCAAGAGGATTAGATCTGGATTTTTGCTGGTTACTGCCTCGATGGCCTCCAAACCGTTGGTCGCCGCGATCACTTCGTATCCTTCGGATGAGAGGTTAATTTGAAGCAAACGAATATACCTTGCTTCGTCATCAACAACCAAAATACGCGGCTCGCTCATGCTTTCTCCTTGCCAATTTCTGGGAGGGGGATGATCACATGAATGGTCAATCCTTTACCCAACTCAGATTCGGCAAAGATTTCGCCGTTATGCGCTTGAACAATTTGTTTGCAGATAAATAATCCAAGTCCAGTTCCGTGCGTATTGGTTGAACTTTCCGGATTGCGGTAAAACTTCTTAAAAAGGGAAGGTAAATAGCGGTGAGAAACGCCTGGCCCATCATCGATAAAATCAATGTGGATCTTTTTGCCCATCTGCCTGGCCTGAATGGTCAAGGTACATCCTGGTGCGTATTTTATGGCATTGCCAATAATATTTTCGAATACCTGGGTTAATCTTCGAGAATCACCAAGGATGGAAGGTAGATCCGGTTTGATATCCAATTTCATGGTCAGGTTGGTTTGCCTGGATAAAGCTCTCATGATCACATCGCGTAAGAGTGTATCCAGCCTTACAGGTTGTTGCTCCATGGCGAGGGAGCCGCTTTGTAACCTTGCGGAGTCCAACAGGTTATCTATTAATTCTTCCAAACGGTCAGTTTCCTCATCAATTACCGTTAAGAATTCCTGTTGCATTTCCTTGTTCCAATTTGAATCTGCTCGAAGAAGAGTAGTCGTATACCCCTTGATGAATCCGATAGGGGAGAGAAGTTCATGGGAGATGGTGGAAATAAAATCTTCTTGCAGAATGAATTGTTCCCGCTCTTTTTCCAGGTCGAGTAATTGATCGCGGAGTTGTTGTTGTTTTAATAATAGAGTGATCTGACAGGCGAGATATGATGCAGTTTGCTTATCTCCACTTGAATACTCTGGTCCGCCGAACCTAACCATGATCGCAACATACTGTCGACGATCGAGTGAAAATGGTACACCTAGAATATAAGGCAGATCCAACCGATTGGAAGGATCATCATCCTGAGAAAAACCGGAAATTGGTTGATTTACTTCAACTCGACCCGAATCAAATACTCTGGATGCGGTTGCATCACCCCAGGATACAAATTCACCCAGAGCTTTACCACGTCCAATTGCTCTGGCATAAATCACTTCAAAAGTTATCTTTGTTGGATCATCAGAGGTATTCCTTTGATAGATTACAAAATTATCAAAGATGATCTGACGACGCGCAAAAGGGATGATCTGGTCTAGAGTTGCTTTCCAATCATGGGAACGGGCGATCAACTGGCAAATTTCCATGGATCCGGTAAGTGCGCCGGTCGGTGGAGGAGAAAACATCGATCCAGATTGGTCTGACATTTATCCGGTTTCCTGTTTATCAGGTTTTAAGTATGGAATAATGAACGAAAATTGCGAGAATCTGCCTTCTTCTGAAGTTACCTGTATGGAAGTGTTGTGTGCATCAATAATTTGTTTAACTAGAGATAATCCCAATCCAGTGCCGCCATATCTTCTGGTGGAAGATGAATCAAGTTGGTGAAAGGGTTCAAATATCGTTGATATTTTATTCTCCGGGATTCCTATACCCGAATCTCGCACTGTGATCCTGGCACCATAATCATCATCGACCGCAGACACCGATACAGTGCCTTTTTCTGGTGTAAATTTAATTCCGTTATCGATTAGTTGCATGATAACCCAGGATATCTTTTCTTCGTCTCCCTGGGGAGCAGTCAAATCATCGGGAATTTCCACCACGAGGTTTACACTTTTCTCTTCCGCTTTAGGCATGGAGTGTTTCATCACATTATTTACGATCCGCTTTATATCCAAAGGTTGATACCTTAGTGAGATATCTCCACGGGAGATTTGCGAGAAGTTAATAAGATCTTCAATCAACCGTTCAAGTCTTTCAGTAGATTTACGAATGGTTTTAAGAGTGGATTCCTGGTCTGGGTTGAGCTCACCCATCGCTCCGGCAAGCATTAATTCTTGATAACCTTTGATATGTGTGAGCGGAGTTCGGAGTTCATGCGATATGTTCGCGATGATGTTCGATTTCAATTTATCCATTTCAGCAAGTTTATTCAGCGCATTTTGCAGTTCAATTGTCCGCTGGATAACTCGCTGCTCAAGAGTTCTGTTTGATTCCTGTAATGCATTCCGTAGTTGTAATATCTGTTCAGTAATACACTCATCCAATAGTCTACGATCGACCAAATTCAAATCGATCAGAACTTCGCCGATCAAAACATTTTTGCCGGCTGATTTAAAGCCTTTCTGAACATCAAGCGCTTGATGTAACTGATCAACCGTGATTATCCTTTTTTCAATGAGATAATCACCAAGCTTGGGTACAAGGATTTCAGGTGTAAGGTTATTGGGTGTCATGAAGAAAATCCCCGATTATTCATTGCCTTTATTGTAGCCAAAGTTGTATACACAGGCAACCTAAAAAAACAGGTTTTTACCTGATCTTCACACTAAATTCAACTTTCATTAATGAGATCAATAGAAATTACGAATTCAGTATACAACTTTGTGATTACTATTCTACTTTTCCCCTCTAATCTTATCCACAATCGAGTTTAATTCTTCATCAGAAAAATAGTGTATGACCAAACTTCCACCTTTGGGGGTGTAATGCAGGGTCACTTTTGTACCCAGAGTTTGGCGCAGGTCATCTTCGATCTCTTTTACTTGAGCATAATAAACCGGTTTTTTTGGTGTGGGATCAGAATGCCCGGTCAGTTTTTGAACCAATTTTTCGGTTTGGCGGACGTTTAATCCTTTATCCAGGATAGTGGTCAAAGCTGCAGTCTGCGCCTGCGGTGTGGATAATGCCAGTATTACTCTAGCATGTCCCTCACTGATAAACCCTTTTTGCAAGGCTTCCTGTGCCTTTGGCGCAAGCTTTAGTAACCGTAAGGTGTTGGTTACTGTCGAACGATTTTTCCCAACTTTTTGGGCGACCTCGTCGTGTGTGAGTTTGAAATCATCAACTAGCTTTTGGTATGCATTTGCTGTTTCAAGGGGTGAAAGGTTGGCTCGTTGGATATTTTCTATCAGGGCGAGTTCAAGTCGCTTCAGATCACTGACTTCGTCATGTCTCACAATGATAGGCACCAGGTCAAGATTGACCATTCTGGCAGCCCGTAGACGTCTTTCGCCTGCGATCAGAACATAATCTCCGGGATCCTCTCCCGGAGTAACGATGAGAGGTTGCAAAATTCCATGTTCCCGGATCGAATTCGCCAGATCCTGAAGCTCTTCTGGTGCCATTTCCATACGTGGCTGCCTGGGATTTGGGACAATATTATCGGGTGAAACAAGTTGGATGCTTTCACCACCATTCCCGGGTTCATCCCCGGGGATGAGCGCGCTTAACCCTTTCCCTAATCCGCCAATACGAGCCATTTATTTACTCCATTACCACCGGGATTTGGACACCATCCTGCTGTAGTACCTCATCAGCAAGCTTTTGATATGATTCGGCAGCATGTGAATCCGGAGCGTAATATGGAATGGGTAATCCATAAGATGGGGCTTCAGCAAGACGAATGCTGCGTGGGATGATAGATTCGAACACTTTTTTTTCAAAAACACGTTTTACTTCAGTTACAACATCCGTTGATAATCTGGTCCGGCTATCAAACATGGTTAAAACAACACCACGGATGTGCAGGTCGTTATTTAGTGACGCGTGAATCCGATTAATGGTTTGGGTAAGTTGTCCCAATCCCTCGAGTGCAAGATACTCGCATTGAACAGGGATGATCAATCCGTCCTTGGCAGCCATCAATCCATTAAGTGTCAACAATCCAAGTGAAGGAGGACAGTCGATCAAAATGTAATCATAACGGTCTTGAATCTGGGTGACCACATTCCTGAGTTTTGTTTCCCGGTGTTGTTCATTTACAAGTTCAACTTCAGCGCCAGCTAATGCCGGTGATGATGGTAGGAGGGATAATTTTAATTTTGGGTTGTGGAGAATACAACTGCTCGCTTGTGCCTGACCTACCAGACATTGGTACGTGCCAAGTTTTACCTGGTATTTATCAATTCCAAGGCAGGATGTGGCATTAGCCTGGGGATCTATATCGATCAGCAAGACCTTTTGGTCTTGTTTGGCCAAACAAGCACCCAGATTTATAGCAGTGGTTGTTTTGCCAACACCGCCTTTTTGATTTACAAGTGCATAGACTTTTGCCATATCATTCATTTTATAGCACTTCCATCAGGCAGGATTGAATTTCTGAGGCGGTTGGTATTGACTCAATACCAACTCGCGAAACAGAGAATGCGGCAAGATGCGTGGCAAAACGTCCGGCTTCCCATGGATCGCGAGTCTGATGGTAACGGTGAAAAAATGCCGCTGCAAATATATCACCTGCGCCTGTTGGTTCAATTTCAACCATCTTGGGAGGTGTAAATCGGCGGACATCTCCATTCCAATAGACTCTTGCACCCTGTGCACCTTCGGTTACAACAAGAAGTGAGATGGCAGAAGCCATTTCATCAATTCGATCTTCATTGCCTTGCACATCTTCAATGCTCAACACAGCAGCGCTGCATTTATTTAGAACAAACCTCATTTCCGGCCAGTCTTCAAAGCTTACCCGTCCGGTCGAATCCCAAGATCTGAGAAAACCCTGGGGTGTTGTCACGATCAATGAATCGGTCAATGACCTAACGATGGTCGGATCGATCTCATTCGCTATGGGTGCAAGGTGAACGATCGGAGTTGATTTCCACAAATCAGGGATCATGCTGTAATTCAAGGTTGTGGCTGTGTGATAACAATACTGTATTCTTCCAGTAGGCGTATTTACATT
This sequence comes from uncultured Chloroflexia bacterium, assembly GCA_963828285.1. Taxonomy (GTDB): domain Bacteria; phylum Chloroflexota; class Anaerolineae; order Anaerolineales; family Anaerolineaceae; genus DAIOEK01. The sequence continues at coordinate 38,345 of CAWHEB010000001.1, forward strand.
CTCAAATGTCGTATCAAATTCAGAGTCGATACTGATAACCGGGATATCAACCAGGAATGAAAAATCCCGACCATGACTGCAGGAAGTAACAATTCCGACCCTTAGTCCAAGGGCTTTTGCGGTTAGGCCTGAAAATGAAACTGTACCACCAGGCTTATATCCATCGGGAGTCACATCCTGGGTAATATGGCCAATTATTAAATAATCTATTGGTTCAATAGGAGGGAAAATGGGCATGAGGTATTATACCTGAAGATAAATTATTCAATCTCAGGTTTAGTTGGGGAAGTAGTCTGGAGCGGTTGCGAAATGATCTCATCCAACCCGGATGTGGTCCTGTGAAAACCAGTTGCAGGTGACTCGCAGTATGGACAGAGATCCCAACTATTATCGATGGCTTTTCCGCATCTTATACATTTCTTTTTCAATCGGGTGTGGCAGGTAGGGCATGCCATCCAGTCCGGTTGAGTTCTTCGTGAACATCCTGGGCATGTGGCGACCTCATCCAGTGACTGCATCAATGCTTCTTCTTCCAGGTTTTTTTGATACTCTTCTTCCAAAGTTAATGGTGGTCTGAGTAAAAGATAGATCAACGCGCCAGGGATGAAAAGAAATGTTGAGACGATTACGGATAGTATTCTTATCCATGGATCACGTGTTCTTCTGCGTACATCCCGGAAGGTCCAAAGGATGAGGGAGAGCCAGACAACAACTAAAAATACCACCCCGAAAGTGATGGCAAACTGGATGATATTTGTTAAGATGATCGGATCAACTGGCATGCGAATTCATTCTCCAACCTAAGAATTATAGCATGGATAAAATTTCAATTGGGATAAAATAAAGGAACATCAACATGGAGAAGTCAATATGCCGGTGAGAGAAACAAGCAGTTATCGAATTGTCGACATGGATCCATCTGAACGCCCGCGGGAAAAACTCGCACGGGAAGGTGTAGGTGCTTTAAATAATGCCGAGCTCCTGGCAATCCTGCTCCGGGTTGGTATCGAAGGCGAAAATGCAGTCCGTATGGCAGACAGGCTTATCAATAAACACAACGGACTTCGTGGCTTGTACCACACCCCATATGAGGAATTGTGCAAGGAATTCGGTCTAGGACCTGCAAAAGCCGCCCAGATCCTGGCTGCACTCGAACTTGGGATTCGCGCGGCCAAAGCTGTAGCCCATAAAGGTTCAGTCCATAACCCGCAGGATATTTACGACCTTGTCAAAGCAGAAATGAGTATGCTCAATAAAGAGCAGTTACGAGTTATGGCATTGGACACCAAGAATAACGTGTTGGCAAATGAGGTGATGTATAACGGCAGTGTTAATTCATCGCAGGTGCGCGTAGGCGAAATATTGAAACTGCCGATTCGGCTAGATGCGGCTTCGTTTGTGGTGATACATAACCATCCTACAGGTGATCCCACCCCCAGTCCGGATGATGTTGCTTTGACCCGATCATTGAGAGAGTCCGGAAAGCTGGTCGACATTGAATTATTGGACCATATTATTGTGGGCAGTGATCGTTTTGTCAGCTTGAAAGAGCGTGGATTGGGTTTTTAAGTTCTTCACAATATTCATGTGGGGAGGAATTGAATGTCTGAACCGATTCTTTACAAACAAATCGCCGGAGAAATAAAGAATGACATTCTGGAAGGCCGGTTGGGTAAGGGTGACCGTCTACCGAGTATCCGTGAACTCTCAATCCGCTGGAACTGCACAGCGGGTACGATTCAGCGAGCTTTTTTGGAATTGGCAGATCAAAATCTAATTGAAAGCCATGCCGGGAAAGGAACCCACGTTGTTGGGCATCCAAACCCCGGTACGCTAAAAAATGATTCTCCTCTATGGCAGGCGAATCTAGTTCATCAGGCAGAAGAATTCTTACTTGAATCCATTACCCAGGGATACTCTTCACATGATGTTCAGCAGGCGATGGATCTGGCAATGGATCGTTGGCGAACAATCAAACCGATCGTTCATAAATCCAATATGGAAAACAATTTGAAGTTTTCCGGCAGCCACGATCAAGTTGTGGTCTGGTTATCAAATAACTTTCCCAAAATTGTGACTAATGGATCAATTGACCTGACTTTTAATGGTTCATTGAGCGGCTTATTACAGTTGGCTGAAGGGATTACTGATATTGCAGGGTGCCACTTATGGGATGCCGAGAGCGATCAATATAATGATCCCTTTATTAATAAGCTGTTCCCCGGCAAAACCATGGCTGTCATTCATCTAGCAAAACGATGTTTGGGATTTATTCTGTCACCGGGAAATCCTAAAAAGGTTTACAAACTCCAGGATCTGACGAAACCTAATTTGCGGCTCATAAATCGCCAGGCAGGATCAGGCACAAGGGTATGGTTCGATTCAATGCTGACTCGATATCGGATCAACTCGCAGGGAATTTTAGGCTATTCCGATGAAGTGAGTACACACACCGAAATAGCAAGATTGATCGCAGAAAGCCGGGTAGACACGGGAATTGGTTTACAATCTGCGGCAGAAGCTTACCGATTGGAATTCGTACCACTAACTGAAGAGAGTTATGAATTGGTATGTTTCCAGGATTTTCTAGTCAATCCCGCTATGCGATCTCTCATCGATTGGTTAAAGAATTCAGCCGTTCTGGAATTGACAAAGGATTTTTCCGGATATGATTTCGCAAAATCAGGATTAGTAAGAATTCTGAACTGTTAAATATGTAATTACTGAATCAGAATTAATGGTGGTTTTGATAAATAATCGTGATTGATCTTACAATAACAAATACTACGAATACGAATAATATCAGGATCACAGCAGGTGTTTGACCTGCAGCTAATCCAAATCCCTCAAAACGCTCAAAGATGAGCACAGGAACTGTCTTTGGATTATAAGCCAGGATAACAACGGCTCCAAATTCAGATATTCCCCGCGCCCACATCATCATCGTTCCACCAAGTAACCCTCTCCATGAAAGCGGGAGAATGACTTTCCAGAATGTAAGCCAGGGAGACGCGCCATCTACCCAGGCTGCCTGTTCCAGGTCATGGTCTATGGATCTAAAAGCCTCGGCAGACATATTCACCAGAAACGGCAGACTAACAAAAGCCATTCCAACCACAATTCCTGGTAGTTCATCTAAAAATGTGATCCCTACTTTAGCGAAAATATTACCGAAAAATCCTTGACGGCCAAAAACAAATAATAAGGCAATCCCCGCTGCGGTATGGGGAATGATGATCGGTAGATTTACCAGACTTTCAACGATATATTTACATTTGAATGTAGTCCTGGCGAGAAGGTACGCCAATGGAATTCCAGTTAACCAGGTCAGGACTGTCGCCAATGATGCAGCGGATAACGTGAGGATGAGGGATCTAATAAATTCCTGACTGGTTAATTCCGCCAATAAATGTTCAGGTGTCGTAGAAAAAACAATTGCAAGAATCGGAATCAGGATAAATGCAAGCAGTACCGCACCTAATATCGAAAAAACTATGACCAATCCATTTACCTTATTCATCTGTCTCCATCTGCATCAAGCTTTGTGGAGCATTTTCAGGATGGTCGATGACCGGAGGATAGATGATCGGATGGAAGTTCTGTTCCATAATCATTCTGCCTTCCGAATTATACAAAAAAGCAATGAAATCCGCAGCGGATTTCGGGTTGGGGGAGTTCGTTGGAATGACAATACCATAGCTGATTTGTTCACCCGTAAATTCCGGTTTGACAGATGCAAACCGTTGAAAATCCAGCTTGACAGTAACTTTTCCATATTGTTGGTTGAAATCAGGGTTTCCAAGATTGATCTCTTGAGGTAATTGGACCATCTTTAAATTATGCTGTCGGATCACACTTTCATACTCAAAAGCAAAATCGACATCTCCCGATTCAAGGAGTGATAAGAGTTGGATGCTGCCACCTCGAATCACGATCCTTGAATCGTCAACGGGTTCCAAAACTTCCGGGACTCGGATGATTGAATAACCCCCGCCTTCATCCACTTTCAGCGGATATTTGAATTGTCCATCAAAAACCGAGTTGAATAATCCATTTTTCGATGAAGACGTTTCAGCAAGTTTCAAAATCATCAAACTGCGATACCCCGAAGCATCAAACCTGGGGTCAGCAAGGCCAATTTTCACATCTGGTCGCGATAAGATTTCCAGCCAATTTGCTTCATTAATCTCATCCGAATAGAGACTATTTGCTGTATATGCCAACGCCATTTTATTCGTTGCAAACCGGGCATACCAATTTGCAAATGGCAATCCTGTCTCTTTATCTGTTTTGTCATACATCAAATAAGGAATCAAAACCTGATCTGCTGTAGCGACCACATCAATTTTCTCATTCAAATCAGTTACATGGCGGATGACCTGAATACTTCCGTGATATTCCATTTGCACATCTACATTTGGATGCTCTTTTTCAAATGCTTTTTCCAGATCGCCAAACGGTTTGATCAAGCTTCCTGCAGCAAAAACCACCAACTTCTCTTTTGGTGGTTTATTGCAGGATATTATCCCAAACAAGAAGCAGATAATTATGAACACGCGAAAAATCAATTTCATTTATGCTCCTGGTATGGAACTGTTAGATCAGGAATAAGAATTCTTACTGACCATTCTTAGTGAATATCAAATTGTATGATCTCTTTTACCCAGAAGTTGCTTTCCATTCCTGGCATCATCAAATTAAGCGCATCCGAATCTCCAAAAGAGACCAGACAATCAGAACATTGCAAGGCATCCAACAAAGGCAATTCAGACAAATAACCGTCTCTGGCAACGAAAACTATAGATTTTGCATCCGAATTGATCTTCACAAGAGCGAGAATATCTTTCAACGTAATACCTGACACATCCATCTTACCTTTTTTCGGATGTTCGACAGTTGCTTGAACGGACTCCATCGATTTCAAATCATCAATGGATAATCCTTTTGTTTCAGCAACCAGACCAGTCAGACTCAGTGCTGCACCTTCGATAGGATCGGATATGACAAGTGAGACTGATGCTGGTTCTTCAGTTTTTGTTACAACCTCGGGTTTTTGATCAAGATGGACTATGATCTTTGCTATTTGACCGATATTTTCATCCTTAGCCAGCGCTGGACCAACTAATTTAAGTGGAAAGTCTGTATCGATCAACGGATTATCATTTACCTGGTAAGCAACTATGATTTCTTTGTTGTTTTTTACTCTGGCACTGTCAAGTGTTACCGAATATCCATCCTCGGCAACGATCTCGATAGAATAACCCTGATCCGCCAGATCAACACTAAATGCACTGTTTTCATGTTTATTCTCATCATCCACACGACCAACCAATAAATATAGAGGAGTACCTTTCCAAGTCTGTGCTTCATCGTCAGTCCAGCTTGCCTGATGGCATTTACCAGTTGAGCAGGATTCGAATGATCCACGATCTACAATATCATTTATTGCACCCTGTAGGTCTAGACTCCATTCTTCGGATAATGGCTTTATGGTGAGTTTATTGACGAATTTTACAGACCAATGACCATCAACGACCTGATTTGGTTTTTCACTGATCACGACCAAACGCAATCCACCGTCAGTATCCAAATTTAATGGTTTCCCCCCCATTTCATAGGCAAGGATGGGTCGTAAGTCTCCACCCTTGTTTGTCTCATCTCCGGTTCCGGGGTCATAGGTAATGAATTTCCCTTGATCTATCTGATCATACGAAAAGGTCATTGAATAACCATCCTGGGCTTCAACCTGGACACCCATCGTGGAATCCGCACCACCGGCCAATGCCAATAGATCTGTGATCAAAACACCTTTGTACAATTCCGGGGTGAAGATCTTTCCAGTACTACTTTTCAAACCGGCTTGGCCTTCCACAGAGGGTAATGCCATGAGCTCATCCAGCGTGAATGATTTTGTACCAGTTCCGACAATAGTTAATACAATTTCAGCTGGAGCTTCAGCAGTCGGGTTGGATTCAACAGCTTCAGGTACGGATGGCGGTGCCGCAACTGTCACAGGGTTACACCCGGATAGCATAAAGGAAATAATGACGATACAAGCAATGATGTTTTTCATTCGGAATTTCCTCCCATTTCAATGCAAAACAGTAGGGGAGCAGTACTACTGCTCCCCATTTTGTTGACAATACCCATATTACTTGATTTCTATCTTAACCAAACCTTTTACTTGCATATTTTTCTCAAAACCGGGTAAAGCACTGGCAAGAGAACCGTCTGATTTTATTATGATGACACATTTATCACAGGCTGAAATCTTATCATAAGCAGCTTCAACACTATATCCATCATCAGCAACAAAAACGACTGTCTTGGCATCAGCAGCGGGAGAAGCCAGTTCCAGCAGTTTGCTCAGGGGAATGCCCTCGACAGGTATCACTGAATTATCTTTGCCGGGTTGTTCACTGGAAATCACATCCATCGCCTGCAAATCTTCAAGCTTCAAGGCAATTTCTGTGGTGACTTTACCAGTAATACTAAATGCAGCAGGTTTTGCGGCTTCCATCTCTTTCCACGGTGCGGATGATGGTGTGAAGATGGACATTCCAAAGACATCTTTGTTGAAATCAGATATTTTCTGCTGAACAGGTACGGAGATCAACCAATCAATGAATTTGTTCGCCAATTCTGCATTGATCTTCGGGCTTTTGGATGGATCGACAGCGATAACGCCATAAGGGTTCAGTAATTGTTTGTCACCTTCGACCATCACCTTTAGGGTCAAGCCCTTTTGGGTCTGAGTCAGATATGTGGCACGATCACTCAAAGTGTAAGCAGCTTTTTCTTCCGACATGGTCAGAACAGCACCCATACCCTGTCCAGCGCTGATGTACCAATCACCGGTTGGTTCTATTGATGCTGATTTCCAGACGGCTTTTTCTTTATTGTGTGTGCCTGAATCATCTCCGCGTGAGACGAACACAGCTTTTTCTTCGCTGATCTTTGTAAATGCTTCAACCGCGGTTGCAAGCCCCTTGATCCCGGCAGGATCGGCTTCAGGTCCTATGATCACAAAGTCGTTGAACATGACATCTTCACGGCGGGTTCCCTGTTTTTCTTCCATGAATGTCTTTTCGGCTGCGGGGGAGTGTACAAGAAGTACATCCGCGTTTCCGTCGGCACCCATCTGAATCGCCTGTCCAGAACCAACTGCCACCACATTGACTTTCACGTTGAATTCTTTTTCAAAGTCAGGTAGTAAATAATCGAGCAGTCCAGAATCCTGGGTACTTGTGGTGGTTGCCAGGATCATCTCTGCCGGAGCAGGCGGTGTGGTAGGCTCTGCTGTAGGCTCGGGAAGTGCTGTTGCAGCTACTTCTGCAGGTGCAGCAGTTGTTGGTTCAACTGCAACAGGGGCGGCTGTTGGTTGTGGCGCGCAAGCAGAAAGTAAGGAAACCAGCAGTATGGATGTAAAGAGTATTCTTTTTATTGACATTTCTCCTCCTAAGGATTTAATAAATCATGATGCCGTCCACAAAATCTCTGGTTCGTTGATCGTGTGGATCGTTGAAAAAATTTTCCGTGGAATTGATTTCCACGAGTTTTCCATTGAGTAAGAGCGCAGATCGTTGAGAGATCCGTTTTGCTTGAAAAACATTGTGTGTTACCAGGACAATGGTTGTATTCTTTTCCCGGTTGATCTCGCGAATGACCTCTTCAATGAGGCCAATGTTATAAGGATCCAAATTCGCAGTTGGTTCATCCAGCAAAAGTACATCCGGATTGATCACCAAAGCACGGGCGAGAGCCACTCTTTGAGCTTCACCGGAGGATAGTTTTCTGGCGTTACTTTTCCTCAGGTTGATCAAACCCAACCTTTTCATTATCTCTTCAATGAGTTCGCGATGGTCTGATTCATTTCGCAAGGACAGACCATAATGGATATTAACGTCGACATTAGTATTCAATAATGCCGGATGTTGAAAAAGCATCGTTACCGAACGGCGGACAGATATAGGAATGGTTGGGGAAATAATTTCCTGTCGATATTGGATGGTTCCGCCGTCCACATATTCGAGGAAATTCAACAATCTCAATAATGTAGATTTGCCTGCACCGCTTGGTCCAACAATGGATAGGATTTCCCCTTGCTGAATATCAAGATGATCCAGGTCGAGGATGATCCTGTTTTCATATATTTTTTGCACTTTATCAAGGGAAAATATTGGCTGCATGGGTTATTTTCCCTTCCCTTGCAACTGGGCTAACCCGGCATTGATGATAAACGCCAATATGAGCAGGACGATCCCCAAACCAATTGCCATCCCAAAATTTCCCTGCCTGGATTCAAGCATGATGGCTGTTGTTAAGACCCGGGTTGATCCCTGGATATTTCCTCCGACCATCATCACTGCACCTACTTCGGAGATGATACTGCCGAGTCCGCCAACGATAGCCACAACCACTCCCAACCTGGCTTCGCTCAGTATTGCAGCGGTAGCCTGGATCCTTGATGCACCCAATGACCGTAGCTGAATCCGCAGATCGGGGCTGACCTCAGCGACAGCAGACATGGTGTAACCGACAATCAAGGGTGTGGCAATGAGGATTTGAGCAATCACCATCGCGGGAATTGTAAACAGATCCGGGATCCAGGTCTGATTGAGTGAACCAAGGACGCCATTGCGGGAGAGGAATAAGTAAACAAACAACCCGACGACAACCGGGGGAATGCCCATACCTGTGTAAATGATGGATTGGACGATCCTTTTACCACGGAAATTCTTCAGACCCAGCACCGCGCCGCAAGGTATTCCAATTAGAGCGCTGACTACTAGGGCAGCGCCGCTCACTTGCGCAGAAGTAAGGATGATCTGCCATAACGCTCGATCACCGGTAAAAAGCAACTGAAAACCCTGAAGAATTCCTGATATTACAGGCTGCATTTATTTCCATCCAACGTGGTTGGGATGTCTGATAGTATACATGAAACCATACAAATAGTACAAGATTATTCTTGAAATATTCTGGAATCCTCATAGTAATATTGTGTAATTGGGTTGAGGACGTTTAGGTAAATCAGACAACAAATATTGCTGAGAGGGAGAAATAATTAATGCATAATCCTAAACAACTGGTTGACTAAATTTTTTAGCCAACCAGTAGATCAATAATCCTATTACAAACAAGTGCTTTATGTTTCTGCATCGATCCTAAATACAGATATGTCAGAAAAAGTCTTAAACAAGCAGATTACAGAATAACATAATTGGGCAAGGAATTTTCTGTTAGTTAACTTTATCAATCTCGGCTTGTAAAAGAGGTTTGATCGTTGAGAACTCCAACCCAAGAGTTGCAAGATAATCTTTGATAACCAATCCATTATCCGTAATTTCTGATCCGATAATTGTTTGAATTACATCTTTCGACACACCCCAATCCAAGACTGTCTGAAAAGTAGTTTTGCCAGTTAAAGTATTATCTGATAGAACATGCTGAGTTGGATCAAATGCGATTACTGGAACAGAAGTAGGATTACTTGGAACAGTTGCAATTATTGTCGGTATTTTTTCTGTTCCACCTATCTGTAGAATTCTTTCTTGTAACCAGGGTCGAAATTCTTCCAGGGAAAAAGTATCACTTTCCAGATCTTTTAGTGCAGTATCTAGATTTGTATCGGAAGGTAAGTTAAATACCTCGATAATTTCCCTCAACGAAACCGGATAAGTGGCGATAATCTGATTCATAGTCATCCATCCCTTGATGGTATTGACATCATCAGCAGAAGGTTGGATAACCTGGCCTTGTGACGATACTTTCCCGGATGTAGTCCAGAATCCCGCAGATTGAAATCCGTAGATTATTCCAAAAAATACCATCACCACTACAATTCCATATACCATTGGATTAATACGCATAGTTATCCTTCAATTCCCTAGAATAGGTTTTCCAAATTTGACTTCCAGTGCGCCATTCCGTGGACAGGAACCAACGCATACCAGGCAGCTATTGCAATCCAAACTTTTTATCGTTTTAGCGGTATGGATCTCCAAACCCATTGGGCAGGCTTTAGAACATACAGCACAAGAAGTGCAGGCAGATTCCTCTCTCTTTAGATAAGTTGGACTAAGCTTGCCGATCAATCCACTTGCTGCTCCTAGTGGACATGCATACCGACACCATGGCCGTTCTACAAAAAAGGACGCGACAAGTAGTAAGAATAAGATAACAAGACCAGGTGTAACACTGAATTCTGCAATATTGATCAAAGCAGACCATGGATCGAAATCCCGAAATACCATATAACCTAAATATGCTGAACCACCAATTGCCCAGACTAAAACTAGATATTTTGCAAGTCTTAAGTAACGATCAATTAGTTTCAAGTGTGCTGAAGGTATTTTCAAAGACGATACCCAACGTTTTATAGCTGGTATTCTTTTTTGAAGATACTTGCTAAACCTACTCATAAGATCTTGAAGCGATCCAAGGGGACAAAGCCAACCACAAAATGCAGATCGGAAAAGCAAAGCGACAGCAATTACAGCAATTAGAATCACTACATTTGATAAATGGGTATGTGAAACGAAAGCTCCACCACCGGTTATATATTTATAAAGTGTTTCTAGACCACCAAATGGACAGTATGCTTCAGGTGAAGGAGTGATGACTGCACCCAATTCACCAATTACGAAATGCTGGATAGTAATGAAGAGAATAAATACCGCAACACTAAATTGAATTCCACGCCGGAACACCTGATGATTAATAAATGCTTTGACGCCTCTTATTCGTGGTTTGATACTGCCTGGAGTATTATTTTGAACATGCATAAAACCTTCCTCTCACATTGATAAGATTTCTCAATCATATCTTCCAGATTTGAAGAGAGTGTGAAAGAATTATGAAGATATGATGAAGGAAGATTCATCCCTTGTTGATCGGTAGGTGTGGTCAATTGTAGATACGAGAGGCATTTATTATTTACCAGATCGTCAACAATATTTATGTCCATAACCTGATACTTACCGGGTTCATTCCTTGCCAATTCTTATAAAAATAATAAAATGAAAATAGCAATAATTACCATAGTTTCAACGGCGGTTATCGGCTTGCGTTTTATGAGAGGGGTTAAGAAATGAACGTAAATATACAAATGTGGAAAAAAGCGATCATATCGCTGGTAAAGGTTGATTCCGTTGGTGAATGGAATCAATTGGATGTGATCTCAAAGTGGCTGATCGCCACCCGGTCAGGCGTAACTGTGGTGACTTTGTACGCTTGTGCCATTGGCGGTTTGCTGGCATGGCGGGATGGATTTTTCTCTATCTTACCCTGGCTGATCATCACCCTCGGATTGTTTATAGCCCATGGAACGAATAATATCCTGAACGATTACACTGATTTTTCTCGCGGTGTGGATAGTGATAATTATTTCCGCACCCAATATGGAGCTCACCCTTTATTCCAAGGATTTTGGAACAAACAACAATCAATGCGCTGGTTTATGATCAGCGGTTTCCTGGCTGTCTTATCAGGGATTTATGCACTGATCTACACTAATTTTTCTCCGGTCATCATCGGATTATTCGTTTTTGGCGCCTTTGTTTTGTTAACCTACACATGGCCACTGAAACATATTGCAGTAGGCGAGATATCCATCTTTCTGATCTGGGGACCCATCCTGGCTTCCGGTGTTTATCTTGTCCTAGCACGCGGAATGGTCGATACAGTTTGGAATGTCGCCCTGGCTGCTGTGCCACTCGGATTAAGTGTTGTCAGCATCAATATGGGGAAACATATCGACAAATCCGGCTGAGGATCGAATGAAGGGAATCCACACCTTGCCGGTAGTCATCGGGGAGAAGTCTGCCAGGATTGTCAATATGGTGATCATCGCTTTGATCTATCTGATCATTCTCTATTTGATCTTTCTTACCCAGTACTTTACTCCGATACTACTGATTGTCTTCTTTGCAGGTAAGAGGGCACTGTATGCATTTAGTGTTCACTTCAAACCTCGCCCGACTGATCCACCGAAGGAATGGCTGGGATGGCCAACGTGGTTTTCGGGGTTTGCGTTTTACCACAATAGGCTATTCAGCAACCTCTTCCTCCTGGGTGTGATTCTTGATGTGATCATTCGACAATTATTCCCGGGTTTTTGGGTTTTTTAAAAATTTCGATCTTTAAGGAGTTTTCATGGACATCGTTGCCCTGAGCCGGTGGCAGTTCGCGCTGACGACGGTTTATCATTTCTTTTTTGTTCCCCTCACCCTCGGTTTAGGGTGGCTGGTGGCTATTCTGGAGTCTAAATACGTCAGGACAGGCGATCAAATCTATAAGAAGCTGACGAAATTTTGGGGAAAGCTCTTCTTGATCAACTATGCCATGGGAGTCGTTACCGGCATTGTGATGGAGTTCCAATTTGGTATGAACTGGTCCAATTACTCGCGTTTTGTTGGCGATGTCTTTGGAGCTCCTCTGGCAATCGAAGGACTTCTCGCATTCTTTCTGGAATCCACTTTCCTGGGAGTGTGGATCTTTGGTTGGGATAGGATCAGTAAAAGATTGCATTCGATTACCATGTGGTTGGTCGTACTCGGTAGTAATCTGAGCGCTTTTTGGATTCTGGTTGCCAATGGTTTTATGCAGAATCCGGTAGGATATGAGGTCATTAATGGTCGTGCACAGATAGTCGATTTTTCTGCATTGCTCCTCAACCCTCGAGCCTGGTATTTGTTCATGCATACCATCTCATCCGGTCTTGTGACTGGCACTTTTTTCATGCTAGGAATCAGCGCTTACCTTATCCTTCGAGAGAAAGATGCGTTTGAATTTAAAAGGACCTTTCGTTTGGCCGCGATCATCGGATTTTTTGCTACACTTGCGGTGGTCGGAACGGGGCATGCACAGGGACTTTACCTCAGAGAAGTGCAACCCATGGCTGCCGCCGCATCTGAAGCTCATTGGGAGACTCAAGACCCTGCTGAATTCTCGGTCATTGCACTCTTTGATGCTACCGGCAAAAAAGAGATCTGGAGTTTTCGCATCCCCAAGGTGTTAAGCTTGTTGTATTATTCAAAGCCCTATGGGGAAGTGCAGGGAATCAATAACCTGCAGGAACTCTACGTACAGGAATATGGTCCTAATGACTATATTCCACTTGTTGCTGTTGGTTACTGGATGTTCAGGATCATGGTGGCTACCGGATTCCTGATGGTGGGTATATCAGCAATTGCCTGGATATATAGTGTAAAGAAGTATCCTCCGAATTGGATAAAATTTTTGAAAGTATCTGTATGGGTAGTCTTTTTACCTTATATCGCCAATACTTCTGGCTGGATTCTCACTGAAACCGCCCGTCAACCCTGGGTGGTCCATGAATTGATGTTCACCAGAGACGCAGTTTCACCGAATATTTCCTTAACCACTGTTTGGATCAGTCTCATCGGATTTTTGCTGGTCTACATTTTTTTGATGGTGATCGATATTTACTTAATGATCAAGATGATCAAACCCGGATTATCAACTGAATTGTTGGAACCCGAGGAAGTAGAAGAGGAACCAGTTCACTGATCACGACAACACCTGTCAGTAACAAACAAAAGTGATTCTTCACCGACTATACTATAGTTATGATCGATATTTCCCCTTCAATCAAGATCGACGAAAGCGAGATCGAGTATGATTTTGTCCGCGCGTCCGGTCCCGGCGGACAAAACGTCAACAAAGTTTCCAGCGCGGTCCAGTTACGCTTTGATGTGTCGAAAGCGAACATGTTGTCAACGGCGGTCAAAGTAAGATTAACAAAATTGGCTGGTGCGAAGATGACCCAGGAAGGCATCTTGATTCTGGATGGCCGCAAATACCGCACACAAGAAGCCAACAAGATCGATATAACTCAGCGGTTCATCCTGTTGGTGCAAAAGGCGTTGATCGAACCGAAAGTTCGCCGGAAGACGAAACCATCGGTTACGGCTAAAGCTGCTAGGGTGGATGAGAAGAAAAAAGAGGCGAAACCAAACGGATTCGCGGTTATATTCCCAGGGATTTGGAAGATTAATATATACAACCTGTCTAAGATTTGTTTGAATTGTTATAGAATATATGTATAACCTGAACCTATAAGGAGATAGTCCCATGCTAGTCGGTGAAAGAATGTGCCATCCGGTTTTAACCATTACAGCGGATATTCCAGTGCAAGATGCATTGATCCAAATGAAAAGGGATAAGATCCACCGTTACCCTGTCGTTGATAAAAAAGGAAAACTGATCGGATTGGTGACCCAATCGGATCTCCTGAACGCAACTCCATCCGAGGCAACCACTCTCAGCGTCTGGGAGATCAATTCGCTTATTTCAAAGATCACTGTAGATCGGGTGATGGCTACCAAATTGATCACCGCAACAGAAGATATGACCATTGAAGAGACTGCCCGTCTGATGGCAGAAAACAACATCGGTGGTCTGCCGATCATGCGCGGGGATGAACTGGTGGGCATCCTCACCGAAAGCGATCTATTCAATATTTTCCTTGAGATGTTAGGTGCCAGAACACCCGGTGTACGTGTAACCGTGGAAGTACAAGACCTTCCCGGCAAGCTGCACGAGATTACCGGCGCGATCACCAAATTGGATGGTAACCTGTCAGGGATGGGTGCGATCCAGGGAGAATCCAGCTCCACCCGTGCGTTGACCCTTAAGGTATCCGGCGTTGAGATGGAAGTGCTTAAGAAGACACTCCTTCCGTTGGTGGATAAGATCATCGACATCCGAGAAGAAAAAGGCGCCTGAACAAGGCAATTGGAATGAAATTACTTCCCCTCCATGACCACTTCATGGAGGGGAAGTTGCTTCCCGGGGTGAGTTATGTTAAACTAACCGATTGCAATGAAATATCTATTTCTGACGGCTTCCTTACTTTTTTTGCTTCTTTACCCTTTCTTTGCTGTTTCGGGGCAGGGCGATGTTGCCATTCTTTCCCCAAAACCTGGCGAAGGTTTGCAAGGTCGAATGGTCATCACGGGGTACATTAAAGCATCCAATGTTAAGGAATACCGGCTCGAATTTGGATTTCAGAACGGTGATACCGGCTGGTATCTGATCCAAACCGCGACAGCGGTCGGAGATGACGGAACACTGGGCATCTGGGATACAACTTCGATCTCGGATGGGAATTACCGGCTGAGATTATTGGCGACGTTTACCGATGGGACAACCAGCGAGTACATTGTAGATGACATACGCGTGCGCAACTATTCTGTGATGGAAACCGCTACGGCGAATCCCGCGGCACCGGCGCAATTGGCGACAGCCACGAAACCTAACTTATTCCCGGTCGAATTTGCGGGGAAAAAACCCTCAGTCAATCCAGTCAGTTTGTCTGAATCCAGATTCCGCTGGATTGTCGGCATTGGGATCGTATCCGGGATACTTTTTTCGATCATATTATTTGTTGTATTTTCAAGGCATAAGGATAGGGCATGATTCATGGATGATCTGAGTTCGAACAATTATCTGGTCGCCGGCCTGGGGAATCCCGGACGTGAGTACCGTTACACCAAACATAATATCGGATTCATGGTCATCGACAAACTTGCTGTGGATTTTGGAGTCAAACTCACGAAAGTGCAGAATAAAACCCTCATCACCGTTCACCCCCACAACGCTGGCAGGGTGGTGATTGCCAAGCCGCAGACTTACATGAACCTTTCCGGGCAGGCAGTTGCCTCCTTGATGCATTTCTACAAGGTGCCTTTGACCAATTTGCTGGTTGCCTATGATGATATCGACCTCCCAGTTGGGACGATCCGGATCAGACCTGGCGGTGGATCCGCCGGGCAGCGCGGACTGGCTTCGATTATCGAAAAATTGGGAACACAGGACTTTGCCAGACTGCGGGTCGGCGTCGGACGTCCACCGGGTCATATGGATGCTGCCGCATATGTCCTCCAGGAGTTCAATAAAGCAGACCAGCCTATCATGGAGCGGGTGATCGCTGATGCATCTGAAGCAATCAGGCTCTTCCTGGATCAAGGTCTGGAGAAGAGCATGAATGCTTATAATGGGTCGCTTGATCCTGCCGGTGAATAATGCCCAATCTGATCAGTAGAATACAGGAATTATCCACTTATCAGCACCTTCTCGCGCAGTTAAAAGACAGGGAGGCGGTCACTCCGTTAACTTTGCTGCGGGCAGCCCGGCCGGCACTGCTGGCAGCTTTGGCTGCTGACATTCAGACCCCAATCCTGGTGGTCACCGACCGGTTGGACCGGGTATCAACCTACCTGGACGAGATCCATACCTGGAACCCGGACACGCGAAGACTGGTCTTCTCGGAGCCAACCCCCATGTTTTATGAAGACGCACCCTGGGGAAACCAGACCAGGAAGGACCGGTTGGAAACCTTGTTGGCACTTTCTGAATATCATCTGCCCGGCCAAAAAGAGACCCCGCTGCATCCCATTATTCTGGCCAGTGCAAAAGCGGTCATGGCACGCACGATGTCGCGCAGGGAATTTCTAAAAGCCATCCTCAGGCTGAAGGTCGGCTCGACCATCTCATTCAACAATCTCGCTGCGACTTTTGTACGCCTGGGATATCAGTCTGGCGAAATCGTCGCGGAGCCGGGACAGTACGCCTTACCGCGGAGGCATTTTCGATATCTGGCCAATGACCGAAGCAGTACCGATCCGCATGGACTTCTTCGGTGATGAGCTTGAATCCATCAAAACCTTCGACCCGGGCACCCAGCGCGCCATCCAAAAGTTGGACTCCCTGAATATCGCGCCTGCCCGGGAATATCTCCTGCCGGATGTGATCCCGGATGATCTGGTTGGCAAGCCTATCAATGAAGTGCAGCTTCCCCGATTCCATCCGTTTGTGGCCAGCATTTTCGATTATCTCCCCAAGGATACGCTGGTGATCATCGATGACGCCGATAAAGTGGGAACAGCCATCAACACTTTCGAAGAGGAAGGTTTCCGCAGCCGGACCGAGGCGATCCATGACGGAGAGCTCGATGCGGATGCCCCGGTACCGTACATTAGCTGGTCAGAGATCCAGGACTCGTACAGCCACCGGCAGGTGATCGATCTGGGATTTACCGGCAGCCAGGAACCTTCGGATCTGGCAGCCGCATTCCAGCCCAATCAGCGCATGGCTGGCAGGTTGGAAGTGTTCACAAACCTGCTTTTCGATTATTCCACAAAAGGTTTCGATCAACTGATCTTCACCCGGCAAAAACCGCGTCTGCTGGAGTTGTGGCAGGAACGGTCAGGCTTTGTGGAGGGCATCCAGCAGCAGCCTGAATTCCAGGATGGCAGCATTTTATCCGGCTTCATCCTCACCAGCGACCAGAACAAGCTGTTCCTGGTCTATTCCGACACGGAGATCTTCGGCTGGGAGAAACCCACCGTCCGGCGCAAACAGATCCAGACCGTGGAAGTTCCCGAGAACCAGTATGCTGACCTGAAGATTGGCGACTATGTCGTCCACATGGATCACGGCATCGGCATTTACCGCGGACTGGTCCGCAGGACCCTGGACGGCGCCCAGCGTGAGTTCTTCTCCGTGGATTTCGATGGCAGCGACCAGCTTTATGTCCCCATCGCGCAAGCGGACCGGCTGACCCGCTATATCGGTCCTGATAATCACACCCCTTCACTTTCGCGTCTGGGCGGCAGCGAATGGACAAACACCCGGGCCAAGGTGCGCGAAGCTGTGCTGGAAGTCGCCGATGATCTGCTGGAACTCTACGCCAAACGACAGGTTGCCGAGGGCTATTCCTTCAGTAAAGACACCACCTGGCAGATGGATCTGGAAGCCAGCTTCCCTTATGTGGAAACTCCCGATCAGATGGCAGCCATCCACGCGGTAAAAAACGATATGGAAAACGCGCGTCCGATGGACCGCCTGCTTTGCGGAGATGTCGGATACGGGAAGACCGAGGTGGCCTTGCGGGCAGCCTTCAAAGCGGTGATGGACGGACGTCAGGTCGCCATTCTGGTACCGACCACCGTGCTGGCCCAGCAGCATTATGAGACCTTCCGGCAGCGGCTGCAGCCTTTCCCGGCCAATGTGGAGATGCTCTCACGCTTCCGCTCGCCCAAAGAGCAGGATGAGATCATCCGCAAGCTGTCGCAGGGAGCGCTGGATATCGTCATCGGCACCCACCGCTTGATCTCGCAGGATGTCCAATTCAAGGACCTTGGACTGGTGATCATCGATGAAGAGCAGCGTTTCGGCGTGACCCACAAGGAACATCTCAAGAAGCTGCGCACCGAAGTGGATGTGCTGACCCTGACCGCCACCCCCATCCCCCGGACGCTGTATATGGCGTTGACGGGAGTGCGCGATATTTCGACCATCAACACGCCTCCTGAAGAACGGCTGCCCATCCTGACCCACATCGGACCGTATTCGCCCAGATTGGTCAGGCATGCCATTCAGCGTGAACTGGAGCGCGGCGGACAGGTCTTCTTCGTCCATAACCGGGTGCAAACCATCCCGGCGATGATGCTGCACCTGCGCAAGCTTGTCCCCGAAGCACGGATTGGCATGGGACACGGACAGATGGATGAGCACCAGTTGGCGTCGGTGATGCAGAATTTCACCAAAGGCGAGATCGATATCCTGCTGTGTACCTCCATCATCGAATCCGGTCTGGATATCCCCAACGCGAACACGCTGATCGTGGATCGGGCGGATACCTTCGGACTGGCGCAGCTTTACCAACTGCGCGGACGGGTCGGCCGCGGAGCCCAACGGGCGTACGCGTACTTCTTCCGCCATAAACACCGCGCGCCAACCATCGAAGGGCAGGAACGCCTGGAAGTGATCGCCGAGAACAACCAGCTTGGCGCCGGCTATTCGATCGCCATGCGCGACCTCGAGATGCGCGGGGCAGGTGAACTGCTGGGGATGCGCCAATCGGGGTATATCGCTTCGGTGGGCTTCCACCTGTACACCCAACTGCTCTCCAGCGCGGTGTCGCAGCAGCGCCGTATCCGCGGACTTCCTGAAGCGGCGGATGTCTCTGCGCCATTGCTGAAACAGCAGGTTTCCATCCCGGTGTCGGTCGATCTGCCGCTTTCGGTGGAGATCCCCCAGGAATACATCTCCGATATGGGGATGCGCCTGCGGCTGTACCGCCGTATCGCGGACCTGCGCACCACAGGGGAATTGGATGAGCTGGCGGTTGAGTTTGCAGAACGCTTTGGACCGCTGCCGGAGCCGCTATCGAATCTGTTCCTGCAGATGAAGGTCAAACTGCTGGCGGAGACCGCGCACCTGGCGTCGGTGACGCTGGAAAGCGGACAGATCGTCATGCGCTTCCATCCGCTGCCTGAGGGGGCAAAAGCAAGGGATCTGCCGTTCTTGATGAATGAGGTCAGAGCCGGCAAGAACGCGTATTGGATGGCGTATAACGAGGATGACAGCGGCTGGACCGAGCGGTTGGTCGCCTGCCTGGAGAAGCTGGCAGAGTTAGCCTGAAGGACAGCACGCCCGCCGGTTGCATTTGCGCGGGAGACCTAAATATTTTATGCTGAGTTCCGGATGGTTGGCGATATTATGCGAGTTGCAAAAATACGATTTATTTGTTATTTGTTTCAAATAAGTTTATTCTTAAACGGTCAACGATCAAGTTTGAAAGGCAATTTATTCCGGTTCCAAAGGTATTCATATGGTAAGGTGCATGAACGAACTTGAAATTACGTTAAAAAGCACGTATGTTCTAATTATTATATCAACACTGAAATAAGAAAACAACTGTCACATGTGACAGTTTTGAACATTCTCGCAATACTCTTCGGGCACGATGTGACAAATTTAACGGTCTTGGAGAAACAGGTTTGTAGGGAAGGAAGAACCTTTGGTTCTTCCTTCCCTATCTAGAACCCCTCCCGCAATAAGAATTCGATCATACCGAATCTCCATCTGCGGGAGGGGTTGGGGTGGGTGGTTTTCGACCTCTCCCTACCCTCCCCTCGCCAGGGGAGGGAAAACGGGCGGACACGCAGGTACGCACCCTACGGCAAACCCACGCACCTTCTGTCACAAGTGACAGGTAGTTTCTACTATCTTGACTGGGTCGATAGGGACGGAGAACAACGGTTCTTCCATCCCACATCTCTTGAAGTCCCCCCGCGATGCAGAATTCGATCATAACGGAATTTCCATCTGCGGGAGGGGTTGGGGTGGGCATGCAAAGAATTCGAGGATAAAAAAAAAATCGATATAGAATAATAACCATATTGGGATGTTTCAATACACAAGACTTTTTTCTGTGGAATATATTTGATTGTTGAGTTGGGTTTCGCAAAATCCGCTCAACCCAACCTACGACCTTAAAGTAAGGTGAGACATGAGCGATTTTGAATTTTTTGGGACTTGGGAAGACGGTCTAGAAGTTATTGACTTAACTATTGAATCTCGGAGCGAAGTATAAATTGATAGCAAATATTCGTTACAAAGATAATAGAGTTGTCGAAATTAAATCCAGAAAATGAAATTCAGAGTATATTTGGTAAAACCATTCGAAGTATTTACTTATGGTCAGATGCATATTCAAAGTTCCCGGTTAAATCAAGATACAACCTAACAGAAATAATCAATGTGTAAGTGAGTTGAATCAGCTTGAATAAAAATCTTTATGCTAACAGCCAATTGACACTTATGAATCCTCGAAGAGTATCAAATTGTACATTCGATTAACGTATGATTCGTAGTTGAGCAGAGGATGATTAGATCATAGAACCCGATTACATCTGCCCATGGCACGCTAACTGATTACTCGCCTCCTAGCACGATCTTAGAAAAGGATAAAACCATCTAGAACGAGTTCATTAAAAAACTATGACGAATAGGTCATCGGAAATTGCGATACGAAATCGGATTTGGTTGACCGAGAAAGAATAGAGGTGTCGTAGAAGAGGTATGGATAGGGAAACGTGGGTATTCTCGAATTGACTTAGAATACAAGTGATATATCCGCTTACAATTTGGTAACTCAATTCCTGGTTTTCATATTCAAGCTTATTCGAATAGGGATGAATTGGTTTTAATTGTCATTAGTTTAGATAAGACAATTCAGAAATCCTATGGGAATTGGGATTAGCTAGGTCGACTATCCATATAATGTACTTGCGAGAAACTGGGTTGATAGGGATGGAAAGAACCGAAGGTTCTTTCATCCCTATCTCTTAAAGCCCCTCCCGCAATGAAGAATTCGATCATACCGAATCTTCAATCTGCGGGAGGGGTTGGGGTGGGTCTGTTACCGGGTTATGTTGAACTCAGATTAACAAAAACTCACAAACCTCAAAATCACTATCAAATGTGATAGTTGTATTTTCAAACCTTTTTCCATATCCTAGAACAGGAATTTCACCCATTTCAGTGCCATCTGTTTCCACGGCAGGCGGTGGGAAATCCCCGAGCCGCCGGTGAAGCGGTCCTTATTCTGGATATACCAGCGGTAATTACGCAGCATGGCTTCACTATTGGAAAACTGCGGGTTGTAGTTCAAGACCTTCTGTGCCTTTTCGATGGACACGAATGAATCTTTCGAAGCAGTCTCATAGATCCACGGGTATAGGGGTGACAGCTTCAGCGCATCTAGTATCCGCAGCACAAAAATCACCGGCGCGGAGGGGAAGGGAATGATCCGCTTTCCAAAGCCGGCTTCATCCAAAACGGTCTGATAATCCTGCTTCATGGTGGTAAACCTGGCAGCGCCAATATTGAAAGTGTCATTTACCAGGGATTCATCGAGGGTCATACAGGCAAAGATAGCCTGACAGAGGTCTTCCACATCCAGTAGTTGGTAGCGGTTGTTTCCGGATCCGATCATGGGGAAATTGCGACCTTCGGTTGCCCATTCATAGAAGATGGCAAACACTCCCAACCGCTCGGGTCCGACGAATGATTTTGGTCTCAAGATGGGAACACACATTCCCTCTGTCCGCTTTTCGATGCAAATCTCTTCCGCCTGGATCTTCGCTTTCCCATAGGGACCCACGCCGCTGACCGGGTCGGTCTCGAACAGTGGATGGTGATCGGGTACGCCGTAAACAGCGGTGGATGAGATATGGATGGTACGTTTGACGCCATATTCTTTGGCTTGTTCGAGGATGTTCCGGGTGCCTTCCACGTCTGTGGAGTAGATCTCCTCGGGGGTATATAACGGGAGAGCGGCGGCAGTGTGGATGACGATATCCGCGCCGCGCATGGATTCCCTGACGGTTTCGCGGTTGCGGATATCTCCCTGGGTGAAATCGATCTTATCCTTTTCTGGATAGGAGAAATCGACCAGGTCGATGCCGGCGATGTCTGTATAGCCGTGAGAGAGGAGATAACGAACCAGGTTGATGCTCAAGAATCCGCTGATGCCGGTGATATAAATGCGCATTGGTTTAGTCCTTTGATATCCGAAGTATGTTGCTGATGTAGTTATCTGCTCCTTGAAGCCGCAGGGTGCTGATCACAGTTGGATCCGCTGAATGACCACCCTTAAGCTCCCCGTTTTTATCTGCTTCAGGTACGCTTTTCGTCCTTGAACCTGATGTAGAAATAATCAATCCAGGTTTTTAGACTTGGGATCGGTAAATTATAACTTGATATTGCGGGGATGAAAAATTCACATAAGAAAACAGATAACCATCCCCGGAATAGGCAAACCGGGCAGTCACACAGGACTGCCCCTACAATTCGAACATTTTTCCATCCTGAATGCTCCAGACCTTGGTGGCGTATTTCTCGATGAAATAGCGGTCATGGACGACGATGAGCACAGTACCCGAGAAACCGTCCAAAGCGGTTTCGAACTGTTCCCGCGAGCGGATATCCAGATGGTTCAGAGGTTCATCCATCAGCAGGAAATTCTTCTGCTGGGCGATGAAAGCAGCCAGGGACAGGCGGGTCCGTTCCCCGAGGGATAGCTGTTTGACCGGGACGAAGACATTCTGCGGTGTGAACAGGTATTTATGCAGGAAAGCGCGGACTTCGGTCTCATTCTGCCCGGAGATGGCGCTGACGATCTCGAACGGATTCTTTGCAGGGTCGAGTTCTTCCTGATCCTGGGATAGATACCCGGGGCGAATATTCGAACCAATCCGGAAAGTCCCGGAAAGTGGAGGCAGCA
This sequence comes from uncultured Chloroflexia bacterium, assembly GCA_963828285.1. GTDB lineage: Bacteria > Chloroflexota > Anaerolineae > Anaerolineales > Anaerolineaceae > DAIOEK01. The sequence continues at coordinate 61,446 of CAWHEB010000001.1, forward strand.
GCCCGGCGATGGTGCGGATGAAGGTGGTCTTTCCGCTTCCATTTGCGCCCACCAGAGCGCATTTCTCTCCAAATTTGAGCGAGATATTCAGGTTACTTAGCAGCGGAGAATCTCCATACCCGATGGCGAGATTCTCACAGATCAGCGTATCCCGGCTGCCTTCGGGGATGCGGTCCAGCTCCATCTTCATGGACCAGCTCGAACCGGGCTTATCGATCTTGTCTTCATTCAGGAGCTGATCGATCTTGGCTTCGATCTGCTTGGCACGGCCCACTGTAGCCTTGCCGCGATTGGCGAAGAATCCACGGGCAAATTTGTCCCCGGTATCGGCTTTTCCACCTTTTTTGAAGCGGGCAATTCCGCGCAGATGAGCGGCAGCTTGCTTCAACTGGGTGATCTCCACCTGTTGATCCGAGTAGGCTTGCATCTGCCTGGCGCGTTCAGTCCCTCTTTGGCGGAGGTAATCGGAATAAACGCCGTTGTATTGTTTTATCTGGTGGGTGACCGCATCCAATTCCAGGATGGCATCGGGGACATGCTCGAGGAAGGCGCGGTCATGGGATACGACCAGAACCGTTCCGGGATAATTCCGCAGCCAGTTTTCCAACCATTCCAGCATCTGGGTATCCAGGTGATTGGTGGGTTCATCCAACAGCAGGAGTTGGGGATGTTTTAGAAGCGCTTTTGCCAGCCCCAGGCGGGTCTTCTGTCCGCCGCTCAGGTGGCTGACCGGTGTATCCAGCGGAAAATGGGACAATCCCAACGCGGAGAGAATGCCAGGCATTTCCTGTTCCTGCCAGGCAGCCAGTTCCATTTGGCGCAGCAGGTCATCATATTCCTGCTGATAAGCAGGGTGATCGAGCGATGCCATGACCTTGTGTGTGGCAGCCTCGAATTTAGCGGCGATTACCTCGACTGTGTTGCCGGATGGAGAGAGGAAGGTGGCGATAGTATCTTGCTTGAGGAAGGGCATGTTCTGGGCGAGATAAGCCACGCTGGGATTTTGGACGGTGAAGCGGATGAGACCAGAATCGGGGGTTTCTTCCCCCGAGAGGATCTTCATCAGGGTGGTTTTTCCGCAGCCGTTGGGACCGATGAGGGCAAGGCACTCCCCGGGGTTGAGGGAGAAGGAGATATTGGATAGAACGGTATCTAATCCATAGGATTTGGTGATTTGATGAATTGTGAGCATTGACTGACCTTTATCAAAAGAAAAACCGAGGGCGTATGCCCTCGGCTTGTTCGTTAAATAATCTAAATATCCGAGATACACATCCCATAAGAGATCGATATTTATAGATCAGTCTTCGTCATGTAAAAACTCCTTACAAGTTTACTGGATTATAACATATGAGGGAAAAGTAGGAATGTCAGAAGGATCGAATAAATTACAAAGTAATAATGAGAATTATTATGACACTCTCCCCCATCCCCCTCCCGCAGGCGGAAGGGGGCTATTTTTATGAGGGTGGAAGTGCCACAGGCACTTCCACCCTCATTCTCCCGTTTCTTCCATGTCTTTTGTGAGAAGAATTCTAAATTATGAAAACTTGGAATTTGAGTGGATCCGATGGTTCGTCATTACTAAAGGCAATTTTTGCATAAACCGAACAGGATGAGGTGGTTGGTGGAGACCTTGAATCCCTCTTTTTGCTCGACCTGGCTGAAGAATTCGGATACGAATCCATGATCGATGGTACTGATATTCCCACAATTCTGACAGACAAGATGATGGTGGATTCCGTCTTCGAGGATCTCATACACGGCTGAACCGGTCCCCATGTCTGAGATGGATACCAGACCAGATTTGCCCAGACGTTCAAGCGCACGATAGATGGTGGAAGGGTTGACAGCAGGCAGTTTGGGACGGATGGCAGCGTACATCTGCTGGGATGTCATGTGGGTGTGTTCTTTGGATAAGGTTTCGAGAATGATCTGATCAACGGATGAGGAACGCATGCTTCCCTCCAAAACGCAATTCTTTGCATCTGCAATTAGATGTACTATAATCCTGCTATCTCAATTTTACTCGCTTTCCCTGGAGTGCCGTAGATGTTGTTTTCCCCAGTCGCAAGTCCGCAGCAAATGCACATTCCGGATGGATTTTTGTCCATTCCGGTGTCCATCATTTTCTGGATTATCTCCATCCTGGCGATTGGACTGGCATTGCGTAAGATCAGGGATGACCAGAACGAACAGGAAGTACCCTTGATGGGAGTGATGGCAGCAGCCATCTTCGCCGGGCAAATGCTCAATTTCAGCATCACGGGAGGAACATCAGGACATTTACTCGGGGCAGCACTGGCAGTCATTCTGTTGGGTCCCTGGCGGGCAGTCTTGGTGATGACCACGGTGGTGTCTGTGCAGGCAATCCTCTTTCAGGACGGCGGCATTCTTGCATTAGGCGCTAATATTTTCAACATGGCAGTTGTGGGGGTGTTTGTATCCTACACGGTTTTTTCATTGTTGAGATCCTGGTTCAAAAGATTTTCATGGGGGTTGTCCGCAGCCGGGTTTACTGCTGCCTGGGCTTCGATCTTCATCGCGTCACTGGCTTGTGGATTGCAGTTATCACTCTCGGGCACTCTGCCGGCGAACATAGCCATACCAGCGATGGGACTGATCCACGCGTTGATCGGTGTGGGGGAAGGACTGATCACAGTAGGCGCACTAAATTTTATTCGAGCCAGCCGGAAAGATTTATTGACAAGAAAAGGTGAACCAATACCGCTGCACAAGGGTTTGGTTTTTGGTGGTTTATCCACTTCCGCGGTGCTGGTTTTCCTCTCACCGCTAGCGTCCACGCACCCGGATGGACTCGAATGGGTAGCTGAACAGAATGGTTTTTTGGCTGCAGCGACAGAATCGTTTTATCGGATTCTCCCAAATTATTCAATCCCGGGAATGAACAATCCCACCATTTCAACGGTAGCAGCGGGATTGATCGGGATCGTTGTGGTATTTCTGGTTGTTAAAAGCGTTGGCAGAACACAGGATGATGAAAACCTTGACTGAACTTTGGGGTAGGTTTGCACGAACTCTATAAACATCAGATCAGCCGGCTGCACAAGTGCGATGCGAGGGTGAAGATCCTTTTTACACTGGCAGCCATTGTTGGGATCAATGTCGTCCCAATAAATGCGTGGTCCGCTTATATTCTTTTTTTCACGCTGATCATATCCCTCGGAATCATCTCCCGGGTGGGATTAACAGTCATTCTCAAGCGCAGCCTGATGGTGATTCCGATCCTGATCGCAGCTCTGCCTGTGCTTTTTCTACCAGATGGAACAACAGACCCCGGTTATTATCTTCCAGAGTTACAGATCGGCATTTTCTCGCATGGAGTAATTCGGTTTGCCAGTATCGCCATCCGGGCGTGGATATCCGTACAATTTGCTGTGCTATTCAGCGCAACTACACAGTTCAATGAGATGTTAGCCGGATTTCGCGGTTTGCATATCCCCAAAGTGCTGGTGGCAGTGTTCGGGTTGATGTGGCGGTATCTATTTTTGATGGCGGACGAAGCTGGGAAGTTGATACGAGCGCGCGCCAGCAGAAGTCCAGAAGCTGTTGGGAGAAGGTATACTGGGGGGAGTATCCTGTGGAGGGCAGAGTCACAGGAGGAATGGCAGGCAGCCTGTTTTTGCGATCACTGGAACGCAGTGAGCGGGTTTATTCGGCCATGGTTGCACGGGGGTATAACGGTGAAGTCCTTGTGATCGAATCCCCAAAGCTGAAATCGAAGGATATGGAGATGTTAATAACTGGATCCGTGCTGTTAGTATTGATCATTGTGGTTGGTTTTCTCACTGGAGTGTAAATGGCAGGGTACATCATTGAAATTGAAAATCTATCTTATGCCTATCCTGATGGCACAAACGCGCTTATAGGTATCAACCTCACGGTGATGCCGGGTGAAAAGGTAGCGCTGGTCGGAGCGAACGGCGCCGGAAAATCCACGCTGCTGCTGCACCTGAATGGAATATTGATCGGCGCAGGAACCATTCACATTGGCGGGTTGAATGTAGAGAAACGAATCTGAGGAATATCCGCGGTATGGTGGGGGTTGTGTTTCAGAACCCGGATGACCAGTTGTTTTCACCCACAGTATTTGAGGATGTGGCCTACGGATTGATCTATCATGGTGAGAGCCATCAAACCATCCACCAAAAAGTGGATCAGGCGTTGCTGGATGTTGGCTGAGATAAAGATTATGAGGTCGGAATCCATATCACCTGAGTGGTGGCGAGAAGAAACGGATTGCCATTGCAACGGTGCTGTCGATGAGATCCCCAGATACTGGTGTTTGATGAACCGACTGCAGTCTTGGATCCGCGGTCAAGGCGGGAGTTGATCGAGCTGATCGAGACACTTGATCATACCGTGGTCATCGCCACGCATGATCTGGATCTGGTAACGAAGATTACTCCACGGATGGTGGTGATGAACGCGCGGAAGAATTGTTGCCGATGGGAAAACTGGGGAATTGCTGAAGGATGCTAAATTATTGTTAGCTAATGGATTGTGTTGATCCGCTCGAGGATGCACCATGCGGACAATGTCAGCCAGCGTGAAGGCTCTTTCTTCTGTCCGAATTCCCAATCAGACCAGGCAGTCCAGACCGATTCAGGAGTGAATTTCCCTTCCGAATCCATTTTTGATCGAAGAATGTCCACCATATCGAGCAATCGAGGATCCGATCTGGTCCAATCGAAATCTGGTAAGCACATCCAACACATGCATCAGATCGTACCAGATGAAAGGTAGCTTGAGCTTGCTGAAATCTGTCCCCATATAAAATATATACGGGTGATAATTTAGCCTGTTTTCCCAGGCGTGCAAAAGACTCTCCACACCAACTCGGGCGTTGAATTCATATCGGGGATCGTTTAATTCCGCGAGACCTTCAGCATGCCAAGGTTGGCATCGGGACAGGGATCATCCTTTCGACCAGGTCCGCGCCAGGTACCCAATGCTTTTGACACGGCACATGGCCAGCCATTCTCGCGCTGAAGGGTCAGTAGATATTCCACTGCCTTTGTCACCCGGGGATCATTCGATAATCCCAATTTGATCAGGGAATAAACGATTAAAGGTGCATCGCACAGCGCCCAGGCTCCTTCTTCATTGCCTGATCCGCCGTAATGGGTGGGGATATTCATTGGGAGTTGGAATGGACCTTCTTCAGATTGCAGAGCGAGGATGCTGTCAACGATAGCTTTCATTCCAGGATCAGTCTGCTCGAAACCTATATCAGCCAGGAAATTGAGGCGATGAAAGGGCTGACCGGCACTCTTGTGACTGGAAATGACCTTCCCCGGCCAATCTTGCAGATCTGCAATGATTCGGGCGATTCTACTATCCGCGAGCATGGCACCGCGGGAAGCAATCACATTCGGATTTTGGAGCGGTTCATTAAGGAGAGTTACCCTGGTTTGATATTCGATCCAGGGTTCTCCGGATAACATCCAATCCACGGGTGGTTTCATTTTCTCAGTCCTTTTTTTTCTTGATACTCTTTTCAGGGATATCCAGCTTCAGGGCGTGTCCACGCAGGAGTTCGATCAGGATACGTACTCTTTCAGAACCGGATTGAGCTTTCTCAAATATTCCTTGATAGCCCTCGAACGGACCGTTAAGAATTTCAACCTTATCCCCAGGTGTGAAGATCCGTTGTTGTTTGCGCTCTGAAAAATCTTCGACCACCCGCTGCTTGATGGCGGCGATCAGCGGAGAGGGTACTTCTGCCGGACTATGATCGAAGGAGACTAATCCTGCCGATCCTGGCATCCACTGAATGAGGTGAGCAGTGTCGGATGCTTCCAGGTCCAGATGGACGAATAAATAGCCGGGGAAATATGGGCGGGTTTTCCGGCTGCGTGGATTTACAGGTGTGACAACCAGAAAAGGGTAAAAATGCTCAATCGAATTGCGAGCTAATTGATCACGCAGGAATTCTTCCTTATTCGGTTTGGAGTGAAGCGCATACCAGGAATGTGTCATGAGATCAAGCCTTTACTCTGATCAAATCAAATAATCCATCCATTGTAGATCCATTAATCTCCAATTATTTTCCAGTTGCATGGAATTGTCATTAATCGTACTCATCTAGGTTATCCACGTCAAGGATTGCGCAAAGAGGTCGATAATTTTAATTAATCCTTCCTGTTATTATTGTTGGGAGGTCAATTTTGCTATGATAAAATTCAAGTACTTATTCATAAAGGATTTATTAATGGCAGAACAGACAAAAAAACCTTGGAAAAAGCCTGAAATTATTATCGTTGTCAGGAACCAACCTGAAGAGAGTGTTCTTGGTACTTGTAAGAACCCAAGCGCGGCGTTAGGACCAAGCTCTGCTAACTGCCAAGGTTACGGACATCGGTGTTATTCGAAGGAACAAAGTGAGTTAACCTCTCATATAATTAATTCAAGGCATTTTCATTCAAAACAAGTAATATTGAAATTGCCTGATGTTTTTTGTGTATCGGGGGACATTTATTAGCTTTACATAAACCATCTTTTTTACTAAACCAAAAAATCAAGGGTACTATGTCTGAATATATATCAACAAAGATATTGGAAAAACTTCCCCGAATCCCTCTCGAAGGGCATATAGACCTGACTTATCGCTGCAATAACAATTGTCTTCATTGTTGGCTTTGGCGACCTGCCAACGCTCCTGAGCAAAAGGATGAACTTACCTTTGATGAAATAAAGAATATCGTCTATCAGGCTCGTGCCATGGGTACCCAGAAATGGTCCATTTCCGGTGGTGAACCTATGCTTCGTCCAGATTTCACTGAGATTTTTGATTACATTACATGTAAAGCTGTTTCCTATTCCATTAATACAAACGGCACACTGATTACTCCAGCCATCGCCCGGAAGCTCAAGCTCAAAGGCACCAAGATGATCGCCCTATATGGTGCAACGGCTGAGACTTATGACAAGGTCACCCGCCATCCCGGTGGGTTTGAGATGGCTATGCAGGGTTTGCGATACATGCAGGAGGTTGGGGCTGGATTTATTGTCCAATTAATCCCTATGAAAGCTAACTGGCATGAATGGGAACAGATGAAGCATTTGGCGGAATCGTTTAGTAATACTTGGCGGGTTGGTGCAACTTGGCTTTATTTATCTGAAGATGGCAATCAACTTCGAAATACCGAAATAATAAATCAAAGATTAGCCCCCTTCATTATTAATGAGATCGAAAAACCACATATGGGAGGACTATTTGAAAGTCAACAAGATTATCTTATTAATTCTTGTGAAGATAGCGTATTAGCCTCGTGCATAGGATCCCGATGCAAATTTAATATTGATCCTTACGGTGGGATGACTTTCTGTCCATTCGTTAAAGATCCGTCATTAATTTCTAATTTAAGGAATAATAAATTTCAACAAATTTGGGATGAATTCATACCTTCATTATCAGACATTGTCCATGGAGGTAAGGAATGGAAATGCACTAATTGTGATAATAAATCAAATTGTAGCTGGTGTTCTGTTTTTAGTTACTTAGAACACAGAGATTATTCGAAACCAATTGAATATTTATGTCAGGTTTCCGATGCAGTGAAAAAGTATAAGGAAAATTGGGTAATTAATAACAGAAAATTTTTCCAAATAGCTGATATCACAATCCAGGTGGAAAGCGATTTACCGATAAATGACTCTACATTTGCGGAACAACTAAATCTTTTTCAAGTCGCATCTCCAAACAATGACTTGGTGAAACTTTTTCACCATTTTGAGTTACCTCCTATAAATATGATTAATTTCGGAAAACAAGTTTATAACAAAACTCCGTGGAAAATATATAAAAACAGCGAAGTTTGGATTTATGCAGGAGTATCAGAAAATAATCAAAATGATAGTCCATACCACAGTATAAGTCTGATAAATCATGATTATACCAATGCTCAAATATATAACCGCCAAAATAGCAATTATTTAATCGGGGAACTACATTCATTAACATTATTTCCATCCGATCAGATACTTATCAGTCAATTACTAGCTGACAGGAATGGATGTTATCTCCATTCAGCTGGTGCGATCATCAATGGAAGCGGAGTTCTTTTTGTTGGACATTCTGAAGCAGGAAAATCTACTACACTTAAACTTCTTACTGATCCCGGGAAAAATAAACATGCAGAAAATGTTACTATCTTATGCGATGATCGTAACATTGTTCGGAAATTGGCAGATGGTTTTCATGTGTATGGAACTTGGAGCCATGGCGAAATCAGCATTGTTTCACCAGCTTCAACAAAATTAACAGCTATTTGTTTTATCGAAAAAGATAAGGAAAATTCCATCATACCTTTTTATAACAAAACTGAAATACGAAGACGACTACTTGCTTGTATAATCAGACCATTTGTCACTGCAGACTGGTGGGGAAAATCATTAAATATTATTGAATTGCTAACAAATGAAGTTCCTTTTTATTTTATGCATTTTGATAAAAGCGGATCAATAATTCCAGAGATATATTCCATCTTAAAATAAAAAAATCGAGTGCAAACACAAAATAGTAAATGAGATAGTATGACTACATATTCGCGAACTGTTACATCACTAATAAAGCCTTTGTCAACCAAGTTGCCTCACTTAGACATCGAATTAACTGACCGATGTAACAATAATTGTATCCATTGTAGTATTAATCGTCAGGAAAATGACATCAAAGCTTTACGGGCAGAGATGTCAACGATCGAAGTAAAGGAAATACTTAAGCAAGCTGCCGATCTTGGTTGTCTTCAAGTTCGGTTCACTGGTGGTGAGCCTCTCTTACGCTCTGATTTTATCGAGATTTACCTCTTTGCAAGAAAAATAGGGATGAAAGTCTTATTGTTTACAAACGGAAGACTTATATCACCCGAACTTATATCCATCTTCGAACATACGCCTCCCAGGATGGAGATAGAAGTGTCTGTTTATGGGATGAATGAAGAATCTTATAATAAATCAACTCGAACCATTGGTGGTTATGAACAGTATATTAATGGAATTCGTCTCCTTCAAAAAAGCAACATTCCATATATAGTCAAGTTTGTTGTCCTTCCATATAACAAGAATGAAATAGATGAATTTGAATCATCGATACAGTCGAATCCATGGATGGGTAATCAATCAAGTTATTGTCTATTTTTTAACCTACGAAGAAGAGACAATAATTATCAAAAAAATCACCTGATAAAAAGCATTCGAATATCTCCATCTGAAGGGTTAAAAATTTTGACTCGTGATGAAAGTAAATATAGAAATGAAATGAAATCCTTCGCAAAAAATTTTATCGGACCTCCAGGTAAGAATTTGTTTAATTGTGGTGCCGGACACACATTATGTATAAATGCTTATGGATATGTACTACCTTGCATGAATCTCAATGGATTTGACATTAAATTGACTAACAAAAATTCTCTATCAGACGCTTTAGATGAATTCTCAATATTATCTCAAATTCGTCCGTTAAATATTAGTTATCTAGAAAGGTGTAGTAAGTGCTTCCTGATGGGTTTATGTGAACAATGTCCGGCGAAATCATTGTCAGAGTTTGGGACACTCGACACACCAATTGATTACTTCTGTCAAATTGCACACGAACAAGCTCGCTATTTGGGATGGTTAAATGAAAATGAGTTTGCGTGGGAAATTAGGAATTGGAGGGACAGAATTAGCTAATTATAACAATTGGGCGGAAATACTTATTCTTTTTTTGTTGACACTATTAATATTAGTTGATACCATACCATTAATAGATAAAAGGAGGGACAAAATGAAAAATAAATGGGAAAAACCTCAATTAATTGTACTTTCTAGAAATAAACCTGAAGAGAAAGTATTAGATTGGTGTAAAGGATCTGGAATTACTTATGACGTTAGCTTTAGAGGTAGCTGCTCTGTTATGGGTGCAACTGACCAAAACTGTAATTCTTGTCGTGGTATGGGCAACAGCTAATATCTGAAATTAATCATATTTGATTTGAGAAATCATCTCATTCTTTACTTCAATATTAGATTTTATTTAAGTGATTAATGAGATTTTTGTTCCTAAATCTGTGCAATTATTAATAAACTTAAATTTCATGGACTAAATTGATTGAGAGTGTATAAATGGAATTTTGTCTTTCCAATAATTATTAGGAAAATCTAAGTAAATGAAAATCATTACATTAACAACGGTATGTATTCCATCAGATGAAATAGTTGCTAGAAAAATAGATGAAGATCTTATCATCATCCCGCTCACAGCCGGCATAGGAGATATGGAAGATGAGCTTTACACATTAAATGAAACGGGAAAAGCGATTTGGGATCGACTGGATGGTATACAATCGCTTGGGCAGATCATCAACGAATTATCTGTAGAATACGAAGCCCCAAAAGAAGAGATCGAGCAGGATGTGATCGGGTTGGTCACTGAATTACTTCGCCGAAAAATGCTGATCCAAAAATAACCAAGATATTTACAAACATCACGGCGTCCAAATTTCCCTGATATGTGATAATCTATCTGTGATGAACAACATATATTATGAAACCGACATGGCTGAGCAGAGCATGCCAAATGCTCAATTTGCAAACCTTATGTCTGCGGTATTGGAGAAGAAATCATCCATCCGGTTCCAGGCAAAAGGCTGCAGCATGTCTCCGTTCATCAGGAATGAAGACATCATTACAATATCTCCGATACGAGAGCAGATCCATTTTGGTGATGTGATTGCAGTCACAAATCAAAAGCAACGTTTATACGTGCATCGTGTGATCAAAATCGGGAAAGAAGGCTATTTGAGCAAGGGAGATAATTCCCAAGAAGTGGATGACTGGGTATCCCGATCGGAAATCCTGGGAGAGTCAGCAGGGTGGAGCATCAATCCAAGCAAATGCGTATAGGCATAGGATTAGAGAAATACTTGATTGCGATATTATCACGATTAAGCTGGCTGATCCCAACCATTACCATTATCCGCGCCGGTAGAAATCTCATCATGGGAAAAACAGCACAATGACCAATACTTCCGCTATTGAGATTTAAGATTTCAGCCTCTGGGACAAGATGAAAGAGAAGGGTTCACTCTTTTCTTTTGATCTTGAGATCACCGCGCGCTGCAACAACAACTGCAGGCATTGTTATATCAATCTATCGCCAGGGGATTTAGCAGCAAAATCAGTTGAGCTTTCTCCAAAAGAGATCAGCGATATCGCTAATGATGCAGTCAAATTGGGAGCAATCTGGTGCCTGATCACTGGCGGGGAACCTCTCTTGCGACCGGATTTCGAAGAAATTTATCTACTCCTCAAAAGAAAAGGGCTGCTGCTATCCGTTTTTACGAATGCCACGCTCATTAATGAAAAACACATAGCTCTTTTCAAGAAATATCCACCCCGGGATATTGAAGTAACAGTTTACGGAGCGACAAAGGAAACCTACGAAGGCATCACCAGACTTCCAGGCTCATTCGATATGTTCACCCGTGGATTGGATTTGCTGGTCTCAAGTGGAATTAAGGTGCGATTTAAGGCGATGGCACTCCGTGGAAATTTGCATGAGATGGATGCAATCGCTGATTTCTGCCGCGAGCGGACCAAAGACTATTTCAGATTTGACCCTGTTTTGCATCTGCGCTATGACAGAGATCCCATCCGCAACGCTGAGATTATCGCTGAACGCCTATCCCCCGAAGAAATTGTTGCACTCGAGAGGTCTGATCCGGATCGATTCGAATCCCTTCAAAATGGCTGCGATGAATTGATCTTACCTGACCTGACCCATAACGACTGTGACCATTTATTTCACTGCGGTGCCGGGAATGGTTCGATCAACATTAGCTATGATGGGAAATTCCGATTATGCTCATCGCTATGGTCTCCAGAAACAACATATGATCTTCGGAATGGATCATTAACGAAAGCTTGGAAAGAATTGATCCCCAAGGTCAGGGATATGCGCTCACAGAATGTTGAATTCCTGAATTCATGCAGAAAATGCGAGTTGGTGAATTTATGCTTATGGTGCCCTGCGCACGCTTATTTGGAAACCGGTGAGATGGACGGACAAACTCCGTACTTTTGCCTGGTAGCGCATGCCCGGGCGAAAATGTTAAGAGGCGACATAGAACCACTTCCGCATATATAATTCATTTATCTTTACTTAAACCGATAGCATATTTAATGATGAGCTGGTTCACTTACTTAAAAAATGGACTAAAAAGAGCCATGCCCCCGGATAAGATCGCGGGAAAGGCCGGCTATTCTGGTTATAAAGCAAATCTACGAAACCTGAAACCATTCTTTGTTCGTCACATGCGCAAGGGGATCATCGGAGCGGTGTTCGTTTTGCTGTCCACGCTGGTCACTTTTCCGCCGCCGCTGATCACGAGGTATATCACGGATGATGTGATCCTGGGGAAGAATCTGACACTGCTGGCTGGCGCGGTCATTCTGCTTATCGCTGTCAAGCTGGCGGACAAACTGTTCAATGTTATGCAGGATTATTATTTCACGCGGTTTGAGCAGGAAATCCTGCTCGATATCCAACAGGATCTGCTGGACCATACGCTAAAACTACCCAAATCATTTTTCGATGAAAAAGAGACCGGCTATCTCATGTCCCGGCTCTCCGTGGATGTGCAGAGGTTGCGCTGGTTTTTTTCGAGCACATTGGTTTACATACTAAGCCAAACCATCCGCTTCATTGGCGGGGCGATCTTTCTGTTCATCCTGGAATGGCGGCTGGCGCTGGTTGTCATGGTGCCCATCCCGGTGATCATTATCGGGATGACCTATTTCTCCCGCAAAACGCGGATTTTAAGTCATCAAAGTATGGAACAACAGGGGAATGTTACCCGGCAGATCCAGGAGACACTGAACACAACCTCCCTGATCAAGGCTTTTGCATCAGAAAAGCAGACCGTCAACCGGGTGGTGGATCAGCTCAAAGCTGCTCTGCAGATCTCGCTCGAACAGGTCACCGTGGATTCGGCAGCCGATCTGGTCATCGGACTACTGCCTAGTATCTCCAACGCGGTCGTTCTTGCGGCGGGCGCGATATTGATCATCCGCGGCGAGTGGAGTCTGGGATCGCTTCTGGCGTTCCAGGGATACTTGAGCTTCGTCTACAACCCTGCCCAATACCTGGCTTCAGCCAATATCCAGATGCAGAGCGCTCTGGCAGCGCTGGAGCGGGTTTCTGCGTTGTACGACATCATCCCCGAGGAAAGTGGAAAAGGGATACCCGCCGAACACCTCAAAGGTGCTGTGGAACTGAAAGATATCTCGTTTGCTTATAATTCTGAAGAATCCGTGCTTGAGGATGTGTCCTTTCAGGTGCAACCGGGGGAGCATGTCGCCATCGTCGGTCCCAGCGGAGTGGGCAAGACCACCCTCGTCAGTCTGCTGCTGCGCTTCTATCAACCCACCAGCGGAGTGATCCTCTTTGACGGGCAGCCAGCGGACAGCTATGAGCTGCGCTCACTACGTTCACGCATTGGATATGTCTCCCAAAGTACAATGCTCCTGTCGGGCACTATCCTTGAGAACTTGCGGTATGGGAACGAAGACGCTTCGATCGAAAAGGTAATCGAAGCGAGCAAGGCAGCCGGGATACACGACTTCATCAGCGGATTGGCTGACGGGTACAACTCCCTCGTTGGGGAGAAGGGTGTCAATCTGTCAGAAGGACAACGGCAGAGATTGTCCATTGCCCGGGCGGTGATCAAGAACCCGGATATCATCATTCTCGACGAACCCACCTCAGCGCTGGACAGCATTGTGGAGCACTCCATCTTCGAGTCGCTACCCAAATTGCTGAGGGATAAGACCATGTTCGTGGTAGCCCACAGATTAGCCACCATACAGAACTCGGACAGGATCATCTTGCTCAATGAGAAGAAGCTGATCGGTACCGGAACACACAAGTCGCTGCTGGAAACGAGTGAGTTCTACCGGTCACTGGTTGCTAACCAGCAGATCACTTCTTTCCCGGCGGCGGATTAAGCGATGGAGCTGTCACCCGAACACCAACTACTGTGCAACATCCTGGGGCGGGGCGCAGCGTATAACCTGGATCAGGTCTCCGCGGAGGGTTGGGATGCGCTGATACAGGCAGCCCTGCAGCAGGGAGTCGCTCCACTCGTGTACCACAGGCTGAAGACCTCCAGCGGAGCGCCGGTTGAGGTGCTGACGAAGCTGCGGAAGTTCTATCTGGCGCAGGCACACCGCAACACCCTCTACTACCATGAACTGGCTAGCATCCTGCGCGGACTGCACATTGCGGGCATACCGGTGATCATCCTGAAGGGGGCATACCTGGCGGAGCATGTGTACCAGAATATCGCCTTACGCGGGTATGACCGATGTGGACATGATGGTGCACAAGGATGACCTGGAAAAGACCCAACTTACCCTAACGAGCATGGGATACACATCCCGGGAGTACTGGCTGGAGGCAGAAGATGCCCTCACGCATGCCTTGCCACCATTCTCCAAGCCCAAGGGCATCATGCTGGATGTGCACTGGACGTTCGAGAACCCTGACAGTCCCTTCACGGTGGATGAGGAAGCTATCTGGCAGCGGACTGTGCCGGGTAAGCTGGCTGGGGAAGATGTGCTGTGTCTCAGCGCGGAGGACATGCTGCTGCACCTATGCCTCCATACTGCGTACCACCACCGCTTCGAGGTTTGCATGCGATCGGTGTGTGACATCGCCGAATTGATTTTCGAAAACAAACCCGCTCTGGACTGGTCTTTGTTTTTGTCGCGGACCAAAGAGTGGGGGGCTGTGCGGTGTGTATTCACTTCGTTGCAAATAACTGAGAGATTATTGGGATTGGAACTTCCGGCAGGTGTGCTGAAGGAACTCCAGCCCGATGATTATAACTCGGAGAAGGAAAACTGGATAGTGAATCAGATCTTTTCGGAGCCGAATCAGCTAAGTCTGGTTGGCGATAATGTGGCGCTGATCGCGAATACAGCTTCGTTGTGGGGAAAGCTCAAACGGGTGGTGGGGACACTCTTCCCGAGCGGAGAGATGCTGTCGACCAAGTTCCCGGTTTCACCGACATCCATCTGGACGATTTCGCTATCCTGCCCAGATTGTGGGCGAGACTATTCAAAAGCCATGGTTCGAGTGTGTGGAACCTGATGACAGGGGATGAATCTACCATCCAGACGAACCGGGTTAAGGGGGATGGATACAAATTGGCGGACTGGCTGTCCAAAGCGGACAAATGATGCCGCTTTCAGCGGGGAAAAGGTCAAATTTGTTCCGTTTATTACATAATCTGTAATACTTTTGTAATAGTTAGAAACCAAAATTAAGTAATACCTCTGATATAATTTATTCAACCTACCAAAACAATCCGTGACAACCTGGACAGGGGGGAAAGATCTGAGAGAATATCTCGATCTGTTCTGTCAGTGCAGCAACAAACAGGATTTAGATTGGATCGTCGGGTTACATCGGGGGGATATCAGGCAGTTATTTCACGGATACTTCCCCTATCTTATTGGTACATGGATCGTACAAAACACGCCAGCATGGATGCCGGCAAGCATTCCCTGTTTGGAAGTGCGTTAGCTCACGCAAGCCTACCAACGTGTCCAAAGCATGTCGGCGGGGCGGAGCTCGGGTGCAAGACGAGATCACTTTTCCCCCAAGAAATTAAATAGAATGCAATTTTTCATCCTCCTTATCGCGTAGATCGATTGAAAGGTATTTGCCACATGGATCAACTTTACCAAACCGAGACCTCTGATTCATCCATCGATATCAAGGAATACATTTACCTGTTCTGGTCGTGGGCGTGGTTGATCGTCCTGGCCGGGATCGTAGCCGGGGCAGCCGCCTACTTTATCTCATCACGGCAGACGCCCATTTACGAGACATCCGTGCGCCTGCTGGTGAGCAACCCGCCGGAGCTTTCGAATGTGGATAATTACAACACGATGATCACCTCGTACACCATGCCGAACACCTACTCGGAGATGGTGGTGGTCTCGCCGGTGATGCAGGGAGTGATCGACAAGCTGCAACTGGACATGACCGCCGATGAGCTGAAGGGGAGCATCTCGGTGGATCTGGTGACGGATACGCAGATCATCGTGCTGACGGCTACGGATACCGACCCGCAGCGCGCCGCGGACATCGCCAACGCGACCGCGGAGGTCTTCGCGGACCATGTGCGCCAACTGCACGCCCAGCGCTACACCTCCAGTAAAGAGGGGATTGCGAAGCAGGTGGAGGATATGAGCGCCAAGATCGATGAGACCAACAAGACGCTGGCGCGCACCTATTCGGACTCGGAAAAGATGCAGCTCGAGACGCGCCTGACGGAGTACACCCGTTTGTATTCGGACATGGTGATGACCTATGAGCAGGTACGGCTGGCGGAAGCACAGACCAGCGCCAATGTGGTGGTGACCGAGCCGGCAACGCCGAATGACTTCCCCGTTTCTCCGCGGACCAGCCGGGACACCCTGCTGGCGGCGGTGGTGGGCATGCTGCTGGCGGCGGGAGTGATCTTCGCGGTGGATATGCTGGATGACACCATCAAGAACCCCGAGGAAGTGCGCAAGAGCTTCAACATCCCGATACTGGGGGTGATCGCCCGGCATGCGATCACCGATGGCAAGCCGGTCTCCGAAGCGGAGCCGCGCTCGCCGGTGGCGGAGTCTTTCCGCTCACTGCGGACCAACATCAACTTCGCGTCGGTGGATTCTCCGCTGCGGAAGATCCTGATCACCAGCCCGACCCCCAAGGACGGCAAGACGACGATATCCTCCAACCTGGCGGTGGTGCTGAGCCAGGGAGAGAAGAAGGTGGTGCTGGTGGACGCGGATCTGCGCCGTCCGCAGGTGCATCAGAGGTTCGGTATGCAGAACCGCTTCGGATTGAGCGATCTGTTCGTGCAGCCGATCGAAAAACTGGGAGATGCGCTGCAGCCGAGCAGTTCTCCACGGCTGGCGATCATCACTTCGGGCAGTCTGCCGCCCAACCCGGCGGAGCTGCTGACCTCGCAGCGCATGGCGACCATTCTGGACCTGCTGAAGGGTGGATTCGATACCATCCTGATCGATACGCCGCCGATCCTGACGGTGACCGACGCGGCCGCGCTGGCGCAGAACATGGACGGGGTGATTTTGGTGGCGAAACCGGGCACGACCAAGAAGGCGGCATTACGGCAGAGCATCGAGACGCTGCGGGCGGTGAAGGCGAACATTCTGGGGGTGGTGCTGAACGAGGTGAATCCATCGAGCCGGAAGTACGGCTATTACTACAACCATTACTACACCAACGGTCATTATTACTATGACGCGGCGGGGAATAAGAAGAAGGCATTGGGGAAGAAGAATAGAGACTTTGACGATTTTAAAATTACCAGTGAATGGAACTTACTCTACGATGACAACATGAATGATCATTGGGAAATGGTCATCAATCCGCCACAACGCAGGTTATTTGATCTTCGTCTCGGAGAGCTCTGGCAGTACCGAGATTGGTAATGTTGTTTTTGTGCGACGAGATTTTGTCTCGGTTTACAAACAGACAATCTTAGGACCACTCTGGTATTTGATTCAACCATTGCTGACTACCATCACATTCACGGTGATTTTTGGGAATATTGCAGCATTACCTACGGACGGTTGCCCAATTCCTTTTCTATATGTCAGGCACAGTGATTTGGACATATTTTGCAGATTGTATCACGAAAACCTCCAATACTTTCGTGAATAATGCGAATCTATTTGGTAAAGTGTATTTTCCTCGAATGGCTGTGCCGGTATCATTTATACTTCTTCCCAGCATGATTACTTTCGCTATCCAGTTCGCATTCTTCCTAGCTTTTATGGGGTTACTTCGCAATGAGTGGCTCAGATATTGCACCCAACATCTTGGATACTTTTTTACACCGGTATTAGTTCTGATCATGGCAGGGTTGGGACTCGGTTTCGGTATTATTATTTCTTCTCTGACAACAAAATTACCGCGACTTCAGATTTCTGGTTCAGTTTGGGGTTCAACTCCTGATGTATGCTACTCCCGTGATTTATCCTGTTTCAGCAATTCCAGAACGGTTTCAGATGCTGATCAAAGCCAACCCGATGACACCGATCGTGGAGACTTTTCGTTATGCATATCCTCGGGGCTGGTTCTATCAACCCGATTAACTTAATCTATAGCTCTTGGGTTTATGGTTGTAGTTGTTTTCGTTGGATCAGTGATCTTCAACCGGGTGGAAGCCACCTTCATGGATACCGTATGAGCAAAGTAGTTATTTCTGTTGAAAATGTGAGCTAAGCTTACAACCTGGGCAGATCGGAACCGGCACATTCACTAATGATCTTAAGGTATGGTGGGCAAAAAACTGGCAAGACCGAACCCCATGCTCAAAATCGGTGATAAAGATCACGGCAACCGGGATGGGGAACTACTTTGGGCTTTTGCAAGGGATGTCAGCTTCAAGGTGGAACGAGGTGATGTGCTCGGAATTATTGGCCGCAATGGGGCAGGGAAAAGTACATTACTAAAAATTTTATCCCGGGTTACTGCACCTACCATCTGGTGAAGTAATCGGATAAAAGGACGGATAGCCAGTCTATTAGAAGTGGGTACAGGTTTTCACCCGGATCTGACTGGGCAGAGAAAATATTTTCCTAAATGGCGCAATTCTCGGAATGTCAAAAGCCGAAATCCGCAGGAAATTTGATGAAATTGTTGCATTTTGCAGAAGTAGAACAATTTATCGATACTCCTGTAAAGCGATATTCAAGTGGTATGTATGTTCGGCTTGCATTTGCAGTTGCTGCTCATTTGGAACCGGAAATACTTCATAGTAGATGAGGTACTTGCCGTCGGCGACATTGATTTTCAGAAGAAATGCTTAGGTAAAATGAGTGACGTAACAAAAAATGAGGGGAGAACAGTTCTTTTTGTAAGTCACCAACTTAATGCAATAAAAAATCTTTGTACGAAGACATTAGTATTATCAAAAGGAGTTTTGAGTAAAATCGGAATAACAGAGAAAGCTATTCTGGATTAGAAAACTGACACTAAAAATTTCTTGGGATTCTAAACTAGACAATAAGAATATAATAAATCCATTCTTTACACCACAAAAAATGTATCTCGTTGATGACAACAGAGAATTAATTTCCGATGTAATTCAGGCTGATAAAAAGATTGGTGTAATTATTGAAGGGGATATAGAAAGATTGCATCAAGCTCTTACAATTGGGTATGCAATTTATGCTTCATCGGGTGAGATGGTCTTTTTGGAGTTTACATACTGATAAACGTACAGAGTGGTTAGAACTGAAACAAGGGATAAATAAACTAATTACTTGGATCCCTGAACATTTTCTGAATGAAGGAGACTATCGAATCAAACTGATGTTTAAGTTGATTACATTGAGTGGTTGAGCCAACCTGGAGTAAACGCCCCGACTATTAATTTTCAAATCCGTGGTGGTTTGAGTAATTCACCATATTGGATGATTGCTCGTCCTGGTATTACTGCACCAATATTAAAATTTGAAATTTTGTGATGTTTATGAAGGAGAAATTCTATTATGGGTGTAGTTTATCCTGGAATTCCTAAGAAAATAGTTCTAAAAATAATTGAGCTAATCAGCATAAATACTTTCGTTGAGACAGGGACATACCATGGCGCAACAGCATTATGGGCAAGTGTAAATTTCCCGCGAGTAATTACTATAGAGAACTCAATTGAACTCTGGGAAAATGTTCATAATAAATATATTGACAAAGGGAATATTAATTTTCTTCTTGGGGACAGTAGATCATTGCTTAAAACATTGATGGAAGAAGCAACACCACCAACTCTTTTTTGGTTAGATGCACATTGGAGTGGTGGATCAACTTATGGTGAAAATGATGAATGTGCAATCATTGAAGAGCTGAATGCAATTAATGAATATTCCGGAGAAAAAGTGATTCTAATAGATGATGCGCGGTTATTTTTAAGCCCCCCTCCTCATCCTTATAACCATAAATATTGGCCTACAATCTCCGAAGTATTTCGTGCAATAAATTCAAACAAACAATACAGCGCTAAATTAAAGAATGATGTGATAATTTCTGTCCCAAAATCAATTGAGAATGAAATGATAAATACTTTCAAGATGAGGCAACTTTGGAGTGGGAATTATTTATACATGAAAAAAGTACTGCCGGAAATCCAACCATATTTAATGAATTAAAAAAAGATTTCGAAATCTTCTAACAAAGCAAGAATTATTAAGTAGATAATAAAATGCTTCAAAAAATAAGAAATAACTCAAATTTAATAAAGGTATTAATATCCTTATTTATTATTTGCATGATGGTTCCATTGGCATACGTGTCAGTTCGATATAATTTTGGCAGATTATTGCTTGGAGAACGACTTTCTAATTTGGGTTTCGAATTTTCAAACCCAGATGTCTTGGCCTTAATTTTAAGGCGAATATTCCTTTTAGCTGTTGTCACAGTAGGCGGATACTCCTTGTTTTCTTCAATTTTCCATAAACGCCTAGATCATTTAATTGGATTACTAATTTGCGGATTACCTATATTAATACATTTTAGCCCTACATTTGGTCCAAAGTATATTGATAAAGCTGGAAACGTTACTGCAGTAAACCTTACAAGCATTATATTAATTATTATCTTTATTATGTTTGTAATTTATGAGAAGGATTGGTTTTTTTATTCGGTTAAACACAGAACTATTCTTGCAATGATATCGTTATGCTTTTTTGGTTTATTCACCCAAATTTATAATTTTAGGAATTGAATCAGCTTTCATAATTGTGTTTGTTAGAGTGGTTCAACCCATATTATTTATCATTTCAATTAGTTTTATGAGTAAAACACTTAACGGTTTGAGAAATGTGTTCCTCCTAATTACAATTAGTGTAGTAATTGGAATAATATATGGAGCAACTACAAAATCTGCAGGGATATTAACCGCAGGTGGAACATACGAAAGACGACCTGGGCTTATTGGTTCTTGGACTATCTATGCCACTATACTTGTCAATACTCTTCCAATGATATTATGTTTGATCATAACTAATGAAAAAATAATCTCAAAAATATTTGGTTTAATATCACTACCCCTTATACTCCATGACCTATTTCTTACACAAACAAGATCTGCAATAATAGCTATCTCTTCCCTAGGACTTTTTGTACTGGATAGAAAGTTGCGTTACATAATTATTTTATTGTTTGCAATCATATTTTTATATTTGGTTTCACAAATTTTGAAGCAACCGAATTGAGTTTTCCAGTGGCAGACAACTTACTTTTAATATTGAGGATATTCGCAATGATAGTAATTGGCAAGTTAGGGTTAATAGAAACATAGAGACGCCATAAAATATTTATATGAAAATCCATTTTTGGGACTCGGCTTAAAAATCAACTGTAGCAACAGGTCCAGAACTAGCTTTTTGGACGTATAACCCATACCTTGCATGGGGTATTTCGTTCGGAATATTCGGATTAATTTCGTTTGGATTTGTTATGATAAATTCAGTAAAAGACGCATTCTATTCTTTTATGAAACAAAACAAAAGTCATAAGATTTATCAATTGTCCATTCTTGTTTGTTTATTCATATGGATTTTTAATCAATTTTCAACTGGTGATAGTCTAACGTATTTACAACCAATAGAATCAACATTTTACTTCTATGCAGTCATTGGTATGATCATTGGACAAAAAAGATTGTTATATCAACAATAAGATGCCTTTCTTTTGTATTTCCAGCTATTATTTTTTGCATTGAAACAATTACAGAACATGGTAAATAAAATTAATCCATCATTAAGTTGTTATCATGCCTGTATTTAATCGGGGTAAATATTTAGAGAGCGCTATAGATAGCTGTAATTTAGCAAACTTATGTGGAATGGAAATTATATATTATTGATGATAAATCAAAAGATAACTCAATAGAAATAATTAATAAATACTCATGTTTAGACAATAGAATATTCAGCATTAAGCATGATCAAAATAGAGGCGTGTCTGCAGCACGCAATTCAGGCTTACTTATCGCAAAAGAAGAGTATGTTGCCTTCATAGATTCGGATGACACTTGGTATCATAATAAATTAGAAAAGCAAATCGCTTTTATGCTAGATAATAATTTGACTGCCACTTTTACCGGCATTGATCACATAAACGATTTAGATGAAGTATTGGACAATTGGGAAAACATTAATAACAAGTATCCTGATACGGTAGTTGATGATTCACGTTTATTTAAGAAACGTAATATTATTGTTGGCGGAGGTTCCACAGTAATTATTACGAAGAACATATTTAGCAGAAATTATTGGACCATTTGATATTGATATGCGATCTGGAGAAGATTGGGATTTTTGGTATAGGATTTCAAGGATAGAACCTTTTAGATTATTCCCTGAAAATTTAGCTTCAATTAGGATTCACGAGACAAGTTCAAGGAATAATCACGAAATAATCCAACTTGGAAAAATTATATTTGCTAAAAATAATAGAAGCATTTGCAAAAATAAGGATAAAGTCGATATTGATCGGATTGAGATTTCTGCAATATTTGAATTAATTAAGAATAATTGGAGAATGGGTAACAAAACTAAAGCTTTTTCAAATGTTATTCTATATTTATTGCAAAAACCGTTTCGAGTATTATTTTTTGTTTTTTGTACTGTGACTCAAAAATTATCCAAAAGATTTATACGGGAATAAGTAATGAGAATTTTTTATGCTTCTGGTGAAACACCAAATTCGTCTCTACCAAACCTAAGATTTGGTATAAAAACCTTTACTTATCGTTACTTGATCTTGGACATGAGGTGATTTCTTTTAATTTATGACCTTGAACCATTAATTAACCATGCTGATATTACACAACTAGCTAATCTGAAATATATCGACACATATCGACCGCTAGCAGAAAAGGCGTTGATTAATCAGATAACTGAAGAGCACAATAAAAAACCAATAGACCTCTTTTTTAGCTACCTTTATGATTCTTGTGTTACGCCGAGTACTATAAATAAAATTAAATCATATGGTATTTGCACGATAAATTGGTATTGTAATGCCTTTTACCAATTACACCTCGTAAAATCCAGCTTTCCCCAGCCTCAATTACTGCCTTGTGCCAGAGAAGTACCGTTTAGATGATTACAAAAAAATAGGTGCACATCCTATTTATTGCCAGGAAGCTGCCAACCCAAATATTTATAAACCGTATCAAGAAAAAATCGATCATGATGTTGTATTTATTGGTGCTAAATATGCAGATCGAGAGGTATATATTAAAAGACTTATAGAAGCAGGAATAAATGTAAAGGTCTAGGTCCTGGTTGGAGAAAAGAAAAACAACCTCTCTCTATTTCAAACTTTAACTGGCGATACATAAGAAAGTTTCTGTCTGAGCAAAAAAAAGCATTATTAAACAATTATCGAATTCCATTAAAAAATACCGGGTTCCCGCTATCAGATGATGAAATGATAAAGATGTATAGTAGGAGCAAAATAGTATTCAGGTTATTCTTACTGTCGGTAAAACTCATTTAGATAAAGAGAGAATTGTTCAAATTCGCTTACGTGATTTTGAAGTTCCAATGAGTGGGGGTTTTTATATATTAGAGTATATGCCAGAACTTGAGGAATTTTATAAAATCAATAAAGAAATCGTTTGTTATTCGGATATGGATGATCTTATACAGAAAATAAAATATTTTTTAATAAATGATAAGGAGAGAGAAACAATAAGGTTAGCTGGTTATCAAAGAGCATTACAAGAACATTCTTGGCAGAAAAGATTATCTAGTGTCTTTAAAGAAATTGGGATTCAATAACTCGTAACTAATCATCTAAATATTGCTAAATGAAAACACCCTTAATATCAGTGATTATTATTTTTTATAATTCAGCTCTTTTTCTAGACTATGCAATAGAGAGTGTAATTGCTCAAACTTTTAAAGAGTGGGAATTAATCCTTGTCGACGATGGATCAAGTGATTTAAGTACTAGTATCGCAGAAAATGTTCTAATAATTTCCCTCAAAAAATTCATTATTATCATCATCCTGGCAACAAAAATTTAGGTACAAGTATTTCTCGAAATGCAGGTATAAAAATTGCAAGAGGGAAATATATAGCATTTCTTGAGATTTTGATGATACTTGGCCACTCAATAAATTTGAATGTCAATTTAATGCGATAGTCCAGAACCCTAGTGCCGATATTATTTTAGGGAAACTTCAAATAACTGATGAAATAAATAGCATTCCAACGTCTAATAAAATATTCCCCTTGAATTCCCATTAAATAAAATTGTTACCCCAAAAGAGATCTATTCTAAACTTTTCCTTGATAGAAATGGATTGTTTTATACGTTAGGCAGGTTGTTTAATAAAAAAAGAAAAAATTATATCCGTAGGAGGATCTCAATAATAATCTGTCCAAGTGCAGGTGAAGATGTGTTCTTATGGGGAAAACTTGCACTATCAAGTAAATTATTTTCAATAAATGAATGTACGCTTAATTATCGTAGACACCTGAATACTATTGGGTATAACTATCGCGATACATACCAAATATCAGCCAACATGGTTGAGGTAATTGAATGCTTAATTGATTATGTTTTAGGTCAATCATCTGAAACGAAACTATGGGCTATTCCGATCTTAAAAAAGAACTTGTTTCATTATCACATTAGAACTTCATGGTATATACCAAAAAAATCGTCAAACTTATTACCATATTTTATTATTCGTAGACATAGTTTATTTAGGAAAATCATTCATTTATTTAAAGACTCAAACTAATTATTCCAAACCGTTTCATCTATTTGGTCTTTAGAATAATTTTTGGTGAAAAATTTTCAAGATTTGAAATATAGTAAATAAATTTAAAAAATTTCTTGTAAATCGAATAAAAAGGATTTATGCATGCCCACTGTTAGTATAGTTATGTCTGTATATAACGCAGAGGATTTTTTACATAAAGCGATTTGTAGTGTATTAGAACAGAGCTACCGGGATTTCGAATTTATCATTATTAATGATGGTTCAACTGACCGAAGTGAAGAAATTATTGCATCATATACTGACAAACGAATAAAGACAAAAAATCTTATAAACCATGGGCTATCATATTGTCTGAATTATGCAATTAATATTAGTAGTGGCAAGTACATAGCGCGCATGGATGCAGACGATATTTCGGAACACCTCAGGATTGAGAAACAATTTAGTTATTTAGAAAGTCATAATAAAAGTATATTAGTCGGTTGTAATTGTTGGCCTAATTGATAATGATGGTAAATTAATTACAAAATTATACAAACCAAGTTCTGAATTGTTGATTAATAAAGAAATTTCACTCGGTATTTCACCGTTCATTCATGGATCAGTCGTATTTGACCGTGAAAAAGCAATAGCTGTTGGTCTTTACAATGAAAGGATGGTAACTATTGAAGATTGGGACCTATGGAATAAAATTAGATTTTTTGGAAATATGACAAATCTTCAAGATTTTTTATACAAATATCGGTTATCTCCGGATGCAGTAACGGCCTTATCCAAAGGACAAAAAACTGTAAGAAATCAGATCATCAAGCGTGCAGTTCAAAATGGTGATATCTCTGACGACGATATTATATTGTTAAAAGAATTAAAGCAAGAGAAAATAATAAGAACAAGAGCTCTGTCGTCTTTTGAGCTGGAAAAGCAGCATTAGAAAATGAATGGTATCCATTGGTAGCAAGGAAATATTTACAAAAGGCGATTAATTTATCCCCAAAGAATTTAACCATTTGGATTAACCTCATCCTTTCTTATTTGCCTAAATCTATAGTAAGCCATTGGAAGAATTATCGACTTATGAAGAGTGGGAAAACGGTTCATTATTAAAAATTAGCTATTATTTTATGTATTTGGTGGGATAGCTTTGGGAAAAAATAAAATTCGAGTTTTTTTACAAATTCTCTCCAATGGTAAATATGGAGGAGCAGAAAAGTCAGTTCAATGGTTTGCTGAACTGGCTAACCGTGATATTTTTGATTACTATTTTTTATTTTTATTTGACGGAGGTCCGATTCAGCGATCGATAGTGGATTTAGGATATCCTACCGAAGTAATGAAATGGAGAAATGGGTATTCAATTTTGGGGAGGTTCAGGTTACTAAAATATCTATGGTCACTAAAACCAGATTTAATCCATGATCATGGAGAAACGCCATCAGTAAGGGTTCTCATAAAATTAATTTATGCAGCTCCAATAATTAGTACTCAACATAGAAGCATTCAAAAATCCAATAATATTATTAAAAATATTCTGCTATTTTTTGATGATAAAGCTACATCACTTGTAATTGCAAATTCAAATTATACTGCGAATAATTATGAGGCATTTCATAAAAAGTCAAAGAACAAAATTAGAACTATATTTCTAGGAATCAATCCAGATCATTACGTACATACTTCTGACAAATATATAGTCAAATCAAATGATACTGAGAAAGTAAGAATTATTTTTATAGGAAGGTTAGAAGAAGACAAAGGTGCATTACATCTCCCCTTCTTGTTAGATCATTAGTTGACAAAGGGCAAGATGTTTTATTACAGGTTATTGGTGATGGACCGATGTTACAAAACTGCAAAAAACTATCTGATGAACTAAATATATCAACACACATTGATTTTTTAGGATGGAAAGGCGATATTAATCAATACTTATTAAAATGGGATTCTGCTTAGTATCTGTAACATTGTGTGATGAAACTTTTGGGTTAGTTGCAACTGAAGCTATTGCGTGTGGCATACCAGTAGTTGCTTATGCAAGTGGTGCGATACCTGAAGTATTAGCAACATCTCCTTATGGCCAAATAATTCCCAAAGGAGATTACACGGCAATGGCTGATTACATCATCAAGAATGTTTATCTTTTCCGCAAATGTGACAAGCTAAAAGGTTATCTATATATTAGCAAAAACTACAACATCAGAACAACTGTTGCAAAGGTTGAGCAAGCTTATCTCGATTATATATAAAAAAACTCGGGAAAAATATGAAATGAACAAACTCATGAGCCTGGATAATGTAAGGATCTTTGTTATGCAAAAAATAGGTCGTTATAACTTGTCAGAAATTTCATTGAACCGATTATTCTCAGCATTACTCCTTAGGGGGAAAGAAATACCACAGGATCTTTCATGGAAATTTAGCCAGTTCTCCCCAGCTAACTCAGCGAAAATCAGGAACTATAAAGGGATACATGAAGGAGAAAGGTGCTTTATTGTTGCAAATGGACCAAGTCTACAAAAGACGAATCTAGATTTACTTGCGCACGAAAAGACTATTGGAATGAATAGGATCTATTTAAATTTTGATAAAACCTCATTCCGGCCAACATACTTCACCGCAGTAAATGAATTGATATTAGAACAATTCGCAGGTGAAATTTCTAATTTAACAATGCCGAAATTCCTAAATTGGAATAGACGGAATAATTATGATACTAACGACAGTAGCAATATATTTCTAAAGTCAAAAATGGTTATTAACGACACCTTTCAAAAAGATATTGCAAAACCATTAGTAGTTGGAGGAACAGTCACTTTTGTTGCATTGCAGATTGCCTTCTATATGGGTTTTTCAAAGGTCGTAATCATTGGATTAGATCATAAGTATGCAGAAAAAGGTACACCAAATAAAACAGAGATAAGAACAACTTCAGCGTGATCACGCAGTCACTTTCATCCGAATTACTTCCCCAAAGGTATTAAGTGGCAATTACCAGATCTTCTCAGATCAGAAATTGATTTTGAAATTGCTAGATCTACGAATCTAATGGACAGGAAATACTCGACGCGACTATTGGCGGAAATTGTCCAATTTTTAAAAAAGTTGATTACCTTTCCTTGTTGGATTAATAATTCCAATCATATAACTAAATCACAAATTTTCCCAGGGGATTTTATGAATTTCGAGCTGATTTCATCATGTTTGAATCGAATTTCGATAAATAATAGCAAGGATTCATTGTTTTTCGAAAAAAGGGTATTAGTTACCGGTGGAGCTGGTTTTATCGGTTCCTGGCTTGTCGAGGCACTAGTACGCCTCGGAGCTGAAGTATTCGTAGTCGATAATCTATGGCGTGGTTCTCTGGATAACCTAAAAAAGGAAGATGGAAGCTATTGGATCCCAGTGGATGATCATTTCATTTTAGGTGACCTTAGGGATTACCACGTGGCTCGCTTCAGCAGTAATGAAATCCAAACCGGACATCATCTATCATCTAGCCGATATTGTAGCCGGTGTGGATTATGTTTTCTCCAATGAACCCTTTGTTTATAGGGCTAATATCCTTATCAATACGAATGTCTTCGCAGCAGCCCAGGAAGCGAAAGTTCCAAACCTGATATATCTGGGTACAGCTTGCAGCTACCCTCGTCAACTACAAGAAAATCTGGCAGTGTACCTCTTGTAGAAGAACAGGTATATCCAGCTAACCC
Source organism: uncultured Chloroflexia bacterium (assembly GCA_963828285.1). Taxonomy (GTDB): domain Bacteria; phylum Chloroflexota; class Anaerolineae; order Anaerolineales; family Anaerolineaceae; genus DAIOEK01. Next base: position 89,983 of record CAWHEB010000001.1, read on the forward strand.
AGAATCCTCTTATGGCTGGTCGAAGAGTTAAGTGGCGAATATGAAGTCGAATTAATTGGGAAAAATTCAGAAATGAATGTTGGAATTCTAAGATTACATAACGTCTACGGTCCACGAGCGATCTTTCAAAAAAACGATCACAGGCAAGAAGGCGATTCCAAGCCTGATCCGCAAAGCAGTCCGCTACCCGGAAGAAGAATCAATGTATGGGGATCTGGCAAACAGGCCAGAAATTTTGTGTTTGTTGGTGATGTGATCGAAGCTTTGTGTACGTTTACCGTTGCAAGGAATGAATGAAGGTCCCATTCAAATTGCTTCCGGGCATGAGAATGACAATTGCTGAAATTGCTGAGACGATCATTCGAATTAGCGGGAAAGATATCCCACTAAAATTTGATACGTCCAAACCGGAAGGCGATGTTGGTCGTTCAGGAAATTATGATAAGGCAAAACGGATTTTAGGTTGGGATGTCTCGACGAATTGGAAGATGGACTTGTCAGCAAACCTATGAATGGCAAGAGATCAAATCAATTGGAAAAACAGGTAAACCTGGATGATTAAGATGAATATGCTTGGCATCAATCTGGATTGCATATCATATGAGGATATGTACCGAATTTTGACCAGATGGCTGAAAGATAAAACTACACGGTCCCATCGACTGGCAGTGGTTAATGTCCATATTTGTGTATCCTCACTGTTCAATAAGAAGTTACGCGATATGTATAACTCTGCTGACTTGATTGGTATCGATAGCATGCCTTTCACCAAATGGGCTCGAGCTTCTACAATAAGAAAGCGTAGATCTGAAATGCACCCGACATACTTTGCATGTCAGCAGCAAGGCAAAAGAAAAAAAGTACTCCTTTTTCCTCTATGGTGGGTTTCCTGCTCGACGGACAATATTGAAAAATTCCTCAAGTCTCGGTATGAAGGAGTCAATATTGTTGGGAAGTATTCACCACCATTTAGACCATTAACTCAAGAAGAAGACGATGACAATTTGTAAAGTGATTAATGATGCTAAACCTGATTTCTTATGGATCGGTTTAGGTTCTCCAAAACAGGATATTTCGATTCAAGAACATCAGGAAAAAATCCGAGAGAAGTATTATTGTACCGTCAGGTGCTACCTTTGATTTTTATAGTGGCAGGATCAAGACAAGCACCTCCCTGGGTTCGAAATGCTTGCATTGAATGGCTATTACGATTAACTCAAGACTTCAAACGCCTTTGGGTTCGATATACTGTTTTCAATATTATTTTTGTGTTTATGTCTTCTTGCTACAAATAACAAAGGTAGTTTCTTTTGATAACGAAGGTCTCTGAAATTCTTCGTCAAAGAACATCATTAGGCAATTATTAAAACGCGGATTTATTTTTCTCCGGGGGAGAATTCATGAATGAAGAATTATTAGGGACCAAATTTCAAGTTTATACACCGGATATTCGCAAGGGCGAATGGGTCCGCAGCCGGCGCACATATATGTCGCTGTTCCTGGCGGCTGCCGATCTGTTCGGTTTCAGTATTGCCTGGGTACTGGCGCTTCTGCTGAGGTTCACGGTCACCGGGCTGCCAATCCCCAATGAATACCGGGCAGACATGATCCTGCTGCCTTTTATCCTGCTGGTCAACCATTTTACCGGGTTATACAATCACAATATCTCGGAGGTTGAAGAACTGCGGCGGTTGTTGAAATCCATTTCCACCTATTTCCTGGTCGGGTTCGCGGTCATGTTCCTGGTCAAAGAAGGGGAAGTGATCAGCCGTCTGGTGATCGCCTATGCATGGACGCTCTCGCTGATCCTGCTGCCACTGCTACGGGAGGCAGTCCGCACGATGTTGGTACGGTTCGGTCAGTGGGGAGAGCCAGTGGTGATCTTCGGCAACGGCAGGCTGGGGAATGAAGTGGCTGCCTATCTGCGTGCCCATCCGCGCATGGGGTACAACCCGGTGGGGGTGGTGGACAGGCGCAAAGTGGAGCGGAATCCATGCGCAGATGGAAAGGTGATCCACGATGCAGAGATCTTCACCAATGGCAACAAAATCCCGTCCTGGATGCAGGGAGTCCGCACGGCATTTGTGGTGACACCGGAAACAAGCCAATCGGTGCACGATATGTTGATCGGCAAGCAGACCATCCGCTTCGAACAGCTCATATTGGTCCGCAGTGCAGAGCGGGTCGGCAGTCTGTGGGTGCAGCCGCTGGATATTGGCGGCATTCTGGGATTGGAAGTCGGTCAGAATCTGCTGAACCGCAACCAACTGAACGTCAAACGGTTCATGGATCTGATGTTGATCTTCCTATCGCTGCCGGTGCTGGTCCCATTGCTGGCGATCGTCGCATTGATCATCAAGTTGGATTCCCCGGGCGGAGTGCTTTACTATCAAGACCGGGTGGGTTATGGCGGAAAAATGTTCAAGTTTTGGAAATTCCGCTCGATGTATTTGGGCGCTGAGGAGAAATTGCAGGAATACCTTGACGCGAATCCCGATAAGAAAGCGGAGTACGAAGTCAACCACAAGCTGAAGAACGATCCGCGGGTAACACGGTTCGGCAAGATCATCCGCAAGCTGAGCATCGATGAGCTTCCGCAGTTGATGAATGTGATCCGCGGAGAGATGAGCTCTGGTAGGTCCGCGCCCGTTCATGGCCGAGGAGATCGGATTTTACGATAAATGTTATTCGCTCTATACTTATGTACAACCGGGAGTCACTGGTCTATGGCAGATCTCAGGCCGCAGCAATGTCGATTACAACACGCGGGTGAGCCTGGATGATTATTATCTGCGCAACTGGTCCATCTGGCTGGACATACACATTCTCATCCGCACACTGATGGTGGTCATCCGCGGGCGAGGTTCGTATTAGGAAAATGAAAAGAGCATGAAATTACGTCTGGTGTGGTTGTGGGTTCCGGTGGTGTTGTGGGCGGGGGTGATCTTCTACTTCTCGTCCTATTCGGACCCGGTCTACTCCCCGGTGGTCAGCGAGATCGGGCAGGAAGTGGAAACGATCGACATCCCCGATGTGTCCATCCGCCCGTATTTGCCGCAATTCACGCTGAAGCAGATCTCGACACTGGCGAACAGCTCCGAGTTGGTCAGGCGGGCTATGCACCTGACATTGTATTTGATTTTGGGGATATTGCTGGCGCGCGCGCTCATGAACACGATGGTCCAGCACGCTGTGTGGTGGGCAATGGGAAGTGCAAGTCTGTATGCCTTAAGTGACGAATTCCACCAGCGATTTGTCCCGCGCCGGACGTTCCAATGGCTCGATATCGCCTTTGACGTGCTCGGCGCAGTGCTGGGGATATTGCTCTACCGCTGGGTCAAGTCCCATAAACAACAACGCAACCTGAATAAAACAACATGATGATCAAAAAAACCTCTGTGATTTGTCCCAATCTCGGCCTGAAACACGATGACGCGACCTCGTTTGCCTATCCGTCGGTGGGGAACTACTGCCACAACTGCAAAGTACCCACAGTCCCCGCGGAAGAGCACCAGTCGGAATACTGCCTGTCCGCGAAGCATGAGACCTGTCCGGTCTTCCTGAGCGCGAAGAATCTGCCGTTCCCCGATGAGCTGCGATCCGAGTCGATCCAAATTGGGATATTCGATACCATCCGCGGCAAATTGGTGTGGATCATCCCCGCGATTGTGGTGATCATCCTCGCATCGTATTTTCTGTCCATTTTCATACGCACCAATCAAATGGAAGCACAGCTCTCAACAATGGAAGTGGTAACCGCGACCGCGATTGTGGAAAACGTGGTCATCCCTGTTACCGGGGAATCGACTACAGCAGCGCCAATCCCCGCAACACAAACGCCTGTTCCGCCCACGCTGGCACCTTCCGCGACTGCGCAAGTCGAGCAGTCCCAATTGCCGGTGGTGGATGAGACCGCGGCAGTCGAATCCGCGCAAGGGTTGGAGTTCGACACGCCTTTCATGGTCAACGGACAAAGTTACCTGATCCACATGGTAAAGAACGGCGAGAATTACGAAGTACTGGCGAAGAAATACAACACCACCATTGATATCATCATGACGATCAACTACAAGGCGATCTCGCCATTGTGGGCGAAATCCGTGATCGTCATTGCCCCCGGATTGACGGTCGATGACGGAACAATCCCTGCCCTGGAAACGTATCAGGTGTTCGAACAATCCACGGATATGGAAACTCTCGCTGCTGAGAATGAAGCTGACACCGAGCAGATGAAGCTGTTCAATCAATGCAAGAACAATTGTGAGTTTGAAAACGGCGATTGGGTGCTGATCCCACACGCCCGGTAAGGATGCTAGGGGACTGAGTATGCCAACGATAATCTGTGTTTGCACCGCAAATATGTTCCGCTCACCACTGGCAGCAGCCATTCTGCAGCGCGAGATCGAACAAAAGGATGATCCCTCCGAGTGGATTGTCCGCAGCGCAGGGACGTGGACGATGAACGGATCTCCGCCACCGCCGATCACCCGACAGGCAGCGGATCGTCTGGGATTGTTCGGCATGGAATCCCATAGGACGACACAGCTTGACGAAAGTCTACTGGACGAATGCGACTTGATCCTGGTGATGGAATCGAATCACAAGGAAGCAATTGTCAGCGAATTCGCCAAGGTCAAAGAACGTGTATTCCTGTTGTCTGAACTCGCTGAAGGAAAAATATACGATATCCCCGATCCCACCATCCCCGAGATTAACGCGGACGAAGTGGCTGATGAGTTGGCCAAATTGATCACCACCGGTTACAGGAATATTCTGGATAAAGCATACTTACTGTCTGAGCGGTAAAAGGAAAGCAGACCGCGGTAAAAAATCCACATTTGGGAAAATAAGATAAAAACTAAAAAGATCATCACACTGTCAATCTGGGCAGTTCTATTTGCTTTGGTTCTCTGGGTCAGCATTAGTATCTACACCCGTGTCACATCGGTGAAATCCAAAGTTTCTAACCTGATGGCGGCCACATCGGAATTGAATACTATGGTCCAGTCCAAGGATCTGGACATTGTTCGAGGGAAAGCATTGATCCATGGGGCGTCTGAGGATCTCCTTTCCATTCAATCACAGGTTAAACCTTTCTATGGACTCTTCGACTTTATGAGCACATGGCCATGGGTTGGCAAGTATGCTGGACAAACAGAACCGGTTGTTGAGTATGCTGTCCACCTGGTTTCCGCTGTGGATAATCTGGCTTACCTGGCAGATCCGATGAATGATGGTCCACTTTATGAGAAACGAAGTTTTCAGGTGGTCAAACAGATCAACGCCAACCAGGATCGCGTGATCGCGGCTGAACTCCACTTGCAGCAGGCGGAACGGTCATATCAGAACATCGAATTATCGACCTTTCCTGAGGATATTCAGGAAAAACTGCAAAAAACCTGGCAGATGCAGCCGTTGATGATAGAAGCAATTGCTGCCTTGAAATTGGTCCCAGCCATGACAGGGTCATCCAAACCGGTTACTTACCTGGTGATTCTGCAGAATTCTGATGAATTACGTCCAACCGGTGGATTTATCACTTCGTTTGGTTTAGTCCGAATGGAACAAGGCGTGGTCACTCTGCTGGAATTCGAAGATTCAACCAAAACCAGCTACATTTCCGAGTGGGTAAATGCCCCCGAGCCGCTAAAACAAATTCTCATGGCGCACTATTGGCTTGCGCGGGATGCAAATTGGTCACCCTCTTTCCCGGAATCCGCTGAACAGGTCAGTCATCTCTATAGCCTGACCAGAGGAGTGGAAACCGATGGCGTAATCGCTCTGAATCAAGCTTCTCTGGAAGCGTTGTTAAGTTTCACAGGACCGATAAACGTGAATGGCAAGAATGTCTCAACGGAAAATGTCCGCGCATATATGATTTCCGAGAAAATGGAAGCGATTGAGGCAGGGGAAGCAGTAAACCGTAAGGAATTCATCACTCCGCTGGTTAAGTCGCTCATTGAGAACGTATCCCAAAAAGTTGGGAAAGATAATCTGATCCAATTCACGAAGTTGACACTCCAAATGGCAAAACAGGGAAATCTGTTAATCTATTCTAAAAATCCGGATATCGAAAATCTGCTGACGAAGTATCAGCTCGATGGGGAGTTGCATCCCGGTGCAGGCGATAACCTCATGCTAGTGGATGCCAATATTGGCTACAGCAAATTGGATCAGGTGGTTAAACCGTTCTGTGACCTATACTGTTGACCTGACTGATCCCAATGCCCCGAAATCACGTGTTGAAGTTCTTTACACGAACCCGACTGAAGGATCTGTGGTCTGTAAACAAGGCGGAGATGAACGGAGTGAATCCACTGTTTTGTATATGCCACCCAGTTGTTACTGGACGTTTTGGCGGATCCTGGGTTCAGAAGGAACAACAATGTCATTCGTCAGTTCACCTGGTTTTGACGATTCTGTCTTCCTTGATGGGTTTGCCTGGAGTTAGGATGTTGAGTCGGTGAACCGGGAAGATGGATTAAATGAGGTTTCCGGACTATTGATCGTACCAACAAAAACCACATCCACCTTGGTTTTGGAACGTGAACTACCTGCATCAGTAATAGAACAGCAGCCCAATGGTTTTGTGTACCAGCTTGATATTCGAAAACAGCCAGGGATATCCCAATTGCCGTTTCTGTTGAAAGTTCTTCTACCCGAAGGAGCATCTGTCGCTACGGCAGAGACGAATATTCCAATGAGCAAAGATGGGGATGGGTGGGTTTGGAAAAACTCCATCGTAGAAACATCCACATCGATTCTGGTCAGTTTTAAATAATTATCCTATGCAACTTTTTACTCAAATAAACTAATCAATCCATTGACAGTATTCCCTTTAAAAAAACTATTGTTTGGTTCAGTCAATCATGGAAAAAGCAGGTGACTATTATGATAAAAATCCTAATTGCCGACTTATTTGATTTATCAAGATCTGGTTTGGTTTCTTTAATCTCCAACCAAGCCGATTTTGAAATTGTTTGTCAGACAATAGAAAGTACTCTTCTGATGTCTGACATCCATTATTATCAACCTGATGTGGTTATCATTGATATACAGCTAAAACCGGTTAGCTGGGTGAATACTGTCAGACTATTAAAACATAGTGCGAAAACGCGATTCCTGATTCTGGCGAACCAGGCAGACGATCCACTGATCATACAACTTCTTCAGGCAGGTGCACAAGGATGCATTCAGAAGAATGTTGGTGAGGATTATTTAATTCTGGCTATCCACGAAGTATTTGAAAATAAATCGCCTATCTCACCGAATATTGCATATCACTTGCTGCAGTATATTCAGAATAATGGTGATAATAGAAATAATGAAAGTGTTAACAAATCATCTTTAACTCATCGGGAATTCATGGTCCTGCGCTTGCTGTCTGAAGGAACACCCAATAAAATGATCGGTAACAAATTGGATATCAGTGATAGAACGGTTGAAGCGCATGTACGCAATATCCTTAAGAAATTAAACGCAACAAGCCGAACCCATGCAGCTTACCTGGCTATCCAAAATGGATGGTTATAAGCAAGAAATAGGTAATTATACTTATAAAGTGGATGAAAATAAGTAGATTTTGCTATATTTATTGCAGGTATCAAGCTTGCATAGATTAGTTTTGTAAGGGATAATTAGTTAGTAGCATTTTACATTTTTGGAGGGGAATTAAATGAATAAAACCATCGTCATCATACTGATCGCTCTATTTGTAGTCACTGGATTTGCATCCAACCAGTGGAGTGTTGCCGGAGCGCAAGGCACTATTCCAACTGTAATTCCCCCAGAGCCAATCATTCCGGTAACCGGTTCTGGTCCCGCTGCACTTTGCCAAACAATCATGCTTGAAATCAAAGATGTAGCCACAGTCTGCTTCCTGGATTTCCCGGTACCTGGATCAGTTGCATATCTGTTAGAACAGACTAAATTGGAAGACGTCAAATTACTTACACCTATGACTTACTTGACTGAAGTCTTCCAAATCACTACTCCTGAAATATTCACAGGAGAGATGAGAATCAGCGTTTATCTAACCCCACTTGAGAAAGAAACCCTGGTAAAGGATGCTGAGTATGGTCTTTATCATTATGATGTTGTGACTGCAACCTGGGAACGGATAGTCGCTGTTGTGGATGGTGATTATATTTCCGCGACAACCAATAAAACTGGGATCTTCGTGGTTGGCAAGAAATAATTGTAAATGAACAAATCGCAAGAATCAAAAAGTGGGTTCATCACCCACTTTTTATTTTACCTACAACGCTCCGATATTATTATCGGTGTTTTTGTATTTATTTCTGTTTTTGCTCTTTACGAAAGTATGGCTCCGTCCAGACTGTCCACAGCGAATTTTGGCAGTGATGGCGGAGATTTTTTAACTGCAGTACTCACCAATGGAATACCGCACCCTTCCGGTTATCCACTTTATTTATTACTTTCAAATTTTGTTCAGAAGTTATTTGTTGGCGATCATATCTGGCGACAGGTACAGATGTCGATCATTCCAGCTACGCTATCTGTTCTGCTTGTTTTTTATTTTAAACTGGATGATTACTGCTACCGATAAAAATATTCAGAGGATCACAGTCTGTCTTGCTACTGCATTTGCAATCGCCACAGCTCCGGTTTTCTGGTCTCAGGCGGTGATCATTGAAGTGTACGCATTGAATGCGGTTTTTGTTTGTCTGGCTCTGGTCTGGTTGTATCTAATCCTCAATCGCTGGAGTGGAAGCATACGAATTAGGCAGATGATCATTTGTTTGCTATCCTGGATCTGTGGTCTTGGTATAGGGAATCACACAACGTATATTTTCATCTATCCCCTGGCTATCCTTGGGATCTTTTACTTGTTCAAGTCGGATATGAAAAGAACACTGATCTACCTCTCTATCATTGGGTGGTTTTCTGGAATATTGACTTATTTTATCCTTCCTGCCAGAGCTTCGCTGCATCCACCCGTGAATTGGGGTGATGCAACTACTCTCCAGGGATTGGTTTGGCTGGTCACGGGAGGATCCTATTCCGGGAATCTGTTTTCAATCCTTCCAAATGAGGTTCTTGCACGGGTGATGGTATTGATTGGAGTATTTTTCAAACAGTTTGGTTTATTTGGATCGATCGCAGGAGTATTGGGACTTATAAACTTCCCTTGTGCTAAAAAGTTAAAATGGGCAATGGTCTATGTTTTACTTGTTTTTTCCATTTTTTCAATAGGGTATCGAACCAACGATTCCATCCTCTATATCATCCCTGGGTTGATCGTTTTTTCGATATGGATTGGTTGGGGAATTTATTATTTATGGCAATTCCGGATTAGATGGATTAATTGGGGCGCTGTGATTGCGCTGGTATTTCTCATCAATACTGTGATCGTACTTCCAGAAAGATACGACGAGATTGATCCGCGAAATGGTGATCTAAGCAATTATGCAGAAACCACATTGACAAAATCTGATAGGAATAGCATCGTCTACCCTGAAAGCGACGGTGAAACATTCTCACTTTGGTATTACCACTTTGCGCTCGGGGTAAGACCTGATGTAAAAATAATATCGAAAGGATTGCTCCAATATCCCTGGTACCGGGAGAATCTTAAAACGATTTATCCCGATCTTCATTTGGAATAGTAAAAGTATCAGAAATCAAGGTATGACACCCACAAGTTTTTGTGGGTGTTTTTTTTCATTGGATTTTATAGAATTATCAGATTATTCCGCTGGACAGGCGATCGGAGTCCTATCGGCTGATCTTCCTGGATGAGAGTAGTAAGCTTCATCAGGTAGGATCTTCAAACCTTTACCAAAATATTTATCCAGAACAATCCTGAATGTATTGATCGGCGACATGGTTGGATAAAAATCAGTTGTATCAACTCCTGGCAGGTATAAGGCATTCAGGATTTCGTAATGTTTGATGGTTCTTACTGATAGCGGACCATGATCTCCCTGGAGAATGATCACCGGAGGTTCTTTTGAATTTTTTAGAATAGCATCAACCGTCTCTTGAATTTTCTGATCCGTATATGGGAAGGTCCCACGGTATCCCTTGTAATATGCGTCGTTCTCTGATTTAGGTGACCTGATCTTAGCTAATTCCGGGTTTGGACCGCCATCCGCATCAAATACAAAAGGAGCATGGTTCATACTGAGATGCACAAAAACCAGCTTTGGCCCGTCAATTTGGGGGATCTCTTTGAGTTTATCGAGAGTGAATAAAGTAACTGATCTGCGGTAGGATTCTTCGGCAAAGTTCGCTTCCTGAATGTACTCATCCACAAGTGGAGCCAACATGGTACTGCGTAAAAACATGATGTCGAAACTGCCCAGATTGCTGAGGAATGAATGGGTACCCAGGGCAGTGCTGGTTGGCAGGAAATAGTAATCTGCATTGAACCACTCACTGAAGTTATAGCCTGTCTCGAACGCAACAGTCTGATATCCCATCTTCTGTAATTCGGTTCGGAAAGCATTATCACGAATTCCGCGACCAAGAGCTATCACTTCAAAATTGGATGGATCTGCGATGTAATCCATATTCAAAGATAGATAAAGCGATAAATTTGTCTGATTGAAATTTGCCTTTGCACAATCGGCTACGTAAAAGCCCTTGGATCGTAAGTGTTTTATAAAATCAGAATTGTCGTAACCATACTCATCTTTGAGAATATCACTCCGCGTGTAGGTATCCAGAATTATGTAGTAGATATCCGGTTTGTAACCCAAAGTCAGGTTTTCGGATGATTGGGGAGCTGCATTCCCCCCTGTTGTCAGGACAGCTTTTTGCGAATTGTAGAGACTGATGGAGATCTGGCTCAAAGGTAAAAGTAGAACCAGGGTGGAAAAAATAAAAAAATATTTGGCGATGTTTGGTGATATCGTTTTTTTACGAATAACAAGGACCAATAGAATGGCTAATATTAACACCCAAATAACTAGAAGAAAGCGGTGTCTCCCAAAAACGAAACCAGCCAGAGATTTGCCCTCGAGTAGATCATAAACGTGCCCATAGGAGAAGAATCCGATCTGGATGATTGCTGTTAGCAGGGAAGATTTTTCCAGCCTTCTGGTGAGAAGATAGCAGAATAACCAAATAAGGATGCACAAAACAATGGATTGGCCCAGTGGAAGGAGGATCTTATCAAATCCGACTTGCCCGAGATTGGCAGCAAATAATGAAACTGGGGAATAAAAAGCCAAAAGCAATGGATAGAACTGCATGGTTGTAACCTTTTTACTCAGCATAAGAGATGTTCCATCCTGGAAACGAAACTAAACAAACTTATCCACCAATTGGCATAACGAGTGGAGAATTTGTCCATTATAATCCTGAAAAACACCCAATAAGTAAGTATTCCACATATGTACTTAATTTTGGGAGGATTTCATAAAGTTGGTAGGATTGTTCTATGAAGCGGCTGGATACCAACCACCAATGGTTGTTCATGATAAACTTGACTTGATATGAATCGAACAGATAGCAGCCCAATGCAAGCCACTGCACTTGCTCATCCAAATATTGCATTTATCAAATACTGGGGGAATTCTAACGACACCCTTAGATTGCCCGCCAACGGTTCCATCTCCATGAACCTTGCTGCACTTGAAACGATAACGACTGTACGATTTGATGTGGTTTTGAAAGCTGACCATATCATATTGAACGATCAAATCTCAAGCGGAGCAACGGCCAGACGGATCAGCGATTTTCTTGATCTCATCAGGATAAAAACTGGCATCAATAATTATGCAGAAGTTCAATCCCATAATAATTTCCCATCAGGATCTGGGATGGCTTCATCCGCTTCAGGGTTTGCTGCGCTGGCATTGGCTGGTTCCACCGCGGCAGGTCTAAGCTTATCTACCGACGAGATATCCTGTTTGGCACGCAGAGGATCCGGATCAGCCTGCCGCTCGGTCCCGGCTGGCTTTTCTGAATGGCAGTCTGGAAAATCGGATACAACATCGTTTGCTGTCCAATTAGCACCAGAAACGCACTGGGATCTGGTCGATCTCGTTGTGATCCTGGACAACTCGGAAAAGAAGGTCGGTTCTACTGAGGGTCACAGCCTGGCTCCAACTTCCAGGCTGCAATCTGCTCGAATTGCTGATACTCCGAGAAGGTTGAATATCTGCCGAAAAGCAATAATGGAAAAAGATTTCGCTGAATTTGCTGCAATCATTGAAGAAGACTGTTTACTAATGCATGGGGTGATGATGACCTCACAGCCTCCGTTGATTTACTGGCAACCCGGAACCCTGGCTATGATGCATCTTATCCAGGATCTTAGAAATCAAGGACTTGACGTTGCATTTACCATTGATGCTGGAGCTAATGTGCATGCTATCACACGATCATCAGCAATTGATTCCATTAAAGGTGAGATAGCAAAAAACCACATGGTGCAAAAGATCATCGAATCTCCTGCGGGTGGTCCTGCAAGGATTATTACCTAGACCTTTTGCAGTAGATGCACTCAACATTCACGGTTCGGTATAATTAGACAAAAAGAGAAAAATGAGCACAAATATAATCGTAACCATCATTCAATTTATTTTAGTCCTTGGTGTTTTAATATTCGCCCATGAATTTGGGCATTACATCATGTCAAAAATATTCAAGATCGAAGTGGAAGAATTTGGTTTTGGCTTTCCACCTAAGATCGTAAAACTCTTCACGTTCCAGGAAACAGATTTCACCCTGAATGCTATCCCATTTGGCGCATTTGTCCGCCCGAAAGGGGAGAACGATCCGGAAGTAGCTGGCGGGATGGCTGCAGCCAATCCATGGAAAAGACTGGGTGTATTGTTTGGCGGACCTGTCATGAACTTGCTCGTCGGTTTTGTGCTATTCACGATCCTTTTCATCCGATTGGGAGTACCCGACCCAAAAATCGTTCAAATTCAGGATATCGTAAAAAACTCTCCTGCTCAGACTGCAGGCATACTACCTGGAGATCAGATCGATACTGCTGGCGGGGTTTCCGTCACGAGTATGGAATCGATCCAGAAAGTAATTCAGAATAATCTTGGAAAAGAGATATCGATCGGTTTGACCCGTAATGGCGTATCGGTCACAGTGTCAGTTACTCCTCGTTTGGATCCACCAGAGGGGGAAGGTCCCCTTGGTATCGTGATGACAAACCCAACCAGAATGATTTCCGTTTGGGAATCTATACCCATGGCAGCTCAATCCGTTGCTGAGTTGAGTAAACAAACAGTCTTAACTCCTATCCGGTTGATCCGTGGCGAATTAAAAGGTGATAACGCCCGAGTCGTTGGTCCAATAGGAATCTTTAGTATATATAGGATCGCCAATGAAAGGGATGTAGAAGCCCAATCATCACCTACACCGCAGCCGACCGCGGCTGTCTTGACATTTGTCGCTTACATCTCAGTCGCGCTGGGAATAACGAATCTCTTACCGCTGCCTGCGCTGGATGGAGGTCGGATAATCTTTGTAATTCCTGAACTCCTGTTTAGGAAACGTGTACCCGCAAAATATGAAAACGTTGTCCACATGTTCGGATTTATCGCTTTGCTTTTGTTGATGGCCATCATCACCATGCAGGATATATTTAACCCAATTCAATTACCAAAATAGATAAGGTTTCCATGCCCGAGAAGAAAATTATTTTCGCTGATGTATTGACTTCACTGGAAGATATGTCCAAAATCTTTCCAGCCAGGTATCTTCGAGAATTTTCAAATTTGTCTGAATCGCGATTAGCTGACTTGAAAAAATGCTGGACGAAGATACAAGATGAAAGAAAGATTCAAGTGTTCCAGGATCTTGAAGATCTAGCTGAAGCGGATACTTTGATGGATTTCGATGTACTTGCCAGATTTGGACTAAATGATACCCTTGCAGCAATCCGCACACTTTCAATACGTTTATTGTGGGAATGTGAAGCACTTGATCTTGTCAATACCTATTTGGATATAACCCATAAAGACTCTGATCCGGAAGTACAGGCGACGGCTGCGTCAGCTCTGGGTTCTTACATCTATCGGGGAGAACTTGAAGAATTCTCGGCAAATTTGTTAAAGAAGATAGTTGAAGAATTATTGAATACCCATGCAACATCACCACACCAGGTAGTCAAGAGACATGCATTGGAAGCGCTTGGATATTCCAGCGATGAAAGAATCCCTGAATTGATTGAAAAAGCATTCCGCAGCGAGGATTTCAGGTTCACCGCCAGTGCGCTTTACGCGATGGGCCGATCCGCTGATAATCGCTGGGATAAATATGTACTCGCAAACCTCGAAAGCAGTCACGTGGATGTGCAATTGGAGGCAATTCGTGCAGCGGGCGAGCTGGATCTCAAAAAATCCAGAACTAAATTACTCCAGTTGGTAGATAGTGGCGATCTGGATGAAGAAGTATTCTATGCCGCCATCTGGTCACTTTCCCAGATCGGTGGGGATGGGGTAAAAGCCATCTTCGAAGAAATCCTTGAAAGTGATATAGACGATGATCTGATCGACCATCTGGAAAAATCCATGGATAACCTTGCTTTCAATGAAGGTCTGGCAGATTTTGAGCTCTTCGACCTGGAAGAAGAAACCGACGAAGAAGAAGAAAACTGATTACAATGCAAAAGCAGCTGCATGTCGTTGTTTCCGGTCGTGTACAGGGAGTTGGGTATCGAATTTACGCAGCAGAACATGCCATTGGCCACAACCTTTGTGGATGGGTTAGAAATCTGTACGAAGGTGATGTGGAAGTTTTGGCTGAAGGCGAAGAAAAAGATCTGCTGAGTTTCCTCGCAGATCTTGAGACTGGTCCAACTGTATCGAAAATAACCAGTATAAAAACAGCCTGGAATCCATTTAGCGGGCAATATCAGGATTTTATGGTCCGTTCCACCTGGATCTCTGACTGATCGAATATTGTCAATCTTTTTCACCGGATAGCAAGCGAACCTTCTCCCAGGGTGGAAGATTTGACATCTCTGCGTATGTTGCTCGCAGTTCATAAATCTCATCACGGATGGCAGCAGCCCTTTCAAATTCCAGGGCTTTCGCCGCAGCTTTCATCTGGTTTTCCATTTCGGTGATTACCCTGTTAAACTCAGCTTTGGGCATGGATAGCGGTTTCTTACCACCAGCATCGTAACTCCCTTTGGATTCTGCTACAGCACTGCTGCTCAGAAAACCTGCTTCAAGAGCCCGGATTGCCTTGCGGATACCGACCGGTTCCACTCCGCGCGATTTGTTGAAATCATCCTGTTTCTTTCGTCGCCGGTTGGTTTCCCCAATCGCTCGAGACATGGAATCTGTGATCTTATCCGCATACATGATTACTTTGCCGTGGATGTGTCGGGCTGCGCGACCGATGGTTTGTATCAGTGCCGTATCAGACCTTAAAAAACCTTCCTTATCGGCATCCAAAATAGCTACCAGGGATACTTCCGGGAGATCCAACCCTTCACGCAGCAGGTTGATACCTACCAGTACATCGAACAAACCCAACCGAAGGTCGCGGAGAATCCCCACCCGTTCCAGCGTTTCTACTTCTGAATGCAGGTAATGTACTTTGATTCCAAGTTCCTGCAAGTATTCAGCGAGATCCTCAGACATCCGCTTGGTCAATGTGGTAACCAAAACTCGCTCACCGTTTTCAATCCGAATTCTTATTTCTTTGATCAGATCGTCGATTTGTCCACTAGACTTGCGGACTTCGACCTCCGGATCCAATAATCCAGTGGGGCGGATGATCTGTTCAATGACCCGATTGGTCAGTTTGAGTTCATACGGACCAGGGGTGGCAGAAGTATAGATGGTCCAGCCCATGTGCTTTTCGAACTCATCAAACTTCAGCGGACGGTTATCCATGGCTGATGGAAGCCTGAATCCATAATCCACCAATACCTGTTTACGGGATTGATCACCGTTGAACATACCGCGTATTTGCGGGACGGTCATGTGACTCTCGTCCAAAACCAGTAGATAATCGCTGGGAAGGAAGTCGATCAAAGTCCACGGAGCTGTGCCAGCCGGCCGCTGATCGATCTGCCGGGAGTAATTCTCGATACCGGAACAATACCCAACTTCTTTGAGCATTTCGACGTCATACCTGCAGCGCTGTTCGATTCTCTGTGCTTCCAGTAGCATGTTGTTATCTTTGAAATATGCAATTCGATCTTCAAGCTCAGCTTCGATATTGGAAATGGAGGTCTTCAAACGCTCTTCCTGGGTGATGTAATGCTTTGCAGGGTAGATGTCCAGCTCATCCATGATCTTGAATACCTCGCCAGTGATCGGATGCACATCCATGATCCGTTCAACCTCATCGCCAAAAAAGCTGATCCTGAATAGATGCTCTCTTTCGTAAGCTGGCATGATCTCGAGAGTATCACCCCGGACACGAAATGCCCCCGGTTTGATCTCCATATCATTGCGTTGATATTGGGATTCCACCAACTGTCTCAGTAACGCATTACGGCGATAGATTTCCCCTTTTGTCAAATGGACCAGTCCTTTTCCAAATTCCTCAGGGTTTCCCAGACCATAAATACAGGATACTGAAGAAACTATGATCACATCTTTGCGGGACATCAGGGATGTTGTTGCTGCCAGGCGTAATCGCTCGATCTCCTCATTGATATCGGTTTCTTTTTCGATATAAAGATCACGACGGGGAACATACGCTTCAGGTTGATAGTAGTCGTAGTATGAAACGAAGTATTCCACCGCATTTTCGGGAAAAAACTCACGGAATTCAGCATAAAGCTGGGCTGCCAGGGTTTTGTTATGGGCCATGATCAATGTGGGTTTTTGGACTCGTTGGATGACATTAGCAATGGTGAATGTCTTTCCAGTCCCTGTGGCGCCCAATAAGACCTGATGTTGAACGCCTTTTTCGATACCATCCACAAGCTGATTGATCGCTTCTGGCTGGTCGCCGGTAGGTTGATAGGGGTAATTAAGCTTGAATTCCATGGATTAAGTATCATGGTATGTATGATGTCTGTCAAGGATTGTACTGTGTTAGAATAGATCATCTGAGCGAAAATCATGCCACCATTGATCAGTATTGAGAATTTAAGCTTTACTTACCCGGATCTAGCGGCAAACGCCCGGAAAACCCTCCATGATATAAATTTGACAATCGAACAAGGTGAGTACATTGCCATTCTTGGTGCCAACGGATCCGGGAAATCCACGCTGGCTAGAATGATTAATGCGCTTTTGTTACCAGATTCAGGTACAGTGCGTATAGATGGAAGAGATACTTCAAAGCTCGCCAATCTGCCTGAAATACGGAAAACGATTGGCATGGTATTCCAATTTCCCGAAGAGCAGATATTTTCGTCGACCATTGAAGAAGATGTAGCATTCGGATTGGAGAATTTCGCAATCCCGTATAAAGAGATGCATGACATTGTGAGGGAAGAGCTGGAACAGTTTGACCTGTGGGACATCCGCGAAAGACCAAGCTATCTACTTTCCGGTGGGCAAACCCAACGTCTGGCACTGGCTGGAGTTTTAGCCATCCGTCCTAAATGTGTCATTTTCGATGAAGCCACTGCCATGCTTGATCCGGTAGGGCGGCAGGTTACCTTGGACGAAATGAAAATACTTCGTCAAAAGGGTAATACCATCCTGCATATCACTCATTCAATGGAAGAAGCCATCCTGGCGGATCGTATTATTGTCTTGTTGGATGGCCAGGTGGTTTACGATGGTGAATCCGCGAAACTCTTCAATGGGGACTACGATCTCTCAAAATGGCGGCTGGAGTTCCCGCCAACATATCAGTTGGTCAGTCAACTGCGCGCACTCGGATTGAGTATTCCACCCGGAGTGCGAACTTTAATTGTTCTTGCGGAATATCTGGCTCGCGATTACTCACCCAGACCAGTGTTACCCAAATCTGAAGACTTTCATCCCGAACTTCTTGTGGAAAACGAGATTGAAGTATGTCAACTTCGTCACATTTATCTGGAAGGTACTCCATACCAATCCCGCGCCATTCTAAACGCTGAGATGAATGTTGAAAAATCCACCTGCATGGGACTGATCGGAGTGACCGGGTCAGGCAAAAGCACTCTTCTGCAGCACTTGAATGGTATTCTACGACCACAATTTGGATCGATCCGGGTGGGAAAATTTGACCTGACTGACAAAAGTCTTCAGCTATCAGATTTGGTCAAGTATGCAGGATTGGTCATGCAGAATCCAGAAGCACAATTCTTTGAAGAATATGTAGGGGATGAGATCGCATACGGGCCACGGATGATTGGTATATCCGAACCACTCAAGGATCGGGTGCGTTGGGTGATGGAATTGGTTGGCTTGGATTTTGAAAATATGAAAGACCGGCGAACCACATCGCTTTCGGGTGGAGAAAAACGAAAAGTAGCGCTTGCTTCAATTCTCGCTTTGAAACCAAAGGTTTTACTTTTGGATGAACCAACTGCAGGTCTTGATCCTACATCGCGGCAAGAAGTTCTGAATTTGTTTGAACGATTGATCCATGATGGAATGACAATGGTCATCTCCTCGCACAATATGGAGGATGTCACCCGATTATCCAGTAATATTACCTGGATGGAGAAGGGGACCAGTATCATGAGCGCACCCTGCGCTGAAGTGATGCGTGAGATCGGAAAGGATTCTTCACATCATATGATCCCATCTATCTGCGCCCGCTTGGCAATTTTATTGGAAGCAAAAGGCTTTCGATTCTCAAGTGTGCCGCTGACAGCAGAGGATTTATTCAAAGCTCTGACATCCGGGAGAAAGCTGTGAGCGATTTCGAATTCATGCGAGGCATGCCTTTCGCGGAATACACGCCGCGGGATACCTGGCTGCAAAAGATTGATCCACGGGCATTGCTGGCTACCTTCATCCTACTTTTAGTGGCATTCATGACTGCACAATCCATTTTTGCTCTAGTCGGTGCGTTGGTCATCTGCTTGCTGGGAGTCTGGATATCACGGGTACCACTACGGATCTACCTCCATGGATATTTATCCGCAGCGCCATTCATTCTGATACTGGCGGTGATCAATCTATTCTTTAATACGGTAATAGATACTACACCAGCAATTTTCCGCTTTCGTAGTGTTGTTATCACAGGAGCAGATTTTTGGCTGGTATTTCAATTAATCATGCGATTCACGATAACGATCATCCTGATTAGTATCATGAGCAGCACAATCTCCACATCCCGGTTCATTCACGGTCTGGAAAGTTTGCTTTCACCTGTGAGGATGATTGGAATCCAGATACATGATTTCATTGTCTCGATCGAGATTTCCATACGATTTATCCCAATCTTGACGTTGACTGCAGAGCGAATCGCAAAAGCGCAGGCATCCCGAGGCGCAGTTTGGGGCAGCGGACGGGGCAATCCGATTTCACGGGCAAGACAGATGGCACCGGTCATCATTCCCCTTTTCATTCAAAGCCTGCATAAGGCGGAAGCTCTGGCATTGGCCATGGATGCCCGGGGTTATGGGATCCTTGATAAGCACACGAGTTTTACCCGTACAAATTTCAAGGCAACTGACGGATTTTTTATGGTCATCGGATTTCTTATCAGCCTGGGGATATTCATTGCTAACTATCTAATGTAGCTGAATATGTCCAGGCAATATATGGAAAACTCGATCTGGTCATGAATCATGAAAGTCAGCGATAGTGATTAATAAGAAAAGACCCATTCATCATTGAGAATGGGTCTTTTGTTTCTGATTACAACTTCGATCCCTGCCGGTTACCGATGTTAATTCGTTTCCACGCTGCCACCACCAGCAAGACGATGATCGCTGCAGCAGCTGCCTCAGGCAATCCGTTGGTGACTGCGATGGTCCAGATCAATGCCCAGGGAGCCAGGTTGAAAACCCCGATCATCCCGAGTACCAGCGCAGTATTGGTCAGACTGCCGGCGATGCCGGCACCTAATAAAGCAACTATATTGCTGCGCTGTAATGCGCGCCAAACCAGCCAGGAGACGGGTCCAATAAACAACCTGGGAAGGACGGAGATCAATGGATTGGTAAAGATCACATCCGTAGGTCCGTTAGGCGCGATAGACGCTTGCAACCAGCTAAAGACACCGAAGATCAATCCAATGCCCAGACCAACAACTGGTCCTTCCAGAATGGCACCGATGATCACCGGAACATGCATGATAGTCAGCGAGGCTCCTGCAAACCAGGGGATAAATCCAAGGCGGGTAATACCTAAAATAATTGCAATGGCACCAAGAATACCGGTAATAACGATCTTTCGAGTCCGGGAATTATTCATTACACTCTCTCCTTAGCAATTTCTAATACTATATCACAGCAATAAATATAACTGTTCCAACAAAGAATGGATACGGTAATAATCTGATAATTATTTCTTGACCACCACCCAAACCGTGTATTCTTTACGGTATATTTCAGATTCCTTACAACAATCAGATAATAATCTGGCAATCTGTTCACCGGTAAGGAAATGGCTGCGCATACCGAGGATCTTTTCAGCGAGTGCTATCAACATGACGAAAAATGTTCTTATATCCGGTTCTTCGACCACCAACCTGCCACCTGGTTTGGTTACCCTGAATAATTCTGTCAGGCAAGCTTTTTGATCAAATACATGATGGAGTGCATCCACCATGACGACCGCGTCGAAGGTGTCCGCAAAATAAGGCAGGTTTTCACCGGGCGCGACAATCGCTGAAATATTTGCTTTGCGAGATGCGATGGCCGCCATTTTGAAGGAATAATCTGCTACCAAAACATGCCCTGCATGTTCGATCAATCCCTGGGCAATTCGGCCTGTCCCACCGCCCACATCGAGGATAAAAGAATCGGGATTTAGATCCAAATGCTCCAGCAGGTCCATGGGAGGTTTGGGTTTGATCAAACGGTCGTATATAGGTGCGATAAAATTAAAATGGTCGAATGAAGGCATAATATGGGGGAACCTCAGTATTTTTCCGGTACAAAAGTCTGATCTGTTATTGGCGGGCGTACATAACCCTGGTCGTTCTGTCGCGGAGGGAGGGTAAGTTTCTCAGGAGTCGTATCCTCATAATGGATGATACTCAAAAGGTGTGCGATGCAGTTCAGTCTGGCCCGTTTTTTGTCATTCGCATTGACAACAAACCAGGGTGATTGTTTTGTATCAGTGTAAGAAAACATGGCATCCTTGGCTTTGGAGTATTCCACCCACCGAGCGCGGGATTCAAGATCCATCGGACTGAGTTTCCATCGTTTCGTTGGAGTATTAATCCGGTCTTGAAACCGTTTTTCCTGTTCATCATCACTAACGCTGAACCAGTATTTAATTAATATTGTTCCTGAGCGGATCAGCATTCGTTCGAATTCAGGGCAGGAACGCAGAAAATCCTGATATTCTTCATCAGTACAGAATCCCATAACCCGTTCAACCCCGGCACGGTTGTACCAACTGCGGTCGAAGAAAACCATTTCGCCTGCAGCCGGTAGATGCGCAACATAACGCTGAAAATACCACTGGGTCTTTTCCCTCTCGGTCGGTGTTCCCAGGGCTACAACCCTAGCAAACCGCGGATTCAGGCTTTCAGTGATTCGCTTGATTACACCTCCCTTACCGGCAGCATCTCTGCCTTCGAACAGCACAATGACCTTGAGTCCTTTGAGTTTGACCCATTCCTGCAGCTTTACCAGCTCGATCTGCAGTTTTTCAAGCTCTTTTTCATATTCTTTTGTGGGCATCTCGGGCTGGGATGTGTGTTTTTCGACAATCTTACTTTTCGGAATTTCTGCAGACTTCGTTTTTGATCCAACCTTTTTATTTCCCATCACCCACCTCCGTGAACAAATCTTTATGTATTATATAGTCCTGACTGCCGATAAATCCACTCTGGACAACAATATTGAAAATTAGGTATGGCTCTTTGGAAAAAACAATTACAAAAACCAGCCAGATTTAATACCTGGCTGGTTAGATATTTACTGGATCTGTTTATCTATGGATTAAGGACCAGTGGAGATAGTGACGGTCATTGTTGAAGTATATGAACCAACATATGTTTCTGCAGGAATATCCAAAAAGAAATCAGGTTGGATCTCATATCTCCCCATGCCTTCTGCAACATCAGCAGATATGAAGGTTTGGTCGATATCCTGCAAACCGGATAAAGTTGTCCAATCGGGAACTCCAGTAATAACATAAGGCATATCTCCCGGTTGACCTGCTCCGGTTGTTGGTATGTTATGTCCATCCAAAGATACTATTGAGTCAATATTCATTTTGAAAAGATACTGATCTGCTCCAGAATATGTATAATGCCAAGGTATAGTGTGACTCTCACCTGGTTCAACAAAATCTGTTACTCTGATTCGTAATTTCCAACCGTCACCGGAACCTGATGGATCTGTGGCAATCCATGGATCCCCTAAATCAAATGGTAGTGAAGTTCTATCAGTACCATTTAGAGTTACCCCAGTAAAGACCATGTCATCGATAACAATGGACAAAGGAATTCCTGAGATTTCAATAGTTCCCGTTCCTGTATCTGCCATAGACTCCCGGGACAAAACTGAAAGATGTACATAACACAGCAATGATTGTAATTATTCGTAATTTCATTTTTCCTCCGAACGCATGGGATGAATGTTTACCATGTTTGAATTCATTGTCGGAGGCAATCACCGATCCTTTATAGCAAAGTAATGATTTCAGCTGTTATTTACGTCTTTTTAACATAAAGTAGCTAACTGCAAATAGGATCAATGCTAATAAGAGGATAATAATACTAAATATTAAGATAGTATTATCAGGTTTTGTGGCTGATAAGGAATTATCGTTTGCCAATTGCAATGTGCTTATGGCTGTTGGTGTAGAATTTATCATCTTAGAGATTGGCGTGCTTATAGCTTTTTTAATAACTGTTGCTTCTTTGTTAGAAATCTTTTTCTGAAATTCATACTTGATTGCACATTCTGAAAAATTCTTATCAATAATTGATAATGTTATCTTTTGATTACCAGCTTTGGGGGGTTCGAGATCTGCTGAAATCCTGAATGGTAATCCTGCAACGGTATAACCAAGGTTGAACTGTTTCGATTGTGTCACTGTTCCATCAGTTTCTACCTCGAGTAAACCTTTTCCGGAAAATGGAACGTTTCCAAGATTATCCAAATAAATTTCGAAGTGCCAACCGGTGTTAGAGGGAAAATCTTCTATTCGTTTGGCTTCCGCTTTACATTCCGACTCACCAGGTACAGTAATCACAACGGCAACCGCAATTTGTGAAACGACTTTAATATTAAACGAATTTGGGGCAAGAGTAGATTGAAGCTCGTGTGATTCATCGAGGCCAGCAAGAAAACCAGCTACATATTCGCCAGGCTTTGTCCCTTCAGGAACTGTTATTTTAAATGGCATTTTATAAAAGCTTCCAGATTTTATTTTTAAGATTCCAGCATCTGGCATTGAGATCCAATTAACTACATCACTTTTGTTAGCAAAATCGTATGATAAGCCACCGCCGATCGCAGAGATAGCGCCAACTGGCATAACTTTCACAAATACTGATTCATTGCCTACGTTTGTAGCCAATAACATATCATCGACCGAATCTCCAGGCTCTATTGTGAAACGATAATACCCAATTCCTGGTTGAAAAGGTTTGATGCCAAAATCCGGACCATCCGCGGAAGCATTGGCAGGGATAAACATTACCAATAAAGTAATCACGAACACGAGCGCTTTAACGATTTGTTTCATAACATCCTCTACAAGCTAAGATATAAACTACTCACGGTCCAGCACTAATGGTCACCGTGATCAAATTGGTATACGTACCTTTATAGGTTTGGGCAGGTATTTTCAGTTTCACAACCGGAGAAAAATGAAACAAACCAGTTGTGTTCCCCGGTGAACTGAGTAGGATCTGGTCTAATCCAGTTAATGAGGTAGGTTCTGTCATGTGGATGGTGGGAGCCAACGTACCAACATCAACAAAGACTTCGGGAATAACCAGTTTCATATTTGATACCGGGATCTCATTCAAGCTGGAATCGATAAAATCTGTGGCGCGAATCTTGACATCCCAGCTTTTTGTCGCATAAGTGGCGTCTAAAATTGTCCAGGTCCCTGTTGTGATCTCGATCTCCGATTCCAATCCTGTCAGTTGGTATGAACCAAAGGAGATATTTTGTAATACGATATCCAGCCGATCACCTTCCGGGATGGGATCTCCCATCACAACAAATCTTCCCGGAGATGAAATGGATGCTGTCACTTCATTCGTGGTTGTGTTTACGCTTGAATTCTGGACCAGGTCCCAGTTGGCGCCGTCAAATTTATATAATCGCAGCGAGTTTTCGTACATGGCCAGAACGCTGATATCCGGATAGTGTACTGTTACTGCTGGCTCCGCTGTTCAAGGGTGAGATTTGTGAGAGATCGCTGGATTTTTCCACCGAAAAAGTGAAAGAATTATGTCCATACGGTACGGCTTTTCCAGCCGTTAGATCCGGGTGAATATCTGGAAACCAAATACGGGCATAATATGGATCTGGGTAAGCGTCAGCAGGGAGCGCAATATAAGCACCAAATGGATCCGGGACACCAATGCTTACACTCCCGGATTCTGTCGGTGCGATGTAATCCACATCGTCAGCATGGCAAATAATGAATTCAGTTTCCCAGGGAGCTGCATTCCCCAGATCATCGAATGGAGACAGCCTGAAATAATAAATCTCGTTCCTAGGGACCAATCCAGGGGAAATATTTGTATTTGTCGTACTGTTACTTGATGAACCAGCCGGGTCACTACCCCAGTAATAATGGTAACCAGCTAAAGTAACTTCATTATCAATAGCTGGATCCCAGCTGAAGTCGGGACTTCGTTGGTTGGTCTGACATATCCCATTGGTCAATCCGCTGAACTCTGTAACAGTTGTGACTGAAGATGGGGAGGAATTGTCAAACCAGAAGGTGAACATGGTTGTCCAACCACTGGAATTGCCAGCAAGATCTTCCGATTGTATGCGTAATGTATAAACACCGGTCGCACCAGCCAGAGATGGGGAGTAGCTATTGGTTGATGAAGAATCAGTCGCGTTTGTCCCGGAAGGATCAGTTCCCCAGTAGATTCTATAAATATCCGTACCCGCTGCAGCACTCCATGTAAATGCAGGTGATTCTGCTGGATGAAGCCAGGTGTTTTCCGGGTATGAATGGGTTTCGATTGCAGGTGAACTAACCGGATCAGGAGATACAGTGTCTTGTAAATAAGTGAACAAAGTTGTCCATGCAGATTCATTTCCCGATTGGTCGACCAGTTTGACCCGTAAAAAATAAGTCCCATCCGTAAGTGAACCAGGTGTGAGAGTATTATCTGCTGATGTAAAAGTAGTTGGATCGGTTCCGGATGGGTCAGATCCGAAGTAACGAAAATAATGTGAAAATCCAGAGTCTGGATCAGAAAACCCGGAGATGGTGAAACTTGGAGAGGTAACCAGGTGCTGCCATGTATTATCCAACGCACCACCGGATTCAGTTACGGTCATAATATCGGTAGTGGGAGAAGAGCCGTCATATTTATATGTATATATCGTTTCCCATGGGGCAGAAAGTCCACTTTCTTCTTTTGTGGATACTCTGAGGTAAAATGTTCCGGTTGTTACAGCAGGTGGGTCGTAACCCTCAGTCAGAACAATATTTTCTTCATTTTGCCCGCCGGACGATGAACCCCAATATACCGCATATCCCGTGATAAGCGATCCGGTTCCATCCGCGCCAGACCAGGTAAAGGATGGATCGTTTGTGGACGACTGCCATACATTGTCACTGCTGCCGGAGACGTCCAAACAGGTATTTGGGTTGGTCGGCGGGATGATATCATCATAGTGTGGCGATGCGTGGACAAGCGTGACGGGAATGCCAAAAATGATCACCACGAACAAAAGGGCGATTCGAACAATTTTTGTTTGCGTAATACCCAATTTCGTATTCAAAAGAAAATACACTCGACCGATCCTGAATGGACCAGGTGTGAGTGTATTATAGATAGTACGATTTACTAAATGAATAAAATCAGAATAAAAACAGAGCAAAACTTATGTGAAGAGTGTTTCACGTGTTGATGATGGGTGATTGGACTGCCTGTTTACTACGATTCTTCCATTCAAATCCCTCAGAGATCAACAATGCGAGAAGAACGATGCCTCCGCCGATTAAAAGGTTGGAGACGCCCGCCTTCTCTCCAAAAACCAGGAGAGACACAGTGATGGATAGAGGAATTTTTAAATTATTAAATACGGCAAGGGTACCAATATTGGTTCTTCTTGCACCATAGTTCCACATGAAGAAACCCAAACCCGAGGATATCATTCCCAGATAAACCAGTGTAGTCCATTGCACGGTTGAGATTGCGACGGTAGTCCAATCCACAGTAAAGACTGACGCGATAAGCGCAGCAAGAACTCCACCAGCATACAATACTGCAAATACAGATTGATCGGAAACTCCTTGCAGGATGGATATTTGCCTTTTATATAGTACCTGTCCTATTGCGAAACATAAATTGGACGCCTGGACAAGAATGAAACCTGTCATCATATCCGGACGATTGAAACCAATTTGGACGACAATGGCAGTTCCAACCACTGCGAGGACAGCAGATAGTCCAAAAATCCAATTAAACTTTTTCTGCAAAATTGAATTAAACAGCACGACGAATATCGGCGTAAAGATCGTAAATAGAGCTACTTCATAAGCTTTTAAGTAGCGAAATGCGTAATTATAAAAAATATACATCAATCCGAATTGGATCATACCGATCCAACCAAACTTTACCCACAACGGTTGAGTAAGTTTTTTTAACTTCAACAAAGGCAGAAAGATAGCAAGCGAAAAACCCAGCCGGATCAATGTGACAAGCACAGGATTAATACTGGAGAGATTTGTTTTGATCAGACCGAATGAAAACGCCCAAAGCAATGATACAAATAGTAAATAACCCATGAATATCCTCAAGTAGATTAAGTTTGCATTATTAAAACAGCGGTGAAGTAACTATAATGTAAACTATAAGTGAGATGCTGTCTTGTGGATTCTGTCACATTTCAGTAACCTATGGTCATAAAAATATTATCTATTGCATCATGGAGGCGGAAAATGATCAAAAAGATGCTGGTGGTATTCTTGTTTCCCCTTATTGTCGGATTGGCATGTAATTTTCCCACCGCCAACCAGGCAAATTCAACCGCAACACCTTTAAGCGGGGTGGAGGCAACCATTATGGCATTGGCAGTTGGGCAAACTCAAACTGCCATGGCAATTCAAAGTCAACCGACAGTAAGTCCTCCGACGAATACGCCTGAACCACTTCCGACGATTTTTATTCCAACTCTTCAACCCACAAGCAGCACACCGGTAACTCCGACTAACCAAACCTAAACCGTGTAATGCTGCCAGTTATGTGGCGGATCTAACCTATGAGGATGGGACAAAAGTAGCTGCAGGTACCTTGTTCATAAAAAAGTGGCGATTAAGCAACGTAGGCTCATGCACTTGGGACGGAAATTATCAACTGGTGTTCAGCAGCGGGGATAGGATGAATGCTCCCGATGTAGTCGATCTGAATGGAATTAATATCGCCCCGGGTATGAACATGGATGTTTCTGTACAGCTCAAAGCACCGGCAGACCCTGGTACTTATCGGGCAAACTTCCTATTGAAATCTGGTGACGGGGTGATCTTTGGAATCGGTAATTCTGCCGCGGAAGTGTTCTGGGCAGAAATTAAAGTACCTTCTCCAACATCCGCTCCCTCTCCCAAGGCGGATATATTTATCAATTCGTATACCATTTGTGCTGCCCAAGCTGACATTCCATGCGAGATTAAAGTGATGGTTTATAACCAGGGTGATAAAGTTACAGGACCTTACCAGGTTCAGTTCTTTCAAAGCGATTCAGCTCCGGCTGGATGTACATGGAATTCGAACAATAACCCTGGTGGAGGTGAAGTATTAAGTTGTATGTACACTTTCCCAAGCCCGTATGCTAACTTAAAGACAAGGGTTGTTGTGGATACTGGAAATGTGGTCGTCGAGAGCGATGAAGGAAATAATGTGAAATATAAGACGATCGATGTAGCGCCGTAATCTTAGGCTGTATTTTTAATAAGAGGATGCTAAATGCATCCTCTTATTTTATTTCATACGTTATACAGGTTGTATCAACTTTGTGTTATAAAGCGGATAATAAAGATAAGAAATATACATAAATTATCCAACACTTGGGAGGCTATAATGGCTTTTGAATTACCTGCACTAACTTACAAATTTGATGCACTTGAACCAACGATTGATGCAAAAACCATGGAAATCCATCATGACAAACATCATGCTACTTATGTCACCAATTTGAACAAAGCGGTGGAATCTGCTCCAGAACTAGCTGGGAAAACAGTTGAACAACTATTGCATGATCTAACCAAAGTTCCCGAATCCGTTCGCACAGCAGTTCGTAATAATGGCGGAGGACATCATAATCACAGTTTATTCTGGGAATGGTTGACTCCAAATGGAAGTAAAACTCCTTCTAATGAACTTTCTGCAGCGATAACATCAACTTTTGATGGTTATGATATGTTTGTTGAGAAATTCAGCCAGGCAGCTTTGACTAGATTTGGTTCAGGGTGGGCTTGGTTGGTACTGGATGCAAATAAAAAACTCCAGGTTTACAGCACAGCAAACCAGGACAGTCCATTGATGGAAGGTCATACACCCTTATTAGGATTGGATGTTTGGGAACATGCCTATTATCTGAACTATCAAAATCGCCGGGCTGACTATATCAAAGCATTCTGGTCTTTGGTCAACTGGGATGTGGTTGGTAACCTGTATAAGAAAGCAAAGTAGATAATTGGAAACTAAAATAAAAGAGTCTAACACGTTGTTAGACTCTTTTTCTTTATTTACGACCTCAAATTATCTCATTCCTTGAAAACCCAGAAAATAACCAACCGTTAATCCGGCGGCAGTCCATGCGATGATTAATCCGGCAAGCCAGAACACTTCATGGTCTTTTACCAATACGAATGATTTTCTGATGACACGTTGCACAGTGGAGGAATTGGACATCAACGAGATCATAGTTTCCCAGAGAGATGCCTCTATTTTATGAATGCTGCTTTGTATGTTCATTGCTACCTCTTATTTTGACGTGCTCATTTTCACGATCTTACCATTATCACCGACAACAACCCTCACCACTCTTTGAATCGTCTTTCCATTTTCGCCAGATGCCTTGCCAGAAAAGATCAGCACATGCTGTGATGTCGGACCTTTAGACATGGGTTGCAATTTGGGGCGAACCCCTTTGACTTCAGGAAAGCGATGATAAACCTGTTCACATATCGAGGTTAGTGTTTTTTCGTCCATATCTAAGCTCCTTGCGGGTTCATCTTTGCTCGTCTGCGTAAGAACGCGGGCATATCCATATTTGCGGACAACATGGGTTTTTCCGCGACGGATCTGCCTGGTTCAGATTGAGAAAAATCAATCCGCATATAGGTTTCTTTGATCTCATCCGGTGTTGAATGAATAAAGTTATAAGGAAGGACTGTTGGTTCTTCTGCTACTTCTTCGATCATAGCGGGACGAACATTCTCCTGCAATTCACGTTGAGCATATAACTCTTTGTCTATTGAAGTACCACCAAGGCCGGTCACTACCAGGATCACCTGGCAGCGGTCAACCAATCTATCATCGGTTATATAACCGGGAATGATTTCAGCCTGATTTCCGGTCATTTCTTGAAGATAATTTAATGCATCCGTGATCTCATGGAAGGGGAGATCTGGTCCTGCCGTAAAATTGGCGATAATTCCGCCAGCAGTATACAAATTGACCGACTCAAGCAGAGGGTGATGAAGCGCGTTATTGATGGCTTCATGTGCTTTATTCGAGCCTTCACCCTGGCCCATCGCCAGTAATGATCCACCCCCCATACGCATCACATTCCGTACATGCGCAAAATCGATATTCATCATTCCGGGTGTGGTGATCAGCTCAGCGATACCTTGAATACCTTGACGTAAAACATCATCAGCCAATCTAAAAGCAACTTCCATGGGCAGATCACGAGGAGCGACATATAAAAGCTTATCATTTGGCACAGTGATCAACGTATCCGAATGAGGGCGTAATTTCGCAAGCCCTTCATTGGCATTTTTCTGGCGTTTACCCATTTCAAAGGAGAATGGTGTAGTGACTATGGAGACTGTAACAGCACCTAGTGCCCTGGCGATCTTGGCCGCAACTGGAATGGAACCAGTTCCGGTTCCGCCACCCATACCTGCGGTGAGGAAAACCATATCAGCGCCTTCAAGAGCTCGGGCGATTTCGCGCGCAGATTCTTCTGCAGCGACCTCACCGATCTGAGGGGTACCACCAGAACCTAAACCACGGGTGGCTTTGGGTCCAAGTTGTATTTTTGTTGGAGCAGCACACGATTCCAATGCCTGGTGATCGGTATTTGCCCCGATGAATTCGATACCTGATAAACCAAGTTCAACCATACGATTAACTGCATTACAGCCGCCTCCACCTAATCCGATGACTTTCAGAACGGGTTGACGACCGGTAATTGGGGTGTGCTGGGGATAATTCATCATGGTTTACCTCTCTGCCATCAATGATGCAATAGTAGTGCCATCGCCGCTGATGCGTTCGACCGTACAGCCTTGATCGCGAAGGTATTTCAATGTCTCTTCGGAGAAAGTTTGCGGCCCGCCAACAACTGTTACCTGGACTGCATGGGCAGCTTCTGATACCGAAAACCCTATGGTAGGTGAGTGTTTGAGAATAAACGGACGGGCAATATCCAGATGCCAACCTGAAATACCCCATTCATAGGTTGGTAATAATAGATAATGTGCAATCGGATGCTCATGGTCATCGGTGGGGGTCGGTACCGATTTGGCGGTTTTTTCACGTGTTTCCAACCAATTCTGAAGGACCTGAATCACCGGACCCGGTTGAGTTTCGGATTGGAAAAGCGCGGTTTTTGCGTACGGAGAAGTTACATCAGCACATAATAACCATAACCCACAGCCTAATACCATATCCGGTACAGGTTCCAGGCTTTTCTCTACTTTTCCGGGTTCATTCACTTTTTCCCGATTCAATAGCTGGTAAATGGATAGAACATGCTGAGCCTGTATAGAGAGGTCCATGTACTGTGAGCTTGATTTCTGTCCATTTAGCGAGCCATCAGGAGCGCCGACACCCATCAGGAAAATGGGTAACTCACTACCGGTAACTGATTTGCTAATGGCTGTATACCAATCAAAGATATGGAATCCCTTCTGATCCTCATTGGATTCTGATTTCATATAAGGACGGGCACCTGGCCAACGTTCAGGACCACCTGCTCCCCAGTTCAATCCCTTTTCATTTATCGGAGCATATGCTGATAGAACCAGGTTATCCATGATCGATGTAGCGCTGCGTCTTTGCAGAGATTTAAGTGCTGATTTCAGGAAAGTGGTGTCCCAGTAATCCCCACCCGGTTCAAGAGGAGGGAAAACAGGAGTTAATCCGGATTCAATCACCTGAGTTGCCAGTGGAATATATCGGTCAAGAAATCTTTCCACCAGATCTTGCTGGGACCAGGCTGCACTCGACCAGGACGATCGCATATTCGGCCGGTCGAATAAAATAACGTAATGTACTCCCCATTTTTCGTAACTATCAAGTAATAGTGAAAAATCTCTACTATTTGGAGGATTGGACGGAGAGATCGGGAATTGGATGACTGGTTCGATACCTTGGCCTACGAGTTCTGAAATGAAAGTCTCAGGAATGGCTCTATCCACTGAAGACTGCAGAAACAACCATGAAGTATTCAGGGATTTTAAGATCGGCAGCCAATGTTGAACATCATGCTGTCGGTAATGGACAGTATCGGGATAGTAGTGATAACCTATTCGAGAATTATTAGCTGGTAGTGGAAGTGTCGTCATAGTTCACCTGATCTTTAAATGAGACATTTGATGCCGTTATCCATGCAAGTTGTTTGCCAGCGGATTGAACTGCATCTGCTATAATCTATCCAATGATATTAGTAACCGGCGGTACCGGATTCATCGGACAGGCACTGATTCGCCAATTAATTGCGCATGGAGAAGAAGTTCGTACGCTGATCCGTCCATCCCGTAATTCCCCAAAATTACCCAAAGGTATCTCAGTTGATGTGATCGTGTCCAGCCTTCTCGATGAGCGAGGCGTACGAGCCGCAATGAAGGATGTGGATGTGGTTTACCACCTGGTGACCGGTGAAAACCATGGCAGTGGAACTAATCTGGTCGAATCTGATATCGCACCTACGCAGGTGGTCACGCAGGCAGCAGTGGACAGCGGGATCAACCGATTGATCTACATCAGTCATTTGGGGGCAGATCGAGCGTCAGCTTTTCCTGTATTGAAAGCAAAGGGAATAGCGGAAAACTTCATCAAAACCAGTGGAATTAATTACACGATACTACGATCTGGATTGGTATATGGACCAAATGATCATTTCACCGAAGGGCTGCGTGTAGTATTACGAATGCTGCCTTTTATGTTCTTATTACCGGCAGAAGGAGAAACCATAATCCAACCTGTTTGGATCGATGATCTGGTAAACAGCCTTGTCTGGTGTCTCGAGGACGAAAAGACCATCAATCAGGTGATTGAAATTGGGGGAGCGGAAGCATTAAGTTTGCACGAAATTGCCGAAATCATAAAGACAAAAATAGGAGCTCATAATCCCATTGTGAGCATCAATCCAGCTTATTTACGAATACTCACAGTAACCCTGGAAAGTATGGCGCCTGTCTTTCCACTATCCACTTTTTGGCTTGATTATATGGCTGCAAACCGAACCTGTTCCCTGGACAGCCTGACCAGATATTTTGGAGTGATTCCAGCCCAATTCAATCAAAAACTGGATTATCTCAAACGATCCAAACCAATCCTTGGGAAGAAGAGCGTGAGATCCGCATGAAAACCAGGAAGCGATTTCTGTGCGTTCATGGACATTTCTATCAGCCTCCCCGGCAGGACGCGCTTACTGGAGTCATCCCAAAAGAACCTGGCGCTCATCCATATAACAACTGGAATGAAAAGATCCATGAGGAGTGTTACAAACCAAACGCGGAGCAGGGGAATTTTGGCCGAATCAGTTTCAATATGGGGCCAACGTTGCTTGAGTGGATGGAACACTATGATCCGGTTACTTATAACCTGATCATCGAGCAGGAAAAGACTAATTTCATCCGTAATGGCGTTGGAAATGGCATGGCACAGGCATACAACCATACCATCATGCCATTAGCTTCTCACCAGGACAAGATTACCCAAATCATCTGGGGAATCGCGGATTATAACCACCGTTATGGGCACGAACCATCCGGGATGTGGCTTCCTGAAGCGGCTGTGGATATGGAATCTCTGCGAATCATGGCAGACAAAGGGATCAAATACACCATTTTAGCTCCCTGGCAGGCGGCTGAAGCAGGGATCGATCCTCAGAAGCCGTACCAGATCAAACTGGGTAACCGCAAATCTATTGTGGTTTTCTTCTATCAGATGGATCTATCCACCCGTGTAAGTTTTGATCCTATGGCGACCGTCAACGCGGATGCATTTATCAGTGAATATGTCTGCCCTTCGTTCGGTTTATCAGACGATGGTGTAGATCACCCGTTATTGATGATCGCATCGGATGGTGAACTTTATGGACATCACCAGCCATACCGTGAAAAATTTCTCTCACGACTGCTTGATGGGGCGAGTGAAAATCAGAAGATTTCGGTCACATACCCGGGATTGTATCTGATCAAAAACAAGAATCTCACAGAAGTGAAGATCAGGGAGTATACCTCCTGGAGCTGCCATCACGGCGTGGAGCGCTGGCGGGGTGAATGCGATTGTACACCCGGGGCAGATTGGAAAGCACCTCTCCGTAAAGCGCTGGAAAAGACCGCGCAATTGTTGGACAAACAATACCTGAATTTCTGCCGTCCACTCAATGTGGATGCCTGGTGCCTGCGAAACGAATACATTCGAGTTATGCTGGGTGATCTGACTTGGACGGATTTCCTGGTTGAGAATGTGCCAGGAGGGACACCACTTCATACAACAGATCAATTACGAGCATTTATGGAGATCCAAATTGCCAGACAATGGATGTTCACATCCTGCGGATGGTTCTTCGATGATTTTGACCGGATCGAACCTCGCAATAATGTCGCCTACGCGGCTCAAGCGATCAGCCGCGCAGAGCGGATCATCGGTAAAACCTTCATAAATGAGATCATGCCATCATTTACAACGATACGTAGCAGCCGTACAGGGATCACCGGCGATCAGGTTTTAATGCAAACTTACCAGCAGGCGTTGCTGTCCGAGAATCCATTTCTGGATTACATTGTTTAGGCGCGCAGTTCAGAAGAGATCAGCTTGATCAGATCATCCAGTTTGTAGGATGATTTTTTAACCATTTTATGAATTCGATCGAGTTCCAGTTTGTATTTATTCAGCATCTCCACTTTTTCCGCCCAGATGGTGGGTGATGGTCCGATAGCGATCAGCATCATCCAGGTTAGCGTATGAAGATAAGCATCCATGGATTCACCTCTGAACCAGCGGATACCATCAGATTCGTTTACACCCAGGATCTCGTCCAATGATCGGTAGGTCAGGTAATTTGTAAACTGCACCAGGACGGAATCCTCGGGTTGATAGAATGTCACCGGATTTTGCATCCATTTTTCCAACACCCGGATCTGCCAGTTGGCTTCCCAATCATTCAATCCATTGGTGATCATCTGCGCCTGGATGGATAAATCCAGCCCGAAATGACGTACCAGGGATTCTTGTAAAGCTGACAGTGCCTCAAAAGGTAGACCTTTTTCCAGAATGCCGAGAACGACCAATGACCAGCGGGATATGATCGGCAGCAATCCGGTCTCTTTTTTCTTCATATATTTGCTGTAATTTCGCCATGTTTTTGAGGGGTATAAAGGGGCTGGCGGCAAATCGGTACAAATGGACCGGATGGTAGCCGCGCAAACCATGATCTGCCGGGTCGTCTGGGCAACATCGGTTGGATAAAAACCGATACTGGAGTAAAGCTCAGCTACAAAATTGGATACTTTCTGTTCCAGATCGATCGACTTCCCGAATGGTTTGGGACGAACATCGATTTCGACATCTGGTTCTTCAGTACAACCGGAGAGGAATTCAAGGACAGGTCCGGCTAACAATTCAGAGAAAGCATTCTGCAGCTTCTGGTAGTGGATCTGGCGGTATTTCAGGTAAATATTGTGGATCGGACGACCTTGATATTGCCAGTAAAGCTTTTCCCAATCACCTGTGGTGTCATCCACCTGATGGAAATTCACCAGCACATGATACTCATAAGCATTAAGCTCGAAATACATTCCCTCGTGGACAAGCGAGTCTGATTTCAATAAATAATCCATGCCGCTGATCACATCTGTGCAGATTGTAAACTCGCCTGGATTTACCGACGCATGAATATGGGCAGACAATGCTTCTGTGCGGACAAAACCGGTGGCCTTATCCAGGAATCCGGTGGATGTTTTGATCCGGCCCGCTGTGGTGCCGAAACGGTTATGGAATAACACAAGGGAGAACTGATCCTGAAATGAATTACTGTAAGCGAAAACATCTTCAATCAACGAATCCATCTTCCTGGCGAAAATCGTACATGCGGAAATTCTCCGCACCAGAGTAGATATAGCGTCGTTCGAGCAGCGGAGTGATCTCACGTTGATGTCTTTGGAAGAGGTCTTCATCTATCGTTTCATTCAAATATGCGCGGCGGTACTCCATGCCGTATTTCTCGGCGTATCCTTCCATCTGCCCGTGACCAAACATAGGTAGTCCCGGAAGTGTGGACATGAGCACACAAATGCCAAAGTACTTGTCCCCCTTGCCGAACTGCTCCACAGCGGTCTTTTCATCTGGGTTGTTCATGAAATTGACCAACCGCTTCAGGATCTCGGGGTCAAATTCGATGGTGTTCTGGATGAGCTTGCGGTAATTGGCGTTGTCTTCATTGCGCAGCATATTCATGAACGCGGAGTTGTAGACCCGGTGCATGCCCAATGTGCGTACAAAATAGCTTTCCATCAACCAAAAGGCTTCAGCCAGTAGCAGTGTATCGGGCACCTCGCGGGCTACGGTATCCACCACGTCGCGCCAGAACTCCACCGGGAATGCCGCATCGAAATCCTGCTGGGAGATGGTATTCTCGGTGCGGGATGGGATGGCGCCGCCCGTCCCCGGAGCAGGGAACCATAACCGCTGGTAATGCTTCTTCGCCAGGGTCATGGCGGCGTCAAAGCGGATGATCTGGAAACTGCGGGCGACATCCAACACTACGCGGATGATATCTTCACGCACCACCGGCAGCAGATAGTTCAACTGGGCGGTGTCGTTCCACGGCATGGTGGTGCCGTCGTTGCCGTGATAGATGTAACGGGTATCCCCGGTGTTCTTATCCCAGCGCTTGAACACTACCGATGCGTCTGAGCGGGTATAGTAATGGTCTTCGAGATAAATGCCTACATTGGGATCGCTGGACAGGTCGGGTCCATCAAAGGTGTAAGCCGGGTAAGGAGGATACGGTAAGGATAAGAATTGGTCCGGTTTTTCGACCACAGCCCTTGAATCGATTCCCATGTGGTTGGGGACCATATCGCTGGCAAGACGGATGCCGAGCAGGTTTGCACGATATTTCAGGTTATCCAATGCGGATTGACCGCCAAGGTCGGACGCGATCTGATACTCGTAGATCGAATACGCCGATGAAACAGCTTCCGGGTTGCCGCACATCTGCTTGATGCGCGCGGACGCCGGGCTGCGTTCCCACAATCCGATCAGCCATAAACCGGTGAAACCGTTACGGGCTAATGCCACCAACTCCTCATCGGGGATCTGATCCAGACGGTTGATCTCGCGATGATACTTTTGCGAGAGCTGGAAAAGCCACACATAGGTGTTCTTGGCGATCAACACCAGCCGGCTCATCCAATCTCGGTCTTCGCTAAAACGTTCCTGATCGAGATCCAGCCAACCACGTAGCAGGGCGTAATCAGGAGCATACTGTAAACCGGGTCCGCCAAAACGCGGCTTGGATTCTTCGACGATCAAGTCGATACCGGTCAATAATCGGTTGAGGAAATCTCCCAACATCTCAGCCCATCGCTCGCGGATGAACTGCAACTGTCCTTGTAGCGAATAAGGCGAGTGTACTGCCGGAGCACGCAGCATGGTGATGATATCCTGATAATCGGGACCATAGACTGGTTGGGTAAGAACAAATCCCTTCACCGCGTCTATGACTGCCAGATAAGCGGTTGTAGTACGCAGCTCAGAGTCATCGAAGAACTCGTCAAAGCGCAGGAAAGCCGGGTTGACATTTGCCAGCCACAACAGGATCATCTCTTCAAACGCGGCAACCCGGTTGGCATCATCGCTCAGATACTCCGCGACGGTGGATGACTTCTGGTAAACAGCTTTGGGAGGGAAAATCTCACAGAATTGGGTGAGCGTCTTCTCGAACACGGGCTTGGACACAGCCTCCAGAGCGGCATTCCATGCTTGCTGCAGCACTTCAGGATTCATTTCCTTGCGGTACAAGTGGAGTACATAATGGAGGATCTCGTCGATCAAACCCATGGCATATAGATTGGGAGTGGTCAGGTTCTTCTCGGCGATGGTCACCGGGTCCATCTTTTCGGTGATCTGCTGAATGAACTTCTTGATCGCCTGAATATTGGAGAAAACTACATTCCCATCCAGCTCGAACAAGCTGTCAGTAAGCTGGTACTGGTCCCGAATTTCTTTGCGAATGTGAAATTCTCTGCCCATTATCCCACCACCTTGTTGCAGATCAATTTTCTAAAAACTCCGGAAGGCACATCCAGTCAGAAGATTTATCTTTATCAGAATAAACCTGTGATTTTATTCTATCATTTTCCGTCAGACGGGTGATGCTGTGGTCTAACAATTTCCTGTCCCAGCGGAAAAGTTTCAGCGCGTGCGCCTTTCTGGCGGCGCCGGCAGACTTGAGATAGCCGTACAGCAGATGGTCGCGGGCATCCGGTTCGCTGATCGGGCGTGCCTGTTCGGTGAGCTCGGGGTAATGGCGCGGGACCAGGTCATAGATGAAGGCATACTTCCACGAGCCGACCGGGGCGACGCCCACCGGCAGGATCTTCATTTCCATCTGCAGGGTGTCGATGGCTTTGGTGAATTCCAGGTCACCCGCCTTGGAACTGAGATGACTGAGTCGTTTGATGGTAATGCTGTCCAGCGGACCGTTCTCCAGCAGCACATCATAGATCTGTTTGGCGGAAAGGGAGAGTTTGCCTTCCTGATAGGCGATGAGATGATCTTCAGCCGGATCGCCGTAATTGTTGGAGAGCGCGTAGAGGTACGGCAGGGTATCCAGAGCGACCATGAAATTGCGTTTGCACAGGATGCGGGCGTAATACCACTTGCGTTTGCCCAGCATCTCGTCCTTCCAACCCCAGGTGACATGCCCGGGATCATCGTGCTCATCGGCGACAGGGCGGTCTCCCGCAGCTGCAGTCCACAAGCTGGGGATGGGAATATCCTTCACCGGCCAAAAGGCGACGATCTTGTGATGGCTGACGAAGTCGATAGCCTGATCCACGGAACGCAGACGCTGACCGGTTCGCAAACGGAATGACTCCCGGCGGTATTCTTCCAGGAGGGCGAGATTGATGTGCAGGGTATCCATACCCTGATTCTATTTCACTTTGAGAATATGGGTAACGATATTGGAACCACTTCCGCCAATGTTCTGCGCCATACCGACCCTGGCTCCATCGATCTGGTTTCCGCCTGCTTCGCCCCACAATTGCTGGACCACCTCGGTGATCTGGTACAAACCGGTGGCGCCTACCGGATGACCGCGGGCTTTCAATCCGCCGCGGGTGGCCATCGGGACGCGGCCTGTGGGGAGGATCTCCCCATCATTCGCCAGGCGGGGAGCCTGACCCTTCTCACAGAAGCCGGATGCTTCGAGCGAAAGGGCAGCCATGATCGAGAAGGCGTCGTGGGATTCGAACACATCCACATCCGCTGAGGAGACACCAGCCATGGCGTAGGCTTTCTTCGAGGAGAGTTCAGCGGCTTTCAGCCAGAGCGGTTCCTTGCGGTCGTGGATTGCGATGGTATCGGTGGCTGCGCCTGAACCAGCTACCAGCACGGTCGGGCGGTTGGAGACGGGTATGGCACTCAACGGAACGAGGATGGCAGCCGCGGCACCATCTCCCATGGGAGAGGCGTCCATCAGGTTGATGGGCGGACAGATCATCCCGGCTCGTAGATATGCTTCCATGCTGATCGCATCCTGGAAGCGGGCTTTGGGATTCTTCGCGCCGTTGGCGTGGGCATTGATCGAGAAAGCGGCAAAATCTTCCTTCTTCCAACCGTATTCGTGCATGTAACGGTTCATGATGAAGGCGTTCAACGCCACAAAAGAGAGACCCATACCGGCTTCATAATCTGCGTCGGCGGCGGTGGCCAATTCAGCAGTGATCTCGGCACCCGGGGAGTCGCTCATCTTCTCGACAGCGGAGACGATGACACAATCCATCTCGCCGGAAGCGACTGCCATCAATCCCATACGGAAGGCTGAGGCACCCGAACCGCAGGCAGCTTCCACCTTGACGGCTTCGGTGTAGCGCAATCCCACCCAGTCTGCGATGAGCGCACCCAGATGTCCCTGCTTGTTGGCAGAGGAGGACATCATGTTGCCGACAAAGACCGCATCGGCATGATCGCGCCCGGCGTCGCGCATGGCGTCAATGATCGCCTCACCCGCCAGCTCGCGGATGGTCTTATCCCAATGTTCATCTACTTTGGTTTGGCCGATTCCGATGACAGCTACTTCACGCATAGGTTTCTCCAGCAGTTTTATTGTATGATTAAGCCTGATTATAGGCTCAATTGCTCTCATATCCTATCAAACCTGCGTTGGGCACACTTTATTGGAGAGAACCATGAAAATTCGCGATATCACTCTGACCTTATCCCCCGATATGCCGTTCTGGCCGGGAGACCCTGCGTTGAAGTTGGAGCGCGTGCGCAAGATCGAGGAAGGCGCCAACAGTAACTCATCGGAGCTGACCATGCGGGTGCATACGGGGACGCATGTGGATGCGCCTGTGCATTTCACCAATGGGGAGGCGGGGGTGGAGACGTTACCGCTTTCGGTGCTGATCGGATTCTGCTGCGTGATCGAGATCCCCGAAGAGGAGAAGGTGATCAGCAAAGAGGTGCTGCAGAAGGTGTACCTGCCGCAGAACTGCCAGCGCATCCTGTTCAAGACGCGCAACTCGCAGTATTGGGCACAGGGGGTGAAGGACTTCCAGCCGGATTTTGTTGGGATTAGCGAGGATGCGGCGCTGTTCCTGGTGGAACGCGGCTGCCAGTTGGTGGGATTGGATTACCTGTCGATCGCTCCGTATAAGAACAGCCGCCCGACGCATGAGGCTTTCCTGAAGCATAATGTGATCGTGGTGGAGGGGCTGGACCTTTCGAAGGTGGGCGAGGGCTATTACTCGCTGTTCTGCCTGCCGATCAAGCTGGAGGGCTCGGACGGCGCCCCGGCACGGGTGGTGCTGATCGACGAGGAGTGAGTCTTTAACAGGTTGGCACTCAGATTCGCTTCAGGCACAATGTCCGCATCCTACAGATCAATTTGCGCGTCGATTTAGAGATCTAATCTATTCTTCTTTTTCCTCTACTTCATCCTTCACGTTCTCATCCCCGGGGACAAAGAAGCGGATATTACGAAGCTTTTTATGCTTTGGTGAAACAGGGCAGTTCAGATTACCATCCAGCTCCTGCTCCTTGTCACATTCCGGGCAGAAACCAACGGCTTTGACCTGGCCAGCGGCGACCATCTTTTTACGTTCGTCCTGGAAGAATAAGTCCATCATCCCGGTTCCGCCCTTGCTGTCAAAGCCCACAGCAAAAGCATCGCCATCCCCTCCCAATACCGAAACGAGGTTTTTGCTTGAATCGGATAATCCGCCAGTGTACAGATCCTTCTGGTGGGCTTGCGCATAGTATGTGAATGCCAGATGCGTTCGGGCAACTTCAGTCTCGTTCCCAAGACGCTTATATGTTTCTTCTAATTTGGTATATAAATCCCGGATGGCGATCTTCATATTATGCTGCTCAACGCCTTTGAAATTCTTGGTCTGTCTTTTTGCGGTTGGGATGAGCATTTTTAATTCTTCCGCCAATTCGGTGAACATCTCCAGTTTTTCGTACAGAGGGAATCTCTCCATCCGTAAGGCGAGTTGTTTCTCTTTCGGAGCCATCTCCAATGCTTTGTTGAAGTCTGCCAGTGCCTGTCCGGCATCCAGGCTGATATGCCGGCGTGCACGAGTGGCATAGTGTTCATGAGTGACGGCTGCGCTATCAGGCGCTTTTTTACCAAAAGTCGCCATCATTGTGCCAATAAACGCAATAACAGCGATCCCGATCAAAATATATGCGATCCATTTCAGAAAAACTGCAGGTTCCTTCGCGGAAAGAATGAGATAAGCAATTCCACCCGGAAGTAGGACAAACAATCCCAGGGCGAAGAAAAGAAAACTTGTCTTTGACATTTGGTTTGGTGGGGGTAACAGGTCAGCACTACAGTGCAGACAGACAGTCGCATCGGGTGGGTTACTGGTTTTGCATTTAGCGCAGTAGATCATTTTTCCCTCCATGCTGATACGCTATTAAATTGTACTTTTCGGAAAACTCAATCTTAATCATTATAGTGTCAATATAAATAAGGAATGAATGTGGGTAGGAGATGGGAGGTGGGTTTCACGGGTCGCTAAGATTCCCAGTCGACACCAGTCACAAATGACAGTAGAAATTCCAAATATTATTGCTTACAATATTCTATAAAATAGGTCCCGCAGATTCGGGGTTAACAGGGGATTTTCGGAATTGGAACAAATAACGAATATTGGTTTCGATTGAGCCCAGTCCCATAAATACTGGTGCGTCAAGCAAGCAGTAACCGGAATCAGGGGAGGTGATCATGCGTGCTGTAAAGGTCCTTTTTGTCTTGGGAGTATGCGTTCCAACACTTGCCTGCAGTCTCTTCAGCGCTGCGACCAGGGATAACCCGAATTGCGGAAGATCCCGAACCGGTGCTCACTGAACCAACCGCGGAGATTGCGGCGCAACCGGCGGCAACGCAGGCAGTGGAACCTGAGAATCAGCCTGTGGTGGTCTCTACCGGGGTGATCAGCCCCGATGCGCTGCAGTATATGGGGGCATTCCGCCTGCCCGGTGAAGGCGACCGTCCCAAAACCTTTGCCTACGGCGGGAACGCGATGACCTTTTTCCCCGATGGGGACCCGAACGGCGCGGAGGATGGATTCCCGGGATCGTTGTTCATCAGCGGGCATGACCGTATCAGCTACGGCGAAGTACCCGATGGCAACCAGATCGCCGAGGTCAGCATCCCCGTGCCGGTCATTTCGCGCAATCTGGCAGATCTTCCCCTCCCCGTATTCTTGCAGGATTTTTCCAATGTGATCGGGGACCATTTCAAGGGGTTGGATGAGATCCCGCGGATGGGTATGCAATACCTGAATGATCCCAAAGGCGGATCTTATTTGCACCTGGCATTCGGGCAGCACATGCAGTTTGGCAGCCAACCTTCGCACGCCATGGTGAGCACGGATCTCGACCCGGCATCATTTTTAGGGGAATGGTACATCGGGGAGCTCGATCCGCACGGGATCAACGGCTTCCTGTTTGATCTTCCGCAAGCATGGGCGGATTCATATGCCCGGGGTTATCCGCTGGCGACCGGCAGAATGCGGGACGGCGGTCTGGCAGGGATGGGTCCGTCGTTGTACGCTTACCAGCCTTTTGGCGCGGATGGATCGACCATGCCGGACGGCAGCCATCTGGACTACGTCACCCTGTTGCAATACGAAAATTCGCTCACAACCGATGATCTATCCAAAGGAATGACCGGCTACCAGCATCCCGATGAGTGGGAAGGCGGGGCGTTC
Organism: uncultured Chloroflexia bacterium; assembly: GCA_963828285.1. GTDB lineage: Bacteria > Chloroflexota > Anaerolineae > Anaerolineales > Anaerolineaceae > DAIOEK01. The sequence continues at coordinate 133,074 of CAWHEB010000001.1, forward strand.
ATGGAAGATGCTGCCGGGAAACAGGCAGTGGTCTTCGCCGGCACCAAAGGGACCGGGGACAAATTCTGGTACGGATATCTGGATGCCGAGAATCCCACCCAACCGTGTGTGGATACCGGCGTCACCGATTATGTCACCTGCCGCATGGCGGATGGGAGTTCCTGTCCGAAGGCGGACTTCTCCGGCTGCTGCGACGAAGAGGCAGGATTGTGCGCCACAAACCGCGGATGGTGGTCAAGCAGGTTTGACGCGCAGATCATCTTCTACGACCCGGCAGACCTGGCGAACGTGGCAGCCGGCAACCTGGAATCCTGGCAGCCGCAGCCGTATGCCGCATTGGATATCGATGAATTCCTGTACTTCTCCCCGGCAGAATGGGACCGGCCGATGCTGGGTTGGGGGGATCAACGCCGTTTTCGCATAGGCGACGTTACCTTTGACCGGGAGAACGGGATCCTGTATGTCCTGGAATTGTTCGGGGATGAGACCAAACCGGTGGTGCATGTGTGGAAGGTAGCGGAAAAATGAGAGCATTACTTGGACGGCTTACATCATGGAGGAAAATGGATCCGCTTGAACATCCGCGAACTGATGAGGATGTGATATTCATTGCAGCGTTAAGTGTTTCCACTTTACTGCTTTTTCGTGATCAGCGGTTTCGCGGTTATTCCATTTTGAGCTTTGATCCGTGGAATGCGACCAGCCTGGATTCCCTATCCGACGATGAATACTCTTCCTTTTGCGCAGACCTTCGGACTGCAACAAAGGCAATCCGCCAGGCGTTGGAACCAGACCATATGAATGTTGAATTGTTAGGGAATACGAATCCACATCTCCACTGGCATATCATCCCGCGTTACCGCTCAGATCCGCAGATGGGGACGTCCCATCTGGGAAGCATATCCACCCAATGAATTCAAAATCAACCGATACCAATTATCTGATGGTGAATACCGCGAATTGATTGGTAAAATTCAATCCTGTTTGCCGATGTATCGATCATTACAAATAAAATCCATCTCGTATCATTATTTTGTTTTTCACCGGAGCCAACCATGAATCCACTTGCCAGCACCATCATCACATCAGCGTTAGTCTTCTATTCCATTGGCGTATGGGGAGAACGGATCAGCGGAAGGCTGCGATGGTGGAATCTGGTTTTCTTTCTTCTGGGTCTGATCTGCGACACCTGGGGGACAGGGCTGATGTTCGAGTTCGTCGGCGGGATGGCGTTCGATGTGCACGGGATTTCAGGATTGATCGCGATCCTGCTGATGTTCGTCCACGCAGTTTGGGCGTTGGTGGTCCTGCTGAAAAAAGATGAAAATGCGATCCGCAATTTTCACAAGTTCAGTGTGTTTGTGTGGGTTGTGTGGCTGATCCCATATTTCAGCCCGATGTTCTTTGCCATCGTCACAAAATAGGGAGAACCTCATCGAGTACAATCCGCTGCGCAGGACATAGTAGTCTAGGTGGGTTTCGTGGAGAGCGCTCAACCCAACCAACAACTCATTAGAATTATAAAGCTGGGAGGGTGATCACCCTCCCAGCTTTACTGACTTTATGGGTTCGTATAAAACAAGGTATGAAATAACGGAATGACGCCCGCATCGTCTTCAGTTAATATTTGCTCAGCTTGGATATACAGCAACTGCCTATCTAGAGGATCTGTGAGACCTGATGCTTTATCCACAATTGCGTCAAATACGTCACTATTATAATTTCCTATATTGTAATCACTATCAGAATGGAACAGTATTCTGAGAGTATTATCGGGGTCATTTTGATCGACACCCCAACCCAATTGATAAATATCTCCCGGTTTTGTTGCCCATACCTCTTGATAGCCACCAAAATTGTAAAAAGTTTTAATTGTGGTCTGTACACCAAGGTTCTTTTTCCACATGTCTGTGATTGACTTGGCCATTTGATAGTAAGCTCCTGGAGCATCACTTCCCCTGGTTGTCACATATAGGGTTACTGCAGGGAAACTCTCACCGCTTTCATAACCAGCTTGTTTTAGCAGGTCTTTCGCCCTGGCTGGATCAAATGATATACCGACAACACCATATAAATCCCGTCCTAAAACTTCAGGGGGGGTAAGAGATGTTGCAGGAGTAACATTCCGGAATTTGTAGCCAGCAGCTTTTTTGGCTATTTCTTCTCTATCCACCGCCGCAGCAAATGCTTGCCTTACCAGGGCATTATCAAATGGAGGTTTATCGCAATTAAATCCGTAATAAACTGTCATTGGATCATTATTCTGATCAAGTGGAAGCCAGGGTATGCTGTTATCAAGGGAAGATATAGGAATTACCTGTACACCTGGAATAGGTGTAGGCTCGGGTGTATTCGTCGCGGTGGGAACGGGTGTATTCGTATTTACTGGAAGAGTTGTATTTACTGCGGGTGGAATTTTAGTTGGTGCTACAACTTCCGTTGGAATTGCAGGTGGAGTTTGACCACATGAGGTTATTGCAAACAAAATTAGGAAAGATAATACACATTGCAACCATTTCATTTATAGCGATTTATCCATGATTACCTCCTGGCTATTTTGGGCACGTTGTTGATAATTACACGACGATTAAGGAGATTGGGAGTAAGGTGGACTTTAAACCACCGTGTATTGGTGGGCTATAGTCCACATACCGAAAATTGCTCTCCTTCCACGATCTTGATCTCGTCCTCGGACTAACCGTACAGTTCATATTCGATCTTTAGACGGGTTTGATGGGTTGGTTAAAAGGATTTTTCATTATGGTTTTTGAGTAAATCCCATAACTTGATTACAGTCTTTATTGAAATAACTACCTTTTGAGATGATAGAACAATCCGTTTTATTCATATTCCCCCTTTCATCAGAATAATTATATAATTATTAAGTAGATATTATTGTGCGATCGGTAGATTTGTAATGATGGTGGAATAATAACCTGAATGTTGAGCTGGGTTTCGGGGAGAGCACTCAACCCAGCCTACGATTAACTGCGCAGTACGTACCAGCTACTTAGGTTTCGTGGATGAACGATCAACCCAGCCTTCGACTGAAAAAATTATCTCGTTTATCAAACGTTAGAATAGTGATTTAGCTTATTTCGGCAGTTTATTTTGTAGAGTCCCCCATCCGATAGGTAAATTAACATTGTAATACTCAGAAGAGTTCTGATTGATTTTGTGGAGTTCCCCAGTTGTTCCACGAAACCATTTACTTCCAAAACTGTCAGAAAAGGCAATTTCTAAGCCAACCCGACGAGACATTCCGTGGTATGCCACCATAAGGGTAGCGTAACCTTGACCCGGAGGGATTACACCTATAGGTGCAATTTGAGCAGGTGTATTTGATAAAGATATCTTTTCACCACCTTGTGAAAAGAGAACCACGCATACAATTGCTTGATAAACAGGTTGGGAAGATTGGTTTAATACAGCGATTCCCAAACCATAACCATTTTCAGAATAATCTTCATTTTCGACCCAACATGAGATTTCGTTTGCTTGCTCTCTCTCTTTTATATATTCAATTTCTTTATCACGATTAATTCGTAACTGTTTTTCGTTTTTTATTTGAAGAAATCCTATTATAAATAAGGCGATTGTTGCCATACCAGTAACCCAAGTCGCAATATCTCCCCAATCTGTGCAAGTTGGCATCTTTTACCCTTTCTTTCTCTTATAGTTATGATGTTTCGTAAATTCTTCAATCGACCCATTCTTGACAGTACCCGCATCTAATCAGAGAATCACTTCTCAATCACTGTTAAATAAGAAACAGCGCCTGCTGGAGATGTGTATTCAAGGATAAATGGTGTATCATCGGTTCTGACCAGAAAATAGATGTAACCTGAAAATGTTGCTCCGCCATAAAATTCCTGATTTGCATCAAACTCATAGATATAGCCATCATCGAATCGTTTGTAAACGACACCTCGTGATCCCACAAGTTTGAAATTGTTTGAAATAACAGAGCACTTTTTGTTTGGGTCTAAGCTGCAAGAGATTGTGAGTTGTAGGCGAAGAAATTCTTCCCCATCGCGAAGTAACCGATTGTCGATATTCGATGCAGGATCAAGAGATATTACATCTTCAGCAGCTTCGAGAATTTGAATTTCCAAGTTATCAATTTTCATAACTGATCCGACTGGTAATGGATTACCCCTTGTTAATCCAATCGGATCTGGTGTGAGGGTTGGTTGAATTGTTGGCGAGGGTACGGTAACCGGTGTGCAAGAAGACATAACAATAATGATTATCGATATGGAAACTAGCAGTTTGTTCATAACTCCCCCTTATCATTAAAGCAATTATACAATTATTAGCTAGGTAGTATTTTGGATACAACGAAATATGCACGAAATTGTGGAAAGTATGTTGAGATTGGTTTCGGTGTAGATGGTCAATCCATCCTAAGAGCTCTGTGCAAGGTATGCCGGATAATTGTGGAGACGATGTATATAATCGAGGAGATGGTGAAAAACTAACAAAGGGAATAAACCCAATTAATAAGGAGATCGAAACCAATAATATTAGAAGTCAACTTTTATTTATTATCAAGTATAAAAACCACCTTCCGTGTCTGGAATTAATTCTACGGAAGGTGGGAATATCTTAACAAATACTAACTCTCTTATTCTGGGGGGGCAATCTCCAACGTTGTCACCAAGGTGTTTTCGTTCCATTTGGTTGGATCCGCTGTAATAACCTTTAATATATAATACCTTGCCAGTATTGGGTCACCATTTTTATTTAGGGTATATGTGCCTGTAATGCCCTTGTAATTTTCAAGTAGCCGGACGGCGTTGGCGACCTCTGCGCGGGTGGGTAATTCACCATTTTTTGCTTTTGAGGCATTCTCAATGGCTTTCAGGCAAATACCGGCTGCATCATACGATCCACCTCCCACAAGTTGTGGGGCTTCACCATAATTATTTTGATAATCCTGAACAAACTGAGTTGCGTCAGGTAGCAACCCAGCTGGGACTGCCATGTCGATATAATACATACCGCCCCCCTCGATCAATAACGGGCCTGCTTTTTCAAGTAATTGCGAACTATCCATATAATCTGGACCAAGGAAGGTCCCCATATAGCCAGTAGCACGTGCTTCTCTAAAAAATGTTCCTCCCTGCTGTTGATCACTGGCAAAGAAGATAATATCTGGATTGGATGCAATTACTTTTTCAATGATTGCTCCAAAATTTTCCGTTTCGTCTGTAGTAACATTTCCAACCATTTTTAACCCAAGCTTTTTAGCTTCGGTTTTAAAGTTAGTTAATAATTCCTGGCTATAGTCATTGTGAGTACCGATAATAAATACATTGACTAGATCTTGTGCTTTTGCAAATTGTGCTGCAGCCATCCCCTGGATATCATTGCGTCCAACAATTCGGTTCACCTCAAGGTAACCCCGATCATTTACATTTGAAGATGTTGTAGATGGAGATACAAAAGCCAGGCCTGCTTTATGATAATACTCAGAAGCCTGAATCATTAAGTATGAATAGAGGTGGCCTACTCCGCATAATACTTCCGGATCGGCAATAAGCTCCTTTGCATTCGTAACTGATGCTTCGACACTCCCCTGATCATCATATGCAACGAATTCAACTTTATATCCCATTTCCATTAATGGTCCTGCCAATTGTTCTATAGCTAATTCAATACCTTGTCCTAGGTCTTTTCCCCAACTATTTGATACTGGTGATTGGCTGACAATTTTTATCGTTGCTTTGGGTACGAATAGTGTTGGTGTTGGGATTGGTACTTCAGTGGGTATTTCAGTAGGTTGTGTAACTGTTGGCTCTGGTTGTAATGTAGAATCCGTGGCTTTACTTACTTCCGATACGGAGGTTGGTTCTGATGGCGCTTGCCCACAAGCACTCAAAAGTAGTAAGGATATTATTATTACAATTAATGGAATAGCTGAACTGGAACGTTTCATTTTTAGCTCCTAGTAAATGAAATTAATTATGAAAGCTTAACAAGATTATGCCATTGTACAATTCGCCCCTGGCATTTTTAGAATAAAGCATGAAAAAATCAAAGCTCAAACAGACTTAAATTGTTGTATTAGTATTGTTTCTAATTTTTATAATAAGTCAAGGGTTTTTTAATACTTATTCTTGGTGAAGCAAAAGATATATTTTGACCAATTGCAACATAAGTGTAAATGCTTCACAAGTCGTAGGTTAAGTCAGCGGGTTATGTAAAACCCAACTACTATCTCTTTTGGTACCGACCGGCATTTCTTTAGAATTCCAAAATCTCTCCATCAGCGGGGATTCGCAGCTGATCGGGTGTAATTCCGTGTTCGGCTGCATACTCCCGCAGTTCAGCCCGGGTGACAGTGGCATGGTCGAGCGCTTCCATGTGGGTGGCAATGACTATACTTTTCGGGGCAGATTTGCAAACTTCCATTGTCTGAACAGCATCCATGACGATCAAGACATGATCCCCCCACACCGCTCCGCTGGAGTGGGTGATGATGATCTGCGGCTGGAAACGGGCAATGGCTTCAGCAACAGCGTCGGTATAGATCGAATCGCCAACCCAATAGATGACAGGCTCGTTTTCCGCCTGGAAGATGAAACCGGAAGCTGAGCCCATATCATCCAGGACGTCTCCGCTGCCGTGCTGACCGGGAATGCGGGTGATGGTGATGCCCTGCCAAACCAGGCTGTTAACGATGGGTGTTACGTGACGAAATCCCATGGTGGATATGGAAGCTTCATCCCCGGTCTGGCACAGGATGGGGGTATCTTTGGGCAGCAATTCCTGTGCGGATGGGTCAAAATGGTCCGAATGCAGGTGGGAGACGAGGACCGCGTCAATATTGGCGATGATTTCCGCGGGCGAACATGGCAGATCCACTGTCGGATTGGGTGATTTGCCGGTGAAGGACGGCCGGGAGAATTTGGCAGCCAGGTATGGATCGATGAGGAGACGCTGTCCGGCATAGGTAAGGCGGAGGGTGGCGTTGCGGTAAAGTTGTATGTTCATGAGGTCACCTTTGGTATTGGTTAAATTTCACGGTCATAATGATAACACTGAGGTGCGATCTGGCGCGATGCGACAAATAAGGTCGTATGCAGAAACTGATTTGATGGTTTGGGAGAAACTGGGTTGATAGGGATGGAAGAACCGCAGGTTCTTTCATCCCTATCTATTAAAGCCCCTCCCGCACGATGGATCCGATTTAACAAGAAACTGTCCTGCGGGAGGGGTTGGGGTGGGCGAGTGTAGGAAAAACAGAGGGAACGGACATCAAGGCGCAATTGAATAGGAGAAAACGACAAACGACCTCTCCCTACCCTCTCCACGCCTGGAGAGGGAAAAGGATCCCACCAACGTACCAGTCGATAGTGCCGACTGGCACGATGTCCCTTAGTAAGGGAGGCTAAGCCAACAGTCGATGTGCTGACTGGTGCTGTGTTGGCCCCATCGGAAGATATTACCTGGGGAGGAAAACTTGATACCAAGAATTGTTGAAGTTATGAACTTGGAGAAACTGGGTTGATAGGGATGGAAGAACCGCAGGTTCTTTCATCCCTATCTATTAAAGCCCCTCCCGGAGGCGGTTTTTGTCCGGTGGGAGGGGATGGGGTGGGCGAGTGTAGGAAAAACAGAGGGAACGGACACACAGGCACCCTGTGGAATGATATCGCCGGCAGAGGGATAATTGGCGGTGATGAGAATTCCAGCACCAACCATATATGCGAATCACACTTGATCAAACGATCCCTATACACTGATATCAAGATAAGTTTTCCGAAGTATTGACTTTTTCAATAGTTGTCCTTATAATATATTTACATTATGCAATAATACGAATAATGCAATAAAGGAAAACTATCTTGCCAATTGAAGCCAATGTTATTCGAACCCGAACGACCCGAAAATTTGTTGCCATTGAGCCAGCGGTCAACGCTTTCGTGAGTGCGGTGCTGGTGACCTCCGAACACAGCGAACCCGGCATCCACGAATGGGTGACGAAAACACGCGCGCTGATGACGACCGAAGAAAAATTCCGCCACAAGCTGGTGATGATCGGGCTGCATTACGCGGTGGTTCCACAGGAACATTCCGGCCGGTTCGAAAACTATATCGAACAGTTGGAGAAGACCCCGCCGCAAAAATTCCGCGAGAATCTGTTGGCCGGGTATGACGATGTTTACGTGAAATACAAGGAAGAATACCCGGAAATGATCAAACCCGATTGGAATGATGCGCTCACATCCGCGGATAAATATATCTCCGTGTTGAGCTCCATTTTCGGAGAGGAAAATACCGATGTTGAGATCGAATCCAAAGCCTACGAGTATGTGTTGGATCCGGTTGAATTGAAAAAGCTGGTCACCAGCCATCTGCGTTGGTTCTGGCAGACCCACATGCAGCCGGAATGGGATCGGGTTGAACCGATCCTGGAGGAATCCGCGCGGGTATTCAATAAACTGAATCTGCGCGAGATGTCCCGGAATGATCTGTATCAGTTCATCGTTGGTAAGGAGAAAAGTGAATCAAAATGGATGGAATTAATTGACACATCGAAGAACGTGGTCTTTGTCCCGAACGCGCATATTGGTCCCTACATGCGGATGATCAGCATTCAGGATACAGCCTACGTGGTATTTGGAGCTCATCTCCCGGAGGGGTCCAAGCTGCATATTCCCGAGCTGGACCGGGCAGAGATCGTCAGCAAGCTATCCGCGCTAGCCGATGACACCCGGTTGATCATTCTGCAATTGCTGCTCGAGCGGGGGGAAATGCGCTCCACGGAGATCATGGACGAGGTGAAGCTCAGCCAGCCCAGCGTATCCCGATATTTGGCGCAACTGACCGCCAGCGGCTATCTCAATGAGAAGCGGATCAACAGTGCCAAGGTTTACACGCTCAACAAGGAACGGATCGGGAAGACTCTGCAGGCTGTATCGAAATATTTATTGGGTAGTACCAGATGAAAGGTGGATAGAATGTTTCCGAGTATTGAAGATCGTTACGTTAGAATGCACAATCAAGAGATCAAAGATGCATTGGTTCATATCAGTATGGAAGAGCAGGCTTTGGGACTCAATAAACCACAGGGGACCTGGGTTTCGCGTATTCTGGAATCCATCGGGGAATGGTTCATTCGTCAGGGAGAATTGCGGGCGAGGCAGCGGAAAGTATCGCTGCGGAAATTCCGCGAGTCACCGTGCAATTATGCACAATGAGCGAGAACAAGAAATAGTCAGTTTACCCACCCTAACCCCTCCCACCGGATCAGTCTTCAATTGAGAGAATCCACTCGGTGGGAGGGGCTTTTCATATCTATTATGTTCCTCCAAACGCAAACAGGCGATACATCCTGATTTAATGTCCGTTAAATATCCATTAATTGTCACAAGTGACAGGTTGCAAAGAAATCCGTTTGATGTATACTAATTAGAACAGGTATTCTATTACCGCAAATGGTCTTTTTGCATCCGTCCGCAGTGTTCGATCTGCGCACGGTCCCAGTGTAGAACAGCCAAGGAATAATTTCGGATTTGAAACAAATAACAAATGATTGCTATTTTTTCAACTGGTGTATGAATGTCCTCTCCTGGCGAGGATTGCTGTAGTAATGAACTTGGAGAAACTGGGTTGATAGGGATGGAAGAACCGCAGGTTCTTCCATCCCTATCACAAAAAGCCCCTCCCGCATAATGAATCTGAGCGGTGCGCCAGCTATCCTGCGGGAGGGGTTGGGGTGGGCATAAAACACTACTCCCCTGAATATCCTACGGCGAAACTGTTATCAAAGACTGGTTTTTGGGTTTGGTAGGCATCGTGCCAGTCGGCACCATCGACTGGTAGGTGGTCCTGCGTATCCGCCCTATATTTGTACGCAAAAATGCTGTTGCAGATAATGGATGTATCTGCGAAATTTAGAATTTCATCACATTTCCAAAATCTGCGCGAAGTGAAATAGGTCCACAACCAAACCTCAGGAACTCTAACTCGCCCGACGCGTGCACCCTACGTGCACGATGTCCGCACCCTACGGTTGAGACTTCGCCGGGGGAGCGATAAATTCGCCCAGACGGGTCAGCCAGGATGGTTTTTTACGCGGCGGCCAGGACTGCATCGCCTGGCAGGCGAGATTGTAGCCGTGCTCGATGAGTTCAACCGACTGGCGGAAGTCCCAGATGGGGACGGGGGGATCGCTGACCAGTTTGATGTGCCTGACGGGAACTCCGCGTGCTTCGGCAAGCTGTAGTTCCAACTGCAGCTGACGGTCAATGACCGTCCGATTCAGTTTGGCGATAAAAGGGGTAAGGCTGTGGGTGGAAAGATCCTTTTCATCCGGGTCAAAGAGATCCAGGGCAATGATCTCGGTTGCTCCCATATTCAGTGCGGTTTCGATGGGCAGATTGCTGACGAATCCACCGTCGACCAGGAATTTCCCATCCTGTTCGAACGGTGACATCCATGGGGGAAGCGCCATCGAAGTCAGCATACTGGTCAGGATGGAATCATCGGGATCCTTGCCGTAGATGATCGGCCGTCCGGAATTCATATCCGTGGCAACCAGGTAGAGATAGATGTTCGAGAGGTCACGAAAATGGAGATCGGAGGTCAATCCGTGCTGAGTTGCAAAGGCTTTGATCCGTTCCTCAGAGATGCCTTCTTTTTGCAGGAAGAATGTACGGGCTGTCTCCCACCACTTGTTCATGGGCAGCAAATTCTCAGTCGCCAGGGTCTTCCAGACATTGGTGGCTTTTTCCACGCCCTGCAAGGTATAGCCATTGACCGCCAGGAAAGCTCCGTTGACCGCGCCGATGGATGTGCCGGTCACCATATCGGGCACATAGCCTTCTTCGAGCAAAGCGCGAAGGGCACCGACCTGCATGGCGCCGCGTGAGCCGCCGCCACCCAATACAAAAGCAAGTATGTTTTTCATCAGACTCCAAAATTCCCCGCTGGAGGGCGTAAATTAACTATATCTCATTGTGCAATACCTGGATATCCCGGCTAACTTTTTTGGACAACCTCGATGTTGGCAGCGCGGAAGAATTCTTTCATGACCGGGTCGGGGCGGTAGTCCACGGCATAGACCAGGCGGGTGATGCCGGCGTTGATGAGGGCTTTACCGCAGTTGATGCAGGGGAAATGGGTGACGTAGCAGGTGCAGCCTTTGGTGGAGACACCGTGCAGGGCAGCCTGGATGATGGCATTGGTTTCCGCGTGGATGGTGCGCACGCAGTGACCATCGACCATCAGGTGACCTTCCTCGTCGCAATGGGGCTGTCCGCTTGGGGAACCATTGAAGCCGGTGGTGAGGATCCGTTTCTCGAGGACGAGGACACACCCAACCATCGCACGGTCGCAGGTGCTGCGTTCTGAAACATCTTGAGCGATCTTCATGAAGTAAGAATCCCAATCGGGGCGCATGGTGGTTCCTCCTGAGAGTGCAATTTGGTTAATTATAATGAATTTGCAGAATTAGGCTGATGGTGATCTCCATTCAGGTCGATCTGGATGTACAGATCGGCTACTTTCAAGATGAGGACCTGATCAGGTTCTTCACGGGCGATTTTGTTCAATTCTTTTGCACGGGAGATGAATCCATCCAGGTTGTAGGGTAGTGACTCACCCTCCCAGTTGGACAACAATTTCCAGGCACGAATGAACATCTTTCGGGCACCTGTGGCATTTCCTTTTTCGAGATGATGGTAACCTACGCCAACCTGTAAGATCCCCTGATAAAGTGTGCGAATCTTTCCATGGTCTGCCCGCCAGGCGTCTTCAAGCGCTTCATGGGCTTCATAGAACAGTTTGCGGTTGTAGAGCTCGATCCCCTCGACCGCTCGTGGAGCGAAAATATATTCAGATTTTTGATCAGGGACCATTTTTCACGATGGCGCTGGCTGCATGCTCGACCAGTCCGTTGGCCGCGGATGAGCTGTAGATGACCAGGATGGCACTCTGCCACTGTCCGTTGGGCAGCATGTGGCGAATGGAGAAATTGCCCGGCTTTCCCATGTCAGGGGCATCGGTGATGATACTGCCGGAGAGCATAATATTGTCATTGCTCCCGCAAATAAAGTCCTCGGGACCATTGCCGCTGCCTCCGCCACAAAGGGAATATTGCAGGGTGTTCTCGAAGAGACCTTCTGCGGAACCATCTGCTTGCAGTTCTAGGCGGCCGTTATTGAGACCGATGCGAACTTCAGAGAGGAACAGTTTTTCGACTTTCTGCTCAAGAGGTTTCTGAGGAGCGGATTGTGAACCGTCCTCGACAATAAAGCCGTTCAGGTGCATCAAGGAGCCGTCTTTGGGTGAGCGCCAGAAGACCTGCAGCATGATGGGGAGGTCGTCTGATACTGAATAATCCAGAACCGTCGAGAAATCCCCGCGGCTGCCGGAATCGGCATTAATGGTGACCGGCTGTGAGGAGATGATCCCATTCTCATTGGCAAACTGGACGATCAAATTCTGCTCGAAGGTCGGATCCGCCTGACCGGTGATCGTCACTGGTGATGCGACCATGGCTCCCGGGAATGGATACTGGATGTCGATCGATTCAGGAGCGGTAACCACCACCTGGGTGGGAGCTTCGGTTGGTGTGGAAGGAACAGGTGAAGGGGTATCGGTTGGCAGGATGATCTCTTCGGTCGCGGTGGGTTCGGCGGTGTCGGTGGGGATGATCAAGGTGGAGACTACTGTGGTGGGGACATCGGGTAAGACTTTACACCCGGTGAGGATCAGCAGGGAAATGATGAGGATACAAAATAGGCGGGATCTCATGAAGGCTCCAGAATAGAATAAGTAGAAGTAATTATATATGAAAGTGGCATCCTTTTATGGCATGGGTGAATCTTCGAGGATAAAACGATGTCTTAAGCAGAAATGTTCCGGAAAGTATGCCCATCCCCAACCCCCCAGTTTTTCCGTAGGTTACACGATTAGCATTATAGAGGCAGGATAGTACAGGTTTTCCTAAATCGAGGAGGTGATTTATAATTTCCATGGAGGATGGATTCCATGCGCGAAATTGCCGATAACGAGATTCTGCCATTATCCCTTGAACACAATTTTTGGACCTGGTCAGCCCAGAAAAAAGTAAAACCCATCCCGGTGAAACGGGCAAAAGGGGTTTATTTTTGGGATATAGATAACAAACAATACCTTGATTTCAACTCCATGGTGATGTGTGTCAACATCGGGCATGGCAATGAGCATGTCATCCAGGCGATCCAAAAACAAGCTGCGGAACTCCCGTTTGCCGGTCCACAGATGGCGACCAAACCCAGAGCTCTTTTGGGAGAACTACTCAGTCAGATCACTCCAGGGGATTTGAATCATTTCCTGTATACGCTTGGCGGCGCGGATGCCAACGAAAATGCCATCAAGCTAGCCAGATCATACACAGGCAAGCATAAGATCCTCTCACGCTACCGCTCCTATCATGGTGCGACTTTAGGTGCAGTAGCCGCCACCGGAGATCCTCGCCGGGCAAGCTGGGAACCGATGGTTGCTCCCGGATTCGTCCATTTTCTGGATCCGTACCGATATCGCTCCACATTTCACAGGAATCATCCCGATATTTCGGAGGCAGAATTCTGCACGGATTATCTGGCACATCTGGAAGAGATCATTCTGTATGAACGTCCAGAGACCATTGCCGCGGTCATGCTGGAGACGGTCACCGGGACCAATGGAGTCATCATTCCGCCGGATGGGTATTTGCAGGGTGTACGGACATTATGCGACAAATATGGCATTCTGCTGATTGCCGATGAGGTAATGAGCGGATTTGGCCGTACCGGAACCTGGTTCGCTGTGGATCACTGGCAGGTAGTCCCTGATTTAATGACGATGGCGAAGGGACTCACCTCGGGATACGCTCCGCTGGGGGCGGTGGCGATGAAACCTGAGATCGCCCATTTCTTTGATGAGCGTGTCTATGATGGGGGATTAACTTACAACGGCCATCCCATTTCGTTGGCAGCAGCGATCGCAAATATCGAAGTGCTGCAGCAGGATCATCTGATCGAGAATTCCAAAATGCTGGGAACGAAACTGCATCATAAATTGATTGATCTGGCGGAGAAGCATCTCTCAATCGGGGAAACCCGCAATATTGGTTTATTTGGCATCATCGAGCTGGTTAAGGATCGAAAGACCAGAGAACCGATGGCTCCATTTCAGGGATTGTCCAAAGAGATGACCGAGTTCAGGTCAAAGCTGCTGGAATCAGGATTGTTCGTTTACACACACTGGCATACCCTGTTGATCATTCCACCGCTGTGCATCAACGAAGCTGAGCTGGATGAGGGACTATCGAAGATCGATTCCGCGTTATCGATCACCGATGCGTCGATAAATCGGATGTAACATATTTTCAGTTATACCATCTAACTAAAGATATAAACTTCACATAGGACAACTTCATGGAATTCAATTTGACTGGTGTAAACAAAGTAAAAGATGACGATCAGCAGGTGGTAGAGAATGTGATCATTCTTGGATCAGGCCCTGCAGGATTTTCCGCGGCATTATACGCTGCCAGAGCGGAATTGAAGCCCCTGGTATTGACAGGAATGGAACTCGGCGGACAGGCCGCATTAACCTACACCATTGAAAACTATCCGGGATTTCCGGAGGGTGTTGGCGGGGCAGCACTTGGCGAGATGTTCCAGAAACAAGCTGAAAAATTTGGAGCACGGATCGAATTCGACAGTGCAACCAGCGTGGACTTCAGCAAGAGACCCTTTACAGTAAAAACATTCAGCCGGGAGTACAAGGCGAATACGGTGATCATCTCAACAGGCGCATCGCCCAATCATTTGGATGTACCCGGTGAGAAGGAACTGACCGGAAGAGGGGTCTCATACTGTGCCACCTGTGACGGATACTTCTTCAAGGAAAAAAAGGTAGTTGTGGTGGGTGGTGGAGATAGCGCCATTGAAGAAGCGATCTTCCTAACACGCTACGCCAGTTCTGTGACCATTATCCACCGTCGTGAGGAGCTCCGCGCAGGAGCGATCTTGCAGCATCGGGCAAAAGAGAATCCCAAGATCTCATTCGTCTGGAATTCGGTCGTCCGTGAAGTGGTAGGAACTGACAAGACCAAGTCCATTTTGATCGAGAACCTCAAGACAGGTGAAAAATCCACGATGGAAGTGGACGGATTATTCATCTTCGTGGGGCATAAACCCAATACAGAAATGTATGCTGGACAAATCGATATGGATCCAAAGGGATATATTATGACCGATATGAAGATGCAAACCAGCGTCCCTGGTGTGTTCGCTGCAGGCGAAGCGGCGGATCCGGTTTACCGTCAAGTGATCACTTCCGCAGGAATGGGAGCAGCAGCCGGGATCATGGCAGCCAAATTCCTCGAAGAAAACGAATAAGCAACTAAATAAATAAAAATGAGAGCTTTACGGCTCTCTTTTTTGTTTTCTTGACGAAGTATTAAGGAGATGGGGTGGTGCTTATCCCAGCACCGATCCACGAGAAGGCACGCTGCTCGCTGACATCGCCGGCTGATTCGTAGATGGGTTTCCCGGCATTATCGGTATCCACTTGACGGACAACGGTTACCCACCATTTCATCACATGCGGCAATGTGTCGTTGGGTCTGAATGTACCAGGCACAATGAATTTTGTGTCCGATACATATTCTGTCAGACGGCGTTGTCCAACATCTGTCAGATCAACAATATTGACCTGGTAAAGCTCATTGGAATTCAATACGCCAATAGAAGCCCATTGCAGAGTAAAGTTGTCATTTGCCAGTGTGAAGGATGCACCGTCCGCAGGAAGCAGCAAATTTGGAGCAGAATACGGCGGAGGAGGTGTGGGAGTCAGGGAAGGCCCAGGGGTGGGATTACGTTTGCAGATCGGAATGATCATCGTCTTACCTTCCCAGACAATATCATTCGCCATCCCGTTATATTCTTTGATCGCGGATATGGGCACATTGTAATTGAGAGCAATGGTGCTTAGTGTATCCGTACCCTTGACTACGTAGATGTCTTTGACGCAGGCAGCTTCGGTAGCGTTCGCTCCCGACAGTGTCGCGGTAGGTTCATCCGTTGGAGTGGGAGTTGGCTGAGGAATGAGGATCCTTTGACCTTCAGAAAGAATGCATGAAGTCGGCAGGTTGTTCAAAAGGATGATACTTGGGACTGATACATTAAAGGTCAAGGCTAGCGCCGAACAAGTCTCATTGGCTTTTACAGTATATTCCACTGGTGGAACTGGTGTTATCGACGGTTCCGGTGTGGAAGTCATCGTACTGGTTGGTGTGAGGGTTAAAGTCGGAGTTGTAGTTGCAGTTGGTATCTGGGTTGGCTCAACGACCCTACCAGCAGAACGCAAGGTGAAGAACACCGCGGATGCACCAATGACCACAAACAAGGCTAACAATCCCAGCGCTGCAGGTAAAGTCAAAGTGAGCTCAGGCATTCGGCTGCCCTGAACTGGTTTGGGTTTTGGTGCGGATGTTGTGGGGGATGACAAATCACTCCCACAGACAACACACTTGACTGCTTTTTCACTGACCCGCGTACCGCAGGTCGGACAGATTTTAGTTGAAGAGGTTGATTTTTCTGGACTCATAATCGTCGGGTTTTCTCCAATCGAAAAAATTATACCAGCATTTGATAACCAGGCATTGTGCCGGGCTGTTCATGATAAGATAAAAATATGAGAGACACCTTCGCGGTTTATATCCATATCCCGTTTTGCCAGCAGAGATGCACCTACTGTGATTTTGTGACCGTGGCTGGAATGCAGCAGTGGATACCCGAATATATAGACGCACTTTGTAAAGAGATTGTTTCAGCTCAGAAGAATAATGGCGAAAAACAAAGGATCCAATCCATATTTTTCGGCGGTGGAACACCATCAATATTACCGACCGAATTTCTGAAAAAGGTATTTACCAGCCTGCACAACACATTCATTTGGGATTCTTCATGCGAAATCACGATTGAAACCAATCCGGGAACACTCGAACTCGCGAAATTAACCGCCTATCGCGATATGGGGATCAATAGATTAAGTATTGGAATGCAATCAGCAAATGATGACGAACTGCGATTACTGGGTAGAATCCACGATTTCGCGGATGTCCAAGATGCAGTAAAATCAGCCAGAATGGCTGGGTTTGAAAACATCAGCTTTGATCTGATCTATGGACTACCAAATCAGAGTTTGGATAAATGGAAGACAACACTGGCTGCAGCTCTTGATCTATATCCACAGCATATTTCGTGTTATTCACTGACTGTGGAGGAAGGAACACCCCTATGGGATCAAGTCGACAAAGGTCTGCTGCCTGATCCGGATGATGACATTGCTGCTGATATGTTGGAATATGCCTGTTCATTTTTGGATGAAAAGGGATTCGCTCATTACGAGATTTCCAATTGGGCAAAGAACGATGAAACGGAGAGAGATCTGCGTTCGCGCCATAATCTGCAGTATTGGCATAATGATTGGTATTATGGTTTCGGGGTGGGTGCGCATGGATATCTGGGGGATACAAGGATAGCCAATACAAATTCAATCGAAGATTACATGGGTGAGTATTCAAGACCTGAGATCAATCCTTACCCGACGGGAGCAGCGAATATCTCGGTCATAAGTATCTCCGAGTTCGTACAAATGCAGGAAGAGTTGATGCTGCGACTGCGTTTGCTTGAAGAAGGCGTGACTGAAAGGGGATTTTTTAACCGCTACAGAATTGAGTTATTTCAACTTTTCGGGGATGAAATCACAGAATTGAGCAAATCAGGATTACTAATTGTGGATGGGGTATCTCCGGATAGAAAAATAACCCTGACTCATCGGGGGTTATTTTTAGGAAACCAGGTTTTTCAAAAATTCGTCGGGGAAAACTAGTAGACGATCACCCTTGTACCATTTCCACGAGTTTCGACTTTATTGGGTTCAGCTGGAGGGGTTGTCCAGCGGAAAATCCACAGCGCTTCAGGCGTTTTCATATTGATGCAGCCATGCGACATGGTCATTCCGTAGTTGTTGTGCCACCAGGTACCATGGAAACCGACCCCTGATTTTTCGAAAAAGGTGACCCAGGGAACTCCCGGCAGGATGTAAGCATCCAGGTCATTGGTGAAGTAACCTTCTCCCATATGCTTCGAAGGTAGTTTTGAATACACATTGAAATCACCCCTGGGTGTGTCTGTATTGACACCCTTCCGTCCATTAGACGGAACACCTGAGGAAATTGTGGTTTTCAGCACTTCTTTATCATTTTCAAAAGCAATCAATGTCTGGGTGGCAAGATTGACTTCAATACGTTTCTGCTCCGGTGGGATATCAGTCACGATCGGAGTATATTCGAGAGGGGAAATCAGTCTAAAGTGATCAGCCGGGGCAAAGTAATTCTGCTCGTCTGCGCTGAGCAGTTCATCACGGATGCGGTACCAGGGCGATCCATCCGGTCCTTCCTCTACTCCTACTATCCAATGGGTAGAGCCGTAATATAAACGGTAATTGGGATCCCAACCAAACTTTTTGGTGAAACGGTAGCTAAGGCTGTATGGAACAGTCACTTCTGTAAGCAACCCTGTTTTGGGTACAGAAGATTCAACAGAGTTCAGAATGGTTCGGACTTTGACCACATGCGCAGCATGGATATATCCTCGCCAAACCCGATACCAGAGCGGGTTGTAGCCAGGTCCCTTATCAGAGATGACATCCTCATAGATATTGATCAATTCATCTCGATAGCGCTGCATCACTATCCGGCTTTTATCATCAGGTTCTGCATATACACTAACGGATTGAATGGCAATGCGACCTACTTCGGTAGTTTTTAAATCCGAAGATAGCCCCGGCATTCCATTAAATGCAAGGGAGCTTAATCCGAGAGCGGATAGTTTGAGAAAGTCTCTTCTATTGATTGAGTTCATTGATGCGCATTATAACGGTCAAAATCAGATAGTTCAAGTCTTATTAAGAATGAATCAGTAGCAAGAATCACGCCCGAGGTAATGAAAGAATAACCATTGTACCTTTACCCGAAGCACTTTCGATATGGATGTTTCCACGCAAGCATTGAACAAGTCCCTTGGCAATGGGTAAACCAAGACCTGCGCCACGTCTTTGTTTCCCCCGAGCTGCCGGGGCTCGATAGAACCGTTCGAAAATATACGGCAAGTGCTCTTTAGGGATCCCTGCACCTTCATCAACAACCTTGATCTGAATTGTCGTAGGTGTGTAGTTTGCTTTAAAGGTGATCACACTATCTGCAGGGCTGTGTTTTAACGCATTATCTGTGATGATCCAGAGGATCTGTTTCAACCTTTCCGGATCTGTCAGAAGATGCATATTCTCATGGTCAAGTACGATTCGGACATCATGCGTATAGCCTAGACGTTTTACCCTGATCGAGATATCTTCGAAGATGGTTTGAATGTGTACTGTCTCCAATTTCAGCGCTAATTTCTGATCATCCAAACGGGATAAAAGCAATAAATCATCAAAGAGCTTACTCATATCATCCACATCGGACAAAACATCATTGAGCAGCTTTTGGGATTCCATGTTTGGTTCGGACCGCAATGCAGTTTCGGTACTCGCACGGATCAAGGTTAGTGGGGTACGAAGTTCATGACTCGCATTTGCCACAAAATCACGCTGTTTTTCCATTGATTTTTGGGCAGGCATCAATGTTTTGCCAGCAAGCCACCAACTACCTACACCTGTAAAGATCAGGCAAATCAAGCCGATGCCCAACCAGCTTACCAGAAATTGGTTAAGGAGGCGCATCTGGTCATCCACCGGACGACCCAATTGGAGAAATGCGATATCCTGATTTTCAGGCAGGTAATAGGTCAATAAACGTACCGGGGTCCCACTTTGTAATTTGAGAGATCGAATGTCAATCCCGTCCCGCTTTGCATTTTGGAGAGCTGAGAGTTGATCAGGCAGGCTGCTTTTGGGTCGGTTACTAGCGGAAACAATACCGCCTGATCGATCAATGCGGATAACAAAAATCGAGGCTAACTCACCGGTAAAAACAGCCTCATTTTCTGCGTTAGCTGGTTCTGGTGTTGATTGGGCAACAAGAATAGCATTAACTTTGACCTGTGAACGAGGATTAACGGTTCCATGTGATGGAACATCGGTGCCGGGAACCTTACTACTGTCATCTGATGATTCATCCTCAGGCTCAGGATCGGCACTGTTCTCAGGCTCCTCGTTGCTGTCTGATGGTTTGGATGGTTTCTTCTGAGTTGGAATAAAGAGTGGGGCAAGAGTAGGGGGAACTGATTCTAGAGTCCCTTCTTCATCCTCGTCAGAGATTTCCGTCCAGGCGGGGGTAGGTATTCTAGGTTGTACAGTGATCAGGAATTCCTGTTCCGCAGCCTCAAGATCAGGTGTTATAGGTTGAGTTAAGGCTCTCAATTCCTGTGCCAGGCTATATTTTAACAGGAGGTCTGTTGAAGATTGGAAGTAACTGGACAACCGATAATACAGACCAGCACCGACTGCGCCCACAAGAATCACTGATGCGAAGAAATAAAAGAGAGTTAATTGGATCTGAAGTTTTCTAAGCATAATCCGGGTCCAATCGATAGCCAACTCCGCGCACCGTTTGGATGGGATCAGATTTTCCTGGCAGGTTCAGTTTTTTTCGTAAATATGAAATATAGACATCTACCATTTCAGCTTGTACGTTTCTTTCATAAGACCAGACATAATCCAATATATTTTGACGAGTGAGTATTTGTTTTGGGTGTCTGAGGAAGTATTCAAGCAGATCCCATTCGGTTTTTGTCAGGTCAAGAGCAGAATCACCCCGCCGGGCTGATCTGACATTTGTATCCATGACCAGACTACCACAGCGGATCTCCTGTGTATCGCCGGCTTGATTAGTAAACCTTCTGGTGATCGAACGTAGCCTGGCTAACAATTCATCAAATGTAAACGGTTTGACCAGGTAGTCATCAGCTCCACTGTCGAGACCAGCTACACGATCCTCCATTTGCCCTCGGGCTGTCAGCATTAGGATACCCATCGGCACCTTCGCTCGTCTAATTTCGCGAACAATTGAAGGTCCATCCCGCTCAGGAAGCATCCAATCAATCACAGCGAGGTCATGGATTCCACGCAAGGCTAATTCAAGACCAGATGCGCCATCATGCATTTGATCCACTGCATAATGCTCCTGTTCAAGCACTTTGGCCAGTAAGCCTGCCAGCCGGATGTCATCTTCTATGATCAAAACGCGCATATTGAATTTTTACCCACACATATTGTAATCCGGGACGTTGAAAGGTCCCTGCACTAAATATAACCCCGAAAGATTGGAAAATTCTTGGAAAATTGGAGTCTCATTTCAAGGAAACATTTATCTCTGTTCACTACAATGATTACTAATTGCATAAATGGAGGAACCTAATGAATAAAAAAGCGATTCTCATATCTGTACTCATCACCACCTTTATTTTAGGTAGTGTGGCAGCAATTGTCAAAGCGAACTCCGCAGCGAATGATGCTGCCCAGGTTGCCGAGCTTCAGGATCTGCTTGCTCAAAAAGATGCTGAGTATGCCCAGACGATCGAAGAAGCGAATGCCAGATTAACCGAAGCTAACCGATTGTTAGCGGGAAACTCGCCATCTAATGATCAAAGTATCGTTAATGCTTCAAGCAAGTATGCTGTTTCAATTCCACAAGCTGTGGAAGCGGCTATGCGCGCCGGAAAACTACCTCCCACCGCATCCGGTAAAGCAGAGTTGGTGGATTTTAGTGGTGTAGCGGCGTATGATGTGAAATTTGAGACAGGGGAACAGTTCTATATCGATGCTCAAAAGGGTGATGTCTTGTTCAACAGTTTACTGGGTGGTCCCGGGCAGGTAGTCACTGTTGAGACAGCATTGGCCGCAGCGGCGAATGCCCTTCCTGGCGGGGTGATCGTCAATCAGCATATCAGTAATTTTAATAATATCCCCGCATACGAATTCCAATTCAACAGTGGAGAACAAGTTTGGGTGAGTATGAGCGGACAAGTACTTTCAATCGTTCAAGTTCAAACTGTCTCAACCGGATCTTACCAAACGGCATCCACCGAAACAAAAAAGGCTGCGAAGAAAGCCAAATCAGGTTCGCACGAAAGCGAGCATGAATTTGAAGATGATGATTAGAATGGTTGAATTTATTCATAGCACTGGAGGTATCCATGGAAATCAAACCAAAAACTAAACCCACAGAAGGCTTTTTGAATAGTGTCAAGGTTGTTATTATCTCGCTTGCGGCAGGTATTACCTTTCTGGTGTGGAGTTTTCTTTCTGCCAAAGTGATCAAAGCTAACAACCAAGAAGTTCAATCAGATCCAAACGCAAATTCAGCGGATGCACAGCCAGAAGGATTGCCCACCTTGATCAGCCTGATGGTTCCATCCACAGCGAGTGTGAATTCACAAGTATCCAATGACCTCACACAACCCACGCTGCGGAGTGTCAGTGCGCCAACTGCCATGCCTTCCATCGGAGCTCCAATTGTCCAGACTGTGATTCAGTATGTTCCTTCAGGCGGCGGTGGCACTGCGAAATCGGGTAAAAAATCATCCAGAAAATCGAGCACTTCGACACGGACTTCGTAATGATCGATGAAATCAGGTTTCATGCGATGGGGACGGATATGCTGGTGATGATCGAATTACCCAAAACAGCCCATCGCTACCTTGCACAAGTTCCAGATTGGTTCGAAAAGTGGGAACAGATTTTTAGCCGATTCCGGATCGATAGTGAACTGAGCCTGATGAACAGATCAAACGGGAAAAGCATAGCTGTTAGCGATGAGATGTGGAAAGTGTTACAGCTTTGCCTGGATATTGAGGAAAAAACGAATGGAATCATTACTCCTGTCGTAAGCGATGCGCTGGTCGCGGCAGGTTATGATCAAACTTTTGAAAAGATCAGAACCAATCCAGGCATGAATAGCTGGGATCCAATTTACCCGCAATATGGACTGGAATCCATCCATTTTGACCACCAATTTCATTCTGTAACACTGATGAATGAAATTCATCTCGATTTTGGCGGAATTGTAAAAGGGTGGGCTGCGAAACAGACTATGGAAAGATTGAAGAAATATGGATCAGTGATGGTAGATTGCGGTGGAGATATCTCCATATCTGGACCACTTGCGGATGGAACAGGATGGGAGGTTGGAATTGAAGACCCGGCAAATCTCGGGCACGAGTTATTTGCAGTAGAACTCAAAAACCACTCCATTGCAACATCGGGAATCAATCGCCGACATTGGATGCGCGGGAATTTATCCATGCATCATTTAATCGATCCGCGTACCTGGGAACCTGCTGTAACAGAACTAATTACTGCAACAATCATAGCTGATGATGTTATATCGGCTGAAATGGCAGCTAAAATGGCAGTCATCTGTGGAGTAGATTCCGCGATTTCGTGGATGCAATCACAGGGGAATTTCCAACAAATATGCTTTCATCAGGACGGACGAATCATTTTTGGCGGGAATTTGGTCGAAGTTAAGGTGTATGAATCATGACAACAATTGAGATCCAAGCTAACAAACCTATAGATGGAGAATTGCCACAAGGCGGTCAATTATCAATCTGGTTAATCGGTGTATTCGCCTTATTGGGAATACTTTTTTCAGCAATCACCATCCCGATCTTGTTGCCGGGATTAGTCGGGTCCATCTCAGGTGCAGAACCCAAGGTCTTCTGGTATCTGTCGCGTGGTACCGCAATCGTATCGTATCTATTCTTATGGATTTCAATGGTATTGGGATTACTGATCACCAGCAAGACTGCAAAGTATTTTCCGGGGGCGTATACTGCCAATGATCTACACCAGTTCATCAGTATCAACGGGTTGATCACTGGATTGCTTCATGGAATGCTTCTTTTAGGAGATAAGTACTTCAAAGTAAATGTCGCACAGGTGTTTATACCTTTTAGCATTTCCACATATCGACCCATATGGGTGGGATTAGGACAGATTGCGTTCTATATTTGGGGAATATTGGTGCTTTCTTTCTATTTGAAGAAGCATATGGGATATAAAACATGGCGGGCAATGCACTTTGTCAGTTTTTTGATCTTTGCCGGCGTCCTGATGCACGGCATCACCTCAGGGACAGATACAACCAATCTTGTGATGCAATTTGTCTATTGGGTCAGTGGCGGCAGTGTGGTATTGCTAACTTTTTACCGGATCCTGGCAAAAGTAGGCAACTAATAATTCATCCAGAAATATTTCTATATCTATTTTAGAAAATGGACACAGCATAAAATCTGATATTTGAATGATGCTTTCAGAATATCTACCGATACCAAATCATTTGGTTTGGTCGGTACTCAGGTTAATTTATTTGCTTCAACCAGAAATTTATCAACCATCTCTTTGGTCAATCCCATTTGTCTGGCTTGTGGCATGTCAGTCACTGCACGTATTGTCATCCCACCTGCAAGCAAGAGCATAGGATTGCTGGTAGCTCCCGGGACATAATTCTCCAATAATGCCTTTACCTTAGGGTTTTGGAGGAGTTCGTTTATCTTCGAATCCAGTGTATATGTCATTAATAACTCCTTAATAAGTAATTGAATAATATTATTTTAGCAACTTGTAAGGTAAATGATAATCATCCATATAACTAACCGGCTGACTTAACTGCCTTGAGATAAAACACCGGCAGGTACTGCACCCTGAAGCCATTAGAACGGCTTTGTCGTTCTAATTCGTCGAGTTGTAATATTCTTTCAGCACTTAATTGCTCTCCAAGGTCTGCCTGGAGAGCAATTGATTCATTTTCGCTCAAGAAGAACCGGAAGATGGGATCCATTCACCACCTGAAACACCAATCTGTTCGACAGTCAGTCCTGATTGATGACACCAATCACCCAATTTCCGTCCGGCATCAGCGAGTGATCCCTTGATCGATCAAAGACAATAGTTGTTGTTTCGCCAGTTTTGCGAAGTCCTGTGGATACTCGATCCTGGCGAGATAATCCGGTTCAGCAAGGCAGAGAAGAATACCACCTGGTTTAAGGACCCGTTTAATCTCCCAAAGGGCATCTACTGGTTCGTTCAACCACAGCAATAAGTAATGGCAAGTCACCAGATCAAAGGTATTGGCTAAAAAGGGAATATGATAAGCATCAGCACAGGAAACTCGGGAGAAGCCTGTAGTATGTTTGGCGTAGGATACACGGGGGAAATCCAGATCGAATCCAAATATCCGTATCTCCGGATATGGGTCAAAATCAGATAGCAATGCACCTGTACCGCAGCCAACATCAAGGACGGACTTAATTTGAGTAAGATCAATTTTTTCATAAAGATACTGGCGGCTGTGTTTTGTCCAAGCGGATTGCTGATTAAACCGCTGATGCCATTCTTCCAGATTTTGGGTTCTCATTCATCCCTGGTTGGTCTGGCTGCCCAGATTGTATCCCAACGATCTGAAAGTAGATTACCCATGACGTGGTTAACGGACTGCGCCGGCAGAACATCACCATCTGGTTCGACATATAACCATGCTTTGCCAGCACCTTCGATGATCTTTTCGTTTTTTATTTCCAGATTGACAGGATTCTGGGCTGAATAAGGAACCGGGAGATCCCACACCAAAGATAAACCAATTCGGGCTGCGTAATCTGCTGTTTCTTTTACTTGTGTTTCCAATTCCGGATTATTTGTGCTAAGAGAAATGCTCTTGATACCCATGCGTTGTAATCGATCCAAAATCTCTTCCGGCTTGGACCGTATTGTCTCCGAAATAGTCAGGTGGACGGTAACGAAAATATCTTCATTGATCGCATCGCGAACCGCCTCCCAGGACTGTTCTTCTTTTGGATCGAGAACGAGAAGGAGATGATCCAACCCCGCATTCAATAGCGAATGGAAATACTCTGAATTGGCCAGTCGGTAACCATCAGTCAACAACCCAGTCACCTGCCCCAGTTTTTCAGCAGACGCAATGATGTCAGGCAGATCGGGCCTTAGAGTGGGCTCTCCACCGGTGAAGATCACATGGGGAATCCCAGCCTGCCAGGCATTTTCCAGCAACTTCGACCATTCTTCAGTAAGCATTTCGCGCTTGACCCGTTCAACTGGTGCAGCGCTTTGAGCCGTCTCTTCGGACAATCGATAGGTCAATGCACAGTCCAGCCGATATGGAGCTGAGATGTTGGTTGTGTAGGGGTCTTTTCGATCAAAGCCGAAGTAGGTCACCGGATCGAGATCTTCGCTCTGTGCCAGGCGGAGGATGGTGGATTTGAAGTCCGACATGTCCTGCTTGATCATCAAGTCAGATGCCTGGTACCTGCTCTTCATCGTATTCAGGATTGTGTTCTCTGATGCATTATTTACTAAATAGAAGGCATATTCAGTGGCAGTTTGATTGAGATGGAGGGTGGTGTGAGCGTTAATGATCAATAGCCCGGTACCATCCGGTTCCACACGAAGATGCATGCGGTATTGTGGATTCGCATCCGCAGGACTTTGATAGTGGTACATTCCCTGAGGCAAGAGAGCTGGTGGTGTGGTATCGCGGTGCAATAAGCGGTTGACAAGTGTGATCAGTTTATCCATCTCTTATCCCTCCAAGGTTAATGGTACAGATTCAGTAATTTCTTTCATCCGGTGTACGATGCAGTGGACATCCACCACCGCATTCAGCAATCAATGCACAATCCCCACATTTTGCGGGCAAGCCATGCCGTTCACGTAAACTAATCGAGATGGGATGATTCCAAATGGAATCCCATGAGTCAGTCAGCAGGTTTCCCAGTGGCTGATAATAAGATTGGCAGGGTAAAACCGCGCCATCGGGTTCGATGCACATGTTATATAGTGCTGCGGTGCAACCTTTGACACCGACATCATGTGAAACCGGGTCAAAGCGGCAATACTCTGTTGGGGTGTACCAGATCAGTTTCTGACTTTGTGACGAAGTGTGTTCTTTGGCAATTTCGAGCAATTCCGGCAATTCCGATTCCCGCAATCCGCTGCCCACATTAGAGCCCTTACCTGAATATATCAATGAATTTAGCCCAATGGTGGGCACACCAAGATCAGCCAGAAAATTCAGCGTTGCTTTCAACTCCACACTATTGGCTTGAAGCATGGTTGTATTCGTCATCACATATAAGGGAGACTTCAATGCGTTCTGTATACCAAGCACAGTTTGCCGATGGGCACCTTTCGCATTCACAATGGCATCATGGATATCAGGATCGTGGGATTCCAGGGTAATCTGCACATGGTCCAGACCGGCATCTACCAGAGTCTGAAGATATACAGGGTCGGATATTCTTCTGCCATTGGTGTTCAATCCAGTAATCAAACCCAGATTTTCGGCGTAGGCTATCAATTCGGGGAGATCTGACCGAAGGGTAGGCTCACCACCAGTAAAAACCACATGCGGAATAGCAAGGTCCCAGACTTTATCGAGGATACGCTTCCAACACGCAGTATCCATTTCGGCAAAATCCCGGGGCCGATCGTTATAGCAATGCAAACAATCGTTATTACACCGATAGGTTACAGCCAGATCCATACGATAAGGAGCAGATGGACGGGCTGAGAAAGGCATTTGATTATCCAGCATCAAGTCATGAACCGGGCACACGCCATCCGGCCGGATGATCTCATCCACCTGGGACTGCGATCTGGTCATAATCTGCTTTGAGCTGCTCAAGGGCAACATGATATCGACGTTGTATGCTTTTCAATGTTTCCAAAGCAGGTTTCTTCTCAAGATGACGGATCGCCATCCAGGCTGCGGTCTGATTGAGGTGCATTACCCGATTGGCATTAATGATCAATACTCCGCTACCATCTTCGTCGATCCGTAGATGAATGCGTGATTTTTCATCCAACTGGTCATAACGAAAATGGTAGAGGCCAGTTGATGGGATATCAACAACTGGTTTCGAAAAGACATCTTTCAGGTTGCGAAAAGGGTTTTGCAACAGTTATTTCCGATCTTTATCTTCCACCACCAGCACAGGCGCAGGCGCAGCCGGCGCAGGCACAAGCACAAGCACAGCTATGGCCACCGCCACCACCACCGGAACTACGGTATGTAGTTGGCGGAGGCGGAGGATTTGTTTTGTTGGTCACTCCTGAGGTAAAAGCGGTGATATCTCCAACCACATTACCGGCGAAGGATTGAACCCCGGTTACCATGGATGCAGCAAAATCCGCACCAGGGAGTTTTGGCATATTGATGGTTACCGGTCCACTGCTCTGGCTATGACCGCCAGACATACTTGGTGTGCCAGCAACAGATCCACGGTAACCCGGGTCGAAAGATCCCCACCAGCGAGGTACAAAGACTGGTCCGGAGCTGAAAACAGTTTGGGTCTGCTGTTGATAATCCTTGCCAAGCATGGTCCATTCCAGGTTTTCGTCGAATTTCTGGCTCTTGATCTCTGGAGTTTCGGCGGCGGTCACCTGTTCCCAGGCTCGTTTATTGATATCTTCGTAAAACGCGATCGATTCTTTGCGTGAAAATCCCTTCATCTTTTCTGCGATTGTTTTGACGAGAGAGATCATCACTTCCTGTAATCCTTTTTGACGCTCACGTCCAGCAGGGAATTGATATCCGGTGATAAATTCGGATTCGTAGGGTTGCAAACCTTCAGGAATTGGTGAGGCTATCTTCAGTTCTAATGGTTCTCTGGAGGTCACACTCACCGCATCTTTTTTGATCAAACCAAAAAGGATCATGGTGAGGATCTTGTCCATGGGTTGTTCCATGAGGACAGCAGCTTCCACAGCGGTCAATCCGCGTTTGATGCCGTGACCTTCTATGGCGATCTTTGGGGGCAGGTATTGAAGTTTGCGCTTTCGGGCACCAACAACTGATGCGTAGATGATGAAGACGAAAAATCCCACAATCCCAAGGCCAATGCAAACACAGATCAATATGGAGGGATCGAACGAAACACCGACGGATAAAGCATCTGACGGGATGTATTTGGCGGGGAATGCGGCTGCAAATTCATACCGTGAACTACTTGATGCGTTACTGTACTCCCAGGTATAGGTGACCCTGCCGTCCGCATCCAATGCTGCGGATGGTATCGGACTACCTGGCCATCCGGATTTGTTCTCTTCATACTGAGGTTCTTCAGGAAGGACGCCCTGGGGTAAGTGGAGGGATACCCGCATCGCGGTCGAACCGGTTACAAAGCTTGATCCAAAGAAGTTGGGAGAAAAGCGGACACTGGCGTAGTCTTGGGTATCCCCTTTGTTATAAGCGTAAAAGGCACCGGTGATACCAGTCACACGCGCGAAAACGGTTCCAGTCGCGCCTGGTTGAATGGCATCCCCATGAAGAGCGAGGGTGAATCCATCGCTGCCCGCCGTGAGATTCTGCGGATCAGCCTTCGAGATATCTGTGATCTGCTTGCCATCCACCGTAGCGGTGATGTTACCGATATTGAAATTCCCATTGGGAAGACCAATATCTACAAATTCGATCGGGTCTGCTGATGGCGAATTGGAAAATACATAGGTGTAATCCAACATCAGGGTGCCATCCGAATTGTAATAGGCATCAATGACAGCCTGATCCACTGAGAAAATGTACGTCTGTGCAGAAACGGCTGAGGTGAAGCATCCAAGCAGCAAAACCACAAGGATAAAGCTCGAGAGTATTCGTTTCGTCATATTAGATCCTTTTTACAAAGGGATATTGGGATTACCACTTGGGTTCTTCTGTCATCTGATAGGTAGTGTGGCAATATGGACAGGTTACAACAGGAGCGCCGGCGATCATTTTGACATTCTCAGGAGATAAGGCGCCACCACAAGATTGACATTTCAAGCCTTCCCACTTTACATCACCTGGCAATTGTACATTGTACGTGATATTCTGGGATTCTGAGGCAGGCGGCTTCTTCCACATGAAGTAGGCCAATCCAAGACCAATACCGGCAACGATGATACCGACGATTATCCAACCGGCGGTTCCCTGGGTGCTAAAAGCCCCAAGAACGAACATGACACCAAAGAAGATGAGAATTACTGCTACAATTTTTCCGACGAGTTTCATATGTGCTCCTTCTTTGACCAATTGAAAAAACCATTAAAATATAATTAAATTATACCGTAATTGATTTTTGAGGATCAGGTGGTTTATGGCAAATCCGAGCTCAGTAGCTACTTTGGAAGAAATACGAAAGCTTCAAGAAGATATTCGTTTTCATAATTATCGCTACCATGTACTGGATGATCCCATCATCTCTGATAAAGAATACGATGAGATGCTGGCTCAGGTTGCGCACTGCTGAATTAGCGCATCCAGAATGGATCACACCGGATTCACCCACGCAAAGAACAGGCAGCACGCCGGTGGATAAATTTCGCAAAGTCAGGCACCCAGGACCCATTCTGAGCTTGGCTAATGCTTTTTCGGATGAAGATATCCTCGCCTGGTATGAACGGATTGAAAAACTGGATTCTCGGGTATCCAAAAGTGGGTTCGTTGTTGAACCCAAGATCGATGGTTTGACTGTTGTGCTTCATTACGAAAACGGGTTATTTGTACTTGGTGCGACCCGAGGTGACGGGGATGTAGGAGAGGATATTACTAACAACCTGAAAACATTGCCCGCAGTCCCGCTGCGAATTCCAGTTGATGCGAAAGTCGGAAAAGCTCCAATTAGACTGGTCGTCCGCGGAGAAGCTTTCATCATGCTTAAGGATTTTGAGGAATTGAATAAAAAGATGGAAGCTGCCGGGGAAAAGACCTACCAAAATCCACGAAATACAGCGGCGGGTTCGTTACGGCAGCTGGATCCCAAGTTGACTGCGAAGCGACCATTGACATTGCTGGTCTACCAGATCGTCGAATCATCCGATCCGCTTCCATCGACGCAATGGGAGTTGCTGAACTATCTGAAATCTTTTGGTTTTCCAGTGACAGACCGGGCAAAAAGGTTGGCTAGTATCCATCAAACTATCACCGAAGCCCATACAGCCATGGGATTACGCGACAGCATCCCGTTTGAGGTCGATGGATTGGTTATCAAACTGGATGACTTGCAGGCTGCCAGTGATCTGGGGATCGTGGGAAAAGATCCGCGCGGAGCGATGGCTTATAAATATCCTGCCCGTGAAGTGACCACGACACTTCTGGATATCAAGGTAAATGTTGGAAGAACAGGAGTGCTTACCCCATACGCAGTGCTGGATGCAGTTGAGGTAGGCGGTGTTGTGGTCAGGCAGGCAACCCTGCATAATTTCGATTTCATCGCTGATAAGGATATCCGGGTTGGTGACAGGGTACTGATCAAAAGGGCCGGTGATGTGATCCCTTATGTGATCGGACCAATCCTGGATGTGCGAAAGGGGACTGAAGAACCATATTCACCACCGCAAACATGCCCAACCTGCGGAGAAGCTGTCGAGCATCTGAACGGCGAGGTTGCCTGGTACTGTGTCAATGCAGCCTGCCCGGCACAGTTGATCCGCAACCTGGAGCATTTTGTATCTCGCGGGGCAATGGACATGGACGGAATGGGTATCAAGATCGTCGAACAGTTAGCCGATTCCGGTCTGGTACATGACGTAGCCGATATCTTCACTCTAAAATTGGACGATCTGCTTAAGTTAGAAGGATTCGCGGAGAAGAAAGCTAAAAATCTAATTGATTCGGTAAATGCAGCAAAGGAAAGACCGCTATCGAGATTGATCAATGCGCTTGGAATCAAAGGGATCGGAGAGACCGCAGCTGCAGACCTTGCAGCTAACTATCACGATTTAGATGCTTTGCGCGTAGCCACAATAGAAGGTTTGCAACAAATCGAAGGGATTGGCCCCAATATTGCCAGCGGAGTGGTTGATTGGTTCGCGCGGGAAGAAAACCTGCAGGTCATTGATAAGCTTAATATAGCAGGTGTGCTGACAAAGGAAGTTGTATCTGAAACCATTGCCGGAACTCGTCCGTTGGAAGGATTGACATTCGTTATCACAGGGACGCTGCCTACCTTGGGGAGAGATGAACTCAAGGAGATGATCCAATCAAAGGGAGGAAAAGTAAGCGACAGTGTGAGTGCCAAGACGAGTTATCTGGTCCTTGGGGAAAACCCTGGCAGCAAGCTTGACAAGGCAAAACAATTGGGAGTCAGGATCATCGGCGAAGCGGATATCGTCAAAATGATGAATCCATAATAATTATTGGTGAGGAAAGGGAGAACGAAAAGGACAAACAGTCCCTGTGGGTAAGAGGTGAAGTTTTGCCACCAATCCCTTGCCAATTCAACATCTCGTGCTATAATTCCGTTCGTTGTTCGGGGCGTGGCGCAGTCCGGCTAGCGCGCTTGCATGGGGTGCAAGAGGTCGGAGGTTCAAATCCTCTCGCCCCGACAGTTCATACAATAACCACCTGAAACAGGTGGTTTTTTGTTAGGTCGGCGGTTACCATCGAGGTATGATATCAAATCCTCTCGCCCCGACAGAAAATACAATAACCGCCTTAAAAGGGTGGTTTTTTTGTTAGGTAGATTTAAACATTGAAAGGATTAATTATCTTTGCAGAGGATGATAATGGATATGAACTGTCTGGAGAAAATCGATCATGCTGCGCAGTTTACGCTCGGCAACGCTAGCGATCTCATCCCCTTCAGTCACAGTGATCGATCCGTCCACATCAATTGTTAAATTCATTACAAGGTAGGGTCCAAACCGGTGCAAATGTACATCTTCAACTTTTAGAATGCCAGGAATGCCATTTAGAATGTCTCTTACCTGTTTTTCCATTGATATACCAGGAACTGTATCCATCAGTTCCGAAGCAGACTCCCTAATGATCTCGATACCTGTGCGTAAGATCACTAGAGCTACCAAAGCTGCAGCGAGTGGATCTACCCAGGTAAATCCGGAACGGCCTAGGGTAATGCCGATCAACGCCGCGGTAGCAGCGAAGATATCATTGCGGTGATCATATGCAAGTGCATTAACAGCAATGTTGTTTTGTATCTTACCAATGGACCGGGTGTAAATATATAAACCGATCTTCATTCCAACTGTCAATAATGCCACCCAAAAGGCAATCGGTTTGGCGACTATGACAGCTGCTGGATTATTCAACTGGTCAAAAACTGTACTAATTGCATCCCAGAAGATACCTATGGCGGTGGTGATGACAAAGGCGCCAACAGTCAGCGCAGCGATCGTCTCAAACTGTCGGTGACCATATGGATGCTCAGGATCGGCAGGTTTGACAGACAAACGCATAAAGATCAACACAGCCAATCCGTAGACAACATCGGAAGATGAGTTGATGCCATCTGCCAGTAGTGCCGGGCTGTGTCCGACGACACCAATGGAAGTTTTGATGAGAGCCAGAAAAACATTGGCGATCAATCCAATATTCACAGCCTTCATGCTGCTTTTTTCTCGATGAGAGTGCATTTCTACAGATAGATCTTCCATATGCTAAATGAAAATCCTCAGGTCCTTGTTTTCATACAAGAAGGTATCAAGTAGTCAAGAATCGTTTCCCAAGAAATAATCCCGGGTATAGATACGTTAAAATCCCGTTTGTGTATCAGTAGAGTATATTACATCATTAATCAAAAAAGAAAAGGATTTATTTCTGTACTCTTCGATTTGTTAAACGAGTATCGAATTCGCATGATTTTACTTAATGATAGCAATGACATACTGACAAATAATCTTCACGTTTATTGAACTTGTTGTCAATGATATGTACCAAGGGACAGACTGGGCAATACACACCGCCACACATATAGAGGTTCCTAACCCCAAAATGAAAGGCAATAAGGTAAGCAAAGAGTACAAATTCAGGGATAGCTATTCAGGAGTAATTAACTACAGGAAAGAATTTCGGAGTATGAAAGCTATATGCATTCGTAAGGTAAGTCTCTTATGTAAATGTTGATTACAAAGGCTTCATCTTGAGTAAAAGAAAAGCATAGGGTTCTAGATTTATGCGGCTGCCCTTCATTTCTACTTTTGTTCGGATTTCAAAAAAGTTCATATCCATAGTCTTAATCAATCCGGAAATTGAGATACGCTGTGGTTTTTCTGAAAAATTCGCCAAAACAAGTAAGCGATTCGAGCTACTTTGTCTGATAAAGCCAAGAACGTGATCGTTCTTTATGCCCAGGAACTCTGTGTGTGAATCAGAAAAAACTGGGGATTCTTTTCTAATGGTGATTAATTCTTTTAACCCCGAGAAGATCTTTTCACTCACTTTGGATAATTTAGTCGGAGTATGATTATTAACTAGGTTCGGGCGATGAACCCAACGGCTATCACTTAATTTTGCTTTGTTCTCAAGATAGCTATAATCGTTCATTGTTCCATACTCATCCCCAAGGTAGATCAATGGAATTCCGCCAATTGTCATGATAATTCCATGGATCAGCAAAATCCTCTTGATGGCAAGATCAACCTCTTTATTGGTTTCTTGAGCAAGCGCTTTCTCCAAGCCTGCTAAAGAAGCACAAGTCCCTGAAATTCTGCAATCACCAGTTTGAGGATTCTCCTGAAATGGTAAGCCTTTGGCAAAACTACCCGGGAATTTCCCGATATAAAACCCGTTCAAGAATTTTCGATGATCAAATCCGTTTATCCATAATTCATTGGCATCATCGTCTGAGAAAGTCCATCCAATGTCATCATGGCAACGGACATAATTGACCCAGGAGCATCCATCAGGGATCCGAAACCGTTTTTGCATGGAATACCGCAGTAACTTGACTTCGCGGGTAGCCAAACTTTCCCAGATCAGCGCCATCAGTAATGGATTATAAGAAAGCTGACATTCTTCCGGGGCTATATACTTAATAACCTCATCAGGATGGACGATTGCTTCCGATTTATAGATAAGTGACGGGGCAGCAATTCGTGAGACCAGGTTGAATGCCTGGATCAAGAGGTGTGCTTCGGGCATATTCTCGCAGTTGGTACCCAATTTTTTCCAGATGAAGGCGACTGCATCCAGACGTAATCCATCTACACCCATATTGCAAAGATAAAGCATCTCCTGGGCCATACTCAGAAAGACTGCCGGATTTTGGTAATTTAGATCCCATTGGTAAGAATGAAATGTTGTCCAAACCCATTTGTCGATAGCTTCATTGTAAGTAAAAGTGCCCGGGTGTTCATCGGGAAATATTTCTCGAAGGGTTTTTTCGTATTTGTCCGGTTCTATACGATCTGGAAAGATCCAGTAATAGTTTTGATAATACTGGTTTCCTTGCTTCGCTTTGAGAGCCCATTCATGCTCACCTGATGTGTGATTAAAAACAAAATCCACAATGAGACTGATGCCGTTATGGCGTAATTCCGAAGCCAGATTGATCAACTGATCGGTTGTGCCTAATCTGTGATTGACATCACGATAACTGCTAATCGCATATCCGCCATCATTTTCACCATCAGGGGATAGGAAAAATGGCATCAAATGCAAGTAGGTGATTCCCAGTTCTTTGAGATATGGGATCTTTTGTTGTAAACCAACCAGGTTTTCTGCAAACAAATCTACGTAGCAAACAGCTCCAACCATATTGTTTGATTGGAACCAATCCGGATGTATCAGCCTCTGTTTATCAAGATCTTTCAATTCCTGCGGACGTTTTATGTACGAATCGGCGATTGCGTATAGCAATTCTTCGAAATAGTAAAAAGCATCGTACCGATTCCCATATAGCGGGAAAAGCGTCTCGAATAATGCGGGAAAATACTGGTTTACCCGATCCAGGAAAACAGCCCACTCAGCCGAAGAATGAGTGGCATAAGCCGAGAATTTGTTATTTAAGTGAGGGAGTAATCTCGTCAGAGTTAATTGAGCTTCGAATTTTAGATCCATGTGTAATTTTTCAGATTCTACTCATTACTATTTTTGTCAATACGCCAATTTTTGACGGATGCCTACATATTATAGCAAGTAGGATTTTAGCCGATAAGAAACCAACAAAATCCATGCCCGGCGATAGTTAGAGAAGTTTTTTTGTCAGAAATTTGGGTATTGCTTAGTAATATTGGAGTCAACCTTGGGATTGTCAATCCAAGTTCCTCAACTGTTACCTGTTGGATTTCTTTTGAGAAATTTGCCATAACAAGGATCTGCTCTTCTGAGTTTTCCCTAATATAGGCAAGAATGCTTTTATTTGATGGGGAACAATACCTAGTCTTTCCTTCCGAAAGTGAGTTGTGTTGTTTCCGAATTTTGATCGTAGATTTCAGCCAATTGTAAAGCGAATCGGGGTTTTTCTTTTGGTTGGAGACATTAACTTTTTGAAAACCATAATCACCATGCAAAATTAATGGAATTATGATGTTTTCAGGATGTGCTTTGGAGAATCCTCCGTTTGGACTTGAATCCCATTGCATAGGGGTTCTAACCCCATCCCGATCCTCGAGGTTGATATTGTCACCCATACCTATCTCATCACCATAGTACAAGACCGGGCTGCCGATAATTGATAACAGGATGGCATAGAGTAATCTAAT
This sequence comes from uncultured Chloroflexia bacterium, assembly GCA_963828285.1. Classification (GTDB taxonomy): domain Bacteria; phylum Chloroflexota; class Anaerolineae; order Anaerolineales; family Anaerolineaceae; genus DAIOEK01. The sequence goes on from CAWHEB010000001.1 coordinate 169,563, forward strand.
CTTTTTTTGATCATTATTGAGAAGAGGCGCCAATCTTCTGCGTATTCCCATATTCAATCGCATGCGAGGTTCGGGTGCGTAATAATCCCACATGAATTTACGTTCATCGTTTGTCACCATCTCGAGGGTAAGTTCATCATGGCAGCGCAGGAAAACACCCCATTGACAGTTGTCAGGCAAATCCGGCGTTCTGGCCAGAATTTCATCGATATGCGTTCTATCTTCTTTTGCTAGAGCCATGAATAACCGCGGCATCAGTGGGAAATGGAAATTCATGTGGAACTCGTCCCCATCACCAAAGTATGCTCTCGTATCCTCAGGCCACTGATTAGCTTCAGCCAACAGCATGACTTCGGGAGCGTATGCCTCGACGAAAGATCTTAATCTTTTGTAATATGTATGTGATTCCGGCAGATTTTCGCAATTAGTTCCTTCACGTTCGATCAAATACGGAGGAGCATCAACCCGAATCGCATCAGCTCCCTGATCGATCCAGAATTGAATAACACGCATCATCGCTTTTTGTACATCAGGATTGTCATAGTTAAGATCAGGCTGATGAGAGAAAAAGCGATGCCAGAAATATTCTTTACGGATCGGATCAAAAGTCCAATTTGATTTTTCGTAGTCAACAAAAATAATCCTGGCATCCTTATACTTTTGATCTGTCTTACTCCAAACATAATAATCCTTGTACCGTTGATGCTCAGGATGGGAAGGATTACGGGATGCTTGAAACCATTCATGTTGGTCAGAGGTATGGTTCGGGATGAGCTCAACCATAATCTTTATTCCATGATTATGGGCTTCGACGATAAGATTCCTGAAATCTGTCAGAGTTCCGTAATCCGGGTTGATATCGGACATATCGCTGACATCGTAACCACCGTCACGAAGCGGTGATTTGGTAATAGGAAGCAGCCAGATCAGATCAACCCCAAGATCTTTGAGATAATCTAATTTGGCGGTAACACCTTCCAGGTCGCCAACACCATCTTCATTTGCGTCGAAAAAGCCACGGACATTTAATTCATAGATGATCGCCCGTTTATACCAGTACTTGGTATTCTGCATTGATCTCCTCTGTTAACCCTTTACTGAGCCGGCGAGCATTCCGCGGACGAAATAACGTTGTAAAGCCAGGAAAACCACTAAAGGCAGAATCATACTAATGAAAGCGCCTGATGTTAACAGGTGCCAGTCTTGTCCTTTTTCTCCAACGATGGCAGCAAGCGCGCTGGTAACTACCCTTGTTTTGTCACCCAGGAATACCAATGCGACCAGGTAGTCATTCCATACCCAGAGGAATTGGAAAATCGCGAAAGAAGCAAGCGCTGGTATGGAAAGGGGGAGAATTAGTTGGGTGAATATTGTAAAGTTGGATGCGCCATCAATGAAAGCTGATTCCAGAATTTCCCGAGGCAGGGTGCTGATGTAGTTAAACATCAAGTAGATGGCCAACGGTAAACCAAAACCGGTATGTGCCAACCAAATAGCCAGGTAAGTACCATTTAATCCCAGCTTGGTATAGTCTTGAAGTACTGGAACGAGGGCAATTTGTAACGGAACAACCAGCAAGGCAACCACGATCGTGAACAGGAACTTTCTTCCCGGAAAATTAAGCCAGGCAAATCCATAGGCAGCAAAAGCAGCGATCATAATTGGAATGATCGTAGCTGGAATGGCAACGGCAATGGAATTTAAGAAGGCTCCTCCAAGATTATTCCCTTTCCTCACAATATCATTTCCGCTTCCATCAGTAAAATGGATCTCTTTTCCAGTAATGGTATTTTTATAATTATCCAAGGTCAGCGAGGTTTCAAATCCAAGCCACTTCTTCTCTTCAACCTTAATTAATCGGGTTCGTTTATTTCCGAACCATGTGTATTTATCTCCGTCTGGCATCTGTACACCCAAACGCCATTCTTCGAATGTTCGCGTTACACCATCCACGGTAATGGGTCCATTCACGTCGATAGTTGGATCAATTGTGATTTCTCTAGACGCAACATATCCCATATGCGGGAAAACAGTCCACCATCCAGTGCGGAAGATATTTTCGCTAAACCTAAATGATGTTACCAAGACGCCTATTGTTGGCACCAGCCAGATAATACAAATAAAGATAAGGATGCCATTGACTAGGATACTTGAGAGTAATTTCTGGTTTCGATAGCCGCCCGAATGTGTAGCCATTAGAAAGCCTTCCTTTCCCTGAATTGCCGCAGGTTATAGATCATCACAGGCACTACAGCTACCAGTAAAATGATCGCAATTGCTGAAGCTCGGCCTGCATTGCCATACGAAAATCTTTGCAGGTAGAATTCGTTTGCAATCACATTTGTTCCATTGTTCCCTCCAGTCATTACACGGACAATATCAAAGAGCTTCAGACTGAAGATTACAATGGTTGTGGTAACCGTGATGAGTGTTCCCTGAATGGAAGGGATAATAATTTTAAAGAAAATATCGATCTCATTCGCTCCATCCACTCGCGCAGCTTCCAATAACTCCGAGGGAATTCCTTTGATCGTCGAGGATAAGACAACCATGGTGTAACCGGTCTGGAGCCAGACCATAATAATGATCAACAACAAGTTGTTCCAGGGAGGCTGCTGCAGCCAGGGTTGTGAGACACCTCCTAACGCAATCACAATTGCATTAAGCAATCCGATTTCAGCAATTCCTGCACCTTCTCCCTTGTAGGTATAAATGAATTTCCAGATAACACCTGCACCAACAAAGGAAATGGCCATTGGCATGAAAATAATGATTTTATAGATCGTCTCATAACGACTTCGATCTGCAAGCACAGCGATAACCAAACCGAGACCTACACAGAAAAAGGTTCCAACAACCATCCAGAGGAGGTTATTTCTGAAGGCTTCCAACAGAATTCGATCCGTAAAGGCAAAAATATAGTTATCCAAACCAATGAATTGCAAGCTTGTTTCATTCTTGAAACTCAATATTAAAGTTCGAACGGTGGGTATGGCTAAAAACCATGCAAGGATTGCCAATCCGGGACCGACAAAAACAAAAGGCTGCAATCTGTGGGTCCATTCTTTGGGAAGCTGTTCCACCAACCAATTAGCAACCAGGAAAAGCAGTGTGACTCCACCTACTCCCCAAATGATTGCGACCAGAATGACAACAAATTGGTTTGCTTGAGTATCGCGTAGGAAGATAAACCCCTGCCATAATACCAGGAAGGTAAGGAAAGGAATAACCAGTGAAATCAGGATTCTTCCCAGGGTGGTAGCGAACCAATCAATTACACCCTGCATAGGATTCTTCTGCACTTTTTGCTGATGCATAGTGATTTGCCCTCCTATATGATGCTCATCTTAGTATGAAGGAGTAGGTATCTGTTGTATTCAGTTTTCCTACTCCTTCATTATAGTAATGCGATTACTAACTGTATACTACTTCGTTGATCTTTACTTTGGCCAGGATTCGTCGATCTGTTTTAGTGCGGTATCGAGGTCAATCGATTCAGTGATGTAATCGGTCATTGATTTCCAGAATGAGCCAGCTCCAACAGCGCCGGGCATCAAATCTGATCCATCAAAACGGACGGACGAAGCGTTTAGAATGATCTCGGCTACACCACGGTCAACAACATTCGTGTACCAATCCAAGCTGGAGTCTTTGTGAGGTGAAATTGCACCGCCAGCCTCAACCCAACCCTTTACAGAATCACCAGTGGAGAAGTACTGGATGACTGCGCGAACTTCCGGGCGGTCATTGAACATGGCATAGATATCACCAGCTACAAGGACAGGAGAACCATAAGCGGGATCAAGTCCTGGCAGGTAGAAGAAGGAGTAATCGGTTCCAGCTACTTTGCCTTCAGGGAAGAAGGATGTAATGAAGTTACCTTGTTTGTGTAACCAGCACTTGGGTGGATTGTCGAACATGGGTTTTGGAGCATCCCCAAAGAAAGTTGTTGCGATGGCTTTTCTACCACCAAATACATAACCATCTTTGAACCAGATCTTGCCAACTTCTTCAACGGCTTTACGAACTTCAGGTGAATCAAACTTTAGCTCACCGGCAACCCACTTGTCATAATTCTCAAGGGAGGTAGTGCGGAGCATCATTTCTTCGACCCAGTCGGTCATAGCCCAACCGGTGGCAGCGCCAGATTCAACACCAACACACCACGGTGTATCACCATCAGATGCAATCTGGTCAGTTAATGCAGTCAATTCATCCCATGTAGTAGGAACTTTATAACCGGCTTTATCAAACTCGGCCTTGGGATACCAGACCAGAGATTTACCATTTACACGACCCCAGACACCAGCCATGATCGTACCTTTTGGAGAATCCATCATGGACATATCCAACCAGGACTGATTGTAGTTTTGCTTCAACCAATCTTGATTGATCACTGTTGTCAGGTCAACGCCAAATCCTTTTTTGACCAAACTCTTGAGCAGACCAGGCTGTGGGAAATCGACAATATCGGGAGCGCTTCCGCCTTCAACTGTAATGGAAATTGAGGCTTCGAATTCTTTTGACCCAGTATATTGAATGTCAATCCCGGTAGCATCTTCGAAATGATTTTACGGAATTGTCAAATTTCACTGCATCGGCGTCAGTAAATGGACCTTGCATGGTAACTACAGTACCTTTGTACTTTCCAGCAAATGCATCAGTTAATTCCTGACCGGCTGGATAGACCATCGCGGGGGGTGCAGCAGGTTCCGCAGGAGCTTCAGGTGCTACAGGCGCAGGTGCTTCGGTAGCGGCAACAGGTTCCGCTGGAGCAGGTTCCACCGGTGCAGGAGCTTCGGTGGCTGCAGGAGCGCAAGCAGTTACGAGCATAGTTGCAATCATCAAGACTGCAAGCATTTTCCAAAACGATTTCATATCATCCTCCAAATTAGGTTTAGACAGCTTTTTGAAATTCAGTTGTTTCATTTATCCATGTAGTTCTTTTCTCAACACCTCCTCCCTTGACGACATCTGATTATTACGAAGTCTCCCTTTCAATAATTTTCAAGGGCAGCTTGATATGTTGTATCGATTGTTGAGCACCAGCTAATTGGGAGATAAGCAAGCTGGCAGCAATTCGCCCTGAATCATCCAATGGCTGGTGGATGGTCGTTAACCCAAAGTATTCAGCCATGTCTATATCGTCAAATCCAATAATTGCGACATCCTGCGGTATTCTCAACTTAAGATTACGGGCTTCTTTTATGATTGCAATTGCTTGTAGATCTGTGGCTGCAAATATTGCCAAAGGTAATCCAAGTTGAACGAGTTCTTTGAGCACTGATCCGGGAAGCAGGAGCGTTTTCTGTTTTATAAATATCCGGCAAAGTGATTCCACTCTCAGCGATTGCTTTCCGATATCCCTCAAAGCGTTTAACGATAGGATCAACCCCAAATTCAGGTTGGAAACTTCCGCCGATAAACGCCACCTTTTGATATCCTTTATCCAACAGATACTTGGTAGCCATGTATCCGCCTGAAACATCATCAATTTCGAGGGTAGAAAAGTTTGGGTCGAAGAACTCAATAACAACCGTTGCAAGCTTGTTTTCTAACAAACGACGGGAAATTGTTTTATCAAATACCTGGGAAACGATAATCAATCCATCAAGAGTTTTTCGAATTGGTAGTGTTTCCAAGTAGCTTTTTTCTTTTAGATATGAATCGACAGGATAAATAACCATTTCGTAATCATTATGATTAAGTACCTCGGAAATTCCCCGTAAGCGTTGAACGAAAGAGGGAGCGGTAAAGAAAGGAATTAATACACCAATTCGGCGGGTATCCATGAAAGCCCTGGCTCGAGATTCAGCTTTTGGGACATAGCCCAAGGAATCAATAGCTTTCATCACTTTTGTGCGTGTATCCGGGTTTACTCTGAGGGGGAAATTTAGCACTCTTGAAACAGTCGCGATACTCACGCCTGCTGCTCGTGCTACATCATAAATGGTAGAACTTGAATTTGGCACTGACCCTCTATCGCTGTAACTACTTTTATGAAAGCTCTTACATTATATAAATGAGATTTCAAAATGTCAATAGTTCGTTTATATTGAGACTACTCTTACTAAAATCAATTTCAATCAAGGCATGGTTTGAAGAGATGTTTTTTATCTCATTTTTATTTCATTAGCCCTTGACAGATAACCAGTATCCATTCATAATCTCCACACAATGAAATTTGAACTCGTGAACCGCATGCGTCGTAGCCTGTCCATCCAATCCTTGGAGTGGCGGGCATTTCGTATTGAAATATTTGGCGAGTAACAAGATCTAAACACACTATCTGTGTACCCAAATAGCCCTTCCACCCGGAAGGGCTATTTTTATTTTCCAACCTACAGGAGGTTCTGATGGTAAACCATAAAGTAAAGAAAGTTGTATTAGCCTACTCAGGCGGTCTGGATACTTCGGTGATCGTACCGTGGTTAATTGAAAATTATCATTGTGAAGTCGTTTGTTTCTGTGCTGATGTAGGGCAGGCAGATGAGATCACTGACCTTCCTCAACGGGCCAAACAAAGCGGTGCCAGCAAACTGATCACAGTGGATCTCCGCAAAGAATTCTGCACCGATTACATTTTCCCATTGATCCGTTCCGGAGCAGTTTATGAGCGAAAGTATTTATTGGGAACATCCATTGCACGTCCGTTAATCGCTAAAAAACAGATCGAGATCGCCGAACAAGAAGGTGCTGACACGGTTGCCCACGGTTGCACGGGTAAAGGAAATGACCAGGTACGGTTTGAGATGGCTTATACTGCCACAAATCCGATGATCAAGGTGATTGCCCCCTGGCGGGAATGGGAAATCAAATCCAGGGAAGATGCGATTAACTATCTCAAAAACCATCACCTGCCCACACCATTTTCGGAGAATCCCTCCCTGTTTAGTCGAGACCGCAATCTCTGGCACATATCCCATGAGGGTGGACCTCTTGAGGACGCCAATTATGCTCCCGAGGAATCACTATTTCTTTTGACCAGTTCGCTAGAAAACGCTTCGAATCATTCCGAGGAAGTGGAAATAGGTTTTGTCGAAGGGAATCCGGTGAGTTTTAACGGTGTAGAAATGGACCCGGTCCAGTTGATCGAAACTTTAAATACGCTGGGCGGGAAACACGGTATTGGACGGGCGGACCTGGTCGAAAACCGGTTGGTGGGAATGAAATCACGCGGAATATATGAAACCCCGGGCGGAACCATTTTGTGTACTGCCCATCAAGAACTCGAATCCATCACGCTCGATCGCGATACGATGCATTATAAAGATCAGCTTTCAGGTCGTTATGCGGAGTTGGTTTACTTTGGCCAATGGTTTACTCCCCTCCGCGAATCACTTGATGCATTCTTTACCTGCACTCAACATAAGGTCACTGGATCCATTACCTTAAAACTTTATAAAGGAAATGCCACCATATCCGGGCGAAAAAGTCCGCATAGTCTTTACCGTGAGGAATTTGCGACTTTCGGACATTCAGCGGTCTATGATCACACGGATGCAGCCGGCTTCATCCGGTTATTCAGCTTACCTTCGAAAGTTCAGGCTTTTACACATCATAAATCGATAAATATACCCCCAGTACCAGCTGAACAGATCGTAAGAGATTAGCCGTATCTAAACGTGAAGAAAGGATAAGCAATGAAATTATGGGATCTGCAAACAAACACAGAATTTGACCAAATCGCGGCAATATTTAATGATTCCCTGCCATTCGATAAACGGCTGGCCATGGTTGATATACTAGCAAGCCAGAAATGGGCTGCTGCTCTTTTACGAGCTGGAATTATCGAAAAGAATGAAGAAAATCTAATTCAAATTGGATTGAATAAGATCAAGGATGAATTTCAAAATAATATCTTTGTCTTTGACCCTTCGGACGAGGATATACACACCGCGGTGGAGAGACGTCTGGTGGGATTGATTGGTCCGGTTGGCGGAAAACTACACACAGGACGCAGCCGGAATGATCAGGTGGCTACTGATTTCCGTCTCTGGGTTATCATGACTAATCAAAAACTTCTGAATGGTCTTACCGGTTTACAGCAAACACTGATCCAAAGAGCAGAACGCGACATGGGGATAATCCTACCCGGTTATACACACCTACAACAGGCGCAACCGATCTTACTCAGCCACTGGTGGTTAGCGCATTTTTGGGCTCTCGAAAGGGATAAGCAACGACTTGTTCAAATATCGCAAAACGTGAAAGTGATGCCGTTGGGTTCGGGTGCCCTGGCTGGCAGTGGATTCCCCATCGATAGATTTAAACTTGCCAAGGACCTGGGATTTTGTAAACCATCAGAAAACAGCCTGGACGCAGTATCCGATCGGGATTTTGCTGTGGAATTTCTTTTCTGGGCTGCTCTTCTCAGTGTACATCTCAGCAGGATGGGGGAGGCTTTGGTCATATATTCAACAAAGGAATTTGGATTCATCAAGCTGCATGATTCTTTCAGCACAGGTTCCAGCCTCATGCCACAAAAACGGAATCCGGATCCATTGGAGATGACGCGAGGGAAATGTGGATTCTTCATCAGCCGACTCACAGGTTTACTAGCTACATTAAAGGGTTTACCTTCAGCGTATGATAAAGACTTGCAAGAAGACAAACAACCTGTCTTTGAAGCTGCTGATACGATGTCAACCATTTTGACAGTCTTAATGGGATTAATCTCAACTCTTCAGGTGGATGATCAAAAAATGCAGGCAGGTCTGGAATGGTCAACATTATCGACTGATCTGGCTGATTATCTAGTCCGTAAAGGAGTTCCATTCCGCCAGGCACACCATGAGTTGGCATTGATCAATCGGAAATGCGAAGAACTGCAGCTAACATTTACCTGAGCTACCGTTGTGTGAATGGCAAAAAGTGAATGGATTGTTTGAAGAAGATCTATTTATAACCTTCGATATCGCCCACTGTCTCGATAATCATTCAGTTTATGGTGGTACTGCACCTGAGAGAGTTACTGAACAATTGAACGATGCAAAGCTTCTCTTAGCTGAGGAAAAATAAGAAAAACCCGCCTATTTATAGGCGGGTTTAATATCAGTATTAGAAAGTTATTCTGATCAAGGTACGCATAGGGCTGTACCGGAATCAGTGTAAGTCTTGCCTGCCACAGGGACAAACTGCCAATCGAAGCTTTCCGCGTGTAGTGTGAACTTTAATACTCCGTAGGTGTCTCCGTTACGTGCGACACTATTTGGAAGGATTGTGCCAAACCCATAATGACTTCTGCCGCCCATTCCTGCTACAAACTCAACGATGCCGTTCGGATCTGCAACTCCTATTGGGGATTGAGGTGCAAAACGCTCGTAGGTATGGTCATTGCCATTTATCACTACATCGGCATGGTAATCATAAAGCGCCTGGTATAACGGTTTCACACTGGAAATGCTACCGTGAGTGGAACTACTCGAAAATAACGGGTAGTGCCAGTACGCCAGTGTGCAGATGGATGGATTGTTGGCCAGATCCTGACGCAACCATGTTTCCTGTGTAGATCCAGTGGAAGTACTGATCTGGCTATTCAATACGACGATATGCCAATCACCCAGATCGTAAGAATAGTATCCTTTGGATGGATCCCCTGCGGCTGAGCCAAAATATCCGTAATAGCCGCTAGCTCCGGTTGTATTGTATTCATGGTTCCCAGGGGCTGGTCTGGTGCGGAGTTTAAAACGACCCCAGGTTGGGTTATAGCAATTGGTAAATTCGGTCGCAGTTCCGCTTTCGTAGACATTATCTCCGGCGGTAAAGACAGTTCCAGAAATCGAATCGATGAGATTGGCAGTGGCTTCATCCCCAGTGGATGAACAACTGGCGATATCTCCGGCACCTACTAATACAGGATCAACTCCAGATGGTGTGCTGGTTGATGTAATTATTCTCGTCGGAGTGTTAGTTATGGTAGCTGTACGCGTATTCGTTCGAGTCACTGTAGGCGTATTGGTTGGCAGCATTATAGGCGTACTTGTCGATGTCGGTGCAGTTGTATTTGAAGGCTGAAAAGTGGCTGTTGAAGTTTTACTTGGGGTGATAGTGGGTGTGTTAGTAGCCAGGACAATTTGTGTATTTGTCAAACTAGCAGAAGGCGTATTTGTATTTTGAGTGGTGGGTGTATTCGTAGAAATCAAAACCGGCGTTGCTGTCCCGGTGGGTGTCTCTGCGGTGGGAACACTCCCGATATCATTGCTAAAAACAAGTTGCGGAGCCCTCCGCTCACTTTCACGTGATGCGAAATTCGTATTTGTATCGCTTGTGGTTGTAATTGCTAAAGTGTAGATCCCTTCGCCAGAGATCACATTACTCAGGTCCACCTCAATCCAGGTTCTGCTTTTATACTTTTTTGAGAGATTGATCGTTTCACCTATGGCAGGAGAATTGTTAAATGTAATCGTTTTTTCATCCCAATTATTATCCGGTACCAGGGAAACAGTTACCCCAGTAGAATTATGGCTTCTGGCGTAAATACGCAACCGGGCATTTTGATAATCATCCGTATTCAACCCAGATACTTCAAATCGCAAGTAACTGCGGATATCGGGGGAGTGGTCCACATAGAGATAAGTCTTTGTTCCGAAATTATTATCCGGATAAGTTGATATGACATAAGCGTCAGCAACTGGATGGAATACGAACTGATTCACTTCTCTTAAAGAATCAGGTAGTGGTGCAGCTTTTACAGATAAATTGAAACCTGCCAATACTGAAATCAGAATCAATATAGCGACGAGCTTATAAGTTTTATTTCTTAACATTATTTAAACTCCTTGAATTCGCGGACTTAGGAGAAAAATAAATAGCCTGGGAATCCAGGCTAAAAATATTTTTCTCTCAGGATGCCCGCACAGATAAACCAATGATCGGCTTTATACCCGTTGTAGGACCCCCGAAATTACGGGATATATCATCTCGAACCCTCAGAATTTATATGGCAAAATAACCATAATCTACTGGTCTGGTATTTTTATTTCTTCCAGAAATGGAAAATACCGTTCGAGAGTTTGATAGTACAGCGCTTACTATACTTGTCCAAAATGGTAGAGTCAATACGGATAATGCTTGAAATTCGGTAAAACGATACCCGAAACTGGATGAGAAAGTGTAGATTGTGCACTAAAACGGAGTTATTAATGTACCTTTCAATCCGGTTAGAATTTAAATGTAGAATGTTTTTGACAGCTGAAGATCTTATACTGAACTGAATAGTTTCCCTTGATCGATACCCTCACTCAATACATTGTCCTGTCCCGGAATCTGAGAAAGTGCTCCCTTCCACAGGTATAAACTCCCAATCGTAGCCGGTTGGATGCAGAGTAAGTTTTAGAACGCCATAGTCTTTGTTGTATCTAACTTCGCTGTTTTCTGCGATTCCACCAAAATCATACAACCGTCCTCCGCCAGTACCCACAACAAATTGCCTTATGCCAGTTGAATCAGCCTCTCCGGGAGGTGATTGCAAAGCGAATTGTTCATAGTTGTGCTCATGACCGTTTACAACAACATCCGCGTGGAAATCATACAACGCTTGCCAGAGAGGGCGAATGTATGGACTACCACCATGAACAGAACCACTGGAGAACAATGGATCATGCCAGTATGCCAGGGTGCAGGTTGATGGATGACCGATCAAATCTTGTCTGAGCCAAAGTTCCTGTTTGGAACCTGGCGTCACATCGATATTGCTGTTCAAAACAATGATATGCCAGGTTCCCAGATTATAAGAATAATATCCTTTAGATGGATCCCCGGCAGCCGCTCCGAAGTATTCATAATACGCTTTAGCGTCTTTGGTCATGTAATCATGGTTACCCGGGGATGGACGTGTACGATCTTTGAACTTTCCCCAGGAAGGGTCATAGCATTCGATAAACTCATTCTTTGTTCCATTGTCGTAGACATTATCCCCGGCAGTAAAAACGGTTCCAGATATACCTTCGATCAACGCTCCAGTTGCTTCATCTCCATCACTACCGCACCTGGCGATATCTCCAGCGCCAACCAGAACAGGATCAGGAACGAGGGTAATTGTAGGCTGCGGGAGGTTTGTGGCAGATAGAGCGATCTGTGGAATATCCGTGGCTGGTTTCGCCGTTACGGTTGAGGATTTAGGAAGATCAGTGCTGGAAAGTGTGCTGGCAAGTGGTGTTTGGTACTGCATAAATAAAACCGAACCAAGAAAAAATATGATCAGAATGACAAAAAATATCAGTATGTTCTTATTCATTATTTCCCCGTTTATCCGTTGAAATGATCAGTTTAAGATACGCATTATTACATTTGAGTATAAGGGAAACAGCGGAAGATAGGATACCGAAGTATAAGTAGTCGGTAAGGAAATAATCAAAATGATAATATATCCTGCCTGGAATTAGGCAGGATAAGTGGTAGATGTGTTGCAATTTTTGTGGGAGTTTACGATTTAATGAAAATATTACGGAAAAAAATATTGACAAGATGCATAATTGATATCTCTTTGTTTGTGCATGTGTTATTTATAATTGCCATATAGGGGTTCGAAAGTATGCTAGATCGCGAAATAATCGAAAAGTTCATTTCAAAACAACAGGACTCCGCGGTTGTGATGAAAGATGCTTCAGCTGAAATAAACATGATCGCTATCAATGCTGCCATTGAATTGGCGCATGCCGCATCCGGAATCCGAACGATGATGGAAAAAGTGCTTGATATCCAAATGACATCGAATTGTCGACTTATATCGAAGATACTGGAAACGGGTGGACTAAGCCTGGAGGTTGAAAAAGTAACCGAATTCGCTAAATGGATCAATGTTGATGAGATCTTTATCACGGATTCTGATGGAGTCACGGTAGGATCAAATGTCCCCACGGCTTACGGATGGAAGTTTCCGGATGATCCAAAAGCACAGGCATTTGTATTTAGAAAACTCATCACACAGAAGGATGGAGTGGTAACACAACCCATCTGCATCCGGGACATCGATAATCAGATGTTTAAGTTTGTCGGGGTATCCAGGTTAGATCAACCAGGTATTGTTCAAGTAGGCTATAAGGCAGAAACGATCACACGCTACCAATCCGAGATCGGGGCAGTATTCGGAGTCCTGGCTGAAGCAATCAGTGCATTGGGGGCAAAAGTAACCAGGAATTCCAAAGAAGTTATGGAATCAATTGTTGATCTTGAAAAAGGATTAGATCACCTGATCAGCTAAACTCGACTGCGGAATTTCGAGGAACCGAAAAACTCGTAACAACAATCCTCAAAATTATCGAAACTACCATGCCATGAATCACGGCCAGGGGATTTTTGCCGGCTTTGAATAGCCGTGTTTCTCCACCGTGCGGATCTCCCCATAAGATTTTTCTCCACAGCCTGGTTCATCCAACACTGTGTAGCTGGTGGTGTATTGATCTTCGAAGGAAACCGTCCACCACAGATACGCTTCATTCTGACATACCCACGCCTCAATAAAATACCCGCGATCCTTGTCCTTGGTCATCTTCATTTGATCCCAGGTTATAGTGACTTTTTTCCCTTTTCGTACTGCAGTGACATTATGAGGCGGACCGTACTGGTTTGAACCGACTTCCAACAGATTAGGCTCGGTTCTGATCAGAGTGGATACGTCGCCAGTAACATCAACTACAGAAGGCGCCACCCAGCAAAAATACGAGAGCTTTTCAAACTTGATCCTGAGCCAATTACTATATAATGCACGTTCGCGAACCTCACCGGTATCACCGGGATAGAGATCCGCTGCATGCAAATATGCCGTAGACGGACCATATCGGCAGTGCGCCTGTTTATTTACAACCGCATCCGGGAAGTCAAAGGTTGGCGTGGGTGTAATACTGGGCGTGGGTGAAACGGATGGTGAGGGAGTGGACGATGGTGTTAAAGTTACTGTGGCAGTTGACGTCGCGGATGGTTCAGGTAGAGACGTAAATGTTGCAGGAACCGTTGCAGGTATGAGCGTCGCAACTTCGGTCGGTGCTTGTTGCACAGTATTACAGGCATTTATAAAAAATGTTATGGCAAGCAATAGGCTGATATTTCGTATTTTTTGCATCATGCGATTCTAGCAGATTTCGAGCAGGAATGCGATCAGTTTGATAAATCTTCTGCTTGCGGCCAATCAAACTTCAAGTAATTAGTATAACCGTGCTTTTCCACTGCATAAATTCGACCCCAGGATTCTTCGTTGCAGCCGGGTTCGTCTACCACAGTTGCGGTAAGTTCATAAGCTCCAACGGGGACAAAAGTAATCCGGCCGTTGCGGCATACCCAAGCCTCCAGCAAGTAAGGTTCCTGCTCGGAATCATCCCCTGCCCGCAGCACCAAAGCGTCCCAGAATATGGTCACTTCATCACCGGTGCGCGTAGCTTTCGCAAATCCCAGTCCCGGGTAAAAAGGAGACCGTGGAAGCTTGATCTTTAATGGATCCACAGGCTGCACTTGGTTAATATCTCCTTGCACATCCATGAATTCGAGGTTCATCCAACACGGATTGTTTCCTCCGATCGCTTGCACTTCGATGTAGCCAGTGTCTGCCATGAATCCGATGATATCCAGGCGGTTGCCCTTTATCAAGCCATATTTATAAAGATATGCTTTGGATGGACCGTAGTAACAGTTCACATGCTCTGGAATCACCTTACCACGCAACACGAGATATGTAGGAACAGGTGTGGTAGAAGCAGTAGGAGTAGCTGTTGGAGTATCTGTTGGAGTGGGCGTGCCCGTTGGATTGGGAGAAGGGGTTGGAGTTGACGTACTTGTTATAGCGGGTGATGGAGATGCCTGAACAACTTCAATTGAAGGTATTGGCAGATTTGTCCGAGTTGCAGATAGTTGTACTGAATTACAAGCAGAAAGCTGATAAATCAAAATACTGAGCAAAAGCATACTTACCAAATATCGCATGGATTGATTTTAGCATTTCTCGATGCTTATGAGTTTAGAATATTCATACTGTTGGTCTTACCTATCTAGTAATAAGAGTAAAACAATTCATATTCTAAAAGTTTGAAATTTTCGATTATTTGATTCTTATAAATCTTCATCAAAACATCATAATTCATTCATACATTCTTCTTATGGAATGGATATGATGAAATGTGAAATACAAATTTCTTATTGGCTCGGAACGATTGCCGAAAAGGATGAATTATTATGATGTGGAATTATGGATATCACGGGTTTGGCGGGATTGGAATGATTATTGGCGGATTATTTTCTCTGGCGTTGATAGTTGGTTTTGTATTATTCGTTATTTGGGCTGTACGTAAGGCAGGTGGAAACCACAATTATCCAAGCGATCACAACCTGCCAGTACAATCTGCGAAAGATATTGCACAAATGCGTTATGCAAAAGGTGAGATCACCAGGGATGAATATCAACAAATTTTGACAGATCTGAACAAATAGCACATTGATGAAATAATACCGGTTTGTCCATATTTATTTCTATGATGTAATTGCTACAAGTTCGGGTTTGTTTCTCAGATTTTGCAAATGGATACTAGCTGATCATAGTATCAGTTAGTCGTACCTTATTATAGCTAGTCATCCTGTCATAAAGTGTGCAGCTGATCGTTTTCAACTTTTTTCGAAGTTTTTTCAGCATACATGTGTTTATCTGCAAGCCGAAAAGCTTCTGATAAATGACCTTTATTGGCTGTTGCAACACCTATCGATAAATTGATCGGATATGTGAGCGGCTTTTTATTGTATTCATTCAACTTTCCTCTGATACGATTGAGCATTTCAACGGAAGTCTGCTCATCTGTATTTGGCAATAATATTGCGAATTCATCCCCTCCAATTCGGGCAACGATATCTTCCTCACGGAAAGTCATCTTGAGGAATTTTGCAGTGTTTTTTAGAAGTTCATCTCCTGCTGTGTGTCCAAAGGTATCATTTGTTATTTTCATATTGTCCAGATCGGCAATTAGAATGCTGATTGGAAAATTCCTTCCTACTTGCATACGGGCCAACTCTGTTTCAAAAAACGCCCGGTTGTACGCACCGGTCAGGGCATCGATCAAAGCCAATCGTTGGACTTTTTCATACAGACGGGCGTTTTCCATGGCAATTGCTGCTTGATCACTAAATGCTTTTAATCGTTCTCCATCATAGTGCGTATACATATTGGGTTTGCTACTATACAAATTGAGGAATCCAATTACTTCTTCATTGAAATTGATGGGCACCCCAAGTACAGAGCGGATCCAGCCTTTGCCGGTGAGTGAAACCCACCCGTCATACTCACGGGTGTCGGATATGATCACAGAAGAGTGGGTGGATAACATCTCCTGAAAATTTCGGGTTTGGGAAACAAAATATTGTTGACCCTTCTTATTAATATTCTCGTAACCGGTGCTATTGCATGCAGCAACTTGCGCAATTTTGTTTTCGGAAGTCAGAAAAAAGACTGCAACTGCATCTTGAGAAACTACATGACCGACACTCTCCAATATACGGTCGAGAACATTTTCAAGATTTAATGAGCTATTTAACGCCGAGGCACTGATTCGAAGTGCGTCAGCCAGCATTCTTTCCTTCAATTCGGCTTCTTCTGCTCTTTTGCGTTCCGTAATATCCCAAATCATATCTGCCAATTCAGATGCAAATGCCAGATCAGATTCATCGTAATCGAGCGCTTTGTTACCTATACCAATGATGGCCACAATCTTTTGATCTCTGAAAATCGGAAAGACCATCTCTCTAACTATCGTAGCATGCCCTTTGGGTAGTCCATGTTTATTTGTCAATCCTTCATAATTATTGTGGATGATCGGTTTACCTAAACGAGCGGAATCAGCCCATACACCAGCATTTTCAATATTGTAATGCGACCCTCGACCGTCCGCTGAGCACATTTCATTCAAAGTCCGAGTAGACCAAGCCTGGAGGTGCAGCGTTTTTTGGTCAGCTGCAACGAAGTGAAAAAATCCAATAGGACTTTTAGTTAATGCACATAATTCGTCCAGAGAAAATTGCAGTAATTTTTCGAGCGAATTCTTGAAAGCAAACTCACTGATACGAACGCGGGCGTTTAGGATTTCTTCAGTGTGTTTTCTGATGCTGACATCTCTAACCAATGACCACATCCCTAGTTTATTCCCATTTGGATCTTTGGATAGGAAGGTTCTCAATTCGACTGGAAAGGTTTTTCCATCTTTTTTGCGATATTCTTTTTCATAAATATCTGATAACCCTTTTTCCAAAACTTGTTTTTGAATAATTTCCTTCTCTACCGTGTACCAGTTTTCAGGAGTAAGGTCGAGATTGGTCAAATTTTCGAGCTCGGATGGTTCATAATTTACCATTTTCCGAAAGGTCTCATTCGTTTCTATGAATTTTCCATCCAAGTCCACAAATGCATATCCATCCTGCATACTCTCATGCAAACCGAGATATTTGGATTCACTAGCTCGTAAAGTGACCAAAGCATCTTCAAGGGCTGTATTTTTATCCTGGATCTGTTTTTTATTGGTTTGTAGTAGACCAATAAAGTAGTTTTTTGTTCTATTTGTAAATATTAGTGCAGCCGCGAAGAAGAACCACATCATTAGTGGGGAATATGTAAATAAGGTTGGAAAACTCACCCCAAATTGTTCAAAAATAGCAATCGCTAATGATGCTAATAGACTCATGACAATGAGGATATTTCCCCATCTATTAGGAATAAAAATATCAAAAACAACCGAAAAAAGGATAATTACAATCATGAAGGGACTGCTGATCCCTCCTGAAGTAATGGATATTCCAATAAAGAAAAACCAAACCCCAAAAACTAATGAGAAACCTGCTTGTTTGACAAATCCATGGCGGATAAGTTGACGAATAATGACGACCAGGATAACCCCCGCGAGTGTTACTCCCCAGGATTCGATCTTATGTTTTGCATAAATAGGGATGAAGATTATCCCGAAAAAAAGTATCACAACAAACACATAGTTTAGGATGACATTTATGTTCTTTTCCGTGCTGATTTTTTCAGTATCAAACGGAGTCAGGGTTGGGGCAAACCATTTTTTTACAGATTCCAGCATGAAATCCTCTTTTGATAATACGGTTAACACAATATAAGTCGGATTATACGGTTCAAACTACAGATATTTGCATAAAATTACTCTTAAAATTTCCCATCTCATCGTAAGGAACTGAGATTTTTAATCCAAATAAAGAATCTCAAAAGAAAATTACGAAGAATCCTACATACCAACTCGTATTTGACACCCCCTCTGTTATCAGCTAAACTTTCACACTCACCTCACTTTGGAGCCGATATATGACAACAGACCATCCAACTGACAGCATCTCCAGACGCATCGCCGCCATGGCAGAACGTGTCAATGGATTACAGTTCAATAATCTCTACTATTACAATCAACCAGTGGAAGAAGTATTGGGGGAATTGAAAGTTCGGGTTCACGGGCGTATCATGACCATGTTCGCCTCATATGGCTACCTTGGTTTGTTGGGTCATCCGCGAATCAACGAAGCTGCCAGGCAAGCTATCAGCAAGTTCGGTACCGGCACGCATGGTGTTCGGACATTAGCCGGCACATTAACTTTGCACACCGAACTCGAAGAAACCATTTCTGCATTCAAGGATACCGAAGATGCAGTCACGTTTTCGTCAGGTTATGTAACTAATTTTTCTGTCATCTCCACCTTGATTGGCCGTGGTGATTTTGTCTTTTGCGACAAGCTCAACCATGCCAGTATTTATGATGGATGTTTGATGTCGCATGCCAGTTTTAATCGATTCAATCACAACGACCTTAGCGATCTCGAAAAACAACTCAGCGCCTCATCGCAAAATGCGGCTAAATTGGTGGTTGTCGATGCGGTTTTTAGTATGGACGGGGATCTGGTCGACCTCCCTGCGATCTCAGCTCTATGCAAAAAATATAACGCCTGGTTAATGGTTGATGAGGCTCACTCGATAGGGGTTTTAGGTGATACAGGAAGAGGAATTGAAGAACACTTTGGCGTAAACAATGTCATCGATATCAAGATGGGAACATTATCTAAAACCATCCCATCGATTGGCGGATACATTGCCGGGAAGCAAGATCTGATCAGTTATGTGCGTCATGCAGCCAGAGGGTATATATTCTCAGCAGCGCTTCCACCTGCGCAAGCGGCTGCAGCCAATGAAGCTTTCAAAGTTATTATCGATGAACCCTGGCGTGTGAAAGCATTGTGCCGTAATGCTGAACATTTTATAAGTAAATTACAATCAGCCGGGTTCAATACCATGCTTTCGAAAACTGCCATCGTCCCTGTTTTATGCAATAATGATGAGATGGCATATCAAATGACACGTGAAGCGCAGACACATGATGTTTTTGTGCTGCCTGTAGTATCTCCTGCTGTACCAGAAGGCCTTGCCAGACTGCGTGCTACAGTAACGGCAGTCCACACTTCAGCAGAGATCGATCAGGCTGTCGATGTACTAAGCAAAGCAGGGAAAAAGCTCGGCTTGCTGCATTGATCTTCAAATGAAACCCAACCATCCTACCGTAGCACTCAAGCCTGGACGAGAGCGATCACTTCTTCGCCGTCATCCCTGGGTATTCTCTGGCGCCATTGGACAGGTAAGTAAAGAACCAAAACCCGGAGAGACAGTCTGTGTTCGTACGGCTGAAGGAGCATTTCTGGGATGGGGAGCATACAGTCCGGTTTCGCAGATCCGTGTGCGGATGTGGAGTTTCGACGAAGGAGATGAAATATCCGAAGAGTGGATCATCCACCAAGTGCAAAATGCAGTTTTGCACCGGGAGTCCATGCATCTTACTGAGAATGACAACTCCCGCAGACTTATCCATTCCGAATCCGATTTTCTCCCGGGTGTGATTGCGGACCAGTTCGGTTCGACTGTCGTAGTTCAAATACTGACAGCCGGGGCGGAGCACTGGCGTAATACCATCTTTGCTGCTTTACATGAATGTACCAAATGTACTTGTGTCATAGAAAAATCCGATACTGAAGCACGGACGCAAGAAGGTCTCATCTCAAGAGAAGAAATTGTTATCGGAAATGAATCCGGTTCGATGGTGGATATAATCGAAAATGGAATCCACTACCATGTTCAGATCTTAGGCGGTCAGAAGACAGGGTTCTATCTGGATCAACGAGCAAACCGCCTGCTTATTCAAGAATTTTCAATGGGAAAACGGGTACTGGATTGCTTCAGTTTTCAGGGAGGATTTGCGCTCAACGCGATCAAAGCCGGAGCCATATCTGTAGTAGCAGTAGATAGTTCTGAGAATGCTTTAAAGGCTATCAAGACCAACGTAGAGGATAACAAACTAAATTCAGGTGCAATTACACTGGTTGAAGCCAATGCGTTTGAGTATTTACGCCGACTGCGCGATCATAAGGAAATATACGATCTTATCGTCCTTGATCCACCAAAATTGGCAGCTACTCAAAGTAAAGTCGAACGCGCATTAAGGGCATATAAAGATATAAACCTGTCGGCATGCAAGTTGTTAGCTCCCGGTGGAATACTGTTTACGTTTTCCTGTTCAGGTGGGGTATCCGCTGAATTGTTTCAATCGGTAGTGGCTGGTGCTGCTTTAGATGCTGGCAGAGATCTTCAATTCATTCACAGCATGCGGCAGGGACCAGATCATCCGATTTTGTCCACATTCCCGGAGAGTGAATACTTGAAAGGTTTAGTCTGTCTGGCTGTAAAATAAAACACCGCTTCTCTGGAGCGGTGTTTTTGTGGAGATGGCGGGAGTTGAACCCGCGTCCGAAAGATTCGACCCTCGGATATCTACGAGCGTAGTGGCATCATGATCTCGCCAGGACAGCGCGCATCCACGTTGCGCTGAACCAGCCAGCCGCTTGAGCCCGAAAGCCCTCTTTCCTGTGATTAGGAGCCTCACACAGGGCACACCAGCATTGTGACGCCCGATCCACTGACCAGCGGGTGAAAGGAAGTGGCGGACGCGGCTTCTCTATGAAGCCGTCTGTTAGACCTTAGCTACGATTAGGCAGCTAAAGGCATAGCAGAGTAGGAAGTGCGATTGGCACTTGATTTTTTGTGCGGATTTTACGAGTTCGGCACCTCTCGGCTCGCAATCCGGGACCAGCCTCCCCCGTCGAAGCCTGTCATCCCCGATGGTTCCATTATACCATGTCCAATGGGTCCGAATTCCAGGGGAGTCATTTTTATGTAGATGTTTAGATTATCACCCACATGATATGCATCTCACTTTTCTTACCTAGCCTGCATGTTATACTTTAATCAGAACCTATCTAATGAGCAGGGGTTAATATATTCAATCCTTGCTATGGGATTACTCATTGGAAAACATACCAGACGATCTGGCATTACAGTTAGCAGCGCAAGGTGATCAAGATGCATTTGGTGTTCTTTATGAACGCTATATTGCCCGAATATATAACTATGTGTTTTACCGGATCGGACAGGAAAGCGAAGCAGAAGATCTGACAGCACGTGTCTTTCACCGGGCATACAATCACATAGGGAAATATAAGAATACCGGTGTTCCATTTTCTGCATGGTTGTACCGGATTGCACATAACCTGGTTGCAAACTGGCATAGAGATAACAGCCGGCGAAAAGAAGTTCCGCTGGAAGACAACCCCGATGTACATCATCACAGTGAATTGCCAGAAACTGAACTGATTCGCAGCCAGCAATTGGACGGTTTGATGAAATTATTACGAACCCTGAACGCTGAAAGACAACAGTTGATCATCTTGAAATTCGTTGAAGGTTTATCGAATGCGGAGGTGGGCGTGATCATGGGGCGAAGCGAAGGTGCGATTAAGAGTCTTTATCATCGAACGCTCTATGGATTAAGGGATGAACTTGGTGATGTGGAGTTATAAATGGGAGAATTGCGTATAGTTAGTGATAGCTCGATGGATATGCCCCCAGGCTGGGACAAAGAGTATGCGATTGATATTCTCCCGGTAAATATTCAATTCGGTGAAAAGACCTTTCGGCAAGGGATCGATCTCAACAAGGAGCAGTTTTACCGCATGGTCAATGACTTACGGATGGTTCCACGAACATCATTACCTTCGCCTGCTCAGATCATTGAGTTTTACAGAAAGATAGCCAAAAAAGGAGATTCCATTCTTTCCTTGCACGTGGCATCGAAGATGAGTGGAACTTTTAACGCAGTACAGATGGCTGCACGGGAAATTGCCACCGAGTTCGAAATTTTCCCATTTGATTCCGGCAACGGATCAGCTGGATTAGCGTATATGTGTAAGGAAGCACGTCTTATGGAACGGGCAGGAGCGTCCATCCAGGAAATCACTAATAAACTGGAAATCATCCGTCAGAAAATAACGATTGTGATGACTCTGGATAACCTCGAATTTGCCCGAATGTCCGGCAGGGTCAGTATGCTAACAGAAAAATTAAGTGCCTTCTTGCAGATCAAACCAGTAGTGATGTTGAAAGATGGAATGCTGGATGTTGCAGATCGGGTGAGGACTCGAAAGAAAGCAATTGATCGAATTATCGAAATTGTCAAACAAAAAGTAGGCGAGCAAAAAGTAAATATGGCTATTGTGCATGCCCAAGATCAGTCAACCGCAAAAGAAATATTGGAAAAAGTGAAACAGCGTTTCAATATCAAAGAAATGATCATGACGGATCTATCGATATCGGTTGCCGCAAATTTAGGACCTGGAACAGTTGGCATTATCGCTTATCCTTGTACCGAGGGGGAAAAATGAACATGGAGTGGAATCCACAGATGGCGAGCTTGGAAAATCGACTGCAGCAGCAGCTCCGACCGCATCATCCCAAACCGGAATTTGTTACATCTCTCAAGCGGAAATTAACCACTGAACCGTCTGTGGTGGTTGAGCGATATGGTAGAGACGAAAAGATATTTTTCCAAACTGCGGCTGTTGTGGCAGGATTAACCATTGGTATTCTCGTTGTCTCAGTATTGTTCGGAAGAAAGAAGAATTAAATATTCTTATTATTAAGTAAAAAGTAAAAACAGCAGATTATCCCTGTTTGAAGAATTTGGTCAAAGGTCACGGGACTTCTCGAGACCAAGTGTAAACTATCTACAAATCCCTGATATGAGTTAGACGGTTGGATTACCATGATGTTGAATTCAGAAATCATTCAACATTCTTTCTACATTTGGAAGTAAACATATGGCGAAATCTACTCATAAATCAAGCAAAAAATCCAATAAGGAGCAACAGAATACTGGCTTATATATAACCCTAGGTCTGATCGGAATCGCTATTCTGGCTGTCATTTATCTCGTCGTGTCCAATCAGAATTCTCCAGCAAAAGTAATCGGATTGATGGGTGATGTGATACCGATCACATCCAGTGCTCATGTACCGGATACGTCTATTCCTGGCCCATATAGCTCGAATCCACCGGCTGGTGGAACCCATTTTGAAGAAGATTACACAGAAAAGTTCTATCAAGAATCAGATTTAAGTACACTTGGTCCACATCCCGAAGGTCATTTAGTGCATAGTCTTGAACATGGCTATGTGATCTTTTGGTATAACTGCAATTTCCCCAACACCGATTGTTCGTCACTGAAACAAACCATCCAACAAGTTATGGATGAAACCGGGAAAACAAAATTGATAGCTTTCCCCTGGTCGGATCTACAATATCCACTGGCGATGACATCATGGGGAAGATTGATGAATTTTAAAACTGCGGATGCCGTAGTAATGAAACAGTTTGTCGAGCACAACCGGTATCATGCTCCGGAGCCGGATGCACCGTAAGAGTAATTGTTTTCATAACTTTCAAAGATGGAAATTGGTATTGATCAGCCGCACAAACTTTGCAGTTTCCGTTCTAGGGTAAAGTTGTCAGGTTCAGTCAATGTGGACCCATCCAGAAAGATAATGGTGGGTACACTGCAGTATCCGTAATTTAAATCTTTTACCAACTGTTTGGCAGCCTCATCCTGATCAACATCAATAAACTCGAAGTCGCAATTCATTTTTTCGAAGATCCGTAATGCCCTTCGGCAATCCGGGCACCAATGATTTCCGTACATTTTTATTTTGTCTGCCATGTGATTTACTCCTCACCAAGTTCAATGCCTAACAATATGATTAATTGGTCTAGATCAGATAATAAATCGATCTCTGCTGGAAACTGATACTGAACATCTACCCGCAATACAAAATGCTCGATGATTTCTTTGACTTCAATAGATAGAGCATCCGATGATAATGCTGAATTCAATACATCATAACTTGATTTATGAGATATTTCCTTGCGATGTTGAAGCATCCATGCTTTTACCAATAATCCGGCAGCTCTGCGTGTGCAGACTCTAGCTTTTGGGATATTTCCAGTTGAAATTGATATTTTTGCAGAATTTATTTCCTCAAGATATTTCTCATATTGTTCATGGGACAGCTTTATATTTTGCATTGACATAAATCCGTCGAGAATTATAATTAGGACACCTAACGATAGGAACGATAATGGTAAAAACCGAGCAAACCGTTAATTTGATGATGGATATTATACCCAGATTGATGCAATCATTTGCTACAACAATCAGAAGTAATGAAATCGGCCTATCACCTGCGCATTTCAGAATTTTGCATATGCTGCATCACCGCCAGATGAGCATGAGTGATCTGGCAGAGTTGCAATCAATCACAAAAGCATCCTTGTGTGATTCTGTGAATTTGCTTGTTGACCGTGGTTGGGTTGAAAAATCCAAGGACGATTCCGATCAAAGAAGAATAAACCTCACTTTGACTGAAGAAGGACAGGAGCAAATAAATAGAGTTCACTCGCTCATGCATGATCACTTGGTCCACAGATTGGCAACTGCAAATGATGCTGATCTGGAACTGATCGCAAACGGCTTAATTAAAATTAGGGATTTACTATTAGCTAAAGAAAGCAGGAGAACATTTTGAAAGGTATCATTCGAACACTTCGTTTTGCCAATTCGCATCCTTGGATAACGGCTGGTGCAATTGTAGCGATAATCATCGTGAATGCATCGAATCTGATATCCCCGCAACTATTGAGAATACTTATTGATAATGGCATATCCGCGAAGAATATGAGTATCATCTTGGCGATGGCTGGTTGGTTGATCGGTTTGGCTGTCATTCGAGGGTTATTTAGTTTTATGCAGGGTTATTGGTCTGAGATCATTGCACAGGGAATTGCTTATAGATTGCGGAACGACACTTTTGAAAAACTGCAGAATTTAAGTTTTTCCTTCCATGATCAATCGCAAACCGGAAAACTGATGACCAGGATGACATCCGATGTTGAATTGGTAAAAACTTTCACCGGAAACGGTTTACTGCAACTTGCCGGAGCTGTCATATCCTTCATTGGCACAGTCACCATTCTTTTTACAATGAATTGGCAACTAACTTTGATCTTTATCGGAATGCTTCCGGTGATCGCTTTTGTATTCTCCTTCTTCATCCGCGGAATCATGCCTCTATCAAAAACTGTTCAGCAGAAATTGGGCGCATTAAATACAGTTTTGCAGGAAAACCTTGCGGGAATACGGATCGTAAAAGCATTTGCCAGGGAAGATTATGAGATCGAACGATTCCAGGTTCGCAATGAAGATCTGAAGGGCGTAAATATCAAACTTATCAGCCTTTTCGCTAATTTTTTCCCTGTGATCTTCTTTGTTGCCAATGTGGCTGCCACGCTTGTGGTTTGGATCGGCGGTGTGATGGTGATGAAGCAGACCGTTTCGATCGGTGAATTGGTTGCGTTCATCAGTTATCAGGGTTATCTGTTGTTTCCGGTCTTTATGCTTGGAATGATTGGTTCCATGATGTCACGCGCGGAAGCTTCCGCAGAACGCATTTACGAGGTGATCGATGCGAAAATTGAAGTAACCGATAAACCCGACTCCATCAACCTGGGAAAGGTAATAGGAAGCGTCGAGTTTAAGGATGTCAGCTTTAAGTACACTGGATCAGAGAATTTTGTCCTTCAGAATGTATCTTTTATCGCCCAGCCCAATCAAACAGTGGCAATTCTTGGCCAAACCGGATCTGGAAAATCCTCCATCATCAATCTCATTCCACGATTTTATGATGTTTCATCGGGAGCGGTTTTACTTGACGACATTGATGTAAGAGATATCTGCATTGATTCATTAAGATCCAAGATTGGCATTGTGCTTCAAGAAACCACCTTATTTGCAGGCTCGATCAAAGACAATATCGCCTATGGTAAACCGGATGCGACCGATGAAGAAATATTCGCAGCAGCAAAAGCAGCCCAGGCACATGAATTCATTCTTGAACAACCCCGAGGTTACGATACCAATGTGGCTGAAAGGGGTGTGGGACTATCGGGTGGTCAAAAACAAAGGATTGCTATCGCGAGAGCTTTGCTGCTTCAGCCGCGAATCCTGATTATGGATGACAGCACATCAGCCGTTGACCTTGAAACCGAGTTCCTGATTAAGCAAGCACTTGATGAATTAAGAAAAGGAAGAACGACTTTTGTCATCGCCCAACGGATAAGCACTGTCCGGACTGCAGATAAAATCCTGGTTCTGGATGAAGGAAAGATCATTGCTGAAGGGACGCATAACGAATTAATGATGAGCAGCGAGTTGTATGCGGAAATTTTGGAAACTCAATTAGGCGGGCATTCTGATCTGGTCGCCGCTGCCGAAGCGGAGGTGGCACTATGATGCGCGGACCAATGCACGGTTTATCTCATGGCGTAGACGAAAAACCACAAGATAGCATCAAGGTGGCAACCAAACTGCTGTCTTACTTGAAGCCATACACAAAGCAAATTATCCTTTCCATGGTGATGGTCCTTCTATCAGCCGCAACCCAGGGTGCTGGTCCATTCATAACCGGAAAAGCGATAGACCAATATATCTCCAAAGGTGACGCCAATGGATTAGCCATTTTGATGGTTCTTCTTCTGGTTGTCTATGCTCTTGGATCAATCACCGCCCGTTGGCAGACTTTGTTATTGGCAAATGCTGGCCAAAATGTTCTTGCAGATTTGAGAGTAAAAGTTTTCAAGCATATCGAATCGTTGTCCCTTCAATATCTCGAAGGAAACCAGGCTGGAGAATTGATGAGCCGGCTGGTGAATGATATTGACGCTTTAAATAACTTTATATCTCAATCACTTAGCCAGATGATTGGATCACTATTTGCCCTGGTGGGTATTGGGGTAGCCATGGTGGCGATCAATTGGAAACTTGGATTGGTTGTCATGATTATGGTGCCGATATTATTACTGGTAACCAACTGGTTTTCAAAGATTGCCAAAAGGGCATTCAAAAAAACCAGGGAAACTATTGGAGATGTATCTGCAAATATTGAAGAACAGATCAGCGGAGTGAAGGTTGCGCAGGCATTTAACCGTACGGATGAAAATATCCGCGCGTTTGCTGAGAGAAACGCAGCCAACCGTGATGCCAATATCAACGCGAATACGATTACATCTGCATTCAATCCAGCTATGGAGATACTGATCTATATTGATCTGGCAGTTGTCGCAGGGATGGGCGGCAGCATGGTCATGAGTGGATCCACTTCTATCGGTGTGGTAATCGCATTCCTGCAGTATGTCCAAAACTTCTTCCGACCGATCCAGCAGGTAGCCACTTTATGGACCCAGGCGCAATCTGCTTTCGCGGCGGCTGAACGGGTGTTCACGTTGATGGACATGAAGCCTGATATAGTCGATGTCCAAGATGCCTTCGAATTCAAACAGATCAAGGGTGATGTTGAATTTTCAGATGTTTCCTTTGGCTACGAAGAAGACCAGCGAGTTCTATGCGGGATCAATCTTAAAGTTGAAGCAGGGAAAACTGTAGCTATCGTTGGTCCAACTGGTGCGGGAAAAACCACCCTCGCAGGCTTACTGGCAAGGTTCTATGATCCGATCAGCGGCACTGTGCGCATCGATCAACATGACCTGAAATCGGTAACCCAGCAGTCTTTGCGTTCAAAGATGGGTATCGTAACCCAGGATCCATTCCTTTTTTCAGGAACGATCATGGATAACATCCGCTACGGACGGCTGGATGCCACAGACGATGAAGTCATTGAAGCCGCAAATGCTGCCAACGCCATGACTTTTATTCAAAAACTGCCAGAAGGATTCAAAACCGAAGTTGGAGAACGTGGAAAACTGCTCAGCCAGGGACAAAGGCAATTAGTTGCTATTGCCAGGGCGGTACTGTCCAAACCAAGGATCTTAATTCTGGATGAGGCCACTGCCAGTATCGATACCAGGACAGAAGTATTGATCCAAAAGGCAATCGAACTGCTGCTTAAAGGCAGAACTAGTTTTGTAATCGCGCACCGGTTATCCACCATCCGTAAAGCGGATATGGTGTTGGTGATCGATGATGGAGAAATCGTTGAACGGGGTACTCACAATGAATTGCTTGCCATGAACGGCAAGTATGCAGATCTTTATGCGAAGTCGTAAAATTACATCACTTTATAATTAACGAAAGAAATCCCACAGAGATTTTCTGTGGGATTTTTGTTATTGTGGATCTCGATTAAATCCAGCCCTGGTTTTTGAGGAAATCTGTAACTACAGGGACTTTTACCATCTCGCCCTGATAGGCTTTGATTCCCCAATAGATGGCCGCAATCGCTCCAACTACGCCGATAATACAACCGACGAATATGAAGGACAGAACTGCAGCCAGTACACCATAGATCACTGACCAGGCTAAACCATTCATCGCGTGATATTTAATAAATGGTCGGCTCTTCTTATCTTCCATTAAGAGAACGATAATTGGAACGATTGGGGCTAATAGCCATGAAAGTAAAGCCCAAAGCTTGTCGTCACTGGTAACTTCTGGTGCATATCCCTGATCTGTCATATTTCCTCCAAATGTCTTTGATAATGGTATTGTAGCGCAGATTTTTTGATAGGCAAGTGGATTGTGGGATGAAATCTTGACAAAGGCAATACAGGTCTTATGCTACAATTTTACTTATGATGCCGAGAATCGTATTCATGGGTTCGCCCGAATTTGCAATACCGATCGTAAATATCCTTAATAATGAATATTCAATGGTTGGTGTAGTGACACAACCGGATAAACCTGCAGGAAGGGGTAAGGTTCTTACACCGCCTCCGGTAAAGGAATTTGCAGTATCCAACAATATTCCCATCATCCAGCCGGTCAAATTGAAGGATAATGCAGCTTTCGAACAAATCACTGATTGGGCACCGGATTTGATCGTCGTTGCAGCTTATGGACAGATTTTACGGCAGAATATACTGGACCTCCCTAAATTTGGTTGCATCAATGTCCACGCCAGCCTGCTTCCCAGATGGCGAGGTGCATCACCGATCCAAGCTGCAATACTTACTGGTGAGAAAAAGACTGGCGTAACCATTATGAAAATGGATGTCGGGATGGATACCGGAGGAATAATCACCCAGGAATCCGTGGATATCGAATTGGCGGATACAGCAGGAACGCTGACCGGAAAACTTGCCATCCTGGGATCTGAATTATTATCCAGGACTCTTCCACATTATTTTGCAGGAAAATGTGATCCCATTCCACAGGAAGAAGCAGAGGCAACATTCTGCAGCTTGATTAAAAAAGATGATGCAATAATTACCTTCCATGAAGCCGGGATAGCCTTGGAGAGGAAAGTCAAGGCATATAATCCTTGGCCTTTAGCAAAAATGACCATCCAAAATTTGGAATTGAATATACTTAAAGCACATCATGTGGAATATTCTGGAATTTCAGCAGGCGAAACGGTGATTTACCAAAAACAACCTGCGGTTGGAATAATGGATGGTTTGTTCGTTCTTGATATGGTTCAAAAACCAGGCAAAAAGCCGGTTGATGGAAGGTCATTTCTAAATGGGGTTCGGGATTGGGGTCGTATTATCTAAATCGGGGGTTCGTGGATGGAAAAATTCATTGCTGCAATCGACCAAGGGACGACTAGTACCCGCTGCATTATTTTTGATCAAGATGGTAAGGTAAGATCTTCGGGACAAAAGGAACACCGTCAATTTTATCCGAGACCAGGATGGGTGGAGCATGATCCGATGGAGATATGGTCTAATACCCGAGAGACCATTCACACTGCTCTTCAGAATGGCGGAATGAAAGCTGATCAACTGGCTGCATTCGGCATAACAAATCAACGTGAAACCACCTTCATCTGGAATAAATTCACCGGCCAGCCTTATCATCCCGCTATTGTTTGGCAGGATACAAGGACCGATGAGATCTGTACGCAATTAAGCCAATCCGGTGGACAGAACCGCTTTCAAGCTAAAACTGGACTACCCCTCGCGACTTATTTTTCAGGACCGAAATTAAAATGGCTGCTTGACAACACACCAGGCTGCAGGGAAGCTGCAGAACGGGGAGATTTGTTATTTGGCACAGCTGATTCGTGGATCGTCTGGAATCTAACAGGCGGTATTCATGGTGGTTTGCATATTACGGATGTAACCAATGCCTCCAGAACGTTATTAATGGATCTGTCAACACTGGATTGGGATGAAGATATCCTTCAGATCATGCAAATTCCAAGAGGCGTTTTGCCGGAGATCAAACCTTCATCGCAGGTTTATGGTATGGCTGCGGAAAGTTTTTCTGGTGTTCCTGTCGCGAGCATTTTGGGTGATCAACAGGCAGCATTGTTTGGACAGAACTGTTTTCTACCCGGTGAAGCTAAGAACACCTATGGTACTGGTTGTTTTATGCTGCTAAACACTGGAGAAAAGCAGATAATTTCCACAAATGGATTATTAACCACAGTGGGATACCAACTGGAAGGCAAAAAACCCGTCTATTGTTTGGAAGGTTCTATCGCGATGGCTGGCGCTCTTGTGCAGTGGGTGCGGGACAATCTAAAGATGATCGAAAAATCCGCTGATATTGAGTCTCTTGCCTTGAGTGAGCGTGACAATGGTGGAGTGTATTTTGTTCCTGCTTTTTCAGGCTTATTTGCACCTTACTGGCGAAGTGATGCGCGTGGAGTCATTGTTGGTTTGACCCGATATGCCAATTCAGGGCATATCGCCAGGGCAGTACTTGAAGCGACGGCATTCCAAACCCGGGAAGTTCTTGAAGCAATGGAAATGGATTCCAAAGTCACTTTGAAAGCATTAAAGGTTGACGGCGGTATGGTCTATAATGAGTTGTTGATGCAATTCCAATCGGATATTCTGGGGGTTCCAGTCATCCGACCCAAAATTACGGAAACTACGGCTCTTGGAGCCGCGTATGCTGCCGGACTAGCTGTAGGTATATGGAAAGACCAGCATGAGTTATTGGACTATTGGCAGAAAGATGCTGAGTGGACTCCTCAATTGCCTGCTGATCAATCCGCGCAGATGTTCAAACAGTGGAAAAAAGCTGTAGAAAGAACATTCAATTGGGTGGAATAGGCATGAAAGATAAACCAAGAGTCATCATCATTGGGGCTGGTTTTACCGGCACAGCAACGGCATACGACCTGTCAGTCCGTGGATTCGATGTGATTGTGATTGAAAGAGGCGAAATCGCCTCCGGGACATCCGGTCGAACCCATGGATTACTGCACAGCGGTGCCCGTTATTGTGTCAACGACCAGGCTTCAGCAAGAGAGTGCATCGAAGAAAACTTTATCCTCCGAAAAATCGCCAAACAATGCATCGAACCAAACGGTGGATACTTTGTGGCCATTAACGATTCCGATATGGAATATGCAAAGTTATTTGTTAAGGGGGCGGAAGAATGCGATATTCCGCTTGAAGAATTCAATGGAAAGCAACTGCGTGAAATGGAACCCGCAGTTAGCAGCAAGATCATCAAAGCATATAGCGTTCCTGATGGTTCGTTTGAACCGATCCGTCTTGCCTGGGCGTTTTGTGCCGGAGCTGCAGCAAATGGGGCAAAGTTCCTTACCTATCATGAAGTTGAAGGATTGCTCGTCGATGGTAAAGGTGCCATTTGTGGTGCAAAGGTTTGGAAACGGAATTCCGATAAACGGTTTGAAATTAAATCCGATATCGTTATCAATGCAACCGGTGCCTGGGCAGGGAAAATCGCAGAATTCGCCGGATTAAAAGTAGGCATCAAACCTACACCGGGCATTATGGTGGCTGTCGAACAGAGATTCACCCAGACGGTCATCAACAGATTGAATAAACCTGGGGATGGAGATATTGTTATTCCTCAACGCAGAATGGCTGTCATCGGTACGACTTCTTTCGAAGCAACCAACGTCGACTTTATTCCAGTGGATCAGGGACAAGCGCAGGAAATGATTGATCGCGGTGCCGAAATGATCCCGGGAATAAAAACCGCTAAACGACGTGGAGTGTATATGTCCAGCCGCCCACTGATCGATGAAGGTGTGGATGCTAGAAGTCTGACAAGGACATTTAAAACCCTTGATCACGAAAAACTTCAAAACATCCCGGGTATTATCAGCATCATCGGTGGAAAAGCTACTACATCAAGGGTGATGGCTGAAAAAGTATCCGATCTGGTTTGCGACAAACTAGGGGTTTCCGCTGAGTGCGAAACACGTGAGCGTGTCCTCCCATCCTACCGCCAATTTTTGAAGCATTCATAAGGAAGAATTGAATGTCTGAAACTTTATGGAAAGTCACTTTTAAAGTATTCCGCCAAAAAGCCGGGGAAAAATCTTCGTACCAAAAATTCCAACTTGAGATTAATCCCGACGAATACGTGCTGGATGGCGTCGAACAGATATGGGCATTTCATGACCGCAGTTTGAATTTCAGGCACGCCTGTCATCATTCCGCGTGCGGTGCCTGTGGCATGAGGGTGAATAAAAGGGAAAGACTGACCTGTATTACTCCCATCAGAGAAGTCACCCATGATGGCGGAGAGATCACCATCGATCCATTACGGAATTTCACCATTGTCGGCGATCTGGTAGTCGATTTCGGGGCATTCTTTACAGCACTGGATGCGGTTGAATGCGAACACGTATTGCCGGCAAGTGAACAACCGGATGGCACAGGTATAAAACCATCGAAAAAAGGTTTTGAACCAGGTACTGAAAGGTTGATCGACTGTCTGGAATGCGGACTATGCGTCAGCGCGTGTCCAATATCAGCCACCGATCCGGCTTACCTTGGACCAGCTTCTCTGGGACAGGCTCAATTAAGATGGTCCGGATATGGAAAATCGGCAGATCTGATAAAAACGGTTGATCAGGAAAACGGACTTTGGCGTTGTCATTCCGCCTATGAATGTACTGAGGTTTGCCCCTCTTTTGCCGAACCAGCTGCCAGGATCATGAATCTCAGGCGAATGACTGTATCGCACCAGTTGAAGAATGTTTTTCAAAAAGATGGCGGTAAATGATGAATAACGAAAAAAAACAATCCCTCTGGCGGTTTATGAATTGGTTCAATCCGGCTGGCAGGTCATCCGGCACCTTCGGTTTCATGGTGAACAGGATCGCCGGAATAGGATTGACCATTTACCTTTTTATGCATCTCCTGATGCTTTCAAAACTGATCTCAGGTAAAGAGGCTTTCGATGCATTTATCGAATTTGCCCATAACCCGATCATTGTTGCCGGCGAATTTTTAGTGGTGTTCGCAGTATTACTCCACGGAATCAATGGGTTTCGTATAGCATTGACAAGTTTCGGAATTGGGAACCGATATCAGAAGATCATGCTAATCATTTGTTTGATACTGGCATTGGCAGGCGGAATTATTTTTGCCATGAAAATGTTTGGAGGGGACTGATGGAAAGGTCTATCCGTAGAGGCGAAAATTCTATCTTATGGGCGATCAAACAGATCAGCGGTGTTTTTGTTTTCTTGCTGATCATTGTTCATATTGTTGTTAATCACCTGGTAGCACCATCAGGATTGTTATCATACGCGGATGTTTTAGCATATCTTGGTAACCCATGGGTCGCAGTGATGGAGACTTTATTCCTGATTTTTGTTTGTGGACATTCATTACTGGGGATGCGCAGCATTTTCCTGGATCTCAAACCTTCCGCAACATTCACTGCGTGGATGGATCGATTATTCTGGGTTGTGGGAATTGTCGCGGTAGGGTATGGAATCTGGTTGACGTCGGTGATCCTGGCAAGATAATCCGGATACAAAGCACCAAAATAACAGTTATCATATATAGGTATCAACTACTCTTACTTGTGAGGGTTCATGAAGTATTTAATATTTGGTGCCGGTGCAATAGGCACATATATCGGCGGCTCATTATTGAAGGCAGGTCGGGATGTACGGTTTATTGATCGTATTGAAGCGATACCGGATTTACTCGTAAATGGCATCAGCCTGCGGGCTGATGAACACACATATAACAATCGCGACGTAAAAGTATTCAGTGATCCTGGTCAAGCTTTTGCAGAATCCATCGATGTTGTGGTCTTCGCAATGAAATCTTTCGACACATTAACTGCAGCCAGGACAATCTCTACGTTTAATGACAAATTTAAGGTTGTCCTTTGCATTCAAAACGGGGTGGAAAATGAGCAGGTCATCGCAGAAGAAATAGGTTGGGATAAAGTGATCGGCGGGACTGTAACCAGCTCCATCGGTAGACTGGGACTCGGGAATGTGGTGTTGGAGCGGAAACGTGGCATCGGGATTTTACATAAGGGAGATATATCCCAACAGATCTATCGTGATTTTCAAGATGCGGATCTAAATCCAATCCTTTTTGATAGTCTGCCGAATATGAAGTGGTCCAAAATGCTCAGCAATCTGCTGGGAAATGCATCCTGCGCCATCCTGGATATGACACCAACAGAAGTATTCAGTTCTAAGAGTATATATAAGTTGGAAGTTGATCAGATCAAGGAAGCACTTCGGGTCATGAAAGCAAATGGATGGAAAACAGTCAATCTACCGGGTGTTCCCATGCAGGCACTGATTTACGTGATCTCCTTACTTCCAACTCCAATCAGTCAGCTTATTCTAAAAAATAAACTGGGCGGTGGACGGGGAGCAAAAATGCCCTCATTCCATATAGATCTACACTCAGGGAAGACACAATCAGAAGTCGTATACCTAAACGGAGCTGTCGAACGGTTTGGAGAAAAAGTTGGCGTTCCAACTCCGGTAAACAGCACTTTTATGAGGGTATTACTTTCCCTTGTTGATCAACCGCAGATGATCGAGGAATACCGGAAGAATCCCCAGTTATTGATAGATTCAATCCGGCAAACACAATAATATTAGGTTCAACAATAAATTTTGGAGATATATCATGAATAAACAAATTCCCAGGGAATGGAAAACAAACCTACAGGAAGAAACCAACGCATCCTATCTCTATCGTTTGCTGGCGGATATTGAAAATTCAGAGGAGTTGAAACAAGTCTATACCAAAATGGCCATGTCCGAAGAAAAACATGCTGCCTTCTGGAAACAGAAATTTGTCGATTCGGAAGTGAAGATCAAGCAGCCAAAACCTGATTTACGCAGCATCATCCTTGGTGCAATCGCTAAAAGATTCGGATCTGCAGTGATCCTGCCCATCTTGATCGGTGGGGAACAAAAAGCAAATGCCGGTTATGTTGTTGAAGAAGATGATGAAGTAGGAAAAATGGCCGGGGAAGAACGGTCCCATGAACGCATGATGCGCCAAATGGCAAAGAATACGAAATCAGGCGGTATGGAAGGCGGCAAGCTTGCCCAGATGGAAGGTAGGCACCGCGCATCTGGCGGAAATGCCCTTCGTGCTGCAGTTCTGGGGGCGAATGATGGTCTGGTTTCCAACCTCAGCCTGGTGATGGGTGTGGCAGGTGCGGCATTGTCGGGTAAATCCATATTGATCACAGGTTTAGCGGGCTTATTAGCTGGGGCAGCATCCATGGCACTTGGCGAATGGTTATCTGTACAAAGTTCACGTGAATTGTATGAGCACCAGATTTCCATCGAAAAAGCTGAAATCATGAGCGTCCCGGAAGAAGAAGAGACCGAATTGGCATTAATCTACCAGGCAAAAGGATTATCTCAGGATCAGGCAAAAACTTTAGCTCACCAAATCATATCCAACCCTGAAACTTCTGTAGATACCTTGGCTAGAGAAGAACTTGGAATCGATCCAAATGAATTGGGGGGATCTGCCTGGGAAGCCGCAATAACTTCCTTTTTCCTTTTCGCAATCGGAGCAATCATTCCGGTCTTCGCATTCTTCTTCATGGAAGGTACGCAAGCAATCTATCTCAGCGTTGGATTGAGCACCCTGGGATTGTTTGTGATCGGAGCGAGCATTACATTGATGACCGGAAAGAACTGGCTGGTATCCGGGTTGAGGCAAGTGATCTTTGGTTTACTGGCTGCCGCACTCACCTTTGGAATTGGCAAACTGATCGGTGTCTCGATAAATGGATAATTTACATAGTAAAGACGGCCAATTATCTATAATCAAGTAAATTTGAGCTGAAGGTTCTAAAATGGCTTTCCAGAGAATTGTTGTAAAAATTGGGACATCCACCCTGACCAGAGGTACCAGGAAGATTCAACCCTCGCAAATCGTTGACCTCGTCAAACAGATCTGTGAATTGGTATCTGCTGACCGTGAAATCATTTTAGTTTCATCTGGTGCCATAGCAGCTGGGCGGGAATTACTGGATTACCCGGAGATTCCATCCTATTTGCCAGCAAAACAAATGCTGGCTGCAGTCGGACAACCACGCCTGATGGAAATCTTTTCACAGTTATTCCGCATCTATGGTTACACCTGTGCACAGGTGCTTCTCACGAGGACCGATCTGAGTTCACGTAGGGGATATTTAAACGCTCGAAATACGATCCAATCACTACTGGAGAGAAAGATCATCCCGATCATCAACGAAAATGATGCTGTCGCGACCGAAGAGATCCGGGTAGGAGACAATGACAATTTATCCGCTTTGGTATCCAATCTGGTTGAAGCTGACTTATTACTACTTTTGACCGACCAGGAAGGTATGTTCACTGGGGATCCGCGGCAAAATCCTATGGCTGAGTTGATCAAGAATGTTGCCAACGGAAGCATCCCGGAGGATGTTTGGAAGGCGGCAGGTGGATCTTCCACTGGGTTGGGCACTGGCGGAATGGTCACCAAAATACGAGCAGCCGATCTGGCAAGAAGGACAGGGACAACTGTGATCATAGCCAATGGGCAGGAACCGAATATCTGCTCCCGCCTGGTCAATGGAGAAGAGATCGGAACCCGCTTCGTTGCCATTGAGTCGCTCAATGACAGTCGAAAACGCTATATCCTTGCAGGTATAAAGACGTCTGCGGGTAGTATCATCATAGATGATGGTGCGGATTTGGCCATTCGTGAAGGCAAAAGTTTGCT
The DNA here is from genome assembly GCA_963828285.1 of uncultured Chloroflexia bacterium. Taxonomy (GTDB): domain Bacteria; phylum Chloroflexota; class Anaerolineae; order Anaerolineales; family Anaerolineaceae; genus DAIOEK01. The sequence goes on from CAWHEB010000001.1 coordinate 206,890, forward strand.
AGCTGTTGGTGCAAAACAAGCCAAAGGCAGGTTTTCAAGAGGCGACACAGTAAAGATCGTCCGAGCTGATGGGATCGATGTAGCTGTAGGTATATGCAATTACTCTGCTGAAGAAGTGAGTGCTTTATGCCAGCACAAGAGTGAAGAGATCGAATCCATTCTTGGATATTCATACGGGGATGAACTTGTCCATCGCAGTAATCTGGTCATCTTATGAATGGAAATAAAATGACAGACTTAAAATTGATAGCCAAACAAGCGCGGGAAGCTTCAAATAAACTGGCTTTTATCCCAACGAAAGACAAGAATGGCGCCCTTGAATGGATTGCAAAATATCTTCTGGCTGCCAAGGCAGAGATCCTTGACGCAAATGCGGCTGATATTGATGCGGCCCGAAAAGAGGGAATGAATCCGGCGATGCTTGACCGTTTACTACTGAATAGTGAGCGGATCAATAGTATTGTCAAGGACCTTCGGCAGATCATCAATCTTCCTGACCCGGTGGGCAAGATTTTTTCACCGAGTACTCTCGAAAATGGATTGAGTATTTATAAACAGTATGTTCCCCTGGGAGTTATCGCAGTTATTTATGAGTCCCGTCCAAACGTAACCGTCGATGTGACCGGAATCACTTTGAAAAGCGGAAATGCAGCTATTCTTCGCGGCGGGAAAGAAAGTTTGCGGACCAATATGGCATTTGTGAATGCCATCCAGGGCGGATTATATGCCGGTGGTTTACCGACCCATTCGGTGCAGATTGATCACAGATTCCGATCGTGACCTGGTCCTGAAGCTGCTCAAAATGCACGATGAGATCGATCTTTTAATTCCTCGCGGCGGTGCGGGTCTTCATCAGTTCTGCAAGGAAAACAGCCGCATCCCGGTGATCACCGGTGGAATGGGGATCTGTCATTTATTCGTTGATGCCGAAGTAGACCAGGACAAAGCACTCGAAGTGATCCGAAATGCAAAAATTCAGCGGCCTACTGTTTGTAATTCCCTTGATACAGTCATTGTTCATTCCGGTGTTGCGGAAGAATTTCTGCCCAAACTGGCTGAGATGTTCGAAAATGAGAATGTTGAGATCCGCGCAGACAAAAAAGCCAGAAAATTGATGAGCGGACATTCCAATGTATATCCCGCAGGCGCTCAAGATTTCGATACAGAATGGTTATCATTGATCGCCGGAGTTTGCATTGTGGATAATCTGGATGAAGCGATTGACCACATTAAAAAGCATTCCACAGGACATTCTGATGGCATCCTGACCGAAAATATTAAGAATTCGCAACTATTCATCCAAAGGGTCGACTCAGCGGCGGTGTACGTCAATGCTAGTACCCGGTTTACCGATGGCAGCCAATTGGGCTTGGGAGCGGAGATTGCCATCTCCACCCAACGATTGCACGCCCGCGGACCTATGGCTCTGGAAGAATTGATGACCTATAAATGGGTGATCGAAGGCGATTACCATACCCGCAAGTAGATTGAATACAAATACTCGCAAAAGGGAATGATGCGCAGCGAACAGGAAATGTTCTCTTTGATCCTGGAAACCGCCAGGAGTGACGATCGGATCATTGCTGTGATCTTGAATGGTTCACGTGCCAATCCCAATGCTCCCCGTGATCCTTTCCAGGATTACGACATAGTGAATGTTGTAACGGAATTGGATTCCTTCAAGCAGACTCCCAATTGGATAGACATATTCGGTGATCGGATGATTTTGCAGTTACCTATGGACATGCAAGAACTACATAATGATAGTGATTTTGTCTATGCTTACCTGATCCAATTTGCTGACGGCAACCGTATCGACCTCACTCTGTTTCAAGCGGATTCCATCGATCAAATGGAAGAAGATAGCGAGACGGTCATCCTTTTGGATAAGGATAACCTTTTTCCAGAGGTACCTCCTCCCAGTGACAGCGGATACTTTCCTGTACCGCCAACTCAAAAACGGTTTTTCGACTGCTGTAACGAATTTTGGTGGGTCAGCGCGTATGTCGCCAAAGGGTTATGGAGAAACGAGATCACATACGCAAAAAAGATACTGGATGACAATGTCCGCGAGCAATTGATGAAGATGCTGACTTGGTATATTGGAATTCATACAGATTTCAAGAAAGCACCCGGTAAAGAAGGAAAGTATTTCCAACGATATTTGCCAGATCAAACATGGACGCGATTATTGTCGACTTACTCCGATGCGGACATTGAAAACACCTGGAATGCTCTTTTTGCATCAGTGGATCTGTTCCGAGATATTGCTATGGAAGTGGCAGTACATTTCAAGTATGAATATCCATCCGGAGATGATCAGCGGGTCAGCGCGCACCTCAAACATGTCCATGATCTACCGAAAGACGCAACAGAAATCTACTAAAACTAACCGGAAATATATTTTTTGCGATACTCATAAAGCTTATTCAACGCGTCGATAGGTGTCAGCGAATTAATATCCAGGGACTTGAGGTCATCCATCAACGGATTCGTCTCAGGGAATAACGCGATCTGTTGTGCGGCGATCGGATTGTTACGATATTGATGACCCGACGCAGCTTCCATCTCGACCAGCATCTGATTCGCACGGGTGATGATCGGAGCGGGTAATCCTGCGAGCTGGGCAACGTGGATGCCATAAGAGCGGTCAGCGCCACCGGGAATGATCTTATGCAGGAAGACGACCTGATTATTGGCTTCGGTTACCGCCACATTGTAGTTGCGGATTCCGGGGAAAACATCTGCCATCTGGATCAATTCGTGATAATGAGTCGCAAACAGCGAGCGTGAGCGCAATTCAGGATGGTTATGAATGAATTCGATGACTGCCCATGCGATGGAGATGCCATCATATGTGCTGGTACCGCGTCCAATTTCATCCAATACCAACAGACTTTTGGGTGTGGCGTGATGAAGAATATTGGCTGTTTCCACCATCTCCACCATGAAAGTCGATTGTCCGGAGTGGATCTCATCCTGAGCGCCGATACGGGTGAAAATGCGGTCAACCAGTCCGATGTGCGCGCTGGCAGCCGGGACGAAACTTCCCATTTGCGCCATCAAAACGATGATAGCCGCCTGCCGAAGATAGGTGCTCTTTCCGCTCATGTTCGGACCGGTGATGACCCGAACGATCTCACCTTCTTCAAATTCAAGATCGTTGGCAATAAATCGGCTGCCTTTTAGATTCTTTTCAACTACAGGATGACGACCTTCTGTGATCTGTATTTTCAGACTTTCATCCAGCACAGGGCGGTTAAAATTTTGTGAAATGGCGACATCCGCGAGCGCAGAAAGTACATCCAGTTCGGCGATCAATTGGGATGTTTTCAGCAGTCGCTGCGCATTTTCGGAGATTTTGCTCAAAATACCGCGATATATGGTCAACTCCACATCGTGAATCCGCTCGGAAGCGTTCATCACCAGCGTTTCGTATTCCTTCAACTCCGGAGTGATAAACCGTTCCGCGTTCACCAGGGTCTGCTTGCGGATGTAATCCGCAGGAGCAGAATTCGGCAGCAGCCCGGCTGATCTCGATGTAATAGCCAAATACTTTGTTGTATCCAACCCTCAAGGTCTTGATACCGGTGCGATTTCGTTCGACATTCTCCAGATTGGCGATCCACTCTCGGGCATGTTTGGACGCTTCAAAGATCCCATCCAGTTCAGCGGAGTACCCGGGACGGATATACCCGGATGCAGACATCATTGCCGGCGGATCATCCGAGATCGATTCAGTTAATAAAGCATGCAAATCTTTACAGGGGTCGATTTCCAAAATCTGGGATAGGTTTGGAGCCTGCGGCATAAGCAGTTCGATGATCTTGGGTATGGATTGCAGTGTGCTTCGTAATGCGGTGATCTCACCCGGCTGCAGATTCCCGGTTTGAGCCCTGGTGGTCAACCTGTCCAGGTCGTTGATGCCTTTCAATAACTGGCGGAATTCCGCGCGGAGCATGCCGTTCTGATGGAAGAGTTCCACCCCATCCAGACGATGGTTGATCAAGTCAATGTTGAGCAGAGGCTTATTCAGCCAACTGACCAGCAGGCGGTGTGCCATCGGAGTGACGGTTTGATCCAGAACTCCCAACAGAGTACCCGCTTTCGCATCTCCGCGGATGGTCTCGGACAGTTCCAGATTACGGCGTGTGACCGCATCCAGCACCATGAAATCGGAAAGATGGTAGGTATGCAGACCGGTCAGCAAACTGAGAGAAGCGGATTGCGTTTCCCGCAGGTATTGAATGATCGCTCCAGCTGCCTGAATGGCGTATTGACTGCCTTTCAAGCCAAATCCGTCCAATGTGGCAACGGAGAAGTGTTCCAGCAGGGTGTTGGTGCATCGGCCGGCGTCAAAATGCCAGTTCTGCCAGGGAGATTGATGCCCGGGAATCCCTTCGATCGGGGTTATGCTGTCCGGGAAAAGGACTTCAGCCGGGTGCAATCGTGTGATCTCTGCTCTGAGGATCTGTTGCACGTCTGGTCCGTTGAATTCTGCAGCGGCAAATTCGCCGGTCGTGATATCCACATAGGCGATGGCGGCGTGGTTTTCAATGTGGATGTAACTGAGAAGGTAGTTGTTTTCGTTGCCAGGCAGCAATCCTGGTTCAACGATGGTTCCGGGAGTGACAACCCGGGTCACTTCCCTTGAAAACAGTCCTTTGCCTGGTTGTTCTCCAACCTGTTCGCAGATGGCGACATGATAGCCTTTGTTGATCAGCCGGGAAAGATAATTCTCTACCGCATGGTAGGGAATGCCGGCCATGGGGATGCGGATCCCTTTGGCTACATTTCTGCCGGTGAGGACGATATCCAGTTCCCTGGAGGTAATCTCCGCATCGTTGTCAAAAGTCTCGTAAAAATCCCCCAACCGGAAAAAGACGATGCAGTCGGGGTATTTGCGTTTGATATCCAGATACTGTTGGCGAATTGGAGTTATCTCTTCAGTCATGCATAAATTGTAAACCAGGTTTGCATAAGCTGGCAAAGACTTGTCGTGTTTTGGCTTGTTGCTCTTCTAGACATGTGGGATATAATTGAGTCACTATACTCTCACGACTTGGAGGAAACTATGGCAAGTGTTGCGTACGAACATGTCTTCAAAAAGTTCGGTGATTTTACCGCGTTAAATGACCTGAACATTACTGTCGAAGATAAAGAATTCCTGGTTCTTGTCGGTCCATCCGGCTGCGGAAAAACAACCGCCCTGCGCTGTCTGGCAGGATTGGAAGAAGTCTCCAGCGGTGAAGTCAAGATCGCAAATCAGGTCGTCAATGATATCGCACCCAAAGACCGTGACATCGCGATGGTGTTCCAGTCTTACGCGCTGTATCCGCACATGACCGTCTTTGATAACATGGCATTCGGTCTCAAGCTTCGCAAAGTACCCAAAGAGGATATTAAGCGCAGAGTTGAAGATGCCGCCAACAGTTTGGGCATTTCCCAACTGCTTAAGCGTCGTCCCCGCGAATTATCCGGTGGACAGCGCCAGCGTGTGGCACTTGGACGGGCAATTGTCCGCGAGCCAAAAGTTTTCCTCTTTGATGAGCCACTCTCCAACCTGGATGCAAAATTACGCGTCCAGACCCGTGCGGAGATCAGCAAGCTGCATCAGCGCCTGCAAACCACCTTTATCTATGTGACCCACGATCAGACCGAAGCCATGACCATGGCTTCCCGCATCGCTGTTATGAATAAGGGATTGCTGCAGCAGTTGGATACTCCCCAAACACTCTACGATAAACCTGCCAACCTTTTTGTTGCTGGTTTCATCGGATCCCCGGCGATGAACTTCTTCCCCGGCAAGCTCAAGAATGAAGATGGACATGTTGTCATCGATACCGGCAGTTTTGCTGTCGCGATCCCTGATGAACGCAAGGAACGCTATCTTCCACTGGTGGGCAAGGAAGTGATCTTCGGTATTCGCCCTGAGAACATTCACAACCCCGCATTCGTTCCATCCGGCATTCATGCTGCCACCATCGACGCTAAAGTCGATGTCACCGAGCTGATGGGTAACGAGATCTTCCTGTATATGGTCAGCGGAAACAACAACTTTGTTGCCCGCGTGGATCCACGGACGAAATTCCAGATCGGCGAAACGGTGAAGCTGGTTTTGGATATGGATAACTTCCATATCTTCGATCCAAGCACCGATGCTGAAAACCCGGTCGCTGTTCGTTAGCTTTTTGGTAAGCGGTATTTAATATATAGATCGTTAAACAGGTGGTTTTGCAGAATTTGTGCAAAACCACCGATCTTAAGTAAGGATATCGGAGGATTTGTTATGAAACCAGAGGTAATCAAAGGATTATTGGCTCCAAATAAGACCAAGATCGTCATGCTGGTGATGGATGGATTGGGCGGTTTACCGCTCAAAGCCGGTGGTTTGACCGAATTGGAAACTGCATCCACTCCGAATATGGATGCGCTTGCACGGGACGGTATATTAGGCGCTTCAAGACCGCTCGACCTGGGATTAACTCCCGGATCTGGCCCCGCCCATTTGGCGCTGTTCGGTTACGACCCGATTGTCCACGAGGTTGGACGCGGAGTACTCGAAGGTATCGGTGTGGGTATGTTCGTCAATAAGGGCGATGTGGCTGCCCGTGGAAACTTCTGCACCGTGGACGCGAACGGTTTGATCACAGACCGCCGCGCTGGCAGAATCCCGACCGAAGAAGCTGCAGTAGTCGTTGAAAAACTGAAGAAAATCACTCTCCCCGGCGTAAAAATCGAAGTGAAACATGTCAAGGAGCACCGCTTTGCCATCGTCCTGCGTGGAGAGGGATTATTCCCCGATATCGACGATACCGATCCGCAGAAGACCGGTGTGGAACCGTTGAAGGCGGTAGCAAAGAACGCAGCTTCGAAGAAGACAGCTGATCTGTTCAATCAATGGATCGCGGAAGCACGTAAAGTGCTGGCAAACGAGCCAAAAGCCAACGCGCTGACCCTGCGTGGTTTCGCTACCGATCCAGCTTTGGAGAGCTATCAGGACCGTTATGGTCTCAAATCTGCCTGCGTGGCAGTCTATCCAATGTACAAGGGTGTAGCCCAGTTGGTCGGCATGGATGTCATCGATGTGGTTGGTGAAACCCCTGCAGATGAGTTCACCGCTCTAGCCAAAGTTTGGGATCAGTATGATTTCTTCTTTGTGCATATCAAGAAGACAGACAGCTACGGCGAAGATGGCAATTTTGACGCCAAGGTACATGTCATCGAAACGGTGGATGAAGCCATCCCGCAATTATTAAAGCTGAAACCCGATGTGTTGATCATCACCGGAGACCACTCCACGCCGGCGAAACTCAAGTCACATTCATGGCACCCGGTGCCATTCCTTCTATCTGCCCCTGAGACCGTACGTACAGACGATCAGGTGCAATTTGGCGAGACTGCCTGCGCGAAGGGCGGATTGGGCACTTTTAGTGCCCTGGATGCCATGCCGCTGGCGCTCGGCCATGCGCTGAGATTAAATAAGTACGGTGCGTGAATTGGAGCCCAACCCCCAACCCCCTTCCCAAACGGGAAGGGGGCTTTTTATTGGATAGGGAAGGAAGAACCTTAGGTTCTTCCTTCCCTATCAACCCAGTTTCTCCAAGATCGTCTGACATTCTGAGCGAAGCGAAGAATCTCTAGCATCATCAATTTGACCAAGCAGGGAGAAACGGGAGGTTGAGGGTGGAAGTGCCGCAGGCACTTCCACCCTCGCAAAATTAAGCCCCCTTTCGCTTGCGAGAGGGGGATGGGGGAGAGGTCTTATCATGTCATTTTAAGTAAAGTCAGGATCTATGGTTAAATCTGCCACACCAGGACAGTACCAGAGATCCCTCACTCCGTTCGGGATGACAATAAGTTCATCACAGGCAAGTCCTCATTATCGGGATTTGCCCATTCTGATCAATAAATACGCCAGACCAGCGCTAAGCAAGCCGACGTAGATAAATATGTCCGACCAGAAACGCATCGGAAAAAGACGGATGAAAGTGTCAGAATAGTAGAACAGCCAGGTATCCCCAACAAAGAACAACTTGTGGAACAAGGTAAAGAATGTGTCAAAATCAATGGCTACCGACGCGAGGATCAAGCCGATCAATCCGAGGGTCAACCAGCCTCCGCTGGCAGCAGCACTCTTCCACTGCGGCATCTTCCGCGAAATATAGAAATACAGGGTGGTAAAAGTAAAGACCACCAGCAGAGATAGCCAGAGCAGGCGCCCTTTGACGACCAGCACTTTGACATCATCCATATGGGAAAGCTCACGTGGAGTATACAAGGGAGATCCGTCAGACAGCTTGTATTGATCAAAGTAGGACTTGTCCGCGTTATTCAGCAGATAATCAATCGAAACCCGCGACCACTTCAGCCGATCCTGCTGGGTAAACCCATACGGATCCGCTGGGAAAGCGGGCATACGGTATTCGATCTCCAGCAGTGCCGGAGTCAACATCAGGCGTACCATGGTGAAAATGATCACAAATGGCGTCAGAAGGGTGATGAGAACCTGAAGAAATTTCGGTAATACTTTGTTGGACATCATTGCGGTTCTCCCAGAGTGGAAACATCTTCGGTCAGTATGTAGTTTAGGACCATGTTATTGGTCACCCATTCGATGGGAGCCAGATCATCGGTGTATACCTGTGCGGCAGGTGGTGCTGGTTGCAAATTAGCGAGGGTGAGCTGCATCGTGTCCAATAAGACCGGCGATGTAATGCCATCCTTCGATAATGTTTGAAAATTCCGCAACAGATTACCCGATTCGGTCGGCAGAACGGTGGCAAAGATCATTGAATTGAAGGTATCCGGGATATCCATGACATAAATGGAGGAGAAAACCTCCTTCATGGTGCTTGCGAGGCTGTTGATCAGACGGCGGTCATTGGGAGCCCGTCCGACATTGATCACCACCACGCCGTCATCCTCCAGATGAGCCTTCACGATGCGGAAAAATTCCACTGTGGTGAGATGCGGCGGTATGTAAGGCGGACGGTAGGCATCGATGGCAATCAGCGAATAGGTTTTGCCGCTCTGGTCCAATCCCCAGCGGCCATCCTGCACGTGGACATTCAGGTTGGGCTCGTTCATGTCGAAATATTTGCGGGCAACATCCACGATCTTGCCGTCGATCTCGTAACCGTCGATGGGAATATCCCCAAAGATCTCTGTGGCAGCCCGGGCAGTTGTCCCCGCGGCTAGCCCGACGATGGCGATGGATTTGACCCGATCGGTGCTGACCGGTGACTCATTGAAGAACGGACCGACCAAAAACTGCTCCCAGGGACCGTAGAAGTTCTTCTGGGTGGGATGATAAATGGAATGGATGCCCTGTCCATCATTCAGACGAAGCATGCTGTAGCCGTCCTCCTGCAGCACCTGAATATAGTTGTATTCGGATTCCGCCTCGTACACCTGACCTGTGGATTGCTTGATATTGCCGATCGGGCCAATGAACAGCAGAACGATGACAACGACGAAAATGCCAATATAGAGAAAATTCTTTTTTAGCCCCAGTGTGAGAACCAAACCAACGATAGCTGCCAGAATGAGCAACGCGCCGAACAGCATAAAGGTGCGGTAGGTACCAATCAGGGGGATGAGGATGAGGGACGGCAGGAAAGTGCCGATAAATGAGCCAATGGTGGATATGGCGTAGATCTGACCGGCAACCTGCCCGGATTTTTCCGCAGTTGACATGCGCAAGCGGATGGCGAAGGGGGAAGCGGTGCCCAGCAGGATCATGGGGACAAGCAGCAAGATCATCACCGAGATGAAGGAACCCGCCAGCACTCCCAATTGCAGCCGGTCGAAGGCGTTGGCTGCCAGGCGCAGGACGGGCTGGGCGATCAGGGGGATGACCGCGGTGGACGTCCCCGCCCAGAACAGGATGCGGTAGAAAACGGACGGCTCGGGGTGTTTATCCGCCCAGCGTCCGCCGATGAAATAGCCGACGGTGAGGTAGATGAGGATAAGCCCGATGATGCTGGCCCAGACCAGGTTGCTGGATCCGAAGACGTTGCCCACAAGGCGCGAAGCTGCCATCTCGATTCCCAGGGATGCCAGCCCGGAGATGAAAACCATAATGTAGATATATTTTTGCTGTGTATTGGTCATGATGAGTAATTATACCAATCCCAACAGCTTTGTCATTGTGAAGAAGGCTTTATCGATGCTGCCGTCACCACCTGGATTAATCACCATAACTTCACCCATCTATTTGCCACCAAATCAATCCTTTGCTAGACTCACAAAAGTATGAGTAACGCCAAAAGTAATAATCGGAAAGTTATTTAAATCCTCACCATTAGTCCAATATATCGCGGGAAGATCTGAGAAATCTAGACTTTGTTGATATCAGCTTCGAGGTAGCTGCGTAGAAAAGTACAATCTTGGTAAAGCAAAAAGGGGACTATATATGGAAAATCAGATGATATTCATAGGGGCGCTGGGAGCATTCTTCCTGGCAACGGCAGCAACCATGGTTTCGGATATGCATGGAATTGGAGATTGGTACCTCGCCTCACTTCAGCAGAGAAAACTTGCATTGAATCCGGCGGTCATTTTCGGAGCTCCGTATAAGATTGCAGGCTATTTCGGCGAACCTCTGCTAATCATTTCGATTGGTATGCTAACGGTGGGGCTCTATGGAAGCTGGTCGAAATACCATTTATCCATTGCGCTGATTGCAATGATCATAGGCATCCTATATATTTTCGAAAGAATATTTTGGAGTTACGTCACCACTAATTTCGCCAAAAAGATACAGCTCCATGAGACGATTGAGGATTATTCCGTCCTCAAGCAAGCCGGGTTTCTCAAAGGACTTGGCGCCTTATTGGGCGGATTGATCGGTGGTTTTGGATTCTCAATCACGCTGACCATATTCTTCTTCAGCCTACATAACCCTTACGGCATCGCCGGCGGATTGATCGTGATTGCATCCATGCTGATCGGGATGCCAGCGAAAATATATTTCATGAACCATGTAACTTCAGGAGTGTTGACGACCTTCATCCTCAGTATGGTTATCAAGAATTTTGGTATAGTTTTCATGGGAGTCGCGATGCTTATGGAAGCATTGAAGTGAAATGGATGTTGGTTCAGGTGGGTTTCGAAATAACCACTCACCCCAACCTGCGACTATGGTGTAAGTAGCGATTGATCGTACTCTGCAAAACCCAATATGCTTGCTGACCCACCACAACCCCTCCCGCCGCGTGGATTTCAAAATTAAGGAATTCATTTGGCTGGAGGGGCTAAATTCTTTGGGGATGAGGGAACCTTTGGTTCCCTCATCCCCAACCGTCTGGTTCTCCTGAGTAAGTACTATGGCTATAAAAGCACCATACGGACACGATCAACGGTCTTTGAGAAACTGGGTTGATAGGGATGAGAACCGCAGGTTCTTCCATCCCTATCTCTTAAATCCCCTTCCGCATATCGAGATTCTGTATGACCGAATTCTCTTTGCGGGAGGGGTTGGGGTGAGCAGAATGCGTATTAAGGAAAACTGATATAGAATAATAATCATATAGGGATGCTTCGGACAAGCAAAACTATTATTCAATGGAAAATATATTGTGAACTGAGTTGGTTTAGCAAGATCCGCTCAACAATATAACAACTTTAGTACCTGCCAAATTAAAGGAGTATCTCTAGATCGAATATCTCAGGATATTAGTTTTGATGAGGATGATATTACGAAAGATCGTTTTTGTGGAGTATAGCGTCCGTTCAGATGATTTAAAACCATCTAAGATAACAGATAAATTAGAAATTGAACCTTAAAAGCTTTTTCAAAGGGTGAAAGATACTTGGGACGGATTCGCTGAATCCCTACAAAAAAGAAGGAGAATACTTGGCGAGAAAGATGGACTGGGGTTTGGTCACTAAGTATCAAAAGGAAGAATTAACTTCAAAGAAGTGGAAGACTAATATTCTTTATATTTTAGAACAATTAGAAAATAAAAAAACTTTATTGGATAATTATCCTTCTAGAGAAAGAAACCAATACTATCAGGTTCTACATTTGGTGGGAACCATATTCAGGTCATGGAAGTTATTCCATATCTAGTGAAACATTAACGAGATGGCAAAGCTGTGCCACTATGTTGAATATGGTGTTTTATATGATGAAGAAGCAGATTAGCCATCAAACTTTGAGAATTATTCTCTTTTTTCAATGGAAAACATAATCTAAATCGGGTTGGGTTGAGCGGATTTTGAGAAACTCAACCTACGACTATTTCGGGAAGAAATATTGGCATTTGGCACAGAACTCGGAGGAAGGTATCGAATTAAAGCAGGATACTAAATCGCTATATGAACAACTTAGTAAATTATCAGATCCTGTAAATAATCGAGCAATTCGCTTTCGCGTTGACTCAAAGATTCCGCCAAAAAACGTCCAGAACTTATCAAAGAAAAGATTGTATCTCATTGATGAAATCGAATTAGTACCAAGTTTTGGGAACACTTTATATGAGTTTCTTTGGTCAACTTATCCAGAGATTGTCTGCATCTCAAGCAAATTAGTCGATCTGTTTTCACAAGCAAAATTTACTGGTTGGGATGCATTACCAATAAAGATATCAGATCCAAACCAAAAATTACATGATTACTATTACCGTTTTATGGTTACCGGGCCATCATTAGAGCTGGAAGTTTCGCGCATGACATTAGAAGATCGCCCTGCACCAACACCAACCGGCAGGCCATATAAAGTGTATAAAGGATACTTCTTTAATGAATCAAAGTATGACGGAAGTGATTTTTTCTTAATAAGGAATTCTTATTTTGTCTCTGATAGAGTCAAAGAGATATTAAAAAAGAATAAAATCAAGAATATATTATTAACTCCAATTTTGGACATAGAAATCGATCGATGGATAATTGATAATGTTGGATAAGAGTTATGAACCATGTGGTGGGTTGAGAGGATTTTGTTAATCCTGAACCTGAATTGTCATCCAGATCGTCTTGGGGAATCCCGCGTCGGGCTTCGTCCTCTTCGCAAAGACAAATCTAACTCCTCTGAGGAAAGAAATATAAAGGTTAAGGAGAAACTGGGTTGATAGGGATGGAAGTGCTTAGGCACTTCCATCCCTATATCTTTATGCCCCTCCCGCACGAGATTCTACTACCAAACAGACTATAGGTCTACGGGAGGGGTTGGGGGTGGGCGATTTCGAATTAGGACGAGCAGTGGTCACCTCGCAGGACGAAATATGACCCGGAATCTAAAGTCTACTCGGCCATTTTATGTTTTGAATTGGTATAAAATCAAATCCAAATAGGGGATTTGTTATTCTCTGAATTCGTGGAAAATCTGATGATGGGGTTGGGTAATTTGAGTTGGGTCTCGCAGAGATACCTCAATCCAGCATACGACTTCGCAATAAGGAAGATATAAAATGAAAGAGTATGAAGGTATTACATATCCGGAAAGAGAAATTATAAAAGAATTAAATTTTATCGGATATGAAATAGTAGCTGTACAAGATTTATATATAAATAAACTAAATTACAGCAATGCAATCCCAATTCTAATAAAATATTTGCCTCAAATTGAAAATTCTAGTGTGAAAGAGCAAGTTATTCGAGCATTGACTGTTAAATGGGCAATAAACACCAATGCATCTCGAATACTAATTGAGGAATTCCGAAAATCGAAAAACGATTTACACCTGTGTTGGGTTATTGGAAGCGCATTAGAAGTACTTGCAAAGAAGGATATACAAGGAGATATTATTAATCTCGTTGAAGATCCTTTTTATGGAACAGCTAGGCAGATGCTAGTGTTAGCATTATCAAAAATGGATAAAAATTATGTGGAACCGGTTCTTATCAGTTTATTAAATGACGAAACTGTAAGAGGTCAAGCAATAATTTCATTGGGAAAGTTGCGTTCGAACAAAGCAAAACCATTCTTGGAAATGTTAACTAATGATAATAATTCTTGGATCAAAAGAGAGACAAAATTGGCATTAGAAAAAATAGGAAAGGGAGGTGCAAAATAGTTGTAGGTAGGTTTGAGCAATCTTGGCGAACCCAAACTTACTTGCTTACCCACCACAATGCCCTGATTTTCCTCAGGAGGTACGATAGCTACAAAAGTACAGCACTGGCAAGAACAATGGGTTTTGGGAGAAATGGGTTGAAAGGGAAGGAAGAACCAACGGTTCTTCCTTCCCTTTCATTTAAAGCCCCTCCCGCAACGGATCGTCCAACAACTAGAGTTTCATTCTGCGGGATATGAAATACGCAGAGCAATGGGTTGGGGTGGGTCACTTAATACGTCGAATGTAAAAGCAAAATTCCCACAAATCTCAAAATCACTGTCACAAGTGACAGTTGTATTTCCATTTCATTGCTGTTATGATAGTAAATAGAACGTATGTACTATATATTCTATCACCGATACATTTTCGGTCCGTTCTTAATTAATCGCATAGCCCTGGTAAATACCCAAGATTAAGACTTCAGAGGAATTGAAACAAATAACAAATGAATTGTATTTTTGCGGCTCGTGAAATATCACCGGTCATCCTGAATTCAGGTAGGGTATTTTGTTCTCCACCCCGAATGCTTGAACATCTGCCCGGAAAAAAGTTATAATACGGTTTCATTATTTTCTTATGGCAGGAGTCTCTATGAAACCCACCACCGGTGCAGAAATTCGGCAATCCTTTATCGATTATTTTATAGAAAAAGGGCATACCTTCGTGCCATCCTCTTCATTGGTTCCGGGTGGAGATAGTACCCTGCTGTTCACCAATGCCGGCATGGTTCAGTTCAAGGATGTTTTCCTGGGCACGGACAACCGACCGTACAATCGGGCGGCAAATTCCCAAAAATGCATGCGGGTGGCTGGCAAACACAACGATCTGGATGATGTGGGCCGCGATGATTCCCATCACACCTTCTTTGAGATGCTGGGCAACTGGTCCTTTGGCGATTACTACAAAAAAGAAGCTATCGAGTGGGCGTGGGACCTGTTGACAGTCCGCTGGGGCATCGATCCGCAGAAGTTGTGGACGACCTATTTTCAGGATGACAAAGGTGATGTGCCGACCGATGAGGAAGCCCGCGATGCCTGGCGCAAACAACCGGGAATGATTGCTGAGCATGTGATCACCGGTGGACGCAAGGATAATTTCTGGGAAATGGCTGCCACCGGTCCATGCGGACCCTGCAGCGAGATCCACATCGACCGCGGACCGCAAGGCTGCAACAAGCAGGGGGAACCGGGGCATGTCTGCAAGGTGAACGGCGATTGCACACGTTTCCTCGAGCTCTGGAATCTGGTCTTTATCCAGTACAACCGCATCAGCGCCGATCAGCTCGATCCGCTGCCTGCCAAGCATGTCGATACCGGCATGGGGCTTGACCGGGTGGTTTCGATCATGCAGGGCGTCAACTCCAATTACCGCACCGATCTGCTATTCCCATTGGTACAGCAGGTTCAGCAGCTGACAGGTTACAGCGATGCACAGATGGAGGCGGAGTTCACGCCATTCCGGGTGATCGCTGACCATACCCGCGCCTGTGTATTTTTGATCTCCGACGGCGTGATCCCCGGGAATGTGGGGCGAAATTATATTTGCCGTATGATTATCCGCCGGGCGTCCCGTTTTGGCGGCAAGCTGGGATTGCATGAGCCTTTTATGGCGAAAGTCGCCGATACGATGATCAAATTCTACGGACCGGCTTATCCCGATCTGGTCAAGAACAGGCAGACCATTCTGGATACACTGACCCGTGAGGAAAAACGCTTTCACCGCACCCTGGAATCCGGTTTGGAACAGCTCAGCGAGTTCACCGATTCCATGGCGAAGAAGGGTGAGAAAGTGCTGGATGGCAACAGCGCCTTCGAGTTGTACGCCACTCACGGTCTTCCGCTGGAATTGACGCGCGACGTGCTGCTGGAAAACGGTTTGGATGTGGATACCGAAGGCTTCAAAAAATCTATGGAAGAACACCGCATCGCATCCGGCTCCAAGAAATTCGCCGGCGGTAACGATGTGGACGATGTGGATACCTACCGTGAACTGCTCGAGGATCTGATCGATCAGAAGAAATTAGGCGCCGAAGGTGTTGGCTACAATCCGTATGACAGCCTGAGCGTGACTGGGCAGGTGCTTGCGATCCTGAAGAACGGCTTGCTGGTGGATCACCTGGATGAAGGCGAAGAGGGCGAAGTGCTGCTTCCGGCGACCTGCTTCTATGTGGAAGCCGGTGGACAAGTATCCGACCAGGGTGTGATTAACGGGAAAGATGGTGAATTCAACGTTACCCGCATGCGAAAACCAGCCGCGGGCGTCATTGTCCACGGTGGAACACAACAAAAAGGTACTCTGCGTGTAGGCGAAACCGTTATCGCGCACGTCGATGAAATGCGCAGGCAGGATATCCGCAGGAACCATACCGCGACCCATCTGCTGCATGCCTGGCTGCACAAAATACTGGGCGGGCATGCCGTTCAGGCAGGGTCGCTGGTCGCACCGGAAAAACTGCGCTTTGACTTCAATCATCCCGATGCGGTTACTCCGCAACAGTTGGATGAGATCGAAAGCGGTGTGAATGAGTATATTTTGCGAAATTATGACCTGAACACCAAGGTCAAATCGCTGCAGGAAGCGCTGGATGACGGCGCGACGGCTTTGTTCGGCGAGAAATATGGACAGGAAGTTCGGACGATCACCATTGGCGGAGAAAAGCGGCTGTCTTATGAGTTGTGCGGTGGTACGCATGTGAATGAGACTGGCGATATTGGACTGTTCCTGATCACCAGTGAAGGCAGCGCCGCTGCAGGAGTCCGCCGGATCGAGGCGGTCACCGGACGGGAAGCATACATGTTGGTGAAGCACCGAACACAATTGTTACGGCAGTCCGCTGCCACCTCGCAGACCAGCGTGGATGAACTCCCAGGTCGGGTGGAAAGCCTGGTCAAGGAATTGGATACCACCCGGAAGTCGCTATCTGCGTTGAAGCAGAAACAGGCATTGACCGACTTTAGCGAAAAGCTGTCTCAGACTGAGATGATCGGCGGATCAGCGGTGTTGGCATTGCTCGTCCCGGAAGTGGATGTGGATACCCTGCGGATCCTGAGCGACAGATTCCGCGAGAAATTTGCCAGCGGTGTGGTTTTACTGGCATCGGTGAACGACCAAAAACCGATGATTTTATGCTCGGTTAGCGATGATCTGGTGAAACGGGGAGTCAATGCCGGGGATATTGTGAAGGCTGCGGCGCTAGGTGGTGGGAGGCAGCGGTGGTGGCCGTCCCAATATGGCGCAGGCGGGTGGCAAGGACGCGAGCAAGGTTGATCTGGCGTTGCAGACTGGATTGACTTTGATCAAGCAGAAATTAGCTTGATGGATAATTTTTAAACTCTCCCACAACCCCCTCTCGCAAGCGAAAGGGGGCTTTTTTTTCGATAGGGATGGAAGAACCGGAGGTTCTTCCATCCCTATCTACCCAGTTTCTCCCAATGGGATAAAAGCGATGAGGCTCAACTCAGTTATCATGTAGAATTGATGGGTAAAGAGGTAGAAAATGACTACAAGGATCGAGAGAGATACATTGGGTGAGGTGGAAGTACCCGCGGATGCGTATTACGGCGCCCAGACTCAGCGCGCTGTGGAGAATTTCCAGATCACCGGGTCGAAACCGCACCCTGAATTCATCTGGTCGGTGGCTTTGATCAAGCTGGCTGCAGCAGAGGTGAACTGTTCACTGAATTTACTGGATAAAAAGTTCGCCGATGCGATTATGCAGGCTGCCCGGGAAGTGGTTGAGCATAAACTGGATGAGCATTTTGTGGTCGATCCCATTCAGGCAGGCGCAGGAACCAGCCATCACATGAATGTGAATGAGGTCATCGCCAACCGGGCGACCGAGATTTTAGGTGGCAAACGGGGGGAATACCTCGTCCATCCCAATAACCATGTGAACATGGCTCAATCAACCAATGATGTCATCCCGACGGCAATCCGGTTGAGCTGTATGAACTGTCTGCCGGAATTGCGGAATACGGTGACAGGGCTGGTTTCAGCCTTGGAGTTGAAGAGCAAGGAATTCGCCGGGATCAAAAAAGCCGGTCGGACACATCTGCAGGACGCGGCGCTGCTTACACTTGGGGATGAATTTGGAGCATACGCTCTGGCGGTTAAACGCGATCTGGCAAGGATCGAGCACACCAGCGAGGGACTGACCCGGCTGGGTATTGGCGGAACAGCGGTCGGCAGTGGATTGAACGCCCACCCGGAGTATCCACAGAAAATGGTGGAGAAGCTATCCACGCTCACGGGTGTGGAATATAGACTGAGTGAGAATCTGTATGAGAGCATGCAGTCCATGGCGGATTTTGCTGAATTCTCCTCTACTTTACGGATCCTGGCTGGTACATTGACCAGGATTGCCAATGATCTTAGGCTGATGGCATCAGGTCCGCTGACCGGAATGAACGAGATATCCCTGCCGGCAGTCCAACCCGGATCGAGCATCATGCCCGGGAAGGTGAACCCGGTTATGGCTGAGATGCTGAATATGGCCATGCTGCAGGTGATTGGACTGGATACGACAGTCCAGTTAGCCTGTCAGGCAGGTCAGTTGGAGCTCAATGTAATGATGCCGATCATCGCTCATGATCTGCTGGAAATGATGAAGATCATGACCAATTCAGTTAAAGCATTTAATGAAAAATGTGTCAGAGGGATCCAGGCTAACGAAGACATGATCGCCTACTGGTGTGACCGGAACCCGATGATTGTCACTGCGTTGAATCCGCTGATCGGGTATGATGAAGCGGCGAAGGTTTTAAAGATAGCGGTCAGGGAAACGATCACCATCCGCGAGGCGCTGCAGCGTGAGATCATAGTTGGAAGATTAATCAACCTTACTACCGGAAAACCACTGAACACTAGTGAAATTGAAGGATTATTTGGGGAAAACGGGTAATTCAGGTCCCGATCAGCGTTTTGATCTCTTCTGCTAGAGCCATAGATCGCTTTTCACTAAATCCAAGATAGTTATCCACATTCATCAGAGCAGATAACTCCTCTTTACTCAAATAATTGGTCAGGACCGGATCATTCAAGATTAGGTCCATTAACGGATTGGGTGATCCGCTTTCAATGGATTTCCAGGCAGTGAGGCTATGTTCACGCAACCGGGCATGCATTTCCTGACGATCAGCACCATGCTTTACAGCAGCAAGCATGACCCTCTCCAACCGCTGAAAATGGTCCATATTTCGAGAGATTATCCTTGTATGGCTTTGTGGTTGACCTGTAGATTTTTGATGAGATAGATCGATGTAGAAATGATCTCATCGAGCGCCAGGAAAGTCTCGGGAAGTAAGGTCCGTCGGTTGGCGCTGTCATCGAGTGTACGTTCCAGCAGGCTGTTGGCCGCGTTCTGCCAGGCGGTTTGCGGAGCTACGCTGACCATTCTGGCGAGTGAGTTGATCTTCTCCGAATGGATCGGATTGCGCTTGAAGGGCATGGCTGAGGAGCCCACCTGATCCTTGCCGAAGGGTTCAGAAAGTTCAGCGATCCCCTGAGATTGCAATAGGCGAAGGTCAAAAGCGAATTTGTAGAGAGTCCCAGCTATGCCAGCCAGTACGCAGAGCAGATCGTATTCCTGTTTGCGAGGGTAGGTTTGGGTGGTGAGGGTACAAAATGGCAGGTCCAGGCTAGTGGAAATATCTGATTCTAGCTGGTTGAAGCCTTCCACACCGAACAATTCGATGTAAGAAGCCGCATTGCCTACCGCACCTTTGAAGCCTTTCCCCTTGAAAACCTTTTGCTGATCCATTAATGCACGAAAATCGACCAAGAGATCCTGAGCGAGATTGGCAAAACGATATCCGAGCGTGGTCGGCTCCGCAGGCTGAAGATGGGTGTAAGCCATACAGGGGATGGATGCAGTTCTGGAGATAAGATCTGAGAGGGCTGTTAGAAGTTGTTGATTTTTCTCAAGAATCAGATGAGATGGATTCCCGGACCTGAAGTGCTTCCGCGTTGTCCTTGATATCCATGGAGGTAGCGCCCAGATGGATGATGCTGCCCCCGACCTTACACTGTTCCGCAAAAACTTTGAGTTCGGCCATCAGATCATGTTTGCTGACCGCTTCATGGGAAAGCGCGAGAGGTATATCGATCTCTTCGGAATGGCTGATCAGGTCATCCAATTGGTCATGGGTGACTAGACCTTGATTCAGCTCCGCCTGCGCGAGAGCGACCCACAATTTGCGCCAGAGGAAGCGTTTATTTCTCTCACTCCAAATCATACGCATTTCAGGAGAGCCATAGCGCCAGGTAAACGGACTTTGATATGTGTCGAAATCTTGCATATCAGCCCCTGAAAATGATGGCGTTCCGTTCAGGACCCACAGAAACCGCTGTAACCGGGATTCCGCAGAAATCTTCAATCAGCATGAGGTAATCCAAAGCTGCCTGGGGAAGCTCGTTCCACTTCCGTAATTTCGTCAAATCCTCATTCCAGCCGGGGACTTTGCGGTAAGCGGGAGTGCAATCTGCGAGTTCATGAGCACCGCCAGTAAAATCCAAAGCCTGGATGACACCTTTGTTACGCTCATATGCTGTACAGACTTGCAATTCGGATATTCCGCTGAGGATATCTAGTTTCGTGATGAATAATTCGGTGGCGCCGTTGATCTCAACAGTATATTTCAAAAGCATCAGGTCCAACCAGCCCACTCTGCGCGGACGACCGGTGGTGGTACCAAATTCATCCCAGGGATTGGAGCCGGTACCGCGAAGCAGAGCAGCCATTTCGCCATCCAATTCTGTGGGAAATGGACCAGAACCAACCCGGGTTTGGAAGGCTTTGGTGACACCGACCACCCGCTGGACGGGTTGAATTCCCAGACTCAAGCCGGAGAAAATGCCGGTGGCGGTCGTGCATGAACTGGTCACAAATGGATACGTGCCGTGATCCAGGTCCAGCAGAGTCCCCTGGGCACCTTCAGCGAGGATAGTTTTTCCATCCTTAATCGCATTACGCAGGTCTGGACCGATAGACCTTACAAAGGGTTTGAACTGGATGCATTGGTAATAAAAGGTATCACTCAACTGTTTGACGTCAATTGCAGGCTGATCGTAATATTTGGTTAACAGGTTATTGGCATCTGAAAAATGGTCATGGATCCGTTTTTTGAAGTAATCTGTTTGCGCCATATCCCCCATTCGCAAACCACGGCGGGCGGATTTATCTACGTATGCGGGACCAATCCCTCGGCCGGTAGTACCGATGGAGGATTTACCACGGGCAGCTTCCTGTGCTTGATCCAACATGCGGTGTGCTGGAGAAATAAGGTGAGCTACATCGGAGATCCACAAACGTTCGGGATCAATCTCCACACCGGCATCCCTCAGCATTTTTATTTCCTCGGTGAGGGTGTTGGGATTGATCACGAGACCGTTGCCGAGAACCCCAATAGTTTGCGGGTGAATGATCCCAGATGGGACGATATGGAGCTTGTAGATCTTGTCCCCAACGGTAACGGTATGACCAGCATTATCCCCACCGTTGTAGCGGGCGACTATATCCACATCCTGGGAGAGAAGATCGACAATTCGTCCCTTGCCCTCGTCACCCCATTGCATTCCAACTACTATGAATATTGGCATCGAAACCTCACTTTGTGTAGCGCGCCAGGTCTACTGATGCGATGTAAGGCAAATTTCGGCCTTTTTCGTCAATATCCAGACCATAACCGACCACAAAGTAATCGGGAATCTTGAAACCATAATAATCAATGTGGATATCGACTTTATGGCGTTCCACCTTATCGAGCAGAGCGCAGACCTTAAGACTTTTAGGCTGGCGGTCAAGAAGCAGCTTTTTTACTGTATGGATGGTATAGCCGGTATCGACTATGTCATCGATCAATATCACGTCCCAGCCGCGGATATTGGTCTTATGATCCGAATCGATGCGGACGAATCCGCTGGATTCAGTACCGGAATAGGATGAGACCGACATAAAGTCCATGGTCATTGGATGCGGAATATGGCGCATCAAATCGGTGATGAATACCACCGATCCTCGCAATAAGCCTAACAACAGAAGATTCTCAGAGTCGCGGTAATCCTGCGCAATCTGCCGTCCCAGAGCCTGCACCCTGGTCTCGATGTCTTCTTCGGAGATAATGATTCGATCAATGAATGAATATGGAAACCTGGAGGGTTCTGCCATGGGAATTTCCTTTAGATGCGATTGGAATTTTGTAGAAGAAACTCGTTCGAGCAGTCCTTGATTGACTGAACAATTGTAATTGTACCAACGAAATCTTTTATCGAAGATAAGAAAATCGTAATAGATGGGATATACAACGATCAGGTTTAAGGAGGATGAACGGGTAGAATCAAATCGGGAGGACATCATGAGTGACTATTCAAACAACACACATAAGATAGCCATTATTGGAGCCGGAAATGTCGGCACCACTTATGCTTACGCACTACTTCAGAGTGGATTAGCCAGCGAGATCGTGCTGATCGACGCAAATCAGGTCAAGGCGGAAGGGGAGGCAATGGATCTCAACCATGCAATGCCGTTCGTCAAACCCACAAAGATTACCGCGGGAAATTACGTGGACACAGAAAACGCAGATATTGTGGTCGTCACCGCCGGAGCATCGCAAAAACCAGGTGAAACAAGATTGGACCTGGTTACGAAAAATTATAATATTTTCCAACAGATCATTCCACAGATTGTCGAGAATAATCCGAACGGATTGTTATTGATCGCGACAAATCCCGTCGATGTACTGGCGTACGCGACCTGGAAAATATCCAAACTGCCGGCAAACCGAGTGATAGGATCTGGAACCATTTTAGATACTGCCAGGTTCAGGTACTTGCTCAGCCAGCACGCGGAAGTAGATCCGCGGAGTGTACATGCCTTTATTGCCGGAGAACACGGGGATAGCGAAGTTCCACTGTGGTCATTGGCGAATATTGCCGGAATGAAATTGAAGGATTATTGCAAACAGAATTGTATAGAATTCGAGCCGAAAGTCTGGGAAAGCATTTACCAGCAAACCCGGGATGCAGCCTATGAAATCATCCAGCGAAAAGGGGCTACCTTTTACGCTGTTGCGAATGGATTATTGCGAATCACAGAAGCCATAATCAGAGATCAGAACACGGTACTTTCGATTTCGTCTCTTATCGAAGACTTCCATGGGATCAATGATGTTTATCTCAGTCTGCCCACAGTACTAGGACGCAGAGGAGTAGAACGTAGATTGAACCTGGAACTGTCAGATGAGGAAATCACCGGGATCAAGGCATCCGCTGAGGTCTTGAAGAAAACGATCAGCGAAGCCGGTATAACATAAGCGATTAATGCGATTTATTTAATTTCCTTGTTAATCGATCCATTCGTTTTTTGAGCGAAGACTCCTCCTGAGTCCGCCGGAAATCGGATAAGTTTTGTTCAGATAACGATTCCAATTGTTTTCTGGTGACAAATAATGCTTTCTCAGGATCGTTTTTGATGCGTTCATAGAATATTCTGATCTCTTCTGCAGCCCATTCATTACCTCTCTGATAAGCAAAATCCAGAAGGGATTCATAATGATCCCAGTGCTGCAGCTTTTTTTCATGTTGCAGGAAGCGACGATAGACGGACCAATCGATAAAATCAGCGGATTCAGCTATAGCACGATCCAAATAATTTGAAGCGGTGTCAGTTTCTCCAGAATCCAGCAGGATAGCAACAGCGACGAAGAGATCTTTAGGGTTGACGTGATGGATCTCATTCATTTCTGAAGTGTTCGAGATGAAATAGTTCATCAACGCGGCTAAAGACAGAATGTCCATTTTGTTGTGATAGAGAACTCCGCGCATCAAGGTCGGATCGCGATCACGCAAGAAATCATAATATACCTGTGGAATCATCCAACCGGGCACTTCATCAGCTTCACGGGAAATCTCCAAGAATAGACATCTCGATACTGCCGAGCCGGCGAGATTCGAGCGTATTCTTCCAAACTTTACGGGAAGCGAAAAGTAAATCGATGTGGTGAAGCTCAGAGAACGGAGAAGTGAGGGTATTCAAAGCAAAACGGGTTTCAAGGAGAGGCAGATCGAAGGATTTACCATTGTAGGTGACCACTACATCCACATCATCGAGATATTTGATCAACGCACAAAGGCAAGCTTTCTCATCTGCAGGTGTCTGCATCAGGAATTGCGTGACCACCACAGATTCGTTGGTAACGTGACAACAACCTATCAGAAAAGGAATCACGCCTGCATTAGTAGATAATCCCGTGGTTTCAGTATCGAGGTAAACAATGCGATCGGTGGAATATGATGACGCAGCGGCTGATCCGCAGATCGAAGCAATCATCCCAATTTGGGGATAAACACATAACTCGGTGACACCCTGCAGATAATTCGCCGGATAAACATCGTCGATGCGATAACAGTTACCGAAAATGGTGGATTCTTCAGAGCCATTTGTAAAATCCAGGAACTTCAGGGGTGATGAATTCGCCGGGAGAGTACTCGCCCCAACTTTAATCCCAAGCGCTCGAAGCTTATTGAGAAGAGAATCATCCATAGGACAACCCTGAGAGCAGTTGATCGCAGATGGCCAAAGTCTCCGCTTTTCCACCGAATCCATTCTCACCAGCCGGTCCAATACAAGATGGACATCCATCCGAACAGGGACAATGCTGCACCAGATCGACAACCGCATGAAGAATCTCTTCCATCCGATTGAAAGCTTCACGAGAGAGACCTATACCGCCGGGAACATCGTCGTATATGGTGATGGCTGGCGAACCATTATGTGACAAGGATATCGGCTCAGCCAGTACTTCGAGATCTCCACTATCACACATGACAAATAAAGGGGTCAGGTTTCTGAGGGCAAAAGCCAAGCCCGCTGAGGCCGCTTTGGACATGCAAATTTACTTCCGCAATACGATGGCAGGATGGACAGAGTGTAACGAGATTATCGGGATGATTTGCATCATGCCAGGAGATGAAAGATTTGAAGGGGACTTTATGGTGGACATGATGAGGAGTTTCACTTTGAGGAGCTCCACAAACACGGCAACGATAATGATCGCGAACAAGAATTAATTCCCTGGTTTTCGACCAATCTGGTCCGTACTCATTTTTGTCATTCAACCAGAGACCGCTATCACGAAGTACACCTACTGAAGATTGGTTCAACGAAACCCAGGTACCGACCGTAGGAAAATCGACAATTGGCATTTCGAGATCGAAGGTCCCCAGGTTTTCATGGGAAAAGAACTTTAACTTTTTTAAACCCGGTTACCTGTGAGTGAACTAGAAGTTCTCCAAATCCTAATGTTGATGTCGGATTGGTTTTTTCAAGGTATCTGGCTGTAATCTCAATATCCACAGTTCTTTGTGGTTCTGTGAAATAAACATCATTGTTGGCTTCGATCCCAGCAATATTCCTCTCGAGATCAAGATCCTTAACCAGGTAAGTC
Source organism: uncultured Chloroflexia bacterium (assembly GCA_963828285.1). Lineage (GTDB taxonomy): Bacteria > Chloroflexota > Anaerolineae > Anaerolineales > Anaerolineaceae > DAIOEK01. Next base: position 232,397 of record CAWHEB010000001.1, read on the forward strand.
AATCCATCATGGAAATAGATCGCACCAGGATGTACCATCCAGTAGGCACTGAGCTTATCAACCACACCCAGCAAGGATTTATTGCCATCCTGAGTCAGTTCTATTTCCACCTGGTCGTTTGTTGCAGTTCTTAAAGAGAACTGCGAGGAGGGGAATTGGGTATTCGCCCAAAAGAATTCACCATTTGCATTGTATAAAAACCCCTGCTGTTCAAGAACCAGCAGAAATTGAAAGATCTCAGCTGATGTGAGTTTTCCATAGTAGGGCTGAATATGGAAAGGTAATTCAAAAGCTGCGCATTTAATATGGTCCAGCAAGATCGCAAGATGATCAGGATTTATGATAGCTGATTCGGGCGATAGACCAGTGAAATAGTCCGGGTGGCTGGCGAGATATTGATCTATGGGTGCGGAAGTGGATATCAGAATCGATAATGCTTTGCGATCCTGGCGTCCGGCACGACCGATCTGCTGTTTGGTCGAGGCGATCGTGCCAGGATAACCAATCAGGACAGATGCGTCCATCGAACCAATATCAACACCCAATTCGAGGGCATTGGTGGTAAATACGGCTTTCAAACGACGATGCTTCAAGCCATCTTCAATCTTCCTACGCTCTGAAGGTAGATAGCCGGCACGATAGGCGCTGGATTGCTCTGCCAATTCAGGATAAAGCTGCCGGAGATAAGATAATGCCAATTCGACGGTTTTTCTGGCACGACCGAAGACAATGGTTTGAATATCCGCTTTTAGAAGCGGTGTTACCAGATCAATCATTTCAAAAAGCGCGCTTTTTCGGATTCCCAATTCAGGATCACTCAAAGGAGGATTATAGATGGAAAAGAACCGGCCAGGTTGTGCAGAACCATCCTGTTGAACAGGTGTGATCGGACGAGAAGATAAGGCTTGTGCGTGATCAACAGGGTTGCCTATGGTTGCGGACGTGAGAATCCAAACCGGATGAGCATGGTAGAAGTCGAAAATGCGCTGTAAACGGCGCAAGACATTTGCCACATGCGAACCGAAAATTCCACGGTAAGCATGGACTTCATCAATCACAACATATTGGAGATTTTGAAAGAATTGACTCCATGCTGTGTGCCTGGGTAGAATACCAGCGTGCAGCATATCCGGATTGGTCAAAATGATACTGGTATTTTCGCGGATTGCCTTCCTCTGCTGCATGGGTGTATCTCCATCAAATACTCCTGGACGAAACCCAAAACTTTGGCCTGATTCCATCTGGAATATGTCAGAATACTTATGCAGGGAGGTGTACTGGTCCTGAGTCAGTGCTTTTGTAGGAAAAATGCATAATGCCCGGGAGGCAGGATCGTCCAGGATAGATTGGAATATGGGAAGTTGATAGCAGAGAGATTTTCCGCTGGCGGTGCCAGATACAATAACTTGATCAATCTTCTCGTGAGCATTCTGCCAGGCAATTAATTGGTGCGAATAGAGTTGGCTTACTCCTTGCTTTTGAAGGACTTGCGCGAGAAGTGGATTCAGATCTGGCGGGAAATCGCAAAAATGAGCAGGATTGGATTTAATATCCACTGAATAAACAAAGTTTTCCAGCTTGTCCTGTGGGATAGGCCAGTTACTGATTGATCTCTTAAACTGGACAATTTCGCTCATATGTTCGATTATATCAAAATTGTAACATTGGAGCTATTTGCTCAGTATAAGATTAGCAGGTATACTCCAAAATATTCCAAATATCAATAAATGAATCCAAAAAATTCTCTAAAAAGGGATTCTTAGCATGCCAGAGAAAAAAGTATTAGCCATCGTTCCACACCCTGATGATGCCGAGTTTTATGCTGGCGGTTTACTAGCCAAGCTTGTATCTGAGGGAGAAACGGTGAAGATCCTTATCGCCACTGATGGGCGATGCGGAACATACAGGAACTCTCCAAAAGAAATCATTGATATCCGCAAAAGCGAGGCTTTCGAAGCCGCGAAGATATTTAATGCGGAAGTTGAGATGTTGGGTTATCAAGATTTTGAATTAAATAATGTTCCCACTTTGGAGCTAAGAGAGAAACTGGTCAGAACGATACGGTTATATCGACCCAATATCGTCATCGCACAGGATGCATATGCCAGAAATGAAGTTCATCCAGACCACCGGACGCTCGCATGGGCAGCAAGTGACGCTATCAATTTTTCGCAACTACCCAATATATTTTCAGAGCACCGATCACAAAGATTGGAACCTCATTTCATTACAGAAAAATACTATTATTCAGAAGATTCGAGCCGTTGGAACAAGATCATCGATATTTCCACTTTTGTTGATATGAAACTGAAAGCGATGAAAGCACATTCCAGTCAGGTGGAATTTCTGGTTGAAGATGTGTTCAAACAAGCTGCAATAGCCGGAGTGGACCTGCAAGAGCGAATTGGCTCGCAAGTAAGCGATCCATTTATCGCACTACAACAAGCGATTTTAGCGACAGCAGAAGAAGCTGGGAAGCTGATTCACGTGAGGTATGCTGAAGGTTTTCATTACAGCCGATTTCATCCATACATCGAGGAACTGATCAAAAAGTAATTCCAGGTATAGATCAATAGGTGTTAGCACCATATTATTGTCTCATAACGCAATTATCTTTGTTAGAGGATGGAAAAAATGAAGAAAACCGGAAGATTCTACCCAGCATTCGTCGTTATTGTCTTTGGTCTTTTCATGCTTCTGCACCAGACTGATAAATTCCTGATCGGTTCATTGCAAATTCCAGTAAGCGAAACTTTCCACCTAAATGATCTGCAATGGGGATTGATCAATTCAGGCGCACTCATCGTTGGGACGATACTCTACCCGATATGGGGATATTTGTATGACCGGTATTCTCGTCCAAAGCTGCTGGCGCTCGCTTCGCTAATATGGGGAGCAACCACCTGGATCAGTTCAATCGTAAAAACCTACGGCGGATTTCTGGTTACCAGATCTTCCACAGGGATAGACGACTCATCCTATCCGGGTTTGTACAGCCTGGTCGCAGATTATTTTGAGCCGAAAATCCGTGGGAAAGTCTATGGAATCTTGCAGCTGACTCAGCCATTGGGATATTTGCTGGGAATGATCCTGGCATTAATGCTAGCCCCAGGGTTGGCTGGATTAATCCCAGGGATGGAAGGATGGAGAATGATCTTCATCATGACCGGTGGTTTAGGGATCGTGATGGCAGTGGTGATCTTTTTTGGCGTCAAAGATATTCCGCGAGGGAAGTCGGAGCCCGAGTTGAAGGATATGGCGGAAATCGGACAGGTTAAGTTTTCCTGGCCGGCACTAAAGGATGCCTTGAAAAAGAAAACAATGTGGTTTGTCTTCCTACAAGGATTTGCGGGGGTCTTCCCGTGGAACGTGATCACATTCTTCTTTTTTGGATACCTGATGACCGATCGCGGATATGATAACGATGCCGTACTGCTCACAATGGGTCCGGTGGTCATTATTCTGGCTGCAGGATATTTCGTTGGCGGCGTACTGGGAGACTGGTTATTCAAAAAGACGCTTAAAGGGCGCATCATTATTTCCAGCGCGGGCGTAATATCGGGGGCTATATTCCTGCTTCTGGCGATGAATACTCCGATCGCCGATAAAACCACTTTCTTTATTTTTATGGCTTTGACGGCTTTGTTCATGCCGTTCTCATCCCCGAATGTGATTGCAACGGTCATCGATATCAGCCTGCCTGAAGTCCGAAGTTCCGCTCAAGCAGTTGAATATTTTGTAGAAAACAGCGGAGCAGCGCTTGCCCCGGCTCTTGCCGGAGCGATCGCCCTCACATTTGGAAAGCAATACGCGATCACAGTAGTCTGCATTACTGCGTGGATCATTTGCTTTTTCTTGTATCTTGGCGCTTTGTTCTTTGTCGAAAAGGATATCAAATCATTGCATGCACAACTTAAGGAAAGAGCAGAGCAGAATACACAGAAAAGCCTAAGCATGTGATATTCAAAAAAATATATAAAAAAAAGAGGATTGGAGATTAACTCCAATCCTCTTTTCATGGTGATCGTATTAATGGTGGCAAGATCCACAAGAGCCACCCGAACAACCTCCACATGAGTGTGAAGATGTGCTCATGGAAGGCTGGACAGACCCTCCATTCGAATGGCTAAAACAGGTGGATAAAGTTCTTTTAGTTTCCAAACTTGAACATTTTTTACACTCAATATTTGCATCCGCATCGCTGACAGACCTTAATGCATCAAAACGATAGCCGCAATCCTGACATTTATACTCATAAATTGGCATAATTTCCTACAATTGTTTTGATAGATATTTATTACGGTAATAACGGATAGCCAAGAATATGACCACCTGCATCATCACAAAAAAGATCGTTGAAAACTGTTCAATATAGAACAACAACAAATTCACTGTTGTGAGAACCAGAATTATACCCAAATAAGCCAGTACAATCCCATTTGCTTCATTTTTGATGATCAGAAGAAAACTGCTGACCAATAATATAAAGCCACTGAGTGATTCTATCACCAGGCGGGCAGTTAACCATTGTAAATTCAGGTTCTTTGCAACCAGAATACCCTGTAAAAAAGCCATCAGATCTTGTGGATCAACCCTGGCATTGATGAATCCGGTTATAAACGAAATTGGATAAGACAATAAACTCGCAGACATCAAAAAAACTGTAATCGTAATAAACCAATACAGTGAAGTTTTTGAGATCCAACGAAGCGAGAAACGAAACCACAGAGCAGAGACGCGGTCAGTAAAGAAGTACCTCCTGGGAATTACCTCGAGAGTCTCTGATGCAACAAAATGGAGCATTTCATCTGCAAGGCGGCGATATTGAAGATCAGGGGATGCGTCCTTAATCGATTGTAGATTGGCAACCAATTCCGCTTTTTCTTCAGAATCCAATTCATGTTCCAAAACTTCTTCCATCATATCAAAGGCAGAATACAGTTTTACCCGATCATCGATCGATCGTTGTCTACTAACCCTTAAATAGATCAATACAGCAATCACGAAGAAGGAATAAATGATCGGTGCAGCAGGAGGGAAGAAATAATCGTTGGTTGAGGTTATAAATTTCCCCACTTCATCCATAAATAAGCCGACACCAATTCCAGCTAAAAGGGCACCGGCAGGATAAACCCAGCGATTCGCATAGATTAGCGGAAGAACCGCGGCTGCATATAAGAATAATCCGCCCCAAAGGACATGGGCGATATGTAAAGAGCCACTTCCCAACTGTGGAAATCCGGTTAAATTCAAAAATGCTCTAGTGAAACTCACAGAGGCGGCAAAAGAAATCAACATCAACAGAAGGTACTTTTCTGCACCTACACGGCGGACCGATCTGCGAATACGGGAAAAACTCTCAAGCATAGGGATAATATACCACGCAGTTTATTGGAAAAAAAATAACCCGCTGAGCAGGTTAGATTAATTTAGTGTGGCGAGGGTGGGATTTGAACCCACAACCAATGGCTTATGAGTCCACTGCTCCACCGTTGAGCTACCTCGCCATCTCACAATTGCGCACGAAATGTTACCATAACCTGATTTTTCCGTCAAATGATTGACCGGGACATTTTGGACCTTTCGAGATATTGGTTGTTATAATTCTTCCACTACATCAAGCGGGAGAATATTTTGAGCTGGAACACACATGGAACTGAAGTACAAATCGGCGATCTGGTTGAATTGGTCGGGTTAAACCATAAACACTTTATCACAGTGATGAAAGTTGATGGAGAATTACAGACGCATCGCGGAGTATTAAAGCATGCCGATGTGATCGGTAAACCGTGGGGCAGTCAGGTGAGAAGTCACATGGGCAGCCCATTCTTTGTATTACAACCATCTCTCGCAGATCTATTGCGGGAAATCAAGCGGAACACGCAGATCATTTATCCAAAAGATATTGGATTCATTTTGCTGCGAATGGGTATTGGACCCGGATCAAGAGTTGGAGAAGCAGGTACAGGGTCCGGTGCATTAACCACTGCAATGGCTTTTTATATTGGTGATGAAGGACGTATCTATACATACGAAAACCGCGAGGAATCACATCTTCTGGCTAAGAAGAATCTGGAAAAGGTTGGTTTATCAAACCGGGTAGAGTTTAAGAATAAAGATCTAGTTGATGGATTTGATGAAACCAATCTGGATGCAGTCTTTTTAGATATGAATAATTCATATGATTTTATGAGACAGGTTAGGTCCGCGTTAAAACCAGGAGGATTCTTCGCCACGATCCTGCCGACATCCAATCAGGTCTGCAGAATGCTGGAGGCACTAAAACAAGAGCGGTTTGCATTTGTTGAGGTAGTGGAAATTTCATTGCGGTTTTTCAAACCGGAACCAATGCGTTTCCGCCCGGTGGACCGAATGGTTGCACATACAGGGTATTTAATATTTGCTCGTCCGGTTACGTTTGATGATAAAGATGAAATCGCCGCGGTCGTAAACGATTCTGAGGAAAGAGAATCCTGAAACAATGTCGGACCTAGCGGAATTATCTACTGAAATGAGATCCAAGTTGAATCATGGATTCGACCTGGAGTTATCACATGCATATGGGACAACCATACCTGGATTCATGGACGCGGCAGTACTCATTCCGTTTGTTCAAGTAGATAATGAATTGCATATCCTTTTTACACGAAGAACAAATACAGTTTCAGACCATAAAGGGCAGGTCTCTTTCCCAGGTGGCGCAAGAGAAGCTTCAGATCAGACACCAAAAGATACAGCACTTCGAGAGACAATGGAAGAGATCGGGATCAGCCCTGAGAATATCGTGACGCTTGGGGAATTGCCAAGCATGAAGACGATCACACATTACTACATCACGCCGATCGTAGGAATTGTCCGCTGGCCTATCCCAATCACATTGGCTGAAGACGAAGTTGAACGTGTCTTCACTGTTCCAGTTTCATGGCTTTCAGATAGCAAACACCATCAAAAACGCCCTTATGAGGGAATCGGGAATCAGATACGCGAAGTCATATTTTATGATATCTACGATGGTGAAACCATCTGGGGAATTACGGCAGCGATCACGGAATGTATCATCGATAGACTAGGGGTATAAAAAAACTGTCTGAGTTTTACTCTCAGACAGTTTTTTATTGTTGATACAGAATTACTCTGCTTCTTCTTCTAGTTTCTTGCCTTTTTCGATTACTTCAGGTTCTTCAGCTGCAACACCTTCAACAACTGCTTCTTCTTCAGCCTTCGGTAAAGTAACATGGGCTATCATATCATCTTCGCTGTTGTGGATGGTTATATTCTTGTCTAGGATAATATCTCTGACGTGGATGGCATCACCAATCTTAGTCAGTATGCCCAAATCGACAACAATTTTCTCGGGCAGATATTTTGGTAAGCATTCAACTTCGAGTTTCTCCAAACCGGTGACGACAAGTCCACTGAAGTCTTTTACAGCCGGAGATACGCCAATTAGTTCAATGGCAACATCTGCGCGAAGTTTCTCGGTTTGAGAGACAACTTGAAAATCAACATGCTTTAAAGTGCCACGGATAAAATCACGCTGTTTTTCCCTTACCAGTGAAGCATGAGTTTCGCCATTCAGTTCAATATTCACGATACTTGAGCTGGTAACACCGGCTAATGCACGGGCAGTGTCACGAAGTTCCATTAAAATGGCTGTGGATTTAAAATTGTGACCGTAAATGACGCCAGGTAATTTACCTTCACGCCGTAGTGCTTTGACCTGCTTGCCAGTAACATCACGAACAACTGCTTTAATGACTACTTTTTCCATCAAATTCTTCCTTTGAGCGCCTCTCACCCTTAAAGGTTACCCTCGCTCGAATGTAGATTCTCGCCTAAAAAGGCGGCAAGTTATTATAGCTGGCAGCCTTTATATCGTCAATGAAATTGATTAATGCATATGTGTTACTTGTTTATGATATTGGTGTTATTGAATAGTGCTGGCTGAGTATGCTGATGTATACTATAAGAATTCAAGGACTATTTCATTTTTATTGAGGTGCATATGATCAAAATAGAGAAGATCGATACCAAGAATAAAAAGCAAGTGGATGAATTTATTAAGTTTCATTTTGATCTATATCAGGATTGCCCGCAATGGGTTCCTCCGTTCTTTGTTGATCTGCGGATGATGCTGAATAGAGATAAACATCCATTTTATGAGCATTCTGAAGCGGATTTTTTTATCGCGAAAAAAGGCGAAAAAACTGTAGGACGAATTTGTGCAATGGTCAATAAGCCATTTAATGAGTACCACAATACAAAAGACGCAGAATTCTACCTTTTTGATTCGATCGATGACCAAGAAGTGGCAAACGCATTGTTTAATACGGTGTTTGAATGGGCTAAGGCGAGAGGATTGAACAATATGGTAGGACCCAAGGGATTCAGTCCATTTGATGGATATGGAATCCAGGTAGAAGGTTACGAGCATCATCAAATGATGAATATGATGAATTACAACTACGATTACTATCCCAAATTGGTGGAAAACATTGGATTTGAAAAAGAAGTGGATTTTGTATCCTGCTACGTTCCGGGAGATCAATTCAACCTCGATCCGCGCATTCATGAAATTGCACGAAAAGTAACCGATAGAGGCACTTTCAAAGTTAAACGTTTCAAAAACAAAGCCGAATTGGTATCATGGGCAGACAAGATAGGGCAAGCCTACAATGATACCTTCGTGAACAACTGGGAATACTATCCACTCACCAAGCGCGAGATCAAATATGTAGTAGATACGATCATTCAAGTTGCGAATCCAAAACTGATAAAAATCATTACAAGCGATGACAAGGTGGTGGGTTTCCTGCTTGCTTTCCAGGATGTATCCAAGGCAATGCGGCGGGCAAAAGGAAAATTGAACCCAATCTCTGTCATCGATCTGTTGATCGAAATGAACAAAACCGATTGGGTTTCATTCAATGGAATGGGTGTACTACCTGAATATCATGGTCGTGGAGGTAATGCCCTTCTTTATGCCGAGATGGAAAACACCATACACGATTTCAATTTCAAGCACGCTGATCTCACGCAGGTTGCAGAAACTACCAAGCAGATGCGAAAAGACCTTGAAAATGTTGGCGGGAAAGCATATAAAAACCATAGGGTTTATCACAAGCATTTAGATTAATCGAAAAAATCCCCGTTCATAAAAAAACGGGGATTAATTTTTATTGCCCCGCAAGATGTCCAATGCTGCTTTTATGTCTACGGGGAGATCCACCTTGAAGGTGATCGGGAGTTTCGTCCTGGGATTGAGGAAACTGATCTGAGTGCAATGCAGTGCAGTTCGATTAAGAACGGTGGAAATCTCATTGAAAATACTGTTCACCCTTTGTGGAAGCAGAATCGATGGCAAAGTGTATTTCAGATCCATCAGGATCGGATGACCAATTGAAGCCAGATGAGCACGAATCTGATGGGTATATCCTGTTTGAGGGAAAGCGGATATGAACGAATATCCAACAAACACTTCTTCAGGGTGGATCATCGTGAGCGCCGATTTTCCTGATATTTCATCGACCACCGTTAGGTGAGATCTGCCGGCGTTGACCCGTAATTTGAGAGAGATCTGTTGTTCAGGAGGATTTCCACACACAATACAGTCATAGCGTTTATGGACATGGCGATTGTCGAACAACATATTCAGTTCACGATGGATCAGTGCATTTCTTGCCAGAATCATCAATCCACTAGTTTCTTTATCTAAACGATGAACGATCCAAGTGCGACCGAATTCCGGGTTGAGAATTTCCTGGACTGTTTGTATATCAGGAGAAAATCCGCCCGGGACAGAAAGGATTCCGGACGGTTTATCTATCACAATAAGATCGTCATCCTGGTGTATTATCGCAATATTATTCACTGAATACCGTTCCATGGCATAATGAAGGTACACTTACTTTATCACAGACGCATAGGATTGTTGGAGGTATTATGTTTGTTGTACACGTGCATATTCACGTAAAAAAGGATCGCATTCCGGAATTCATTCAAGCTACGCGAGAAAATGCCATTGCAAGCCTAACAGAACCAGGAGTCTACAGATTTGATATCTTCCAACAAGATCAGGAAGAGCATTTTCTGCTTGAGGAAATTTACCGTACTCAAACGGATGCCGGAAAACACAAAGACACACCACATTATAAAAAGTGGAAAAATACCGTTGAAAATATGATGGCTGATCCGCGAAGCAGCGTACGACTTCTTAATATATTCCCATCTGATGAAGAATGGAAGAAATAACCTCTTTTTCGTTTACTACCAGTTCCCAGATCATTTTCAAGAGCAAAGCCATCTTTGACTTGAAGATCCATATACCCAAATTTGGCTCCAAAGTATTTCTGGTCACGAATAAGACATTTTCCGTCAACAATCCAGTTGAAAAAATATTGGATGAAAACAATATTAGATATACCAATTTTGTGGTTCACGGTGAACCTACAGAGGAGTTAGTCAGCAGCGGTGTGAATCAGTACAAACAATCCTCTGCTGAAATGGTGGTAGCCATTGGCGGTGGAAGCGTACTGGATACGGGTAAGGCGATAGCTATGCTGGCTGCCAATGGTGGAACAGTGATGGATTACATCGAAGTTGTCGGCAAGGGAATCCCGATCACCAAACCATCTGTCCCGCTGATAGCCATTCCCACAACAAGTGGAACAGGTTCAGAAGTAACCCGCAACGCTGTTATTTCCATTCCGGAACTAAAAACCAAAGCGAGCATCCGAAATGACTTGATGTTCCCTAAATTGGCATTGATCGACCCAGAATTAACATTGAGCTTACCGGAAGGAATATCCGCATATACCGGACTGGACGCATTAACGCAGGTTATCGAACCATATTTCTCATTAAAAGCCAATAGATTTATCGATGCCTTATGTTTGGATGCAATTCACATTGGATATGATGCTCTGCCTGTTGTTTATTCTGATCCGAATCATCTTGAAGCCCGAACTGCCATGTCTTATACCAGCCTTATCGGCGGTATTGCACTTACAAATGCCGGTCTTGGTGCAGTACATGGTTTTGCAGCCGCGCTAGGAGGTATGTACGGTATTCCGCACGGAATCATTTGCGGAAGGCTTTTAGCGCCTGTTTTAGAGGCAAATTGGGCAATTGTGGAGCAGGACGAACAAAAAGTGCAATTAAAAGAAAAGTTCCATATTCTTTCGGGGATATTAAATTGTCACGGAAAAGAAGCTGTAGATGAAATGATCTACAAACTTTATAAGCTTAGGAATGATCTTGGAATCCCATCCCTGGGAAAATTTGGAATAAATAAGGCAGATATTGAAGAAATCGTGAAGAAGACTGCAGCTTCGTCAAGTTACAAGGGAAATCCAGTATTGTTACCCAATGTGATACTGATGGATATTGTTGAAAAGAATATATAAAAAAAGTCCCGGAAATGCTCCGGGACTTTTTTTAGTCATTCTTTCACAAAAAAGCAGATTGCCATCACTTTTGGTCCAGCATGAACAACGATGGCGGGAGGAACTTCATAGATCGGAATATTATTAATTCCGGTGACTCTGGTAAATTCTTTGCATAGGTCTTTCGCTTCGTCCATCGCTTCGCATTCACATACTGTGAGCATACCATCGTCGCTATGAGGACATTCCTGTTCGATGATCTCAACTATACGAGCAATTGCACGCTTTTTAGTCCGCTGTTTGTCGTAGGCTTCTGCCCGACCGTTCTTTAAAGTGAGGATGGGTTTCACCTGGAGTATATTTCCGAATAGAGCAGCTGCGCCACCTATACGGCCACCTTTATATAAGTATTCAAGTGTATCGACGACAAAATAAACCCGCTGACGTGAAGCAAGATCCTTGACCTTTTTTTCGATGGTATCGGCATCCAAACCAGAGGCTGCCATTTTTTGAGCGACCATGACTATTGAGCCAAGTCCGCTGGCAACGGTACGGGTATCGATAATGCGAATATCTTTCCCGGGGAAATCCTCTGCGGCAACCACGGCACTACGGTAAGTACCACTCAGTTCCGCAGAAGGACATATCACAATGACCGTGTTTCCTTTATCCAAATGTTCTTTGAATATTGGAGTATACAGAGATGGTGCTGGTGCGGCGGTTTTGGGAAGGGTGGTGGCTGCTTTAAGTTTTGTTAGGAATGTGGGAGTATCGATCTCAAAATCATCTCTGTATTGTTGTTCACCGAAAATGATGATCTGAGGAAGGAGCGGAACGCCAAGACCACGAATTTCATCCTGGGGTAAAGAACAGGTGGTATCTGCTACGATTGTTACCATTTTGCACCTCAAGGAAAAGATAATTGCAAAGTATGACTCATTATACGATAACTATGTAGTTGAGGTTGTTGGAAGATCTTGAGAAGATGGAAGACCTCCCATAGACCTTGCTGATTTCACTCCATTCAGAATAGCGCGTTCGACGACATCCGCGGCGAATGCACCGATCGTATTCACATCCGCCAGCTTAGTGCCTGTTGAAACCGCAAACATCGTATCGCCATCAAACATCGTGTGGCTTGGCCGAATCACCCTGGCAAGCCCATCCTGCGACATTTGGGCAACTTTGTTTATCTCTTCTTTGTTGAGATCAGCATTCGTTGCTACAATCCCAATCACCGTATTCTGATTGCCGGCAAACTTGAGGATGGTAGTGCCTATCATTGTTCCCATCATAGACTGGGTATTGGCAAAATAATCTCCATTCCCAAGCGAGACAGGACCTTTTTCGATTGTACGTGTGCCGGCGATCATTTTTTGTGTGGAAGGATCAACAATATCTCCAAATGCATTTACAACCATCAAAGCCGCTACGACCACACCACCCGATAATTGAACACTCGCAGACCCAATACCCGATTTCATTGCTCCTGCCATACCAAAAAGCTTTCCCACGGATGCTCCACAACCTGCGCCATAACAGCCGGATTGAATTTGATCACTAGTCGCCAGAGAAGCGGCACGATAACCCATCTCAGCGTTAGGTCGGATCATGGGATCACCCACTCCCAGATCATAAATCACTGCGGAAGGAACGATCGGAACTATAGCCGGACCAGTTTGAAAACCGATCTTATTTTCTTCCAACCATTTCATGACACCAGAAGCTGCATCCAGACCATATGCGGAGCCACCAGCTAGAACTAAACCATGGATTTTTTCCACCAGATGCATGGGGTGCAACAGATCTGTCTCGCGGGTCCCTGGAGCGCCGCCTCGTTGATCCACACCTGCAATTGCGCCCTTTGGAAATACAAGAACGGTAACACCAGTTAAGGCTTCTACATCCTCAACCTGGCCAACGAGAAGACTGGATATATCAGTGATGCAATCATGCAAGGTCATACACACTACTCCAATATAATTTCTATAATTATTATATAGGAGAAAAAGGCTAAAATTTGAAATGTAATTATTTTTGAAAGAACATACTTGTTAGGGAAGGAAGTTTATGGTCGAGATACCATTGGAACCATTTTTGAAATATCCAAAAATATATCAAAACCTGATCAGATCTACTTTGCAGGCAGGCTTGGATTCTGTGGATCCATACACTGGTGTACTGAGGGAAATGGGAAAATCCAAAAATATCCATCAATGGAAAATGGATAACAGTCAGGACATCATTCTGATAGCCTTTGGCAAGGCAAGTTTTCCCATGGCATCGGCGGCAATCACTTATCTGGGCGATGACATACGAGCAGGTATCATCATTACCAAGATCGATAATTCTCAGTACAAGTTTGATAACAGATTTACCGTCTTAGAAGGCGGACATCCTGAACCAAACGGGAATAGTGTCGAAGCTGGAGAACTTATCAGGAAGTTGATCACCGAATCAAATTCAAACACGAAGGTTCTTTGCCTCATCTCTGGCGGAGGATCTGCATTGGTTGCGAATCCTAAGGATGCGGTTACCTTGCACGATACTATTGAATTAAATCAGACGTTATTGTCCCACCACCTTTCGATTGAAGGGATCAACACCATCCGAAAATCGATTGATGAATTTAAAGGCGGCGGTCTGGCGAGATGGATAGACGAAAGAGAAGCCGATGTATATATCCTTTCAGATATAGTTTCGGGGGAATTGGACCAGGTCGCATCAGGCCCAACATATCCAGTTAGGCATAAATCTTCAAAAGCATTAAAAGTCGTTAATGAGAATGGATTGAAAGACCGGATACCGAAAAAAATTATGGATTATTTAATCCATTCTGCAACACTAGAAGTGGGAACAGAAACCGAAAAATCAAACAATAGATTTACGATAATTTCGCATCGTGTCATCGGAGATCTGACTACAGCATCCTCAGCAATGGCAAGAAAAGCTGAAGAGTTCAATTATCCAGTAACCATCCATTATCCATGGTTGCAATGCGATCTGGAAAGCGGAGCAGAATTATTGGGCAAAGCAATCATCAATGAGATCAAAAAAGGAAAAAGGGCGATACACATCTGGGGTGGTGAATTGACCGTCGAAAAATCAGGTTCCGGAACTGGCGGGCGGAATACCCATCTTGAACTCATGCTCACAACTAAATTGGCAGATCTCCCTGGTTTCATCTTTATATCATTTGCTACGGATGGGGATGATGGGAATTCCAAAGCTGCGGGAGTTGTAATTGATGGCAAAACCTATACAAAGATAATGCAAAGGCATATCAACTTAGAGTATTATCTTAATAACTTTGACAGTGGTTCATTATTTAAACTGACCGGAGATCTGATCAATACTGGTCCTACAGGAACGAATGTGAACGACTTATTTATTGCAATAATTGACCCGGAAATAGGTCATACTGGAGAATAAAATGAAAATTGGAATGGTCGGTTTGGGAAGAATGGGCGCAAATATGGCGCGCAGATTACTACGTGGAGGACATCAAGTAGTTGGATTGAACCGATCAAGACCCATTATCGACGAAATCGTACAAGAGGATGGAATGATCCCCGCGTATGATGTCGATATGCTTATTGCCGAACTGCCTGCCCCAAGGGTCGTTTGGGTTATGCTCCCAGCAGGGGATGTTACCGAGGTGACAATTGAGAACCTACTAAAAGCTCTCTCACACGGGGACATCCTGGTAGATGGTGCCAATTCATATTACAGGGATACTATTCGACGAGCCGAAAAAGTTGAAGCATCAGGCATTCACTACATCGATGCGGGTGTGAGCGGAGGTATATGGGGATTGAAAGAAGGATATTCAATGATGGTGGGCGGCGATGCGGAGATTGTAAAGCATATCAATCCCATTCTGGAAACTCTAGCCCCTGGAAAAGATAGTGGTTGGGGCAGGGTCGGTCCGCATGGGGCTGGACACTTTGTAAAAATGGTTCACAATGGGATCGAATATGGCATGATGGAAGCGTTCGCAGAAGGCTTCGAATTACTTCAGGGGAAAAAAGAGTTCGCGTTGGATGTTCATCAGATTTCGAAGATATGGCAGCAGGGATCCGTGGTGAGATCCTGGTTATTGGATCTAGCTGAATCCGCATTAGCTGAAGATGCAGAATTAAAAGATATCAAGGGGTGGGTCGCCGATTCTGGAGAAGGACGTTGGACAGTTCAGGAAGCCATTGATCAGGATGTACCAGCGCCGATCATAACACTTTCCCTTTTCCGACGATTTGAAAGCCGCCAGACCGAAAGTTTTGCTGCAAAACTTTTAGCTGCTTTAAGAAATCAATTTGGTGGTCATGAAATCAAAAAATCCTGAAACCGTGGACGACAATTCGTGCCCGATAGCTCTGGTTATTTTTGGTGTTACCGGAGATCTTACCAAGCGGAAACTAATTCCGGCATTATATGAATTGAAACGGGCGAATAAACTAACTGCTCCTCTACATATCATCGGGTTTGCCAGACGAGATTGGTCGGATGATACTCTAAATGAACTAATTCATGATTTTGTTAACGAATTTATTGAAAGCTCTGATATCGACGTCGAGAAGATCTCTTTTCTTTCCAAGAATTCGCATTATATCCGCTCACAATTTACGGAAGAGGTAGGATATAAGAATTTAGCAGCCTATCTCAAAAAGATCAATGTGGACAATGTTCTTTTTTACCTTGCTACTCCACCAGAGTCGTATCCTGAGATCATTCAACGCATTGGAGAACATGGACTAGCAAAACAAGAGACGGGGTGGCGACGGATCATCATCGAAAAACCTTATGGACGGGATGTTGAGACATCTGAAGCTCTGGAAGGCTTGGCGCATTCCGTGTTTAAAGAAAGTCAGATCTACCGAATCGATCATTATCTTGGCAAAGAGACTGTTCAAAATATTCTGGTTTTTCGGTTTGCCAACGGAATATTTGAACCTCTATGGAACCGGCGATATGTTGATCATATTCAAATTACAGTGGCTGAGACAGTAGGGGTTGAAAACCGGGCTGGTTTTTATGAGAGCGCCGGTGTGATCCGGGATGTTTTTGAAAACCATTTGCTGCAATTACTCTCACTCACCGCCATGGAAGCGCCTGTCGCCTTTAATCCCAATTCTGTGAGGGATGAAAAGGTTAAAGTATTACATGCTTTGCGCATGATGCAAGATAAGGATGTCCTTCAGAATACCTTCCGGGCACAGTATACTGCTGGACAAGTGGATGGTATTAGAGTGCCTGCATATCGTGATGAACACGGAGTATCTCCGAGTTCAACTACCGAGACATTTATGGCTGCCAGATTGTATGTTGATAGTTGGCGTTGGTCTGGAGTACCTTTTTATATTCGATCAGGAAAACGTATGGCTAAACGGATGACCGAAATCGCCATACAATTCAAGCAAGTTCCCGTTGCGCTGTTTAACACGCGAAATATGGCTTACGATGCTCCCAATACATTAGTCCTGAATATTCAACCTGAAGAAGGGATCACATTGTCTTTCGGCGCAAAGGTTCCAGGATTGTTAAATCAGGTTCAACCGGTGAATATGAATTTTAATTATCTTGAAACTTTTGGAGAAGAACCACCGGAAGCATACCAACGGTTATTACTGGATGCTCTATGGGGATGCAACGCTCTTTACTCGAAGTGATGAAGTGAAAGCAGCCTGGACGTTTACGACTGATATTATCGATGGATGGCGAGACCAAAGTATGAAGAATTTACCTATCTATGAGGCAGGTACCTGGGGACCATCAGGGGCAGATGAATTCATCCAAAAAGATAATCGGCAGTGGAGATACCGGGATTAATAGATCTTAGCACCACAGTTTGGGCAGAAATGCTCCCCTTTTTTTGCGACATAACCGCATTGGCTGCATGAAATCGGTTGAGAATCACCCAGAGGCGCACCGCAACTCAAACAAGTCGCTTCACCAACCGGATTTGCTGCTCCGCAATATTTACATTCCAAGCGACGAAGCCGTTCAGATATCTCAAAAGCAGATTTATGATTAAGAGCTGTACGATCAATGACTCGCCAGACCTGTTCAGTTAGCTGAATGGATTCGATATCCTGAGCAATATCGTCCAATCTGCTTAATAGATTGAATGGATTACGAAGGGCGGATATCACAGTCGTACCTAATGAGGCTGCCACACCAAACCAAGCCTGCTCACTTAATTGAATGGAAATGCCGTCCTCGATTGGATGAATAGCAATCGTTAACGCGGTTTGTCCGCCAGATGTCGCCATTTGACGGGTGGCGATTTGAACTGTGGTGTGATCATTATCTTCAAATTGTTGGGCAATGAAATTGCCACGATTGAATGCTGCAACCAATTCCTGGGCTGCATCAGCGGGTGTAATATCACCATGATAAACGCGTTGTAACATAGTATCGATTATAATCTCATCATTCTAAGTCTGTCGTCCAAATGTTTACCATTGCCTCATTTGGATTGGTAAGGAACTAATCTGGAGATCACATGCGCCAAAAGGCGATAATTGCATTACTTTCATTCATTGTCATAAGTACCGGTCTTTTACTCAATAGCTATACGGTTTCAGGCTCGCCCCAGTTGCAGGTGAATACGCCATTACCACCGACCGAAATAATTCCGACTGTCACCGGTACGCCGGTGAGTTCATATATTATCGTTAATGCTGATAATGATAAAGTGAATTTGCGCAGTTGCGCGAATGCAACGACATGCGAGATCATTGGGATATTATTACCCGGGCAAAAAGCAGTAGCACGCGCAAGAACCACAGGAGGCATGTGGATCCAGGTTGAATATCCGGGTGTTCCGGGTGGACTAGCCTGGTTACACTCGTCATTGGTCACTTTATATGGCAATGATCTTCCCGCTGTGGAGCCGCCTCCTACTCCGACGCCTCTCTATACAATCACAATCAATCCGACACTGGCTGCACAATTTATTATTACCATACAACCCAGCCGCTTACCTACTTTTACTCAGCCGGCAGAACTGGTATTCCCCACGTATGAAAGCCAAGCCAGTAATCCGATCACATCACGTGTCCCAATGGGATTGGTGATCACAGGTCTGGCATCTCTGGGTGTATTTGGAGCGTTGTTATCAGTTCTTCGGGGTCGATAATTTTAGATCAATCCCGGTTGCGTTTTGCTATTAATTCGATAATCCAAAGCGAGCCAAGAATAGCCAGAATAGGCAATAAACCGACACCCACACATAACAATCCGGAGAAAGCACCGCCTATTCCGTAAAAATAATAGATCAGCCCGATGCCGACAATGAAAAGGATTAAGAATGCTCCAACAACCAGTTGGACTGTGGTTTGCCTGGAGTATTTTCGTAAATCACGCATGATTTATCCCATAAGACATTTTATATTTATAATAACCTTAAAATACTGAAAACCAATTTTATGTAACAATATCATATCCGGAACATGAGTAAAATGGCAGAGTGAAAGCATCGAAAAATGAGGTGAATAATGGAAGAGATACTAATGCATTCCAGCAAGAATATTGCGCTCATAGCACATGACGAAAAGAAAAAAGATTTACTGGATTGGGTTTTATTCAATGAGGGAACACTTGAAAAACACCATTTATTTGCCACTAAATCAACTGGAGAATTGATTAAAAAAGAATCAAAACTGCCTGTGCGATGCTACAAAAGCGGACCAGTTGGCGGTGACCAACAAATAGGGGCAAAAATAGTGGAAGGGGGTATCGATTTTCTGATATTTTTCTGGGATCCTCTATCACCACACCCTCATGACCCAGATGTTAAGGCACTTCTGAGGATTGCTGTCTTATACAATATCCCCACAGCATCCAACCGGTCCACTGCCGATTTTCTGATTTCCTCAACATTGATGGAAAGCAAATACACCCGAATGATCTCCGATAAGTAATCGTAGCTGAATGAAACCCTTCTTAATCAGCAACGATGTTCCAGAAAAACATCAGTGGATATTTTTCCATTTAGTGATGGATATCTTCTGGTATGGAATATTGAACGGGACTGGAATCGCATTCATATCCATATATGTTGCACGATTGGGAGGGACTCCAGGACAATTAGGATTGTTAGCGGCTGCTCCTGCAGTAACAATTATTCTTTTTGCCATTCCATTTGGAAGATGGCTTAAGACTAAAGATACCGGCAGAGAAGTTGTCATTTCTTCATTCATCCACAGGTTGTTTTATTTACTCTGGATACCTATTCCGGTTCTGTTCGGGAATGCTGATCAGATTTGGATATATATTGTCATTACTTTCGTCATGAATGTTCCCGGGACAATCCTCCAAGTAGGATTTCAGGATTTCTTTGCCGATAACGTTCCATTAGAATGGCGTGGATATATAGCAGGCTTACGGAACGCATTATTTGCACTTGTTTCTGTTATAACCTCAATTGTTGCTGGGCAAATACTTATCAAAATAAGTTTTCCGCTGAATTATCAAATCGTTTTCTTACTTGGCTTTTTAGGTGCAATCTTAAGCTCAATCCATATATGGTTAGTATGGAAGGATGCACCCAAAGCGTCTGCCATTACCAAAACAAGTCCAACCAGCAATAAAAAAAGGACTTTACAATCAGTTTTCCTGCCAGATATAAAAGAAATCTTCAAAGAGACAGGAAGAAAATATTTGGTCATCATGGCTTGCCTTTTCGCCTTCCATTTTAGCCAATTCATAGCCATCCCAGTTTTCCCGATCTATCAGGTGAATTATTTACATCTGACCGATAACTGGATCAGTATTGGGAATGGACTATTCTATACTACCGTATTTATCTTCTCAACCCAGCTCGCAAAGATCGCAAGACGTTTAGGCAATAAACGAGTGATAGCTCTAGGCGCCTCGATGTATTGTTTATATCCATTAATTTTGGCAAACAGTCATTCAGTAGGAATATTCCTCACGGCAGCTGCGGTAGGCGGGATTGCCTGGGCACTTGCTGGAGGCGTTGTTTATAACTATATTTTGGATAACATGCCTGAGGGAAATCGATCACCATATCTCGCAATATATAACCTCATCTTAAATGCAGCGATATTGTTAGGATCAATCATTGGGCCTGAGATCAGCGATTTAGTAGGAATAACCACTGCTTTGTATATTTTTGCTGCAGTCAGATTTATCTCCGGGCTGATTATTTTCCGCTGGGGATAGTATGTTAGAATCATCCGCATGGGTGAAAAAGTTGTAGCATCGAACAGAAAAGCCGGCTTTGAATACTTTTTAATGGAACGATTTGAGGCTGGTATTGCCCTTCAAGGAAGCGAAATAAAATCCATCAGGGAAGGTAAAATGAGCTTACAGGAAGCATTCGTTCAAATTGACGGACGAAATGCTTTTCTGCTCAACGCGCATATAGCTCCATATGATCCTGCTTCCCGATATAACCATGATCCATTACGACCGCGACGATTACTTCTTCATAAAAAAGAGATCCGTGGATTATGGAATTCTGTTCGGATCAAAGGCGTGACGATCGTCCCTGTTAAAGTGTATTTGAAAGATGGAAGAGCAAAACTTGAGATAGCGGTTGCCAAAGGAAAAAAGAACTACGATAAAAGAGATTCAATCGCACAAAGGGATATGGAACGTGAAACTCGACGCGATTTCAAGGGCAGGGACTGGTAAATCCAATGCTGCACAACAACATCATTGCCGCAATCTTCACTTTCATTCTAGCCATTTCATGGCTGAGAATTATGGACTTTATTGCTCAAAAAGGTTGGATCAGCAGTAAAGTCAGCAGGAAAATTATCCACGTTGGTACAGGACCATTGTTCGTGCTTTGCTGGATCCTTTTTGACCAAAATCCCAACGGAAGGTATCTGGCAGCGATCGTTCCATTTTTGAATACAGTACAATTCGCACTTGTTGGCCTGGGGATCATAGCTGACCCGGCTGCAGTCGCAAGTATGTCGCGGTCAGGAGATAAACGGGAATTGCTGAGAGGTCCATTTCTTTACGGAGTTGTTTTCGTAGCTTTAACCCTCATATTCTGGAAAGATTCCATGGTGGGGATCATAGCATTAATGGTGTTATGCGGCGGAGACGGTCTGGCAGACATTATTGGAAAGAGATTTGGTAAAGAAATACTACCCTGGTCGATCAAAAAGACCTGGATCGGCAGTTTGGGAATGTTCGCTGGTGGATTTATTCTGACAGTAATCGTTCTCTGGTTATTTTCGATCGCTGGCGTATTTATCATCGATTGGGGAAAAACCTTACTAAATCTGACGATCATTTGTCTCGTGGCAACTGCAGTTGAATCATTGCCATTGAATGACTTTGACAATATTACTGTCCCGGTGGCTTCTATTGCATTAAGCATGCTCTTATTCTAGAGGAGACTGAATTGATCACAATCAATGGAAATTCCTTAACCCTTGCTGAGATTTACCGTGTTGCCGAACTCAACGAAGAAGTGAGCATTTCATCCACCGCATGTGAAAACATGATGAGAAGTTATGAATGGGTTAAACAAATCATTCAAAACGACAAACCTGTGTATGGTATCAACACTGGTTTTGGGATATTTGCAGATCAAAGAATAAAGAACGAAGAAGCCTCAAAGTTGAGTAGAAATCTGATACTTAGCCATTCCGTGGGGACAGGCAAGCCATTATGTCGGGAAATCACAAGAACAGCCATGCTAGTTCGGGCAAACACATTAGCCAAAGGATTCTCCGGACCGCGCCCGATATTGGTGCAGTGCCTACTCGATATGCTCAATAAAGGGGTGACACCGCTCGTTCCTGAACAGGGTTCTATGGGATCATCAGGAGATCTTGGACCACTATCTCATCTGGCGTTGGTTTTCACCACAGATAGCGATGATCATGAAGCTGATTCGGGATTGGCTGAATATCAAGGAAAAATATATTCAGGTAAAGAAGCCATGCGAATGGCATGCATCGAAAGAATTGTCTTAGGACCGAAAGAAGGGCTGGCTTTGAACAATGGGGCTACTTTTTCAGCGGCAATCGCTGCTTTAGCCATCTATAAAGCTGAAAAGCTTTTTCATAATGCCAATATCGCAATGGCTCTCAGTTTGGAGGCATTGGAAGGGTGTTCGAATGCTTTTGATGAACGGATCCATGAATCACGAGGGCAAATTGGTCAGATTGAAGTCGCAAAAGAAGTCCGCGGGTTAATCGAAGGCAGTACTTTGATTGATGCAGCAAAAAGAGTACAAGATGCGTATAGCTTAAGATGCGTTCCTCAAGTACACGGTGCCATTTCCGAAACTATTAACTTTGTAAAATCGATCATCGAGCGGGAAATCAATGCTACGACCGATAATCCACTGTTATTTGGACCTGGAGTGGCTTTATCGGGTGGGAATTTCCACGGAGAACCAGTTGGACTGGTCATGGACTTCCTGAGCATAGCACTTTCTGAGCTAGGAGCCATCTCTGAAAGGAGAGTCTTCCGATTAACTGACCAAAAATTAAATGGCGGATTACCCAATATGCTAGTCGATAATGAAAGTGCTGCGGGACTTAACTCAGGACTAATGATGCCGCAATATACAGCGGCTTCACTGGTGCTGGAGAATCAGACCCTGTCTACACCGGATTCTGTCCATTCATTACCCACATCGGGAGGACAGGAAGACCACAACGCAAATTCAATGACTGCTGCACGTCATTGCATGCAAGTATTGGAGAACACTTCCAGAATTTTAGCCATTGAGCTTTATACGGCAGCACGTGCAATGGATCTGCGATTGAGAAAGAATAAGGACGCGCGTATGGGAAAAACAGTATCGAAAGTGTATCAAACCATACGGAAACATGTTCCTTATTACGGTCCTGATCGAGCCTGGGGTGTCGAGATAGAAAAAGTCTTTGAACTGTTATCTGCTGATGCTCTAATCGGGGATAGACATTAGCGTTGACAAATAGTCGGATTATCGATAAATATAGACACATGCAAAATATAAATAGACGTGAATTCCTAAAGAAGTCCATAACCAGTCTTGCTGGAGTGGCTCTTCTTGACAATCTTCCATTACAAAATATGCTGCTTAAACAATTCGCAGGTGTGGAAAAGCTTGGCAGAATTTGTTCTGGTGGTGAAGGTGCCAGATTTGACTTGAAATCAAAACCAGATTGGGACAGCAATACTGTCGGAACAGTTTATCGGGATGATGTCATTCCCTGGTTCAAGGAAGTTTCTGCTGATGTGTTGGATTACTACTCTGTAAATCAACGCTGGGTTGAGACCGAGGGAGGATATGTCTATGCTTCTTTCGTCCAACCAGTGGAAAACCGGCCGAATGATGGCATCCAGGAATTGCCCAAATATGGAGACGCTCAAGGGATGTGGGTCGAAATTACTGTCCCTGAGGCAGATCTGCAGTTGGAAGGTTCTGCTGGAACTTACTGGATGCAACATGCAATTCGTCCGAGAGTATATTATGGACAAGTATTTTGGGTCGATAAAATCGCCATAGATTCTGACGGAGTTCTTAAATACCGATTAACCCAATTATTTGGCGCTAACACCGAATATTACTGGACACCAGCTGAAGCGTGCAGAATCATAACTCCGGAAGAAATTACTCCACTTTCACCAGATGTCGAAGATAAGAAAGTTGTGGTGAATTTACTAAGACAGACACTATCCTGCTTTGAGAATGGCAGGGAGGTGTATTTCTGCCGGGTGTCAACTGGTCCAAATTTGTCGAAGGGATGGGCGACAGAACCAGGTGATCATCCAATCTGGCGAAAGCTAATGTCCTTACATATGAGCGCTGGCGGAGATTCCGGAGAGGCATTTGATACACCCGCGATCGCATGGACCAGCATTTTTACACCTGGTGGTGCAGCAATCCATACTGCTTACTGGCATAACGAGTTTGGGTTTGCCAGATCACACGGATGTGTAAATTGTCGTCCAGAAGACTCTAAATGGGTATGGCGATGGACACTACCTGATGTGGCATACATCCCCGGTGACCTGACCGTCAAAGGTATGTCGGTGTCATCGAGAATTCTTGTTGTGGAGTCTTAGAAATGGGATGCAAATGACCGTAAACATTGGGCTAGCTTTTTTGGCTGGTTTAGCATCATTCTTATCACCATGTGTATTTTCGCTAGTCCCAGCCTATATTGGTTATTTAAGTGGAAGAACGCTGGCTGGATTTGATAAGACAAATGAACAGGAACAACCATCCCATTGGTTGACCTTTAGCCATGGATTGGCATTTGTTCTTGGATTTAGCCTGGTATTTATTCTATTGGGGATTGCAGTATCTGCTTTAGGAAGTTTTCTTTATTCCATTAAAGGGATCCTTTCCAAAGTAGGTGGAATAGTCATAATCCTTTTCGGTATCCACATGACCGGTCTGTACCGTTTTCAATTCCTTGAATACGATCTGCGGCCACATACCCAGTTGGACCGAAACAGGGGATACATTTCTTCATTCCTACTTGGGATTTTTTTCTCCGCAGGCTGGTCGCCATGCGTTGGACCAGTATTGGGATCAATTCTTGCGATTGCTCTTAATGGAGGCAGCATTCAATTAGGAGCAGTACTGCTTACTGCCTATTCTGCTGGAATGGCCATTCCATTTTTGGCTGCTGCTATCGGAATTGGATGGGTATCGAAAACACTTCGCAAGTATTCAAAGGTCCTTCACTACATCGAGATTGTTATGGGCGTTGTTCTTATTATTGTTGGAATATTATTGATCATGGGCACATTTGAGCAGTTGGCGAGATTTGGATTGCCTTTCAACCTTGGATTGTAAGAATCAGATTGCAGCATAAATGATGAACATTATTCTCTATACTTCAAAATCCGATACCAATTTGGACGAAATACAAAAACAGATAAGCGAGTTCCAAGCAGAGTATGAGTTTCAGCTAATTAAGATCAGTATTGACGATGAACCTGATGTATATCAGGGATATGCAGGTAAAACACCAGTCTTAGAAGTGGGGCCGTACCATTTATTTTCTCCATTTACCCAAGCAGACATCAAAATGACCTTAGGCGCTGCAGCCGACAGACAAAAAAGGCTTGAGATATCCGGCGATCCTACCTACCAACGACGACTAGAACGCGGTAAGGAAATCACCGGAGCGGACAAATTCAGCCTGTGGCTGACACGAAATTATATGTGGATATTTAATGTCGCGTTGTTGATATTCGTTGGACTGCCTTTTATGGCTCCTGTCTTTGAAAAAAATGGTATGCAGATCCCGGCTAAGATCATCTATACCGTTTACAGTCCACTTTGCCATCAATTTGGATTTCGATCATGGTTTTTATACGGAGAACAACCGGCATATCCACGTGATCTTGCAGGACAACCAGGTGTCTCTTTTGAACAGGCTACAGGGATATCTCCACTTGATGTAATTGATGCAAAAGCGTACATTGGCAATGATCAACTTGGTTATAAAGTCGCCATTTGTGAACGAGATGTTGCAATTTATGGAGGTATCCTTCTGTTTGGACTGCTTTTCACGGTTACAGGTCGAAGGATGAAGTCGATCCCGTGGTATTTTTGGATACTTCTGGGGATACTACCGATGGGAATAGATGGCGTCTCACAATTACCAAGTTTGTTGGCAATCAACCTAACCTGGCTACCATTAAGAGAAAGCACACCACTGCTTCGGACAATTACTGGATTACTATTCGGATTAACTACAGCATGGTATGGATATCCATTTATAGAAGAATCCATGGTGCAAAGCAGAAAAATCCTTCTTAAGAAATTCGCATTTCAGAAGGATCCAGCATGATCGAACATAAAAACTCACAAGGATTATCCTGGGTTCAGTTTAATAGTTTTTCCGGGTTTCCTATTCAACATGGTTTTTTTCAAAGGGATGGAGGTGTATCTCCAGATCCATGGAAATCGTTAAATCTTGGTGGCGGGATTGGCGATATTCCTCAAAATACCATTGAAAATAAGAGCAGGATGCTGTCAGCTTTTGGGATAAGACGAGATCAAGTATATGACGTCTGGCAAGTCCATTCAACAGAAGTCATAACAGCATTAACACCCCGGATGGATGGAGATCCTTACCTTAAAGCTGATGGGATCATCACAGACCAAGTTGGACTGGCGCTGGTCATGCGTTTCGCTGATTGTGTACCGATCCTGGTTTATGACCCAAACAGGCATGTAGTCGGGATTGGACATGCAGGATGGAAAGGCACTGTGAATGATATGGCAGGAGCCTTGATCACAGGTATGGAAAAAAAATACAACTGCCGACCTTCGGATCTGGTTGCGGGTATTGGTCCCTCAATCTGCCAATCGCACTATCAGGTTGGTAGTGAAGTAATCGATGCTCTATCCGCTAAGTTCTCAAATGAAGAAATCGATCAAGTCACGAAATTCACGAATAATTCTCCGCATTTGGATCTATGGAAAACCAATCAGATTTTTTTACAACGAGCAGGAGTATTATCTATTGAGGTCGCTGGGATGTGTACCGCGTGTGAAACCGATAAATGGTTTTCGCACCGCGGCGAAAATGGAAAAACCGGACGATTTGGTGCAGTAATTCAACTGGAATAACCTTATCATATGAAAAATGCCGGCTCAATTGATGAGAATTATAAATTCTTAGTGGATTCAATCTTAGATTGTGCCAATAAAGTTGGTAGATCCGGTGACCCGATTAAAATTGTAGCTGTCAGCAAATTTCAGCCTGTCGAAAAAATAATCCAAGCCATAGAAGCTGGTGCAACAGATTTTGGAGAAAATTATGCGGAACAAGCCGTTGATAAAATCCATATGCTAGAGGAAAAACAAATCCGATGGCATATGATCGGACATATTCAATCCAGGAAAGCCGAAATAGTCGTGGAAAACTTTGATTATATCCATACGATAGACAGTATCAAAATTGCAAGGAGATTATCCGATAAAGCAATTACTCTCGGAAAAATAATTGATTGTCTAGTTGAATTGAATATAGCCGACGAAGAAACAAAATCCGGCTATCGGGTCATCGATGAATTCCATTTTGAGCAATTTAGTGAAGAACTAACGTTGATGAAGGAATTGTCTGGGATCAGATTGAATGGATTAATGTCGATGCCTCCTGTAGGTATCCCACATGAAGAGACCAGCAAATTCTTCAATCAAACCAGGGAAATTTTGGAGAAATCATCAAAAATAGTTCAAGCGAGTTCATGGAAAGAACTTTCCATGGGAACGAGCAGCGATTACAAGCTGGCTATTGAGTGTGGATCAACGATAGTAAGAATTGGGACATCCATTTTTGGGGAAAGACTTGAGAGGTGATTATTTATGGGCTTTTTTTTGGCAAGGATACTCAACGCAGCAATTGAGATATATGTTTTAGTAATTATTGCTGATGTCATTGTTTCATACTTTCTTTCACCATACCATCGGGTAAGAGAGTTTCTTGATAGGCTTGTTCAACCACTCTTAACTCCAATCAGACGAATCATTCCACTGGTCGGCCCAATCGATTTCTCGCCACTTGTCCTTCTTCTTCTTGTGCAGTGGGGTGGACGAGCGATTGTATCTTTACTGGCGACGCTTCCGTAAATCCACATATGGCTGATTCTAGCTGTACACTTATTCTGAAAGTAACTCCAGGAGCAAAAAAGAATGAAGTCATCGGATTGCTACCTGATGGAACATTACGAGTGAAAATTATTGCTCCACCTGTTGAGGGAAAAGCGAATACTTTTCTGGTGAAATGGATCGCGGAACTTACTGGAATTAAGTCAGCCAAAATCGAAATAATTCACGGCGAAAAAAGCCGCACGAAAATAATTCAGATAGAAGGTTTATCATCGGCTGAGGTTATGAAAAGAATATTAAGCCAGAATAATCCTATGTGAATCCGAATTTTAGCGTAGATGGGAATGGAACTCCACTAAGAGATAATCTCCATAGTGTGTAAAGGGCTAACTCGCGAAGTTGAGGATTTGTACCATACACAACATCATATATTTTGGCAATCACACCCTCCATGGGAAAGTGTGCCAGATAATCCAATGCGGCTGCTTTTTCCTCATCTGATCCGTAATCGAATACTTTCAAAAGTAACGGGATCGGGGAAATTGTTGGCGAAATACCTTCATTTTGCCGGTTGGCGAAAGAAATCAGCCACGGGATCAGATAATGATCTTGAAGTTGTTTAGGTACCTGGGAGTCAGTTGATTCTTGATTTTCGAGGACCGCGCCAGCTGTATTCCGTATGACCCATTGGCTGTCTTCCACTTGAATTTTTTGTAACAAGTTTTTACTCCAGGTTGAATCAATCAATCCAAGCGCGTAGATGCATGCACGCCGGACGAGAATATCCTGGTGGGTTATTCCGTCTTTGAGAGTATGCGGACCTTCTGCCAAGTTTGTTGTGAGCATTTCAGCGGTTGCTCTACGCATCTGCTCATCTGCTTGCAACAGAATTCTAGCCGTCAAATCCTGAGCTGCAGGGTCGTCTATCACAGCAATTGCCATGCTTGCCGCAATTCGGACGTGCTGGTCAGGATCAGAAAGAAGTCCACCCAGATCTTTTAGCATGGAAGGATCATTAAGTAATCCACTTGCTAAAGCCGATAAAAGTCTGATGGAAGGTGAGGTTGAGGCGATATACTGTTTGAATAGTCCAGCGATGTTCTTTTCATTGGATAGCACTAACGCAGCCACAGCCTGAGCTCGGATTCCCATGGGTTGGTTTTCGCTGTTCATTGTTTGGGCTAATCTACGCATGATCTGTGGACGGAAGATACTGCCAGTTTTACATTCCGGGAGCCAGTGAGAAACAGAAAACAGCCTTCGATACAAAGGCGCATCATGATCAATTTGTTCAAAATTGATGTACTGGGTAGTATCCAACATATGGGACAAATACTCCAGAGCAAGATCACGTGCTGGCCATTCTGGCTGTGAGAAAATGGATTGACATTGTCCGTTACGAATAAGTGCATTACTGGCGAGAAATCCAAGAAAAACCGGATGGGTAAATATAATGCTGCCCCTATTTGTTTGCTGTAGCAGGATTTTCTTTGAAACCAGAGCCATTGCTTTATTTGTTCTTATCTGTTGTCCAGCAGGCGATGTCGATTCATCCGTTTCAGGTTGAACCAGTTCAGGAACATAGTGGTCAATTTCGTACTTGTTGATGATCGGATTTTGACTGATCAAAGTTTGATAAGCCAAGACTTCCAATGATGACCTCAAAGCAGCCGGGGGAACCATTTGACGGATGTAGGAATTGAGGATATCAAATGAAATCTGTCCAGATTCATTGCCTGACAATGCCGATGAGACTTGCAGCGTGTATTCAAGCGGAGTAAACACTCTCTTTTGTTGGGTGATCCATGTGGTCGTGGAAGATATTTGGAGTTCGGTGTATTCGTCCTTTGGATCACTTCCTCTATCTTTCAGATAGGCATTACAGAATTTTTTGATATATGACACCAATGAAGGGTAATTCCAATAGCTCATCACCACCGGAATAACGCCCAATTCGATAAAGCCATCCAAAAAATCGGTAGGTCCGGTAATGATCAGCCGGTTTCCCGGGAAAGCAGAGATCAATACTTTAATTTCGTCATGACATTGTGTTAATAGTGGACGAGGTAATTCGTCAAATCCATCAATCATAAGTAAAGTTTGGTTATTTTTTATCTCCTCCTGGACTAGTGTTGCTACCTTTGGAGCGGATAGATCAGGGTAATAATCACAAACAATTTTTGATAATTTCTCGATGGGACTGCTTGAAGAGTCGTATTCCAATAAATCCCGTGCATGAATCAAGATAGGCAGAGGACTATTGAGATAGGACACATTTGGATTACCAATGGCGATCTGAGCTGCGAGATAAGCTAATGCGACAGTTTTTCCAGTCCCTGGGCGGCCTAAAATAGCGATATTAGATCCGCCTTCAAGAATCCGTGTAACAGGGATCGATTTGACTGAGTATTTTGCAACAAATTCGGGCCATTCAGGCATATAAGGTAATTCAGAATGAATCAGACTTGTGATGGTATTTGTGCTGTCAGGTGCAACATGCGCGGGAGGAGGTAAGATACCCGGAGTAACAACAATATCATCCAAGGGGTACAAATTAGACAATAAATGCATTGATTGTGCTCGAATAAATGTATGCTGAAGAAACTTATCGCGAATATCGGATTGACTTTTTCCTTGCGGTTTTACTTGAGCTTTACTTTGCATACAAAATCCTCCCACAGGTTGAGCAGAAACATAAATCCAAGGAAATTCTAGCTTTTTGCCATTCCTCTTGCGTTATTTCCGCCCCACATTTTTCACACGTATTCTCAACAATTTGTGTCACCGCAATCCCCTTACGCGAACTTCTGATCTTCTTGTATAAAACCAGAACATCTGGTTCGATTGTTTTTAATAATGCATCCCGTTCAGTTTGGAGAGTAGTGATCTCTTTTTCTAAATTCTGTTTTTCTGCCCGTAATTGACTGTCTGCCGTTTCTTTCATATTCCGTGTTTTCAATAGAGAATCAGCTAACGATTGTTTAGTATGCAAGTTTTCTTCCACAACAAGCATATCGTTAAATTGTTCTTCCTCAAGAACAGTTACATGCTTTTTCAGCAAAGCTATTTCAGATTGAAGGTCTTGCAATTCCTTTGGATTGTTAATTTTGCCGCTATATAAAGAACTTTCACTTTGTTGAATTTTTATCCGACTGGTATTTATCCTCGATTCGACATCTTTTTGCCTGTTCTCAGAAAGGAATAGAACCTCAGTCTGATCTGTTAACAATTTCTCAGCATTGGTCACTAATGAATTATCTGATAATTCCAGATCAATCTGATTAATTCTCTGGAGAAAATTATCCATTTTTGAATCCACGTTTTGGAGCAGGAATAAATTTAGGGATTTGTTCATGGATAAATTATAGAAAAGGTTAGGTTACAAAGCAAGGTAAGTCAGCTTTATTTGCGACAGGTATTGTTCTCAGGTATACTTTTTCTATGCTGCCGAAAAAATCCTGGATCATCATTTCCGTATTTCTCCTGTTGATCAGCTTGCCATATTTAATCGGTTATTTGGGAAATTCGGCAACATCTCAGTTTAGCGGAATTTTACAAAACCCTGGAGATGCTTACAGCTATCTCGCTAAAATGCGCCAGGGAAGTGAAGGCGAATGGCTTTTCAAACTACCTTTTACACCAACTCCTGGAGAAGGTAGAGCATTATTCCTGTATTACTATCTACTCGGTCATATTTCAGCTCTATTTCATACTCCTTTGATCATCATCTATCATCTCGCACGGATATTCAACAGCATACTTCTGGTTGGATCGATCGCATTGATTTTGAAAAAGATCTCCGCAAAATGGCAAATCTCACAGAATTTGGGATTATTTTTCACCTTATTCGGATCAGGACTTGGATGGATCTATCTTCGGGCAGGTCAAACTCCAACTGATCTATGGGTGGCGGAAGGGTATCCATTTCTCTCAGCGTACACTAATTCACATTTTCCATTAGCACTAGCTATCATGGTTATCTCCATATATCTCTGGATACTTGACCGGTCAGTATATAAATATTTCGGATTATTCGTCACAGGTTTAATGCTTTCGATTATTCTGCCATTCGGTTCCGTAATCTTATTAAT
Organism: uncultured Chloroflexia bacterium; assembly: GCA_963828285.1. Lineage (GTDB taxonomy): Bacteria > Chloroflexota > Anaerolineae > Anaerolineales > Anaerolineaceae > DAIOEK01. Next base: position 264,427 of record CAWHEB010000001.1, read on the forward strand.
CCTTTTCGGATTGGATACGGCACTCGGTTGGTTTCTGGAAAGACAATTCAATATTAATGCTTTTTTAGTTTTTGGTATAAGCTCTTTACCCTATCTGATTTATTCTCTTGGGGCAATACAATCCCAACCCTTGTTGAAGATCTGGAATTCGCAAAATGTGACTCCATCCGCACCAGCATGGGATATTCTACTGGCATTCTCACCGGCATTGATTATAGCCATTTACGGCGGATTCCATAAAGCGATGGCGAAAGATCGAATTGGAATTCTGCTTTTGCTTTGGATAGGCATCGGTTTCGGACTTTGCTTTTTGCCGATCAGTCTGCAACGCAGGTTTTTAATAGGTTTATACATTCCCTGTGCAATTCTAGCAACTAACGGAATTGCAGTAATTCCATCAATAAAAATCAGGAGATATATACAATGGTTGTATACATTTCTGATCTTACCGACTAATATTCTTGTAATCATCGTGAGTATGTATGGGGTTAGCACAAGAGATCAAAGGATCTATTTATCAACGAATGAGGTCCAAGGAATCAACTGGCTGGATTCTAATGCTCAACAAGAGGATGTTGTACTCGCGTCTGCCGTGGATGGATTGATTTTACCTGCTCTGGCAGGTGTAAAAGTGATCTATGGGCATCCATTCGAGACACCTAACGCAACAGAAGCAAAACAACTTGTGGAATTTTGTCTAAAGGATATTACAGATTTGACCTGTAAGAATTACTTATTGCAGAATCAAGTTCGTTATGTTTATCTATCGGGAACGAATGAGGAGATCACGAAATACAGAGCAAATCCTCTTCCTGGACAAATCGTCTATAAAAATCCCAATGTGATCATTTATGAATATCAACCGTAAAACCATTTTTTCTTATTTGGTTTTTGTTTTACCTATTATCATCATCCTTCCAATTATCTTTGGATTTCCACGATTACTGAATAGTCAATTTTCCGATCTCGAAATCACGCACTATCCGAATGCTCTATTCATCCAAGAAAGCATTCAAAAATATGGACAAATCCCATTATGGAATCCACATTTTATGAATGGTTATCCATTTGATGGCGATCCTCTATCCGGACTTTGGTACCCTCCGGGGTGGATATCCATCTTACTACCGCTGCCTTTTGGGTTAAATATCAACATCCTATTTCATCTTCTTGCGGGAGGGTTAGGAATGTTGATGTACTTACGTGAAAAGAATTTTGATCTGACATTTTCCCTTTTTGGCGCAGGTTTGTTCATGATTATGCCCAATTTGATCACTCACATTGGAGCGGGGCACGTAACACTAACTTATGCGATATGTTTATCTCCTTGGCTGCTTTACGCTGTTACCCATAATGGCATAATGAAATTCCGCTTGGTCAGTATATTTATCGGTTTGATCGTGTTAGCAGATATCCGATGGCTTCCATATGCAAGCACATTACTGCTTATCGAAATTTGCAGTCATTCCATTAGAGAGAAAAAAGACCCGTTATCCGAAGTCAAGCCACTGATACTTCCCCTCGGTTTAGGACTGCTTTCCGCGTCGGTTTTATTGATTCCGATGGCTATGTTTACTAGCCACAGTACTCGAGTTTTGATGAGCGCCAATGATGTATTAGCTTACTCTTTACCCCTTATGAGATTAACCGGTTTAATAATTCCGGTGGTTGGTGGAGCAGAATGGACGATTTACATAGGAGGTGTATTGGCTAGTTTGAGCCTGGGGGGTATTGTCCTATCGTTTAGGCGGAGAGAATATCTGCCTTGGTCGATCGGGGCGGTACTCCTTTTGATCTGGTCGCTTGGAGAAAATATTCCCGGGATAAGCCTAGTGGCAAAATTACCAGGGATCAATTTGACGAGGGTTCCAGCCCGCGGAATGATCGCAGTTTATATAACCACGATCATCCTATCATTAATCGCTTTCAGAACAATCATTGAGTCGGGTTATTCAACTATATCCAAAACAGTCAAACTTTCATTATTTGCTAGCTTTATAACATTAAGCGGTTATACGGGTTTTGCCATTTATTCAAAAAACGACTGGACACAACCGGCAATTGCCTCGCTTGTTATCCTACTTTGTTTCATCGGAATTATTTTAGAAAAAAAAGAAACAAAACTTCATATCGATGTCAAAACTATGATTCCTATTCTTATTCTCAGCAGTCTCTTCATATTTGATATAAGATTATTGACCGTCGTTAATCCAAATGATATACGGGTAGATTCAAATGTAAGGGCATTTTTGACCAATGAATCGAGAGGAAAGATATTCACACCATCCTATAGTATCAGCCAGGCACAGGTGATCCAAAACAGATTTTCAGTAGTTAATGGTATAGCTCCGATTCAATTAATCGATTATGTTAAATTCCTGGAAAATGCCAGCGGTGTTCAAGCAACTGAGTACAGTGTTATTCAACCTCCACTGAAAAATGGCGAAGTGGAAACTGCAAACAGCACAGCGATTATGGATCTAAAACTATTAGCCGAAATGGGAGTAGACACTATCATTTCAGCTTTTCCCATTCAATCCGCGTACTTGAATGAAGTTTTTAGGAACAAGGATCTATATATCTATAGAAACGAACAATTTCGAGCATTGCCTAGTTTGGAACAAATTCCTCCTGCTATAGAAGAAGTAAAGTCTTTGAAACTTAGTCCATTAACTGATATCTACCAAATTGAATCCCCTGACGGCGGAATTCTTCAAACAGGTCAAGTATTTTATCCAGGCTGGTCTGTAACTATTGATCATGAACCAGGGAAGATCATAGAAATCGATCATTTTTTTCGATCCGTAAAAGTCCCACCGGGGAACCATATTGTTGAATTTGTTTACCGCCCCATATGGACTTATATAGGTGGCTTAATTTCGTTGCTTGTATTTGCGAGTTTAATTTTTCTCCCCATGAGAAGAGTCAATGGATAATACGGATAAAAGATATCTGACATGGTTCATCATCGGGACAATACTTATCACAAGCGTTCCATATCTGATTGGATTTAGTACCCAAAGCACAGAATGGAAATTTCAACGGATTTGTCATTGGTGTTGATGATGGGAATACTTATATTGCGAAAATGCTTCGGGGATCTGAAGGCGATTGGTTATTCAGAACTCCATATACTTCAGAGCTACAAAATGGGTCATTATCGTATCTGCCTTACATATTAATTGGAAAACTTGCCGGTGGGCCGGCCATCCACGATCAGTTATTAGCACTTTTTCATCTCTTTCGTGCGTTTGGTATCACTATTTTTATTTGGGGAACAAATAAATTCCTGACGTGTTTTATCGCTGACAATTATTTCCGTAGATGGGCGATGGTTTTTATTACATTTGCCGGGGGATTGGGTTGGATCATTCCATTACTTGGAAAAAGCGAATGGTGGGGGAGAATGCCATTAGAGTTTTACTCTCCTGAGACTTTTGGATTTTTGAGCATATTTACACTTCCACACCTTGCGTTCGGAAGAGGACTGCTTTTATATGGATTAGCAAAAGTTATCACGTTCTTTGATGACAATAGTAAAGTGTCCACTTTATTCTATGCTTCAGCAGCATTCTTTTTAGCAGGATTCTTTCAACCGATATATTCTGCTCTTGGAATAATGCTTTCATCGTTGATCATGCTGGTTAAGTGGAAAAAAAATAAGGACAAATCACCCACAAAATCGGTTAGGCAAGGGATCTATCTCTTTATTTGTCCCGGCTTATGGGTAATTTATTATCTAGTATTAAGTAAATTTGATCATTTCTTTAGAGCATGGACCAATCAGAACGTCATCACATCTCCAAATCCGTTGCATTATCTGCTGGCGTATGGAATACTGGCTGCCGTTATCATCATATCTCTGGTAAAGGATCCTGAAATATTTAAAGACGGGAATATACAATTTCTTTTACTTTGGATCATTATCTTGCCTATCCTGGCGTATTTTCCCAGCAATCTTCAACGCCGATTACCTGACGGGATCTGGACCTCGTTCGTAGTACTTGCAGCGATTGGTTTGGGTAAAATTGAAAAAGAAAAATCAAAAGTAATGATCAGTCAAATAATATTATTAATCTCTCTGCCAGCATCGTTGATTTTATATGCAGGCACAATATTTTCCGTTCTGAAGCCTACATCCCCATTGTTTGTTCGACAGGATAAGCTGGATTTTATTCAATCAGTCTATGATAACGACCCCAATGCGGTAATTATCTCAGATTTCCGAACATCAAATGAAATTCCCGCTTATTTCCCGTTAAGGATGATCAATGGACATGGTCCAGAAGCGACTTTACGTCCAAAGCTTGAAATGGCATTCAAAGAATTTGTTATAGACAGCACTAGTTTGTATGAGATTGCTAAAGAACTTGGTGCAAACTGGATCATTGAAGATTTTGCTTCTAATCTTGGTTTTCCACCAGAGTACTTAGATAATTGTCATTTTAATTTGAGAAGTAATCATGTGAATATGAAGGCATTTGAGATAACCGAATGCAAATAATCGAATATTTCAAAGTTACCAAAGAAAAAATCCATGAAGCTGCACCTTTTATTTGGCAGATTGTCGGTCCTTGTTTACTTATTGGCAGGTTGTTAGTCAGAGGAGAAGTACTATTTTGGGGAACAAGCTATCTGCAATTCTCAGGATGGCGTTGGACAGCATGGCAGATGATCAGGGAAGGAATTTTTCCAAGTTGGAATCCTTTGAATGGGATGGGCGCACCCCTTTTTGCGAATTATCAAGCAGCTTTTCTATATCCACCAAATATTCTGGTATGGCTTGGTGCGCTTTTGAATGGGATTCCGGGCATTAATTTCGCACAAACCTTATTGGTTATCCTTCATATAGCTGCAAGCGGTATTGGTTTTGTAATCCTTACGCGGAAACTCGGCTTTTCACCTACCGGACAAACGATCAGTGGATTGACATATTCATTATCCTCTTTTCAAATAACGAGGATAAGTTTTCTTTCTATCAACGCGGCACTTGCCTGGTTACCCTGGTTATTGATAGCCAGTTTAGGAATCATCGAAGGTGTACGGGATGGAAAGAAGTCTATACAGAAGCGAAATATGCTTGGGTTGATATTCGCATCTACCTGTCTGTTGTTATCAGGTCATGCTCAAATTGCATGGTACAGCTATTTGCTTTTGGGAATATGGATACTTTTTTGGATAATTCCTATCGATAACATCAAAAGTATTCTTACGATACTTGTAAAAATTGGGGCATCGCTCGTTTTCAGCATCGGTATCACCATGGTACAGCTGCTGCCTACATTGGAATATCTTCAACAATCGCAACGAGCATCGGCGGTTGATTACGCATATGCCTTAAATTATTCATTCTGGCCATGGCGTTTCTTAACTCTGATATCAGCTAATCTATTCGGAAATCCTGGAAACGGGAACTATTGGGTCTCTGCCGATAATTATTGGGAAGATGCAATCTATGTCGGGGTTTTGCCAATCATCCTATGTATTTTTACCGTATTCTTTTTCTTCATCCGCAGGATCAGATTGGGCTCAGTTGGCAAAAAAATATTTTGGTATACAATCTTTATCGTTCTCATAGGGATAATTTTTGCACTGGGCAGATTCACCCCTGTATTCCCATGGCTTTACTATAATATTCCAACTTTTTCCATGTTTCAAGGACCAGCCAGGTGGATCCTCTGGCCGGTCGTTGGCTTTGCATTGCTTGCGGGAATGGCTTTCGATCAATGGCAAAAACCCACTGGTAAATGGTTATACTGGTCACGGTTAAGTTTGGCGGGTGCGGCTGCGATTATGATCGGAAGCTTACTGGTCGTTAAAGTGACAGGTCAAAGTATTCAAGCGACTTACATGAAGAGTTTCGCTGAGACCGGAGCATTACTTTTAGGTGCAGCGATATTAAATTTAATCAAACCGGGAGAAAAGTCAAAACGCATTTGGTGGAATTATCTGGTGGTTTTACTCGTTTTCGTCGACCTTATGTATATAAACTGGCATGCAAATCCGGGAATCTCAAACTATTCTTTACTAAACTTTGAGAAACAGTTGGGAGAACATTCCGAAAGATATTTCATGAATAATCTGTCCGCTGAAAAATTGGTTTATAAAAAGTACTTCAGGTTTAATACCTATGATCTGGATTCGATCTGGGCAGAAATTCATAAAGAAATTATGCCCAATACCAATCTTTATCGCGGATTTTCGATGTTCAATAATTTTGATCCATTACTACCTGCGAATTTTGTGGATTGGAGCGAGCAAACCAAACTACAATCAAAATCTCCCGATATAGACTTGTTACGTTTGTCTGATGTAGGAGTAGTGATCGAAGTCAACGGTGATGAGGAATTATCCACAACTACGAAAATCATCAACGGCGCAACACGATATCGTTTCTTCACCTGCTGGCAGAGTGTACCTGGAAATGGGAATATCCACAAAGAATTTTCAGATATTGTCGAGGATGGGTTGGCACTTTCAAAAGTACTGATCAGTGGATCGGGAATAGCCCCATCGTGTAACATTTCAAATGAACCAGTGCAATTCATTGTAATAGATGAAAAACCTGATAGCACTGTTTTAGAGATTTATACACCAGCAAACGGTTGGATCATGCAAGCTGATACAAAGTATCCAGGATGGATTGCTGAAGTGGATGATCAACCTACCAAGATATATCTCGCAGATGGGATATTTAGAGGTATCTATGTAGAAGCAGGAAACCATATTTTAAAAATCTCCTACAGACCGTCAACACTTTATAATGGGGCATTGATCAGTTTGCTATTTTTATTCATTTACATAGGATGGGCTATATTTCCTGAAAAGTGAGTTGATAATGGAAATCGGACAAATCGAAGGTCTTAATAAGAAAATCATCGATAATATTGAGAAAGTTATTATCGGAAAGTCATCAGTCGTCCAGTTAGCAGTCATTGGCCTTTTAAGCCAGGGACATTGCTTGATTGAAGACGTTCCCGGTGTTGGCAAAACCATGCTAGCAAGAAGTCTGGCAAAATCAGTAGATCTGGTATTTAAACGAATTCAATTTACACCAGATATGCTCCCATCAGATATTACCGGCATCACTTTTTATAACCAGAAGGACCAGGTATTCGAATATAAGCCAGGACCGGTAGTCACTCAGATACTCCTTGCAGATGAGATCAATCGAGCAACCCCCAAAACGCAATCTGCTCTACTGGAAGCTATGGAGGAAAAGCAGATCACAATAGATGGCGTAACCCATACTCTTCCACAGCCATTCATGGTATTAGCCACTCAAAATTCAATAGAATATGAAGGTACTTATCCTTTACCTGAAGCGCAGATTGACCGTTTTATGCTAAAAATTCGACTAGGATACCCAGCCGGAAAAGAAGAAATGGATATCCTCGAGATGCAAAAGATCGAACATCCCATTGAAAAATTGAATGCTGTAGTTTCTGCAGAAGAATTGCTCAACATTCAAAAGATAATCAGGCAAGTCGAGTTGTCTGACCAAGTCAGGAAATATATTGTTGATATAGTCACTACAACAAGAAATCACGATGATATCTATCTTGGAGTTAGCCCACGTGGAAGTCTGGGATTGTTTAGAACCGCACAGGCGAGAGCATCCATTCTTGGAAGAGACTATGTCACACCGGATGATGTAAAGGCGATGATCATTCCTGTATTAGCCCATCGTATCATTATTAATCCGTCCGGAAGGATAAAGAAAATTACTGCAGAACAATTATTGATGGAGATTTTAGCCGCCATTCCCGTCCCTGTGTAATATTTACCCATGATCAAGCTAAAAGTAGGCAAATCATTTTGGATATTTGTTTTATTGAGCGGCATCACTTTATCAGCCGCTATTATGATAGGAGATCCGCTTTTTTATCGTGCTTTTTATTTTTGGCTCGGTTTGTTCCTGTTTTCAATCGTCTGGACAGCAACTTCTTTATGGAAAGTCAATCTTCGACGGACTTCACGCGAATTGCAAATGGAAGTTGGAGATTTACTTGAAGAGAAATTTGAGATTGAGAATCAGAGTTTTTTGAGAAAAACCTGGATCGAAGTATCTGACAATTCACAAATAGCGGGAACGACAGGGTCCAGAGTTCTGGTAAATATCGCTCCTCGTACAATAAAACAATATACTGCGCATAGCCATCTCGTCAGACGAGGTAAATACTTGCTTGGTCCCACTATTATTAAAAGTGGAGATATTTTTGGCATTTTTGGAACCGAAGAATATTATAATGGGGAAAAATTTCTGCTCGTTAGCCCTAGAGTCTTCAATATCAACCTTTTCAGTCGATCAACGAGTTTTCTTTCAGGGGGATCATCAACCCGTACTCAATCAAGAGAATCAACTGCTTATGTTAGTGGTGTTCGAGAATACCAACCCGGGGATCCACTGAAGATAATCCACTGGCAAAGCACTGCAAAAAACCAGAATCTTATCGTAAAAGAATATGATAAAGACCCACAAGCAGAGGTGATTATCCTATTGGATATTCAAGATGGACCACAATGGGATATTGAAAGGAAAATTGAGAATAAGCCGGTATGGATATTCGAAGCTGGAAAGCGAAGCACGATAATCCCCGCATCGATGGAATATTTGACAAGCATAGCTGCTTCTCTCGCAAATACAAACATAAAGAATGATATAGCGACGGGTTTGATTTACTCCATGATGGATGTTATTGTAATTTCTCCTGAAAAAGGTGAAAGGCAATTCCAAAAGATACTCGAACAATTATCTTTGATGAATCCTACTTCGCAAAAGTCTATTTTTGAATTTACTAATATATACAAGAAAGAAATCCATCAAGGCAGTCAGGTCATTATTCTCACAGCAGGATATGATGATTCAATTTTACTTACGATAGAAGAGTTGAGATCACGGAATTTGGATGTAATTGTAGTCATGCTTAATCGCGATTCTTTTCGAGTTTTTCCATCGAATTCGTTATTAGCAGAGAGAATTAATGGTACAGGAGTTCGTTGTTACTTCATCAACGAGTGCGTGGATATTCAAGAACTCCAGACAGCATTGGCTACATAAGGAAAACGAAAAACATATCATTCGTAAATACAAGAGCAATATCTGTTGATGGTTTTGATTGTTTCAGAAAACAAAAGAATCTACTTTATAATCATTTATGTGGATTATGGGTGGATAAAATCAAAATCTAAAAGAATGCTGTATGGTATAATCCGGCAAGATTCCGCCCTATGAAACCTGCACATAACTATGGACGAGGAGTAAACATTGGCATTTAATCCCCTTAATTGGTTATTGGGGTTTTTCTCACTTGATATTGGCATAGACCTGGGGACAGCAAATACCCTGGTAAATGTTCGTGGTAAGGGTATCGTTATCAATGAACCTTCATGGGTTGCGATTGATAAAAGATCTCGAAGACCTCTAGCTATTGGTGCTCAAGCGAAAGAGATGGTCGGTCGTACTCCGCAGAATGTGGTTGCAATTCGTCCACTGCGCGATGGGGTGATCTCTGAATTTGAAATCACCCAAGCGATGCTGGAATATTTTATTGGTAAAGCACACCAACAAAGCATAGTCCCATTACCCCGACCTCGTGTCGTTGTTGGGATTCCATCCGGAGCAACCGAAGTTGAAAAACGAGCTGTTTACGACGCTGCCATGGCAGCAGGTGCGCGAGAAACCTATCTTATAGAAGAACCTTCTGCTGCTGCACTTGGAGCAGGACTACCAGTTTCGGATATCCGTGGGTCGATGATCGTTGATATCGGTGGTGGTACGACTGAAGTTGCAGTGATATCGATTGGTGGTATTGTGGTTTCCCGATCACTCAGAGTTGCCGGTGATGAGATGGATCAGGATATCATCAATTATCTTAGAAATAAGTATAACTTGTTGATCGGCGAGCTGATGGCAGAGCAGGTGAAAATGTCCATAGGCTCAGCATATCCACTCCAAAATGAAAAAACGTTAACCATTCGCGGTCGTAATCTTGTCACCGGTTTACCTGAGTCACTTGAAATTTCTTCCGTGGAAATCCGCGAAGGATTATCCAACTCAATCAGAGTAATTGTCGATACGATTAAAGACGCATTGGATGAGGTCCCACCCGAGATCGTTTCTGACCTTTTGGAAACAGGTGTATGTCTTGCTGGCGGAGGAGCCTTATTACAAGGATTAGCTGAAAGACTTAGTGATGAATTAAGATTGAGAGTGTGGATTGCAGAGGATCCCCTCACTTGTGTTGCTCGAGGTGCCGGGATGGTTCTCGAAAACTTGGATGAGTTAAGTAGATTCCTGGTTGTTGTTGATCGAGCAGGAAGCCGGAAATAACCAAAAATAAATATGATGCGTAAGCAGAATACCCAATTGTTGGGCATAGGAATCCTGTCACTCATAATCGCTGGAATCTTAATGCTCTCTCTTAGTGGATATATCAATCCAATATTGAACAATGTTTCAAGCCCGGTAGTCTCTCTGCAAACATGGGTTTCGACAAGGTTTACCGCTATCTATGAGTTCTTTACCGTTCCAAGGGATGTCGCAAGTTTAAGGCAACGCAACCAGGAATTGGAAGCGGAACTCTCCAACTTGCAAACACAAATCATAACTCTCCAGCAGCAAATCAACGAAACAAAAGTTTTATACGCACTATTGGATTTTGCCCGAGAAAATCCATCCAACAAGTATCGCGCATGTAGTGTAATCGGGAGGGACCCAGTCCATTTCTGCATTACATCATCATCGATCAAGGTTCTGATCAGGGGATCAGGCATGGGATGCCAGTGGTGACCCAAAATGGGTTGGTGGGTACAATCGATGCAGTTACAGCGACGGCAGGCAGAGTGCAACTAATCAATGATACCGCTGCAGTTGTAAATGTTGTTTTAGAGACCACCAATACTGAAGTCACTATGAACGGTTCTGTTACTGGCGATCTATCGTTATCGATGATTCCACAGGACCTTGATGTTCCGAAAGGCGAAGTTATCCTTACATCCGGTCTCGGAGGTCGTTTCCCATCAAATATCATGGTTGGACAAGTTACTGGAATCCAAAAACAAGGGAATGCTTTATTTCAAAGCGCATCAGTACAACCAATCGTTGACTTTACCAATCTCAGCGTAGTTCTTGTTATCACAAATTTTCAGCCACAAGACATTACTCCGCTGTTACCTACAGCTGTACCGTAAACCGTGCAAATATTATTTGGAATTCCTATTTCTATCATCGTTATGGTGATTTAGCTCGCGGTAATATCCAGACTTAATATTGCTTATGGGATAGCAGATATTACAATGCTATCTTTGATCGCATGGTCACTTCATAGTGACATTAAGAATGTACTTATCTTAATGGTGTTTAATGGGGTTCTGATGAGTCTTGTATCTGCAACTCCGTTATATACACCGTTATTAGGATATGCGGCAATCGTTGGGATTGCTTTATTCCTACGAAAAAGATTATGGAATATTCCAATGGTTCTGATGATCGTATTATCTTTCATTGGAACCATCATCACACAAGGCTTATCCATGTTCGCTATTAATTTTAGCGAAGCATCAATACCAATAAGTGATAGTTTTGTCCAAATTGTCCTTCCTAGCGCAGCCATGAATATGGTCATTGGAATTCCAATATTTCTGATCCTTCGGGACATCTGGTTGAATATCAATACAGAAGAAACAGAATGACAGAATCGACAAATACCTCTAATCAATTCGAACACTGGCGACTCATCGGTATCTATATACTGATCGTGGTAGTATTTGGATTCTATGCCGTCAGGCTTTTCAATTTACAAATCATTCGTGGACCTGAATTTCTTCAAAAAGCAGAAAATAATAGTAAATCGACTGTAACGATCCCAGCAACCAGGGGAACCATCACAGATCGAAATGACTATATCCTGGCAAGAAATATCGCGTCATATAACGTTGTGATCACCCCGGCTTTTCTACCAGAGGATGAAGGAGCAGTTCAAGAAGTCTATCGTGAGTTGAGTGATCTAATTGATTATCCGGTAAATTTAGGAATAATTGACGATGAATCCGTACGAAATTTCACGCCTTGTGAAGCCGAACTGGGCATCTCTCAGATCGTGGTAATTGGACGTTCCAACTGGCCATATAATCCGGTTCGGATTAAATGCAACATCGACGAAAAAATTGCCAAGGTGGTTCAGGGGAAAAAAGCTGAATGGCCGGGTGTGGATGTTGAAATAGAACCAATCAGAGATTATCCCACAGGTGAGCTAACTTCAGAGATCATTGGTTTTCTAGGCCCAATTCCAGCTGCTTTTGAGCAGTATTATCGTGATCTGGGATTCCTTCCACGACGCGATAAAGTAGGATATGCCGGAATAGAAGCTTCGATGCAAGATGAACTAGCCGGAAGAAATGGTCAAAAAACAGTAGAAATCGATGTAGCCGGACAGGAAATGCGAAACCTAACTGAACCGAAAGAAACAGAACCAGGTTCAAATATTCGATTGACAATAGACACCAGGCTTCAACTGGCAGCCAAGACTGCCCTTAAAAAAGAAATTGATTTTTGGAATACGTACCTTAACCGAATTCAATCCCAAAATGGGGTAGTCATCGCGATGAATCCAAAAACAGGCGAAATTCTCGCAATGGTAAGCTATCCCACTTACGAGAATAATCGATTTGCCCGACTAATTCCCGGTTATTACTATAATCAACTAACGAGCGATCCATTCCGTCCATTATTCAACCATGCCATCTCCGCAGAACATCCACCAGGATCAGTATTCAAAATGTCAGCGGCTATTGGAGCATTGAATGAAGGAGTTGTGACACCAGAACTAACAGTTGATGACCCGGGAAAGATCACTGTACTTCAAAAGTATTATCCAAATGATCCGGGAAATCCGAGAGATTATGTCTGCTGGAAGAAAGACGGCCATGGGATTGTTGACTTTTTACATGGTGTAGCATTCTCATGCGATGTGTATTTCTACAAAATTGGCGGTGGCTATCAGGATCAGGTCCCGGAAGGTTTGGGAATATTACGGTTGGGTGAATATGCCCGCGCATTAGGATATGGACAGATACTAGGTATTGAATTACCTGGCGAGGAGAATGGATTAATCCCGTCACCAACCTGGAAACGGCTCAATGTTGGTGAGAACTGGTCCACTGGAGATACTTATATCGGTACCATGGGTCAGGGATATGTTCTAGCTACCCCATTGCAGGTGCTGGTTTCAATATCAGCACTTGCGAACGACGGAAAACTTATGAAGCCAACAATTATCCATGATGTCTTGGATAATGAAAGTAATATTATTCAACCATTCAAACCAAAGATGCTTTGGGATATTACAAAAGATCCGAAAATCACAATTTTTGAAGATAATATACCCACAGAACAGAAGAAAGTGGTTCAACCTTGGGTTGTGCAAAAAGCTAAAGAAGGTATGCGAATGGTGGTTACAGAAGGAACAATGGCCAAGGAATTTGCGACATGGACTGAGATCCCGTCTGCAGGCAAGACTGGTACTGCCGAGTATTGTGACAATGTAGCCCAGGCAAACAACCTCTGTGTTCCTGGAAGCTGGCCAGCTCATGCGTGGTATGTCGGATATGCACCCTATGACAATCCGGAAATTGCAGTTGTGGCATTTGTGTATAACGGCGGAGAGGGTTCATCCGTGGCTGGACCAATTGTGCGAGAAGTGATTTCCGCGTATTTTGACCTAAAGGCAATGAACAATCCACAACCAAATCAACCTTAGGATGAAACAATCATGACTGTACACGTGAAAGGGATCGATGACAAATTGCTGATCACCATGACACATGGTGATTGGTTGGAACGAAGTAAGGAACTAATCGATTATGTCTGCGGAAATGCCGGGTTCCTTTCAGGAGCCAAGGTTATTTTATGTCTGGATGATGTTATTCTCAGAGCAAATGACCTATTTACAATCAAAAATTCTTTTGCAGATTATCAACTTGTGATCAGCGGAATACAAACCAACCAGGAAGAAACACGACAAGCCGCCCGTCTTCTAGGGATTCCCTTGGATGATCCTCGAAAGGTGAAGGATCAAACTACCCGTACAAACCAAACACAAACCCGTGGTGAAAAGAATATATTTATAACCAGAACACTACGATCAGGAAGTATTACGGAAACTGATGGAAGTATCTCAGTGATTGGGGATGTACACCCGGGGGCGATCATAAAAGCGACCGGAAACGTAATTGTTTGGGGAAGAATAAACGGGGAGGTGCACGCAGGAATAACAGGTGATTATTCAACCATCGTTTGCGGACTCCTCTTATCGCCTGCCCATCTATCCATCGCTGGTGTCCAAATGGATGTCAGTTCGAAAAAGACATCGAAATTTCCGCAAATTGCGCGGTGTACCGAAAATGCAATTACAATTGAAACTTGGAAAACTTAGACATAGAGGGATACATGGCAGCAAGAATATTAACAGTAACTTCCGGTAAAGGTGGTGTAGGCAAAACAACTACTGCAGCGAATTTAGCTGTTGCCCTAGCATCATTAGGCTACCGCGTCGCATGCCTGGATGCAGATATTGGTCTCAGAAATTTGGACGTTGTCCTGGGATTAGAAAACCGTATCGTCTATGACATCGTAGATGTCGTGGAAGGTCGTTGCAGAGTAAAACAAGCCATGATACGGGACAAGCGGTTCCCGGAGCTGTACTTGATACCAGCAGCTCAAACCAGGGACAAAAATGCATTGTCACCCGCCGACATGATCAATTTATGTGATGAGATCAAAGACGAATTGGACTGGATTATCATCGATTCTCCTGCCGGTATCGAACGCGGATTTCGGAATGCAATCGCACCGGCAAACATAATCCTGGTGGTTACCAACCCTGAAGTAAGCGCGGTACGCGATGCTGACAGAATAGTTGGGATCATTGAATTGGAAGAAAAAGGTCCCGCTCATTTAGTTATCAACCGCTTAAATACATCCATGGTTAAGCGCGGAGACATGCTCAGTGCGGACGATGTTATTGATCTGCTAGCAATAGACCTGGTAGGTATTGTCCCTGAAGATGAAAATGTTCTCATCAGTACAAATAGAGGTACACCAATTGTTTTGAACCAAAAGAGTAAAGCGGGTATTGCCTTTCTAAATATTGCCAGGAGGCTGAATGGTGAAAAAGTCCCATTGATGGATCTCGATGGAAAACAGAATATCTTCAGCAAAATAGTAAAAGCAATCACATCAGGAGGGAATTGATGCCGTCATTATTTGATCGTCTGTTGAACAGGAATGAAAGTGCCAATTCTGCCAGAGAAAGATTGCAGTTAGTTCTAGTTCATGATCGAACAAATTTACCTGCCGGAAAAATGGAAGAGATGAAGAACGAAATCATCCAGGTCATCTCCAAATATGTTTCGATCGATACTTCAGAGGCGGATATCGAGATGGAAAAAGTAGGGCGTGAACAGCGACTAGTTATGAATATTCCTCTACACCCGAAAAAGGATTACCGGTAGAAATTGAATTATGAAACGTGAAATTTGGAGACATTTTGATTTTCTCCTTTTCGGTGCGGTTATTGTACTGAGTGTTTTTGGTATTGCCATGATCAGGTCGGCAGTCGCCGGGAATATTGAACTCGAAGGCTATGTAACCAGGCAGATAATTTTTGTTGCAATTGGACTGGTTGTAATTATTTCTACAGCAATTGTAGATTATCATTATTGGGCATCCATCACCAAGCTGATGTATGCATTTACTTTTGTACTGCTGATCATCGTGTTTGTAAGCTCAAAAGCGAGGTTTGGAGCGGCAAGATGGATCGAGACTGGTTTAGTATCCATTCAACCAGCAGAACTCGCAAAAGTAGTCATTATCCTAGTTTTAGCCGATTTCTTCGCCCGTAGTCAAAACGATCCACACGATTTGAAGTGGATAGCTAGAAGTTTCTTGATCCTCGCTGGATTTCTAGTTTGGATCGTACTTCAGCCGAATCTTTCCACAACTATTGTGCTGGCAGTTATTTGGTTTTCGCTGTTATGGATTTCCGGGTTAAAAGTAAAATACTTAACCATCTTTACTTTAGTAGGAATATTCGGAAGTCTTGCGGCATTCCCTCTATTGGCTCCATATCAACAGCAACGTATTCTATCTTTTGTACTACCTGAGCAGAACGCCACCTACGGGAATGCTTACAATGTTGACCAAGCTTTGATCGCCATCGGATCTGGAGGCCTACTGGGGCAGGGTTATGGGCATGGCTCACAGGTGCAATTGCGTTTTTTGAAAGTTCGGCATACGGACTTTATCTTTTCGGCGATGGCAGAAGAATTTGGCTTCGTGGGAACTGTTATCGTGATCGCTCTTTTACTTTTTGTAATTATCCGAATTTTTAGGGCAGGTAGGCTAGCCCATGATCCTTACGGGGCATTGATTGCTTATAGTTTTGGAATTTTGATGTCATTCCAGGCGGCAGTCAATATAGGTGTTAATTTAAAACTGCTACCTGTAACCGGCTTAACATTACCTTTTGTAAGTTATGGAGGGAGCTCTTTGCTTTCAATGATCCTGGGGGTTGGATTAGTTGAAAGTATCGTACTTCGTCAAAAACCGCTGGAATTCTAATCTATGGAGAAGGATATGGAACTGAAACCTGTGCGAGTCCGCTTTGCACCATCGCCGACCGGTCACCTGCACCTTGGAGGAGCCCGCACCGCATTATATGATTACTTGATTGCCAAGAAAACTGGTGGAAAGTTTATCTTAAGAATTGAAGATACGGATCAGAAAAGATATGTACCTGAAGCAGAAGAAGAATTCATCAACAGCTTGAAATGGATGGGATTACAGTGGGATGAAGGTCCTGATGTAGGTGGAGATTTTGGTCCGTACCGTCAGTCGCTTCGCAAGGAAATATACCAGGTATATGCTGAGAAGCTGATCGAGATGGGCAAAGCTTATTACTGTTTTTGCTCATCGGAAAGATTGGATCGTGTAAGACAGGAACAACAAAAACGAAAAGAAGCCCCGCGGTATGATGGGACTTGCAGAAATATTCAAGTTGAAGAAGCCAGGATCAGAATCGCTAATGGCGAAAAATATGTCATACGCTTCAAAATGCCGAAGGAAGGTACTACAACAGTAAAGGATCTGATTCGGGGAGATATTTCTGTCGAAAACGCGAATCTTGATGATTATATTCTGGTCAAGTCAGATGGTTTAGCACTTTATCACCTCGCAGCCATGATAGATGACCATTTGATGGAAATCACACACGTAATTCGTGGTTCTGAATGGCTTCCTTCATTACCTCTACACTCGCAAATCCACAGAGCTTTCGGATGGGAAGAACCCATTTGGGTACATCTTTCAGTGTTCTTAAAACCAAGCGGCAAAGGAAAGATGAGCAAACGTGAATCTGCCGATTTGATAAAAGATGGGCACTCCATATTTATGAAAGACCTTGAAGAGCTAGGATATTTACCCGAAGGCGTAGTAAATTGGATCTCACTTATGGGATGGGCGTATGACGACCACACCGAGTTTTTTAAACTTGATGATTTAGTTGAGAAATTTTCGCTGGAACATCTTAATCCATCTCCTGCAGCGATCAATTTTCAGAAATTCGACCATTTTAATGGATTACATATTCGATCTTTGATAGCCACCGATCTAGCGAAAAGGATAAAACCATTTTTCGAAAAAGCAGGTTTGAAAGCTGATCTGGATACATTGACCAAGATCGCTCCTATCATCATGGAAAGAATCGTGACTCTTGACGATGCAGTTGAGTTGGCAGGGTTTTTCTTCAGAGACGTTACTGTTAATCCAGAAATGCTAGTCCCAAAAGAGCTGAGCAAGGAAGAAACCATTAATATATTGAATAAGGTGGAGAGCATATTAAAGGATAAGGGAATCGTGCATAGTTCTGCGGAACCTGCACTACGTGATTATGTAGAAGGAAGTGGCTATTCAGCCGGTCAAGTTTTTGGCGTAATGCGCATAGCCATTACTGGACAAAAGGTTAGCCCACCTTTATTCGAAAGCATGGAAATTATTGGAACAGAGCTTGTGCTGAATAGAATCGCTAGGGCAAAGGAATTACTGACAGGGTAGTTTTCGCTTTATCTATCTGGACTGAAGGGAGTGTCTGTGGTAAAATCCCTTCGTTCCAGGTCACTGGGGGTTCGTCTAACGGCAGGACAGCACACTCTGGATGTGTTTGTGGAGGTTCGAATCCTTCACCCCCAGCCATAAAAAACACTCGCATTTGCGAGTGTTTTTGTTACGGTCATTCCTCTTTTCGGTTTGATAGCATTCCTTCTGCAAACCGAAACAAAAGGTAAGGGACTTTCAATATTCCCATGCTGGTCATCATTGGATAGGAGACTTCAACTTCATACAAAGAAGTGTATGTTTCTTTCGAAACCTCAATGAACTTGGTAAGATCAGCTTTTTGGGCAACAAGAATTTTCCCGTCAAATCTGAAAGCACCAACCAAGGCCGTCACTGGGTACAATCTACGGACACCGTCGCGAGGATCGTAATCCAACGGGTCCTGGGCAGGCGGAATAAGATGCATAGCCAGAATTTTGTTGGTAGGGATGTGTAACTCTTCAAAAATTGATGGTTTGGCGGCTGATGCTGCGTGAACCAGTAAGACTCTTGCATTCTTGAGTAAAACGTTGTCTGGTGCGGCATTAGTTCGCAGCCATGTGCTTACACGGATCATCTCTTTGGTTACCACTTCACCCCAGCAAAGAGTAGATTCTGTATAAATCATCACTTGGGATATTTTTTCATCAGATGTTACATTATTCAAATTTGCAGGTGATAGATTATCGGTCATGATTCCTCCCAATCATTTATTATAGACCAGATAAAAAATAACATGTCAATAAAATAAGGACAGCCTGCTGAGAGCTGCCCTTTAGATTATCACAATAATTCTACATATATCGGGTTTTAATTGCCGGGATAAGATAATTTTCAAATGAATCCGTCTCGTTGTAATCCGGAGACCAACCCCAATCAGCCCGTGCAGCTGAATCGTCCAAATCTGCTGGCCACGAATCGACAATCCCCTGTCTTGCTTTATCCGGGACGAAATCAACTACAGAACCTGGAAATGCTTTGATGACATGCTGATAGAAATCGTTTGCCGTTGGGCTGAAACTGGTCACGTTATAAACCAATTGTGATAAGTTCTCGCGTGGCGCGCCTTCGAGCATAATCAATGATTTAACAGCGTCAGGCATCACCATAAAAGGTAAACAGGTATCAGGACGGACAAAACAATGGTATGGAAGTTTCTGTGCGGCATGATGGAGCATTTCAGGACCGTAATCACTAGTTCCACCTGTTGGAACGGTCACGGCGGAAATTAAACCAGGAAACCGGATTGAACGGAAATCTACATAGATCGAGCGGTCTCTATCTGCTGAAAGTTGCTTGTAATATTTGGCATAATATCTGCCTAAATGTTCACAATACAATTTATTTACGCCATACATGGTCGTTGGAAAGTCTGAAGCATGTTCTTTGATTTTCCCACTTTTTTCCTTGTCTTGCAGATTAGCAAATCCGTAGGCAGCTATACTGCTTGGATAGATGAACTTGACGGGTTTACCCTGCCATTGAGATTGCTCCACCGCAAGCCGTAATAAGTTAAGCATACCTTCAACATTTATTTTATGGGCTGTCTCGGGGTTATATTCTGCTTTTGTAGAAAGGATTGAAGCAAGATGATAGATCGTTTTGATTTCATATTCGCCTACCAATCTACCCAATAACATCAAATCAAGAATGTCACCCTGAATAAAAGTAGTGCAATAGTTTTTCATTGCATCGTCCAATGGCTGGATATCCATTCCCAGAATTGGAGTAGAACAATTTCTAGCAAGATGTTCAATTAAACCATGACCAATTTCACCATTCGCACCAGTGATCAGAATAACTTCTTTACGCATGAGTGTTCTCCTATTAGTCTGAAATAGAAAGAAAAAGAACGGGTCCTGAAATATTCAGAACCCGTTTATCGCATTAAAAGAAACTTGAAGTTGTTTGTGTGTGAAGAAAATGGTTTGGATAACCTTTTTCAACAATTGTTTTCATATACTTATTTTACTAGCTTATTCCATTTGCGGAACGTTTTCCACGGAACCATTGTGTCCATTCCTTGCCTTCCCACACAACAAGTGCGGAAGCAGCAATGAAGATGGAGGAGTAAGTACCGCTAAATAATCCGACCAAAAGAATGACAGCGAATTCACGTAGTGTCACACCACCGAACAAAGCGAGTGCAAGTAACATAAACTCTACGGTCATCAACTGGGTGTTGATCGAGCGTTGTAAGGTTTGAACAATTGAGTGATTGACCAAAGTCTCGAATGGCAACTTCCGGAAAATATTATTATTTTCACGTATCCGGTCAAATACCACGATCTTATCTTGTACAGAGAAACCAATAACCGTGAGTAATGCTGTCAAGAATAGCGAATCGATCTGCCAACCGAAGAAATGTCCACCGATAGTCGCAAGACTAATTACAACAGCTACATCATGAACCATTGCAAGGATGGCACAAATTCCATACCTGAAGGCGTGTGGGACACCACGGAAAGCAAAAGCGATATAAATGATGACTGCGAGTGCTGCAAGCCCTACAGCCCCAGCTGCGCGCGAAGCCACTTCTTTCCCTACTGTAGGTCCTACACTGTCGAATCGTCGGATGGTAACGGTATCATTCGACATCGTTTCAAGTTTAGTTATCAGTGAGGCTCGTGCAGCTTCATCCATAAATTCTGCACGGATGATCACGATATCCTCACCTGTTGATTGAACCTGAACATCCTTGTAACCTGCACCATTATATAGTTCGATAATTGCAGCAGGTGCGGGAGCTTTTCCGGATGAAAAGGAAAGTTCTAACAGACTACCACCCTTGAAGTCAATCGATAATGGTAATCCCCAAATAGCAAGAATTATCAAGCCTGGAATGATCACCAGTAAAGAGATAGCGAAGAAGATGTATCTTTTTCCTAGAATATCCATAGAGTTCCCTATAAACCGAACCAACGAGAATAATTGGTGGTCTTAATGTAGTTTAGCACGAGGGTAAGAAGGTTTCGTGTTACTAAGATGGCGGTAAACAGAGAAATACCAACACCTAAGATTAGCGTTAATGCAAAACCTTTTACGATGCTTGCACCAAATGAAGAACCAAACCAGAAGAGGATTACACAGGTGATGATTGTTGCAACATTTGAGTCGCGAATTGAAGGCCAAGCTCTTGACCAGGCTAATTGGACTGCCTGTTTCAACGTTCTTCCTGAGAGTAATTCTTCTTTTAGACGTTCAAAGATAAGAATATTTGCGTCCAATGCCGACCCGGTAGATAGCAGGAGCCCTGCAATACCCGGAAGAGTCAATGTGACAGGAATTAGTTTGTAAATTGCCAGAGTCAGGATCGCGTAGATAATGATGGTAACGTCGGCAACCAAACCTGGTAATCGGTAATAAATGGCCATAAAAAGCATCACAATAACTAGACCAATCAAACCGGCAATCATACTTTTATTCAGTGAATCCTGACCGAGGGTAGGTCCTATGATCCTACTCTCAACAACTTTGAGAGGTACTGGTAAAGAGCCGTATCGTAATTGGATTGCGAGAGCGTTTGCGGTGTCATTCGTGTAATTTCCACTTATTTGACCATTTCCTTCCGTAATCGGGTTCTTGATTACGGGAGCAGATATCACTCTTTTATCTAAAACGATAGCCAGATACTTCCCAACGTTGTTTGTTGTGTAATCAGCAAAAATAGTAGCACCATCGGGTTTAAGAACGAAATCAACCGCATAACCTCCGATACTATCTGTACTAACTGATACAGTAGATAGATCGGCACCAGTCATGATGGTATGGTATATGGTTTCAACCGGAGCAGGCGTAGATCCATCTGTAGCAGGAATACTTGCTTCTGTTGTTGGTATTGCTGTAGATTTAGTAGTTGTCGAATTTACTCCGTAATCAGTCGTAACGATTGTTCCTTCGGGAAGAGGATTGTCGCCCATATCGACAAATTCAAGCTGTCCAGTCTGTTTTAGGACATTTAGAACCTCATCGATCTTTGTCAATCCTGGGAATTCTCCTACGATACGTCGATTTCCGGCAACTTGAAAAACCACTTCGCTCACACCTAGACCATTTGAACGATTTTCAAGGATTTGCTTCGCATCATCCAGCGCTTGAGCTTCTACAGCAGTTTCTGCTGGAAGATCTACCTCAAGGAGAACCTGAAGACCTCCACGAAGATCCAAACCTAATTGAGTATCGAGGCTGCGATTAAAGGAACCAATATGGATTCCCGGATTGGATGGTAGATCGATCCAAACAGCAACAACGACCAGGAGGAGAATTAGTGCCAAAGTAATATAATTGCGTCGATTCATGCGGTAAACCTCCAATTCACACAAATGCCAGCGTTTGGCTGGCGAAGTCCGACTGATTATACCTTTATACTGAATCAATGAACAGGGGAGGAATTATTGATTATTGGTCGATAGAAATGTGTCCAAACATGTAGAAATTTGATCGCAGACTTGTTGAGGGTAGAGATAATCTGTGGAAATTATAAGATTAGCGTTATCTTTCGCATGCTGCAACCGGAATAATTGTTCCCGAAACTCTTGTTCTGACCAATTCATTGGTCGGCGTATGAGTGTTTGCTGGTATGAAACATCCAAATAAACCAGGAATTGTGGTTTTGTAATGATCTTCCACATAGTAGGAACATAAGAATGTTCCTGCGCAATTACTTTTGCCCGATAACCCAAAGCATTTAGCATACGAGCTACGGTTGTTTTTCCAGATACGCAAGGACCAACCAATCCGATCAGAGTGGTTGGACGATCATTATGATATTGTAAATCCATTTTATTGATATAGAACTGGTACGGGCAACTTTACGAGCATTCTACGAACATTATCAGTTGAAGTATCCATGACCCTTAAAACGACAACACTCATATCATCGGCAGGTCTGTTGTCATCCAATCGGATAGCTTGCTGCAAAAGCGAATCGGAAATCGCTTGCGGGCTTGGCTGCTGGTCTTCAAGAATGCCTTTTAATGAGGTGCAAAGGTCCATAGATTGACCTTTGCGATCACCAGCGGTGATCAATCCATCAGTAAACATTACTGCCGTGAGACCAGTTTGAATAGGTATTTCGCTTATGGAGGGGCGAATATTTCTAGATGTTCCAATCGCCTGACTTGTGCTTGTCAAGCAATCAATCTGGTCATGATCTGCGATGAAAACCGGACAATTGTTGTTTCTGGTAATCACCAGAGTCTTTGTCAAAAAATCGATAGAAAAAATATTCAATGTAGCTGAGACCTTGCCATTTTTCTCGGTAAATAAATAATCTGAGGCTGCCCGGGCAGCCGCACCGTCTCTTACACCTTCAGCAAGCAATGAAATGACTTTTCGAACAACCATGGTGGACACAGCTTTCGCAGCTTTTCCTGAAGTTTGTCCATCAGCAAGGACTACGGATAACCCGCCATTAGGTCTTTCTACGACTTCAAGAGTATCTCCACTCTCTGTAACCGCATACTTATTTATCTTCGAAACAGCAATTTGAATTTCCATAGAATTGATTTTACATCAAAATATGGTTGGATAAATATAATAAAAATATAATGTTTTTTTGGGTGGGAATATCCGAGAATAGTCTATAATTGAAAAAGTATATTATTCAGGAGAAAAGTAATGAGTGAACCTATTCATGTAACTGACGCGCAATTTGACCAATCAGTCCTAAAAGCAACGCTGCCTGTGATCGTAGATTTCTGGGCACCCTGGTGCTCTCCTTGCCGTATGATTGCACCATACCTGGAGAAGATCGCTAAAGATCAGGACGGAAAGTTAATTGTCGCCAAAGTCAATACAGATGAAAATCCTGATTATGCTACTCAATATGGAGTACAAGGCATACCTACCATGCTTTTTGTATATAACGGTAAAGTAGTTCACAGACAAACAGGGGCATTACCTGAAAACGCACTTCGAGACGCAGTTAATCAATTTCTCGATGTTGTGACGCCAACAAACTAAAAATCATTACTAGAAAAAACTCCAGACAGAAGGTCTGGAGTTTTTCTAAGTCAATTATGCATCCTGGCGTTCAATCAACGCGCCAAGACTTTTTAGCTTTTGATCCACAATCTCGTATCCGCGTTCAATTTGACCAATATTGCGAATTACGGATTTCCCCTCCGCAGATAATGCCGCGAGAACCAAGGCCATTCCTGCGCGAATATCCGGACTTTCCATCTTCTCTGGGAATAATCGAGTTGGTCCTTGTACAATACATCGGTGCGGGTCGCATAATACAATTTGAGCACCCATTGAAACCAATTTATCAGTGAAATACATTCGGGATGGATACATCCAATCGTGGAAAAGGACTGTACCTTTAGATTGGGTAGCTATTGTAATGGCAATGCTCATAATATCTGTAGGAAATGCCGGCCATGGCATTACGCTAATGACCGGGATCGCCCCACCCAAATCCTGTTCTATGAGGAGTGGTTGCTCGGATGGCACGATCAGATCATTTCCTTCATTTACCCATACTACCCCAAGTCTGCCCATGACAAGACGGATCATATCAAGATATTCCAATCCGGCATTTTTAATCCTGATCGATCCCCTGGTTACTACAGCAGCCCCAATAAAACTGACAACCTCGAGATAATCCGGGCCTATGGTAAATTCACCACCATGCAACCTGGGTACACCATGGATATGCAGAGTATTTGATCCAATATTCTCGATTTTTGCGCCTAATGAGTTTAAGAAATGACATAATTCCTGAATATGTGGTTCTGATGCGGCGTTTTGCAATACCGATTCACCTTCAGCCATTACACAAGCCATAATTGCGTTCTCGGTACCTGTTACTGATGCTTCATCCAACAATATTTTTGCACCACGAAGCTTATCCACTTTGAAGTGAAACATACGGTCGTATGAAGCTTCTGCTCCGAGCGCTTTTATTGCAATTAAATGAGTGTCAACCCGACGACGTCCGATGACATCACCGCCGGGTGGGGGTAAATGAAGCTCACCACAACGAGCGACCATGGGTCCTGCAAGTAATATGGAAGCGCGGATCTTTCTGCAAATATCAGGATCCAGATCTGCAGGGCGAAGCGTTTTTGCCTGGATCCTCCAATTATGTGCGGTGATCTCCTCAAACGTAACCCCTAAGCTTTCAAGAAGTGCCCGCATCGTCATAACATCACGAATTCTCGGGACATTTTTTAAAATGACGGGCTCATCGGTTAACATACAAGCGGCAAGAAGAGGTAATGCGGAGTTCTTATTTCCAGATGGAGTCATTTCTCCATGCAACGGTTTTCCGCCTTGAATTACAAATTGCTCCATGCTGCCTCCTGATATAATTAGATAATTCAAATTGCGAGCGTCAAACTACTATGGTGATTATAGCTGGATTATTCGGTTGGATATTTGCTGCGATTATAAACTACATTGCAGATGTATTACCTATCGAAAGATCATTCACAATCCCTAATTGCACAAATTGCGGAAATCCTTTTAGTTTTCCCAGATATTTGTTA
Organism: uncultured Chloroflexia bacterium; assembly: GCA_963828285.1. Lineage (GTDB taxonomy): Bacteria > Chloroflexota > Anaerolineae > Anaerolineales > Anaerolineaceae > DAIOEK01. The sequence continues at coordinate 290,071 of CAWHEB010000001.1, forward strand.
TTGAAAAAATGTAACTCCTGTGGCAACTCTCTTTCCATGAGACATTATCTTGTTAATGTTGCGCTTGTCTTACTGTTTGTAGCAACCTATTTTCTAAATATGCAATCCCTGGATAGGGTAGCTTTTGGATTTCTTGTAATAGGTTATTTCACTTGCATTATGGTGATAGACATCGAGCATCATTTAATCATGCATAAAATGACAATCTCCGGAGCCGTCCTAATGGGAATTATTGGTTTTGTTGCTCATGGGTTAAATAATACTTTAGTAGGTGGGCTTGTGGGATTGGCTGTCATGCTAGTTTTATATCTTATCGGGATTGCTTTCGGGAAATATATATCAAAAAGAAGAGGCCAGGAAGTGGATGATGGGCTTGGATTTGGGGATGTTACTCTTGCTGGAGTATGCGGTTTGCTGCTTGGCTGGCCAGGTATCAGCGTAGGATTGTTCTTTGCGATCCTCCTAGGAGGAGCATACTCATTGGGGTTGCTATTATCAGGGCTTCTACGGAAACATTATTCTCCATTTCGGGCAATTCCGTATGGTCCTTTTTTAGCATTATCGATAATAATTCTTTGGTCGATCCGTTAACTCTATGATGGATCTTCCTGGTACTGCTCCAAGTTGGAAACGAAAGCTGCCAATAAGGTCTCTGCAGTAGATCTGTACAAATCAGAATTTTTCCAATTCTTAATTGGATCAATTAATTCAGCTGGAATACCGGGAATCTCAACAGGAATTTCCAATTGGAATATTCTATCCTTGTGATAGTGTGTGCTTTTTAATTTTCCAGTCAAAACAGATTGTATGATCTGTCGGGTTATCGGCAATGGATACCGTTCTCCCACACCATAAGATCCTCCAAACCAACCGGTATTTACCAACCATACATCGGTATGGTGTTCTTCGATACGCTCAGCAAGCATATCCACGTATAGGCTGGGTGGGCAGGGAAGAAACGGTGCGCCAAAACACGCGGAAAACGTGGGTTGTGGTTGTTGCGTTACACCGGTTTCTGTTCCTGCGACTTTGGCAGTATAACCAGCCAAAAAATAGTACATCGTTTGTTCTTTCGTCAAACGGGAGAGGGGAGGAAGCACTCCGAAAGCATCAGCAGATAAGAAGAAGATATTTTTGGGATGATTAGCTGTTACTTTTGGGTAGACCTTTGGTATGAGAGATAACGGATAACCGGCACGGGTATTCTCTGTAATTGATACATCGTCATAATCAACCTTCCCGGTCACGCTATCGAGAACGACATTTTCAAGAACTGTACCTTTAGATTCAGCAGCGTTCCAAATTTCAGGTTCATATTTTGGGCTGAGTCTGATTGTTTTTGCGTAACAGCCACCTTCGAAATTGAATATTCCATCTCGAAACCAGCCGTGCTCATCATCGCCGATCAATGCCCGGGATGGATCTGATGATAGTGTCGTTTTTCCGGTCCCGGAGAGACCGAAGAAAACAGCCGTATCGTTGTTTACTCCTACGTTGGCTGAACAATGCATAGGAAGGACGTTTTCCCAGGGCATTAAGTAATTCATGAGGGTAAAAACTGATTTTTTGATCTCGCCAGCGTAAGAAGTGCCGCCAATCAGAATTTCTTTTCGATCAAGATTGATGATAATAAAAACAGAAGATGAGGTTTGATCAGATTCTGGATCGGCAAAACAAGTGGGAGCGTGTAACAATAAATATTCGGACGGGTTTGTGCTCTTTTGATTAATAAATAATTGTCTGGAAAAAAGACTATGCCAGGCGGTTTCAGTCACCACCATCAGAGAATGTGAATGATTTGGGTTTTGTCCTACTGACAGATGCTGAATATAGCATTCTTCCTTTTCCAGGTGTCGCACAATTCGTCCACGAATTTGAGCGTATTGAGAGGCAGACATCTTTTTTGTAGTCTTACACCACCAGATTGACTGAGGATTGGTGTCACAAACCACATATTTATCATAAGGAGAACGTCCTGTGATATTCCCAGTGGTGACGACCACTGCACCTGCTGCAGATAATCGTCCCTCTCCTCTTTGAATTACAAGTGAAGATAATAAATCCACACTCGGATTTATTACCGGATGATACTGAAGTTTGATACCTTTCTCTTGTAATAGTTCGAGGGAATGGTAAAGGTTTGCGCTTGTCATGATCTCCTTGATCTATCTGAGGAAGGTTCGCCTATATAGTTGCAACAAGGCTATATTACTATACTAATCGGTGTCTAATAAATAAACAATCTGATAATTCCGGGTTTACGCGAATTATCAGATTGTAGTTTACGGTTGCGAAATATTAGTGAATTATCTGTTTGATCGAATTCAGATTGTCAACAAGACTACCCATAACGCCATTTACGAATCTTGGGGTTGAATCTGATCCAAAACTCTTCCCTAATTCAATACTCTCGTTGATGACTACTTTCACAGGCGTACCTGATTCAAAGCAGAGTTCCCAGAGTGCGATACGAAGAATATTGCGGTCTATGATTGCAACCTGATCGATAGGCCAATCCGGAGCAAATTTAGCGATTGCTTCATCCAGTTTTGATCTGATGGGTATTACGCCATTGATAATACTGACTGCGAAATCGGTCAGATTTTCTTCCAAAGGAAATTCTTCTGATAAATTCTGAATAATTGTTCCTGCAGGATGAATTGATTGGTCTAATTCATACAAGACTTGTAGGGCAAACCCTCTGGCTTTTGTTCGAGATTTCATAAATTAAGTTTCGTTGTGACCGAAAGCAATGTCTTCCACGTGGACGTTGATGTGACCAACTTCCATTCCTACCATTTCGGAAAAGGCCCTACTTACCTGGTTTTGAACTTTTTTACTGGTATCACGAACATTTGATTGACCATCAAGGATCAGAAAAAGGTCAGCATACACTGTGTTATTTTCCACTTCAATACGGACACCTTCTCCGCGATGTGTTTTAAAAAGAGATTTAACATCAGCCGGTTGTTCACTTAATCGGACTACGCCAGGAACGCTGAGAGCTGAAAGTTTTGCTATAGATAAAAGAACCTCAGGAGCAATTGTTGTTTTTCCTGCAGAACGTGGTTGATCAGGCATCTGATACTCCTCACGAAAATTTGATTGAGACAAGGAATATTATACCTTATCTCGTCAGGCTCCTGAGGATAAAAGGTCTACATAGTGAGGTTGGGAACCGTAGTTACACCATAGGGGAGTATTGCGATCCTTTGATTTTCCTCTGCAGCTTTTTGGACGATTATTTTAATATCCTCAAGACTAACAGGATCGATCAATAATGATCTAGTAAAAGAAGAATCCATAGAGCTAAATAAACTAATCTTTGCATTCAATAATTGTCTGGCGATGAGGAAAGCCTTATGGGCTCCAATTTGAAAACCAAGTTTGGCAAATTTATTAATAGCAGATGTGGGATCTGGAACATCAATCAAAAAATCAATAAATGATTTACTCCCTGCGCCATCCCTGCACTCAGCAACTAAAATAACATGGCCGTTTTGACGAGTTATCGTCATGGCATTGGTGACTGCCTTGTGCGCCTGATATAAATTAATATCTTTAGGATAACCACCCGCAGAGACAATCACCAGATCGTATTTATCCCTTACATCTGTTTGAGAAGTTTTCACTGAGATTGGTATACCTTTGCGCATTACTGCAACTGGATCATCAAACAGTATCGAAACAATTTCTTTCTTTGCGTTCAAAACCGCATTAAGTGCAAAATCAGATTTGATCATTGATCCTATCTCTTCAACATCCAAACGACATGGATTCTTTTCGTAACTTCCTGTTACGGCATTCGGAGAGATCAGGAAGGAATGATTGTGCGAGATCGTTTCCCGAGAGGTTAACCCAATGGCTGCTGTTTTATTTCCACCTGAGTAACCCATAAAATGGTGTGGTTCAATATTCCCCACCAATATTTTTAGAAAAGATTGAAAGAAAAGACGATTAACCAGCACGCGGGTTCCGAAAGACGTTGATCCCAATTCGACCATACTTGAAATATCATCACAGTTATGAGGAATTACCTTGAAGCGAGAAATGATTTCATCAGGTAAGATGGATGCGATCTCCGTATCGGATGCGGGGATGTGAGTTCCGCTGGAAACGAAAAATAAGATATCCTTATCTTTGAAACCAACGTTTGATAACTCTTCGAGAAGGGGAGGGAGGAGGATGTCATATTGGACGGGTCTAGTTTTGTCATTAATTGCTATAGCGACAGACGAACCGACGGACGGTCTTATTTGCAACAATCGGTTTTGAATAGCTTTTCGAGCGACAGACCCCGGATATTCAAGAGGGTAGACATCTGGTGGGAGGATCATATCATAATGAGTATTAGTCAAATCAAGCCTAATACTCGAAGACCCAAAAGCAAGTATTACGTTACCTGTGCCGAAATCTTGTTTCATGTAATCTGTTGTTTATTATATAATTGCGTGTAGCCAATATATTACTACGATGATTATATTCAATTGAACAATTATAATATAAGCATATCCTAAAATTTCTCCGGAGGAATTTTTATGACGTCTGAAGAAATAAAGCAGCATATTATACGCAAAGAGTTTTTATATAATAAACAGCCTGTGATCAGGGGATATGCCAATAGAACATTACATATTGATGTATCTTCACTCGCCATCACAGAGAAACCAGTAACCGACCAAATGAAGAAAGTTTTTACTGGAGGCAGAGGTTTTTGCCTCTGGTTGCTTTGGAAAGCTATCGAAGATAATACCAAATGGGACGACCCAGAGAATGAATTGGTCATCGCGGGAGGTCCAATTGGTGGGATCACTCAATATCCAGGGAGTGGAAAAGCTACGGTTGTAACAATTTCTCCATTGACTAAATCTATCATTGATTCAAACAGTGGCGGTTACTTTGGACCATATCTAAAGTATGCGGGATTTGACGCGCTGGAAATTCAAGGAAAATCAGATCGGGAAATAATCATCTATATTGATGGTGATTCAGGAATTGTTCGAATTGAAGAAGCACCGGATGAACCTATAGATACACATCTCATTAACAAGCTTCTGACAGATTATTATGCTGAATCCGAAAAGGAAATGAGGGGCATCTCGGTTATATCAGCAGGGCAAGCAGCTGATTATGTTCCGATTTGTGGTTTGAACATCAGTTTCTATGATCACCGTCGTAAAGAAATTCGGATCAAACAGGCAGCCAGGGGAGGATCAGGTAGAGTTCTGCGCGATAAACACATCAAAGCCATTGTAGTCAAATATACAAAACTCTCCGGCGATGGAAACGGTGTTGCGAATATGGAACTCCTGCGCAAAGCGGGACAAAGAATTAATAAGGAAATTGCTGACTTTGATAAGATCCAAAACAACATGGGAGAGGTAGGTACACCATACCTTGTTGGTGTCATGAATGATTACGATCTTCTCCCGGTGCATAATTATAAATTTGGAGCCATTCCTGATGCAAAAACCTTGGAAGGTCCTGTCTGGAAAGAGTTATTCGATCACAGTGGCCCAGATGGATGTTGGTATGGCTGTACCCTTGCCTGTACTCATATGGTTCCACATTTTCACCTAACTACCGGCCCATACGCAGGTGATGTTGTGACTGTAGATGGACCTGAATACGAGACACTCGGAGGAATGGGAACCAATCTCGGTATTTTTGATCCCACTCAAGTGCTTGAAATGAATTTCTATTGTGATACGTATGGAATAGATACGATTTCCGCTGCAAATTCTTTCGCTTTCGCAATGGAATGTTTCGAACGAGGAATCCTTGATAAACAAAAAACTGGCGGTTTTGACCTAACCTGGGGAAACTATTCCTCAGTCATCGAGCTGATCCATCAAATGGCACGTGGTGAAGGATTTGGAACTATCATCGGACAAGGAGTCCGATTTATGAAGAAGAAATTCCACGAAGACTTCGGTGCCGATCCCAAGATCCTTCAAGATATTGGCATGGAAAGCAAAGGTTTGGAGTTTTCAGAATACATGACAAAGGAATCCCTAGCACAACAGGGCGGATATGCTCTAGCCAATAAAGGCGCTCAACATGATGATGCCTGGCTGATATTTATTGATATGGTCCATAAACAGCTCCCAACCTTTGAGGCAAAAGCTGAAGCATTACACTATTTCCCAGTATGGCGAACCTGGTTCAGTCTACATGGTCTATGTAAACTCCCTTGGAACGATATTATTCCAGAATCAAACAGAACAGCGAGAGAACCAGCAAAAGTCCCAGAGCATGTCGAAAACTATACATGGCTTTATGAAGGGGTAACTGGAGAAAAGGTGACTCCTGCGGATCTCATGCTGCAATCCGAAAGAGTATACAATTTTCAACGGGTTTTCAATCTTCGATTGGGATTTGGAACACGATCTTCAGATTATCCACCTTATCGAGCAATGGGACCTGTTACTAATGAAGAGTATGAATCCCGACAAGATCGCTACGACAAAGCTTTACAAGAAATTGCTGGAGTTCCCATAGAAGGGAAATCGACCAGCGAAAAAGTTAGATTACTAAGAGGGTACCGCGAAAATCAATATGAACAGCTTGTTGATGCGGTTTACAAGAGACGGGGATGGTCTTCTAATGGAATACCCTCCATAGAGACACTTAAGAGATTAAATATTGATCTGCCGGAAGTTGTTAGAATCGTAAATCAAAAAAAATGATAGTGAATAATTAATTAAAAAGCCTGGGGAACTGTGTAATCCCAGGCTTTTTAATTAATTGAATTGTAATTAAGGGAGTATCCAGATGGATACTTCGTCAATCAAAGCTTTTAGACCGGTTGTCTCTCTAGCGCCTACATATAAACCATAACCGCCTTGTGGGAACCAACTATCTGCTGCTTCACCGACTTTTACACCGTTAATATACACTTTCATATTATTTCCATCGGCCATTATACCGATCCGGTTAGTTTGATTGGATCCGGAATGAATGAAATCACTCTTTTTCCAGTTGATCAGCGAAAGCATTGTCTCACCGTCCCAACGTTTAAGAGAATATTTTCCCTCACAAGTAATTCCAAACAAATATCCACTGGTCGCTGTAATTCGGTTTGGCACCCGGAACATAATTCCGAATTGATCCTCGCCTGTACAATCCTCCATTTTCCCGGTAATTTCCAGATAAAAATTCTTTGCGGATCGATTGGTTAAACGCCATCCACTAGTGGTCTTCAATCCTTGCATAACCAAATTACTGTTTACTGCCTGCAAATCAACGTAGGTATCTTTTCCCAATGACCAGTTGTCGCCATTATCCAGCGGATCAGTGTAAAAAGGTTCGCCTAATGAGTTAACTATGTCAGTCTGCGGCTCCGTAGCTGTTGCGTTTGGAGTACTCATAATGGGTGTGACTGTACCATTATCCTCAACAGTGGTCGTCCCATCAGGTGTAAAGGTTAGCAAGTCCAATGTTGGAGCTGATAAAGTACCTTCGGATACAAGAGTTTCGATATCAGTCTTTGGTGTATCTTGAATCACTTCCGGGGTAGCAGTCACTAAAACAACTGGAAGTCTGGTTGGTTCTCGAGTTGGTTCGATAGTTGCTGTAGGCTCTTCGGTAGCTGTGATAGGTGCAACCGTCTCTGTAACCATTGATGTTAACAACATAGCGATCTCGGTTTGCATCTCGCTATCAGAAACCGGTCTAGCCTCTGGTAATGCAGCACAAGCGCTTAGTAACATTATTCCAATGCAGGAAATTAAAATGTAGATGATTTTTCTCTTTTTCATAGAATATTTCCTATCCAAATTATTTTACAGAAATCATTAACATTAATTATGCAATAAATGTGCCGATAATAATATTTTAGGTGGTTCAATGGCATAATGGTTGCACATGAATAACAATAATCATATTTCCAGGATAATCCAATGATCATAAATGGACATCGAATAGAACCCAATTCTGACCTTTCGTTTTTGGATTTAAGAGATTCAAAAATGAGTATGGCTATGATGACATCATCCACAGCAATTGCGACAAACCTAGACCGTTCAGAGCTACGGTATGCAAAAATGTCACGAATCAATTTGAGTGGATCCAGTCTGGAGAAGGTAGACTGCTCAGGAGCAGATCTGAACCATGCAATCATCCGGTCATCGCTGGCAATGCATTCAGTATTCATCGGAGTGAATTTTAATGATAGTGTCTTGGTTTTGTCTGATCTAAGCGATGGCATTCTTACGAATTGTCAATTATATAATGCGGATCTACGGGGTGTTAATCTATCAAGGGCGAATTTATTGAGCGCAACGATAACAGATGCGAGATTAGACTTTGCTGATCTTAGTCAAACGAATATGGACAAATCCGATTTTTCTGGAACAAATTTGACCGGGGTTCACATGATCAACGCCAGTGGAAGATGGGCTGTCTGGAATAACTGTGTGTTCAATCTTGCGGACTTATCATGGGGAAACTATTACGACGGCAAATTTATTCACGCAGTCTGTTTTCAAGCAGATCTATCCAATTGTAACTTTGCAATGGCAGACTTTACTGATGCAAATCTTATGAATGCAGACTTATCGAGTGCGAGCCTTCAGCGGGCAAATATGAAAAACGCAAATCTCGATGGGGCAAATTTGTCAAAAGCTAACCTGTTGGATGCAAAACTAACCTTTGAACAGCTTTCTTATGCTTCTTCTTTATCAGGAACGATCATGCCGGATGGAACTGTCCACAGGTAATCTAACTTAGTTCCTGAATATCTTTTGCTAACTTGTCAATTTGCTCATTATTTTGCTGGGTATTAACCGTTGTACCAGTGAACATTGCTATGAGCAATGTATATTTGTTTATTGTCATTACAAAGAGGGAATTATTATCACCTACAAGCCAGGTTTTGTTGAAATTATCCATTCTTAGCAAGCCTAGTGATCGTTTACCAAGATTGAATATTGCAGCACCAACAGCGCCAAAAATGCTGTCATCGACGATATTCTTGTACTTTGAGTACTTCACAAATCCATCAATACCTACGATTGCGACAGCGTCAATTCCTATGATCTTCGTAATGAATGAATCGAGCAATTGTTTAACCTGCTCATCTTTTTTCTCGATTGGAATACCAGCTTGAAGCAGTGTATCCTGGTCATTTGCAAATTCATCCAGCCGTTTTGCACCTTCAAGTAAAAGTCCAGACCAATTTCGCTTAATGGTAACCTGTGGAGAAGGAACACCGATATCTAAAGTAAATTCCCCATCATTCCAGGCAAGTATCTGGTAAATTACTTCTTCACCAAGTAGAGTTTCGAGTTCAGCATGAACAACTGCACCATCCTGGAAGTATAGTTTCGCGTCTTTTCCATTATTTGATATCGTTGCTAGCGCAATCTTCTTATCCTGGCAGTTAACCTGAATGATATCTGCCACTGACATATCCCTTAAATTACCTTGTAATGCCATGACAGCCTCCTAGACGATCCAAGATGTTTTTATTGTTTTTACTATGTTCCGAGTTGCCCTTCGGAATGAGTTCTTACCGCAAGGAACAAGTACGGCTAGAGTAAATTCGGTCTTCCCAACATGAAATGGCCGTATGACCAATTTCCGACCAACCGCATCCGATAGGATGATCTCTTTTGTCTTAGTCATCTGTAATTCATCACCCAGGTTGCGTAAACTCTTTTGAACCATGGCAATAATTGCAGCTTCCACTTCTGAAGCGGATTGATCCAAGAAGGACGAAACGATGGGTAATCCGGTTTCATCTGTCAATATTGTGTGTTCAAATCCAAAGTAATTATTTACAGAATGAATATAGCTTTGAAGATCCTTCATTTGGATGAGATTTCCCTGGTTAGTCATTCACAATCCTCGCGGTATTCTGTTGATAAATAGATTCACTTTACATCGTCTCTTTCTGGATATTTACCACAACTCCAGTGATAATGGCTTTTAATGTGTCAAACACCCCTTCACCCATATTAGCTATTGCTGCGATGTTCTTATTTGCCTGACAATTCAGGATATTCTGCATAAATGGTGGTGGAAGAGCATTTGGAAGATCCTGCTTATTGAACTGCACAATAACAGGTATCTCGTCAGGATTTAAGTTCAAGGTAACGAGATGTTTCTTCATATTCTGCCAAGATTCTATGTTGTCATTTATCCTATTCGAACCCGAATCTGCTACAAAGACTATCCCATCAGCACCCCTCAAAACCAATTTTCTACTTGCTTCATAAAATGCCTGTCCAGGAACGGTGTATAGCTGAATCTTAGGTGTTAAGCCATTAATTTTGCCAAGTTCGAGTTGAAGGAAGTCAAAATAAAGGGTTCGGTCTTCGTAGGTTTTTAATGATACAAGATCACTCCGCCTTGTTGGATCTATGCGTGCGTGGATTTGCTCCAGGTTAGTGGTTTTTCCACTAAGTGCAGGTCCATAATAAACCACCTTTAAATTAATTTGCCGCAACTGCCAATTAATGAACATTAACTACGCCTTCCAAATCTGGTCCAGTGCATCATTAAATAGATCGGGAAGATCCCCTTTTGCTACTTCATCATTTGTATCATTCTTATTTTCAATGATCTGGGTATTTACATTTGCAATTTCTATGGCGGATTTTTGAATCAACTTCCTTGCCCATCCCAGTGGAATATCTCTGCGGAATGCAACCATAAAGGTAAGCGATTTGCCTGCCTCAGAAATAATTATGTGTGTTTTCTCACCTTCTCTGAGGATCATCTGAAAATCTTGATAATCTCCGCTCAATCGAGCGATTTCCTGGCTGGCAGCGAGATCTGCAGAAATCAAAGACCCTAATACTGCAATATCAGCATTACCAAAGTCACCATGACTTTGAACGATTTGACCTGAATTATCGACCAGCAGAATGAACTTTGCCGGTATCGTATCGATCAATTTCGACAGGATAATTCCAATAGTATCCAGTTGGCCTCTGGTCAAGACCAAACCACTTCGAAAAGACTTGGTAACTTTGTTGTGTTCAGAAGCCATGGTTCTCTCCAAGGAAGGTAAGATTAGAAAGAAAGTTTATCTAATTCTTCGGATAATTCTTGCGAATTTTCTTGACGAAAAAACGGTTCATTATTTTGGGAAATTTTTGAAGTCTTAAGAAAATCTTCAATTTCTTTTACACTCTGCCTGGCATAATACCAGACAGTTCCAAGCCGGGCATGATTTGCTATCCTATCTACAAGAATAGCGATAAATAAAGTTCGGCCAATATTTACTGCATACAGATCCGATTTTATTCCTTCCCGGTAAGCTAAATTTATTCCCCCCGTTTTATCGATAACCCTTCCAGCCTCTTGTAATGTTCCTAAACCACCTCCAAGGAGAGATGTAATTAGATCAAAAGTCAATCCTGCAGAGTCGCCAACAGTATCCAAAATACTGCCCACAGAATCACTTAATAACACACATCTGGCAGAAGTAACTGTCCTCAGCTCTAGAAGTTTCTTATGACAGAACCTATATTGTTCTTTCGATAAACTGGATTGTTGAACAATTTCTGTATCAATTGGACCGATTTGATCGGCAATTAATGCAGAAAATCCACGTTGATCTATTGGTTTTTGAATAAAAACGGCTCTGGAAGTTGCTTCGGCAGGCAGATCCTCTAGATTATCACCATAAGTTGTGATTACCAGGATAGCATGATCGTAAATTGCTGACGGGATTGGATTTGGTAAGGAATGGATTGCTTTAACCAATTCTGAGATGTCACAAATAAATATATCTGCACCCGGGGAGAGCCTGCTTTTTTCGACTTCATTAAAACTTGTAACAATTGACGTGGGATCATACCCCAGAATACTTTTTTTTAATATACTGGAAACCGTATCGTCTGGATCGATTATTAAAATTGATTTTCCACTCATGATTTCCTGCCGTGTTAAATTAATCTATTATACCTTAGAGAGAAATTCTCTCTAAATTAATTCCAGATATTGTTTTTATTATATATTTATTTCATTTTCAGGTGATATTCACTGAGAATAACTATAATTATTAGAAGCAAATATCATGGAGGAATTATTATGGCATATGAAGCTGAGATCAGCAGAGCACATCCTACTTGTTTTCTTTTTCTTGTCGATCACTCGACTTCCATGCAGGATCCAATCATGGGTATTCCAGAGAACCCTAAAAAGTCTTATTTTGCAGCAGATGCTATCAATAAAGTTATACAGAGCCTGGTTGTCAGTGCATCAAAAGACATGGATATTCGCAAATACTTTCAGATCGGTGTACTTGGTTACGGTTTCGATGTAACGTCTATTCTTCAACCCCAATTAACAGAAAATGACCTTGCATGGATCGATGATATATATAAAAATCCTCTTCGTATTGAAAATCGCATTCGAAAAGAAGTAGACGAATCTGGATTAGAAATTGAATACCCAACGAAATTCCCGGTTTGGATCGACCCTGTTGCCAAGGGGCAGACACCGATGTGTGCCGTATTAAAAAGGGCTGTGGACGTACTTTCGCAGTGGGTAACCGATTTCCCAGATTCTTATCCTCCAACAGTAATCAATATCACAGACGGGGAATCAAATGATGGTGATCCTAAACCAATTATTGAAGCGTTAAAGGATATTCATACCAATGACGGGCATGTTATTCTGCTCACAGTCCATGTATCCTCAAATCCATATTCAGAACAGGTATTCTTCCCTGATAATGAATCGCTTTTGCCAGATTATTTTTCAAAATCCATGTTTAAAATGAGTTCGACATTGAGCCCAAATATGTGCAGGGTTGCGAGTGAGTTATTGGGTGTGGAAATGCCGATCACTGCAAAAGGTTTTGTTTATAACGCCGATATCGCCGGGATAGTACAAGCTTTGGAAATTGGAACGAGACCAGCAAATTTACCTTAGAACAAAGAGTTTATTTGTGATCATTAAATGGTTTGCTGCAACTACTCAAAAATCCTGCAATTTACCCGCAGAAAATGAAGACGCCTTTGGTCCAGTTCTTGAAAACGGATCTATGACTCCATGTCAGAATTTCCGCTGCATTCTTTCTGATGGAGCCACAAGAAGCAGTTTTTCCGGTCCATTTGCCCGTTCGTTGGTCACAGGGCTATTAAATACAAAAGTAACGATAAATGATCTAAATCCATCCATCTCGGATGCTCGGATTGCCTGGGAAGAACAAATCAATCAGATCGATCTACCATGGCATGCACAAGAAAAAATAAAAGATGGGGCATATGCGACTGTTTTACTTTTCCAATTAGTGAGTGATCATCTTTCTGGGAATACTGGAAAAAAGTGGAGTGCAATCGCAATTGGTGATACATGTCTTTTTCATTTTCGTAGAGAGCAACTCCTTGAAAAATTGCCGCTTCACCATAGCAACGAATTCAATAATCATCCGCCATTAGTCTCGAGTCACAAGTTGAGGAAGTATTACTTTCCAGATTGGGAATATTCAGGTGAATGGTTTCCTGGTGATGATTTCATTCTGGCGACGGACGCCTTAGCCAAATGGATCTATTACAGATTGGAATCCGGTAATTCGCCGTTAGCAATATTAAAAGATAAACTATCCAGAAAATCCAGAGAGAATAATTTCTCAGTATGGATCGAGCTAATGCGCAAAAAACGAGAAATCCGTGATGATGATTGCACATTGATCTGGATAAAAACGCAATGACAAAGCAGTTAACCTCGTCAACCAAATATCCGTCATTTGATGCGTATCAAGCGGCGCTTCAATTCCCCCAGCATGCGTTTCTCATTAGCGACCTCAAAAAAGGTGAGCTAGAACTTGATCTATGGGGATTTCCACGCGTTCGGAGTGGGGGATTTGCTCTGACGTATCGTCTTCAAAATCCTCACGGATCATTTGCCATCCGATGTTTTCACAAAGACATCTCCGACCGAGCATATCGATACAGGGCAATTTCATTAAAAATAGCTTCCCTTCAAAATTCTTCATTAGTACCCATTCAATATTTTCCGAGGGGAGTAAGCGTTGGTGGAGGGTTTCACCCAATCACATCCATGCCGTGGGTTGAAGGGGAGACGCTCGAGTTGTGGTTATATCAGAACCACAATAAACCATTAGAAGTGCATTCACTCGCTGCTGAGTTTCTCAGGGTGATGCGAACACTCGTACATTCTGGAATTGCACATGGTGATCTCTCTCACCAGAATATTATGGTATCAAACAAAAAGGTCATACTGGTCGATTATGATGGTATGTTCGTGCCAGATCTTCGTGGAAAATCAAGCTGCGAGGTAGGGCATAGCAACTTTCAACATCCTCGACGAGATATGACCATGTTTTCACCAGAATTGGACCACTTTTCAAGTATCGTAATTTACCTTGCACTTGAAGCAATTGCATATCATCCGGATCTGTGGACAAAATATGAATCAGAGGGCGATGGGTTGATGTTCCGCAAGGCTGATTTTTTGGATCCATACTCATCTCAATTATTACAAGAGATCGAGACTATCTCAAGTCTTCGAAAACATGTTTACCTGTTTAGAAAAATTTGCTTAACTGCTCCTGAGAATATTCCTAATCTTGAAGTTTTTCTGAATGGATCACCGATAAATCTTCCACGCGACGAGGAATATTTTCATCAGGACTATAGTTCAAAGAGAACAGTGTCCCTTGATGCAACCAAACGATTTCCAATGGTTAACCAGCTCGGAAAGGTGGTTTCAGTAGTCGGAAAAGTAAGTGATATTTTTGAAGGCAGAACCAGAGATGGCAAGCCCCATATCTATATCAATTTCGGTAATTGGAAGGCAAAAAGCTTTACAACAGTCATTTGGGCTGATGCATATGATCATTTCAAATCAAGTTTTGGTGATGGAATTGATGACCTTATCGGGGAGTGGATCAGTGTCCATGGGATATTAACCAGCTATCAGCGCAGACTACAAATTGTATTGGATAGCCCGGTCGGACTGGAAATTTTGAAAGATGTGGAATTAGCCAAGTATAGATTGGGGCTTAGTACCGTCGCTCCAAAACAACCTCTTTTCAACGTGGATCTTGATACGGCTCCCAGTTACCGGCCTGTTCTGAAACGATATGAAGAATCGATTCAAACCTCATGGGGACTGGAATTTTATCCTAATACAATTCTGGATGAAAACCTGGTTTTTCTCAGTGGAAAAATTAGTGAAGAAGGGAAAAAACGGCTAGAAGAATTTGAGAGGACACTTCAAGAAAAGATAGATTATTTATATGCAGATGATCTTAATGCCCATCCTTGATGTCTAAGTTTTGGTTGCCTTGTAGTAACTAAGATAGATTTGCCTAAGATCTTTTGCCTCTGATTTATTTAATGCCATCACTGCTGATCCCATACTTAGAGCCATGATTGTGATCCTGGCAGATGTTTCCGCGGCAAGAGTTGTTTCGTAAGCACGATCCAGATTTTCTCCAACACAAACCAACCCATGATTACCTAAAAGTACTGCAGAGGATGATCCGATCGTGTTGACTGCGGAATCTGCAACTGCCTGCGTACCTGGTCTGAAGTAAGGAGCCACCAATACATCACCTCCCAAGCACATAGCTGATTCGGTGAGAATGGTCGGGATAGGTTTATGGATGACGCTAAAAACCGTTGCATAGGGAGCATGTGTATGGATGATGGCTTTTATGTCCGTTCTGTAACGATACAAACTCAAGTGTAAAGCTGCTTCACTGGTTGCTTTCCAACTAGATTCAACGATACTTCCATCAAGATTGAGGACACAAATGTCTTCGGGTAGCATATTTTTATAAGTGATGGCTGATGGGGTAATAATCACATGGCCTGTCGTCTGGTCAAATACGCTGACATTACCTTGCGAACCATACGCCAGATGATCCTCAACCATTTGCCAGCAAATGTTCAGTATTGCCTCGCGAATTTCTGAATGAATCATTAATACACCTTTATGCGTATAGTTATTTTATTAATCATTCCATCAATTGGGGTGGGGGATTCATGGGAATGATTTGTATTGATTATAAACAAAGATATTTATTTTTGCTTTTTTTGTTCGAAAACCTCAAAATATCCCTTATCTAGCTCGTCATCATTGAGATGAGCGTACCGTTGAGTTACAGCAATACTCTTATGCCTGGCAAGTTCTTGTGCCATTTTCAAATTCCCAGTACCCTGTAGAACCCTAGTCACAAAATAATGGCGGAACGAATGAGGGGTTACAGAACCTTCTGCTTCAGGACCTAATATTCTTTTTACCCAATCGGTGACAATATTTCTACCAGTTGTTGTAGTGATCGGTTGGATCTTCTTTCCAGCACCTTTATCATGTCTGGCAAATAGGGGTAGAGTAGCTATGGGTTTACCGGTCGCGCCATCCAATACTGCGCGTAGTTTCATATAGTCATCCATGGCTTCCTGTGATCGATGCGAAAACCTAATCACAGCCTGATGGTTACCCTTACCAATAATCAATGCTTTACCTTCCTGATAATCAATATCGCCTCGTTTCAAATTGCACGCTTCGTGAACACGGAGCCCTGTATCAGCAAGAGTGATCAAAAATGCTCGATCTCGCATTAATCGGAGTCTCTCATGGAGATCTTCATTCAAATCCTGACGGATATCGATCATCGTTTGAACAATTCTATCAATTGAATCTTTGGGAAATTGGGGCAATCTTTGTCCAGGTATCCGTGCGCGGGTCTTTATCAATAGATGAACTCTTGCCAGGTTTACCTCTGCTAGTTTTTCCGCGGCAAGATACTCATAGAATCCGGTAACGGCTGTCAGATACAATCTCTCAGTTGAAGCTGAATAGTGTTTCAGTGAACTTATAAAGAATGAAACCGCGTCTTCGCTGATCTGAGCCACAGGGAGGTTTTGCCATTTCGAGTTTGCGTCAGACATCATTTGCAAAAACAACGATATACCGTTTTCATATGTTTTATATGTATTGATGCTGCGAGCATCTTTGATGATCCGGATATAGTTTCGAAATGCTTCCTGTATGGAGATGGGCATTTTTTATCCTACGTTATGTTTATGATAATCATACTTATCGCAACCTTAATGTTTATTATACTCAGCAATCCTCACCCATGCAATGCTTGTTGTGAAATCATTCGGGATGATAATTTCTTGATCTAGGACTTTTGCAATTTCTCCCAGGCACCAACCCATGGGGTTCCCAGACGGTGATTAGCCGATACTTTTATCGTTGAGAGTTTTTGCCCGACAGCAATGGATTGAAGAGCTATAGCTGTCCAATCTTTTTGTAGTAGAGCTGTACGCAATGATTCACTACTTTTAGCGGACCACCCCCATTGGAGCCGAAACTTATCAGCTTTTAGCCAATAATCTCGTTTTTCCCAAGCAACTACGGTCTTTTCAACATTTGCGTGATCGATTTCAGGGCCAGAGTAATATAGGCAACTAAATCATAGCTATGCGCATCTGGCTCTTTTTGTTTCATTAATTCGCGTATCGCAACCACAATCGATTTGCAAAGCCGATTTCTTTCGGTGCCAGTCCCATCAATTGAAATTACTCGCGACAATGTTAACTCCTGCATACATAATTCTAATAATGGGTATGTATTATATCCATAAATATGGTTTATTGACGCATGTATGCCTTACGCTTATAATTCAATCCCGCCGGGGAAGTGCTGGAATTGGCAGACAGGCATGACTTAGGATCATGTGTCGTAAGGCGTAGGGGTTCAAGTCCCCTCTTCCCCACACCCAATAAAACCATTTATGAGGATAACTGCTTTGAAAATCGAAACAACAACACGTGATGATCATCAACTTAGAATCGTGGTCGAAGTTGAAAATGAACAGCTTCAACACAAAATGCGAAAAGCTGCCCGCCATATTTCTGAACATGTAAAAATCCCAGGATTTCAGACCTGGAAAAGCCCCTTACGAAACTGTTGTTCGTTATGCTGGTGAAGAACGGGTCCGGGAAGAAGCGATCGAATTCCTTGTGGACGAAATTTATCCACAGATGCTAAAGGATGAAAATATCGAAGCTGGCGCTCCTGGTTCATTGGAAGATATCATCAGCATGGATCCTGTTAAACTGGCTTTCCTGGTACCCCTTGCCCCCAAAGTGGACCTAAAGGAATACTCGCAGGTTAGAGAAGAATATGTCCCACCTGTGGTCACTGATGTAGATGTTGATAAAACACTTGAGCAATATCGCAATTACACTGCCACCCTTGAACCAACAGATAAACCAGCAGCAGATGGAATGGTAGTGTATTGTTCAGTCAAAGCTTTTGAAAAAGGTGCTGCTGAAGGTACTGAGCCAGTGTTGGACCGAAATCATTCTGTTCGGATTGATTCAAAAGCAGAAAAGAATGAAGGGGAATGGCCATTCTCTGGATTCGGTTCCAAGCTCATTGGGGTTAAAGAAGGCGATGTAAAAGAAATTTCGCATTCATATCCGAAAGATTATGCTCAGGATGATCTTGCCGGTAAAAAAGTTGAATTTATTGTAAAAATTGATTCGATCAAAAATGTTGTCCTCCCAGAGCTAAATGAAGCATTTTTCCACAATTTCGGTGAATATCATACCCTTGAAGAGTTCAAAGCAGAGATCTTGAAGAACCTTGAAGCAGAAGCAAAAGCTGATTACGACTCCAAATATTTCCAACGTATCATCGAAAAGATCCGCGCTCAAGCTGAGATCAAATATCCACCACAGGTTCTTGAGGAAGAGAAGAAAAACCTGAGAAAAACCTTCGAAGAAGATCTTGCCAGCCGTGGATATGACATGACCACTTATCTAAAGGTTAAAAACCTGACGGAGGCGGAGTTCGAAGAAAAAGAACTCATCACAGGAGCTAAAGACCGTCTTGAACGTTCTTTGGTCATGGATGCAGTCGCTAAAGCAGAAAAGATCGAGCTGAAAAATGAGGATCTTGAAGCAAGTTACACAGAAACCTTACAAGACCTCTCTTCCACGCAGGACTTTGCAAAAATGGCCAAAAAGACACCAAAGAAGCAATTGGTTAATGCTATTGCAATGGAAGCAGCATCACGTTTGATGAACCGTAAGATCTATGAATCACTTAAGACAATAGCAAATGGCGAAGGTTCTTCAGCTTCGACTGAAGCAACAGAAACTCCAAAACCGAAGGTAAAAAAGGCAAAAACCAAGGCTGTAAAAGGTGAAACCACGCAGCCAGAAGGAGAATAATATGAGCTTGCCTTCAATTAGTAACGTTATTCCGATGGTGATCGAATTATCAGGACGGGGAGAACGTGCATATGATATTTTTTCATTACTTCTAAAAGAACGGATCATATTTCTGGGTACGCCCATTGATGATCAAGTCGCCAATCTTATCGTTGCCCAACTGCTTTTCTTAAACCGGGAAGATCCGGAAAGAGCTATACACATGTATATCAACTCCCCAGGTGGACAGATCTACGCTGGCCTAGCCATCTACGACACTATGCAGATGATCTCAAACCCGATCTCGACCTTTGCAGTTGGTTTTTCTGCATCTTTTGGAACTGTCTTGTTGGCTGCAGGAACGAAGGGGCAACGGTATGCACTACCCCACGCGACCATCCATATGCACCAACCCCTAGGTGGCACACAAGGACAAGCTACCGATATAGAGATCCATGCCAGAGAAATTTTACGACTTCGCTCACGCTTGAACGAAATTATGTCTGAGCGGACAGGTAAACCTCTCGCGGTTATTGAGAAGGATACTGAACGGGATTTCTATTTGGATGCCAAATCAGCAATGGAATATGGGCTTGTAGATCAGATTTTACAAAATACAGCGACTAAAGCCTGAACATAATGATCTAACAAAACATCCAGACATTGCAGCAATTATGCAGGTGTCTGGATGTTGTATTTACATAACAGTTGAGGTGAATTTGGTGATCAACTTCCAAGAACAAAACATCAAAGGGCTGATCCTGGATATGGATGGCGTTTTATGGCGGGATTCTGAAAGCATAGGTAGTCTGCCAAAGGTGTTTTCCAAAATCGATGAACTTGGATTATTAGTAGTCCTCGCTACCAATAATGCCACCAAGACTGTTGAGCAGTACATCCAAAAACTCCTCTCTTTTAATGTTGAACTGAAAGATCAGCAGATCCTAACCACCAGTATGGCAACAGCAAGCTATCTGATAGATAATTTTTCACCTGGCAGTGAAGTTTTTGTTATTGGAATGGATGGATTAAAAAAGACAATTACAGAAGCCGGATTTATACTATCTGAGGAAAACCCAAAAGCAGTTGTTGTAAGTGTTGACAGGAATATAAGCTACGAAAAGATCGGGACAGCCATGCGGTTTATTCGTGCAGGTAAGAGCTTTATTGCAACAAATCCTGACGTGACCTTCCCCACCCCAAACGGATTACTTCCCGGAGCTGGATCAATCGTTTCTGCGGTTTCAACTGCCGCTGAAAAGCAACCAATTTATATGGGAAAACCTGAGCTCCCCATGATGCACCAGGCGATTAATCGGATGAAGTTATTACCCTCAGAAATATTGGTTGTTGGCGATCGATTGGATACCGATATCCTCGCGGGACAACGTGCGGCCTGTAAAACGGCGCTTGTTTTATCAGGTGTCACTACAATCGAACAAGCTCACCTGTGGGTCCCAGCGCCGAATTATATTGCTACAGATTTAAGTGAGTTATTAGGATGCTAAACAAATCCTCCCCTGCTTTGAAGTCGATATATGATCTAAACTACACAGAAATTGTGGATATCGTGAAGGAAATTGGTCAACCAAAATTCCGGGCAGATCAGATCTGGCAGGGAATCTACAAGCATTATTGGTCCGAGCCTGATCAATTCGTTGGCCTGCCTACAGCTATGCGCAAGTTACTTCGAGATAGGATTCAATTTTCATCCCTCGCAATAGCCAAAGAACTGCATTCAAACGATCATCAAACCGTTAAAAGCTTATTTACATTATCCGATGCAAGACATATCGAAAGTGTCCTAATGGGGTATGAGCATCGGGATACTTTATGCATTTCAACACAATCAGGTTGTGCAATGGGTTGTACCTTCTGTGCAACTGGACAAATGGGATTCTTCAGAAATTTAACCAGCGGCGAGATCATCGAGCAGGTAATCCATTTCGCCCGCGAACTTCATAAAATCGATAAATCTGTAACCAATATAGTATTCATGGGTATGGGTGAACCTTTTCATAATTATGACAATGTTATGGAAAGCATTGATAGGTTGAATAATCCTACCGGATGGAATTTTGGAGCGCGCCGGATGACGATTTCAACAGTCGGTATTATTCCGGGTATCCAGCGGTTTGCCTCAGAAAAACGGCAGGTCAACCTAGCGGTCAGTCTGCATTCAGTGGACAATGACCTCAGATCATCGATGATGCCAGTCAATAAGAAATATCCAGTAAAAGAGCTGTTACTTGCATGCCGTGACTATGTTTCACAAACTCATCGTAGAATTACTTTCGAATGGGCATTAATCCAGAATGTAAATGACATGCCATCGGTTGCCAGGGATCTGGCAACGGCGATCAAAGGGACACTCTGTCATGTCAATCTCATTCCCTTGAATCCTACTCAAAAGTTTGACAAACCAGGATCCATTCATGAGCGCGCACTGGCTTTTCAGGACGAATTGGTAAAAATTGGTATCCCATGCACCTTACGTTTACGGCGCGGAATCGATATTCAAGCAGGCTGTGGTCAATTAGCTTCAGAAGAGAAATCACTTACGCAATAGGATAACACAAATGCCAGGTATTTTTGATCAATGGAAGATCCGATTAACAAAAACCAGAGAAGTCACCTTTGGGAAAATTGTTTCTTTGTTTGGCGGAAGTGAAATTACTGACGATACCTGGGATGAGCTGGAATCACTCCTCATTCAAGCTGATATGGGACTAAAGGTTTCGACAGAAGTGATCCAATCTCTAAAAAAGGATATCACCGATCTTGGTATAACAAAGTCTGAGGAATATCATAAGCTCTTACGAAATGTATTGCTCAAACGGTTACCTTCCGCACAAGAAATTGTATTTCAACAAAAACCCGCAGTTGTATTGGTAGTTGGCGTAAATGGTTCAGGGAAAACCACTTCCATAGGAAAATTGGGAGCCCAATACCAGAATCAGGGTAAAACAGTCATGTTTGCCGCAGCAGATACCTTTCGCGCCGCAGCGGTCGATCAACTCAAAGTCTGGGGAGACAGACTCAGAATACCTGTTATCTCAGGACAAGATGAAGGTGACCCGGGTGCTGTCGCTTTTGATGCGGTGCAGGCAGCTCTATCTAAGAAGACAGATATCTTGTTTATCGATACGGCAGGCCGTCTGCATACACGGTTTAATCTCATGGAAGAACTTAAGAAAGTGCATCGTGTAGTAACTAAAGCTTTTCCCGGAGCTCCCGAGGCTGTTTGGATTGTACTGGATGCAACCACAGGCCAAAACGCTTTCACACAAGCAAAACTATTCAAAGAAGCGGTAAAAGTTGATGGCGTCATCCTGTCAAAGTTGGATTCATCCGCAAAAGGCGGAATGGTTTTTGCTATCTATCGTGAACTAGGATTACCAATTTTGTATGCCGGGTTGGGTGAGAAAATTGAGGATCTTGAAGTTTTTGATCCAGAAAAATTTGTCGATGGTTTATTGGCATAAATTAGTAATTTTTCAGGAGCATTTTTATGATCGATTTAGTTGACCGTGCTAAAAGCCACCTTGCAGTTATTACCCAACTCATGGAGCATCTTTGACTTACCATCCAAAGAAAAATCTCTGGTGAAGCATAAAGAAAAAGCTGAAGACCCTACATTATGGAACGATCCTGAAACTGCCAAACAACTGATGAAATCCATTTCCGAATTGGAAATGGAAGTAAACACCTGGAGCAGTTTATCCAAACGGACTCGTGATGTTATTGAACTTGCGGAAATGGATGACGAAAACTTGCGTTCGGATCTTGAACATGAGCTCACTGAGATTGAATCGGAATTATCAGCAAAACAGTTTGCAGCATTATTGAATGGCCCATACGATCGTGGTGATGCTGTCCTCACGATCAGTTCTGGTGCCGGCGGGACCGATTCACAGGATTGGGCAGCCATGCTAATGCGAATGTATCTCCGTTGGCTAGAGAGAAAAGGTTATAAATCAGAGATCATTGATCAATCGGATGGTGAAGAAGCCGGGATTAAAAGTGTAAGCATCTCAGTAGAAGGAAGCTATGCTTACGGTTATTTACGAGCGGAAAAAGGCGTTCATCGCCTGGTTAGGTTATCTCCATTTGATGCGGCGCATCGCCGGCACACTTCATTTGCTCAAATTGAAGTTCTTCCAATCACTGATGATAACAATGTGATTACGATCAATCCGGAAGACTTAAAAATCGATGTGTACAAATCTGCAGGTGCAGGCGGGCAAAATGTCCAGAAGAATGCTACCGCTGTACGTATCACTCATATCCCATCCGGACTTGTTGTATCCTGTCAGAACGAACGATCACAATTACAAAACCGTGAGAATGCACTGAAGGTCTTACGCGGTCGTTTACTTGAGATCAAAGAAGCTGAGATGGATAAGCAGTTAGCTGAGTTGCGAGGCGAATACCAAAAAACGGAATGGGGAAGCCAAATCCGTTCTTATGTATTACATCCTTATCAATTGGTCAAAGACCATCGAACCGATTACGAAATGGGAAATGCCGCGGGCGTATTGGACGGAGATCTAGATGGGTTTATTGAATCATATCTCAAAACCAGGTCCATTCATTAGCCTCTGGTTATTGATCGAGAATACCAGATAATCTTAATAGCTCCATATCGAGAGGTTTCTTACCATTGACCACTTCTTCCAAAGGAGTGTGTACGACTTTACTATTTACCCAGCCAGATAGTATACCTTTTTTACCATTAGCCAACGCTTGAATTGCTCCAGCACCCAACCTGGTGGCGAGAATGCGATCAAATGCACTCGGAGTACCTCCCCGCTGCGTGTGACCGAGAATGGTTACCCTTAGATCAAATCCCAACCTCTCATGATGATCTGTGAAGTATTTGATCAGTGCTTCCGCATTGTATTTTGCACCTTCAGCGACGACAACCAATGCGTGAGCTTTCCCTTTTTCATATGATTTGATCAGTTTTTGGGCTAATTCCTCAGGGTCGGTCTCAACTTCTGGTATGACGATTGCTTCCGCGCCTCCGGCTATTCCTGTCATCAATGCCAGGTAACCACAATCTCGACCCATGACTTCAATTAAAAATGCCCTCTGATGTGAGGATGCGGTCACTTTCAATCGATCCACCGCTTCAAGTGCGATATTCATGGCAGTATCAACACCAATGGTGATATCCGAACCATACAAATCATTATCTATGGTCGAGGCGATGCCAACCACAGGAAAACCCAACCTATGTAAAGCATATGCTCCAGCTTGAGATCCATTTCCACCAATTACGCAAAGTGCATCAATCCCATTCTGATTGAGTACACGAATTGCATCTCGCTGGCCTGCATCTGTTTTGAAATCAAGACACCTTGCGCTACCAAGTACGGTACCACCATGTTGTAGTATTCCTGCAACATCACGTCTACCCATAGGAATAATATTAGAATTCAGTAACCCAGCGTAACCGAGTTTAATGCCATACATATCCCATCCTTCGGCAATGCCACATCTTACTACCGCACGGATAGCTGCATTCATACCCGGAGCATCACCTCCACTGGTTAATACTGCGACTTTTTTCATTATTCCTCCCACAAAATACACAATAACATTTCATTGTCAGCCTTAATTATAGTCAACATGAAAAGCAATGTCTCACTATATGGTATGATATGCCCGATTGGAGATTTCATCGTTCCTTCAAAATCTCCTCACTGTTCGTGTTCGCATATTATCCTTTTCATGAGGAGCTCATGTCAGAATACCGAATAAAAAAACACCCAATTTTGAAGATCTCCGAAAAGCAAACAATTAACTTCCAGTGGGAAGAAAAAATCTTACAAGCACTCGAAGGCGAGGTAATTTCATCCGCGCTGTTCGCTAATGGAATCCGAGTATTTGGCCATCATCACAAAGATGGAGCACCAATGGGAATCTTTTGTGCAAATGGTCAATGCGCACAATGCATGGTCGTAGCGGATGGAATACCAGTAAAAGCATGCATGACGGCTGTTGGACCTGGAATGATAGTGAAGCCAATGAATGGACTGGCAGTTCTTCCGGATAAAAACTGCTATACGCAACCCCAACCCATTAATGAAGTCAAAGTTCCAGTCCTTATCCTTGGCGGAGGTCCTGCTGGATTGTCAGCAGCGATTGAGTTGGGAAAGCTAGGTATTGAAGCTATTCTTGTCGATGACAAGCAAAGACTTGGCGGTAAGCTTGTTTTGCAGACGCATCGTTTTTTTGGTTCAATCAATGCCGTTTACGCTGGTACGCGAGGCATTGATATCGCCACAAAACTGGAAACAGAAACTAGAAAATATCCAAGTATAAAGATTTGGACCCAGAGTACTGCTCTTGCGGTTTATTCCGATAAAAAAGTAGGTATCTTGAAAAATGGAACTACATATGTGTTGGTGATCCCTGAGGTTCTATTAGTAGCAACCGGTGCGAGAGAAAAATCTCTCACTTTTCAGGGGAATACAATTCCGGGTGTATATGGCGCAGGGGCTTTTCAAACACTCCTCAACAGGGACCTGGTAAAACCATCTGAAAAACTCTTTATCGTTGGCGGTGGAAATGTTGGATTAATTGCCGGGTACCATGCTCTTCAGGCAGGAATCCAGGTTGTGGGTTTGGTCGAAGCATTACCTGAGTGTGGAGGATACAGAGTCCACAAAGACAAACTGACCCGTATGGGTGTTCCCATTTATAACGCTCATACCATTTTGAGTGCTAATGGAACTGACGGAGTTGAGTCAGTCACCATTGCTCAGATAGACCCACTGTTTCGTTCAATCCCGGGAACTGAAAAATCCTTTGCCTGTGATACCGTTCTTGTTGCAGTAGGACTTGACCCAGTGAATGAGTTTTTCGTCAAAGCAAGGGACTTTGGTCTTACAGTTCTGAATGCCGGCGATGCAGAAGAAATTGCCGAAGCTTCAGCTGCGATCTTTTCCGGTAAGATCAAAGGAATGGAGATCGCGTCCCTTCTTGGCTTTACCACTGGAAGTATTCCCAAATCATGGTATCAAACTGCGGAAGTTCTCAAATCAAAACCTGGCAAGGCTAACCAGGAGGAAATTCCGGACGTTAATGATGGTGTCATGCCAATCATCCACTGTTCACAGGAAATCCCCTGCGATCCATGCTCTTCCATATGTCCACAAGGATTGATCTATATAGATAAAAGCGATATTCGTGCAGTTCCCAAATTTTTGGGCAACAGCTATTGTTGCGGAGTGTGTGAAAAGTGTGTCACCATTTGCCCAGGCCTTGCGATCACATTGGTAGACTATCAAGGAAATCCTGATCAACCAATCGTTTCGATCCCCTATGAATTCCATTTCGGATTGTTGAAAGAAGGTGACACGATTACAGTCACCGATACTACGGGAAATGCCCTAGGCGAACTGGAAATCCATGAAATAGGGGCTATCGATGGGAATGATCGCACAGGGATCGTTAGAGTATATGCTCCTGCCGAATATGCCCGACAGATTGCCGGTATCCGGGTTCAGGAGATCCAAGTTCTGCAACCCATGAATCATTACGTTCAACACATAGAAGATGACACGATCGTTTGCAGGTGCGAACGGGTTACCGCAGGTGAAATTCGCGAATTGATCAGAAGAGGTTACACTGACTTGAATGAAATCAAGACTGTAACCAGAGCCATGATGGGCTCATGCGGATCAAAGACATGTTCTTCGCTGATCCATAGATTGTTCATGGATGAGGGGATCGATCCGAGTAAGGTTATGGAGCAAACCCGTCGTCCCATATTTATGGAAGTCCCTCTGGGTGTTTTTGCCGGACAAAGAATCCAGGAGGATGAAGAATGACTACTAATACTTTTGATGTCATCATCATTGGAGCAGGCTCTGTTGGAACACCCACTGCTTATTATTTGAGTAATCAGAATATTCGTACACTGGTTCTCGATTCTGGGGCAAGTGTCGGACAGGGAAGCAATAAAAAAGCAATCGGAGGTATTCGGGCAACACACTCTGATCCGGTAAAAATACGTTTATGCCAACGGTCTCTTGAAGTTTTTTCAACATGGAAGGAAACAACAGGAGACGATATTGAATGGTTCAAAGGCGGTTACTGTTTTGTTGCATACAGGGAACGCGAAGAAAATATTCTTAAAGATCTACTCTTATATCAACGCTCCCAAGGTTTAGATATTAGTTGGTTGGATGAAAAGCAGAGTATGGAACTGGTCCCAGATTTCAATCCCAAGGGATTGGTCGGTTGCACCTACTCACCCGATGACGGAAACGCTTCTCCGCTGCTTGCGATTTATTCCTTTTATGTTAGATCGCATGAA
Organism: uncultured Chloroflexia bacterium; assembly: GCA_963828285.1. Lineage (GTDB taxonomy): Bacteria > Chloroflexota > Anaerolineae > Anaerolineales > Anaerolineaceae > DAIOEK01. The sequence continues at coordinate 317,557 of CAWHEB010000001.1, forward strand.
AAAGGTGCACAATACCGTTTCAACGAGCCGGTAATCGATTTTTTAAAACAAAATGACGAAGTCATTGGAGTTAGAACCCGGATGGGAAAATATTATGCACCAATCGTGATCAACACTGCTGGAGCCTGGGCACGACCCATTTCGCAGCTGGCCGGGTTTGATGTTCCGGTCACTCCTGATTCGCATGAGTCTGCGATCACTGAACCTGTTGCGAGATTCCTAACCCCAATGATCGTGGATATCCGCCCATCGCCCGGTTCTGCCAATTATTATTTTTACCAACACGTAACCGGACAACTCATCTTCTGCATTACTCCGAATCCGAGCATTTGGGGAGACAATGTGCAAGAAACAAGTGATTTTCTTCCAATGGTTTCCACGAGAATGGTGGATCTAATGCCTCGTTTGAGCAATATTCGGGTGCGTCGTACCTGGCGAGGTTTATATCCCATGACACCGGATGGACATCCGATCATAGGGAAAGTGAATGAGGTCTCCGGGTATTTGCTTGCTGTGGGTTTATGTGGCCAAGGTTTCATGTTGGGACCTGCTCTGGGAGAACTTCTTTGCAGAATCGTCACTAACAATACATCTGATTTGGATCAAGACACTCTAGAAAAATTATCGCCATATCGGCAATTCGTTGAGACAGAAAAGTTAAAATAGTGAGGCATTATGAGTAATTCTGACATACATCTTCCTGTTCAAACCGTCTATAAATTTATGCAAGATGTACTTGAGAGATCTGGCGTTCCACTCGAAGATTCCAGAATATGTGCTGATATTCTCATAACTTCGGATAGAAGAGGGATCGAATCGCACGGGATAAGCCGGTTAAAAATGTATGTTGATCGAATCAAAAAAGGTGTCCAGAACCCTATTACAACAATTAATATTATTCGGGATAATCCAACCACAGCCGTGTGGGACGGTAATCACGGTATGGGGCACGTCATTGGATATAAAGCCATGCAAACGACTATATCAAAAGCTAGACAGTATGGGATGGGCAGTATTGCCGTAAGGAATTCCTCCCATTATGGAATAGCAGGGTACTATCCCCTTATGGCAATTCAAGCCGGTATGATCGGGATGAGTTTTACCAATACCCGTCCGTCCATGGCTCCAACATTTGGTGGATCGCCCATGTTAGGCACCAATCCGATCGCATTTGGCGCTCCAACAGATGAAGATTGTCCTTTCCTTTTCGATGCAGCAACTACAATCATCCAACGTGGAAAAGTGGAAGTATCTGCTCGAAAAGAAAAGCAGCTTCCAGATGGATGGGTTGTCGATTATGAAGGCAAATATGCCCATGATCCTCACCTTATCCTAGTTGACCTTACCAAAGATCTAAACGCTTTGCTGCCTCTGGGTGGAGCCGGTGAAGACTTTGGCGGACATAAAGGATATGGGTTAGCTACCGTGGTCGAAATTCTTTCTTCATGCTTACAATCCGGGGCTTTCTTGCATTCGCTAACTGGATTTGATAATCAGGGAAAACAACAACCATATAAAGTTGGACACTTCTTTATGGCCATCGATATCGAATTATTCTTACCGTTGGAGGAATTCAAACGGAATATTGGCGAATTGCTGCGGGAATTGAGGCAATCTACTTTGGCGAAAGGTCAGGGTAGAATATTTACTGCCGGAGAGAAAGAATACGAGTTTGAAAGATCCGTTGAAAGTACAGGAATTCTGATTCCTAAAAGCTTACAAAACGAGATGATTATTCTTCAGAATGAATTACAATTGGCGGATTATAAATTTCCTTTCCAGGTTGTATAGAAGCAAATGATAAAAGGTATTATTTTTGATTTTGATGGTTTGATTCTTGATACAGAAACACCAATTTATCAGGCATGGTCTGATATTTACAGAGATCACAATACTTATCTCCCTTTAGATTCATGGTTACTTACCGTAGGCACAGCTGAGAATTCTCTCGATCCTCTGGATTTTTTGGAAAAGCGAACGAATTTGAAAATTGACAGACCGGCATTACAAAAGAAACACGATGATATTGAGCAAGGATACATCCTCCAACAACCAATTTTAGCCGGAGTCCAGAATACAATTCATGATGCATTAAACCTGGGTTTATTACTTGGGGTCGCTTCATCCTCACCAAGGTCCTGGGTACATGGGCATTTATCGAGATTGGGCTTGATTGATTTCTTCCAGACTATTGTGACCCAGGAAGACGTCACCCAGACAAAGCCATACCCCTATTTATTTCAAAAAGCTGTAAAAAATCTTGGTCTATTCCCCTATCAAGTCATTGCCTTCGAAGATTCCGCCATGGGTGTAACTGCTGCTAAAACCGCAGGAATATTTACTATCGCAATTCCAAATTCACTTACAAAAAACCTAATGCTGGATCATGCAGATATGGTCTTCTCATCTATGTCTGAGATTTCGTTATCTGAATTAATCAGCAAAATTTACACACCTTGATATTCTTGTAACATATGGAAAATTCGCTAAACTAAGTATCAATGTATCTCCTCGAAGCGAAATAATTGGAGCTGTAGTTGAAAATAGATAATCTGATTGAGAACCTTCCCGAAACATATAACCTTGTTGACAGGGAAATGTTGATGCGTGCCTACAAAATGGCAGAAAATGCGCATGAAAATCAGAAGCGGGCTTCCGGAGAACCATATATCACACATTGTGTATCTGTAGCATTTATTCTTTTAGAGATGAAGGTTCCTCCTGAGGTAATTATTGCAGGATTATTACACGATACTGTAGAAGATACAGAAGTGACCTTAGACCAGATCCGCAATGAGTTTGGTGATGAAATTGCAAAACTGGTGGATGGTGTTACTAAGTTGACGAATCTTCCAAGAGTATCACGTGGTGATCAGCATGCAGAAAATGGTGTTATCTCCACTGAAGATGAAAATCTTGAAGATGAAAAAGAATTGGAGCTTCAGGAAAAGCAAGCAAAAAGCCGTAAGCGCGATTTAAAGAGTGAGACTCTCCGCAAAACATTCCTGGCCATGGGTGATGATGTTCGCGTGGTTCTCATTAAGCTTGCCGACCGACTCCACAACATGCGAACTCTCGGATTTATGCCCGAGGCAAAACGGAAACGTATAGCGCGCGAGACCATGGAGATCTTTGCTCCACTTGCCAACCGTTTGGGTATCTGGCAAATAAAATGGGAATTGGAAGATCTTGCTTTCAGATATCTTGACCCCGAAAAATATAAGGAAATTGCAGAGCACTTGGCCGAAAAACGGGAAGACCGAGAAAATGAGATCATTAAGACTAAAGAGAATTTAACTAATTTATTAGCCCAGGCAGGGATCAAGGTCGAGATCTCAGGAAGGCCAAAACATATCTATTCGATTTATAAGAAAATGATGGAGAAAGGAAAGTCTTTTGAACTGGTCCGCGACTTGCGGGCGGTCAGATTAATCGTTTCTGATATTCCATCTTGTTACGCGGCATTAGGTGTCATCCATACAAACTGGAGACCGATCCCGCATGAGTTCGATGACTACATCGCAGCCCCTAAGGATAATTTTTATCAATCGCTACATACAGCAGTAATTTATGACGATGGAAAACCGCTTGAAGTTCAGATCCGGACTGTAGAAATGAACCAGAATGCAGAATATGGTATTGCTGCCCACTGGAGATATAAAGAAGGTAGAAAACGTGATGACGAATTTGAGCAGCGGGTAAACTGGCTGCGCCGCTTGATGGACTGGCAAAAGGGTGTTGATGATGCGGCTGAATTCATGGAAGGGATGAAAACTGATGTTTTTCAAGACCGTGTCTATATTTTTACACCCAGAGGGGACATTATTGATCTGCCGGCAGGTTCCACTCCGTTAGATTTTGCTTATCACGTGCATACAGAAATCGGTCATCGCTGCCGAGGTGCCAAAATAAACGGTAAATTGGTGACCCTCGATTACACTCTTAAAACTGGGGACCAGGTTGAGATCCTTACTGCGAAACAGGGAGGTCCATCACGAGATTGGTTAAACCCCAATCTTGGGCTTGTCACTACCCAACGCGGTAGATCAAAGATCAAACAGTGGTTTAAGAAACTGGATTGGGATCAAAATGTTGCCCAAGGAAAAGTAGTTCTTGATAGGGAATTCCGCAGACTTGGACTAGTCGATGTGGATCTGAACACTTTGATCGATGATTTTGATCTCAAAGATTCGGACGACTTTTACCAGGCAATCGGTTGCGGTGATATTACTATTGGCAAGATTATCAGTCATATCTCAGAGACTGAGAAAGAAAAATCCGAAGATATTCTGGCACCGCACCAGGCGACTCAGGCAAAAATCAGTCCAGATACGGTCACTGTTCTGGGGTTAAAAGGCTTGTTAACAACGATTGCACGATGCTGCAATCCCTTACCTGGTGACGAGATCATCGGTTATATTACCCGAGGACGCGGTGCTACCATTCACAGACAGGATTGTCCAAATATTCTTCGTCTTAGGGATGATAGCGCTCGAATCGTAAAGGTATCCTGGGGAGAACCTCAACATGTTTATCCAGTCTCCGTTCAAATCAAAGCATATGATCGTCAAGGACTGATGGGGGATATCTCCTCAATATTAAACACTGAAAATATTAATCTGGTTGACATCAACTTAAAAATCAATCACAATCTGGCTGTTATCAATTTGGTTCTGGAGGTGGGAGATATTATGCAATTGAGCCGAATATTAAACAAGATCGAGAATTTACAAAATGTAATGGAAGTCCATAGAATTCGTCCCGGATAACTGAAGGCAAACAAATTGGGGGTTTACCATTCTGGATGTATGCGGTAAAATCGCAGACTTGAAATACAAGTGCAGAAAGACTATCATGTTTGCGCATGATACAACTGGCAATTATTAGATTATTTTTTTTCAGGAGAAATCAGCTATGCCAAGAATTCGCTGCCACTATCTTGATTGCGCCCTTCTTGATGATGGTTATTGCAGTGCAGCCCAAGTTGAATTCGATCAGGACTCGGGTTGTCTTACTTACTCTCCGAGCGCAGAGAATGCTGCGGACGAGGATTGGGATGAAGAAGAAGAAGAATTGGAAGAATGGGACGAAAGCGATGTTGACGAGGATGAAGATGATGACCTCTGGGCAGATGATGACGATGAGTATTAATCGGTAAAAGGCTATCGGAACGGGGTTGGACTAAATAGCCAGCTCCGTTTTTTTATCTTTTTGGTTATTGACAGTCCTCTTTTTATTTGTATATAATACTTTTATCATGTGGTTCTGGTGTTTAAGGTGTAACTAATTTCGATCTGGACAATTTTTGTCTGTGCAGATCGTATTTTGTTATATGCCGACATCTTTCCAGAACTCTCGCGGCCCTGTCAGGTTAGTTATTCTAAGGAGTGAATGATGAGTGATCGTGTTCAAGGTACTGTAAAGTGGTTCAATACTACCAAGGGATATGGTTTTATTGAACGAGAGGGTGAACCTGATGTCTTTGTACATTATTCATCCATAACAGGTGACGGTTTCAAGAATTTGGAACAAGGTCAGCCAGTAGAATTCCAAGTAGAAAAAGGTCCAAAAGGTCTGCAAGCTTCGAATGTTGAAATCTTGAAATAATTCCAACACAAAAAGCAAACGCCCCTGCTTCCTGCTGCAGGGGCGTTTATGTTTAATTTATGAATTTTTTGACGTGAAATCCTGGACGCATCAAGGATAACCAATATCCTACCCCTAGAAATAATATCGTTCCAAGGATAGCAAAGCCCATATGGATGGGTCCCAGTTTCCAAAATTCCCAACCAATCGCATTTGAAATAGTGTGTCCACCCCAAAACCCGCCATTACTTAGGAGCAAGTACAGCAGGAGTCTTCCCAATCCACCATCTTTCCATAAATGAAAACTGGCTCCAAACATAACCGATATAAGTAATCCGAATAGAAAAGCTGGTAAGGTCATATTATTCTCATCAAATTATACAATAATCCCACCACCCAAACAAATTTCATTCATGTATATTACGCCAGCTTGACCTGGACTAATATTCGGTACAGGATTGGAAAACTGCGCCGTAAATTCATCCCCATAAACTAATATATCGGCTTGCTCAGCTTTAGCTGAATATCGTACTTGAACTTGCTTTGGCTCATTTGTCCACAATGAAGCAGGAACTATCCAATTTGTATTTTTTACAAAAATTTGATCTTTTCCGGCTTCGCTTTTATCTCCAATAACCAGCTGATTTTTTTCAGAGATTTTTGCGACAACATAATACGCAGCGGATGCTGAGACACGGATACCTTTACGTTGCCCAATAGTGTAATCAATCAAACCCGTGTGTTTTCCGATCACATTTCCTGATGTATCCACAATATCGCCTGGCTCAACAGGAGTTTTGGAGTACTTTCGATAAAATTTGCGATAGTTTTCATCGCCCAAGAAACACAAGTCCTGACTATCAGGGCGGGAAGCAACGGGTAACCCCCACTCTTTGCATTTCGATCTGATTATGGGTTTGGTCTGATCACCGACTGGCAAGAGAGTCCTTTGTAAGATATGAAACGGGGATTCGTGATAGGACATAAGATTGGTCTTTATTTCGATCGACTCCGCGAAGGAGATTGAGTCCATCTACAGTTTCGATCAGTCTAGCATAATGGCCAGTTGATATATATTCTGCATCGAAGGCATCGGCTTGTTTCAAAAGCATCCGCCAGCGAACCTGTTCGTTACATACCAGGCACGGGTTCGGGGTTAGTCCATTAGCATAACCCTGCAGCATCGCCTCCACCACGGAATTTCGAAAATATTCCCGTGCATCCACTGCATAAAATGGAATATCCAGTAATGCTGCCACTCTTCTTGCCATTAACATAGCATCAGGTGAGCAACAACGGTTTTCTTGTTCTTTACCTTCTGCTGACCACAATCGAAGCATTACACCAATAACATCATAACCCTGTTCTTTAAGGCGTGCTGCAGCATAAGAGCTATCAACACCACCGCTTAATCCTACAACTACACGCAGCTTTCGCTCAGACACTTATTTGCCCCTACAAATCATTACAGAATCTTGTAGTGCGATTAAAAAGGCCTCCAAATCTTCGTCAGTCGTCTGCCTACCTACAGTAATTCGTAATGACCCTAATGCCAATCTTTCTGGAATTCCTATTGCTAGCAAAACCCCAGATGCCTCCGGGCTTCCAGTTTTACATGCAGATCCTGATGAACAAGCGAATCCCTTTTGTGATAAAACAGTAATCAGTTGATTGCCATCGACATCGTCAAAAACCATGCTCAAATGGTTGGGTAGACGGTTAGATAGTTCATCCCCTGTCAGTCGGCAACCTTTAATTGTTTTTGTTAAGCTATCAAACAACCATTCAATTTGCATTTTATATTTTTTGTTGAAAAAATCCATCTTTGATCTGGTTATCTCGTATGCTTTAACCATTCCAACTATGTAAGGTGTATTCTGGGTACCTGCCCGTAATCCGAACTCATGAGCTCCACCAGTTTGAATAGCTCGTATCTTATGACTTTTTTTGACAATTAAAGCCCCTACACCTTTGGGACCATAAAATTTATGACCTCCAAGAGAAAGCATATCCAGGTTATCCATTTGAAAATGAATGGGCAAATAACCACCAGCTTGAACTGCATCACTATGAAAAGGGATCCCATATTCATGACAGATCGCACCAATCTCTCTCACGGGATTGATGGTTCCGATCTCATTATTTCCATAAATCACACTCACAATGGCCACATCCTGATTTATAAGTTTGACGAGTTTCGGTAGATCTACTTTACCTTTTGTATCCACCGGAATAATTTTTACAGTAAACCCAAAATTCTTTTCGAGATCCTCAGCTGTTTTTGCAACAGCATGATGTTCAACCGGGGAAATCAGAACTACTTTTGCATTCCTCTTCTTCTTCTCAGCATAAGCAGTTGCCCGGAGAGCCAGATTATCACTTTCTGTTCCTCCTGAGGTGAATATGATTTCATCTGCCTCACATCCGACCAGATCTGCCAAGTTCATCCTTGATTTTTCGATCGCAGCATCAGCACGCTGTCCAAAATAATGAATAGAAGAGGAATTTCCAAAATCCTCGCGAAAATAAGGCATCATCGCGTCAATAACTACCGCATCAACAGGAGTAGAGGCTGCATAATCCAAATATGTCTGTTTTAACTCATTCATTTATATTTCCAATCGGGTTAGATTATAGCACCCGCTACTTTTACTTTTTTATGATTATATCCATTGATATAATGATGGATATCAATATGTAAAAGGGAGGCCAGATGGCAGCAAAAATAGTGTTTGGTACCGATGGTTGGCGTGGCGTTATTGCTGAAGACTATACTTTTGATAATGTAAAAAGAGCAGCGCAAGGTTTTGCTACATATCTGATTTCAAAAGGCAAACAAAGTACCTGGGTTGTAATTGGGTACGATAAAAGGTTTGGCTCTGAAAATTTCGCAGCAGCCGCCGCAGGTGTTCTTACCGGTAATGGATTCAAAGTCTATCTGACCAGTCTGCAACCCCAACTCCAGTGATTGCGTACTCGGTCGTTCATAAAAAAGCCAGCGGTGCCATCAACATCACTGCATCACACAATCCACCCACAGATAATGGATTCAAAGTAAGAAATGAATTTGGGGGAGCCATCGATCCTGAAGGTCTCATACAAATTGAAGCAAATATTCCAGACGATATTAAAGATGTAAAATTTATGGCGCCTGATCAGGCTGAGAAAGATGGTTTGATCGTCAAGTGGGATCCTGCACCAGATTATATCACCCACATTCAGCCTTTGGTTGATATCGAAAAGATCAAACGAGCGGGATTACATGTTGTGGTAGATGCGATGTGGGGAAATGGCGGCGGATGGTTCACAAGATTACTGGAAGGTGGAACGACCAAAGTAACTGAAATCCATGCTGACCGAAATCCAATTTACCCGGAGATGAAAAGACCGGAACCTATTCCACCAAACATAAATGTGGGTCTGGCTACTACAGTCCGGGTTAATGGTGACGTACTGCTCATCACCGATGGGGACGCCGATAGAGTCGGTTTAGGTGATGAAAAAGGTCAGTTCATAAATCAATTACAGGTTTATGCTTTATTGGCACTCTACCTCTTACAGGTACGCGGACAACGAGGTCCAATCGTGAAGACATTATCCACAACAAGTATGCTTGAAAAACTTGGCAAACTTTATGGTGTTCCAGTATATGAAACAGGGGTTGGATTCAAGTATGTTGCACCGAAGATGCTCGAAACCGATGCCATGATTGGTGGGGAAGAATCGGGTGGTTATGCATTCCGTGGAAATGTCCCTGAAAGAGACGGGATTCTGGCTGGTTTGTATATCCTAGACTTTATGGTTTCCGAGAAGAAGAAACCAAGCGAACTTCTAAAGGAACTCTTTGCCAAGATAGGCGCTCATTATTACGACCGTATCGACACTGCATTTAAGGGAGACCGAAGCAGCAAAGAAAAAGCAATTATCGATGCCAAACCTGCTACCATTGGGGGCATCAAAGTACTGGGATTGAATACCACCGATGGTTATAAATTTATTCTCGAAGACGGTGGTTGGTTATTGATCCGTTTCTCTGGTACCGAACCAATCATCCGTGTTTATTGTGAAACAACTCAAAAAGAAAAAGTTCAACAAATTCTCCATGATGGATTAAAAATTGCAGGAATTGAATAAGTGTTCAACTATGTAGATACACACTGTCATCTTGACCTTAGACAATTTGATCATGATGTATCCGATGTCGTTCGATCCGCAGAACAAGGCGGGGTTGGTTTCCTAATCAATCCCGCGATTGATGTCCAATCGAGTGCTAAAATCGCACTGATGTGTCAACAATTTGATTCGGTTTACGGTGCCGTTGGAATTCACCCAAACGAAATTCAACCAAATTATTCCAATGATCTCCAGCAATTATCGAAACTGGGTGAGGAAAATAAAATTAAGGCAATAGGTGAGATTGGGCTTGATTATTGTCACAAGGATGTGCCTTATGATATTCAAAAATATGCTTTCCAACTTCAACTTGATCTTGCCTCGAAATTGGACTTGCCAGTAATTATCCATAGTCGGGAAGCAATGGCTGATGTTGAGGCTATCCTCGTAAGCTGGGCTAAAAAACAAGAACATACCTATGAGAATAGGAAATTAGGTGTTATGCATTCATTTGAAGGGGATCCTGAAACAGCGGTAAGGTTATATAAACTAGGTTTCTTAATTGGTATTGGTGGACCGATAACATATAAAAATGCAGACATCAAGCGGTCAGTTGTTACAAGTCTTCCCCTTGAAGCAATAGTACTGGAAACTGACAGTCCATATTTAGCACCTGAACCATTTCGTGGGAAGCGGAATATGCCTGCGTATATCCCCCTAATTGGTAAGAGAACGGCTATAATCAAGGGGTGTTCTGAAGGTGAAGTGGCTTTAATAACTACTCAGAATGCGTTGACATTATTCAATATTGGAGCTGTCCATTGATCCCAACGACTTTTTACACTCCTGTTCAGGATGATCTTGCAGAAGTTGATCTCATTATGCGCCGTCAGGCAAATGACTACCATCCTGACCTGCAAAAGGCATTGGATATCATTCTCTCCTCAGGCGGAAAAAGGATTCGCGCAGCAATTACCCTTCTTGTTGGTAAAATGTTCAACTCAGAAAAAGATGAGATTCATCTCCTTGCTTCCGCTATCGAGATGCTGCACACTGCTACACTTGTTCATGACGACTTGATTGACGGTTCACTCCTCCGTCGTGGAAATCCAACCCTAAACGCCCAATGGTCTCCGGGAGCGACAGTTTTAACAGGTGATTTTTTATTTGCCAGGGCTGCCCGCTTAGCAGCTGATACAAACAGCGTTCGTGTCATGAAGATTTTTGCTGAAACGCTTGGGATTATCGTAAACGGTGAAATATCGCAATTATTTTCCCGGCGCTGCCTTGCAGATCGGGCAAATTACGAAAAACGAATCTATTCGAAAACAGCATCATTATTCGAGACGACTTGCCGTTCAGCGGCAATTCTTGGTCATACCAATGAGGATCAAATTGAAGCCATGCGGAATTTTGGTTACAACATTGGTATGGCTTTCCAAATAATTGATGATATTCTTGATTTTCGTGGTGAACAAGTCACACTCGGAAAACCTGTAGGAAGTGATCTACGCCAAGGGTTGATCACTTTACCGGCTATTTATTATCTTGAAAAATATCATCAGGATCCCAACGCTGAATATCTACTCAGTGAAGGCTGTCTAGAAAACGAAAAACAAACTGTGGAGCTTATACAGGCTATCTCCCAGAGCGACGCCATTCAACTGTCACATCAAGAAGCCGTCTTGTATACCGAAAAGGCATTACAAATACTAGATGACCAACCCAATTGTGTTGCCAAAGATTGTCTCGAAGAAATCACGCATTACATCGTTGATCGGGAATTCTAAATCTAATTTACTTTAAACATAAAAGCCCCGTTATCGGGGCTTTTATCTATCCACTTCTACTATAAAACAACTTCTTCAGGAACTCTAAAGTTTGCATTAGCCTTACGAACAGCATCAGGAATATCAAATACAAGATCAGAACCGATCATTTGTTTCGAGAATGCCTTTACTGAGGTGTCCCAATACTTCTTGGTTACATAGTAAACGCGTGCCCCACCCAATTCATGCTGGTATTCTGGCCATGGGTAAGAAGGTTGAGCCATTTCAAGCCCAGCCATGCGCCAACCATTATAGCTTTCGAAGGTTGACCACCATTCATTGCATCCCAGAAGTCTCAAGTGCGTAATAGGTTTTGGCATAGTACATTGCCCAACCAATACGTCCACGTCGGGCGAAGGTCATGGTATGTAGGCTGATCGCGATTTCTTCGTTCATAACACGACCATTTGCAAAACCGGCTAATTGACCATCGATGGTGCCAACGAGAGTGAATGGATCTTTTAGCCGACTACGATACTGTCCAAGGATTTCAGCATATACACGGGCGCCTACGATATCGTAGAAATCTTTTTCGACAGCCATTACTTTTTTCATATAGCCAAGCAATGGTTCAATATCTTCATTTTTCATTTCTCGAATAAATAGGACGCGGCCATCTTTCAATGTAATCATTGCGTCTTTCCATGGTTTAAGATCCATGGGGGGAGCTTGCAAAAGAGGTTCTATTTCGCGAACATCAATTGTTAACTGTTCTTCAGATACCTTCTCGGGTGGTTCAAGTCTCATTTCAAAAACTCCTTGTCTTTGATTTTAGGGAAATAATTGCTTCCAATACCATATATTGGGGCTTATTCATTTTATTTAGCCATTTCCTTACTGTCAAGTATTCAGCTCGCCTTGCAACAAATAAAAAAGTCATAATCTCACACCAAGAATGTATGACAAATTACAGACATAATGTGATGTATATATGGCTATGGTTCTGTTGATTTAATACAACCCATTTGCTATACTGATTTTTGCGCTCACCTAATAAAGTCATTGTATTATGATTTTTTTTGTGATCAGTACCCCGTCTCGCAACACCACTTTGATAAGGATGCAGTATTTCTGTGAAGTTGGTTAGCAGCATGCTCCCCAAGACTTATTCTAGAAATCCCACCCAGGTAACAGTAACCTGTCGTCTAACTTTGCATACGACAGGTTTTTTGATGGTTAACATCCAAAACATTTGCTCATAACGAGCATCATTTTAGGAGGATTGAATGGCAGTAATTAAAGCAGAAGTAAGAACCGGTGTTTATTATGACTCTGCGTTCCTTATGCAACTGCAGAGAGAACTATCGGATCTACCGGGGGTTGAAGATGCCGGTGTAATTATGGGTACAGAATCAAATAAAGAATTGCTGGCACACATCAATCTCGTATCTCCTGAAGTTGTCGCTGCAAAACCAGATGATCTGGTGACTGTTGTTAGGGCTGATTCTGAAAAATCGGCGACTTCAGCTTTGGCACGTGTTGAAGATATGCTCACCAAGAAAAAAGTTGCATCTGAGTCAAAAACTCTACCCAAAAGTCTGGAATCTGCCGTGGAAAATCTACCAGAAGCCAGCTGGACTTTGATCTCTGTCGCTGGCCGTTACGCTGACGTTGTCGCTCACGATGCATTAGATCTGGGAAAGCATGTTTTTCTTTTCAGTGATAATGTCTCAGTCGAAGCTGAGATCGAATTGAAGAAGAAATCAGCTGAAAAAGGATTGCTGGTCATGGGTCCAGACTGTGGTACAGCCATCGTCCGCGGAATGGGTCTCGGTTTTGCAAATAAAGTCCGTCTCGGACCGATCGGTGTTGTCGCTGCTGCAGGAACAGGTTTACAGCAGGTTTCTTCCCGTATTGCACAGCTAGGCAGCGGAATGACCTATGGTATTGGAACCGGTGGTCGTGATCTTTCCGAAAAGGTTGGCTCCGCAACATTCAGTCAGGGAATTGATATCCTAAACCGTGACGATGAGACGAAAGTGATCGTACTTGTTTCGAAACCCCCGGCTCCCATGGTCGCCGACAAAGTTATCGCTCAGGCGAAAAAAGCTAAAAAACCAGTGGTTATATGCTTTATTGGCAGATCACCGGAGAAAAATCAGGACGGAAACTTATACTTTGCAGGTTCGCTTGATAGTGCAGCAGAGATGGCTGTAGTACTTACAAAGGATTTGACCGGAAAGCTCGTAAAGGAATTGATGGCGAAAACCGTCAAGGAATCTACAGAAAAAGTGGATGTCTCAAAATTTGCCAAAGGTCAAAAATACCTCCGTGGACTCTTCTCAGGTGGTACCCTTGCATATGAAGCCCAATATATTCTGGAAGATTATCTCTCCAAAGTATGGGCGAATGCGCCACTTCGAAAAGAAAACAAGATGGCCAATTCGTTGGTAAGTCAGGATAACTCAATAGTTGACCTGGGAGAAGACGAATTCACAGTCGGTCGTTTACATCCAATGATGGACAATGAATTGCGTGTACGCAGGATCCTCGAGGAAGGTGCAGATCCTTCGGTAGCAGTAATCATGCTTGATGTGGTTATTGGTTATGGATCACATATTGATCCAGCCTCTGAATTAGGTCCTGCAGTTGCCAAAGCAATCGCAGACGCTAAAAAAGCAGGTCGGCACCTTGAGTTCTATTCAGTAGTAACAGGTACTGATGATGACCCACAGAATCTGAGAAACCAAATGCGTCAGATGGAAGCCGCTGGTTCATGGGTATCAACAAGTAATGAGGAAATGGTACGGAAAGCCGGTGCAATTTTGCAGGCACTTAATCCAAGTGAAGTACCCGCCTCAAAGCAACCAAAAGTCTCCAAACCTGCTGCCGCTCTAGTGGCACCTTTAGTCGAAGCTAAATTCAAACCAGCTGATCTTGCCCCTCTTCAAAAGGATCTGGAGGCTATCAATATCGGATTGGAATCTTTCGCACAAAACCTGGTTGCTCAAGGAGTTCCAACCGTCCATGTGGACTGGAAACCACCGGCTGGCGGAAATGAAAAACTGATCAGAATCTTATCAAACATCAAACGCCACCAGGCGAGCCTGAACAAATGATTCGGAGGATAAATATGGTACTGGATATTGAAAAAGCCAACAAATTAGCCGTAGAACGAATGATGGATGCTCGTCCCTGTGGTTACAGGTGTTGCCAAAGCATTGGATGTTATTCCCGGCATGAAACCAAATTTGCTGATCCACGCTGGTCCACCGATCACATACGATCGAATGGCGGGTCCTGTAAAGGGCGCAATCTGGGGTTGTCTGATGTATGAAGGTCTTGCGAAGAATCTTGAAGAAGCTCAGAAATTAGCAGAATCAGGAAAAATCGATTATGCACCTTGTCATCATCACGCATCAGTAGGACCAATGGCTGGCTTGATCTCTCCATCATTCATGGTCTATGAAGTGGAAAACTCCACTCATAAAAATAAAGCATATTCAGGTTTGAACGAAGGTCGTGGAAAAGTTTTACGGATGGGAGCATACAGTCAGGATGTTCTTGATAAATTGCGTTTCATGAATGAAAAGATGGGACCTATCCTGGACAAAGCTATCAAGGAAGTAGGTGGTATTGATATTCGTTCCATGCTCGCAAAAGCCCTTCATATGGGTGATGATGGTCACAACCGCCTGGATGCCTGCTCAATCATCTTTACGAAAGAATTAGCCCCGGCAATTGCCAAAGTATGCGATGATCGCCAGCAAGCTTATGACATCATCAAATTCCTTGGTGACAATGCTTTATCAATCCTGAATCCTGTTATGGCAGCAGCCAAGACCATGTGCGATGCCGGTTCTAATATTGAAGGCAGTACGATCGTAACAACCATGGCTCGAAATGGTACAGATTTTGGAATCCGCGTCAGTGGTCTGGGAGAGCAATGGTTTACTGCTCCATCACCCATGGTAAAAGCGCTATACTTCCCCGGTTTTACCGAAAAAGATGCAAATCCTGATATCGGTGATAGTGTCATCACAGAGACTGCAGGATTTGGTGGATTTGCAATGGCCGCTGCTCCTGCACTGGTCACCTTTATCGGAGGCACAGCTAAAGATGCCACCAGCACAACATTCGATATGTACGAGATCACGTATGCAGAACATAAGGCTTTGACAATCCCATACCTCGATTTTCGTGGTACTCCAACCGGTGTTGATGTCCGCAAAGTTGTTGAAAAAGGAATTACTCCTCGGGTAAATACCGGTGTTGCACATAAGGATCCCGGAGTTGGTCAGGTCGGAGCAGGTGTTGTATCCGCTCCAATGAAGTGCTTCGAAGATGCACTTATCGCATATGCAGATAAGTACGGTTTTAATTAGTCCTTATTATCTTGTACCATTCATAAACTGGAGGAAATAATGGATCGTGAAAAGTTTATTAAGATGATGGCTTCTGCCAAATTGTACGATCTTACTCAGGGGTGCAGCATTTTTACACCACCATGGCCTATGGAGAAATCACTTGAAGTTCATTTCTTCAAACGCCTGACCGGTGCGATGGGCGGTGGCGCCGGCGCCAATGGGCAGATATTGAATTGGAGCAATACAGTTGGAACTCATCTTGTCGGTGAACGGGCATTCCATTCAGGGATGCGCGCTGTTTCAGATATCCCTCTGGAAGATCTCACAGGTGAAGGTGTGATTGTTGATATCTCTGATGTGATCGGCGATTATGAACTTTACACCCCTGAAATGATTATGAAGAAAGCCACAGTAAAAAAAGGTGACATTCTAATCATTAACACCGGTTATCACCGATATTCCTACGATCAACCTGACACCTTTAATCCCAATGCACAGGGTGGTGTTGAATCCAAAGAATTCGGTTTCTATGTCCGCCATCCTGGCCCCTCGCCCGAATTCTTCCAGTGGGCTTTGGATATGAAATTCAAAGTTGTTGGTGTTGACTGCGGTTGTGCAGAACACCCGATGAACACTCCCATTCGCCGTTTCCACGAGAACCACTTCAAAAAAGCAGAAGAAAAACTCGTAGCCAAGTATGGCAAAAAATGGGATGAGATGTTCAACCAGGACGATTACTACACAATGACCCATATCACCATGCCCAAAGCGCATTTACTTCTGGCCGAAGCGATCGTTGGTGACATTGATAAACTAAAGAATACTCGGGCATGGATTACCATTCAGCCAATTCCATTTATGGAAGTTGAAGCTGCATGGGCTCGTGTAGCAGCCTGGACAGCCCCAGAAGGTATGACTGAAGATGCCTTCTTCGCAGAGATGAAATCCAGCAAAATGCTTGATCTGACTGTCCCTTTCAGTGTTCAATCACCTCAGTGGGCGAACTACGAACCTCTATCAGTCCGATACAACAAACGTGTTGGTGGTCAATTCTTCGGTATGGGACGCAATGGCTCGGTTTGTAATGCCTCCATTCATCTAGCTACCCATATGGACGGAGAGAAACACTTCTACCCCGCAGGACGTGCGATCGGACAGGTTCCTTTGGATGAGTGGGTTGGACCTGGTGTAATTGCAGACATTTCCGGATTAGTCAGCAACTCATCAGTCTACACACCAAAGATGATCGAATCGGTTGTTGATATCAAAGAAGGTGATATCCTGATCATCAAGACAGGATGGCAGAACTTTGGCTGGAACAGCCAGGATTCTGATGAATTTAGATACATGATCAAGCATCCAGGTCCATCACCCGATTTCTCTGAATGGGCAGCGAAAATGAAAATCAAGTGGATAGGGATCGACTGCGTTGCCGCCGATCATCCGATGAACACCATCCAGCGTATCTGGCATCCAAAGACTTTTGATGAAGCGAATGCGAAACTGGTCAAAGATTTCGGAAAGACATGGGACGAGATGTTCCCCCTGGATCAGTACTATCAGGATATGCATCTCAACCTCTTCCCGAAACGCATTGTCCATGCTGAAAACCTGGGTGGTATGCTCAAGAATACCCCAAGCGGTCGCTACTATATTGGATGTTTCGTTCAGAAAGCCATGGAAGCAGAATCCATGTGGGGACGCTTCGTGGCGTTCAAAGAGGGATAATACCCATCGCAATCAAAGATATAGGGCAGGTTATACCTGCCCTATGTATCGGATGATTTCCATCGATTGCATCAGGAGGATAATATATGAAACCAGCCTCATTTGAGTACTTCGCACCCAAAACCTTGGTTGAGGCACTGGAAAAGATTGGTCAGGTCGGAGATGACGGTGGAAAGATCCTTGCCGGTGGGCAAAGCTTGATACCTGCAATGAATTTCCGGCTAGCCCAACCAGCTTCGTTGGTTGACTTGAACAGTGTCTCAGAACTTTTTTACATTAAACCCGGATCTTATGGTTCCATTTTGGTTGGTTCCATGACCAGGGATACAACAGTAGAATTTGATCCAACAATTGCAAAAATAGCACCGATGGTTCAGGAATGTTTGCCATTTTTAGCTCATCCGGCTATACGTAATCGTGGTACCTTCGGTGGCGCATTAGCTCATGGCGATCCAGCCGGTCAGCTACCGGTTGTTGCAGTGGCAATGAATTTCGGAATGAAGATAAATAAAACCGGATCTGATCGTATCGTTCCCGCTGATGAGTTTTATACCAGCATGTATGCAAATGTAATGGAATCCGATGAGATTCTAACCGAAGTCAGTATCCCCAAATTACCCGGGCGATCAGGTACAAGTTATAAACAAACAGCCCGTCAAACGGGAGCTTCCGCTCTTGTCGGTACTGCAGCAGTAATAACCTTGGACGAAAAAGATGTGTGTTCCGTTGCAAGAGTAGCTTTCATGGGTGTAAGCGAAATCCCTGTCCTTTCTTCAGAAATTAGCAGCAGATTGGTTGGTCAAAAATTGACACCAGAGCTGATAGCATCTGCCGTTGAAGCATGTATTGAAAGTGAACTCGATCCAGGATCTGATATACATGCTACTCCAGCCTTCCGCCGCCACCTTGCCCGTGTCCTTGGCATTGATGCGGTCGCCACAGCATACGCGAAAGCGAAGAAATAGGAGGCGAATATGAGTGACATAACCCAAATTACGCTCAAAATAAATGGTCAAAATTATACAAAAGATGTTGAACCTCGTCTCCTCTTGAGTGACTTTATTCGGTACTATGCCGGATTAACCGGTACTCATGTTGGTTGTGAGCACGGAGCTTGTGGTACCTGCACTGTCTTACTGGATGGTACTCCGATTAGATCATGCCTAATGTTCGCAGTTCAAGCAGTTGGTCATGAAGTACTAACTGTTGAAAGTCTTGGAACAATTGAAAAGATGCATCCCATCCAGGAAGCATTCCGGGAAAAACATGCAGCTCAATGCGGTTTCTGTACTCCGGGTATTTTAATGACTCTTTCAGCATACTTGCGTGACCATAAAAATCCGACCGAAGAAGATCTCCGTGATGCTATTGATGGAAATCTCTGCCGTTGCACAGGCTACCAAAACATCGTTGAAGCCGCCAAGCTGGCCGCAGAGATGATGTCCAATGGTAAGAGTGAGGTGTCTCATGGCAAATAAATTCTTAGGTCAAAGAGTAAAAAGGAACGAGGATCCCCGTTTACTTACCGGTAACGGAAAGTATGTCGGCGATATTGTCTATCCGGATATGCTTTATGCTGCTTTTTTGCGAAGTGATTACCCACACGCAAAACTGAATAGTATTGATACGACTGAAGCAAAACCAATCCCGGGTGTCATTGCTGTATACACCGCTGAGGACCTCGGAGAATGGTGGCACCCAGGTCCTGTTCTGGTTCCAGCTCCTCATTCGATTCCAGGTTGTATTGCAAACTCACGCACCCAAATCCCGATTGTCAAAGATTATATCCACCACCAGGGCGAAGTTGTAGCAATGGTCGTTGCCACAAGCCGTTATATCGCTGAAGATGCAACTGCTGCTATTTATGTAGATTCTGATCCTTTGCCTGTTGTTGAAAACGTGGAAGATGCTTTAAAGCCAGGTTCCCCATTGGTCCATCATGATCTGGATACAAATCTGGCTACCCACGTTGTCCAAGAACATGGATCATTCGAAAGAAGCAAAAGCGAAAGCGGATTTTACATTATCCCAACGGATGATCATGGATCGTTGTACTGCTGGTGCGATTGAAAATCGTGGATTTGTCGCCAATTGGGATGAATATAGTGAACAATTGACCATCCACTGCAATACCCAATCTCCTGCCGGTTTACGGAACAGTATGGCTTCATGGTTTAAAATCCCAGAACAAAAAGTACGGGTAATTGTGCCATTTGTAGGTGGTGCTTTTGGTCCAAAAGTAATGACCAATCAACCCGAAGAAGTACTGTGTACATTTGCATCCATCAAGCTGCATAAACCGATCAAGTGGCTGGAGGATCGACAGGAGAACTTCATTGGTACCACTGCTGAACGAGTGCAGGTTCATGACTGTGATATTGCATTTAATAAAGATGGAAAGATCCTTGGATTTCAAAGATGTCTTCCTGTACGACACGGGTGCATTCAATCCGTACACTGCAACCATTCCTCTAAATACCCAAACCCATACCACCGGAACATACGATATTCCCAACTTCTATACCGAATTCAAATCGGTATTCACAAATAAGATGATCGTTTCTCCTGTACGTGCAGCAGGTCGCAGCTATGGCGTTTTCGTCATGGAGACGAATGATCGATCTTGCAGCAAAAAAATTGGGCATTTGCCCGATCAAAATGCGCGAGATTAATCTGATCCCGGCTGATGCCCCGTTCCCGTTAGAATCCGGTATTATTGCTCAAGATTTTGCCCAGTTTGTTCTCGACTCAGGAAACTATCCGGCTGCCTTGAAAAAAGCCAAAGAAATGATCGATTACGACCGATGGATCAAAGAAGAACAACCTAAGCTACGCGCACAAGGCAAAAAAGTTGGAATCGGTCTGGTTGTCTTTACCGAAAATACCGGTGTAGGTCCTTACGAAGGTGCAAAGATAACTGTTGGTAACAGTGGTAAAGTATTTGCCACTTGTATTTTTGGTACCCAAGGACAAGGACACTTTACTTCATTTGCTCAAATTGTTGCAGATCAGGTTGGAGTCCGTCCCTGAAGATGTCATCATCGAAACCGGTGATACTGATAAATTCACCTGGGGTACCGGTACTTTTGCCAGCCGTGGAGCTACTGTTGCTGGTAATGCGTACCACCTCACTGCAAAGGCTGTTCGAGCAAAGATTTTAGCAACTGCCAGCCAACTTTTCAATGTACCGGAAGAGGAACTTGGAACTTGGCAATGGAGAAGTCCGAGTTGCAGATATTCCTGGAAAATCCATCAAACTCGGTGATCTGGCTACTAAAGCGAATCCCATGCGCGGTACGATTAAACCAGGAACAGATCCCGGTTTGGAAGCTACCGGTTTCTACGCCCCACCCTACGGCGCTACCTCATATGGCGCAGTAGCTGCGATAATGGAAGTAGATCCTGAGACATACCAACTTAAATTCCATAAATTCGTCTTTGTCGATGACTGTGGAACTGTCATCAATCCGATGATCCTGGATGGTCAGTTACATGGTGGCATTCAAATGGGTATTGGAAACTCGTACTTCGAACGTCTTGCATATGACGAGAATGCCCAATTGCAAAATGGATCCTTCACCGATTATCTGATTCCGCACGCGACAGACATGCCGCCTAAGATCGAAATTGGTCACTTGTGTACCCCATCACCATTAAATCCACTAGGAATCAAAGGTGTGGGCGAATCAGGTACCATCCCTATTCCGCCGTTATATGCTCAGGCAATTGAAAATGCATTAGATATTCCAGGTCTGTTTATCACCGAAATGCCGATGGATCCGAGCAGATTATATGAATTAGTTGAACAAGCTAAGCAAGCCAAGTAAAACATAATATTACTAAGGAGTAACGAAGATGGGATTAAAAATTGAAGGTGATTATGTTTTCAATGGACCACAGCAATATTTCTTACGCGGTAGTTCACGATCCAAATATGCTTCTACTTGCCATTCCAGGCGAAAGCACCATGGTTGAAGTGAGTCCGAATGTATACGAAGGTACGATTAAGTTAAAGATCGGTCCGGTAAATGGTCAATTTGCTGGTGTTTACACGATAACAGATGACAATCCGCCAACTTCATTCACCATGGTTGTCAAAGGAAAAGGGGCTGCAGGTTTTGCTGAAGGAGTAGGTAAAGTCAAATTTATCCAACAGGAAGATGGGAAGACCTTGTTCAAGTATACCGGAGAGTTAAATATTGGCGGGAAACTGGCAAGTGTTGGTCAACGATTGATCGATAGCGTCGCAAAAAGCATGCTCAAGAGCGGCCTCGAGAAATTGGATAAGGAGGTCGAGAAACGAAAATAAAAAATCGGTGTTATACTAAATAACAGTTTGACAATTATAAAATTGTGCTTAAAATAACATTAATATTTTGGAGGAAAGGTGTCTGATCCATTAGTTGAGAAAAAAGAATTAACCGAAGAAGAAATCGTCGGTGAAAAATTAGCAAAAGAATATATTGAAAAAGTAGATTTCAAAAAATCCGCCGAAGTAAAAATGGTACTTTATGTAGTTCCCATGGCAATCCTCTTCGTTCTGATTGCCTGGTCTTGCATTCGTCAAGATAATCTTATGAAAATCGTGGAGATCTGAATAAATAATTAGAGGGTCTCCACTTTTTTATCCCATGAAAGGAGGTGATGTATAAGAGAAGAGAATTCAGAATAGTTTTCTAAGATGAAATATGAACTGATTAGAAAACTACACATACCCAGAAATTTTCAACACCTAATGGCAATTTATTCTAAGAAAGAGGAAGGAAATTCTAATGGCCACTACCGCACCAAAAGTAATGGGATATCTGCCAAACGATACCCCCCCCGATTGGTCAATTGCTCTTGCTTGGTTTCCAGCACGTCCTTACCATGTTCCCCGCGACCGTCTTGTGCGCACTGCTTATGCACTTTGATGTATCAACCGTTTTAACCATCACCGGTTTGGGAACCATCGTTGCCCTATTAGGCGCCAAATTCGCCATGGGCAAATACATTCCTTTGTATTACGGCTCAAGCTTCAGCTATATTACCGCAGTCGTTTCTGCAATTAATGTTTTGGAACCCGGTTTGGGCTTTGGCCTCCTGCTTCTGCCGCAACCATATCGGTTGTCCAGGCCGGTTTCGTTGCTACTGGTATCATCAACGTTATCGTTGGTTTGATCATCCGCCTCTCCGGTGGTAAAGAAGCCGTTGATAAAGTTTTGCCCCCAGTGGTTACCGGTTCTGTTGCTTGTACAATTGGTATTGGCTTGGGCTACACCGCTCTGACCATGGCTTCCGGTACCTGCTGCGGTGTTGATTCAATGGCTACCCCTGATGTAACCCTCAAATGGTGGGCTGCCGCTCTCGTTACCATGTTAGCCGCAGTTCTCTTCTCGGTCTATCTCCAGGGTAAGGGCTTCATTGGAATGCTCCCGATCTTCTTGGCCGGCATCGTTGGCTACATTGTTGCAGCCCTTCTTGGTTTGGTCAATCCACAGTTTGTACACCCCCTTCATCACCGCTCCTCAAATTACCCTCCCCGTATTCAATAATGCGCTGACGGTAACCGTCTTGATCGGTGTTGGTATTATGGCTATTGCAACCATCCCAGAATCCACCGCTCATCTTTACCAGATCTCTCTGTATGTTGACCATCTGGCTGAAGAACAAGGCCGCGAGAAATATTTCCTTTCCCGTTACATCGGCCTGAACCTGATGCTCGATGGTTTCAATGACCTGGTCAATGGTATCTTCGGTTCAACCGCTGGTACCAACTATGGCGAGAACAACTCCCTCATGGTCATCACCCGCAACTACTCCGGTCCAGTACTGGTAGCTGCAGGCGCAATCGCCATCATCCTTGGCTTCATCGGCCCACTCAAAGACGCCGTCAACTCCATCCCAACCGCAGTAGCAGGTGGTCTCTCCATCTATCTGTTCGGCGTCATTGGTATGCAGGGTATTGCTCTTATGATGGCTGAAAAAGTCAACCTGTATGATCCTAAACAGCTTGGCCATCGGCGCCATCATCCTGGTAATCGGTATCGGCGGTAACATTGGTTATGCCAATGGCTTCCTGCCAATCCCGCTGTCTCAAGGGCATCTTCCCATATGGTTGGCCTGCGATCGCTACCGGTGCAGTTGTTGGTATCATCCTGAACCTCATCTTCCGCTGGTTCAAGCCCGAATACGACCGCTCTGCCGCATAAGCAGACTAAAGTATTATAAGTTCTCGAGGGGCGGGCAAACCCGCCCCTTCTGCATGATATAATCCCTTTACAATGTCCGATAAAATTCTCATTCTTGGCTCATCTGGAAAGTCTGGTCGCGCCATACTTATGGCTCTTTCGAATAAAGGAGCTGATGCACTTGCTTTTATCCATAAACCTGAACAAGAACAAGTTGTTCTAGCATCAGGAGCATCTGAAGCTATTGTTGGTGATGTAAATGAGATTTCTGATCTCATTAATGCTATGAAGAATGTAAATGTGGTCTACCATCTCTGCTCAAATATGAATCAGTTTGAGTTTGAAATCGGAAAAAAGGTGATTTCAGCTTGCGAGAAATCAGGTGTTCAAAGATTAGTCTATCAATCAGTAATACATCCTCAAACACAAACAATGCAGCACCATTGGCAAAAGTTACTTGTTGAAGAGCAATTATTTCTATCTCATCTTAATTTTACCGTGTTACAGCCAACTGCATTTATGCAAAATATCCTAGGATATCGGGAAGCGATTCTCGGCGGACGGTATCCAATGCCTTACCCAACTTCAACACAAATCAGCCTGGTCGACCTACGAGATTTAGCCGAAGCAGCAGCTATAGTTCTTACTGAAAAAGGTCATGAGAATGCAACTTATGAGTTAACTGGAACCCCACCCCTGTCTCAGATCGAAGTTGCTGAGGCATTATCCAAGCTATTGGATCTCACTGTTGAAGCAGAAGAGGTTCCACTTTCCACCTGGGAAAAGCAGGTACAGAAGAATGGATTGAGCGGATATGCTTTTGAGACTCTGAAATCCATGTTTAGCTATTATCGAAATTATGGGCTCAAGGGTAATGAACACATCCTAACCTGGTTATTGGGTCGTAAACCAACCAGTTTGCAGGAATTCTTAGAACGAGAATTTTCACACTATTAATTGGAGTCTTGATGGATAAGAATAAATCACAGCACTGGAATTTTACTCACGAAACAATACCCATCATGTGGCATAAACAAAATGACAGCTTCTTGAAATATCTGGATAAGGATGGAGTTAAATTCCTTCGATTCTGGTGGAAACATCTTGTGGACAATATGGGTGTCTTAGTTCCGTCTTCCCCTGAAGGACTTGGTTTCCATTTAAAAGAAACTCCTGACAAAGACGGCAAACCAATAAAAATGGTATCAATAACATTACCAGAACCGACTATGGATGGTGAAGTCTATTATATGTTTTTGGTTAAAAAACCTAAAAAGAAGACTATTGCCGATTTCATGCTTTTGCGTTTGCCCACTACTTTTGTTATCTCTTTGCAGAGGGATGGAGTAAATCCCGATGGAACAATTAAAACCATTATGTATGAACTTACTCCATTAGGTAGGAATGTTCGAATTGGTCCAGGTGTTGAACCAATCCTTGATACCTTCCAAAAATCTGCAAGAGAATATCTAAAATTATAGGAGCTAGGAATGCCTTTTAATCTCGAACCTGGAATGATCGTGGTAATTATCGCAATGGTGATATTCTATTTACGCTTGATGCAATTACGTGGAAAAAAGCGCAGACTAGAAAGAGAGGCAATGGTTCAGCGCATGCGTGAAGCAAACCGCAAAAAAGGGAAATTACCCCCTGCTCCACCAAAAGACCCAAATGCGCCACCTTTTGGAGTAACCAGCTGGTATCTTGTTGCGGTTGCTGTAGCTTTAATGCTTTTTGGAGTAGTTGCCCGATCTACAACCTTCCTTCCGCAGATAATTCGTGATTTCTGGTGGGCGCCAACAACCATTGGTGTAATTGTCATGGTATTCTGCATGAAAGTCGAAGTAGCCAAAAATTAATCGTAATGTCGAATGATAATATAAAGCAGCTTAATAGCTGCTTTTTTTATCGCCTAATCCTCGTTCTCATTAATACCAAATATATCGCAAATAGAATTATCCCCATGGTACCAGTATTATTTAGAACGGCGTTCGCCAATAGTGCATCACCGCTTAAATACAAACCCAATCCGACCATCGCCAAAACACCACCAGGAATGAGTGGCCACCAAGTAAACTTATCTGCGAGAACACGTGAACATATTGTGATCAATCCCCACCCTAGTGCAAACCAAACAAGCATAACTCCGGTTTGACTGACAAGAGAAAGATTTTGCGCCCAACTCCAAGAAAAAGCTATCCCCGGTGAGGTAGTAATGAGCAAGCAGCCGGCAATGATCAGTCCGAACAGCTTTTCTCCCAATCCCCATACCAGTAATCCAATTCCAACTCCAAATCCAACAAAGAAAATGAAATCAAATAAGCTTGTTTTATTGAAAGCGGATATACCTGTCATCGCAAAAGTCAACGTGGCAGGGACTACAGCCCACCACCAGAATGTCCCTTTTATTGTTTTTGCAAAGTACCAAATACCTAGCCAACCCAATCCAAAACAAAAAAAAGCGCTGGCTATGCGCAACAACAACGGCATGAATTCGTTTGGCAATAGTAAGATGAAACCACCTAATGTAATCCCAAAAAGTATACTAAGCGGTATCATACCGCCTAGTTTTTTGTAATACACAGCCCATCCCAACCAAGTAATAAGGATCAACGGTAATGTGAATGCAGCAATCCACGGTGCATTGAGAATAAACGCACCCGAAATTAATAAAATAAGAGTTCCCACCTGGAGCGCTATCGTAATCCAGAGGTCCCTTTTTACATTTTGTCCAGTCATAACTGCATCAGATTTCAAAAAACACCTATTTTAAGATTCTGAGTTCTCTAGCCCTTGCAACTGCCTGAGTTCGGTCTCTTGCGGATAGTTTGGCAAGAATGCTGGATAAATGGTTCTTAACTGTCCCCTCTGTAATCACCAGTTTTTCGGCGATTTCTTTATTACTGTTCCCAATCGCAACCAGTTGAAGTATCTCCATTTCACGGTTAGATAAACTTTCAACAAAATCGGATGTAATTCCAGTTTCGGATGGACCTTCAAATGGACCTGTTCGGGAGAGCTCATTAACAACCTTTGCTGTGATCGATGGCAAAAGGAAGTATTCTCCTTTATGGGTGGACTGGATTGCCTCGAAAAGTTTTGCAGATGAGACATCCTTCATGAGATAACCAACAGCTCCAGCCCGGAGCGCATCAATCACATCATCGTTATCATCAAATGTGGTCAGGATAATGATATGAGTAGCTGGAGAGTTTTTTGTAATCAGTTTTGTCGCTTCAACTCCGTCCATGACTGGCATGCGCAAATCCATCAATATGACGTCTGGTGATTTTTCAGCTGCAATTCTGACGGCGTCCTCACCGTTCCCAGCTTCGGCAACGATTACGAAATCATTCTTAGTCGATAACAAAGTTATTAGGGCTTCACGGAATAAGGATTGATCGTCAACGATCATAACCTTTATCGGATCATTCATTCAGGTACCTCGATTACAATCTCGAAACCGCCATCATTAAGATCCTGCGCTCGAAATGATCCATTAATCAACCTCATTCGTTCCTCCAAACCAATCAATCCAAAACCTGTATTGCCAGATTGTCGTCCAATTCCGTTATCTCTCACGGTTAATCGTATTTCATCTTTCAATGTGTAATCGAGAATGATCCAAATATTCTCTGCCTGTGCATGCTTTATTACATTTTGGATCCCCTCTTGAGCTGTACGGTAAATTGCTTGTTCACTTTGTGCAGAAACCGGTCTTTCTGTCCCCAACTGCTTGAATTCAGGTTGGATTGGGCAATCACAAATATTATCCAATAATTCCCGCAACCTGCGCGATAGTAACAATTCCTTCCCAGATCCTTCGCGGAGAATGGTCACCGATTTCCTGATCTCCATGAGGGCATTTTGTGACTGAGTCGTTGCCCTAGATAACGTTTCTTTTGCTTTAGATGGGTCTATCATCATAACAGCTTCGGCAGCCTGGATTTGCATATTTATCACGGTTAGATAATGACCGACTCCATCGTGGATCTCCCGAGCGATGCGATTTCTTTCACGGCTAATGGTTAGTTCTTCTATTTGGCTCGCGTACCGACGTAGATTCTCATTTGCTTGTTCCAAATCCATTAATAATTTTAAATTCTTCGATTGGGCTTTATCTTCTTCCACTGCCATTTGTAGGAAAATGATTACAAATACTTGCCCGGTGAGGTACCAGGGTAGATTTGTCCAAAGTACGTCCCAATTCGTTGCGTAATACCTGAAACCGATCAAATATGCCAAGGCGATTATGCCATTCACACCGATCATCGTTCTTGGAGGTAGTAATGTTACCGATTGTCCTATCAAGGGTAAAAAAAGAATAGGACCAATTCCTTTTCCTTTACTTAAAAATATTAAACTTATGCCAAGAAGTATCTGACATGCGAAATAGACTAAATGAACAAATGGAATATTTGCCTGACTAAGAATGCCAAATCCATAGATTCCTACGAATACATAACAAGTTGCCAACACAATAATCGCAGCAATTTCCAAATTCGTAATCTGTCTCGTCGGTGCAAAAAAGGATAATAAAACCCCCATTACAACTACCGCAAAGGCAATTGAGGCGCCAACACGATTTGTTTTATGCATATCAATATTCGATATCATCGATTACTGATTATAGCATCTCCAAGTTTGTGGAAAGTAATGGTTTTTAGGTCATGGTCATACTTTATGGTCATACCGAAATATGACCATAAAATCTAACCTCAGTGGGATTACACAAATGTTGTGAAGGACTACGATTATGAAAGGTTAATATCAAACAGGAGAACGACAATTATGAATGTTTTAATGGTTTATCCACAATTTCCAGATACATTTTGGAGTTTCAAACATGCTATCAAGTTTCTGGACAAGAAGGCGTCGACTCCACCGCTTGGGTTACTAACTATTGCTGCAATGCTTCCCAAGGAATGGGAAATAAAACTTATTGATATGAACGTTGCAGATCTCGAAGACTCTGATATCCTCTGGGCTGATTTGGTAATGATAAGTGCAATGACGGTTCAAAGGTCCTCCGTAAATGAAGTTCTCAACTTGTGCCATCGTCTAAACCGTAAAGTTGCTGCAGGTGGGCCTCTTTTTACAACAGAATCTGAGAACTTTCCATTGGTCGACTATTTCATCTTAAATGAAGGTGAAAAAACTTTACCTCCATTTATTCATGATCTGGAAGCTGGTACTCCAGCACAATATTATCGTTGTACTGAATATCCTGATATTCAGGAAACCCCTACTCCAAGGTATGAATTGCTGGATATGAGCGCTTATGATTCCATGAGTATTCAGTATTCAAGAGGGTGTCCATTCCATTGTGATTTCTGCAATATAACATCGCTATTCGGTCATCGACCACGGGTAAAATCTGTCAAACAAATCCTCGCGGAGCTAGATCGCCTATATGAACTAGGTTGGTCAAGAGAAGTGTTTTTTGTTGATGATAACTTGATAGGAAACAAAAAACATATCAAGGAAGAAGTGCTACCGGCACTCATTCAGTGGAGAAAAGGCAAAGCAGGTTTCAACTTTGTTACTGAAGTCTCCATTAATCTTTCAGATGATAAGGAATTAATGCAGTTGATGGCAGATGCCGGTTTCATCTCCATATTTGTTGGGATAGAAACTCCAAGTGAAGAAGGACTTGAGGAATGTCATAAATCTCAAAATACCCGTAGAAATTTATTGGATTCCGTCCACACACTCCAATCCTATGGAATGCAAGTAATGGCTGGATTCATTGTTGGCTTTGATAGTGACAAGGAGGATATCTTCCAACGTCAATTTGATTTTATTCAGGATAGTGGAATTGTCACTGCTATGGTTGGAATGTTGCAAGCACCTTTGGGTACACAGCTCTATGATCGTTTGTATAAAGAAGGTAGGATTCAATTAGGATTTACAGGCGATAATGGCGATGGCGAGACAAACATTGTTCCCATTATGGATATCCACACCCTCAAAAGTGGTTACGTCAACCTGGTGCGCAGCCTGTTTTCCCCCAAGGTGGCTTATCAGCGTATTCGCACTATGCTTTATCACTTTAAACCTCAGGTAAGGACAGTTACAATTAGTGGGCCGGAAATAAAAGCATTATTTCGGTCATTTCTTTGGACGGGTATCCTAAGTGATGCTAGATGGGAGTTTTGGAAATTATTAGTGTGGACACTCTTCCGCTTTCCGGCGAAGTTACCGTTAGCAATTACTATGACGGTCTATGCTTACCATTTCCGAAAGATGAGTCTTGAGCATGTGAAAGATGAAAGTCGAGTGTCAGTTGGTAGCCAAAAACCAATCCGAATTCAAACTTCAGCTCTCCCTAAAGTGACCTGGCAGTAAGATGTTTCCAAATCATCCTAATGAAATAAATATGGGGTTTGGAACTAACCAACGAATTTAATGAATATCATCCATATAAATAATAAAAAAATGGACTGCTTACGCAGTCCATTTTTATTAATAGGATATTAGCTAATCAAATTTCGAACTATATCCAGTTGTCCAGCGCTGCCTAATTTAACATTTTTATCCGCGATGAATTTTGCATATTCTTCCATGAATACTTTACCGACAGGTCGAAGGTCAAAATTTTCCGGATGGTCACGGAAGTACTCTCTGTGTACTCGAGTCCAAACTAATCGACCATCAGTATCAATATTGATTTTTGTTACGCCTAGAGTAGCTGCCATCTTGAATTGTTTGTCATCAACGCCTTTCGCGCCTTTCAAGTCACCACCAGCTTTATTTATCCTTTCGACTTCATCTTGTGGCACAGAACTGGATCCGTGCATCACCAGAGGAAACCCTGGTAATCGTTTCTGGATCTCAGTGAGAACATCAAAACGTAATCCCTGTGTGCCAGAGAATTTAAAAGCGCCATGGCTTGTTCCGATCGCGCATGCAAGAGAATCGACTCCGGTTCGTTCTACGAATTCCTTTGCTTGTTTTGGATCAGTAAGTTTTGCATTCGCCTCATCAACAGCGACATGCTCTTCAACACCACCTAATTGACCCAACTCTGCTTCCACAACCAATCCTTTTGCGTGGGCAGCATCCACAACACGTTTGGTAATCGCGATATTCTCATCAAAAGATTCATGGCTCGCATCTATCATTACAGAACTATAAAATCCGCTCTCTATGCAGTCATAACAAGTTTTTTCATCACCATGATCCAAATGCACTGCAAAAATTGATTCGGGAAAAACCTCGTCGGCTGCTCGAATGATTCCTTCCAACATACGTTTATCAGAGTAAGAACGGGCACCTTTACTGATTTGGATAATAAAAGGAGCTTTGCTATCAATATTTCCCCGAAATAGTCCCATAGTTTGTTCGAGATTATTGATATTGTAAGCACCAATTGCGAATTTTCCATAGGCTGCTTCAAATAATTTCTTAGTACTGACGATCATTATTTTCTCCTTGAAATTGAGTAATGAAATACAAATATATCATGTCTAAACATGTATTTTTCTAATTGATTCTAAATCAAAATGACGGGAATTGCCATATCTCGGATGAATATAAACCACATGTTGGTTAACATGGACATAGTTACCTTCGTGTTTTCAATAGATGTGGCTAAATAATTCATCTCCCTTGGTAATTTCATAAGTGTCATTTTTCAATTCGTTTGCCTCTTTTTTGATTTTTATTATGGTTAATATGAATATTTACTTAGTCTTTATTCACATGAGTAGGGTATTTTTATAGAATTATGCTAGAGTAATTCTTGTCACAATATTCATAGAAATAGTTTTTGTTGTTGTGACATTCTATATGTAAGCGGGGACGAAAAAAGGATCAGTCAGGGGAAATGAAAACATTAAAAATAAATTTTACCAATATCTCAATTGTTAGCACGATTATTATATCGATGTTATTTCTTTTCTCCTTAGCTGGTTTATTCACTTCAACGAAGGCGATTTCCCGCATGGAATTAGACCATCAGATCAACCTGGTTGATCTTAGATGGTATGCACATCTCGGTTTTTCTCAATCAGACTTAGATGGATTCGATGTAAATGGGATTGGCGTCAAGCAAATTGATAAATTTCCCATCCGGTTGAATAAAATTTTTGAGGGACTACCAATTAATACCCAGAATGAATTTTCGGTAATGACAACTTTTGAGTGTAATGAACTATGCTTATCTCAGAATTCCTCATTATATTTGGCGGAAATTGGAGAAAACTGGTCAGTTTACCTGAATGGGCAAAATATATACAACGAAATATATCTTGATCCAAAGGGTCGGATGGCGATCCATAGGACCATCCAGAAAGTCATTATACCCATCCCAAACCGAGTACTCCAACCAGGAAGGAATTTTCTTGTATTTCGAATTATTGGAGATTCTTATATTCATCCGTTCTTTTCCGGCATGCTGCCAGGATTTTCCATGTCCAATGGATATTTGATAGGAAACACTCAAAACCTCCTTCAAAAACGTCTTCTAATTGACGCGGTCTTCTGGTTCCAAATTGGAGTATATTTCTTTTTTGGTGTTTTTCAATTTTGGACCTTTATTCGCCGGAAAGAATCTTATAACTTATATTTTGGACTGTTCCTCATTACATGTGTTGTATATTCGTTTACAATGACGAATTTCACTTATAGATACGCTTTAGATACAGCTCTAATAATCAAATATATGTATTCATCCAATATCGTTTGGCCAGGATTGATCGGAATAACCGTATGGAGTTTCTTATTCAAAGACAAACCCACACCACAGGTTTTAATAGCGATCATCATCTTTTCCTTGCTTTCCATCATGTGTATTATGGTCGCACCTGTACCGTGGGTGGAAGTGATTCTTAATGTTTCTCTTGTACCAATTTCTTTAGCTTCTATCTACATCATATTCTTGATTTTTCCGGCAATCAAATCCAATATACCCGGGGCAAAACAATTACTTATCGCTGGGATTTTTATTAGCATTTTAGTAGTCTATGCAAATATAGATTGGGTAATTATTCACAGCGGAGTTGACTTAACTGGATGGATTCCTTTTTTCCTGACTTTAGCTTTTATGTCTATATTCATCGATCGCTTTTGGGCTGTAACAGTGGATTTATTGGAATCGAATGAAAAACTAACAAGTATTCGTGATGGAATGGAAAAAGAAATATTAGCCAGAACCAGTGAATTCCGAAATGCAAATAATCTATTGGAAGAAAAATTAAAGGAGATCAACCGTCTTCATAGCAAGGTTTACCATATGGCTTTACATGATACATTGACCGGTTTATATAATAGACATTTTCTGGCTGAAACATTGGACCGTGAATTTGCCAGGGCATCGAGGGAAAATCATCCTATTGGAATATTGATGATTGATATAGATCACTTCAAGGTGATAAATGACACCTTTGGACATAAGGCCGGTGATGAAGTTCTAAAAAAATTTGGTGAGGAGACTTTATCACATATCAGGCAGGAAGATGTGGCGTTTAGGTATGGTGGGGAAGAATTTTTAATCCTCCTGCCCCGAGCTTCACAAAAAGATTCACAGTTGAGGGCGGATGATCTTCGAGTAATGATTGAACAATTAAACTTCCAGATAGAAGATAAAATTGGACAAATTACAGTTTCAGTCGGGGTCGCTGAATATCCATTAAATGGGAATACCCCTGATGAAGTATTAATCAAGGCCGACGAAGCACTGTACGCTGCTAAAAAAGCTGGAAGGAATCGTGTGGAGATAGCCTATGTCCCATTTTGATTTCGAGCCAACCTCTTTACCAATTGATAAGGCGTGGTTATTTGATAGAGTACCGATAGGCTTTATCATTTTGGATCAATCCGGAATAATTTTAGATATCAATGCTGCAGCTGTTGAAATGACAGGATTGAATAATCAAGATTCATCCGGTTATTTTATTTATAAAATATTATCGAATTGGATCACCGATATGGAGTTTTTACAGATAAAAACAGGTTTATCAAAATCAGTGATTATTCAGAAACGAGGAAAATCAATAAAATATCTATTAGAAACCACTGGACAAACATTCGTGTCAAATGGTCTCAACGGATATGTTCTATCAATTCAGAAAATCAAAACAAGTGACCTTGATACTAACCCTGACAGATTATATGATAAGAGATTAGAAAGAATTATATCTGATCGCACTGAACAGCTTTCCAAAATGGTGATCAAGTTAGAAAGCGAGATTCATGAAAGACAGAGAATTGAAGAGGGATTACGCGATTCGGAATCGAAATTCAGGACGGTTATTGAACAGAGTTCGGAAGCAATCATCCTAATTAATAGCGAAGGTAGGATATTGGAAATCAATCCTGCTTATGAGAAACTCACTGGGATACGACGTGAAGATATTCTCGGTCGGCTGTATTGGGAAGTATATTTTGAATTAATTCCCTCAAAGAAAAAGGCTTCGGAGGAAAAGCAAAAAATACAAGATATTATCCTAGATGCCTTACGACAAGAATCTTCTCCATTTCTTAATCAAGAACTTGAAGCAGAAATTCGCCACTTTGATGGGTCTATACGCAACGTATTGCAAACCATTTTTCTAATTAATACAGAAAATGGAAATCGCCTCGGCGTTATCACAAGAGATATTACTAAACAAAAATTAGTGGAAATTGAGTCCCAAAAGAACTCGCAAAACCTATTCGAATTGAATACTCTTTCCTCAAAATTAGCTGACGCATCCACAATAGATGACCTCAACCAAATAATTGCGGAAAGGATACAAATCCTCACAGGTGCAGTAGCTTGTATCATTACCAATTATCATCAGACTGATAAATCTCTATCGGTTGAATATATTTCATCAAGTAATAACACTTTATTTCAGGCGAACAAGCTCCTAAAGAACTCAATTAAAAAGCTGCATATTACTATGCCTGACGAGAAGAAATCGATGTTATTATCCCAGGGATTTACAACCCGGGATTCATTAACTGAGCTAACCTTTGGGTCAATCCCTGAAATGGTCGGAAACCTACTTAAAGAAACATTTAAACTTGGAGAAATTGTTGTTATTCCCATAGATTTGGCCGGGGAACTCTTCGGAACAATTTCGATTTATCTCCCTGAAAATGCAGCAAAACCTCCCATTGATCTAATTCGCACGATTTCTCGGGTTATTACCGTTGCCATTCAAAGAAAAAGAGCTGAACAAGAATTAATTGTTAGTGAAGAACGATTCCGCTCGATGTTAGAAAACACGAATGATATGATCTGTATTTTGGATAGATCAGGGTGCCGAAAATTTATAGCAAATCCAAATGCATACAAACGGGTCCTGGGCTACAATCTGGATCAACTGTTAGGCCGCGAGGTATTTGAGATTGTCCACCCAGATGATCAGGAGTTAGTCAGAACAAAATTTTCTGAGATAACCAACGGTAACCTTCTTCAAAATGGATTTGAGTTTCGATCAAAAAGGGCAGATGGGTCATGGATTTATCTGGATGTTGACATCCAAAACCTTTTATATAATCCATCAATTGATGGTCTTTTAGTGACTGCGCGTGATGTGACTTATAAGCGACAGACCGAAGAAGCATTACGCCAGAGTGAAGAACAATTCCACAGGATGTTTGAGCGTCATCATGCTATTATGCTGTTGGTATCTCCCGAAACAGGGATGATAGTTGATGCTAATGATGCAGCGAGCATTTTTTACGGATATTCTATTGATGAACTTAAGATGATGCATATTAATAAAATTAACCAACTGCCTCAATCCAAAATTAATTCCATAATCCAAGATATC
Organism: uncultured Chloroflexia bacterium; assembly: GCA_963828285.1. GTDB lineage: Bacteria > Chloroflexota > Anaerolineae > Anaerolineales > Anaerolineaceae > DAIOEK01. The sequence goes on from CAWHEB010000001.1 coordinate 353,055, forward strand.
AAAACTGATGTACCCATAAAATATGTTTTCCCGCATAAATTGATATCAGGGGAAATCAAAACAGTAGAAGTTCTTTCTTCATTAATCGACTTACCATCAGGTCAAGTTTTATTCTCGATCGTCCAGGATGTATCTGATCGAATTGTTGCAGAAGAAGAAAAAGAGAAAGCTATCGTACGTCTCCGCAGAATCTGAAGATAAGATGCAGAGTATTTTCCGTGTTGCTCCAACAGGTATTGGTGTTGTGAATAATCGTGTTCTTGTATATGTCAATCCAAAAATATGTGAGATGGTAGGATATAGCCAGGATGAATTAATTGGCCAATCAGCTAGGATCCTTTATCCAACACAAGAAGAATTCGACTTTGTCGGTCGAGAGAAGTATAAACAAATTGCTGAAAAAGATTCTGGGGTTGTTGAAACTATCTGGAAATGCAAAGATGGTTCATTTATCAATATTATTCTGGCATCCACCCCCATCGACTTAAAAGATCTGAGCAAAGGAGTAACTTTTACAGCTCTTGATATTACCGACCGAAAGAATTCTGAAAAAGCCTTGCAGGAGAGTGAAGAAAAGTTTAGAAAGATTTTTGAGGCATCAAAAATAGGTATTTCCACAATTGATCAGAATGGTCGTTTTACGAGTTGCAATCCTTCATTACTTTATATGCTAGGATACGATCTCGATGAATTTACGAAACTGACTTTTAGAGATATTTCACATCCTGATGATTTTCAAATTAACCAACAATTACATCAAGAACTACTGGATGGAAAAAGAGATTATTTTACAATCGAAAAACGGAATCGTCACAAGGATGGACATTTCGTTTGGGGACAATTAACCTCGGTTCTTGTTCGTGATTCAAACCAAAAACTTATATATGTGATGGGAATGTTTGAAGACATTTCACAGCGAAAAGAAGCTGAAGTAGCCCTGCATGAACAGGAAAAATTTATTCGAACGGTGATCGATAAAGTACCTGTGGGAATCTTTGTTGTAAATAAGGAAGGGATAATCAATTATCTCAATCCAGCCGGACAGGATATATGGCAAGGAGTTCATTATGTCGATGTTGATGGATTATCTGATTACCAGGGATGGCGCCTTTCAGATGGTAGTAAGGTGGAAGCACATGAATGGGGATCAGCAAAAGCATTAAAAGGTCAAACAACTCTGGACGAGGAAATTGAAATTGAAGCATTTGATGGTACGAGAAAGATCATATCAAATTCCGGTATACCCATTTACGATGACAATGGCGAGATTAATGGCGCAGTTGCAATTCTCCAGAATATTACCGAACGAAAGAAGACAGAAAAAGCATTAATACAATCCAGCGATGATCTTATTGAAGCGTATAACGCAACATTGCAAGGATGGTCACATGCATTGGAATTGCGTGAACATGAGACTGCTGGTCACAGTCAAAGAGTTGTTGATCTGACAATTCAGATGGCACATAGGTTTGGATACAAAGATGATGATATTCGCCATGTCCAACGAGGAGCTTTGCTCCATGACATTGGAAAAATGGGTATTCCTGACAGTATTTTGTTAAAACCAGGACCCTTGAGTGATGAAGAATGGATCGTGATGAAGAAACATCCGGTATTTGCAAAACAACTGCTTTCAAATATTCCATATTTAGCACCTGCTTTGGAAATTCCTTACTATCATCATGAGAGATGGGATGGTACAGGTTATCCGATGGGTCTAAAGGGTAAATCCATCCCTCTCTCAGCAAGAATTTTCGCTGTTGTGGATGTTTGGGATGCTTTGAGCTCAGACCGTCCCTATCGAAAGGGATGGCCGGAGACAAAAATCATTAAGTACTTGAAAGATAAATCTGGCGAACTCTTGGATCCAGAAATTGTTAAAGAATTTCTTAAACTACTTGGGATATAGGTGCGATTCGTTCCTCGCAATTAAGCTGTATGGAAAAGGATTTATTAATAATACGATTTAACAAAAGGATTTTCTCAAGAAGGTAAGGATAACCGAGAATATTAACTATGATAAAGATGATATCTATTATTCCAATTGTAGCAGCAACATTATCTGCTTCAATAACAGTATATTATTTATACATTTACATCAAAGGGGTTCGTCAAATCTCTCAAATGGCATTTGGGGTGACGGCGTTCTCGATATTTCTATATGCATTAAGTTCAATTGGTTATTATAACTCTACGTCAGTTAATGAATTATTATTCTGGCAGAGGCTTGGAATTTGCGCAATCGCAAATTTTACGATTAGCTATTTTTCTTTTGTAGTCCACATTACTCAAAAATCTATCCAACCAATCTATTTCTGGCTTCTCAGAATTACTGGTTCTTTGATTATCATCTCACAGGTGTTCATCCAGAATACTTTAACATGGCATCCAGAGACTGCTTTCCTAAAACAGGAATTCTTTTTTGGTAGATCGATACTTCTTTATGAAATTGCTCCCGGGATCATTACATCAATCACTTATGGAATTGGTATTGTTGTTTACATACTTGCACTTTATATAACCTTGGACGCAAACAAACGTGTTTCTGCATCGGTAAGTAGCCCGATTCTTGCTTCAACTATAATTATCTTTCTGGCTTTAATCAACGATATGCTGGTCATATCTGGTGTTTATCATTTCATATATTTGTTAGAGTTAGCATTTATTGTTCTAATAATCTATATTTCTATACTGTTGTCAGATACGATTGTTCAATCCGCTTCCGCTAAGGAAAAACTTGAAACAGTAAATCTTGAACTTGGACATATCAGAAATGATTTAGAAAAAAAAGTTCAGGAACGGACTTTAGAATTTCAATACAAAGCGGAGTATTTCCGCTCTCTTGTAGATAATAGTCCAATTGCAATTGTTACCTTGGATAATAATCAGCAAATTCTTGATTGCAACACAGCGTTTGAGGCACTGTTTGGTTACGATCAATCTGAGGTAATTTCAAAGGATCTTGATAGTATCATCACGTCTCAAGATGTCAGTCATGAGGCAAGGGCATTAACTGAAAAAGTGCTATCCAACGAGAAAATTTCCGCTGTTGGCCTTAGAAAAAGAAAAGATGGCAGCATGGTGCATGTATCCATATCGGGTGTTCCGGTTGTTGTCGAGAATAGAAAAGTCGGTGTGCTTGGTCTATATCAGGATATTTCAGCAAGTATCGAAGCTGATAAGATATTGCGGGAAAGTGAAGTCCGATATAGAAGTTTATTTGAGGATTTTCCCATTTCCCTTTGGGAAGAGGATTTTAGTTTTGTAAAAGAACAGATCGATGATCTCAAAAGCAACCAAGTTACAGATTTTGAAGAATATTTTCAAGCGCATCCTGAAAAAGTCCGAGAGTTCCTTGGATTAATCAAGGTTGTTAATATTAATCAAGCTACGATCAGCCTATTCAAAGCACGAGATAAAGAAGACCTATTATCTGGCTTGGAGCGGATTATACCGAACAAGTCTTTACCTGTAATTGCCGCAGAATTTACATCGCTGGCTAATGGCTATACAAATTTCATCAGCGAGATCGATCAAGAAAATTTCCATCGAGATATCCTTCATGTTATTCTTCGATTTAATGTTGCCCCAGGTTACGAATCCAGTTGGGGAAAGGTCTTTGTTTCCATCCAGGACATCACATCAAGAAAAATAAATGAATCAAAACTGGAGTATTTATCTACCCATGATCAGTTAACTTCATTGATTAACCGTAGTTTATTAATTGATCGACTCCAGCAAGGGCTCGCACGAGCTTATAGAAATAAATCCATTCTGGCTGCCTTTTTCATTGATCTCGATGGTTTTAAAAGCATAAATGATAATTTTGGCCACGATATTGGTGACAAACTTCTTATTAAAGTAAGTAAAAGATTGTTAAACGAGTTACGAGTGACCGACACAGTTGCCCGTGTGGGTGGCGATGAATTTGTGATTGTTTTGGAGAATGTTAATCAGGTGGAATCAGTCCACTTTCTTGCAAAAAAATTACTGGGGATAATTTCTGCACCATATCAAATTGATAATCATCGAGTGTTTAGTAACCGCCAGTATAGGAATCAGCTTGTATCCCAAGGATGCGGATAATCACGAACAATTACTCACCTATGCTGATACGGCTATGTATAAATCCAAACAACTGGGGAAAAATCAGGTCAGTTTCTATTTATCCTAATTATTGATATGTAATAGGTTTACTGTAGATTGAACGGTTAGGCAATTACTATCAATTTAAAGAAAATAGATATGCGACAATTCCAAGTAAAACACCAATACCCAAACCATATGGAAGAGTTTTTCGTAAGACTAATCCTTCTTTACCCACAAGGTTTACAGTACTGCAGCCAATAATCAATTTCGCAGGTGCTATCATACTTCCTAAGGAGCCACCAGCGGTCTGGACCGCAACTAATATAACCGGCGAAACAGATATCAGAATAGCAATATTCTTCTGTAATGAAACAAATAAAACATTTGAATTTGTGTTGCTGCCTGTAGCAAATGCTCCTAGCATACCTACCAAAGGTGAAACGATTGGAAAAAGACTACCTGTCAGATTGCTTAATCCCTGCGCAATAAGAAGAGTCATTCCGGTATGGTCCATGACCATAGCCAATCCGACTGTTGAAAGAATTCCTAAAGTAGCAGGCGCTGCAGATCGGACAGTATCATTATATGCTTCATTAATTGTGTAAAAAGTCGCAAGATTATTCTTCTTAAAGCCAATGTAACTGATAATTATCGTAACAGTAATTAATGTTGCCGGATAAGCAAACCAGCGGAATGTTTGTCCATATCCAAACGGAGTTACAAAGCCTGTTCGTGTAATGACTTCTGGAAATGGAACGCGCCAAAGTATTGGAAACAATAAGTTCTTTATTGGTCCATCCACAAATATCAGCAGCATTAAAACAACTAATAATCCATAACTAGAAAAGGTTGCCATCAATTGTTTTGATATTTTTACCGAGGTTTTCCCTTTGGTTTTCTGTCTGTGTATCAACATGCCAATGAGAACTCCTGATACCGCCGCTCCAAATGCGGATAAAGGTACAAGACCGATTATTGCCAGTATGTATTGGATCATGGACATACAAAGCCCAATAGTTATTACTTCCTTCCATTTCTTTATTTCTCCGAGAACTGATGCGACAGCAAGTCCGCAGAATATACAGGCAATACCCATCAACATGGCTACTTCTGGAACCAATAAACTTTCTTCCACTCCAGAAATACTTGTCAACACCTGGAAAACCATTCCCATATTTCCTAGTGATACAGACCATGTATGTCCGATTGCTGATGCAACTACTGCAATAATTGGAGGAACTCCCAATCCGATCAGCATAGGGGCTGCTACAGCAATTGGCAATCCAAAACCAGCAATACCTTCCAGGACTGCACTGAATGCCCATGCAAGGAGAATTTTTAACAAGGACGGATCTGGAATTTTGCTTTCCAACCAGGAGGACAGAGCGGTAATCCCCCCAATACGAAAATTAATATTATAAAGAAACAACGCTACCCATAAAACGAGTAACACATAAAAAGAAAAAATAAGTCCTTTTGCCTGTGAGACCCAAAAAACTCTAAAGGTGAGACCAAAGGACATGCTGGCGATCAATATTGAAAACATCCAACTTAATAGTCCTGCCCGTTTTCCACTCCACTTGAATACTGTTAACAATACAAGCAAGAGACTGATCGGTGCAGCTGCGGAAATGTAGTTCATAGTAAGTCTTAATCCTGTGAATAGTATTGATTAGGTATTATGCCATATTCAGACGTTTTGGGAATTATTCTTTTTCAACCAAAGTACCTAGATGATGATAACTGAGCTGGAAATTTATATAACCACCTCATCCTCAGAAGTGAAATCGAAAAAGGATCAAATATTAGGCAATAAAAAAGAGAGTTTTTAGGCTCTCATTTTTATTAGCTTTAACCATAATTATTAAATTCTAGTTCTCGATTTCGCTTAATAAGACAGGGCGCTGTTCATCCAGGGAGAGTGTCGCTGCAATACCTATCGCAGTGGCTGCCCTTGCATCGGCACCAGTCACTGTGGGATTTGTACCATTGACGATATGCCGCACAAACTCACGTACTTCTTCTGCATACGCAATGGCAAATCTTTCCATAAAATATGGGACAGTATCATGGGTTACACCGGAACGGGTCAAAACCAAGGTCGGTGTTTGTTGTAGATAACCAATCCATAAACTACCTTCTGTGCCTAATACTTCAGTTCGAATATCGTATCCGTAAACTGCATTCCGACTCATATCGATATTTCCAACTGCTTCGTTAACAAATGAAAGATTAACAACACAATTATCGATATCTCCAACTTCTTTCAGTTCCGGAAAGGCAATACACGATCCTTCTGTATATACCCTCGTAACTTCGCTTCCCATCAGCCATCGAGCAAGATCAAAATCATGTACACCCATATCGACTATGAGACCACCGCTGTTTTCTCGTCTGGCAAACTCCAAACTGGTGCGTTTTGGGTCACGACTTGTAGCCTTGAACATAACTGGTTTCCCTATCACACCTTCTTCGATCTTTTGCTTTGCTGCCACATATGATGGATCGAAACGGCGCATAAAACCCATTTGAAGTTTCACACCGGCCTTTTCTACCGCTGCTATCGCTTTATCGCATGCAGAAAGGTCCTGTGAAAGTGGTTTTTCACTAAAGATATTCTTTCCAGCCTCAGCCGCTGCCATAATCACTTCTGCGTGAGTACCGGTTGGGGAACTTACTACAACAGCTTCAACGTCTTTTGAATTTAATAAATCCCGATAATCTTTATATTTCTTTTTTATTCCAAATCTTGAAGAGACCTCATCGAGCGCAGTCTCCAATGGATCGGCAACGGCAACAAGTTCTACTTCTGATACTGTGAATGCCAAAGTGTTGGCATATACCTTGCCCATTCTTCCTGCACCTATTAAACCTATCTTTAGACTCATCCGGTTGCTCCTATGTTACTTAAAGATCCATATAATCTTATCGAAGTCAATAATAAGGAATATCCATAATTTCAGTGAAATACTGCTTATATATATTTTTAAAAATCTTGAAATACTAGTATTTCACACCATTTTGAAATCCCTGACAACTTGTTAATGACTACATTCATCAATTTGATATAGATTTCTATATTATTTCAGTCACACTAATAAATAGTAGCTAAATTCCTTAACAAAGTCAAGCTATTTTGAAAGATATCTTGCATTATTGCAAATATTGTCGTAATATAACCATGAAAGTATTTTTGCAAATCTCATATTATTGAAAGATAAAATATTTTCAATCATTATAAGTTAAGAATTTATTTCATGTAACTCGCGAAAGGTCATATCATGAACAAGGATATCAAGGCAATTTTCCTCGATGTTGGAAATACACTACGGATCGTTATTGAGGATCCTGAGTTCCAGAAACAAGCTGAAAAGGACCTAATGACTTTGGTCGAAGCTAAAGTACCACAGGAAGTCTTCTACGAAGAATTGGAAAAAAGGTGGAAAGAATATAGAAAAAACTCCAAAGTATCATTAGTTGAAGCATCTGAAAAAGAGCTATGGTCCAAGCATTTACTCCCAGATTATCCATATGAATTGATTGCTCCAAATGCTGGAAAATTGACACGGTTATGGCGAGACCATGATGGTCGGAGGATACCTCGGTCTGATGCTAAAGAGACAATTATTGAGTTGGTCAAACGCGGATATATCCTTGGAATCATTGCAAATACCATCACCGAAACGGAAATTCCCGATTGGATGGAAAGTGACGGAGTTACTGATTACTTCAAGACTGTCGTATTGTCATCCAAAGTAGGATTAAGGAAACCTGACCCCAAGATTTACTGGCTTGCAGCAGAAAATGTTGGGGTAGAACCCAAGTATTGTGCATATGTAGGGGATAATCCGGTCAGGGATGTTGAAGGGACGAGAGCAGCAGGATATGGAATGATGATCCTATTCGAAGAACCAGCTACACTAGCAAAAGAACCTCCTTCCGGTGACCATAAACCGGACTATTCCATAAAGGAATGTCGTGAACTGCTGGATATTTTTCCACCTCGAAAAAACTAATTTTGCACATATCTTATGAATAAACGAATCGATGCAATTTTCCTAGATGTTGGAAATACTCTACGCATTTTAATAAAAGATGATACTCACAGATCCGCTGCAAGAAGAGAGATTGTGAATCTTCTGGGCGTGGATACATCTCCAGAAACCTTATCAGAGGAATTGGATCGCCGTTATAAAGTTTATCGTAAGTGGGCATTTGAAAACCTAACAGAAGCTCCTGAGTTGGAGTTATGGACTCATTGGTTAGCACCTGAGTTCTCTTATGAACGGATTGCATCGAATGTCCTTGAACTCACATACCAATTCCGACAATCTATGGGACGACGTGTAAATGCTGAAGGTGGGAAAGAAGTTGTCATAGAGCTTTATAACCGCGGATATACCATGGGAATCATCAGCAATGTAATCACGACCCAAGAGATCCCTGATTGGTTGGAATCTGATGGGTTGACCAAGTACTTTAAATCAGTTGTCCTATCATCGGTATTCGGGAAACGTAAACCTCACCCTTCCATATACCTGGAAGCTGCCAGAATTGCAGAAGTACCTCCTGAAAATTGTGTTTATGTTGGAGATAATTTTTCAAGGGACGTTGAAGGAACCCGAGAAGCAGGATTCGGAAAAGTCATCATTATGCCTGATGAAGCTGATAGAAACCTAGTGATTCCGGATATTCAAAAGCCAGATCTTATTATTAATACGTTGAGTGACCTATTAAAAGTTTTTCCATGCTGTGGGGAATTCTCATTCTAACCATTGGAGCAATCTGGAGCAAATATGATGAATGACAATGCAAAAATTCACAATGGAAAAGCGATTGCAGAAGGTGTTAATGACTTGTATGCCGCAGGTCAAACTGATTATTATCTTGAGCCTATAATCGCTTGTGATCACAACAATACGCCGATCGGGAGGATCCAGGATGGTGATTTGGTTGTATTTTGTTGCAGACGTGGCGAACGTGAAATTCAATTAACAGAGGCATTTACAGACCCGGGGTTTGATAAATTTGAACGTAAAAGTTATGAACACCTACTTTTTGTTATCCTCACTTTATATCATGAAAAATTTAAAGATCTGCCAGTTGCATTTGCTCCATCACACATCACAGAGACTCTTGGCGAAGTAGTAAGCCGAAGTGGTTTGAGCCAGTTAAGAACATCTGAATCGGAAAAATTTGCTCACATTACTTTTTTCTTAAATGGTGGGAACAATAAACAATTCGACAGTGAAGAAGCCGTGCGAATTCCCTCACCCAAAGGAATCCCTTTTGACCAGATACCAGAGTTAAGCCTTGCTGCTGTATCAGATCAGGTATTGAAAGGGATTAATGAAAAAAAAGACTTGATCATAACCAACATAGCAAATGGAGACGTTATTGGTCATACCTCCAATAACAAAGCAAAAATCAAATGCGCTGAATATGTGGACAGGTATCTAAAGGTCATTGTAAATGAAGCTATCCAGGAAGGTTATGTCATCTTGATCACAGCCGACCATGGAAATCTTGAGGTAATGACTGCAGATGATGGATCTCCTCATGTCTCGCATACAACTAACTTGGTGCCAGCAATCCTAATTGATCCGTTATGCAAAAAAGCTTGCAAATTAAATGATGGAAAGCTTGCAGATATTGCTCCAACCGTTTTACAAATTCTAAATATTCAACAACCACCCATCATGGACGGAATTTCGTTAGCACAAGTTCATGATTTTGGGAAAGGACGCAAGGTTTTGTTGGTGATTCTGGATGGATGGGGAATCAGTTCCAATCCTTTGGATAACCCTATTGAAATAGCCTCGACTCCATTCTGGGATAACCTATTAATAAAATTTCCGCATTCGAAGCTTTTCGCATCCGGGGAATTCGTTGGGTTAAAGGAAGGAAAAGCAGGCAACTCCGAGGCGGGTCATATGAATATAGGAGCTGGCCGGATTGTTTTACAAGATGACATGCGTCTGGATATGGCTATGAAAGACAACACATTTTATAAAAATGAGGTAATCCTAAGGACCATTCAAAATGTTAAGAATAGAAAATCTAGCCTGCATTTGATTGGACTTCTCACAGAGAAAAGCTCTCACGGATCAATCGATTATCCATTGGCAATATTAAAAATGGCCAAGGAACATGGTGTTTCTGATGTCTTTTTGCATATGATTTTTGACGGACGCAGTACTGCGCCTGGAAGTGCTCCGGCACTGCTTGAAAAACTAGATACGTTGATGAGTAAAATTGGAATTGGGCAGATCGTCACAGGAATTGGCAGAGGTATTGCTTTAGATAGGGATGGCAATTACACCAAAACTCAACGTGCATATGATGCTCTTGTTAGTGGGACAGGAAAGTGTGTTCAACCATGAATTTTACCCAATTAAAAAAACTCATCATACATGCAGATACGAAGATAGTCATGCTTATCATGGATGGTCTGGGTGGTTTACCGATAGAGATTGGTGGCAAAACAGAACTGGAAACAGCAAACACACCAACGATGGATGCCCTAGCCGAACATTCCGCATTAGGCTTATCCAGTCCTGCTGGTCCGGGCATTGCTGTTGGCAGCGGTCCAGGTCATTTGGCTGTTTTCGGGTTTGATCCTTTTGAATACGAAATCGGACGTGGAGCTCTTGAAGTGTTGGGTGTTGATATCGATTTATTACCTGGTGATGTTGCTGCTCGGGGGAATTTTTGCACAATCAACGAAAGAGGGAATATCACCGATCGCCGTGCGGGGAGATTGGCGACCACAGAAGCATTCGAACTAGTGAAGATCCTTGGCGAAATAAAATTAGATGGGGTTGAATTTATCATTAAACCTATCAAGGAACATCGATTCGCTTTTGTTATTAGGGGGAAAGGGCTGGGATCAGATCTGCGCGATACTGATCCATTACTTAATGGAATTGCTCCCATGCAAACTGCCGGACTGGATGATGCATCGAAGAGGACCGCGTCCATCGTAAATCAATTCGTTAACAAAGCAAAATTTCTTCTTGCTGGAAAATACCCAGCAAATATGATCCTTTTGCGAGGATTTGATAGACTACCAGAAGTTCCCCAGTATAAAGATCTTTTTGGTTTGAATGCAGCTGCAATTGCAGTCAATGGGATGTATAAGGGGGTCTCAAGGCTGGTTGGCATGAGTGTCTTACCAGTGGAGGGTATTACCATGGAGGACGAATTTGCAGCCCTTGAAAAGAATTGGAAAGATTACGATTTCTTTTATCTTCATATCAAACAAACCGATACACATGGGGAAGATGGTGATGTATTGAAAAAAATAAAGGTCATTGAGGATGTCGATACCCTCATTCCCAGATTAATTGCTCTCAATCCGGATGTCATTATTATTACCGGTGACCACTCCTCTCCTGCATGTATGAAAAGTCATAGCTGGCATCCTGTTCCCTTACTTATCTATTCAAAGAATGTTCGCGAAGATGGTATTAAGGAATTTGGTGAGCGAGCTTGTTCCAGAGGAAGTCTGGGAATCATACCAGCAAAAGACATCATGTTGATTGCAATGGCAAACGCGATGAGACTTGCAAAATACGGCGCATGATGTTTAACATTGAGATCAATAATTATAGAGGGTAGATTATGACTATTTTGAATACAGTTTCAGATATCAACAAATTTACACATATCTTGTTTGAAAAAATGACACAAATCAATCCAGGTATTAATGAAATGGAGTTCTATGAATTTAAGTATTCCTTAAATAATATTACTCCTCAGAATGGATGGGACAGTATCGTTCTCCGATCAACAAATGAATTGGAATTTGTCATTAATAGCAGAGATTTTTACAGCAACGTAAAAATTAAAGAAAAATGTTCAGGGAAAATTGTTCTTGATCCATGCATATTTGAATTAACCGACCAATTGTTCGTTGGTTTGGTAAACGGTCAATACACCCCAGAATGGATAAATCAGCATTTTTACTTTGACTTGCGAGGATTCAACTTCTTTCATAAAACCACCTATTTCACCGATAAGATCAAATATCATCTTGGCAATATACCGTATAAATCGTTTGAGAAAAAACAAAAGAGTTTAATCTTTGCCCATGAAATTGGATATAAAGCTTTCATGGAAGCCAATGTGAAAATCGATCAAGCGTTTATTGAAGCCACATTAAAACTTGTATCAAAAATGGGATCTCCGCTTTTGATTGCTATTGCAGGACCAACTGCTGCAGGAAAAACTGAGATCGTAGAAAGATTAACAGACGAATTTACAAAAAATGGAAAACTAATTACATCGATTGAATTGGATAACTTTCTAACTGACCGCGATTACCGAGAAGAAAATGGGATTTTTACTCAAGGAAAAGAAGCATTACACTTTGATCTTTTTAAGCTCAGCTTACATGATATTTCCCATGGAAAAAAAATACTTATTCCCAGGTACAACTTTATTGATGCAACTTCCAGTCATGACCTGAAAGGGAAATTAAAACCTGATGGAATACCAATAGAAATTGAACCTGCTGATATCATTTTTATCGAAGGGAATTTCCCGTTCCTTTTGGATGAAATTTTTCCCCTCATAGGATTAAAAATAGTTTACTTGACTGATGACCATGTGAGATTGTTACGAAAATGGCGTCGTGATATTGATTATCGAAAAAAATACGAGCCAACATATTTCCGCAACCGATATTTCAAAGACCAATTTATCATGGCTGAGATAGCATATCGACCGCAAATGGAAGTCTGCGATATTGTTGTTGATACCACTCAGGCAGAATTATGGGTCACTGAAGAAATCAGAGAATTATTGGATTAACAAGTTTCAGTAGCTTGAACTGTACATAGACTGGAATAGCTCAATCATGATCATGCCACCTGCTTTGAAATCAAAAAAATTCCGATATTACTGGTTCGGACATGTGATTTCATTTGCTGGCTCACAAATGCAATTATGGGCAATTTATTGGCACCTACGATCACTTTCAGATCAGCCTGTGATCATAAGTGGTATTGGATTCGCCCGGTTTTTACCAGTAATTTTACTTTCACTTATCGCAGGTGTTGCAGCAGATCGATTTAATCGCAGAAAAATGACATTCTTGACCCAACTCTCCCTTGGACTAGTTGCTACATTCTTGGGATTATTGACAGCACGAAATGCGATGTCGATCTGGATGATCTTTGGAATGATGATTATCCAATCTGTGGCAGTAGCTTTTGATGTACCAGCCAGACAGGCATTAATACCATCTCTCGTCCCAAGAGAAGATCTTGCAAGTGCATATAGCCTGACATCCATAGGTGCAAAAGTTGGCGGGATACTTGGACCTGGGATTTGTGGAATCGTGATTGCTTATTGGGGTTTGGAATGGGCTTATTGGATCAATGCAGTATCATATCTTGCTGTAATTATTGCCCTATACGCAATGGGCGACATTCCGAGCATAGCACAAAGCAGAAGGTTTGATTACAAGTCATCTCTAAAAGACATTCACGAGGGAATTGAATTTATCAAACACTCACCCATCATCTTTTCCGCAATGATCCTGGATTTTTTCGGTTCATTCTTTTCATCCGCCAATACATTGTTACCTTTTGTAGCCAGAGATATCCTTCATGTTGGCCCAATCCAATATGGTTGGTTATCCTCATCTCAATCAATCGGTACTTTATTGATCGGCATTTACATCTCACAAAAAAGAAATCTTCAAAGACAAGGTATGATCATTGCCCTTTCTGTAATCCTTTTCGGAGTATCTACCGTGATATTCGGCCTTTCAACATCTTTCTGGGTAACCATGGCTGCTTTGATCTTAATAGGCTTTTTTGACGGACTAAGTAGCATTATACGAAACACCTTACGTCAGATCCTCACCCCCGACGAGATGCGTGGAAGAATGATGAGCATAACGCAAATCTTTTTTAAAGGTGGTCCTCAATTAGGTGAAGTCGAATCAGGACTTGTCGCCCAATTATTTGGTCCTGCAATTTCGATAATTTCGGGTGGTGTTGGTTGTGTGATTGCAGGAATTCTTGTAATTAGAAAATTCCCCCAACTCTGGTTGTATAACGGAGATGAACATATTCTTGAGTCAGTTGACAGTGTGCAAAATGGATCCTAAAAACGGTCATAACCAATTACCTCGAGGATATTCCTTCGAAAATAAATGTCTGACTTGCATAATCAGATTAATTGTTGTATCATATTACAAATGTAAGTTTATTTTCATTATTCGCAATGTTGCAAGTTTCCTTAACTAAATGTTTTCAGATTGGAAAAACATATGTCGAATTCTCCAATAACAAAAATTGTTGATGTCAGTCAGGTGATTGGTGAGCATTACAACCAACTCACTAAGAGCGAAAAGAAGATCGCTAATTTTTTCAATAAAAATGAAGATGAAGCGACTTTTCTTTCCGCAGGGGAGATTGCATCGAGATTACACCTTAGCGAAGCAACCATGGTTCGTTTTGCACGGTCATTGGGGTTTGAAAGTTATCCAGCTATGAGAGTTGTTCTTCAGAACAATTTCAGACACCGTGTTACCCATTCCACAAGACTTCGAAGCAGATTAAATGAGTTACGAGAATCGGGTGGTATTTTTGAAAGGCTTGTTACATCTGAAATCGATTACCTGACCGAATCACTCCACACTTTAGATCGAGATGCATTAGACCAGGCAGTCGAATTAGTAAAGAACCACTCAAGAATTTTCGTTTTTGGTTTAGGCCCATCAGTATCATTGGTCGATCTTCTTGAACTTAGATTAATTCGTACAGCAAGGCATGTCGTTTCCCTCAAAACATCTGGAAGAGAAATGCTCGAACCTTTGTTATTGATGAACAGTAACGACCTATTAATCGCTGTCGGTTTCTATAATCTAACTCCAAATCTTCAAATGGCGTTGGAACATGCGAATAAGAATAACACTCCTGTAATCCTTATAACTGATACATTAGGTCCTTTGATCAAGGATCAGGTTGACGTAATACTTGCTGCCAGGCGAGGCCAGCATTCGTTAATCGTCCCTATGACTATTATTAATGCATTAATGCTTTTACTGAGTGAATTGGATCAGGCTAATGTAATGCCAAATCTTGATTTACTTGATGAAACTCGCCAAAGACAATTGGAAGTATTGAAAAATTGTGGATGATTTGATGGTACTTGTAAGTTAGACCTTGATCTTTTCTGCAAAATTTTCTTGAAATTGAATTTGGATATTTCAGCCTTCAGTTTCGAAAACATAAAAAAGGCAAATTGATTTCGCGAAACAGCTGCTAGTGATTTCTACACGTTAGCAGATATATCGAACAAGAAGGAGATAACCGGGTAACCTAGCCAGGAAAACAATCAACAACTTAGCTCAATAATAAACCATCAAGAAATGAGAACTGGAATATGCATCGCCTTATTACAAGGAGAAAATAGATGGCAGTAAGAACGATCGCTCCACAATTACCTTCCGAGAAGCGCATGGCAAATCTCCGCAGATTTATTCATTGGATCACAAGCCCTCACGTGGTTTTGTCGATGATCATGCTTTTGGTAATGTTCTATATGGTCATTATCCCTCTCTACCGGATGATTGTTACAACGATTACAGTTTCGGATAGTGATCTAAGGGTGTTGAAGGATGCGAATATTGGAGATTTTACAGCATATCACTGGTTAAGAATGCTCACAAGCAAAATCGCCAAGATTATGACCTTTGAGCCTTTGGTTCATTCTTTGACAATTTCTTTGGGTGCCACAATTTTTGCATTAATAATCGGTGGATTAATGGCCTGGTTGGTAGTGCGAACCGATGTTCCGGGCAAAGGGATTATAAATTTACTCGCGACAGTCCCATACATCATGCCATCTTGGACTATTGCAATGGCCTGGAAAGTTCTGTTTAAAAACGCTCTTTCAGGAGGGACTCCAGGATTGTTGGAGTTTGTAACAAAATCCCCTACACCAGACTGGTTGGCGTATGGACCAATTCCGATCATAGTTAGTAGTGCACTACATTATTACACTTTCTTTTTCTTATTTGTCGCAGCAGCCTTACTATCCATCGATTTATCACTTGAAGAAGCAGGTGAATTGGCTGGTGCTGGGCGTTGGCGGATTATGAGAAAGATCACTTTCCCACTGGTCATCCCTGCAATTGCCTCAGGATTTATCATGACTTTTTCTAAGACAATGGGTACATTTGGTGGACCCAATGTTCTGGGAGTTCCCGTCCAGTATTATACGCTTTCGACCATGCTCCGATCAAATACAGGAATAGGTAATTACGGAGACGGATTTGTTTTAGCAATAGTGCTAATTCTTTTTGCCATGGTTACCGTGATGATAAATCAGAAACTTGTTGGAACACGTAAGAGTTACGAAACGATTGGCGGTCGCGGATTTATGGCGCAAAAAACTAAATTGCGCAATTACAAAGGGCTCTTGACGGTAATTATTGTGATTTTCCAGTTCATCATAGCGGTTTTACCTCTTGCTTTGTTGATTTGGAGTTCTTTTATGCTCCGGACTGGGGATTATAGTTTTAGTAATTTGACCTTAGCTCATTGGATAGGCAAAGGAGATCTATCTATAAATAGTGGAGAACCAGGAGTTCTTCTTAATCAGCGTATTTATTTGGGTGCTTGGAATTCGATCAAGCTATCCTTATTCACCGCTTTCTTCACTGCTATTTTTGGAGTGATCTTAGGTTACGCCATTGTCAAAGGGCGAGGTACAAGATTATCCAAGTTAGTTGAGCAGTTGGCGTTTATTCCATATGTAATCCCTGGCATAGCGTTTGGTGCGGTTTATATATCGATGTTCACCAAACCATTTGGTCCCATCCCGCCTCTCTATGGTACTTTTGCACTTCTTGTAGTGGTATCTGTTGCAAAACATATTCCTTATTCATCAAGAAGTGGTGTATCTGCCATGCTACAAGTGGGTAAGGAACTTGAGGAAGCGGCTGCCATCGCTGGTGCTTCCCCCTGGCACCGGTTCAAAAGGATAATTTTTCCATTGACGAGTACTGGATTTGTATCTGGATTTTTGATGACATTCATTACTACGATGCGAGAATTGTCTCTTATCATCCTGCTTGTAACACCTACCACAGCAGTACTTGCCAGTATGACTATGCGTTACATTGAAAATGGAAATGAACAACAAGCGAATGCAGTGATTATCATCCTGATTGTCTTGGTTCTAATTGGTAATTTCATTATTAGCCGCTTTAAAGGTGGCAGCCTTAAAAAAGGCTTGGGAATGTAGGGAGAGAGAACAATGAATACAACCATAACTATAAAAAATCTCACCAAACGGTTTGGCAATGTTACGGCGGTAAATGATGTCAGTCTAACAATCGATCCTAGAACATTCTTAACCTTACTCGGTCCATCGGGTTGTGGAAAGACAACCCTACTTCGCTGCATATCCGGATTGGAAGATCCTGATGAAGGTGAAATCTATATTGGCGATAAACTGGTTTTCTCCCACACAAAAGGTTTTTCTGCTGCACCCGGTAAACGAGACCTTGGTTTGGTGTTCCAAAACTACGCACTCTGGCCTCATATGAACGTTTATAAGAATATGACTTTCGCTCTTGAGATCCAAAAGTTATCAAAAGAGGAAATGGACAAACGAGTAACCGAATCATTGGCCGAAGTACAAATGTCTGGTTATGAAGATCGCTATCCCCGTGAAATGAGCGGTGGACAGCAGCAGCGGATCGCGTTAGCCCGCATGCTTGCTTATCGACCAAGTGTATTCTTAATGGATGAACCGTTATCTAATCTTGATGCCAGACTTCGCATGGATATGCGTACAGAACTGAAGCGGTTACATCACATATCTGATGCTACCACTGTTTATGTTACTCATGACCAGGTCGAAGCGATGACAATGTCATCTAATATTGCCATTATGAAAGAAGGCGTCATCCAGCAAATGGATACTCCGGACAAGGTATATCACTATCCTGCCAATCTTTTTGTCGCTGATTTTATCGGTAACCCGAAAGTCAATCTGATGCCTGGATGGGTATCATCTACCAATATTGTGGATGTAGGCAAGTTCAATGTGCCTGTAAAAACCTTCAACCAAACTGGGGAAGTAGTCGTAGGCATCCGTCCGGAGGATATTACCGTTTCCACCAAACAGAATGATGGAGGAGCAGAGTTTCAGGCATATTCTGTATTACCGTCAGGTGCAGAAACGACAATTATCGCGCGAAAAGGAGATACAGAATTGACGGTCAGAGAAATGGGCGTAAGTAAAATAAAAATGGATCAAAAGATCTGGTTAACATTCAACGATGATGCTATCAACCTCTATGATAAAGCCAGTGGAAATCTGGTCAATGGGTAAGGTAATGGCTATTAATCTCTCCAGATATATTATTCAAGACAGGTGGAAAGGAGAATGATACCTAAAATATTTTGTGAAGATGACTTAGATCGTATCGTGATTGTTTCATATTCAAATATGGAGGAAGAAAAATGAAATCGGTTGTGAAGATTGTAACATTTGTAGTTTTGATCAGCTTCTTGGCTGCATGCGGTACTCCTGCAGCACCGGTTGTTGAAGCGCCTGTCGCTGAGGCACCCGCTGCTGAAGCCCCTGCTGCTGAAGCTCCTGCAGCACCTGTAGCTGAAGCACCAGTTGCAGCCCCTCTTTCCCCTCAGGAAGAGTGGTTGAAAGTAAATTCTCTTGGTACCTATGATACCGGTGTCCAGGATTGGGCTGCAATTGAAGCGGCAGCTTTGGCCGAGGGAGAATTGCTTGTTTATGCCAACAGCTCCAAAGTCGAAAAAGCTGCAGAAGCCTTTATGGAAGCTTATCCCGGAATCAAGGTACAGGCTTTCGATCTTGGTGGCGATGATGTCCTCCTCAAGACTGTAGAAGAGCAAAAATCCGGCTCATTCACAGGTGATGTCTGGTTCAGCAGTGGTGGTGCCGAACTCGTTGGCAATGTCCTTCCTAAAGGATATGTTTTGCGTTTTGTTCCAGATAGTACTAAAGGTCTAATTACGGAAGAATATACCAATCCCCTATTGATGGGCCGGTTAGGAACAAGTGTCTGGGCATATAATTCCGAACTTAATGAAAAATGCCCCATTTCCAACATCTGGGAACTAACTAATCCCGAATGGAAGAAAAAGATCTTTATTGAAGATCCTTTGAATGATGCTTCCACGCTCAGCAAATTGATTACCTTTGCTGCACACCCGGAAGAAATGAAAGCTGCTTATGTTGCGCTTTATGGTTCAGATCCCATTTTGGATGCAGATACCCCCGATGCCGGTTGGCTTTGGTTGAAACGATTTGCTCAAAATGGTCCCATTCCTCAACCAGGTGGCGATGAAGTAGATTCTGCTTTTGCTACACCCGGTATGAAAGAAAACTATTTAGCTTTGACCTCATACTCCAATATGGCAGATGTGATGGAAGGGAAACTTGCTTTTGAACCTTGTTGGGGACTTTCTCCTATGCTTGGTATTCAAAGCCAGAGTTATTTGGGTGTAATGAATCAAGCACCTCATCCCAACGCAGCCAAACTTTGGATCAAATTTGTAGTTGGTCCCGAAGGTAGAGATCCCTGGGCGAAATTCGGAACGTACTTCACAGATTCAACCTACGAAGTTCCTGAAGGTCAGAAACCATTAGCAGAAATGATGTCTATGACCTGGTTCATTGATGAGATGTATGCTTATGACAATATGATTCAAGCACGTGACTTTTATCTCCTAAACCTGGGTAAATAACCCGAACGCGAACTAGGTACAAATTCTCAGGCGCCTGAAGGCGCCTGAGATAATTGAAGGGCATTATATGAGGATACAAGCAGTTTTTTTTGATATGGGTGGCACAATTGAGACTTTTTGGCACGACCGCCAAATGCGTCTAGAAGCTACACCTGAACTAAATCAACAATTTCTTAGTTTTGGTATCGATCTGGGATTGAATAATTTGGAATTATTTGAAATTATACACTCAGGATTGGATAAGTATCACAAATGGGCAGTAGAATCCCTTGTTGAACTTTCTACGGCACGGGTTTGGAAAGAATTCATATTTTTTGACTATCCCCAATTCTTCCCGATTTTGGAAAAGAAATCTGAAGAATTGATGCTATGGGTTGAAAATCATTATTATAAACGAGCTTTAAGACCTGAAGTCCCCAACGTCTTGGAAAAACTTCGGACGATGGGTATAAAGATAGGTTTGATCAGTAACGTCTGTAGCCTGGGTCAGGTAGCTGAGAATCTGAAAAAATACGGGATTATTCAATATTTTGATCCGATAGTAACCTCTTCGGCGTACCGAAGGAGAAAACCGGATCCTGCGATATTCCATAAAGCTGCTTTTCTCGCGAAAGTATCTACATCACATAGCATCTATGTAGGAGATCGTATCACGCGGGATATATTGGGTGCAAAAAAAGCAGGATATCGTTTGGCTGTTCAAATTCGGCATGATTATAAACATGGTGAATTGGATGAAGGCAGTACGCCGGACGCAATTATTGATTTAATGAGTGAATTGATCGCTATTATTGAAAATGAGAATTCAAAGCCAGACCACGGCATCCAGGAGCCAGAGTCTATCAAAGCATTACTATTCGATGCTGGAGATATTTTATATTACCGTCCCAGACGCGGACAACTGTTTAAGGATTTCTTAAAGATCAATGGTCTTGGCGAGATACCCACAAGTATCAATAAAGACTCTCTCAAGAATCTAGCATATTCGGGAGCCATTACTCGGGATGATTATTTTCGAGAATTAATAAAGTCTTATGGATTAACTGATCCCCAAACTGTTGAACATGGCGTTCAAATCTTGCAAGAAGCTGATGATGAAATTGTGTTTTTTGAGGGTGTCAGAAGCACACTAAAAACGCTTAAAGAGAATGGGTACTATTTGGGTATTATCACTGATTCTGCAGTCCCAGTTTATTTGAAGTTATCGTGGTTTGAAAAGGGTGGATTTGTAGATGTATGGGATTCTTACATCTCATCACAAGAGATTGGCGTTCAGAAACCCGATCCAAAGATCTATATGGCTGCTCTTGAGCAGCTTGGATTACAACCGGAACAGGCTGCATTTATTGGACATAATCCTGGCGAGCTATTCGGTGCACGCGCTCTTGGCATATATACCATTGCGTTTAATCCCGATACAGAAGCACAAGCTGACGTCTTCGTGAAGAGTTTCCAGGACATTCTAACTGTTCCCAGATTAAAATCCAACTCGACGAGTGTCTCTCAATGAGTCAGAATATCATTTCTACGATCTACTTTGATGTTGGTAGAACACTTCGAAAGACTGTTCCTGCCCCTGAAAAACAATCTTACTGGCTGGATAAAATTCTATCCTTAACAGGGATGCAATGGTCATCTGAAGAGTTATCATCTGAGATTACCTCAAGGTTGAAAGCATATAAAAATTGGGGCAATCAAACCTTGATCGAGCTGGCAGATTATGAGCTTTGGCGAACCTGGCTACTACCTGAAGCGGTAAATCAGATCACTCATATCAATGCCCCATTATTGACCCGTTACTCTCGAAGGGCAATCGGTGATGGTGTTCTCCTACCACACGCATCTGAAGTGATCCAGGACCTTATTTAGACGAGGTTACAGACTGGGTGTTATCAGTAACACAGTTAGTTCTGAGCAAACCCCAGATTTTCTAGCCGAAATGGATCTGGATAAGTACTTTGAGTTGATTTTGCTCTCATGCAATATTGGAATCAGGAAGCCTGATCCTGCTATTTTCTTTGAGGCAACCAAACATATGGGTGTGGATCCGAAAAATTGTGCCTATGTTGGCGACCAATTGGATCGTGATATTCTGGGAAGTCAAAACGCCGGTTTTCAAGTTTCAGTCCTTATTGATCATCTCGATGCGCCAACAGATCTAGACAAAAATGATTTACCCAAACCTACTCACATCATTAATAACCTAATCAAATTACTCGATATATTTCCTCCTTTATATTGGTCTAATCGTATCAACTTTAGCGATAGAAGAAATGAGATCCAGGGAAAAGTCTGGAATATCTCGCTGTCCACCATGTGGAGTCATGAGAAGAAGATCAGCATTGTTGACCTTCCTGAGTTTTTACCCAAGATGGGATTTGCAGGAGTTGAACTCAATCATAGTATCAAAATGAACCATCTTATTGGATTTGATCTTGGCAAGATCCCAATCACAAGCATCCACGAACCTTGTCCTGCGGATGTATCCACATCAAACCTGACCAAAAAAGATTGGCTAATCTCTGCTGAAGATGAAGATAATCGAGTACAAGGTGTCCGCATGGTCATGAGAAGTATCGATCTTGCAGCTAATCTTGGTGTGAACCTCTTGATAGTACATCCAGGCACAGCCGGCGTATCAAACAGATTGGAAACAAAAATTCGGAAGTTATTCGAAGCAGGTGATACTGAATCAGCTGAATATCAGGAATTGTTCCACTCAATAATAAAAGCAAGAAAAGTAAATCTGTCAGCGCGGATCGACGCGATTGGCAGGAGTTTAAAAGAATTGATCAATTACGCTGGTAATTCTGGCATTAAGTTATCCCTTGAGAATAGATATCATTTTATGGATGTTCCAACTATTTCGGAAATGGAGTATTTTCTCAGCTTGGGAGACGAATCCACGATTGGAATGCAGTTTGATATTGGTCACGCGGTTGTTATGGATAGATTGGGTTTTATACCCATGTTTGAATGGCTGGAAAAATTTAGTCCGAGAATATTTGGAGTTCATCTTCATGATGTGAAAGGACTGGAAGATCATTTTGCACCTGGCCTGGGAGACATTGATTACAAATCTGTAGCGAAATATATTCCGTCAAATGCTATACGAACACTTGAAGTAAGGGGAAGCAACTCAGAAGAAGACATCCGTAAAGGATTAATTCTATTAAACAAGGCTGGGATCTTGACTTCCATCTAGGATGATCCTGGAAATAATTTCTCAAATAGGAGAGACTAATGAAATCGTTATTCGCAAAACGCCAAAATGTATTTTTAAAATTGTTACATGATCAAGCTCAAGCAACCCTTGCCGGTTTGGAAGCTATGTTGAGTTATATTAAAAACCCAAGTCATGATGCTGCAGATTTATTAAAATCCAAAGAAAAAGAAGCTGACGAGTATAGGCGGATACTGATCTATGAATTGAATAAAACCTTTATTACTCCAATTGATCGTGAGGATATATTTTCATTATCCCGATCAATTGACGATGTATTAGATTATGCGTTCAGTACTGTTACAGAAATCGAATTACTAAAAGTAAAACCTACAACATATATGGAAAGCATAGCCTCTCTACTTCGCGACTTTGCCAACGAAATACTGATGGCAGTGGATCGGCTGCAGGATCATCCTGGTGTCGCCAGTGAGCATGCCCAACGGGCAAAAGCTCTCGAAAATAAAGTCGAGGGTATCTATCGTGA
The DNA here is from genome assembly GCA_963828285.1 of uncultured Chloroflexia bacterium. Taxonomy (GTDB): domain Bacteria; phylum Chloroflexota; class Anaerolineae; order Anaerolineales; family Anaerolineaceae; genus DAIOEK01. Next base: position 376,612 of record CAWHEB010000001.1, read on the forward strand.
AGCATTGGTTGAACTCTTCAGCGGAGCTGAAGATATCAAACATGTGATGAAAATCTTAAAAATGCGTGAAGTGTATCGGCACCTCAGCAATGCGGCAGATCGTGGTGATGAAGCCGCCAATGTTATAGCTGATATTGTAGTAAAGATAGGCTGATTGGACAATTAATTATGTCAATTACCCTGATCATTGTGATAATTCTTGCCCTCGGATTTGATCTACTCAATGGGATCCATGACTCGAGCAATATCGTAGCTACGATGATTTCATCCAGGGCTATTCCACCCAAAGTTGCGCTTGCCATGACAGCATGCGCAGAATTCGCCGGTCCTTTTATTTTCGGAGTGGCTGTAGCAAAAACTATTGGTGATGAAATCGTCGTTTCAGGTACGATCAACATTGACATCATTATTGCTGCTTTAGCAAGTGCAATCGTGTGGAATTTGTTAACCTGGTGGTTGGGCTTACCGAGTAGTTCATCACACGCATTAATAGGCGGGTTAGCTGGAGCTGTAGCCACAGGAGCGGGTTGGCAAGCTATCAAATTTTCTGGGATTGAGAAAGTCTTGATCGTACTTTTAACATCACCACTTATCGGATTCACTGTCGGTTATTTGATAACACAATTAGTGTTCAGTCTTTCCTGGAAGGCGAATCCCAAAATCAACACTTTGTTTAAACGATTCCAAATTCTCACATCACTTTCGCTTGCATTGAGTCATGGAACCAATGATGCACAAAAAACTATGGGGATCATCACACTTGCTTTGGTAACTACCGGGACAATTGATTCATTTCAGGTTCCCATGTGGGTCATTATTGCATGTGCAGGTATGATCGCCTTAGGCACTTCATTGGGTGGATGGAAATTGATCCGAACATTAGGATCAAAATTTTATAAAGTCAAACCGATTGATGCGTTTTGTGCTCAACTTACATCAGCTTCAGTTATCCTGGCTGCGTCGCTCGTTGGTGGACCAGTGTCAACTACCCAGGTCGTAAGTACAGCAATTATGGGAGTGGGAGCAGCAGAACGCGTCAACAAAGTCCGTTGGGGAGTTGCGGGAGAAATCGCAACCGCATGGTTTCTCACAATCCCTGCAACCGGATTATTAGCAGCAGGTATCTATTGGGTGATAACCAGTGGTGTTCCCTCATTAATAAATCTATTCTAGGAAGGATTTTAGCATGGCAGCCAACATCAAAAAATATGATGTAATATTTTGTGGAAATTACACGAAAGATACGATCATTACTCCTGAGGGGACTCGATATGTAGATGGTGGCGGGATGAATTATGCTGCAATCGCTGCAACCAAATTGGGAGCTTCCACCGCCGTGGTGACCAGATTGGCAAAGGAAGACCATCGTGTAGTGGAAGCTCTTCAGTCGGCAAATGTGGACTGCTTCCCTGAATATTCTGACTCTTCAACCCTGATGACTCTCGAATATAAAACGCAAAATGTTGATCAACGCAATCTGTATGTAAAAGGTGTTGCGGGTACAATCTCCCCAGAACAATTGGATGGCATCGATGCCAAAGTAATCGTTACAAATTCCAGCTTACGAGGAGAGATACAACTTGAATTCTTCCAAGAAATGCGGAAAAGAAATGGTGTGATCCTCTCAGCTGATGTTCAGGGATTTATTCGTGTTCTTCACGGTGAATCTCTGGTTTATGAACCATGGAAGGAAATGGAGGCTGTTTTAGGTCACTTAGACATCTTAAAAAGCGATGCAGTAGAAGCTGAATACCTTACGAATCAAAAAGATATCGAAAAAGCAGCCAGGTTTTTTGCTAACCTGGGTCCGAAAGAAATCGTATTAACTCATAGTAAAGGTGTATTAGTCCATGCTGATGGGAAAGACTATCACTATGATTTTCACTCCGAATCAAATCTAGGACGTAGCGGACGCGGGGATACTTGTGTTGGCTCGTATGTTACAAAAAGATTGTCTCTACAGCCAAAAGAAGCTGGTAAATGGGCTGCGGCAGTAACCAGTCTGAAAGTCGAACGGCATGGAGTTTTCGACAGGTCCATTTCTGAAGTGGAAAGTTTTATACAGAAATATTATGCAGACTGATCTTGATGGTTCCCAATACCTGGATGAAAATCTGTATTTAGAATTAGCAAAAATAAATTACCCCGATCTCTGGAGTAGGATTACTGCTGACTGGATTGCCTGTAATTCTGATAACTTTGCTTGGTTGAGTTACTCAGCTAATTATTTGATTTCATCTGGAGGAGTCCACTGGGCAGTTGATCCATTCTCCATGTCAGATCGTATACCAGGAATTATTGAACCAGACTACGTAACCAGTCTTGAATGTCTCGAATTGGTAGTCCTTACTCATAACCATAATGACCACCTTGATTTACAGTTAATATCAAAAATCTCAAGTCTGCCCATAAAATGGATTATTCCTGATCACCTACTAGATCATGTATTATCCAATACCACTCTGACGTTGGATAAAGTCGTTTTACCAATTAATGGGGATGCAATCCATTATAAGAGCCTAAAAATCACACCATTTCAAAGTCTTCACTTTCACGGAAATTCTGGTGTTCCAGAGACCGGGTATTTAGCAGAATTTGGTGGTAAGAGATGGGCTTTCCCGGGAGATATCCGGAATTATCAGGTTAATCAGCTTCCACGGCTAGAAAATCTTACTGGATGTTTTGCCCATCTCTGGTTGGGTAAAGCAAAAGCAAAACACATCAATCCACCACTACTTAATGAGTTTTGTAATTTCCACGTAAACCTTAATCCCAAAAAGATAATTGTTACTCATCTATACGAATTTGGACGAGATGAATATGATTTGTGGAACGATTCCCATTACAAGATGGTAGAAAATAGATTCAATGAAATCGCGACTGAGATAGATGTCGAAAAAGCGGTTATGGGTGATCGTGTCGAGTTGTAATCAATAAATTCGCTTCCTAATTCAAGTCTAATACTTCTAATTGAAGTTACCGAATTTCCTGAATATTTCTACAAGTCTTTCTGGATATTCCATTTTGCTGATCCAGACACAATTTGTTTTCTGGTAATTCTTTGTCTGCATCTGAGGAACTGGAGCAGGAATCAATATAATAATTTTTCCGATGTTTATTCCAAGTACCTTTTCAAGATTATTAATATTGAACCCCGGTAGGTCAGAATCTGCTATGAGCATATCTATATGGATTGATTCGAGGGTTCTTAATAATTCGGCAAAAGACCCTACCGAACCCGCAACCAACCATCCTGGTTGTTCATGGGCAAGAATAGTGATCGCATATCTAAGTTTTGGATCTTGCTCTGCGATAAGAACTCTCATGATCAACTCATCCGATCAATTATCAAGCGTTACTCATGGCATCTAACATTTAAGTTTTTCATAATTATTAATTTCTTCTCGCACGACGGACAAATTTTTCATCTCCTAATTTGTAACATGAACTCCTTTTTGGTGCATGATACTCTTGTTCAATACACTCCTACATCATTTGTCCGGTATGGAGATTAACAAGTCGGACCCGGTATCACAAAAATACCGGGTCCATCTCCTTTGGAGTAAGGAATGCCAAAATGATTGATAAACAAATAATAACTACTATTTTTATTATTCTGAATTGGGCAAGTGAAATATTTCTTTATGCTACACCTGTCCTAATCACTGATTGGTCAAGACTACAATCCATTTCCAGTTCCCCGCATTCGAGGATCCAGGATATCACGAAGAATATCACCAACAAGGTTCCACGCGAGTACAAACAAAATAATTGCCAGTCCGGGATAAAGAACAATATGCCAATATGTCGCGAGGGAAGGAATCCAGTTTCGTGCAAAACTGATCATTTGACCCCAATCCGCGTATCCCCGTTGTGCTCCTAAACCGAGAAAACTCAGAGCTGCAAATGTAAGCACATAAGATCCTATATCCATGGAAGCCATGACAATCACCGGAAATACTGCATTAGGCAGAAGGTGACGGAAGAGAATTCTCATATCTTTACATCCGGTGACTCTAGCGGCCAGAATATAATCGTTTTCCTTTTCAGACATAATATTCCCTCGAACAACTCTAGCAATGGTCATCCATCCAAAAACAATGATTGCCAACATTCCAGTTAATATTTGAATTTGAACCGGATCCAGATTCTTAGTTGGATTAGACCCAAAAGTAAAGAAAGCCAAGATTTTAGCGACTTCCAAAAGTGGGGATCCTTCACTTCGTCCGTACATTGTTTGGAGCACAGCTGTTAACGTTATTGCAGCCAATAAGAATGGAAATGCCTGAAAGAATTCAGTAATCCGCATCAACAGATTATCGACCCATCCGCCATAGAATCCGGCAATACTTCCGATGAATACTCCTAGAATAGTAGCTGTAATTGTAATAACCAATCCTATCCTGAAAGCAGATCGGGTTCCCCAGATAATTCCATAAAAAATATCATATTGTCCTTCAGTTGTTCCCAATAGATGTTCGGAACTTGGAAGTTGTGGTTCTGTGGTAAAGCCATCTCTGGGTATCATGTACGGATCTCTTGCTCTTGGCTCTTTCGGGGCAATAACAGGAGCTAGAATGGCGACTAGTGTATATAGGACTAATAGAATCATCCCAAAGAGTGAAGTGGGATTCTTAACTAATTTTAGGAAGACTTTCATTCTGATTTACCTCTAGAATTTCTGTTATTGATATCGAATCCTTGGGTCGATAATCCCATATAGAATATCTACAATAAGATTCCCCAGCACCAAGACAACACAACTAAACATGGTTACACCCAGGACCGAAACAACATCCAGTGACAGAGCTGAAGTCGCCAGAAATGACCCCATTCCAGGGAAATTAAAAACTGTTTCAGTAATTACTACCCCATTAAGTAAACCAATGATCATCAATGCCCCTACAGTTACAACTGGGATCAACGCATTAGGTACCGCATGCCGTTTGATAACCATGTCTTCCCATAATCCTTTCGCTCTGGCTGTTGTTATGTAGTCTTTCCGAAGTACGTCTAACATGGATGACCTGGTCAATCTCATTAAGTAAGCCCAATTCAGATAAGCCAAAGTTAGTACAGGAAGGATCAGGTGACGTATTGCATCCAGAAAGACATCCATCCGTAAATTCAACAGTGCATCGATCGTAACAAGATGGGTGTATTGATTAAAACCAGGGTCCTGTATTATTTGCATAGCCCAATCTGATAATCTGCCAGGAGGGAACCAACCCAACCGTGCATAAAAGAAAAGGAGCACAAGCAGGCCAAATACAAATGTTGGAATTGACCATCCAATGATGCTGAATACCCTAAGAGATTGATCCAACCAATTGTTATGATTTACTGCCGCCACAACTCCAAACCATACGCCAATTAAAACCATTGGAATTGACGCCCATAATGCCAGTTCTGCAGTTGCAGGTAATCTTCGTCCGATTACTTCCCAAACCCAGCTTTTTCCGGTTTTAGACCATCCCAGGCTACCTCGCAGAATTCCACCATCAATCTTTCCAGTATCAGTATCTTCGCGTCCAACAAGCCAATACCAATATTGAACTGGGACAGGGTCATTTAATCCATATTTTTCTACCAAACCCTCCAAGGCACCCGGGTTACGTGGAATATCAGATACATACAAAGCAGCTCTTTCATATGGGGTTAATAGAGATAACATTCCAAATATGAACATAGTCACGAAAATCAGTACAAGTGGAAGGATCAATAATCTTCGAATGATGTAATTGAACATTCTTAACCTTTTCAACTCATTGCAGGGAAAGATAGACTTTCCCTGCAATATTTACGAACTTTAATACGCCGATTAGGGTGTAACTTTGGATAAAGAATAGATCCATCCATATTCCGGGTTACCGTAAGCTGGGTTGTAGTAAAAACCATGAACCCATGTTTGGAAATAATTCGCATCTTGTTGTTGATACATCCATACATTAATGGCATTATCAGTAGCCATTTTTTGCAATTTTTCATAAATCGGTCTGCGTTTTTCAATATCTGTATAGGATGTACCTTCAGCAATTAATGCATCGATCTCTGAGGCAAGAGCTTCGGGTAACCGGATAACCCGTCCAAAAGCTCCCTGTGAATGAAGGAAAGGATGGACCCAATTATGTGGATCGTGAAAATCTTCCACCCATCCTTGAGATATGAGTGGTAATCGTCCCTGTCGTCTAGATTCCAACTGTACAGCGAACGGTAATGCCACAACCTGAACATTGAAATTAGCATTTGCTTGTTCTATTCCATTTTTCATTATCTCAAGAGCAAGTCGCCGGGTGTCATTTCCGCTGTTATAGGTCATCTGCATGTAAAAACCGCGTGTCCATACATCGTCTGTATCATCTCCTGCCGGAATTCCATCTTTATCTAGATCGGCAAGCTTAAATTCTTGTATGCATTTTTCCATATCATAGGAGTATGGTGGCTCAGCCCCTTCTATGTAGCCGATTATTCCTTTGATGATTGGCCCTTGCGATTGTATTCCCTCTCCTGCTAATGCATCCTTGACCATTGCATCATAATCAAAACAATAGTTGAATGCTTTACGTATATGGATATCTGAGAAGAAATCTGGTGGAGCTCCGTTACCATCCAATAGCCCACTTCCCAGATATGGATTCCCTCCTTCAACATTAATATTCCAATTCATCTGCAATGGGGTCATTTGAGGTAATGGTCTAAAACGGTATGCCCTGATGTATCCATTCGGATTTACTTCCTTACAGGATGCCTCGTCGTTTTCACAATCGAATCTGAGATCAGGATTTAATTGAGGGCGGTAAACTGGAGGAGTATAAATATAATCTGCATCTCCAGCCTGAAACATGGATAATCTTGTTCCCCATTCATCGATGTTCTTAATGACAACACGTTTAATCGAGGCAATACCGGATGGTCCACCTTCCCACATAGGTTCAGTTCGCCAGTAATCCGGATTGGCGATCAGGACTGTTTCTTCACCCGGTGTCCAGTGGTCGAACATGTATGGTCCAGTACCGTTCGCAGCATTAAAGAGTTTTGTATCCTGTGCAGCCGGATCAGCAAACTTCGTCCAGGTATTACAATCTCCGTCCCAATCGCCAATTTCGGTCATCCACTCTTGATCGAGTATCGCTCCCATGAATTGTTGAGACATTAATGCAAGAAGCCAAGGAACAGGATGGTCCAGTTTGTAAGTAACCGTTCCAGCTTTATCATCTGCCACAACTTTACTCTTCACGCTTTCACAGACTTTTACCAACTCCTCTGAGGTTAGTTCCTCGTATGTGGGTTTTCCTGATAAAGCTGCTGCAAATTCTTTTATTGAAGCCAAAGCCATGTCTGAACCATAAAACGCTTCATATGTGATCGTGTTATAACCATCCAAGCGTCCTTGTAATAATGTGCGGGCGGAAGTATATGCTACATCATGGGGCTCAAGTGATCCACCTTTATGGAACTTCACATTTTTTCGAATATTGAAAACATATTCGGTGCCATCGGAATTCAGAAGTCCAATCAGTGGCAAGGGCTGGGATAAATTTGTCAGTTCTTTCCTTATCAAAGAAAACCAATCCCTCATAGATATTGAGATGGATTGTTGTTGAAGCAGTGTCATACATATAGGCAGGGTCCATGGTTTCCTGTTCCCCTGCGCCAGTGATAACCATCAGTGTGTCCGGATTTTTAAATTCCGGTGTTATATTACTTCCTGTTTGTGGTGCAACCGTAGATACCACTTCCACCTCTGTACCTGGCACAGCGGTTGATCCAGTAGCTGGCTTTTCAACGGGTTGACAGGCAGCAAGTATAAGACTTGCAATCAACAAAATTGAGCTTAAGATTACCAATTTTTGACGCATCTCCATCTCCTTTTTGGATTTTTTCACAGGTTCGTCTATCCCCATGAAACAGATTATTTTCTAGACCAGTAAAATTTAATATTCCTGGCAATATACTGGTCCTAGAATTAGGTTAAATTAAACAATCCCCTGAAGCATTGTCCTTCAGGGGAATGTTAAGACTGGTCAGATGTCCAGATTAATAGTTATCGTATAAGTTTATTTCTTAATGCCAGCGTTATTGCCTCTCCTCTATTAGTCACACCTAACTTATTTAAGATATTGCTGACATGTGCTCGTGCTGTTGACCTGCTGATGATCAAGCGGGAAGCAATCTCCGGATTGCTCAAACCTTCGACGATTAAAGCAAGGACTTCTTTTTCCCGCTGGGTTAAGTCATCACCAGGTGATGGAAATTGATCACGATACAAAGCTTGGGTTATTTCAGGAGCCATGGTCGGTTTACCTGCACAACCCTTACGAATAGCATCGATCAGTTCCTCACCTGTTACATTCTTCAATAGATAACTGATTGCGCCCTCCATGATTACCTGATGTACTAATTCTTTTTCTTGATAGCTGGTTAACGCAATTACCTGTGTATTTGGGAATTTCTTCTTGATCATACGGGTAGCTTGTATTCCATCCAGTTTGGGCATCATTAAATCCATCAGTACAATATCAGGAGTGACTTGCTCGCAAACACGAACGGCCTCTTCGCCATCGGCAGCTTCACCAACCAATTCAATATCGATAGAAGTACTTAGAAATGATGCCAATCCGCGTCGAACCATATCGTGATCATCAACGATCATCAGTCGAATCTTCTTGTCATTCAACATGAATAAACTCCTCCCCTATCCAGCTTATTGTCATTAATGTGCCTTTACCAGGAGTACTCTGAATATCCAAATCGGCACCGATGGATTCAGCTCTCTCGCGCATATTATACAATCCAAAGTGATCTGGCGAAATAGATTTTAGTTTGAATCCGCAACCATCGTCTTCAACTTTCATAACAATCTTAGTAAGATTATCTTGGATGATATCCTTCCTATTCAAAATCACACGGTGACAGCGAATCCATACTTTTTTTGCCCGAGCATGTTTAACAATATTTGTGAGAGCTTCCTGGGCAATTCGGTACAAAGCTAGATTTGTATTGCTATCCAGTGATATGGATGAATCAATTTCTAGCTTGATATCCAAACCAGTTCTACCTATGACGGCTTCCGATAATTGTTTCAAAAGATCGGCAAGTTTAGCTTCTGCCATTGCAGATGGGCGCAATTCCATTAATAATGAACGCATTTCTGCTAACGCCCCGCGAGTTAATTGTCTTATCTCTTGTATCAGCTTCTTGCCTTCCTTTGGATTATTCTCCCAAACACTTGGAAAAGCTTCAGCAAGCAAGCTTGCAGAGAATAATGTTTGCGTTACAGCGTCGTGCAGATCCCTAGCGAGTCGATTCCGTTCATTCAACATAGCCAATTCTTCAGCATTCTGTCGCAATCGTGAATTTCCGAGAGCCAATGCAATTTGTTCCGAATAAGAATAAAGAACTTCAACTTCATCATCATTCCAATCCATATTTTTATACATGAGAATCAGAAGGACAGCTTCAACTCTATCTTCAAGAAAAATTGGATAAGCGATACCAGATTGATATTTGTTCAGAACGGTATCATTTCCTTGGTTTATTCCATTTATTCTCCAATCCTCGGGATGGATTTTTATATGATGACCGCTTTTTGTAACAATATTATTAATACCCCTGAGACTATCAATATTAACCTCTTGGTCAAGTAGACTCTGTGAAGTTTTTATTAGCAAATCCTCAGGTGCGGGATTTTCGCTGCAGCATCTCATGATAAGGACTAAATCTGCCGATGATAATTCCCGAATTTGGTCTGCAATAAACTTTAATAATTCTTCAATTGATTGGTTTGAGTTGATCCTTATGAGAACATCTCTTAGTCCTTCAGCTACTTTCCTACGCTGATTTATTTCTCTTGTTCTCATTTCGACAATCTCAATAAGTTCTTTATTTCGTTTTCTCATGACTTTGGTTCTTAAAAATAAGCCTGAGGAAACCATTCCGAACAAAACAATACCACTAAAAATAATGAAGAGTTGGTTCTCCCATAACGGAGGTACGACCGTCACATCCAGTATTTTTTGTTCTCGAACTATTTTTCCGCTTTCGTTGATACTTCGAATCTGTAGGGCATAAACTCCCCCGGGTATATTAGTATATCTTCCAGATCCGCTATTTTTCACATAAACCCAATTTTGCTCAAACGGGAATAATCTATACGCAAATCGATGATTATCAGTGATCGAAGATGGTTCATTCTGAAATGAAAATTCAAAATAATTTTTGGGCCAATTTAATTGAATAGAATTCAACTTCTCCAATGGTGTATTTGGTAGAATTGTTTCCCCCGCCTGACTTAACGAAATTAATAATATTCTTGGGTGAAAAGAATTCTTAATGATCTGATTGGGATGGAAAAAAGTTACTCCAGATAATCCACCAAGATATAAATTCCCGGAATTATCTTTAACACTGCTACCCTGTAAAAATTCATTTCCCGGCAGTCCGTCTTTCAGATCATAATTCGTAAAAGTATCTTCTTTTGGATCAAATCGGCTAATACCTTTATTCGTACTCAACCATAAATTATGTTGTTCATCCTCCAGAATTGAATAAATGACATCATTTGGGAGTCCATCCTTCTCTCTATAATTAGTGAACTGCTTATTTGCTTCATCTAATTTATTCAAGCCTGCGCCAGTACCAAGCCACAGTATTCCGGATTTATCCCGATATATTTCCAGGACACGATAATCGCTCAATCCACCTCTTTTGTTTGGAGATGGAAGGTAATTTTCATAATTGGATGTTTTTATATTCAGCTTTGTTAACCCCTTATCTGTACCTATCCATAAGATATCCTCTTCGTCGGAGAAAAGCGACCAAACTTTATCACTAGTTAACCATTGGGAATACCCTTTTAAATATTCGAAATGCTCAACTCTACCAGATTTGGAGTTGTAATAGTAAATACCTGAGTTCGATGTGCCTATCCAAAGGTTATCATATTTATCTTGGCATATCGCCAGGACCACGACATCATTTTGTTCTGGTATTTGTCTAAGTTCGAATTCTTCTACCTCAACAAGAGGTTCCAATTGGATTGTGGAAAATATCTGCCCTTCCGGATCATAAGTACTTAAACCCGAATTTGTTCCAATCCACAATTCACCTTTTTTACTAATAAATAATGTTCTTACATAATCATTTGTCAGACTGGTTGGATCTCCTGGAATGTTCTGAAAATGCTTGATTCGTCCTGTCGCTAGATCAATCTGATTTAATCCGTCCCCATCAGTTCCCACCCAGAGATCATTCTTATTTCCCAAAGCCATTGACAATATTGATGATTTGCTTAAGGAAGAGTCATTCCAAGGTGATAAAACTAAATTATGGAATTGATTTCGAAGGGGGTCCAACAGGTTTACATAACCTGAATCAGTTCCTATCCATAAAATTCCTGATTCGTCTTGCAAAAAACATAATATCCGGTCTTCGCTTATGGCATATAAATCACCCGGATTAGAAATGATCTGTTCGACCAGTTCGTGTCCTGGAGAAATTCTGAAAATACCATGACCCAATGTTCCAATCCAAATATTTCCGTTTTCTGTTTCTAATATATCTGAAACATTTACTCTTTCATCAGCAGATATTCTGTTAATAAGAACAACTTCCTTAACAATATTAGAAACCAGATCAAGCAAGTAAAGCCCTGTGTTACTTCCTATCCATAGTACATTATTTTTTACATAGAGAATATTGATTATGCTTCTAGAAATTATTACTGGAATATTTTTGGATGATCTAAAATTGGTAAACAATTCTGTTTGAGGATCGAATTTATCCAATCCATATGAAGTTCCTACCCAAACCATATCATTTTGATCAATAGCTATTGTGTGGACATCATTGTTGGAAATACTATTTGAAATTGTATTTGTCTTTAAAAATCGTTTTATAGTATTTCCAACAGGGTCAAATTGTATCAAACCTCCTCCAATAGTTCCGATCCATAATTTGCCGTTATTATCTATAGCAATTGATTGGAGAAAATCACTAGATAACGAAAAAGAATCCTCAGGGTCATAGCGAATGCTTCGGAATTTGCCTGTCGCGCGATCAAGGGCATTTAACCCGCCTCCATTAGTCCCAATCCACAAAGTTTCGTCAGGTCCTTCGACTATAGCTGTAATATCGTTGTAACTAATACTGTAAGGATCATCAGGATCATTCTTAAATACAGTAATAGTCTTCCCATCATACTTATTCAATCCATCTTCAGTGCCCAGCCAGATATATCCAAATTTATCCTGAAACATACAATTTATAACACTCTGAGAAATTCCATCTTCGCCAGTAAGATGTGAAAACTTAAGTGAGTTTATTGGGAAATTTGTCGGAAGACTATTGGATTTACTCGTATTACTAGATACTGTACTGTTTGTGATGTTACCAGATTCTGTGAAAGTATATTTATCTGTGGGAGTAGAGATACAAGAAGACAATATGATGAGACAGAAAACCATTCGATTAATATGCTTGAAAAACATATGATTTTTTCACCCACGGAAAATTATTATCAATCTTTTAATAATATGGGACTACTGACCACTCAACCATTAGACAACTGTCCAATTTTTATATGAGAAAGATTATTATTAATTTGTTAGCTTTTTAAATAATAATGTTTCATAAAGCAAGTCCAGATAATTAGAATAGAAAGACAATCTATTGATATATCATCAAATTATTTAGAGGTAGATGGTTACTACGAGGAGGATTTGTGAAATATAACAACGTGTCAACATTCGAAGATCCGCCGCTCGCGCAAGAATTATTTAGCAGTACAAAATGGAGCTGGTTATGGATTATTTTCCGCATCTATCTGGGTTACTCTTGGATCACGTCAGGAATCGGAAAACTTGACAGTCCTGGTTGGACCCAAACGGGAGATGCATTAAAATCCTTCTGGGAACGCGCGGTTGCCATTCCAGATGCGCCTGCCCGTCCATTGATCACATTTGGATGGTATAGAACATTCCTTCAATCCATGTTGGATAGTGGAGCATACACCTGGTTTTCGAAATTGGTAATTGCCGGAGAATTATTGATAGGAGTCGCACTTATTCTTGGCATCTTTACTGGAATTGCAGCTTTTTTCGGAGGTTTCTTGAATTGGAACTTCATGATGGCCGGATCTGCGAGTACAAATCCGGTTTTATTTGCTATAGCCATTTTAATCATTATGGGTTGGAAAGTAGCAGGTTGGTGGGGATTGGATCGATGGGTACTTCCCGCATTGGGTACTCCCTGGCAACCTGGAAAGTTGTTCAGGAAAAAGAAAGTTAGTAAATAACAATCCAATGTTAGTCCAATTATTAATTGAACATGCAATTGGCTGAAAAAGTTCCAAAATTATTAATTATGAAGGTATGAACTATTCTCCAGGATATATTAATCCCCATTGATCACGTAGGTTATCCATGATCTTCATAATTTCATAAGTCTCGTCCAAAGAGATAATTGTACTTTCAAGTTTTCCTTTTTGAATACAGGTAATCACCTCTAAAGCCTCATATTCGTATCCATTAAAGTTCTCCAGTGGTATCTCAATTACTTCTGGAATATGATTCTCCCGATAAATAGTCATCATCGTAGGTTTGTACCATGGATCATGGATATCTATCCTTCCCAGAGTTCCGAATATCGTTGCTTCTCTGTTTTCATAAGAAATCTGTGATGAAATAATTGAAGCTATTGCACCATCAGGAAATTTTAACTGACAAGCAGAGATTAAGTCCGATCCGGTGTGACCAATCATCGATTGCCCCGTCACCTTTTCCGGTTTCCCAAATAAGTTGAAAGCAAGTGATATTCCATAGACGCCCAGGTCCAATAAGACTCCAGCCCCCAGGTTTAGGTCGTAGAACCGGTTCTTTTCATCTATTGGGAATCTGCCCGTAAAATTTACCGTCAAACCATTAGCCTTACCAATATATCCATCCCGTAAAAGTTTTCTTATCTTGATAAATATCGGAAAAAACCTGGTCCACATTGCTTCCATGAGGAATAAGTTTTTTTTCCTTGCGAGGTCAATCACATCTTTTGCCTGTTTGGCATTGATGGTAAATGGTTTCTCACAAAGGACGTTTTTTCCAGACTCCAGGCACATCATCATATCCCGATAATGGAAAATACCCGGTGTTCCTATATATACAACATCTACATCTGGATCAGTGACAAGCGCCTGATATCCTTCGTATATTCTGGGAATCTGAAAAATATCTCCAAAAACTTTTCCAGTAGTTTCACCTCTGGAAGCAACTGCAAGTAATTCCCCTTGTTCTGAAATATTATTTAATGCTTGAGCAAACTTACTACTTATTCGTCCGGTTCCAAGAATTCCCCATCTAAGTCGATCTGTCATTATTGCTCCGTTGCAGTATGAATTCAACTAAAGTGTAACTCGAAAACTCTATCAATCAAGTGAATTGTATTTGGTCATTGGATATTTATGAAAAACCTTAAGGAAAACTCCCTCTCGGAGACCTGGAGGGAGTTTCATTATTGATTTTATATGAACAAATTAGTTACATGTTGTTGTGCCTGAGTCTGTGAAAGTGTAGCCAGGGACTGGTACAAAGTTCCATGAATAGTAATCGCTTCCCAGGGTCAATTTCATTACGCCGTAGACTCCTGTTTGATTTCGAATAGCCTCGTTTGGATCAAGCGGATTACTGGCATAGGAGTAACCATCGGCAGGTGCTCCACCGGTTCCAACAATGAATTCACGAATACCGTCTGCAGCTGCCTGTTCCTGCGGATTTATTTTATCGAACCGTTCATAATTATGGTTATGACCATTCATAACAATATCAATTTTGTATTGGTAAAGAAGATCCCACCAGGCGGCTGACAATGGATCATCAGAATGTCGACCAGAGGTCCATCTGGGTTGATGCCATACTGCTAAAACACATCTCTTGTTGTTTGCAGCCAAATCCGCCTGTAACCACTTATACTGCGGACTTGTCGTGCCACATCCACCTGCCTGCGAGCATTGAGCATTAAGTGCAATCACATGCCAGTTGGACCCGATATCGTAGCTGTAGTAACCTACGGGTTTTGTACCTGCAGCAGTTCCAAAGTAATCAAAATAAGGGGTTGTTCCACTCGGTGGGTACGTATCGTGGTTGCCCATAACTGAATGGGTAACGTTCAGGAAACTTCCCCAATTAGGGTTATAAAGATCATTGTATTCAGCGTCAAACGCACTTGATCCGCCGTCATTATTTACATTATCACCTAAGGTTTGAACCTGTGCGCCAGGATTAGACGATAACAATGACCTGACCAGATCTCCAGTTTTCTTACAATTTCCTGTGTGATCCGTTGAGCCAACATTGTATTTGCAAATATCGCCGGCGACTAAAAGTGTATTAGTTGTTCCTGATGGTGGAGAAGTCGGGGTGGTGGAAGGAACCGGAGATGGATTTACAGTTGGGTTTACAGTTTGAGTTGCAGTTGGTATAGATGTTGGCAAACTAGTGGGTTGAGTAGTTGGAATAGCCGTAGGTATGTTGGTAGGATTCGTGGTCGGGGTTGGCAACCCGCCTGGTGGATTCCCATTGAAGTGCAAGGCATCCAGGTAGGCTCCATACTTTGAGGAGGTTGACCATTCTGCAGCAGGTTCAACGATGGTGCCCTCTCCCCATTCATTAAAGGTAGTAATCAACTGCCATTTGGTATTTGCACTGACCATACTTTTTACATTTTGAGTAAAGCGGGTCAGGTCCCGAGCTAACCGAACTGGTTGACCTTTTAACCAGAAACCTGGACTGATCGCAAAACTTTCGGTTCCTTGTTGATCAGTGGCGACAGCTGGCGAATACTGATGCCAACCATCCGGTTGACTCGCACAGTTCCGATAACCGGCAAATACTTTAAGCACAATATATGCTCCTGCAGTATTTCCTGCCTTCCAACGGTCAGCCATTCCGCATCCGTCGTTGGCATCTGCATAAACAAAGACCACAAACTTACTATTTACTCTCAGGTAAGAAGGATCATTTCCATATTTTGTCGCCAGATAATTTAAATCACTTTGAATTTGTGTCACGGATGGGTCTGTGAGACTCTCATTTTCATAATATACTGACCAACGGAATTGACTACCAGATGCAGCTGAAAGTAAACCATTGATCCGATTATCTGTCCGTGAGCTCTGCCCCCACCATGATGCAATACCCGCTTGGATGTTTCCATACTGCATCATTTCAATGTGTTTTTTAACTAAGGATTGGTCGGATTCGTTGTAATAACCAAGGTCTGGTGTGTAATTGGTGTATGGATAGAGTCCCAATTGTGTCCAGGCTTCAGGGAACCAAGGATAATAAAAGGCTGCCCTGATAGGAAAAGTTGGTTGTACATCGTTGCCTGGAGTACTGGTTGGAACTGAAGTAGGAGAAACAGATTGGGTTGGAGTATTTGTTGGGGAAACAATTTGAGTTGGATTCTGTGTAGGAGTAGTTGTTAGCGATGGACTCTCAGTAGGTATTGATGTGGGGAATTGAGTTGGCAAGGTAGTTGGTTCTGAAGTTGGCACAATCGTCGGAAATTCGGTTGGAATCTCTGTTGGAAGTGGCAAGGGTGTCGGGGTTGAAGATGGGGAGTTCCCATATGATATTACTAGTTGAGGAGCCTTAGAACCAGCCTCCCTGGAAGCAAAATTCGTGTTGGTGTTGCTTTTGGTCGTAAGGGCAATGTTGTATGTTGCATTTCCAGTAATCAATGAAGTAACATCAACTTCGACCCAGGTCGCTTTTGAAATTTTTTGCGATTTTACTAATTCGTCACCCATTGCAGGTGAATTATTATATGTTATGCTTTTTTCTATCCAATTATTGTCATCAACAAGTTTGACTGAAAAACCTGTGCTATTCGAACTGTTAGCATACATTCTCAATTTGGCGGAATAGCTTTGTCCCGTATCCATTTCTGCCACGTTGAATCGAAGATAACTCCGCAATTCAGGTGAATTATCCACACGGAGAGATGTGTTACTTCCATAATTTTTATCCGGAGCTCCACTTGTCACATATGAATCTGCAACAGGACTAAATACTTGCGTTGCAGCAGCTGCCTGCACCTTGATTGGGATTATCAAAGATGCACTGATAACTAACGCTGAAATTATGAGGGATACTTTATTTATGATTTTGGAATTCTTCATTAAATTCATCAACAATTTTTCCTTTCGATTGTTTCTCAGCTTTCAAAAACTGCTCAATTGCTTAGAAATTGACAACTGATCACAATCCTTTTGTACAATGTTTTCGTCAACCAGCACTTCATAGAGATTTTTATATACTTAAACCAAGCGTATGCAATTTATGTAAATGAGTGTGGAAAATTGAAACTTTTCTTCAACGAAATTCTGTTTACCAATAACATAACCAGAGGACGACTACCGCCATATTAACCGAAAATATGGGCATAATTACGTATTTTTCCTTACAATAGCCTAACAAAAACAATCCCTGAGCATGCAAGGTATATACGGAAATCCACAATTTATATTGATTTTAGAAAATATCATGTGTTGTTCATGTGCTCGAATATCGATAAAACATTAGTACATCACAAACTGAGAACCGTAAATTTATTTCATATAAACTAATAATATATGGTGGCTATATTTTTAGACCGGATAATCTGTAATATTTTGGTTAATGTTTTAATTATTTGTCAGTAACCTTATACATTTAATTTATTATATTGTTGCCAATTCTTAATCGGACTATATTTATCTTAATTGAAGAGACATTAGAAATGCACCGGGAAATTCTTCATAAACAGATGTCACAGGATGAGTTGGGAAAAGTGAATTTTGTAGACATCACAAGAATCCCCAGGATCCTTAGAACCCTATTTTAGGTTTTCAAATGATTGATTTCTATGATCTCAATCAGTTAAATTCTTTGTTGTTTATTTTGGTCGAGCGCTTGAAAAGGGAATAGAAACTGATGGATGCTCAATCGTATTCTACCGAAAAAAATCGATCGGATTTTGGATATAAGTCTGATGTACCTGTCCTTTCCATAGTAGTTCCAACAAGAAATGAAGCGGGAAATGTTGAAAAACTACTTGTTGGAATCCAAAAAGCTTTGTCAGGGAAGCCTGTCGAGGTGATTTTTGTTGATGACTTTGCGGATGATACTCCAGAAGTAATCCAGCGAGTTTCACTCAACTATGTTGGAATTCAGGTAAATCTGATCCACCGGTCACCTGATCAACAGATCGGAGGACTAGGTGGAGCAGTTGTTGCCGGCTTGCAGGCTGCTCGTGCAAATTACGTTTGCGTCATGGATGGAGATCTACAGCATCCGCCATCGTTACTCCCCAAATTATTGACGACTGCTATCGATAATAATGTTGATATGGTCGTAGCAACTCGACGTTCTCACGAGAGTCAAGTCGAAGGATTAAATGTAGCAAGAAATTTTGTTTCACGAGTTTTAGACTTGACCGCTCGAGTCTTTTTTCCTAAGCAGCTTAAAGGCGTTAGTGATCCTTTAACAGGATTTTTCCTGCTACGAACGAATGCAATCAATTTACAATCGTTACATCCAAAAGGATTTAAGATCTTGTTGGAAATCCTGGTCCGTAATCCAAAACTCAAGAAAGCAGAAGTACCATTCCATTTTGGCGAGAGATTTGCAGGCCAAAGTAAAGCTTCGGCTAAGGAAGTATTCAAATACATCAGTTTATTATGGACCTTGCGATTTGGTGAAAGTTCCAGCCGGTTTGTTGGATTTGCTGTAGTGGGGCTTAGTGGAGTCTTTGTAAATTCGGCTGCTATTTTTCTTGCTACGGACATTTTTAAGATTTACTACCTTTATTCTGCCGTGATAGCGACAATAATTTCCACTATCTGGAATTTTTCGTTAAATGAACTTTGGGTCTTTCGAATTACAGCAAACAGTTCAAAAAGAATCAACAGGCTCTTAATTTTTATGGTCATGAATATGATCGCGTTGAGCTTACGCGCTCCTCTCATGTATGTGTTTACATCTTTACTAAGTGTGCACTATATCCTCTCGAACCTGCTATCGATCGGATTTCTCACTATTGTTCGATTTTTGCTTGCTGATAATTTTATTTGGTCAAGTCAAAAATCCAATGTCACTGTAATGAATAAGTAATTCTTTGAAGGAGAATTTATATGGACCAAAATTATTTTTACAACATACATAACATCATTTCTGTATCATCCTCTGGTGTACTTCCAGAATTGGAACCATTTCAGATTCAAACAGAAATCCACGATCCAACCATCAGAATTCACTCTGGGCGGCCTCGTCCGCAGAAGAAAAATGGGAGTGATGCAGGAAATTACTTAACTTATCATGAAATATTCGGTCATCTTGGGTTCGAAATAGGTATTGAGATGATAGATGGGAAAGTAGATGTTGTAGCATCACCTTCCTTACACATGTCTCCCCATGTTCTTTATACCAATGTCGTTGAACCGATCTTACGCTGGAAATTTGTTGAAATGGGTTATGCCTTAGTTCACGGAGCAACCATTGCCTTTGGGAATGATGCATATATGATCACTGCACGTACAGATACAGGAAAGACAACCACATTATTAAAAATTCTTGCCCATCAACGCCGAAATAACGACCAAGCTGCGTTTTTATCCGATGATATGACGATCGTATCGCCTGATGGTACTGCTTATACATATCCCAAGCCACTTACGATTAGTTACCATACATTACGGGCTGTCAATACTGATACATTGACAAAGTCAGAAAAATTCTCATTACCTATTCAAAGTCGAATCCATTCACGCTCTGGACGCAAACTGGCGTTCTTGATCAGCAAAACACACCTCCCCGCTGCAACCATCAATATGATCACCCAAATGTTGGTACCACCTCCCAAGTATTTTGTAGATAAGTTGGTACCAAAAGTAAAACTGACCAGTAAAGCAACCTTCGTGGGGATGTTCATTATTGAACGCGGTGAAGAGGAAATTCTCCCAATGGAGAATAAAGAAGCCCTGAGTGTTCTTCTTAAAAATTGTGAAGACGCATACGGATTCCCTCCATATGAAGATATCAAAGAATTTTTATATATGCGCAATGGAGTGGATTTGCGTGAAAAAGAACACGAAATCATTTACTCTGCCTTGGGAAATAAGCCGGTATCACTGATTCGATCAAGCAGCCTGGATTGGTGGTGCAGAATTCCCGCGTTTGTGAATGACAAATTAGCAGACGATTGCGCTTGTGAAGATGGTAATAAGCAACGATCAGTCCAACGTGAACCAGTAATGATGTAATCGAAAAACATCATCTTACATCAACAGAAACTGCCATAAATTATCGCTTAAACATCGAACTGGAACAGAAAAAATGCTCAAAGTTGACGACCTACAGAAATTCGAAACGAAAAAGGTCTTTCCGGCAGGAATAACTGATATGCAAATCAGCCGCTTCATACTATTAATTGCGATAGCCATTGGTGCATTCCTTAGAATTTGGAAATTAAATGCTATGGGCTATAACACCGATGAAGCAATTTATTCTGGACAGGCGGCTGCGATAGCTGGAGTATCCGGGTTGAAAGATATCTTTCCCATCTTCCGGGCACACCCATTATTCGTCCAATTCCTATTGTCATTAGTTTATAGAATTGATTTCAATGATCTTACAGGCCGACTCCTTGGCAGTAATCGCAGGAGTTGGCACTATTTACCTTACCTACCTTATCGGAAAGAATATGTATGGCCGTTTGGCAGGTTCACTCGCTGCTTTGTTCATTGCGTTTATGCCATATCATACACTGGTATCTAGACAAATCCTTCTTGATGGTCCAATGGTATTTTTCGCAACTTTGACACTTTATTCATTAATGAGGTTTGCTAAGTCACAAAGAGGAGAATGGTTGATCGCAGTCGGATCATGTATGGGATTAACCTTTTTATCAAAAGAAACTAGTATTGTCCTTCTTGGAGCTATCTTTGCATTTCTAGCATTAAGTCCAGAGGTTAAAGTTCGTATCAAAGACCTCGGATTTTCTCTGTTAGCATTTGCCTTGGTTGTTGCTCCGTTTCCGATGGCTCTTGTACTTTCTGCAGGGGGATCTTCAACAGGATTGAATTACCTTACATGGCAGTTATTTCGCAGACCAAATCATGAATGGACTTTCTACTTAACAACTATTCCAACCTTTCTGGGGATTCTACTTTTGGTTGTCGCTTTTGCTGGCTTGGTGTTCTTCTGGCAAAATCGGTCATGGCGTGAAAAACTTCTACTGGTTTGGATCCTAATCTATTACGGTTTCTTCCAGCTTTGGCCAGTAAAAGGTTTTCAATACCTTTTACCCATCGCTCCTGTAATAGCAATTTTAGCTGGAAGGACTATCGGAAGACTTCTCGATAAATTCAATGAGAGTTCTCTTCCGATTTATCTGGAAAAACTACCCGCGAGGAGATGGATTGCCTGGTTTATAGTAGCGGCTACTGTTATTACGATGGGAGTGACTACCTGGCAACGAATCCAACCAGAAACATCAACCACTTTTCTGGCTGGTACTGGTGGAGTTCCTGGTGGACGTGAAGCAGGCACCTGGATCAAAGGGAATATTCCCCAATTTGCCAGAATGATGACGATTGGTCCATCCATGGCCAATATCCTTCAGTTTTACGGCGAAAGACGAGCATATGGTCTCTCAGTCAGTCCTAATCCTCTACACCGGAATCGATCCTACATTCCCATAGTGAATCCCGACCTACAAATTCGAAGGACTGATCTCAATTATGTTGTGTGGGATTTATACTCTGCTGCAAGATCTCCTTTTTTTTCCGACAAGTTACTTGGTTATGTTAAGAAGTATAACGGGACTGCGGTTCATACAGAGTCGATCGCATTAACTGATAGTGAAGGCAAAACCATAACAAAACCTGTCATCATCATTTATGAGGTGCATCCTTGATTCGCTATTTTCGATTTTCCCTCGTCATAGTTATTTCACTTCTTTTGCTACAATTCTTTCCTGTCCAGGCAAATTATCGCTCGCAAGCGGTTAAACCTGAGACGCCAATCGAACACTTCGTAGTAATCATGCAAGAAAACCACACATTTGATAATTACTTTGGAACGTACCCAGGAGCAGATGGAATTCCTGCTGATGCTAAAATGCCAGTTGATCCAAATAATCCAGATGCTGGATTTGTTTTACCCTGGCACATTGGTAACGCGACTGTAACAGACCTAAGCCACAGCCTTTCGACATTTCGAGATCAATACAACAATGGGAAAATGGACGGTTTTGTTTATGCCTTGAACAAAAGAAATCAGGATGGAAGATTAGCTATGGGATATTATGATGATCGCGACCTTCCTTATTATTGGAATCTTGCCGATCATTATGTTCTTTTTGACAAATTCTTTAGTTCAGCGAAAGACGGCAGTTTCTCAAATCATATGTATGCTGTTGCCGGTATTCCCGCGGAAATGAAATCGAGCGAGGAATTAGCGAACTTTTTAGCAGATAAGCCTACCATCTTTGATCGCCTTCAGGAAGCTGGGATCTCATGGAGAGTTTATGTCCAGAATTATGATCCCTCTATAACGTTCCGTAATCTGGGCTTAAGTGGTAATCGAGCCTCGCAGGTTATCTGGGTTCCATTGCTCAACTTTACCAGATTCCTTGATAATCCTGAGCTGTCTAAGCACATTGTTGATCTTGATCAGTATTATATTGATCTTAAAAATGATACTTTGCCTGCTGTGTCATACATAGTCCCATCTGGTGCAAGTGAGCATCCCCCTGGAAATCTTGAAACTGGACAAAGGTTTGTTAAAACTTTGATTCAGGAATTGATGCGCTCTACCTCTTGGGATAGTTCGGCTTTCCTTCTTGTTTATGATGATTGGGGTGGTTGGTATGATCATGTAGCACCACCTCAGGTTGATAAATTCGGATTTGGACCAAGAGTCCCGGGGATTTTGGTTAGTCCGTACGCGAAAGAAGGATATATTGACAGCACTATACTGGATTTCACTTCGATTCTGAAGTTTATCGAAATCAATTGGCGTCTTGAACCGTTATCTATCCGAGATTCAAAAGCCAACAACTTCCTAACAGCATTTGATTTCAATCAGAATGCCCGGGCAGCAGAATTCCTCCCATTAACAAGAGAGACACCTGTACAGACAACTAAATCACCTGCAACCAATATTTACATAACATATGGTTTAGGATCCTTATTGGCAGTAGGCATAATCGGATACGCATCCAACAAATCGCGGAAACCTTTTACTCAACCAGACAGGGAGGTTTAAGTGTTTGGCAAACTGTTTGGAAGAATTTTTCTTTTACTGTTTCTTCTTAATTTCTTGCTGTTGACTTCAACCTTACCAGTCAACGCTGGTACATTGCTCAGAAGTAATCACAAGACCACATTGATAAGTCTTGTGCCTATCAGGGAAGTCTCTTTGGGTGATCCTTTTATAGTCTATGGGACTATCAAAGATTTATCGGGAAATCCGGTAGTTGATGGGCATATTTTCTTCTCCATTGATAATGTCTTTGTTGGACAAGCGAAATCCGACCAATCCGGTGCTTTCGACTTGAAAGTAACAAAAAAATTTGATGCTGGTAGTTATGTCATTTCTGCCACATACAAAGGATCACGGACTTATGTAAGCACAGAAGTATCCATTCCTTTACATATCAGCATCTCAGAGTTAACTATTCAAACCATTCCAATCTTATCCGGGATTCCTTTTCGAATGAAAGGAATTACCAGGGTATCAGATGATAACGGAGTTGTAAAATTCCAATTCACAAAACAAGGGACATACAGACTAGATGTTTTGGTAGATGAGTACAATGATCCCTCAGTTAGAATTGAATTCGGTCGTTGGTCTCAAGAAGATTATGAAAGCTATAGGGATATCCACATTCCAGAGAAAGATGTTATTGAAGTTGGTATTAATGTATTTCACAAGGTCAGCCATAGCTTTACTGATCTTGCCGATTATTCAGTCCCATTTAATCGAATAACCTCCTATACAATCAAAAGTTCGCAAGGAGATCTATTTACATTTTCTGATGATCTTCCCCATTGGATACCAGCGAGCAGAATTGCACGTCGGATAACAGGTTTAGAAGAAACCAAATTACTTTATTCCATGGTCAATGTAACTGTAGACGGATCAAACGTAGTAAATCAATCCCAGCAGAGATACTATGCATCCGTCGATGATACCTGGCAGACATCACTACTTCTTTATTCGATGCAAATCCATGCCCGGGATGGATTATTTGATTCACCGGTAGGAAAGAGAGTCAATCTTCAATATCCAGATGGTCAAGTCGAAAGTTTTCCATTAGATTCTGCGGGAAATGCAGAAATTCATTCACTTGCCAGAGGACTTTATACCTTTAAATTGGATGGAGTAAATGGCCTCAGCAATAAAATACCGGTCGCATTATCAAGAGACCAGGTTGTGAATGTAAAAGTGATCACTTTTCTTGATTTAACTATTGTAGGAATAATTGGACTGGCGATAGTGATTGGTTTGATTCTTTATGGACGACCATGGCTCTTAAAACCATTCATGAAAAAGGATCGTAAACTCGTCCTTGAGGGGTATAGGGCATCCATTCATGAAAACTAAATTGTTAGTCTTCACTTCTGAGATACTGATAATCATTTCGCTTCTCATTTTAGTAGTCCTTCCTGTGCAGGAAGTAACTGCAGAAAGTACTTCACCAACACCAATGTTGGCTTATTACTACATTTGGTTTGATACCAATTCCTGGGACCGGGCGAAAACGGATTATCCTCTTTTAGGGAAATATACTAGTGATGATCGAGCAGTGATGCGGCAGCACATCCTTTGGGCAAAAAATTCTGGAGTAAATGGATTTATAGTCAGTTGGAAAAGTACGGAGGTTTTGAACAGAAGGTTGTCCTTATTAGCTGATGTCGCAGAAGAAGAGAATTTTAAATTAGCTGTAATATATCAGGGTTTAGATTTCGATAGAAATCCACTACCAGCTGATCGAATTGCGGCTGACCTGGACACATTTGTAAAAGATTTTGGTCCTAGACCTTCTTTCCAGATATTCTCCAAACCATTAGTGATCTGGTCAGGAACATGGAAATTTAGTCCGGAGGACATTGAGAAAGTAACCGCCTCAAGAAGGACTGAATTATTGATTCTTGGATCAGAGAAAAATGTATCCGGTTATCAACGTATTGCAAAATATGTAGATGGCGATGCTTATTACTGGTCTTCGGTAAATCCTGATACATATAAAGGATATCCGGACAAATTAATAAAAATGGGTGATGCTGTACATAATAACGGTGGTTTGTGGATCCCACCTGCTGCACCTGGTTTTGACGCCCGATTATTAGGAGGCTCATCTTATGTTGAGCGCAAGGATGGAGCTACCTTAATAACTCAGATCAATTCTGCCCGAAAATCATCCCCAGATGCTCTTGGTCTGATTAGTTGGAATGAATTTAGCGAGAACTCCCAAATAGAACCTTCGGTAAACTACAAAAGTCGCTCTTTGGAGATATTAAGTTCCATTAACCACCTACCTGTTCCAGTTATAACCGATCTGGATTCAAGTGATCCTTACGGTCAATATCCTGAAGGGTTTACTGGTACGCGTATTGCCGCAATAGGTGGACTAATCACTTTGATGTTTTCAGGAATTTTTGTTCTATTCTTTCGGCAAGCAAAGGCGATTCAGGTTAAATAATCGAGATGTTATCACTAAAATTGTTCCAAAAGAAGTAGAGGTAAGTATGAAAACAAGGTCATATCTTCTCAGCCTAACAATAATACTAACTATTATCTTCTCTCCGTTAGTAGAATTAAGTTCACCTGTTTATGCTGCTCCATTAGCTGCACCAACATGCTTGAGTAGTGGACCTTTATCAGGCGCGTATACCGTTAATGTCTGTATTAGTTCTCCTGCAGCAAATGCGAATTTAACCGGCAATGCAACAGTTACTGCGACTGCTACTGTTACTGGAACAAATCCTGGTGTACAGAGAATGGTATTCTATCTGACTGGTGGCGTATACCTGCTAACCGATTACCAGAGCCCATATACATTTACACTACCTACCAATAAATGGGTAGATGGCATATATGCCCTATCAGTAAGCGCACTAATGCGGGATGGATTTACATCCCAACAGACACTTATAGGCGTTAATTTTTCCAATGGGATTACAACCACCCCAACTAACACCAATACATTCCAAGCTTCATCCGGAAGACCTGCGAACGGGTCACCATTTGTTGTGGTTGCAGTAGGAGATGGCGCTAGTGGCGAAGCCAATGCAGTCAATGTGACCAATCTGATGTCTTCCATCGATCCAAATATGGTTCTTTATTTGGGTGATGTATATGAAAAAGGCAGTATCGCCGAATTTTATAATTGGTACGGTGGACAAAATTATAATTTTGGAAAGTTTAAATCCATTACTAACCCGGCAATAGGTAACCATGAATACAGCAGCAGCTCTACTGCTGCAGGCTATTTTAACTACTGGGATAATGTTCCTAATTATTATTCGTATAATGCCAATGGTTGGCATTTTATCAGTTTGAATTCCAACTATATTCGCATCGGTGTAAATTCGACATCACCACAATACCAATGGCTACAGCAAGATCTTGCGGCAAATAGTGATTCTTGCACGATCGTTTATTTCCATCATCCTCTTTTTAATATCGGTCCTGAAGGATCAACATCTCAAATGGGTCCAATATGGTCTTTGTTAGCTCAAAATAGTGTTGAGATTGTGCTCAACGGGCATGATCATACCTATCAACGTTGGGTACCATTGGATGGTAGCGGTCAGCCGAGCTCGGTGGGAATTACTGAATTTATTGCCGGTGCAAGTGGTCATGGAATGCAAACAATATCGAATTCTGACAGTAGAGTAGCATATTCCACAGATTTGAATCCCACTGGTTTTGGTGCTTTGGCATTAACCTTAAATCCAAGTGGAGCTACATACAAATATATTAATACAGCGGGAACAATACTTGATTCTGGCACAGTACCCTGCTTGCATGCGGGACCAGACACAGAAGCTCCCTCCATTCCGACAGGATTGTCTGTCCAAACAGTTTCTCATTCGGAGGTCGATTTAAGCTGGTCAGCGTCCACTGATAATGTGGGTGTAACCGGTTATCGAATTTACAGAAACGGCTCGCTTCTGACTTCGGTAAATGGGGCAAGTCTTACATATAGTGACATGGCTGCCGCTCCAGCAACTACTTACAGTTATTCTGTGGATGCGTTCGATCAAGTTGGAAACCATTCATCATCGACAACTCCAGTCAATGCAACTACAGCTGCAATGCCAGCATCAATCACTTTCAGCCCTGTTGCTGATAGTTATGTCAGTGCTTCAAGTCAAACCACAAATTATGGTTCAGCAACCACTATTCGTCTGGATGGTTCTCCCGATCTGCATGGATACATCCGTTTCCTGGTCCAAGGTTCTAGTGGAGCACCTATCACTCGGGCAACTCTTAAATTGTTCACCAACACCACTTCCTCGGTTGGAATCCAGGCGATGGCTGTGACTGATACAACCTGGGGGGAAAAGACGATCAAATACACCAATAGGCCGTCACTTGGCAACTTGTTAGCCTCATCAGGTGCAATGTCTTCAAATACCTGGGTTTCAATGGATGTGACCCCTTACCTAACTGGAGATGGTCTGTTCAGCTTTGGCATACAGACATTGTCATCCTCTGCTATGAGCATGCAATCCCGGGAAGCAATATCCAACCAACCTCAACTTATCCTAGAATTCGGAATAACACCCCCACCTGACACACAAGCTCCTTCTGTACCGGAGAATGTGACACCAGTCGTCGCCGGTGCAACTCAAATTGACCTTACCTGGTCACCTTCAACCGATAATGTTGGAGTTACTGGTTATGATGTTTTTAGAAACAGTGTTCTCATAAGTACGCTTCCATCAAATGTATTGACTTTTCAAGATATAAATCTCACACCAGAGACATCATACACTTATACATTGGATGCATTCGATCAAGCCGGTAATAACCACTCTACGTTGTCATCACCAATTAGTGCAACAACCAATCCATTGCCTGATAACCAGGCTCCGACTATTCCCGGTGGATTGTCTGCTTTCGCGCAAGCAACTCCACAAGTTGACCTTACATGGTCAGCATCCTCCGATAATGTGGGTGTAACTGGATATTCGATCTTAAGAGACGGAGTGAACATATCCACAGTATCGGGATCGATCCTTTCATACTCTGATACTTCGGTTGAACCATCTACTACATATTCATACTCGGTGGATGCGTTTGATCTGGCAGGAAATCATTCTGTCGCTTCTAATTCAGTTCCAGTTACAACAAATCCGTTGCCAGTAGATTCTGATGCTCCGTCTGTTCCTGCTGGATTAACAGGTTATTCTCCATCCCCGGTAATAGTAGATCTAAGTTGGTCAACATCCAGCGATAACGTAGGTATAGCTGGGTATACGGTATTCCGGGATGGAGGGAATGTTGCGACAGTCTCAGGTTCAACAATATCATTCTCTGATTCATCGGTTTCCCCTGCGACAACCTACGTGTATACTGTAGATGCATTTGACCAAGCTGGAAACCATTCAGCACCATCTTCACCGGTTTCGGTTACAACGCAAAGTTTACCATCCAATCTTACGCTAAGTGCATCTGCAGATACATATGTAAATGCATCGAATCCAACCACAAATTATGGATCGGCAACTACGCTTCGAGTGGATGCCTCCCCTGATCTTCACAGTTACGTTCGTTTTAATGTTCAAGGTGTGAACGGGAGAACGATTACAAGGGCAAGTTTAATAATTCACATCAATAACGGATCCAGCCAGGGAATTCAAGCTACTTCAGTTGCGGATAGTTCATGGGGAGAATCATCAACGACGTTTGCAACAGCCCCCCCACTTGGTTCAATTCTAGCTTCATCTGGTTCGATTTCTGCTGGAAGTTGGATAGTACTGGATGTGACTGGTTATGTCACCGGAAATGGCCTTGTCTCCTTCGGGGTCTTGACACCTTCTTCGACCGCTAACAGTTTCCCATCCAGAGAAGCCGCATCCAATGGTCCGGAATTGTTATTGGAATTTTAAAGAATTATACCTATACGTAGTATTGAATAATTAAGGCATGGAAAATGAAATCCATCTATGGGCTTCTCCTTATCATTTTTTTATCCGGGTGCAGTCCGATAGTAAATACGTTGGTTCTGGCAAACAAGAATAATCAGAAACCTATCACAGGTTCTGTTCTGTCGGTTCCGACCAGTGTTCTACCCACCATTAAAGAAACCCAAGACACTAGCCAAAAGGGAACTCCCACATCCAGTATTGCTCCTAATAAAGTTCCAAGTTTTGATCATATCGCGATTATCATCCTTGAAAACCAGGATTATCAGACAATTCTGGGAAATGAAAAAACCCCCTTTCTAAATAAACTTGCCAGTCTAAACGTCTCGCTGACCAACTTCTTTGCTGTTACCCATCCAAGTCTACCTAATTATATTGCCTTGATTAGCGGTGATACACAGGGAATCAAAAAAGACTGTTCAGATTGCTTTATTAATCAAACAAACCTTGCCGACTTGATCGAAAATTCAGGCCGAACCTGGAAGACTTATCAAGAGGATATGCCATCTGCATGTTATATCGGTAACGCAAAACCTTATTACCAAAAACATAATCCTTTCATATATTTTGATTCCATAAGGCTTAACAAATCTCGGTGTAAGCAGAGCATTGTTCCATTGACTCAACTTGAAAATGATATTGCAGACAATCAACTACCAAATCTTTTATTTATTGTTCCAAATATCTGTAATTCAAGTCATGATTGCCCAATTAATAATGCAGATAAATGGACTGAAGACATGGTAACTAAACTGCAAAAGTCAAACTTAATGGGGAGTAATAGTCTGATTGTTGTGACTTTTGATGAAGCCAGTGAAAAAAATAAGGGGGCATGTTGCGGGTTAGGTAATGAAGCAGGAGGACAAATCTTTACAATACTGATCTCGCCTAATGCGAAACCTGGATTAGTGGATAATGCGGAATATTCGCAATATAACCTTCTCAAAACTATTCTGACGGCTTGGAGTCTACCTGATATGGGAAAATCTTCTTCTGTCAACCCTATACTGGATCCCTGGAAATGATGAGTAAAATATTTCACCCAGTAATCCTTATAACTATGCTATTAATGATCAACAGTCCGGTTGACCTCGTTCAGGCAAAAGAAATACGAGCAAATAATTATCTACAAAATGAACTTAGCTTTCCAATCAGGGCAGCATTCTATTATCCATGGTTCCCCGAAGCTTGGGATCAATCAGGGTTCACACCTTTTACCCGCTACACTCCAACTAATGGGTATTATTCTAACGATGATCCTAATATAGTCGCAAATCATATCCGAGCAATGCAATATGGGAATATACAAGTCGGCATCGCCTCATGGTGGGGACAGGGGCACAAAACCGATCAACGTATATCATCACTGTTGAAAACAGCGGAAGGCACAAGTTTCCTTTGGACTCTGTATATAGAAGGAGAAGGATACTCCAATCCTTCAGTAGAATCCATAACAGCTGACTTGATTTACATACGAGATCATTATGCCAATAATCAGGAATTCCTTCATATCGGTGGCAAATTTGTTGTATTTGTTTATGGAGGATTAATCGAAGATTGCATGATGCCACTGCGATGGAAAACCGCGAATACTGTCGATGCTTTTATCGTTTTAAAAATTTTTCCTGGTTATAAAAAATGCAGTGCTCAACCAGATGCCTGGCACCAATATTCGCCGGCAATTCCCCAAAGACAGGTGGGATCAGATAGTTATTCTATAAGTCCGGGTTTTGGAATGGTGAATAACACGAGTATGATACTTTCGAGGGATATTACCCGATGGGAGCAAGATATACGTTCCATGGTCGAATCGCAAGCCAATTTCCAGTTGATCACTACTTTCAATGAATGGGGTGAAGGGACGGCCGTTGAAAATGCTGTTGAATGGACAACTTCAACAGGTTATGGCAGTTATCTGGACGCATTACATTGGAATGGGATGTCCCCTCCCATGGAGCAGATCGATCCTATTAATTCAACGATCGCTAGGAAGAATCAAAAAGATCAATCTGTTCGGGAGTAAGTAAATTCTGAAATCTAATGGAGGATGATCATGGATAAGTATGGAAAGATTATCTCATTCGACGAATTTGAACGAATCCGTGACGAAATGGGGAAAATTGTATGTACATCTGGAGGATTTCGATCCTCTTCACCCGGGTCATGCATCTTGTATAATTAAGTCAAAGAATTACGGTGATACCCTGGTTGTCGTTGTAAATGGAGATGGTTTTTTGCGAAGAAAAAAAGGCAAGCCTTTTATGGACTTAGAAACAAGATGTGCTATGGTAGCTTGTCTCCGTGGAGTTGATTACGTGATCCCTTTTGAGATTGATGAAGATCAAACAGTCAGTGAAGCATTACGATCGAATTCGTCCTCATATTTTCACCAAAGGCGGAGAGAGAGTGGATTATTCGAACATTCCGGAATGGCAAGTATGCCAGGAACTAGGTATTGAAGTGATTTCACGAGTTGGCCGACCAAAGTATTGGAATAGTTCAGACTTACTTAAAGATTGGGGGGAATTTTGGGTTGAAACCCATGAAAAAGTCCCTTGTTAATAATAGGATTATAAGAAGCTGACCTCGAAATTTCGAGGTCAGCTTCTTAAAGTTAACCGATTATCCACTTATTAATCAGATCTGGTGAATTTTTGAGTTAGGAAAAAATTGCCTATTGACTCTAATATTTTCATATGCTAATATGTTATCGATAACGGGAACGATAACGGGAACGATAACATATGGTTACCAGGCATAAACGGCCCACAATCAAACAAGTTGCGTCTGCAGCGGGGGTATCAACACAGACTGTTTCCCGAGTCATGAATGATCGACCCGATGTATCTACCGAAACCCGTGAACGGGTTCAAAAGATCATCAGTGAAATGGGATACCAACCCAGTGAGCTCGCCCGTAGTTTGATCCAACAACGAAGTCATACTCTGGGTGTCGTAACTGCCGGATTAAAATATATCGGTCCTTCGCGTACCCTCAGTGGAATAACCAACGCTGCCGAAGAGTTTGGATATTCACTTCTTCTTAAAGAACTCCCAAGTTTTAATGCAAATAATGTGATTCCGATCATACAAGAATTCCTCTCCCGACACGCAGATGGCATTATCTGGGCAGTACCCGAAGTCGGAGAAAATCGCGAATGGTTGAACAATTCTCCGGCAGATCTTGAAGTACCGATAGTATTTTTAACCATGCAACCGCGAGAAAAGATATCGATGGTATCAATTGATAATTACATGGGTGGGCGAATGGCGATGGCTCATCTGCTGGAACAAGGCTATAAACATATTGGCCACATTTCAGGTCCATTGGATTGGTGGGAAGCACGCCAACGAAAGACTGCATGGGAAGATGCTTTGAAGGATGTCTGGATTGGAAGCAATGGACAATCATTGGGAGGAAGGAAATTGGTCATCTGCCAGTGGAGCGGCTTCCATAGAAAAATTATTCCAGTCATATCCTGAAATGGATGCAGTCTTTGCTGCCAACGACCAGATGGCATTAAGTGTTATTCAGGTTGCCTGTCAGAAAAATCTCAGAATACCTGAAGATCTCGGTATCGTAGGATTTCGACAACATTGCAGAATCTTCGTACTTTTGTCCTCCCTTGACCACAATTCAATCTGAACAAGATAAGGTTGGAAGAATGGCTGTTGAGAAGATGGTCAAGTTAATTGAATCGGGTTGGAATGACCAGGAAGAATACGATCACAGTCCGATTATGCTCATGCCCACATTAGTTGTCAGGCAAAGTTCGGTAATTAATGAAATATCAAGTGAAAGAAGGAGGTGATTCGGATCACAAATTATTATTATGCAAGCGAAGTGCCTGCCAGAAAATTGAGATCAACGGGCAAGCACTTCAAGGTGAGAAAATGAGTCCATTAAAAGGATAATCATTTCTCTTTCTTGATTATATCTCATCCAAAACTCCGTGAGGAGAAACCCAAAAAGCTTTGAAGGAGAGAACAATATGTCTCGTGTAAAGATTTTAGGTTTAGTAGTGGTAATTTCCATCATCCTGGCCGCATGCGCACCAGCAGCTGCTCCTGCCGCTCCTGCTGCTCCTGCTGCTCCTGCTGCTCCCGAAAAGAAAGTCTATACCTATGCAGATATGACCCTTTGCTACCCACAACTGGGAGCTGAAAGTGACTGGCGAACAGCAAACTCTGCATCATTCAAGGAAACAGCCGAGAAATTAGGCGTCAAATTGATCTTCTCCGATGCACAGCAGAAACAGGAAAACCAGATTAGCGCCATGCGCTCCTGCATTCAACAAGGAGTGAGCGTCATTGCACTTCCACCTGTGGTTGAAACCGGATGGGATGCGGTATTGCAAGAAGCGAAAGATGCCAACATCCCCGTAATCGTTGTTGACCGTTCCGTAACTGCAGATCCATCAATGTATGCTGCACATATCGGATCCGATATGGTGATTGAAGGTAAAAGATCGGCTGAAGAGTTCAATAAGATGCTCCCCGATGGCGGAAACATCCTCGAACTATCCGGTACCACTGGATCCGGTGCTGCAGTTGGTCGTGCAAAAGGATTCCGCGAAGCACTCAATAAGAACATCACAATCCTTGACTCTCAGACCGGCAACTTCACCCGCGCAGAAGGAAAACCAGTTATGGAAGCTTTCTTAAAGAAATACGCTGGACAGATTGATGGCGTTTTCTTCCATAACGATGACATGGCTATTGGTGCTGTCGAAGCTATCAAAGCTGCTGGTATTAAACCCGGCGAACTCAAGATGGTTTCTATCGATGGTACCCGAGGTGGTTTCCAACTTATGATTGATGGTTGGCTGCAGGCTGATGTTGAATGCAACCCACTACTTGGACCGCAGGTTATGGACCTTTCTCTGAAACTGATGAACGGCGAAGAAATTGTCAAGGAAGTTCTCACAGATGAGAGCGTTTACTATCCTGACAAAGCTGCCGAACTTCTTCCGAGCCGCCAGTATTAAATCAACCCGATACAGTACGATTTTTCGGGATGCTTGAACTTTTTGTCAGTACCTGTACTAACTAATAAGAAGCGGCGTTCCCAAACGCCGCTTCTTCTCTAGACAATAGTTACCCTTAATAAGGGACAAATCAAATGACAACTGCAAATGAATTTATCTTGAGCATGAAAAGCATTTCGAAAACTTTTCCAGGTGTCAATGCGCTAGAAAATGTGGATTTTACCTTGAAACGTGGTGAGATCCATGCATTGGTCGGCGAGAATGGGGCTGGAAAATCAACATTAATAAAAGTCTTAACTGGAGTTGAACACCCAGATTCAGGAACCATTGAATTTGACGGGAAAATTGTAGATGTAAAATCACCTCAACATGCCCAGGAAATAGGGATTTCCACAGTTTACCAGGAAGTCAACCTCTGTACGAATATCTCTGTTGCGGAAAATATTATGCTTGGACATGAACCACACCGGTTCTTCGGTATGGATTGGCAGAAAATGAATGCCTTTGCCAAGCAAGCATTAAAGAGGCTGGACGTCGATATCGATGTAAATCAACCATTAGGAAATTATTCAGTCGCAATCCAGCAAATGGTGGCTATTGCCCGGTCGCTCGAGATTGCATCTGCGAAAATGCTTATCCTAGATGAACCTACTTCGAGTTTGGATGTCACTGAAGCTAATCGTCTTTTCGATTTGATGAAGAAATTAAAAAGTGAAGGTATCGGTATTATTTTTATAACTCATTTCTTGGATCAGGTATATCAGGTATCGGATCAAATCACAGTTCTTCGGAACGGGAGGCTGGTAGGGACGTTTGAATCAGAAAGATTATCTCGGACGGAACTGATCTCAAATATGTTGGGACGGAGCATTACAGCTCTTGATGAAGTATCAAAAGCCAAAGCTATTATAGAAAAAAAAGAATTTAAAAAAGCATCACTTGTTGCGAAAGGATTGGGCCGCTCTGGTTCACTTGAACCATTTGATATCGAGCTGCACGATCATGAAGTTGTTGGGGTTGCTGGATTATTGGGATCAGGCCGTACCGAAATGGCAAATCTCATTTTCGGTATCGATACTCCTGATAAAGGAACACTCAATCTTCATGGGAAAGCCATTGATCACTTTTCCCCGCTTCAATCTATCAAGAATGGGATTGCACTCTGCCCTGAAGATCGTAAAGCAGAAGGCATAGTCGGTGACCTGACCATTCGCGAAAACATCATCCTGGCTTTGCAGGCTCGTTTTGGATGGTTCAAATTTCTTAGTACCCAAAAACAATATGAGTTGGCTGATAGATACATTACTTTATTGGGAATCAGTACACCATCACCGGACCAACTGGTAAATAACCTTAGTGGTGGAAACCAACAAAAAGTTATCCTTGCTCGTTGGTTGGCGACCAATCCTCAAATATTAATTCTCGATGAACCTACCCGAGGTATTGATGTTGGTGCAAAAGCCGAAATTCAAAAACTTGTTCTCGACTTGGCTGAAGAAGGTAAATCGTGTGTATTTATTTCTTCCGAATTGGAAGAAGTGCTGCGCACCAGCCATCGAGTTATAGTACTACGCGACCATAAAAAGGCAGCTGAATATCCTGGAGATGTGGATGATCAAACCATTATTCAAACCATGGCTGGTGAATTATGAAAAACACCTCACCAATTTTTAAACGAGTTCGTGAAAACCGTCTCTTCTGGCCACTTGTTGCGTTGGCATTAATTTTGATTGCCGATGCCATTTTTGCTCCCGGATTTTTCAAAATCGGGATATTGGATGGTCATTTATACGGAAATTTGATCGATGTTCTAAATAATTCCGCACCATTAATGTTGGTTGCTCTAGGTATGACACTCGTTATCGCGACTGGAGGGGTTGATCTTTCAGTTGGGGCCGTCATCGCGATTTCTGCTGCGATGGGCGCGGTCCTAATTAACCCCGCCCTGGGTAATAAACTGATCTCCAATGATATTTTAACCAAAGATGCAACAAATACTCCATTATGGTTGATCGTTTTAGCTGATTTGGCAGCCGGTACGCTGTGTGGGGTTTGGAATGGGCTGTTGGTTTCGCGGGGAAAAATCCAGCCGATGGTGGCAACACTTATTCTCATGGTAGCTGGCCGTGGAATTGCGCAATTGATCACTAACGGCCAAATAATGACTATTTACTACACACCATATTTCTTCTTTGGTAATGGTTTTATTCTTGGAATTCCGGTTTCAATATATATCGTTGCGGTTGTTTTCGTGCTGGCTTGGATTTTGGTTAGGAAGACTTCAATAGGTTTGTTCATAGAAGCAGTCGGTACAAATGCGAAAGCCACATATTACAGCGGCATCAGTGAACAAAACATAAAGCTGTTTGTTTATACATTCTGCGGTTTCTGCTCTGCTATCGCAGGCTTAATTCTGAGTTCATATGTTCACAGCGCTGATGGCAACAATAATGGTTTGAATTATGAAATGGACGCCATTTTAGCCGTAGTCATTGGTGGAACTTTGATGAGAGGCGGACGATTTTCATTGTTCGCCAGTGTGGTAGGCGCCTTGATCATTTGGACGTTTACGATCACCATGTATACCTTTGGAGTCCCATCGAACGCTCTGCTTGCTGGCAGGGCTGTTCTCGTGCTTGTAGTGATTCTTCTCTACTCTGATTACACCCGTTCACTCTTGAACAAACTAACCGATCGGAAGAGGGTAAGCCATGATGCAACGAATTAAACCATTCTTACTTAAAAATGGACCGATGCTGATCTCAATTGTGATCTTCATCCTAGTCTACTTCCTGGGATCCAGAGTATATCCGGCTATGCAGAAACAACAGGTGTTCTTTAATCTATTTATCAACCAGGCCAGTCTAATGATCATCTCCATTGGAATGACTTTTGTTGTTCTTACGGGTGGGATTGATCTATCAGTGGCTGGCATGATCGCACTGACATCTGCCGCTTCAGCTTCATTATTATCCCATGGAGTAAGCCCTTTCGTTGTTGTGCCATTAATGCTATTGATGGGAATTGCTTTTGGAACCACCATAGGGTCATTGATCCAATTTTTAAAAGTGCAACCTTTCATTGTGACATTGATGGGGTTATTTTTTGCACGTGGTATGGCTTACGTCATCACCCTTGAAGGATTACCGATACTGGATCCGATCTATCGAATTTTAGCTCTAACAAAGGTATATATTCCATTTTTAGGCAAGACCTATGTGTACATTCCGTCTTTGATCGGTCCGATCTTATTACTAATTGCCATCTATATCTCGTTTTTTACCCGGTTTGGTCGCACAGTATATGCCATAGGAAACAATGAGCAGTCTGCAAGGTTGATGGGATTACCTGTGGGGCGTACAAAAATCATCGTGTACGCTTTCAGTGGATTTTGTTCAGCCCTTGCAGGAATTGTCTGGAGTATTTCCTTACTTTCCGGGTATGGTGGGTATGCTCCCGGGATGGAACTGGATGCCATCTCATCAGTTGTAATTGGTGGAACATTACTGACCGGCGGCGTTGGTAATGTAGTAGGCACATTATTTGGTGTCTTAATTAACGGAACAATTGTTTCCATCCTGCAGTTCAACGGTACATTAAGTTCATGGTGGACACGTATTGGTGTTGGTCTCCTCACGTTGATTTTCATCGGTATCCAGAGTCTCTTTTATATGCGAAAAAAACATGGTTAGTAGATTCCATCAGGTTGTGGAAAGATCCGTCAGATGAAAACATTACGCTTATTTAACCCAGGCGATTTCCGTTTCTCAGACGAACCCATACCAACCCCCCGACAGGACGAGCAACTGGTGAACGTGAAGGCTGTAGGTGTCTGCGGATCTGACCTGCATTGGTTTTCCGAAGGTGGCATCGGTAATGCCCGGTTGGATCATCCATTGATACTGGGTCATGAATTTGCCGGTATCACCCAGAATGGTCTGCGTGTTGCCGTTGACCCGGCCATACCCTGCCGAGAATGCGAACACTGTGTAGGGGGAAATCCTAATCTATGCGAAAAGGTGATTTTTGCGGGTCACGGTGCCTACGATGGAGCATTACGCGAGTGGATAGCTTGGGACGAAATCAATCTATTCCCCATCCCGGATACCATGACATATGCGGAAGCTGCCATGCTGGAACCGTTGGGGGTGGCAATCCACTCTCTCGACCTGGCACACTTGAAAGTCGGCATGCATATCGGTGTATTTGGGTGTGGACCAATAGGATTGTTGATCATCCAGCTTGCCCGGCTGGCTGGTGCTGCCTCTATCACCG
Source organism: uncultured Chloroflexia bacterium (assembly GCA_963828285.1). Taxonomy (GTDB): domain Bacteria; phylum Chloroflexota; class Anaerolineae; order Anaerolineales; family Anaerolineaceae; genus DAIOEK01. The sequence continues at coordinate 415,065 of CAWHEB010000001.1, forward strand.
CTTCAGATATTTTGGCTCATCGCCTGGATGCTGCCAAAGAATTAGGTGCCAACCATACATTTTTCGCCCAGGACAGGTCCGAAGTGGATCATATCACCGCAACCACTCAGCACCGCGGATTAGATGTGGTTTTTGAGGCGGCGGGCGAACAGGATGCCGTCGATACAGCCTTCCTCGTTGTAAACCCGGGCGGCAAGGTCATGCTGGTAGGCATTCCCGCCAATGATAAGACATCCTTTTCTGCATCCACTGCCCGGCGGAAAGGTCTCACCATTAAACTCGTCAGGCGGATGAAAAACACATACCCGCGTGCGATCAATATGGTGGCAAATGGATTAGTGGATGTGCATTCTTTGATCACCCAGTGCTACACGTTGGAGCAAGCCAGTTTAGCATTCAAATCCGCTGACCGGCGTGAAGGTTTGAAGACAATGATCGAATTATGAGGTGCAATGGCTAAGTATACGATAGGTGTGGATTTTGGTACTGAAAGCGGCAGGGCTGTATTGGTCGATGTCTCGAACGGAAGAGAAGTAGCCACGGCAGTCTATCCATATTTCAATTCAGTGATCGACGAACAGCTGCCTGAAAATGGTCCCCGCCTCGAACCGGATTGGGCACTTCAGGATCCACAGGATTATATTCGTACATTCAAAAGTACTATTCCAGCTGTATTGAAAGAATCGGGTATCGATTCTGCCGATGTGATCGGTCTGGGGATCGACTTCACCGCTTGCACCATGCTGCCTGTCAAAGCCAATGGCGTTCCCCTCTGTGACCTCCCCGAATTCCGTCACCGCCCGCATGCCTGGGTAAAACTCTGGAAACACCATTCCGCCCAACCCGAAGCTGATCTTATCAATGAGACTGCTCGCAAAATGAAACAGGGCTGGTTGGATCGTTATGGTGGAAAGATTTCATCCGAGTGGTTTTTTGCAAAAACACTCCAAATCTTGAATGAAGATCCCGAGATGTACGCCGCGGCTGACCGACTTATGGAAGCCGCCGATTGGGTGGTCTGGCAGTTGACCGGTGTGGAAACCCGCAATAGCTGCACCGCCGGATATAAAGCGATCTGGTCGAAACGGGATGGATTCCCAGAAAAGGAATTTCTTTGCCGCCTTGCATCCGGCTCTTGCAAACGTCGTGGAACGAAAAAATGACCACCGAGATCACTTCCATTGGTCAGCGTGCCGGTGGATTAACTCCCGAAGCCGCGGGTTGGACAGGACTGAAACCCGGGATTGCCGTTGCGGTTGCCAATGTGGATGCCCATGTGGCCGTCCCGGCCGCGACAGTCACCGAACCCGGACGCATGGTCATGATCATGGGTACTTCCACCTGCGATATGGTCCTCTCCAAAGAGGAGCATATTGTCCCCGGTATGTGCGGCTATGTGGAAGACGGCATCATTCCCGGTTTCTTTGGTTACGAAGCCGGACAATCCTGCGTGGGTGATCATTTTGCCTGGTTCGTCGAGAACTGCGTCCCCGCATCGTACAAACAGGAAGCGCTCGCCCGGAATTTGGATATCCATCAATTGCTGGAAGAAAAGATCCAGCACCTCAAACCAGGCGAGAGCGGTCTGCTTGCGCTGGATTGGTGGAATGGAAACAGGTCCGTTCTGGTGGATGTGGATCTGACCGGGTTGATGCTCGGGTTTACCCTGGCTACCAAACCCGAAGAGATCTACCGCGCGCTTATCGAAGCAACAGCCTATGGCAAACGGATCATTATCGAGACTTTCCAGAAGAATGGCGTCGCCATCCATGAATTGGTTGCCTGCGGCGGACTTCCGGAAAAGAACAAGGTCCTGATGCAGATCTATGCGGATATTATCGGTCTCCCCATCCGCGTCAGTGCGTCAAAACAGACTCCCGCACTTGGTTCTGCCATGTTTGGAGCGGTGGCTGCCGGTAAAGATGCAGGTGGATACGCCTCGATCTATGACGCTGCCCAGGTGATGGCGCACCTCAAAGACGAGATCTATACCGCGATCCCTGAAAACCAGGCAGTCTATGAAAAGCTTTATGCGGAATATATTACCTTACACGATTACTTCGGCCGCGGTGCGAATGATGTGATGAAGCGGTTAAAGGTGATCAAGGCAGATGCCAGGAAGTAGGAATGGATGCTTGAGAAATTGAAGGAAGAAGTACTGCAGGCCAATCTGGAGCTTCCCAGGAACAATCTGGTTGCCTGGACAGGCGGCAATGTCAGTGGACGGGATCCGCAAACTGGATATATCGTCATCAAACCCAGTGGCATTCGCTACGAGGATTTGCATGCCTCGGATATGGTTGTGTTGGATCTGGATGGAAAAATCATGGAAGGAAAACACAAACCTTCCTCGGATACAGCCAGCCATTTATATATTTATCGCAATCGTCCTGATGTAGGTGGTATTGTCCACACTCACTCGCGATACGCTACTGCATTCGCAGCTGTCGGAAAGTCCATACCTTGTGTGCTGACAGCTATTGGAGATGAGTTTGGCGGACCAATTCCTTGCGGTGGATTTGCGCTGATCGGTGATGAAGCCATCGGTAAGGTAGTACTGGAGAGTATCGGAACATCTCCAGCGGTCCTGCTTAAAAATCATGGGGTTTTCACAATCGGAAAGAATGCCATTTCAGCGGTGAAAGCTGCTGTGATGACTGAAGATGCTGCGGTAACAGTCTGGTTGGCAATGCAATTGGGTATTCCTGATGAAATACCACAGGAAGATATCAATAAATTGCATGAACGGTATCATGAACGTCTACGGGCAATAGATTATTATCCTAGGAGTATCATAATGATTGACTTGAAAAAGTATGAAATTTGGTTCGTAACCGGAAGCCAGCACCTATATGGTCCAAAAACATTGGAACAGGTGGCAAATAATTCACAGGAAATTGCATCCACGCTAAGTAAATCCTCGTATATTCCTGTTAGGGTTATATTCAAACCAGTATTGACGACACCTGAATCGATCCACGAATTGTGCCTGGCCGCGAATTCAGACCAAAACTGTATTGGGTTAATTACATGGATGCATACCTTTTCCCCCGCGCAAATGTGGATATCTGGACTTGGATATCTTAGAAAACCATTTGCCCACCTGCATACTCAATTCAATTGCGAGATTCCATGGGCAGAGATCGATATGGATTATATGAATCTCAATCAGTCTGCGCATGGTGATCGTGAATTTGGATTTATAGGCAGTCGAATGAGGTTGGATCGCAAGGTAGTTGTCGGACATTGGCAGGATGAAGATGTTCAACACAAACTGGGAGTCTGGGCTCGAGCCGCTGCTGCCTGGGCTGATTGGCAGGGAGCAAAAATCGCTCGCTTTGGCGACAATATGCGAAGCGTAGCTGTAACAGAGGGAGACAAAGTTGAAGCACAGATCAAGCTGGGATACGGAGTTTATGGATTTGGTATAGGTGATTTAGTCAATGAAGTTAATCAGGTTTCTGATTCGCAAATTAATCAAATGGTAGAAACCTATCTGGTGGAGTATGATGTTGTCCCACAGTTAAAACCAGGTGGGGAAAACCATGCTTCATTACGTGAGGGAGCAAGAATTGAAGCAGGTTTGCGAAATTTCCTTACATCAGGGGAATTCAAGGCATTTACAACAACCTTTGAAGACTTGCATGGTCTTGCACAATTACCAGGTCTGGCTGTGCAACGGGTGATGCGTGACGGTTATGGATTTGGTGCCGAAGGTGATTGGAAAACATCTGCACTTGTTCGCGCGATGAAAGTGATGGATTCAGGATTGTCCGGTGGTGTTTCCTTTATGGAAGACTACACCTACCATTTCAGTAGCACCGGTGATAAAGTCCTTGGAGCTCATATGCTTGAAGTTTGCGAATCTATCTCGGCTACAAAACCCAAACTCGACATTCTTCCTCTCTCGATTGGTGGCAAAGCAGATCCTGTCCGCCTGATCTTCGACGCTAAGACAGGTCCAGCCATTGGCGTTTCAATGATGGATATGGGGCAGCGGTTCCGTCTGGTGGCAAATGTCGTGGATGTCATCCCTACAATTGCACCATTGCCCAAATTGCCTGTTGCCAGAGCTCTATGGGTCCCGCGCCCGAATTTGAAAACCGCAGCAGCCGCATGGATTTATGCTGGTGGAGCTCATCACACTTCGTTCAGTTACTCAGTCACCTCGGATCATCTCCGCGATTTCGCGAGTATGGCTGGAATCGAATTCCTTTTGATTGATGAAAAAACCGATGTTGAATCCTTCAGAGAAAAACTCCGTTGGAATGAACTATATTATCTTCTAGCTAAAGGAATATAAAGCATCCATAAAAAAAGCTCCCATAAGGGAGTTTTTTTTGAAGACAAGATCATCTCAGTTTCAGATTGTTACTCAAATAACCTAATCGCCATACATCTATTTAACTCGAACTTCATCCATGTAATCTTTTATTGTCGGCAAAGCAACCAAACGATCATAGAAGAAATTGTTAACAACATTGATTACCATCGCTCTGGCTGCTTCAGCCTCCCGTGTCAGTATCTCTTTCCCAACAGGGTTGGATAGTGCATCTCTCAATTTTTGAAGATGGTCGACAATTTCTGATTCTTCCACTCCCTCCAAAGCTTTGATAACTTCGCGAATAAGGTTATCCGTGGATTGCACAAGCTGTTCTCTTGTGATACTTGATCCGGGTGTACTTGCATCATCGATTGTGCGAATGAATGACCAAATCTGGTAAAGGACAGTAGCCGGTTCGTCGAAAAGCTCTCGCAGGAAACTGGCTTCTTCATATCTCCCTGTAAGGCGGAAAATATTATACATTCGTTTTGCCACTTTCCCGTAATTCACGTCCTTGGTCAAGTATTTTTTCACCTCATGTTCTAGAGCTGCAACATAGTCATCCAGGGCATTAGCAGATACATGTTGGGCGAGTTTTGAAAAGATAGGTACGGAGGTGGCATCGAGGTAAATTTCCTGGAAGTATGGATCGAGATACCCATCAAGTGGGGAAATACTGCCATCTGGAGCTTCCCAGGTGACATCCAACATATTACTGGCATTCGCAAGTACTTTCCGGATCGGATCAGCAACAACCCAATCCAGTTTGCACCAACCGGGCTCATGGCAAACGGATTCCCAAGAAACGCTTATTGCACTTCCATCTGTACGAAATCCTTCAATCTTCCCAGCCATAATCTGATCCGGTCGCCAGGCTAAAGGGCTACCGGCTTTGAAGGATTTGTTCCCGACTACCATATCTTCTGGCCAGTTGCCAAACTTGACCTCGATCAATTGGTGATTGTCGCCATGAAGAGAATTAAGAGCCTTTTCCCGCATAATGTTAGCAAGGATTTTGCAAGCTTTACCTCTTGTCGGAGCAATAATATTGATCCTTTCAAAATAATCGCAATCACCCGGATAGGATTGGATCTTCGATTGTGCTGACGATCCGGACAATGCTAGGGCAGTTTCAACTTCGCCAGGAATATCATCGAATTCTACGATCCGTCCGATCCTTTTGAAGTATTCAAGCTCTTTCTCGCTGAAATCTAGCATACTAATCTTGTGACCAAAAACCCCTGTTCTGGTACTGACCTGGATACTGTCATCCTGTTGCGGAGAAGCCATACTAGTCAGCCATTGTAAGGCTTCCTGTTCTTCAATCTCAACACCCAATCGTTTGGCAGAATCAATTATGCGTTCCAGTTCTGCCTTTTGTTCAACCTGATTTTGTGCCATGATTTTCCTCCCATGAATGATAAGTAATCACAATCCATACTACGGAGTATAGCAATTTATTAATAGTCGGAATAATAATTGAAGAAGGTTACTCTTCCAGCCGGATTCCAGGCTTCATTTTTAGCATCATCTGGAAAATCTCGGCCTGATCCTGCGCATCAGATAATGCATTATGAGTTAGATGGCGCTCATCCATAAACCGGGTTGCAATCTGTTTCAAAGAAGTTTGATCCCATTCAACACCAGTTTGCCCCATGAAATAAGCTTTTATATCCAATGCGCTATGTCCGAATGGATTTTCACCCAGATACCGAAGGAAATAATCATGAATAAACATCCAATCAAAAGAAGCATTGAATGCCACGAAGATTGGTTGATCTCCTTCTGGTGTAACTGATTTGATCCATGCACCAAATGCTTGCAGTGCTTCCTTGGGATGTTTCCCTGTTTTTATTAATTTTCCAAGAGAGAGCCCATGGATGACCATCGCCTCGTCAGATGTCTTCTTCCGGTCTGGTTTCAATTCCACATAAAAATTCGTTGTTATATCCATCACCAGGCATGCTCCGATAGAAAGCAGTGCGTACTCTCCAGGTACGGGTCCGGCAGTTTCAACATCAACACAAATATAGGTCAATTTAGACATAAAGCGGATTATACCTTGTAATAATTTGAGATGTAATTCTTGACTCTTATCATTTTTGTTAATCTCCGCACAGGATGTTTCCTATCAGATTCCGCGTATTTTTTAAATATAGCTACGATTAAAGTTGGATAATTCTCCACTAAAATAAATTCGTTCAAGCAATGATTCTTATTCAATTTGAGAACGAAATTGAAAGTTATTGGATATTTGAATATACAATCCTCACAAGAGGTTCTTCCAAATACTATATGCCAAAAAAACTTTTGGATGATTCAAGTGGTAGATGAGACAACAGAATATATTTCGGATGGTCTAAGCAAATAACTATCAATAAGTAGTGCGAGTTGGACTTTAGATATTTCGAATGAGTATTGATCATCGACTACAATGAATTTTGAATATAATAAGAGGATTATGACTTGCATCGCCTTGATTGGACCAGTTTTCCCCTTTCGCGGAGGTATTTCACATTACACCTCACACCTTTCCTCTCATCTAATTGATAAGGGAATTGAAGTAAGTATATTTTCTTTCCGCAGACAGTATCCTGCCTGGTTATATCCTGGAGTCTCAGACCGTGACCCCAGTTTTGAACCATTGCGATCAAAAGCGAAATTTATTCTTGATCCGATCTATCCTTGGACGTGGGATCGGTGTGCTAAAGAAATCATCCAATTTAAACCCGATCTGGTGATCATTCCATGGTGGACAACATTCTGGGCACCTGCTTTTTCAAGAATACTTATTCTACTTAAACACAAAGGTGTCCGTACCATTATCCTAGTTCATAACGTTATTCCTCATGAATCAAAACCTTGGGATCGCATCCTTACCAGAATGGCACTCAGTCAGACAGAGAATTTTATCGTCCAGACTGAGGCTCAAAAGAATATCTTACATATATTCTTTCCAAAAATCAAAGTGAAACTGGCACCGCATCCTGTTTATGATGAGTTCCCTGGGAAACGGATCGATCCTGTGACAGCCCGTAACCGGTTGAAAATCCCTCAAGGCCGGCAGATCCTGCTTTTTATGGGGATCATCCGTAAGTACAAGGGATTACAGCTGATGATCAAAGCTATGCAAGTATTGAAATCAATGAATTCTGCCATTCACCTGGTTGTCGCTGGAGAGTTTTGGGAACCTATCGAAGAGTATCAGATGCAGATAAGTGAGCTCCAACTCCATGAACATATCACGATATTTCCAGGGTACATACCAAACGAAGATATCCCTCTTTTCCTCTCCGCTGCAAATTTGTTGGTTGCTCCCTACACTGCAGGAACGCAAAGTGGTATGGTCAAACTGGCTATGGGATTTGGAACTCCTGTTGTGATCAGCCGACAGATAACCGATAAATTATTGGAAAGTTACGAGGGAAAGGGTGTAACAATTAGCGACATGAGAATCATCTGATATGTTGGCGAAGGATATTCTATTCGCTCTTCAGTCCGAAATACAAAACCCGCTGAATTCCTTACCGGTTGCTAATGGCTGGGATTTGATGATCTCCCAAATTCTATCTTTTCGAGAATAATTAGTCACAATTATTCATTATTTAGTATTCGATCGTGTTGCCTTCATCTAAATTTCCACGGGAGAGCACTTCAAGATTATCGAAAGTCAAATCCGGTTGAATATCCGTGCGATTACGCATCCTTATCAAGATCTCCTGCATCATCCGCATATTTGTACGTAAGGCATCCCCCAAAAAACCAAAAATATATACCAGGATTCCGAACAAAAAGAGCGTTCCTCCGATAGATACAGACTGTAGGTATCTCAAATAATTCGAATCGCCTTCTAAATAGACAAATATGAAACGGAGGATGAAAAATATTCCTGCCAAGAACGCAGGTGTCCCTATCAACAATGCAGCTCTAATCGGTCGATAGAGTATGATCGATCTTAATATCGTCCCCCCCTGCTTGAATAGAAAGTTGAATAGCCCTTTATGCAGACGTGATGGTCTAACTGCAGGATTTGTCTTGATCGGAACATACTTGATGCGGATGTGTTCCCGGTTGCCCTGGATGATGGTTTCAAGTGTATAAGAGAATTCATTAAATACTTGCAATCGCAGAGCCGCAAATCTTGAGTACGCCCTAAATCCGCTAGTCGCATCTGGTGACCGTTTTCCACTAAGAAATGAAACAAACCAGGATCCGATTACTTGAAGATATCTTTTATAAAATGGAAAATGCTGGTTTTTGCCTGGTTCCCGATTGCCAATCACTATATCTGCTTTTCCAATCACTAAAGGATTCACCAAGTTAATTACCTGATGACCAGGGTATTGCGAATCCGCGTCTGTATTTACAATGATATCTGCCCCAAGCTGCAAAGCATGATTGATTCCTGTCATAAATGCACGTGATAATCCCAGATTGTTTGGGTGGCGGATCACGTAATCAGCACCGCTTTTGAGAGCAACTTCTGTGGTCATATCCTTTGAACCATCATCAATTACTTGAATAATGATTTGACGTATTCCAGGAATGGATTTAGGTAGTTCCTGGATCACACTGGCAATCGATTTTGATTCATTGAACGCAGGGATTTGAATTACAAGAAGAGGATTCGATTTCATCCTATTATTTTACAGTACATCTCAGTGAATTATGGATTCTGAGGGACAGGATTAATGCGTATGTGGAATTTGCAAAATGATAATGTTCGATCCAGAATTCCTGTGAAAACCTGCAGGTTTCTACTATCTCAATAATTCCGAATTCTCTTCCGTCTGGGAATTTGGTCATCATCTTTATGGGGCATCCCAGGTTCTTGAGCGGATTCACTTTCAGATCACGAACTTTTAACCCCATTTTGGTTCAATCCGCGAATTTCCATTTCTTTTTGCAAAGACACATCGAGGTTAGGGGTGAACCATATGATTTTGTCAATATTTTCATGACCAGATGGATCAGACTGAATGAATTTTAATAATCGCATCAGTATGGCGTCCAGACAAATTCCATTCTTCAAACTTACTTTTAAATCCTTGATATGACCCAACGAAAGTAAATGCCAAGAATAATAAGGATAGAAACGGCTCCAATACTTTTTTGGTTGATTAACCAGAAAGTACAACGCTAAAGTGATTGAAAATATAAGGAAAGTGAAAAAGCCAGAAAGAATTTACAGCTGGAAGGTAACCGTCTATATAAAAGAAGAACAATGGATTCTTTGGAAATATCCAATTTGGATCGTGAATTGCGAGGTATGAAATTCCAATCAGGAATAATCCAGAAACGCTCACCAAGATAAGTTTGATCAGATTAATTTTGACTAATCGCCAATATAGAATGATAGCTGTCAGCCATGTTAGAACCGATAAGTATATTGCATATCTTCCGAGGAGACGGGTTGGTTCAGGGTAATTGTATCCTGCTCTCCAGGCGTGATTTGTGAGTGTGACAAATAAACTAATGGCAATACCACCAAAAAATATCAGCCAGATAAGGATCTTTAAATCCTTGACCATCTCTCCGACTTTGGTCACGCCTTGCAGAAGTACAGCCAAAACTGGAGCAGCAAGTAATATGAAAAATGCCATGCTGATGCCATTCCAGAATAGCAAGTCTGATATGTTTTTTCCAATTGGGATAGCACTATTTCCATAGATTTGTAAACCGAGCATTTGCTTCAAAGTCAATCCATGGATCAATCCGCTTAGAGCCCACGGGAGAAATGTTAAGATCATTGATATACAAACTATAAGAATATTCTGGATTTTTTCTGCAGAAGGTTTTATTTTGATTTCGTTTTTTCCCACTTCCGGTTTGATCCAAATAATTAATAGGATGATCGGGATGAAAGTAAGCGTTTGATAGCGTGTTAGCCATAGCAATCCGATGGATAATCCCAGAAGAATCATCCAAAACCATGAGTACTTCTTAATTGGGGTTGACAAAGACAAGGAAAACCACCCAGAAAAATAAAGGATATGCTAAGTTCTCACTCAAGATGAGACCAGGGTAGATCAAGTGGAAGGGGAAAAGAGCTCCGACTATGGTGAAAAACAGACTAAATCTTCTTGAAAAGAACTGTCTGGCAAGGAGATAGATAGGGAAAATGGATGAGGTTGAAATGATTGAATTTATGAGGGTGATATTGGAAAGCGAGTTATTAATACTCCAGTTAAAAATTGGACTGATGACTAAAGGATACAAAGGCGGATAATGGTTATAAGAAAGAATATCAAAAGTTCTGTTAAAGAACGTTAATGCCATCAACCAATATTGATAGGAATCACCTTTAAATATAATACTATGAACCATCGGTGTAACGAAAAGTATCTTGAGGATTAGTATAATTCCGTAAACCATAACCAGCAAAATGGATATTGAGATTTGTGATATATCTTTTACAGCAGATTTTTCACGATCGCCTAGTAATGGAAGTATCCATAATTGTGCTATCCAAATACCCATAAAAAATATAAGAGATTGGTAGGGTCTTATTATCCGAACAAGTGGCACATTTGACCAGGCGACCAATGCGAAAATAATAAAAATCAGGGAAGTGAGTATTATCAATGGGATTTTTATTACTGGAAAAAACTGTTGATCGTATTTGGAGAGGAATAATTTGATTTTGTTATTATTCTTTATGGATAAAACGCTGAACCAAACCAGGAATAAGACCAAGCTAGGATTAAACTACAAATTACAGACGATCCCACTTCGGGAAGGCGAAACAAACCATCTGTCAAGGTACAGTTGGAATATTATGTAAAACAGGAATAATGATTATCTGCCCGGTTAATAAGTAAAGGAAATTAGTCATGATTGGGTGAGAAATGTTATTAATTGTATTATCAGATAATGCAAAATATACTCAGCCAATTATACATGGCAATCTGATGATAAAATCAAAATCATTCTGATTTCCCAATTGGCTTGGAAATGTTCGTTCATTTAAGAGACACATTACAGCGGGTTTTGGGTACCGAAACTGATCCTCTTTTCAGGAGTATTTTCAAAGGCGGTTAATAATACTTGCTGCCCGTATTCTCAATGCTATCTTGTTATTGGTTGTGAATCTGATCATTGCGCGTTTGTATCATTCAGAAATGGTCGAAATACTCGCCCTGATTAATTCAACACTAGCCATTGCGTCCATTTTTAGCAATTTTGGTACGGTCAACTCAATATTGAGACTAGTACCTGAGTACATCCAAAAGTCCGGCAAAGCAACCGCCAACACTGTCTTAAACCGATTTGTCCTATTAGTTGGAATTGTCTCTCCAGCAATTTCTGTCATTATCATTGTTGGTCTTTACCTGTGGAAGTTTCTCTTCCCTGAGCATGAGATCAATTTCACAATGATTCTATCACTGCTCTATTTCTTCCATTCCTAACACTTTCAAAACTATACACTGAAGCCATTCGCGCGTTGCAGCGGACAAAATTATATGCTCTCTCACATATCCTCCCAGCATTATCCAATCTTGTCATTCTGGGGATCTTTATCACTGTCGATCCCACGGCCAGACGCTCCTGTGTGGGCTTTTTTTATATCCGGGATGATCGTATTTCTAACCACTTGGATAATCGTCAATAGATGTGCTCCATACAGTCATAATGATCCTTCAACAATTCTCCCTTCTTATACAGATATCGCAACCATATCCATTCCTATGGGCATCACCAGCGGATTACTTCTATTTATATCCAATTTTGATATTCTCTTTATGGGTGTCACCCGCACTGAAGCTGAAACCGGCATTTACAGCATCGCAAGTAGATTATCATTTCTAACCGGATTCATCATCAGTTCGATCAACTCGGTCTCAGCTCCACAATTTTCCCATCTGCACTTTTCGGATCAGAAGGATGCACTTATCCAGCTCGCTTCAAAATCGTCCCGATTGATCTTTTGGGCATCTTTAACCATCCTTGTGATATTGATTATTGGCGGTAAGATAATCTTAGGCATCTTTGGAATGGAATTTGTTAGCGGATATTCTGTGCTCGTTATTTTGGTATTGAAGGAATTTGTTAATGCAGCAGGTGGTTCAACCGGAAATTATCTCAACATGACCGGTTCTCACTCCACTTTTCGCAATATCATGATCGCAGCCGCGTTGATCAACGTTGTGATGAACCTTATACTTATTCCTCGGTTGGGATTGATTGGAGCGGCTATAACGAGCTTTGTGACCTATCTCTTCTGGAATGTCATCTCATCCTGGCGGATTTATCAGCAGACTGGTAAATGCATCTCATACGTACCAACCTTCATCCGTAAAAGGTTCAATATATGAAACAAGTCTTGCCTAATTTTCTGATTGCCGGTGCTGCAAAATCTGGTACAACTTCTCTTTATTATTATCTGATGGATCATCCAGAGATCTATTTTTCTCCGAATAAAGAACCTGATTTTCTTTCTTCACCTGCGCTTAAAAATCAATATCCATTAGAGGTAGCACATCGTCCTTACATATCTAATATTGAAGACTACTATCGATTATTCGAGAAGGTAAAAAATCAAAAAGCAATAGGTGAAGCCAGTACAGATACGATGTACTACCACAGTACAACCATCCCTCGTATCAAAACCATTTTGGGGAAACCGCGTATCATCATCATACTTAGGAATCCCCCATTAGCTGCATTTTCCATGTACTCTCATATGGTTCGGGATGACCGAGAGGAATTATCCTTTGAGGAAGCGATAAGATTGGATGCAAGCCGAAAGGCACAAAACTATCGAAGTGCTTATCTGTATAAAAGCCTATTTATGTATTATGACCAAGTAAAAGCATTCCTTGAACAAATGGATCAGGTGAAGGTATTAATTTACGAGGAGGTCATAATAGACATTCCTGGGTCGATAAAACAAATCTGTGAATTCCTCGAAGTAGATGCGCAATATATACCTTCGAATACTTCCATCAGGTATAATGCATCTGGAATCCCTATTGTGTCCTGGTTTAATAAGCTCTTCCTGATGAAAAATCCATTACAAATGGGAATTCGAACGGTAGGCACTGCTTTGCTTACACCTACAAAATATGTTGCATTACGGGATTCCATACGTCAGCAGAATATGCGAAAATCAAAAATACATCCAGAAACGTTCGCCGAACTCAAACAAACCTTTCGCGAGGATATTTTAAAACTTCAGAACCTGCTCAAAAAGGATCTTAGCGTTTGGTTAGATTAATGGTTGTAGAGGATAATATACGTGAATATCTTTAATCTCAATGAAGTCATTCCGCAGATTCCGAATTTGCTATTAAATGGGCGGATGAAATTTGAATTTGAAAGCTTACCATTTGAATCTTTACGAACATCCCTTGGAAAAAACGCGTTAATTTTTTCTTCGCTGGACTAAATCAGTATCTCCTTCCAGAAAAACCAATAGGATATCCGGTAATCGGTCAGGTGGAACCATCGAATGTATGCAATCTGCAGTGTTCGCTTTGCCTGACTGCATCCATCAATCACGAGCGCAAACCCACATTATTGAAGATGGAAACTTTTAAAAAGTATATTGATGAAGTCGGAGACTACCTATTATTACTCATCTTCTGGAATTGGGGCGAGCCTTTCCTCAATCCGGATGCTCCCGAAATGATCAGATACGCCACAGATAGGGGTGTTCTCGTTCATTCCAGCACAAATGGAAATGTACCTTTCTCCACTGATCTAGCTGAACGGATCGTTAAAAGCAATCTGACCAGCCTGATCATCGCCATGGATGGCGCTACTCAGGAAACTTATGCTGAGTATCGTATTGGCGGCAAGTTGGATATGGTCATGAAGAATATCCAAATCTTGCAAGAGACAAAAAAGAGACTAAATTCCCCATACCCACGCATCACAGTTCGTTTTGTCGCTATGCATCATAATGAATCTGAACGCAAAAAAGTTGAGGAATTAGCAAAAGAGTTAGGCGCAGACTTTTTCGCAACCAAATCAGTGGATATGCCAATCCCTGTTGGTGAGCACCTTGACGAGAAGTATCGCCCTGAAGACCAGACTTTACGGAGATATGAATATGTTGCAGGAACTTACAAACGGAAAGAACAGCCGTTTACCTGCATGCGTCCCTGGAAGCGAATCACGATGGATTCCTCTGGCGAGATAATCTCCTGCGAATATGATTACAAGAACAGCTTAACCTTTGGAAATATCAACGGCGAAAAATCTGTGATGCAAACCTGGAAGAGCGCCTTTTCTCAGCAATTCCGAAAGGGATTTTCCCTTGGGCATAATGAGTTCTACCATTGTAAGGTTTGCACATATAAAGACCTGGTAGGCAATGATTGTATTTTGGAAGCTCATCCTTTGAAATGACAAACGCCATTGATGTTTCGGTGATCATACCCACTTACAACCGGGCAGCTCTCATCAGGCGGTTAAATCTTATCATTTGCCAGTCAAACCTACCCACAAACCCGATATGAGCTGATTGTGGTGGATGATGCTTCGACGGATGACACTTCCAACATTTGTGGGATTTTAAGTAATGAAATCACTAACCTCATATTCCTCAAGATGCAACAGAATTCCAAACAGAGCACTGCCACTAACAAGGGATTGGAAATTGCCCGCGGCAAATATGTTTTGATGACTGATGATGACTGTATGCCAGATCCAACTTGGATTCAGGAGATGGTCATTGCCCTCCAATATCATCCTGTGGTTGCCGGATGCATCAGTACTAAAACTGATAACTACACGGTTCTAACAGAGAATATTTCCCAATTTCATAGATTTATGGATGGAAAACATGCCCGTAATGTGGTTTTCATTGCCGGGGCAAATATGGCTTTCCACAAGGAAGTCTTGAACCAGGTTGGAAATTTTGAACCGCGAGCCCCTAATCCGGATACAAATTTGATCTTTCGAGTGAAGAAAGCGGGCATTCCGGTATGGTTTCATCCAAAAGCGGTCATCACACATGCACCCCAAAAAGGTAGCTTTAAGAACATCATAAAGCAAACGATCAGATATTCTTCAAACACTATCCTTTTGCGTAACCAGTATGCAGAGCAACTGAAAACTCCTTTTTTCCTGAGAAGTTCTGTCTGGTTAATTGTTTATCCCCATTAATTGCTCTGGGTAAAACTGCACAAATCTTCTTCACCAACCTCAAAATGTTGCGTTATATCCATGCTTTCCCTGGTGTACTTGTTTTAAAATTTGCCTGGTGTATAGGCGCATTTCAAGGATTACGCAGGATCCATCAATAATGGGTGAGGCCAGTATGAAAGAAGACCAAATCACGAATTCGCGTGGTCTACCTATCATTATTGTACTGACAGCTCTTTTTGCTTTATTACCATTCCATTTCCT
This sequence comes from uncultured Chloroflexia bacterium, assembly GCA_963828285.1. Lineage (GTDB taxonomy): Bacteria > Chloroflexota > Anaerolineae > Anaerolineales > Anaerolineaceae > DAIOEK01. Next base: position 430,744 of record CAWHEB010000001.1, read on the forward strand.
CCGGTTTATGCCGTTTGATCCCGCGGAATTGGAAAATCTACAAGCTTCCTGGCTTGTTCATTCGGGACTTGTTCCTTACCGTGATTTTTTTGAACATCACAGCCCTCTGTTCTTCTCAATATCTTCTATACAATTTCACTTTGTTGACGTTGAAACTTCCGTACGAAATTGCGATTAGACAAATCTTCATCAACCGGGTAATCTTCTGGTCCGGATCTCTAATCATAGTAACACTCGCATCTTATCTGTCTTATCTCTGGCGCGGTAAAAAAGCAGCCATTTATTGTGCAGCGATTCTATTATCTACAGCTATGTTTTCCAGAGTTGGAATTGAAATTCATCCGGAAGGATTCGGCGCGTTCCTGTGGTCATTGACCATTTTCATTTCATACCTGGCTTTCATCAAGTTCAGGTCCTCCATGATGCATTTCCTGAACGGGCATTTTTATGGGATTGGTCATCATTACCACACAAGAGATGATTATCCTCGTTCCATGGATTTTTCTTGGTGCCATTCTTACTACACTCGTGCCTATTTACACACAAGTCAAACAGAAAAGATTCCAGCCGACACTATTTCTTCTGGCAGGCATTATTACCGTTGTCATTGCCACTGCACTCTATTTCGCGGATCATCACACGCTGAATGTCTTTATCGATCAGATGCTATATGGATACAACTATCATATCAGTCCGGTTCGTAATTTTGCTTATCTTTTTATTCAACAACCGTTGTCATTTCTCTTACCCCTTTTTCTTTGGAGTTGATGCCATCCGGAACTGGCTCTGTAAAAAGGCGGTAGATGCATCCGAGATGTTTTTCCTGGTCGTTGGCATTGGGACAACGATTCAGCCTATTGACTATCCCGGCTGCACACCAACAGTTCTTCCTATTTCTCATCCCAATCTTGTCTGTACTATCCGGAGGGACGCTTATTCGGTTTTCTGATTGGTTGGCTAGAAAAGTATCGTTTCTCAAAGTGAACCCGAATATTCCCCCTCTATCTGAGATAGTTTTACTTATATGCATGATACCCGGAATTATTTTGAGTGGGTACACTCTGGTCGCAATACCAAAAAATCCACAACCACAGTTGGAAATCATTTCATACGTTTATGCTCATTCCAATCCGGGCGATGAGGTGCTGGATGGGCGCACTGGGGCTTGGTTGTTCCGTTCAGTACCCTGGTATTATTGGGTACAGCACACTCAGATTTATGAAGACATCCCACAAAAAGCGGTTGAAGCACTGTTGACACATCTCAAAAACGATGCGGATGCCCCAAGAATAGTCAATTTTGATCCAACTTTGAGTAGAATTCCTGACATAAAAGAGTATGTCTTTTCTCATTTTGAAAAAGTAGATATTGGCGATCTCTGGATAAAACCGGGTATCATTATTCCGTAATTGATCTCACCACACATAACTACATCTCAAATTCAAACCTGAATCACATATACGCTGGAGCAATAATCATGTTGCTATTTTTACTTTTACTGCTCATAGAAACCATACTGCTCGGTCTTGTCAAATTTAACTACTATTTTTCTCCAGATCTGCTCGGCAAAACAACAATCCCCGGCATTCTAATTCTCAGTTCCATATTGCTGATCGCAGTTTACTTTTCATATCAGATCATCTGCCGTCTACGGAAAAAAGAAAACAGTTGGGATATTGTGATGATTCTGCAAGAAAAGCTTGTTGGTTAATGTTTCAGTCGCTGTGGTACCTGTTGCCCTTGCTGGTTTTCTGATTATTTACAAATCTTTCCCCGCCTATGTTGTTGACAAATTGAAAAACCATCTCGATTTGGTCATCTATTTCATGACCGTTTCCTTTGAGATATTTGTTTATATACTGTATCTGAGATCGAAACGAATTCAATATTTCCTATTTAATTCTGTCAAAATAGTGAAGAGGTTTTGGTTATTCCTTTTATTCCTTGCCTTGACTTCATACAAGGTATTGGTTCTTTCTCCATATGCAGTTGTGATGATCGCCCCTGTGGACGGTTTCAAATATTGGAATATGGCCAGGTCGATCTTCCTCGGTTCACCTGATATTGCAATTTTCATCATTACCCTTTTCTCTATCCCTTTTTCATATCACCAGCGTTTCTCTTTCCAACAGAAAAAACGATCTATGTGATCAGTATCATCAATGCATTCATATCTTCAAGTGTAGTCTTCCCAATCTATTTGATCTCAAGACGGCTTTTATCAGAGAAGCTCAGTTTCCTGTTTTGTCTAGTAAGCATTACACACCCATTCCATGTGGTATATACCCGCTACCCGGCCAGTGAGAATTTGTATTACCCGCTCTTTTTTTGGGTCTTGTATTTTGTTGTGTTCACACTGGAAAATGACCGGCACAAGAATCTTTGGAATAGCCTAACAGGAGCATTGATTGGATTTGTTTATATGACCCGCTATCAAACCGTAGCATTGATTCCAGCATTTCTGATCATCTGGTGGCTGAAGCCAACTCTTCAATCTAATATGAAGATCTCATTGGTAATCACCCGTCAAAAGCTAATCGACCTGGCTATAGTACTGGCTTCATTTATAGTTGTGTATGCTTTATGGATTATCCCTGGATTGCTTCAAGGAGTTGACATTAATAGTCTGCTCGGACTGGATGTTGGTTTTGTAACCAGTGAGCCCAACATCCGCGAACCGTTTCCAGCCTCATCTTCTGGCTTCTAATCACTCTTGCATACTTTGTACTAATCACCGCTCCTGTACTTCAGATCTATCTTGCCCGCCTTATTCCAGTGGAAAAACAAGGGAATGTCACTAGTAGCCTTGCATTGGCTGATCGCAATTGGATTGATCGGTACCATCCTGCTTGTCACAGTGTCCCGACATGCCTGGCTGGCAGGATACAATTTGGAAGGTCCGGTGAAGTTGGTTACACGGTATGTGATCTACATCGCTGTACCGATCTGGTTGAGCGCTTTAGTTATATTAAATGAAAAGTTCACCTTTAACCAAGAAAACGCTGATATGGTCTTCCCTAATCGCAATTGGATTGATATTCCTCGCCTACCAGGTTCATTACAAGAGAAATTGGATCCTGCCGATGAGGATCGTTTACTCGATCTACATTGATGGCTATGTACCAGTTTCCCTGGGAGCATTGTTCTTTATTCTCCTGATAATAGGGATTGTCGTATCGATTATTTTCCTTTGGTTGAACAAGTCCAAATGGATACCGTTGGTTGTCCTTTCTACCATCCTTTCGATCAATGTCTTCTCCATACCCCAATTCAACCGGATGATGATGAGTTACGAGGCTCCTGGCAGATATCTTGAAGAGGTAGTACAGGGTTTACTCAAGAATGCGGACGAGATGCCTGACCCGGGTGAGACGGTTACCATCAGATCCGCAGTGAAAATCGTGGAGCCTGAAATGCAGTTAATTGTCAAAGGTGTTGAACCAATCGGATATATTTTCTCTGATCTTACACACGACGAGATAAGGTCTCGTTCTTACAAGCCTGTTATGGAGATCACCTATGGGAACGGGGATACTTATGCCATCGTCAGGGATCCTATCCGGATTGAGGATTACCGGATAGTGTCCCAGTTCCTTTTCAACCGGAGTCGATATAGTTTGATCTATGTCAATCAATAAAAAGAACTGCCGGATTTCACCGGCAGTTCGAAAATATACTTTTACCCGGGAATACAATAACAGTAAGGTTCACCTGCCCATCCGTACGGACATCCTCCGGAGGTGGTTGGCAACCCACCGGTGTGGGAGTCTTAGGTCTGGGTGTACCTGTCGGTTCTTCACGCGGACAGCTTTGCGGTTCCAGACCAGTCAGCTCAAAGTTCATCGCGTCGCGGCAGGTGTTATCCACACCCCAGAGCTGATTTAATGGGTAGTAGGTATTCCCGCGAATAGGCGATCCAGCGTCTGCTTCTGTAAAACGGTCCACGTAATCCAATTTGGTTTGATCTTTCACACCGGCATCGGCGATCACGCCCAACATATAGTTTTTCGCAGGGAAAGCTCGTTTGAAGGCGAATTGGACTGTGGAACGGGTTCCTGCATTCACTCTCACCCAGGCAAGGTCGGGATCGTCACCAATACCTCTATCAAATAACAGAGTTTCATAGCCATCGCCATCCAGCGGGGCATCTGACTTCACCGAAGATAAACCAGCGGTATCATGATTTTGATCCTGCCAGACTTGAACACCTTCAGTTGTCCATTCCTTGGTGAAAGGCGGTTTTGAAAGGATAAGGTAATCCCCAAAACCATCACGGTCCTTGTCGATCTCCACCGCGTATTGAATGCCCATTTCATTATTCGGGTCACTGCCGATCAACTCGACAGATACGAAAGTCCACAAACCGGATTGGAGGAAGTTATAGGTCTTGATATCCAAATCCGGGATGTAAGTCATATCCTGGAGAAATGGACGTTCAAAACGGTTGATCTTGTATGTATCACCATAAGGGGCTCGTTTCTCAGGTGCTGTATCCTTGGATGGGACGTCATACACAAGGAACCCAACGGATACACTACCAGGAGGAACATCCTTGTGGATGATCTCCAAAGTGGGCGTAGCAGACGGTTCGAGTGTTGGCTCTGCAGTTGGCGGCTCAAGCGTGGGCGGCTCGATGGTGGGTGGTTCAGCGGTTGGCGGTTCCGATGTATCGCTGGGCAAGGGCACAATGACCCCCATTGTAGGTTGGACTGTTGCTTGTTCTTGTCCTTCCTTTGATATGTTGTAGCCAGCAACCTGGCATGCAATGGTTACCAGCAGTAATAAAATAGCTAACAATGAATACTTGAGTCGGGTCTGCGATTTCATATGTCCTCCTATTATGGTAAGAGTGTAGATCAAATCTAACGTAATTTCAATCAGTTTTTTCTCTTGTGCGATATTGATGATCACCTTGGATAAACCTGATTGTGTGGTATCGGATAAAGATCTGCCCTAAACCTAATTTGTTTTTATCGCGAGAGAGAATGTAACTTTTCACTCCGAAAGACATCAAAATATACGATACCAAATGATGCATAAATGCAATTTCTGGGTCAACTTTTATAGATATACTATTGGAGATTAAGAAAAATGAATTCACCTATTCACGTAACAGATGCTGAATTTGAAAAAGTAGTGCTAAAATCTACTCTTCCCACCGTGGTTGATTTTTGGGCACCCTGGTGCAGTCCATGCCGATCCGTTGCGCCTATTTTAGATAAGCTCTCAAATGAATACGCCGGAAAATTGGTAATTGCTAAGGTAAATACCGATGAACATAATGAGTGGGCGCAGAAATATGGTGTTCAGGGTATCCCTACCATGTTGTTCATCGCCAATGGGAAGCTCATTCACAAACAGGTAGGGGCGCTGCCCGAACCCATGCTGCGTCAGATCTTAGATCAATTTTTGGAAGTGGTAACCGCAGTTCCGGCATGAACCAAGTGGTAAGGTCAATGATCCCTGCTCGTCGGGTTTCACCATCTTTTCGAAAAAGTATAGAAAATTACTACATAAAACTGGATCAAAAGCTCCCGATTGGGAGCTTTTTCATTAGCAACTGACTCTCTACGGATAGGGAATGAGGTTCGTGCTTTCCCTGCCACAAAAATATGAATGTGATGTGGGCCGAATCGGAACGATAATTAGTTATTTGTTTCAATTAAGAAATTATCTTTTGGTTTAACGGCTGTATCATTAAAGATCCCGAATTTTAGAAAGTGTATTCGATTGTAAATGTACTTGTTAGTCAATATGAAGACATAGTACTTAGCTCATTAGTTCTAACTATCATTGTAACAGACCTTAAAACAGAAAACAACTGTCACTTGTGACAGGTATTATGTTGATCGAATCTAATTGAGTGAATTTTGGGTTAGGGTATACAAACAGAGCTCACGCCCAAGGTACAAAAATATTTAATAGACCATCAATTGATTACAAATATTTCTTAATCTGGAGTTTGATCGAGGCGTACTTATCTCAATGAGTGCCAGCTAACCCTCAATGATTTGCATCTTCGATTCGGACCAAGACTGCTCTGACAGCAACCCGTTTTTTGTAGCTTTCACTATCTGGATCATATGATCCGCAGGTCAATATAGTGATCGTAGGATATTCTACGTGAGTGATATTCCTTATTGATAGCTTAAACGATTAAGCCTTTAATAACAATCGTTTATGTATCCATCACTCCGGACGCAATATGCCCGCAACGATCAAGGCTATCGCCAATAAAATCACCACAACCACAACAATGATCAGCAGGCATTTAACGCGAAGATAACAATGATCTATACTATTACAATAAGCTGTAACGAATTCTTATACTGGTACAACTTCTTAACTTATAAATATCTATTTACAATCCTGATCAAGATCAGTACTATCATTGGAGATCCATCTTCGCCACCACATGTGGTCATGGCTGCATCAACCATAAAGAGCTACCACATCATCATATTTTATAGCAATTGAACACTATCCTGAACAGGATCTGGTATCAGGTAGATAAAGTGGCAACAGGAAATTGGTTACGGCTTTACGATTGATAATATGAGCATAGAAGAGCGCATCTTAGACAATTTAACTTTACTATACGGAAAGCAGGCATCCTGGAATACCTGGAGGCAAATCCAATCGATCCTTGCGTCGGTTAAGAAGGACGCCGATCAGTTTTACATCGAGCATGGAGAGCTATCACAAAAGGATGCTTTTCTGATCACTTACGGCGATAGCATCCACGAAAGTGGTCAAGCTCCACTAAAGACTTTGGGAAAGTTTTGCACTAACTATCTGGATGATTCAATCAGTACGATCCACATACTGCCCTTTTTTCCGTTTTCATCAGATGATGGATTTTCTGTCATCGATTATCGTGCAAGTGAACCCTGGCCTCGGAAGCTGGGATGATATCAAGAGACTATCCCAGCGTTACCGCCTGATGTTTGATGGTGTCATCAACCATGTGTCCCGATCCAGTTCATGGTTCCAGTCATACCTAAAAGACGAAGATCCATATAGCGGATACTTCATCACAGCCAAAGAAGAGTGGGATCTTTCCAGGGTAGTCAGACCCCGTACTCACCCATTGCTAACCAGGGTGACCACCTCCGCAGGTGAACGATACGTTTGGACGACGTTCAGTGATGATCAGATAGACCTGAATTATCAGAATCCTACAGTATTGTTGGAGATCATCAATCTACTTTTGTTCTATGTACAAAAAGGAGCCCGGATAATCCGTTTGGACGCTATTGCCTACTTATGGAAAACATCAGGAACTGGTTGCATCCATTTACCTGAGACGCATGCTGTCGTCAAGATCATCCGTGGTGTGTTAGACCTGGTTGCTCCTGAGGTTTTTCTAATCACCGAAACGAATGTTCCACATGAGGAAAACATCAGTTATTTTGGTGAGTATCAAGCAGATGCAGGTCATACAGACGAAGCACAAATGGTTTACCAATTTCCACTTGCACCGCTTGTTATACATAGTCTGGCGACCGGATCTGTTGATCATCTATCCAAATGGGCAGCAAGCCTGGAATCGAAGGGATTATTCTTTAATTTTCTAGCCTCCCATGATGGGATCGGACTTCTTCCTGCCAAGGGTATTCTCAACGACATTGAGATCGACTACCTGGTGAAGAAAACCATTCAACACGGTGGAAGGGTTTCATTCAGATCCAATCCGGACAGAAGTGAAAGCCCATACGAGCTGAACATCACGCTGTTTGATATCTTAAATGATCCGATGCGACCCGATCCGATCCTGGATATCTCCCGGTTCCTTGCGTCCCAAGTCATCATGCTTTCATTGGCTGGAGTGCCGGGGATCTACATCCACAGTCTCTTTGGAACGAGGAATTGTCAGGATTGTGTGGATGATTCCGGTCAAGCGCGATCCATTAATCGGTTCAAAGTATGATTATCCGTTACTCAAACGATTATTGGCTGTTCAAACCAGTAGAGAATCGCAGATACTGCAACGGCTTACTCATCTCCTTAATATCCGCAGGATGCATCCCGAATTCCATCCATCCGCAGAACAGAAGGTGATTTGCGCTAATCCTGCAGTGTTTTCTGTGCTTCGCCGGTCCAAAGACGGCAAGCAGAGCACACTCTGTCTGGTCAATGTTAGCGATCGTCTTCAGGATATACAAATCCCCGCGGAATCATTGGGTACAGTAGCGAATCAGATCTGGAGTGATCTCATTGATAACCGGGAATATGCTGTATCCGATAGTCATTTAAATTTATCCTTAAACCCCTATCAGTATATGTTGGCTACACGCATTATCGATAAATGACTCATTTAGATAATGCCGGGGCGCTCTACTTCGTTCCGCATATCCGATTTATTCCAGCAGCACTCCGCTGACGTCAATCACTACGACAACCCTCTCCTAATGATCGGTCCTACTTGCTTCGCTCGGGGATGTTATCAGCAGAAAATCCATACAAGAATCATGAAAAACATGAATGGCACGAAAACGAGAATAATGGCAATTTTAGCCCGTGCTTTGGCAGCGAATTTGTCCGATTTCAATAAGTCTTCTATTCGGTCTGCTCCTTGTGAGCATATCCAAAATTAAACAGGGAGTACAACCGAGACCCTGTGCCTTTCAGATAATTGTTCCCTTTGAGTATTTATTTCTAAACGAAAGTCCAGCCAATGAGTAAGAATACATTTATAATTTTCGATTTGGGGATTGATTACCCCATATTCCTTTAACAATGGGAGAACGAATATTCTCCCAAGGAAATGATCGACATTCTTCACATCGAGTTGGATGGACACGAAAGTGATCTGTTCTTGTATCAAAATTAACCATTTACTTTCAAATATTTCAAGATTCCTTACAGATACAAGTCAATCCCGATCTGCGGATCTAGGTCTTGACAGCGGGGGAATCGAAACGTTAATTAATGATCATCAAGAGTGTGATGAAGATAGTTAAACCTTGTATAACGGGGCTTCAAATCCATCTGAATGTTGCCTGAGGTTCAGCTGATAATGGATTATTGAGCGTTTCTTCTGAAAAGAGAAACGGAGTTACAATCTATATTATGGCTATTGTAAAATGAGATGATCTTAAAATCCAATCACACTCATAAAAAGGTCAGAATATCCTTTTGTCGAAACAAGTTCAACATGTTCGATCACTTTAGCGATTTTATCCATCGAAACCCTAAGATTCATTGATACCAGCAGCTCCCGAGCACCGGTTCCTGCCGCATTACCCAACTGAACAAACCGCTCAATTGGAATCGACGGAAACATTCCTATCCGTAGGGCGCTATCCACATCAATATATGTTCCAAAAGCGCCGGCTAAATAGATATTGTCAATGTCGTCAGGTGATATCCCGGCTTTAGTTATTAACACTTCGAATTCCCGATCGAATTGCTGCCTTTGCCAGTTGAATTTGATTAACGTCACCACGGGTGACTACGATATTATTTCCTGTTCCACTGGCTTTGGCGTCAACAAGGATTAATTCTGGTTTTCCACCACTCAGATTTAATTTGCCGTCCTGTCGTTTAAACGTACCCCGCTTATCAATCATTCCATTTCGATAAAGCTCAGAGACAGAATCCAGGATGCCTGATCCACATATTCCAATTGCTGGCTGGTGGTTGATCGTTTGAACTTTCACTCCATCATCGTCAATAAAAACTTCCTCTATTGCGCCGGGGATGGCTCGCATCCCATGCAGAATATGCGACCCTTCAAATGCAGGGCCAGATGCGCAAGAACAGCAAAAGTGTTTACCGTTATGAATCAGACTGATCTCGGTATTTGTGCCAATATCTACCACCAGTGTTGTTCTATTCAATTCCTGAACGTTGATCGAGGCAAGAACTGCCAGGTGGTCACTACCAACAAAACTGGCAATATTGGATGGTATATAAATATCAGCATTGGGATTAATTCGTATTCCCATACTTCTTGCTGGAATCGACCTGGATTTTAGCTCGTTTGTTGTATATGGCGCAGTTCCAAGTGATTCCAGAGGTAGTCCCAGTAACATATGGTGAAGTACTGTATTGCTCACCAATACACCATCCAATATTTGATTGCGTTCTAAATGAATTTGACCGCAAAGATCATCCACCAGCGAATTGATGGCAGCGAGTAACACTGATTGCAATATCTCCGATCCATCATGGTTTTCATTTGAAAACTTTATCCGATCGATTACGTTTTCACCATAAGCGATCTGAGGATTGCTAAGTCCGCTCGAACATAATGAAAGTCCGTTTTTTAAATCGACCAGAAAGCCTGCAATTTTTGTTGTTCCGATATCCACGGCTAAACCCACTATTTGAGAATGAGTTGGGAGAACCGTAATCATTTTTCTTTCATTAACAACAAGTGTTACTTCCTTGGATTTGTTATCCCGCAGGTTTACCAATGATCTTTGAAGATCATTCAGGGATCGTTATATTTTTATACCCCGCATCGCTTAAGACACTCGAGACAAGCGAAATCAGGTCTTTCTTCGAAACTTCAGCAACAGGCAGTTTGACATCCAGGCAGATAAATTGTGGATCGATTGGTGAGTTTACTTCACGACCCTCCAGTTGAAGCCTTTGCAATGTGGTTATCGATTCTGTAGGAAAATGTACGATTCCGTCAGAGTTGATCCGGGTCTGACAAGCCAGTCTAAACCCCGCATCAATTTCCCCACTGGAGAGCAGCTCATCTTCAGAACTGGTTACTGGTGAAAAATTCCCTTGGACAACTTTTACTTTACATTTTCCACAAGTGCCGCACCCACCACATACAGAAGAGATTTCCACCCCCGCTTTTTGGGATGCATCAAGTATAGTTGACCCGGATTCGAGTTCTATTCTTCTCCCCATCGGTTGAAGCGTGATTGTATTCATGGAGGGCTTCTTTTGCTTATACTTCATCATTGGACATAAAAATACAGTCGTCAAAGGCTGCCTGGAGAGTTTTTCCCGGTGGAACAATTATGAAATCTGGATCCTGCTTATCCCATTCTGCATGGAGCAATTTTCGAAACAAGACCAGATCTGCAGACAGAGCCTCAAAGAACCATCCTTGTTTTTTTGCTTCCAATTCCAGTTCATTTTGAGCATGATCACTCGTGGATATTTCCGTATCAATATATACCAGACGGTTATATTTGGATTGCCAGGCTCCCATTACATCCATCAGGTATTCAGCGTTCTCCGGACCATATTTTAAAGTGAACTCTGCCAACTTATTCTCCCTTTCAGCATCTGTGAGCAGTCCCATGGATTGGAAATTTCCAGACCCATCTTTTCTTTCAAAAGAATCCTGGGTGAACCAATAAGTTCCCGGATTCTGGGTAAATTGGCCATTATAGCGTTCACGACTTCCCAGGAACATGGCAATACAATCGTGAACACGAGGGACAACAAGCGGAATCGAACGTGTTTGCAAACCGCTCGAACCATTTCCACATAATCCGTATGCTAGAAGAATTCCTGAGTATCCTCTGCCTTCGGCTTTATCAATGCTCTCTTGCAGATTTTCCCGCAATTTGGCGGGTTCATTATGCAATCCCCTTTCTAAAATCTGAATATCAATCGTATGCGGGGAAATTGCGGCAAAATGATAGATCGGGCGCGAAAAGACTTCACAGGCAATGCACAAGTAACGAGACATTATTGTTCCTCTAAAATTATCGCCAAGAATAGCATCATTATTTATTACTCCCCGATCATTTCAATCTAATTCATTAATCGAATTTCTAATATTTGTATCCTCTTTTGAGGAATACTCTATAATGAACTATATATTCAAAATTTGCAACACTGTTGCATTTTCAGGCGGAGGATGATGATGACTGGTTTTCTTAAACGATTGAACGATGGCGAAATTCTATTAGCTGATGGAGCCACAGGTACGAATTTGCAAAAAATGGGACTACCCGCTGGTACTGTATCGGAAGAGTTGGTTTTTGATAATCCGGATCTGTTGGTTTCCCTCGAAAAAGAATTCGTCAAAGCTGGTTCTGATATCATCCTGACGTGTACCTTTGGAGGGACAAGCATCAGATTGAAAGAATCCAAGTATCGAGATAGGGTGGCTGAGATCAATGAAAAGGCAGCAGAGATCGCCCGATCCGCGGCAATTAGCCGTGAGGGAGTTTTGGTCGGAGGTTCGATAGGTCCCACTGGTGAATTGATCAAGCCCTTTGGTCCTTTGGATCCGGAGAATGCATCAGGTTCCTTTCAAGTTCAAGCGAAAGCTCTGGCAAATGGTGGAGTGGATCTTTTTGTCATTGAAACCATGTTCTCCATAGAAGAAGCTACACTTGCTTTTGATGCTGTTCGGTCAGTGAGTGATCTCCCGATTGTGGTCTCCTTCAGTTATGATCGTGGAACACGCACCATGATGGGAGTTAAACCTGCCCAGGTAATCACTACTTTTTCTGCAAAGGGCGCCGACGTTGTCGGAGCAAACTGCGGAACCAGTTTAGAAAACATGGAAAAGATCATTAAAGAATATGCTGACACAGTTCCTGGATTCCCTCTTTGGGCAAAACCAAATGCTGGCCTTCCAACGGTTGATAGCAACAATCAAGCGATCTATACTATTACACCTGAGCAAATGGGCGAAGCTGCTTCGCGTTTTATCGCCATTGGAGCGCACGTTGTTGGTGGTTGCTGCGGATCGTCACCGGATCATATAGCCGGTATTGCCAGGACCATCAGGCACAAGTAAGAAGACACCAAATATTCCTTCTTTAAATGTAAGTGTTAGACGATTGTAGACTGGATGGACACTTGCATTATTAAGACTTCTTACAGTCTTAAAGAAAACTTCAATATTTTTCACTGATGACCCGGGAGGGATGTCACAACCTGAGGATGGGATAAAGTTTTTATACCCTTCTACAAGCTTGAGCAATGTCTTTGTTGCATCATTGGCTTCAACGGTTGATCCATTGTGAAAGATAGCTGTTGGATCCAGATTACCCGCGAGGATAATATCGCTTTCCACGCTTCTTATAGCCTTTCCAATATCCATTGGCGCTCCAAAATGATATATTTCTGCACAAGATTCCATCATTTTAGGGAGGTGCGCGATTTTAGCTCCACAGTTGTGCAAGATGATTGAGAAATCATCCCGTTGATTCTTGATCCACTATTTGCTTGACATAAAAAGACGAGAACTCACCCATTCCCTGCGGAGAAAGCAAACCTGCAGCGGGTTCGGCAATGATGACACCATCCGCTCCTTGTTCACGGAATGCATTGACATAAGAAGAAAGAAATTTGGTGGTTTTTGATAATAATAACCTCAACATTGCTGGATCAGTTAAGGACAATTCGAGCGTTTCACTCACTCCGAATAGACGTCCAGCCAGCGAGAAAGGGCCGATTACCCCACCGATTACCGGAAGATCAACCCGTTTATATTTCGCGAGGCTGCCGGCAGTTTCCAGGTGGACGGCGGTTCTACCCTCACCAACACGAGGCAACTCAAGCAGGTCAATATCCGAAGCACTTGTCAGCTTTCTACCTATAACTGTAGGTATTTCTTCAGGTGAGAGTTTTATTTGGCAGCCAAAAAGTTCTGCTTCAACGCTCAAATCCATTGCAGTTAACATTACATTGGAATTAAACCGTTCATGGATAGCCAACACGGCTTCGGTTTGAGCCTTGGCATTTGTTACGGCATCCATGACGGAAGCCCCTGTTATCTCCAATCCACTATAAACACCAATTAACAACGGGATTCGCTTGGTGGATTCCAGAATAAAGCGTCCAAATTTTGAACGCATCAGGAGGCAAGACCCAGCAATTGTCTCGCGACAAATGGAGCGCTGCTTGCGTCAGATGCATATCCATCTGCGCCAACCATGTCCGCATATTTTTGAGTTACCGGAGCACCACCTATCAAAACTTTTACATTTTGACGAACATCATTGGCTTCGAGGTATTGGATGGTTTTCTCTATGTATGCCATCGTGGTCGTCAGAAGAGCGGATAAGCCGATAATATCCGGTTTGTGAGTATTGATAGCCTCAAGAAACTTTTCAGGTGATACATCGGTTCCCAAGTCGATAATTTGGAATCCGGATCCTTCAAGCATCATACTGACCAGATTCTTACCAATATCGTGCAGGTCCCCTTTTACCGTACCAATGACAATCTTCCCCATTGGTTTGATATCCTGCGCAACGAGAATGGGTCGGAGAAGGGTCATCCCTGCTTGCATTGCACGGGCGGAAATCAGCATTTCGGGAACGAAATACTCGCCATCTTCAAATAGTTGACCAACCTGTTTCATTGCTTCGATCAAGCCTTTGTTAAGCAGATCTTCGGCAGAAATTCCCGCATCCAATGCCGCCTGGACCTTTTCCTTCGTTTCAGCAGCTTCGCCATTGAGAACGGCATTGTAAACCTCTTGAATTACTGTAGCCATTACCCCTCCAATTTGATCGCGATCTATTTTGGGATTTGTGTTTACTTACGGATTATATTAAGTTATTATACAACAGTTGACAACGTTGTCAACAATATCATCGATAGTACCAAAATAAAACGCAAAAAGACGAGCAGTATATAATCAAGTTGGTTGGAGATCAAAAAAGATTTTGGGCGTGGTATTCAGGGAATTATGAGTACAACAATAAAAGATGTAGCACGGTTGGCAAAATGCTCCATAAAAACCGTTTCAAGGGTGTTAAATAATGAACCTCACGTAAGTGAAACAGTTCGCGTAAACGTGCTGTCGGCTATCAAATCATCCGGGTATTCTCCCAACTTATCAGCCAGGCGTCTGGTTCAAAAAAGGTCGAATACGATCTGCATTCTTGTTTATCCCGGTTTTATGCAGCCGTCATCCGCATGGTTGACCCATCTACTTGATTTGATGTTTGAAGAAGACTACGATTTGATGCTACAGACCTACTACCCTTCTTTCCCGCTCTCTCGAAGAAAGTTGGCAGAACTTGCCACGGGTAGGAGATTTGATGGATGCATTTCAACTCCGCCATGTGAAGCGGATGGATTTATCGTTGATCTGTTTGCAACATATAAAATTCCACTGGTCCAAATAAATCCATTATCTATAACGCCTACCATGGAAACAAATCAGCATTTTGTTATCGCTGATGATAAAAAAGGAGCCTCATTAGCCGTATCACATCTGATAAACCTGGGACATCGAAAGATAGCATTTCTTCGAGGTCCTAGAAATATGCGGGCTGCATTTGACCGGTTTTCCGGATTTTGCGAAACAATGACAAATGCCGGTCTGAGTATAAATGATCATTATCAGATGGATACCGAGTTTACTTTTGATGGTGGTTATACTGCCGCGAAGATGGTCATGCAATACTCTGATCCGCCTACTGCCATTTATGCAGCCAATGATGAAGTAGCCCAAGGTGTCTTATTTGCTGCTCAAGAATTGGGTTTGGATATTCCAGGCGATCTATCGATCTGTGGACACGATAATCTATTGTCATCTGCGCGCACCTGGCCGGGAATCACAACCATCCATCAACCGATTGACGAATTGCTGGAAAATGCCCTTCACCTCTTGATTTCGATACTAAAAAAGGAGGATACAAATATCTCCCCAATCGTCTTGACTCCAAGAATTATCGTGAGGGGATCTACAGCCCCTTATAAGCAAAGAAATTGAGAAAGCAGTATTGATCAGTTAATACGTAAACCAAGTAGTCCCACAGATTCCATGGATTGACGTGCAGCCATTCTCGGATCATTATGCAATACTTGTTGATAATATTTAAATGCTTCGTATTCAACAGTAAGAAAACCATCGTAACCGATTTCGTCCAATGCCAATTTGTAATCATTCCAGGGAACTTCACCTTCGCCCAGCAGAGGGAATTGAAAAGTTTCTCCTGGTAATCCCCCCGGTTTCCCTACAGCATCTTTCAGGTGGCAATGAACAATCTGATCTTTTAATTGTTTAATTACCCATGATGTGTCGTTCCCGTATAGAATCCCATGGGATGGGTCAAAATTAACCTTCAAATTCGGCGATTCAAATCTTCTCAGAAAATCAGCCAGAGTGTAATAGTCGTGGACCAAATGGCCAAAGACTGGTTCAATCGCGAGGATGATATCTTCTTTCTCTGCAATTGTGATTATCTGATCAAACGCCCTACAGACCAGATCCCATGCCTTACCTTCCGTAATGTCCTTTTGTAATCTGGGGGATTTTGGATCCCAGGGTGCCGGACCAGTAAACAAATTTACCGGAGCAGATAGTCCCAACTTTCCAACCGCTTGAATTGCCTCGATGGTATGGAATACTCGATCACTCCAAATATTATCATTTTCGATCACATAATCCAATTGAACGACCCATTCAGCGACTTCCATTCCTGTTTTATCGCAAGCAGAAACCAGATCTTTACGGTCATGGTCGGTTTTTTTTCGCGGATCGAACCATTCCAACGGCCACGAAACTCCTTGATAACCTTCCAATGCAAGGATATCTGACACTTCGGATGAGGACATCGAGACAAAATCCAACCCTGCCAGGAATCCAATTTTCCTGATCATAAGGTGCCCGTTCCTGAGTCGAATGAAGAGAAAACCGGCTCATCCAAGCGGACATACCTGTTTAAAGCAGCGGATGTATATGCGCATTGTATTACTTTTAATGTTTTTCTGGCGTCTTCGGCGGTAACCAAAAAGGGTTTTTCGTCTGCCAGGGAATGGATAGCATGGTCGATTCCGGCCTTAACTGAATCTTGCCACCAGGTCTCTGCTTTATGGTCAACCTCAACAGGAATTTCCTTATGGTCAATATAGTATTCCATTGGATTGGATGATTCTATCTTTGTATGGATACTGCCTGTCTCACCCCATATAGATCGGGTTTCGCTCCAATTTTGTCCATTTGCTGCATAGGTAACCAGAATATTTACTATCTTGTCGGGATATTTCATGGTTAATGCAGCGGTATCTTCAGCCTTATTGACAGCATCGACAACAAATCTCCCCAAACTACAATGGACTGAGTCTGGCATCCCAAACCAGTCTAGAGCGAGATCAACCACATGGGTGCCACTGTCCGCAAGGGCACCCCCACCTGCCCTGCCAAAAGTCCCTTTCCAATGTTCCGGGATATTCATCCTCTCCAATTCACTTCCAGCTACAACCAAATTGGCTAAGACTATCTTACCCATATTTCCGGAAAGTATGACCTCTTTTACTTTTTGATAAACTGGTAGAAAGCGCTCATTTAGGGCAACATACAAACGTTTTCCTGCACTGGATGCGGCACTGATCATCGCATCCGCTTCAGCCAAAGTATTGCTTAGCGGTTTTTCGAGGATGACATGTTTTCCGGCTTGAAACGTCTGTAGTACGACCGGGTAATGCATATCATGCGGCAAACAGATATCAACAACGTCAATTTCCGAGTTAGCTAACAGCTTTTTGTAATCAGAATAGGTGTTTCTAAACTGATAATTGATGGAAAGCTGATTTACCTGCGCTGGGTCTGGTTCCGCAAGGGATACTGTTGATATCAAAGGATGCTTAAATAGAGCATCCAAATGTACTCTCCCAACCATACCGCAGCCAATTAAACCGATATGGAATTTCATGTCAGTATTTCCTGATCTTAGATTTTTACTGATTTTCCGATGACTGCCGACTCTTGAGCAGCCAGGGTAAATTTCAAGATATCCCGACCCTGTTCACCAGTTAGAGATGGCGGTTCACCCTTGAAGTAAGCATCGATAAAATGCCTTGTCGAATTGACAAAGCTTGATTCCCAACCAACTTCCATTCCAGAGAAAGTTTTCACTTGCATGTCTTTGTACATCACAACTGGGGGAACATCCATCATTTTCCCGTGACCGCGGGTGACCCAAATTACACCTTTAGTTCCTGTAATTTCTATGCGGTCATCTTGAGCGTAATGATTGGTATCCAATACCATTTCAGGTGAATAGACTACTTCCAGAGATCCGACGCGATTACCCGGGAATTTCCACGAGACAATAGCCGGTGAATCCAATATACCAATATTTAACCCATCATTAACGGGAGTTGATCCGATCCAGGCATGAACTTCTTCTGCCATCCCCATAAAAAACCACCCTAAAGAGAACTTGTGATGCCCATCGTCAAAAACAAGGGGACCACCGCCACAGGTAGTCGGGTCAAAACGCCAGACCTGGGCAGAAAAAGGAACCTGCCATGCATGCGGGGATGTACACGCATTACTTTTGATCCGGATGGATAATGGAGTGCCAATTTCTCCATCATCGATTAATTGTTTCGCTTTTAATACCGGGGGGTAAAAAATGAAGTTTTCAAAGACCTTAAAAATTACTTTTGCTTTTTTTGTCGCTGCGATCATTTCATTCGCTTGTTCGACAGTGATCGCCATTGGTTTTTGGAGTGAAATATGCTTACCGGCAGCCGCTGAGTCAAGTGTTGCCTGATAGTGTAGATGATGAGGCAATAGAATTTCAACCAGGTCGATATCTTTCATCGCTAATAGATCATGATAATTGCTGAATACCCTGTTAGTTGGAATTCCCCAGGCGGCTGCTCTTTTCTTCGCCGCCTCTTCGTTCACTTCACAAATTGCAACAAGTTCTGCCCGCGGATTTTGTAGATATTCAATCGCATGCAAGTCCGAAATACGTCCTGCCCCAATAAAACCCACACGTAGTTTATCCATATCGATCTCTCCACTCCGAGGATTTTGTCTTCCTAATTTAAGATTATTAAAATCTAAACTTCTAATTAACTAAAACTCAATTTTGCGGATAATGCCTTGCCCACCTGAACAACTATCTGCGCCACAGATTGCATTTGCTCGAGAGGTAAGCGACTAGTTGGACCAGACACACCTACTGCGGCAACACATTTTCCGCGGTAATCAATGATTGGTACAGCTATGCAGCGTACTCCGGGATTGTATTCTTCGTCATCAATTGCATATCCCTGGTTGCGAACGATGTCCAGGTGTCTTTCCAACATTGCCAGATCAGTGATTGTTCTGAGCGTAAATGCACTCAGCTCTGAAATGATCGGTGCTCCTGCATATGCAAGGAATATTTTTCCCAGGGCTGTACAATGCAATGGAGCCAGAGTACCAATGCCAGTAGTTACACGAAGCGCAGATGAAAACTCTTCTTGATCAATATATAAAGCTTGCCCTTGTGCCAAAATTGCCAAATGAGCACATTCACCTGTTTGTTCAACGAGCTGCTTTAGAAAAGCCTTTGCAGAATCCCGCAGCGGGGTCCTCATTAGCAACATTCGACTAAGGCGAACCACCTGAGGTCCCAGTATATATTTTCTACTCTCCTGCGATTTTTCCGCAAACCCATATTTTGCAAGAGTCTGCATCATACGGGAAATATTTCCCTTATCAATTTCATATTCTTCTGCCAGTTCAGTGATGCTTAAGCCATCTGCTGCCTGAGCGAGTTTCTCGATAATTTGTAATCCCCGCGCCAATGATTGTACTTCACTCATATATTCCTCTTTACTTCAAAATAGCTTTGGTTGTGCCTTTAGAAAACTGAGCATCAAACGTAAAATTTTATTCCCTCAACAAGACATTGTCAATAATTTTTCATTTCGTTGTTATATTTACAACCTTGTTGAGGTCAATTGTCAATTCCAAGATCCTTGGTAATATCCATCAATCCTATTATTTTTCTTTAGATCCTAAACATTCTGTTCCAGGAAGGCATCCACCACGGCTGCGATATTCTCATTAGGTGTCTCAGGTTGGATCTCTTTCGCAGGACCCAGGATATATCCCCCGCCTTTACTCATTTCACGACAGAGATGTCGGACTTCTGCCTTTATTTCATCAGGAGTTCCAAATGGAATCATATTCTGAGATCCAAGACCTCCCCAAAAAGTTATCTTATCTCCAAATTTTTGTTTGAGGTCATAAGGATTATTATTTTTTGCTTCAGGTTGAACGCTTTGATATACATCCAGACCAATCTCAATCACATCAGGAAGGATTTTCTCGATCCCACCGCAGCAATGAGAAAGCACATACTTTCCTGCTTCATGCGTCCTTCGATAGAGTTTCTCGTATCGGGGTTTGAACAGTTTTCGCCAACGGTCTGCACCAATCAGGATACCCTGTTGAAATCCCCAATCATCGAAAAACCAGATCCCATCGACCGGAAGAAGTAATAACCGATCCAGTATTTCCATTTGGTGTGCAAGCAGTCTGTCCAACAATTCTTCATAGAATTCATAATTGGCAACAACATCCATTAATACATTCTCAAAACCACGTAATACCCAACTGCGCTCGAATAATCCGAATCGATATGCAGCAACCACAAAATGATCTTTTTGTTGCTCAATGATTGGTAGTATTCTCTCCTCCCAACCTTCATCGAAAAGATCCTTTACTTCTGGAAATTTGTAACCATCTAGGGTAGGTTCAGCCAGAGCAGGTTTTTCAAGAGAAAAAGGACGTAAGTCCAACCGCCACTCACTCCCATACGCATCAACATAATGGGACGCTCCAAGTTCCAGATTAATCGCCGTACTTGGGAGGGGTAGTTGAAAAATTGCATTGTCTAATTTGCTTCTCCAGGAATTACTGCCCAAATAATCATCAAGCCGTTCTTCAATATTTGAACCCGGGTCGAATGTCAAATGATAAGGAACCATATCGGTTTCTTCATGTTTGATCTGAGCAATTACGCGTTCTTTTTGGGTCATTGTCATTGGGAAATTATCCTTTTACAGCACCCATTGTCATTCCTTTGATGAAATATCTCTGGAAGAAAATGAAGATAATTAATGTGGGAATACTGGCAACTACAGCCATGGCGCCTTGAGCTCCGTAGGCAATGCTGTATTGTCCTTTCATGGAGATCAATCCAACCATGATGGTTCTCATATTATCTGACTGAGTGAAAATTATCGGAAACAGAAAATCGTTCCAAATCCAGGTAAATTGCAACGTTGCAAGCACTGCCAGTGCAGGCAAACTGACAGGCAGCATGATTTTCATCAGTACATCCAACTCGTTCGCTCCATCAATAATGGCTGCTTCCCGAATGGCCATTGGGATGGATGAGAAAAAATTGCGCATTATCAGTGTACAGATTGGTAAACCAAAAGCTGCGTGGGTAATAATCATCGGCCAAAGAGTGTCATAAAGTTTGACACTATTATAGAATTTGAATAAAGGAATCAACACAATTTGTGGTGGAAAGAACATTCCTGCCAGGACAAACATGAAGAGTAATTCACTCCCTTTAAATGGAAGTTTACTGAAAACGTAACCCATCAGTACACCAAGACTGATTGAAATAAGCGTTGCCGGAAGTGTTACCAAAAAGGAATTCTTCATATAAGTCTGGACATTAGCAACCAACCAAACTTCTTTATAATTATCCAGATGCAGTAATTTTGGAAGAGTCCATAAACCATCTTTTGCGATTTCAGCATTCAACTTAAATGAAGTAAGAATGACTCCCAATCCGGGCAAGATATAGACAAAAGCAATGATCGTAATGATTACATAAAGCAGGATTTTTCGATAATTATATCCACCCGTACGCTTCCAGCTTTTTACATTTCTTTGATTTTCGATGACATTAATTTTAGTCATATAGGTGCTCCAATTCCCGCACCTGGCGGAAGTAAAAGGCAATAATCACCATTGCTATTAAGAATAGAACAACTGCTATAGCACTTCCGTACCCCATATAGTATTTTTGGAAGGATTCGTTATACATGAACATAGCTAGCGTATCAGTGGTATGAAAGGGTCCACCTTTCGTCATCATATAAACAACGTCAAAACTCTTTAATGAATTTATAATGGATAATGCCACAACAACGATGGTTGCAGGACTAAGCAATGGAATAACAACGTGTCTTAAAGATTTTAGATACGTTGCACCATCAATTTCAGCAGCTTCGGTTAATTCAGACGGAATCGATGTCAACCCTGCAAGGAAAATGACCATTGCCAGGCCAATTTGTTGCCACGACCAGGCGATAATGACAGAAGCTAATGCAGTCTTTGGATTTGCCAACCATGCCATCGTAAATTGATCAAGCTGAACCCAGCGTAATACTGTATTGATCAAACCCCAATTAGGTTGATAGATCCAGATCCATACTTGCCCAATTACTGCTAGAGAAAGACAAATGGGTAAATAAAATAGTGATTTGAAGAAATTAGCTCCCCAAACACCTTCATGCAGTAGTAATGCGAGAGATAATCCACCACCTACTGGTAAGATAACTGCGGCAGCCATCCAAATTATCGTATTCTCAATAGCATTACTGAATTGTTTATCACGAAAGATCTTTGTAAAATTATCAAACCCAACCCAATTGAACTCCTGACGAAATCCGTTCCAATCTGTGAAACTGTAATAAAAGGAACTTATGAGCGGGATGATAACAATAACTGTGTATACAGCCAAAGGCACAATAGAAAAAAGGATTATCCACTTGCGGCGATTCCAAACCACAGTCGGCTCCTAATACCAGGGATTAAACTAATATCGTAACTAATATAACTTAATTATCTTACCAAGAGTCAACTTGTCAAATTGAAGTTCATAAGAAATTCAAAACGGAATGGGCAGCCACAGGCTGCCCATTCTTTCCAAACTTAGTAGTTATTTTTTGAAGACCTCAGCAGATAATACCTGAGCGTCTTTCAGGTAGGTGGCGTATTGTGATGGATCATTCATCATTTGCGCACCGAGGTTTAATCCGATTTCCGCATTCGGAGGAGTGGTGGATAGATCATATGCAGGTAGCCACATTGTTCCACCGGCTATATAATCAAGAGCTTTCTTCATCACAGGATTGAATGTCGATGTGTCAGTTTGTGATGAGGCAGGCAGAGCGCCTTGACCTTTCGCCCATAAGAGTTGCATGTCTGGTTTTAAAGCCCAGGCAATGAATTCTTTAGCGCAGTCTGAGTTCTTTGCGTCCGCGGGAATTGTCCAGGAGTCAGTTGAAGCAAATGTTGCTGGAGCAACGGCTGGATCGATGATCGGGAATGGGAATACATCATAGTCTTCACTGGCTTTGAGGCCATTGCCATCCCAGTATCCGGTGATCCAGGTTCCCATCAGGGTCATACCAGCTTCGCCTTTAGCTACCTGATCAGCAGCATCGGTCCAATCGTAAGCATTGGCATCTGGATAGAAGTAACCTTTATCGACTAATTCTTTCCATAGTTCCATTGCTTTCATTACTTCCGGATCTTCAAATGATGCTTCACCGGCTTGTAATTTTGCACGATATTCATGACCGGCAGAATAGCTTACAAGGAAATCTGTATAGAATTGAGCAGGCCAGCGGTTCTTTGATCCTAATGCGATCGGAGCCACACCAGCGGCTTTCAACTTTTCGCAGGTAGTAAGGAATTCATCCCATGTCTTGGGCATTTCGGTAATTCCGGCTTTTGCCATAGTCTTCGGGTTGTAGAAAAAGCCAGTATAGTGGAAGTTCTGTGGAATGGAATATCTACCGCCATTGTATTGGGTTGATCCCTGGATACCTGGCACAATTACATCGCCCAGTTTTTCCTTATCCCAGAAATCAGATAGTTCCATCAATGCATCACTGTCGACTACAAATTGAACACGAGCTCCAGCCCAATATGAGAATACGTCGGGAGGATTTTCCCCGGCAAGCATGACCAATATCTGGGTTTTGAAATCTTCATGTCCGGTAGTGTTATCAACAACTTCGCATTTTTCACTTTGGGCATTGAAACCATCGATGATGGTTGTCATATCCTTGAGACCTAATTCGCCTGAATAATAATGGACGATATTAGTCTTTGTCTTTTCCACTGCAGCTGGCGCGGCTGGTTCAGCAGGAACGGCTGTATCAGCAGGAGCTGCTGGTGCAGCTGGAGCAGCGGGTTCTACCGGTGCAGGAGCCGGGGCAGGCTGGCAAGCGGCGAGGAGCATTACGATAATAATTAATCCTCCAAGCAATTTCCAATAATTCTTATTCATCTTGTATCCTCCTAAGATTTTCTGAAATTGGATAAATCATCGACTTTTTACTATTGAACTACAACAGTATGCCTGGTGATCACCTCCCGTTCCTCACTATTGAAATTATATCTTTTTGGGTACAGCTAACAATCGTGAATATAATTGGCCTATTGGTAAGACCTTTTATATTATTTCACCAATTCTTACACCTGTCAACAAAGACTCTCATTAGATTTTTAGTACAAATAAGGAATTCAACTAGTAATATACAACCTTTATATTTTAATTGCAACTACTAAAATATTTTGTGACTATTCAGTGCTCTTTCTTAGCTACTTATTGATTTCTGTTGCTATATATACTATACTGTTGTAAATTAATTACTATGCAATTATTTTTCGATGCTTGTTTCGCGCGTAATAGGGAGGTAATAAATGGGTGATCCTGGCGATAATATGACAAAAGAGAATGTGAATCAGCAAAGATTGAATCGCGCGAAAATAATCCTTTCATCTGGAAGTATTCAAAAAGCAATTATTGAGGGATCGTTACCCACCAGAATCGATATTTCTGTTTCTGAAGCTTTAGTCCTGGGATTGATAAAACAAGGGGTAAGAAAGTACTTAGCCGTATTTGGGCACGGAGTAACTGATATTGGCGAAGTCTTACGCATATATCAGCAGGCAGGCTTGGTTCAGGTGTTCAATGTCAGAAGCGAGATCGAAGCCTCACACGCTGCTACTGCCCTGCGCTGGATCACCGGAGAAAAAGCAGCAGTTATTGCATCCATTGGACCTGGTCCGCTTCAAGCCCTGGCTGCATCCCTTGTCCCGTTAGCTAATGGAATCGGGGTATGGTATCTTGTGGGAGATGAAACGACTGAAGATGAAGGACCAAATTTCCAACAGATCCCTCATCCCAAACAGGGACAGTTTTCTACTCTCTTTGGTACCATGAACCAATCCTACAGCCTTCACACTCCGCTTGCATTAAGTACAGCCCTCCGCCGTGGTTTAAACACAGTAGATCACCCACACAGACCAGGACCCTTCTATTTATTAATGCCAATGAATATCCAGCCAGTCATCATGCATCAATTCAATCTGAATGAATTGCCAGAAGGAGCTCCTCCGCGTCTGGGGGCAGCAGCTGACTTCGGTAATTACAAAAAAGCATTGGCGGAGATCAGTAAAGCAAAACGTATCGTAGTCCGGTTAGGTGGTGGCTCGATCGGATCAGGTCCTGAGATCCAGGAATTATTGGACCTCGTTGATGGAATGGCAATTGTGGCTCCGGTTGCCAGCGGAATAATTCCATACAATCACCCCAGAAACATGTCTGTAGCCGGATCAAAAGGTTCGATTTCCGGTAATTACGCCATGGAAAATGCCGATTTGCTCATTGCCATTGGTACCAGGTTTGTATGCCAATCAGATTGTTCCAGAACGGGATATCTAAACGCAAAACATGTTATCAATATCAACACCGATATTGATGCTGCGACCCATTATGGAAATACTACTGCTCTGGTGGGTGATGCTGCTCCTACCCTCAGGATTCTAATTGATGGATTAAGGCAAAGTGGCAACAAAATACAGGCTGAAAATTCCGATTGGTTTGTTGAATGTGTACAGAAAAAACACGAATGGGAAAAATATAAAGCTGAAAGATTTTTACAGATTACCTTACCTGACCCAGTTTGGAACAAAGATGTCTTTACACAACCGGCAGCATTAAAAATAGCCACAGATTGGGCAAGAAAAAATGGAGCAGTAACCATTTTTGATGCAGGAGATGTACAGGCGAATGGATTCCAAATTGTTGAAGATGAAACCTTAAATCAAGGCATTACTGATGGCGGTGCAAGTTACATGGGCTTTGCCAGCTCGGCATTACTGGCTTCCGGTCTCGCTTCAAAACCATTCTTTCCTCTTTCGATAACCGGTGATGGGTCATTCATGATGAACCCACAAATATTGATTGATGCAGTGGAACATCACGCTGTAGGTTGTTTGTTGATCATGGACAACCGGAGAATGTCTGCCATCT
Organism: uncultured Chloroflexia bacterium; assembly: GCA_963828285.1. Classification (GTDB taxonomy): domain Bacteria; phylum Chloroflexota; class Anaerolineae; order Anaerolineales; family Anaerolineaceae; genus DAIOEK01. The sequence continues at coordinate 456,771 of CAWHEB010000001.1, forward strand.
CAAGTCTACAATATGATCAGTACGGGATTGATTTCGCCACCAATGACTCTGTTGAAGTTGATTATGTTACATTAGCCGGTTCTGTCAAAGGAATTCTAGCTCTTCACGGCGGATATTCCAAAGAATCATTGATCCAATCTTTGGATAAAGCGAAAGCATATGCCGGACTGACTGTAATACACCTTCCAGTTTATTATGGTCCCAATGGACTAGGTTCACTTGGTGCATTTGGCCGCTGGAATGTTGGAAATTGGTCTGAAAAAACCCAGGCATTACGCCACGATTTAGGTCTTTAACCCTAAAGAAAGGCCTATCAGTGAATCCCACTATCGATCAGGACAAGCTATCTACCAAAACAAAGTTGTTTTATGGGATTGGTGATATCGGAAATGCGATCGTAAATTCCTCCATTCAGTTCTTTCTACTTATTTTCTATACAGACGCAGCATTAGTCCCACCAGCATTGGTTGGAAGCGCATTGTTGCTTGGAAAGATCTGGGATGCAATCAACGACCCTTTATTTGGCTGGTTTTCTGATCGGGTTACATCGAAACGATTTGGCAAACGGCGTGTTTTCATGATCTTCGGTGCAATTCCTTTGGGGATTAGCATCATGTTGTTATGGTTTGTTCCAAAAGGATTGGATCAAATCGGTGTATTTCTCTGGATCATATTTACATTTATTCTCTTCGATACAATATGGACAGTAACAAACGTACCTTATTACTCTCTATCCACCGAGCTAACTGAAAACTACGACGAACGGTCAAGCCTTACATCATTCCGTATGGTGCTGGCTGTTCCCGCATACTTGATTGGTGCGGCATTAACCCCTGCGATCGTTGGTTTGTTTGCCTTGAAGCAAACCGGGTATGGATTTATCGGTATCGCTTATGGCGTGATAGCCGCTACTGTATTGTTGATTTCCGCTTCCGGTTATAGGGAAAAGCAATCAATCATCGCAAATACATCCACAATCTCGCCTCTAAAGGCTATAAGCTTAACATTTAGGAATAAGCCATTCGTCCGGCTTATAACAGCTTATCTGGTGATGAATTTATCGTTTGCATTCATAAAAACTTTGATGGCGTATTTCATCACTTACCAACTAAATATGGAAAAGGAAGTTCCCATATTTATGGGGTTATTATTGGTTGTGGTAACCATATTCCTGTTCCCCTGGAAAAAGCTCTCTGAAAAATGGGATAAGGGTCCAGCATATGCGCTAGGGATGTCAATTGGCGGCATTTCGGTCGGTTTATGCTTTCTACTCCCCCACCAACCCACAGCTCTGATCTATGTCATCGCCGTCACCGCTGGTATCGGTTTTTCAGCAAATTGGGTCTTCCCCTGGTCGATGATCCCGGATGTTGTCGATTATGACCGTCTACAAACTGGAGAATACCGTAGCGGAATGTATTTTGGGGTCTGGGGTCTTGCTACAAAAATATCTGAAGCCGTCGCCATTGCCGGAACCGGGTGGTTGTTGGCAGCATTCTCATATGTGCCAAATATTGAACAATCAGCATCCACACTTTTGGGTATCCGTTTATTTTTTGGACCAATTCCGGCGGTCTTGATCCTGGTTGTAATGCCGTTATTGATCTGGTATCCGATCAACCGGGCAGCACATATTAAACTCAGGGAACAGCTGCAAGAGAAGAATTCATCCAACTTGATGAACGAGTCCACACCAATGGTAGGGTAGCCCGATGAATAAATCCCTGAATGTTGCTTTTGTGGGTTGCGGCCGGATATCCGACTTGCATTACCTCGGTTATCAGGGGATGGATAATTCAAAGGTCACTACTCTATGCGATATCAATGAAAAAGCAGCCAATGAAAAAGCGAAAACCTGGCAAATTTCAAAGGTTTATAAGAATTATCTAGATCTATTAGCTGATCCTGAAATCGATCTCATTGAATTGTTGGTACCGCATCATCTCCATTGCAAAATGAGCATTCAGGCATTACTCGCCGGAAAACATGTCTCCCTTCAAAAACCGATGGCTATGAATCTTCAGGAAGCGGATGAGATGATCTCAGTTGCAGATAAATCTGGTGTTGTGTTCCGGGTTTATGAGAATTTTGTGTTTTATCCCCCAAACGTAAAAGCAAAAGAAATGATCATCAATGGGGATATCGGCGAACCTCAGATGATTCGCATGCATGTCAGTACCGGTAAAAGTAAAACCGAGTGGAAAGTTCCTCTTGCAGCCTGGATTTGGCGTTTCAATGACAAGACCAGTGGCGGCGGACCATTGATTTTCGATCACGGATATCACCTGTTTTCTTTAGCGTATGACTTAATGGGACCTGTGAAACGGGTGAACGCCTGGATAGATAAATCCATGGCTCGTCCAGGGGTATTTATCGATGCTCCAGCAGTCATCATGATCCAATTCCAGGGAAAACGTAAATATGGCACGCTCGATTTTGCTCATACTCCCAATTTAGTGATGGACACCCAGTATTATTCGGATGATGATCGGGTCGAAATTATTGGCGATAAAGGGATATTAATCATTAACCGATGTACAGCAAAAACACTCGATTATCCACCACTTGTACTATTCAAAGATGGCAAAACAACTGAAATCCCAATAGATCGGTACGAATGGCACGACAGTTTTATTGATTGCACCAGGCATTTAATTGATGTGCTGTTAAAAGGTGGATCGCCCAGATTGGATGGTCGAACTGCGCGGAATGTTCTCGAATTCTCGATCGGTGTCCATCAATCAGCACAAGCGAATCGTGAAATTGTATTAGACCAAAAACCTATCATGCAGAGGATGTAATATGAAATATACAACGGAAAAGAAGATCCTTGAACTCGAAGAGATCGCACGACAATTACGGATCGATAGTATAAAAATGATCTACAAAAGACAGTCGGGACATCCTGGCGGTTCTCTCTCCGCCGCCGAGATAGTCTCTGTACTATTCTTCCATAAGTTGAGATTGGACCCACAGAATCCCAAATGGGAAGATCGCGACCGGTTTTTCCTGAGTAAGGGGCATGCATCTGCTGTACTCTATGCTGCCATGGCAAAACGTGGATTTTTCCCAGAGGAAGATCTATACAATTGGGGTGAGCTTGATTGCCATCTGCAAGGACATCCGGACAGAGTAAAAACCCCCGGGATTGAGATGAGCGCCGGACCATTGGGTCATGGCATTGCTGTAGGCGCTGGAAATGCACTCGCTGCCAAGAAGAAGAACAAAAAGTATAGAACTTATGTATTGATGGGTGACGGCGAAATGCAGGCAGGGATTGTATGGGAGGCTGCCACTGCTGCGGCTAAATTCCACTTGAACAACCTGACTGTCATTCTTGATTATAACGATGTGCAGCTTGATGGACCTGTGCACGAGATCATGCCGCTTGAACCACTAGCCGACCGCTGGAAGGCATTTAATTGGCATGTGGTTGAAATCAATGGTCATAATACCCGTCAGGTGATCGAAGCTTTGGATCTGGTCGAAGAAATTCATAGCCAGCCAACCATAATCATTGCCCATACCACTAAAGGAAAAGGCGTAAGTTTTATGGAAAATGACTACAAGTGGCATGGGGCAGTGCCAAAACCAGATCAATATGAATTGGCACTATCAGAATTATCTGCGGAGGGAAAATAACATGGCCGAAATTCCACAACGCGAAGCCTACGGTCGTGCATTGGCCGAATATGGAACGATCAACGAAAACATCGTTGTTCTCGATGCAGATACATCCTCTTCCACATTAACTCATTTTTTTGGTTCGAAATTCCCGGATCGGTTCTTCAATATAGGAATTGCTGAGCCGTGTCTTGTCGATTTTGGTGTGGGGATGTCACTGGGTGGATATGTCCCCTTTGTAAATGCGTTTGCAGCATTCCTATCCTTGAGAGCAATAGAGCAAGTGCGCACATGTGTGGCGTATGCTGAAACAAATGTAAAATTGATCGGCCACTATGCGGGATTATCTGATTTCAAAGATGGCCCTACTCACAATTGTGTGGTGGACCTGGCAGTCATGCGTTCTCTTCCAAACATGACAGTGATCGTACCGTCTGATAATAATCAGATCAAGAATTGGATCCCCATCATTGCTGAGCATCAAGGACCTTTGTATTTTCGAATGAGCAGGGACAAATCAATCCTTGTTCATCCGGAGGACGTCAAACCGGAAATTGGTAAAGGAATGGTCCTCAAAGAAGGGTCAGATGTTGCCTTGATAGCTACTGGAGCCATGGTTGGCAGATGTATGCTCGCAGCAAAACTTCTGGAGGATTCGGGGATATCTGCAAGAGTATTGGAAATCCACACCATCAAGCCAATCGATGTCGAAGCGATTTGTGAAGCGGCTCGAGGCACAGGTGCAATAGTTACGGCTGAAGAACATACCATCCTGGGCGGTCTGGGGGGAGCAGTTGCCGAGGTATTATCAGAGAATTGTCCTACACCCATGATCAGGATAGGTGTCAAGGACAGGTTCTCCGTAACAGCGAAAGATGCAGATGTATTAATGGACTACATGGGATTGCGGGTTGATGATATTGTTAATGCTGCAAAGCAAGTATTTAAGAAGAAGTAGACTTTAGGAGCCATATTATGAGAATTGCAATTGTCAATGAGACCAGTGCTGCTGATCGAAATGCAGATATACTTGCCGCGTTGGATGGACGTGGTCATGAAGTATTCAATGTGGGAATGACCAAAAGTGGTGAAAAACCAGAACTTCAATATATCCACACCGGATTATTGTCTGCGCTGCTCCTAAATACTCACAAAGTTGATCTCGTAATCGGCGGCTGCGGAACCGGAATTGGTTACATGAACGCTGTCATGCAATATCCGGGTGTTTTTTGCGGCTTGATCCATAATCCATTGGATGCCTGGTTGTTTGCCCAAATCAATGATGGCAACTGTATTTCACTTGCGTTACAACAAGGGTATGGATGGGCAAGCAATGTAAACTTGCGTTTCATTTTTGATCAATACTTTGGTGTTGAACACGGCAAGGGGTATCCGGATGCCAGGCGTGAGCCGCAGGCAAATTCCCGGGAATTGTTAAAAACGATATCTACAGCGACCCATCATTCCATGGCTGAAATTGTTGCCACCATTCCTGCAAGTGTTGTTAAGACTGTTGTAGAGTATCCCGGAGTAAGTGATTTCCTTTTCAAGGATGGGATTGAAAACAAGGTACTGGTTGAGAGTTTGAAAAAGTTCCTATAGTAGAATAGTCAACAAAAAAACCCGACATCCGCTACAGGATGCCGGGTTTTTTGATGCCTTTCCTTATCAATTTGGTATCTAGGAATTATCTCGAGATCCGCCCTGACTGGTCTCCATTGACCAATTGCTCCACTTCCTGAAGAGTCACAAGGTTGGTATCACCGGGAATGGTGTGTTTTAAGCAGGAGGCTGCCACAGCAAAATTCAATGCTTTCTGTGGATCCTGGTCATCCTTGAGAAATGAATAGATCAATCCTGCTGCAAAGGAATCTCCACCACCAACCCTATCCACAATAGGGCTGATCTGGTATTGCGGTCCAACATAGAATTTTCCAGCCTGCCACATTACCGCAGACCAATCATTCATTGATGCCGAGATCGATCCGCGTAATGTGATTGCCACAGTCTTAACATGGGGGACCATTTTTGCAAGCTGTTTGCAAACATCGCTATACTTTTCGGGATCGATCTTTCCGGATGAGATAGTCGTTTCGGGTGCTTTTATCCCAAATATACGATCCGCATCTTCTTCGTTGCCAATAATCAAGTCACAATCCCTAACCAGCCGCTCCATGACCGCCCCCGGAGACGACGTCCAATTCCACAGCTTGGCTCGATAATTTAGATCGCATGAAATCAGTAATCCCGCTTTTTTCGCAGCCTCCAAAGCTTCCTGACATGTATCAGCTGCACTCGAAGAGACAGCAGGTGTGATCCCTGTCCAATGGAACCACGAAGCACCGTCAAAAACCTCCATCCAATTGATCATTCCAGGTTGGATGGATGAGAAACTGGAGTATTGCCGATCATAGATCACCTTGCTTGGACGTTGGGCAACGCCATTTTCAAGGAAATATATTCCAATCCTGTCGCCACCCCAATTAATGAACCGAACATCGACTCCAATTGCCATTAACTTTGCTGCACAGGCTGATCCTAAATCATTTTTCGGTAATCTCGTAACGTACCTGACTGGAATACAAAACTGGGAGAGCGAAGCTGCCACATTTGCTTCGCCACCTCCATACTGCACTTCGAATTGGGCTGCCTGTCTGAATTGTTGAAATCCCGGAGGATTTAAACGCAGCATGACCTCGCCAAAAGTGACTACATGTCCAGATCTCATTATGTTTTCACCTTTTTAGTTTAGCTGAGAATTGATATCGCTCAACAAGATTGTTCCGTTTTTGATCGCCTGGTCAAAGATATTGACTGTTTCCTGAACTCCATCAATAAGTGGAGTATCCGGATAGGTTCCCAGAATACCTTCCAGTTCGGTGTTGTCAACTTCCTCTGGAAAAGGAAGCGGAATATCGGAATAAGTGATCTTCCCTTTTGCGGAAGGTATAACCTTTTCAATTGCATCAATGACCTGCGGAGTGGATACCGATCTGCCCCCAATATTAAATACCTCGGCACCTGATTTTACTTTTCTTGCAGCCTGGATGAAGATCTTTCCGACATCATCACCATATTGAAAACAATAACGCCCTCCATAAGATATGTTATAGAATCTTCCCGCGATCGCCGCAAGTATTGCCTTGGTAGGGGTTGATGTCATTCCTTGATCTCGGCCAGCACCATACACCACATACGGGCGTAATCCAATACTGGGGACATGATCGTCCGTCCAGTAGACTTTTGCATTACCCTCATTCGCTTGTTTATAAAACCCATAGTGTGAACGAGGCAGCAGTTGTGCCTCGTGTGCCAGTTTTCCTTCAGGATATTCCTCGCTGACGCCATATACTGCTGTGCTGCTGGCATATGACAGATTCTTAATCCCATGCCGCTTACACACTTCCAATATATTTACAGTTCCAACAACATTCACCTTTGCTCCGGCAACCGGATCCGCTTTGCAAAATGGAAGCTGAAGTGCTGCCAAATGAATAATATGAGTAATTTGGTTTTCAGTTATTGCTCTATCAACATCGTCAAAATTTGAAATATCACCCTGAACTATTATTACTCGTTTGATCTCATCTGCAGACAAGATTAATTCCAACCGGTGCATTCGTAAGCTTCTGTCGAAGATTACGGTTGAGATGTTATCTTTAACAAGATTGCGAACCACCCAAGCACCGATGCATCCAGCTCCACCAGTCACCATAAATCTTTCCCCGTTTTCCATAATTCTCTCCAAATATACCGAAATCATGATTATAATTATATAATTGGTCTTACCATTTATATCAATTTACCATATCCTACAATCAATGTCAATTTACTTCCTCTTGGAAAATGGTTTCTTCGACAAATCAATTTCCGCTTTACTGGCTACTTCGGTACCACTACTTAATATCAATTCTGCGGAAAATGTTGAGAAAGGCACGGTTGCGTATCTTCCGAACTTGTTCGGTATATAATGAAAAATTGGGTAATTGCATAAACCATGATCAGACAAGCAGATATTTTTCGGTAGTCAATGTAAAAGGGAGGAAATATGTATTTTGATCTGCCCCTTGAACAATTAAAAGTCTTATAAACCTGTGCGGAATGAACCGGGAAATTTTGACTTATTTTGGTCGGACACTCTGAAAGCTGCGAGATCTTTCCATTGGATCCAAAGTTCGAGCTTCAGCAAACCGGCATAAAACATCTGGATATTTTCGATGTTACATTTTCGCGGTTATGCCGGTCAACCCATCAAAGGCTGGCTGGTCTTACCCCGTCATCGAGAGGGCAAACTGCCCTGTGTAGTCGAATACTGCGGTTATGGTGGCGGACGCGGACTACCTTGCGATTGGCTGTTATGGGCTTCGGTTGGTTATGCTCATTTTGTGATGGATACCCGAGGCCAGGGGAGTGAGTGGTTGAACGGTGACACGCCTGATAACGAATCGGATGGTGGTAATCCACAAATTCCAGGATTTATGACGCGTGGAATCCTGAAACCCGAAACCTACTACTACCGGCGGGTATTTACCGATGCAGTCCGGGCAGTCGAGGCGGCAAGAACTCACCCGGCGGTGGATGGAACCAAACTAGCAGTCGCAGGGATCAGTCAGGGCGGAGGGATAGCACTCGCGGTGTCTGCCCTTATCCCAGACCTATCCGCTGTCTTGCCTGACGTACCTTTTTTATGTGCCTATAAACGAGCTACAGAAATTGTAGACAGCTCACCATACAACGAGATCAGCCGTTTTCTTTTACGGCATCGAGGTAAGCTGGAAGCAGTATTCAATACTCTGGAATACTTCGATGGGGTCAACTTCGCTGCCCGCGCAAATGCACCCGCTTTATTCTCTACGGGATTAACGGATTAAGTTTGCCCGCCTTCGACTGTTTTTGCTACTTACAATCATTATGCAGGCAGTAAAGAAATCAGAATTTGGCCGTATAACCATCATGAAGGTGGCGGAAACGATCAAACCATGGAAAAGATCAAGTTCCTTCATCGAATATGGGAGAACTGATATTTCGGATATCCATTTGTCGAGGACAATAATTTTACCTTAGGTTATGAGTACTCTCGTTGACAGATCGTTATTCGATTAGATATAATGGTTAATTGGTATTACCGTTAATCATCGTCCTGGAGATATTGTATGAAGAGCAAACCAGATGTTGAATTTGGTACATTTCAAGAAGTATTCTCTCCGAACAAATCGCGGAGAGGATAATCAACATGATCAAAGAAGAACAGCTTAAACCCGGTGATATGCTTCCCCCGGAAAGGGAATTGGCATCGACCATGGGAGTCAGCAGACCTTCTTTGCGCGAAGCATTAAGAGCACTATCGATTATGAATATTATTGAGAACCGGCAGGGATCCGGTACTTATGTTGCTTCGCTTGAACCCGAACGTCTCGTGGAGCATTTGGACATTGTATTCTCTCTGGATGATTTAACATTTCAGGAGCTATTTGAAGCTCGCAGGATCATCGAAGTTGGCATAGCCGGAATTGCTGCTGAAATGTGCAAACCCGAGGATATAACAGAATTGAATGCCATTCATGAAAAATCAATTGAATCTGTTAACGATACTGAAGAATTTATGAACTGTGATCTTGAACTTCATAATAAGATCTTGCAGATTACGCAAAATCCCATTCTCAATTTATTCATGCGGTCCATCACCAAACTAAGCATCATGAGTCGTAAGCGAACAAACGAGTATCTGGATATTCGTAAACAAACTGTTATTGATCATTTCGAAATTATTGAGGCGATCATCCAAAAAAATCCGAATGCCGCAAAACTGGCTATGATGAAACATCTGGATCATGTTAAGCACAAATTGATTGAGATTAACTTATAAAATTTCTAACCTTGGGTTGATATTCACTGCAATAAAACAAAAAGGGATTGGCAACGACCAATCCCTTTTCCATGCAATCTTAACCCTACTTGGCGACCCAACCGCAGTCTACCAAAAGATCGGTACCTGTAATAAATGAGGCAGTATCACCGGCGAGGAAATATACGGCTTCAGCGATTTCCATGGGATCAGCCCAACGGTTAAAAGCCTGTTCAGCTTCCCTGACCTTTTTTACTTCATCAAACGGTCGCCTGGTTCGATTAGCCTCCAGTGTGATATCGCTGCGCAGCATAGGGGTGTCCACCGAACCCGGACTGATGGAATTCACCCGAATATTCCATTGGGCAACCTCCCATGCCAGAGCTCGCGTCAGCGACAAGATAGCCCCTTTCGTAGCACCATACACCACATGTTCGGTTTGTCCTACATGCCCGGATACTGAAGCCATGTTAACGATCGATCCGCTTTTATTTGCCTTCATGATAGGCAGTACATATTTACAGAGCAGGAATGTTCCGCCCAGATTTACATTGACTACGCGCATAAAATCAGACCACTCAATCTCATCGAACGGTCTAACCAGGACGATGCCAGCATTATTCACCAGAACATCAATGTCCCCAAAACGCTTTACTACCTGTTCGACCGCAGATTTTACCGACTCCTCTATTGCCACATCGCAGGAAATAAACTCTGATTCCCCACCAGAAGCTAATATCTCCTGTTCGGTCTTCTGGCCTTCCGCAGCATTATTATCGAGCATACCCACCCGATAACCTTTTTGAGCAAATAGTAATGCGCAGGCTTTTCCGATTCCAGTGGCTGTACCGGTTATCAGAGCTACTTTCTTCTCTTTCATTTTCTACCTCGTGGAATATCAAGCATCTTCCTTGCCTGATCAGGTGTCGCCAGTGGACGTCCCAATGCCCTTGAGATTTCTGCCAGCTCGGCCACAAGTTCCGAACAGGTTGCAATTTCGCCTTTATGGTTGTAAGGATAGTCCTCAGTCCCCACTCTGACGTGATCTCCCATCAGGATCGCGGCAGTAGCAATATCCAATTGTTCCTTACCCATGATACTGACGTTGATGGCACAACCTTCGGGCATATACTTTCGGCGATACAGATATTCTTCGATGGTTGGGGGTGACCAGGTACCGCCCGGCCATCCGAAGAACAACGTGGTGATATATGGTTTATCGAGTAAGCCTTTATTGATCAAATAATTCAAATTCCAGATGGACCCGGTATGCCAGACTTCGAACTCAGGTGCCACGCCATACTTGCGGCATAAATGGGCATATTCTTCAAGTTCCTGACGGCTGTGCAAAACCAGGCATTCAGTTTCCGCAAATGCCTCATCATGATGGTTTAGAATGATCGAAATCATCTCGCCATGATATTGATAAACTTCATCCCTGTCTGGAATGGGTAAGCTGGACATTCCCAATTGGAGGACGATATCAGTTTTAGATTGAACCGCGGCGATAGTTTCTTTCCAGAGAGATTCCGCATGGGTATGCAGAACAGATGCGCCAGCTTGCCGGCAGAGCACTGCTTCATCTGCAATTGCCTGCGGAGTTTTTGGATAATCCACCTCGTGCGGATTCAACCAACAAATGTTCGGGGTAGCAATAATTATTAAAGGGTCCATATCAGTCTCCTATGAAAGTTTGGATATTAACGGTTTCCATTTTTTGCGATTTGATTGATCGGTATGCACTGGCGCACGCTTCAACTGCATAGTAAGTATCCATTAAATGAACTGGCGGATCTTCGTTTGCGACCACAGATTCAATGAATTGACTTACTCCTGAAGCAATCGATTCTGTCTTCCAGTTAATTGGATTATAGCCAACACCATCCAATTGTCCGGGATTGAAATCTTCCGGTCCTCTAAAATATACCGTGGGCGGATTCAATATCTGATCGATGATCACTGAACCTTTACTCCCGTGTACTTCCAACCGCTCCGTCCACGGCGCTTGAACCGTAAAGCTAAACTCAAGATCGAATTGGGCACCATTTATTAATTTGCCAACGATGACTGCATTATCCTCAACTTCGCTGCCCGGGACAACCTGGTTCGCATGTGCTTGAAGCTCTGCAATATCGCCAAACAACCATCTGAGTAAGTAAAACGAATGTGGAGCAGCGTCCATAATCACTCCCCCACCCGAACCCTCTTTTTTGCCTTTCCAGTTACCAGGGTCCACCATTCGATAGATTTCAGTACCAGCGATCAACGTGCGGATTAGGTAAATATCACCCAACTGTTTGTTTAATAACATCTTCTGCAGTTCAAGATATGCTTTTACAAAACGGGTATTTTCAGCTACCATGAACTTGACGCCCTGTTCCCTGGCAAGATGAATTAATTCAATCCCATGAGCAGGATTGATCGTCATCGGTTTTTCCATGAGGACATGCTTGCTAGCCAATAATGCAGCTTTGCAAACCGGATAATGCAGGTCATGTGGAAGAATGATGTCTACAATATCTATAGTTTTATCGTTGAGTAATTCCTGATATTGAGTGAATACCCTGGCGTTATACTTTGCAGCACGCTCGGTCGCTCGATCACGATTGATATCACAGATCGCAACGATCTCCACTTTTTCTTTGACAGCTTCGAATCCCATCTCGTGAGCTGCCGAGATTATCCCCAAGCCAATAACCCCGATACGTAGTTTCTTAGTCATTTATCTCCAAAATCGGTTTGGGTAAGGTGTTAAAACATTCCGGATCACCATCGGTGACTAAATAAGTTTCTTCATCCCCAATATTCTCGCCTGACGACATCATCGAATAAAGCTCGACATTGATGACCATGCCCTTTTCCAACTTCATTTCGTTTTTCCGGTCACACCAGATCTCTTCAGTCTGCAATCCGATCGTATGGCCGAAATGAGTAAAATTGGGATCAAGGCCGTTTTGAATATATAGCGATTCAGCCAAAGAACAGATGTCTTTCACCACTGCCCCGGGTATGAGGGAATTGCCAATGGTTTCAACGATCCCACACATTACCTTGTGAAGCTGTTTCGTTTTGTCAGGGATTTTCCCGGTGTACAACATTCGGCGGATATCAGATGCATAACCATAATTCATCGCTCCAAGGTCGATGATAACCAGCCGATCTCTTTCAAGCGATTCATTAATCTCCACTTCGGGATTGGATGCTCCAAATGAGATGGTGCAGTGTCCAATTCCAGAGGCACCATGATGCAGCATGATCTGTTTGGACGCGGCGATCAGGTCGCTGCGTTTTAATCCAGGTTGGATCAACGGAACCAGTTCGGTAAATGTTTTCTCCGCTATATTGCAGCTATATTTCAGCGCTTCTATTTCTTTTACGCTTTTGATGAGCCGCAGGTTGTCAAGAAGTCCCTCGATTGGAATGAATTTTTCCGGAGCGATCCACTTTTCGACCATCTGAACGATTTGATAAGGGCAGGAAGATTCAATTCCGACACTCTTGTTTCTGCCCAGTTGTTCTTGTAATAATTTTGCCAACCCAGACCATGCCAGGTCTTTATTGACGTGCTTAATCAGTCCATCCACGCCAAGTTCGATATCGAGCAAAGAGTACTCCCATGCGACCAGGAACACTTCTGAGTTTTTGTTGATGAAACAAAAGAAGGGGTAATGATTACGAATGGCAAACAGGATTGGATTTCCGCTTGACGGAAGACATGGATAGCCGGTTACATAAGCGATGTTTTCCGGGGATGTGAGCAGGATGCCATCGACACCAGTAAATCCACCAGTTGTAAAAATCTCTGCTTATTGAATCCGATCGGGAGAAATTTAGCTTTCATAGATTTCCTGAAAGTTGGATTAATGGATAATTGGTTTGTCCAATTCCAATTTTAATTGTGGGAGAATGTTTTGTCAAGTTGGGTGAAATATAAGTTTTGTAAAACTAACAATGGGATGTGAAATTTGAGATGGCTTTATGTTTTTCGTTGGACTCAACCAACGGCTGATTATCCTGATTTTGGGTAACATATTCCTCTCTATTCAGTATCTCGCCCACCCCACCCCCTCCCGACGGGAGGGGGTTAAAAGATAGGGATGGTACTTTACAGGCATGATAAAGAACCGTTGGTTCTTCCTTCCCAATCAACCCAGTTTCTCCGAGCACATTTGAGCAAAATATTTGGTTTAATAAATAGATCTGAGATGGGGTTATTGTTGTAAGATCAACTTACTATGAATGAAACATATCCGAAGAGCAACAACTTGACCCGCAGAGCAACAACTTGATCCTGCAAGCTAAATATACAAGTGGATGTATTTTGTCCAAGGTACGATCTTTCATCCTCTGTTTTCGCGATTTATCCTCAATTTATTCCACACGGTCAGTGAAAATACATAATCCACAGTCCATTTATCAATTGCATTGTTGGCCGTTCATTATTCTTATTAGATGTAAAATAATCTAGAATTATCCTGACAGATATATAACCGACAAAGGATCCTCCATTGCGCCCAAAATCTCCTGACGACTTACGATTACTGACTAAAGTAAGCAGACTATATTACGATGATGGATTAAACCAGGACGATATCGTCACTCGACTGGACCTATCCCGCTCAAAAGTATCCCGGTTACTACAACAAGCTCGAGACCGCGGAATTGTAAAAACCGTGGTCATCCCGCCGCCCGGTATTTACTCGGAGATTGAAAGCCGTCTTGAATCAAAATATCGAATTCAGGAAGCGATCGTGGCTGACGTCCGCAACCCGGAGTCGCCGGAAATGTTGTCCCGTGAATTGGGAGTGGCAGCAGCCGACTATCTCATGCGGGTGATATCTGTAGATGACGTCATCGGTATTGCCTGGGGATACACCATCAGCGGAATGGTAGCTGCGCTTGAGGCAAAAGCATTCCCGGATGTACAGGTGTTGCAAATGACCGGTGGAATTGGAAAACCAGAATCTGAAACATACGCCACCGAGTTGTGTCACCGCATGGCGAGATTGTTGTCCTGTAAATTAATGCTTCTACCGGCTCCGGGGGTGGTCAGGGATCAGCAAATGCGGGATATCTATTTATCTGACAACCATATTCAGGAAGCCGTGGCTCTTTTCGACAAAATTTCTCTTGCTTTTGTCGGGGTTGGGTCACCCACCTCGCACACCATCATGGCGCGTGATTTATCCATCCTCACCCAATCCGATCTGAACGATGTCCTGGTTCGAGGGGCGGTGGGAGATATTGCGCTGAGATTCATCGATCAAAATGGCGATCCCGTACCCTCAGGAATGGATGAACGAGTTATTGGTATAGATTTGGAGCAACTCAAACGGATTCCCCGGGTGATCGGCGTCGCAGGTGGGCCAAACAAGGTCGATGCGATCCGGGGTGCACTCCGCGGAAGAATTATTGACGTCTTGATCACCGATAAATCGACAGCAGAAGTCGTTGTTAGCATAATATCGTCCATTATGTCTATATTCATAAGCCGAGAATAATCTCTCGGCTTGGTTATTTAATTCAAGATGACAAAAATTGGTTATTGACATTTATTTTTCGTGGTGCTATTATTGATATGAAAGTATTTTCATTATTGAATATTTTCTCATTATAAATTCAATCTAGAAAATATTTTCAATCCCGATATCTCAAGGTACACCATGCCGCGTTCTGCGTCCGCCGAAGAGATCCGCTTGTTGACCAAGGTCAGCAAATTATATTACGAAGAAGAAATGCGCCAGGATGAAATTGTTGCCCGGCTGAACCTCTCCCGTTCGAAAGTTTCCCGTCTATTACAACAAGCCCGTGATGAAGGAATTGTGCGGATCACTGTCCTTGAGCCTTCCGGTATCTATGCCGATCTCGAGACACGTTTGGAAAAACGCTATCGTCTTCAGGAAGTGGTCATCGTCGAGGCACATCAACCCGACTCTCAGGCAGTTGTCTCGAGAGAGATTGGTGTGGCGGCGGCGCGGTACCTGGCTCGTACCATCCAACCCAACGACACCATTGGCATATCCTGGGGATCCACATTGAATGAAATGGTCGAGGATCTTGAGCCAATGAATCTCCCTGAAGTACAGGTGGTACAGATCATTGGAGGGATCGGCCGACCGGAATCAGAAATGCACGCGACTGATCTATGCCGTCGGATGTCACGCCGGTTGGAATGCAAAATGACTCTTCTCCCTGCCCCAGGTATCGTCGATGATCAGACGACCAGGGCAGTTTTTCTTTCTGATAGTCATGTTCAACGGGCAATCAGTCTTTTTCCACAGATCAAAGTGGCATATCTGGGTATTGGAGCACCAATGTCCAACTCAGTCGTCATGCGAGACGGTTCCATCCTTTCCCAAGATGAAATGAATAACCTACTCAAGAATGGTGCAGTTGGTGATATTGCCCTGCGCTATTTTGATGCTTATGGACAACCGGTTTCATCTGAATTGGATCAACGAGTGATCGGGATGGAACTTGCTGAATTTGCCAAAGTAGAACGGGTAGTAGGTGTGACAGGAGGTCCGCAAAAAACCGCCGCCATTCTGGGAGCCTTACGCGGTCATCTGATCGATGTTTTGATCACCGATCATGCCACTGCCAACCGATTATTGGACGCAGATCCACAAACCAGATCAAGGTAAACACATGAATGACATTGAGATCCTCAATTTAGCCCGTGAGACCATTCAACTTGAGAGCAAAGCTGTTGCCGGTGCAGCAGACCAACTGGATGGGCATTTTGTCGAGGCTGCGCGGATACTTTTGGAATGCAAAGGTCATGTATTGGTTGCAGGGTCAGGTACATCCCGCTCCGTAGGGGAACGAATGGCGCATCTCCTCTCTTGCTGCGGAACACCTTCCCTGTTCATCCATCCCGGAGACAGTCAACATGGTTTATCGGGTGCCTTACGCAGTGAAGATGTTCTGATTGCCCTATCCAAAGGCGGGGAAACTGAAGAAGTCAACTACCTTGTAAAAGTTGCTCGTCAGCGCGATCTCAAAATTATTGGGATCACAGAAAAACCTGAATCCACACTTGGAAAAACAAGTGATGTCTGTCTGAAAATGGTTGCCCCAGAAGGTGTCGATCCATATGGCATGATAGCAACCGGCAGCTCTTTAGTCAATTCGGCTCTTGGCGACGCTTTATGCGTGGTTCTTCTTCAGATGCGCGGATACTCGCTTGAATCATTCAGTAAAACGCACCCGGGTGGAGCGGTGGGTAGAAAAATCAAAGAATTGTCATGAGGAATGAATGAAATCAGCTTACATTACTGATCCGATGAAATTTGAAGTGCGCGAAACAGCTGATCCCACCTGCCCGGCGGATGGATTGATCTTACGCGTTAAAGCCTGTGGTGTATGCGGCTCCGACCTTCGCAGATGGAAAGAAGGAGCTGGAGATATTTTGGTTATCGCTGGTCATGAAATCGGAGGTGTAGTCGAGGAGGTGGGAAAGTCCGTCACTGGTTATGCCATCGGAGACCGTTTAGCGATTGCGCCGGATGTTCACTGCGGTAAATGTCATTTTTGCCGACATGGGCTATTCAATCTGTGCGATCAACTGCATCTGGTCGGGATTACTCCCGGATACGATGGCGGTTTTACTGAGAAAATGGTTCTGACGGCGGAGATATTATCGAACGGCATTGTTCACCATATCCCGGCTGGAGCTACATTTGAACAAGCTGCTTTGTCAGAACCGTGCAGCTCTGTCCTGGCTGCCCATGATAAAGCTTGTACCGATCTGGGACATACCGTCCTAGTCATGGGCGGAGGTCCTATCGGCTGTTTGCACATCGCAGTCGCACAAGCACGAGGCGCCAAGGTATTCTTATCTGAACCCAGTCTTGTCCGACGGCAGATTGCCACAAAATTTAACCCTTCTGCAATCATCGATCCTGCAAGCGAAGACCTCAAAGAGAGGATCCATCAGCTTACCGATGGAACCGGTGTAGATATCGTTGTCTGCGCGAACCCAATAGCATCCACTCAAACACAGGCTGTTGAAGTCGTCCGCAAAGGTGGCCGGGTGATTCTCTTTGGTGGTCTACCCAAGGCTTCTCCTATGACATCTCTTGACGCTAACAAGATCCATTACGGCGAGATTTCAATCGTTGGTTCATTCTCCTACCATCCCACCTACCACAAGATGGCATTGGATATTATCTCCCGAGGATCCATTCCAACCGACAAATTGATCACACACCATTTTTCAATCGATGATATCAATACAGCTTTTCAAACTGCCAGTGCCGGAGAGGCATTGAAAGTAATAGTCACATTTTAGTTTTTGAGGAAGCAAACTTTATGATCGGATTACACAAAGAACTGGAAGCGAGGGAACTGACAGGCAAACCTGTCAGGATTGGTATGATCGGTGCCGGACAGATGGGGACCGATGTTGTGGCGGAAGTAAAAATGATGAAAGGGATCGATGTAGTCATCACCGCTGATATCGATCTCGAACGCGCCATCCAGGCTTATCAGATCGCCCAGGTTGAAGGCGAAATCGTGGTTGTTGAAACAGCCGAAGAAGCGGATCGGGTCATTGCCTCCGGGAAACGGGCAGCCACACGTGATTACCGTGTTGTTGCAGATATGAAAAACATCGATGTGATGCTCGAAGCAACCGGTGCCCCTGAAATCGGTACGCAGGGCAGCACTTCGGGCAGCCCGCGCAGGTCAAGACCTGGCGATGATGAACGTCGAGACTGATATTACAGTTGGTCCGATGCTGCACTGGTACGCCCAACAAAAAGGAGTGCTTTATGCCCTGGCTGCTGGGGATGAACCTGCTGCCTGCAAAGAACTATATGATTTTGCTATTTCGCTAGGCTTTACGATTGTGGCTGCCGGGAAGGGCAAGAATAATCCGCTTGACAGGCACTGCCACGCCTGACGACCCCGCAAGTACAAAAAGAAGCTGCACGCCGCGGATTATCCCCCAACATGTTGATCGAGTTTGTTGACGGCAGTAAGACGATGATCGAGATGGCGGCAGTATCCAATGCCACCGGACTGGTTCCGGATGTGCGCGGGATGCACGGTCCATTGACTGACCGTGACCATTTGAATCAGACCTTTGCCCTGAAAACTGATGGCGGCTTATTATCCCAAATGGGCGTGGTTGATTACGGCATCGGCAAAGTCGCCCCAGGCGTATTCCTGATCGTCCGAACGGATCATCCCCGCTTGCGTGAAGCCATGATCCTGCGGGATATGGGAAACGGACCATATTACACCCTCTTCCGTCCATTCCATCTTGTGCAGCATTGAAGTGCCGCTGACTTGCGCCATGCTGACTATCCGCAAACAGTCGAATATGGTGCCGCTCGATCGACTGGTGTCGGAAGTTTTCGCGGTAGCAAAACACGACCTGAATGCCGGTGATATTCTGGATGCCATTGGTGGAACCACTTATTACAGCCTGATCGATACTTACGAAAATGCAAAATCCGAATGTCTGCTCCCGATTGGTTTGGCTAAAGGCGCAAAGATCATTCGTCCAGTAAAAATGGATTCGCCGATTACCTGCAAGGATGTAGAGATCAAACCATCCACTGTATACAGCCTGTATCAATTGCAGGAGCACTGGTTCGAAGGAAAGATCAGCGAACCGGAACTTCTCAAAGCAGTTGATGCGCTGGCGACTGACTAATAGGTTTAGGAGAAAAAAATGGCAAAAGTAACCCTGGGTGTAATTGTTGGAAATCGTGATTTCTTCCCCGATCGATTGGTAACCGAAGCGCGGGCAGACATCTTGAAATTCTTCAAGGAAATGGATATCGAAGCAGTCATCATTGACGACAAGGCAACCAAACTGGGCGGAGTTGAAACCTGGACCCATGCCAAAATCTGCGGAGAATTGTTCAAGAAAAATGCAGAACAAATCGATGGCATTCTGGTTTCGCTGCCCAACTTTGGCGACGAAAAAGGCGTGGCTGACACGATCAAACTATCCGGACTGAATGTCCCGATTCTGGTGCAAGCTTATCCCGATGATCTCGATCAGTTGACAGTTGAACGCCGCCGGGATGGATTCTGCGGAAAGATCTCTGTCTGCAACAATCTGCGCCAATATGGTTATGCCTACAGCTCTGACCGAATTGCACACCGTCCATCCGCTCTCCGATAGCTTCAACTCCGATCTGGCGAAATTTGTCGGCGTTTGCCGGGTGGTCAAAGGTTTGAAGAATGCCCGTTTCGGAGCAATCGGCGCCCGTCCGGGTAACTTCAACACCATGCGTTACAGCGAGAAGATGCTGCAATCATTTGGAATGAGTGTCGTTACTGTGGATTTCTCTGAAATTCTCGGGAATGCAGGAAGACTTTCTGATGATGACAAACGGGTGAAGACGAAACTCGAAGCCATACGAGCTTACGCCAAATCAGACAAGGTTCCCTCTCCTTCCTTAGTACGGATGGCGAAACTGGGACTGGTCATCGATGACTGGATGAAGGAATACGACCTGACCGCCAGTGCCATCCAATGCTGGACTTCACTGCAGCAAAATTTCCACATCAATGTCTGTACTTTGATGAGCATGATGAGCGAGCAATTAATGCCCTCAGCCTGTGAAGTGGATATCACCGGTGTGGCTTCGATGTATGCACTGCAACTGGCATCCGGGACACCCAGCGCGTTGGTGGACTGGAACAATAACTACGGCAGCGATCCGGATAAATGTGTTCTGTTCCACTGCGGCAATTGGGCAAAGAGTTTCCTGCCGGATATCGAGATCAAGAATGCCGAAATTCTGGCGACCACCCTCGGGACAGAAAATACCTATGGCGCGGTAGCCGGGCGCGTTCCTGCCGGACCGATGACCTATGCACGAATCAGCACAGATGACAACCAGGGCATCATTCGAACCTATATGGGCGAAGGTGAATTCACTGACGACAAGCTGGATACTTTTGGCGCCCGGGCAGTCATTCACACACCCGGATTACAAAAACTAATGCGTTATATCTGCAAAAATGGTTTCGAGCATCATTGCGCCATGAACGCTTCACACTCTGCGGATATCCTGGCTGATGCGTTCGAAACTTACTTCGGATGGGATGTCTATCAACATCAAGGCTGATTCCCATTCATGAATATTAGAAATAAGAAACCAGTGTATTCAAGGAGGTGGACGAAAATTGATCGAAGAGAAGCTACAAAAAAGTGCAGATTGAAGCGGCTGAGACCTATCCAATCTGCACAGGTGAAGTGGGAACGAATCCAGAACACCTGGGTAATATTCTAATCTAAAACAGTACCGAAGAGGAGAAATTCACAATGAAAAGCATTCTGCGTATTCTAAGTGTGTTGCTGATCGCAACCTTTGTCCTCACAGCTTGTACCCCTAAACCGGCTACAACTGATGCACCTGCTGCTGATGCAGGGACAAAACAGTATAAGATCTGCTTTGCGTTCCAGGATCTGGAAACCGAATTCTGGATGGCTGGTCACAAAGCCATCACCGAAACCCTCAAAGCCAAAGGCTATGAGGTCGTGGAAGTCAACTCCGGTTCCGATGCCAACAAGCAGTTGGAGCAGGTCAAGAACTGCATCGCCCAGAAAGTGGACGGCATCATGGTCATCCCTGTGGATGGCTCGATCGCCCTCAAACTGATTGCCGAAGCCAACACCGCTGGTATCCCGATCGGTATCTTCAACCGTCCTCCACAGAACGAAGACGGCAACGCCCTGACCGTGGTTGCCAACAACGAGAAAATCGCCCAGGCAACCGTTGAATACATGGCCGAAGAAGCCAAGAAACTTGGCCGCAAGATGAAACCCCTCATCCTGGTCGGTGACCTGGGTGACCCGAATGCCGTTGGACGCCAGAAAGGTTTCTACAATGCCATCAACGCCAACCCCGACCTGTTCGAGACCCCCGTCGAAGTCAACACCAAATGGGATGCTTCTGTGGCGCTGGCTGGTTTGCAGGCTGCCATGACCGCCAATCCCGATATCGACTTCATCTTCACCTCCTCCGACTTCCTCTATCCCACCATCCAGATCCGTGCTCGAACCGATGGGAAAATGGGTTCCCATTGGTGATCCAAAACACGTCATTACTGGGTGGTTTGGATGGCGATAAGACCGCTTGCAGTTTGATGAGCAGCAAGCTTACGTGGACGCCACTGGCGTTCAGGATCTGTACTTCGAAGCTGATGCTCTGCTCAAGGCGATTGTTGGAGCAGTTGAAAAAGGTGAGAAACAACCGGATGCCTGGATCGATGATGCTGGTTTTGCGCTGACCCAGGGCAACATGGCAACCCGCGAAAACGATATGTGGGGCTGCAAACTCTTCAATGAAGCTGGCGGCGCTCCTGCTGCTGAAGCTCCTGCACCCGCTCCAGTAGAAGAAGGAACCAAGATCTGCTTTGCGTTCCAGGATCTGGAAACCGAATTCTGGATGGCTGGTCATAAAGCCATCACCGAAACCCTCAAAGCCAAAGGCTATGAGGTTGTGGAAGTCAACTCCGGTTCCGATGCCAACAAGCAGTTGGAACAGGTCAAGAACTGCATCGCCCAAAAAGTGGACGGCATCATGGTCATCCCTGTGGATGGCTCGATCGCCCTCAAACTGATCGCCGAAGCCAACACCGCTGGTATCCCGATCGGTATCTTCAACCGTCCTCCACAGAACGAAGACGGCAACGCCCTGACCGTGGTTGCCAACAATGAAAAGATCGCCCAGGCAACGGTTGAATACATGGCCGAAGAAGCCAAGAAACTTGGCCGCAAGATGAAACCCCTCATCCTGGTCGGTGACCTGGGTGACCCGAATGCCGTTGGACGCCAAAAAGGTTTCTACAATGCCATCAATGCCAACCCCGATCTGTTCGAGACCCCCGTCGAAGTCAACACCAAATGGGATGCTTCTGTAGCTCTGGCTGGTTTGCAGGCTGCCATGACCGCCAATCCCGATATCGACTTCATCTTCACCTCCTCCGACTTCCTCTATCCCACCATCCAGATCCGTGCTTGGAACCGATGGGAAAATGGGTTCCCATTGGTGATCCAAAACACGTGATCATGGGCGGCTTGGATGGCGATAAGACCGCTTGTGGTTTGATGAAGGACAAATTTGTGGATGCCACTGGTGTTCAGGATCTGTACTTCGAAGCCGACTCGCTCTTGACTGCCATTATGACCGCAGTTCAAAGTGGCGAAAAACAGCCGGATGCCTGGATCGATGACGCTGGTTTTGCGCTGACCCAGGGTAACATTGCAACCCGCGAAAATGATATGTGGGGCTGCAAGCTCTATAACGGCAAATAATTCTTGTTCTCTCTTTTCTCCTTTGGGGCGGGATACATGTATCCCGCCCCATGCAGATAATCTGCTAAGATATTCTTATTCTTATAAGTACAATCCCTCTCCCAAGGATCGTGTTAAAATGACGATACGAGAATTAACCTACCCGCAGAAAAGATCCGAGCAGCCCTGTCAAAATTGCCTCGTCAAGTTACTCACTGTCGGAATACTTCATCTTGTACTTATGTATTTTCTTTTTTCTGATGCTTGATTCCGTTTATTCCGGTGATCGCCAGCGGGTATAACCTGTCCAATCTGTTTTCGAATATCTGGCTGTTGTACGCGGTAGCGATTGGTCAGACCTTTGTACTGATCATCGCAGGTATTGATTTGTCACAAGGCGCAATCATCTCATTGACCAGTGTCATTGGCGCTTCATTGATCGCTGAAAGTGCCGATCCGATCGTCTTTTCCAAAAGTCCTATTTGGGGTTGGCTTCTATTTGAAAATGGCGGAATCCTATCCCACGCATCTGCTGGCATTCTCATTGCTGTGGTTGTGATGCTGCTGGTTGGTTTACTCATCGGTTTCATCAACGGAATGGTAATTGTTTATGCCCGTATCCCTGCTTTTATGGTGACCCTGGTCACGCAAACTTTCTTTGCCGGTCTGGCAATTTACTATGTTAAATCCGAAAATATCATCAATCTTCCCGATGGTTTTACCGCAATCGGTAACGACAGCGGAGGATTGATTTCATACGCCTTGATCATCACGCTCGTTCTGGCCATCTCTTCCCAATTTATTCTAAGCAGGACCATGTTTGGCCGATGGTTGTATGCAGCAGGCACGAATATCCGTGCTTCAATTGTCTCTGGCGTGCCAACCAAAAAAGTCGTTATCCTGACCTATATGTTCAGCGGATTTTGCGCCGCGGTTGCCTCGGTCCTCTACTCTGCACGCATGGATATGGGTCGCCCCACACTTGGTATCTCCCTGCTGCTGGACGTGATCGGCGGCGCGGTGATCGGGGGATCAAGTCTGTCTGGCGGTAAAGGTAAAGTCATCTGGACATTCTTCGGGGTTCTCTTCCTTTCACTTTTGGGGAATGCACTTTCCTTATTGAACGTCCCATTCTTCTGGATCGAAATTGTCAAAGGCTCGGTGATTTTGGTGGCAGCTTTACTGGATGTTACCCGAACACGCATTCTCGCACACAGTGTTTAATAGGCGATGATCATGGATGATTTTATTCTGCAATTTTGCAATATAGAAAAAAGTTTTTTCGGTGTCCCGGTTCTGAAAAACGTCTGCATGGATATCCCGCGGGGACACATCATCGGGATGATCGGTGAAAATGGCGCCGGAAAATCCACGCTGATGAATATCCTTGGCGGAGTTGTGCCTTTCGATTCTGGTCAAATCCTTCTCAATGGTGAGAATTATATTCCCCATGATCCGGCAGCTGCTACCAGCGCAGGGATCGCCTTCATTCATCAGGAATTGAACCTGTTCACCAACCTCACCATTTCGGAAAACCTGTTCATCAGCAATTTCCCTGCTTTGGGTAAGACTCCATTCCTAAACAAATCGCGTATCAGATCCCTAGCGCAGGAATATCTCAAAATGGTGGATCTGGACCTTTCACCGGATACTACAGTCGATCGGCTTGTCACCCGGCGAACGCCAATTGGTGGAAGTAGCCAAAGCGCTCAGTCAGGATGCATCCATCATCCTTTTTGATGAACCGACCACCTCGCTGACCTCGCGCGAAACAGAGCGGCTTTTTGGGATCATCAACAAACTCCATGCGTCCGGAAAAACCATCATCTATATTTCGCACATTTTACGTGATGTGCTCCAGTTATCTGATGATATTGTCGTCTTGCGCGATGGAGAGGTGGTTCAGATCGGACCAAAAGCCGATTTCGACATCCAAAAGATGATCTCGCTGATGGTGGGCCGCTATATCGGGACTTTATACCCGGAACGAACCTCAAAACCCACAGATATCGTTGTCCTCGAAACCAAAGGATTATCCAAAGCAGGTATTGTCCACGATATCAATCTTTCACTTCATAAAGGTGAGCTGCTTGGAATATTCGGATTGATGGGTTCTGGAAGATCTGAATTAGCCCAGATCATCTTCGGTATGGAATCGTATGATCACGGTGAAATCACCATTGAAGGCAACCTTCGCAATCAAAACTCTCCTGTAAAGAGCATCCAACAAAACATGGCCTTTGTTACAGAAAACCGGCGCGAAGAAGGTCTCCTGATGACCTCAACCGTTTCTGAAAATCTCGGACTGGTTGCTTTGCCAAGGTTCGCTATGCCATTTACCAATGTTGTCCGTAATTCCACACTCTTTGCAGCGATTCGCAAAACCGTTTCGATGTTGAGCATCAAAGTGAACGATGCCTTCAAGAACCAGGCGAAAGGATTAAGCGGCGGAAATCAGCAAAAAGTGGTTCTGGGAAAATGGTTGATGAACAATCCATCCATCTTGATCGTGGACGAACCCACCCGTGGGGTGGATGTTGGCGCCAAGTATGAGATCTATTCCATCATCAATGACATTGTCGCCAAAGGTGCCGCTGTTTTGTTCATCTCATCTGAAATTGAGGAGTTGATTGGAGTGTGCGATCGGATCATCGTTATGGGTGTCGGTGAAATACTGGGAAGCTTTGAAAAGGCTGACTTTAACCGTGAGAGAATTCTACAAACTGCCTTTCGGGAAGGTGGCAAATGATCGCAAATCATTCCAGACAACGTTTTGTCCTATCGATCTTAAAAAACTCCACTACCATTTTGTTTGTTGTCATTTTTATCGCCTTCAGTTTATTGGATAAACGATTCTTCACCTGGGCTAACTTCGAGAATATCATCGCGTCATCAGCATTTGTCGGTATTCTGGCTGTTGGTATGACCTTTGTTCTCTTGACTGGGGGTATCGACCTGTCTGTTGGCGCGAACATGTATGTTACCGGCGGCATCCTTGCCATCATGCTGGAGCAGGGATTGCCACTCTGGTTATCGATCTTGACAGGTCTTGTTTGCGGAACATTGTTCGGCTTGTTCAATGCACTTTTGATCAGTAAAGCCAAAATCATACCTTTCATGGTTACCCTGGGTACTCTTACCGCAGGTCGCGGCCTTGCCTTATTGATCACCCAATCACGCGCGATCAATGTGACCAAAGAGATGCCCTTTGCAGCCGCCAAATGGTTGGGATTGCCGCTTCCAGTGACTGTTTTCCTGGCTGGTCGTTCTGGTTTCATACATTGTTCTCAATTTCACCGGTCTTGGCCGTCAGATCTATGCCATGGGCAATGATCCCGAAGCCGCCAAAAAAGCTGGATTGAATGTGACCCGCTTGACCATTTTTGCCTATGTAGTCTGCGGCTTCTGTGCCGCTTTGGCAACTGTGATCGCCCTCAGCCAGCAGGGGAGACTATCCGCATCCTTCGGGGAGGGTGTGGAGTTTCGCGCAATCGCGGCTGCAGTACTAGGCGGCACCAGCTTGTTCGGAGGTGTGGGTGCAGTTTTCCCGGGGACGCTCATTGGTACCATGCTAGTTCAAATGATCAGCAATGGTATGGTTTATCTCCAGGTTGATCTTTACCTGCAGGATATGATCTCCCCACTGGTGATTTTCTTCGCAGTATTTGTGGACGCGCAGAGAACCGGGTTGCTGAAGAGACTTGAACGACGGAATATCCGCGTAGAAAAAGGCGCTTAAGTGCTCATCCATCAAGACAGATGAATCTTCCGACCAGTTGAATGAGTTCGATGAACACATGCAAATTACTGCATGGATGAGCATTTCGGAGAAAACCGTTTGATCATATCAGAACCAGATAATCACCTCAAAGCAGTCCACCCACTCAGGATTCTTTGCTTCGGGGATTCCAATACCTGGGGGTATATCCCGGGTTCTGGGGAACGATATCCCAAGAACATACGCTGGACCGGTGTATTTGCATGCGTCTTGGACGCCGATTGTGAAATCATCGAGGAAGGTTTGAATGGACGAACTACCGTCTGGGATGATCCGATCGAAGGGGATAAGAATGGTTTGGCTCATCTTCCCATGCTGCTAGAAAGTCATAAGCCCCTGGATATGATTATCATCATGTTAGGGACGAATGATCTGAAAGCCAGGTTTTCTCTAACTGCCTATGATATCGCCGGCGGGGTGGAACGATTGGTTCAGATAATTCTTCTATCCAAATGCGGTATTGCCAATTCAAATCCCGCTATACTCATTGCCTGTCCTCCGCGGGTCAATCCCCAGAATGACCTGTCTGAAATGTTCTCGGGAGCAATACCAAAATCAAAAAATCTACCCGATCGATATAATCAAATTGCAGAAAAATACAATTGTGTTTTCCTGGATTTAAATATGGTCCTCAAAGTTGATAACATGGATGGTATTCATTACAGCCCACAAGCACATCGGATATTGGGTAGCAGAATGGCAGATCTTGTCAGTTCTTACTTTTCACTGAAATAGAGGATTTCCATGTCAAGTTTGCTCGGTTTGGATATCGGCACCACCGGCTGTAAAGCCATCATCTTTGATTCAGATGGCACGCTGCTCGCGAAGGCTTCCCGTGAATATGCTGTAGATATTCCGCAGCCGCAGTATGCGGAACAGAATATCGAGACGGTTTGGGAACTCGCCCAGCAGGCTATTCGCGAAGCAGTGTCCGCAGCCCACCTGAAGACCATCGATGCCATCGCGTTATCCGTCCACGGTGAAGCCGTCACCCCTATAGATGAGATTGGTAGGGCTTTGCGGCCAACTATTCTGGGAATGGATACACGCACTGGCTTACAAAATGATCTACTGCGGGAACGGTTTGGAAGCGAGAGTTCTTTTCCAGACTACCGGTATGCCTGTGCATACCATCAATACCCTGCCCAAACTGCTCTGGATCAAACAGCATGAGCCGGAAATCTGGAAAAGCGCATCAAGATTTGTCCTGGTGGAAGATTTTCTCATTCGCAAAATGACCGGTGAGACAGTGACCAGTCTTTGCCTGGCATCCAGAACCCAGCTGTGCGACCTCAAAAGTGGAACCTGGTCAGCGGATATTCTCCAATTCCTTGATCTGGATCCTTCCCGGCTGGCAGTCATTCAAC
Source organism: uncultured Chloroflexia bacterium (assembly GCA_963828285.1). Taxonomy (GTDB): domain Bacteria; phylum Chloroflexota; class Anaerolineae; order Anaerolineales; family Anaerolineaceae; genus DAIOEK01. Next base: position 484,649 of record CAWHEB010000001.1, read on the forward strand.
CATCAGGGACTCCCATTGCCAGGCTTAACCCTGACCTTGCCGAAATATTTGGATTAACCAATTGCCCAATGGTGGTCACTGGTGGACATGATCAGGCGTGCGGCGCTTTCGGAGTCGGATTGACCCGCCCCGGTCTGGCTGAAGTATCCACCGGGACTGCTGAGGTGGTGGAAGTGGCACTGCCTTCACCGGTTGTCACCCAGCCCCTGTTTCAAGGCAATATCTCCGTTTACAAACATGTCGTGCCTGGATTATTCCTGGCGATGACCCTCAACCACAGCGGCGGAATGTCTCTGCGGTGGTTCCGTGATAGTTTCTGCGAGCCGCAGATGCATCTGTCCGCTCAATCCAATGTGGATGCATATGATCTGATGCTGAACGGCGCCAGCGCTCTCCCCACAGGGCTGTACGTCCTGCCTCATTTTGCAGGGAGTGGTACGCCCACTTTCGATACGGCTTCCCGGGGAGCCATTCTCGGGTTGACCTTCGCGACCAAACGGGCTGATATTGCAAAAGCCATCCTGGAAGGGTTGACTTACGAATTGCGTTTGAACCTGGATCTGTTGAAGCAAGGCGGCGTTCAGATCGATAGCCTACGCGCGATTGGCGGCGGAGCGAAGTCCGAATTGTGGCTGCAGCTTAAAGCGGATATCACCGGTATTCCGGTATTGCGTCCGCAGATCACAGAGGCAGCCGCCTGGGGAGCTGCCCTGCTGGCCGGATTTGGAACCGGAATATTCACCGACCTGGCTGCGGCAGCTGATGAGCATGTCAAATTCGAGAAACGATTTGAACCGGATCCCCAATCCATGTCACGATATCAGGATTGTTATCAGATTTATCAGCAACTCTATCCGAGCCTATCCCCGTTACTGCATCAGATGCATTAAGGAATATCACATGACAAAAACTACCCGCGTACATTTATCCCCTATCCAATTCACCGAAAAAGAAACAACGCTGGTGGAGCACGGCGAACTGACTGCCAGTGTTTTTCGTTTTCCGAGTGGTGTAAATGGACTGCGGTTGAAGAATTCCCTCGGAGAACTGGTGATACTGCCTTATAACGGTCAGCAGATCTGGTCGGCAAAAATGCGCGGACGAGACCTGACCATGAAATCCATGTTCAACCAACCTCTTCCCACCCGTGACTTCCTGTCATCGTATGGCTGTTTCTTAACTCACTGCGGAGCAACCGCAATAGGTGTTCCGGGACCTGGAGATAATCATCCGCTGCACGGCGATCTGCCACTGGCTCCATATAATGATGCATGGCTTGAACTCGGCGAGGATGACCGAGGAAAATTCATTGCTTTAGGAGGCAAGTACGAGCATATTCTAGCCTTCAATTTTCACTATTATGCAGAGCCATTGGTCAAGATGTATGAAGGATCTTCCATATTCAATGTACATATGCAAGTGACCAATCTAAAACAATCCAAAATGCCATTGATGTACCTTACGCACGTAAACTTTAGACCAGTCGATCACGGTCGTCTGGTCTACACTGTCAAGACTGACTCAGATCACATGCGCGTGCGGGCAGAATTCCCCGATTTCATGGAAGTGGAACCGGAATTCCGTACATTTGTGCAGGACTTGAAGGCGCATCCGGAAAAACACATGGTATTGAAACCTGAAATGAAATACGACCCCGAAGTAGTATTATTCATGGATTTTGAGTCAGATCCTGAAGGTTGGGCTCACGCCATGCAAGTCCATCCGGATGGCAGCGCAGATGTTGTCCGGCATCGAACGGATCAATTGGACCATGGGCAGGTATGGATCTGTCGAACTCCAGACCAGGAAGCTCTCGGTTTCGAACCCGCCACAGCTGAAGGCACCGGGTTTACCTCAGAAAAAGCCAAAGGTAATGTAAAATGGCTGGCTGCCGGTGAACGATTCATCGCAGATCTTCAAATCGGAGTCCTGACCGCGGTAGAGACCAAACAGGAAGAGGAATTAATCCGCGGCATTGCCCAAAAAGGCTAAACCATCCATTTTGAATACGTACCATGGCTTTTGAATCCATCCGACCCGATCCATCCGGTCATTTTCTGATCACAGAAAGCGGCAAACCTTTCTTCTGGCTTGCCGATACGGCATGGGAATTGTTCCACCGGCTCAATCGGGAGAGGCTGAAGAGTATCTTGAAATCCGCAAACAACAGGGTTTCAATGTGATTCTGGCTGCAGCCCTGGCAGAGCTGGATGGATTGCATACCCCCAATGCCATGGGCGATCTGCCGCTTCAGTTTGACGATCCCAATTTCCCAAACGAACCTTATTTCTGCTTTATGGATGAGATCATTCGCCTGGCAGCGTCAAAAGGCTTGTATATCGGTTTGCTGCCGACCTGGGGGGACAAGGTTACCAAGCAATGGGGGATTGGTCCTGAGATATTTGACCCGGATAATGCCAGAAGTTACGGACGATTTCTAGGGAACCGATACCGTGATGATCATAACCTGCTCTGGGTGCTGGGCGGAGACCGTCAGGGTGATGGAGATGAATCCTTATGGAATGCAATGGCAGAAGGAATCACAGCCGGTTTAGGGAAGCGCCCATTCTTCACTTTTCACCCCCGGGAGGGTAAAAGCTCATCCGAATGGTTTCACAAAACCGATTGGCTCGATATGAATATGCTCCAATCCGGTCACAGGCTGCTCGATACGCCCAACTGGCATGCAGTCTATTCCGATTATCTTCTGCTGCCGCAGAAACCGGTGCTGGATGGCGAGCCGAACTACGAGGACCATCCGATCGATCCATTTGACCGGGTCTGGGAAGAGGAATACCACCGCTTCAACGATCATGATGTCCGCAAACAGGCTTACCGGTCGGTCTTTGCCGGCGCGTGCGGACATACCTACGGGCATCATTCTGTCTGGCAGTTCTGGGATTCAAAACGAACACCAATCAACTTTCCCGCGCCTGAATGGCAGACAGCCTTGCGTTCGACCTGGCGCTGAGCAGATGATCCACCTCAAAAATCTCATGCTGTCCCGTCCGTACCTGAACCGGATACCAGATCAAAGCATGCTCCCTGATCTGGAAACGATCAGTCGAGCGGATGTGGGTGATTATTTCAACCCTGCACGGGCAGCCTATCCATGCGCAACCCGGGATTCAATGGGAAGGTATGCTTTTATCTATTTCCCTCAAGCAGCGCAAACCATCCGCGTGGATTTGAGTGCCCTCAACGGGAATATTACTGCACAACTGGTTCGATCCACGGAATGGAGAATTCCATCCTGCAGGGAAATTTCCCAATCGGATCGTTGAATTCACCTCACCTGTCACCCGGACCGGATTGGGTACTTGTTTTGGATGGTCTCTCACTTTAGTATCGGAGTTGGGTTTCGTAAAATCCGCTCAACCCAACCTACGACTTCCATGGGCGAAAAGAAGCGGAATATGCGGGTGGATAGGTTCATATGTGATCATGGCGAGTGTTATAAGTAATATTCTCTATGTTCATTGATTTATTGTAATAAGGTCAAAAAGAAAAAAACAACCGTTTCATGTGACAGTTGTTTTTTAGCAATTGGATAAAGTTGAATTACATTTTTGGCTATTTTTCTTCGTGGCATTCGATCAAATATAGATTTTGATTATCCCCATCAATGAAAGCGATTAACATGTTACTTGGAGAAATTCGGATTGCGTTCTTTATTGACGGATTCACATCAATTTGGTAAGGTAATAAGGTTTCGGCTAATCCCGAGGTAATATCATAACTAAAAACACCAACTTTTTGTGAATTTTCACTATATCCCGCCGCAATAAATTCCTTGCCACTAGAAAGCCATTTAGTAGTATAAACTCGCTACCATTAATAGAAATTTGTAATAAATTGAGCAATAAATATTAAAATCATTGAATTTAGTAAGTACCCTAAACCCATGGATGACCCAGAAAGAAGAATATATTTATATTTCTGTTTTATTTCTTTAATTATTACAGATAACCCCAAATCAGCCTCTGTTCCAGCAATCCTATTTGGATTCCTTTAATCCCTGTTGCTAGGAATGAAAAAGAAACATAGTCTTCGTAGATCATAGATCCCGCAAAAAGAAATCTTTTACCGCTTGAGATGTTAATGAGACTATTATCGATTTTGGGCTGAATATTGATAAAAAACATGAAGACACAACATATTCCAAAGAAAGTTACAATAAACCATTTTAAACTGTGTATCCATGAATATTTTATATAAATGTAAATAGCTTGGCTAAGTGATATCATTGCGGCAAATAACAACATTATGGAAAATGTACTTAGCTCTTTTGAGATATTTGCCAGTATCAAAAAACGTGATAATGGAAAACCAAGAACCCATTACTGAAAGAATGACCCATAACCAGGAGCTTAGTCTTTATTTTCATTTTAATCATTTATTTCTTTCTCTTTCATAATAGAAATTGATAGCTTCTAGTGACGAAAAATTAGGTGATGTTGTGTGACAATTAGAATTGGAGATTCAAAACTTGCGTCTGTCATTTGGTATTCATCCAAAGGAAGTAAGGAGAGAATGAGGGAATTATCGTGAACATTTGTTCCTAATGTTGTTTTCGAATTAGGATTGCGACAAACACGAAACGATCTGTGCGATTATTACTGGATGGATCCAATTCGCCTAGCAGGATTGCGTATGATGAACCATTTTCTAGTCGTAGGTTGGGTTGAGGCTTTTCGCGAAACCCAACTCAACCATCATAACTATCAACCGCTCTTCCACCGGCATCTTCGTCCTCACCAGCCGACCAACCCATTTCAAAAAATCCCATCCATCCCGTAATCCATGGGTCGCGAATCCCCCCGGGACAGATGTTTCGTCGATATCCCATAATTCTATATGAGATGGGTGATTTATGTCTGAAAAGGCAATGTTATCGGAATGGGTTTCGCAAAATCCGTTCAGCCTAACTTACGACTTGACTAAAGTTTACGATGTTGTATAATATATACGTTATTCGTTATATTATACATTATTCGTAAATAGTACAAACAGGATGGCTGCCCCTTGGATAGTCAAAAGAGCAAACCCGCTGGAAAAAAATATGCCCAGCTTGTTGAAACCGCAAAAGCCTTGTTTTTAAAGCATGGCATCAAACGGGTGACCGTGGAAGAAATTTGCGAAAAGGCTTCTGTTAGCAAAGTCACCTTCTATAAGTATTTTTCCGACAAAATGCAGCTGGCTCGCATCATCGTTGATCAAATGAATAATGAGGGTTTTTCTAAGTTTGACGAAATCAACCGCTTGGATCTTCCGTATCCTGAAAAGGTCGATTTGATGACCCAATGGCGGGCTGCTTTTTTTTCACGGATGGCAATCGAATTTATTGAGGATGTCTTGGTGTTCGAGGATGTTAAGCAAGAAGTGGAAAAGCGTTATCTTCGAAACATTGTGGATGCACAAAAAAAGGGGGAGATCCGGTCCGACCTCTCTCCCGAATTCATCTTAATGGTGACGGAAAAACTAAATGAAATCGTCAAAGATGGAAGTTGGAAGGCGATATTTACAGATTTTAATGAGTTTCAACGGCAAATCCGCAAAATGTATTACTACGGCCTGTTGGAAAACAAGTAGTATTCCATTTCAATGACAATCAGCTTTTAAGGAGATTCTGAATGAGCAACTTCGTTCCCGCGATCCAGCATGTAAGAGAATCACCGTTTACCTTACCCGTTGGTTACCATCCGTTCCATAAGAGCCAGGTCTACAACTACCCGCTGAATCGCTGGTATTCATTGGGTTTCTTCAAGCTTGAGGATATCGTCCATATCGGCGAGCGAATATCAACGTTTGCCGATTGGATAACGGAAATGGTGAAACTCGCTGAAAAGGCGCAAGCAGAAAACCGTTTGCTGAATGCCGCCTTCTATTACCGAGCAGCCGAGTTTTACACGCTCAACCAGGACCACCCGGGAAAAGAATTTTATTATGACCGGTTTATTCAGCTGTTCTACCAGGCTGTTGCGGGGGAATCATTTGAAAGATTGAGCGCACCTTACGGTTCCGGATACCTGCCAATCATTCGCATCACGCCGGAGGGAGAGAAAATTGGCACGCTGGTACTGCATGGAGGTTTTGACTCCTTCATTGAAGAATGGTATTACGTTATGAAGTATATTGCCAGGCAGGGATTTGAAGTGATCGGCTTTGAAGGACCGGGGCAGGGTAATGTCCTACTGAAACAAGGGATTGCACTGGATTATCAATGGGAAAAGCCAGTAAAAGCGGTCCTGGACGCCCTGGGCATTGAAGAGACAGCCCTGTTTGGCTTATCTATGGGCGGTTGGTATTGCCTTCGGGCAGCGGCATTTGAGCCGCGCATTAAGAACGTGATTGCCTCCGGACACGCCGTAGATTATTCCAGAATCCCACCGGATTTTGCGCGTTGGATTATGATGTTTTTTGTCACGAAATATCGTGATTACACCGCCAGGAGTTTCCAAAGCATCCTCGATAAAGGACAAAGTAACATGCAAAACTGGCAAACCAGCAACCTGGCGCATATCACAAAACTACCGCCGCTTGAGGCTTTTGAATATTCCTTAAATCTTAACGAGGAAAATTTGCACTGCGAAAAGTTACGGCAAAACGTTTTATACCTGACAGGAAGGAATGATCATATTATCCCGTTTAAGATGCATGCAAAACAGATTCAGTTGTTTCCAAACGCTGCATCTCTAACAGACCGGGTATTTACCAAAGAGGAAAATGCTCAAAACCACTGCCAGGTTGGGAACATCCCATTAATGCTGGATGTAGTTTGTAATTGGCTAAAGGATCAACAGGGTAAGAGGGTATAACCTGCGGGTTTCTTGGTGCGAGCAGTCGTAGGTTGGGTTGTGGATTTTCGCGAAACCCTAGTCAAGCATCATAACCATCAACCGCACTTCCACCGACAACATCGTCCTCACCTGCCGACCAATCCATTTCAAAAAACCCCATCCATACCCTAATCCGTAGGACTTAAATCCCCTCGTGGCAGATGTTTAGTCGATATTCAATTATTCTATATGAGGTGGGTGATTTGTGTCTGAAAACCCAATGTTATCGGAGTTGGGATTTGCAAAATCCGCTCAACCCAACCTACAACTCAACCCAACCTACGACTTTTCCATGATCGCTCTTTTTGTTCGTTCCGTTTTTTGTCGATAAAACTAATTCAAAACCATTGACTTATGTTAGTTACTAATGGGGACAAGACCGGTAAAAAAAAGTAGAGTTCAGTCGAAAACTCAGTTTTTTGTCCATGGGATTTCAATTTTCCTCATCAATACTGCTTAAAAAATCCGCCACTTGTTTTATGGCTTCGGTTGTTTCTGGAAGAAAGGAAATTATCTGGAATGCATGAAACATCCCCTCCCAAATCTTTAGCGTTGTTTCTACTCCAGATTTTTGAGCGATTTCCGAAAAGCGGACAGAATCATCCAGCAGGATTTCGTCGCTTCCAACCTGAACCAATATCGGAGGTAATCCATGAAAATTGGCAAACAATGGGGAGATTAGCGGCGATGTAATCTCTTGCCCTGCAGCGTAATACTGGGAGTATTCATTTAAAATGACAGCATTTAAGATCGGATCGGATTTGGACTTTTTCCTTACAGAGTTTCCACTTAACGAAAGGTCTAACCAGGGCGATATAAATACTGCTCGTGCTGGGAGTGGATCTCCCACATCCCGCAAAGATACTAAAGTTGCCAAAGTCAACCCACCGCCTGCAGAATCACCTGCGATAACAATGCGAGACGAGTCATATCCTTGTTGTAGCAACCAATGATATGCAGAAATTGAATCTTCCAATGCTGCTGGAAAAGGATGTTCTGGAGCTAAACGGTAGTTGATAGCAAGTATCTTCAGTTGAGTTGCTAAAGCCAATCTGGCCAGGTATTCTCGATGCACATTGACTGATCCTAAAGCATACGCGCCGCCATGCAGGTAAAGAATCACCCCGTTTTTGGCCGCAGAACTTGTGATCCATTCCGAGGAAATCCCATTTACTATTACAGGTAGGTATCGAATTTCTGCGGGAACTTTAAAAAACCTGGTTGATTTCTCTTGCCTTGCGCGTTGTTCCTCAACAGTTCCTGATGCCCAGCTGAAGGGCTTTATCCGTAATAGCTTCTTGGTAATCACCGCTTGAATACTTGTCATTACAATCCTTTTCAAATTCTAATCGACTTTTTAATTAATCAGTCGTAGGTTGGATTGAGGCTTTTCGCGAAACCCAACCATCATAACCCTCATACTCTCTTCCCCTAACAGCTTCGTCCTCACCTGCCGACCAATCCATTTCATAATCCCCATGCATCACGTAATCCATCAGAATCGATTGTCCCCCGGGGAGAATATTATCCGGATAATCCATTCAATAATTCTATATGAGATGGATAATTTGTGTCAGGGAAGGCAATGTTTATCGTAGTTGGGTTTCGCAAAATCCGCTCAACCCAACCAACGACTTTTTGTTAGGATTAGCTGATCGGAAAACTATTTTGTGTTGAGGTTTATTTAATAATATATTTAAAATGGATTATCCTGACTTGATTATTCAAAAATATTCATTACACACTCTTCATATGCCTGCACCAGGATATCCAGATACTAGAACCGATAATTACCGTCTCAGATCGTGTGGTCGAACATTTTTCGACTTTTTATTGACATAACCAACTAGAATAGGTATACTCACTTATGTGAGTTATATATCACATTTGTGAATTTAGGAATTAGGATTAATGGTCGCCGAAAGAGCTTCTCTTAAACGCAGCAGTTTACTGGCAGATGTTGCTGAGATGTACTATATCGAGGGCAAAGACCAATCAGATATAGCACTTAAGTTTGGCGTTACGAGATCGATGGTATCCAGAATGCTTACTGATGCGCGGAGACAAGGAATTGTGGAAATTAAGGTGATTCGACCGATATATTCGGATCACGAATTGGAAGATGCCATCAAAGCAAAGTTTGGCATCGAATCGGTGTTCGTAGTTTCCATAGATGGTACGAAACCAGAAAAACTACTGAACCATCTTGGACATGCCGCAGCGGAGGTATTGAATAAGCACATACGAGCGGACCTAAAAATTGGAGTGGCATGGGGAACCACAGTGAGTGCAACCATTGATGCGATCCAAATTATGGGAGAAACCTCCATTAAGGTTGTTCAACTCGTTGGAGCTCAAGGCGCGAGGAATGTTGAATATGATGGTCATGCGCTGGTGACGCGCCTGGCAGAAAAATTAGGCGGAGAGGGATATTACATCAATGCTCCATATTTATGCCAGACCGCTGAGATCGCCCAATCGATGCGTGAAACGAGAGGAATTAAAGAGACAATCGATATGGGTAAGGAAATACAAGTCGCGCTCCTTGGGATAGGTACAACAGAGACAGAGTATTCAAGCTATTATTTATCTGGTTTACTCTCGGAGGAAGAAATTGAAGTGATCCAGAAAAATGGCGTGGTAGGGGATATTGCCAGTAATTATTTTCATCTAGACGGCACCCCATATAATGACGGTTTTCTCAACCGTATGATTACCATCCGGCTTGAAGATTTGGAACGAGTACCAGTCCGCCTTGGGATTGCCGGTGGATCTGCCAAAGTGAAAGCCATTACCGGGGCGTTAAACTCAAAGCTGGTGAATTATCTGATCACTGACAGCGTCACAGCCGGATTGTTGGTGCAATAATCGAAAACTATCACTCATACTCATAGAGGTAACAATGGGAAAAGAAATAAGAGAAGAACCATTCAGCGAAAAAACAAAGAGATTGAAATTATCTTCCGATAAGTTGCTTGACATGTATAAGACAATGCACCTGATCAGGCAATTTGAATTAATGGCAGATAAACTTTATGCGCTTGGAAAAGTGCACGGCACCATGCATCTTTCCGCTGGTCAGGAAGCTGTGGCGGTAGGGATTAGCCGTGCGACCCGCGTGGATGACTATCTGATCAACCACCATCGGGGCCATGGTCATTTCATTTCCAAAAATGCAGATATCAACCTGATGATGTCTGAATTTTTAGGAAAGGAAGCAGGTTACTGCAAAGGGCGCGGTGGTTCCATGCACATCGCAGATTTTTCATCTCACAATCTTGGTGCAAATGGAATTGTCGGCGGAGGTATCCCCCATTCGTTGGGTGTCGGGTTAGCCATTCAGATGCAAAAACTGGATCTGATTTGTATCTCCATTTTTGGTGATGGTGCTTCGAATGAAGGTGTTTTTCACGAGTCTCTGAATATGGCTGCTCTATGGAAATTACCAATACTATACATATGCGAGAATAACAAATACGGCATGTCAATGGATATTGAGAGGGTTTCAGCCAAATTACCGATTGCACAGCGGGCGGAGAGTTATGGTATCCCCTGGCATTATATCGATGGTAATGACTTGTTGACTGTTTATGAAACCGCTCGTGATGCTGCCGAAAGTATCCGCTCAGGTCATGGTCCTGTATTCATCGAAACCCAAACATACCGCTATTTTGGACATTCAAAGAGCGATCGCAATCTATATCGCACTAAAGAAGAAATTGAATACTGGAAAACAACAAAAGATCCAATCTTGCGTTTTGGCAGCAATTTATTGGAAAACGGGATCATCGTACAAAAGGATGCAGAGGAAATTGAGAAAGAGGCTTTAGGTATCATTGAAAAAGCTGTTGAATTCGCGGATGCATCCCCCGACCCAGATCCATCCACTGTTACGGAGTATGTATATGCCTGAAATCACCTATCTTGAAGCAATTAGAACCGCCCTGTGGGAAGAAATGAAACGTGATGAACGAGTTTTCATTATTGGTGAGGATATCGGCAGGTACGGGGGCGCTTTCGGGGTTACCCATGGAATGCTGGATGAGTTTGGCGAAAAACGAATCATAGAGACCCCCATCTCTGAACCCTCCATCATCGGAGCAGCCGTTGGCGCAGCGTTAGTGGGTATGCGCCCGGTTGCCGAAATCATGTTCATGGATTTTACTCTTCTAACACTTGACCAAATCGGGAATCAAGCTGCAAAAATGCATTATATGTTCGGCGGCAAGGCCACTGTTCCGATGGTGGTACGTATGCCAAGCGGATCAGGTGCAGGTGCAGCAGCACAGCATTCGCAGTCATTAGAGACACTGCTCATGCATATGCCCGGCTTGAAAGTGGTCACTCCATCAACCCCATATGATGCAAAAGGTCTCTTACTTACTGCAATCCGTGACCCCAACCCGGTTTGTTTTGTTGAACACAAAATGCTGTATAAAACCAAGGGTGAGGTCCCGGATGGCGAGTACACCATCCCGTTTGGTGTGGCAGATATCAAACGTCAAGGTACCGATCTCACCATCGTATCGAACGGCATTATGATCCATAAGTCAATCGCAGTAGCAAACCGCCTGGCACTGGAAGGTATCGAAGTTGAAATTGTGGATCCACGAACAATGGTCCCTCTAGACACAAAAACCATTATCGATTCAGTCAAGAAAACGGGTAAATTACTCGTTGTCCATGAAGCCTGCGAAACAGCTGGTTGGGCGGGTGAGATTATGGCAGTGGTTTCCTCCAGCCGGGCTTTTGATTACCTGGATGCACCCATGCGACGCCTGACTGGAAAGAACGTCCCCATCCCCTATAACCGGGTTTTGGAGCGTGCGGCGGTTCCTCAGGAAGAGGATATCGAACGAGAGATCCGCGCCATCCTGAAAGGTGAGTATTAAATGCCAACCCCCGTAATTATGCCTAAGGTGGATATGGACCAGGAAAAAGCCACCATCATTTCCTGGGAGAAGAAAGAAGGCGAAGCAGTCAAACAGGATGAAACCCTTCTCACTGTGGAGACAGAAAAGGTGGCGATTGAGGTATCCTCACCTGCCAGTGGAATTCTGGCCGGGATCAGGTTCAAGCCCGGTGAAGTGGTTCCGGTGGCAACCGTAATCGCCCAGATCCTCAAACCGGGGGAAACCCTGCCTGCGTTTTCTGGAGACACTTCTCCCAAAGGCGTTCAAGTTCACGAGGCAGAAGAGACTCCTGAAAAGAAGCCGATAAACAAAGCAGTAAAAGCAAGTCCCCTAGCCCTTCGGGTTGCGCAAGAAATGGGGATAAATATTGATGATGTTCCTACTGTGAATCAGAAGGTTTCAAAAGAGGATGTCGAAGCTTATGCAGCCTCATTGAAGGCTCCTACAGTCACAACAGAATATGTTTCAAGTAAGATTTCAGCCACTCCTGCAGCCAGAAGGATCTCGGAAGAAACTGGGATTCCTCTTGACACTATCCGCGGCAGCGGTCCTTTTGGCCGAATCCAGGCTGCGGATATTAAAGGGACTTTGACGCCAGTAATTGTAACGGCCACTGACCGGCAAGCTGAGATCATCCCATTAATTGGTATCCGTGCGAAAATTGCCCAGAGAATGCAATCAAGTTTCCAGGATGCACCGCATATCGCAGAAACGATGGAGGCGGATGTATCCCGCCTGGAAGATACAAAAACTCACTTAAATGAAATGACTGCTCAGAAGGATGGAGGCAAAGTATCGCTTACCGCCATCATTATTAAACTCGTTGCCTGGGCGTTGGAACGTAACCCATATATAAACTCCTCCCTGATCGATGAGAAGATCTATTTGTGGAAAGAGATCAATATCGGTGTCGCCACTGCCTTGGAAAATGGACTGATCGTTCCAGTCGTCCACGATGCCAACCGGCTATCGTTCATTGAAACGGCAGCAAAGATCAATGATCTTAGCCTACGCGCAAGACAGGGTAAACTGGAACTAGGTGAGGTTCAAAGGGGAACTTTCACGATTACCAACCTCGGCATGTACGGTATCAACCAGTTCAGAGCGATCATTAACCCACCCGAAAATGCCATACTGGCGGTTGGCGCAGCCGTACGAAAACCCATCGTGATCGACGACCGGGACACTGTTGCGGTTCGCCCGGTTATCTCATTTACATTATCCGCAGACCACCGCGTGATCGATGGCGTCGTGGCAGCAAAATTCCTTGCTGACCTCGTGAAAGCTGTTGAGCATCCAGAGATCCTGCTTGGATAAGGATGTTTTTGTAGAGAGGTTAAACCCTGAAACGATTATAGATCCGACTGTTTATCCGCTGTAAAGACGGATATATCTCTCTGTAGAGCTCGAATAATTCGGAGTAAAAGGAAGTCAACTTTATATCCGGTTCAAATATCCTGCCCGGTTTTTTTACGCGTAGCGCTGCTTCAGTTAAATTCTTATAAATCCCTACACCCACACCTGCCAACATTGCTGCCCCAAGCGCTGTAGCTTCTTCGATTTCCAGAGTGACAACAGGGCGTCCGGATACATCTGCCTTGTTCTGCATCCAGAACTCATTTCGTGTTCCGCCCCCAATGGCCGTTATTTCTTTAGCCTTTTGTCCAGATCCCAACTCAAGGGCATTAAGCATATCAAGGAAAGCATAGTCAAGACCTTCGATCACAGCTCTGATCATATCTTCCTTTTTCGTCGTGTCATTTAAACCCAGGAACGCACCTAAAGAACGCGGATCCAGGTTCGGACTGGTAGTGCCGTTGAAATGTGGCAGGAAAAAGATACCATTAGCACCAGGTGGTGAGCTTCTTGCTGAATCCATCAGGTTTGACCATACATTCCCCTGACCTGCCTGTACAAGTTGTTGTGCTTCCAAGCCCAACTGGTCTTTATACCACTCCAGCATACTTGCAGCGGTTCCCCCGGCCCATATACAATAGGTGCCAGGAGCTGAGTGTGCTTCAATCGTAAGACCTAATTGCCGTATTTCAGATGTCCAATGGGGATCAACTGTAGGGGTGATGACCATTTCCCAAGTGCCGGTGACATCCAGAAACATTCCGGGAGAGATCGCACCTGCTGCTAACGCTCCGACAAGGTAATCATGCCCTCCCTGAAAGATGGGTGTACCAGGTAAAAGCCCGGTCTTCTTAGCCGCCTCGGGTGTAACCTCCCCGATGAATGATCCACTGGGTTGTGGTGTTGGGAACAGGTCTTTTTCGAGTCCTGCAATTTTTAACATTTCCTCCGACCAAGATAAAGAACGCTGATCGAATAATAAGGTCGGTGATGCATCTGTGTAATCGGTGGAATATTTTCCTGTCAGCTTATAGTTTACAAAATCTTCAACAATCAGCCATTTATGAACCCGGCGTGCAATCTCAGGTTCGTTTTCCTTCAACCATAAGAACCGCAGGACAGTGCTCCAGATGAAAGGCTGCCAGCCTGAGACCTGGAAAGTTCGTTCAAGACCAACTTGCTCCAACCATCGTTCAAATTGCGGAGTAGTTCTTGTACATATCCAATTAATGAATGGATATACCGGTTTGCCGTGTACATCCAGTGGTACGGCATCGGCGCCTAACCCGGTTACCGCCGCCGCCAGGATGCGATGCTGCGGTCCCAACTTATTCAAAGCATCATGAATTGCAGATGCAATTCCATCCCAGATATGATCGGGAAGGTAAACCTGCCAGTTGGGGTGATCCGGGTCGTTTGCTATGCTTTCGGTAGGGCGACTGCCCTGTGAAATGACGTTTCCATCCAGATCATAAACCAGGGCTTTCATGCTCGTCGAACCCACGTCAATGCCTAGCAAACAGTCCATCCATGCCCTCCATTCTTTACTTTACACTTATCCAGTGCTTCCGTTACTTTTCAGCCAGATAATTATCTAATGTCGTTCCAGGATAGTAATGTATTGAAAGCTTCTGCTACATTTTCTTTTGTGACTTTCATATTTTCGTAGAAGACAATCCCCGGGATAGGCGCGCCGTTGAGGAGGTTGACCATCTCACTCATACACCATCTCGCAGGGGCAGCAGCAGAGTAAGCAGCTGTACCAACTACTTCACCTTTTTCAATACCAGCCAGAATGGGTTTGTCGTTATCCACAGATGACAGGGGAATTTTACTTCCATTCGCTTTTTGAGCATTCATCATCCCTATAGTCGCCGAGGAGTATAAACCCCATGCACCAAGAAGGTCGGGATTCCTCTTGATTGCTATGTCAAATTCCTTGAAATGGTCTTCGGCCGAAATCCCGGTTAACTCAGTCAATGTTATGTCTGGGTATTTGGCAAAGACATCCTTGAAACCCCTGGCACGGGTGGCAGCGTTGGGATGCATGAAAGGCAATGTCTGATATACGATCTCGCCTTTCATTGGTTTGCCGCTTGCCAGCAAGACATGCTCGAGTAATTCACCTGAGATAATACCCTGCTCTACAGTGTCCGAAATTACAGCAGCATTTATGGTTCCAGCCAGAGGTGCATTCAGCGTAACCACTGGGATATTTGCCACCTCAAGCGCGTCGAGAGCGATCTTTACACCGGTGAAGTCGCACGGTGCAAGGATGACACCGTCCACCTCCTTCCAGTATCCACTGTTCAACAGCCTGATTTTGAACATCCTGTTTGTAGTTAGCGTCGTTGACCAGCAACTCAACGCCAGCCTCGTCTGCTGCGGTCTTCATACTTTCCAAGATCATTGCATCGACTTCATCCAACGTATAAAAGATGGAAAAGCCAATTTTGTACTTCTTGTCAGCTTTAGGTATTGCAGTTGACATATCGTCTGGGACTTTAACAGCGCCAGTTTCTTTGATCTTAACGTTGGCATCAACACCCACATCAGCGTAATGACTATTCAGGTCAAAAACAGTATTCGGGTCCCCCAAATACCTGAAATCCATATGGTTCACATTCAACGGAATTGCCGCATTAGGCGGTAAATTGGGAATGGTTGTTTGACCCGCAACCCCCATCTTTACTCCCGATCCTGACTTATTATTTTTCATGGTGGTTCCTTAATCAATTATCGCGGGGAGAGTTTTCACCATATTATGATTTACTAGAAATCAAGCCGTCAAGCTTGTCAATCTCCTGAGGGGAAAGTTTTAAAGTGGTCGATGGGAAAATACCGTCCACCTGGCTTGGCCGCCGTGCTCCAACAATCGCGCCAGTAACACCAGGATGTCGGAGAGTCCATGCGATCGCAACCACACCCGGTTCTACCCCATGCCGATTGCCGATTTCCTCGAGAGTTGAAACCAACTTTAAATTCTGTTCGAGGCGAGGTGATTGAAATTCGGGATCATGCTGCCGCCAATCATCAGAAGGCATACTCTTGATCCGTTCTGCAGTCATTTTACCGGAAAGGAGGCCGGAGTACATGGGTGAATAGACGATCACTCCGATGTTGTGTTCCTGGCAAAAGGGAAGTATCTCGTTTTGTACTTCGGGGCGGATGAGCGAGTAAGGAGGTTGTAACGAACTGATGGGAGCGATCGCCTCAGCTTGCCGCATCTGTGCGACACTGTAATTGGATGCACCAATCCAGCGTACTTTACCTTCACGCTTTAACTCAGCAAGTGTTGCCCAGCCTTCCTCGAGATCCGCTTCAGGACGCGGCCAATGGATCTGGTAAAGATCAATTGCATCAATTTTGAGGCGACGCAGACTGTCCTCACACTCTCGCCGGATGGAATCGCGTTTCAGGGAAGAGTTGATTTCACCGCGTTCATTCCAAGGCAGCGAACATTTCGTAAAGATATAGGGACGTTCATTCATTCCTGACAGTGCCTGCCCCACAACCTCTTCCGAGTGTCCGAGACCATATCCAGCAGCCGTATCAATCCAATTGATGCCCAAGTCCAATGCATGATGAATAGCCGCAATAGATTCATGATCATCTTGCGGCCCCCAGGCATATACCCAGTCACCACCGCCGAGTGCCCATGCACCAAATCCCACGGTAGTGATGTGCATATCGGTATTGCCAAGTTGCCGACTCTGCAAATCTGTTTTTCCGATAATCATAGTCATCTCCTTTTACACCATGCCGAAATTTGTTTATCCCTTGAGTTAAGTCATCGCAAAATTAACGACCAAAAATTGTTGGTGCGTGACGGACTAATCTATGATGGGACTTTGTTTCCAATTTGCGACGTTGTTTACCAAGACCAGGTTGTATTACTTTGGTTGGATTTCAATACACCATTATAAGGGGCGGACAGCAGACACCTGCAGTCCGCCCCTTTTTCTACCCTCTTACAGAGCTCTAGTGCTACTGTACCTTTCCAGCCATATAATCTGCCAGGGTCTTGCCAGGATAATAGTGCTCAAAGGCTGTTTCAACATTATCTTTTGTGATTGCCATATTGGCATAGAAGACAACACCCGGGATAGGTGCACCATTGAGCAGGTTGACCATCTCGCTCATACACCATTTTGCAGGGGCGATGGAGGAGTATGCAGCAGTGCCTACTACGGTATCATTATAGATCCCTGCCAAGATAGGTTTGTCCTGGTCTACAGAAGACAGAAGGACTTTGCTATTATTCGCTTTCGCAGCGTTCATCATACCAATGGTAGCAGAGGAGTACAGACCCCATGCGCCGATCATGTCGGGGTTCGCCTTGATGGCTCCGTCAAATGCTGTGTAATGATCTTCGGGTGAAATTCCGGTCAACTCAATGACCTTGACATCCGTGTATTTTGTAAAGACATCTTTGAATCCCTTTGCACGGGTGGCAGCATTGGGGTGCACGAAGGGCAATGTTTGATAAACGATGGAGCCCTTCATAGGTATACCAGCTGCCTGGATAGCTTTCTCAAGCAGTTCACCAGCGATCTTACCTTGGTCAACGGTGTCACCAATAACCACTGCATCCACGTTACCCGCGAGAGGTGCATTCAGGGAAATCACCGGTATTTTGGCTTTTTCGAGTGCGTCCAAAGCGGTCTTTACGCCAGTGAAATCGCACGGGGCAAGAATAACGCCATCCACACCTTGAAGAATCCACTGTTCAATAGCCTGATTCTGCGCATTCTGGTCGTAGTTTGCATCATTGACTAATAATTCAACTCCGGCCTCTTCTGCGGCAGCTTTCATGGTTTCAAGGATCATCGAGCCCACTTCATCTACTGTATAGTAAACTGAGAAACCAATCGTGTACTTCTCGTTTGCCTTGGGCATAGCGGTTGTCAGCTCGTCAGGAACTTTTACTGCACCTGCAGACCTGATTGTTACAGCGGCTTCGACTCCTACTTCTTTGTACCATCCATTCAGGTCAAATACAGTACCAGGATCACCAACGTAGGTGAAATCGGCCACGTTGGCATTTTCCGGTGCAGCTGGTACTTCAGTAGCTGGTACCGCGGTTGGTTCAACCGGAGCTGCTGTTGGTTCAGCTGGTGCGACGGGAGCTACAGGGGCTTCTGTTGCAACGGCAGCCGGTGCACATGCTGCTAGAATGAACGTTAAGACGAGCAAGAGCGATGCAAACTGTGTCATTTTTTTCATTTTCTTTTCTCCTTAGGGTTTCTTATATTAGGTTCAGATGATCTAGATTACTTGATACAAAATCTAATTGTATTAAGTTATTAACCTCCTCTCTTCGGCAATACTGCCTACATTTATCCATGATGACCATGGACTAGATCATCTCTGTCTGGATTTGAACACATTGTCCATCAATACTGCGAGAATGATGACCAGTCCTTTGACCAATATCTGCACGTGGTATTGGGCTCCCAAAAGTGACATACCGTTATTGAGGGAAGCCATAATCAAGCAGCCTCCCAACGTTCCCCATATCGAACCTACTCCTCCGGCAATTGCTGTCCCGCCAAGGATAACGCCAGAGATACTGTCAAGCGCCAAGTCTCTTCCCATGTCTGGTAGTCCGCCATTGAACAGCGCGGCAAGTATCAGACCGCAAATAAATGCATACAAACCGCTCAACGTATACGCTGCGATCTTGACCAAACCGATGTTTATTCCGGCTACCCTCGCCGCTTCCGGGTTGCCACCAATGCTACGCACATAGAAACCGAACTTGGTTTGGGTGAAGAGAAACCAGGAAACCAGTAACACAACCAGTGAAATGATGACTGGAGTTGGGATGACATTGAACAGCAAGCCGTTTCCGAATAAATCTGCAAAATGCGGAATCACAATTGGAACCGGTCTGCCTGTTGTAAGCGTGAGGGCAATTCCCCGAAAGATATTTAAGGTAGCTAGCGTCACAAGGAAAGGTTCGATTTTACCTTTGACGGAGATAAACCCATTGAGGAAACCAAGAAGCATTGCTACTAACATTACAATAAGACCGGCTGGAACCGGCGCCATTAACCCGCCTCTTACTAACAATGCGAAACCGACGCCTACAACAGCCGCTGTCGAACCCACGGAGAGGTCCAGTCCCCCCAACGTAATAATGAAGGTCATCCCCAATCCGGCTATAAGCACATAGCTCATGTTCTTCATTATTGAGAGCAAATTAGAGGGATTGATGAAAACCGGTTTTAATAGTGAAAACACCGTCATGAGCACAATTAAGATCAAGAATGTTCGGTATTGAATAATAAATTTTCTGATATTCGGTTTGGATGTCTGGTCAGTCCTCAATTGGGCTTGCATTGTTTTCTATTCCCTTCAGTAGATAATGGATGGTCAACTAAGCCTTCTGAGTGGCAAGGCTCATCACATGCTCTTGGGTCATATTTTCCTTAGATACAATACCTTTCATCCGTCCTTCTTGCATAACCAAAATCCTATCTGCTACGCTGATTAACTCGGGTAGTTCGGACGAGATCATCACGATCGCTGTTCCTTGTGCGGCAAGTTCTCCCATGATCGAATATATTTCTGTTTTTGCTCCAATATCAATTCCGCGGGTAGGTTCATCAAAGATGATTATCGCCGGAGAGAAATCCAACCATTTGGCGAGCACCACCTTTTGCTGGTTCCCGCCAGAGAGAGAACTTACAGGTTGTTCAATCCGGCTCACTCTAATGTTTAAAGTTTTCCGATGACGGTTGGCAATAGCTTTAAGCTTTGACCAATTCAGGTATCCCGCAAACGATGGCTTCTGTGCGTGGATCAAATTGATGTTCTCATAAACCGGAAGGCATAGCACCAGGCCGGATTTCTTTCTATCCTCGGTAACATAAGCGATTCTGTGCTTGATGGCCTCGCGCGGATTCTTTGGTCGGAACTCTTCACCGTTAAGAAATATCTTTCCTTCTGTCATCGGCCGCATTCCAAAAAGTGCTTCAAGTGTTTCCGTTCGTCTTGAACCAACAAGGCCGCCAATGCCCAAGATCTCGCCCTTGCGAACATCGAAGGAAATTCCCTTGAATAATTCTCCGCTGGCTAGATTCTCCACCCTCAGAACGACATCGCCGATAGGAACCTCTCTCTTCGGATATACATTGGTTAGTTCACGGCCGACCATCATCGTTATCAGATCCTTTTCGGTGACGTCTGCGTTGTTTACCGTGCCCACCAACTCCCCATCCCTCAGAACTGTGATTCGATCGGCGATGCCGCCAATTTCGTGCAACCTGTGGGATATATAGATGATCGTAACGCCCTTGGACCTCAGGCTGCGGATTATGTCCATCAGTTTGTCCGCGTCACTTTGAGATATGGATGAGGTCGGTTCATCCATAAGAACGATTTTCGCATTGGAGGTAACAGCTTTTGCGATCTCAACAACCTGTTGCTGGGCAATGGAGAGATCCTTTACAAGCGAGTTAGGGTTTATTTCATTCTGGTTTAAGTCTTTCAGTGCCTGGGCTGCAATAGTCTGGTATTCGTTTCTTCTCAACATGAAACCTTTGAAGTGGTTTTGTTTATCCAGAACAATATTTTCCGCCACTGTCATATGAGGGCAAAGTGTCAATTCCTGATAGATTGTGTGAATGGAGGCATCTATTGCGTCCTTCGGGTTTTTAAACGTGACTGGTACGCCATCAATCAGCATTTCACCACCTTTGTCAGGTTGGTGATATCCGCTTAAAATCTTAATTAAAGTGGATTTACCAGCACCATTCTCACCCAGCAATGCATGAACTTCTCCCCTTCTAACGGTCATATTGACATTTTTAAGTGCCACGACGCCAGGAAACGCCTTGCAAATATGTCTCAGTTCGAGGATGTTCTCATCTAAGCTCACCCACACCTCCTACACTAAAGTTCGCAGTAAAAATGTCGTTCAAGATATGCTTGATTCCCGTAGATAGCTGTTACCACTGGTCAAATTGCACCGGCGGCAAAAGTCGATATGGTTTGTGGTTCGGCCAAGTCTGAACAACACGGAAAGCTTCAGCGTATTTACAACCACACTGAAAACCTCGCATTTTGTTGGTAACCGTTACATATTCAAACCAGTCTTTAATCCCGAACTGTTTTTCCAGGAAACCACCGTGCTGGCTCTCATGCTGGTGAAATGCCTCCAGTTTTTGGTCGAACTCATCTGTGATGTCTACATAATAATCAGGGGGAGCCACACGGGTCATTCCGGTTGTCTCCGCACGGAATATAGTGGGGATATGATCAATGGGCGGATATTCAGTTTCCGGGATATTGGCAACGCTAGCCCAGATAGCTGCCCGGTATACCAGTTCCCCTACATTCGAGTGATCGTGGACATAGTCGTCACGGTCCAGCGTGATGATCACATCCGGATCGGTGCGCCGGATCAGGTCCACATACTTGAGCCAACGCGGATGGTCTTGCCAAATATCTGCATCCTTGAAATCCCAGTGGATCAGCTCGGCACCAATCACATCAGCGCCCCTCTGTGCTTCTACTGCACGAATAGCTTCGATCTCTGGACCAGTATGGATTTTGGAGCCCACATTACCGGTACAGGCAATTGCCATGAAAACCTTATGCCCTTCCTTAACATAGCGTATCAGAGTACCCGCACAAAATACTTCGACATCGTCGGGGTGTGCAGTCGCCGCTAAAACTGTGAGTTTTCTAGGCATATTTGTCAGACTCCAAGATCTGCATTACTCGCGAGAACCAAGCTGGACAGGTGGCAACAAACGAAATGGTTTATGGTTAGGCCAGGTTTGCACTACCCGGAATGCTTCCGCGTATTTGCAACCGCATTGGAAACCGCGCATTTTGTTGACAATCTCCATAGCTTCGAACCAGTCTTTTACTCCGAACTGTTTTTCCAGGAAATCTCCATGCTGACTCTCATGCTGTTTGAAGGCTAGCACCTTCTGATCGAATTCCTGAGTGATATCCACGTAATGGTCAGGCGGAGCAACCCTTGTCGTTCCGATGGTCTCGAAGTAAAAAACGGATGGAATATGGTCGATGGGCGGTAGTTTACATTCAGGGATATTGGCAACACTTGCCCAGATAGCTGCTCTATACACCAGTTCGCCAACATTAGTATGGTCGTGGACGTAATCGTCACGATCGTGGGTAATGATCACATCCGGGTTGGTGCGCCGGATAAGGTCCACATAGGTGAGCCAATGGGGATGGTCCAGCCAGATATCTGCATCCTTGTAACCCAGCATGATCAATTCGGCACCGATGATGTCAGCGGCTTTCTTAGCCTCTCCGGCTCGGATTGCTTCGATCTCAGGACCTGTGTGGATCTTGGAACCCACGTTGCCTGTACAGGCAACCGCCATAAAGACTTTATGTCCTTCTTTGACATAGCGGATGAGGGTACCAGCGCATTGCAGTTCAATATCATCTGGATGTGCGGACGCACATAATACAGTCAACTTTTTAGCCATCTGAAAAACCTCCTGAAAAAGAATCAGTCAAAATCGGTTTCTAGCCTATTTGGATAAATTGTCTCGAATATTTGAACGATCTGTCACTCCTTTCAAAGATGTCATATAAGAATTTTCCAGGCTGCTTAAAGTTCGAAAATTATTTCTCTGTGGTCTTATCCAAAAGGATAGATATATTTGCCATACATTTCCTTCTTCAAAATTAGTGATCGTTTTGGCGTTCGTTCCAAGCTTCGGAAATCCATTCATCAATTGTCACCCGCGCTCGGGTTGCTGAACCAATTGGATCCCCTGAAGGATCAAGATGCGCCCACATCTCCATCACAAGCGGACCATTAAAACCATTTTTGGCTAACCATTGGAAAGTTTCTCGAAACTGGACAATCCCTTGTCCAAGTGGCACCCCACGCAGTTCGCCTTTGCGGGTATCTTTGACATGAATACCCACAAGATGACCTTCAGTTAATGGAAGTTGTTCGAGGGGACTGTAACCGGCTGCGGTCATATTACCAATATCGGGGTACACCTGAAACCAGGGTGAATTTAGCAGTTTTACAAAGCGCATGGCTTTTTCAACTGAATCGACCAACTCGCTATCCCCGTTCTCCAATGCTAAAGGTACTCCTGCAGCACTCGCCCACCTGACGCCGGTGCGGAGACCTTCCAGATATCTCGCCTGCGTACCAGAGTTGCTTGGCTCATAAAAGGCATCATAACCCATGATCTGAATGACTTTGACCCCTAAATCGGCAGCCAGTTCAATCGAACGATAGAGAATATCCAAACCCTGCTGGCGTAGTTCGGATGATGCGCTGCCTAGTGGATACTTACGATGAGCACTTACTCCCATACCCCAAACAGGCATCCCTGTATTAAAGATCGCCTGCCGTAGTGCAGACCTCTCGGAGTGCGACCAATTCAGCCGATCCAATCGTTCTGGACTTTCATCGATGGACATTTCCACAAAATCATATCCGGCCTGTTTAGCAGAAGTCAGTATATGCTCCCAGGAATATTCGGATGGGAAAGCTTTCTCGTATATACCTACAGGGATTTTTTGCAGTGAGAACATCTTCTAATAACCTCTAGGGGTGGTTTGATATTTCAATAAATATTCAACCAGCTATTGTGTATAAATTTATGGCAAAAGTTGTCATTGGAATGCTTATTCTTCCTTTTGCCCATAGAGTGTCCGGTATATGGTCTGAAACTCCTCGATTTGCTGCTGGGTTAATTCGATTGGATTTCCATGCAGACTTGCAAAATGGGCAATTTTTGCGAGATCTTCCACTTCCACGGCATCGATGGTAGCCTGCCAAACTGTGGAAGCAATTGTGTAGACACCATGGTTTTGCATAATGATCGCTGAGCACTTGCCGATCTTGCGAATGATCTCCGAACCGATATCTTCGCCGCCCACTGCAGCATAACCACCAATAGGTATCTCACCGCCGAGCAGTGCTGCCGAGGTCATTATTGCAGGGATTGGCCTACCCAACGCAGCAAAGATGCCTGCATACGGAGAGTGAGTGTGGACAATTCCGAAGATATCCGGTCGATGTTCGTATAAATACAAATGGGTTTCAGTATCGCTGGAAGGTCGTAACGTACCATCCAGGATTTTTCCACTGCTATCCATCACCAAAAGGTCTGAAGGAGTCAATTTGTCATAACGAAATCCGGTAGGCTTGATCACAACATAGCCTGTTTCGGGGTCTCGACCGCTGACCGTTCCACTATGCATCGTCACCAGACGATTCTTCGGCAATTCCAACAGAGATTCAAAGACTTCATTCCGTAGTTGTTCGAGCATCATAGTTACTGTCCTTTGTTGTTTTATCTGGTCGTCCAGGAAGATTTAGTAGTCGGCTTTAGCGGACGTATCCCCCAAGACCACCACCGTCAATGACGAGAGCGTTACCGGTCATTTTTGCCGAACGGTCACTGGCGAGGAAAACGACCAATTCCGCAATTTCAGTGGGATCGATGATCACCCCAAGAGCATTGTTTTTCTTGTATTCTTCTTCCAACAATTCAGGCTCAAAACCATGGATCTTTGCCCGGGCAGCTCGTAATTCAGGAGTCCACATTTTGCTGCCGCCAAAGACAGCTCCCGGTAAAACACTATTGGCGCGAATGTGATATTCACCGAACTCATTGGCAATGGTTCGAGCCATTTGCAATACTGCTGCTTTAGACGAGTTATAGGCTAGAAAGTGTTTACTGGGTTTAAGAGAATTGTCGCTATTAATAAAAACCAACGCACCACCATCCGCCTGAGTTTTAAAGACCTTAATTGCCTCGCGGGAGATTAGGAAACTACCTGTACAGTTGACGTTCATTACCCAGTTCCACTGCTCCAGGGTGCATTCGTCTGAAGGGACGCTGACCGAAACGCCAGCATTATTTACGGCGATGTTCAATTTACCAAAATGATCAGCGATCGTCTTCACTGCCGAAACCACATTTGCTTCATTCGTAATGTCACATGGAACGGTCAGAATTTGGGCTGTGCCATCCATCTGTAATAGTTCATTCTTCGATTGTTCTAATTTATCAATATTTTGATCCACCATTGCCACCAAGGCTTGCTCTTTCACGAATCGACGGGTAATCGCCAGCCCAATACCGGAAGCAGCCCCTGTGATCAAGGCCACCTTTCCCGTCAATTCACCATCATTCTTACCTGTATCGTTAATACTCATTGTTAAACTCCTTGATTCGATCTATAAATATAGAACCGGAAGGCATCCGATACGTAATATTCGTCTGATAATGCCACCGGTTCTTCATTAAAGTCAAAATCCACTTGCTCGATGTGTAGAATATTGGTTCCCAGGCAAATTTGAAGCTTATCTGCGATGTATTGTTCTGCAGAAAGGGGACGTATCCAGGCAATGCCATGGTGTATTTCCAAGGACAGGCGTTGACGTAGAAAACCGTACACCGATTCCTGCTCTTTAATATGGTTTTCAAGATCTTCCAGAGGAATATCGCCGCCTGGCGTATGGAATAGACTGAGCGGCAAGACATCCACAGTAAAGACCGCCCGAATATCATTCGCCAGTCTAACGCGCTCGATGACCAGCGTTGGTGTCCCCAATTCGATTGCAAGTTGGGCAGACACCCGTTCGCTTGCCGGTCGAGTGGTCATCAGTAATTCTGAACTGCCTGGCTCTGCCCCCGAGGAACGTATCAATTGCGTGACACCGGAGTTAAGACTTAAATTATTGTATGTGGGCGGCTTTTTTGTCACAAATGTACCCACTCCCCACCGGCGCTGGATGAACCCACCTTGTTCCAGGATAGCCAACGCTGAACGAACAGTTGAGCGGCTAATGTTTAATGTAGTGGACAGGTCAAGCTCGTTGGGAAGTTGGGATTCTGGAGGCAATTCGCCGTCCATGATCTTTTTGCGTAAGTATTCAACCACGCGTTGAGTTAAGAGCATACCATCGTGGGAGTCTTTGTCCCATTGGGTTTTCGGTTCAAGTATTGCCGAAAGGTCCATGATTTATCCTATCAAAGGTATGACATCCTACCTTACTCATATTAGTCAATTAATATTCTTTTGTCAATAACCAACAGGTTTTGATAGATATTACCCATATTTATGCATATTTGTTGGTATTGACTTGACTATTTCAAGTTGTTATACTAAAGTCGAGCAAAACCTCAATAACAGATGTCATACATCTATTAATGAACATCATTGGATATTTGGAGAAATTAGCATGGAAAAATTAGCGATTGATGGTGGTACGCCAGTCCGGTCGAAGAATCCTATTATTGAAACGGATTACTTCACCGATGAGGAACTTGATGCTGTAACCGATGTGATGAAATCCTCCCGAATACGCCGTGGTTCATTGACACTTGAGTACGAAAGACTCATCGCTGAAAAACTGAACGTAAAACATGCGTTAGCTGTGACAAGCGGAACGACCACCTTACATATCGCAATGGCTGCGCTGGGGATCGGTCCTGGCGATGAGGTCATTGTTACACCTTACACCTTTATTGCGTCAGATACCTGCGTCCTTGAGCAAAACGCCATCCCCATTTTTGCGGATATTGACCCAGTTACTTTGACCCTTGACCCGGCAGATGTGGAAAGAAAAGTGACGAAGAGGACTAAGGCGATCATACCTGTCTCAATCACAGGTACTCCTGTGAATATTGAGCCGATCATGGATATCGCCGAGAAATATAACCTGTATGTGGTTGAGGATTCTGCACAATCGGTAGGATCCACCTATCACGGCCGTTATGAGGGAAGATATGGTGGAACGGTTGGGCACATAGGATCGTTTAGCACCGTAACCGGCAAGATCATGTCTACCGGCGAAGGTGGTTTTGTGGTTACCAATGATGATGATCTGTATGACAAAATGTGGGGATTCATGGACTTCGGGCGGAAGAAATCCCAGGGCCCTGCATCCAAATATCATTGGAGCTTGCCGTGCACGAATTATCGCGGCACTGAGTTTCAAGCAGCTGTAGGTATTCAACAACTTAAGCGGCTTGATATGATGAATAAAAAACGGATCGAAAATGCTCACTATCTGAACGAGAAGTTAGAAGGACTTACCCGGTATTGTTCTTCCCCCGGAAGTCCCTTACGGTGAGCGGGTCTTTTTCTACTATATATTACGAATTCTGCCTGAAGTTCTGGGGACGGATATGCTCAATATGGCGATCGCCCTGGCAGCCGAAGGTACATACAACCTGAATTACCTAAGTACCACCCGCTGGATGATCCCGCAGCACCTGGAACCGTTGTTCGTCAACAAGACGGGCTACGGTGGCACAAAATGTCCGTTTGAGTGCCCATGGTATGAGGGCAAGGTGGAATACTATCAGGGCTTATGTCCGGTTTCTGAAAAGGCATGTGATGAAGTCTTCTGGCTCGCCAGCGTGCATCCTTTACTGGAGAAACAGGACCTGGACGATATTGCCGGGGCTGTTCGAAAGGTCATCTTGAACTTCATTGAGAAGAAGGAAAAAGGGATTCCGATCAACTACGTTACAGATGAAATCAGGGCAAAGCTATAGAATGGCATTGAGAGGTTTTCATGGCAAATGAAGCACCGTTGATAAGCGGAGTTGATCTCGACCAAATTGGGATCGTGGTAAAAGATCTTCATGCATTCACCCAGGAACTTTCCAGGTTGTTTGGCATTGGTCCTTTTCGTATCTTCGAATGGCCTTTGGATGGAGTTGACCCTCAAGCTACATACCATGGTCAACCAGCTAATTTTCGGCTTGCTCTTAGCTTTTGTCACGGTGGGAAAAATACAACTTGAGATCGTTCAACCCCTGGAAGGTCAAAATATCTACAGCGATTTCCTGCGTGATCATGGACCTGGATTGCATCATATCCGACTGACTATTCCCGGATTCGAAAAAGGGGTAGAAGAACTGATCGGAGCCGGGATTGAGAAAATTGCCAGCGGATCAGGCGTCCATGTCGGTTCAAAGTGGGCTTATTTCGACACGACAAATAATTTGGAAGGTGTGTTTGTTGAGTTGAGAACCCGACTTGAAGAAGCTGGTGGAGAAGGGCAGTGGGTAAAATCCATCCCGCCACCCACTTCATAATCTTTGAATGATAAGTTCAGCCATCGAACGATAAAGCGAGCACATACCTAAGAAAAACATTCCACCCCATTTTCGGACAAGGTGGGTATTGATTGGCTGACACTTTACGGGTGCGTTTATCGGATAAACTAATTGGTAATACAATCCGATTAGTTGACCGTGTTCAAAAGTAAGATGCAAATAATACTATTTGCTGATGTATTCTCCAATTTCTTTCAGGTTTTGGAAAATATAATCTGGAATATAAATAGAATTCTCTACCTCGTCGATTTTAGTTTCTCCACTAAGCACCAAACAGGTTGTTAATCCTGCATTTTTCCCCAATGCAATATCCGTATACAATCTATCTCCTACCATGGCTAATTCATCGATCCGTAGTTGGAGTTTATGGACAATGGCGTCGATCATATATTGGTTTGGTTTGCCAATCACAATATCCGGATCCCTTCCGGTCGCAGCTTTTACGAACGCAATTATCGCCCCAATGTCCGGAATATATCCATTCTCTGTCGGGCAAACATAATCTGGATGAGTAGCAATATAAGGTAATCCGGACCTTACCAGATCAACCAGTTTACAAAGTTTTTTGTAGGTGATCGTTGTATCAAACCCGAGTACGACATGATCGGGATTTTTTGAGGATATTACAACTCCGTTCGACTTCAATTCATCAATCAAAAGAGGTGTGCCGAATATTATGGTTTTGTGATTTGGATATTTGTCCTTGATGTAGATCGCAGTTGCTTCACCTGAAGTGAAGACTTTTTCCACTGATATTCGCAGTCCGAGTTCAGTGATTTTTTGCACATAGTGATTTCGATTCTTAGAGGAATTATTTGTCAGGAAAATGAAATCCTTGCCTTGATTCTTTAATACATCAATGAACTCCAGTGAACCATCGATTATTCGGTTCCCGAGATAAAATGTTCCGTCCATATCAAGGAGAAAACATTTTACCTTTTTCAATCTTTCGTCCATTTCAATAATTGTCCTCTCTCACTAATCCTTCAACATAAAAAAACCATTGCCAACCCTATTCATGCAAAATCGACCTGGCCTATGTAACCATTGACCGAGTTTTATCCAAAATATTCCTGCAAATATTTTCAGCTATGATTGATGACTACCTTTATTGCCTGATCACTTTTTGTCGAAGACAACTCCATTCCAAGCTGGGTTTGTTCCAGGGAAAGTCTGTGCGTGATGATTGCTTCAGCCCGAACTCTGCGTGAATAAATCAGGTGCATCGCCTCTTCGATATCCTTTTTGTTGTACATATAAGTACCGATCAGGTTAATTTCCTGGCGCACCAAATTATGGGCAGCAAATTCTAAAGGAAACTCAGTCATTAATGCTGCCACAACTACCGTTTTTCTACGCTTAATGATATTTACCGCCAATCCAGGCAGGTTGGATCCGTCGCCGCATATGATTACAGCGTCAACCCCTTGCCCATTTGTTAGCTCCCTAACTTCATCAGAAAAGTTATCATTTGGTAAAAGGAAATTATGGGTGGAACCCATTTCCTTCCTGGCTGTATCCAGACAGTGGTTATGAACATCTACGGTTATTACTTTGTTTGCTCCCAGGTCCCTTGCTACGCCTGCTGCAAGATTCCCTATCGTTCCTGTCCCTAAAATGGCAATGGATTGTCCTTGCTGTAAACCGCTCCTTTTTACTGCATGCAGTGAAACTGAGAGTGGTTCAATCATTAGGGCTTGGTCATAAGTCATGTTATTCGGAATTGGGTGGATGGTATATGAAGGAACGACGACATACTCTCCAAATGCACCTTCCCATCCAGGTGATCCAAGAACGATCTTGGATGGGCACAAGTGGTAATCACCAAGTAAACAATATTCGCATTTTCCGCAAACCAGCTGAGGATCGACAAAAACTCTGTCGCCCTTCTTAATTCCTTTCACGTTGGAGTTGAAGTCTTCCACAACTCCAGACATTTCATGTCCCATGATTACAGGCGGTTTTCGAAATGGATGAGTTCCCCTAAACGCATGGTTTTCAGATCCACATACCCCGACTTCATTCACTTTCACCAAAACATCATCGGGATTTTTTAATACGGGGCATGGAACATCAATCACTTCTACCTGACCGATAGATTTTAATTGTGCAGCTTTCATTGTTTTGCTCCTATTATCGGAGAAATCCTACCTTACCAATAATGATGAACCAATGGTCTGATCTTTTCATCATATATTTTCTGTACCTCTATCATGGTTTTTTCTGGAAGAGGAGGAAGGTCAGCTGCGGCAATATTTGCCTCAGCTTGAGAAGCTCGTTTCGCCCCAGGAATGGCACAGCTGACAGCATCGAACATCAATATCCAGCGGAGAGCAAACTGGGGTATCGACCAACCTCCAGGGCATAATTTTCGTAAATCTTCTACTGCAGCAAGACCAGTCTCGTAATCCACCCCCGAGAAGGTCTCGCCACGATCAAAATACTCACCATGACGGTTATATTTGCGATGGTCATCATCAGCAAAAGTAAATTCTTTCGTCAGTTTTCCTGTCAGCATTCCGCTTGCCAGAGGAACCCTTGCCAGTATACCGACATTCTTCTTCTTAACCTCTTGAAAGAGCAATTCAGAAGGACGCTGGCGAAACATATTGAAAATGATCTGTACTGTTTCTACGCCCGGGAATTCGATTGCCTTAAGAGCTTCTTCGACTTTTTCAACACTAACACCATAATGCAGGATCTTTCCCTTCTCAACGAGATGATCCATAAAGCCGAATAAATCAGGGTTGTAGTAAACCTCTGTCGGGGGACAATGAAGTTGCAGCAGGTCAATTCGATCGGTGGCCAATTTTGTCAAGCTGCGATCGATGAATGCTTCGATGTTTTTTGCATTGTAACCGCTGGCAACATGCGGATCCAGTCTCCTTCCAGCCTTTGTAGCCACGATGATTTTTTCGCGTCTGTTGCTCTTCAATTTCGCGATCAACTCTTCACTACGGCCGTCGCCATAGACATCTGCAGTATCAATGAAGTTGACACCGAGATCTATGGACCTATTTAATGCCTCTAGCGACTCTTTATCATCGACACTGCCCCAAGCTCCGCCTATTGCCCAGGCTCCAAAACTGATAGTTGAAACTGATAAACCTGTTTTTCCTAAAATACGGTATTGCATTATTACTCCTATTTGTGAGTGAATTCCAATCCTAAACGATCAAGGGTTTCATTTGTAGGGATACCGAATTCATCCCATCTCCTGTATTGGTAATACTCACTCAACATATATCCAATATGCGGTAAATTATCAGCAGCTCCCCCTGTACCTCGTCTATGGCTTCGGATCCTCGGAGGGAGGATATCGTCCTTTCGAGACATACCAAGCCTGACGTTATACATTCTCTTCAGATTGAAAATTCGTTCGCCTGTCTCCATGAACTCATCAAAAGTAACACCCCAGCCTGTTGAAGTATTCAGCCAATCCAACATCACCTGAACTGTACAATTCCCCAATCCATAAACAATGAACTTACAGAATACAAGCGAATCGAACAGTCCCATCAGGTTCTGGAATTTAGCAATAAACTCACCTTTACCTTTTGACTCCCATCTGTCCGGAGCTTTTTCATAACCAAGCTCAGCAAATGGAAGGTTGTTTTCACCTTCAAAGTCGTGCGTAAATGAACTTAAATGACAGGCACCCCTGGCGCTTGTTGCGAATTGTAAACCTGTGCCTACGGCATTTCGCGGATCATGTGCAGGAAAGTCCAATCCCTTTACATGCACGGTCATCTCGGGTGCTATACCTCCAATTGCTTTTGCGGCATTCGCAGCTCCTTCACCGAGCAAGTATCCGATATCTTCCCGCTTTCCAATTTTATGGACCATCGCGATCAAAGCATCCGGGTCGCCAAACCTCAGTTCAACACCGCCTGTTTGATCCTTGGTGATAATTCCTTTCTCAAAAGCTTCCATTCCAAAGGCAATGGCCGCACCTGTAGAAATCGTATCAATTCCATAACGATTACATAATTCATTTGCGAGGGCAATGGGTTTCAGATCATCAATCATACAATTTGAGCCTATTAACCCAACAGTTTCATATTCGGGTCCACCACCCTCTATGGTCTTAAATCGACCTTCTTTGACTTCGACAGTTCGTCCGCAACCCAGAACACATTTCTCACAGTAATATCGTTTCGTAAGGATAGTCTCAGCCATATAGTGACCATTGATAGTAGCTGCACCTGCAAAATTTCCCAGTGACCAATTTTTTATTGGAAGATTACCAACCGCCTCTGAGCCCACTACACCGCTTGAAGTGCCATATTTTGTCCAGTCAGCTTTCTTGACCATTGATGCGCTATTATTCTTGGTAACAGCAGCCAAACCGGCTTCATCAAATAACGGAACTTTTTGTGTGCCATGAACCGCAATAGCCTTGAGTAGCTTAGAGCCCATTACTGCTCCCATACCACATCTGCCTGCTGCGCGACCTTCAATTCCGTCATTCATGATTGCAGCAATTCGTGAAAGCCGCTCACCAGCTACACCGATCGACGCGGTGACAATATCATTTCCCAATTCTCTTTTTAACAATTCATCAACTTCATATGTATCCTTGCCCCATAATTGGGTTGCATCACGGAGCTCAGCTATTCCGTTCTCAATCCACAGGTAAACAGGCTTGGAGGATTTGCCAAATATGATCAAACCATCATAACCGGCAAATTTTAAATTCGGTCCAAAAGTCCCACCAGAATCGGATTCTCCAAAGTATCCGGTAAGTGGTGATCTCGAAACAACATGATGCCTACCTGAGTTCACAGCTTTAGTCCCGACTACCGGACCAGTCATAATAATCAACCGATTTTCTGGACTGAGAGGATCTGTAAACCGATCTGTCTCTTCGTAGAGGATTTTCGCTCCCAATCCACTTCCACCAATATATTTTCGCAAAACTTCTTCACTAAATAGTTGATCGGTCATGTGACCTGTCGTCAAATCAACCCGTAGACACTTACCCATATACCCGTTTATCATCTTAGCCTCCTACAAATTCCTATTATCCACCACAAATTTGACCAATTACTTTTATACTCTGACCATCATTGATAATAGAATTTAACTTAAGTAAATCTTGCCCCGATATCAGCATCGCATTGATTTTTTCCCCATCAACAATATTTGCACTTTCAAGTGTTTTAAATACTTGCTGATGTTGTTCTGATAATGCAACAAAACACTCATTAACAGTGCAATGATCTTTGTCGAGTTTGACCGAATACATTGCTTTCAGGTCACCCATCGAATGTAAAACTGAAAGATCAAAAATAACTACCATAAGTCTTTATACTTTCAGCGATTCAATGATCTGAGCAGACATTTTGGCAGGGGTTAATCCATAATGATCTAATAATTCATCTGCTTTTGCTGATTGACCAAACGTATCCTGGAGTCCAATTCTGATAAGGCTTGGCATATTGCCAGCAAACGCAAGTGTCTCAGCAACAGCGCTTCCAAGACCACCGAGGACGGAATGTTCTTCCATACTGAATACACCACGCTTATTTGAAGCATGAAAAACAACCGCTTGTGTATCAATAGGTTTGATTGTCGAAATGTTAATGACCGATGCTGATATCCCACTGTTTGCTAAGAGCTCTGCTGTTAGAATTGCTTTTGCAGTCATTATTCCGGTAGCAAAAAGTGCAATATCGTTCCCTTCTCTAATTGTTGATGCTTTACCCACCTCAAATTTATATGAATTGTCGTAGAGGACAGGAGTTGGATACCTACCAAATCTAAGATAAAAAGGTCCTGGTGTCGCCGCGGCAGCCAATACTGCTTGATAGCCTTCCTCTGCATCCGCAGGATTAATGACTGTCAGATTTGGTAGATGCCTCATCAGAGCAATATCATCAAATGACTGATGGCTGGCTCCATCTGGTCCTTGTGTTAATCCGGCACTCACACCTGCTAACTTAACATTACTTTTTGCATATGAAACCTGCAAGCGAATTTGGTCATAGCATCTTCCAGGAACGAACATGGCAAATGAGCTGGCAAAAACTATAAAACCATTTGCCGCCATGCCAGAAGCTGTGGAGACCATATCCGCTTCAGCGATACCCATATCAAAGAATAGTTCGGGGTGTGCTTGTCCATATGCATATGTCTTATTTGATCTCTGCAAGTCAGCATCCAGAACAATCACATCGCTCCGAACCCTACCCAATTCCAGTAAACCTTCACCGTATGCATTCCTTGTTTCGACAAGATCACCAATTTTCCAAGCAGCCATTAGGATGCCTCCACAGTCACTTCGGTTAATGCTAGTTTGAATTGTTCTTCAGTAATTGAACTATTATGGAATTCAAATTTTCCTTCAGCAAAGGAAATGCCTTTACCTTTAATTGTCTTTGCTATGATCATCGTTGGCTTGCCCTTGATAGTCTCTGCCTCATCTAATGCATCACAAATTGCCTTTAAGTCATGTCCATCAATTTCCAATGTGTGCCAACCAAATGATTCCCACTTCGCTTTTAATGGTTCTAGATTTTTGGCTTCATCTGTAATCCCTTGGCTTTTTAAAGAATTACGATCTATGATACCGACAAGATTATCCAAAGCATGCGTGGATGTCGTCAAAGCTGCTTCCCAAACCTGACCTTCATGTAATTCTCCATCGCCTAATAATACATACACTCTAGTATCCATTTTTTTTATTCTGGCAGAAAGTGCAACTCCATTCCCAAATGAGAGTCCTTGTCCAAGTGATCCTGTGCAAGCTTCAATTCCAGGAGTCATCCATGCATTTGGGTGACCTTGTAGAATACTACCCAAGAGTTTTAATGTTTTCAAAGTCTCCAATGGAAGAATACCCTTCAGGGCAAGTGCGACATATTGGGCAGGAACGCTATGCCCCTTACTCATAACGAACCAATCACGACCACTCCAATTTGGATCATCGGGGTGTAAACGCATTTTATAAAAATACAAAGCCGCCATGATTTCGATTGCAGATAGCGAACCACCAAAATGATGGACTTTCCCATAATTCATCATTTTTATTAACTCAAATCGCATCTTCCGTGCGGTATTATTCAAATCAACAAGTTTTTCACTGGTAATCATTGGTAAATCCTTTGAATAGTAATTCGGAGGTCAAGATTTGAAATGCTATCCGGATCCAATACTTCTTTCACCCCCGGGTAAAAGAAAACGGTAGAAATTATTTCGGGGGAAAGCTTTTCCAAGATCTTTTCGAGTGGAAGATGTGTAGCTTTTGAGATTTCTTCCAATGCGAGCCGCGATTTTCTTTGCGGTTCCTTTCGATGCTCTGGATATCCAGATGCTTTAGCTGTGCTGAATAATGCATCGAACAATAATTTCAGGTTTATTCCCCCAGCCCACCCATATCCTTGATTCAAACATAAGGATATACAATTCCCTCCGTTGATTTGGTTCCATAACCAGGCATCTAACGGAGTATTCAAATAACCACAGAACACTCCAGGAAACTGAACTGCAGCATTAAAAAATCCTTGACCTGTTCCACATCCTCCGACAACCAGATCTGCCCGATTCGTGTTAAGTAGCAAAGCTGCCAATAAACCAGTATGGAAGTACTGGAGTTCTGGTGTCTCACCAGACTTTTTCATTCCTACATTTAATACCTCATATCCACGCCCGGATAAGGCAGCCATAATGTCTGCATTCTTATCTCCAGCGGCTGTTTCACTCACTACTGCTATTCTCATATTGCTCTCCTACAACAATTTTGATAAGTCAGATCGCCTACAAAAATTTCATGATTCTTTTTCATACTATTGGGCAACTGGGACGTTTGGATCCCCACACTCAGATTCCACTTTTTTGATTACTTTTGGTTTATATCGGAACTTCTGAGCTTCGATAATTAAAGCTATCAGTATGATGAGACCACGAATACCCCGTACTGCATTGGGATCTAAAGCCATCAGATTAAGACCATTATCAACGATCGATAATAGCAGAACACCGCCTAAGACTCCACCAATCGTTCCAAATCCACCTGATAATGCAATTCCGCCAATTACTGCAGCAGCCACAGTTTCCAATGTCATCCCGGCACCTAAGAAGATCGTTGCCTCACCAACGCGTCCGAGCAACATCCAGGCTGCGAGTGCAGCGAATAGACCACTCAGAATATATGCCATTGAGATAATCTTCTTGGGATTAAAACCGGAAGCTAAAGCAGCATCTTTATTTCCACCTGTTGCAAATAACTTTCTACCAAACTTTGAATTTTTTAGGAAATAATGGAAGACAAAAAAGAGAAGGCCTGTAAAAATTATTTGAACGGGTATAGGTCCAATTTTGCCTGTTCCCAGCCATCTGAATGCATCCGGAATATTGGAAATATTCTTACCTCCAGAAAGCGTCAATGCCAATCCTCGTAGCACTAGCTGCATCGCCAAAGTTACTATAAAGTTGTTCATTCTTAATCGTGTGATCATGAACCCATTTAAGGCGCCAATCCCCACTCCAAGGAAGAGAATGAGAATAAGCACCAGGATGGGCTAACTCCCCACCCGCTGCCAGCCTCAAAAGTATGGACAACACCTTCTCCTGTAGCGGTACCCATTAACCATGCCGCTAAAACTGTAAGCAAGGACACGATTCCCTCTGCTGAGAGGTCAAAGTTACCGCTAATTAAGCAGATCGCTTGTCCAATGGCCATTAGACCTAAGACACTTGCATGCAATCCAATATTGATCATATTCAAAGGTGTAAAAAAATTGGGTGCATTTAGGACAAAGAACAGAAATACACCCAGTAGAATGAACCAGATAAATCGATCTAGTATAAACTTTACCCAATCTGTTCTACCGCTTTGCATATTGAGTATCTCCTTCAATAGCTTGTAATATGTTTTGGGGTGTGGTTATGACATCTCGTTTAATAAATTCATGTGTCAGGCGTCCTTGATACATAACCAATATCCGGTCACATATTCCTAACATTTCACGCACTTCACTTGAAATGATCAAAATAGCATGACCTTCACACGCTAGGTCATGAATTATGCGGAAAATATCCTGTTTTGCCCTTACATCAATACCCGCATTGGGTTCATGCAAAATCAGAATGGATGGTTTAGTTGAAGCCAATTTTGCGAATACAACTTTTTGCTGATTACCGCCACTTAGTAAACGAACAGTTTGTTCCTGACTGGGAGTTACAATGCCAAGGCTTTTGATATATTCCTTGACAGTACTTTTTTCCTGATTCGTTTTTACCATTGAAAGAAAATTGACCAAATGATCGAGAGTGGTATAAGTGATATTCTCCCTCACGGTCCGTAAACCAACTAATCCATACTGATACCAATTTTGTGGAAGCAAAGCCAGTCCTTGGTCCAATGCTTCCTTGGGACTAGTACAAGAAAAAGGAGTTCCACAAATGGAGACAGTTCCCGTACCTATACTTTCCAACCCAAAAAGTCCTGCAGCCAGAGCTTCTGCACCACAACCTTGCAAACCAGAGAGTCCAACTATTTCACCTTTTTCGATTGTTAGATTGATATTTTCATAAAATCCTCTACGGGATAACTCTGAAATTACTAAGACTTTTTCTCCAGACCTACAACTAGTCTCACGTTCATATTCATGCACATCCTCACCAACAATCAATTTTGTGAGCCTGGCCATATTTAACTCAGCAATTCTTTTGGTATCAACTACCTGTCCATCTCGGAGGATTGTGACCCTATCACAAATTTCAAAGACCTCTTCCAGGTGATGCGAAATATAGATGAAAGCGATTCCCTTCTTCTTTAATGAACGTACAAATTCAAAAAGCTGATTGATATCTGGACGTGGTAAAGGTGCTGTAGTTTCATCGAGGATTATTAGCTTTGCATTACTAAATAATGCTTTCGCAATCGCAAGCATGGTTTGTTCAGCGATTCTTAACCCTTCAACAGGTTTACGTACGTCTAAATTCAAGCCAAGTCTATTCAACCTTTCTTCTGCTTCATTAAAGACTGCTTTCCAATCAACTAAACCCAATTTATTCTTTGGTAATGCACCTGCCAGAATATTTTCAGCTACAGTTAAGCTATCCATCATTGTTACTTGTTGAGGGACATAGGCGACACCAGCTCGGAGTGCTTCACTTGAACTTATTCGAGAAAATGAATGCTCATTAATTTGGATTGTTCCTGTATCCAACTCCTGAAGTCCCATGAGTAAACGTACTAGCGTAGATTTTCCAGCTCCATTTTTACCTACCAATCCATGAATTTCTCCTTCAGCTACTTCAAGGCAAACTCCCGTCAGAGCTTGAACACCTGGAAAGGTTTTTGTGACATTCTGCATTTGCAGAATATTCTTAGTGGTTGAATGAGTTGCAATAGTCATATTTGTGTTTTTTCCTTGCTACTTAGAATCCAAGACTTTTATCTGCCATACCAATAGTCGATTTCCCTAGAATTTCGCGAAGCGCTCTACGTTGGACATACCGAACTTTGATTGCATCAAATAAAATGGCGAGAAGAAGTAAACCTCCCCTAATAGCATCAACAGTCCAAGGTGAGGCCATCATAATAAAAAGGCCTGTATCAAGAATCCCCCATAACAATACTCCTCCCATAGCACCAATTAAGTTTCCTCTTCCTCCAGCTAAACTAATACCACCTATGATGGCAGCAGCTTGAATTGGGAAGATCCACCCAGAGCCAAGGCCATAAGTTGCACTATCCATCCGGCCACCAATTAACCAACCAGCTAATGCTGCACAAAAACCACTGATCACATAAACTGAAAATACGACACGGCCAGAACGGATTCCGGCTGCTTCAGCAGCATCGCGATTGGAACCAACAGCATACATATTCCGACCAAATTGCGTATATTTAGTGACAATAAACGCAATGATAAATGCCACTATCATAAATACCATACTAATCTCAACGCCAACTAATTTTCCTTCATACTTGAAACTGAATAATTTCCCATTACCCAGCCAGTCGAAAACATCACCCAGTTGACTCGCGCTTGGAGATTTAGATATGATATACGGGATTCCACGCAATAAAATTAGCATTGAAATTGTATATACCAGATTATTGATCCTCAGCTTGGTGACCATGAATCCATTGATTACACCAATAAGATACCCAAAGAAGAATAATAATGATCACTGGTGCTGGAGACCACATGGTCCCCCATCCACCAAGTTTGGTGATGCAATGAGCAATGCCCCCACAAATGCACAAAGACCAACAACTGATTCAGAAGACAGATCGAAATGACCCGTAAGCATTGTAAATGACTGTCCTATTACTAATAATCCAATAGCAGCTACTCGTGGAATGATCGTTAATAGTGTTCTTGGAGTTAAGAAATCTTCAGAAAGCAACGGGAAAGCTATAATCGAAATCAAGCATAATAGCCAGACCATGTTGTCTAATAGAGTGAAAATAATTTTATTTAATACAGTTTTTTGCATTTGGATATACCTATTATCCAGAATATCCAACAATCGAAATAGATTATGTGTATAATTCCATTTGTCAATATTCTTGAGGTATCTCCGAAAAGGCGCCTCAAGCAATAATTGGGAGTAGGGGCTGCCGATTTTATCTGCAGCCCCAGATGCTGTTAGATCAATTAACCATTACCCCATAATCTTTTGTCGTCGACATTTTCTTTTGTTACTACGGTTGTTGCCAAATTCATCATCCAACCATTGTCAGCCATGAATATTGTTGCAGGAGACCATAAAGCGCCTTCTTCTGTCACAGTACCTGCTTCAATTGTTCCACCTTTGATCTGTTCGAGTTCGATGTAATCAAGCACGATACCTACAGAAGTATTCGGCTGACTATATGATTGATCCTGCCAACCATCACGAATGGCTTGGAGACCGGTCGGGCTTCCATCAACAGCGCCATACCAGATGTGATTTGGATCACCAACTTTGAACTTTTTGCCAAGTTGATCCAATGCAGATAGGATCGGGGTTGTACCAACAACGTCAGTGTGGCTGAAGATCGCATCAATGGGCTGAGAACCTACGACGTCGATTGTATTCTTGAAGAATTTGTCCTGGTCCCATTCAGTTGGCTTAGAAATGACAGTGATGTTGGGATATTTCGCCATTTCAGTCATAAACCCCTTATTACGAAGCTGGGCTACGTTCGAAGCCATATCACCTTGTAGTTCAAGGACTGTACCTTTAGGCTCACCATTTTTCTGGGTTAAGAATTTTACTGACTCCTTGTGCACCCTGAAGACCGGCCATTTCATTGTCTGCCTGGACAGTCATATTGAGTTTGCAACCTATGGTGGAGCGGTCAATACCGTAAACCGGAATACCAGCATCTTGAGCTTTCTTGACACCAGCACAAATCGACTGGGCATCGACAGGGGTGATAAGGATTGCATCAACACCCAATGAGAATCAGATTTTCCATCTGGTCCAGTTGCTTTGCAGCATCAACACCGGCGGTAAATGGAACTACAAACCAACCTTTTTCACCACCACGTTGGGTAACGGTATGTGAAATACTGGCATGGAATGCATTCATTTCAGGGTGAAGGATTCCAACAGT
Organism: uncultured Chloroflexia bacterium; assembly: GCA_963828285.1. Taxonomy (GTDB): domain Bacteria; phylum Chloroflexota; class Anaerolineae; order Anaerolineales; family Anaerolineaceae; genus DAIOEK01. The sequence goes on from CAWHEB010000001.1 coordinate 525,414, forward strand.
GAAAGCTCCTTTTTTCTCTACTTCAACGACGACAGTTTTTTCGACAATTTTTTCAACTTCAACTGTTTTTTCAACAACTTGCGGGGCTGCTGGTGTACAAGCAGATACAACTAATACAATCAAAACCATTACAAACAAGATCTTTTTCATTATTCTCCTCTTTCTGTTTTATTTGATTGATTGGTATCGCAGATAAAACCTTGATGCCTCTGTGTCCTCGCCAAATCACCTCCTCTCGATTGTCCAGATGATTACAGATTAAATGCAAAGCCTACTATTTTCATTCCCTTTTTAAAATTACATACTCTTCGGTATTCAAGGAAATGATCTCACTAGCAAATGCTTGCACGTCTTCCCCACCTTCCACACCAGCCTTTGATGCAAAATCAACATCCATATCTTCTTTTGAGTCCCACCAAAGTTCGGCGACTCCATCATAAGAAGACCCATCAACAGAAGATGGGTCATCTTTTTTTGTTAAATTAAATGTGTATCCACGGAGATTCTTAAATTGCAAATCAATTGGGGCGTGCTTCTCGAGATAGTACTTTTTTAATTCTTCGGGAGACATGCCGGGTTTTGCTTTAATTAATGCAATAAGTTTTACTTTTCCTGTCATACATCCTCCTATTACTAGAATGGGTAGTATTCAGCCTGCACCAGTGAAGTTCTTGGCGGAATTTCCACACCTTCCAAACGATCCATTAGATATTGCACTGCAAGACTGGCCATTTCTTGATAATTCTGCCGAACAATCAGAACAGGTGATTCAATTAATTCACGCCATGGCGAAAATGAAGCGCCGAAACCACCTGCAACATGTACCTGATTTGGGATTTTGACATCCAACTCCCTTAATACCTGTATGACTTCTGTCAAAAATCCTTCTACCGTACAGAGGATCCCATCGGGCAATCCGTTTTCATGAATATGGTTTATTAGTGCCTCACGAACACTTTTCCCGAATGGCCAGTTGATCATCAGGTCGAGTTTTTTATCAACCTTCATCCCTGCTTCTTGATGAGCGCGATAATACCCTTTTACCCGATCCAGCGATGAGGATGCAGTATCGCTAAACGACAGACACAATATTTTCTTACAGCCATTCTTTATGAGGGAAAAAGTTGCTCTACGGGCAGCCTCAATGTTATCGGTTGCAATAATATCTGCCGGAACAGTTGGGATGTACCGGTCGACGAACACTACCGGCAACCCAGTTTTAACCATTTGGTCGATCTTTTCATTATTACTTTCCGACATAGGTATGTAAATCAGTCCGTCAATGGATCGATTTGTCAGGACATCCAGCATATAGGCTTCTCGATCGAAGTCTTCATGGCTGCTTGCCAAAATAAGGCCATAATTACGTAAAGCCAATTCATCTTCAAACGCTGTAACCAGATGACCGAAGAGAGTTGGGACCAAGCTTGGTACTAATAAACCAATGGTCTTTGTATTTCCAGTCTTTAAGCTACGTGCAATAGCATGGGGGTGATAGCCTAATTCATCAATCGCAGCCAGCACCCGGTTCCTAGTTTCTTCGAGAACTGGTCTTGGACCATTGTTTACGACATAAGACACGGTTGCAACGGACACTCCTGCATGCCTTGCGACATCATCGCGTGTTGGTCTTTTCAATGTGAACTCCCGTAAGGGTGTGCTGGGATGAAAAATCTACTCGTATTGTCTACACGTATTGTCTACACGCGTAGATTACAACTAAATAATACAGACATTTTTTTGATTGTCAATATCCAATTTTTTAATCAGAAGATTTGATGGTCAGAAATGGATATAACAATTTTCATTCTGCTTTCTGGGCTGGTAAAATTCGATCTAGATATTTCACGTTTCGTTGACTAACCACCCAATGAAATCGGATTTTACCTGGAGGAATAATGTACCAAATCACATCGATAGGACATGATGAAGCGCAAATTGCCATACAAACGGTTATGAATGAAGCATTACAAAGGGGAAAGGCAGTTGTAATTGCCGTAGCAGATAATCATGGCGAGATGATTGCCCTACTACGTATGGATGGAGCCAAGCTGCCTGCGATTACCATTGCGATGAACAAGGCATTCACTGCTGCCAGGGAATTAAAACCAACCTTTGAGCTAGGCCAACGTTCCCGCAACCCGGAAACATCTTTTGATTTTTCATTCTATGGTGACAACCGCTTCGTGGGTTGGGGGGGAGGATATCCTGTTTTCCTGGACAAAAAGGTTATTGGAGCGATTGCTGTGAGTGGCTTACCACAGCAGGAAGATATGGAATTGGCTCAAATTGGATTAGATGCAATCATTAAGTCTCTTGAACATTAATCACAATACCAGCAATAATGATCTAGCGATTCAAGAGAATTATTATCTTTCATTGTCCATTTCCGAAATCATATCGACACGGTCCTGGTGTCTTCCACCTTCAAATTCGGCTGTCAACCAGCTATCCACGATCATTTTGGCTAATTCAATACCAATTACCCGTGCTCCAAGAGTAAGAATATTCGTGTCATTGTGCAACCTGGACAGTAATGCTGAATAAGGTTCGCTGCAAACTACGGCGCGAATTCCATGGACTTTGTTGGCAGCAATTGCCATACCCACCCCAGTACCACAGACCAATATCCCTTTAGAAAACTCTTCATTTTTGACAGCCTCACAGACTGCCTTTGCGTAAATTGGATAGGATGTCCTCTGCTCATCGAACGTTCCAAAATCTTGACAGGTATATCCTTTATTATTTAAATACTGGATCAGTTCCTGTTTGAATTGATATCCAACATGATCACTCCCTATTGCTATTTTCACCTTTATCACCTCGTTTTCTAAGTATCAAGCGTCTTTATTTTGTATAGAATTTCTCGTGCTAATTCTTCATCAACAAATAATTTCGAGATTAGATTAGCTTTCAATAACCCTATCGTAGCCTCTGCTTTTTCCTGACCGCAGGTTACTGCTATGATCTGACGAGCATTCCGTAACTGATCAACATTAACACCAATCAATCTTTGATATAGCTCATGATCGATAAAAATCCCATTTTGATCAAAGTATCTGGTACAGATATCGCCAATCCCACCCATGGCTCGAAAAGTATTCAGATTTTCCTCCCCTAGATATACGACTTCTCCTTGCGATGGAGGTACAGTACCAATACCCATACACACATGAGTTAATCTGTTCCAGTAAGCGATAACTTGCTTAATTGACGAATCCTCCAGTAGTTGATCCCGCAATTCCTGTGATTGCACCAGAAGCGGAGTCAATAAAAAGTGTGGAGATCCGCCGAAACTGCTTGCAATTCGCAGGACGTGCAAGTTCGCCTGAGAATAAGTACCTATCAAACTTGCAGCACTTTCTCCAAGAAGTGGAACGACGTCTATTTTTCGCGGTTTTGAAGGAGTAAGCAATTCGGATGTCTCGCCGATCGTCCTTCCAAAACCAATACCCAGACAATCGCCATCCTGCAGACATTGTTCCAGATGACGGGCTAAAGCACCCGCAATTGAACGTCGAGTGAGAACAATGGATTTATGTGAACTGGGAACTACAACCACAGTTTCTAATTTACATAGCGACTGTAGCTGGTAAGCAATATCTTCACAACTATCCAGTGGATCCCGGATCTCAATCTTTACGATCTGCATTTCGCGGGCTCTCTTTAGATAAAGTGCTATCAGTGACCTCGAGACTCCAAGTTCATCAGCTATCTGCTGCTGGGAAAGCTCCTGGTCATAATACATCTGAGCAACCTGGACGATCGTAGCTCTCTGTTTAGGTTCATCTGAAATCGTCATAGATTCTCCGCTTGGAGAACTAGTTTTCCCTGTTGATAGAAAACATCTGCCGCCGAACCCAACAAAGCCGAATTGGAATATGTTTCAGGAACGACAATGAGGTCCTTTTTAGCTTCGTCTGTCATCAAATAATCACGAATCCTGGTTGAAATTCGATCCACAAAATCATTTGCCGCTTTTGAGACTCCCCCACCTATTATGATCATTTCCAGATCAAGAGTATTTACCAACCCGCCCAAATTAATTGAGATCAAACGTATGACCTCGTTGATTATATACTGGGAGGTAGTATCTCCATCTCTTTCTCCATCAAATACATCCCTGGTTGTGATCGCTCTTTGGAGAGCAATTCTGTTAAGAAATTGACTTGTGTTTAAATCTGCCGCTACCTGACCTGCGCGTGCAATAGCCGGACCGGCTACGAAAGTTTCCACACAGCCTTTACGTCCACATCCACATAGAAAACCGTGAATTTCGTCCCAGGTGTTATGTCCAAAATTTCCCGCAAATCCATGGCTGCCCGTATAAAACCGATTATCCAGAAAGAGGTACCCACCGTATCCGGTTCCAATGGTCGCCCAGGCAATATTGCTATGACCTCGACCTGCCCCCCACGCTATTTCACCTAACAATGCCATACGGACATCTGTGGCGGCATAGACAGGCAAACGGAAAGCATCCGATACCATTCCTCCGATGGGAACATTCCTCCAATGAAGATTGGCAACAAGAACAGCCATACCCGTTTTCTGATCGATATTGCCGCAGCAGCTTAACCCTATTCCCAGTAGGTCTCCACTATTTTGTTTGGACTGCTCAACGTAAGGGGCAATAATCTCAATCAACTTTGCAGGGTCTGCTGTACCGTCATGCATAAATGGCACTGGATGTTTCCAAATCTGTGATAACAATCTGCCATTTGAATCAACGATCCCGCACTCGATTTTTGTACCGCCAATGTCAACAGCCAGTGCAAAACCTTGGTTTTCAGTCATTTACTTGTCTTCCGATCCCTGTGCCCACCGTGGACTTAATACTTCCATGGGTATGCCATCTTTTTCGAGTATCAGATATTTGAAGCCTTTTTGTTCGATCGGCTCATAGATATGACCAGCAGCGAGGTGAAAAGTAGCCACAAATACTAAAGGCTCATTGCCGGTGTTGATCACTCTGTGGGCATATTGTGGTGGAATATGTGTTATTGTATCCTTTACCCACTGCGCGGACACATACTCTCCCTCCAGAGTCATCATTTGCAAAATACCTTCGCCACGTACGCAATGGTAGATCTCCGGCTGGTTGTCTGCCTGATGAAAATGCCCTTTTGTCAAGTGGTACTCAGACCCAACCTTACCGGGGAATATTGTGGTTGTTCCCAATGCCATATCAGAATTGTTCGTAGGAAATGGATAATACCTGATCTGGTACACAAGACGATCACCGGAATTGATAATTTTTTCCACTTCAGATCTATCCGAAAACATTTTGGATAGATCGCTGACTTTTCTATATTCTGTTTCCGCATACGGGTGAAAAGAACCATCCTCTGGATTGAATTGAACTGAGATTGGCTGGTTACAAATATCAACTGTTTTCATGATTTGCTCCAATGACCTAAATTAGAAAAACCGTGGATACACGCTTTCATTCCAACTGCTTCACCCAGGTATGTGGATGCAATGAAATAATGTCTTCCATGTAACATACTGCTGTGCTTTCAGTTAATGCAACGGCAGCACCCGTTGCTGCAGCCCATGCCAATGCACTTGACCATGATTCACCATTTGCCAGGTGATGTACGATAGCAGCCGAAACAGCGTCACCTGCACCTGCTGCATTAATTTCCTTAATAACCCGGCTGCACCCAGCTTGAAAAATACCTTCAGGTGTAAATGCCAGGATTCCCTCTTTCCCACAAGTGATCACAAAAGAGTCTATTTGATGCGTCTCCATTTGAAATTTGCATGCGGATATCCACTCATCCAATCCGTTCAGCACCACCTCGAAAGTATCCTGGAATTCCACCTGATTCATTTTTACAATATCCGGTTTTTCTTTCAATGCAATCAGAAGTGGCTCGCCAAAATGATCAATAAGGGTTCTCACTCGATTAATCCTTAATGAATGAATGATCCTCGCGTATATATCGATTGGTGCGCCAGACGGAAGTGAACCGGCCATTATCCCCCATTTTGCTTTTTTAGAGGACTTGGTGATTTTCTCTAACAAAAGGTTGGCACTCTGCTTCGGTAACCCCATAACCATAGGTAGTAAGATGAGTATGCCGGTTCAGGTCAGTTTCTACGATAATATTTGCTTCCCTTGTCTCACCATTCACCCAGATTAATTCATGAGGGATGTTATTTTTATCAAGTAAATCCCTTGAGAATTTCTCCATTCTTCCCTGCGATAAACGAAATCGCGCGTGTTTCAGCTCCAATCGTCTGAAGAACCAGTGCAGTATCAAGCCCTTTACCCCCGATACAAAGATCCGTTTTAGCCACGCGAATATGGGCATCCGGGGTGAAATGGTCGATAAAGAATACTCTATCCAAAGCGGCATTCAGATTGATAGCGAGGATCATACTACTTCCTCAAAAGAGAACTTTTGACTATTAGGCAATAGGCGTTTTCGTCAATCCGTTCCAGTGCATCCAGCGTTTTGTCGAAATCCTGACCAGCCAGGATGATGCCATGGCTTGGCAATAATACTCCTGCTGCCTGCTTACGAATCATGGCTTCCTTACCCTGTAATGCCTCGATTACATTCAACCCAAGTTCTTTTGTATGGGCGGCAGCAGGTTTACACAACTCGATCACTCCGAATTTTTGGGTGGATTCCAAAACCGGTTCAATTGGTATACTATACGCAGTAAATGGCATCACATGAAATGGGTGTGCATGGACAACCGCTTGTGCATCAGGAAAGTTCCGGTAAATATACAGATGCGACCATCCCTCCCTGGAAAACCTTGGATCATTAGCAATTTCATCATCTGCCCATTTACCTGTAACCAACTCATCTTCGGTGAGATCCCAATGGTAACGCTGTCCGGCAAATCGCGGGCTCATATACACTGTATCACCATCACGGGCACTGATATTTCCACCGCACATATCCGTCAGCCGTTTATCAAACATAATCCGGCCTGCATCACATAATTTTTTGCCTAAAATTGACATAATCATCCCTATTTGTTGTATGCTTTGATTTATTCTAAATTGCAATTGGCTTTTGTCAATATTATTTGTCAATTTGCTCTGTTTTTCTATTGATTTTTTCTCCAAATTTTTCTTATAATACCTGGGAATGAACATATACAAGGAAAGTTTTTATTGCCTTCATTTCACACTTCATGATTAGGTGCGTATTCGAATTAGGATAATTGGAAACCAAATCTTCAAATTTCTGGAGGATCTTGATTTTGAATTTACCAAGTATTTGACAATGCCAAAACGTCAAATTATTTTGATAAACCACTTGGGTTATTCCACACCATTAGAAATGGAGCAGAGATTATGATTCCAAAAACAATGCGAGCAGCAGTATTTGAGAGTGAAGGTCGACTGATACTTAAAGATGTGGAGGTTCCAAAGATCGAGCGTAACGATCAGGTATTATTAAAAGTTGAAGCAGTAAGTATTTGCGGAACTGATGTACATATCATGTCTGTTCCACCCGGTTTTTTAGCTACCCCAAATACAATTTTAGGCCATGAGTTCGTTGGATCTGTGGTTGCGAAGGGAACCTCGGTAACCCATTTGGAGCTGGGTGACCATGTTGTTGTAAATCCAAATGATTATTGTGGTGTCTGCACATACTGCCGCAAAAACCTGCCCAATCAATGTGAAAATTTAATTGGAATGGGTATTTATGTTAATGGTGCGTTTGCAGATTACTGCTGTGTTTCGGGCAAGGTCGCCTATAAAATAAGCAAGAGTGTTCCAATTGAGCAAGCTGCTTTTGCCGAACCACTTGCATGCGCGATAAATGGCAATCATAAAATAAATATCCAGCCCGGAGAAACAGCTGCGGTAATCGGGTGCGGTCCTATTGGATTATTAATGGGAATGTTGCTTAAAGTTGGTGGTGCTGGCAAAATATTTATGGTAGATCGAGCTCCTTATCGGCTTGATGCTGCCAGAAAGTTAAAGATTGGCAAGGTTATCGATGCATCAAAGGAATCACTTGTCGATATCGTAAAAGAAGAAACGGATATCGGTGTGGATATTGTTGCGGATATGGTGGGCTCGCAACTCACACAGTCGATTGATATTGTACGAAAAAATGGTAAAGTGATCCTTTTCGGATTAGATTCCCGCTCAGTTTCTCAATTTCCACAGATAACGATCACAAGCAAGGAATTACAGGTGATGGGATCCTGGCTGGCCAATGCCACTTTTCCTGAAGCTGTTCGTCTGCTGGAGAGTGGATTATTGGACATCGCAGAGCCTGATCACAGAAGTCATTCCCCTATCAGAAATTCACCGAGGGATTGACCGATTAGCACGAGGTGAAGCTGTAAAAATCATCGTGAAACCATAAGCAAACTATTAATAATCTAATGAGGTATAGAAGCATCATCCACACTCCATTGTTAATAAAACAAAAAAAGACCCCGATCACTCGAGGTCCATTCGATTTTTGGGGTGGCTGATGGGGGTCGAACCCACAACAACTTGATCCACAGTCAAGCACTCTGCCATTGAGCTACAGCCACCATAGCGACGGGTATTTTATCACACTTGCGTCTGCTTAGGCAACCTTTGTCTTAAGATACGCACTCAGCTCACTCTGTGTCACTAATTCCTGTGTCCCGCTGCTCAAATCTTTAATCATCACACTCCCCTGTGCAGTTTCATCAGGACCGACCACGATGATCCATTTCACATTCGTCTTATCCGCGTACTTGAACTGTTTCTGCAGCTTGGCTGGTTCAGGGTAGCAAACCACATTGATCCCTTCTGTCCGTAGCTTGTTACTGAGTATTATGGATTGCTCTGCCGAGGCTGCATCGAAAATGGTCACCATAACCTGCGCCGGGAAGGTATTCAATACCGGCAGGCAGCCATACTTCTGCAGGACCAACCGGATGACGACATCTCCCATGGCAAAGCCGATCCCACCGACAGGCAGTCCACCTACGTCCGCGACCAGGTTGTCGTATCGTCCGCCGCCCAGTATGGCACGGAATTCTCCGTCGCTGTCGCGAGCTTCGAAAACGGTTCCGGTGTAATATTCCAATCCACGGATGATATTCGGATCATAGCTTAGGAATTCCGCGAAACCAATCTTCTCCAGGAGTGAAAACGTTTTGGTCAGTGTTTCCGATTTTTGCCAAAGGTCTTTATTGTCTAAAAGATCCAACAGGTCAGTCACCTGAGATTCTGTGAATCCACTTTCCACCGCGTATGTTTTCCAGGCGTCGAGCTTCAATTTGTCCTTGCGGTCTATTAAATGAAAGGCTTTCTTCAGCTCAGCCTGCCCAATACCGATATTTGCCAGTTCCGTCTCCATAAGTTGACGATTATTCACCAGGATCTTCACCTGTTCAGGTTTCAATCCCGCATTTCGCAGGAATGAGCAGGCAATGGATAATAGTTCAGCATCCGCTTCAGCACTGTTCGCACCGATCAGGTCAATATTCCACTGAAAGAACTCACGGGTGCGACCTTTTTGAGGCTGTTCATAGCGCCAGAAAGGTCCGTAAGACCACCAGCGGGCAGGGAAGGTCAACTCTCCCTGTTTGAATGCGATCATTCTTGCCAGGCTGGGGGTGAGCTCAGGTCTGAGGGCGATCAAATCTCCGCGCCTGTCGGGGAAGACAAAACTCTGTTCCTTAACCAGTTCATCCCCGGATTTCGCAGCGTACAATTCCAGTTTCTCAATGAACGGACCGTCATATTCCTGATATCCGAATGAATTGGACACCTTTCCGATCTGTTGATACAACCAGCTTCGGACTGCCATATCCTCAGGATAGAAATCCCGCATACCTTTAACGCCCTGGATCAATGCTTTCATAATTCACCTATGATAATAATGATGACTAATAGGCATATTTTAACACGCTATTAATCATATTTATCCATAAATGGGCTGTAATCAGTTGTCTATGCATTATAGTAATGTATACTAACATATTGTCCGATTCGTTTTTTTTCAAGAGCTGGTAAAGAATGATGATGAAACTGGTTGAATTATTAAAGATCATAGACGGGACCATGCTAAGTAATTGCGAGGATCTGGATCGTGAGATCAAGGGTGGATGCGGAGCAGATCTCATGAGCGATGTTCTCGCGTTCATTCAGCCTGATGCCGTATTATTAACCGGATTATGCAATCCGCAAGTTGTGCGCACTGCCCATATGGCTGATGTTGCCGCCATCGTAGTCGTCCGTGGAAAAAGACCCCCAGCCGAGACGATCCAACTAGCGAATGAAGAATGCATACCTCTGATTTCAACTCCTTATGGTACTTTTGAACTTTGTGGAAGACTTTACGCGGCGGGACTACCATCTCTGGAAAAACCCGTCGGTGATGGACCCTGTAACTGCGACGAATAATTCTTCTTAATGGGAGTTGTCGATGAGCGAAAACGTTAAATCTGGCCGAGTTATGACCGACGCGAACGCAGAAGACATTACCCGTACCGAAGAACTCTCCTATGAATTAAAGATAAATCAGGTAATGACCAGTAAAATGCAGGTCATTACCCCTCAAATGACCATGGACACAGTGTCTGAGCTCTTTCGCACTTCAAGGATCTCAGGCGCTCCTGTTGTTGTAGATGACAAGCTGGTCGGGATCCTCAGTATTGAGGATCTCATTCAATCCCTGCGCGCATATGATCTGGTTGCACCAGTTAGCAAGTACATGTCCCGGAAAGTGATCACCGTCCGGGAAGCAGATCCGGTAATCGAAGCATTAAAGACCTTCGTACATGCCCATGTAGGACGTCTACCGGTAGTCAATGATGAAGGTGCTTTGGTTGGGATCATCACAAAAGGGGATGTAACCCGCGGCCTTCTACGGGCTTTACAACATGATTTTAAGGAAGAAGAAGTCCGCCGGTACCGAGCCAGCCACCTCTTTGAAGATATCTCCTCCAACCGTACCAGTCTCATCTTAAGGTACACGATCAAAGTTGGAGATTTCAACCACGGAGGTACGGCATCCAGCTCGATCAAACGGGCACTTATCCGCCTGGGAGCATCACCTCAGATCGCGAGGCGCTGCGGAATTGCCATCTATGAAGCGGAAATGAACCTCATCATCCACACCACCAACGGTGGGACAATCCGCGTGGAGATCGAACCGCATCAGATCACCATGGAAGCCACCGACGATGGACCGGGTATCAATGACGTCGAACTTGCCATGCGACCCGGTTGGTCAACCGCCACAGAGGAGATCCGTGAGATGGGATTTGGTGCTGGTATGGGTCTGGTCAATATCACACGTTGTGTTGATAATATGAAACTTGATTCCACGAAAGAAAAAGGAACCAAGTTAAAAATGAAGATATTCCTAAAAGATCAAGATTCTTTTGCAGAAGCTTACCCCCAACCTCAGGAGAAACAGGCATGAACTTACAGGAAGTCATTGATCACCTTAATCTAAAGGTATTAACCACCCCAAAGGATTTTTCTGCAGAAACTCCTTCCAGTTGCTATTCGGCAGATTTGCTGAGCTGTGTTATGTCTGGTGCTCAGCATCAAAGTATCTGGATCACTCTGCAGTGCCATGGAAATATTGTTGCTGTTGCCGCATTGTTGGACCTAACCGCAATCATTATTACGGAAGATGCGCAGCCCGATGAAGAAACCATAACCAAAGCCAACGAAGAAGGCATTACCATTCTAAGCACCGCAGAAAAGAATTACGAAGTTTGCGGTCACTTATGGGAATTGGGACTTCATCCTTAGATTTTTTCATAAAGTAACCAAAAATGTACTTTCGAGCTGAATTCCACGTTCATACGGTGCTTTCTCCCTGCGCCGAAGTGGAGATGATTCCCCCATTAATAATCGCGGAAGCGTTGGAAAAAGGAATCAACTTGCTCGCGATCACCGACCACAACGCCAGCGCCAATATTGAAGCAGTCATGTTAGCTGGCAGGCTAGTTGATATCACTGTCCTGCCAGGGATGGAAGTGCAGACGCGTGAAGAAGTTCACATGTTATGTTTATTTGATACTCTTAAGCAAATTTCAGCCTGGCAAAAGATAGTAGATGAGCATTTGCCAAATTTGCAAAACGATGCTGAACATTTTGGAAGTCAATTCGTTGTCGATCAGACCGGGGATTTCATCCGGGAAGAACCCAGATTATTGTTATGTTCCACTACTCTTTCGGTAAACCAGGCAGTTCAGGAAGTACATGAACTTGGTGGATTGGCAATCCCCGCGCATGTGAACCGAAAAGCTTTCGGATTAATCGAGAATCTCGGATTTATTCCACAGGATATTCCATTCGATGCTATCGAAATATCACGTCACACCACACCTGAAGACTTTTTGGCAGGACAAAGATTTCCAGTCAACCTGCCGATCATCCAATCTGGCGATGTTCATCGGTTGGATGAATTTATGGGGAAAATTGAATTGGAAATTGAATCTCGAAAAATTTGTGAGATTCGGAAAGCGTTTAATCAAGAAGAGGGCCGAACTTTCCGAATCAGCACAGCCTAATTGACATGTCGCATACGCTTATGTGACATTTAGTCCTTACGTCCGCGTGCCGTAAAAGGTAGACTCATATTGGCATAAAATACGCGAATAGTAGGTATTCATACCTTTGCATTAGGAGACCCTCGCATTATGTATAAGATTTTAGAAAACGTTCCAGAAACCGATCCGGTACAAATTCCCCAAAAACGGGAAATACTGGATCAAATCATCAATGACAATCGTTCTTTACAAGGCGCCACAATGGTTATCTTGAACGAAGTGCAGAGCAAGATTCGGCTTTATCTCTGAACCCATGCAAGCCTATATTGCGCAAGAATTGCACATTCCGGTCAGCACGATCCATGGTGTTGTTAGTTTCTATTCCTTTTTTACAACCACACCTCGCGGAAAACATACCATCAAGTTCTGTATGGGGACTGCTTGTTACGTCGGTGGGATCGATCAGATCATTGAAAAAGCCAAAGCAACATCTGGGAATAGCTCCCGGACAAACCACCAAGGACGGTCAGATCACCCTTGAAATTTGCCGCTGTGTTGGCGCCTGCAGCCAGGCACCTGTGGTCGTGGTGGATGAAGAATCCATTGGACGAGTAAAACCGAATAAATTTCCGCAAATTGTCAAGCAGTGCCAGGATTGATCCTGAAAAGGTATTATTGTGCGTGAATTAGCCCTCCATATTCTGGATATCGCAGAAAACAGTGTGAATGCAAAAGCGGATACCATCAAGATATCCGTTACAGAAAACGCGCACAGCGATAAGCTCAGTTTTTCGATCACAGACAATGGATGCGGTATGGATGAGGAGATGGTGAACATGGTCACCGATCCATTCGTCACCACCCGGACAACCCGTAAAGTCGGATTAGGTATTCCATTGCTAAAAGCTGCCGCTGAAGCCTGTAATGGCGGGTTATCGGTCACATCTGCCAAAGGTCGGGGAACCAAAATATCCTGCTGGTTCCAGCGCAGCCACATTGACCGCATGCCCCTTGGAGATGTTGTGAACACCATCTTGATGCTTGAAGTGGGATATCCTGTCATCCACTGGATATTTCGGTACGAATTCAACGATGAAATGTTTGAATTCGATGATGAGTATTTCAAAAATGAATTGGGAGATTTACCTCTTTCTGAACCCTCAATTATTAAGTTCCTCAGAGAACATCTGATGCAAGGGATCGAAGGATTAAAAATTAGCGAACAATCAATAAAACAACATGCACTTCATTCATCCAAAACAGGAGTATAAAATGCCAACTGTTAAGACCTTAGAAGATCTAAAACGAATTCGTGAAGAAGCTCTTGAAAAACGCAAAGCCAAAACAACCACCGGCCACACCCAGGTGATCGTGGGTATGGGAACCTGTGGGATTGCCGCTGGGGCTCGTGATGCGATGAAAACCATTCTCGATGTCATTGAAAAAGACAATCTCAGCTGGTGTCATGGTCACACAAACCGGTTGTATCGGTGTTTGTGAAAAAGAACCTATTGTGATGGTTATCAAAGGTGAAGAAGCCAAAGTTACCTATGGTAAGGTCACTGCAGAGGTCGCTACGAGGATCATGCGCGAGCATGTCGAAAAAGGAAACGTCGTCGCAACAAATGTGATCCAAATCTAGGATAGAATTTGAATTATGGATATTATTGAATGACAAGGATGCCTCATGAAGTATTATCGTTCACATGTACTGGTTTGCATCGACCCAGAATGTCTATCAAAAGGTGCCCATGATGTATTGGATGCCCTGAATGACGAATTGGTGGCAGAAGGTTTGATCGATGAAGTCCAGGTGCTGGAAACATCCCGTATTGGCGGTTGTGCCAATGGTCCAGAAATTATGGTTTACCCCGAAGGTGTTCATTACTCAAATATTACGGTAGATGATGTCCCTTATCTGGTGGAAGAACACTTCCTCAAAGGTCGCAAGGTCGAAAAATTTATCCTTCCCGGAAGTAACCTTCGTGGATGAAGAACTTGGCGCTCCGAAACCAAAAGAAGTCCGTATCGTCCTGCGGAATTGCGGAAAGATCGATCCTGAAAATATTGAAGATTACATCGCTGAAGATGGTTACCTCGCCTTAGGGAAAGTCCTGACCGAAATGACCCCGCAAGAAGTGATCGATGAAGTCCTTGCTTCCGGACTTCGCGGACGCGGCGGAGCCGGTTTCCCTGCCGGAAAGAAGTGGAGCTTTGTCGCGCATAAGAAAGATCCGATCAAATATCTGATCTGCAATGCAGATGAAGGTGATCCGGGCGCTTTTATGAATCGCCGTGTTCTGGAAAGCGATCCCCATTCAGTCATTGAAGGGATGATCATCGCTGCTTATGCTTCCGGTTGTACCCAGGGATACATTTACTGCCGGGCTGAATACCCGATTGCTGTTCGGACTTTGAATATTGCCATTAAGCAGGCCCGACAAATGGGTTTCCTGGGTGAAAATATCCTCGGAACTGATTTCAGCTTTGATCTTGAAGTGCGAATGGGCGCCGGTGCATTTGTCTGCGGTGAAGAGACTGCTCTGATGGCATCCATCGAAGGTCGCCGCGGCGAACCTCGTCCGCGTCCACCATTCCCTGCTGATAACGGTTTGTGGGACAAGCCATCCAATGTCAATAATGTAGAAACCTATGCGAATGTCCCTCAAATTATCCTGAATGGCGCAGAATGGTATTGCCAGCATGGGAACCGAAAAGAGCAAAGGCACCAAGACATTCGCCATCGCCGGAGATGTCAAGAATACCGGCTTGATTGAAGTTCCTCTGGGAATTACACTGCGGGAAGTGATTTATGATGTTGGCGGTGGCATCAAGGATGACAAGGGCTTTAAAGCCATCCAGACCGGTGGACCCATGGGCGGATGTATTCCTGCATCATTGATCGACCTGCCCATCGATTACGAATCACTGGCCGCGTTGGCTCCATGATGGGTTCCGGCGGTATGATCATCATGGATGATGAAACCTGCATGGTGGATATTGCCCGCTTCTTCATGGAATTTACCCAGGATGAAAGCTGCGGAAAATGCACACCTTGCCGGATAGGCACGCGACGCATTCTGGAGATTCTTCAACGAATTTGTGATGGCAAAGGCGAGATGGTGATATCGAAGCACTGGAATGCCTATGCAAAGAGATCAAGACCAGCCAGCTCTGTGCGGTTTAGGCCAGGGTGCTCCGAATCCGGTCGAAACCATTCTGAAACATTTCCGGGGTGAGTATGAAGCCCACATCTACGAAAAACGCTGCCCGGCGAAAGTCTGCAAAGCTCTGATCCGTTATGATATAATTATGGATGCCTTGCACTGGTTGTACCGTATGCGCTCGAAACTGCCCCGTGAATGCCATCACGGAGAAAGACGACAAACCCATGTAATCGATCCGGAAGTTTGCGTGCGCTGTGGTATCTGTATGCAGGTGTGTAATTTCAATGCAGTCCAAGTAGTTAGATCTTAGCGCTTGTACAAACCGGAATCCAAACCTATTGAACCAGGAGGAAGAGCATTATGACTGTTGGTGTAGAGAACAAAGAGCAAGTTCTCTCGGCTGTTCAAAAAGCGATCGCAATTTATGGCAACAAGAAAGATGAGCTGATACCCATCCTCACCTTTATCAACCACAAGTTCGGATATCTGCCAGATTGGGCATTGACGGAAATCAGCAGTTTGATTGCATATTCCACAGAGCCGGATTTTCTCTGTGGCAAGCTTCTATGATATGTTATCCACCAAACCGGTCGGAAAACATATCATCCGGTTTTGCGAAATCTGCTCCCTGCCATGTGGTTGGAGGACGGGAAGTGTACCAAACCCTGCTGGATACACTTGCCAAATTAAACCTGGCGAGACCACTCAGGATGGAATGTGGACATTGCTGACAGTAAGTTGTCTGGGTGTTTGCGGTGTTGGTCCGGTCATGATGATCGATGAGGATGTGTTCGGCAATTTGACCCCGAACAGGTCCCTGAGATTCTCGTAAAATACTCGACCGGAGGTATTCAATGAAAGCTTACCGTTCAATGGTCCTTGTATCCAGTGATCCCAAAAGTATCAAAGCGCCGGTGAAAAGAAGTCTATTAGAACCTGAAGCTGAGATTAAAACGCCTGGACTGCAGGATGAGATTTCTCTTTCGATGGTGACGGATGTGGATCGTCACGACGCTATTCCACTTGTGATCGTTTATCCTGAAGCGGTCATATATGGTCCCGTCAAACTTGAAGATGTTCCTGTGATTGTGGAAGAACATCTCTACAAGGGCCGAATCGTCAGCAATTTGGTTGCGTCCACAAAAGAACTTTCAGGAAGAATTGCCTGGTTGTCTGCCCGTCAGGGTACTCTTCCCGCTGAAAAACGTATCGTCACCGAGCGTGCTCGGATTGATCGATCCGGAGAATCATTGATGATTACTTGACAGTGATGGTTATTCAGCCCTTGGAAAAGTCCTCACAGAAATGCAACCCTCGGATGTTATCGCCGAGATTGAAGCAAGTGGTTTACGAGGTCGCGGCGGCGCAGGCTTCCCAACCGGAATGAAATGGAAATTTGTTTCAAAAATTCAGAGCGAAAAGAAGTATGTCGTCTGTAATGCCGATGAAAGCGAACCCGGTACTTTCAAGGACCGCGTGGTTTTCGAAGGTGATCCGCATCCGATCATCGAAGCGATGACGATCGCGGCTTACGCCGTCGGCGCGGATGAAGGTTACTTGTACATTCGCGGTGAATATGCGTCTGGCGCAGGACCGGGTTCGCCAGGCCATCAAAACAGGCGAAGGAAATGGGATTGTTGGGGAAGAACATCTTCAACACCGGTTTTAACTTTGATCTGCATGTCCATACTGGTGCTGGAGCGTATATCTGCGGTGAAGAGACCGCTCTGATCGAATCCATCGAAGGAAAACGGGGCGAACCGCGAGCCCGTCCTCCCTACCCAACCACAAACGGACTATGGGGTAAACCCACCCTGGTAAATAATGTTGAGACGCTGGCGAATATCCCGGCTATCATTCGCAACGGTTCAGCCTGGTATAAAGCTCTCGGCACACCCAGCAGCCCCGGCACCAAGGTCTATACCATGCTTGGGGAATGTCAATGTCACCGGTTTGATCGAAGTCCCCATGGGAATCACCTTGCGGGAAGTGATCAACATTTACGCCCAGGGAATGAAAGGCAACCACACCTTCAAGCTGGCTCAAACCGGCGGCTCAAGCGGATCGATCATCCCCGCCTCACTTGCAAGATACCCCAATGGATTTTGATTCCTTCAATAAAGCGGGGTGTCCCTTGGATCTGGCGCGATGCTGGTTTGTAATGAAGAGACATGTGTGGTTGATCTGGCGAAGGTCCTGATCAACTTCTTCCGTAACGAAAGCTGCGGAAAATGCAGCCCGTGCCGTATCGGCACCCAACGATCTCATCGAGATCTTGGACCGTATCGCAACCGGTGCAGGAACGATGGAAGATCTCGATACACTCATCCATCTGGCGGACAGTATGTACGCAGTATCCAATTGTGGCTTGGGTCAAACCGCTGGTACACCTCTCCGGGATATCATGAAGTATTTCCGAGAAGAAGTTGAAACTCACATCCGTGATGGCGTATGCCCGACGGGTGTTTGTAAACTTGATGTAGTAGTAGCCGCATAAAATCAAACCATTTTGAGGAGAATGAAAAAAATGAACGGTGAATTTAACATTGATCGCAATCGTGCCAGTCGATATGGCAACAAAAGCCGAGGCAGTCGGCATTAAAAAGGCAAATATGCCTTTCTGGAACAGCTTTATTCTTGCGGTTCTTGCAGGCGCATTTATCGCCCTCGGCGCTATTTTTGCAACGACAGTAAGTGCCGGCTCCATGCCCATCAAGGATGCCGCCGGAGTGATGGTTTTCGGTACCGGCCTTGCCTTATGGTGTGGTCAGACTTCTCGCTGGTTTAGTTTTTACTCTCGGACTAATCCTGGTGGTTGTGGGTGGCGCTGAGCTGTTCACTGGTAATAACCTGATCATGATGGCTTTCATGAATAAAAAGGTCAGCTCTGCTCATCTTGTTGCGCAACTGGGCTGTCGTTTTCGGTGGAAATTTTGTTGGTTCCATTCTCACCGCCGTTATCATGTTCTACACAAAACAATACACATTTGGAAGCGGAGCAATCGGCTTGACTGCTTTGAATATCGGTGAAACCAAGTCCGGCTTGGATTTTGTTCAGGCGATCGCCCTTGGGAATCATGTGCAACACCATGGTTTGTCTGGCAGTCTGGATGTGCTTCTCTGCCCGCTCAACAACCGATAAGATCCTCTCCATCATCCCACCCGATCGCGGGTTTCGTGGCAGCCGGATTTGAACACAGTGTCGCGAATATGTATTTCATCCCGGTCGCCCTGTTTATTAAAGCCGGTGGAGATCCCAAATTCTTTGAAGCGATTGGAAAAACCGCAGAGAATTTCCCAAATCTGACCTGGGGAAACTTCTTTGTGAAGAATCTGCTCCCGGTAACAATTGGAAACATCATTGGTGGTGCTATTATGGTTGGTGTTGTGTATTGGTTTGTTTATCTTCGTGGGAAAAAATAACTCTCGAGAAAGGTAATTTATGGCTACAATTAACCATAAATGGAAAATCAATAGAAGTTCCACCAGAACTAACGGTTCTTGAAGCCGCCACACAGGCTGGAATTGAAATTCCAACTCTCTGCTATCACAAGGATCTTTCGCCTTTTGGAGGATGCCGGCTGTGTATAGTGGAAGTGAAGGGTGCACGCCTTCCCATGACCTCCTGTACATTGCCTGTCACCGATGGGATGGAAGTTATGACCGAATCGGAAAAGTTGACCGAATCCAGAAAAACCATTCTGGAATTGCTGCTGTCGGCGTACTACGATGCCAATCCCGACCACAGATGACGGACATCCCAATGAACTGATCAAATGGGCAAAACACTATAAGGTGGATATTGCAAAAGTATCCGCGAAGCAGCCCAGATACCCTGTGGATAGTGATCCCAACCCGTTTGTTCGGGTGGATATGAATAAATGCATCCTTTGCGGACGGTGTATTCGCGCTTGTGCAGAAGTCCAGGGACGATTTGTGTGGGGTTTATCTGAACGTGGTTACGACACCAAGGTCGTCGCTGGTCTGGATGAAACATATGCTCGATGCCCGCTGTGAATCCTGCGGCGCCTGTGTGGCGTATTGCCCAACAGGAGCACTTGACAACAAACTGTCACATGGACTCGGCGTACCTGATAAGGTTGTGAGCACCATTTGCCCATACTGCGGTGTCGGATGTACGGTGGACTTGAATGTGAAAGATGGAAAGATCATCCGTGTCACTTCCAGTCCAGAAGGTGCTGTGAATGGCATGCAGTTGTGTGTCAAAGGCCGCTACGGCTATGATTTCGTCCATCATTCTGAACGTCTGACGAAACCTATGGTGAGGGAATACCTCCTCAAGGGGTGAACGGCCCAACAAAAAAGACCGCGGTAATTGGGTGGAAGTTGATTGGGATACAGCGCTGGATATTACAGCCAAAAAAATGGCCGGATACCGCGATATCGGATGGTCCTGACAGTGTTGGTATCCTGACATCAGCAAAATGTGTAAATGAAGAAAACTATCTCATGAACAAATTGGCGCGCCAGGTGGTCGGAACGAATAACATCGACCACTGCGCACGTCTCTGACACTCCAGCACTGTGGCCGGTCTGGCCGCTTCCTTTGGTTCTGGAGCAATGACAAACTCAATGGATGATGTTGCAGAATTTGCAAAGGCGATCTTCATCATTGGGTCGAATACGACCGAACAGCATCCTGTGTTCGGTACACAAATCCGCCAGGCTGTTCTTCGCCGTGGTGTGAAATTGATCGTGGCAGATCCACGCAAGATCGATATCACTGAATTTGCGACATTGCATCTCCGCTTGAAACCGGGCAGCGATATTGCCCTGTTGAATGGTTTGATGTACATCATCCTTGAAAAAGGTTACGAGGATAAAGAATTTGTTGCGAACCGAACAGAAGACTTTGAAGAGTTCAAAGCAAATGTAATGCAATACACTCCCGAGATCGTCTCTGAGATTACCGGCATCCCGGTGGAACAGCTTTATGAAGCAGCTGAGATCCTCGGAACAACCAAACCGGGAGCAGTTCTTTGGGCAATGGGTATCACCCAGCATGTTGTCGGTGTGCAGAATGTACGTACCTGTGCAAACCTGCAGATGCTGTTAGGCAACATTGGTGTACCTGGTGCGGGCGTCAACCCGCTCCGCGGACAGAACAATGTTCAAGGCGCTTGCGATATGGGTGGTCTTCCGAATGTCTACCCTGCGTACCAACAAGTCCTCAATGACGAAGTTCGACAGAAGTTTGAAACTGCCTGGGGAACTCCCCTTTCACCTAAAGTAGGTATGACTGTGACTGATATGATGCCCGCTGCAGGCGAAGGAAAGATCAAAGCGCTTTACATTCTCGGCGAAAATCCGATCATGACGGATCCGGACACAAATCATATCCGCCACTGCATGGAAGAATTGGATTTCCTGGCTCTTCAGGAGATTTTCCCATCAGAGACCTCCATCTATGCGGATGTTCTCTTACCCGGTGTAACCTTTGCCGAGAAAGACTGGAACATTCACCAATACCGAACGTCGTGTTCAACTCGTTCGCCAGGCGATTGAACCCGTAGGCGATTCGAGACAGGATTGGTGGATCACACCGAAATAGCAAAACGTGTAATCAAGTACAGCAGCCGCAAGATCGATATGACTGCACCGAAAGCTGGTTGGGATTACTCAGGCAGCAGAATCCATGATGACAGAGATCGCATCACTTAACTCCCAGCTATGCCGGCGTTACCTATGAGCGACTTGAGAATGGCGATCGTTTGCAGTGGCCTATCAAGGGAGTTGATCAACCAGGTACACCGATCCTGCATACCAGTCAGTTCACCCGCGGTAAAGGATTATTTGCTGTCACGCAGAATATTCCTCCGGTGGAAATGCCTGATAAGGAATATCCAATGCTCCTGAGCACTGGACGTGTGCTTTACCACTGGCATGGTGGTGAGATGAGCCGACGGGCAAAAGGTTTGATGGAAGTTTATGGTGAATCGCTGGTGGAACTAAATCCCCAGGATGCCCAAAGACTTGGTCTTAAACCGGACGGGAAAGTCAGCGTTACATCACGGCGTGGATCAATTGAAGCTGGAGTTTGGGTAACCGAAAGGGTGCCAGTGGGAATGGTTTACGCCAACTTCCACTTCCCCGAAGTACCTGCAAATGACTTGACTCTCGCTGCATTGGATCCGATCGCAAAGATCCCGGAATACAAAGTATGTGCAGTAAAAGTTGCTTTGGTAGCATAACCTATCAATTTCGTATGTAACGATAACAAGAGCAGCGGGGAATTCGCCTGCTGCTCTTGTTCTTTTTTGATAAAATTGTATATTCACACCGGTTCTGATGGAGTATGGTTTAATTAAATTATGAGCAGTCGATCACACCCACATCACTTTCAGACAATATTCGAATGATTCAGTCGAGTTGATCAAAACCAATGTTGCCATTGAAGCCTCTGTTTCATTAACGGTGAATGGTAAGGTCTGGTTGACTTTCCAATGTACTCCAGATTGTCTGGAGCAGATGGCGGTGGGATTTTTGTTCAATGAAGGTTTCGTATCAAAGATGGATGAAATTGCTTCCATTTACGTCTGTGAAAAACGGGACAATGTGGATATCTGGTTGAATCATGCCGCGGAAAAACCGGATACCTGGCGAAGAACATCCGGTTGCCACGGTGGAACAACCTCAACTGATCTCGAAAAAGATAAAGTTGAACCTATACTTGATCCAGCATGCCTTATCCGTTGCAAAACTTTTGAGCTTGATCTCTTCTTTTCAAGATAATCAGCCTCCTCATTCTGAGTCAGGCGGTGTCCACACTTCTGCCTTTGCGGATGGAGAAAAAATAATTTTTTATCAGGAAGACATCGGACGCCACAATACTTTTGACAAAATCGCTGGCAGGATATTGATGGATAAGATCGATCCCATGATACCCATAGTTCTGACCACAGGACGGGTAAGTTCGGATATGATGCAGAAAGCGATCAGGCTTAGAACCCCATATATCATCTCCATGAGATCAACCAGTTCGATCAGTATTAATCTAGCCAATGACTGGGGAATAACCTTGATCTGCAG
This sequence comes from uncultured Chloroflexia bacterium, assembly GCA_963828285.1. Taxonomy (GTDB): domain Bacteria; phylum Chloroflexota; class Anaerolineae; order Anaerolineales; family Anaerolineaceae; genus DAIOEK01. Next base: position 548,105 of record CAWHEB010000001.1, read on the forward strand.
TGCAAGAAAAACCAGATTCAATGTTTTTGCCCATCAAGAAAGAATCCTGTCAGCCGATTGATCATGAGACCAATAAATTCTGTATTGGTTAAACCCAAGTAAACAAATGCACGAATTAGCCATAACGGAGAGTATTCTCAGCATTGTTACAAAACATGCAATCGACTCTAATGCGGCGGCAGTATCTGATATTCATCTCCTGATCGGTAGATTATCAAGTATCATAGATGATTCTGTTCAATTTTATTGGGAGATCATCGCAAAAGATACCATCTGCGAAAAAGCACATCCTCCATTTCATCCGGGTTCCAGCACAACTTGAATGCCTATCCTGTGGAGCGAAATTTGCGATTGAGGCGGAATTAATCCCATGCCCCAAATGCGGATCTAATCGGGTAAAGATACTCTCTGGAAACGAATTCCGGGTAGAGAGCATAGAAATCACAAAGTGAGATTGAATGACTAACAAAACAACCATACAGGTCGTTGAAAATATTTTGAGCGCAAATGATCAGATTGCCATCCAGAACCGTTCATTTTTGGATCAAAATGGTATTTTCTCTTTAAATATCATGGCATCACCCGGTTCGGGGAAAACGAGTTTCATTCTTCAAACCATACAGCGGTTATCGGAGTTTTGTAAGATCGGCGTTGTGGAAGGTGATACCGCTGCAGTAACCATCGATGCGGATAAAGTATCCGCTGCAGGGATTCCTGCCACCCAGATCAATACTGGCGGGGATTGTCACCTGGATGCAATGATGCTCAAACAGGGATTTCATGCCTTGCCGTTAGAGTCCATCGATCTTTTGTTAGTAGAAAATGTAGGTAATTTGGTTTGCCCTGCAGCTTTCCAACTGGGAACCCATAAGAATGTTTTGATCGCTTCCATCCCAGAAGGAGATGATAAGCCTTATAAATACCCAGCCATGTATAAAGCCGTGGATGTCTTGATCATTAATAAAACCGACCTGTCGCCATATGTGGATTTTAATATGGATTATTTCCTGGCTGGTGTTCGTATGTTGAATCCAGATCTGGTTCATTTCCCGGTATCATGCAAAACCGGGGAAGGTTTCCCTAAATGGATCGAATGGTTGCAATCACAGGTTCGAAAATAAATACTCCGGTTTCTAAAATGAAAAGTATCAGGCTGCTGGTCAATGGTATTGTCCAAGGCGTCGGCTTTAGACCATTTGTTTACCGATTGGCTGTTGAAGAAAACTGCACCGGATCGGTGATGAACAGTCCTGATGGAGTCATCATTGAGATCCAAGGGACGACGAAATCCGTTGAGAAATTCCAACTTCGTTTGGTGAATGAAACCCCACCATTGGCTAGAATTGAAAAACTGGAAGTTCAAGAAATATCACGGCATCGTTACAGCAGGATTTGAAATTCTTGAAAGCGACCATACCCGCAGTGGATTTTCCTTAATCTCACCGGACATCGCGACATGTCCAGACTGCGTCCGCGAACTATTTGATCCATCTGATCGGCGGTACCGGTACCCATTCATTAATTGCACCAATTGTGGACCACGCTACACCATCATTCAATCTATGCCGTATGACCGTCCGGCAACGACCATGTCAAAATTCACAATGTGCCCTGATTGTCTTTCCGAGTATCACGATCCTCTGAACCGCAGATTTCACGCTCAACCGATCGCCTGTCCGAATTGCGGACCACAGGTTTCACTGATGAAGGATGGGATATTGGTCCAAACCAGGGAAGCTGCTCTCCAGAGTGCAAGGGAAATGATCAAAGCAGGGAATATCGTGGCTGTTAAAGGGATCGGCGGATTCTTGCTCGCCTGCGACGCACAAAATCTGGATGCAGTTACTACCTTGCGGAACCGAAAACACCGCAGCGAAAAACCATTTGCATTAATGGCTGCTGATTTAAAAACTATTCAGAAGTATTGCAAAATATCCACAACTGAAAAAGACCTTGTACTGTCCCACCAATCCCCAATCGTGATACTGGACAGAATTGGTAATGATCTGCCAGAAGAAATTGCCCCAAATCAAAATACATTGGGGATGATGCTGCCCTATTCTCCTCTGCATTATTTGATCTGTGAACCTGAGAAAGGTTATCCAGATGTACTGGTTATGACCAGCGGGAATATCAGCGAAGAACCCATCATCCATGAGGATGAACAAATTCACAGGCTGTCCTCCCTTGCTGATGCGATTCTTACCCATGATCGGATAATCCACGTTCGAAATGATGATAGTGTGTTTCGCATCTTTATGGGAAAGCCACTCCCAATCCGCAGGTCGCGTGGATTTGCTCCAGAACCGATCACCCTTATTGATCCACTTCCTGAGGTCCTGGCTTGCGGAGCTTTATTAAAGAATACATTTACGTTTATCCACGAAAACCAAGCTTTCACCAGCCATTTCATCGGGGACCTTGAAAATCTAGAAACTTATAAATCCTATACGCAATCCATCGACCATTTTGAAAAGACCTACCATTTTAAACCAGCAGCCTACGCTGCTGACCTTCACCCTGATTTTTTATCCACCAAATATGCGGAAGAACGAGCCTGTAGATACCAATTACCTTTACTTCAGATCCAACATCATCACGCGCACCTCGCCGCTTGTATGGCAGAAAACAGACATCCCAATGAACGAGTGATCTGCTTAAGTTATGATGGAACGGGTTTGGGCGATGATGGCGTAATCTGGGGTGGTGAAGTTCTGGTAGGAGATTATGTCAACTATCAGCGGATTTTTCATTTAGAAGAAATGCCCCTCCCAGGCGGTGATTCCGCTGTACATAAACCATATCGAATGGCTCTAGCTTATCTTTACAAGAACTGTATTCCCTGGGAGCACCATCTCACGCCAGTAAAACACGCATCCGTTGAAGAACAAAAAGTACTAATCGCGCAATTGGAGAAAAATATCCATGTCATACCCACAACCAGTATGGGAAGACTTTTTGATGTGGTCTCTGCTTTAGTCGGCTTACGTCAAGAAATTACCTATGAAGGTCAGGCAGCCATAGAATTGGAAAATATTGTAATCAAAATATCAGGTTCAGTTTATGAATATGAGATCGATGACTATCTGATCAAAATTGGTAGTATCCTTGAAGCGGTTGTAGCTGACCTAAAAATGAATATCAGCGTTGGTCAGATCGCAGAAAAGTTCATGGAGACCATCGCCCAAATATCAGTTGAATGTTGCAACAGGATACGGGAAAACCAAAGGATCAATACAGTCGCTCTAAGTGGTGGTGTCTGGCAAAATAAGAAATTGTTTGAAAGGGTAAAACCTTTGTTGGAAGAAAACGGTTTTGCTGTTATCACACATCATCTCTTACCTACCAATGATGGATGTATCAGTCTTGGGCAGGCAGTAGCTGCTGCTTATCGTTTGAAAGAAATGGAGTAAGCCATGTGTCTTGGTGTTCCAGGAAAAATAATCGAATTGTATGAAAAAGACGGCGTCCGTATGGGTAGAGTTGACTTCGGTGGAGTAACCCGTGAGGCATGTTTTGAAACTCTGCCTTCTGCAAATATCGGACAATACGCCATTATTCATGTAGGTTTCGCAATCAGTTTATTGGATGAAGCAGATGCTATGGAGACTCTCGAATTATTACGTGAAATGGACGAAGCCGGCGATTTTGAGGCTGCTGAAGGATTGTGATGGACGGATTTATCAAAGAATATCGTGACGCAGAAACAGTCAAGATCCTTGCTGATAAGATCCAGCAAGCTGCAATTCATCCATGGGTAATTATGGAGATCTGCGGCGGTCAAACTCATTCCATTATGCAGTATGGCATCGATCAATTGCTGCCTGAGACGATTGAACTAGTTCATGGACCGGGCTGCCCGGTTTGTGTGACTCCGCTTGAAATGGTGGATAAAGCTATTTATATTGCTGGTTTGAAAAATGTGATCTTCACATCTTTCGGAGATATGCTCCGTGTACCGGGGTCGACAGATGATCTATTTAAAGTTCGCGCTGCAGGCGGGGATGTCAGGGTAGTTTATTCTCCGCTCGACGCAGTCAAGATTGCCAAGGAAAACCCGGATAAACAGGTTGTCTTTTTTGCGATAGGATTTGAAACCACTACACCTGCCAACGCCATGAGTGTCATTTCGGCTGCATCTCAGGGGATCAAGAATTTTTCTGTTCTCGTTTCACAGGTGCGTGTTCCGCAGGCGATTGAAGCCATTCTTTCATCTCCGAATAACCGGGTCCAAGGATTTTTGTCCGCTGGTCATGTGAATGCTATCATGGGTTATTGGGAGTATTTACCATTAGCTGAGAGATTTCAACTCCCCATCGTTGTCACTGGATTTGAACCGGTAGACCTGCTTCATGGCTTGCTTCAATGCGTGCAGATGCTTGAAGGACATAAGAACGGTGTATTTAACGCTTATGAGAGGACTGTGACAGAAAAAGGTAATGTGGCTGCCCAGGCTATCATTCAGAAGGTTTTTGAACCGTCTGATCGTGCCTGGAGAGGAATTGGAATCATCCCGCTAAGCGGCTTCTCTTTGAAGGACGATTTTTCGGAATTCAACGCGGAGAACCGTTTTGATGTATCCAATATTCAGACCATGGAGAGCAAGATCTGTATCGCAGGAGAGATATCGATCGGAGCAAAGAAACCTCCTCAGTGTCCTGCTTTTGGCACACTATGCACGCCACTTAATCCGCTTGGTGCACCTATGGTCTCCAATGAAGGTGCATGTTCGGCTTATTATCGATATAAAAGAGGCGGTTAGAGCATGGCAGAATTATCTGAAGGACCGGTATGTCCTGTACCTCTCGCTCACACAGACCGCATTATCCTGGGTCATGGCAGCGGAGGATTGTTATCACATCAGTTGATCCAAAAGGTTTTTTTCAAACATTTCAACAACAACTTTCTGTCTGAAGGAGATGACTCGGCAAGGATCACCATGCCTGCAGGGCTTCAGATCGCTGTTACTACAGATTCCCACATCGTAACCCCACTTTTTTTCCCGGGCGGGGATATCGGGAAATTGGCAGTGTGTGGAACATTGAATGATCTGGTTATGGTGGGTGCTATTCCGAAATATCTCACCGCTGGTTTTATACTCGAAGAGGGTTTGGATATCGAAATCCTTGATCGGGTGGTCGCTTCTATGGCATCTGCTGCCCTGGAGGCGAATGTAAAGATAATCGCCGGAGATACAAAGGTCGTTGAAAAAGGGAAGGCAGACGGTATTTTTATCAACACCAGCGGAATTGGTTACATCCCTGAACACAGGCAACGAATTTCTGGATGTAATGCTGAAGATGGAGATGTGATCATTCTCTCCGGTACCCTGGCAGATCATGGAATCGCAGTACTCTCGGCCAGGAATCAATTAGATTTTGAGGTGGATGCTTGTTCTGATGTTGCAGCCTTAAACCACCTTGCTGATGAGATACTCATCCCCGGTCATGGAATACACGTGATGCGTGATCCAACCCGTGGTGGATTGGGTACAACCTTGAATGAGATTGCCGGGCAATCGAAAAAATCGATCCACCTGATCGCTAATCAGATCCCAGTAAAGGAAAATATTAACTCTGTTTGCGAGATGTTGGGATTCGATCCGCTGTATGTTGCCAATGAAGGCAAGATGGTCATCATTGTGGAAAAAGAAAAAGCAAACCAGATGCTTCAAACTATTAAGCAGAATCCACTTGGGAAAGATGCGGCCATCATTGGGTTTGTATTGTCGGCGGACCCGGGATTAGTGATCATCCATACTGAATACGGATCAACACGCATAGTACCCATGCTCACAGGCGAGATGCTGCCAAGGATCTGCTAAAGTTCAAAATTTCCCCTTGACAAACCAGTCATCAAACTGCATACTTACCAGAATTCCATCATAAAAAGAGGACAAATGAAGATCGATTACCAGGAAACCACCAATGATTTGCTCAAGCGGATTGACATCCATAATCAATTTGGAGCGAAAGATATTGACCAATGGATGTTGGATACCCTCAAACTGCAAAAATCCAGTAAGATCCTGGATATTGGTTGCGGAGCTGGCAAACAATGCTTCTCCTATTATAAATATCTGAACGGTGATTGTGATATCACAGGCGGAGATGTTTCACAAGGAATTACTGGAGCAGGCTAAGAAAGAAAATCCGATCAAAGCAAATGAGACCGTGAAGTTCATTGATCTTGATTTCAATAAACCATTCCAACTCCCAACAGATACTTTCGATTTTGCTTCTTGCTGTTTTGCCATTTATTACGCTGAAGATATCCCATTCACAATTCGTGAAATGCACCGCGTCCTTAAACCCGGAGGACGATTATTCTCCTCAGGACCCATGCCTGATAACAAAAAAGTGTTTTACGATGTGATCAAAGAAGCAACCGGAAAACCCATCCCGCCCATGCCAGGTTCATCACGATATAGCAGCCAAATCCTGGATTCGATGAAGAAAACCTTCTCATCGGTAAGAGTGGAGATCTTTGAAAACCCATTATCATTCGAATCCGCTCAACCATTTGTAGATTACACCCGTGCTTCATTGTCAGAAGACCGGAAATTATGGACCTCTCTCTTTAACAATAAGGATGAGTTTGAGCAGCTCATGTCGGCGATCACCAGAGTTGCTGAAGCAAGAATAAAGACAGAAGGCAAGTTGGTCATGACCAAAGTGGTAGGCGGGTTTATCGCCACAAAATAGGGGATAATATGAAGTTTTCAGGTAAAAGAATATGCTTTTTAGGTGCTCATCCCGATGATATCGAGTTGGGCTGCGGAGCTCTAATTGCCCATATAGGAAATTCTGCAGACATTCGGGTAGTAACATTATCTGACAACCAAAAAAATCCATCATTGACAAACTTGATAAATGAGCATTATGCCAGCATGGCCAGCTTGGGGCTTTCATCTGATAAAGTGATCCTTGCAAGTTTTGAAACCCGCAAATTTCAAGAACTTCGCCAGGAAATACTTGAATACTTATTCAAATTTGGTAAAGAATTTCAACCCGATGTTGTATTCACCCACACCCAAGCAGATCTGCATCAAGACCATAAGACTGTGACTGAAGAAACCCTCCGTGCATTCCGGGGAACAACTGTTTTGGGATTTGATGTAATCCGATCCAGTTATGGATTTTTTCCTAATTTTCTCGTTGAAGTATCAGAAGCAGATGTAAAAGCGAAGATCAATGCTCTGGCTCAATATAAAACATATGAGAGTAAATATTACTTTGAAGAAGAGATCACCCGTGCAACTTTAATCCGCAATGGTGCCCTTGTTGAACGCAGATACGCCGAGGGATTTGATACTCTACGGATTATTGGGGAATTTGACCGGGATTAAGCAAGCATTTTGATCGGGATACCGATCTGGACTTTTCCATCCACAATATGGATTGGATATGCAGGAATATCTTCCACAGCAGGAGCATGCGTAACCGCTCCTGTTTTTATATTAAAATCTCCCACCATGCCGGGGACAAATCACTTCCTCCCCTTCTATGTCTCCATCCCCTACCGGTCCATCATCATGGGAACAAAGATCCGCTATCGCATAAAGACTCCCCGCGATATTAAAAATTACGATCGGCATACCACCAATCTCAAAAATGGTTCTTTCACCATTAGGAATATCAGCAATCGAACATACTTCCAGAAATTTTAGTTCTGCGTCGGAAATATTGGCGTAGTTATACATCCCTGATCAATTATTCTTCTTCTGTATCATCTGCGACCATGCCATATACACCAGCTTTTAATACCTTAAGCGGTAGCAACGCACATTTCAAACGGACAGGTCCTAATTCAATACCTAAAAGATCCATGACACTTTGCTTATTCAGGTTCTTCACCTCTTCAATTGGCTTTCCTACGATGGATTCCAAGAGCAGATCTGAACTAGCCTGTGATATAGAGCATCCATGTCCATCAAATGCTACATCTGTGACAATTCCTGATTCATTCACGCGAATATCGATCTTGATGTGATCTCCGCAAAGTGGGTTTTCGTCTTCATAAGAATATGTATGTGGATCAAGAGACCCTCTAAAAAGAGGGCTTTTGTAACGTTCAATGATTACTTCCCGATAAAGATCATCCATAAGTCAAATCCCGTATATTAGTCAATTCCAAAGATCTTTTTCACTTTATTAATAGAAGTACATAAAGCATCAACTTCTTCAACCGTATTGTAAATATAAAAACTCGCCCGTGAGCTTGCCGGAATCTGGTAGCGCTCGTGCAGCGGCATGGCACAGTGATGGCCTGCCCTGACTGCAATTCCATCTTGATCCAAGATTTGGGCGACGTCATGGGGATGGATTCCCTCAAGGGTGAATGCTGCCACACCCCCGCGCTTTTCTGCGGAAGGACCCATTATCTTGAGACCTTTAATTTCGTTTAGTTTATCAATTGCGTAGGTAATAATTTCTGTCTCATGGGCATGAACAGCATCCATACCAATCTCGGATAAATAATCGACGCAAGCCCCAAAACCAATCCCCTCTGCAATAGCAGGAGTCCCTGCTTCAAATTTGTGGGGGAGCGAATTTGGAATAAATGTCCGCAGCTTGACCTGGCGGATCATATCCCCACCGCCCAGGAAAGGCGGCATGGCTTCTAATATCGCTTTCTTCCCATACAACACCCCAATACCAGTCGGACCTAACATTTTATGAGCAGAAAATGCCATAAAATCAGGATTGAGATCTCTCACGTTCACAGGCAAATGCGGTACGCTTTGCGCTCCATCAATCAATACTTTTGCACCAATCTCATGCGCCAATCTAGTCATTTCTTTAACCGGATTGATCGTTCCAAGCACATTTGACATGTGAGTATAAGCAACAAGTTTCGGTTCGAGTTCTAAGTAAGGATTGATAGACATCCAGATCAAGCAAACCATCATCAGTCACAGGGATGAATTCAAGACGAAGCGATTTTTCCTGAGCCAGCATCTGCCATGGAACCAAATTTGAATGATGTTCCATTTCGGTGAGGATGATCATATCGCCGGCTGTCAATTCGGTTGCTGCCCAGGTTTTGGCGACCAAATTAATCGATTCGCTGGTATTTCGAGTAAAGATCACTTCACTTGAGGAACCAGCTCCAATAAAGTCAGCAATTCTTTTTCGCGCGCCTTCATAACTGGCGGTTGATTCTTCAGCTAAAGTATGAACTCCGCGATGGATATTCGCGTTATGCTCAGTGTAATAATCATTCATACTATTGATCACACTGAGTGGTTTTTGCGATGTGGCGGTTGAATCCAGGTAGATTAATTTTGTCCCAGGATGCACTTCCCTTTCAAGTATTGGGAAGTCTGCGCGAATTTTCCGAATATCCAAAGCAGATACAATCGAATTCATGATTAGTAATCCACCATCTTACTTTTTAGTTTTTGGGAAGGACGAATATGTTCAGAGTTTTGCGGGAACCAGAGGATATGGTCAGGAACCATCCATCCATCAGTTAAGAACACATTGCTCCTGAATTGGACGGCAACCATTTTACTGTCCACTTGAACCACAATTCCTTTGAGCCAACCACGAATCCGATCGGCTCCTTTCTCGTGATCACAAAAGACTTCCACAACATCACCTACATCATAGGTGTATTCTGGTTCTGGTGCTTTCATAAACGGTACTCCGGGCATTTTACCCTCCCATAACTTTGGATATTATTTCAGTAAATCTATTTTATTCATTTTTCGATTTATCGCATCCCGAAATCGTTCACGAACACCGTCAAAAGGTATACGTTCCATAACCGGTTCAAAGAATCCCTCAACAACAAGCTTTTGGGCATCCCGTTTAGGTAATCCTCTGGTCTGCAAATAAAATACCTGTTCTTCGTCAACTTTACCAACAGTAGCGCCATGGGTGCAGCGAACATCATCAGCCAAGATCTCCAAACCAGGGATCGAGTCTGCCCTTGCGTTTTTGCTGAGAACAATATTGCGGTTTGCCTGATATCCATCAGTTTTGTATGCTCCAGGTGCAACATAGATCATTCCTTGCCAAACCGATCGGCTGTTGCCTGAAACTGCACCTTTGAATAATAGATCGCTGGTAGTGTGAGGAACCAGGTGGTTTTGTTGGGTATCATGATCAAGCTGTTGGGTACCATCCGCGAAATAGAAACCGCTCACCTTTATCGTCGCACCTTGCCCTATCAGATCGTAGTCTGTAAAACTTTTGGTAAATTGACTGCCAATTGCACCAAAGATCCACTCCACCTGGGCGTTTGTATCCACTTTTGCCCGTTCATGGACAATATGCTTCCCTTCAGGACCCCAGGATTGTAATTCAACGAACTTGAGATGGGACATTGGACCCGCATAAATCTCCACCAGTCCATTGTGAAAGAAAGATTCTTTCAATTCCATATCTGATGCATATTCGTGAACGTAAGTAACCGAAGCACCTTCTTCCAGCCAGATGACAATCCGTGAGAAAAAAGCATGATTACTTCCACTTAGCCAAAGGACACTGTGCAATGGATTCTTAATCGAAACATTTCGAGGGACGTATAACAAAACTCCGTCCATCGCCATTGCAGAAGCCAAAGCAGCAAATTTTCCTTCATTCGGACTAATCACTTTGCCAGATAGCTTTGCTATTAGATCAGGTTGGGAAACCTCCAAATTGCGGAGCAATTCAAATACTACTCCTTGTTTCCGGTAATCATCCGATAAAAATCCATCGGTCCGGTCAGAGCTTACGATCACCTGACCATCCTGCTCACCACCCGCAAGTGGAATCAGAAGATTTTCAGGAACGCTGGTTGATGAAGATTCCCCATTTATTGTATAGATTTCCGGATGGAATGTAGCCAGATCGGTTCGACGCCAGGCTTCATCCTTTTGTGTAGGAAAAGGGGTTTGCTCATAAACATTCCAAGCAATCTCCCGGAACTGATGTAGATCGGAATTCTTACTTTTTGGTAATTGATCTTTTGTAAATCGGAAACTAGAAATGCTTTGTTCGCGAGTTACTCTTTTAATGATCACAGGAGCTTCTATCATGGTCGTCACTTGGATTCCGATAGTTATTATCCTACCGATCCTTCCATTTGTAATTGTATTAATCGATTCATTTCAACTGCATATTCCATCGGGAGCTCTTTCACAAGTGGTTCGATAAAACCAGAAACCACCATGGTTGTCGCATCTTCTTTTGAAAGTCCGCAACTCATAAGATAAAACAGCTGCTCTTCACCAACCTTTGAAACAGATGCTTCATGTCCGATATTTACATCTTCTTCATCAATCTCGATATATGGATATGTATCCGATCGTGATTGGGGATCAAGCAGTAATGCATCGCAAACCGTATTTGACTTGACGTTATATTTTCCTTTAAGAACTTTAAGCAATCCACGGAAGGCTGTTCGACCACCACCTTTACTGATCGATTTTGAGGTGATCTTGCTGCTAGTGTTTGGTGCGAGATGAAGAATTTTTCCACCGGTATCCTGATACTGACCAGGACCTGCAAATGCCATGGAAAGGATCTCCCCACGAGCACCTTCGCCCATCAAGTAACAGGATGGGTATTTCATGGTCACTTTAGAACCAAGATTCGCATCCACCCATTCCATAGATCCACCTTCAGAAACAAGCGACCTTTGGGTAACCAGATTGTATACATTTGTGGACCAGTTCTGTATGGTGGTATAGCGCATGCGAGCATTCTTCTTGACAATGATCTCGATTACTCCACTGTGGAGTGAGTCAGTCGTATACTGGGGAGCAGTACACCCCTCGACGTAATGCATTTGAGCACCTTCGTCCACAATGATGAGTGAACGTTCGAATTGGCCAATGTTGGCCTCGTTCAAGCGGAAGTAGGCTTGCAACGGAAGATCGACTTTTACACCTTTGGGGACATAAACAAAAGATCCGCCCGACCAAACTGCGCTATTCAAAGCGGCGAATTTATTATCTTCGATTGGAATAACAGTTCCGAAGTATTCACGGAACAAATCAGGATGTTGTCGAAGTCCCTCTTCAATTGATAAGAAGATGACACCCAACTTTTTCATATTATCCTGGATCGAATGATAGACCATTTCCGATTCGTATTGAGCACCAACTCCAGCCAGGAATTTACGCTCTGCTTCAGGAATCCCGAGACGGTCAAATGTCTTCTTGATCGCATCCGGAACATCTTCCCAATTCTTGCTTTCCGCCTCGGCTGGTCGGACATAATAATAAATCTCATCCAAATTCAGGCCGCTGAGATCAGCTCCCCAATTTGGCATTGGTCTCTTTTGAAAATGATCCAGGGCTTTTAATCGGAATTCCAACATCCATTCCGGTTCTCCCTTTCGTTGGGAAATTTCGGCAACAACGCTAGCATCCAACCCTTTCTTTGCTTTGAACACAAAGTTCTCAGGGTCGTGGAATCCGTATTTGTAGTCCCCCAGATCTTCCAGAAACTCAGTCTGTGTTTCGTTTGTCATTTAGACCTCCAGGTCTGCACCCGGTCAGGAGACGCCATTTTCAATTTTTTCACGAACCCAGTCGTATCCATGGGTTTCAAGGCTTTGGGCAAGATCAGCTCCACCCAACTCAACTATTCGACCACCCATCATTACATGGACATGATCTGGTTGTATATAGTTTAGAATTCTCTGGTAATGTGTAATTAATATAACACCCAGTTCTGGACCACGGAGAACGTTGACACCTTCAGAGACAATCCGCAAAGCATCAATATCCAGTCCAGAGTCAGTCTCGTCCAGGATGGAAAATTGGGGTTTTAGCATAGCCATTTGCAAAATTTCTGCCCGTTTTTTTTCACCACCAGAAAAACCATCGTTCAAATAACGGCCGGCAAATGCATGATCCATCTTCAAGTAATCCATGCGGTCGATCATCTGTTTTCGAAAATCCATGATCGAAATTCCCTTATCTTCTGGATTAATAAATTTATTGCGAGCATTCATTGCTGTCCGGAGGAAGTTAGCAACCGTAACACCGGGGATTGCCACCGGATATTGGAATGCCAGGAACATTCCTTCCCTGGATCTCTCATCAACAGGCATATCTAAAATACTTTTGCCATTTAGTAAAATGTCGCCATCATTTACGGTATAACTTGGATGACCCATTAAGGTATTTGCCAGGGTACTTTTACCAGTCCCATTTGGCCCCATGATCGCATGGACCTCGCCGGTTCTAACAGTGAGATCTACGCCATTGAGGATCTTTTTATCCTCAATGGAAACGTGTAGGTTAATAATTTGAAGTTCTCCCATGTCGCTCCACGATGACCGGTAAAATAATATTTATGATAATATGCTTATCATTCGGTCGATTTTGAATTATAGCATGCAGGGTCGATTTCGTCAATATTTAGCATAATATTCATAAATATTGACAATATTATTTACTTCTGATATATTGATTATGTAATATACAAATTTAGGTGAATATGAAAAGTACCCGAGATAAGGTAATGCAGACATTGTTGTCCCATCCAAGGGCAACCATACAGGATATCGCTGATAATGTTGGTATCAATAACATATCTGTCAGACATCATTTAACCTCCCTATCTGTGGATGGTTATGTTAATTGTGAAGAAGAACGCCACGGTGTCGGTAGACCACGGCTTATATATTTTCTTACGGATCTTGGTTTCGAAAAATTCCCCACCAGCTACCTGAAATTAACCACCCGTCTGCTCACCCAGCTTAAATCCGCGATGCCTGCAGCACAAGTTGAAACCATTTTCGAGCAAATAGCTCTCGATATGTCTGAGGAATATCGAGAGGTTGCTTCACATCTTCCACTCGAAGGCAGACTTAATCTTCTAAAGAAAATGCTATCTACAGAAGGTTTTACGATGGATTGGGAAAAAGACGGTGAACAATATAAGATCCATGAAATCTCATGCCCTTATTATCACGTCGGTCAAAGCCATCCTGAAGTATGCGTAGTAGACAAAACAATGATTGCTTCTGTTTTATCGATTCCCGTTGAAAAAGTTAGCTGTGTATTAGGTGGAAGCGTCCAATGTACTTACATAATTAACCAAAAGACCGTTGCAGAGCCGATACTATGAGCGAACAATCAAAAACCAACAAAATCATTTGGGACCTTGAGAGCGATCAGCAGGAGCTTGCGGAATCCATCCGTACTGCTTTGCGCGAAGTAAAAGATCCGGAAATTGGCATGAGTATCATCCAATTGGGACTGGTACGAAATGTTTCCATCACAGATAACACACTGGTATTAAGCATGATCTTGACGACACCGTATTGTCCATACGGACCTGCATTGATCGAGCAAACAAAAATCCAGGCAGAAAGTGTTTCTCCTCACCCGGTAGTTATAGCTTTGGGAATGGAACCCTGGGATTTTTCAATGATGGAAGAACCCGGTGGCTTCGAATGGGGAATCTGGCAGTAATTATTCCGTATTTCTAAACAAATCTGCAAGTTTTAATGCCGCTGAAATATCTCCGGTAAATTTTAATTTTCCGGACATAAATGCAGAGACAGGTTGTACCGTCCCATTTATTAATCCTGTGAAATCTTCTGCAGTACTTTCAAGAATTAGGTTCGGAGTTACCAAACCTTTCGGATCCAATGAACATACGCCATCTTTAAAGACAAGATTCCATATACCACCTTGATCACCAGTTAGGATTAATCGGATTGCTGTATCGATACCTTTAGTTTTTTCAATTGTCACATTTGCAGATAGCTTTTCAATCAATTCAGAAATATTTGTCTCACTCATAAACAGCTTCCCTCTGAATAAAATCTGTAACTAAATAATTTTATTAACCCTCACCACAAAATATAACAAACCAGGATAGGTGAGATGTTTCACAAATTATATCAGTTAGGAATAGTATGGGATTAATCTATCCTAAAATATTGTCTGATAAAAAGCATGAAGTTATACTTCAGAAGGGAGTTGAAAATTATGATCAGAACAATATATTCGACGGGGAAATTTCCTTATCAAACTGATCTTTCATTCGAAGAAATAAAAGCAGCGATTGAAAATAAAGATGGTCTGCTTTGGGTAATTCTAACTTCACCCACTCATAAAGAGCTTATGGAAATTTTACATGATGCTTTTTCATTCCATCCTTTGACAATTGAGGATTGTCAAAGCGTTGGTTATCAAGTCCCTAAAATCGATGATTTTGGTACCTATCTTTTTATTATTTCCCATGCGCTCATTCCGCCTACAGAAAACTTTGAAACACTTGAGACAACAGAATTGGATCTTTTCCTTGGGAAGAATTATGTTGTAAGCGTATCAAATGGAACTAACATGCTTCCAATCGAAGATGTGGTCATTCGATTGAAAAAAGATGAACGGTTGATGATGAACGGAGCTGATTTTCTTTGTCATGCCATTCTGGATGAACTGGTGGATGACTACATGCCGCTACTTGATCAAATGGACGAAGAGATCGATTGGATGGAAGATAAAGTGCTCGAAAAACCTTCCCCTAAGATCTTACAGAGAATATTGGCAATGAAGCACATCACATTAACTTTGCGAAGAATAATCACACCACAGCGTGAGACAATGAATCGTCTCAGTCGTGATGAATTTGAGGTGATCTCACTAAAGCATCGGATTTATTTTAGGGATATTTATGATCACTTAGTACGGATTCAAGACCTGATGGAATCTGTTCGTGATGTAGTTTCAGGTGCGTTGGATATATATCTTTCGGTCACTTCAAACCGCTTGAATGAGGTCATGAAGGCATTAACAATTGTCTCAACGATTTTCCTGCCGTTATCATTCATCGCTGGTGTATATGGGATGAATTTCCATTTCTTTCCGGAGATAACCTGGAAGTTCGGTTACTTATATGTATGGATTGTTTTTATTTCCTTAGGTGGTTTCATGGTTTGGTTTTTCAAAAAGAGGGGATGGTTCTAATCATTTGCTTGACATTCCAGAGAGCTGTCGGGTATAATCCCTACGCTTAATCTGAATTAACATTGATCATTGTTATTGTAAGACAGGAGTATATAGATGGTTCCGCAACCAAAACGTAAGCTTTCCAAAGGTCGACGAGACCGCCGCCGTTCACAAGATGCATTGACATCACAGAATCTGACTCAGTGCAGCAACTGTGGTGAAATGCGCCTTCCCCATACTGTTTGCCCCAAATGCGGACATTACCAGGGTCGCGAAGTCGTCGCCGTCGAAAAAGAAAACAAGAAGTAAACTTCACATTTTCAAAATAAAGACCACCTTTCGGTGGTTTTTATTTTAAGTATTTCTGATATCTCGACATAAATCTGATGGGCATTTTTCCTTTTAGATCCACTCCATTTTCTCCATAGCGGATACTATCAACCTGCCCGTTTTCATGGAATAACGAAATGAGCTGCCCTTCCTGGTACGGGAGGCGAAGAGTTACGTTGATATAGGTCTCAAAAAGGATGGAATCGATTTTTTCTAGCAGGTCAGGAATCCCAATACCTTGAATTGCAGAAATCGCTACTGCTTCGAATTGGTTACTGATCAAGGTGTTGGTTACTTTAGAATCCGGCAATTGATCAACCTTATTCAACACATTGATGATCGGGATGTCTGAAGCGCCAATCTCTTCAAGTGTTTGTATGACCGACCGAGCCTGTTCCCGGGCATTAGCATGGGTCACATCAATTACGTGTAACAAGAGATCTGCATCGGTGATTTCTTCCAGTGTTGCTCTGAAAGCTGCCACCAGTTGTGTTGGCAGCTTTTGAATGAATCCAACTGTATCGGTGACTAATATTACTTTTTTATCTGGTAGAGAAATTCTCCGGGTCGTTGGATCCAAAGTAGCAAAAAGTTGATTAGCTACATAAACATTTGATTTAGCTAACCTATTCAATAATGTTGATTTTCCTGCATTTGTGTAACCCACCAAAGCTACAACAGGTGTTTTGGCTCGTTTTCGCTGTTGGCGATGTCGCGCCCGGTGTTCTCTGATCTTTTCTATTTCTTCTTTGAGAAAAGATATCCGTTTACTGATCTGCCTTCTATCAATCTCCAATTGGGTTTCACCCGGACCACGTAAACCAACTCCACCAACGGAACCGGCAGATCCACCGCCACCGCCAGCCTGTCTTGCAAGATGTGTCCAGGCTCTGGTTAACCTAGGGAGACGGTATACATATTGTGCCAACTCAACCTGCAGACAGCCTTCCCGAGTATGGGCATGCTGTGAAAATATATCAAGGATCAAAGCTGTTCTGTCCATGACCTGAAGCTTGTCATTGAAAGCTCGTTCTAATTCCCTTTGGTGTCGAGGGGATAATTCGTTATCAAAAATTATGACATTTGCTTCTGTCTCTTCCACCATAATACGCAGTTCTTCCACCTTACCGGAACCAATAAAAGTGCTGGAATGTGGTCTGTCCAATTTTTGGGTAATCTCGCCAACAACCTCCAACCCTGCGGTATCTGCCAATAATTCCAATTCCTGTAAGGAATCATCTAGGGATAGTAAATGTTGATCGCTCTGTAGATCAACACCAACTAAGAATGCCCGTTCAACCGGTCGTTCAGTGGATTCTGCCTGCTTTTTCGCCATTAATGTTAACTATCTTCCCATCCATTTTACAAATCTTTGCATTGCTTCAATTAATCTATCGGTTGGAGTCCCGAGGGAAATCCGCAAATATCCTTCACCATAATTTCCGAATATCGCACCAGGTGTAGTACTAACACCAGTTTCATCCAATAACTTCGAACAAAATTCTTTGCTATTAACACCATCTGGTAATTTTGCCCAAATATAAATCGCAGCTTTGGGTACCTCAAGTTGTAAACCTCCTTTTCTAAGTGCGGAGACAACTAAATCACGACGGTGTTGGTAAATTCCGTTACGTTCTTCCACCCAACCTTGATCACCTGTAAGAGCTGCAATTCCGGCATCCATGATTCCCTGGAATTGTGATGTATCCACCTGGCTTTTGTATGTGCTCAAATATTTGATAACCTGAGGATTACCTACTGCCATCCCCAATCGCCAGCCTGCCATATTATACGCCTTGGAGAGGGAGTTGAACTCAATACATACATCCTTTGCGCCTGGATAACTTAATATACTGGGGGCAGTATATCCATCAAAGCTAATCTCGGAATACGGTGCATCATGCGCGATGAGTATTTCATATTTCCTAGCAAAGGCTATCAATTCCAGGTAAAACTCATCTGTCGCGATCGCGCCGGTCGGGTTATTTGGATAATTTACCCAGAACAATTTCGCTTTTCGGGCAATTTCTTCCGGAATGGATTTCAAGTCAGGGAGATATTGATTCTTTTCCAACAAAGCAACAGGATACGATTGTGCTCCGGCGATTTCAGCGCTGCTTGAATATACCGGATATCCTGGATCCGACACCAGAGATATATCGCCCGGGTTGAGTAAAACCATGCTTAGATTGAATAACCCTTCTTTGGAACCAATCAATGTTAATACTTCAGATACCGGGTCCAGGGAAACATTAAAACGTTTTTGATAAAAATCAGATACTGATTTTCTGAATGCCATGGATCCTGCATAAGGCATATATCCATGCGAATCTGATTTCTTAGCAGATGCAGTCAACGCATCAACAATGAAGTCAGCTGGTGGAAGGTCCGGAGAGCCCATATCCAGACGGATAATATCCTTCCCTTGGGCTTTGAGTTCTGAGATTCTTAGCCCAAGAGTTGTGAAGAAGTATGGTTTAAAATTGGCAATGCGATCAGCTGGTTTATACTTAATCGAGTTTTCTTCCATAGCCTGCCTTTTCAACTCCAAGATAATTGAATCATATCAAGCTTTCGTGTTTTCTGACAAGTTTGCATACCACCCCAAATCGAGATTAGCGCTCCAACCAGGTTTCCAGGACAGAACCAACCGTATGCAAACTTTCCACACTTATTTTATCCAAGGTATCAGCGCTGGTATGCCAGAATGGATAATCGAAATCAATAATATCCACAGCCGGGATATTATTATTCAAAAAGGGAGTGTGGTCATCCAAAATACTAAAGCCGTGGATATTTTGAAATTGATCCTTATAACCCTGCTCTTTAGCAATTGACCAGATCTCATCGATGATAGACTGGTCTGATGTCTGCTCCCGTTTGATCTCCAAATTGCGATCACCGATCATATCTATTACTACAACAGCTTGAGGAGTGGTATCTAAATGGTCAACAAAATACTTTGACCCAAGAATCGAATCCCACTCAGCATTTATTTTTCCTTGATCTTCCAGGTCAAATAAGACCAACCAGATTTGTTTTTCCTCGGGAACATCCAATACCCTTGCCAATTCCATTATGACCGCAACACCCGAAGCGCCATCATTCGCTCCAGGAACTGGTAATAAGCTGGCGGGTTGATCTTTATCAGCAATCATTCGCGAATCATAATGAGCGCCAATGATTACCAATTCTTTGCCTAATCCTTTTTTAGCAATGATGTTCATCAATGGATGACCGATCATATCGCCAGTTTGTTCTTCAACCTGCCATCCATATTTTGAGAATAAGGCTGTTGCCCAATTACCAAATTCTTGATGCGCAGAAGAACCTGGTACTCGCGGTCCCATATCAAGCTGATTCTTCGCAAAAAGCAGTGCATTATCTCCACTAAAGACTAGCTGCTTTGTTCGTGCCGAAATGGACAAAACACCCAGAGTAAGTATAAGGAGCATGAGTATTATCAGAAATGTAATGATTTTGTTCTTCATAATTGAACTTGGGTAAGATACTCATCCAGACACATTCGGGCTGCCTTAGCCATTCTTGTATGCTTATCGGTTTTTGTTATTCTTTTTGGAAAATCCAGGGGAGGAAGTAATCCAAAGTTTGCTTTCATTGGCTGGAAATGATTTGGATCGGCATTACAGATGTACCACATCAACGCACCAATCATTGTTCCAGTTGGAAGTGTAATTAGAGCTTCATTAATAATTGATCGCGCAGCATTAATTCCAGCGATCCAACCGGATGCAATATTTCCGCTATAACCTTCCACACCGATCAATTGGCCAGCAAAGAAAATTTGCCCGTTTTCCCTGTGTTGTCCGGTAGGAGTAAGGAACAAAGGTGAGCATATAAAGCTGTTACGGTGCATTTGTCCAAAACGTATGTATGAAGCATCAGCTAATCCGGGTACCATTTTGAGAACTCGTTTTTGTTCTTTAAATGTTAAATTCGTTTGAAAACCTACCAGATTGTATAGCGAATTGGCAATGTCATCCTGCCGAAGCTGTATTACAGCAAAAGGCCACTTTCCTGATCGAGGATCGAACAAGCCTGCTGGTCTCATCGGTCCAAATGCCAAAGCCAGAGGACCACGCGCTGCCAATACTTCCACAGGTAGACAGCGTTCAAAAAAGAAATTCTGTCCGCCATTTACTCCGTTATCAATCTCTTCTTCAAATTCTCGATGCGGAATGCGTTGAGCATTGATCAATTCTGTGACGAAAGCATCATACTCGGCAGCGGAAAGTGGACAATTTATATAATCGCCTTCTTCGCCCTCTCCCCGTCCGTAACGGGATGCCCGAAAGGCAATTTTCATATCTATCGAATCTGCTTCTACGATGGGAGCTATCGCATCATAAAAATAATGGGCATCCCTGCCTACCAGATTCTCAAGTTCGTGGATCATACCTGGGCTGGTCAAAGGTCCGGTTGCGATGACACATGGCTTATTTGGGATTTCAGTGACTTCCTCCCGGATAACATTTATCCGCGGATGGGAACTGATCACACTAGTTACTTCTTTGGCAAATTTTTCCCTATCTACCGCTAATGCTCCGCCAGCAGGTACAGAATTTTTATCAGCAATACGAATCAATAAAGAATTCAAAGATCTTAATTCATTGAGTAATATGCCCCCAACCCGATCAGCCAAGTTGGAGCCCAGGGAATTTGAACAGATAAGCTCTGACAGATTTTCTGTAGAGTGGGCTCCCGTTATTCGTTCCGGGCGCATTTCATACAAGTCAACCCGTATTCCCTGTTCGGCTGCCTGCCAGGCAGCTTCACAACCTGCCAAACCGCCACCGATAACTATAAGATCCGCCTGGTTCATGATTAGATTTTACCAGATTGGTTTTACTGAACTGATTGGTAATGGTAGATATGGATTTTTCAAGGCATATAACTTGCATCGTGAGCGAAAGGATTATATACTTGTGCTATGTTCCAACTTCAGAATCAATCAACCCGACATTTAACTACTGCGCATCTTGCGCAGACCATGACTCTGCTCAGTCTTACCGCAGAAGAGCTGCATCAAAAGATTGAGTCTGAACTGGCATCGAATCCTGCTTTAGAGATGGTCGAAGAGCGACGCTGCCCATCATGTAACCGGCTCTTACAAAGTTCCGAACCTTGTCCGATCTGCTCACGACCCAAAACCTTAGAATCAACTGATCCCATCGTTTTTATATCACCCAGAGAAGACTTTGTTAGTGGAAGTCCGATTCCTCAAGAAGACCTCCCCGAAGATAACATTGGTGCTGCTACCGAGGATCTGCCCACATATGTCTTACGTCAGATCGCTCCCGAACTGGATCCAGGTGATCGTGCGCTTGCAGCTTACCTACTCACCCACCTCGATGAAGATGGATTGCTCCAGGTATCATTGATCGAAGTAGCTCAATACCATCATGTTTTGGTTTCAAGGGTTGAGAGTATCAAGCGTTTGATCCAGCACGCAGAACCTATAGGCGTTGGTTCGGCAACACCTGAAGAAGCCATGCTCATCCAGTTGGAAGTCTTAGCAGCAGAGAATATCCCGGTCCCTCCATTAGCTGTTCAAGCAATTGAAAAAGGGATGAGTCTTCTTAGCCGGCATCAATATTCCGAGCTAGCACACATCCTCAAAACTTCACCCAAGAATGTTCAGGAAATTGCTAATTTTATTGGTAATAACTTGAATCCATTCCCTGCCAGATCTCATTGGGGTGATTCCAGAGAATCTGCCAAATCGGAAGAACAAGTTTTCCATCGACCTGACATCGTTATCAATCATTTGAATGAGGATCCTCTGGGACCATTAGTTGTCGAGATCATTATGCCCATATCCGGGACCTTGCGAATCAATCCCATGTTCCGTCAGGCGACAAAAGAGATCCATGAAGAAAAAGTAGATGATTGGAAAAATGCGCTCGAACGAGCTTCATTATTTGTTAAATGTTTGCAACAACGTAACCACACCATGGAACGGCTAATGATGCGGATTGCAGGATTGCAGAAAGAATTTATTCTGCATGGCGAAGGCGATCTGAAACCAGTTACCCGTGCACAATTGGCAAAGGAACTCGAAGTTCACGAATCAACGATTTCCCGTGCAGTTTCGAATAAAGCCATACAATTACCAAATGGTCGTATTGTTCCATTCGCAAAATTCTTCGACAGAAGCCTGCACATTCGGACAGCTTTGCAAGTGATCATCGCAGCTGAAACAAAGCCTTATAGCGATACAGAACTGGCAGAACTCCTGGCCGGAATGGATTATCATGTCGCAAGAAGAACTGTAGCCAAGTATAGGGCTATGGAAGGGATCCTCCCCGCGCATCTGCGTCATAAAACAGTAAATCGATCATGAGTAATTTCCTTTCATCACGAGGGTCATTCCCGCATTTTTGGAAAGGAAAAAACCCGGGTGTTAATGAGTTTAATATTTTGCTAAACGCTCTGCCCGGTCCGGCAGTGATCCTGGAAGCACGCCAAAACCATATACTGACTGCAAATTCCGAGTTTCTACGCCTTACCGCTTATGCGGTAAGTGAATTATCCCAATTGGAATTAAGGAGTATCTTTCCGGATATCAGCAGATATGAGCTACTGCAGCCTGGTCAAAGATCGACCACTCTCACCCGCCATTTAAGAGATGCTGTAGATGTGGTAACTGAATCTACTGCTCTGGATGCAGCAATGTCCTGGTACCTTGTACAAGTTAACCCTCAGCAAGGATATGAAAAACGGGTAAGTGATGGTGAATGGCAGCAAAAGTATGGAATTGCTCTTCAAACCATGTATCAGATCATCAGCCAACCTGACCTGCAAACCAGCCTGGAAATTGCCCTCCAATCAAGCCAGGAGACGCTTAATTCGCGGTTGATTTGTGTCTATCAATTTGATTCCCGGTTAGGTCGTTACCAAAAGGCAGCATCAACTGAATCAGCTACCGGAGTAATTTTTCCAGATACGATTGACGCGAATGCCATGCAAGTTGATACGCAAGTGGATATCTGGTCCCCCGGAAAACGAGTAACGCACGATCTTCATCGCATAGCCCGTATCGCCAATCTGCAATATCTTGCAATTCAACACCTCTTGCAAGAAGGGACTGGATTGGGGATCCTGATCGCTGCAGATACCGACAATCCTGCCCCATCCGATCTTGATCAGATGATGCCCCTCGTCTGCTCTGGTTTATCAGCAGCCATTTACCACCACCTTTTAGTCCAGAATATTAATTCATCACTTAACGATCATCATCAGTCCCTTCTAATTCGGGATACTGTCCTCGAGAATGCCCAGGAAGGAATAATCCTGGTCAATCGCAATTTAACAATCGATAACCTCAACCCAGCAGCGGAAATGATTTTAGGTTATGCTGCCAGTGAGGTAATTGGTTTTCCCGTTGAAAACATTCTCGTTGGGACTGATTTTTTGATTCCTGCGTTGAATGCTGCCATGGATGGAATACCAACTCATAATCTTGGTAATATATCACTCCACCGGCGCTCCGGTCAGCCTTTTCCAGCCCATCTTCAATCTATTCCAGTCGCTATGGACGAAGGACTTCTCTCGATAGTCATATTGATCCGCGATATCAGTGAGAACGAACAGATCCGGGTAAGAACTCAACAGTTGGAACAAAGGGCTGTGCTTGGAGAGGTTACCGCAATTTTTGCCCATGAGGTCCGTAATCCGATCAATAATATCTCGACTGGATTACAACTCTTGCAAACCAAGTTTGATACTGATGATCCAAATCAAGATCTTATCAGCCGCTTACAGCATGATTGTAACCGCCTGACCCATTTGATGGAATCTGTTCTTTCTTTTTCCCGTCCTATGGAATATAAGATGGATCCTGTAAACCTCGATGTTTTGTTATGCCGCCTTCTCGAACGATGGCGTCCCCGATTTGCCAAAGCAAATGTTCAGGCATATTATCAAATCGAACCCGGGACACAATGGGTTACTGGAGATGCTCGTGCATTGGAACAGGTATTTACAAATCTCATCAGTAACGCGGTTCAGGCAATGAAAAACGGTGGTGTACTTGCGGTAAAAGTTGCGAATATGAAAGAAAATGGCACGAAAGAACAGGTTGAGGTTACAATATCTGACAATGGTCCTGGCATCCCTGATGAAATCAAGGATCACATCTTCGAACCGTTTGTAACCAATAATCCTCAGGGAACAGGTTTGGGATTGGCAATAACCAAACGGATCATCAACGCACATCGCGGAAGTATCCACCTAACTTCCTTCCCGGGGGGAACAGTATTTTATGTTTCAGTACCCGGATGTAAACCCAATCCAGGAGAAGCTGCATGACAGCGTCCATTTTAGTAGTAGATGATGAAGAAAACGCCCGATTGATTATTTCTGATTTTCTCGTTCCAAAAGGATACGAGGTAAAAGGTGTCTCGACAATTGCAGATGCACGGCAATCCATGCAGCGTGGTGAAGCAGATATTATTTTGCTAGATGTAAATCTCCCTGATGGCTTCGGTCCTGACCTTCTCGCAGAAACTGCTACAATGCCGTTCAGACCACCAATCATACTAATCACAGCCTATGGCGACATTGATATGGCTGTGGATGCAATGAAGAATGGCGCCCATGATTTTCTTCAAAAACCGATCCAATTGACCCAGTTGGAGAAGTCGATCATTCGGGCTAAAGAAGTCGTTGCAATGCGCAGAGAGTTAGCCCATCTGCGGTCATCGATGCATCAAAACATAGACTTCATTGTTGGCGAGACGAAAACAATGAAGACGGTTGTTTCCCAAGCTCAACGGGCTGCAACAGCCGGCGTTTCCGTCATCATCACCGGAGAAACCGGTACAGGTAAGGAAGTTCTAGCCCAATATATCCACAAAATTGGTCAGCGGTCTGGTAAACCATTTATTGCCATCAATTGCGCTGCCATCCAGCCAACCATGTTGGAATCAGAATTGTTCGGTTATGAAGCCGGTGCGTTCACCGGAGCGGAAAAAAAGAAGATCGGGCTAATGGAAGTCGCTGATGGTGGGATCTTGTTCCTGGATGAGTTGTCGTCCATGCCCCTGGATATTCAAGGGAAGCTGCTACGTGCAATAGAAGAGCAGAATTTCCGCCGTGTTGGTGGTACTGCCTTGATCAAAGTAGACATTCAGGTTTTAGCCGCATCGAATCGAAATTTGATGCATTTGATGCAAGATCAAAAATTCCGCGAAGATCTGTATTACCGATTGAAGGTTGTGGATCTTCATCTGCCTGCTCTCCGTGAACGGAAACAAGATATTCCTGAACTGGTTGGGTATTTCGTCAGGAAAAACAACTCTCGTTTGGGAGTGAATATTGACGGAGTTTCACCACGAGCCCTCCAAGCTTTCGTAGAATACAACTGGCCTGGAAATATCCGTGAATTGGCGAATGCAATCGAACGGACGATGATCTTCTGTGATGATCAGACTATCGACCTGGAACATCTCCCTCCGGAGTTTACCAAATCCGCTTGAAAACGGTATAAGTTTATGAAGGCATGGTTCTTGCAATATACCTTCTGATCATCAGATCAGGAGGTGTTTTATGTTTAATATGAGTATCCCCGATTTTTTACTCACCATGGCTACCGGTGCATTTCTTATCGGTATTGTTTCCTTGTGCATTGGGATCTACATCCTGGTTTCTCGAACCATGGGTAAGGACGTCAGCACTATAGCAAACCAAACGGCAAAAATGGCGCAAAAAGGTATTGCTGAGGATGTTTCTGGCCTGGTAGGTAATGCATCCACACTTCTAAGCGCATTGGATGGATTAATTCGTACATCAGCCGGTATCGCTGTGTTTTTAATCTTTATTGGTTTGCTGCTGATGGCAGGTTCATACTGGCTTGTTATGCAAATCTCGGCGATGGTATAAACAACAACTTTCCTTAATTATTTGCTCCTCAGGGTATGGCTATGGAACCTACTGATATTTTATTAAAACTTACTCCAATATTCAACAGCCCGGTTGCGGCTGATGTTTTTAAAAGTCTGGTGTTGGACATTCATGTTTTGGAAGAAGTGATTGATCCAGAAACTTTTGAACTCATCGCATCAACTTGCGGAAAAGATCCCCTTGCATGGAATTATGCCTCGATCGGTTTGATTGCCAATGACTTTGAGTTAACAGTTGATGAGTTACAGAAAGAACCATTAGCCGCATTGCAAGGAGATTTACGGCAGCATGTTTCAGCACTATATCAGAAAGTGTTACGCCAGAATTATTCGATAAATTCCTTATCCGAAGCTGTTGTATTAGCACTAGCTCTGCGTGAAAGACGCCGATTGACCGAATCCTGGGACGGTTTGGCTAAGGAAATTTCAAGTAATTTTGCTCAGGGAAGTTTCAAGTCAGAAAGATGGGAGTCCGCTCTCTCAGTCTTATATTCCTTATGTTCAGATCCGCTGGCATTATTGGTAGAGTTGACCAAATTCGCTGGAAAACTACCTTCAGTGGAATATTCGCGCATGGTCGGACATGTCATTCTTTCACGTCCAGTTTTAGATGAAGATAGTGTCGTTCGTGACTTTGCAAACATGACAAAACCTATGCCCGAATCTGACCGGATCGAGATATTACGGTGGTTGGATTCCGCAGGGTTTTCTGAGATAGGATCGCTGTTGGCAGTAAACCCTGTCTTTAATTTGCGGGGAGAAGCTTTTGCAGATAACTTTGCCAAATCACTTCCTGACCTTATGGACCCATTGGAAGATGAGGAAATCAACCAAAAACTGAATCAGCTTC
The DNA here is from genome assembly GCA_963828285.1 of uncultured Chloroflexia bacterium. GTDB lineage: Bacteria > Chloroflexota > Anaerolineae > Anaerolineales > Anaerolineaceae > DAIOEK01. The sequence continues at coordinate 575,115 of CAWHEB010000001.1, forward strand.
AAACCTATCTTGATCTGTACCGCTTCCAGAATCATAAGGCTGTACAAGAAGTACTTTTGCAGAAACAAGAAGGTTTACTAAATCAACTTTATGCACGGTCTGCAGTATTAAAGGCAAAAGAAATTACCCATCCAGATCAGCGCTTGCTTGCCTGGCAGCGGATCTGTACCCTGGTACCAAATTCCGACCTGGCTAAGGCTGAATTTGCCCTTGCAGAGATAGAAACCGGAAAGATCAATCACGATTCCAAAATCCCATTCGGGAGTTCAAAAAATCCTCTGGTTGTGGCTGTTCGTGCCAGATTGAATTGGATGCATGGCGACATGATAGCCGCTAAATCTCAATTAAACCAATTGGTAGACATTCTTGCAGAAAATCCTGACCTATCCAAAGAAGTTGTATTGAGAATAACAAGAACCATCGGCGAAATAGATTTACCTGATCTGACCGCTAAAATTCAATCTGCATTGCCATGCATATATTCGGCTGACCCTACCATATTACAAACGCGTGCTAACTTTCAATTCAAAGCAAAGAATTTTCCTCTAGCCCGCGATTACGCTAACACTACGATGCTTCTTCAAGGCGAAGATCCATCGATCAGGCGAATGATCGCAAAAACATTTGAAGGGGAAGAGAACTTCCATTCCGCATTGGAACACTGGTCATTACTGGTGAATGATTCGACTGAAATCAGTAATCGACGACCAGAAGTCGTTTGCGATGGCAGCCATACGTGCTGCAAAACCTGATACTGCCATAGCGACCTGTAAATCGATCCTGGAAAAAAATCCAACTGATGGTACTGCTTTCGTGATTATTGGCGATGCTTACCAACAAATGGGAAAGTACGAAGACGCATTGGAGAACTATCAGAAAGGCGTCGAAGTATCATCAGATTTGGAAGATGCCTGGCATAAGCTGGCATCCTACCACCTTGCTCAAGGCAACATACCAGAAGCCATGGAAGTAATGAATACTGCTGTGAAAGCTGTTCCTGGTTCTGCAGATCTCCATTTGATGCTTGGCAAAAAACTACTCGAAACAGATTCTGCAACAGAAGCAATCCCCATGCTTTCAAAAGCCTACCAGATACAACCCAAAAATCTGGATTTGATACGGGTGTATGGTGACGCACTCACCAGTACAGGCATGTGGGCAGAGGCAGAGAAACTATATGAGAATGGAATCAATTATTATCCTGCGGAACATTCCATCCGGTATTCTTTAGCAAAAACTTATATCAAACAGTCCAAATATCAGAATGCGCTTGCTCCCCTTCAATTCTTGATAGATCAAAACACCGCCATCGATGACGTGTACCTCATCTTCGGACGATTGGTCCTGGATGAGTTGACCCCGGCCGTTATTGGAACAAATGATCTCCCAGTTGAATCTGCCGCATTGTTGGATTACGGTCGCGATGCAACTTTACATGCGCTGGAACGGGATAGTGCGAATATTTCCCTGCAATTGATCCTCGCAGAAACCACAGCTAGATTGGGTGATAAACAGGAAGCCCAACGATACTTCGCTGCTCTAGCAGATGATATAGATTTGCTTCCTCAAGACCTCCGCTGGCGAGTCAGCTATGGTTTGGGGATGATTTCTGGTGAAATGGGTCAATTCGAAGTTGCGCTGGCTGCATTGCAGGAAGCCGCAAATCAAAATCCAGATAATTTCATGATCCATCAACAATTGGCAGAAGCTTATTTGAAAGCCAATTTAATTCAATCCGCTGTGCAAACAGCTCAGCAAGCATTATCAATTGATCCAAAAGACAATGGAAACCTCCTCTGGTATGCAGAGTTTTGCACCCGCTCCAACGATCTACACGAGGCTATCAGTACATACGATGCACTGATCAGGATGCAACCTGAAAACGCAGATATGAGGATTGAACTGGCAGAGCTTCAAATCGCTTCTGGTGACATTGAAGAAGCTAAGAATACCCTCAAGAAATGTTATTCAGAAACAGTTCTGGATCAATCACGGCTTCAACGACTTGCCAGAATTCTCGCAGACCAAAAAGAATATGCGGATGCAGTCGCTTATCTCAACCAAGGTATAAATTCCCACCCGGAAACTTCGTTGCCATTATTACTTGATCTAGTCCAATATGAACAAAAATTGGGAAATCTCAATTCTGCTCTGGGAACCCTCGATTCTGCGATTGAATTGGATCCTAACAATCTTAATCTCCAGATAGTCAAAGGAGATATTCAAGCCTTCTCTGGCGACCTCACGAATGCGCTTCTTACTTTAGAAAATGTAGCTTCAGTTTTGAATCACCTACCTGAGGAAGTAAAGATTCTTGAAGAAAAAAGATCTTTGCTCCATGGAGCACATCTTCGACTTGCTTATCTGTACCGGAAATCAGGATCATTATCCAAGGCAGAAGAATGTGTCAACTCTGCTCTAACCGCAAATCCAGATGATGCAGAAACCCGTTATTTACAGGCGGATCTGGCCTTCCATAATTTACAGACCGGTAAATCTCGACAGATCTTGCAAAGATCTGAATTATTAAAAATGGAAAACCATGTTTATGCAGATATAGCCAAGGTATTATGCATTTTACAGGATCGACAGAGCAGCGTCAGGGTGGGCGAACTTGAAAAAGCAATCCAAAACGAATTAGGCGCACGCTGGTATCTTTGGAAATCGGCGATCGAACTGTTATCTTCAGTTGAACCCGAAGCAAATTTTCGCCTGGCTGAGACACTATCAGAAGAATTGAGAAATATTACACTCGAAGAAGTGGAAACACTCTTCCCGCCACGGGAACCGCATCACAACAATTTACCAGACATGCCGCAATATGATATTTTCTCGAGCAGTCCAACCCTACCAATGCTGCTCATTGAAGCTTCATTCGTATGTGGATGTTCCAGCACAGGTGTTTTACTAAGCCGTGAATTAGTGGAGCAATTTCCTTACGAAGTCAGCCCTGTTTACATGGTGGCAAAAGGATTAGTTGTACAGGCTGAAGAGCAACGGAAAGATGATCTACTTCAAATTCGCGTTCATCAATCCGCTTCCAATTCGCTCAGCCTTGGAAATTATGAACAATTTGTACAGTTAATTCAGAATGCCAGGCAAATGAACAACTCTCCATTGCTTCAGGCATGGCAGGCAAGAGGCAATTCGGCGTTTTATCCCACCATTGAACATTTTGATTTACTTATTCAACTGGATACTTTTCCAAATTCGGCGGAATTTGTCATTTGGAAGAAAGCTCTTGAAAATAAGATCTCGGATATTGCGGAATTGATTCGTGATGAAGTTGTCTCCCAAGAAAATATCATCCTTGCCGGTCTATTATGTAAATCAAAGGCAGCTCATGAAGCATTTGAACTGGTAAGCTCACTAGAAACTACCTTGCCTTTCAATCCCCGATATCTGGCAGGATTTGCAATCGTGGCATCAAATGCAGGTGAAACAGAGGCTGCACTGGATTCTCTGGAGAAAGCTCTAGAATTGTGGTCGGATGAACCCGCCTGGCATATCCTTGCGTCACAGCTTGCCCGGGAAAACTTGGATTTTGAAAAATCGCTATATCACAGCAAATTCGCCGCAGACTTATGCCCGGAGAATTTTGAATATGCCATAGAAGCTGGTTCCTCTGCTCTTGCGCATAAAGATTTCATACAAGCAATCCAGTACTTCCGAAAAAGTGCACAATTAGAACCATCGAATTATCTGCCCTGGGTTGAGATTGCTAAAGCGTATCAGGCGAGCAAAGACCTAAACCAAGCTACTGCCTCGATCGAACGGGCTATCACCCTGGCTCCAAATGTTCCTGATCCCCTTATTTTCAGCGCTGGTCTATCACTGGAATCTGGGAAAGTAAATGATTCACTTAAAAAAGCAGATGCAGCCTTGAGGATCGATCCCAAACATGTTGATGCCTTAACCATTAAGGCAAAAGCACTACTCGCCAATGGGCAGATTGAAGAATCACTATCTGTAATTGAACATTCGATCAATAAAGTGGCTAACAGTCTACCCCTTTTACTAACCAGATCTCAGATCGTACAGGCGAAGGATGGTCCCAAAGCATATTTGAAATCATTACAAGAGATTGCTCAGGATTATCCCAAAGATGGCAATGTTCTGAAAATGTATGCACAAGCACTGGCAGAAAATAACCAATCGTCAGAAGCTTTACAGGTAACCCAACTCGCCATCAAGTCTGACCCAGATAGTATTGAGATGCATATGCTTGCCGGACGATTACTGAGAACCGTCGGTCAACTCGATCAAGCAATTGATCATTTTACAAAAGCTGTGACTGTAAATATCAACTTTATCGATGCATATTTGGAAATGGCAAAAACCTATCAGAGCCGCAGAGATTTTAATAAGGCAATTGGTGTATATAACACGGCAATTGAAATCTCACCAAATGATTACCGTCCGTATTATCAATTGGGTGTCCTCTACCGGGATTCCAAAGACTATCGCGGTGCTGAAAAAATGCTTCGCAAGGCGTCCGAACTCGCAAAAGACGATGTAAATATCCTCAGGCAGTTAGGCGCAATAATTGCATTAAACCTCGTACATAATAAGCAGGAGGCATCGGTTTAGTCATGAGCTACCCTATAACAAATCCACTCCTCAATCAGGGAAATATAAATCGTGATGACTTACTCACAGTCATATCTGTGGGATTTCGTCATGGAGAGTATCGTTTCATTCGGCAGGCTGTGTTAAATTGGTTGGCAGCATTTCCAGGCGATTTACAATTCAATTTATTCTATGCGCAATCCTTGCTGGAAGATCAAAAACCTGCCCAAGCTCTACCAATTTTGGAGTTGATCTGTAAAACTGATCCTGAATTCATACCAGCTCATGAGATGATGTTTACTGCATTAACTATTCTGGATAAACCACAAGACCAGGTTGTAAGTAATATCTACGCCCTGACAGGTAAAGATGCCGCAGGTGTTACTGTTGCTCAATGGAGTAAAGCTTTCCGTTTAAGCCAGGAAGCATTTGATAATGAGAAATTGGATGATGCCGAACTCTCGATACAACAGGCTTTGATTGCTGACCCTTCTGCTGTTCTACCGGCAACCTTTCATTTACAAATCGCATCAGCGTTGCATGACAACCTGACCATCTTCAATCTCGCCAGTATGTATCATGAGCGCTGGCCTGATTGCCTTCCAATTACGTTATACCTTGCAGCCGCTGAACTTGAAACGGGAGACGACACTAGTGCCGTTGCCCTTCTTCATCAAACAGTCGCGAAAGATGCCGCAGGACAAGTAGTAGAACGTATATGGGGTGAAAACCACGCATACCGGATGCTTTGGCCAGAAAAAATGCAAATCAGGTTTGATCTGGCAATTCCAGGGGTGATTAGCTCAGCCCTGGGTTGGAATTTGCTTACATCCAGCGAGCCTACCGCAGCTCCAGTGGTAGCACCTGTGATCGAACCGCCAATAGTTGAGAAAATTGTCAAACCTTCAGAAGATTCTTTACCCGATGAAGTGAGTTCTGCCATCCCGGATGTTGATGGTCCGGTTGATACCAGGTTGAATCCAGCTGCAGATCAGGCGAAACTTGGACCTGAGACATTACAGGATGTTCGTGATGAACTCGAGCGAATAGCTGGTAGACTGCGTATGCCCGGGGTTACCCGTAGTGATGGCCGGTTCCCAGTCTATGTTGTTCTCACGACTCGAAAGGGGTTGGAATCTTTATATGGTTCTCAAACCAGTTTTGTACTGGATGAGTTGATGAAACAGGTTGTTGAAGTGATCCGCAAGAAACAAGGTTGGAATGCTATTCTCTTTTATGTTGATGACCCGGTATCGACCACTCCATTTGGGATCAAACCTGCGCCATTCAATGATCCATGGAAAATAAAATTAGCTGTATCGGATTTGGATAAATCCCTTGCCAAACGTGGAGAAATGATTGGCTCTCTGTTTATTGTAGGCGGACCAGAAATTGTACCTTTCCACAATCTACCCAACCCAACAGAGGATTCTGACGCACAAATCGGATCTGATAATCCATACGCAACGGTTGACGATAACTACTTCATTCCTGAATGGCCGGTCGGCAGACTACCAGGCGGGATTAACCGTGACGCAGGGATAATCATGCAATACCTACGAAAGATGATATCCTATCACGCTGAACAATCTGCACAGGAACCCTGGTGGCGTAGAGTCAGCATGTTCTCACCAATATTTAGTAGTATGCGCCGGGTTTTCGCTCATGGTTTGTCATCTGCCAGACCCAGTTTTGGATATTCTGCTGCTGTTTGGAACCAGGCTTCAATTGAGGTCTACAGAACCATAGGTGATTCACAGAGTCTACTTTCTTCACCCCCTATCCGAACTGGGCAGTTAGTTGGTAGTGGCTACTTACCAGCCCGTCTTGCATATTTTAATCTGCATGGTGTACCTGATGCCCCGGAATGGTATGGTCAACCAGATTTCGAAGATGCGAAAGAATCACCAGAGTATCCAGTCGCGTTATCAAAGCAGGATATTCTAAATGATGGAAATGCTCCACAGGTAGTGTTCTCTGAAGCTTGTTATGGTTCATATATTGAAGGTAAAACGGATGATCAGGCAATATCATTGCGTTTCCTTACTTCTGGAACTAAAGCAATGGTTGGATCAACATGTATTGCATATGGTTCGGTAACCACTCCACTAATCGGTGCAGATATCTTGGGTTCTTATTTCTGGAAACAGGTCAAAGATGGAACATCTGTTGGTGAAGCATTGAGAAATGCTAAAGTTCTTATGGCACAAGAAATGACCAAACGACAGGGATTCCTGGATGGGGAAGACCAAAAAACGATGATCTCATTTGTTTTGTATGGCGATCCATTGGTTGCTATTTCAAGAAGTAAGAAAATGGAAAAAACAATTAAACGTGAGCGGAGTAAATCTCCGGTTTTGACGGTTTGTCAAAACTCTGATCACGATGAGACATTTTCTCAAATCAACGCAGATGTAATGAAACAGGTAAAACAGATCGTTGAGCAGTACCTGCCAGGACTTAATAATGCAAATTATAGTTTTGCCAAGCAGTATGCCAGTCAAATGAATAGTCAAGATGCTAGGAATAAATCGGTCCGTCCAATGGAAACTGAACATACAGTTGTTACTGTGAGTAAAGTGTATAAACAATCCAAAAACCACTCTCATTCCCACTTTGCCCGGTTGACGATTGATCAAAAAGGTAAGGTTGTAAAACTTGCGGTTTCCCGATAATAATTCCATCAGAATTCTGTGTTATACTATCTACCAATAGAAGGCACACATAACGTGTGCCTTACTTTCCGCTCACGGTTCTCCCACGGGGAAAACATGAGCAAACCCATGGAAAGGAGGATTCCTTATGCGTAATTACGAACTCGTTTGTATTGTCCATCCTGATCTGGATGAAACCGCTTTTTCTGGTGTTGTAGAAAAAGTTAAAGGTTGGGTGACTGAAGCAGGCGGCACCATTACCAAGACTGATGTTTGGGGCCGTCGTCGTATGGCTTACTCGCTGCGAAAACAGCGTGAAGGTCAATATGTTCTTTTTGAGTTCCAGGTTGAGCCTTCATTTAGTGCAACTCTCGACCGAAATATCCGTTTCTTGGAACCAGTTCTACGCCACATGATCATAACTCTTGACTGATCATTGAAAACATCCATTGGCGATGAGGAGAATTGTATGGCTCGTAGTCTGAATAAAATAATGATTATTGGGCACGTCGGCAGAGATCCAGAGATGCGTTATACCCCCTCCAGCCGTGCGGTTACAACCTTCACTGTAGCAACAAGCCGCTTTTGGAAATCCGCTGATGGTGAACAACATAGTGAAACCGAATGGTTTAATGTTGTTGCCTGGGCAAACCTGGCTGAACGCTGCAAAAATTATCTTTCGAAAGGCCAACAGGTCTATATCGAAGGTAGATTGCAAACACGTCGCTGGGAAGACAACGAAGGTGTGAAGCATACCAATGTTGAGATCGTGGCAAATGAAATGTTGATGCTGGGAGAAAAGCGGGACCCTTCAGCAGTGACCAATAATTTGGAAACTGCAACTCCAGAAGATGAAGAGGAAGATTTTCCATACTAACCACCCAGTATAAGTAAGCTTATGAAAGGAGAAATGTATGTCTGACCGAAACGATATGGACGCGCCTTATTCTGGCCCACGTCATTATGTTGCTAGACCTAAATTCTGCCAGTTTTGTGTGGATAAAAGCATTGTGATTAATTACAAAAGCATTGATGTTATCCGCCGATTTGTGACTGAAGAAGGAAAGATCCGCCCTCGCAGACAAACCGGAACATGCGCCAAACACCAGCGAATTCTTGCTGGAGAAGTAAAGCGTGCGCGACAGATCGCACTGCTTCCCTTCACTGAAGAGAAGTGGAACGACCGCTAATTCAAAAGTAATCAGGGCGATGGAAACCACCCTATCGCCCTTTCATTTTAAGTCTGGTGAAATCATATGCCCAAAGAAGAGAAACCTAAAATAGTAACTCAGAAACACCTCGCTAGACAGGAAAAAGAACGCATACAGAATAGATGGATCACCATCGGCGCTGTCATTGTGATTGTCCTGATCGTTGGTGTTCTTATCTACGGTATCCTTGATCAAACTGTGCTCCAGGGTGGTCAACCCGTAGCCAAAGTAGGACCTGATATCGTTACAACCGAAGAATTCGTTGCATCCACACGCTTTTACCGATGGCAGCTAATCAATCAGTACAACAATACTGCACAGATGATGCAAGTTTTCGGTGGGGATCAACAGTTTGGTACATATTTCCAAAATCAATTGGATCAAATTACAGCTCAATTGAGCACCCCGGAGACTGCTGGAAGAACTACACTTACTACACTGATTGAGAATGAATTGATCAGACAGGAAGCAAAAAAGTTGGGAATCACGGTTACAAAGGAAGATTTGGATGCCGAGATCGAAAAAGCATTTGGTTTCTTCCCGAATGGTGAACCCTCTCCAACTGTTGCACCGACATCACTGCCAACGTCAACACTTTCAGCCAACATTACCCAACTGCTGGCTACCCTAACTCCAGCCGTTCCTCCAACTGCTGAGCCAACCACGGAAGTGATCCCAACTGATCTACCTACTGCGGCTCCAGAATCAGTTGCTCCGACTGCAGGACCCACTCTTGAACCATCGGCTACTCCGACCCAGTATACAAAAGAAGGATTTGACAAACTTTACAATGAGTATTTGACAACCTGGAAAGAGATAAAACTCGGCGAACAAGATATTAGAAAGATTTATGAAGATGGCTTGTTCCGCCAAAAGATGTCGGAGATAATCACGAAAGATATAGCAAGTGTTGAAGAACAAGTTTGGGCTCGTCATATCCTTGTTGATGATCTTAAGGGAGCTGAAGATGTCCTAAAACGATTGAAGAATGGTGAAAACTGGATTTCGATCGCTGCGGAAGTCTCAAAAGATACCTCGAATAAAGATCAGGGTGGAGACCTAGGGTGGTTCGGAGCAGGAAAAATGGTTCCAGATTTTGAAAAAGCTGCTTTTGCATTAAAAGTTAGGCGAGACCAGTTTGCCAGTAAAAACTGACTTTGGGTACCACATCATTCAAGTTCTTGGCCATGAAGATCGGTCAGTTGATGATGCAACTTATACCTCCCTCAAAGATGCTGCGTTTTCTGAATGGTTAACAAAACTAAAAGATGCCACTGAAGTAATAGAATTCGATCGCTGGAAAGAACGTGTACCAAGTGAGCCATCAATAACCCAATAAATGAATGATAAATAAAAAAAGGCTGACCCATAGCAACATCTGGTCAGCCTTTTTTTATTCTTAGTGTCTCTGGAAAGAAGGAGTAATATTTCCTGTTTTATAGAGTAAATTTATCTACGATCGCTTGAAGTTGGTTTGCAAGCTGGGCAAGTTCCTTTGCAGATGATGATACCTCCGAAACTTGAGCTGTCATTTGTTCAGCAGCCGCTGATACTTCTTCAACTGCAGCTGAATTTTCTTCGGACACGGCAGCGATGTTCTCAATTGCCATATTGACCATGGACGATGATGCAGCCATCTCTTCCGTAGCTGCTGTATTTTCTTCAACAACTGCTGAAACGGACTCTACTGCAGTGACTAACTCACTCGCGGAGTTTGACATATCCTCAGCTGCATTGGCTGCCTGTTCTGCTTGCTCATTCACTGCTTCAGCCGCCTTCAAAATATCCGAAAGTACATTACCTGCCTTATTTGCCTTCACAACCCCATTATTGACTTCAGTCGCTGATTGATCCATTGCAGAGACTGCTTCTTCGACCGTATTTTGGATACCTTTTATAAGTATTCCAATCTCACGGGTAGCAGATGAAGAGTGTTCAGCAAGCTTTCTGACCTCATCTGCAACCACAGCAAACCCCTTACCTGCCTCGCCAGCTCGGGCAGCCTCAATAGCCGCATTCAGTGCAAGAAGATTGGTTTGTGATGCAATTTCCTCGATAGTTGTGACAATTTCACCAATTTGATCGGATCTGGAACCCATTTCTTGGACTTTTAGAGCTGATAAACCAACCCGTTCCTTAATGTTCTCCATTCCAATTAATGTTTCCTGGACAGTATTTGCTCCAAGCCTCGCAGCATCAGATGCTCGTGTAGCGTCGATAACAACTGCCTGAGCGTTTCCAGATACCTGCTTAATCGCCGAAGACATCTGGCTGGTAATAGTTGCTGCCTTGGATGCTGCTGCAGCTTGATCCTGGGCACCTGAAGCCACTCCATCGATCGCACGCGTCATTTGTTCAACTGATAGTGCAGTCTTGTTTACAGATTCAGTCTGTTGAGTGGTTCCACGCGCAACTTGTTGAATAGTAGATGCTATTTGGTTGGTAGCTTCACCAGCTTGGGTTGATGTATTGGCAAGATTTTCAGAAGCTTTTGACAGAGATTGTGCACTCATACTTAATTCACTCACTGATGCGTGTAATCCCTTTACCATTTGGGAAAATGCATTGCCCAACTCATCCCCTTCTGATCTGGGATGGATCGCAACAGATAGGTTTCCAGATGCAATCACACGTGCTGTTTCTGCCATTTCACTCAAGTATGCAATGATTGCCCCAAAAGCTTCCCCTACTACTCCTAATTCATCTTTACGCTGTTGAATTTTTGATAAATTATTTTGAGTGTTCTTATCCAACTTAACCTCACCTAAGGACAAACTCTTAGCGGCGAGGGCAATCTGCAAAATTGGTTTCGATATTGACCTTGATAAGAATAATCCTATTAGTGAAAGGATGATTGCCATCAAAAGTGCGATAACAACGTTTTTAATCAAGGAATTGATAACAGGTTGGTTTACTTCAATCAGATCTTGATCAAGAATCAGAATCCAACCTAATGATTCTGCCAGGTCCCCATCAAGAGGTTGGAAAGTTACAACAGCCGGGTTACCATCCAAGTCATTCAGCTTATCAGTCCAACCAAAGATTTTATTTTGAATTACATCCATCCAAGCTTGTGGACCTGGTTGCATTAAGAGTGAAGCATTGGGTGCATATAAGATATTTCCATCACTATCAAGCAAAACAGCATTCCCGGTTTTTCCTACTTTGATCGATGACAAGTCGCTAAAAACCGAAGATACATTTACAGTCCCCCGAAGGACACCAATTACTTTATTGCCCAGGTTATCACGAATTGGTACACCAATATTCATCGCATAGACTTTTGTACTATCGTCATACTCTACAGCACTTACAGAGATAGCTCCAGCCCCATTATTGTATGCCTTCTCCCACCAACCTTCATCTGCCTGGAGATAATCGCCAGTTCTACCAGACATTCCAATATTTAATCCCTGAATATCAGTCACAAAAACCTCAACCTCATCAGGGAAGTTTTTCATAAAATTATTTATTTCATTGCTGGTTACGCTAGCTAAAATTGTATTAACCAAAGGATCTATTGCAGGATCCTCATCCTTCCATTGCTTATCCATTACAGCAATTTCATTATTAATAGTTTCCTGAGTCTTGTCAGAATATGCGAGGTTTGCCTGGTCCACTGCCTGAACTAACGATGGAGAAAGCGCTAAGGCTTGAAGTGCTTTTACATTTGCATTCACAACCTCAACAGACCGTTGAATTGATTCATGCGCCAATTGGTCTAAATTGTTTCCAGTAGTCTTGATTGTCGAGTTGGACAGATCAAAGTAGTTCAATGCAGCCATCAAGCCTAAAGATAAGACTATAGCTACGATAAGAATACTCATGATTTTATTTTGAATTGTCCAGTCACCTGGATTAAATGATATTTTGCTAACTTTAACTCGTTCCATTATTTCCTCCTGGGCTATTCAACGGGATTATTTAGACTCAGGCTGGGATGAAGAGTGATGTGAAGTTCTAAAAATAAACTTATTCTTTCTCTGCTAACTGCGTCAAAAATAACGTCAAACAGAGTTCATTATCTCAAAAATAATTATTCTATAGGGTAGATCTATCGCAAAATAGATCTAACGAAAATGGACCTCTCAATGATCATCAATTTTGAGTATTCTAAGTCGTAAGATCTCCTCCTGAAAGGATCTTATCAAGGTTGAGCAATGTAACCAACCCATCCTCTAATTTGGCAATTCCCTTGATAAAGGCGGTATCTACGGATGTAACCATGGGAGGTGTTGCTTCGATGGCTTCCTCTGGTATACGGAGAACCTCGGAAACACCATCAACCATCATGCCAACTTTTGCCTTACCCATAAAGACGACCACAATTCGCGCGTCTTTTGTGGAATTTTGGGACGGAAGGCCAAAGCGTTTACGAAGGTCCACTACCGGGACGACCATACCCCGTAAGTTAGTCACCCCTTCTACATATGCAGGTGCCTGGGGCATTTTTGTTATGGGCTGCATTTTAATTATGCCTTCCACGGTTGATATATCTAAACCATAATGCTCACCACCTAGATCGAAGATAACCAATTGTTGTTCCACAGATAATCTACTCCTTGTTTATTTGGATAGTAAAAATATTCCAAAACCGATGTTATGACAGCAAGTTATTTGATCCAACACTAATAATATTAGGGATATCATTAGTTTCCATAAAATCAAGGTAAAGAGAATATGAACTCGTAATAAAAGTCGAAGGTTTTCAGTTATCTTGAAGATTGATTTAAATTAAACAAGAGGAGGTAAGATACCTCCTCTTGTTTGTTATTTTAACAAGATGTTTATTCCAGTTTGAATTGATTGACAATATCTTGTAATTGCTTAGCCAGATCAGCCAGAGATTGGGAAGCTGCAGTTACCTCTTGAACCTGGGCGGACATTTCTTCAGCCGACGCAGAGACCTCTTCCACCGCGGCTGAGTTTTCTTCAGAAACAGAAGCAATATTCTCTATGGCAGTTGTTACTTCTGTGGATGCGGCTGCCATCTCTTCGGTTGCAGCTGTATTCTCTTCCACCACTGCAGACACAGAATCTACTGCGGTTACCAATTCATCCGCCGATGCTGACATCTGCTCAGCCGCTGCTGCGGCCTGTTCTGCCTGTTGATTCACGGCTTCTGCTGCAGTTAGAATAGCAGTTAACGCATACCCAGCCTTATTCGCAGTGATTACTCCATTTTCGACTTCTTCTGCTCCTTCGTTCATTGCCAGAACAGCTTCTCCTACTGTCTTTTGTATATCTTTAATCAATCCACCAATTTCCTTTGTCGAAGCTGCCGAGCGTTCTGCCAACTTCCTCACTTCATCTGCAACGACGGCAAATCCTTTTCCTGCTTCTCCAGCCCTTGCGGCTTCTATTGCGGCATTCAATGCCAACAGGTTTGTCTGCGAGGCGATATCTTCAATTGTGACAACAATATCGCCAATCTGATCGGATCTGGATCCCATCTCCTGGACTTTTTTGGCAGACTGACCAACTTTTGCTTTTATTTTCTGCATCCCTTCCAGGGTATCTTCCACTGTCTTGGATCCTTCGCGTGCTGCAATTGCGGCGTTATTCAACTCTTGTACGACTGCGGATGCATTCCCTGCAACCTGCTCAATTGCATTGGAAAGTTGACCAGTAATTGATGCAGCCTTTGCAGAAGCGGATGCCTGGTCCTGTGCCCCTGCAGCTACACCATCTATTGCACGGGTCAGTTGTTCTACAGATGCTGCGGTTTTATTGACCGATTCTGATTGTTGGCTGGTTCCCCGGGCTACCTGTTGAATTGTCGAAGCAATCTGATTAGTAGCCTGTCCCGCTTGTGATGATGCATTCGCCAGATGACCAGCCGCAGAATTTAAGGCGCTCGCACTATTTGCTACTTTGCCAATAGATTCACGGAGAACTTAAATCATCTTTCCAAACGATGAACCCAATTCATCTTTTTCTGATATAGCAGTAACATTTATAGTCAGGTCATTTTCTGCTAATTTTGCCGCTGCAGACGATTTGTCTTTCAGGTATCCCATCATTTCCCGGAAGGCATCAGCAAGCTGTCCAACTTCATCTAAACTCTGCACAGAGATATTTTCGGATAAATCACCTTTTGCGATTACCTTTGCTGTCTTGGTTATCTTCTTTATTGGTTTGGCGATTTCCGATGCAACCCATGTCATAGCTAAAACTGCAAGAAGTAGTAAGACTAATCCAATCCCGATCATCAACCACATCGAGTTGGTTGCCTTTGCCGAGATCACACTCAAGGGGATATTTAAATTTACTGACCACGGTTTGGCTGATGATCCAATATGAATCGGTGAAAATACTGCAATCTTACCTTCATCTTCCTCAGTGTTTTCTGTTCCACCCTGGATATAAACGAGGTCTTGTTCCCAATCTTGATGGATTTGACCTATCGGTTGCCCAATCATTTCAGGTTTATCATGGATACCTGCAATTTTTCCACTATTACTGAATACCATTAATGACACGCCATCTTGAACAGTAGTTTCATCGACAGCTTTTTGTATGAAATCGAGAGGTAGATCTACTCCGACTACCCCATAAAACTTTCCATCAACCATGATCGGAACCATTAGAGATGTCATCAAAACATCTTTGCCATTTATTGGGTACAGGTAAGGATCGATCACTGCTTCCGTCCCTGTATTCTTGGGGACAACATAATACTGATAAGCAGGATTTGCTTCATCCATCTTTGGCAAAAAAGTCAGATTGATCTTGTCACCTTCTCGATACCAGTAAGGTGAAAAATGCCCAGTCTCATCGGTGTTCTCGGTATTGGCATATTGAGCATCCATCCCATCGAATGCGTTTGGTTCCCACTCAGTGGATATACCAAGAAAAGATGGATTCTGTAGGAGGACTTGTTTTAGCATTAACTGCACCTGATCACGCGTCAAGTGATTATTATCCCTTATGATAGAAGAAAACGATTCTGCTAATCCCTTGGATATAGAAAGTGGCGTCTCGAGACCATTTTTGATCGTATCACCAAAATCTCCTGCCTCGGCCATTGCATCTTTCCTGGCAGCTTCCATTGCAGAATTCCGCATTGTAACTGCGGAATAACCAGTTAATACTCCAAGAGCTACTAATAGACACAATCCAGCAAGTAAAGCAATTCTAATTTGGATACTTTTAAACCTAAACATAAACCCTCCCAATAAAGGCTGCGCAGCAATAATTTGGAATTCTCTTCAAACAAATTCCGAGTAAGGTATTTTATATATAACCGTTTTGTATGGAAAATCTAATAAAAATAATCTGAGTATCATGTAAAAAAGTAATTAACGGGACGTAGTTACAATAAATATTGTTATAACCAGGATACATTCCTGGTTATATCCAAATTAATAAAACAAAAATCTGGGATTTCAGATTGTTCTAAAATCCCAGATTGATCATATCAAATCGATACTATAAGAAAACCTTATTTACTTCGTTTTAGCATTTCGTCAGAGACCTCATCTAAGCGTAGACTCACCATTTGTGAAGATGAATCTCTACCCATCGTAATGCCATAGATCACATTTGCTGCTTGAACAGTATTTCTATTATGAGTAACCAGAATGAATTGGATCTCTTTACTGAGTTCTTCCAACAGCTCACGGAACCTGCCAACATTGGTCTCGTCCAGAGCAGCATCCACTTCATCCAATACACAGAATGGAGTTGGCGATATTTTTAGCAATGCAAAAATCAATGCAACAGCGGTTAAACTTCTCTCTCCACCCGACAAGAGAGTCAACTCTTGTTCCCTTCTACCTGGAAGACGGGCGTTGATATCTATCCCGGTATCGTGGATATTATCAGGATCAGTTAATACCAACCTTGCGGACCCACCACCAAACAACCGATTGAACATCCGAGGGAACTCATCAGCAACCAATCCAAAAGTTTTATGGAACTCTGATTTCATGAGTTCATCCAGATCGCCAAGGATCTTCTTTAGGTCTTCTTCCGCTTTATGTAAATCTGCGATCTGCGTTTTAAGAAAATCAAATCTTTCTTTCGTAGTGTTATATTCTGTTTGTGCTTCTGGATTAACCGCACCCATTCTCCGCAATAATACTTTTTGTCTAGTCAAACTCTCTTCAAGATCAGGCGAGAGTTTTTCTATTTTCGGTAATTCTTCCACCATGCCTTCAATTGGCAGAGGGTTCGGTCCGGTGACTTCCTCACTATATTCGAAAGCAACAAGTCCAAAATCTTCTTCGATCCTTCGCCGTAAAACTTCCAGGTTTTCGATCTTGTAGTTCAAGTCCATCTGTGCCTGGGTTAAATGTTTTTCAGCATTTCCCAGCATCATCTGGCTGTTGTCTTCAATTGATTGGAGAGTATTGTATGATTCCTCCAATTTAAGGATCTCTTCTTCTGTGGGTTGGATCTGATCTTGTAATAGTTGTAATTCTATTGACTTTTGATCTTCTGCAATGGTTTTTTCTACTCGCGCAATTTCCAATTGTGCTAATTGTTCATCCGCAAGTGTCAGCCGGTTTTGGACCGAAACCTTAATCTTTTCGGCATTTTGTTGTTGTTCTATTTTTTCCCTTAGTCTTTTGTTCAAATCATCCAAAGCTCTTTGATTAACTGCACAACTTGTTTGTTGGAAATTGTATTCGGATCGTAACGGTTCGATTTCTTCAAGATCATCCTCATTGGAGAATAAAGAGATATCCTGTTGAAGTTTTTGGAGTTCCTGTCCAAAACTAACCATTTTCTTATTTGCATCAAGTATTTCAGTTTCGAGCAAGCTGCTCTCAGCTTCATTCTGCTTAATTTGGGATTGATTCCAGTCCACCTGCCGTCGGTTTTTTTCCTCCTGGAAGGAAATCTGTTGATATTGTGTATTTACCTGTCGATGTTTGATCTGACTTTCACTGATGAGCTTATCGATTTTTTGTAAAGACAAGTTCAGCAATTCATTCTCATCATCGAGAGTGGCTATTTTCCCCTCAAGGTGATTGGCATTCTTAAGAGTCTGTGCAAGTAATGATTCCATCTCCTGGATCTGACGGGGACGGCTGATCTTAGAGCTTCCAGATACTTTCCCTCCGATCACAGCACCATTCGGATAGAATACTTCACCCTGTAAAGTGACAATTCTGCCATCAAGCGGAATTGAATTTAGGTGCTCCCGTGCATCCTTTCTGGATTTGACAATCAGGGTTTTGGCCAGGAGGATCGAATAAAACCGAGAAGCTTGGGCGGGGAACTGAACCAGCTCTAATGCACATCCGACTATTCCATCGGACCTTGACACCGAAATTGGTTTTAGCTCATGAATACCTTTTGAGGGAATGATTGCAGATCGGTTGTTTTGTGAAGAATCCAATGCTTGCAATGCAGATTCCAGATCGCTATCGTCTTCCACAATCACAGCATCCAAAAAGTCGCCTAAAGAAGCTGCGATAGCAGCCTCATATTCAGGCGGAATGATCAATCCGCTGGATAAGGCATTTTGCAAACCTTTTAAATTACCCTGTCTAATCAGAGTCAATATCTGTTTCGCACCAACAGAATACCCTGTTAGATTGATCTCAGCTTGTTTGATGGCATCGATTTCAATCTTGAGTTTCGCGCTTTCACGCTGTAATTTCATCAATTCGTTTCGTGCGTCAGAGATCTGTGCTGCAAGACCATTTTGTTCCTTCCGAATTGATGCTGCTTTTGCCTGATACTGTTGGAATTCATCCTCCAGCTTATTTTTTTCTTCTTCAATATCTCTTAATTGTTCCTGTAATGATTCCAACTGAGCGGAGCTCTCAGAAACAACCTTTTCTAGATTTTCGCGGGATAGAACGAGGGTTTTTCGGCGATTAGTTTTTTCATCCACTTGAGCTTGCAGCTGAAGATTGCTTGTCTCGAATTGGGTGATCTTTCTTTTTAGATCATCAAGAGCAAAGTCCCGTGAAGCTTTTTCTCTTTGCAGATTATCCAGCTTTTCTTTGAGGGCACTGCTCTTCTCACTTGCTTCATTCAAATCCTTGCTAATATTTTTCTGTTCTTCTTCAAGTTCACTTATTCCATTAGCTGTAAATTCACTTTCCTGCAGGATACGGTCAGCTTCCACCTGAAGACTGTGTTTCTGTTCCAAGATAGACCGTCTACGTTCATCTATTACTGCCAAAGCTAGGGAGACCTGTTCTTTTTCATTATGTAGCGTGGATGACTGACTATGCCATTGATTTAATTTTGTACGGAGTTCCTGAAGAGAAAGACGAAGATCATTCACTTCAGTATTAGATTTGGTATGTTTATTTCTGGCAGCTTCAGCCAGTTTTTCCTGCGATTTGACCACGTTTCGCTGATGAGTCAGTTCATTCTGACTGGTAAACCAATGATATCCATACCATTCACGAAGAAGTAACTTTAAGTCAGCCTTGATCCGTTCGTATTCGATCGCTTTCTTTGCCTGGCGTTCCAGTTGACCTAATCTCGGTTCCAATTCGGCAAGAATATCTTGGACCCGTTCAATATTGTGGTGAGTCGACTCCATCCGATTGAGCGATTCTTCACGTCTTGATCGGTACAAGCCAATTCCAGCAGCTTCTTCGAAGAGTTTTCTGCGTTCTTCAGGACGCAGTGCCAGAGATGCATCCACCAGACCCTGACCGATGACGGTGTAAGTTCGTTCAGAAAGTCCTGATTGCGACAACAACTCGCTGATATCTTTGAGTCTAACCCGTTGCCCATTCAATAAATATTCGTTTTGTCCATCCCGGTATGCACGACGGGTAATTGCCACCTCTGAGTAATCAACCGGGAGCCAGTTGTCGCTATTGTCAAAAGTAATTGTAGACATAGCCATACCGGCTCTGGATCGACCATCTGAGCCTGAAAAGATCATGTCTTCTGTCTTCTTGCCGCGCATTAAACTATAGCTTTGTTCACCCAATACCCATCGGAGACCATCGGTAATATTGGATTTCCCCGAGCCATTTGGACCAACAATAGCTGTAATCATGCCTGGAAAACTAAAATTCGTTTTCGTCGCAAATGTTTTGAACCCATGAAGTTCGATTGACTTAAGTCGTAATGGCATTCTGTCTACATCCCACTATTTAGTTTGTATTTTAATTAAAGCTTCTTTTGCAGCTAACTTTGCGGCTTGCTGTTTGCTTCTTCCAGTTCCTTTACCGTACAATACTTCGTTTATATAGACTTCCACTTCAAATGTTTTATCGTGGTCTGGTCCATTAACAGAGCATGTTTCGTAGTTTGGAGTGGAATATCCTCTGGCCTGTGACCACTCTTGTAATTGGCTTTTAGGGTCTTCCAACCTGTGATCTTTAATTATTTCCTCCGCTACAGGATCCAAAAGAGGATAGATGAATGCTTTTACTCCATCCATTCCGACTGACAAGTAAATTGCACCAATAAGCGCTTCAAACGCATCACACAATATGGGTAATCGCTCACGTCCACCGGCGTGTTCTTCCCCATGACCTAGGCGTAAGGCATGACCGAGTTGAATTTGCTGTGCAAAGGCAGCCAATTGCCCAGTATGGACCAATGCTGACCGCATCCGAGTTAGATCACCCTCAGGCATTTCAGGAAAGTGGTTATATAGATATGCCCCCACAAGAAAATCCAGAACCGCATCTCCCAAGAATTCCAGGCGTTCGTTATCTTCCAAGGCATCGGGATGTTCATTAACATATGACCGGTGCGTAAGCGCTCTTAAGAGCAGCATTTTATTCCGTTCAAAAGGCAAATTTAATCGAACAGCAAATTCTTCGGCTGATTCGAGCTCTATGGTGTTAATTTTACCCATCTGAACCTTTTTCCGAGCTAATGGAGCGCAAAATCCATACTTCTGTAAGGGAGTTTGAGGTCCATGAACTCAATGATTTAATGTTTTGTATCCTGATCCTGAAATGATCATGATCACCGGTGGGTTAAGGATAGCTTTTGTCTCCTGATAAACTGCCCAAGGTAATGCTGAAGTTGGTTCAACGAAGATCCCCAATGTTGCCAGTTTTGCCCTATTTGGGAAAATTTTGTCTTCAGATACTGATACTATCTTACCATCAATTTGTTTCAACATAGACAAAATTTTTGTCCCGCGAACCGGTTTACTAACGCTAACTCCCTCTGCAGTTGTTGGTTTTGGTAGGTAGTTAGGGTCGATCACCATGTCAGGATATGCTGAAGCAATCGGTGAACAATTCTCAGATTGGACACCGATCATCATGGGCATGGAATCAAGTATTTTTGCCTCAACCAAACTTTGAAATCCATAGATCAAACCCAAAAAGAGGTTCCCGTGACCTGCCGGGGAAATGATTGTTCCTACATTTCCACCTGTCTGGAGGGTTATTTCATACGCGATAGTGGCTATACCTAGCATCCCAAATGGCTGATAAGCATGGCTCGCGTATGGAATTCCGCTTTGGGCAGCATCCATTACTCTAACGGCAGCATTTGCCCTGGGACCTGGTACCGGTACAACTTCGGCGCCAAACATCTCAATCTGTTTTCTTTTTGCACCAGAAGCGGAATCTGGGATGAAAACCCTTCCATGAATGCCTACCCTGGCACAGTATGCCGCGTAGGAGGCACCCGCATTACCAGATGAATCTTCCACAGCGTATTTAATGCCACGCTCAATCAGATGAGCGATCAATACAGACGAGCCTCTATCTTTATACGATGCGGTCGGGTTATGAGATTCTAATTTGAACGCTGCATTCTCTGTAGGGTGCCAGATTAATGGTGTATTTCCTTCTCCTATCGAAATTGCTGAGTGGTCCTTTGTCAAACCGAACGAATACTGATACTTCCACAAACCAGGTTTTTTGTAATCGATTCTTCCCGAATCAAATATTGGGAAGGTATTGAAATCGTAGACACCCCCACATTGTTGACAAATGTATGGCAATCCCTTCTCCGGGTATGGATTGCCACAATCAACACAACGGATATCGAGATGCGTTTTCATTATTTAGGATGATAGGATCCTTCAACCCATTCCTCACCGTCAGGACCATTTTCTTTTTTCCAGACTGGTACGATCTCTTTCATTCGATCTATTCCGTATCTGGCTGCTTCAAAACATCCTTCAGTTCGATGACCTGTTGTAACTCCAATCGCTATAGTCATTTCCTTTGGGTTAAGTTTACCTATTCTCTGCACCATAAATATCCCATAGATTGCAGGCCATTTAGCCCGCATCTCATTGGCAATTTGACCCATGATCTTTTCAGCCATTGGTTGATATGCTTCATACTCAAGGCGATCGGTTTTAGGGTGCAGGCTACCGGGTGATACTCCCCTGACAAATCCATTGAAAATCACAGCTGCTCCGGTTGAAGGATCTTGAATTTCCTTAACCAGTTCATTTAGGTCAGGTTCATCTTCGCAAATCAAGGTGATTGTTGGGAATTCCCCATTGCCACCAGAAACTGGTGGGAAGACAGCTACTTCATCACCACTCTTGAATGATTGTTTAAGATCAGAATATTCATGGTTTACTGCAAAAAGAAAATGCTCGAATCTTCCGTTGCCATTGGGATACTTATTGATTAATATATTGACCAGATCAGACAATGTTGCTGTGTCTTCCAGGTTGATTGTTTCAGATTTGATTCCGGTTAGTTCGCGTGCTGATGCAAAATATTTAATGTTGATGACAATTCTGGCGTTACTCATTTACGATGTCTCCGCTTTTACCACCATGTTTTTCAATCAAGCGGATTTTTTCAATCACCGCATCCTTTTGAACAGCCTTGATCATGTCATAAATTGTTAAAGCTGCAATCGAGACCGCCGTTAATGCTTCCATTTCAGCACCGGTTCGGTCAAATGTCTTAATTGTTGAACGGATCTGTACACCGGGCAAGGCCTCATCCAAAGTAAGGTTGACCAGGATTTGATTTACTTGAATCGGATGGCATAGAGGGATCAAATCTGATGTCTTTTTTCCTGCAAGTATTCCTGCAATTTGCGCAACTCCCAGGGCATCCCCCTTTTTTAATTGACCAGCTTTAAGAATCTGATATGTACTTTGGTTTAATTTAATCTGTCCACCGGCAATGGCTATACGCTCCGTGGGATCTTTCGCGGAAATATCGACCATGTGAGCTTTTCCATCATCAGATAAATGGGTGAGTTTTTGATTTTTCATGTAATTATTATACCGAAGCCGGTCAGACATCGCTAATAAAATCGGAGAGTTTGTCATGCTATAATACCGGATATGGCAAATCTTCCTCAGGCTGGTCGAACCGATAAATATCAAATTAATACCGGTGTCTATGAAGGACCGCTGGACCTTTTATTAAGTCTGATCGAAAACGCTGAGTTGGATATCACCAGCGTATCTCTATCCCAAGTCACTGACCAATATATTGAATATCTCGAAAAGATTGAATATAAAGACCCCACTGAGATCTCCTATTTTTTAGTCGTTGCTGCAAAACTGATCCAAATTAAATCAGAAAGACTTTTACCTTCTCCTCCAATTCGCGAACCAGGAGAAGAGGATCCGGCAGAAGTATTGGCTGCTCAGCTACTTTTATATAAAAGGTTCAAGTCGATTGCAATTCAACTTGGAGTAAGGGAAGATCAGAGACTAACTTCATTCTTACATATTGCTCCAGACATCAAGGTAGAAGGAATCCTGGACCTAACTGGAGTAACCATCGCCGATCTGCTGGAAGCCGCGAAATCGATCCTGCAGAACCAAACAATTGATACTTTTGGTGCAAAAGTTATTACCCTTTCGCGTGTCACAATTCGAGAAAAGATTGGTCTTATTATTTCCGCATTGCGTGAAAAACAGAAAATCACTTTTGAATCCATCATTCAAGAAAAGAATAACCGGTTGGAAAAGGTAGTTACGTTTCTCGCCCTACTGGAACTTGTAAAACAACATGTGATCGAAACTCATCAGGATTCACTTTTTTCTGAAATTTCCTTGCAGGCTATTGGTGACCTCTCAGAAAATACTGATTACCAACTTGAGTTTGGCGAGTAATCCTCTACAAACATCATACGGGAATAGCCCTCTGTGATAAATATGCTATAATTTTAATATGACTGAAGATCAGTTAACTCCCCCTGAAATACAACCAGATA
Source organism: uncultured Chloroflexia bacterium (assembly GCA_963828285.1). Lineage (GTDB taxonomy): Bacteria > Chloroflexota > Anaerolineae > Anaerolineales > Anaerolineaceae > DAIOEK01. The sequence continues at coordinate 598,645 of CAWHEB010000001.1, forward strand.
TGGAAAATACCCAAAGTGGGAATTCTAGTGACAACAAGAAGACGTTGATCATAATAGTCTTGATCGTACTACTTGTACTGGCTGGAATAATCGCAGGTGTCTTAGCCCTATCGGGTATGGATAGTGATGGCACCGGAAAAGTAAGGGATATTTTCATCATTTTTATGGCGGTAGAGTTTTTAGTCATTGGCATTGCACTTGTAGTATTGATCGTTCAGCTTGCATCTTTGATAAATCTACTTAACAATGAAGTGCGACCAATCTTGAAATCGACAAGTGAAACTGTAAACCACCTGAAAGGTACCACTCAATTCTTGAGCGACAATTTGGCAGCTCCGGTAATTAAATTGAATGAATACCTCGCAGGTATCAAAAAAGCATTGGATATGCTCAAGATATTTCGCTAAATCAAGCAAGTTATATTTTGAAAGGAGATTTCTATGTCTGACAGAACTGACTTTGGTGCATTCTTAATTGGATTTGTGGTTGGCGGACTTACAGGTGCTGCAGTAGCTCTTTTGATGGCCCCTCAAACCGGTGAAGAAACAAGAACACTGATCAAAGAAAAATCAATTGAATTAAAAGACAAAGCTGAAGATACCTATGAGGATGTATATAAACGCGCAGAAGTCTTAGCTGCAGATGTAAAAGTCAAAGCTGGTGAAGTTGTAAAGGATGTCCGCACAACCGCAGAGGACGTTTACAAGGATGTCCGTGTCAAAGCGGGAGATCTTACTAGTCGTGGGCAGGTAGTTCTTGATCAGCAAAAAGCAAAAGCTGAAGAAGTGGTAAAAAAAGTCAGGAAGTCTGAACCTAAACAAGCCACTGAATGAAAGTCAAAAGAGTAAAATAAATACGCTCCCCTTGAGGGAGCGTATTATTATTAATCGTATTTTGTTATTGAATCAATTACCTTCCCGATTCCATCAATCAGATCCAAAGGTAAAACAGACATTGGGCTTCCCGTCTGTGTTTTTGCCAACTTTGCAGCTGCCCCATGGAGGTACACCCCAATACAGGCGGCATGGTATGGGTTCACTTTTTGTGCCAATAATCCACCAATAATACCAGCAAGTACATCACCAGACCCGGCGTGGGCTAACGCTGTTGTCATCACAGGTAAAATACTAAATTGGCCAGTAGGATTGGCAACTACGGTACCCGCCCCTTTGAGTACAACTACTTGTTTCCATTTTTTTGAATATTCCCTACAATAATGAACCCGATCTAGTTGGATCTCCTCGACAGTTATTCCTGTCAGTAGTGCCATCTCGCCTGGGTGAGGGGTAAGTACATTCCCATTTGAGAGATGTTTTTCCCAGTCTTTTATTATTGACAGTGCCTTTAATCCTTCGGCATCGATCACCATCGGTGGTTGGGTGCCTTGATCCGTTATTTGAGGAACTTGAGGTGCTGATCCAAAACCCATGGTGGTTTGTTTTTGACTGGTGTGTTGTAATAGCAGTGATTCTACAAACTTCGAAATCTGTTGTCCGTTCCCGATACCAGGACCAAGCACGACCGATGAAAAATCGGGAAGGATCTTGCGAATGTTATCACTTGATCCGGGTTCAATCATACCGTCATATTCGGACAACAACTCCCAGGTCACTTCTGGAATCAAAGAAGCCATACTTTGTTGGACTCTTTGGGGGGCAGCTATGGTCACCAATCCCGAACCAGTTCTGCCTGCAGCTTTAGCCGCTAGTGCGGGAGCACCAACATAATTTGCACTTCCGCCAATTATGAGAGTTTTTCCGAAAGTACCTTTATGCCCATCAGCATTCCGTACAGGCATCCAAGAAAAGAATAATTCGGAAGTGATGACATCCCCCAACTCTTTCGACCATGCCGGAAGTACTTTTTCAAGACCAATATCGACTATAGAAAATTCATTGCATTCTATCAAAGCAGGGTACTTGAGTAATCCGTCCTTAACGGCAGCCATACATACAGTCAGGTCAGCTCTAAGGATATTTTCTGGAATTTCACCCGTTTCGCAGTCAATTCCTGAAGGGCAATCTACCGCGATGACAACCGGTCTGATTGGATGATACTTTAGATCATTAATTATTTGCAGAACCAATTTTGCCAAGTCAGGTTTTAACGGTGGTTTACCCCCGGTTCCCAATAGTCCATCCAATACAATATCGAATTGTGGCATTTCACGCACTTTACCTGGTGAAATGATGGTTCCACCTGCATCCTCAAATATTTTTACCATCTCAGGTAGGTTTTCACTGGATTTATAAAGTATTGCGTATGTTTGCCATCCGGATTTTTGTAATAAAGTTAATGCTATTAGAGTATCTCCTCCATTGTTACCGGAACCAACCAATCCCAAAATATTTAATGGAATTCCCGTTTTAGAAAATCGCTCTTGAATAACCCTTGCGAGCCCAGTTCCTGCGTTTTGCATCATATCTGCATAGGAAAGTCCTGCTTCATTGGCTTTTTTTTCAATAGATATCATTTCCGTAACACTGATGAGTTTCATCCACGCCTCCGAATGTTCATTACATTCATTATATGCCTTAGAAGGTTTGCCGCATGCCCCTTCTTTATACACACTTGGAACCATTGCTCAACCTTGCGATTTTACGGTTTGTCGTCTATCCTTAAGCAGCACTGCGGAAAATTAAAAAAAAGCCGCAAAAGCGGCTAACTCAGTGCGCTGGGGGGGACTTGAACCCCCACGCCTTGCGGCACATGGCCCTCAACCATGCCTGTCTGCCAATTCCAGCACCAGCGCAAAAGCATTGCAATTATAACCATCATTAGGTGCTTGTCAAGGAACTGTTTTTTTATCATCTTTCTTTTCATCCAAGGAGTAGACATGACTGTAATTCTTGATGCAATGGGTAGTGACCGGCATCCGGAGCCGGAGGTTTTAGCCGCAATTCTATTTACAAGAGAATTCAAAGAAGAATTGATATTAGTCGGGAATGAAAATGAAATAAAACCATTGATGGAAAAAAATGGTGGGACGGGTTTACAGATTCGAGTTGTTCATGCTGCAGAAGTATTAGAGATGGAAGATAAACCTGTAGAAAACGCCCGAAAAAAAGCTCAGAACTCGATGGCTGTTGGTATGGATCTATTGAAATCAGGAGATGGCCAAGCTTTCGTCACAGCTGGCAACACTGGCGGAGCGATGGTGAATGCTCTTCTGAAACTTGGACGGATCAAAGGAGTCCTAAGACCTGCCCTTTCAGCGATCTTCCCTGTCCAGGGTGGTAAATGTGTCGTCTTAGATATTGGTGCAAATGCAGAATGTAAACCAGAATTCCTTCTTGAATTTGCCATCATGGGAAGTATCTACGCGCAAAAGTTATTGAAAATAGAAAATCCAAGGGTTGGTCTACTTTCAAATGGAGAAGAGGCTGGTAAAGGAAATCAGTTGGTCAAGGACACTTACCCTCTGTTAAAAAATGCTCCGATCAACTTTATTGGAAATGTCGAAGGCAAAGAATTATTTGGCGGTGCAGCAGATGTCGTAGTGACCGATGGATTTACTGGAAATGTTTTATTGAAAACCAGTGAATCAGTTGCCCGTCTGATGTCAAACGTTCTTAAAGAAGGTCTGATGTCCACCCCAATCACAAAAATCGGTGCCTTGCTCGCCAAACCTGCCTTCACACGAATTAAGCAAATGATGGATCCCGCAGAAACCGGTGCCGCTCCACTTTTAGGGTTGGATGGGCTGGTCTTCGTAGGTCACGGACGGTCGGATGAAAGAGCAATGTACAACGCAATTAAAGTAGCCCGCACGGCGATCAGTGTCGATCTATTAAATGCCATGCGAGGTGCAATTCAAGATCAGATATCAAGATTACCCATCCCATAATGTCAGGATAACAAATGAAAATCATTGAAAATACAAAACTCATTGAAAGAAACGCCAAAATTGGTAAGTATACCTTCTTCACTTCGCTGGCAATATTTGGTATCGGTCTTTATGTCTCTTTCTCCCAGCAGAGCAATAACGATCCAAAAATATTAATTTGGACAATGGCAGCCCTGATCGTCGGATATATCATTTCACAGATCAGTATTTCCTACCAAAACCGTTTTGGGAAGACACCTCGTCCGGATCAGCTAATCACCGCAGCGCTAAAGGGGATGGGCGAAAAATACACACTCTTCCATTATTCCGGTCCCGTATCCCATATGCTCATCGGACCAACCGGGGTATGGGCGATCATTCCTTTTAATCAACCCGGGATGATTATATATACAAATGGAAAATGGAAACATAAAGGTGGAAGCTTTCTACAAAAATTCTTTGGTGGGGATAATCTCGGTCGACCAGATCTTGAAGCAGATTCTGCCATCCGAGATTTAACCAAATCCTTATCCAATTTCTACCAGGAAGATCTGCTACCTCCCGTTCAGGCAATCCTATTATTTACTAATCCCAAGACTGAATTAGAGACACAGGAGTCTCCATTCCCAGCCGCAACCTCAAAAAAAGTTAAAGACACAATCCGCAAAACAGACAAAGCTGTAATTCTCACGGATGAAAAAGTAAAGGAATTATCCAAGAGATATGTTGATGCGTTTGAGCAAAAGAAATAATAAAAGAGGCTGGTGTAATGCCAGCCTCTTTTTCCAAGTCTTACGTCTATTTTCGAGTAGGTTTACGTGTTCGTGTTGTGGGTGAAGCATTCGGTTTCTGCCAAGTGCGTTTCGATATATTCCTATCCGCAGATCTTTCAGTAGAATCTGTAGATGTCTGCCGTATAGTCTTTTTATTAGAACTTGTATCGGGTCGTATACGCTCGGATGTTATGGTTAATGAGCGTGGTGTGCTCTTTCGTCTTGGAGGCTTGTCAGTTTTTTCTTCAATCGATTTCTTTATACGTTCTCTTTCGTTTTTTTCTCTACTGAATCCAGGTTTGTCCGTTCCTGGACTATTTTCTGATCTTCGGACTGTTTTTTTGATAGCACCACCTAACAGATGTTGAACTTCATCAGTACCGAGATACCGCCATTCACCTGTTTTCAATGTTCCCAGTTTGACCGAACCGATCCGGATTCGTTTAATTCGAAATACGGGTAGTCCGATCCTCGTGCCAGTTTCGCGGATTTGTCTTTTTCTACCTTCTTTAAGAATTACTCTGAGCCAGGCGCCATCAGGTAAAGTTTCAATTACTTCAACATTTGCCGGGGCTGTTCGATATCCATCTTCCAGAACCACACCTCGTCGCCAAATCTCCAACTGAGAGCTATCAGGTCGTTTTCCAACCTCAACCAGATATTCCTTCTCATGTTCATATCGAGGATGTGCCATTTTATTGGCAAAATCGCCGTCATTTGTCAGAAAGATCAAACCCTCGCTATCAAAATCAAGTCTACCTACCGGAAAAAGCATGACATCATTAGGTACATACTTTAATACATCCGTGCGACCATCTTCCTGATTAATTGCAGATAAAACGTGGCGTGGTTTGTTTAATGCAATATAGACTTTTTGTGGAATCCTAGGAATTGGTTTGTGATCAACTTGGATCTTGTCAATAGATTGATCTGCCTTGGTTCCAAGAATTATCACTTTCCCATTTACGATAACCCGACCGGCAGCTATCAACTCTTCACAATCTCTTCTTGAACCAAATCCGGCTTGTGCCAGAATTTTTTGTACTCTCTCTTCAGTCATGATTAATCTTTAAACACTTTCTCGCGAATCTCTTCCGCTGGTTCATCATCCAATTCAAATGGGGGTAATTCGGTTAATGAGTTCAATCCGAAATATTGTAAAAAATCTGCTGTTGAACAATAAATGATCGGTCGTCCGGGACCATCCGCGCGGCCCATTTCCTCAATCAAACCTTTACTAAGGAGGCTTTTTATTACTCCATCGCTATTGACACCTCTAATATCGTCTAGTTGTGGACGTGTCACTGGTTGTTTATATGCCACAATAGCGAGGGTTTCCAACGCAGCTTTACTTAGTCTGCTTGTGGCCTGTAATCCCAAAAATTTTTCAATCATTCCTCCCAACTCCGGTTTTGTCGTTAGTTGGTATTTTCCACGGTGTTCTTGAAGCATTAATCCACCGGAATCTGTGTATCTTTCACCCAGCTTTTTAAGACTTTTCGTGACTTGGTCACTGGTAAGTTCACAACCGGCTGCCAGTTGTGCAATGGTAACCGGAGCTGGAGCTACAAATAGTAATGCCTCGAGGACCGCTTCATTCGGTAAGTTGGTTTCAATTGTTGTTAAGTCTGTCATGCTATAATTACCCAGGAATTAGTTCAAGGAATGAAAATGAAAAAAACAAATTACATAAAACAGATAATTATTATATCAAGCATTCTCATACTGGTTGGTATGAGCTGTCGACTTACCGGTGCAATGTTTCCAGGAATAGCGAAGACGACCGCAACGAATACGCCAAACGTTGAAAACAATGAATCACTTATTGATCCTCAACCAACAATAGAAATAGCTCCTGGATCAGTCACAATTAGCTTTTCCGAAGACGATCTGCTTGGCTGGATCAAACAATATCAAGATTCGCAACCAGAATATTCCCTTCAAGATGCATCAGTAAAATTGGATAATGGGGTAGCCCAAATATCTGGCAAAGTCGAAAGCGGTATTATCAGTGGAACAGTCGATACAAGTTTTACAGTTTCCGTTAGCCCGGAAGGTACCCCGGTTGTAGGTGTTGAGTCAATGAAGATAGGAAATATGGAAGTACCTGAAGCATTACGGGATCAGTTTGCAGCTGCGATCAATAACGCAATTACCACTTCCCTAGTGAGTGAAATGAATGGACGAACCATTCAGAGCATCACTATCGAAGATGGTCGAATGACAATTATTAGTGGAAACTAATTGATTAATCAATGATGCGGATACGATTCTTCCTCTTTCTGATGATGGTTTTCATACTTTCCGGCTGTCAGGCTGGTTTGGAACCTACCATATCATTGGTCCCAATCATCATCCAGGTTGATGGGAAAGAAATTCAAGCAAACGTACCAGCGAATTCTACTGTTCAAACATCTCTTCTAAAATCAGGTGTTGCCATAGGTCCATTGGACAGGGTTGACCCACCACTCAATACGTTGACTATCCCTGACAGTAAAATCACAGTGATTCGAGTTGTAGAAGAATTCTCTGAAGTAACGGAAGTAATCCCATTCGAACAACAGGTCGTGAAAAATGAATCACTACCTGAAGGGGAAGTCAGATTATTACAGGCAGGTGTAAATGGGGAACGCGTTGTTACATATAAAAAAATCTATGAAGATAATTTTGAAGTATCTAATTCTGAATTTAAATCGGTAATCATAAAAGATGCAATTCCAGAAATTTCCATGGTTGGTGTGCAAGTCCCTTATGCAGCCAAGAATGTCTCTGGCGTTCTTGCATACATCGATAATGGGAATGCGTGGGTGATCACTGGCTCTACTGGTAATCGTCGTCCTATCGTTACCACAGGCGATTTGGATGGTCATGTTTTTTCGGTCTCTTTTGATCGTGAATGGTTGTTGTTTTCAAGAAAAGGGACTCGGAAAAAGGAACCCTTAATTCATTGTGGGTTATCCGCCTGACTAAAGAAGACTCATCACCAATAGATCTACAGATCAATAACGTCATTCATTTCGCGGATTTTATACCAAATGCTGCCCGCACAATTGTCTATTCCACCGTTGAACCAAGGGATGCTGCTCCTGGGTGGCAGGCAAATAATGATCTGTACTACAAAGTGTTTAATGCCGCCGGCACATTAGGATCAAGGATTAAGAAAGTGGATTCAAATTCCGGTGGTGTTTATGGATGGTGGGGTACCAACTTCATGTGGTCAGCGGATGGAAACAAGTTGGCTTATACAAGACCCGGCGAGGTTGGTTTGGTGAATTTGAGCGCAGGTACATTTGAACCTTTGGTGTCGATCACTCCATACGAGACAAGAAGCGATTGGGCTTGGGTTCCTGGTTTAACCTGGAGCCCTGATTCAAAATTCTTTTATACCACCTTGCATCAAATCAATCCGGATGACAGTAAACCGGAAACTTCAACGATGTTTGATTTTGTTGCTATCCCTATACAAGCAAATTTCCAAATCTCGCTCAGTCCAAATGCCGGGATGTTCAATAATCCCGCGGTATCGCCTTTTCTTCCTGATGGATCGTTTACGGTAGCCTTCCTTGAAGCGATCTTTCCAGACCGCAGTGATACAAGCAGGTACCGTTTGGTTACAATAGACCAGGATGGCTCGAATAAAAAGTATCTGATGCCGGAGGAAGGCTTACCCGGATTGAATCCTCAATCCATCCAATGGGCTCCTGATCTTCAAAATGGACCATTAGTTTCAATGATATATGAGGGCAATCTCTGGTTGGTGGACTCAAAATCTGCTGAGAAGAACCAAGTCACTGGTGATGGGCTGATTACCCGATTCAGTTGGAGATAGAAAAACAAGAATGGAGTTTATATGCGAGTATTGATAACTGGCGCAGCTGGATTTTTAGGGTCACATCTCTCAGACAGATTACTAGCTGAAGGTCACCAAGTAATCGGAATGGATAATTTTGTAACCGGAAGCCCTCAGAATATTGCTCATTTGACTGGAAATGAGGACTTTTTATTTATCAAGCATGATGTGGCGAATTTCATCTTTATTCCTGGAAAAGTTGATGCAGTTATGCATTTTGCATCACCAGCTTCTCCAAATCCGGCTTCGCCCTATGGTTACCCTAATCTACCAATTCAGACTATGAAAGCCGGCGCTTTGGGTACTCATAATTCACTGGGTGTTGCACGTGCCTTCAACGCAAAATTCTTATTAGCTTCGACCTCAGAAATCTACGGTGATCCGCAGGTCCATCCTCAAGTTGAAACATACTGGGGGCATGCCGATCCTATTGGATTTAGATCGGTCTATGATGAAGCGAAACGCTTTGCAGAAGCACTAACCATGGCGTACCATCGTTATCATGGCTTGGACACCCGGATCGTACGGATTTTCAATACATACGGTCCACGTATGCGTTTGGACGATGGACGCGTTGTTCCGAATTTTATTCTGCAAGGTTTGAATAATCAACCACTAACTATTTACGGTGATGGTAATCAGACCCGCAGTTTTTGTTATGTTGATGACCTTGTGGAAGGAATCTATCGCCTCTTACTATCCGATGAACATATGCCTGTAAATATAGGTAATCCCACTGAAACTTCCATTTTGGAATTTGCCACTACTATAAATAAACTGACTAAAAGTACAGGTGGGATCACTGTGATGAGTGACAAAAGATTAGGTGATGATCCTCAACGCCGCCAACCTGATATAACCCGAGCAAAAACAATTCTCGGTTGGGAACCAATGACAACTCTCGAAGAAGGGATTCTTAAGACCATCCCCTTCTTTTCTAAAGCCATGAGGACTAAATGATCTTAACTAATCAAAAAGAAAGAAGTCGGTTTTTTCGATTTGCAGCGGTTGGATGCATCGGTGCAGTTATCGATTTTGGCGTTTTTAATCTGCTTTCATCTGTGGTTAAAGTTCCGGCTGTGATTGCAAGTATTGTTTCGTTCCTACTGGCTGTATGTAGTAATTTTATTTGGAACCGATATTGGACATATCCAAACTCACGGAGCAAAGCTTTTCAACATCAGATGATTCAATTTGTGATCATCAGCCTGGCAGGGTTGGCAATTCGAACGCCCCTATTTGCATTTCTGGAAAATTTCTTGATTACTGAAGTGTCTCAATTTCAAATTCCTTCTCCTTTGACCCCAATCATGGTAGGCCATAATATTGCTCTGGCAATTGTGATTTTGGTAGTAATGTTTTGGAATTTCTTTGCAAATCGTTTTTGGACTTATGCGGATGTGAAGTAAAATAAAAATATCAATTATGAAAATCACAACAAAACCGTTAGCAATCTATACTACTAAAGGAGATGCAGCCGCATTTCTCGTTTATCCTTATCTATACAATCAAATGGGTGATTGGATTGGTTGGGTTACAGCTGAACGTGATGTGTATTCTGTTCTAGGATATTATGTAGGTAAATTAGCCTCTCCATTACGGATTTTACGAAAGAGAGCTGATGATGAGAATCATAAACATCTCAATCCCATACCCAAACCTCCGCGAATGGCACCACCCGCTACGGTTCCACTCCCACCCATGATGCCTGAGATTGGATTTGATACAATCGATGTTTTGATGGACGAGCCAGAAAGACTTCACGCGCCTGATTCTGGAGATCTTCGTCAGGATATGGATTAATTATGTCTGATCTCGGTTTCGAAAACGAGAAAGACCCGGCAATTCCGTCCTCCATCCGTTCTCTCAAAGATCTTATTGATACAGTTACCGGGCGAAATATACCTATCAGTGAAACCCTAAAAGATATTCCTGAACAAACCATGGCAGACATTCTGCCATATCCCTTCCTGGCTATAGTGGGTCAAAAAGAGATGAAGCTGGCTTTAATGCTCTCGCTTATTAATCCAGCTTTGGGAGGGGTTTTACTCCTGGGGCCTAGAGGAACAGGGAAAACTACAGCTGTTCGAAGCTTATTACCGCTTCTTCCACAGGTGGAACGCAGTTCATGTTTTTATGGATGTTTACCCGAAGATATAGAATTTGGGGGAATTGATGCTGTATGTCCCGATTGTGCAAAGAAATTCGCCGAAAACATCCCTTTGACGCATAAAGATATGGTTCGTATGGTGGAAATTCCACTAAATGCAACGATAGATGATGTCGTTGGAGGAGTTGATGAACGCGAGAGACCGCAAGGTCATCATCGAATAAAAAAAGGTTTGCTCGCTCAAGCGGATCAGAATATTCTATATATCGATGAAATCAACCTGCTGACTGATGAAATTAATGACGCGATCCTTGATGCTGCCGCACAGGGCAGATATACATTACGCAGAGGGATGATCGCGGCTACTTACCATGCGCGGTTCACCTTAATTGGCTCGATGAATCCTGAAGAAGGTAGATTACGACCTCAGATCATGGACCGATTTGGTTTAAGGGTGATCGTCCAACGATTGGATACATCAGACGAAAGAATGGAAGCTTATCAAAGAGTGCATACCTATCTCAATAGTCCGGTCAGACTGGCGTCAGAATATGCAGCTGAAACGAGTTTTATCCAACAGGAGATCATTAGAGCTAGAAAGTTCTGTCCGAGTGTTCAGCTATCTGAAACCACTGCAAAATATGGCATCGAGCTGATCCAAAAACTAAAAGTGGATTCTTTACGAGCGGACATAACCCTTTTCGAAGCTGCTCGAGCATATGCGGCTGCAGACAGCCGTGAGTCAGTTGAGATCGACGATATAAGAACTGTCGCTGGCATGTCATTGAGGTTACGGCGTTCAAGATTTATGGATGATTATTTTGCTCAACAGCTTACTGAAGAAGAAGAACTTTCAAAAGCATTAGATTCGGTAGGCATTTCATGAAGGTCATGAACCATCGCGATCGAATTGAGACTTGTCTGTCGGGTGCAAAACCGGATCGATCGCCAATTGCATTCTGGCGGCATTTTCCGGTAGCGGATCAGAATGCTGACAACCTGGCTAGGATGACCCTTGCTTTCCAAAATCGATTTGATTTCGACATCGTTAAAATTACACCTGCTTCTTCATATTGTCTGATTGATTGGGGAGCACTCGACGGCTGGCAGGGAAATCCTGAAGGTACTCGCGCTTATTCTAATCGTGTTATACACCATCCGGATGATTGGTTGAAGCTTCCACCGCTTAATCCATCCTCTGGAAATTTGTCTGATATATTATCAGCTGTCAGGAAAATAAAACAGGGGGTAGGTCTAGAAACACCGGTGATTCAAACAATTTTTAATCCTCTTTCTCAGGCAAAAAACCTTGCCGGACAAGAGACTCTCTTAGATCACATTAAAAATCATCCTGATGAACTTAAGGTCGGTTTACATACCATATCACAATCCATTATCAGGTTTATCGATTCTTTAATGAAGATTGGAATTGATGGAATCTTCTATGCGGTACAGCATGCCCAAACCCAGATCATTTCCAAAACTCAGTTCTCCAAGTTCTCATTATGGAGATGATAATATAATCTTGGATCATTGTTCAGACTTTTGGTTAAATATGATCCATCTGCATGGTGAAAATGTAATGATCGAAGAAGTCGCCAAACTTCCTTCCCAAGTTTTAAACTGGCACGACCGGGAGACAGGGATATCCCTAAAGGAAGGTCAGAACATCTATCGAGGTGCCGTATGCGGTGGTCTGGCAAGAGATGAGGATATGCTTCTGGGTACTCCGGATCACGTAAAAAAACAATTACGGAATGCATACGATCAAACCAACGGAAAAAGATGGATTGCTGGGACTGGATGTGTATTAATGACAACCACTCCAGAAATAAATATTGCAACAGCTCGTGAATTCATAGAACGGATGTAGTAAATGGCTGAATTAAGGATAATCCGCGGGACTGCCCGAGGAATGAAATTGCGTGATGTACCAGGTGACAGCACCAGACCTATAACTGATATGGTGAAAGAAGCCTTATATAACATTATCGGAGAAGATATTGTTGGTTCCACCATGTGGGATTTATTTGCCGGGACAGGGTCTGTTTCCTTAGAGGCATTATCCCGAGGTGCAAAACTTGCCAGAATGACTGATAAAGATCGGTATGCAATCGATACTTTGCGGAAAAATCTCGAACATACCCGATTGACCGAAAAAGGAAAAGTTATACGGGCTGATGTCTTGTTAATGCTTAAACGTACCCCTGATACAACCTTCGATTATATCTATGTAGCGCCACCTCAGTATAAAGAGATGTGGATCGAAGTAATGATGTCCCTGGATACAAATCCAGATTGGCTAGTAAATGATGGTTGGATCATTGTTCAAATCCATCCACGGGAATATCAGGATCTCAATCTACTGAATTTTGAAGTCTTCGATGAAAGAAAATATGGCAATACTCTGCTGGTGTTTTATGAGCGTAAAAAAGTATCTGTAAGTGTGGTTTCCATTTCACCTGATTTATAACTCGTCAATCCAAAGATAATCGGCCTTCCGATATGCCAATCATTTACCGCTGGTAAAATCTGGTATAGATCCTTAACCAAGGGTAGATTTCGAACTTCTTCCAAAGGGACCCACTCCAGAATTCCTTCCTGGCTGTTGTGAAGTACTGTTGGAATAAATTCGCCTTTGAAAATATGTACAGACACACCTGGATTCTCACCTGTATCCACTTGGATCTGTCCACAGTACTCCAAATCAACTTCTTTTATACCTGTTTCTTCCATTAATTCCCGTTTAGCAGAAGTAAGCAAATCCTCACCCTGTTCAACATGACCGCCAATGCCATTATATCTGCCAGCCCAAATTCTTTTATTGGGGGATCCTTTGATCAGCAAGACTTCATCTTTGCAGAAAATGAAGGTCAATGTTCTCGGAATTACTGAATAACGTGCAAATCCAGTTCCCTGTTCTTCCATCATGCCATCCAAAAAATGTTTTTACATGCGTAAATAAAAAAATGGCTGCGAAAAAGTATTCAAAAATACCCTTTCCACAGCCATATTTCGTTCATTTTAACTTCTGTCCTAAAATGTAGACCGACAGATGCCAATATGATTAACTCAAGAACATGGGGACACCCATGAAATCTTTGACCATGGGCAGATATTTCTCCGAATCATAGAAACTGGGTACATCCACCCGTTTTTTTCCGGAGAGGATAATATCGATAGGTACAGTGGTATATTTTCCACCATGAAGTGCTACCATTTTTCCTGTTTCCCCTCTTCGTATCAATTGACTGGCTAGATTGCCAAATGACATGGCAACCATCCGATCGAGTGAATCCGGCGCTCCAGAGCGCATGAGGTAAGCTAATTGCTGGTACATAATATCCTGGCCGGTGCGTTTTTTGATTTCTTCTGCGATGACCTGACCGATACCACCCAATTTCCGATGGCCATATGCGTCAGCTTCACCACCTTCAATGACCTCTCCACCTTCCATGATCGCGCCTTCAGAAACAGTCATGATGGCATAGTTCGACGGATTGTTCCTTTTATCTTCCATCAAGTAGTCGCATAACTTTTGAATATCAAAGTGGATTTCAGGAATGATAGCACGGTCCACATACGCAAGATACGCAGAAATAAGGCTTGTTTCACCTGAATTCCGTCCAAATAACTCGACAACTCCGATCCTTTCATGGGAACCCACAGACGTGCGCATATTTGTGATCACTTCGATGGAACGAGTTACTGCAGTTGAAAATCCGATGCAGTAGTCTGTTCCATAGACGTCGTTATCCATTGTTTTCGGGATAGCCACAACAGGAATACCTTCCTTGTGCAGACGACCGGAATAACTAAGGGTATCATCACCGCCTATGGTAACCAGATAGTCAATTCCCAGATGCTCTATAACCTTGAGCACATAGGAGGTGTAATCCATGATTCCTTCTTCTTTTGTCTTTTTCCCAAAACTGGAATTTTTCAAGAAATCTGGAATCTTATTGGAAGTAACTTTCTGCGGATTTGTTCGTGATGTGTGCAGGAAAGTACCACCTGTGCGGTCAATGGTTCGAACATCTTCACGATCCAGGGAACGGATATAGTATTCATGGGTAGAAGGTTCATCCAAATTGTATTGTAGGAGTCCAGCCCATCCACGGCGAATTCCCAATACGCGGTAACCAAACTCAAGAGAGTTTAATACGACAGATTTCATACACGGGTTTAAACCCGGTACATCACCACCACCGGTGAGGATACCTATTGTCTTGGACATTTAAAGAATTCTCCTAATAAAAGTAAGATAAATGCAAAATGGTTAGGCAGCTGGAGGTTGTTCAGCCTTAACCATTGGCAGCTCCAATGTGATTCTTGTTCCCTGACCAACAACACTGTCAATTTGTGCGTGCCCACCTAGCATCTCGACCCTGTCCTTGATGCTCTTGATACCAAAGGTGTCCGATGCCAGTTCCTCAGGAGTGTAACCTTTCCCATTATCATCCAGAGATATTCTAACAAGGTCATCATCGACAGTTAGGAGGACCTTGATCTGTGTCGCCTGCCCCATCTTACCAGCAAGGGATATCAATTCCTGAATGGAACGGAAGATCATGACTTCCAGGTAAGTCGCCATTCGAACTTCGGCACCATTAATCGATAATTCGATGTTGATCCCGGTCATTTCGCTGTATTGTTCTTTGTATCTTCGGATGGTTGAGAACAAACCGAGATCATCCAACATCATCGGGCGTAATTCAAAGATAAAATTGCGGACTTTTTGAAATGTAGTGGTCGCGGAGTTTTTAAGGCTGGTTAGTTCATCTTTCGCCCGGTTTTGATCCACATCAAACAAACGAATAGCAATATCAGTTTGAATGATGAAATTTGATAATGCTTGAGCAGGTCCATCATGCATAGCTCGGGAAAGACGAACACGTTCAGCCTCCTGGACATTGATCAGCATCTGAACGGTATCATTTGCACTACCCCGACTTTGAGCATTTTGGCTTTTTCCTCGGTCCAGTACACTCCTGGTCTTTTCAAGGAATGCCATATATTTTTTTAATGAATTCTGGTCATTTTGTAACTTCTCAATTTGACCTCTCATTCGTTCCAACCGTTGCTGCGTATCCAAAGCGGAATCATAAACCGTACGAATGTCTGCCCGCGGTACTGATTCGATCATCGGCTGCATTTGTTGAATTTGCGCTGTCAATGTTTGGTTTCTTTGAGCCAATTTGGAAAGGTCGGCTTGAGTTTGCGATATCAACATGGTCATTTCTTTAAGTGACCGGTTAGTCTGATCATATTCCGCAGCTATTTCGCCCTGGAACTCATCCCATGGATTGACTTCATCTTTCCCACTTTTCAGCATCATCGGTTGGCTCCTGATTTTAATCGTAGAATAGCATTTTGTTTATCAGACTGGAAAAAGCCTAACATATTAATTATACCTAATTCCAGTCCATTGAAATAGACAACAGCTTGAATTACTTCGGTAACCGGTAAATCTCCATATTACTATGCCCTTGAAGGATTTCTTCAGGTGTATTTGAATGGTACACCAGTTCTCCTTTAGTTGCAGAACTCGTTCCATACCAATCAGGAAAGATGATGAGGTACTTAGCGTTTTTTTCCTTAGTATACGCAAAGATCTTTGGAAAATCCCTCACTATTGGTATCACTTCTGGATTAATTAACCCCGCGAGATCCAGAATTCTACGGTTACCAAAATATCCCAGTGCTCCTATATCATGCGCGGCAATCAAATCATTAGGCTGCGTGTTATTTTTTACCCATAATGCTGGTTGGACCATTAGATCATCAACCGCCGCTACATCTATTCGATATGCCCGCGCACCCAATAAGACAAATCCGAGATTCAGAAGTATTGCAACTCCTCTGAAAGAAGAAATGACAACATACCTGGATTGAAAACTACGTATTTGAACAAATGAATACCCAATTACACTAAGGGCGATATAAACCGGTATTAGTGGCATCAAATATCGACCATGTTGATAACTGACCGGTAACCGTAGGGCGTAAATAAGTATGTAACCTATACACCAACTATATGCAGCCAACAACGCCCAATTCTTATCTTTTATTCCTTTCCAAAGCCCCCAGAGAAAGCCAGGAAATAAAATGATATTTCCACCAGTTAACAACGTTGTCCATAAAGATACATACCTGTTCAAAATTGGATAAGCCAGTAGCTCACGGTATTCAAATTGTTTTGCATACAACGTGTTTGGCCAAATTGAGTGGGACAAAAGATAATTGAATAATAAGAATCCACTGAAGAAAAATATCACGATCATCAATGATGCCAGGGCACATCGAATAGAGTATTTTTCTTTGTTTTGGGTGATTAAGGAACTTGATAAGAAAACTGCAATTGCTGGACCAAGCAAGGTAATTCCATCAGGGCGAATCCAAATAGATAGTCCGATTCCCACACCCATCCAAGTCCATCTTGGGTCAGATCTCAGGCACTCCAAGATTACCCATGCAAATAACGCAGCCTGAAGTATAGTTTCCATCCCAGATACGGATGCCCAAACCAAGTGCCATTCGGTAACAACCAGTAAACTACCAGCCAAAAGCCATTTGCTCGGAGCTATAATTTCACTTTTTAACCAATCGTAAACCACAACTCCGCAGCTAAATAATCCGGTCATTCCAAGTAAGGTTGCCCATAATTCATGAGGAAGTCCCAGCATGTAACCTATCGATAATAGAAATGTCCAAAGTGGTGATGTCGATCCTGCTGTTTGTTCACCTGGATTGAATGCAAACTGACCAGTAGCTGCAAGATTTCTCGCATAGGTTTGATGGATCCACGCATCGTCAAGTGGGTATCCAGAAACACCTGCATAAGCTTTTATTAAGATGAAAAATAAGGCAGTTAATATTGTTGTTGCAAGGATGATCCACCAGAATCGGTTTAATGTTTTCATTGAGATTCCGTACGGCGGAAATTTAGAATATAGATTTGTTCACCAATAGATGAAGTAAATTGATGAACTAACTCAAAACGGTCAGAACCGTCCCAAAATTGGTTTGGTAAGTTTAATTCTGATAGATACTCTTCACGTATCACGAGGTTGGTAACTCCATATTGGTCCGCAGCAGTTTCTACCGCGTCCAGTCCATTGACCGGTATCATGATTGTTGGTATATGGTTTGCCACAAAATATCCTGGAGGATTATTTGTCATAACACGAACATATTTTGACCGGCTGTTTGCCATTAACCATTCTCCAGATTTTCTAGCATCCTGATTTATTCCGGCAATTCCATTTGTGCTAATTGTTATTACCGCAAAAGTACTGATAATGAAGCAGAGGAAACCAATTCCCAAAATCAGTCTTTTTGGAGTCAGCTGATATTTTGGGGGTATTCTTTCAATCAGGTTTACCAATCCAATTGCAGCTACAAGCCAAATATATGGTTGGATCACAGCTTCAGAATGCAAGAATCCGCCTCTGCTGCCTGCATATGGGAATATCACACTCATCAATCCAAATAAGAAGATATAGACGATTCCGAAAAACCTAGAAACTGGTTGATTAATTTCTTTCCAGAAACCTGCGATTAGACCGGGAATAAGTATGAACATCGAATGAATACCCAAGAAAGTTAGCAGATTTATACCACCAGCTTTTAATCGATCAACGAAAATGTTTAGCCATCCGTAAGACAACCAGCGATTAAATGTGATAATGTCTGATTTATAGATAAATACATCATTATAGGAAGTCAACCAAAGACTGTTCAATCCAGATATAGGAGAAAAACTTCCAAAGGTCAGATAGTTGTGGAGAAACCAACCACCAGTTATCAGAGTGAAACCAAATATTAATGACAGTAATTTTATTGCTATCCTCTTAGTATGTTTCTGATACCGAAGAATTATTACAATGTAGACAATAACGAATACGAGCCATAGTATTCCCTCTGCACGGGAAAGATATAGTACTCCACAGATAAATCCGAGACTAATAAATTTCTTCCAGCTTGGATTCTCTGCTACTCCCTTTAATAGAAGAATCAGAACTAAACCACAAAGCATAAGAATAGCAAATGTGTCGGTTTGGGTTAGATATCTCAAAAAGTATCCGGATAGAACAGCCAAAATTCCAGAGAGCAAGGCAATTGTCTGCTTTTTTGTATATAGAAATGAAATATAGACCATGAAGGGGGGCACCAACGCTGCTAGGAACACAAATGGGATTCTCGCAGTAATTAAGGAACTATTGTGTGTGATCATCATTGTGATTGACGCAATGATTGAAGCCATCGGCATCCAATATTGATGGGATGGAAATGGAATACCCGTTGGTGGATTGAGATAGTTCCAGATATAAAAATCGTTCAACCCGCCACCGGTTGCCAATGTTCTTGCGCCGGCATAGTAATAATCAGCATCCATATATCCTGGTAGTGGAATATAGAAAAGGAGCCCGATCCCTATCCCTAGTGAAACCAGAAAGAAAAGGACATAAACTTTTTTCATTTCACCAACCGATAGATCACTAAATCGCCAATCCGTTTTTCTTTATTGATCCGATATATTTGCTTCAACTGGTCTAAGTTTGGAACATTGGTCAATCCCATCAATTTTGCTTCATCCAACGCCTTACTCTGCGTAACAAACCATATCTCCGGTAAATTATCGGTGGCTGATAAAGCATCAGGCGCAGCAAGGATGTTTATAGCCAGTCTGTGTGGTTAATGCGAGGGAATCATTATGGGACCCCTCCACATCTCCAATAAATGTTGCGGGTATTGTTAAATCATATACATAAGTAGGGAAATAACTCAATTTATTATCATGCACTGTCATACATTTTGGCTGATAACAGTTTGATTTTAGAAATTCCGCGAGCTCTTTATACGACGATCTTGGAAACTGATCATACTTGTATTGATACGGGAGACTTATCATCGATACCAGAAAGATCATCGCAACCACGAAATACTTTGCGATTGATGAGACGGGTTTTCCTGATATTTGTAACGAGTTGTCTCCCGTCAACAAAGCTGCCAATGCATAAAGCGATATTCCAGAGAAAATCATCGCTCGAGGAACATAAACCGGACGCATAAGATATGAAACGATTAAAAGTAGAATTCCGGGAATTAATACCATCACCAATAACAGTTGAATTTCGGGTTGTTTCCTTTCTTAATACCCTGGAAGATTAACAATGCAAAGATCTGCAGGCAGAGGATTGTCATGACGATCAAAACAGCCTGTGGCTGCGGCATGGATCCAAGTAATGTATTTACACCTTGGATCAATTCGATCAGTCCTGGTTGGGGCGTCCAAAATGCTGATTGGATTTTTTCAATTTGACCGGGCACAAGGATCAACCACGGACTAAAAAGTACCACCATGATAATCTGAGATGCGATAGTTTGAAAAAAGCTTTTCCACAGCCGACGATATAAAAGATAAATATTTACGGAAAGGAGGGTAAATATTGCGAGGTTATGGGTGAATAAAGCTACCTCCCCAAAAAGCACCATCCAAACCCAGTAAAGGGTTTTTTTATTATTGAGGATAACCAACCGTGAGAACATCCAAACGTACCCAAGCAATCCGAGACAGAACAACGAATACATTCGGATTTCCTGAGCATGATAGATCTGAAATGGTGAAATAGCAATTAGGAATGCTAAGACGAGAGCAGGTTTTTGTCCTTTGATTTCATTAACCCACTGATATCCCATCCATATGATGAAGACACTTATCAAAATATTCAAAGATCGGGTAAACCATATCGTAGAGGAGATCATCATCCAGAAATGAAGCAGAAAATAATAAAGGGGAGGCATTGTATCTGCTGCAGTTCCTGTGAGGATCTCTGCAATCGATCGGTTTGAAAGGATACATGCTGAAAGCATCATCGTACCAGATCCCTCTCCCTTCAATCCGGATCAGACGAAGTATTAGTCCAAGAATGATTATTCCTGGAAGCAAGTATTGGCGTGTCCGGATTTGGGGTTTATCGGAAATTTCAGGTCTGCTTTTTTTCATGAACTGTCAAGTCTTATATTCTTCCAATAAAGTACTAGGTGGAGCAACAGCCCACCATCGAACCCACCACAACAATACCAGGGTGATGAACGGAATGGGCAGATAAACCAAGGCATTTTCGTCAACACCAGTCAGTGTTTGTAGGAACAACCCCCATACCCCAACAAATAAAATCAGGTATAACCCAATCAATATCCCCTTCCCTACTTTTCCCCATCGATTTTCAATAATTCTACTGATTAGAAATATTGGAGCTAAAAGGACAACATAATGTGGAGTAGCTGTCCTGTAAGCCACAAGGTTTGTGACAACCAGTGTCAAATATGCTGTCCAGACAAAATTGGGGGTATCTTTCGAACTGCTTCGAAACCATTCTACAAGCATATAAACATAGAATATTCCATGTATAAAGATATTGAATGGCTTTTCGATTCCCGGAACCCACGAACTGATGATGGAGAGTGTGGATCCGATCCTGTTTGTGTAATCGGGATAATTCAATAATTGACGCAGCCAATCCAATGGCCATCCCGGTAAAAGCATATTCGTCATAACCATAAGCACAACAAAAGTTACAACTGCACTTAGCAAAATACGCCATCTACGGACTGTTATTGCCCAATACATAGTGTAAATGACCAGCAAATAACTCATTTGCGGTTTTGATGTTATCAAGACTAACAAAATACCGGCAAGGATATCTTGTTTTTGCTGAATGGCAAGAATGCTCAGCAAAATCAGAACGGCGTTGATCCCGGAAAACTGACCCAGAATAATCGTTCTTACTGAACAATACCAGAGTAGACAAAACAGAAGCAGCCCGACCAATGAAAATCGTTTGACTTGCCAACCTGTTAATTTGAGAGAAATGATACACAATAATCCCATACAGATTTCCAAAACGGTCATCCAAACCGACCTGGCTAGTGTGTATTCCATCATTCCAAAAGGTGCAAAAAAGATCATTGAATAAAGGGGATAGACAAAATGAGCGATATCTTCACCCTTTTGGATCACTGCTGGACGTCCGTAGATCATTTGCTGAGCCACGAGCGAAACTTGATCTGTGTATGGATTCAAACCATGTTTTAGCCACTCATGTGCGCCGTTCCATCGTGCCAGGAAATCATTCCCGCCTGGATTTTGAACTGAGAAACGGTAGTTTATATATGTGAGAGCTGTAGGTAAAATCAGCACCAACAATATGACGGCTATTAGTTGTATGATAACTTTGTTTTTGGTTGTGGTTTGTCTCATGAGCTGCTTTATAATTCTTTCTGGTTATTGTACACTGAACAAAAATGACGGTCAAACGAGGAATTGCCGATGAATTTGCGGATTGCAATTGCCCAGATCAATATTCAATTTGAACAGGTTCAGAATTATGGATCTCATCTTCAAAAGTACTGTTTGGATGCAACATCCAACCATAGTCAGTTGATGATGCTTCCCGAATTATGGATTCACGGCTACAACAAAAATATCATTCTAGATGATCATAATTATCACCTGGACACGGTTCTTCCGGTAATACAGGAAGCTGCATTTAAACATCATATTGCTATCGCAGGAACATATGTAGAGGATGATAACGGAAAACGGTTTAATACTATGATCTTGATCAATGAGGAGGGGAAGATCCTTGCCAAATATCGTAAGACACATCTTTTTAGTCCTCTACACGAGGATAGGTATTTCTCCGTTGGTAATGAAATTGTTGTTGTTGAGTCATCCTGGGGAAAGATTGGATTGGCTATTTGTTACGACCTACGCTTCCCTGAGTTATTCAGAAACATGATCTCCCGCGGCGCTGAAGGGATCCTACTTTGCTCAGAGTGGCCAACCAGTCGGATGCTGCATTGGGATACACTCACCCGTGCCAGAGCGATTGAAAATCAGTGTTGGATGGCTTGTGTTAATTGCACAGGGAAAACCGGACACCACGAATTTGGCGGTATGAGCAAACTCATTCATCCTGATGGAACACAAAGCATGGTAAATGATCTACCTGGCATATACTTCTTTGATCTGGATACAACATCATCCAGGACACAACGCGAAACCTTCCCAGTTTTAAAGGACATACGTCAAGATTTAATCTAATTCCCTGACACTTTTTGATAATAGACCGCAGTCGTATCCTGATAAAGTATTTTCCAGTTTTCAGGTCGATGCGAGAGTTTTTCAGCGAGTTTACTATTAAGAGGAATTAGAACCCGACTGATCCGATATTTCAAGAAAGTGATTCCCATCCCTGATCTGGATTGATCATCGCTTCATAGTCCCGGGTAAGAGATTCACCATAGAAATCGGTTTGTCCGTCAATGAATACTCTCTCGTCAGGCCAAAGGCGGAATAAAACGTACCCCCCCCACTCAAATTGATTGAATAGATTCCCATGACCTTTATGCTTAGAAATCCAATCGACAGCACCCATCGGAAATTTGCTTGGAAAGAATTCATTTCTCACGAGTAAACCTGGAGAAATCCTTATGATCATTCCAGCGAAAATAACGATTATAGAAACGATTATGAACGGAATCCAATTCTTATATAACCCTTTTCGAAGTTGATTCGATTCAGATCGACCATTTTTATCCAAGTTCATCAAGAATTTCGGGAAGAGTTGACTGCTTTCGCCGGCGAGGATTGGTAGGCAAACGAGTACGAAAATTGGGATATTCCGTAAACTTACGATGCCCATCAATCCAAATACGATTAGCAGCAGAATATTCTGGAAAGACATTTTCCTAAAATGTAAACCAATCAATGATATTGTGATCAGTAACAATATTGTGAATGGAATAAACTGTCCCTCTGTTAATATAGGTGGATGATATTCCGCGGTGTGAGTGACGAGATACTGATTGCTCAGAAATGCAAATACTACCTGCCATATACGCCATCCGGATGGATTTATGAGGGTTATAAGAAATACTCCAATACCAATTCCCACAAGTTCTTTGAGAACATTTGCCTTCCAGAATCTCTCCCTTCTAAAAATTGTTGTAATAATAAAGGAAAGGATAAGAATCCCAAGGTAGGCAAAGCCGTAAACAAAAGCTCCATGTGTGTTCACCCATAAAAACATAATACAAATTGATAAAAGGAATTTTTTCCGGAAGGTCAATTGCATGTTAAATATCGCTATCCAGATAAGTAAGAAAAGGTAAGTAAAAATATGTGGTCGTGATAACCAGTGAATTCTTGATGCCGCCACACCAATTAAAACAAGTAATAGGGTGATTGGTGTGGATCTACATTTTTGATAAGTACTGTTCGTTACTACCCAGAAAACTATCCCAAGTAATCCACTGGTGAATATAACCACTCCGCTCAAACCCATTATTTTATAGGCAAGTTCAAAAACAACCTCTGCTAGCCATTCGTGTGGAATTAATATGGATCCAAATAATGAATTTGAAAATATATCCAAGGTCGGAATTCTTATAGTCGAGATTATGTACCTACCAACGGTCAAATGTCGTCCCAAGTCCCCATCAGAGTTAAACAATAATGGACCGAGATATAAACAACCAAAAAAAACACTAATGAAAATGACAAAAGAAAGGAATGTGTTTGGAGTAATTCGAGAGATTGATTTCATTGAGCAGTGATATCCTGCCGGTAAAGATTTAATGCATCAGGTCGGATAGGTTCAGTGAGATCATAAATCACAAGGTAGCCGCCTATGACTTTTTCTTTCCAGGTGCTGCCCGATTTCGTTAATCCCAATTTAATCCTACCTGCTAGCTCGGGAAATTGATCGACAATATAAGCGATTTGATCGGATCCAATTACCTCAACCTTATATGGATCATATCGATTATCCCTCTCGGTATATCTAAAATCGCGATGGTATGGTAATTCAGGAGTAAAGATCAATTGCTCTTTACTGTTAAATGCTAATGGATAACTCACCCAATAATCAGTATATCCACGGGTTATTCGGTTCTTTAACAAAAAGTTCGTCAACTCATCCATACGTTCATGATCTGGTTCAGTATTTGGTGCAAATTGGCTGGTGAATCCTGATTGCGATTGTTGATTTGATAGAATAGTACCGACAAATGGATAAATGATTAATATTGTTAAGAAGATTCCAAAAATCAAACGTGATTTTTCTCTTACGAAGAATAAACCTCCCGCAGCCAGAACATTTAACAAAATGGTAATTGGTATGAAATATCTGCCTGATGGATCAACTCCAAAAGATAATGCAGCAAAACAAAAAACTTCAAAACCGATAACTAACCAGACAAGGGTGTATCCTTCACTTCTGTCTTTATTCAAATTAAGTAGTCGCAATAACCAAATCCAGATCATTAAAATGAACGGTATTGCCGGTAACACCAACCAAGATATAGACCAGGGTGCTCGAAATCCAAAGATCACAGAGATTCCCAATAGTATAAAATTAAGTAGATGTGATCCTGCACGGGCGATCCAGCTTCCTCCTTCTACAGCAACGGCGCTTCCTGTCAGCTCGATGATCAGATTATTCAGACCATTTTGAATTCCAAATATCCACCACGGAAGGCTGCCAAGGATGAATCCGGCAATTATTAATCCACAAGCACCAAGGATTTCACCGATCTTTGTGCCGCGTTTGATCCAATTCCAAATGATCATAAAAACGGCTGGGATCGAAAAAACCAGGGCGAATGCAAAACTCCATAAACCAAAACCAATCAAAAAACCCAAAATCAGGAAAAAAAATGATAGTTTCTTTTCCTGATTTTGGTCGATTTTTAGTATCTGCAGGACAATGATCAAACTCCAGATGCCGATGATCAAAGCTTCGTTATATCCACCCAGGGATATGGTTGTATACAGAAATACATTTACAACCGGATTGGCAGTTAATATAACTGCGATCCACCCTGCCTGGGAAGATGAAAATAGACTTTTAGCAAGGAAATGGACTGAAAATAAAAGTATTATCCAGAGTAAGGTCTGGGTAATCCGCATTGCAATAATACTTTCGCCAAATGCCCAAAAACTTATTGCATTTAACCAGGCGTCCAGACTGCCCATATAAGCTTGACCATAGAAAAAGGTAGGACGTTCACCTTTGAGAATATGTCTGGCCATCAAACCAACAATAGCTTCATCACTGTTGAATGGGAATCTGCCGGATAGGATATACACCCATCGTATACATATACCGATGAAGGATAGCGAAATCCCGGCGAGTATTGTCCAATTTATTTTTCTACTCAATGTTGACAGCATCGTTTTCCTTCATGATAAAGGACCGTTTCCGTTTACGCTTATAATCTATTTATGCGTAAGTTATGGATTCCTACGCTTATTGTAGTCCTAACCCTGACAGCGAGGTTGGTACCCGGTCCCAGGATTATCGATGATTCGTATATCACTTACCGTTACTCTCGTAATATTTTAGCTGGTAATGGATTTGTCTTCAATCAATCAGAACCA
This sequence comes from uncultured Chloroflexia bacterium, assembly GCA_963828285.1. Classification (GTDB taxonomy): domain Bacteria; phylum Chloroflexota; class Anaerolineae; order Anaerolineales; family Anaerolineaceae; genus DAIOEK01. The sequence continues at coordinate 624,655 of CAWHEB010000001.1, forward strand.
GTCCTGGGAACTACTACACCTCTATACACTCTGATACTCACAACTCTAGCGTTACCATTGGGAGGACAATCTGCCGATTTCCCGCGAATTTCCTGGATATTGAATGCAATCATCGATGCGGTGAGTTGCGTTTTACTATTCCAACTCGGCAAGAAATTAAATGCACCATTAGCCGGTGTTGTAACGGCATTTGTTTGGACTGTTGCACCTTTCAGTGTAACTTTTTCGATTGGTGGGTTGGAAACCAGCCTTGTGGTATGTCTATTACTATATTGCAGTATCTGTTTTCTCGATGGAAATACTCGTTATCTCTTCTTATTTTCTTCATTACTACTCTTAACACGTCCAGACGGACTAATTCTCGTAGCCCTATTATTGGGTATTCATGGATTGGGAATTTGGAAAGCTGGGACACTTGTAAAACTGATCAATAATTTGCCCTATCTATTCATTCCATATGGTAGTTGGATGATTTATGCCTGGGTAACATTTGGAAGTCCGATCCCGCATTCCATTGCTGCAAAAGCAGTCGCATATCAATTACCAGTCAATGCAGCTCTAATCAGACTCATCCAACACTTTGCCACACCATTTGTCGATCAGATGACGATCTCTGGATTCTGGTTGGGGTTACTTTTCCTGGTCTACCTGGGATTATTCGTATTCGCCATCCATCGTTTACGTATGACGCAACCATTAGGAATCGCAATCTTATCTTATCCGATCTTATATGTAGTGATCTTTTCGGTAGCCAATCCTCTGATCTTTCGTTGGTACCTAACACCTCCGACACCATTTTATATCTTTGGTATTCTGTATGGGGCTTATCAAGTATTATTTGTGATCAACAAGAATATGGCTATGCGCATTATCGCTTCGACCATCATTATGGTTTATATTAGCTTCGCTTCAATTCGGTCATGGCAGTGGATACCTGATAATGGTCCAACACGACCAGCTCCAGAAATGGCGTATATTGGACTTGAAACTCTCTACTATGATGCTGCCAAATACTTATCCCCTAGACTTCAATCGAACGATGTACTAGCGGCTGGCGATGTTGGGGTGCTTGGATATTACACCTCCGCGCGAATATTGGATACAGTTGGTTTGAATTCTCCTGTTTCTACACAGTACTACCCGCTCCCGAAGGGAGATTATGTCATTAACTATGCCATACCGATTGATTTGATCATAGCCGAAAAGCCTGATTTCATAGTAATTCCAGAAGTATATGGACGGAATACGTTGCTTAGATCAGATCAGTTTCATGATGCTTATAAATTGATCCATCAACTCCCGTCTGATATATATGGTAGCAAAGCAATTTTCATCTTTGAGGCAAATGACCATGTCCGTTAAAAAGGAAAACCTTCTAGTCATCGGATTTCTGCTCATTTATACTATTTATGCAATAAACACTCTTAGAATAGTGCCATTCCACCCAGATGAGACTACTCAGATTTATATGAGCGCAGATGGAGAAAGTTTTTGGTCAAACCCTGCAAATTTATTCTATTCTCCGAAAACAGGTTTTAGCCCAAAAATGCATTTACGATTGATCGATGCGCCTTTCGCTAGATCGATGATATTCCTTGGTCGTAAAGTTGCAGGACTGTCGATCTTGCAAAATGACTGGAATTGGTCCTTATCGTGGGCGTACAACCGAACGAATGCTGCTTATCCTGATGACAGATTATTATTCATTTCGAGGTTAATGTGTTTCGCCGGTATACCATTTGGATTATATTTCTTCTATCGTACTTTACGGATCTTTTCATCCATACAGATCAGCATAGCTGGTGTCATACTTCTTTCGTTTTCAAGTGAATTCTTGTTGCATACCCGACGGGCAATGGCCGAGCCCTGGATGATGAGCCTTCTCATGGTTTCACTTTGGTGCGTGTTTTCCAAACCATCAAAAACGGTTTGGATCCTTTCTTGTGTCTCCCTTCCTGCTCTTGTGCAAACAAAACAATTGGTAATCCCATATGCCATAATAGCCGGTTTGGTCATTATATTAAGAACAATCAAATACAATGGTACTAGTATCGGATTAAAAGTTGCTGCCAATCTCATCATTATTTCGCTAAGCTTAACTGTGCTACTTAATCCGATCGGATGGGGAAACCCGCAAGCAACTATTCTCGCATCTTTAGCTGAACGCCAGGCTTTTAATCAAACCATGTTCAATACTCTCACGCGGGCACATTCTGGATTGGCAATGCCTACATTACCTTCACGAATCATTGGGATGGTTAGTGAAGTATTTTTTGCACCACCGGCATACACGGATGGCGGAACTTTTATTCAGGATTTGCAACCCTCAATTCCTGTGTATCAAAAAATAATCCTGCCAGAACTTTTTAGCGGGATGATTTGGGGTGTCATTTTTCTAACATTATCTGCTTCAGGTTTCCTGATTGGAATCCTCAACCTGATCAGATCGCATCATCCATTCAAGCAGGAAATTGGTATCTTGTTGATAATTACTCTTAGCCAGGTTTTGCTCTTCTTGTCATTCTTCAATTTCGCATTTCAGAGATATTACATTCTTTTTTTTCCACTGGTGATATTGTGGATCTGTGTTGGGCTTGGAATAATAAGCATGAAGAAGATCGCTTAAATTTTGTTGACCTTCAAATATTATTGATTGAACTACTTATCTTATAAAGGAAAAGATCCGGAAGTTTACATTCGCTTCCGGATCTTTTCTAACTAACTTTTGATTACTTCGTTACAACTTCAGCTTGTGGTTTTTCTGCTGTTAATTGGACCATGGGTTTCTTGGATGCCATTAGACCCCAGACGATCACTCCGAACAGGATTAGTGCTACGATTACCAGACCTACACTCATTTGATTGTATTTTACGATGATTGGAGCAGCGATCAACGAGACCAGGTTGACAACCTTGATCATCGGGTTCAATGCGGGTCCAGCGGTATCCTTCAGGGGATCGCCTACGGTATCACCAACAACGCCGGCTTTGTGACGTTCAGATCCCTTGCCGGTATTTGCTATCAGGTCACGAGGTTCATCCTCGATGGATTTTTTGGCATTATCCCAGGCGCCACCTGCATTTGACATAAACACTGCCAACATTTGACCAGATAAGATCACACCAGCTAAGAAACCGCCCAGAGCTTCAACCTGAAGGACTAAACCTACAAGTAACGGCATTGCAACTGAGATTGCAGCCAAAGGCAGAAGTTCTTTTTGTGCAGAACGGGTGGAAATTCCTACAGCTTGTGCATAATCCGGTTTCACTGTTCCTTCCATTACACCAGGGATGCGGAATTGGCGGCGGACTTCTTCAACGATTTCCGCAGCTGCACGGGATACTGCACGGATGGATAAGGAGCTGAACAGCCAGGGAAGTGCTCCTCCCAACAAGAAGCCTACAAATACTTTTGTATCCGAAATACGAATGGAATCAATGATATTTGCTACTTGTAGTTGTTCTTGAGCGCGACCAACATCAGTTATGAAGGATGCGAACAATGATACTGCTGCAATAACGGCAGATGCGATGGCTACACCCTTGGTGATCGCCTTGGTTGTGTTGCCAACTGCATCCAAATCTGCCATGATCTGGCGGGCTTTCAAAGTATTCTCATCATCCATGCCATGCCATGACATCTCACCGATACCATTGGCATTATCAGAGATTGGTCCGTATGAATCCATTGCTACATTGTTACCGGTGTGGCTGAGCATACCGATACCTACCATGGCAACAGCATAAAGAACGTATATTTGTCCATCAGCCTGGTACAGCATCAAACTGCAAATGAAGCTGATGGCAATGACCAACAATGCCCAGACAGAGGATTCCATTCCGACAGACAGACCCGAAAGGATTAATGTCGCTGGACCAGTATCGGCGGATTTAACAATTTCCTTCACCGGGCTCTTTTTGGTGGATGTGAAGTAAGAAGTCAGTGGATTGAACGCAACAGCAAGACCGACGCCGATGGTGGTCAACATGGCTAAACGCCAATCGTTTGCATACAGAATGGCAACAACAAACGCGAAAATAACTGTATTTACTGAAGAAACCTCGTATGAACGGAACATGGATTCTTCAGCGTCATGAGCACGCAGCCATTTTATTGGGAATTTTTCCCAGATCGGGACTGTGAAAGTACCGAGAATGGAACTGATAACACCTATACCACGAATAATTAGTGGATAAACAATCCATTTTAAACTATGGGTTGGGTCAGCGGCTACAAGAGCAAGACCGAGGATTAATGCTGAAACAATGGTTACTTCATAGCTTTCGAAGATATCAGCAGCCATACCAGCACAGTCACCTACATTATCTCCAACCAGATCAGCAATAACCGCAGCATTTCGAGGATCATCTTCAGGGATGTCTTTTTCTACTTTACCAACCAGATCGGCACCAACATCCGCGGCTTTGGTATATATACCTCCACCTACCCGCATGAAAAGGGCTAATAGTGTTCCACCGAATCCGAAACCTAGGAGAGCATCAGGAGCTGCTTTACCAAAAATAATAAAGATTACTGTTCCACCGAGAAGACCTAAACCATCTGTAAGCATTCCGGTAATTGTTCCTGAGTAATACGCGATTGATAGAGCTTCATTAAATCCACGTCTGGATGCAGATGCCACACGGACATTTGCTTGAATGGCCATCCTCATTCCAAGTTGACCCACAATAAGGGAGAAACTTGCACCCATTATGAATGCGATCGTTCTACCCACGGCGATGATAATTTGGGTATTTACCGGAAACTCTTCGAGAGCTTCACGGCTGGGAGGAACAACGTAAACACTCAGGAATAATGCGATACCCAACAAACCGATGGCTGGCAGAATGGTAGATAATTGGCGTTTCAGGTAGCTGTCTGCGCCGATACGGATGGCGTTCCAGACTTCCTGCATTTTTTCGGTCCCTTTATCTTTTTTCAGGACGATTCCCCGCAGTAGCCAAGCATAAATCAGGCTAATAAATGCGGTAACTAGTACAAAAATGACAGCGATCTGTTCGAAATCGTTCAGACCATGATGCGCAAGACCCAAAATATTCATAATTTCTCCTCCAATTCTCAGGTTGTTTGACAAATAAATATATCACGAGTTCTCAGATTTCGCTCGAATTAGTATAACAAAATAATCCTTATATTGCAATTAATTACAAAATGAAACTTAAGTTTCTTTTTGTTCAACATTAGGATTAGATTAGAACCAAGCAGAACACTTGAAATTGAACCCATGATTGTTGTATATTCTTACAGGTCTCATTGTCCAAAAGTGTGTCTATATACTGGTTACCTGATTTCTAGTCCGGGTTAACCATTTTTTATGTCAGGTGCCAGAATGATCAAAGTTACCGAATTAACAAAAGATTATGGAAACCGTCGCGCAATTGATCAGATCAGTTTTCAAGCTGGTCAAGGTGAAATCGTTGGATTCCTCGGTCCAAATGGCGCCGGTAAAACGACTACGATGAGGATCTTGACTGGTTACATCCCACCCACCAGCGGTAATGCTGAGATCGGTGGTTTCGATGTTTTCGAAAAGTCACTGGATGTTCGAAAACTGGTCGGGTATTTACCTGAAACAGTCCCACTCTATCCTGAAATGACAGTAAAGGGATATCTCAAGTATATGGCGGATCTTCGGCATCTTTCAAACCCTTTGATTCGGGTTGGTGAAGTGCTGGAGTTGGTTCAACTTACTGATCGATCGAACAGCTATCTAGATAAGCTTTCCAAAGGAATGCGGCAACGGGTTGGTTTGGCACAAGCACTAGTTCATCAGCCCCAGGTATTGATTTTGGATGAACCCACAATCGGATTAGACCCGGCTCAAATCATCGAGGTTCGGCACATCATACAACAGATTGGCAAGGAAAAGACCGTCTTGTTATCAACCCATATACTTTCCGAAGCCCAGCAAGTCTGCGATCGTGTCTTAATCATTAATAAAGGAAAGATCGTTGCTGAAGATACTCCAACGCGACTACAACAACGATTAGTTGGTTCAAGGCATATTAGACTTACCATTACTGGTGATATCGAAGATAGCCTTGAATTAATTCGATCCATTAGTGGAATCGCAGAGGTTGAACAGAGGACATCATGTGAAGTCGAATTCGCAATTTCTGGCGCACACGATCCAAGACCTGAATTGGTCAAGAAACTGACCCATTCAAATGTTGGAATCCTTGAAATTCGCGAAATATCGATCAGCCTCGAAGATATCTTCTTGCAGCTTACTCGTGATGATCAACCAGACCCATTAATTTCAGGTCAATCCGTAAATGAATCTGGTCCACACATAGGTGAGTGATACATGCGAAATATCTGGGTAATTGCAAAACGAGAACTACACCTATACTTTATTAGTCCGATAGCTTACGCGGTTTTATTAATGATCATGTTATTGTTAGGGATTATTTTTTATGCGAATTTCGTTTTCGCACTCATGAGCCAGGTAACTCCATCGATCCAATTCATTATCAATCCATTAGTGACCATGTTGTTGTTTACTACACCTGCTATCACAATGAGGACTATTGCAGAAGAACAGAAACAAGGCACATTGGAAATATTACTAACTGCTCCTGTCCGCGATTCTGAACTGGTCATTGGGAAATGGTTTGGGGCAGTCCTGTTTGGTAACTCAGTGCTGTTATTGAGTTTGATATTTCCAATAATTCTGAGCTTTATGATCAAGCCAGGGTTAGATATTGGATTGGTATTCGCCAATTATCTGGGAGTATTCCTCCTTTTATGTGTGTTCATGGCAATTGGTGTATTTGCTTCATCACTGTTCAGTAATCAGATAGCATCCTTCTTTATAACCCTTGGGATTTTGCTTGTATTTTGGATGATCGCTTATGCTGCACAATTTGGTGGTACATCAACGTTAATAAGTGTCGTCAAATACCTTGATTTCAGTAATCATTTTTATTCTTCATTCGCAGTTGGAATGGTGGGATTGAAAGACATCATGTACTTTATCAGTATCACTGCATTTTCACTTTTCCTCGGATCAATATCAGTTGAATCCCGGAGGTGGCGGTAATGTTGAACAAACTACGACCGTACGCCTGGTTTTCTCTCATCATCGCCTTACTATCCACTATCTTTTCAGGTGGGTATTATTACATTAAAAGAGTGTTTGATTTACCTTTGATGATAAGCGTAAGCTTCACTGTGATTGGATTGGCCCTGTATGCATTGATAAACCCAGATGCCATTCGAAAATTTTTTACAGGAAGACAGATAAAATATGCCAGTAACGCAATCATTGAAATTATAGCGGTTGCAGCCATTCTCATTGCGATAAATTTTATTGTTAACAAACAAGCAAAAGAATGGGATTTTACAGCAGATCTAGTTAATACACTCTCTCCTCAAACCATAGAAATCTTGCAGAATCTACCTGGAAAGGTTGAAGCGCTTGCCTTTGCCTCGGATCAATACCCTAAAGATGACCTACCCACATTGCTAACAAACCTTGCTCAAAATTCAAACGGTAAACTCATTTATCATATCATTGATCCAAACCAGGATCCTGTCTCAGCAAAAACGTATAAAATCACTACAGATGGGACCATCATCTTCCTATTAAATGGTTTCCAACAGGAAACCAAGATAACATCGGAATCAGAGATAGCCACAGCCTTGGTAAAACTCAGTAATCCTAATGCATCAGTGGTCTACTTTTTAACTGGCCATGGAGAAAGAGATCCATTTTCAACTGGGGATGAAAGCTATTCTTCCTTTAAGGAACAATTAGAGAAGAAAAACTACGTAATAAAACCACTCAATCTTTTGGTAGATCCCAAAATTCCCATTGATGCGACAGCAATTGTCATTACCGGACCACAAAAACCAGTTTCCAAGGAAGAAGTGAATCTTCTCAAAGAATATTCCAATTCTGGAAAATCCCTGGTTGTGTTTGAAGATGCGAGAGTCATTACTGATTTTGGCGATGAGGTTGACCCTATTGCCGATTATCTACTCAGCGATTGGGGTATGAAACTAAATGATGATTTTGTTGTTGACATGAATAGTAATCCACCATCACAGGTAATTGCCAGTCAATATGGGGATCACCCAATTACCCAACGTATGGCTGGAATTGTTTCGATTTTTCCGTCCACTCGAAGTATAACGCTGCATGATCCATCACCCGAAAACCTGCAAATTACAGGTCTTGTTTACACCTCGGCGAATTCTTGGGGTGAAACTGATTTGGATGGCTTAAAAAAGGATCAGCTTCAATTTGATAAACAATCCGACTTCCAGGGTCCACTAGTTTTAGGTGCTTCTGCGCAAAACTTGGTAACGAAATCAAGGCTTGTTGTCCTGGGAAGCTCATATTTTGCTATGAATAAGAACTTTGAAGTGTATGGGAACGGTGACCTGGCAATCAATATTATTGATTGGGTTACAGAGAATGAACAACTCATCAAACTTTCAACCAGAGTAATTACTCAAAGGATCCTTGTCCCACCATCTCAAACTGTTGTATCCATGCTTTTCTTACTCACTATTGTCTTAATCCCGGGTTGTATCATTGCAGCCGGCATTACCGTCTGGATAAACAGGCGAAAGAGGAATTGATCGAAATTCCTTAATTGTTCTTATTTAGATTCTGTGGTTTTGATCGATAATAGATAGGTTTACGGTTTGTATTAGGTATTGAAATTGAAAATAAAAACGGGTATTCTGATATAGCTTAACTATCAGTATCCCACCCGATAATGATCAAGAAGAAGAGGGTATTCAAATTGACCGCGGGTATAGAACTCGCGTAAGTATTTATGCCGTCAGAATTAAGGATACTACATGGATGATATTGCATTAAATGTTATTGAAGAAGATGAAGACGAATATTCAGCAATCGCCAGGCTTATCGAGCTGGGGCGAACAAAGTCATATGTAACTATCGACGATATTTTGCATTTCTTTCCGGAAGCCGAACAAGATGTTGAGCAGCTTGAAGAAGCTTTTGCAGCCTTACTAAGTGCTGGGATTCCATACATTGAGGATCTTGCATCAATTGAAGGTCCGTCTGAAGATGAACTGGCAAGTGATGATGAGGAAGAAGCGGACGATCACCAAGGATTGGCAATGGACGACCTTGCCAATATTGATACCAATGACACCATTGGTCTATATTTAAAAGAAGTAAGTCGAGTTCCACTTCTCAATGCTGAAGAAGAAGTTACTCTTGCTCAGAGGATCGAGAATGGTAGAACAGCCCGAGAAGAGCTTGCTAAGGGTTCATCAACTTCTCGTCGTCGAACAGAATTGCGCCACGAAATTGAAGATGGTTGGAGTGCACGTGAACATCTAATCACAGCTAACAGCCGTCTGGTAATATCGGTAGCAAAAAAATATATGGGGCGTGGTGTTCCTTTCCTGGATTTAATTCAGGAAGGTAATATCGGCCTCATCAGAGCGACGAAAAAATTTGATTACCGCCGTGGTCATAAGTTTTCCACATATGCAACCTGGTGGATCCGCCAGGCAGTCACCCGTGCCATCGCAGATCAAGGTCGCACCATTCGTGTTCCTGTCCATATGGGTGACCAAATCAATAAACTTTTACGAGTACAGCATCAACTAACTCAACGTCTTGGAAGAGAACCATCTGTGGATGAGTTGGCAATCGCACTGGATGTTCCGCCTAAGAAGGTTGAGAATATGATACAAGTGGCTAGAAGACCACTCTCCCTTGAGACGCCGACCGATGATGAAGAAGATTCAGTCCTTGGTGATTTCATTGAAGATGATCAAGCACCCCCACCGGATGATAGCGCGACATATAACCTTCTCCGTGAACATTTGGAAGAAGTATTAAATAGCCTACCTCCCCGCGAAGTCCGGATATTACAACTTCGTTACGGTTTACTAGATGGACAGGCGTACACTCTCGAAGAAGTAGGGAGGAAAATGGGTGTCACTCGTGAGCGCGTTCGCCAGATTGAGGCACAAGCATTGTCACGGTTACGCCATCCTACTATCCGAAGAAAACTTCGAGATTATTTAGGCGAATAATTAGTTAAATTCAGGTTTCCTTCAATACTAAGAAATTGATTTAATAAAATCCTTCCCCGGGGAAGGATTTTATTTCTACTTTTTCTTCATGTACGCCTAATGGGTATAATACTTGCATATTCAGAAAATATGTTGCATACTATTTGAGGGAGGTAACCTGGAGATGCCTAAAATATCACTTCGTGCCTATAATCGGGAGATAAGTAACCTTATCGACCGTGGACAGACAGATGAGGCTATCGCCCACTGCCAATATATTCTTCAAGCTTTCCCAAAGCATCTGGAAACATACAGAATGCTGGGGAAAGCTTATCTTGAGGCGCATAAACATACCGAAGCAGTCGATCTATTTCAGCGTGTTTTAGCAGTCGTTCCTGACGATTTTATTACCCATGTCGGAATGAGTATCATCCGTGGAGAAGAAAATAATCTGGAAGGTGCCATTTGGCACATGGAACGGGCATTCGAGGTCCAATTATCCAACCAGGCTATCCAAGACGAACTCAAAGAGTTATATGGTAAGCGGGATGGTCAAAAACCAGCAAAAATTCGAATTACTCGCGGTGGATTATGTCGAATGTATGCTCGTGGAAATCAGTACCGTCAAGCTGTCGCGGAAATCAAATCCGCACTTCAGGAAACCCCAGACCGGCCTGATTTGGAAGTAATTCTTGCAAAAATGTATTACCAGTCGGGCATGACAAGTGATGCGCTGGATCTCTGCCGGAAATTATTAGAAAAAATGCCTTTCTGCTATGAAGCAAATAAACTGATGGTTCAGATCCTGAAAGATGCAAATAAAGCTAAGGAAGCTGACTTCTATCAGAAAAAACTTAATGCGTTAGATCCATATGAAGAGTTTCTGACGGATCCTGCCGCGGCACTCGATACAATCGTTGATGATTCTGTTATGGTTGAAAAGTATTATTATGATCCAAGCGAGAAGACTGTTCAAGCAAAAACTCGAATGCAGCCAAAAGAAAGCGAAGAACCTGCTCCCGATTGGTTGGTCTCAGACTTAGCAGGTGGGGAAGAAATGGGATCAAAAGGATTCACCAGAATTCTTGATTCCACTGTTTTGCCTACAGAACCTGTAATTGATGGTGAAAGCTTAGCTACTCAACCTGTAGTAACAGAAGCGAAACATGATGAAGAACTACCTGCCTGGTTGAAAGAAGAAGGCGGAGTTACTCCTGCTGCAGATGCTGCGATACCAGATTTCTTAAAAGCGACTGGATGGGCAGAAGCGGGAACAATCAGCGAGGATACTCCCCCAGCGCAAGTCATCAATGTCGAAGAACCCGCACAAGGTGAAATTGCTCCTGGTGAAGTCCCTGACTGGTTGAAATCTGCAGCACCAGAAGGTGTAACCGAGATATTATCAGCTGAGGATGTCCCTTCAAATCCCGATGCATCCTTCCAGGATTGGTTAAGCACTCTCAGCGAGGAGACGCCTCAAACGGCTGAAACTCAAGTTGAATCTGATATGCCCATACTTCCGGGAACGAGCATCTTGTCTGAAGAAACCTTATCAAACGATGCAGCACCCATAAGTGAGGTAACCGGCGAAGCTCAACCAGCCGAAGCTCTTCCAGATTGGCTATCTCAGATCTCCACAGATGCTTCTGAAAATACAGTGTCCGCTGAAGTTACTCCAGATTGGCTCAAAGAAGAATCGGTCAATGCTGAATCCCCAGAACCAGAGATCAAATTGCCATCTTCTGATGCAATCGCAGATAATACATTCCCAATTTCCGGTGGTACTTCAATTTTATCACCAGATGATATCCCGGATTGGTTGCAAGATCTTTCACCCGCGGGAGAAGGTGTTACCCCTGCACCAAGTGCATTCTCCTCTGAACCAGTCGAAGCTCCCATTCTTCCAGTATCATCAGCGCAGCAAGAAGTTGTAACAATGAATTTAACTCCCGAGGAAAAAGCGACCATGCCCGATTGGTTGGCGGAGATTCAGCAGGCATCTATCGTTGAAGAACCGAAACCAGAACCTGTAGATGAGCGAAAAACTGCCAATCTCGAGGACGATGAAAAAGAAGAATTGGATAGAAAACCGGAATGGTTGCACTTGTTGGATCAGGAGGATAACCCCACTGCAAAGCCATCAACTGCTATCGAATCTGAACCTTCCATGGATATCTCCTCACTAACCACAGGAGTATCTCCTGAAGAATTTAATAAAGAAGAAGTGGTAGAGGGAGAAGAAAAGCCAACTACCAGTATTCTTCCACCAAATCCGGAAGATCAAGAAAAAGAACTTCCTGACTGGTTAAAAGAACTTGATTCAGCTTCTTCTGCCGATGATACGATGCCAGCAGAGACAGCAGCTACAACCGAAGAAGAATATCCAGATTGGTTAAAGGGATCTACTTTACCAGCCGAAACACCTCTACCACCTGCAGAACCAACAGCTGAAGCAGTTGCTGCATCAGCAGCTGATATGCCTGATTGGCTGAAGGACCTAAATATCACAGGTGATACGACCGGTAGTGTTCCTGAAATGCCAGACTGGCTAAAAGGAGCTGCCCCTGAAGTCGCTGAAGCCACACAGCCAATGGCACGAAATACAACCCCTGACATTCCGTCATGGATGGCACCTTCAGAGGAAGTTGTGCAAAGTACATCTGAATCTAAAGCTGAAGAACCATTATCATCGGAACTTGCTGTTGAAAAACCTGCCGAGCAAAGTGTTGAAGATCTAATTTCGAATTTAGTTGACGAAGTAGCATCTCCTGTTCAAGAGCCCATCATCAAATCAATGGATGAACCGATGGCTCTTGAAATGGTTATTGAAGAGGTCGTTCCAAACCAAGTAGAAGAACCAGGAGAACTGACTCAGGTATCTGCAGAAGTTGAACCAGTTGTTGAAGAAATTCCAGAAACAACTACATTACCGGATTCTTCTGTGGAGGAGATTGAACAGGAAGCTAGTCCGGTAGCATCCGAAGAGGATGTTGAAGGTCCAGTTGTTGAAGAAACATTTATCACAACTGAAACGATCGATTTTTCACAACCAGCCCACGTCGAACCAGAACTCTTATTGGAAGAACCTAATACTGAACCTCTTGCTGAAGTCTTAGAATCTGTTGCTGAAGGACAAGAATCCGAACCTATAGCTGAGTTTCAAGAACAAGAACCCTCTACTGAGTTATCTGAATCTGTCGAAGCGGAATCAGATATTGAACCTGCAGCAGAAGTAATTGAACCTGAACTGATGGCAGAGGTTCAAGAACCAGAACTCTCTACTGAATTACCTGGATCTGTTGTTGAGGTACTTAATCCTGAACCAGTAGCAGAAGTATCCGAACTTGAACCAGTATCGGACGAATCATTTGTACCACAACCGGAACCAATCAGAATGGTTTCAAAACCAACATATTCTGAAGCAGATTATGCGGATATGTTCAATAATGCTGTTGCAGCTATTCATGATGACGATATGGAATCGGTAAGCAAACACTTTACTTCATTGATTCGCGCGGAACACAGATTGGATGAGGTAATCGAGACTTTGTCTAAAACATCTGAAGAAAAACCAAATGACTTTGTTGTTTGGTCCCTACTCGGTGATGCTTTTGGACGATCCGGGAAACTCCAAAAAGCTTTAGATGCGTACACCAGAGCGGAAGATAATTTGCAGTAAATCAATTCTTATGGTATGTTATCAACTCGGAGATAATACTCCGAGTTGATTTTTTTATATAAAACCGGGAGCTGTTCAAATGGAGAGATCTTTAGTAATTGTAAAACCAGATGGAGTTCAACGTGGCTTGATTGGTGAGATCATCAAACGTATGGAGAGCAGAGGATTGCGTCTTGTTGCAGCAAAGTTTATGAAAGTAACCAAAGAATTAGCTGAAACTCACTACGCTATCCATCAAGGAAAACCCTTTTATGAACCGTTATTACGATACATCACTTCCGCACCAGTAATGGCAATGGTTTGGGAAGGTCCCAATGCAGTAATTGTCGCCAGACAAACAATGGGATCTACAAAACCTTTTGAAGCTGCCCCAGGCACGATTAGAGCCGATTATGCACTCACCACCCGGATGAACCTTGTCCATGGCTCAGACAGTCCTGAAAATGCCCAAATTGAAATCTCTATGTGGTTTTCTCCAGAAGAATTAGTTGAATGGAGCAGCGCGATAGAGCCCTGGATATACGAATTGTAATATTCTTAGAAGGAAAACATATACACATTATTTCCTTGACGGAGAATGTCAGTTATGATAATATTCTGTCCGTTCGGGGGCGTGGTGTAGCGGCTAACATGCGGCCCTGTCAAGGCCGAGATCGCGGGTTCGAAACCCGTCGCTCCCGCCTGAACACAACAGACTCTATCTAGGGTCTGTTTTTTATTCCCGTCCCTGCCGGGATAGGTATCGTTTCTACCAAAACATAACATACTCCCTCAAGGGTCTGTAGAGAATTTTATTCAATCGGATAAATCTTGCGAAATCGTTCGCAAATAAGTGGAATTTTCTCATCAAAATCACGACCGATGCGTAGCATTGCCGCTTCGAAAAATCGCCTATGTCCATTTCTCCAATATTCCAAGCTGCGATCACCCTCACCCTCCTCATAAGCAAATTGAGGATCTACTTCATCGAACGGTTTAATCATAATTTCGGTAGTTTCAATTATGCAGAGTGGTCGATCGTGACCGTCCAAGACAATTGTTAATTGACCTGGATCTGGCCATTTTTCGCCATCAAATTCCCATTCCCATTTGGAGGAACAGGTAGCGGTTTTGATACCATTGGCAATCAAGCTTCCCAACTCATTGGCCATTTCAACACCCACTCCCCATTTTTCCGCATTAACTGTTCTCGAGAAGTAAGTGGAATCTTTAGGTTGTTGTTTGAGAAATTTTTCGTAATACGCTTGAACATTCTCTTCCATGATCATCTCCATAATATTTTAATGTTCATCCCAATTGATCTCCAATTATATTCTTTGATAATACCTATCTCCTATACTTTAGGCTAGTTCATTAATCCATATAATGGCCAACAAGAATTGGTCAAATTATCAGGGAGAAGGATAAACCTTCCAATTAAAATGATTAAGCATTGTTATTTTCAAAGCAATTATCGCATTTCTAGTCAAATATATACGATCCGAAAATGTTTTTATTCCATTGTAATTGTCTAATGAAAAGGAGATAGGAGTTTTATGTCAGCTAAAGTAATTGCCATTATATTTCTCATTGCACATGGTTATATTCATTTCAGCCTTACAACAGTTCCATTACCAAAGTCAGGCGCTTTAAGAACGCCATTTTTCCCTGCCTGGTGGCGTGATTCATTTGATCCACTCTGGCCAATCGCCAAACTCGGGCTAACTCCGTCAGTTGTTCAAACTATAGGTTGGATTCTATTGCTGATCGTGTCAATCCTATATCTCCTCGCAGCTTTCGGATTGGCCGGTGTTCCAGTTTTATCTCACTTTTGGCAAGTTTCCACTGTTCTCGCATCTGCTTTTTCACTGGCACTCATCATATTATTCTGGCATCCATGGTTCGTTATCGGTGCATTATTGGATGCAGCTTTAATTGCATTTGTTTTCTTCAAAATCCCTACAGTTCTCTTTAAATGAGAAAGGACAATAAACCGTGACGTCAATCATCAATCCATACACTGTAATGATCTCATTCGCGCTTTTTCTTATTATTCTCGGCTGGTTCAAACCGCAAATCACCCGTATCATCATAGGATGTTTCTTTTTTATAATGGCCTTTGTAGTTAATTTACCCCTGGCAATAAATAATCCGGGGATGTTTGTTGAAGCAGGTAGAAATGCCTTCTTTCCAGTTTATCAATGGTTCTTTACTGAAATCATAGCCTGGAACCCACCTGTTTTTATTTATCCGCTTATTGCGTTTGAAACATCAGTTGGTTTGCTCATTCTTAGTAAAGGTCGCGCTGTTAGATATGGATTGATCCTAGCGACACTATTTTGCTACTTTATTGCACCCATTGGAGTCGAAGCAGTCACGTCGCCAGCATTAGTATTGCTTTTGCATTACTGCTAAGGGCAAATTTCCCGAGTTCAATTATTGAAATGGTTGGAACAAAATTAGTCAAAAATAAGACTCAAGATGCCAGTCATAATCCAGGGATCAAGGATTTACCAGTAGTCTGATACTATATAATTACAAACGAGATGTAAACCAAAAACAAGGCGCTTAATAAGCGCCTTGTTTTTTTTATGCTATTTTGCCAAATCAGGATTAGGCAGCATGTACTCGCGGATAACAGCTACAAAATCGTGCCAGGAGCTAATAAATCCCCGTAAAGTTCTGACAGTTGCACCAAAATCATCAAATTCTTCTATGCGCAGCCCAGAGGGTTCATAAGCCCTACGGAAATCCGGAAATTTCGAAACGAGGTCGTTCAAAATTTTGGGGTCTACTGGAATATCCATCCGTGGTTCAATTTCTGTGTCAGATTCATTAAATTTCTTCTGCCATTCATATGGAATGGTCAGAGCCATATCGGCACCGATAAATTCAGTCCAATGGTAAAAATTACGATATGCTGCCGGAAGTACTTTTGCACGATATCCGCGTTCATTAAAGATCTGATAAGCTCGTTTGACACAAGCGACACCACACCATTCGAGATATTCAGGATCGATCTCAATTCCATCCCGTTTCGCTAGAACTTTTATCCAATCATCAATTCGACCGACCATCAATGTTGCAACCGGAGACATTTTTGAAACGTCTTTCCCTTCATTCTCTCTCCTACGAAGACCACGTTCAACAGCCTCTCCGACTGCCAACACCTGTGGAACTGTGAAACTCACTGTAACATTGAGGTTAATCCCCTGGTAGGTAGCTTCTTCAACTATATTAATCCCCGCTTTGGTCGCTGGGATTTTAACTTGCATATTTGGCAACAATTTATCAAAATAGGCGGCTTGAACAAGCATCGCTTTAGAATCACGGTATGCGGCTGGGTCGGTTTGGATGGATAATCGTCCTCTTTTCCCGTGTTCGCGTTCAAATACTGGCAGTAGAAGTTTTGCACCATTCACAGTGACATCTTCAAACACTCGCCATGCGATTTCAGTCTCGTGGGCAGTTGGCATATCTATTATGAGTTTCCGAATATGGTCTTCCCATAAATGCATCTCTTTTTTCAATGTGTTCAATACGATCGTAGGATTGCTTGTTCCGCCAACAGTCCCCCGCTCTATTGCATAGGTCAACTCCTCCACAGAACACGAATCATTCCAATATCTTGTTGGAGTAGTATTCGTCATTTCCAATAATTTGCGTTTATCCAAGTTTTCCATATTATGATCACTTTCTGTTGATTTAGCATTTTCAACCGCCACCCATCGGAGTCACGATTATTATTTCTGCATCTTCTAAGACAACTGTATCCAACGTACAAGGTTGACCATTAATTGCTGCAGCATTGGCTTCATATAACCCGGCACCGAGGAGAGATAGAATATCATTGATAGTCGATCCTACAGGAACATCACCTTCCCACAAGCCTGGTGTCTCCTTGCGTGAAAGTCTTCTTAGTGTTCCGAATAATTTAACTCGAATTTGCATAATTCTATTCTGATTAATCCGTACTCTGAACCTTATTCCATAACCAACCAACTCCTAATTCTTCCAATTTGGCTTCAGTGGGTACGCCTGTTGATGTCCAACCCATCATGCCATAGTATAGCTTGAGAGCATGTTGAAATTGTTCACGATCGATGAAGTGTCCTTTTAGAGCACCTCCCCGCATGGGTTCAAACATTCGCTCAGGCAAATTGTCGTCTACGGAGGTAAAGCCTCTAGAGACATTGAATGCGCGAGCCATTGTGACTCCACGTTCCCCTGCTTTTAGTGTTTCAAAAAGACTGGTTTTCCAACCTGTCACACAACCCACAATCTGAGTCAATTGGTTTAAATTTAATGCACGGAATTCAGGCACAGCAGTAAAAATGCACCAATCTAATACATCATGTAATCCCCAAATATATTGAAGATACGTAAACAATCTTACTTTCGATCCGCTGAGATCTTCAGCAGGAACAGGATCAAGAAACCCAGTGTAACTGAGGTCGGTTAGGTCAACCCAATTGAATTCCTTCGTAGGGTCTCCGGGTGTAATAAACCAGGGATCATGTGCTGCTTGCAAATGATCTGCACCAGTTGGTGATACTGCATAGCCCAAAGCAACACCCCATTTACCACGAGGTTCATGGTTTGCAAATTCCTGACCCTTCACTTGAATGGAATATTTCTCGGTTCCGCGTCCGATGATCCGCGAGGCTCCTCGGCTTCCTTCTGCCAGAAGATCGCCAATGCCTTTACGCTCTGCTATCATTTCGAGCAGTTTTACATTTGTTGATGGATTGTTCCATTCAAGTTTTATCCCACCAGTATCAACTTCATTCAGAAGTCCACGTTCATAACATTCTATCGCCCATGATATGGTTACCGCTGCAGATATTGTATCCAACCCTAAAGCATTACATAATTGATTACAAGCTGCAACCGCTGAAATATTGTCTACACCCAGGTTGGACCCAAGTAATCCGATACTTTCATATTCTGGTCCACCATACCTGCGATTGACTTGGAATTCTTCGTCACCACCCTCAATTGACCTCTTGCACGAGACCGCGCAGGCATAGCATGTTTCTGTCTTACCATTTAATACGCGTTTCATGGTTTCGCCGCCGATTTTTTCGGCTCCAGCAAACGAACCATCCTGAAAATTATAAGTCGGCAGCATTCCTGCTATGCTCACCGGTACAATCCCCTTTGATGTACCCAGCTCATGATGCAGGGAAATTGCAGGGTGATCTTTAGTGCTCTTTGCAAACCAAGTAGCCAATTGATTCAATCCCTCAGAATCAGCCACCTTTAGTTTACGGTTTGATCCTTTAACAACAATTGCTCGCAGATTTTTACTACCCATTACTGCCCCAAGACCTCCACGTCCGTGAAAGTTTTTGCAATCTGCTGTCAGGTTCGCATACTTTACCAGGTTCTCACCAGCGGTCCCGCATTGCATAATTTTTGCTTTATTACCATGTATTCCACGTAGAATGTCCATGGCGTCCGCTGTATCTTTACCCCAGATATCATCCGCCGGAAGGATTTGTACTTGTTCATCTTCAATTAATAAGTAAACCCGCTGATCAGATTTACCTTCAATAATCAAACCATCCCAGGTGGCAAATTTTAATTCAGCTCCCCACCAACCGCCGCACTGTGAATCAGCCAATCCATTTGTCAGCGGCGATATTGCTGCGGCTGTATGCCTTCCCTGCCCGGATATGGGAGATCCCGTTACTACTGAGGTCATAAAAATTAGTTTATTTTCTGGGCTGAGCGGTTCAGTACCGGGTGTTATCTCAGTTAACAAGAAGTGTAACGCCAGGTTTCTTCCACCCATATAGACCCGATACAACTTTGGGTCGAGGCGAACAATTTCAACCTTTCCCGTGGAAAGGTTGATACGCAGGATTCTGTCCCAAAAACCACAATATTCCTGTTCCATAAGAAGACCTCTACTTCCATAACTTCCAAGGGATACCAATGATTTGACAAAATGAAATCAATTCCTGACTGTAATCTCCATTTACCATATGGATATGATTCGAACCGAATTCTACGGCGAATGATTCATCAACATTGGCTGTTATTGTAGCTTGCGGGAATGCACTTGTTGTCAACTCCATATCCTTCCGATTCATGTTGATTGTCTCGCCACAGACGATAGCCATCCAATAGTCTCCATTTTTACGACAGAGTCTCGCGAGAGTAACAATTCCAGGTTGGACAGTGCCGCTGATAGCACCACCACCTCCCAGACCAAATACGTGCTCATGAATATTTAATTCGCTAAAACCAGTGGGATCCTTTTCAGAAGCGAAAAAAGCAGCCGGAATTGCTCCACAGTTCGCGAGAATCCAGGTTTGGTTTTTGGCGTTGTACCAACGCATATCAAGCAAAGCCGTCGGTTTTCCTTCAGATAGATGATTGAGGATCTGCATTGTTAAAGCACCGTCAGCATCAGATTCACAGGCATGAACAAAGGCTGTCTTCCCACCGTCCATATCAAGATTATTATTCATAAGGCAATGTGAAACACACTGTGATACATAACCATCGCACATCTCTGGCTGACATTTCACTCCGACAAAATCAAAATCATGCTCAACAGCTAATTCCCGGGTCGCCAGATAACTTCGAATCTGTTTTTGTAACGCATCAGATGTGAATGAGTTTGAGTAAACAACTTCGCCGACTTTGCTGGTCAGCCAATTAAAATGTTCCTGAACTTTTATTTGATCCAGCTTTTCTGCACGGTGAACAATTTCGCATTGATCAAGTGTTTCTATATCAATGCCAAATAATCGCTGCCATTGGGCAGGATCCGCCGTGGCTGTAAATATCCCCAGACTTCTTCCGCCAAATAATCCCAAAGTCTGTCCGTATAGACGATCTATTGTCGCTGCTGCACGTAAAAAGGCTAGGACTTTAATTCTTGCTTCGCTTGTCCTATGTTCCAGAATTCTTACATGGCTTGCTCCAATTTGGTCCAGTGCACCACCGGCCCCCAATAATCCGACCAAACTCGATGTGTCAGGACGATCATTACCTAGTAATAGGATTGGTAGTTTAACCAGGTTAAATAATTTAATAGTAAAAATCGGGTCTGCCCAAATTGGGATATGAATGACCAATGATTGAGCGCCAGAGCATATTATCTGATCACGAAAATTCCGAACATCTTTAATAGAATTCAAAATTGGGGATTCAACTACATCGACCTGATCACGAAGCCAATCAAGAGATTTGATCTCTTCCAAGGTAATCTGTTCTCTGCGAGCAAAAAAATCTGCTCGTCCATCTGCTACATGTGCAATTGCTGTTTTTACTCTTGTACTACGCATAGAAATCCCCTAATTTACCTTTCGACGTGTATTCAGGAAAACGGCCAGGAGAATTACCATACCCTTGATTGCAGGCTGCATGGTTGGAGGGACGCCAAGTAAATTCATGATATTGTTAAGCACTCCCAAGATCACTACTCCAAACAAAGTGCCCAGAACAGTACCCATCCCTCCGGAAAGGCTAGCGCCACCTATGGAAGCTGCTGCAATTAAATCCAGAGCAATCCATGTCCCTGCTTGAGGGTCTCCAAGACCAACTCGTGAAACAAATAATATTCCTGCAACTCCTGCCAAAACTGAACAGATTGCATATACCGACATCTTAACCAGCCATACTGGAATACCTGACAAATAAGCAGTTCGTTCATTTCCGCCAACCGGGTATATAAAATGACCATTACTGGTTCTTAAGTACAACCCGATGATGATCAGAAATGCTAAGCATATAAAAAGTGGTTGTGGAATTCCACCCACAGATCCTTGATAGAATGCGGTGAACGATGTTGATAATTCTCCGCCAGTTAAGCTTGTATAAACGGTTCCACCTCTTGAACCGGCAGCATCACTTAAAAGTTTTGCGACCGAGTAACCAATTTGCATGGTTGCCATGGTTACAACAAAAGCTGGCAATCGCACGAAAGTAACCAGGCTGCCATTGATCAGGCCGAACAATAGTGCTCCTAATAATGCAATTAGGAATGATGGAACAATGCCAAGATGCTGGAATAGGACAACCAAAACTGAACTAACTGCCATTACAGCACCAACACTCAAATCAATACCCATGGTTACTATAACCAGTAACTGACCCAGAGTAATGATGATCAAACCGGCATTCTGCAAAATTAAATTGATCAGATTTTTGGGTTGAAGAAATACACCTTTAGAGAAAATTGCTGCGAACATCATCATGGTAATCAATATTGCTAAGATTTTCAAAACAGACCGAGTATCCATGGTGCGCGTATTGAAGTACTGCCGAAGGGTTGTCATGCTGTCTCCACAACTTTCATGCTGCGTAATCGTCGGATCTGGCTGAGCGCGACCGCTAATAAGATCAAAACGCCTTTTATTGTTCCCTGCCAGTATGGTGAAATACCAACCAGGTTGAGAATACTATTGATCGATCCAAACAGAATGATACCTATCAGGGTTCCCCAGACTGATCCAACCCCACCAAATAGATTTCCTCCACCAACGATTACTGCTGCAATACTTTCCATCTCATAATTGGCAGCACCAATTGGTGAACCTGAATTCAGTCTTGCGGTCCAAACTACACCGCCGATTGCGGTCAGAAAAGCTGAGGCTGCGTAAACAAATAGTTTTACCTTCTTAACATCAATTCCTGACAATCGTGCACTCTCTTCACTTCCACCGACTGAATAAATGTATCTTCCCATACGTCTATACTTCAGGAAATATGCTAGATGCTATGCTGAACAATATTAAGAGAATTGCAGAAGCTGGAATTCCAGCAACATTCAAACGTCCAAAGGCAACAAATGATTCATTCTCAATGGATATCGGTTTTGCATTGGAAAACACAAGTGCAAGACCTCTAGCTACTCCAGTCATTCCCAAGGTCACAACAAAGGCAGGTATTTTCGTTCTTGATACTAATAATCCACTGCATAAACCCAAAATTGTTGTTGAGACTAATCCGGCTATTACTGCAGGTACTATTCCAAATCGGCTCATCGAAAGTGAAACAATAATCGAAGTAAAAGCTACTAAGGAACCTTGAGCCAGGTCAATACCCGCAGTTAGAATAACCAGCAACTGGCCTAAAGCTAGAAATCCGATAATTGCATATTGATACATGATTGCAGAAAAGTTCTGCTTCGAAAAGAAATTAGGAACAAAGAAGGTTCCAAGCAAGAACAAAACAATCAGTGCAGCTAACGCACTGTTCTGTCCAATCCACCCCAGAACAGTCGGAGAATTCTTTAATGGTCTCATATTGTCTCCTCCTGGATTTGCAGGGCGAGTTTTAGTACTTTTTCTTCAGTAGCTTCCTCAGCGGTTAATTCTCCAACGATACTACCTTTGCACATAACTAAAATGCGGTCTGCTTGGGTAAGGATTTCTGGTAAATCGGATGAGATCATCAATATAGCAGTACCTTTATTCTTCATCTCTTGAATCAACTTGTAGATTTCCAAACGGGCACCAACGTCAACTCCCCGAGTAGGTTCATCAAGTATCAATACTTCACAATTGGCAGCCATCAACTTTGAAAGAACAACTTTCTGCTGATTACCACCACTCATATATGTAACTTGCAAATTGGGATTGTTTGGCCGGATTCCCAGTGCCGAGATTAGTTTGGTAACTTCCTGCCCGATATTCTTCCATGGAGCAATTCCAAACCTTGAAGATTTTTGGATCAGGCTGTAAGCTATATTTTCAGACATGGACCTTCCCAAAACAAGGCCTTCTTCTTTTCTACTTTCTGGCAGCATACCAATCCCGAGGTGTAATGCGGTAGTCGGGGTGATACGATCGACCAGTTTGCCGTGAAGAAGAATCTCCCCTCCAGTTTTCTGATCTGCACCTATGATCAATCTGGCTGTTTCTGTTCTACCAGCGCCTACCAGGCCAGCCATCCCAACTATCTCACCTTTACATAATGTTATGTTTACATTTTGAACAACTTGTGATGCCAAATTTCGGACTTCCAATATTGGTACACCACAATTTTTCGAATCGTTTCTCAGAGAAAAATCAATCTCTCTGCCAATCATCGCTTTAACAAGAGAATTTTTGTCAAATTCTGAAACTTTACCGTTACGAATCAAATTCCCATCACGTAAAACTGTGACTTTATCACCAATCCGAAATATCTCTTCCATGTGATGTGAAATGTAAACAATTGCTATTCCTTGTTTTTTTAATTTTTCGATGATCCCGAACAAAAGATCAATTTCTGAACCGGTAAATACTGCTGTAGGTTCATCAAGAATTAACACTTTACTATTAATGGATAATGCTTTTGCTATCGCAACCATTTGCTGGTGCGCAACCTTCATGTTCTGGACAGGTATTCCCATCTCAATATGGGCACCCATGTCGTTTAATATAGTCGAAGCTGTTTTATTAACTGCTTTCCAATCGATCTGTCCATTTTTCCCCAGGGGTTCATTTCCAAGGCAAATATTCTCTGCGGCATCCAATACCGGGATCAGATCTATCTCCTGGTAAATTGTGTTAATTCCATTTTCTCTTGCCCATCGAGGTTCGATATGTTTTCTGACCTGATCTAGATAGGCTATTGATCCAGAATCTGGTGCATACGCTCCGGACATGATCTTGATCAGGGTGGATTTTCCAGCTCCGTTTTCACCGATGATGCAGTGAACTTCACCGGAATATAGATCCAGGTCAATATCCTTCAGCACCGTGATTCCGGCAAATGACTTACTTACTTTGCGAAGGGATAGAACGGGTTGCTGTTCCACTGTGTATATGCTCCAGAGTATGGGAGGGTAAGGCATGCTATAATTTGTTCGACCTTCTGCGGTTTGTCATACGGACTGATTCCCCGGTGCTGACCTATGGAGGTCATTTTATTGACAAACCATTCAACAGATAGATCTCGAAATAACCCAGCGCGCTTACCCTCCAGTTGTTATTTGTTAGCTTGTTTAGAATTCAAGTCCAGCAGCTTTGATAGCATCAAGATAAGTCTGAGCTTCGTCTTTTTTATTGCTGTCAAAGACCTTGATGTCAACTTGCTGTTGAGCAGCGACATCTTTACCTGCGAGGATATCCAGGCAGCTAGTGATAGCTTTTTCGCCGAAATAAGGAGGAGTCTGGGTTTCGCGAGCAATATCGCCAGCAATTACTGCTTCGATTGCTTTGAAGTGTCCGCCTTCACCAACAACGTAGCCGAGAAGTTCAGTTCGACCAGCATTCTTGATGGCTTCAACAGCACCCATAGTCATATCGCTATAGTCAGAGCGGACGACATCAATTTCACCAGCAGGGAACCGTTGTAGAAAATCTTGCATGACTGTCATACCACCATCTTTGGTAAATCCGGCATCTGCGGTTGCTACTACTTTAATTTCGGGATAGGCAGCCATTACTTCGTCCCAACCAGCATTTGCGTCGATGACCGGTGATGCACCAGCTAGACCCTGAACGTGAACTACATTACCCTTGGGCGATCCGTATTTAGCGGTTAATAATTCGACGGTTTTTTCAGCTAAAAGCTTACCAGAAAGAACATGGCTCTGGGTAATTTCGGTCTTATACATACCTTCGCCTGGTTTAGCATCAATGGTGCGGTCGATGATGACCAGGGGGACATTTGCTTCGGTAGCCAATTGAACTACAGGAGCTGATGCTTTAGATTCCAGTGGGGAAACAATCAAACAAGCGGGTTTCTGAGCAAGCATGTTTTCAACATCAGCTAATTGTTTCGAAGCGTCCTGATTTGCGTCGATGCTGACCAACTTTACGCCAGCTTTTGCTGCCTGATCTTCCATATCTTTTTGGTTGGTTACACGCCAGGCATTTACTAATTCAGCCTGAGCATATGCAATCAATACTTCCGCAGCAGGTTCAGCGGGAGCAGCAGGGGCTTCAGCAACTGGAGCAGCTGGTGCTTCAGCAGCAGGAGCAGCTGGTTCTTCTGCGACAGGTGCAGCTGGAGCAGCAGCAGGGGCGCAAGCTGCGATGAGCATGGTAACCAGTACCAGTATGCTGAGGGTTTTGAAAATGGATTTCATCGAAATTCTCCTTCTATCTGTTTGTTGGTTGAATTAATTACTTACAAAACTGAACCGTCTGGTTTAATCTCCTGTACGGATCGTTTTCCATGGATCACTACAGCCGCCAAGGAAACCGAAAGACTACCACCTCCTTCCAGAATTTTCTGAGTTCCTCTTGCAATTGCTTCATTTAATTGATTGGGAATACTCGTCCAAGGTTCAAGTGCCAGACAATAAACTCGATTCCACCAAGGGTATCCAGGAGCTTTCCCGTAAACCAGCCAAAACCAGATATATGGGAATACATCCAGTGGCCAGGTTAATCCGAATCCAACTTCCTTTTCTTCATCTAAGATCGCATACCAACCTGCAGAGAGGTCCTTCAAATAAATAAGCTCTGAGAAACCTGCATCTGCTGACTGGACTAAAGATAAGTCCATCTTCTTTCCGGCAACCTGAAGGTTTGGCCAAACAAATTCTTGACCTGGTTCCAGAATTCCACTAGCAGCGAACATGGGCGAATGGGCTGCTGCCGTTGCTGATGGTATTGTGATCTTGACACCTTCATGGAGGAAAGGTGTACCAAATGCGGGATGGTGTCCCCACATAAACTCTTGTGGTTCAGGTGATAGGTTGGTGATAGTTTCATCGATAAACAGCACTGGTTTTTCATTAGTTAAGCGTAAAGTCCGTTGAAGGAGGAATGGGGTTCGCAAACATTTCACACTCAACCGAATGGCGATCTCATTTTCCTTATCAACAAGAATTTGGTAATCCCAACCCAAATGTGTAACTTCACCGTGCAACCCCAGATCAGCACCACGGTAATTCACCGGACCACCACCCGGAAAGATCTCCTGCCAACCGCCATGATAATGATCGAGAAACGAACCGCTTTGATTAGCAATCGTTTCCCGAAAAGTCTGTGGATTTACAATACCGTTCGGTGAACGCCACAAAAAGTCAGTATCTGTTTGCTTATCTAAAAACTGGAAAATATCTGCACCTTTATCCAGAAGGACTCCCACACGCAGCCATTGATTTTCCAGAATGATAGTTCGGAGACCTCTATAAACCAGGTCATCTGTAATACGGCAGCCATAATGTCTATTTTCAGCGTGAGTCATTGTTAGTTCATCCCACGAGGTTTACTGGTGGATTTTCGAATAATTAATTCAACTCCAAGCGTCTGTGACTTGGGTTTCTTTTTCTTTTCCAGATATTGCACCAGCATTCTTGCGGACCGTGCACCTTTATCAAAAGCGGGTTGCCGAATTGTGGTCAATGGCGGGTTTGCTGATTCTGCCTGTGAGATATCATCAAAGCCTACAACTGATAAATCCTCAGGAACATTGCCACCTTTTTCTTGAACAGCGCGTATGGCTCCGATGGCTAAGAGGTCATTTACCAAGAGAACTGCAGTTGGAGGATTAATCATTTCCAGTAACTCATTCATAACTGCCGTACCACCGAAGATAGATGCGTTATCTGCAATTCTTACCAAACTTTCATCAAGCGGAATATTGTATTTCTCAAGGGTCGCAGTATATCCGTGAAAACGATCCACACTACTTACCAGGGATGGTTTGCCTATGAAGGCAATACGGCGATGACCCAGACCGATTAAGTGCTCTATCGCCATACAGGCTCCCTGAAAATTGTCGACATCGACAAAAACCATTTCACGTTCATCTGGGACTTTAGAAGTGGATACAAAAGGAATATCAGAACTGAGTAATGTTTCTATAATTCCCTTATGGAAAGATCCTGGTGAAAGGATGATGAAGCCGTCCACCCTCTTTTGTTTGTATATATCCAAATAATTCTCATCATGTGGATAGCAAATAAATAAGAAATAACCGAGTTTATCGACTTCGGTGGATACTCCACGCATTACTTCAACATAGAATGGATTTGAGAATATATAGTTCGCTTCGTGAGGGATAAGAAGGCCAATGCTGTGACTTTTCTGGAGATTTATTGCCTTAGCGAAAGCATTTGGTGTGAAGTCATATTTCTCGATTAGATTGAGAATGACTTCCCGTGTTTCGGAACTCACATCCGGTTTGTTGTTGAGAACGCGAGAAACAGTCGTTTTAGAAACTCCAGCCATTTCCGCTATCTCATCAATCGTAATCTTCATTAGATGCTCCAGAAAATCTGACAGTTATGCTCGTAACCGTTACCGTAACCACTTCCGTTACCGTTTCCGTTACCGGTTACGGATTTTATTATATGCCGTTCAAAACACTTGTCAATAGCCAATTTTTAGGTTGAGGTTAAGTTCCGGGGTGAGACGGATTATGGTGCTTCTGTTGCATGGAATATAATTAACCAAATCTTGCTTTTTGAGGTACTCATGAAATTAACGATCATTGGTGCAGCTGGTGTTCGTACTCCGCTTATCGTAAAAGAAATTATCAACCGGCAAAATCAATTAGGAATTTCTCAATTATTTTTGATGGATATCGATCCTGAGCGTCTCGATTTGATAGCCACAGTCACGGCGCCAATCGAATCTACGCAACAAGCTGCATTTACGATTACAAGAACTACTGATCCAAAATACGCTCTTACGGATGCGGATTATGTGATCACCACTTTTCGAGTAGGTGGCATGCCTTCGCGAATTATCGATGAAAGGGTCCCTCTATCCTTCGGTTTCCTTGGTCAGGAAACAACTGGACCCGGTGGTTTTGCTATGGGTTTGCGTTCCATTCCGGTGTTACTTGAGTACTTGGATCAAATGAGGATAGTATGTCCAAATGCCTGGTTAATCAACTTTGCCAATCCCAGCGGTATGCTGACCGAGGCAGCTCATATCTATGGTAAATGGGATCGAGCTATTGGTATATGCGATGGACCATCCAGCATGTTACAGTTGATTGCACAAGTATTGGGATTACCATCCTCTTCGCTCTGGATGGAATACTTTGGGTTAAATCATCTTGGATGGATCCGTTCCGTAACAGATGGAAAACACGAGTTCGTACCGGAGATCATCTCCCTTCTTGTTGAGGCAGGTGGATTTCCAGGTTTCCATATTGATCCCAAGTTGGTAGCCTGTTTGGGTATGATACCCAACGAATACTTGTATTACTATTATTACTCTAAGAAATCGGTCAGTAATATCATCCAAAGCAAACAAACCCGGGGCGAAACGGTTTCTGCCTTGAACGAAAATTTGTTTGCTGAGTTGAAAACTTATCGGGATCGGGAAGATTTCGAAGGAATGAGTAATGTTTATAATGAATACATCTCTGCTCGCAGCATGAGTTATATGAACACCGAGACAGGGAAGGAAAACAATGAACTGTTAAGTAGAATAATGACCGAGTCAGCTGATCTTGGTTACGCCAGAATGGCTCTCGACCTGATCGAATCTCTTGAAACTGGTTTTCCCCGTCAGTTGACTTTAAATATCCCAAATCAAAGCTCAATTTCCGGTATGAGCGCTGAGGACATCGTCGAAATTCCAGTAAATGTCACGAAACAGGCATTATCTGGTATTGAAATTGGCTCCATACCTGATCATTGTCTAGGATTAATGAAATCAATAAAAGCTTATGAGAAACTGACCATTGATGCTGCGGTTACAAATAACTATGAAAAAGCTGTAACAGCCCTAACAATCCATCCGCTGGTAGGAGACTTCGCATCATCCCAACAAATCTTGGATGAATATCTAGCTCAACATGGTACTTATTTTCCAAAGCTGACGAAATGACTGAAAATAAATATGATGTCTTAACGGTAGGGGATCCAACCCTAGATTTGATATTCACTGGGATGCCCCAACTCCCCACCCTTGGTGAGGACACGCTAGCTTCAGGTTTCGATATGACTCCGGGTGAAGCCTATAATACTGCTGTAGGTTTACATAGACTTGGGTTAAAGGTTGCCTGGGTGGCCGAATTTGGTAATGATCTTATCAGCCAATTAGTACTTAGCCTAATCAGGCGAGATAACATGGATGAGACTTTTTTTGTCCATCACAATCGTCCTTTTCGGAGGATTTCGGCCAGTTTCTCGTACTCAAATGATAGAGGATTCCTCAGCTATTACGATCCGGCACCATTAATTCCATCTGCGATATCTGCTTTGACAAAAGTACAGGCTAAGTGTTTCTTTATCCCTGGATTGTATACCGACAGTTTATTTTCGCTCGCTCTACCCATTATTCGGGCAAAAAAAATGATTTTGGCAATGGATGGAAACTGTAACAGTTCTATTAATTTACATGACAAAGCAGTTAGATTTACGATCAGCCACCTTGATCTATTTATGCCAAATCAAAAAGAAGCTTTAATGCTGACAGGACAAACCGATCTTGAAGCTGCCGGTGAGGAACTTGGCAAGTATTGTCCTTTAATCATCATCAAAGCAGGAAAAGATGGGGCTTATGCTTTCCATGATAAACAATGCTTTCATGAACCCGCATTAAAAATCACACCATTAGATACCACGGGCGCAGGTGATATTTTCAATTCTGGTTTTTTAACTGCATGGCTAGAGAAAAAATCGCTTCCTGAATGCTTACGTTGGGGGAACATTAGCGCTGGTCTTTCAACACTTGGGCATGGAAGCTCCGGATATCGGTTCACACGCACAGAAATTCGAGATTATATTAACCATTTACAAACTGAAAACTAACTGTAAGGTTCATCTACTTCTCCGCATGCTATATTGTTATTACCTAACGGGATTCTAACCACCATCCCGGCGGAGAAAGCACAAATGAACACAAAAAACAAACTTCTTCCTAATATCTTCTCATTTCTGGTAGTTTTCGTGCTATTGGCTGGATTAACTGGTCCAGCTGTAGCATCCCCGCTGGATGAAGTATATATCGTCATGGGAGAGGAATCTCTAGCTGTTCAACGGGCTGTCATCAGCGTGGGTGGTCTTGTTTTGGATAAGTACGACTTCATTCAAGGTGTTTCAGCGAGATTATCCGACCTTGAAGCTCAAAACCTCGAAGACGAACCAGGTATTAACCTGGTTTCGAAAGATGCAGAAGTCACATTACAAGGTGAAGAAATCTGGGATGAAGAAGGTGGTGAAGAAAAAACTTCACCTTCGACAGATTATCCTGATGTAAGCGGTGCAGACCTGGTTTGGGCTGAAGGTTACAACGGCGAAGGCGTTACCGTAGCAGTTCTGGATACCGGTATAAGCCGGCATCGTGGGTTGGTTCGGGACACGAATGGCAAACAAGGACGAATAGTTGGCTGGCTTGATTTGGTTAATAAAAAGAAATTACCTTTTGATTCTAATGGCCACGGCACCCATGTAGCTGGAATCATTGCAAACAGTCAACTTGGTGAAGATAAAGAATGGAACGGGATGGCACCAGGAGTGAACCTGGTTGGTGTTCGTGTCCTCGATAAAGAAGGTAAAGGAACCTACAAAAACGTCATCAAAGGTATTGATTGGGTTATCAAGAATAAAGATAAATACGGTATCAGCTTGATCAATTTATCACTTGTTTCGACTGTAAAATCACCATACTGGTCTGATCCGCTTAACGTAGCTATTATGCGAGCCTGGCAGGAAGGGATTACGGTTGTTGTCGCAGCCGGCAATACTGGTTCGGACCCGATGACTGTTGGGGTACCAGGAAATAATCCATATGTGATCACTGTAGGTGCATTCACTGATAACTACACGCCCAATGATTGGAATGATGATTACATCGCACCATTCTCTGCTGCTGGTCCGACATTGGATGGATTTGTAAAACCCGATATCGTAGCTCCCGGGGCACACATTGTATCGACGATGCTGCCAAAATCAGTTATTGCCAAAAACCACCAGGCAAATCGAGTAGCCAACCAATACTTCTCCATGGCAGGAACATCACAAGCTGCTGCAGTGACAACCGGAGCAGCAGCGCTTATCCTTTCCAAAAATCCCGGGTTATCACCAAATGAAGTGAAATACCGCTTGATGTACACCGCTTTCCCGTGGACAAATCCTGACAGTGGCGATGCAGTGTATAGTGTGTGGCAGCAAGGAGCCGGTCGCATCAATGCCAGGGATGCAGCACTGGAAGATATTAGTGGATCGGCGAATGAAGGGATGGATATTGCAGCTGACATATCCGGGGATCAGCATTACGAAGGATTCACATATTATGATGAAGCTTCTGAAAGCTTCATGTTACATGGCGACGATGGGCAATCAGGCAGTTTCGGTCTTTGGTCAGGTTCGTTCGGTCTGTGGTCTGGTTCCTTCGGATTATGGTCAGGCAGTTTCGGATTGTGGTCAGGATCCTTCGGATTATGGTCTGGTAGCTTTGGATTGTGGTCTGGGTCGTTCGGTTTGTGGTCTGGTAGCTTTGGATTATGGTCAGGCGGTTATACCAACTGGGCTACTGCGGACGGAAATACACCCTGGACGGGTACTCCATTTAGCAATACAGCATTTGTTGAAAAATACAGGGACGGTACCGCTTCAGCATCAGAGACTTCTACGACATCAATTACCAAGTGGGTAAAAGAACCTTAGTACACTAAATATTAGTAATTTCCGCCAGATCAGCCATTGCTCCATAGTGTTCAAAGATCTGGCGGGCTCGGTTTAAGCTGATTTCTGAGCGAGAATCGTCTCCCATCTTTTCTGATAGCTGTCCTCTAATGACAAGGTTTCTACCTTGTTCAAGAACATCTCCAGTGTGCTGGAAGATTTCATCGCTGAGCAAAATGCAATTTTCTGCTTCAGAAAAATCATTCATGCGGATAGCGATTTGAGAAAGTAATCTATACGCTCTACCGCGATCATCCGTAATTTTATTATCTCCGTTTACTATGTCTATAAGCCTGATTGCTTCTTCCGCACAGTCTTTTGCCCGTTGAAGATCTTCTTTATCCAACCAAAGTAATCCTTCATAGACTTTTAGATCTGGCAAAACCTCTTGTGAATGGATCTGATCAAATAATTCTGTTCCCTTTTTAGTAAATTGTAGCCCGTCATCGAACCTACCGGTTAAATGGAATAGGCGGCTCAGATGTAAATTGATCATCGCAGTATGATAGATGAGGTGAAGCCTCTCTGCTTGTTCCAGAGCTAAAAGCAAATGAGTTTCCGCTTCTGGGAAATCTCCCCTATCTATTTCCAATAAACCGAGGTTTGAAAGAACATTCACTTCGCCTTCGACATCTCCGAGCATGCGATGACTTTTGAGACTTCGTCCAAAGGATTGCAATCCTTCGGACCAGCTGCCCATTTTCCATTGAAGAAGGCCTAGATTATTACTTGATCTCGCGACTGCAACTCTATCCCCCAGACGCTCCCTTAATGCAATGCTATGTTCCAGCAATCGAGCAGCTTCAATGAATTTACTTTGCTGGTAATAAACACCAGCCAAACGATTACAGATGGATGCATATAGAGCTGGTTGTTGATTCTCATCTGGTAAACTTTTTAGTCCAGCTTGGAGTGTATATTCAGCATCTGTTAAGTTACCTTGCCTGAATTGCACCCATCCCAGATCGTGGAAGAGCCAGACAGTTTCAACAGAATCTTGTACTCCGCTCACTTTGACCATATTCTGTGCAATCGTGAGATGCGTAATTGCTTCTTCATATTGACTTAGTTTCTCATATACTTCTGCAAGACTTCTATGGAGCTTAGCCAATTGGATGTAGTCAAGGGGACTACACACGCCCTCCTGCATACGTCCGGCAGCTTTTCGGAAACTTTCCAAAGCCAGTTGATATTCTCCATGGAACAACTGCGATTGACCTAATCCGGAATACACATCTGCAGCCTGTTGATGCTGGTGCGGGATTTTACTCATCAGTAATTCTGATTGAAGGTAATAACTCCGTGCCTGTTCTAATGCAAATTTTTCTGCTGACCGTTTGCCGGCACGGATGCAATACTCCAGTGCCTTTTTCCCGTCGAGACTATAAAAATAATGTCTTGCGAGTACATCAATATATTCATCCAGATTTGCTTGATGAAGCGATTCCAGCGACTGACCGATCAATCCGTGAAGTTCACACTTATCACCACTAAGCAAGGTTCCATAAATCGTATCTGACATCAAAATATGTGTGAAACGGTAGTCCTGACCTTTGAAATCGGAAAAATGTTCCAGTAATCCACGGTCGATCAATTGTTGCATGATTTCATCGAAAAGCAGAGGATCACTAATTTTTAAGACATCGCGTAATAATGCGGAATTAAAATCCCTTCCAATGATCGAAGCTACTTGTAATAAACGACGCTGCAACGAGCTCAATCTGTCAAATCTGGAGAGGATCAATCCCTGAATCGAGTCTGGAATTGAAGCAATCTCGTTTGGATTCTTGGGAGGATTATATTTCCATGTCATTCCGTCATGTAGAAGCCAACCTTGTTCCACTAATGAGTGGATTAACTCTTCAATATAAAAAGGATTTCCATTTCCCCTCTGAAGGAATGAATGTATGAATTCATTAGGTAATTTGTGCGGTTTTAGGAAATGGTTCACCATTACTCTGGCGGATTTTTCATCCAGTCTGGTTAGTTCTAGTTTTGTATATCTAGAACCCAATTCATCCTGTATCGGAAGGATAACTTTCGAAAAGGATGGATCCTCCGGATTACGGGTTACAACCAGAAGTAGAACAGGTGAGGTTTCAGTTTTTTTGGCTGCAAATTGCAGGAATTGAAGGGATGACTCATCTGCCCAATGCATATCCTCAAAGATTAATACAATTGGTTTTTGCCTTGAAGGATAAAAAAGTAGATTCACTGCCAACGTGAAGACTTCCCGCTGTAATTGTTCAGGATCCAAATAAGCAAGGAAAGTCGTTTCAAATTCCTGTTGTGGTAAACCTCCCAGAATCCAACGTAAAATTAGAACAGCTTCAGGATATTGGACTGCTGAATCAGGTTTCACGTGTTTCCGAATAATTTGCTCCATCTCGCTTTCCTGCTCATTACCAGTAATATTCAAGTAATGACGAAGCATATCTTGGAGAACCCAATACTGAATGGTCTTTTTATAGGTATAACTATGCCCGGCAATCGTAAAGATATCTTTTTCGATCAACTTCTGTCGAAATTCTGATATCAATCTACTTTTTCCAATACCAGCTTCCCCATAAAGGACAGTCATACCTCCCAAGCCTTGATAGAACATGTTGTCCACAGACATTATTAACGAACCGAGTTGCTCATCTCTGCCCACCATCGGGCTGCGCAAAGAATGTGCTGAGGCATCTGAAACACGACTTTCTAGTAGTTTTACAAATTGATAGCTGGAAACCGGTTGATCATATCCTTTCAACCAGAAAGGACCAACAGGTTGAAATTCTGCCGATACCTTTAAGTGTTGATATGCCGAATCACTTACCAAAATTACTCCTGGTGTGGCAGCATCAAGTAAGCGGCTTGCAAGGTTTACTGTATCCCCAATCGCTGTGTAATTCATCAACATATTCGAACCTATACCGCCAACAACAACCTCACCACTGTTCAAGGAGATGTGCATTGAAAGATTTAGATCCTGGGCGATTTTATCGCTATAGCGTTGGTGCATATCATGATCGAACTGTCGAATTTCTTCCATCATCTCTACAGCTGAGCGTAATGCAAGCTCTGGGTGAGATTCATGCGCAATGGGTGCTCCAAAGATGGCCATTAATCCATCGCCAAGCATTTTGTCAACCATTCCGTCATACTTGTAAACATCTTTAATAAGCAAATTCATGAACTGCTGTATGGTTACAAAAACTTCCTCTGGATCTAATATTCGCGATAATGCAGTAAAGCCGGAGAGATCCGCAAATAATATTGTGACTGTTCTTCTCTGCCCCGCAGAATTTAACCCTGCTACCCGAAACCGTTCCAAAAGATCAGCACCTACCATTACCCCCACAGTTTCAGGTAGGTATTCTTCAGGTGCCGCAGATGCAACCAGTGCGGATGTATTTAACGGTAAACGTGTTCCACAGTTCCCGCAAAATCGCATACCGGGTGGATTATTAAAACCGCATTTATGGCAGAGCAAATTCGGCATGATTGCTGTCCATCTGATTGATTCAGGATAGCTTATAATCCTACTTATTCTTTCTTTATCTTTTAATATAACCTGTTATTAATTGAACTCAAAGTTTCTGTTAGTAAATTGTAAGGTTATGTCGAAAAATTAATATCTGAAAACTATGGGTCAAACATATTCATTATCTCAGAAAAATTCCAGTGCTACCTTTTACGTTGGGAAAATCCCGATCTATGGTAGGGTTATCCTCGCTCCGATGGATGGTTTATCAGACCAACCCACTCGATCTTTCTACCGCAAATTCGGTTCAGCGATAAGTTATACCGAATTCCTGAACACGATCGACATTTTGCACTGGAACCGAAATATAGGAACCCGTTCCTCCTTTGAAGAGGAAGAACGTCCCGTTGCCTTTCAACTTTTGGACAACGATCCGGTGCGATTGTTGGATGCAGCAAAAATCATGTATCCGCTGAAACCGGATATCTTTGATCTAAACTTTGGTTGCCCTGCCAGAGTAGTAACCAGCAGGGGAGCAGGGGCAAGTCTTCTGCGACAACCCACTGTCATTGGTCACATGATTTCTCAATTCAACAAAGAGTTTGAAATACCTGTAACCGCCAAGATCAGGTTAGGCTGGGACGAATCTAATTTGAATTATATTGAAGTGGCAAAGGTAATCGAAGGAAATGGCGGTGCATTAATTGCAGTCCATGGTCGGACTCGTGCTCAAGCGTATGCTGGAGTCGCAAGGTGGCAACCGATCGCTGAGGTAAAAAAGTGTTTGAAAATCCCGGTTGTGGCTAATGGAGATATTCGATCCGTTTCCGATATCCAGCGAGTTTTGGAAACAACCGGTTGTGATGGTGTAATGGTCGGACGAGCAGCACTTGGGAATCCATGGATCTTCTGTG
This sequence comes from uncultured Chloroflexia bacterium, assembly GCA_963828285.1. GTDB lineage: Bacteria > Chloroflexota > Anaerolineae > Anaerolineales > Anaerolineaceae > DAIOEK01. Next base: position 661,270 of record CAWHEB010000001.1, read on the forward strand.
GTATGGAAAAAAATGATATCCCCCTGGAAAATCGAATCCCTGTTATCAATGAACATTTACAGATGATGACAGATTTTTTCGGAATAGAATTCGGCATACTGCTCTTTCGAAAACATCTAAAAGCATACCTGCGTGACCTTCCCATCCCTAGAGAGGATATACTTGGACTAATGTCGGGTACATCAATTGATGAAATTGCCAACCGTTTATCTTCCATCGATATACAGAACCCGATTAAAGATATCGAAAATGATGCCTGATGTAATGAGACAGTGTGTCCGTTTAGCCTGCGCATTCCGTTTCCCTGGACCGGACAAATTGGAGTTTCCATGTCCGAAGTGCGGCAGCGCAACAAATATCACTGATCATATACCAAATCTTTCTCCAGTCCGAACCAACCGTCCCTTAGGTCAATATCCCCATTTGGAAATTGGATTGGATAATCTGCGCTCCGTCTTCAATGTCGGCAGCATTTTCCGAACTGCTGATGCTACAGGAATAGAGCATGTTCATCTCTTCGGAACCTCGCCTACTCCCACTCATCCTAAAATGGATAAAACTGCACTTGGTGCGGAATTAGTCATCCCGTGGACTCAATACTGGGATGGGGTATCTGCCGTGAATGAACTAAAACATCGTGGCTTGGAGATTTGGTGCCTGGAATATTCCCCCGAATCAAAAAACCTTTTTACTTTGCCTGCTCCCGATCTGAATAAACCGCATTTACTGATCGTTGGTAATGAAAACAACGGCATTGATCCAAAGATCATGGCTCTTGCAAATCACTCTGTTTATCTACCAATGATGGGCGAAAAAGAGTCATTGAATGTGGCCAGTGCTTTTGCAGTCGCAGCATACTGGTTCATATTCAATTGGGGAAAGAATGAATAGACTTTCAACTCCAACAAGGGTTTGGATCATCAGACTTTGTATTTGTGCCGTGACAGCCTGGAATCTTCAGGCTGCATTTTCATTGCTCATTGATCCTTCCAGACAGAGTAGATATTTTATGGTGGAAGGGCAGATTGGAATAATCACAGTTATCTCATTTGGGATTCTTTTTGTAATGTGGAATATTCCATATATCTTTGCTATTATTCATCCTATCAAATGGAATATTCTATTAAAAGTAATTCTATTAATGCAGTTGATCGGGGTTATCGGTGAAATATGGATCTTTCCGCTCGCTAGAGATTTGGCGTCCATACGAATAATGATCCAGCGATTTATTATGTTCGATACCGCTGGGTTGGTATTACTTGGATTTGCATTGTATACATCCAGATCAAAAAGGGACTGATATGTTCTCAACGACAATAACAACAAAAGAACTTAATCAGCATTTATATGACTCTAACTGGTTAATCGTAGATTGTTCTTTTACCAGCGCTCAACCAGAGGATGGGTATTTGAATTACCTGGATGTACATGTTCCAGGGGCAAAATATGCTCATCTGAATAACGACCTCGCATCACAACCAACCCCAACTACCGGAAGACATCCATTACCGGATCCGGTCAAATTTAATTTGCTGATATCTTCATGGAATCTTACCCCAGATACTCAGGTTGTTTGTTATGACATGGATGGAGGAGCATCGGCAGCTGCAAGGTTATGGTGGTTATTAAGGTCATATGGACATAACAAGGTTGCAGTTTTGGATGGTGGATTGCCCGCCTGGTTCTTGGATGATTTTCCTGTTAAATCTGGAGAAGTGAAATCGAGCGATTCTGGAATCCATACAAATTTATCCATCGATCCATCGACTTATGTGGAAAGTCAGCAGTTGGAGAAAATACTTAAACAAGTAGAATGGTTGGTCTTAGATGCCCGGTCTCTTCTCCGTTATACTGGCATGGAGGAATTGGTCGATAGAACTGGCGGTAGAATTCCCGGAGCAAAATCCCTCCCTTATGCTTCGTTATTAGACGAAGCTTTACACTTAATGCCAGACGAGCAACTTAATAAAATGTTTTCGCAAATAATGAATAAGGTCCCTGCAGACCATGTGATTGTGTATTGTGGCTCTTCAGTCATATCGAATATGGTCGTCCTGGCTATGGAAAAGATAGGATTGCATGGTGCCAAACTGTACGCCGGCTCGTGGAGTGAATGGATCACTGATTCGAACCACCCCATCGCAACTCGATAAGGATTGTATTGACATTCATGTTATTTATGCTATACTCCCGTATAGTATAGTTATTTTATTGGGAGTGATACATCATGCCTCTGTATGAATATCGTTGTGAAGAATGTGGAACAAAATTTGAAAAAGTTGTCAACATTTCATCGAGTGATCAACCTCAAGAATGCCCTATCTGCAAGGAAGACAGTTGCCATCGGTTAATATCAACTTTTGCTACCATGGGGAGATCGGTTACCTCACAAACTGCTTCATCTTGCGGTTCCAGTGGTAGCCGATTTACTTGAGGATAACCAATCTGCCGTGAGCAGACAAAGGGAAGGCGAAATGACTAATTTGGAAACAAAAAACAATATGCTCTTAAGATTAAAGCGTATCGAAGGTCAGATCCGGGGTATTCAGAAAATGATCGAGGAAGACAGAGAGTGTGGGGAAATCGCGCAGCAGCTTCAGGCAGTACGAAGTGCAATCCACGCCACAAATCAGAACCTCATTCAACACTATCTGGATGAGTGCTTACTGGATGCAAATCTTCCTGCGAAACGAATGACTGAGATAAGCAAGCTGTTTAATTACCTGGATTGAGGACAAAATGGCAAATACCATTGTTCGGTGGGTCACCGGCAGACAATTTATAGGTACAGATTCAACAAAACATTCCGTGGTGCTATCCTCCACCGGGGAAGGGGTAGGTGTAAAACCCTCCGAAATGCTGCTGGTTGCCCTCTCTTCATGTACCGCTGTGGATATTGTGGATATTATGGAAAAGAAAAAGATCAAAATGACCCTATTGGAAATTAAAGCTAATGGGGAACAAGATCAGGATCCTCCGTGGACTTATCGTAAAATCCAACTACATTATAGGGTCGCTGCCCAAGGACTAACCGATAGCGTTCTGGAACACATTATCGATCTCTCAGTCAATAAATACTGTTCGGTTGCGGCAACTATCCGTGGAGTGGCTGAAATCGTTACATCTTTTGAAATCGTCAATGAATAAGTGATGAAAATTATATAGTCGTAGCAGTTGTTTGGTAACCGCTGCCTTTTTGTACTATTGCATATTGTCTCGTGCGATACCATAATTGACAAGTGAAGAACAAACTAACCGGTTTCAAAATCCATTTAATCGTATGGGGCATTCTTTTCGTAATAATTGCCTGCAATCAATCCAGCCCTTCCTCGATCCAACCAATCCCAACCCTGTCAATATCTCCATTCGACGTTAAGCAGAATGTTTATGGTTTTTTCCCGACACCGGTCGAAGTGAGTACCAAATCAGTTTTTGACATATACAGCAAAATCGGTGATCACGCTGATGTGGTTCTTTTACAGCAGGAAATCCCATGGGAGGACTTCAAAGGTGACACAGCTGCAAATTCTTCAAAGATCGAGGATATTCGTAATCAATACATTCTTGCCCATCAAAACAATCTGGATGTGATCTTTATCGTTGACCCTCTCAATGGATTGAATCGAAGGGAATTCTCCAATTTGCCGAAAGGTTGGAAAGCCGGTTTCTCAAATCCGGACATCCGGTCAGCAATGACCAACTTCACGCTGAGAATTGTTCGTGACTTTCAACCTCGTTATCTTGGCTTGGCTTCCGAAATCAATACTTATATGGAATCGTACCCTGATGATGTAACTAATATCATCAGCTTATATGATGAGATATATGATCAAGTCAAACAGGAATCACCAGATACACAAATTTTTGTCACTTTCCAATGGGAAGAGATCAATAATCTCATACCTGGAATCGGACCAGACCAGAAACCATTCGAAAAGGATTGGGATCAAATAGAAGCATTCGAACCCAGGTTGGATCTTTGGGTGATCTCTTCATACCCATTTGTAGCCTTTGATTCTGCTTCTGAAATACCGACGGATTATTATTCTAGTTTGGCTACACGGACTAACAAACCTATTGCTGTCGCCGAAGGCGGCTACCCGACAAAACAGAAAGGGACAGAACAAGATCAGGTCGATTATCTCAACGCAATTCACTCGCAACTCGCTGATCGTTTGAAATTTTGGATTTATCTGGTCTTAAGTGATTTTGATATAAACTCTTATGCCAGGATGATGCTGTTACAAGGACACTTCAAAGATGTCGATACTCTAAGATGGTTTTCGACAGTGGGGTTAATGAATACAAAAGCAATTCCTAAGCTTGCACTGGATACATGGGATAGATTTAGGATAGAAGAATAGTTCCCTCCTTTCACAGTATTAAGTTGAGTTGTCAGAATCTAAGCCTCTATATTCATTGATAAATTGGTATTAATAGATGAATGTCACCATATTTAAGTTTTCATTCCCCTTTTTTATTATGGTGAACCTCTGCATTATTTTCTAGTGTATACTAAAAAATGTCTGAAAATTATGAAATTTAGGGGATTCACCCCTTTTATATATTCGCATCACTCAGGAGGATCATGTGAAAGAAGATGCCATTACCGGATTGATGAATCCAAAAAGTTTGGCTATCGTTGGCGCGTCAGATACGCCGGGTAAAATCGGTTACACCGTCATCAAAAACCTGATCGATAGCGGTTATCAGGGAAAAGTTTACCCAATAAACCCCAATGCGACAGAAATCTTAGGTTTCAAAGTATATAAATCGGTACTGGATGTTCCTGGTGAGATCAACTCAGCGGTTATCACCATCCCTGCAAAATTTGTGATGCCTGTTGTCGAAGAATGCGGACAAAAGGGTGTCAAGGGACTCATCATCATCACTTCTGGATTCAGTGAAACCGGCAATAAAGATTTGGAAGACCAGCTTGTCAGCCTGGCAAAAAGTAAAGGCATGCGTGTCCTTGGTCCAAACATAGTTGGAACACTGTCCAACTCAGACCACATGAATGCTTCTTTCGCACCATTCCTCCCATTACCAGGCAAGGCTTCGTTACTAACTCAAAGTGGAGCTTTACTCATTGCAATTGACGCATCAACCTTCACCAGAGGTGTTGGATTCGACAAACTCGTATCACTTGGAAACATGTCCGATGTTGATTTCGGCGATTTGATCACATATCTTGATGAGGATCCGAATACATCCTGTATCTGCTTGTATATTGAAGGTATTCGGGATGGTCGCAAATTCCTTGATTCATGTCAGAATTCCCATACACCCATTATTGCCCTCAAATCGGGCGTTTCTGCTCATGGAGCTGCAGCTGCAGCTTCTCATACCGGTTCATTGGCCGGATCCGGTAAAATCTATGATGCCGCATTCCAACAGGCTGGTGTAGTGCGAGCGATGGACTTGAATAACCTGTTCGATCGTACGCTAGCACTATCGCTGCAACCCCCTATGAAAGGTGAAAACATGCTGGTCATCACCAATGGTGGTGGGGTTGGTGTATTGGCAACTGATGCAGCCGAACGATATGGTGTACCGATGAAATTTGCACCAGAAGATGTTCAAGAACAGTTGAAAAAACATATGCCGTCATATGGCTCTGCCAAGAATCCTGTGGACCTGACCGGAATGGCTGGTAATGAATGGTATTATAACTCAGTAAAATTCTCATATGCTCACCAGTGGACCGATGCTTTGGTTGTTCTCTATTGTGAGACAGCCCAAACAAATCCGCTAGAGATTGCTCAATCCATAAAAAAGGCTGTAGATGATTCAGGAGTAAAAGGAAAACCTGTCGCGGTAAGCTTCGTCGGAGGTGAAAAATCTGATAAGGCTATGCGTTGGTTGGTCGACAATGGTATTCCTGCTTATAACGCCCCGGATCTTGCAGTAAACGCAATGGCAACTCTGCATGAATTTGCTCATATGAAAGAAATGCTCAGCGAGGATCCTTATCCTTGTACCGCCGATGGAAGCAAAGTTGCCCGACCAATCATAGCAAACGCAAGGAAAGATGGACGTGGTGCTTTAACCGAGATTGAATCCAAAGATGTCTTTGCAGCATATGGATTACCTGTTGCCAAGACGTACCTGGCTAAAACGGAAGATGAAGCCGTCAAGCTTGCAAAAGAAATAGGCTTCCCCCTGGTAATGAAGATTGTTTCACCTCAAATTCTTCACAAATCAGATGCTGGCGGTGTCAAAGTCAACATTAAAGACGAAGCCGGTGTCCGAGAAGCATATAATACTATCCTTGCGAATGCCAAGAAATACAAAGCTGACGCTGATGTTCATGGTATCGCTGTCCAGGAGATGGCACCCTGGGGAACAGAAACAATTATCGGCAGCGTCAATGACACGACCTTTGGTCCTACGGTCATGTTTGGGCTAGGCGGAATTTTTGTTGAAGTCCTAAAAGACGTTACTTTCCGTGTAGCACCTATCGGTAAAAGCCAGGCATTAAAAATGCTAGGTGAAATACGCGGAGCTCCCATTCTGGCGGGTGCCCGTGGCGAATCTCCCCGTGATCAAGCTGCATTGGCAGAAGTTTTATGCAAATACGCAGCGATGATCCACGATCTTGGAGATGAAATCCTCGAAACTGACGCCAATCCCGTTTTGGTATACGAAGTTGGTAAAGGTGTCAAAGTTGTAGATGCCCGGGTTATTCTGAAAACAAAATAGTTCTATCCGGAAACCCCCGTCCAAGTTGGACGGGGGTTTCTTTATTTAATCGTTTTGAATGATTATATGAAAACAGTATAATTGAAGTGAATGGAGAAAAAATGGACGATGATCTGATAACTGTATATGAAGCTAGGGGGCATTTGGAAGGTGAAATGATCCGTGCATTTTTGGAAGCAAACGGAATCAAAGCCGGGGTCATCCAGGAAAGTGCAGGTTTGGTCTACGGATTGACGGTCGGTTCGTTGGGGCGAGTTGAGATCATAGTCAATAAATCTGATGTCAGTAAAGCTGAGGAGTTATTGGCTGCATATGATGACAATCGCATCGATCTTTCTGGTGAAAACCTGGATGAACCAGATTCCAAAGGAGAATGAAAATGGGCAACAATTATTTATTAAGATTACTTGGTGAAAAAGAATTTGTTCTTTATATTGCGCGCCAACATTGGTTGGTTCTAATAATTTCGATCCTTCCTGAAGTAACTTTATTCATTCTGATGCTATTCGCCATCATTTTTTCGGTTCTCTCCTTTCAAATTCTTGGAATATGGTTCGCCGCGATCTTATTACTATTACCGATTATCTCCCTTATTCGCGATACTTTGATTTGGTGGAACAGACAATATGTGATTACCAATCGACGGGTAATCCAGGTTAATGGAGTGATCAACAAAGATGTAATCGAACTCTTCGTTAGAAAAAGTGAATGATGTAAAATTAGTCCAATCTTTCTGGGGAAGGATATTGAACTTTGGAAATATTGAGATCATGACAGCCAGTGAACTGGGTGCTAATACGTTCAGTCGTATTTCTGATCCCATTAAGTTTAAAACCACCATGTTGGATGCCAAGGAAAAAGAAGAAAATCAAGTCGGCGAGATGATTGTTGAGGGGATGAAAACAGCTTCCATACCTGAGATGATCGAAAAAGTTGGTGAGCTCCGCACAAAAGGTTTGATCACAGAAGAAGAGTTTCAAATGAAGAAAAGTGAATTGTTATCCAAGATCACCAAGTAATTTGAAGATAAAACAGTCGGAGGAAAATATCCTCCGACTGTTTTTTTATGGAAATCTTGTATATTCCAGATAAATCACTGATTATTCTCAAACCAATGGATCGTATCCCGTATGGAAACTCTGACCTTTCGAGGATGATAGCCTAACTCAACAGTTGCCTTTGCGTGGCTGACAACCGAATTGCTGAATACTGTCTTGATTGAATATGGTGTAAATTGCGGTTTCTGGCGGGTAAGTTCGTAGAAAAATGGCATAATTTGCGCAGAAAACTTTGCCAGCCATCTAGGGACGAATAACATTCGAAATTGCTGACCAACTGCTCCTTTTACTTCATGAACAATATTTTTTATGCTTATCTGCTCCCCAGACAATATATATGCATTACCAGCAATACCGTGTTCAGAGGCTAACAAGATCCCTTCAGCCACATCCCGAACATCAACAAAATCATAAGCGCCATGAACACCGACAACCAATCTGGTTTTAGTTGAATTCCAAAGATATGTACCCATTTCACTACCACGGTAATCGTGCGGACCAATTACACCTGTAGGACAAACAATAACAGCGTTTAATCCCTCATTTGCAGCCTTTAACACCAATAATGAAGCAAGAGCCTTGCTCTTGTCGTAATCACCAACAGATTTTTCTGGATCAAAAGGGCATTTCTCCGTAATCACCTCTCCATGGGGAACTCCGGCCAGCGCGTGGATAGAACTAGTGTATATGAATTGGCCGACATTTGCTTCCAGTGCGCAATCCAACATATTTTTTGTGCCAGATACATTGATCGCTGAAAGCAACTTTTGCTGTCCAGGAAGTATTGAGATCATACCAGCCAGATGAAAAACCCGATCAATTCCTTTCATTGCTTTTCGAATGGTTTCAGGTTCAAGAATATTACCAAGAACGATTTCAACATCAAGATTAATCAGAGGGGTTAGATCATCTTTAGGTAAAACCATTACCCGAACATGTTCCTTCCTTTGAACCAATTCCCAAATCAGGACATTCCCAATATGCCCAGTTCCGCCAGTCACCAGATTTTTCATTGAGATTTCTCCATACCTAAGATGGACTTAATTCCACCAAGAGCTACCAGCCTCCAATCCACACCGCTAGGAGATAAAACTGCTTGGAATAGAACACCAACTATCATGGAAATGATTTTATGAGCCAGTAGGACCGGGTCTCCGTTTGGGATACTCCCTTCCTGAATTCCCTGCAGAACCAGACCAGTAAAATAGTTTTCATATTTTCGATATGGGTGAATAGCAGTTTCCCAGATTTCGGGATCACGTTTTGCCTAAGTCCAAAATTCCATGAATATTCCCAATTTGTTTTGTCCGGTGAGGATTATCTCAGGGATTACTTCCACCATTCCCAATATTTTTTCTGGAACGGATTTGTATTGCACACTAATTGATGCCAAGTTCAGATCGACCCCTTCAAGCCAATTATTTAACAATGCCATAAATAAGGTATGCTTAGAAGGAAAATGGTGGTAAAAGGCGCCTTTACTAACCCCGGTTGCTTTACATATTTCTGCAACACCAGTTGCATCATACCCATGATCCGCGAATAATTGCGCTGCATTCGCGAGAAGTTGTTCCCTGGTTGTTATACTTCTGGATTGTTTCATTAACATACCGTCCGGTCGGTATTATTGTATCACATTCACAACTAAATCGACGCTCATCCGCTTACTTTGTTATTCGTTACTTTGACGTAAAACAGACTATGAGATAAATCCTTTGTTTGCCCGTGCTTCGTTTACGGACCCTGGAGTTTTTTTGATGAATACTTCCACTCAATTTAACTTGAAAGCTTCTATCTCAAATAATCGGTTGATCGGTTTATGGCGTTTAATGACCGGGTATCGAAGTACCTACTTAAGTGCGACGTTAATTCTCGGAATTGCGGCAGTTTCAAAAACATTTACCTATCTTCTCATCAGATACTTTGTTGATGATGTTCTAACTCCAGGGAAATATAATTTGATCCCGGCCATAGCTCTCGCATTCATCGGATTGGCGTTACTCGAAGGTGCATGTACCTTCCTATCCGGAACACTTGCTGCGAAAACTGCTGAAGGTATTGCACAGAGGTTGAGGAATTATCTTTTTGACCATATCCAGCGGCTATCCTTTAAATACCACGCTGAAACTGCAACTGGCGAATTGATTCAGCGCGCCACATCCGATGTGGATGCGGTAAGACGTTTTTTTTCAGACCAAGCGATTGCAGTGGGCAGAATATTTTTATTGTTTGTAATCAATTTTGTAGCCATCCTCAATCTTAATGTTCGTCTGGGATGGCTATCGATCATCCTCATACCTATCATACTGGTGGTCTCTATATTTTTCTTCAGACGGGTGACCAAAGCCTATGAAGCATACCAGGAGCAGGAAGCAACCCTTTCAACAACACTACAAGAAAACTTGACCGGTGTTCGTGTGGTCAAAGCATATGCCCGCCAACAGTTCGAGATTGATAAATTCGAAAAAGAAAACAGCGAAAAATTTAATCGCGGCAAAAATTTATTGATCATGCACTCCTTATTCTGGCCAGTATCAGATATTCTCTGCGGTGCGCAAATGTTGTTTGGGTTTTATATTGGAGCAATGTTAGTTATCAATGGTGAAGTAACTATTGGGACTTACCTCGCATATGCCGGGTTAATTGTTTGGATTATTTTTCCGATGCGCAATTTAGGAAGAGTTATCGTTCAAACCTCAACAGGAATGGTTTCATATAAGCAGGTCACAGATATCATTCGGCAAGATAGGGAAGATTTACAAAGCGGCATCCAAATACAAAAAAGCCAGCTCAAAGGTGCCGTACAATTCAAAAATGTCTGCTTTGAATATGAGAAAGACAATCCAATTCTAAATGATGTCAGCTTTGAATGTTCTCCCGGGCAAGTGGTCGCCCTTCTAGGATCAACCGGTTCAGGGAAAACCTCCCTGGTAAACCTTCTACCCAGATTCTACGATCCAACTGCCGGAATGGTCTTGTTGGATGGAATTAATCTGTGTGAGTATAATCGCTTATCCTTGCGTGAAAATGTCGGAATAGTTGAGCAAGAACCATTTTTGTTCTCCCGAACCATCCGTGAAAATATTACTTATGGTGTTGGAAGGGATGTAACGGATGAAGATGTATTCGAAGCTGCCAGAGTGGCAGCAATCCATGATGTGATAACTTCCTTTACCCAAGGTTACCAAACTGTGGTTGGTGAAAAGGGGGTTACTCTTTCCGGTGGTCAGAAACAACGGGTAGCTATTGCAAGAACAATCCTCAAAGATCCGCGTATTCTGATTCTTGATGATTCCACTTCATCTGTTGACTTGGAAACAGAAGCCGAAATTCGAGGCGCTTTGGAAAGATTGATGAAAAACCGGACCACCTTTGTCATCGCCCATCGTATCCAAAGCATAATGAATGCGGATTTGATCCTGGTTTTTGATAAGGGAAAAATCATCCAACATGGAACTCACCAGGAATTACTATCAGGAACAGGTATGTATCGACAAATCTTTGATTTGCAAACACGTATCGATACAGAATTACAAGAGGAACTAGACAGTGTCAGACTATGAAGAGTTGGAGGAAGAAAATTATTCTTCCCAAATAACAGACAGGACTTTACAAAGAATTCTGTCACTTGCCCGTCCGCACTGGAAATGGGTGATTGGATTTCTCATCACGATTGCCATCGTATCTTTTCAAGATGGTTATTTTACATTCCTTAGTAAAAAGATCATCGATGAAGCCATCATTCCAAAAAATACCTCATTATTAAAATCCTTTTTATTCCAATACGGTGGCTTGATCTTATTACAGGCTGGATTTGTATTCACATTTGTGTATCTTGCTGGAATCCTGGGTGAAAGAATCCGTTACGATCTTCGTAAATCCATGTTTAATCATCTTCAAGATTTGTCTTTGAGCTATTACAGTCGTACTCCAGTGGGCTGGATCATGTCCAGGGTAACCTCAAATTCAGAAAAAGTCGCGGATCTGATGACATGGGGAGTTCTGGATTCCACTTGGGCAGTAATCAACATAATCAGCTCGGCATACTTCATGGCCATTATCAACTGGCGACTGGCGATTATTGTCTTGATCGCGGTACCCATTCTGGTCTATATCGCATACCAATTCAAGAAACGAATCCTGGTTGAATATCGCAAGGTTCGAAAGATCAACTCCAAAATCACAGCCTCCTTTAATGAAAACATCACAGGTGTTCGTGTGGTGAAAGCACTTGCCCGTGAGGACGAAAATATTGAGGAATTCAGCCATACAACCAGGGACATGTACAAAGCTGGATATCGAGCGGCATGGCTTTCTGCGTTATTTTTACCGGCTGTGCAAATGGTTAGCGCTATAGCTCTGGGGAGTATTCTCTGGTATGGTGGATATCAGAACCAATCTGGTTTGATCACAATAGGAGGTATTCAAGCATTCGTTTCTTATATTACCTTCATGATGTGGCCTGTCCAAGACCTTGCCCGTGTCTATGCCGAGATGCAGCACTCCATTGCTTCCGCTGAACGAATATTTTCCCTCATTGATTCTAAACAGGAAGTCCATGATCTACCTAATAGTACAGATCCCGGGACCATTCTGAACGAGATCTCTTTTGATCATGTTGATTTCTATTATGAAGAAGATAAACCTGTTTTAAATGATTTTTCTTTGAAAGTAAATCCAGGAGAAATGATTGCGCTGGTTGGTCCTACTGGTGGAGGAAAAACAACCATTGTAAACCTGCTGTGTCGATTCTATGAACCCAAAAAGGGAAAGATCCTGTTCGGTACACAGGATTACCTGAATCTAACTTTAAATTCCATACAATCCAGAATTGGAGTCGTCCTCCAAACACCGCATCTTTTTTCTGGCACAGTAAAAGATAATATCCGATATGGAAAATTGGATGCAACTGATGATGAAGTATTCGAAGCATCAAAGATAGCTGGCGCTCATGAATTTATCATTAACTTAGAAAAAAAATACGAGCAGGAAGTCGGAGAAGGTGGCAATCAACTCTCAGTCGGGCAGAAGCAATTAATCAGTCTTGCGAGAGCGATCCTTGCCAAACCTGAGATCTTTATTATGGATGAAGCTACCAGCTCAGTTGATACACTTACTGAAGCTCTCATTCAACAGGGGATGGAAGCATTGCTTCATGATCGGACTAGTTTCATCATAGCTCACCGATTGTCCACAATTAAGCGTGCCAATAGAATACTATTTATTGATAATGGTATCATCACTGAAATGGGTACTCATGCGGAGTTACTTAAAGCAGAGGGTCATTATTATCATCTCTATACTCAGCAATTCCGACGGGAATCCGAAATAAAACTGGGGATTGATGAAGCTGTCATAGATCCAATTTTATCCGATTAGGAATCACGGGAGAATAGTTGTTCCTCTACCGCTGGTTTTCCCAACCAAATGCCGGACCTGAAGTAAGCAGGAAAAATTTCTTATTTGTGCAAATTGATGCCATAGGTATTGGTTTGGCGAATGCTGCTTCACCATTCCTCCCTGTGTTTCTAACCCGCCTCGGTGCCTCCAACTTCCAGGTAGGTTTACTTACCTCAATGCCAGCATTTACGGGCTTATTATTGGCTATATTGGTGGGAAGTTTTCTTCAACGTCAAAAGAATATCATCAAGTGGTTTTCTACCGCCCGATTATTAGTTGTTTTATCATATGCACTTACTGGTATAGTGCCATTTTTTGTCCCTAAAGAAATCCTGTCTTCTGCAATACTTGTCATTTGGGCTATCGCCACACTTCCTCAAACAGTTGTCTCCATCCTTTTTAGTGTTGTAATGAATCAAGTAGCCGGACAAAACGGCCGTTTCGAACTAATGAGCCGTCGTTGGTCAATTATGGGTTTTACTACTGCTACAGCAGTAATCATCGTTGGAAAAGTACTGGATAGTCTCGGATTTCCATTCAATTATCAATTGGTCTTCCTGGCATTATCAGTTGGTGGATTGATCAGTTTCTACTTTTCCAGTCAACTGGATATCCCGGAAAGAATTCTGGGGACTCGGGAACCAAAACAAAAACTAGGTTTAGCCATACAAGAATACTTTTCATTGATCAAAGGTCAAAAGCCATTTGTTAATTTTGCTATACGACGATTTGTTTATCTGACTGGAGTATCGCTTGGGGCACCACTATTTCCACTATTTTTTGTGCGACAGTTAAAGACTCCAGATACTTGGATTGGGATCATCAACACAACTTCTACCGCAGTAATGATATTTGGATATTTTCTATGGGTGAATCGGTCCCGTGCAAAAGGAAACCGGATGGTTTTATTATGGGCAACATTTGGGTTATCACTCTATCCCATCCTGGTAGCAATCACACCCAGATATGAATATATCCCGATCATCGCGGGTTTTGCCGGAATCTTTCAAGCGGGTCTGGATCTGGTTTTCTTTGATGAGTTAATGCGAACGATCCCGGTGGAATATAGTGCAACTTTTGTTTCCTTCGCACAAAGTCTGCAGTATCTATCCGCTGTAGTTTCACCGCTTGTGGGAACTCTGTTGGCAGACACTTTGGGTCTCTCCACTGCATTGATCATCGCCGGGAGTATTCGTTTGTTAGGGTTTATGCTCTTTGCGACACAAAAGAGCATTGCGATTTCACCGATGGAAAGCAAAAATTAAGTTTAATCTTATCCAAGGGTTTGAATTTCCTCCCCCGGAATACTATTGAATGTAAGGGATCAAGCTTGCTGCCCATGCACGGATTGCATGTATATCACGGTGGTCGCCTTCTTTCCAAACTCCCATGGCGACGCTTATCTTAAATTTCACCTTATCCCCAAATGATGGCAGTTTGTTAGTATCCAAGGCACCAGAGAAAATTCCTTCTTTTATCGGTTTACCATATATTCTTAGTGGTTCCAGCCAGGAAATCACATGATCACGGTACTTTTCTGGACCGGGCATTGCCAGTGTCATGCAAACCAGAAAAGTAGCTAACTTTTTTTGGCGTAATTCCCCTTTATTCCGTTCCATAAATTCCAATGCTTCTGGTAGCCATCTCCCCCCCTGGATGGCACTACCTGCAACAATCAATTGATAATCCGAAAGATTTGTCACTTCATTAACTGGTAGTATTGAAACTTGAGCTCCAGCGTCAGAGAGTGTCTTACCAATTACTTCAGCAATACCCTTGGTAGTACCTGATCTACTCGCATACGTAACAAGGACATGATCCATGTATCGAATTTCCTTCCTAAATGTTTACATGCAATGGTTTGGTTCGTTGTTATTATAATCTCCCGGTCGACCATTTCTGCAAAAAATTCATTCTTCTGAACTATGAATGGCATCATGTTTTGGCTTGACTTTTAGTCTCCACGCTCATACAATAAAACCACAATGCGTACAGGGAAGAGCGCTGGCGGGAAGTCGGCCGCCGAAGGGGCAAGCCTTATTGGTGAATCTCTCAGGTAAAAAGGACCCTATACGCTGTATCTCTGGAAAGCTTGTTGTCACCGAAGGGGCAAACCTCATGCACGAGGCGAATCTCTCAGGTTAATCACAGAGGCACACGATGAGTGTGCCTGTATTATTTAACCAGAAATCAATCATAAGGAAGGTAAACAAATGAACAATCCGGTTGACTATAAGTATTCGAAGACTGATGAATGGGTGAAGGTTGAAGGAAATATCGCTACGATTGGAATCACAGATTACGCTCAAGAACAACTCTCAGATGTTGTATTTGTTGAAATTACGCCAGCAGTCGGAGCGACCGTCCAAAAAGGTAAACTATTTGGAACTATTGAATCAGTCAAAGCAGCTTCCGACATCAATTTACCCGTCAGTGGAAAAGTTGTTTCGGTGAACGATGCAATTGCGGATGCTCCTGAAAAAGTAAATACCGAACCCTTCACCACAGCCTGGATGATTAAAGTTGAGCTTAGTAATCCGTCAGAATTAAATGAGTTGATGGATGCTGCTGCTTATACCGAATATTGCGAGACCAGGGAACATTAATATGTTTACCCCACATACAGAAACTGAAGTCAAGGAGATGCTGGCAGATATTGGCGTCAAAACACTCGATGACTTATTTAAAGATGTCCCAGCAAAGTATAGGTTTCCTAACCTAAATTTACCTGATGTCTTAACCGAAATGGAGATCAATTCAGAACTTCAAAGCATCGCAAATGCTAATGAAACTACTGAAAATTTGATCTGTTTCCTCGGCGCTGGTGCATATAACCATTATTCTCCTGCCGCAGTGGATATGCTATTAAGGCGGGGGGAATTCTACACCGCATACACCCCGTATCAACCAGAGATCTCCCAGGGAACGTTACAGGTGATCTTCGAATACCAGAGTTTGATAGCCGCGTTAACTGGTATGGAAGCCAGCAATGCGTCCCATTACGATGGCGCTACTGCATCTGCTGAAGCGGTTATTATGGCTTATTCGAATTTTCGGGAAGCAGACCAAAGGTCATCTTATCACCGACAGTGAATCCGATGTACCGGGAAACGATCCGCACTTACACCCAAGGATATGCTGATATTAAATTTTTCGGAGATGATGTCAAGGGAGTACCAACCGGTGATCCAGAACAATTTTATCCGCTGATTGATGAACAAACTTCACTCGTAATGGTCCAATACCCGGATTTCTTCGGTAATATATATGACTACACAGAACTTGTAAAAAAGGCGCATGAAGTTGGCGCTTTGGTGGCTATTGCCATCAACCCTATCGCTCTGGGAATTCTAAAAACACCTGGTGATTTTGGTGCTGATATAGCCGTTGGTGAAGGACAACCGCTTGGTATCCCACTATCCTACGGTGGTCCATATCTAGGGATTTTTGCAACAAAGAAAGAATATGTCCGCAAGATCTCTGGACGGTTGGTTGGAGAAACGAAGGACACTTCGGGGAAACGTGCCTACGTTCTCACTCCTCACTGCACGTGAACAACATATTCGTCGTGAAAAAGCATCATCCAATATTTGTACAAATCAGGGATTGCTCGCTCTTGCGGCTACAATCTATATGAGTTCTTCTAGGCAAGAATGGTTTAAAAAGGGTTGCCGAGTTGAATTATCAAAAAGCACATTATGCTGCATCAATGATCGCCAAGATCCCTGGTTACAGTATCTGCTCAACCCAACCATTCTTCAACGAATTTGCTGTTTGCTGTCCAATGTCTGCGGAAGATGTGAATGCTCATTTACTCGAGCACGGCATCCTTGGAGGATTTGACTTGGGAAAGGATTATCCTGACATGGCAAATTATCTGCTAGTCGCCGTGACCGAAACCAATACAAAAGAAGAGATTGATCTTTTGTGCGAAGTTCTAGCTGAGGTGCGTCATGACTGAGCCAACCATTTATGAGATCTCATCGGTCGGTCGTCAGGGTGTTCGGTTTCCCGAGTCGGATGTTCCGTTAACCCCTGTTCCCACTGAGTTGCTACGCGCTGAATTACCACTACCAGAAGTATCCGAAATGGATGTCGTCAGGCATTTTACCAATTTATCCAAGCTGAATTACAGCATTGATGGCGGATTTATCCTCTAGGATCTTGCACGATGAAGTATAACCCCAAGATCAATGAAGCCGCTGCGCGCATACCGGGATTTGCCGCTTCTCATCCTTTACAGCCTATCGAGACAGTTCAGGGCAACCTGATGATGATGTACAATCTGCAAGAGATTCTAAAGAAGATTAGCGGATTCGAAGGTGTTACCCTGCAACCTGCCGCCGGCGCTCAAGGCGAATTAACCGGTGTGTTGATCATGCGGGCATATCATGTCTCCCGTAAAGACACCAAGCGGAACAAGATACTCATCCCTGATTCAGCCCATGGTACCAACCCGCAACCAGCAGCATGAGTGGTTTCGAAGTCGTTGGAATCCGATCTGATGAAAGGGGAAGTGTTAACCTCGAAGCTCTCAAGGCCGCCTGTGATGACACTTTAGTGGGTCTGATGTTGACAAATCCAAATACATTGGGATTATTCGATGAACACGTTTCTGAAGTTATCAAGATCGTCCATACTGCCGGTGGTCTTGTCTACGGTGATGGCGCAAATCTAAATGCTCTACTGGGTATCGTTCGGCCAGGTGACCTTGGCATTGATGTCATGCATTTCAATTTGCATAAGACCTTTTCAACTCCGCATGGTGGTGGTGGACCAGGATCTGGTCCAGTGGGTGTTGCAAAACATCTGGTGGATTTTCTACCTTCGCCATTGGTAGATATCATTGAACCTGGTACAGATGAAGTTGCCCCTTTGTTTGGATTTGTTCCCCCCAAACATTCCATCGGGCGGGTAAAGTCTTTCCATGGTCACTTTGGTATGATCATTCGTGCATATACATACATTCTTATGCACGGCGCAGCAGGCTTACGTCAAATATCTCAGTATGCTGTATTGAATGCGAACTACTTGCTTTCGAAACTGAAAGACGCATATGTATCTGCCATATGACCGGGTTTGTATGCATGAATTCGTCCTGGAAGGTCACTGGGAAGATGCGCCTGAAGTCCACGCATTGGATATCGCGAAGAGATTAATGGATTACAACTTCCACCCGCCAATTGGCTTCGATCGGATCCACTTCGAGGGCCGGCGGAACGAATCGCGGTCCGTCGGGAGAGGACGTGCGAGTGACACTCGCGGGCGAAACGGGCCCAGGACCCGGCGATCTCGGCCCGGACATGGCCCCTCGGGGGAGCTTCCTGTCCGGAAAGACCCGGAGCTGGAGCACCTCATTATCTGCGCCGACCGCCAAGGGCGCTGCGCTCATATCGGGAATGCCGTCACCGTCATCGTCGTCGATGTTGGGAATAAGGATGAGCGGCTGCTGATCGTGCCGGGCGACGTCATGCCCTCCGGACCTTGGACCGCTACAGGCCGGGGAGACGGCGGTCGCACCTGCATACAG
>CAWHEB010000002.1:0-1634186 GCA_963828285.1 uncultured Chloroflexia bacterium
CCCTGTAAATCTGGGCTAAGAATGACAGGTTCTTATGTTATGTGATGGGTTTCGCATTCCTCTCGCCCAATATGGCTCGGGGACACAAAATTCGCATAGATCGCCCAACCCGAATTAGGACCTACATTTTGCCACCCGCACAGCCTTGTATAACCTTCGAATGCTCATTATTTATCAAATTAATTGTTTGTATATACTTATAAATTCTTTAAGCTAGTATGAATAGTGACAACAATAGCACTGGATAACAACCCTTGGAGAGACTTGGGGGAAGCCATCTCTTCTTTACAGACTTGCATTAATACTTTTTCAAACGAAACCTCCTGATTGATGGATGCAATTGGGGGCTGGATGCTTCATTGCGGGCGGATGTCCTTACTATTCAAACCCATCCAAATTTATCAAAAGGGAGAAATTCACATGACAATCAAAAGTACTAGTACAGTAATTGAAGGGGATAAACCCATCATAGCCAATTTCAATACCATACCCAAAGTGGATACAGCGCGAAAAACCTCATTAGCTGCCGGCTTGCTTTATATACTCACCTTTGTCTCGATCCCGACCATCGCCATCTATAGCCAGGTGAAGAGTGCGAATTACATTCTTGGCGCTGGTCCTGACACAGCCACGATCATCGGCGGTATCCTTGAGGTTATCGTAGCACTCGCCGGTATCGGCACCGCGGTCGTTCTGTTCCCGATACTCAAGAAGCAGAATGAAGGGCTTGCGTTGGGACTGGTCGCCTCACGGGTCCTGGAAGCCAGCTCGATCTTTCTCGGTGTGGCGTTTATTTTGTCGATCGTAACCTTGCGGCAAACTGGAGCTGGAGTAAATGCGTTAGTTTCCAGCAATGTGCTTGTCACCTTGTATGATCGCATCTTCCTGCTTAGTCAAAGCTTGTTGCCGGCAGTAAACGATCTACTACTGGGTTTCCTGCTCTACAAGTCTCGCCTGGTGCCTCGAGCTCTTTCGCTGATCGGTATCATTGGCGGTCCCATACTCATCGCTGGCTGGCTGCCCGTAATATTCGGTCTCATCGGGCGGAATGCCCCTCTTGCAGCGTTGTCCGCAATTCTAGTAGCGCTATTTGAGTTATCACTTGGGATATGGCTCACTATCAAGGGATTCAACAAATCCGCGATCACTTCCATTAATACGAAAAACGCAATAGACATGTCGCTAAACTAGACACAGATATCTCATATGGGTTCAGAGAGGATCTTCAGACCTCCCTGAACCCAATACTCTACGTATATTTCAATTGTAAAATGATATTTACCTCATCGATTCACATATAAAATTGACCCTCATACAAATTGGGGAAAACCATATGATCTCAACATCCAACACCAAACTCACCCACCTGACTGCAAACATCGCCACATTCTTGTTCGGAGTGGTCATCATTCTTCAATTATTGCTTGCAGCCGGGATTCTACCGATTACCATGGCTTGGGGAGGGCGGCAGCCAGAATTAACCATTTCATTGAGAATTGCCAGCATCATCTCAGCCATTCTATTGGGAGTGTTTGCCTATGTGATCCGCTATCGAGCTGGTCTTTTGGGAAAAACTAAAATCCCTGTCAGTATCAAGGTGATTTCCTGGATCATTACTGCCTTTTTGGCTGTTAACACCCTGGGGAACATCACTTCATTGAGTAACAGTGAGAAAATCCTTTTTGGCCCAGTTACTTTTATTTTGACGTTTGCCTGCCTGATTGTTTCTATATCAAAGCCGATACCGCTTAAACCCGCCCCGATTGTTCCATAAATAGGACAATCCATCGATGGATCATTGGATGGGTTTTGCATAATCTGCGAAACCCATCCTTCAGTTCATACTTCATTTCACTTTCTTACCATCTCCACCATCTTCACAATCGCATCCACTGCAGCTTCCGGCTGTTCGATCATAATCTCATGACCGCTCTTTTCCGCGTAGAAACGCTGGCTGTTACTCGATAATTGAAGGAAACCGGATTGCGATGCTTCCCAATCCGCGTACTGGTCTTTGCCGCGGGAAAGAACAATGAGCGGTAACGCGCCCAATGTGGATACCGCTCTGGCCTGCGGACCTCCTTCGGACATTCCCCTGCCTTCATCCAGGAAGGTTTGTGCCGAACGGGGAGTCACCGTCAGGGCGGCAAAAGCCTGCTTTTCGATCGGCGGCAGATCCCTGATGGATCCGAGTTGACCTGACAGCAACCGAATTACCCCAATACGCGCCATCAGTGATGGCAGCGAGTTTTTCCCGGGTTTCGGGGCAGGTTTCGGATCCGCATTACCCGCCGGGGGCAGCCTCTGCGCATCGACCAGCACCAATCCTGAGACTTCCTTAGGATAATCGTGAGCGTATACCAGCACGGTGTATCCGCCCAACGAATGTCCCACCAGCACATACGGACCTGATTCATTCGCGTTTGCCAGCAGAGTATGCAGATCCTTCGCAAATTCCCTGGCAGTCCGCGGATTGGGGCTGGCATCGCTCCAGCCCATTCCGGCACGGTCGTAGGTGCAGATGCGGGTGGTTTTGGCGACTTCAGGCTGCACCCAACCCCATGAAGCGGAAAATTCCCCCCAGCCCAATTCGACCACCACAGTGGGACTGCCTATTCCGGTGCAGTTGAGATGCAAGCGGTAACCGCCCACATCCACCATCTTCCCCGGAGCGGGATTGGCTTTGGTGTCGGCTGCTTCGGCATTGGATTCATACACTGCCCCGACCAGGATCAGAATCAGCAGCACTACTAACACCGCACCCAACCAGATCATGATCTTTCGACCTCGGCGCATGGGCGTTTGTCCTTGTTGGTTGTTGATTGGATTTTCCATACGAAAACCTCCATTGTGGTGAAACTGTTTGTCCCCATCATTTGTCCGATCCACATTCCGGAAGTCTTTTTGGTGATGGCTTCCCCTTTATCGTGATCAAAGTTAGATGAACATGACCAGGTATTGATAATTAATTAATGTCGTCCAAATGATGAAACAAAATCCCTGGTTTCTATGGATAGGTATAGCACGGTGGTCATCCGTCTCATAAGAATATCCAGTTTCATCGTTATACAAAGTGGTTTTACATCCCCTATACCCGCTTCGATGGACAAGATACCCTGAACTTATTCATTGGTCTTTCTAGGTCAAGTTTTCCTGGCCAGATACCACCCTCTCCGCGCTGTATAAGCTTGCCATGCTTACATCACGTCACTATTCATAACTGTATAGATTTTTAAGATAATTTGGATAGTATTAGTATAGATATACATCGCTCTGGATGATCTCCCTGACAGAGATTAGATGGGAAGGTTTTATTCTCATCAACAGTCCAGATTGGTTATCTAACTTGATCTCCCGACTGGTGGATGCTTTTGGGGGTGAGGTTTCATAACAGACCTGATCTACTTTTATTGAATCCCATCCAACCCATCCATATAGGGAGGCCAACCAATGACTACGATCGAAACAATTCACCCCGGTAAAACTGTGGAAATTCCCGAAGCGGAATTGACCATCAACTCACCCAAACGTCTGGCGCGGACAGCCGGCATCTTTTATCTGCTGGTCGGCATCGTCGGCAAATTCGCAGAAGGTTACTTGGATCCAAAGATCTATGTTGCCAATGATGCGGCAGCCACTGTTGGAAATCTGCTCACGAATTCCACTCTTGTCCGCATCGGGGTCGTTGCCCACATGATGAATGCAGTATTCTTCATCCTGACCGCCATGACACTCTACATACTACTTAAACATGTGAACAAGACAGTTGCCAGGACTATGCTGGTATTTGTTGCGCTATCCGCAGGCATCACCACCCTCAATGCCGTCTTCCAGTTTGTAGGGCTGCGGATCGCAACCGACAGCACCTATGCGACTGCTTTTGGTGTTGCCGGATCGAATGCCCTGGCACAAATATTTTTAGAGATCCAGCACTATGGGACTCTCAGCGCTCAGGTCTTCTTCGGTCTGTGGCTGGTACCACTCGGATACCTCGCCTATAAATCCAGGCTGTTCCCAAGGGTATTGGGATATGTGCTCATCGCTGCCGCTGGTCCTACGTGATCGACATGTTGGTTGCATTCCTTGCCCCGGAACTTGCCAGGCAGATCCATGCCTTCATGGGCATCCTCCCCGCGATCGCGGAGATCTGGATGGTCTTTACCTGCTCATTATCGGCGTGAGGACCGTGAAATTGGATCAAACCATCCCCGCCCCAACGACAGTATAGGTATTAATGCAAACGATGACCTGCGAATTGCAGTGTCATCGTTCATCTTGAGTTTTTTGGATATAAGCCCACCTCAACAACTCATAAGATCCTTGAAGGAACAACTTACTTATTTTTCTGTATATATATATCCAATTCGACGCTCAAATTAAGCGCTGACAAAGCTGACAGTATTTCAGTGATTCAGACTCTAATCCAAAATGGACATTTTCATAATCGCCAGAAGCAACTAATAACGCTGTCAGGTTTATATTCTATCTTGAATAAAGATTATTTTTTCCTTACGTGGTAATAATTCCCCGATTAACCATTGTACGTGTCTGCTGAAGATCATCAAAATCGACTTTCCCATCCGATGAAACTTCAAAATACCCGTGAGGCTAGCTTTTGAGCATTCGATCTCATGCCTCCGTTACTATGCGATCTATCTGGTGATAAAGAAAGAAGTGCTACTTACTTCCTCGGGATCAATGTTTATTCCACGAAGTAAAAGCAGAATAAACCCTGGTTGCCATCAATTTCTCCCGTTCAGATTTGGTTCATCCACATCATTACGACGGTGAGGATGGGGCTGGACATTGATCCAACTAATACCCAGATATTCTCACTCTCTTCATATTTATATCCAATCGTAATCTACTCCGCTACGGAGAAACTGGGTTGATAGGGATGGAAGAACCAAAGGTTCTTCCATTCCTATCGATTTTTCCCCTCCCGTTCAAACGGGAGGGAATCAAAGGGGTGGGCATCAATCAATCAACAAACCATGTTAAGACTGCTCAACTCAATCTTCCACAAAATACATTGATACGCAATGAAGCAACCGACTTCCGGATCAGGTAAAATTAATCCCATGAATACACAACGTGTCTATGCCATGAGCTTCGCAAGTGTCTATCCCCTGTATATTACCAAGGTGGAGAAAAAAGGACGGACGAAAACAGAAGTCGATGAGATCATCCGCTGGTTGACAGGATACAGCCAGGCATGAGTTGGAAATTCATGTGGAAAAACAGACCAACTATGAGACCTTCTTCGCGAAAGCCCCACAAATGAATCCCGCGCGGTCTTTGATCAAGGGAATGATCTGCGGTATTCGCGTGGAAGAAATAGAAGAACCCACCATGCGTGAGATCCGCTATCTGGATAAGCTGATCGACGAACTCGCCAAGGGAAGAGCCATGGAAAAGATTTTGCGGTCGTCATGAGTTGGGTTTCGCAAAATCCGCTCAACCCCACTTACCGACTACGTGCCCACCCCAACCATCACATCCCTTCGGGCCTGCGTATTTCATATCCCGCAGACATATTGTCTTTATCATCGTAGCCTCCGTGCGGAGGGGCTTAAAAGAAAGGGAAGGAAGTGCCTAGGCACTTCCTTCCCTTTCTACCCAGTTTCTCCCAGACCTTCGTATCATGATTGTTTGCTCTGATTGAGGTCACTTTGATTCCTTGGGAAAGTCAGGGGGTTGGGGATGAGGGAACCCAAGGTTCCCTCATCCCCACAAAATATAAGCCCCTCCCGCCGATCGAATTCCTTCATTTTGAAATTCATGCGGCGGGAGGGGTTGGGGTGGGTCAATGATAGGTTGATTTCATAAAAACCTCAACCCGACCTAGCACTATATTAATCATTTAATTGTATTAAACTTTTTTCGTGTATTTCGTTTGTTTCGTGGTCAATTCCTCTTCACTTATCTACCCGGAGAACTTCTCCAAAGCCCCATACGAGATCATCTCACAAATCTCCTCCACAAAGTGGATGCGCTCAGGCGTGCTGCTGGCTAACGATCCGCGCAGCAGAATAGGCGAAAAGTCCAGGTCGAGAGCTCCACGGTATGTGGATAGGACACAGTACTCTGCGCAGAATCCGGTCACGATGGGTGTATCTACTCCCAGTTCACGCAGATGCGCTGCCAGTTCGGTTTTATTGAACCCGTTCCCATAGGTCTTATGGATATGGAAGTCTTCAGGAAGGATCTTCAAGGAATCCGGCAGATCGAACCCATCTTCCCCCGGTACCAAATGCTCACTCTCATCCATATGCTGGATGCAGATAATCGAATTGTTGTTTTTGCGAAAGATCTCTATCGCAGCGTTGATATATTCGATGGCTTTATCCAGGGATTTCTTGGTCACCGGATCATCAAAAAATGCTTTTTGAACATCAATGACAAGCAGTGCAGGCTTCATTCATTCCTCCAATTTTTTGCTTATATCAGTCGTATGTTGGGATGTGACACGAAAAGCGAATCCCCCAACAAAGTATGATTTATCATAAAAAGTGTGTAAACCTGACACATGCACCGCACTGGGTTTGTTCCAATGCAGGTGAGTAATCCCAAGATGATCAGAACATAAACCCAACTTGTTACTTAGTTTGATAAACTATAAAAAAAGAGTAATCCAAAAATAATAATAGTCAGTACTCCGCCAATGATACTGTAATAACCACTCCGTCGTCTCCTATCTAACTCGATTGGGTCTTGTATTACCGCGTCGGAATTGCTAGAACTCTGCATTCCGCGATTAAGGGATTTTCGTAATTTTTCTATTAGTGAGGGTGAGTAAACTTTATCATGCAGGATGGAATATCCCCTCTTAATCTCATAAAGAGCAATTAATAACATAATGGGAGTAAAGAATAAAACAAAGTTTTTGTCGTAATCTGTCATTAAATGATTTACCTTGACCACTCGTTATAGTTGTTTGTTAATATCCCTTGGATTGTATGACCCACTCTACTCCACGGGAGGTTGCACCACGCTTACTTCCCTCTTCCCCCGCAGCGTGACCATCACCCAGATCGCCCCCAGATACAATACCCCCGCCGTTAGGTAGAACGGCACCGCCTGACCATACGAGTCATACAGCCATCCCCCCAGCAGCGGACCGATCGACGCGCCCAGACTGAGGGTGAACTCGTAATATCCGAAACCCCTCCCGCGCGCTTCATCGCCGATGATATCCGCCACCATCGCCTGCTCCGCCGGGTCCGCCATCGACCAGCCAACCGATTCCGCGGTGTACAACACAGCCAGCAGAAAGAGCGAACTCAACGAAGGGATGAACAGCGAGAGTGTCGCCGAGATGGCCGCTCCCAACGCCATCAAAGGCGCCCGTCCGATCCGGTCGCTCAACTTGCCCAACCGGGATGGCAGGATGCTGTACACGATCCCCGCCGGCAGGAATGCCCACGCCAGGGTCTCGATGTTGGTGGTGAAGTGGTCCTGCAGATAGATCATATAAATGGGAGCCAGCAGCGCCAGTGCCAGATTGGTGGTGAAAACAACCACCAGCAGTTTCAACAGGCGCGGAGTATCCAACTTGCGCGGTTCCGCGGGCAAGTCAGTCTGCACACCCGGCTTCGTCTCAGGCAGGTTGCGGAACGCCAGAATAGCCCCGGCTGAGGCGAGGATCGCAAACAGCAGGAAGGTGAAGATCCACCCCAGGTCAGGGCGTCCAAACTCGCTCAATGTCTTGTAAATGGTGTAACCTAGAAAAACGCCGATCAATCCTCCGCGGGAATTGGCTTCATACAGCTTGCCCATGTTCGATCCACGTTCATTCTCATGCGACAGATCCGCGATGATCGTCCGGGCAGTGATCCAGAAAAGGGAGGATGCGACACCCTGGGTGAGTCTGGCCAGATACAATCCGGTCAGGTTGGTGGCGAAGGAGAAGAAAACCATCGTCAGGGCGTATCCGAAGATGGCAGCCACCAGGAAGCGTTTTCGTCCGAAGCGGTCGATCGCCCAACCCACCACTGGACGTCCGACCAGCAGAGTGATGGTGAAGATGGAATACAGCCCGCCGATCTCCACTGCGTTCGCACCCAACTGCTTGCTGTAGATGGGCAGGAAGAACATCAGGAAGGTAAATCCCATGCCGGTAAAGAGCATGGGGTAATACAGCGGAAACGGCTTTGGTTTTGGCTTTGATGCTTCCATGAGGATATTATATATCAGCAGGTGGGTTGGGATTGGCGTTTATGCGAAACCCTGCTCAGGTTTTGGAGAAACGGGGTTGATAGGGATGGAAGGACCTCCGGTCCTTCCATCCCTATCTTTAAAGCCCCTCCCGCAAAGAATAGTTCAGCAAACAATAATCTAATCTGTGGGATATGAAATACGCAGCCCGAAGGGCAGCGGTGGTTGGGGTGGGTAAACCAAAAAGTTAGTTTGGGTCGGATTACCTTTGTTTGAAGCCTTTTAGAATTACCAAATCCACTGTCACATAGTGACAGTTGTATTTCCATTTCATTCCTGATATGATGAATATAGAACATTTGTGCTTATATTATATTCCCGATGCTCCATCGGGTTCGCACTTTATCAACCGAATAGTCCAGGCAAGTATCCAATGGTTATACGCAACTTATTTGAAACAAATAACAAATGATCGCATTATTTTCGCCAGATTAAAACTTTCCCTCCATTTTTCCGGTTTTGGACAAATGGGGGGACGCCCGCAACGCGGGCAGGGGGGTTTGGCAAATAGGGGAGTGCCGCATTAGCGGGCAGGGGGCATTACACCTTCCCAACCACACCGACGATGATATTCCAGAGGCTTTTTAGATGAAATGCAATTGAATTCGAAAATCAATTCGGCTCACGCGTGTTCCAACGAGCTGCAATTCCCCGCTTTCGCGACGCGACAGCCCTAACCCCTATGGGGATGGGGGTGCCGGCGGTCTACTTCCTCATCGGGATGTTCGACCCACAGAACATGCAGTCCGCGGAGTCACTGCTCGTCCAGCGCACCTCATGTCCGCGCACAGGCGCACCACATCTCGGGCAGGTGTTCGGCAGCCGGTCCGCAGAATGGATCGACTGAGCTGGTGGACGTTCGCGGCACCGGTATCCACAGGAGCGGAGAAAGGTACGGTTTTCTCCATCGCATCCGGTTTTTCCTGCTCCACCGATTGCGGGAAGACCAGCATGATCACCGCTTCCAAGAGCATGCTGAACGCGATCAGAAAGAGGATCCCCGGCCACCAGTTTCCGGAGATGAACAGATACGCCAGACCGATAAGCCAGACTGCCCCATGCAAATTCCGCCAGGGATAGGCAAGCTTTTTTTCTTTATTCTTCTCATGATCTTTGGACATGCGCGGCACCTCATTGAATAGGTCTTAAATCATTATATGCATTCTTTGTCTTAGATGATATACGGTAGGAGGATAAATCTGGTGCATGGAATCCCCCCAACCTACCAGTCGATGAAACTGACTGGCACGACGCCCTTTACAAAGGGGACATGCGAGGCAGAAACCCAATCGGAATGGGTAATGTCAAGAAACTGGAGCGGAGAGCCAGATAAGAAATTCGGTATTGCCCTTGGGTCCCTTGAGCGGAGAGGTCATCGTCCCTTTCACCTTGTATCCCATCTCTTTGGAAATCCGTTCGATCTTCTCAACCACCTGTTTGTGGATGCGCGGATCAGTGATCACACCTTCCCCTTTGCTCACCTCTTTCACGCCCGCTTCGAACTGCGGCTTGATCAACGCCACAACCTCGCCTTCCTGCCCCTGGAACCAATCCTTCACCACCGGCAGCAGGATCTCGAGCGAGATGAAAGATGCATCGATGGTGATCAAGCGCACCGCTTCAGGCAGCAGTTCAACATGCCGGGCATTGGTCCGCTCCATCACCACCACCCGCGGGTCGTTGCGCATCTTCCAGTGCAGGATGCCGTAACCAACATCGATGGCATACACCTTCTCCGCGCCATGCTGCAGCAGGCAGTCGGTAAATCCGCCGGTGGAAGCACCCACATCCGCGCAAACCCAACCGGTCGGGTCGATCCCCCAACCGCTGATGGCTGGCTCGAGTTTATCCCCGCCCCGCGAGACGAAGCGTGGTTCAGCTTCCAGGGTGATCTCATCCCCTTCGCGTACCTTCTCGGAGGATTTGAGCACCATCTGCCCGTTCACTCGCACCTTGCCTTCCATGACCAATCGCTGGGCAATCGAGCGGCTCTCGACCAACCCCAGCGCCAGCATACGAATATCCAATCTTTCGGTAACCATATGTCCTCAATCCCAGGCCGCCAGCCTGTTCATCGCGTGTAAGCTTTTGTATAGCTATATTATAATGAAGTCATCCTACGGATACGGATCATCCATGAAAAAGAAACCCAATCTTCTGCTCACGTTGATCAAAGCCATGCGCATACGGCATTGGACGAAGAACGCGGCTATTTTCGCTGCCCTCATCTTTGACCGACAGTTGCTCAATCTGTTCGGGCTACAAAGGACCATTGCCGGTTTCTTCATCTTCTGCCTGATCTCGAGCGTGGTCTACATCTTCAATGATATCGCGGATGTCGAATCCGATCGGAAACACCCGGTCAAGAAGCACCGTCCCATCGCTTCGGGGGATTTGCCGGTCGGGATTGCCATCGGGTTTGCTCTGGTCCTTGTCATCGTCATTTTCCCATTCGCCTACATGCTTTCCCCATCATTCGCCGGGATCGTCGCGTCTATTTTGTGCTCAATCTGGCATACTCGAAATGGCTGAAGCACGTGCCCCTGCTGGATGTGATGATCATCGCCAGCGGATTTGTCCTGCGCATCGCCAGTGGTGTGGCGTTGATCAACGTTGAACGGTTCTCTCCCTGGTTGTACGTGGTCACCACCCTGTTGGCACTGTACCTGGGATTTGGCAAACGGCGTGCCGAACTGAACTTGCTGGCCAGCGGAGCGGGCGAGCACCGCAAAGTGTTGGAAGGCTACTCCCTGCCGCTGCTGGACCAACTGATCACCATCGTCTCCGCGACAACCATCGTCGCATACAGCCTGTACACCTTCTCGGCGCCAAACCTGCCGGCAAACCATACCATGATGTTGACTATCCCCTTTGCGCTGTACGGCATCTTCCGCTACCTGTATCTGATCCAGGTGAAGAATTACGGCGGCGCCCCTGAAGAGATGCTGCTCACCGATCGTCCGCTGCAGATTGCCATCGCGCTGTGGGGAATTTCGATCCTGCTTATCTTTTATATCTTCTAAGAATGCCCGCAAAATCTGCTTCCGCACCCGGTAAGATCATCCTTTATGGCGAACACGCTGTAGTTTACGGGAAACATGCCATCGCCATCCCCGTCTCACAGGTGCGCGCCAGAGCAGTCATCACTCCGCTCATCCCCGGCAAGGCTGGGGATATTCGCATCCTCTCTCCCGGAATAAACCTGGATGCCTGGTATAAAGATCTGCCGGAAGCACATCCGCTTCACAAAGCTGTCGAAGTGACGTTGGAACATCTCGGCTTCAAGCAGAGTCTGCCGTTAACCATTCAGATTAATTCGACCATCCCCATCAGCGGCGGATTGGGTTCCGGCGCTGCTGTCAGTGTCGCAATTATCCGTGGTTTGTCAGACTTCCTGGGCAAGGAATTACCCGCCAGTGAAGTCTCCGAGCTGGCATTCGAAGTGGAAAAGATCCACCACCATACACCGTCCGGCATCGACAATACCGTCATCGCCTATGAAAAGCCAGTCTTATTCCATCATGGCGATCCCATTCAGACCTTCCAACCTGGCGGATCATTCACCTATTTGATCGCCTCAACCGGCATCCGTGCTTCGACCGCCGAGGTGGTCAATGGTGTTCACATTCGTAGAGATGCGGATCCGCAGAAGTTTGATCCCATTTTCGATCAGATCGATGCACTGGTACAGCAAGCCTACAAAGGACTACTGGCAGGGGATTTGGAAACTTGCGGCCGCTGGATGACCGAAAATCATCATCTCTTGCAAGGAGATTGGCGTCTCCTCACCGATCCTCGATAAACTGGTGGATGCCGCCACCCGTGCAGGAGCATACGGAGCGAAATTATCCGGTGCGGGCGTTGGCGGAAATGTGATTGCGCTCGTCCCACCCGGGATAGATCGAGCCGGTCAGCGCTGCCTTGAAGGAAGCTGGCGCAATCGAGATCATTCAAACTGTACTGGAGTGACCATGCTGCAATTCCTAAAACTTGGCGGTTCACTGATCACGGATAAAGATACGGCCCATACTCCGCGGATCGACGTGATCGACCGCATCGCCGGGGAGATCAAAAAGTATCTGGTTGAACATCCGCAGGACTCTTTGCTCTTGGGGCATGGTTCGGGTTCTTTCGGACATGTCCCTGCAGCCAAATACGGCACCCGTGAGGGTGTGGATTCCGCGGATGGATGGTCCGGATTCCATGAGGTCTGGCAGGAAGCCAGGGAACTGAATAATATCTTCACCAGCCGGCTGATCCTGGCGGGATTGCAGGCAGTCAGTTTTTCACCGGCAGCATCGGTCACACCCAGCAGCCAGCGCATCATCTCCTGGAATATCGAGCCCATCCGCTCCGCATTAGGGCATCATCTGGTTCCGGTCATCTACGGGGATGTAGTTTTCGATATCGCTCTGGGCGGGACCATCCTGTCCACCGAAGACTTATTCCACTATCTAGCTGGCAAATTAAATCCATTGCGGATCCTGATCGCCGGCATCGAAGAGGGCGTCTGGTCGGATTACCCCACCAACCAGCGCATCATTCCCATCATTACTCCCGATGATTTTTTAGATATCGAAGCAGCACTGGGAGGCTCTCAATCCAGCGATGTCACCGGAGGCATGCTGACCAAAGTACAAAGCATGCTGCATCTGGTAAAGAAAAACCCTGAGATCACTATTGAAATCTTCTCCGGTTTACCCGTAAACTCAATCTATGATAGTCTGTGCGGGCAGAAAACCGGCACCATTATCAAGAATTCACAATAGGAGCGGTCATGGCAATTTCACGCTTTGAGATGGAAGAAAATGAGTTGAGATCCCTGAAACCATACGCGACCTTCAGTCAGCAGACCAAAGGCCGAAAGTACCAGGATGATGAACCGGATTACCGCACCGCGTTTCAGCGCGACCGTGACCGGATCATCCACACCACAGCCTTCCGCAGGTTGGAATACAAGACCCAGGTGTTCATCAATTACGAAGGGGATTATTACCGCACCCGATTGACCCACACCCTGGAAGTGACCCAGATCGGCAGAACCATTGCCCGCGCGCTGGGAGCGAATGAGGACCTGGTCGAAGCGATCTGCCTGGCACACGATCTCGGACATCCCCCGTTTGGACATTCCGGCGAGGCTACCCTTGCAAAATTGATGAAAGACTACGGTGGATTCGACCACAATAAGCATTCCTTCCGCATCGTGACCGAATTGGAGACCCGATATCCTGATTTTCCGGGACTTAACCTGAGCTGGGAAGTTCTAGAAGGGATAGTCAAACACGAGACCGAGTACGATGTGTCTGACGCATCCGCTTATAACCCCGAACTGCGCGGATCGCTGGAAGCGCAGATCACCAATGTCGCCGACGAGATGGCATACACTGCTCACGATCTGGATGATGGACTGCGCAGCGGCATGATCACCACCGGGATGCTGGCCGGTATGCCGATGTGGGAAGTGCTTTTGGAAAGCGTTAAATGGAAGGGCGGTGTGTTGGACGATTTGATGCGCCACCGCATCATCCGCAGATTGATCGGCATGGCAGTGACGGATATTGTGAACACCACCAGTGAAAATCTGCGCATCAGCGGAGTGAAATCCATGCTTGAATTGCAACAGTTGGATCACAACCTGGTTGGTTTCAGCGAAGATACTCACCGTAGAATCCGTGAATTGAAGGATTTCCTGTATAAAAATCTATACCGGCACTATCGGGTCATGCGGATGCAGGTGAAAGCAGAACGGATTCTGGCGGAGTTGTTCCAAGCTTATGTCAGCCATCCAACCATGCTCCCCACCCATATTCAAGCGTGGATTTCTGAGCGAAAATTGGAACGGGCAATCTGTGACTATATCGCCGGGATGACCGACCGGTATGCCATCGATGAACACCAGAAACTGTTCGATCCGGCTGTATTGCCTTAATTGTGTATCAATAGCGGATTCTTTTCGGTCTATATGGTATGATTAGCCTTCCTGAAGAGATGTTTCAGGATGGTTGATCAACAATTATCTGTAATTTCTTCAAACTATTTTCGCCAAACCACGTGGAGAATTTGACCATGAGTGATGTTTCTTATCTTACTGCTGAAGGTTACGATAAACTTCAAAATGAATTAGCTGAGTTAAAAGGTCCCAAACGGGATGCCCTTGCATTAAGATTGCGCTTTGCCATTCAACAAGGCGACCTCTCTGAAAACGCGGATTATATCCAGGCGAAGGAAGAACAGGGATTTCTTGAAGGACGCATTCTGGAACTTGAAAACGTTCTGAGAAACGTCTCCATTATCCACAAGAATCAGGTCAGCACCGATATCGTCGGCATCGGTTCTACGATCACAGTGCAGGAAGATGAATTTGAAGCGGAAACGTGGTTCCTGGTGGGTCCCAATGAAGCGGATCCACGCAAGGGGATGATCTCGCATGAAGTCACCCATCGGCAAGTGCCTGATCGGGCACAAGGTAGGTGACACTGTCACCGCGGATATCCCTTCCGGGAAAATCCATCTCAAGATCCTGAAGATCGGGTAAGTATTTCAGTATTCAAATACAAACCGGTGGAAATTTTCTCCACCGGTTTATTTATTATTGCTGTTTTTCTATGATCTGTGCCAGGGTGAGCAGCGCTGCCTTATGGTCCTCCGGAGCACCGATGTTACCTCCCAGGGATACAGCAAACACATGCTCCTCGGTCAGAACGGTATATTGGCCGGCATGTTCGGAGGTACTCCAGTAAGCTTTCACACCCACTCCCAATTCTTGATTCACCGCCGTGTCGGGTTCCTCGCCTTTGAAGGCATCCACTTGCGCATTGAGCATATCCAGACCAAACGATGGAATTTTCCACCTCAACAGAGGAAATGACGACCGCCTGCCCTGATCCAACAAAGGTGCAAAAGTTGAGTGTTCCACCAGATATATCATCCGGTTCAGATCCAGGAGTAATAGAAGTCACGGTCTGACCGAGAACATTCTCGACATCGAATACAGTAGCCAGGGAACACACATCAACAACGGTATCGGTCGCCGTCGGTTCCAGGTTGGGATCCTCAGTGGGGAGATCCGCAGGGGGGGTGGTTTGCTCATCAGGTGGAAGAGGACCCGGCTCAACAGGTTCCATGGTGGGTGTTGGTGTCGTCGTTGGAGAAGGTAAAGAAGTGCTAGTACTTAATCCCGTGCAAGCCGCCAGAGTGATCACCGCAATGCATATCACCAGTGCCAGCCAAAACCGGCTCATTTTAATAAAGATCTCTTTCATTTTTGCGAACATCATTATTCCCTTGTTACATCAATAACCAATAATGCAATTGATGATTCTATTCATTTTTGATCTTATACATCCATTATATGGTGCATCAACCGACATGATACGCTTGTACAAGGTCAGAAATATTCAAAAATAATTTTTATCTATATGGAGGAAATATGGATTTCAGTTCAATTAATTGGTTGGCGGTAGTAGTCTGTGTCGTCGTCAGTATGATCAGCGGATCGTTATGGTACAACCCGAAAACGTTCTTTCCGGTCTGGTGGAAGGGTATTCACGGTGAGAACGCAGGTGAACCCGGGATGAAAGGCAATATGGGGATGACCTGGACGTTGACGGTCTTATCTTCGCTGGTGCAGGCGATCTTCATGGCTTTATTCGTCAACGCGATCGGCAAACTCAGCGGCGGAGCGACACTCGTCTCTGGCGCGACCACCGGTCTCCTGCTTTGGCTCGGATTCGTCGATGCCGACTTATCTGGTGAACAAGTTGTTCGCCGGGCACAGTCTGAAGATCTGGGCTATAGAGATCGGCAATCATTTGGTCAATTTTGTGATCTTTGGAGCGATCCTTGGCGCGTGGAAGTAGAATCACCAGGAGAATTCGACCTCTCCCTACCCTCTGCACAGCATGCTTCGCGATCCTCGCCAGGAGAGGGTTTATCGACTTTTCTGCTATTTAACCTATATATATTTGGCATAATAAAAACCGGCGGAGATTTCTCTTCGCCGGTTTGACCTGTAAACCCTTGATCACTTTTTGGGCCAGACTGCCAGTTCAAGCGTAAGGCGTTCAAAGTAGCTGTTGGCGGGTAGTGCGCCTTGTCCATAATTCATATCCACGATGCGGGCTTCCAACTGCAGGGTGGCTGTTTCGAGCAAAATGCGCTTACCGGGTTCCGCCAGGATGGGTTCACCCTTGGATTGCAGCTTGGACTGCATGGCGGGATCTTTGAACACATGCTCACTCATCAGTACTTTAGTGACCGTCTGAATATCATTCTTGTCGAACAGCCAGACCTCGAACGCGGCTGCTTTCTTGGGTTCCCCGACGCCAATGGTCTCGGTAATGCCGACACCACACTCACCCAGGAACTCGCCAACCGGATTGTCGATGCTGTAAGAGTCATCGTATGTATCTTCACCCAGCATATAGGTGGTCATGAATTGAGAGACAGGGGCTTCAGATGCCGGGCGGAAATACTCCGCACCTTTATCCGCCTTTGATTCCATGTAGGTCAAAGCATCGGTTGTAGCTTCTGCTTGACGGGTTCTTCCGGGGAGTTTGCCACCTTTTTTCAAGAATATATAAACAACAGCAACTCCCAACACAATGGTGAGCAGACAGAATACGGATAATGCCACCGGCAGGAGTGTGTTCTTGGGCTTTGGAAGTGTTGTTGTGGTTCCCCCGGTTGTGGTTTCTGTTCCGCTGTCACCGGATGCTGGAGCTTCGTCTGCTCCGCTAGGTACAGTACTGGCGTTCACTGCATCGCCAAACCCGGTCAGAGCCTGAAGTTTGAGATCCCCGGGGCTGGCTGATACGGCGGTCATTGCTTTGACAGCATCGGATCCTAGGGAATTCCATCGTTTCAAAGCCAGGGCAGAATCACCGTTCTCGCCGTAGGAATCGATCGCCATGCGCAAGTAATCCTGCTGAAGATCTTCCCGCAGGAATTCGGGTGTCGCATCAGTCCACTGAACAGGGAATAATCCCCAACCCAATAAGATCCAACCCAGTAATACACCCACTGCAAATGCCAGGACGGGTATTGCCCAGGGTTTACGTAAATATTCTTTGATCGTGTCCATAACTGCTGCTCCTGCTCGTGTGGATAGTTCAATTCAATGATGATACGTGATCATCCACACCGAAATGTTGCAACCTTTATGCCGCCTCAATTTTATCGGTGACTTCTTCCAGAGAATAAATTATTTGACACTGTGAACATTGTGCATCCTTCTTGTTAGCCACCATCAGCATTCCACCACAGTTGGAACAGCGAACAGCCAATGGTTTTTTCCAGGATGTGTAATCGCAGGTCGGATAATTGGAGCAACCGTAGAAAACCCGATTCTTACGCGTCTTGCGCTCAACCAGGTCACCTCCGTCTTTCGGACAGATGACTCCGATCTTGTTCAAGATCGGTTCGGTATAGCGACACTTGGGGAAGTCGCTGCAAGAGACGAATTTTCCAAACCGTCCCCAACGGATAACCAGCTCATGACCGCAGCGGGGACAATCACGGCCGACCTTTTCCGGTTCGGCCTTGGTTTCTGGCATCTCCACCTGAGCGAGTTTGAGTTTAGCCGAGAATGGTGTATAGAATTCCTTGATCACATCGACCCAGGGCATTCGACCCTCAGCCACATGATCCAGATCATCTTCCAAAGTCGCTGTGAATCCAATATCGATCAGATCTGAGAAATGACCCATGAGCAGATCGTTCACCAGTTCGCCAGTTTCGGTCGGGCTGAGACGTTTGGCTTCGCGGAACACGTAACCACGTTCCTGAATGGTTGATAAGATGGGAGCATAGGTGGATGGTCTACCCACTCCATTTTCTTCCAGCTTTTGAACCAAGGATGCTTCGGTATAACGCGGCGGGGGTTGGGTGAAGTGCTGTTCGGGGAAGAGTTTGTGTAACTGTTGATTCGCCTCTTCACGCAGATCCGCCGGGACCTTTTTATTTTCCTCTGCATCTTTTACGGCATCCTCATCCGCGGACTCTTCATAGACCACCAAAAAACCGGGGAATTTGATGACTGAGCCGGAGGTACGGAAAAGATATTGATGCTGCTGACCTTTACCGTTGATCTCCACAGTGAGAGTGTCATAGACTGCGCTCTCCATTTGTGAGGCGACAAAGCGCTGCCAGATCAATTGGTACAGGCGGTATTGATCTTTGGAAAGGTGATCTTTGATCTGGTCCGGTTCACGAAATACCGACGTGGGACGGATAGCCTCATGCGCCTCCTGCGCGCCGGCTGCCCGAGTCTTGTATTGGGGAGGTTCAGCAGGTAAAAAATCGCTGCCATGTTTTTGTGAAATATATTTGCGTGCTTCAGCCTGAGCTTCCGCGGCGATGTTGGTCGAATCTGTACGCATATAACTGATCAAACCGGAGTTTCCGGTATTATCCACATCAATACCTTCATAAAGCTGCTGCGCAAGTGCCATCGTTCTACGGGCAGTGTATCCCAACCTGCGAGAGGCTTCCTGCTGTAACGTGCTGGTAATGAATGGGGCCGACGGTTTGCGTCGACGCTCCGTGTTTTTGATCTTTGCGATCTGATAGCTGGCTTTTTCCAAGTCGGAGATCAAAGGATCAACCAGGGATTTTTCAGTCAATTCGTTCTGCTGGTCTTTCCCGTCAACTTTAATCAGTCTGGCAGTGTAGAATTGCTTGCTGCCTTCCTGTTTGAATTCGGCATCGACCGACCAGTATTCTTGAGGGATGAAAGCTTCTATTTCCCGCTCCCGATCGACAACCAGCCGAAGCGCAACAGACTGCACCCGTCCCGCTGATAATCGTGATCGAACTTTTTCCCATAATAATGGACTGAGGCTATAACCAACAAGGCGATCGAGGATACGGCGGGCCTGTTGTGCGTTCACCAGATCCAAATTCACAGCTCTGGGATGGTGGAAGGCTTCACTAATGGCGTGGTCGGTGATCTCATGGAAA
This sequence comes from uncultured Chloroflexia bacterium, assembly GCA_963828285.1. Taxonomy (GTDB): domain Bacteria; phylum Chloroflexota; class Anaerolineae; order Anaerolineales; family Anaerolineaceae; genus DAIOEK01. The sequence goes on from CAWHEB010000002.1 coordinate 19,177, forward strand.
ACCACCCGTTTAGAGTTTTCGGCAGGGATTTCTGCAGCTTCCATTAAATGCCATGCGATCGCTTCACCTTCCCGATCAGGGTCGGTAGCCAGAAAAATCTCTTCAGATTTCTTGACCAGTTCCTTTAACTCTTTTACGATCGGGCGTTTTTCATTTGGAACCCTGTATTTCGGTGTGAAATCGTTTTCAACATCCACTGACAGTTCTGACCGTAAAAGATCACGCACATGCCCGACAGATGCCCGGACTGTGTATCCCTTACCCAGGAAACGACCGACGGTTTTCGCCTTTGCCGGGGATTCCACGATAACCAATTTACCGCTCTTAACCACTTCCTTCGGTTTACGCGGAGCAGGTTTTGGTAAGGATTCGTGCAATTCAGTACGTCCCAATTTGAACATACGGGTTCCACAAACGGGACAGATCCCGCGGGTAACAGGTGAACCATTGGCATTAAAATCGGGTGTCGCGTCCTTCATTTCCCGCTTAGCCCGACATTTTAAACAATATGCTTCCATGTAATCCGGCTAGAGATAATTCTCCAGATGCCCTTCCTTCAAGTTTGTAATGATCTCTTTAATCTGCTGCGCCTTGTCCCTGGTACATATCATCAAAGCATCAGGTGTATCGATAATGATCAGGTTATCGATCCCAAGTGTAGTTACAATCTTATCATCAAGTGATTCATAAATCAGGGATGATGTTGATCCAATACCAAGGGATTTCTTTGCCAGGCTGACCATTCCATTCTGATCGGGCGAATAGACTTCAAAAAGCGATTCCCAACTGCCGACATCGTTCCATCCGAGGTTTTGCGCCGGTATGGTGACCACCTTTTGAGCTTTTTCCATGATGCCATAATCTATGGTCTCGGGTTTTATGGTAGGCCAGACCGAATGAAGTACTGTACTCTGCCCGGCTGTTCCCCAGACTCTTTGGATGGTCATGATCTTTTCGTGAAGTTCCGGCATCCAGGTTTTGAACTCATTTAAAATGACATCCACGCGCCAGAAAAACATTCCCGAATTCCACAGAAACTTTCCTGATGATACCATCTTCACAGCCTGGTCCAAAGATGGTTTCTCCGTAAACCGCTGCACAGTATAGACTTCTTCAACACCGGATAATGAAAGAGAGCTTCCTTTTTCTATATATCCGAATCCAGTGGCGGGTCGTTCCGGTTCGATCCCAAGAGTAACAAGATTTCCATCTTGAGCAGCCTGGTACGCTTGTTTGAGAAGTTTTTGGAATACCGCAACATTCTGGATGGTGTGATCAGCGGTCAGTACTGCCATGACCGCAGTCGGGTTCGATTTTGCCAGAACCGCAGCAGCCAGGGCGATCACCGCGGCTGTTCCACGGGGTTCGGGTTCATCCAAATACTGTTCGGTTGGCGGAATTGGTGAAGAGGATAAAAGCTTTTCCTTCAGTTCTTCAGTGCTAACGATCAGGATATTCTCTGGATCGAAGACACCATTCAACCGGTTGATCGCCGATTGGAATAATGTTGTATCACCAAAGATCGATAATAATTGTTTAGGAAAGGTCTTGCGGGATAACGGCCATAATCGTGTACCACCGCCGCCTGCCATGATCACTGCATAATAATCGTTCATTACTCCCCGTTTATGCTATATAAGTCCGAACTCTTCTCGAATGGATTGGTAGGTCATTCCATTCAACTGACGTACCAATCCCTTCAACTCCATCATGGTTAGACTGGCTGAAACCTTATCGATTGGTAATTCTGACTTTAGCACAATTTCGTCAATATGCATCGGTTCCAAATTTAAAACATTCAACAACATGGATTCCACATCATCAGCAGGAAGGAACAGGGACGCCTGTTTGTAATGGTCAACCTTGGTAATATCCAAACCGTTGAGGATATCATTTGCATCCAACAAAGGGATGGCTCCGTCGCGCAGCAACCGGTTGGTGCCTTTGGATTGCGGAGAATATATTCCACCCGGAACAGCATAGACGTCTTTCCCTTGGTCCGCGGCAAAAGAAGCGGTGATCAATGCACCAGAAGTCTCGCCAGCCTCAACCACAACGACAGCCGCTGATAATCCGGAAATTATCCGATTGCGGGGCGGGAAATTTGCCGAATCAGGTTGAGTACCGGGAGAGTAATCGCTCATGACGATCCCATGGGTGATGATCTTCTCTGCCAGTTGACGGTGTTCAGGAGGATAAATCTGATCCACACCCGATCCCAAAACGGCAATGGTTCGGCCGCCTGCCTGCAGGGCTGCGTTATGAGCAACACCATCCACCCCGCGGGCTAATCCGCTGACAATGGTGATACCCTGCCTCGCCAGCAATGTTGTCACCTGTTCGGTAACCTGACGTCCATAGGAGGTAATCCGTCGGGTTCCAACGATTCCAACAGCCCAGTAATCCTCCGGATGATACTCCCCTTTCAAGTAGATCACCGGTGGTGGATGTGAGATGTTTTTTAGTCTGACGGGGTACCCTTCATCGTCAGGAGTGTAATAAGCGATCTCCATGGAATGAAGTTTGTCACAATATTCTTCGAGGTTGACGGAATTCCGGGTTTCGAGAATGCTCTCGATTACCCGCTGTTGAATACCGGCTTGCTGCAATTGGTCAGATGTAGCTGTCCATGCAGAGGAAAGGGAACCAAATGATGCTAATAATCCCTGTAAACGAACCGGACCAATCCCCCTTACCAGGCTGAAACCAACCCAGTAGCATTTCTCATCCAGCATGCTTTAATACCACTCCTGCGGGTGGACTACCATAAGCCCGGTTTCGATATTGACATTTATGATTACAAACTCGATTGCGGGGAAAAGAGATTCAATTCCATCTTCATCAACTGTTACATAAACATCATTTGCACCAGTCTCGATGATCTGGGTGATCTTACCAAATGATTTTCCCTGTTCATCCTCCACCCGTAGACCGATCAGTTGGAAATGATAGTACTCTCCATCCGGTAATAGCGGGCAATGTATCTTTGGTGGTGAAGATGAATTTATTCCGTAAAGGCTCGACTTCTTCAGGAGTTGTGATCTCTTTGAAAGTGATCAAGGCTCCCTTGTTGGAAGCACGTCGTGTTTGAATCTTATGAGGAGTGTGGGCATCACCCACCAATATGATCTTTCCGGGCTTAAATCGATCCTCAGATTCCGAATAGGAATCGATGATCATTTCACCGTCCACACCATGAGCGCGGCGAATCTTCCCGATCAAAATGAAGACAGACTCGCCCAAATCGGGCGAGCCTGGTGATGGGTTTTGCTGTACCAGTTTAGTTTTTGAACCTGTTCTCATTTCGGTTCAATCACATCCAATGTGGCTTGTTTGCCTTCGGTTGCTGCGGCTACGCGCAATAAAACACGGATGGCATTGGCGACTTTGCCGCTTTTACCAATCACGCGTCCCATATCATCCTTGGCAACCGATAACTCCACATGGACTTTCCCACCCTGGGATTGTTGAACAACTTCAACTTCATCCGGATGGTCAACCAGTTCTGATGCAATATAACTAATGAGCTCTTTCAAGGTTTCTCCTTCCCTGACAGAAACATTGACGTTCCGTGGAGAGGATTACTTCCGTTCCTGACGAGTTTTTGGACTGACGATTCGGATCGCTTGAGCGGCTACACCTTCTGCAAGTAACTTCTCTTTATCTTCACCAGCTTTGAGGCGAGCGAAGCGATCCAACAAACCGATGGTCGTAAAGAGCTGTACCACGGAATCGCTGGGTTGAGCACCTTTGCTCATCCAATCCAATACACGATCCTCTTTAACCTGAATGGTGGAAGGGTTTGTGCGGGGATTATAGAATCCAAGAATTTCGAGAAAACGGCCGTCGCGAGGGGCTTCTTTATCAGCAGCAATGATGCGATAGCTTGGTTGACCTTTTAAACCTACACGGCGAAGACGAATGCGTACCATTGATTTTCTTTCTCCTAATTTTTATACAATCGTGTTAATCCAGTAGACCAACAAACCGGGTGAGAGACGCTGAAGGGGTGCGTTTGACCGAGCTTTTAGAGATACTGGTTATCCAAATAAACGAGTGATTCCACGACCACCCGATTTTTGCAAAGTCTTGATCATCTTCTGTGCCTCGCGGAACTGCTTCAGCATACGGTTGACCTGTTCAACACTGGTACCTGATCCACTGGCAATCCTTCTTCTTCGGCTGGCATTCAAAATATCCGGATGCCTGCGTTCAGAGAGGGTCATTGAACTAATGATCGCTTCTGTCAATTTTAACTGCTTTTCTGCATCTTGGGGAGATACTGTACGGGCTGCAGCACCCAAATTGCCAGGTAGCATCTCCAAAATCTGCGAAAACGGTCCCATTTTCCGCATCTGTTTCAACTGATCGGCGAAATCTTCCAAAGTCAGACCACCGGATGCCAGTCTTTCAGCCTGTTTTTGGGCTGTTTTTTCGTCGTATGCGGCTTCGGCTTTTTCGATCAGGCCGATCATGTCGCCCATTCCAAGAATGCGAGTCGCCAACCTCTGAGGTTGATATTGTTCAATCGCTTCGAGGTTTTCGCCAGTACTCAGATACTTGATCGGAACACCGGTAACGGACTTGATCGATATGGCAGCACCACCGCGGGCATCACCATCCATTTTAGTCAAGATCAATCCAGTCAGATTGACTGAATCGCGGAATCCTTCTGCAACTTTCAGTGCTTCCTGCCCGATCATCGAGTCGACAACCAGGAGGGTCTCCATAGGCTCTACTTTTTTCTTGATGGAACGGAGTTCTTCCATCAAGCCTTCATCCAATTGGGATCGACCTGCGGTGTCCAGAATGAGGACAGTCGCACCCGATTTTTGCGCTGATTTAAATGACTTTAGCACCAGATCCGGTGGTTTCATCCCGGCATCGGCGTAAACAGTGACACCAACCCGTTCACCAAGAACCTGTAACTGCTGAATAGCTGCCGGCCGGTATGGGTCTGCGGCGACAAGTTCAACACGTTCACCCTGTGCACGGAATATTTTCGCCAATTTTCCAGCAAGGGTGGTTTTACCAGATCCCTGCAATCCACAAAGCATGATCACCCGCGGTTTTTCCCCAACCAGATTTATTCTGCCGGGTTCGCCAAGGGTGGTGATGAGCTCTTCATGAACGATCTTGATGATCTGTTGAGCAGGATTCAGAGCTGCCGAGACTTCCGCGCCCACTGCTCTGGCTCGTATCCGGCTGATAAAATCCTTAACCACTGTGTAATGAACATCCGCTTCGAGTAGAGCCATGCGTACCTCACGCATAGCTGAATCAACATCCGCTTCAGAAAGCTTTCCGCGTTTTCTGAGCTGGGTAAACACTTGATTGAGACGTGAAGTTAAGTTTTCAAACATAAGAATGCCGATAATAGCCTCGTGATTTTAGTCGGTAGAGTACCTTTTGTCAATCAAATGTTCTGCCGTATCTCGCTTATACAAAGTGTGTTAATTCTATACAGTGCAGATATGATCATAATTACCGAGGAGACCTATGAATAAAATCGCGATTGTAACCGATAGCACCGTGAACCTTCCTTTAAGTTATATTGATGAATATAAAATTACAGTTGGTCATCAGATCGTCATTTGGGATAACAAAACTTACCAGGATGGTGTGGATATCACATCCAAAGAATTTTACGAAAGACTAAAAACTTCTGCGACCATGCCTTCTTCTTCACAGGTCAGCCCAACCACCATGACCGGCCTATTCAGTAATCTTCTGGAGCAGGATTTTGATGTTTTGGGAATATTTATCTCAGCGAAATTGAGCGGAACCATGAGTTCTGCCATCCAGGCAAAAGAAGCACTGCCCGGGAGAACGATCGAGTTGGTCGATTCTCATGCAGCATCCATGTCACTTGGTTTTCAGGTACTTCAGGCAGCAAGAGCAGCCGAAAATGGTGCTTCCTTAAAAGAGTGCAAAGCTGTGGCAGAAAAAGCCAGATCACAGACCAACGTTTATTTTCTGGTGGAGACGCTGGAATTCTTGCACAGAGGTGGAAGAATTGGAAATGCCGCCCATCTGATCGGAACTGCCCTCGACCTCAAGCCGGTTCTTAGATTAAAAGACGGCAAAATCGAATCCGCGGCAAAAGTGAGGACCCAGAAAAAGGCCTATGAAAAACTTCTTGATCTGGTCGGCGTTGAGCTTGAACACTCTAGACAGACCAGAATTGCAGTGATGCACGCTGCCGCGCCAGAATTAGCCGAGAATACAATGCAGGAATGTATAACCCGCTTCCACCCTGTTGAGACAATCATCACCGAATTAACCCCGGCAATCGGTACCCATACCGGTCCTGGAGCAATCGCTATCTCATTTTTACGAGACATGTGATCCTCAAATCTCCAAGTTAATTAAATTATCATAATTAAATCCGCCCGGTATATCTTTTTAGATTACCGGGTGAATTTTTCCTAAGATATTCAATTCCTTCAAGGTGAAATTCAGCTATAATATTGTCAGACATTTACATTGGCGGAGGATGTATGCGGACATACGAAAAAATCGGTGTGATGGTTCCTGATGTTTACTTGCCCCGAAAAGGGACGGATATGCGAAAATGGTCAGTCATCGCATGTGATCAATTCACCTCACAACCAGAATACTGGAAGCAAGTAGAAGAGATTGTTGGTGATGCGCCATCCACATTTCATTTGGTTCTACCGGAAGTGTATCTGGGGAAACCTGAAGAAAAGCAGAGATTGACCACAATCCAACAGAATATGCGGAATTACCTCGATCAGGGTATTCTGCAGTCCCATGAGGGAATGATTTATGTGGAACGCACAGTAGCAGGTAAGACCCGCAAAGGTGTCATATTAAGTCTGGATCTGGAGAAATATGATTTTAATAAAGGTTCAACCAGTCTGATCCGCGCCACGGAAGGGACCATTCTTGACCGGCTACCTCCGCGCATCAAAATCAGAGAGAACGCAGAACTCGAACTTCCGCACATCATGGTATTGATCGATGACCCTGACAAACAAGTCATTGAACCACTTGCCACAAATAAGGAATCATTGACACCCCTTTACGATACCGACCTCATGCTCGGCAGCGGCGAGATTCGCGGATGGTTGATCGATGACTTTGAAATTGAGAAAAAAATAACAGATGGCCTTGAAAAACTGATGAATCCGACCGGTTTCAAAGCAAAATATGACCTTAAAACTAATGAGCCTGTGTTACTTTTCGCTATGGGTGATGGAAATCACTCCCTGGCGACAGCCAAAGCAATTTGGGAAAAGATCAAAGGTACGGTAGGGAAGGATCACCCCGCCAGATATGCGTTGGTTGAAATCGAAAATGTCCATGATTCCGGGTTGGAATTCGAACCCATTCACCGGGTATTGTTCAAAACTCATAAAAATGTCCTGACTGAGTGCAAAAATTATTTTCAAGAAAAAGTGAAGATCATCCAGGTGGATTCAGTTGATCAGATAACTAGTGCGGTTAAAGAATCCAATTCCACTTTGCAGCAAATTGGTGTCGTCCATGAAAGCGGATTTTATGTTCTACAATTGGACCAACCGTTAATGAACCTTGCGGTCGGGAATCTGCAGGCGTTTTTGGACAAAGGCATGAAAGAAGATCTAGCAGAGGAAATCGACTACGTTCATGGAAAGGATGTTGTCCTCTCATTGGGGAAGAAATCGGGGAATATTGCTTTCTACCTGCCTTGCATGGGCAAGGATGAACTGTTCCGTACCGTTATCCTGGATGGAGCGTTACCCAGAAAGACCTTCTCGATGGGAGAGGCGGTTGAGAAACGGTTTTATATCGAAAGCCGGAAGATCAAGTAAGAAGACGATGTAAATGATTAGATCCGCGTATCAGGATTAACCTGTCTGCGGATCATTTTTTACCCCAAATACTCCATCCCAACAATGCCACTAATCCAGCTACGGACACGACCACAAGAGTAACTCCCGTCTTATTCAATCCCTGCGTGTTGAACGTGAAATTCGCTGTCGCGGGTTGGGAAGTCTGAACCATATCACCGGTTGGAATGACCAGCGTAGCTAATTTTTTCCGTGGAGTGCGGGTTGCCAAGGGTGTTTCAGTTATTGTGTCCGAAGTTCCATTGATCGTTCCGGTGATGATGACAGTTTCAGTTGCTGTTTTCGTAATAGATGATGTTTTAGGAATGATGATCAACTTTTCCCCGGGAAAGATCAATGTCCAATCCTCTGACATTCCATTCAACTTGCGGATTTCAGCCACTTTTACTCCATAGGACAGAGCGATCTGCACCAGTGCCTGACCTTCTCCGACCACATGGATCACTGAACCATCCGCAGCAGGAGTTGATGTCACCAAAGGAATAAATACATAGGTACCTTCCTGCTCTGGAAGGGGAACGGCTGTATCGCCTACTTGAGTATCAACTGGTGTTGGACGTAATGGTGAAGGTTTCCCGGAGATCATGCAAACGTCAAGGACATAGACATAATGATCGTCAGAATCCTTACTTACACCCGCTCCGACATCGGTGTAACCATTTCCCCAATAATCAAGCATTACCCCCTGGTGTACCCAGTCTGCCCAAGAGTCATAAACCACTGCCGAAACATCATCAGAACCACTTGCCCAGGCTTCATCGCAGTGGATCGTGCCACCATCACCATAACCTGTCCATCCGACGCGAATGGTCTCATCACTGCCACCTTCACCAGTGTGTCCACCATTTCCAGTTTCAACGATCCAATCCGCATGCGCCTGGGCAGCGGACATTACATGAACTTCCGGATTAAGAGCATACAAACCATTTGCCGCGCGGTAACCATTCACAGCATCGATCAGGTCATAACCATTCACAGCTTGAACAGAATAGGCTTGTACCGGACCAACCAGAATCATAAAAATAACAGTCAGGAAGATTCCTACTGTAAAAATAATTCGAAAAAAGATCTTTCTTTCTATTTTATGCATCCAGGTTTTTGGTATTACCTGCGGAAGAGGTAGCCCAAGAATACTACCAACCCCAGACCACAAACAACGGTCACTACTAAACCTATGGTATGAGAAGTTTTTAGCGGGTCTGGTGTAGGAGTAAAAGCAGGATCTATGGGAGTACCTTGCTTCTCATCCGGTGTTGAGGTCCTGGTTGGTCTGACCCGTGGAGTGTATGTTGGGATGGGGGTTTCCGTAGCTGTCGGTCCACTCATGGTCGGGGTGATGGTGGGTTCGCGGGTGACGGATCCTGCAGGTTTGATAATAAGAGTATGCCCGGCAAAGATTGGCGCCCAGGTATCAGCCATATTATTGAGAGCGCGGATCTGTTCAGCGGATACTCCGTAGGCTTCTGCAATACTTGTGAGGGTTTCACCTTCCTGTATCAAGTGGATCACTGATCCGTCTTCTTCGGGGGTTGAGGTCACCCGCACTACGTACGGAGCGTAAGTTACTTCTGGCAATAAGGGATTAACCACAGTTGAACCATCAGAAGGCAGATCGGAATCATCACCCTCAACTTTACCAACATCAAGTACAAAAAAGGTGGATCGATCGTTACTGGCAACTCCACCGCCAGCATCCCTATATTCTGTACCATAACCACTTAGCATTGTGTTTTGATGGGCAGCATCTGCCCAATAGCTGCTATAAACCAACTCTTCCGCGGTCAATTGGGAATCATGTGCCCAGTTTTCAGAAACGATCACCGTCGCGCCATTGCCATATCCATAAGCATAAGCCCGATCAATTGGGCGACTTCCACCAGCGCCAACATGGCCGTCGGATCCAGAACCGATCGGATAATTCGCTGCCAGCCAGTCTGCTTGAGCCTGGGCAGCAGCCATTAATTGAGCATTAATGCGCAATTCGGATTTACCCATACTAGCTCGATAAGCATTGACTGCATTCACTAGATCATATCCAGTGCTTTTTGCTGCAGAGACAGAATCAAAGATGGGACTTGCCACTAAGTAAATTAAGATTACTATGTGTGGTATTGTTCGAATGAGATTTCGAAAGTGCATTCTCCGATTATAAACGATAGCTTGCAGTTCTCAAGGGAGAGGTTTGGCGCCATATTCTTTGAAATTTGATCAAGAGTAATATACGCCATTGGATAAGCTATAATCTGACTATGCTTCATAAGAAATTGGAATATTTCGTTGTCATGCTTTTGGTTATCCTTGTCAGTGGCTGTACTCCCCTGCCCTCCACTTCAACAATAAAACCGCCGGCAATAAATATGCAAACATCCACACTTCCGGCTGTTTTACCAACCAGCTCTCCAAATCCAGTTCCAACCATGACAATTGATCCAACCAGCAGTTTTCAGATAAAATCTCCTCTTCAGGACCTCAACCTGGAAGAAATCTTCACCATTGTATCGACACCATTCAATCCACCTGAACCGGGACTGGATTCTGGTCACCATGGGATTGACTTTGCTTATTATTCCAGAGGTGAACACACTGTAATGGAAGGATTGGAAATATACTCCATCCTCAACGGGGTTGTGGCAGGAATCACAAATGGAATCAACCCTTATGGGAATATGATCATTATCGAAACCCCACTAAATACCATCCCAAAGGACGAGATAATCCAATTATTAATTCCTTCTGTATTGACTCCAAACCCGGAAAATCCACGATTGATCTGTCCGATCAAAAAACCTGAACAATGGCTCGAACAACCGCAATCCATTTACCTGCTGTATGGACATATGCAGCATCCGACAAAATTAATTGTGGGAACACCTGTCAAAGCTGGAGACCTTATCGGTTATGTCGGATCCACCGGGGCTTCGGGTAATCCCCATCTACATCTTGAAATGCGGTTTGGACCAGGTGGTACTAAATTTGCATCAATGGGACATTACAATACAGCTATCACTCCAGAGGAGATGTCGGAATACTGTCTCTGGCGGATCAGTGGACAGTATCAATTGACAGATCCGATGACATTGCTGCAAATTCCATCACCCATCCGTTAACCGCCTGTATACGGATCCACAAGGTAGTACCTTGATCTTCAAACAATTACTGGAAAAACTTCGCACACTCCGATTCCCAACTCTGGATAAAACCAGAGTCTTGATGGTTGTTGCAAGTGTTCTCATTTTGATCAATATTATCGTCCTACTGGTTGTCATTACTCCAGGGAAGAATGCGACCAAGAGGATTGGTTTGGTCGAAACACCTCTGGTGGAAAATCCCGGCGTAAAAGTACCAGTACAAAATATAGTTGAAACACAAATACCCACACCCATCCAGGTTCCAAACAGTCAGGATCAGCACATCCTTGGGAGCACGGTTGACCAGGGAATGGTCGTGTTCTCCATGGTGGAAAACGGTTACAGCCATCTCTATGTTTTTGAACCCGGTCAACCTGATTTGTTACGGTTAACCTTTCAACCCTGGGACGATATTTCACCTGCATTCAGCCCTGATGGGACTAAGATCGCTTTCAGTTCGAGACGTAACGGATACTGGGATATCTACCTAATGGATCTTACAAGTGGGAAAATCACTCAGTTAACCGATACTGCTGCATACGATTCGTCGCCATCATGGTCCCCAGATGGTAACTTGATCGTTTTTGAATCTTATCTGAATGATAATTTTGATCTCTTTGTGATGGATCTTTCGACGAATATACCGGGTATCCAACAAATAACGAACAATGAACAACAAGATTACGACCCGAATTGGTCTCCGGATGGAAAATCAATCATATTCATCTCAACTTTTAATGAAACAACTTCCATCTGGAAAGCCACTATCGAAGATCATCAGGTTCGAGTGGAACCCATCCGAGTGAACACCGGGATCAATCCCAGTCACCCAGTCTGGTCTCCGGATGGAACTAATCTTGTCTGGCAGGCGGAAAACGACCAGCGTGAATCGATCTACCAATGGAAGGTCTCACCATCCAATACAACTTCGGACGTGATCGCAGAAGGTGAACTACCAACCTGGTCACCCGATGGTCAGGCAATATTTGCTTCCATTTCCCACGCCAATGAATCCTACTTTACCGCTTACAGTCTTCCGGATGGGAACCTGGTTTACCCCGTCACATCCGCGACCGGCAGGCTCACAGGCATAGATTGGAGTGATGCCAGACTGGTGAATCCGCTGCCTGCATGGATACTTTCAGCTCAGGAAATGAGACTTGCCCCATTGTATCAATTGGTGATCACCCCGCCAGTTGAAGGATTGGAAGACAGATTCCACCTTGCGACTCTACCCGAAGTCAATGCACCATATCCACAACTGCATGATCTAGCAGACGAACCATTCCAGGGATTGCGCGAACGTCTCAAGGTTGAAACCGGTTGGGATGTGCTGGCGAATCTGCAATCTGCTTTTGTTCCATTGAGTGATTCACCCGCTCCTGGTATCAAGGAAGATTGGCGTTACACCGGACGGGCGTTCAACCTCAATCCGATCCCGATGGATATCGATTGGATGTTCATTACACTCGAGCCTTATGGTGATCAAGCATTCTTCCATGTTTATATTCGACCGTTATATCAGGACGGATCAATGGGTGCTCCAGTGACTCACAAAGCCTGGGATATCAATGGGCGATTCGATAATAACGCTCAAGCATATGAAGCAGGCGGAAAAGAGATCGAACAATATCCTGAAGGATATTGGGTCGATCTAACTGACCTTGCCTTACGATATGGTTGGGAAAGGGAACCTGCGACCTCGAATTGGGTTACATATTATGACGGAGCACGATTTAATCAATTTGTTTTTCGTTCAGGGTTGAGTTGGCGGGAAGCGATGCTTGAGATCTACCCGCAGGAAGTATTCATCACACCCACGGCGCAGCCTTCCCCTACGATCTCACTAACCCCTACCATCCGCTTACTCAAAACGAAGACACCTACATTAACTCCAATACCGAGTTTAACACCAACCAGACGACCTACCTGGACACCATTACCATGAACAATGGATCTAGAAAACGTGGATTTGTATTTCTTGCACTTCTTGGCGGATCTCTGATATCAGGGTGTGCCGGAGTAGTACAAGCTGAAAATCCGTCCAAGACACAGTTTGCTCCCCAGGTACTTACCGCAGTAGCGCAGACCCTTACAGCCTTGCCATTGTCGACAGAGACACCTGAACCAACTCAGATCATTGAAACGATCGCTCCTTCAGCTACTCCTTCACCCACCTGGGAAATGACTATAATTCCTACCCAGGATGCTTTGCGGATTGAATTCCCTACACCAGGTCCTATACCAGTTTCCGCCTGGCGTCCACCTCTTTACGAAGTCCCATTTTCCCTCACTGATCACGATCATTTCTATCTCACTCGTCCCATATCTGTGGATACCATCCACTGGCCGGTTGAAGATTACAGGTACGGCGGGATGCTATTCGGACCAGATATTGTTCATACCGGAATCGATATTGATGCACCTGACAATACCCCAGTCCGTGCTGCAGGGAATGGCACTGTGATCTGGGCTGGTTATGGGCTTCTTGCCGGAGTGGAAAACGCTCACGACGATTATGGAATGGCAGTCGCCATCAAACATGACTTCGGTTATAACGGGGATCAAATCTACACGCTCTATGCTCATATGAGTGAAGTCACCGTCGTCGATAACCAGACTGTGAAAGCAGGTGACCAGATCGGAATGGTTGGCTCAACCGGACAAACTACCGGACCACACCTGCATTTCGAAGTACGACTTGGTAAAAACTTGTTTTATGACACACGAAATCCGGAATTATGGATCGCACCTCCACAAGGATGGGGAGTCCTAGCTGCAAGGATTATGGACGATGGCGGCAATACTCTCAACCATGTAGCGGTTCAGGTGTACAATCGGGATACAGGTAAGGATTGGAATATCCGGACGTATTCTAATAAGATCGTTAATCCGGATGTCTACTATAAAGAGAATCTAGTTCTAGGAGATCTTTCGGCAGGAAGTTATCGCATCCGGGTGGATTATGGGAACAAATCCAATTATTTCAAATTCGAAATCACCCCAGGTCATGTTACCCATATCAGTTTTACCGGATTGGATGGATTTGCTTTGATCGAAGAACCCATACCTGAAGCAGATTGGTTGCCAACAAACACCCCTTGACCAATCGAACACTTGTGCTATAATAGATTTGTTTCCAGAACAATTATTTAATCTCACTGGAGTCAGGAATGCCAAAAAAACCTTCTAATACCCCACTGCCAGTTCCTTCCTCAAACATGGATGAAGCTAAAAAAGCTGTTTTGGATCGCGCGCTTAACGATATCGTCAAGCGATATGGTGAGGGCTCGATCATGCGTCTGGGAGAAGCTCACCAGATGGAAGTGGAAGCCATTCCTACCGGCTCACTATCGCTGGATATCGGCTTGGGGATAGGCGGTATTCCCAAGGGTCGGATCACCGAGATATTTGGTCCAGAATCATCGGGGAAGACGACCATCTGTCAGCACATCGTTGCAGAAGCGCAGAAAAAAGGCGGCACTGCTGCGTTTGTCGACATGGAACATGCACTCGACCCCTCTTACGCAGCAAAATGCGGTGTGGATGTAGAGAGTCTGTTGATCTCCCAACCAGATACTGGTGAGCAGGCTCTGGAAATCGTTGAAACCCTGGTACGCTCGGGGGCTGTGGATCTGGTGGTCATCGATTCTGTTGCGGCGCTAGTACCGCGGGCAGAAATCGAAGGCGATATGGGTGATGCCAGCATGGGCATGCAAGCCAGATTGATGAGTCAGGCTCTACGGAAACTATCGGGTGTGATCAACCAGACCAAGACTGCGGTTGTATTCACAAACCAACTCCGCCAGAAGATTGGAATCATGTTTGGTAATCCTGAAACCACACCAGGTGGATTAGCTTTAAAGTTTTATGCTTCGGTCCGTTTGGATGTTCGCAGGATTCAATCGATCAAATCCGGTGCTGAAATTACCGGCAGCCGGGTACGGGTACGGGTTGTTAAAAACAAAGTGGCTCCTCCATTCCGGACAGCCGAATTCGACATCATGTACAACGAAGGAATATCCAAGGCAGGAGATATCATCGATTTGGGTACCCAGCTTGAGATCATCACCAAACGCGGTGCTTTCTTCTCATATGGGGAAACCCGCCTGGGTCAAGGACGCGAGAATGCAAAAGAATTCCTACGTGCAAATGAAGGACTTGCACTCGAGATCGAAACAGCCGTACGTGAACGCGCGCTAATGGGCGAGATACCTCTACCGTTATCAGGCGGTGGAGAAGATACCAGCACAGACGAGTAGACTGCTCTTTCAGAGATCATGAATAAAACGTGGATATGGTTCATTTGCATAATCATACTAGGTGCAGGTCTAACCGCATGTGAGCGGTCAACTTCAGTTGCAAAAGGAACGCAGGGTTTTATCGCTCCCACGGTAGCTGCAAGTGAAGCGGTTATTCAGGTTTCAGGAAATCTTACTCCTACTGCATCGACAGATTGTACAAATGTGCTTTCGTTTGATAAAGACATCACTATACCTGATGGGACAGAGGTCTCACCGGGACAGGCTCTGGATAAACGCTGGCAGGTAAGAAATAATGGCACCTGTGATTGGACTGCTCAATACACAATCAAGTTGATCGCCGGTCAGGCACTGGGTGGACCTGACTCCCAGGGATTGTTTCCAGCACGCAGCGGCAGCCTTGCAATCATCACCATGTCTTTAACTGCCCCAACCGAGGAAGGAACTTTTCGCTCGGCATGGCAAACTTTTAATCCTGATGGTGAAGCATTCGGAGATCCATTTTATATTGAAATTGTGGTGGTCGCGAAACAGCCAACTCCGTAATCCTATATCTTTTCCATAACTGAAAATGTTAATCAAAACAGCCTCCCTAATAAGTAGAGAGGCTGTTTATTATTTTATTTTAGAGCAATGGACTAGACAGTGCCTTCTTCCCATGAGTTCAAGTACTTGACCTGAACTTCAGTAAGGACATCGATGGAAACTCCCATAGCTTCCAGTTTCAGACGTGCAATCTCACGGTCTATCGCGTCGGGGACTGAGTAGACCTTATTCTCGAGTTTGGACGCGTTCTTGACCATATATTCAGCTGCTAATGCTTGATTGGCGAAAGACATATCCATGACTGAAGCCGGGTGACCTTCAGCGGATGCCAGGTTGATCAGTCGACCTTCACCTAAAATGTGAATATTGCGACCGTCTCGAAGTTCGTAACGTTCAACAAATGGGCGGACCAGGCTCTTCTTGGTAGCCATGGCTTCCAAAGCCGGGATGTTGATCTCAACATTGAAGTGGCCTGAATTGGAGACGATGGCGCCATCTTTCATAACTTCAAAGTCTTCCTTGTCGATGACATTCAAGTCGCCAGTAACGGTGCAGAAGAAATCACCGATTTTAGCAGCTTCTTTCATCGGCATTACTCTGAAACCATCCATAACCGCCTCAAGCGCGGGAAGTGGATCGATCTCAGTGACAATCACATTAGCGCCCATGCCGCGGGCACGATTAGCCAAACCTCTTCCACACCAGCCGTAACCGGCTACAACAAATACCTTACCTGCTAATAGCATGTTGGTAGCGCGGATAATGCCATCCAGGGTGGATTGACCAGTGCCATAGCGGTTGTCAAAGAAATGCTTGGTCATGGCATCGTTGACGGCGATGACAGGGAAATTTAATGCCTTATCGGCAGCCATCGCGCGCAGACGAATGACACCGGTGGTCGTTTCTTCGGTACCACCAATAACATCACCCAACAACTCGCGGCGTTCCTTATGCAAAGTGCCAACCAGATCGGCGCCATCATCCATGGTGATATTGGGTTTATGGTCAAGCGCTGCATTTAGGTGTTTGTAATAGGTTACATTGTCTTCGCCTTTAATGGCATAAACAGGGACTTCATCATGGTGAACCAGGGAAGCAGCTACATCATCTTGTGTGGATAGGGGATTTGATGCAGTCAGGACGATATCTGCTCCACCAGCCTGTAACGCGCGGACAAGATTGGCGGTTTCAGCGGTTACATGCAAACATGCTGACATTCGTAAACCTTTAAGGGGTTGTTCTTTTTTGAAGCGTTCCATGATCTGCCTTAAGACAGGCATTTCCCGTTCAGCCCAATCAATTCGGCGGCGGCCGCCTTCAGCTAAAGATCCATCTTTAATATCTTGTTGAGTCATTTTTCCTCTCTTATCTTTCTCTCGAATGCTCCAGGCAATCTAACTTACCCTGATCATCAAATTCTGTGCGGTAACGTGCAATAAATTCCGCAAGTGTGTAATGATGGTTTTGTGTGCCTTTTTCTTCAAGGCAATACGTCGCAGCTAAAGCACCCAACCGGCCACAGGTTTCCCAATCCAATCCGCACCTAATTCCTGTCAAAAAACCACCGCGGAACGCGTCTCCAACCCCAGTTGGATCGCCGATATGGGTATGAGGGAAGACAGGGATGCAAATTTCACGATCTTCAGCATAGACCACGGCACCTTTGGCGCCATGAGTGACAACCATATAATTAACATTTTTTATTATATCTTTACTGGTCAACCCAGTCGCCCGGGTGAGCAGTTCAAATTCATATTCATTGACAAACAATGACTGTGCTGAAAGTGTTCCTTCTCTGAGAGCGTCTGAGTTCATACGAACGATTTGTTGGCTGGGATCATATAAATATGGAATTCCTGCTGCTTTGCATTCGCGGGGATAATTCTCCATGGCCACTGGGTCATTCGGTGAGATGACCACCAGGTCTGGTTTCTTTCCAGGTAATTCGGAAACTTTGAGCGATGAAGCGTCTGCCATTGCACCAGTATAAAAACTGGCGATCTGGGCATTAGTGAGGTCAGTATTGGCAAAAAATGAAGCTGTGTACTTGCCTTCGATCACCTTTACACCACAAGTATCAACATGATTATCTTCCAACCATTGGCGGTAATCTGAGAAATCTTCTCCAACGGTTGCCATCAGAACTGGCTTTCCACCCAGCAGAGCTAATGTATATGCGATATTAGGAGCAACTCCACCGCGTTGTTTCACCATAGTATCCACCAGGAAGGAGAGTGAGATGGAATCGAGACGATCGGGCAAAATGTGGTCTTTAAAATATCCGGGGAAGGACATCAGATAATCATAAGCAACAGAACCGGTACAAACTATCCTCATGGATATATTTTCTCCTGAAATAGATGATAATACGCTAAAAAACGCTCTCGACGGAGAGCGTCTGCCGGATAGTTTATCACGACAGGTGCATGATGTCAAAGGATGTAAGCACATCCATGACCTGATACATCAGCATTGCTATTGACTTACATCCCTTCCTCCATTATAAAGACAGCATGACGTTCATAAAAAGACTCCTCATAGGGATAGCCATTCTTTCTGCTGCAGGATGTAATCTGCCCAACCCGGCCATGATCGTGGACAAGGTCAGCGAACCATCTTCGACAATACCCCCCACCAGTATTCCTTTGCCAACCGATACGCCGATACCAACTGCAACCCCTACGCCAGTCCCTGCGGCTCGATTGGAAATAGGATATCAAGCATTTTCTGATGGGGACTTTGATAGAGCAGTAACAGAATTTCAGAATGCGGTCACTTTCTCGCAGGATGAGGCGATTAAAGCCCAGGCAATGCTAATGCTGGGGAGAATCGCTTTTATGAAACAAAAAGCAGATTCGGCTCTGGAATTTCTTCGTCCAATCAGTGGAATGGCAGCCGATATGGTAACCATCTCTGATTCGCATTATTTCCTGGGAGAGATCTACGATTCCCTTGACCGATATCCAGAAGCCGCCCTTGAATACGCTGCGGCCGTAGAGATCCATAGCAGTGCATTGAATGCTTTTCTTCTGGAAAAACAAGGTGAATCTTGGAGTAACGCAGGAGAATATGGCAAGGCGGTTGATGCTTTCATAAAGGCGATCAGCTTTAGTGGCGGATCCAATCTGGATTATGATCTTGCAGTGGCAAAGA
This sequence comes from uncultured Chloroflexia bacterium, assembly GCA_963828285.1. Taxonomy (GTDB): domain Bacteria; phylum Chloroflexota; class Anaerolineae; order Anaerolineales; family Anaerolineaceae; genus DAIOEK01. Next base: position 38,122 of record CAWHEB010000002.1, read on the forward strand.
ACCTCGCCCTGATGGGTGACAAAACAGCAGCTCTTGAACGATACAACTTTGTTTACAATGCTACATCCAACGAATATACACGGGCGCAGGTCGATTTGCTGGTAGGCCAGATTTATTTATCCGAGGGACAGACCGAAGCAGCTTATCAACAATTTCAGGATGCGGTCATCAATTATCCCCGAGCATACGATTCCTATTCGGCTTTAGCGGCTTTGATCGAAGCGGGCGTTAACGTCGATCAATTCAATCGTGGATTGGTAGATTTCTATGCGGGCCAAAACATTATCGCAGCCGAAGTGTTACTAGATTACTACCAAAAGAATCCAGCACACGATGGCAGCCCGCATTATTTTAGGGCTCTCGCGTTAACAAATGAAGGTCAGTATGCGGATGCTTTGGCAGAGTGGGATCAGCTGATCTCAGACCATCCATCTGACCGATTCTATTCATCCGCCTGGGATGAAAAAGCATACACGTTATGGTTTTATTTGGGGAAATACGAAGAGGCAGCAACGACCTTGCTGACATTCATAAACCAATCACCTCAAGATGGAATGGCAGCCCAATTACTTTTTGAAGCCGGACGTATCTATGAACGGGCAAATATGCTCGAACAAGCTGCTGCAGTCTGGGAGCGATTGCCAAATGAATATCCCGCATCCGATTATGCATATCTGGGGATATATCTCTCTGGAATAACATACTACAGACTAAATTATCTTGATCCATCAACAACTGCTTTCCAAAGGGCTCTATTGCTCGCATCTGCTAAAGAGGATAAAGCGGCTGCCAATCTCTGGTTGGGGAAGATCGCTCAAAAAACCGGAAACACAGATGGCGCTCAGTCGGCATGGCAAAGTGCAATGGAACAGGATCCCACCGGTTATTACAGCGAACGTGCCAGGCACCTGCTCACTGGAATCAGTGGTTATGAAAAATGCGATGTTCTGGATTTAGGGATCAACCTGGAAAGCGAACGCCCTGAAGCCGAAGCCTGGTTGAAAAAGACTTTCAACATCGCACCTGAGACGAATTTACGGGACCAAAATAGCCTGGTTAGTGATGCACGGATCATTTTGGCACACGAATACTGGCGCATTGGATTGCAGTCTCTCGCACGAAATGAAATTGAGAATTATCAAGAAGAATTCAAGAATGATCCAACCGCTTTATATAAACTTACCAGCTGGCTTCTGGAGCAGGGTATCTACCGAAATGCAATTCTGTCAGCCCGTCAAATACTAAATCTGGCCGGGCTGGATGATGTTTCCACATTGAATGCGCCTATTTTCTTCAACCACATTCGCTTCGGTCCATATTATCGAGATATTATCATTCAGGCTTCTGATGAACAGGATATCGATCCTTTGCTGATCTATGGATTGATCAGACAAGAAAGCATGTTTGAAAGCTTCATCACCTCATCTGCCGGCGCTGAAGGATTGATGCAAATGATGCCAGTTACCGCCCATGAAGTTGTTACAGGAATGGCATGGCCAGCGGATTTTAGTGATAATGACATATATCGACCAGTAGTTGCCATTCGAATGGGTGCCTACTATCTATCCCAACAGATCCGAAATCAGAATGGGATCATCCCGGCTGCTCTCGCTGCTTATAACGGTGGTCCGGGGAACGCGACTACATGGTGGGAAATGTCTAACGGAGACACCGACTTATTCCTTGAAGTTGTCAGGTTTCGCGAAACCAGAAATTACATCCGCGCTGTGGTTGAAAACTACAATATCTACCGATCTTTTTACTGCCGGTAGATATTGATTTGCGTATCAATACTTATTGAATTTTAACTACAAGAATAACCAGATCGGATTCTCAATCAACCTTGCTATTTCCTGCATGAATTGGGCTGCTTCAACACCATCAGTTACCCGATGATCAGCTGATAATGTCGCTTTGAGAATCTTACCGACTTTTAGTTGACCATTTTCCACGACCGCAGCATCATGTACAGATCCTACCGCCAGGATTGCTGCTTCGGGAGGGTTAATTATTGCAGTAAAATCTTCCACATCATACATACCTAAATTGGAAATTGAGAAAGTCGATCCTTCAACATCCTCCGGTTTCACCTTGCCTGCTCGAGCTCTAGCCGCCATCTCTCGTGCTTCTGTTGAGATCATTGGCAGATGTTTCTGATCAGCATCTTTTATCACCACAGTCAATAATCCGCCTTCGACCGAAACTGCCATTCCAATATGGATTCTTCCATGCCGGGTAATTCCATCCGCTTTAATTGAAGCATTGATACCTGGGAATTTCCTCAACGCCATACCAGCAGCTTTGATGATGAAATCGTTGACTGAGAGTTTTTCGTTTTCGGATGCCAATGTATTAAATTCGCTACGCATCTCCATCATCCGGTCTGCGTGGAAAACATGAGTCACATAAAAATGAGGAATTTGTTGTTTCGACTCAGTCATCCGTTTAGAAATGATTGACCTGAGTTTGGAAACAACCACCTGTTCGTCATCCCTGGTTAGTATCTCAGCGGATTGTTGGCCAGAGACTTCAGTTAAGACTGTGGATTTAAGGGGCCGGTTCAGAATAGTTTCGATATCCTTGCGGACGATCCTGCCGCCCGGTCCTGTCCCTTGAACTTTTGCGAGATCGATCTTATTATCCGCGGCGATCCGTCTTGCTAATGGAGATGAAAATACCCCCGCACTTGTTATGACTGGTTTATCCTCAGCAGGTAAGGTTACCTTTTCGTCAGTTTTCACTGGTTGGGCAGGTTTTTCGGCTTTTGATTCCACAACAGAAGGAATGTCACTTACAGTTTCACCTTCTGATGTGATAACCGCGATCGGCGCTCCAACCGGAACACTCGCACCAGCTTCGACCAAATGTTTGGCAACAACCCCGCTGAAGGATGATTCCACTTCCACTGTTGCTTTATCGGTTTCTATTTCAGCCAGGACATCCCCTTTTTTGATGGGATTGCCTTCCTGCTTTACCCAACGGACAAGAACGCCTTCAGCCATGTCAAATCCCAACTTGGGCATACTAATTGTTTCGGCCATTAGAGCACCTCTTTGACTGCTGCAATAATATCTGCAATCTGAGGTAATGCCAATTGTTCAAGAGAACGATTATATGGCAGTGGAACTTCTTTTTGTGCTACCCTTTTGATTGGGGCATCAACAAAATCGAATGCTTCCTCGTAAATTCTTGATGCGATCTCGGAGCCAACACCGTAACTTTTCCAACCTTCTTCCACGATCACAGCCCGATTCGTTTTTTTGAATGAAGTGATCACCGGATCCATGTCCAAAGGCCGTAATGTGCGAAGATCAACAATTTCCGCTTCAATACCTTCCTTTGCAAGTTCGTCCGCTGCTTTCAGAGATAATTCAAGCATTTTACTGTAGGTGACGATGGTCACATCCTTACCAGAGCGTTGTATTGTTGATTTCCCAATCGGGATAACAAAATCACCATCCGGAACTTCTCCTCGGGTCTGGTATAAGGTTGCATGTTCAATAAATAAGACTGGATCCTGGGAACGAATAGCGAATTTGAGTAATCCCTTGGCATCCGCCGGAGTTCCCGGTGCAACCACCTTCAAACCGGGAAAATGGGCAAAAATGGCATCTGGAGTCTGTGAATGGGTAGCTCCAAGTTGACGTCCACCACCACCCACCGCCCGGATCACCAAAGGCAGTACCATTTGTCCCCCGAACATATAATGCAGTTTCGCTGCTTCATTGACAATATGATCCATGGCAACGAAAGCGAAATTGATGGTCATCAGCTCCGCCACCGGTCTTAATCCGGTAAGCGCTGACCCAATTGCTGCACCGATAATTGCCGTTTCCGCGATGGGTGTATCTTTTACTCTACCCGCGCCAAAGTGATCATAGAATCCCTTTGTCACCGCGTAAGTTCCACCCCAAACACCCACTTCTTCACCCAGGATGAAGACAGACGGATCCCTTTCCATTTCTTCCCATAGTGCCTGGGAGATCGCTTCGCGCATGGTTATCTTAGCCATTCCCCACCTCGGCTGTTTCGACATAAATATCTTTGAATAGAGAATCCGGAGAAGGATCGGGGCTGGCTTCGGCAAACTCAACCGCCTTCTGTATCTCCAATTCTGCGTCTTTGATTATTTGAAGCAATTTTTCTGGCGTAGCAAATTTATTGTCTTCTATATATTTCTGGAATATACCAATCGGATCATTTTCCTCCCAGCAATGGACCTCATCCTGTTCACGGTAACGTTCCGGATCACCCATTGAGTGACCGCGGAACCGATAGGTTATGATCTCGAGCAAATGTGGACCCTTTCCAGCCTTGACGTTCTTGAGGCACTTTTCAGCTTCTTTGCGAACTTCCATCACATTCATTCCGTCCACAAAAGAGTTAGTCATCCCATAGCCATCCGCTTTGTCCCGAATATCGGAAACAGCAGAAGCACGCTCAACGGATGTACCCATTCCATAACGATTGTTTTCACAAACCCACAGAACAGGAAGGTTCCAAACCTTGCTTAGGTTTAATGCTTCATGGAAGAACCCAATATTGGTCGCACCATCACCGAAGAAACAAATTGTGGCAGCTTTTTGATTGCGGTATTGATCTCCAAGAGCCAGACCGGCAGCGATAGGTAAGTGTGCACCGACGATGGCATGCCCACCCCAAAAGTTTTTGTTCACATCAGCCATGTGCATGGATCCACCGCGTCCTTTGGAACAACCGGTGGCTTTACCCAATAATTCCGCCATGATCTCATTGGCAGATAATCCACAATTTATCGCGATACCATGATCGCGGTATGCTGTAATCACTCTATCAGTTGGTTCTCTTGCAGAAATAACTCCCGTTGATACGGCTTCCTGTCCAATATACAGATGTAAAAATCCACCAATTTTCCCCGCTTGATAAAGCTCTGCAGCTTTTTCTTCCAATCTTCGAATCACCACCATCTGGTGGTACAGTTCTAAATATTCTTTTTTCTCCATAATGTTCACCCCTTCCGGTGCTTTGTATACTGCGATGAATTTTAACACCCACTGATTTGTAATTCAAAAGACTGTATATATTGATTATACAAGGCTTGGATGGCAAAAATAAATGTCCCCACAGGAGGGGACATTATAATCATCGATTATGTTTTGTATTAGCTCCAGATGCCTTCCTGAAGCATGCTTTCCTGGATGATCCTGCTTAGTTCAGTTCTAACCCGTTTGGGTCTCCCGTCCATTTCCAGACGGATGTTATCCACATAATAGAACAATTGCAATACAGCGTTGTTTCCACTAATTTCCTTGATCACAACGGATGGATTTTTCCAATACCCTGGTGTGATCTTGTACTCTTTTTCCATCCAGGTGATCAACGCCGCTGACATATCGTCCAATCGCATCTCAATGCGGTCATTCGGATATTTGATCACATCGACAAGATTTTGCCAATGCATCTGAAATAACCCATTTCGTTCATCCCACACTTTTCTCAAGTTCCAGAAATCAGAGTGGTTCAGCCAACCGTCTGGAGTTTTTGCCCATTCCATGGCAAGGTCCTGAATTGCTTTTAATTCAGCACTGATCGGATTAATATATTCCTTTAATAATTCATCTCTTTCTACATCTGTCAGCCCTTTCATTTCACGATCTTTGATGGCGCGGATAAGCTGACGGATTGATTCTTTATATCCATCTAAAGCCGAATTCAAACGGCCTTCAACTTCCAGTCTTGCAAGTGACCTTTCGTTTTTATCTGCCTCGGTCAGTAATTGCTTACGTGAGTATTCATCGATATTAATGGACATGGCCCGGTCACGAATATGTCTAATTTCTTCCCTGATCATTTGTAATTTGTGCGGAATATCAGATGATAAGACGGCAGGATGTCCATTGGCAATCCGGTCCAACATATCTCTGACACAGGTCAAATTCGTGCTAATTCCTACGTTTACTTCGATACAGTATTTTTGTTCTGAGGTAGGTTTTGTTAGATTAATAATCGGATTGGATGCCAAATTTTTGTTCGGCATGTAAATGGTAGCCTGCTCATCCAGTGAAAGAAGTGTTGTGGAACGTAAACCCAGTCGTTGTACCTCGCATATCCTATCATCTGGTAACTGGATTAAATCACCACGCTTGAATGGAGCTTCGATCAAAATACTCAATCCCCCAAAGATGTTGCTAAGAGTTTCCTGGAGTGCTAAACCCAGAACAAGACCAACAACACCTGCTCCTACTAGTACGGATGTGATGTTGATTCCCCATTTAGGTAGAATGATCAAAGCAGCAACAATGGTTAAAACAATCGGTCCGAATAGACTGATAATAGGTATGAGAACGTCATCCACCTGGCTTTCTGTGCGGAGTGCCCACTTTTCTCCGTAATAGACCAAAATATCCATGATCACCCGTCCACAAACATGAGTAATGACCACGACTAAAATGGTGAAGGCGATTTTTTCGATCACCGATATGGATTTTCCAGTTAACGGTAACAGTAGTAACGAACTGTACAACCCGTATAATAAAACCAGGAGTATGATTGGACGCCGGAGAATTCCAAGCAAAATATCTTCAATATCCCCTGCTAAATTGCGTGTGATTCGCTTGAAAATCCGCATGACCACAAAATTTAGAATGACAACGATAGCCAACCATGCTAAAACATTCAGTCCGAAAACTACCCAGTAGTTTTTCAGGTATTCAAGTTGTGGTGGAACAGCGATTAGAAAACCGAGTATTTTGATCATTTGTTACCCCCGCAGAGGATAATATTCCTTATAATGTCTTATAAGTATTATTTCTTACGGAGGATGATAGTACAAGGGTTTTACAACGAATGTTTATACTATCCACACGGACGCACCCATATTGCACAAAGGCATTTCAGTAAATGATTTTTAACTTCATCTTTATAATAAGTTGTTCCGGATTGAATTTGTCAGACTGATCTTTCGAAGAATTCACTCTCCAGGATACTGTAGATCAGCTCGTCGTGCCAGTATTCATTCAGCCATATCGTTTGCCGCAGGCGGCCTCACACTGCATGCCAAGCCTCTCCATGACCCGCATAGACGCGGTATGGTCAGCATGGCAGAAGGCTACTACTCGGTGAGCTTTCAATTCTTTAAACGCATAATCAAGTATTGCCTGAGCGCCTTCACTGGCATAACCCTTACTCCAAACATCAGGGTGAAGAGTCCAACCAATCTCCCATTCATGATGACTATTTTGCGTGATTTTTAAGGTTAACCGCCCGACGACCCTGTCGACAGGTGGAATTGTGACTGCCATTTTATAGATGCTTCGTGGAGATTCCTGCGCCCATTCGAGAGCTCCATCCAACCGATATCGAACTTGTTCTGCTGTGAGTGGCTTAGATTCATATAGACAAACCCGCGGATCCGAATCGATCGCGAATAACGCATCATAGTCTGCATGGTTAAATTCGCGAATCTTCAATCGGTGCGTGTGCAATTCCATAGGTAGGAAGTATACTAGAATTAGTGACAAGGTAAGAATTGGATATTAATATAAAATAAATAGAGCCATCCGATATGGATGGCTCTATTTATTATTCACATTTGCGATTTTATTTTACTTTGTCCATCGAGATGCCTAAAGCATCAGCAACTCCTTTACCATAAGCAGGGTCAGCCTGCGAACAGTTCTTGATATGGCGTATCTTGATAAATTCGAGCGCGTCACCCATTGCCCGGGCGGTATTCTCAAATAAAACTTTTTGCTGAGGTGGTTTCATTAACCTGAACAGCTTACCGGGTTGAGTAAAATAATCTGAATCATCTTCGCGGAAATTCCAACTACCCGCTGACCCTTCCAAATCCAGCATGGGATCTGTAAATTCGGGTTGTTCCTGCCATTCGCTAAAACTGTTGGGTTCATACCCAATGGTTTTACCGGCATTACCATCCACCCGCATCAATCCATCACGATGGGATGAATTTGCTTCAGCATGCTTGGGACTATTTACAGGGATTTGATGATGATTCACTCCCAGGCGATAACGTTGTGCGTCTCCATAGGAAAATAGACGACCCTGCAGCATTTTGTCCGGCGAGAAACTGATGCCTGGAACAACCGCTGCCGGGTTGAAAGCTGCCTGTTCCACATCCTGGAAATAATTCTCAGGATTGCGATTCAGCTCGAGAATCCCGACTTCTTGTAATGGAAATTCCTTGTGGTACCATACCTTGGTCAGATCAAATGGGTTGTAAGGCATTTTGTTGGCTTGATCTTCCGTCATCACTTGAATAAACATTTTCCAACGCGGGAATTCTCCCCGATCAATGCTTTCCAAAAGGTCTCGTTGATGACTTTCACGATCTTTTGCAACGATCGCCTCTGCTTCCTGATCGGTCAGAACTTTTATTCCCTGTTGGGTAACAAAATGGAATTTAACCCAGACACGTTCATTCCTTGCATTGATCATGCTAAATGTGTGACTTCCAAAGCCGTGCATATGGCGATAAGAAAGTGGAATACCCCTTTCGCTCATCGTAATGGTGACCTGATGCAGAGCTTCTGGGAGAGATGTCCAGAAATCCCAATTGTTCGTAGCAGATCGCATATTGGTATGTGGATCGCGTTTCACAGCCCTGTTCAGATCGGGGAACTTGTGGGGATCGCGCAGGAAGAACACAGGAGTGTTGTTCCCAACCAGGTCCCAGTTCCCCTCTTCAGTGTAAAACTTCATAGCAAAACCACGGATATCACGTTCGGCGTCAGCAGCACCACGTTCGCCAGCAACAGTTGAGAATCGGACGAAAGCATCCGTCTTTTTGCCAACCTGCGAAAAGATCTTGGCTTTCGTGTATTTTGTAATGTCGTGTGTCACAGTAAAAGTACCGAACGCACCAGATCCTTTGGCATGCATTCGCCGTTCCGGGATCACTTCCCTATCAAAATGAGCTAATTTTTCAAGATACCATACATCTTGCAGCAACATTGGTCCGCGTGGACCTGCGGTTTGGGCGTTTTGATTATCAGGAACAGGTGCACCCGCGGCGGTGGTTAATTTGGTCTTTTTTGCCATATTTTTCTCCTTCATTGAATGAATAATTTGATTAAGGGATGATTTTTTCCCACAATTGTCATTAATAGTTTATTTCCAGTATATTTACGATACTCCTTTCTTTTAGATAATAACTATCTATAAGGAATTAAAAAATATAGTAAACTAACCAGCATGACTACATTCTGGGCAAATTCCATAAAATGCGATCTGAGGTCTAATAATCCGATACCCGCTTGTCCTTTCCAGGTTCCGTAACATTTCCTTATCCAATTCAATATCCCCATCAACGATCTTGTTACACTTCATACAAATCAAGTGAGGATGCGGGTCTGACCTATTACCATCATAGTGACTGTCGTCGCGCAAATCAATCTCCAACACCTGGTTCATCTCTTTCAACAAAGCTAAAGTCTTATAAACCGTTGCGTGGCTCATCGTTGGAAATTGGATTTTGATTTTTTCGTGTAATTGGGTTGCACTGGGATGCCCTTCACTCGAGGCGATGAGACGAATTAATTCCATCCGCTGCGGGGTCATGCGGTAATTGTGCTGTTTTAGCACGGTGATAAGTTCATTGAAGCGCAGTTGGATGTCGGTCATGATTTCATGATTTTCGAATAATCTTTACTTGTGGATAATTATTATCCATTATACTGTATTTTTCATCATTTTCAATGACATACTTAAAATAATCCCAAACCTATGGATGTTAATTGAACCTATTACAGCAATTTGAATTTAATCAATAATTTATTATTTTATTGAATGTACACATCATAAAGAAGATCATTAGGGGAAAAACTTTATATTAATCAAACTAGGAAAGTAGAAATTCATGAATATTATCATTTACTTATTGGTGGCGGCTTTTGTTGGATGGGTTGCATCTAGACTTAATGCATGACCGGAACAGTATCATCTTGAATATTATTATCGCGGTTGTGGGTGCTTTCCTGGCTGGTTTCTTGTTAACCCCCATCTTTAAGGTAGGAACGATCAATGACACAATAACCGTCCCTATCATGATCATGACATTGCTTGGATCGGTTATCCTTCTGGCGTTTGTTCGATTAATCCGACGTCGTTGATAGATTTATTATGTAAGATCAGTTGTTTCCTGGATGCTGACGTAATTTATAAACCTTCATCAGTATAAAGAACATTTCTTCCAATCTCGAGTATACTGAAATCAGTAGGCTAAACCGCTTACGGTTGGAAGACTCATTTCTGCCAGGTGCGTTACACACTCAATAATCGTAACTGACAAAGTTCTGCATATTCCACTCGCATACGCGAGATGACTCCCATACCCAACAAATCATAAATATTGTCCAAAGTGCAGCTAATAAGCGGATATCCGCTCATTTTGTTTGCTGTTCGACTTGTGGAAAACACGAAGGCATGAACCATGTTCAACTCGATACTTGTTCCTTTAGACGGCTCCCTCCTGGCTGAGTGTGTACTTCCACATATCGGTACAATTGCCAAAGCATTTGATTCCGAAGTCATCCTTATGCGGTTGCTTGAAAAAAATCAACCGAATTCGTCTGCACAATTATTCGATCTGTTAAACTGGCAGATCAATAAATCTCAGGCATCTCTTTATCTGGACAAAGTTAAAACTAAATTCCAGGATTTGAAAATTCGAGCAATATCAACAGTACAGGAAGGCCTGGTTGCAGAGGGGATTGTTGAATATGCACAAAGCAAAGGGATAAAACTGATCGTACTCAGTACCCATGGACATAGTGGTTTATCTCAATGGGGAATTAGCAGTATATCCCAAAAAGTCATCCTAAATGCCCCTACTTCAGTTCTCATTATTAGAGCCAGCCAGGTGAATTTCCCATTCACTGAAGTTGCTGGTCTGCCTCAATATCAGAGGATTTTGGTTCCACTGGATGGATCACTAAGGGCTGAAAACGTGTTTCCGATTGTTCTACAAATGACACAGAATCTAAAATCGGAAATCCATATCGTGCATGTCATCCAATCTCCGGAAATGCCACGCCAAATGCCCCCTTCGCGGGAAGATATCGAACTCGCAAATCGTGTTGTCACACGAAACAAGGAAGAAGCCAGCCATTATTTTAATCAACTACAAACTCGGAGTTCTTTGGAAAGTATGGATATTCATACTCATCTACTTACGAGTGATAACGCCGCGACAGCTTTACACCAATTTGTTGAACAGGAAAACTTTGACATGGTCATCTTGAGTGCACATGGATATTCTGGTAATCACCAATGGCCTTATGGAGGTATGGTAAATAATTTCATCACCTACGGTAAAGTCCCATTATTAATTCTGCAAGACCAGCCGGCGAGGTCTGATACTTCAACCTTAAACATCTACACAAATGAACATTTAGAACATTAATACATGCAGAATAATCCAAGTACGATTTATGAAGAACCAATCCGGACAGAATCAGATTCGAGTCTGAAAGACTTTGCTTTTCAACTGAATGAAAAATACTCAACGAATAGTACTGCTTTCCCTGCAAAAAGCTTATTAGAACACTTAAGTATCTGGGAAAAGGTTTTACAAGAAGCAAATTCAATTTTCAAGAATATACCGTCAAAAGAATTACCGGTTTCCCGTGCTGGCGAATGGATGCTGGACAATTTCTATGTTGTAAAACAGACCATTCGACAGATTGAAGAAGACCTGCCTATAAAGTTCCTGAAACAATTGCCCAAAGTTGGTGGAATTTTTCTGCCCGGACAGCCTCTCATATTCGCTTTAGCATGTGATTGGATCGACTACAGTCAAAGTCAAATTGATCTGAATCAAACATCAGTTTTTTTACAAGAATATCAAAAATTATCCCCCTTGACGATCGGCGAGATTTGGGCTTTCCCCATCATGCTTCGTATCGGTGTTTTGGAACGGTTGGTCATTGCATCCTCAGAATTAACTGGAATGAGAATTCCTGAAGGGGTAAGCAGTCGACAGAACCGTATCAAAATCAGCTCAATGACCAACGACAATATTGTTGCAAACTGCTTTCTTAGTTTACGCTTACTCTCGGCAACGGATTGGAAAGATTTTTTTGAACAAACAAGCCGGGTAGAACAGGTATTGCGGGATGATCCTGCGGGCATTTATTCACAGATGGATTTTGGTACGCGGAATAGTTACCGAAGCGTCATAGAGGAATTAGCCAGGCATTCAAACCTCACTGAGGAACAGGTTGCGCTCACTTCGATTGAAATGGCACGCGACAACGAAGGTGAGTATTCCGGAAGGAAATTCCATGTTGGTTTTTTCCTTCGGGATGAAGGTCTTGCTGAATTAGAAAAAAGAGTTCAATATCAACCTCCACTTGGACACCAAATTCAACGTAAACTTCTCGAATTTCCAACGGTTACATATTTTCTTAGCATTGCGGTATTAACCATTATCCTTGCACTGGGACTGGTTGTGTATTCCACCATTGCGGGTGGCTCTGTTGCACAGATCATTGTGACAGGATTACTTGGAACAGGGCTAGCTTTAGATGCAGCAATTTCAATAGTCCATTGGAACGTTACTCACCGGATCAAACCTCGCAGTTTACCAAGAATGGATTTTTCCGAGGGTATTCCTCAAGGTTACCGTACGATGGTCGTTGTTCCTACTCTATTGGAAGGTGTTGATGAATTACAGCATCTCCTCCAAGAGTTGGAATTGTACTATCTCGCTAATCCAGACCCACAACTGACATATGCATTATTAACTGATTATAGTGACGCTCCATCTCAGGTTATGACCGATGATGCTCTATTATTGTCAATGGCGACTAAAGGAATTAATAATCTCAACCATAAATATGCAAAAACATCACCGTTCTATTTATTTCACCGGCAACGGGAATGGAATCCATCCGAAGGCGTCTGGATGGGCTGGGAACGCAAACGCGGTAAGCTGGCAGAATTTAACAAGTTACTCCTTGATATGGGTGAAACAAGCTATATGACACAGGTTGGGGATGCAAGTATCCTGGGTGAGATCAAATATGTGATCACTTTGGATGCAGATACATCTTTACCGCAAGGTAGTGCATACCGGCTGGTCGCCACCCTGGCGCATCCATTGAATTGTGCTGTGTTTTCACCTGATGGCAGATCAGTTGTTGCAGGCTATACGGTTCTTCAACCTCGTGTATCTATCAAACCCACAAGCGCAAATCGTTCCATTTTTTCACGGATCTTTGCCGGCAACTCTGGTTTCGATTTGTATTCTTTTGCTGTATCAGATGTGTATCAAGATTTGTTTGGAGAGGGTAGCTATGTAGGTAAAGGGATCTACGATGTAGTTGCATTTGAGCGAAGTCTGGCAGGACAAGTTCGTGAGAATACCCTGCTCAGCCATGACCTCTTTGAAGGAATATACGGACGTGCCGCGTTAGTAACAGATATCGTATTATATGAAGATTATCCTTCACGATATCTGGTTTACGCCCGCAGACTACGCCGTTGGATTCGAGGGGATTGGCAATTACTTCCTTGGTTGTTCCCAATTGTTCATACACCCAGCGGAAAATCACCCAACCGATTATCGGCAATAAACCTTTGGAAGATCTTTGATAATCTGAGGAGAAGTTTGTTGCCACCGACAATGCTTGCATTTATTGCCGCTGGCTGGGTATTCCTCCCAGGATCACCCATAATCTGGACTCTCCTAGTCATTCTGCCTTCCATTATGCCAATGCTAATTCAAGGATTCCAGTTTGGCCGTTATAACCTTAAACGATTGCCATTAAATCAAATCCTTAATCCCTTAAAACTACCAATTATGCGATGGGCTCTTGTCATCCTGTTTCTTCCATATGAGGCGCTTCTGATTCTGGGTGCAATTGGAACAACATTAATTCGTATGTTTATCCAGCAGAAGAATCTCTTGCAATGGACTACAGCGGCAAATACAGCTCGACTATTTAGAAAGAAAACCAGCCTCGAAAACTGGGTCGATATGTCTGCCTCATTGATTCTGACATTAACCATCATAGTCGTAATCATTATTTTTAATTTATCCGCAATTTGGATAGCTCTGCCTTTCCTTCTATCATGGTTAATTGCTCCACAAATTGTTAACAGTATCAGTCAGCCGACAATTTATAAATCTACTCCAATCACTGAAGATCAAAAAAATCAAGTAAGGCGCCTTGCCCGGCGCACGTGGGCTTTCTTTGAACAGTTCGCAGGACCTAATGATCATTGGCTCCCTCCTGATCACTATCAAGAATCACCCGGAGGAAAGGTTGCCCATTACACAACTCCCACGAATATTGGGCTATTCCTGGTATCTACACTGTCTGCTTATGATATGGGATATATGGGATTGTTTGAACTAGCTGTCCGTTTACAATCCACATTTGATAGCATTTCCAGATTGGAACATTATCGCGGGCATTTATTGAATTGGTACAATTCACTAACACTTGAATCGCTTCAACCACGTTACATTTCCACCGTAGACAGCGGCAATCTTGCAGCTTCCTTGATTGCGTTAAAACAAGGCTGCCTGTCATTGTCCAAATACCCAGTATTGGATAGTAAACGATGGTCCGGATTATTAGTACTTCTCGATATTATTTCTGAGACACTTCAATCGGTGGAGAAGAACAATCCGTCTGTGGCAATTCAAAGCTTTGCGATCGAACTATCGGAAATCTATGGAAAAGTTAATCGTGCCCAGAGCAATTCAACCGAATGGACTAAGACTCTTCGTTGGTTATCCAATGAGGGTTGGGCTAATGTTTCCCGCAAATTGCTGGACCTTTTGGGTACACATCCAAATCTTAATCAAGAGGCACTTGCTGATCTTCAGCTTTATCTCGATTTGCTGCACCATTCGTTGGAGGATATGCAACGTAGTCTTTCCCTTTTTGCGCCATGGTTGAGCCGGCTTGACACGCCGTTAGAAATATTCACAGGTTCATCCGCTTGGAAAGAGTTCCTGACAAACATTCCAGACCAGATACCAACACTTGGACAGGCTTCAAATGTTTATAGGGTGATCCGCCAGGCATTGAATGTTTTCAAACTTCAGATGAATGATGTTGTTGTTGATCAATGGTGTGATGAGCTGGATGACGAATTATTAACCGCCCGAATGACGGTTGCTCCCTTGCTCATTGGTTTTGACAATATCGCACTACAAGCTGAATCCGCACTGGCCACAATGGATTTTGGGTTTCTTTTCAATCAGCGACGACAGGTATTCCACATTGGATATAACGTCAGTACAGAAAGACTTGACCCAAGTTTTTATGACCTTCTCGCTTCCGAAGCACGGATGTCAAGCTTGATTGCTATTGCAAAAGGCGAGGTCCCCCAAAGTCACTGGCAGCATTTGGGTCGTCCTGTAACCATAGTAAATGGAAAGCAGGTCCTGCTCTCATGGAGCGGAACGATGTTCGAATATCTGATGCCAACACTGTTTACGAAAAATTATATTGGCACATTTTTATCCGATAGTTGCTACGTAGCGCTCGAATCACAAATCAGCTACGGTAATAAAAATAAGGTTCCCTGGGGAATTTCCGAATCTGGCTATTTTGCTTTTGATCTTAATATGAACTATCAATATCGGGCATTCGGTGTACCCGAACTTGGCTACAAAAGGGACCTTCCGGAAGACCTGGTGGTAGCTCCATATGCCTCAATAATCGGTATTTCACTAAAACCCAAAGCAGTTCTCGAGAATATTTCACGATTCGAGCAGATGAAACTCCTGGGACGTTTTGGATATTATGAGGCTATAGATTACACCAAAGCACGAATGCCAGCCGGGAAATCCCACGAAGCGGTCTTATCATACATGGCTCATCATCAAGGGATGTCGTTTGTTGCCATTAGCAATTATTTGCTGGGCGATATCATGATAGAAAGATTCCATAGCGATGAGCGGATTCGAAGCGTCGAGTTGCTGCTGCAGGAAAAGATTCCGTTAAATCCTCCAATTGAGTATCCGCATACTGAAGAGGTCATTGAATCCACACCGTTTGAACGGATGGTTAGCAGCGGACCCTGGCGGGTCTCTGTAGACAGTCCGATACCGCAAGCAAATATTATAGCCACGGGTGATACCAGTGTTATGATCACCAATTCTGGTAGCGGATACAGCCAATGGCGCGACTTTGCTTTGACACGGTGGCAAAGTGACACGACTCTTGATCATTGGGGATCATGGATATACATTCAGGACCGGGATAACGGAGACTTATGGTCTGCCACATGCCAACCAATTGGATGCGTTCCTGAACAACAGGAAGTGCTTTTTTTTCCGCACAAAGCAGAATTTCGTCGTTGGGACAATGGCATTTCGCTTCACACAGTTGTCACAGTGAGCATTAATGGGGTGGAAATACGCCAGGTAAGCATCCTGAATGATAGCGAGAAAACCCGTCATTTGAGACTCAGTAGTTATGGTGAGGTTGTGTTGTCTTCTCAATCGAACGATCGAAGGCATCCCGCATTTAATAAATTATTCATCGTAAGCGAGTTTTTACCGAAAGAAAATGCGCTGATTTTCTCCCGCCGGTTACGATCCACAGATGAAAAACCGATTTTTCTAGGACATTCTTTGATTGTTAAATCAGGCCGAAAAGTTACTGGAGAATTTGAATGTGACCGCAACAAATTTCTCGGTAGATCTCAGACTGGTCGTAAACCCATATCCATTTCGCGTCGTTCCAATCATTTATCCGGTACTTCAGGTGGAACACTAGATCCAATATACTCTATTGCTCAAGAGATCGATCTAAAACCGCACACACGAGCCCGACTCACATTCTTAACTTACGCTGCATCATCCCGAAAAAATATACTGGAAACTTTCAGCCGTTACCATTCCCAGATAGAGGTCACCCGGGCAATAGATGAAGCCTGTTCATACAATGATCGCGATTTGCTGGAAATTGGTTTGAATAGTCACAGTATTGAAAGCATTCAACAAATCTATTCTGCTTTGATCTATTCAGTCGGAATTCTTCGTTCTGCACCACATATTCTAGCTCAAAACGAAAAAGGGCAATCAGGATTATGGGCGTTTGGAATTTCCGGGGACTTCCCAATCTTATTAGTAAGAATATTTAATGGTGAAACGCAATTATTACAGGAAGCATTACAAGCTTATTTCTACTGGCGTAAACGTCACATCATCGTCAATCTTGTGGTTTTGAATTCGCAGGATACTGGCTATGCGCAGGACTTGCATGATGCAATTCACCGGCAGATTGGTCGCATGGGTGTGGCCGATATGGTTAACCAGCGTGAAGGGATTTTTGTCTTACGCAGTGATCAATTACAGCTGACAGATAAAACCATGTTTGAATCAGTTGCCGGGGTAATCCTTGATGAAAACAATGGGAGTTTGGAAAACCACGCCCGTCATCTCAATGACCAAACTACCCATCTTCCGCCGTTTACACCTTCCAATCCACAGGCAAATGATGGCGTTGCCACTCCACCATTGCCTATCCCTGAGAATTTAATTTGGGATAATGGTCTTGGCGGATTTAGCTCGGATGGGAAAGAATATGTCATTCATCTACAACCAGGACAGCACACTCCTAAACCCTGGGTAAATGTTATAGCAAACGACCAGTTTGGTTTTTTGGTATCGGAGTCTGGATCTGGTAGTACGTGGGCAATCAATAGCGGAGAAAACCGATTAACTCCGTGGAGGAATGACCCGGTTTCAGATCTACCCGGCGAGGCGATCTATCTTCGTGATGAGGAAACTGGACAGGTATGGTCTCCTACCCCAATGCCATCGGGTGGTGAAACATCATATTTGATTCGGCACGGTGCCGGGTATTCAACATTTGAAAGTCAGAGCCATGGGTTGAGGCAGTACCTTCGATTGTTTGCATCGCCTTCTGCACCTTTGAAAATAGCCCACCTCCGCTTAGAAAACTTGTGGGACCGACCTAGAAGGATTACGGTCACTTATTATGCAGAATGGGTTATGGGAACCACAAGAGAAACGAATCAAGCTTTTATTGTCCCAGAATTTGACTCGACAAAAAATGCTTTGCTTGCCACTAATCACTATAATTCGGATTTTCGGGATCGTGTCGCATTTTTAGCTTCCAGTAGAAAACCCCATGGATTAACTACTGACCGGACAGAGTTCCTGGGTCGGATGGGCGATTTTTCCAATCCCGCCGCTCTCAGTCGGATCGGATTGGCAAGTGCTGTGAATGCCGGTTTAGACCCGTGTGCCGCGATCCAACTTCATGTAGATCTGTCTCCGGGATCAATAGAAGAAGTATATTTTTTATTGGGGGAAGGTGCCACAAAGGATGAAACCCTTGATTTGATTAAGCAGAACCAGAATGATGTAAACATAGAAATGATCTGGGAATCAGTCCACCAACAATGGGATGAAATACTTGGAACAATCACGGTTGATACACCAGACTCTGCAATGAATATGATGCTAAATCGCTGGCTGCTTTATCAAACACTATCCTGTCGTATTTGGGGACGCACCGGACTGTATCAATCGAGCGGAGCATTTGGATTCCGCGATCAATTACAAGATGTACTTGCTATGATACACGCTCGTCCAGGAATTGCCCGTGCTCATATTCTAATGGCTGCCAGTCATCAATTCGAAGCCGGTGATGTTTTGCATTGGTGGAATCCTCCAATTGATAGGGGGGTCAGGACGCGTTTCTCAGATGATTTACTTTGGCTTCCATACGTAACCGCTGAATATATTAATTCCACCGGTGATAAATCCATACTTTTGGAAAAAATAAAATTTCTCAAAGGCGAGCCATTACAACCTGGTGAAATCGAAAGATATACATTCTACGAATCCACAGATAATACCATCACCCTCTACCAGCATTGTAAACGTGCATTGGATAAGAGTGCAGCAATTGGAGATCATGGGCTTCCTCTCATCGGATCAGGTGATTGGAATGATGGGATGAATTGGGTTGGTATGGAAGGACGTGGTGAAAGTGTCTGGCTTGGTTGGTTCCGTTATAACACCATTAAGCGATTTGCTCCATTTATGGCATTCATGAAAGATGATCCAACCAACTATCTACAGCAGGTGGAACAAGTTGCCCGTTCCATTGAGGCAAATGCCTGGGACGGTTATTGGTACAAACGTGCATTCTATGATGATGGATCCAGTTTGGGGTCTTACCTGAATGATGAATGTCAAATTGATTCAATTGCACAATCCTGGGCTGTACTTTCTGAAGCTGGTGATCCCATCAGATCAGAACAGGCAATGGAATCTGTGTATCGCCTTCTAGTTAAGAAAGAGAACCAATTGGTAGCGCTGTTTACTCCTCCTTTTGATAAAACCTCGCAAGACCCTGGATATGTAAAAGGATACTTGCCAGGTGTACGCGAAAATGGCGGACAATACACGCATGCGGCGGTTTGGGCAGCCTGGGCATTTGCAAAACTCGGACAGGGAGATCAGTCTTTTGAACTGTTCTCAATGCTTAACCCAATTAACCATACAGACACCCAAGACAAAGTGACTCTGTACAAAACAGAGCCTTATGTTATCGCAGCCGATGTTTACAGTATCCCACCACACGCAGGTCATGGCGGTTGGACCTGGTATACAGGCTCTTCCGCATGGATGTACCGGTTAGGGATCGAAGCCATTCTTGGAATTACCAGAGAAGGTGAAAACCTCAGAATAAACCCCTGTATTCCTCAACATTGGCCAGGATTTACGGTCAACTACCATTTTGGGACTGCGATGTATGAGATAAAAGTGTCGAATCCCGGAAGTATCAACCGTGGAATCAAACAGATTCAGATCGATGGAAGCATCCTGTCAGGAAATTTGATTCGTCTCAATGATGACGGACTGACTCATCATGTTGTTGCAGTACTTGAATAAATTAAGGATAATAATCGTACAATAAATTATGAGAAAGTTATGACAGAAAAGATTGCGGCAAACGATATCTTATATTCAACTTTTTTTGAAACCATCAGCGATGGAATGATCGTTACTGACCTGGATACAGGTACTATCCTGTTGGCAAATCCTGCCGCTGCAGCCATTCATGGTTATTCAATTTCTGTTTTTCCGGGAATGCGGATACAAAAGCTTATTCATCCAAAAAGTTTACCGTTTTTTACAGATTATGGAGATGTGATTCTGCGTGGTGGTTTATTTGAGATGATGGCCCAGCATTTACGGCGGGATGGGACACAAATTAGCATCGAATGGCGGGCAGTCTTAATCAAGTACCAGGGTAAGAATTGTGCATTAGCAAGTATCCGGGATGTGAGCAAAAGGGTTTTGGCTGAACAGCAACTCCAGCAGCGGGTTGGACTACGGGCACATGAACAATCCACACTTCTTGATATCTCTCACGCGCTGGCTTCGACACTTGAATTACAGCCTGGTTTGATCCTTGAGCAACTAGGTATCCTAATTAAATATACTAGGGCAGTCATTTTTACGCTCACTGATTCTACTTTGATTGCTCAAGCTGCCAGAGGAAACCAAAAGGTGGAGGATTCCATCCCGTTTTCTGTTGTACTTAACGGGAATAAAGCGCTGGATACATTGTTCAATGGACGTCATCCCATTCGCATTGCAGATTTGGCAAGCAAAGACCCTGCATCAAAATTTCTGCACCAATTATTTGAGAATGATAAATCAGGTTTGTTGGACGATGTTGGATCCTGGATGTGGGTGCCACTCGCTGTACAAAATAAAATAATTGGTGGTATTGGACTAGCTCATATGGATAGGAATTTTTTCACAACTCATGATGCCGACCTGGCGATGACGATCGCCAACCAGGCAGCCATCACACTGGTAAATTCTGAATTATACGAAAATGCAAAGACTCTGGCGGCTATGCAAGAACGACAGCGATTAGCTCAAAATCTACATGATGCAGTCAACCAATCCTTGTTTTCTGCTGGATTGATCGCTGAAGTATTACCCCGACTTTGGGATCGGGATCAAAAAGCAGCCCGAAATTCTCTTGAAGATTTGCGTACGCTTACACGAGGCGCACTAGCCGAAATGCGTGCCTTACTTGCTGAATTACGCCCATCCACCCTCACGGACAGCGATTTAGGCGAATTAATCCTTTTATTAAGTAATGCATTCACCGGTAGGACCAGCGTCCCGGTTGATTTAAAGATCACGGGATGTGTAAGTTTACCCGCTGAAGTTCAAGTTACCCTCTACCGAATCTGTCAGGAAGCACTCAACAATATTGCAAGACATGCAAATGCCAGTAATGTAAAAATTAATGTTCTCTTTTCAGAATCAGGACTAGAAATCCTTATCAGTGATAATGGAATTGGATTTAATACTTTCGAACATGCGACTCCTGGTCATTATGGTCTGGGTATGATGATTGAAAGGGCAGCAACAGTTGGAGCTAAACTGGCAATAAGCAGTCAACCTGACCAGGGAACTGAATTAGCTCTTACCTGGGAAGAACAGGAGGAGTGATGTTAAAACCTTCGTTATCTCCAATCAAGGTCATGTTGGTCGACGATCACGCTATGGTAAGGCGCGGATTGGCGACCTTTTTACAAGTATTTGATGATCTTCACCTTGCCGGTGAAGCAGATAGTGGTGAAGCTGCTGTCAGGCTCTGTGAGTCGGTTGATCCAGATGTCATATTAATGGATATGGTCCTTCCCGAGATGGACGGTCCCACTACTACCCGTCTAATTCGCCAGAAATTGCCCAAAGTCAAGGTGATCGCGCTTACCAGTTTTAAGGAAAGTAGCTTGATCAATAAAGCCTTAGAAGCCGGTGCAATTGGATACCTGCTCAAAGATGTATCCGCGGATGACCTCGCAGGAGCCATTCGAGCTGCTTTTGCTGGAAGATCCACCCTTTCACCTGATGTAGTCGAGGTGATTGTTCAAACGGCTAATGAACCAAAAGATATTGGTTATGACCTGACTGAACGCGAGCGTGAAGTTCTTGGATTGATGATCGAAGGTCTGAACAATACCCAAATAGCAGGAAAGCTAACTGTTAGTCCATCGACAATTAAATCACATGTGAGCAACATCCTTTCTAAATTAAGCGTTGCCAGTCGGACAGAAGCTGTGACCCTGGCAATCAGAAAAAATATTCTCACCTAATCCTAATATTCTCCCCCAAATGGTGGATACAGATTCCACCCAACCGATGGATGCTAATGAAGTGTCTTGTGCGTACTATTGAACTATGACCCGTGTATTTATTGCCGATGCTCAACTTGAAGAACGAAGCGCACTCCGATTGCTGCTTCTCGATTTAAATATGGAAGTAGCAGGTGAAGCAGCCGATTGGGGAACGACCGTATCGCTGGCTCCGGCCAGTCATGTGGATATGTTACTGATTGATTGGGATCTTCTTCCGAAGTCACCTACTTCAGCGCTTCAAGAACTTCGCAAGTTGTGCCCGGCAGTTCTGGTCATCGTCCTTATCAGCCACCTTGATGCACGTCAGCAAGCCGCCCTTTCTGCAGGTGCTGATGCGTTTATCAGCAAGGGTGAAATGCCTTCACGTGTTGCCGAACGATTAAGCCTTGCGGCCGCAACCGTTCGGTCCACATGATCTCTTGGTGGTGGATGAGGGTAATCAATCCCGGCGCATAAGCTGTCCCGAGCGCCGGCATCAAATGGGACAGCTTTCAATTGATCAGGAGGATCATACAATGAACCAGGATATTCTGGAAGGAAAGTGGAAACAAATCCGCGGTGAAGCCAAAGCATGGTGGGGCAAACTCACCGATGATGATCTGGATCGAGCCGCCGGCAAGTATGAAGTTTTAATTGGAATTGTCCAGGAAAAATATGGATATACCCGTGAAAGCGCAACCGCAGAAGTCGATAAGCATGTGACTGAGTTTGAGGCTAACCTAAAGAAATAAATCAACACCGCTTCAGGCATCTAATCGGAGTGGTATCAAAAGTCCCAATATTGGGATGTGGATTTAATAAATCCAGGAGAAACTATGAACATCTTAATTTACCTTATTGTAGCAGCAGTAATCGGATGGATCGCAACAGAATTGATGCACGACCGGTCCTCCCTTCTAATAAACATCGTTGTGGCTGTTATCGGAGCATTCCTAGCCGGTTATTTCCTCAGTCCGATCTTTAAAGTTGGTACCATCAATGATGCGTTTACCATCCCAACCATGCTCTTGACATTGCTCGGTTCAGTAATATTGCTTGCACTTGTCCGCCTTATACGCCGCCGAAGATAATTTTACTTCCGGGCATAACTCGTACTAGAAATCAAACAGGGGTGCTCGTATGCACCCCTTTCCCATTTGAAGTATCCAAACCCCTTCTCTGGGATCAACTTTCAAGGAGATATCGATGACAAACAACACAATTTCAGAAGTTCAAACAACAATCAAAGAACCTGAACGGGAACAACGCATCTTTACTTTCAAAGCCACACAATTGGTCTGGCTGTTTTTCGGGATCCTCGAAGTCTTGATCGGATTACGCGTATTCCTCAAACTGATTGCAGCAAATCCTGAAAGCCCGATCGCGCAGTTTATATATGGGTTCACTAACCTGTTTCTTTTCCCATTTCAAGGACTAACCGTGACACCATCAGCCGGCGGAATGGTCCTCGAGATTTCCTCACTGATTGCCATGGTTGTTTATGCTCTTATCGCCTGGGCAATTGAAAGGTTGATCTGGGTTATCTTCTATCGCCCACGCGGCGCAACGGTGGGAGTTACTCAGACTTCAACCACAGACCATCACACCCCATTATAAAAGTTACCAATAGGGTAAATTAATTAACACACCAGAACTAAGCCGATCCATCAACAATAAGGAGAAATATCATGTGGACTATAGTTGTTATTCTAGTTGTGCTTTGGTTACTGGGATTTTTCGGCCGAAATATTAGCCCAAGATTTCCACAAACCGGAAACTGGATCCATGTCTTGATCGTTATTGCGATTATTCTCGTGATCCTCAATCTTCTAAAGGTAATTTAGTAGAAAACCTGCTCTTGAAGAAAAGATTTTTGTGTTCCGGGAGAATGGTTGTAAGGAAGAAACAACCTTTCTCCTGGTAATTTGATGAAATAAGATTATAAGTAATAATCCAAGGCTACAACGGTATCTGGAGTCAAAGTACTGTAAATCGTGAATCAACCAAGAGCTTACCGATGAATTACATGCTGGCAAAAATTATTGATATCTCAAAAGACCGTCGTTTATTGGTGATACTCAACATTTTAGGTCTGGTTCTATTTGTATTCTCCGCATGGTTAATGATTATATTGGCTACCGCAGTTCGAGCAAGATCCTCTATCTGATGCATTCTCATCTTTCGGGGAGATATAGGTAACTTACTGATATTGTTTGTCTGGATCATTGCCATCACATTCTTTATGCTGGTGATCCACGAAGTGATCCACGGTATTTTTTTCCTGGCCTTCACCGGAAGTCCTCCTAAATTTGGTTTCCGATATCTATTTGCATATACCGCCGCCCCTGAATGGTTTATCCCGCGTCGATATTATCTACTCATCGCTATTGCTCCAGTTGTGACCATTACTATGATTGGGATCATAGCTGTCTTTGTTATCGCTGATACCTTGCTTCCAGCATTAGTATTCTTGACTGCATTGAATATTTCCGGTTCAGTGGGCGATCTGATGATAGTGGCATGGTTACTGCGTAATCCCTCTGTAATGCTAATCCAAGATTATGGTGATGGTGTACGGTTATACCGCCCAGGTTAGACAGTGATCACCTTTCACAGGAAAGAGAAAATATTCTTATTTCGATACAAATTCAATTTAGCAAAACCAAATTCCCACACCCATCCCCTGAGTGGTGGAGAAGAAAGACTCCCCCTTTGATGGATGTACTTGAATTACTAAACAAGTACGATAAAAATAGGGCTCAAATAGTAAAGAGGTGCATATGAATGAAATGCAGATGACCAAAATTGTTGAAAACTTCAGCCGGAAACTTGAACCAGTTGCAGGTCAAGTCCGTGTTACCCGTGTTCCAGATTATAAAACAGTCTATGTTGAACAAATCGGCGATAAAGGATCTGCTATTGTACTCACAGAATATATAGTGGATGGGAAAACATACTGGGCAGGGTATAGTTCCTTCAGCGATACTGTCTTTGTCAGTAACGCAAGTCGGGAATAACTGGATTTGTAAATTCTCATTAACTGACGAAAAACACAACTCGAAAATGAAGATTAACCAACCAAGGCGTAAGCCGGAAAAGATCAACATAATGAATAATCATCAAAATAAATCAAAAGTAATGCAAGATGCAGACAAAGTGCAAAAAGAAGTGAACAACCTTATTAAAGACGGGAAAGCCCAAATAATCGATACCACAGAAGATATGGATAAGTCAGTTAATAAAGCCAAATCCAACCTGTCTTCCTGGGCAGAGGATGGGGTCAATCAATTCAGTGAGGATTTTGAAAAACTGACGAATGAGGCAAAGGATACTTTGGTTGGGGCAGTATCGACGATCAAGAAAGAGGCAGGACAGGGTTTGAGCCAATATAATGCAAAAATCCAGGAAGTTGCCGATAAAGTCCCCGGAAGTTTCAGCGAAAAAGTGAACAATTACCCCTGGGTAACAATTTCGCTCTCCGTCATTTTCGGTATGATGCTGGGAATGTTGCTTAGACCTGTTCGCCATATGCGGAGATAGAAATAGGCGAGAAAGACAAGAATAGTCTGGTAGATCTCAAGTAAGACCTAACTATATTCTTCATCCTGAAAGGAGAAGAAAATGAAACTGATCAACTTTATTGTATGGATGGCTGCCGGGGCAATTGTAGGCTGGTTTGCCAGTCTGATGGTTCAAATGGAAGGTAAACGGAAGTATAAATACATCCCTGCCGGTGATGGCAGTTCTGAAATTTGATAATTGCCGGTTAGGTATACGGATATCAGAAAGACGAGAAATTGATTCTGATAACGCTAACTAAACAAATCATTTAACTATATTAATCAGTAATAAGGAGTTTTTTTATGGGACGAAAAGGCGTAAGTAAAAGAAAAACGGGTAAGGTAAAAATAAAATCTACTGCCAACGATGGCATGGGAAGTGTTTCAGCAGCTGTCAAAAAGGTTGAAAGTCAACCTGCCATGACATCAGATGTAACCAAACCGGCTCGCGGTGAAAGAAAATCATCCGACCCTAAGAATAAATCCAGAAAAGGATAGACTTTTCTGCAAATTTACTCAAACCTGTAGAATAACAGAGTGAAACCATATTCAATAATGATCCTCCAATTAATAGCTATTTGCAATTGGAGGATTTTTTTGTGAACATCCCGATACTTATTAATGCCTTATTTATATGGTAGAATTTCTTGAATAAATGATGCTCTGATCATATCAAGGGAATAATGTTGAGAAACAGAATTTACCACCATACCTGAACACATTCAATGAGCGCAGTCTTGCGCTCGTTTGTGTTGCTGCGCACCTACCGGCGCGGCGGAGTTTGTATGCAATTCTGATACATCCTATCTGCCTTCCAAACCGCCGTTAGCGTGAGCTAGCGGCGGTTTTTTGTTTAATTTCGCCTGACCTCAGGCGTTAAATCAAATAACAGGAGGCAACAATGAGTGTACCCGATACGAATACAATAATCCTTATTACCCGTTATGGCATGGGAGATGCCGAACAGGAACTTCAACTCAAGCTTATAACAACCTATTTTAAGCTGCTGGATGACAGTAATGTCAACCCGGCAGCGATCTGTTTTTATACCGACGGCGTCCGTTTGGTTGTCGATGGATCACCTGTCCTGGAAACACTTAAATCATTGGAAATGAAGGGTGTCCGTCTCATTATTTGCAGCACCTGCTTGAACTATTTAAATCTGACCGATAAAGTCCAGGTAGGCATCGTAGGTGGTATGACCGACATCATCGAAGCGCAGCGTCGTGCGGACAAAGTGATCACTCTCTAACAGATAACCTGATGAAAACCCATGCGTTGCGATTGCACCCGGGTGATGATCCCCTTTTCATCCTCGAGGCGTTTGTTTCCAGATATCAATTCGAAGCTGCCTGTGTATTAACATGCGTGGGGAGTCTTCGCAAGGCTGTAATACGTTTTGCTAACCAGGATCATCCGATCACTATAACAGGTCATTTCGAGATCGTTTCACTCACAGGCGTAATGTCGATTCATGGATCACATTACCACATAGCCATCTCGGATGAAACAGGGAAGACAATCGGTGGTCACTTAATGAAAGGTGGCGAAGTATACACAACTGTTGAGATCGTAATAACTGAACTCGATGAACTCCGGTTTTTGCGGTCATTTGACAACCAGACCGGATATCCGGAACTGGAGATTAAATCCAAAACAGAAAAGGAGTAATACAATGTCACTGAAAGAACAACTCAAGAAAGATTTCTCCACAATCACCATAGTACTCATGGCGGTTGCCATTGTCCTAAACATCGTGTTGGGACAGGTTGTTTCTCTTCTGAAACTACCCATATTCCTTGATTCAATCGGGACTATCATCGTAGCACTGCTCGCTGGTCCCTGGGCTGGTGCGCTCACCGGTTTGCTCACAAACTTGATCTGGGGATTGATCAGTGATCCTGTTGCAGCAGCTTTTGCTCCGGTTGCTTTGGTCATTGGTCTGGTTGCCGGTTTATGCGCAAAATTCGGATTATTCAAAAAATGGTGGCAGGCTATCCTTAGTGGTGTGATCATCTCTATCGCTCTCTCCATCATTGCCATTCCGATCAGGGTATATATGTTCGGTGGAGTAACTGGCAGCGGAGCAGACTTCATCACAGCCTATTTATTGGCTACCGGAAAAGATCTTTTCAGTGCGGTCATCATCACTGTGATTTCAGATAATCTGATCGATAAGGTAGTGACTGCTTTGTTGGCATGGGGCATCGTAAAAGGTTTACCCAAGCGATTCACTTCTCGCTTTCCACGAGCGAACGCTGTAACAGACTAAAAATATGGGAGTTCCCCCACAGGGATTATATCAATCCGGAAATACATGGCTGCACCGGCTGCATCCGTTTACCAAACTGGTGTTTAGTCTTGCAGCCATGGTTGTTATCTTCAGTCACCAAGCATTTTGGTTTTCTTCTATATTCCCGGGGTTGGTGGCTTTGATTGTCCTGATCTCTGCGGGAATGGGAGTCCGTGCTTCGGTGGCATTATTCCGGTTGCTAGCTCCTTTTTCGATCGTTTTGCTGTTGGTACATGGATTCTTCAATCCAGCCAACCAAACAGTTCTCATTACCTTGGGACCGCTATCCATCGGAAAAGAAGGATTGGAATTTGCTGAAATCATCATCATCAGATTGTTTTCTGCTTTAGCATCTTCCTTCGTATTAGTGTTTTCCACTAAACCTGATCATTTGATTCAAGCTCTGACAGAATTGGGAATGTCCAATAAACTAGCCTACCTTCTGGGAAGTCCATTGCTGCTTCTCCCTCGTTTATCTGAACGTGTTAAATCGATCCAGTTTGCACAGCAATCCCGCGGATTGAAAACACAGGGCAATGTGTTCACAAGAATCCGAGCACTTGTTCCGCTGATCTCCCCGTTGATCTTCAGC
This sequence comes from uncultured Chloroflexia bacterium, assembly GCA_963828285.1. Classification (GTDB taxonomy): domain Bacteria; phylum Chloroflexota; class Anaerolineae; order Anaerolineales; family Anaerolineaceae; genus DAIOEK01. Next base: position 66,713 of record CAWHEB010000002.1, read on the forward strand.
AGTCTGATCGATGTGGAAGAAAGATCGCTTGCCTTGGAAGTTCGCGGTTTTACATCTCCGACAAAAAAGACACACTTGAACAAACTAACAGATACGCGTTTCCAATATCTTCTCAGAATGGCTGATGATCTTCGTTGCCATTCTGCTGTCTCTCCTCGGGAAGTTAAGGATCTGAATGGTAAAAATCGAAATCAATCAGTACTCTTACACATATCCAGGTTCACCTACCCCAGCGCTAAAAAATATCTCCCTAAATATTGAAAGTGGACAATTGGTAGGATTGATCGGAGCAAGTGGTGCGGGAAAATCCAGTTTATTATGGTCGCTGGCTGGTTTGATCCCATCTCTTTTTCATGGAAACATGGATGGACAAATGGTGATTGATGGCATGGATACGAGTAAAACGCCGCTGGAGAATTTGCCGGTCAGGTCGGTTTGGTTTTGCAAAACCCGGTCAATCAATTATCTGGGATGTGTTATACAGTCTTTGAAGAGATAGCCTGGGGGCTGGAAAACCTGGGGATTTCGCAGTCCGAGATGCCTATGCGCATCAATAATGTATTAAAACTGGTCGGGTTGGATGAAGTACCAGACCGAAATCCTTTTTCCCTTTCTGGTGGTCAACAGCAGAGATTAGCGCTAGCATCCATTCTCGTTCTTGAACCTACTATTCTGCTATTGGATGAACCAACATCCATGCTTGATCCCGCAGGTAACCAGGCAATCAATGAGATCATTCACCACCAAGCTCGTAATTGGAAAGACTGTCGTACTCGCTAGTCATCATTTGGAATGGATGGCAAAGTACGCAGATAGAGTCATTGCTCTTGATCATGGCGAATTAGTTTTGGATGGTTCCCCTGCTATGGTACTTTCATCACCTATACTGGAGCGCACTGGCATCGGCAGACAGCCTTACACTCGCATTGCTGAATATGGAGCAACTCAGGGATTTTGGCCAAAAGATCTTCCATTACCTGTAACGTTGGAAGAGACTGTTGCGGGTTTCAGTCTTGGTCGAGTAATGAAAGGAAAAGAAGAATCATGAAGATCGTTGTGGATAATGTTAGCTTTTCGTATCTTAGTAAAATCCCGGCTCTTGATCATGTGTCCACCGTCATTCAGCCTGGTGAAAGGATTGCGGTCATCGGAGAAAATGGCTCTGGAAAATCCACATTCGGCAAACATCTAAACGGATTACTGCATCCGAATATGGGTGATGTCTGGATAGGAGATTGGAATACCAGAACAAAAACCACAACAGAACTGGCAAAAAGGGTGGCCTATGTTTTCCAAAACCCGGATGAGCAAATCTTTTGCCGGACGATCAGTGAAGAAGTCGCTTTTGGTCCGCGCAATCTGGGATATCACTATGCGAAAGTGGATGATCTGGTTCATAAATCATTACAGAAATTAGGTTTACTCGACAGATCGGAACAGAATCCTTTGGATCTTGGATACACCGGTAGAAAAATGATCGGGTTTGCATCGGCCATCGCAATGGACACACCGATCATTGTCTTCGATGAACTGACTGCAAACTTGGACGCAGGAGAAATTAACCTGCTCGAAGAAGTCTTACAAGGACTGCGCGAACAAGGAAAAACTGTGATATTGATTTCTCATGATATGGATTTTATTGCCGGGAATTCTGACCGGGTTATATTGCTCCATGATGGTCGAATTATTTCAGACTCCCCCATTCATCAATTCTTTGAGCATCGTAAACTTATTTCCGAAAACGGGGTCATTGCCCCTCAGATCGTTCGGATCGGTCAGGGTCTCAACATCACCGGGTATCGTTGTCTACAAATGAATTACTCGAAATACTTAACCATGCCAATTAGCATAATGATGGTCCACTAATTTGGTTACTTTTATTCGGAATCACTTTTTGATATATCCTATAGTACAAGGGGCAGTATGATGTTATGCTGAATTTAACTGTTATTAAATGCTGGCTAAAATGTAATAAGTAATCGTTGATAAAATATTAGGTATGACCCTAAAACATTCAAATGCTGGAGTGCGGGGATTATTTCAGTCGCGAGACAGAATTCAAAATTTAGCCAAACCAAATTGAAGATAATCCCGGATTGTAAAAGGGCAAGGAAATTATGACCCAATTTTCCAATAGTAATCCGCTGGTAAAGAACAAACACCGGATCAACGCCAAACTCATATTCAATCCAGGTGCAGGAGCTAGCGGAGACTCTCCTGTCCAATTAATGGATGTGATCCACGAAATGCAATTTTGGAAGATAACCCCTGAACCATTTCTGATCGAACCGGGCTGTGATTTGCCCGGAGTGGTAAACGCTGCTCTTTCACAGGGTATCCGGTTGTTTGTAGTTTGTGGTGGTGATGGAACAATTTCTGCCGTGACCAGAATTCTTGCTGGCACAGATGCCACCCTGGGTATTATTCCTCTGGGTACCCAAAATAATACAGCGTTAAGTTTGGGGATACCTAATCACATTCCGGATGCTATTGCGATTATCAGGAATGGAAGGCGTATTAAAGTTGATGTGGGTATGGCCACATGTGGAAAAACATCGACCCCATTCCTTGAAGTTTGCTCGGTAGGCCTTGTATCTTCCCTTTTTCCTTCAGCGGATGATATTCAGCATGGAAATTTAGCACGTTTACCGGATTTCATTTCGACACTCACTTCATCTCCACCTGCAGATATCCATCTAGTTTTGGAAAACAAAAAAGAAATCCACAGTTTGGGTCATGTAGTATTGGTTTCGAATATGCCTCATATTGGTCTTCATTATCAAGTTGGAGCTAAAGATGCATTTAAGGATGGATTGCTAGACATCCTATTTTTCGCTGATCTTTCCAAACTGGAACTCCTGGCATATGTTTTCCAAGGTGTCGGTGATGGAAAACCAGAAGATGAACGCATCCAACATTACCATGTTCGGAAGATTACTATAGATACTCAACCTCCCATGCATGTGATGGCTGATGGATCACCTTTAGGAGAAGGAAAAGTAATTATTAAGATCAGGCGAAAAGCGCTTGCCATGATGGTGGGGGAATCGCAAGAGGTCGCCTAAAATAGGGATTGTAAAGGTCGAAGTATAGATAAATGGATCAACCACCAAGAATAAAAATTCGCGAAAAAATCAGTAAACTAAATCAATGGGTATTAGATAATCCACCGATTTCACGTTTGATGGGTATCAGTGCAGGTTTGTTGATCGTAGTCTTACTGCTACCAGCGTACATCAGAATAGCATTTTGGTATGGTTTGCTGGCAAATAAAATATTGGCAGGTTTGTTACTTGTTTTCTGTTTGATTGCTATATCACTGGTTTGGTCGGCAGGTCAAAAATTTGATTCCTGGGGGTTTTTATTCTTTAAATTTAAAGGGATCTCGTCCGATATGGTTGGACAGATCGATGTTGGGTTTTACACAGATAGGCAGTTTTTTCGGCGCCCTGTCCATCATTATTGTTTTTTATTTATTAAATAATCGTCGCTTATCATATGATCTCATGATTGGGACATTGTCATTATGGGTAATTGTAGAATTACTCAAATTCCTGGCTAACCGTTCACGGCCATTTATCCGATTGACCCAAACCCGAATAGTCGGTTTTCGAGCCATAGGTCGATCCTTTCCCAGTGGACATACGAGTCAATCATTTTTCCTGGCGACAATCTTAACCCAACAATTTCATTCTTTTTTTTGGATTGGAATTCCGCTATACGCAGTGGCCTTATTGGTTGGAATTACTCGAATGTATGTTGGAGCACACTATCCAAGAGACGTTCTGGCAGGAGCGATTCTTGGCACAGCCTGGGGTTTAATTGGGATAATAATCAATGGGTTGCAATTAAGCTGGCTCCACTAAATTTTTTCCAGCATAAAACCAAGTCAATCCTCCGGTACCATTTCCTCCAGCGCATAAAGCACATCTCTGAAAGAATCCACTGGTTCATCGTCTTCTCCAAAACGGGCGATCACCAGGTTCTTCTGCGGGCAGACGTAAATGTATTGTCCAAAATTCCCGGCGGCAGTGTAATCAAAATGTCCATTATCCCGGACATTTCCCCACCAGTGATACTTATAGTAACCGCCATTCTTACGGTATTCCGGCCAGGACGGCCATTCACGGTTATCGTTGGGATCCGGAGATGTTGATTTTTTTACCCACTTTTCAGTAACGATCTGGTTCCCATTCAAGTTGCCTTTGTGCAGGTAGAGCAGCCCAAACCTGGCAAAATCAATTGCCCTTCCATTAAGTCCGCTCTCCATTTTCTCGAATGAGGTCTTCATGCTGTCCAAACTCCAGGAAGCATCATATTCTGCTCCCATTGGCTGCCAGATCGTTTGTTCAAGATACTTCGCTACTGGCATCCCTGTGACCCGCTCAAGGATCATACCTTCGAGTATGGGATGGTAGTTGTTGTAATGCATATACTTCCCGATGGTCTCATCTCCGTGCTTTACTTCTTTGAGGGCAAGCAATTGCAGATCAGGATAATAGTATGTTTTGGCATCGTCAGAGAAAGGTGCTCCCAAATGAGGGAATAGGTTTTCATCTTCAACGTATTTGATCCCTGATGACATCAACAATAGATCCCGGATCGTCATTTCATCCAATCCGCGGCCTTTCAATTCGGGAAGATATTGAATGATGGGATCATTGACGCTATTGATCAATCCCTGATCGATCGCGATACCGATCATAGCGGAATTGAATGACTTTACAGACGAAAAAGAAGTAACGATTGAATCCCGTTGGTAACCGTTATAGTATTTCTCATAGACTACCCGATCATTTTGGATCACGATCAACGCTTGTGTCTGAAGACTGGTCATCAGCTCATCCACACTGGATTGGTATTTCTTACCATTGGCCATATACGTTATAGATAGAAACCACTCCGGATGCGGATCGCTGGCAAGCATAATCGCTCGATCAGGATTTTGTATTTCACGAACCGGAAACCTCATATAGTCTTTGACATCTGATTCACCCAAGGACAACAACCTGAGGGCATATTCCCTATCAAGATCAGGCAGGGAGTAAATATATATCGTAAGTGAGAGAAAAATTGCAAAGAGTACGGCAAGTGGATAAAGTTTCCGTTTTTTCATGATTCCTCCTGAGTGAGGGAACGGGTATGGTCAGCCTGAATTAATCATAAAACTTATATATCAAACTCCCCCTGCCATAGGGGGAGTTTTGATACTGGTCATCCAGTCAGGTTTTGTTGATAGTTGTAAGGAAAATGTTTAAATCATCAAATTTCAACGAAGATATACTTTGCTGCCTGGTTTCCCAAAGTCACCAATTGATCTTTAACTTCTATGGTTATAGTTTGATTGAAAGGCAGAATCTCTTTAACCGTAATTTTTACATCAGGAATGATATGTTTGAGTTCAAAATAACTTAGCAATTCACTATTCTCTTCAGCTAATTCATGGATCCGCCTGACAATTGCAGTTTTTCCTACCTGAATTTCGGTTAATTTTATCCATTTCGCTACAGCTTGTTCACTTCCCGGCAGCGGGTTTCCGTGAGGGCAGGTCTGGGGGTTATTCAACTGCTCCATCAAAGCGGTCTCAGTCATCGAGGAGATGGCATGCTCCAAGTGATGAGCCTCGCTATGCAATTTCGACCATGGCAGTGTTTTGAACATCATCCATTCCATCAACATGTGTCGGCGCATGATCACTCTGGCTGCATCCCATCCTGTCTCTGTCAGATGTGTACCTGATTTAGTCATGGTAATCAAACCATCACGGACCATCCGCTTCAAAGTGTTAGTCACAGTGGGTGGTGTGACACCTAAAAGGTCGGCAAGGTGGGACCCAACAACCGGTTCATCATCGCGTTCCATCACATAGATCAGGGATAGATAATCCTGGATCGTAGAACTTAATCCGATTATTTCTTTTGAATGAAAATTGGTGACATTTGTCATGGGGCAATTCCAGTTTTTATTGTATACTAATATTAGTTATTAGCATACTATAACTTTTTTCGTTATACATTTATTATATCATCTTCAATGGAGAACATCTTGCCAGAAACCACTCAGCAGCTTGCGTTATCAGATATGCCGACTGGAGAATCAGGTACAATATTGGATTTCCGTGGTGGCCGTACAACCAATAACCGCCTTGTATCTCTGGGGTTCACCCCGGGAGTGATGATCAACATGGTCCAGAATTACGGAAGAGGACCATTGATCGTCAATGTCCGCGGAACGAGGGTGGCTTTAGGACGCGGTGAAGCAGCTAAAATTATGGTTTTACGTGGTGAAAATGGGTGATTGTCACAGTTCTTCTGTAACACCTTCTTTCGATCTCCTGGATCTTGATCGTAAAAATCCCATGATAGCACTTGCCGGGCAGCCTAACATGGGTAAGTCCACATTATTCAACTTATTGACCGGATTAAATCAGCACGTAGGCAATTGGCCAGGGAAGACAATTGAGCATCGTGAGGGTACCTTTGCTCTAGGCGATCAGTCCTACCGGATCGTAGACCTTCCCGGTACATACAGCCTTACAGCAAATTCTCCGGACGAAGTGATCGCCCGGGAGTTCATTCTTAGGGAAAAACCATCCGTTGTGGTTGCGGTGGTTAGCGCTGCAAACCTTGAACGGAGTCTGTATCTGGTCGCCGAATTGGCGGCGCTGGATGCTCCGCTGGTAGTCGCCTTGAATATGATGGATGTTGCCCAACAAGAAGGGATCCAGGTGGAACCCCATGTTCTCGAAGCTGCACTCGGATTAAGAGTGATCCCCATGACCGCCTCACGGGCAGATGGTGTTCACGAACTGCTGGATGTTGTTCAGGATATCGTCAACGGCAAGGCGATTCCCTGCCCGCGCCCTCCCGAAGTAAGGGCGGATCATAAAGTTGTATTGAATGACATGGAAGCAAAGATATCCCCATTCGTGCCCATCCCTTACCCGAAAAACTGGATTGCTCTCAAACTATTGGAGGGTGATTCTGAAATCACCAAAATGATGCTAGAGGTCCTTCCGTGTGATGTATGGGAATCGGTTAATGCGATCTTAAAGGAACACGATGATGCTTTCATGGCTGTTGCCTCGGGTCGCTATGAGTGGATCGGGCGAATGATCCGAGCCGCTGTCACCCGCCCAAAAATCGGTCAGGTAGGTATTACAGAAAAATTGGATCGCTGGGCAGCTCATCCGTTTTGGGGACTATTCATTCTGGCAGGTATGCTTGGGTTGGTATTCTGGCTTACTTTTGCCATTGGTACACCGATTCAAAATTGGATGGACACTGCCATCATTACACCGTTAACCCATTCTACATCCAATGAACTGATCGTATCACCACCCTGGTTGGTCGGGATGCTCACAGATGGCGTAATCGGTGGAGTCGGATCCGTGCTGACATTTTTACCCATCCTGACGATTTTTTTCGCCACTTTTGCCCTGCTTGAGGATGTAGGTTACATGGCTCGAGCTGCTTATGTCATGGATAATCTGATGCACCTGATGGGGTTACACGGCAAGTCGTTCCTACCATTGTTTCTCGGTTTCGGTTGCAATGTACCTGCGATCATGGGTACCCGGGTGATCGATTCATTACCGGCAAGAATTCTAACCATATTGATCGCTCCACTCGTCCCATGCACTGCCCGTATGGCGGTTGTTGCGTTTATTGCACCGGCATTTTTCGGACAAAATGCTATCTGGGTTTCCTGGGGATTGATCCTTCTTTCCATGTTCACACTAGTCTCGAGCGGAGCAATCCTTAATAAAGTGATCTTCAAAGGTCAAAGATCCGCATTCATTATGGAAATGCCCCTATACCATATTCCAAACGCACGGACGATCGGTTTATTAGTCTGGCACAGATCGTTATCATTTATCAAAAAAGCCGGAACAGCCATCCTGGGTATGTCTTTAGTCATTTGGGTATTATCCTACCTTCCGGGCGGGAACATCAATTCAAGCTACATCGCCCGTTTTGGTCAGATGATCGAACCAGTTGGCAAGTGGATGGGTTTCGACTGGAAATTAACCGTAGCACTACTAACCAGTTTTCCTGCAAAAGAAAACGCAATCGCAACTCTGGGTGTATTGTTCGGGAAATCAGCTGATGCCAGTCTCGCAGGCACCCTGGCTTCGTCATTCACAGTCCCCACTGCTTTATCGTTCCTCGTAGTTACGATGTTATTCATTCCATGTATGGCAACTGTAGCCGTGACAAAACAGGAAACGAATTCCTGGCGATGGACATTTGTCAGCCTGATCATGCTACTGGCAATCTCAGTATCTGCAGGGGCAGCGATCTATCATCTTGCAGTTTTGATCGGATTATAACCATGTTACAACAACTACTAACCGAGATTCGTACAGGGGGAACATTGGAAGTCAATTCCCTGGCTGCACGCATAGGCACATCTCCCCAGATGGTACACGCCATGCTGGAACATCTCAGGCAATCAGGCATGATCACGAACTATGACTCTTGCGGAGATACATGCGGCGGATGCGCTTTATCCAATGATTGCAGAAAACAGGATGAAAATCCCATGGATACAAATAAGATCCGTCTTTATTCGTTTGTCGGTGATGGGATCAAATAGTTCCTGGTAGGGATGAATAAATTTACTAAATGAGGTTTACATAAACTCTGGATGCCACCGCGGAGCCTATGACTGCGGTGAATTTTTCATTTTGTATGGTTGTATTGTTATCAAAAGTTGAAAAAGACATCACTTTGAGATGTGCTCCGGGTACGATTCCCAATTTCTGAACATGCCTAAGAAAAGCTGGATCTTCGCTTTGTACCCGCACCACAATTCCAGAATCCTCAGGGCGCAAAGTGGATAGTGGAATTGAATGGTCTTCCGGCATGATCAATTCAGCAGTTGGGATCAAATCACCATGCGGATCACGCATCGGATTACCCAGTGCATCTGCAATCCGAATTTCCATTTCTTCCGAAATCACATGTTCCAACCGTTCTGCTTCCAGGTGTACTTCATCCCATGAATAACCAAGAGTTTTTACCAACCAAGCTTCGATCAATCGATGATGACGGATCACCTTGAGTGCTTCTAATTTCCCCTCATCGGTTAAGGTTACTCCCTGGTGCTTTTGATAAAAAATCAGTGGTGGCTCCAACTTGGATAGGTGTTGCAACATACCTGAAACCGACGCCGGTGCAATTGCCAGCCTGGCAGCCAACGCGTTTGTACTGGCTGGTTCACCGTTGATAGTCAACTCAAATATATGTTTCAAGTAATTCTGAACAGATTCGCTATGATTTTCAGGCATATCAATCTATTTTATCAATAAACCGGTGACCCATAATAACAGCATTCCAGCTAAAACGCCGCTAAATACTGTCCCTTGCATGGATTCTTTGGCTGTATCCTTTTGTATCATCCTCGCTATCGCATAAACAACCTGGAAGATCGCGCCAGCACCGATGGCAAGGAACAACACAGCCAATGTTGGTGATGGGGCAAACCCGCCAATCCATGCCCCGAGAATTGCAGGACCACCACCGATCAACCCCAGCAAAGCCAGCGACCGAATCCGCGGTTGGTCTCTGAGGACCGGAGCGATAATTCCCAACCCTTCGGTAATATTCTGGATGATAAAACCGACCACCAGGAACGCGCCCAAGGAGATCTCGCCGATATTGTAGGCGGCTCCAATCGCCAATCCTTCACCCAGATTGTGAATACCGATTCCTGTAGCTATCATGTACGCCAGCGACAATCGCTTGTCGGATTCCGTTCGCCCGATCTGACCTTGCCTTTTCGAGACAGCATCCAATAAGAGGAAAGTTGAAACAGCTCCGATACCAATCAATCCGATGCCCTGGAAAGCTCCGGGGACTTTTGCAGATTGATCCAATGCTTCTGCAATAGTGTCCAAACCAAGGAAGATCAGTAGCCCCGCGGTGACTGCCATCAGGAAAGTCATCCATTTTTTTCCCAGAGTACGCAACACGGGAAACCAAAAAATACCGAGGAATACGGGGATTACTCCGACATAAAGTCCAATCAAGGCAAAAGACCAGAAAGTGGAACTGTTGGGTTCGGGTGTTGTAAAAGCAACAGGAATTTCAAGATTGAAGGGAACGGAATTGGAAGAAAATAGGGTAATGGCATATGCTTCACCTACCACCCATGGATAATCGATATGAACAACCGCATTACCAAGCCTTGGGATGGGTCCTTCCGGATATGTATCCATCGGCCAAACAGAAGAATTAATAATGACCTGACTGATGTTAATGGTCTGCGGGCTGGTATTTTGAATGTGGATATCGATATGCCCATTTTTCATCACAGTTCGCTCAATGGTCAATGTTTCGATGGGAACCGGGGATTGCAATTTAAGTCCTCCACCGGTTTTAAGAAAAATCAGGATCACACCTGCAAGCAGGATCACCGGTAATAGGAATAATGCCAACTTTTTAAACGGAAAACGTGGGGGTTGTTTTATTTCTTCCATAATTAGTGCCTTTACTCTTTCACTTCGATCATGCCATTCCATCCCAGTTCCGCGAATTCAGTGACATGCGCGTGGAACATATACATGCCCGGATATTTATATTTGAATTCCAGTATTCCACGCTGAGCCTGTCCCTGGATGACCGTATCGGTGTATTCAGAGGGAGTCAGACTGGTTCCGGTCGGATAATAGTGGAACAAATTAGCGTGCAAGTGGAAAGAGTTGATCAGATCGAATTCGAGTATATTAACTAGATAGATCCTGACCATTTCACCAATCTTCACCTGAATGGGATGGTTTTGATAATGAAATGGGATTGCGTTCACCGCGTAAAAATCATTTGCATCATCAAAATCGACATCAAAACCACTCATCACCATTACCATTTCACGGTCCGCTTTAGGTCGCCCCTGCTTCGGATCAATGATAAATGCCCCGTACAATCCTTTGGCAATATGGCGTGCTAGCGGAAAAACATGACAGTGATAAAGATGTAACCCAAATGGTTCGGCATCGAATTCATACGTGTAAGACTCCCCCGGAGCGATAGACCCGCCCTCTCCTGTCCCGGGAACACCATCCATCTTTCCGGGGTGAATGCCATGGAAGTGAATTGAGTGGGGATGGTCACCGTGGTTGGTGAAGTGGAAACGGATGCGGTCACCTTCAGTTGCTCTGAGGGTTGGCCCTGGGATGCGGCCATTATATGTCCAGGCTGCGAACTTAATCCCCGGTACAATCTCGATTTCTTTGTTTAACATCTCAATTTCATATTCCCTTAATACCTGCCCGGATGGCATGATCGTTATTTTTCCATAATCAAAATCGGTCAGGACATCTGTAGGATTAAAACCATTCCGAACGTGATCCACATCCCCTTTTGTGCCAGGAATACCCCATTTGGGATGATCGTCATCATGAAACAAACCAGCACCGATGGTCTTCTCGCCCCTCACTTGCATTGTGTTTTGTTGGGCAAGCAACGTACCGCCAGCTGTACCTGCGAGAGCGATACCACCCATTTTTAGAAATCTCCTTCTACTGATCTGATCCATAGATCTCCTTTACCATTATTCTTTACCAATAATTGCGATTTGAGTTGTTATTCCTAATAATATATTTAGGTATGCCTTAATTATATGAAATAAAATATCAGGTAACAGTTTTTGTAGAAGTACCTAATGACCCTGTATATGAGAAATTCTTCGTCATTAATGTGATATCTCTATCTTCATCTACATTTTCTTGATAAATTCTTTACAACCGGTTGATATCCTTATCACTATCTATTTGACAGAAGGATACAAAACCATGTTAAAAAACAAAAAAATCATTCCCTGGCTTATTGGCATCGTAGTCTTGATTGTTGCGATAGCTATTCCATTAAGCCAGGCAGCAGGTACAAGCAAAGATACTTCAAATTCGACAGCAAGTGTGACAACGATTACACTAGCTGAAAGTATTGATGCCAGTGGCTACCTTGAAGCCCAATCATTTGCAAATCTTGCTTGGAAAACAGCAGGAACTGTAGAAAAAATCCATATAGGAGTGGGAAAAAAGTTCAAAGCCGGTGATATTTTGCTGAGTTTGCAGACAACTAGCGCGAATGCAAATATCATCTCAGCCCAGTCTGATTTGGTTAATGCAGAGAAGGATCTTGATGATGTATTACATTCAAGCCTTGCTTTGGCAAAAGCCGAACAAGATCTGGCAAATGCCAAACAAGCTGTCGAGGATGCGAAAGAAGATATTGCAAAAATTGATTGGAGGCGCGCAGACGACGATCTGATTGATCAGACAGAAGATGAGATCACCTTGGCCAAGAGGCAGGTTTCCAGGTTGGAAGATGTTTATAAGAGATATAAGAAACGACCCGCTGGCGATCCAGATAAAGCACAGGCTGAATTGAATCTAATCAATGCCAGGAACCATCGTGACGAATTGATTGCAACCCTGAATTGGTATAGAGGCAAGCCATCTGAAATCGATGCGGAAAAATACCGTGCTGCACTGGCAATTGCCCAGGCTCAACAGGCTGATGCTCAACGTGAGGTTGATCGATTGATTGGTGGACCAAATTCGGACGATGTCGCTGCCGCACGAGCTCGAGTGGACGCAGCCCAAGCAAATGTAAATTCACTTTATATCATTGCTCCGTTTGATGGTGAAGTTCTGGCTATTGAACAGAACCCCGGTGACGAAGTGTCCAGCGGAACGGTAGCAGTCTTTGCGGCAAATCGCTCGAACTTACATGTGGATGCACAGGTCGATGAAGCAGATATCTCGCGAGTCGAGATCGGTAACAAAGTCACCGTCACCATGGATGCTGCTCCTGATAAAACCTTCACTGGGGCTGTAACCTTCATAAATCCAGTTGGTCAATCAGTTTCAGGACTCATAAAATATTCCGTTCGAGTGCAATTGGATCCTCAGGAAGCACCGTTACTTTTAGGTGCATCTGCAGATGTAAACATCCAGGTCAGTGAACCACGCGTTTCCCTCGCCGTACCTGCAATCGGGATCCAGAGTGATAAATCAGGAGAGTATGTCATTGTGATCAAGGATGATGGCAGTTTCCAAAGGGTGGATGTGATAAGTGGTGAATCAGTTGGAGATCTGGTTGTTATTTCTGGCAACCTTGCGAAAGGTGATAAAGTCCAATCCGATTACGGGAACGCCGAAACAGTAAGTTTGCCTGGGATGAATTAGGTATCATATGCTCAAAACTGAAAATCTTACTAAAGTCTTCAAGATGGGTGAAACTGAAATTCGCGCTCTGGACGGGGTAAACATCAATATCGAAAAAGGCGAAATGGTCTCCATCATGGGTCCAAGTGGGTCAGGAAAAAGTACTCTCATGTCGATCATCGGTTGTTTGGACGTACCCAGTGATGGGGAATTCATCCTAGATGACGAACCAGTTCATGGGATGAGCGATCACCAATTGGCTGACATCCGTGGCAGAAAGATCGGATTTGTCTTTCAACAATTCAATCTGCTTGCGCGAACCAGCGCTTTAGAAAATGTAATGCTGCCATTGACTTACAGCGGTGTCCCTGGCAAAGAACGAAAGGAAAAAGCTACTCATGCCCTAGAACGCGTCGGTCTTGGTAATCGGCTTGATCACCATCCGAATGAGCTTTCTGGTGGTCAACAACAGCGCGTGGCAATTGCCCGCGCTATAGTCAACGACCCGGCAATCTTACTCGCTGATGAACCGACCGGCGCATTGGATAGTAAAACCGGAGCAGAGATCATTGAGTTGTTCCAAAGTCTGCACCGTGACACCGGACAAACGGTAATTATTGTTACACACGATAATTTTATTGCCCGCCACACAAATAGGATCATTCGTTTAGCGGATGGTCAAATCATCTCTGATGTAATAAACCCAAACCCATTAAAAGCCGGAACTCCGCGTCCGGATGAGAAAGCGTAATCGATCTATGTTAATTGCTCAGAATATTCAAAATGCGTTACGTGCATTGACTGCAAATAAAACACGATCATTCTTGACAATGCTAGGTATTATCATCGGTGTTGGAGCCGTTGTAGCCTTGCTGGCAATCGGAAATGGTGCAACTGCAAGCATTACGGGCGAAATCGAAGGAATAGGCTCAAACCTTGTCTCTGTTTTACCCGGAAGTTATCAAATGGGACCCGGAGGTGGGGGTGGAGGTTCATCAAATTCGTTGTTCTATGATGACTATGAAGCTATATCCAACCAGGTAACCGGACTTGCTGGAATTTCCCCTTCTTACCAATCTTCATATCCGATCAAATACAATAGTGAGTCTCTGTTTGTATCCGTAAAAGGAATCAAACCAGAATACTTTCAAGTGAATTCAACAGAAATCGAAACTGGTAGAGAATTCCTCGCAAGTGATGGAACTTCACAAGCAAGGGTGGTGATACTTGGCCCTCAGACAGCCGATGATCTATTCGGAAGGGTGAATCCAATCGGCAAAGCGATCAAGATCAATGGAGTACGGTTTGAAGTGATTGGGGTTCTCAAATCCAAAGGCGGTAGTATCCAAAATTCTGATGAAATTGCCCTCATTCCAATAGAAACTGGATATGTCAAATTATTCGGTTCATCTGCCACAAAAGATGGGCATAAATTACTGAGCACGATCAGTTTATCAGCCAGTTCCGCAGACACGGTGGATAGTGTAATGGCACAAGTGGAGCGTGTATTACGTCGTGAACATAATCTCAAGATAGCTGATGATGTTGATTTCAGCGTGATGAGCCAAAGCGACTTCCTTTCTACTTTAAGTACCGTTACAACAACGCTAAAAATCTTTTTAGGAGCAATCGCCGGAATATCCTTGTTAGTAGGGGGTATTGGAATCATGAATATCATGCTTGTCTCTGTCACCGAACGAACAAGAGAGATTGGATTACGAAAAGCAGTAGGTGCACGTAAAGACCAAATCCTCCTACAATTCCTGATAGAAACCATGACACTAAGTGTGCTCGGAGGTATCATCGGGATAGGATTTGGAGCAGGAATCGCTGGTTTGGTAACCCTGGCTAATCTGATCACTGCTCAGATCACCATAAGTTCCATATTGTTAGCATTCTTCTTTGCTGTAGCAGTGGGTTTATTCTTTGGGATCTATCCAGCCTATCGAGCAGCCAATCTACACCCGATCGAAGCATTAAGGTACGAATAAACCTTAGACTGAAGCATATACTCGGTAGGTATACACAAAAACCTTGTTGATGAAAGTTATAATATCCCTATGCCAAAGAAAATTCTGGTCATCGAAGATGATTCTGACATAATTGAAATCTGCAGCGATTATCTCAAAGCTGCTGGATACTCTGTTATCACTGCGGTGGATGGTCTGAAAGGTCTTGCAAGTGCGCGGCGCGAAAAACCAGATCTAATTGTTTTAGACCTAATGCTGCCTGAAATGGATGGACTGGATGTCTGCAGAACATTAAGTCGTGAGAGCGATGTTCCCATCATCATGTTGACTGCCCGCGTTGAAGAATCGGATAAACTTATTGGACTCGAAATTGGAGCAGATGACTACATCACCAAACCTTTCAGTCCCCGTGAATTGGTTGCCCGAGTACGGGTGGTTCTTAGGCGTAAATCTGGAGACTCGACCAATGAAGTACTTCGGGTTGGTGATTTGACACTGGATCGATCCCATTATGAAGTACAAATGCCCTCAAAATCCGTTCAACTCACTGCGACAGAGTTTGAAATCTTGGCAACTTTGATGAGCCAACCTGGAAGGATCTTTTCACGGAATCAATTGACTGAAGCTATCCACGGGATTTCATTCGAGAGCTATGAGCGTGCCATAAACTCGCACATTAATAATCTTCGGCGAAAACTCGAACCGGATGAATATATTATTACCATCCATGGTGTAGGGTACAAATTCGAAGGTAAATAATCATGGATGATTCTGCTCGCCAAATTCGAACCCGAATATTCTGGATAGTCCTTCGTGCTTTCGTCAGCGTTTTACTCTTTGCTTTAATCATCATCATTATTGGTACAGGTTATATGTTGTCCAATAATTCTGATATTTCACCATTTAACCGTTTACCAATCATTTCGAAACTGGAAGGTTATTATTCAGGCATGGGTAGTTGGGTCGGAGTAGAAAAAATTCTGAATTCTGAGAGTTATGGAAACTCACTCTCCCTTCTTGATCCGCAAGACCGCATTGTAATCTACGAGGGGAAGGTAAATACAGATAAAATTGGTAAACTATATGATTTCAACCAACATGAGATAGTATTCAGTCTGAAGTTGAATAATGCAAGTATAGGTTCCATAGTATTCAATAGATCATCGATCCCTTCTGAGGTGTCTGCTGTTGCAAACATCCTGTTCCCGGTAAGTTTGCTAGCCATATTTCTCGCTTTACTTGCATCTGTTCTTGTAGCATTGCTCACCCGTCGAATTGTCACTCCCTTGGCAGAAGTGATTGCCGCTTCCCGCTCCGTAACAGCCGGAAAACTGAATGCACGGGTTCAGGTTCAAGGCACTCAAGATTTGCTAGTATTAACCGACAGCTTCAATCAGATGGCGGCTTCTATCGAACGGAGTAACCGTGAACGCCGTGATCTGCTTGCTGATATTGCACACGAGTTGAGGACACCGATCAGCGCCATCCGCGGACGTTTGGAAGGGATCCTCGATGGTGTCTATCCTGCTGATGAGAAACACATCAGCCTGGCCCTGAAAGCAAATTATCTTTTAGAACGGTTGGTGGAAGACCTGCGTTTGCTTACTTTGGCTGAATTGGGGCAACTGCAATTTGAGAAAAAAGTGACGGACTTAAAAGACCTGGTCAGCCATTCCATCGATGTGTTCAGCGCTGAAGCTCAGGAGAAGAGTATTCAATTGGAGTTTATGCCTCCTACAGATGACTACATCACCTGTTTGGATCCGCAGCGTACAGAACAAGTGATCGCCAACCTTATCGGTAACGCGGTCCGTTATACACAACCCGATGGGAAAGTATTGCTTACTCTGGAAAAATCCGAAACACAAATTCATCTGTCCATTAGCGACAATGGACCTGGTGTACCGGAGGAGGATCTTCCATTTATCTTCAACCGATTCTGGCGCAAAGACAAGTCCAGGGCCAGGCTGAGCGGTGGAAGTGGACTGGGATTGGCAATAGCCAGGCAGTTATGCGAAGCTCAGAATGGTAGTATCACTGCGGAAAATCCTCCGGAAGGTGGTTTGAAGATAACGGTGAGTTTTCCTGTTTTGTAGATTTCTGTTATATCCAATATGCCTGAATAGAAGATAGAAATGCGATGGCATTCCCAACTCATCGCATTTTCTTTCGCTTTCCCAAACATCTTGTAGACACCTTATTACTTTGATTGACATCCCGCTTGCCAACTTTCATAATAATAATCATCAGGGGAAATAAAACGATCTTTGATAAGACGGGAGATTAAACGATGAGTAAGATCAGATTATTGGTTGGAACCCGGAAGGGGGCTTTTGTTTTAACTGCAGACGGCAAACGGAAAGATTGGAAGGTTGAAGGACCGCACTTTCCCGGATGGATGATCTACCATATACAAGGGTCACCGCTCGACCCGAACCGGTTGTATGCCTCACAATCCACGGACTGGTTTGGACAGGTCATGCAACGATCCAATGACGGTGGTGTGACCTGGGAGCCAGTCGGCAATAAATTTGAATACGTTGGGGATCCTGGTACGCACCTTTATTACGATGATTCACAGCGACCCTGGGAGTTCAAACGCATCTGGAGTCTGGCACCATCGCTATATGATCCTGACACAGTTTATGCGGGAGCGGAAGACGCAGCCATGTTCAAATCCACAGATGGCGGGCAAAACTGGCTGGAGCTGGCGAATTTACGTGAAGTCAATGGACATCAGTGGACGCCGGGAGCAGGAGGGTTGTGCCTGCATACCATTCTGCAGGATCCCAAAAACCCGAAGCGGATGTTCATCGCCATTTCTGCGGCGGGAGCATTCCGCACGGACGACGGAGGTACAACCTGGCAGGCTATCAACCAGGGATTGAAGTCCAACTATGAACTTCCCGATCCGGATGCGTTTGTTGGACACTGCGTACACAATATCACCTTGCATCCATCCAAACCGGATGTACTGTTCATGCAAAAACACTGGGATGTGAACCGCAGTGACAACGCCGGGGACCTGTGGTATGAAGTCAGCGGCAACCTGCCCACTGATTTCGGTTTCCCGATCTCGGTGCATGCCCACGAGCCGGAGACGATCTATGTGGTGCCGATCAAGAGCGATGAACACCACTTCCCTCCCGACGGGAAATTGCGGGTATACCGCAGCAAGACCGGCGGCAATGAATGGGAGGCGCTGACGAAGGGATTGCCGCAAAGCAATTGCTATGTCAACATCTTCCGCAGTGCGATGGCGGTGGATACGATGGACGAGTGCGGTATCTACTTTGGGACCACCGGAGGGCAGGTGTATGCTTCCAGCAACTCGGGTGATACATGGGAAGCCATCGTCCAGAATTTGCCTCCTGTGCTTTCGGTTGAGGTGCAAACATTGCCATGATCAAGGTGACCATGCCCGGGCATTTACGCGAACTGGCCAGGATCGACCGGGACATTCTGCTCGAGGTGGATGGTGAGGTTACCATCCGTTCGGTGCTGGACAAGCTTGAGCTGGAGTACCCGATGCTGAGGGGGACGATCCGGGACCAGATCACTCTGCAACGGAGACCTTTCGTGCGATTCTTCGCCTGTAGAGAAGATCACTCGTTGGAGCCAATGGACACTCCCCTGCCGGAGAGTGTTGCGAGAGGTGATGAGGTGCTGCGGATCGTGGGTGCCATGGCTGGCGGATAAACGTATTACAACACATTCGCACTTCACACTTCAGAATTGATTTTCGAAAACAATGTACTTTCTTCTTCTGCACTGGTTTTTATCCGGTGCAGATTTTTCTTTTCCGCATTTCCATTTTCATCAGTCAGAAAAATAGCAATCATTTGTTATTTGTTTCAATTCAGTCATCCCATCAGTGAGGTTGGTGGTCGGGGGAAGGGACTATTCGATTGGTAAAGGGCTGTAATAATAGCACTTTTGTTCTATTATAGATGATGAAAAACACTAAGTCAACTGTCACTTGTGACAGTAGTGTTGAGTTGGGCAAGGGGATTGGAATGTTGAGATGGGTTTCGCGGATAGCACTTAACCCATCTCGATGCCGACCAACCCCTACCTTACGGCCGATGTCCCGCGGGTAGGACCGTTCTGAGATAAAGACGATTTTGCGGGAGGGACTTTTTTTGGGGATGAGTGAACCTGAGGTTCACTCATCCCCAACCCCCTGACACTCCAAGATTGGGCAAGCGTATATGGTGTGTGTGGTCAGCGGGATAGAGATTCGCTGCGGCGATGGATAATCTTGGGGATTGCCGCGTCGCAAGGTACGCTCATACCTTACGGGTACTCTGTCACAATGACAGATACAAGTCTTTGATGACATCATCGGCACCAACCAGATGATGGCTTATCTGGTTATGATGGCTGCCCGATTATTGGAATTGCACAGGGTTCTAAAATCAACTGGTAGTTTGTATTTGCACTGCGATCCAACAGCAAGTCACTACTTGAAAATAATCTTAGATGCCCTTTTCGGGGGTGAAAACTATCGCAACGAAATTGTCTGGAAAAGGACTTTTGCTCATAATGACCCTGCGAGATGTGGCAGAGTACATGACATAATTTTCTTTTATTCGAAAAGTAAATCTTATACTTGGAATGATGTATTTCAAAAACCAGACCCTGAATACATAGATACATTTTTTGATCAATTTGATAGCTAGAGAGGTGAGAGGTATGCAAGGATAGATCTTACTGCTCCCCTCCATGGTGACGGTGGTAATCTTCTATATGAATGGAAAGGTATGTGGCCTGCAAAGAGTAGAACCTGGGCAACAACCAGAGATAAACTAGACCAACTTGATCGTGAAGGCAAGATACATTATCCAAAATCTGGTATGCCTCGATTAAAACAATTCGAAAGTGAATACAATGGAACAGTAATTCAAGATATCTGGTCTGATATAAACCAACTTCATAATCTTACTGCTGAAAGATTAGGATACCCGACGCAAAAACCATTGGCTCTATTAGAACGTATTATCTTAGCATCTTCCAATCCTGGTGAAATTGTGCTCGACCCCTTCAGTGGATGCGGAACAGCCATCTCTGCCGCTCAAAAACTTAGCCGCAGATGGATCGGGATCGACATCACTCATCTGGCTATTGCACTGCATAAAATACGACTAAAAGATCATTTTAGCCTTGAACCCGGCAAAGATTACGCGGTAGTCGGTGAACCTACCGAGCTACAAGGCGCCAGGCAGCTTGCTTCTGAAGACCGCTACCAATTCCAGTGGTGGGCACTTTCACTTATCCATGCCCGACCGTTAGGTGGTACAGGCGAAAGCAAGATCGGCAAAAAAGGGAGTGATAAGGGCATCGATGGGTGCCCAAAGAGCCTGTTTACCGCCGGATATATTCAAAACCTTATCGCAACAAAGAGAGTATTGCCAATTTGGGAATTAATGAAGGATCGGATTATATTAAGAAAAGCGAACGAATTGATGGATGGGATATCGCATATATCCCAAGTAAAAAACAAGGGAATCCGGAATACATCTATCTTTTGTCCGATATTTATAAAACGGCAAAAGGCCCAGCCATCAGAGAAGAAATCCTAACGCCGTGTGAATCCGAGGATAACCGCGAAAAACTGGGGATCCGATCTGGGCAAGGGGACAAATCGTATACTTGCGTCTGGAAAAAAATGCAGTCAAATGGTCAGTATTATATTGAATACTCGGCAAATATCCATTATAGAAATACTTTTTTCACTATCTTTATTGGCGGATATGAGGATTTGTTTCCTGAAGAAATTATCCGCGATCTTGCCAAATTACAATGGCAAAAACGGGTTTAGTTTTATCGGATCGTTATCCCACCAGTACAGGGTGAAGGATCCGGATGCGGCAGGAACGCGGAAACCCATGGCAAATTCATCATCGAGCCAGCCGCCCATGGTGGAGATGGTTTTTGAGCCGTCGCTGGCGAGGATGTAAATCTCTCCCGCGGAAGTATCGTGGACCACTTTGTCGAATTCTTCCAATGAAAACGATGCGGGGTCGAGTTTATCCTTTCCCGGTTGGGACAGGATGAGCATGAGGAATTTCTCGCCGTCTTTGGGCTTGTCGCCGTGGGCTTCATCCACAAAACGGGAGGAGACGACCACAAAATCACCCATGGATGTGCTGATGACCGGTCGAACCGGATCGTTCTGAGAATCCAAGGTGACCAGGGTGGAGATGACATCCACAGTTGGCGTGGGGGGTATGGCCAGCCCTGCCGCGCAGGCTGAGAGGACTATGGTTATTAGGAGTATTGAAGTTACAATCGATGGTTTCATTGTGGGATCCGTTTAGCGATGAAATTTACATCCAGGTCATTATAAACAAACCGATTTCCATTTTAGATTAATAATCCGTTAGAAACCCAACGCTTAACCTACGGGATGCCTACAAATTAGGAAAATAGGGTGTCGGAATTTTTTTGCAAATACTTTCGTAGATAGGAATTTTTCTTCACTAACATCAAAAGGGAGCGCTTGCTGCAAGCGCTCCCTGAACTTACGCCGGTATGAGAATGTAAACAGTTAACTGTTCAGATCGGGTTTCCAAATTTTCCACACTTTACCTGCCAACTCAGGTCCGGGTTTCAAAGTGGGTTTTCCAGGGGTCCATCCAGCTGGAGTGACTTCTCCGGTGGCGACCACATGCTGGAACGCTTGTATCTGCCGGATCAATTCATTCACATTACGGCCGACCTCGGGGGTCATGACTTCCATGGCACGGATCACAAAATCTGGATCAATCAGGAAACGTCCGCGGATATCCACACCCGCTTCTTCATCGTAAACGCCATAGACCGTCCCCACTCTTCCACCCGCATCAGAGAGCATCGGGTAGGGGAATCCACCGTCCACCATCTTGGATAATTCTTCTTCCTGCCAGATCTTATGTGAAAAACGGCTGTCAGTACTAATGGCAAAAACTTCCACACCCAACGCGTTCAATTCCTTTGCTTTGACGGCAACTGCCGACAATTCGGTCGGTCAGACAAAAGTGAAATCACCAGGGTAGAAACAGATGACAATCCATTTTCCTTTGTAATCTGATAACTTGATGTTCTTAAATCCCTGACCCTGAAAAGCAGTCAATTCAAAATCTGGTGCAGGTTTTCCCACTTTCGCTTGAATCATTGGCGCCTCCATTGGTTTTTCTGTTTTGGAACCGAATTCCTGTACTGCTTCTAAAATTGGTCCTTTCGATGGTTTCGCACATCCTTCAGCTTTTTCTACCATAAGACCTCCTTCATCATAAGATACGAAATGAAACCTATTTCTATATTATCTGAATTTTCTATTTTGGTACCATCCAATTTTCTGAACTTCAAAATGGTCAAATTCAGGAATATACGGTTTGATATCCAACAGAGGTGTACCGTTCAACATATCTGCGCCTCTGATCTTTAGAAATAATCCTGTACGTTCCTCTAACCGAACCACAGAAAGTCCCAACTTGTTCGGGCGCACAGGGTAACGTGTGGAAAAAACTCCATGTTTTTTATCATCCAGAAAAGGTTCCACCATCAACTGAATATCTTCATCCACACGATGGAATTCATAGATCAGATAGATGTGCGAAAAATCTTCGATACCTGTCAGTCCGTCCATATACTGAGGATAAACCTCAACAGCAGCTTCAATATCAGACCTGATCGATTGTATCGGCAAATCAGATTTGGTAGAAATTAGTGAATGAATAACACCAATGGGTTGCAAAGAGATCATTCTTCGAAGACCATGCTAGCACCGCCAGTATCAGGATCGAATCCTTCCGGCCAGACCGTTTTTGGATCATAAATTATTCTAGTCAAACAAGCACCCTTTAATTTTGCACCAGTTAGATTTGCTGAACTGAGGTCTGCATCCTGGAGATTTGCCCCAATAAATGACGCGTACTTCAAATTTGTATTCTTCAGGTTCGCATTTTCAAGGACAGCATGCTTAAAATTAGCGTTTTCAAGATTTGCACCTTCGAAATCCGTATTCCACAACAGAGCTCTACATAAATTTATTCGACTCAGGTCTGCTCTACATAACTTGCTTGAGGCAAGATTAGCTCCGTAAAGGTCTTTTCCACTCAAAGGAGCTTCCTGCCCATCCGATTCACCCTTTAAAAATCGTTCATGCGCCGATAAGATCTTCTGAAGTTCTTGAAAAGAGTATTCCATATAAACCTCGAGAACTGTTGCGATTATCTGAACATAGATATCAGAACATGGATATCAGTGTAATTTTTCGACATGATCGACCAAATTACCGGCTATATAAGTTTGAATGGCTTCATCTATCTCATGTAAATCTGTTATAACGGGTTTGATCTTTCGGGTGACCATAAATTGATAAGCGCCCATTCCCATGCCCCCACAGATCAAGACCTCGCAATCAGCTATTGGATCCGCCATGGCATCATGTTTTTCGTGTGATTGGGCATCGTTTCCATGGTGATGCTCTTCGTGGGAATGCTCAGCACCACCAAAAGTATGGTGTCCCACTTTGTCCTTTTCCTCCCGCAGGATCACCTTTTGTTTTTCGATCGTAAATATGGCATACTTCAACGCCCGACCAAAATGTTGACTGATCGTGGTTCCATCATCTGTAATTACAGCAATCTTCATCATATACTCCTAGGTTTTAAAGTGGTTGAATTGTGTTTTACTGTCTGCCGAAAGCGGCATAATAACCAATAAGAATCGGGATGGTTCCATACCCTTATTTTCCCAACAATGGTTCAAGCGTGGATCAAATACGATACTATCGCCTTCTTCGAGCAGGTACTCGCTATCACCTACCAGATAGGTTATCCTTCCCTGTAAGCAATAAACCAGTTCATAACCTTCATGGCGTATCTTCTTTTCCCCGCTGCTATATCCAGCATCCAATGTGATCACATAAGCTTGCAAATCATCGTTGAGGAAACGGTCTGTCAGGTTTTCAATCAGTGCTCCTTCAGGGTTGATTCTGGGTCTTCCTGAATTCCTTGTAACCAAAACCGCTTGAGGAGTTGAATATTCTTCAAAGAAAGAAGCAATGGTCACATCCATAGCTTGCGCAAGGCGCTGCAAAGTACTTACCGATGGCGAAATTCGCCCATTTTCTAGAAGACTCAATGTATTGATATTCAGCCCCGTTAACTCAGCCAGGCTTTTTAATGAATGTCGGTACTTTTTTCGAAGTTCTCTTACTCTTGCTCCAACCATAAGATCAGCTGAAATTTGATTATCCTCGCTGTTTTGCACGGACTTATCCTTTAGGTTGCTGAATGATATTCAAATATAGTATTACTAATATTATAATATAATATTGAATAATATTGGATATATTTCTGATTATATTGGTATTTTCTCTATTTAACTCATTTACATATTTCTACCCATGGATGAATATTCACAATCCAGGGAAAATTCTGGAAGTGCAGCTGATTGAATGAAAATCATTGATCCGGAAAATTTTTTTCTGGGATCTTCTTAGGTTGTTATGTGCTATGCTTTAGCTGTTTATTGCCGATAATTATAAGAATTCTTGTATACTTATTCAATTCGTGTTACTGGATGTTCTCTGCTAAAGATAGGAAGATAAATCATGGCTGAATCGAAACCGTTAAATAGAATTCTTCTTTCCGTGGTGCTAGTTTTTTTAGTTTTTATCATTCCGACAAACAATGCAAACGCCGGTTCCAATGGGCAGCAAGTAACGATCAATATTTGTTATGCGAAAGATTTTACGATTGGAGGGTACAACCAGAATAATGAACTGATCTACCGGGTAGAATCTGGTGATCCTTACGGGTGTGTTTCACGAAGCGTTGCCAATTTCTGGTGGATCGGAGAGATCACCATAACTGCGAATTTTCATGATGGGACATCCGAGACACAAAGAGTCACAATACCAAAAGAAGGTTCTGATTGGATAATCGTGGATTTTCAGCGTAATTTTGCGGTTGAAAGAGGCGCCAGATGGTTGAGGATCGACCCAGATTACAGTTGGTCACAATATATCAATATTGATAACAGTATCCAAGTGGGGACAAAGGATATACTGTACTCCCCTGTCTCCGGTTACTACCGCACAGATTGTTCGGGATTTGTCAGCTATGCCTGGGCATTGACCGATGTTCAAGCGCCGGATACGGTCGCTCTGCATTTCGGACGACCTGATTCCACAGGGGTAATTAGAACTTATTCCATCCCCGTAAACGCTATTGATCTGCAGCCTGGAGATATTGTGATCAATCCTGAAGCTGGCGCAAATGGGCATGTTGTATTATTTGTAAACTGGCTGGATAAATCCACATACACTTTTGTCGGATACGATCAATATATTTGGGCTGATTACAACATGGATGGTACGATCGCGCTCATCCATGAGCAGGGGACCCGCTCACTCACATATCAGCTCATCAACGTGAACGGATCGCAAGCGAACCTCTCCGCATTCTACTCCGCCGGCTACCCCACCTTATTGGACGGCACCTGGTACGCCGACAGAAAATCCGTAAGTCAATAATTTAAATAGTACCAACCTTAAGACCGGCGGTTGCCGGTCTTTTTCTTTCAAAGTCAAGACCGAAATTGGGACCCAATATTTGTACTGATCTGTGGATTGACGGATCCGATCTTTACTCATAGAATATGATACAATGTAAATTATTTAGTAAGTAAAGTATTCTCATCTAATTCTCATTTTTGACGGAAAAGGCTGTACATCATGACCGATCATACAAGTGTTGAACTGACCCAGGACCTGTTCCAATTGATGAAGAGGCTGCCGCGATTGAAGCTGAAACAAAGCGCAATCGACGGGTTGACCCGCAGTGAATATGGAATCCTGGCACTTCTGGTGATGCATGGAGATGACGGCAAGACTCCCCTTTCCGTTTCGGATCTGAGCAATTTGTTACAGATCACCCCGGCTGCCGTTACCCATCTCATCAACAAATTGGAAGATGAGAATTATATCCAACGTCTGGCGGATCCCAATGACAGGCGGATCGTGCTGATCGGGCTCACAGATAAAGGGACTGATGTCACGGATGGTCTCCATGAAGAAATCCGCGGTCAAATGTTGGGTCTGGTTGAACACCTGGGCAAATCGGACAGCCGCACATTGATTCGCCTGGTTTCAAAAGCCATCGACTACCTGTCTGTAAATTGGACCGTCAGTTGATCGGCATTTTCAGGTAAACAAAGTATGACTGTTGTGAACCAAAATATCATCCAACTACAGGATGTGGTGAAATCCTACAATTCAGGCGAATCGACACTTTACGCGCTTGACCATGTGACCATGGATATCCAACAAGGCGAGTTCCTCGGTATAACGGGGCGATCCGGCGCTGGGAAAACCACCCTGATCAATATGATCACCGGCGTCAGTACACTCACCTCGGGCAATATTTTATTCCACTGGGCGGGCAACGGATCGCCCAGCCCCTCCATTCCGATCCAATCTCTGGATGAGGATAAGCTTGCGATCTGGCGTGGAGAGCACCTGGGGATCATCTACCAGTCCTTCGAGCTGATGCCAACCCTCAATCTGGTGGAGAACGTGATGATGCCGCCTGATTTCTTAGGCACATACCAACGCGGCATCAGCCAGAAAAGGGCACTCGAGTTGCTGGATCTGGTCGAGCTTGCTGACCACGCCAACAAGATTCCGGCGCATATCTCAGGCGGACAAAAACAACGGGTGGCAATCGCCCGGGCATTGGTGAATGATCCGCATTTGATCATTGCCGACGAGCCAACCGGCAACCTGGATAGTCTAACGGCCGAAACGATCTTCCAAATCTTCGAGAAACTGGTCGAACAGGGCAAAACGGTCGTGATGGTCACCCATGATGAGAGTTTTGCCCCCCGATTTTCCAGACGGTTACATATCACCGACGGCATGGTCGATATACCGGACGAAAACAGTTCTGCCGGTCCGGAACATAGACGATCAGTCATCCACCTGGATTCTGCACGGGAAAAGTACTCACTCGAGCAGACACGCAACCGAATCGAAGCAGTCCCAACCCGACAGGGTCAGAGACAAGATACACCCGCGATCGTATTGCAGCATGTACAAAAAGTTTATGAAAACGCAGCCGGAAAATTCACGGCGCTAAAATCGATCAATTTGCAGTTGTGTTATGGACAATTCATCTCAATCGTCGGGAAATCAGGCTGTGGAAAATCCACATTGTTGAATATGATCACCGGTATCGATCACCCCACCGCTGGAGACGTGATCATCGGGAACGAACACATCTACAAAATGAGCGAAAGCGAACGCGCGCTGTGGCGGGGTAAGAATCTTGGCGTGGTGTTCCAATTCTTCCAACTCTTACCCACACTGACGCTGTTGGAAAACATCATGCTCCCCATGGATTACTGCAATTATCTCCCATACGCGGATCGACCTGATAGGGCAATGGAATTATTGAGAAAGGTCGGATTGGAAGATCAGGCGGATAAATTACCCACGGCGGTATCGAGCGGACAACAGCAATGCGCAGCAATCGCCCGGGCTTTAGCCACCGATCCATCGATCATCCTGGCGGACGAACCCACCGGCAACCTGGATACACACTCCGCCGAGAAAGTTCTTACGCTGTTCCAAGACCTGGCAAAACAGGGAAAGACAGTTGTGATCGTCACCCACGATCCTTCCATCACCGACCTGACCGACCAAACGATCATACTTTCAGATGGCGAGATCATTGACCAAACTGTGGCCAGAGCGCTGCCATTCCTCACCCATCCACAGATGCTGGATGTAACGAAAAGTGCCAAAAGGATGAAGATTGCCCCAGGAGAAAAGATTCTCATTCAGGGGGATTCAGTTGAACATTTATTCATGATCGAATCAGGTGAGGTGGAGGTTTTCACTCAGGACAAGCTGGGAAAAGAAATTCTATTAGCCTGGTTAACGAAGGGACAGTTCTTCGGAGAAGTGGAATTAATGGAAGGCGGCTACTCCATCGCAGGTGCCCGGGCATCCAGCCAGGGTACTGAGCTAGCAGTCTTACCCAAGGAGATGTTCTACCAGATCATCGATGGCTCCCCATTGACCCGGCATTCGATCCAGGATATTGCCAGCACCCGACTTGCTGAAAACAAAAGAAGGAAGACCGACCAGTGAATGGATTGTTCAAACAAATTTCGCTGAAACCGCGCTGGCGGAAAGTTTTCTCCGATCTGTGGGGTGACAGAACCCGAACCGGTCTGGTGGTCGCTTCGATTGCGGTGGGTGTATTTGCCATAGGGACAATCATCAGTAGTTATGTCATCCTTGGAACAGATATCAACCTCAGTTACGCTGCTGTCAATCCGCCGAATATCGAGATCTGGACGGATCCATTTGACAAGGATCTTGTCCAAGCGCTTGAAAAGGTTCCCGGTGTTGAGGATGTGGAAGGGCGGCGTTTGATCGCCATTCGCGGGCGAAAAGGGAACGAAAACTGGAAGCAACTCAACTTGATCGGTGTTCCAGATTTCAATGGGAACATCAACCATCTGGTCCCCATCGAAGGGACGCAATACCCCGGTGACGACCAGGTTACCGTCAGCCAGAATCTACTGAGTGTTTCCGGCTTTCATACCGGGGATATCATTGAAATAGAAATGCCGGATGGTCTAAAACATACAGTCACCGTTGTTGGATTAGTCACTGACCAGACCACTGCGGATCCAGACCCTGGGGCAGCCAATAATGTATTCATTACCTTTAAGACTTTGAGGTCATTTGGTCTGGGAAGCGATTTCAACCATCTTTACATCACGGTGGATGGGGATGGAGCCAACCGAAAAATCATCGCCACCGTCGCGGCAGAGATCCAGGATCAAATTGAGAAAAGCGGACGGATCGTCCATAAAATGGATGAAAAGTTATCCAATTTACATCCGATGACAGATCCGATCCTGGCTGTGATCGGTATTCTGGGCGCACTGGGGATATTGATCACCGTGTTAAGCAGTTCCCTGATCATCAACACCCTCAATGCGCTGCTCACCCAACAACTACGCCAGATCGGGGTGATGAAACTGATCGGTGCGCGGAGTTATCAGATCCTGTTCATGTATCTGACTTTAATCTTTGCCTACTGTTTGATCGCTCTAGCCATATCGGTCCCGTTGGGAGCCATTGCCGGTTATGGACTGGCTTTACTCGTCACCACTTTGATGGGCGCCGGGTTACAGGGTTTCCGTATTGTCCCTGCCGCGATCATCACCCAGATTTTGATCGCCACTCTCATACCTTTGGGAGCGGGGTATTTTCCGGTCCACGGCGGGTCAAAAACAAGCGTGCAGGAAGCGATCAGCAACTACCATCCGCGCAGTCAGCCGGCAAAAGGGAACTTCTTCAGTATCAAGTCCAAATTATTCGACTGGATCCCCAGACCGATCCTTCTCTCGTTCCGGAATACCTTTCGCAAGCGGGCACGTTTGGTTTTGACGATCTTTACATTGACAGTGGCAGGGGCAGTATTCATTGGCGTGTTCAATGTCCGCGATTCGATGGGACATATGATGGACCAGTTGATGCAGCATTTCAAAGGGGATGTAACCGTTACCCTCAGTCAACCCTACACCATCAGCAAGGTTGACCGCGCCTTGAGAGAGATCCCGGGTGTCAAAGGGATAGAAGCCTGGGGCGGTGTGAACGGCGAGATCTGGGACGAGAATGATGACCTGGTCACCAAGGTCAATATTTCGGCTCCTCCCCAGGATACCCAATTACTTAATCCGGAGTTTGTATCCGGCCGGTGGTTGCTGCCGGGTGAACAAAAAGCCATCGTAATCTCGGATACGATCTATAAGTCGTTTCCGAATCTCAAAGCTGGCGACAGCCTGATCATCAAGCTGCCCGGGCAAAACGAGGAAAAGTGGGTAGTGGTGGGCATTTTCCGCTTTGTAAACATGCTGGGCGATCCATTTGCCTATGCGAATTTTGATTTTATCTCCCACAAGATGCATACCCCGGATGAGGCGACCTCATTCCTGATCACATCAGATGCGCATGACCGTAGTTCTCAAAAACAACTGACCAAAACTGTTGATGACTTCCTGGGTGACAGAAATTATCTGGTTCAAAGCGTGGATGCCCAATACTCCATGCGTGAGAATGTGACCAAGGCGCTGAATATTCTGGTCATCTTTTTGCTGATCATGGCAATCTTAACTGCCTTTGTTGGCAGTATCGGACTCACCGGTACCATGAGCATTAATGTTCTGGAAAGGACCCGGGAAATTGGGGTGATGCGAACCATTGGCGCAGTTGATAAAGTCATCATGCAGTCTGTGATCATCGAATCTCTGGTGATCGGACTGATCACCTGGGTATTGTCGATCGGACTTCTCATTCCCCATCAGTACCTTTTTGTTGAAGATCGTTGGAGAGGCTATGATGGGTTCAGTCATGGTCTTGAACTTTAAACCCATCGGGATCCTGCTGTGGCTGCTGATCGTGATCGTGCTGTCCATTTTTGCCAGCATCATCCCCGCCAGGAATGCCGCCCGTATGACCATCAATGAAGTACTAGCGTACGAATAGGTATTGAGTAGAATTAATTCTGACCTGACATGTCGCATAAACAATTCATAATCAGGCGAAGCCTATTATCAATTCTGGAGAGGTATTGTATGTTTCGAGAGATGAGAAGGAAGAAGCAGGAATTATCTAAAGACGAGGTTGAAAGAATCCTGATTGCCAATACTTCGGGTGTCCTGGCAGTCAGCGGAGACAATGACTATCCCTACGCAGTACCGGTCAGCTATACCTACAACGATGGTACATTGTATTTCCACTGTGCCAAAGATGGTCACAAGATAGACGGGATCAAAAGGAATAACAAAGTATCCTTTTGTGTCATCGACCAGGATAAGGTCATCCCAAAAGACTTGACCACCCATTACCGCAGCGTGATCGCCTTTGGGAGAGCCAAAATTCTTTTTGGGGATGATGAACGCCGATCCGCTCTGGAGACACTGGGAGCAAAGTATTCACCGGGCTTTGAAGAAGAGACCCAAAAAGCGATCAAAACCGAGTGGGAAAGAGTCTGCTTGGTGGAAGTGGAGATCGAGCATGTGACCGGCAAGGCAGCGATTGAAATTATTTAATGGTTTTCGATTGGAAAGCAATCAAATGATACAAAATGCACTCCTGAGAGATGACCTTTCATAAATCAATTTTAAATAGTAGACGGGTCATGTAGACCATAACAGTTCGTGCTTAATAATAGAGAAATTTAAATCAAATAATCCAAACATATTTAGAATAAAGAAAACTGTTGTAACAACAGTTTTCTTTAATGACTGATTTCCTTGATCATCCCAAAAAAGCAAGTCTACGTACGAATTTGTTGCAGATCAATTACTTTTCTTAAAATATACGTCCACAACAACAGCCAGGATCAGAACCATTCCTTTGACTACATACTGCCATGCCGGGGCGACATTCAACATCTGAAGCCCTGTGTTTAAGCTGGTCATGATCAAAGCACCAACCATAGCTCCAAAGATCGTCCCAGCTCCGCCCAAGGTGGATGTACCCCCTAAGACACAACTCGCTATAGCATCGAGTTCGTACCCTTGCCCTGCTGCAATCGTTCCATAACCAACATAGGATGCCAGAACAACACCACCCACTCCGCATAGCAATCCCATCAGAACAAATATCTTAAAGATTTGTTTCTTGATATTGATACCGGACAGGCGGGCAGCTTCACGATTGCCACCGATCGCGTAGGCGTAGCGTCCAAACCGTGTGTTGGTGGAGATGTACGACACTATGATCACTGTGAGGGCAAGCAGCAAAACAGGAACCTGAACCCCATTGTATTTATTAACAATAAATACATAAAACAGAACAATGATCGAGAAAAAGACAGCTCGTAAAACATCTTGATAAAGTGGTTTTAATTCAAATCCATACTTAGTTTTGGTTCGACGGTCTCGAAACATCATAAAGAATAATGTGATTACGACCAGTATTCCCAGAATCCAACCTACGGTTGGTGGTAAGTATCCCTGCGCAATATCGCTAAACCCAGGCTGATTTGCCGCGATGGTTTTCCCCTGCGTAACGAGCAGAATGCCACCATTCAAACTGAACATGCCTCCCAGAGTCACAATGAATGCCGGAACACGTAAATAGGCAATGATATAACCCTGAAACATGCCGAACAAAGTACCAACCAGAAGTCCAACGACGACAGATAATGCTGCGGCGAGTATGGGCTGGTCAGGAATAATCTTAAACCAGATATCCCGCTGGAAAAGTGCAGCGATGACTGAGACAAAACCTGCCAATTTCCCAACAGACAGGTCAATGCCACCCGTTACCATGACAAGTACCATTCCTGCTGCCAGGAATGAGGTTACTGTCATCTGCCTGAACAGATTGGAGACGTTCTGTGGAGATAGATAACCACCTTTTGTAACAATGCCAAAAACTCCCCAAATAGCGATCAATGCAAAGATGATGATGTATGTTTGGATATTCTGGCGAAAACGCTGGTTCAACGAAGAGATATTCATAGGGTCACCTCATCAAAGTGTGTATACAAATCAGGCAATGCCCGTCGCCAGCGTCATAATACGTTCTTGAGTCGCTTCAGCAATATCCAGCATGCCATTTGAACGGCCATGGCACATTACCATGACCCGATCACTCATCCCGAGTACTTCCTGTAAATCACTTGAGATCATAATGATTGAAATACCTTGTTCTGCAAGCTCATTCATCAGTTTGTAGATTTCATATTTTGCGCCAACATCAACTCCACGGGTCGGATCATCCATGATCAATATCTTTGGACCTGACATGAGCCATTTCGCGATCACTACCTTTTGCTGATTACCACCGGAAAGTGATTCTGCTGGAACTAACAAGCTTGGCGATTTGATAGCAAGTTCTTTTGCGATTTTTAAACTTTCAACTAATTCAGCTTCTTGGTCTATGCGCATAAAGGAAGTAAAACGACCCAGGTTGGGTAGCGATATATTTTTCAAGATCGACTGGATCAGAACAAGTCCATGCCGCTTACGATCTTCGGGAACAAGACTGATTCCTGCCTGCATTGCATCGTTACCATTTTTAATTTTTAACTCATGACCATAAAGCTTCATTGTGCCCTGGGTGACTTTTCCATATTCTCCAAAAATAGTCATGACCAGCTCAGTTCGTCCTGAGCCCATTAACCCCGCTATGCCAAGGATCTCACCTTTACGAAGGTCAAATGAAACACCCTTGAGCACTTCACGTCCTTTATCGGGATCTTCAGCATGCAAATTTTCAATCTGGAAAATTACTTCGCCGGGATTTCGATTTCCTTTCGGGAATCGTTCCTTCATCTCACGTCCAACCATGTACTGAACCAATTTCTCAGATGTCAATTCTTTCGTTTCTTGAGTCGTAACTACTTTTCCGTCACGCAGGACGGTAACACGGTCAGTATTTCGGAAAAACTCCTCGATTTTATGAGTGATATAGATGCAGGTAACACCATTTTCTTTCAATGTTCCGAGAATTTCCATCAATTGATCCACTTCGGCTTCAGAAAGTGCACTGGTAGGTTCATCCAGAATGAGAACCCTGGCATTTTCAGAGAGGGCTTTAGCAATCTCTGTCATTTGCATCTTACCTACACCCAGGTTTTTCACAATATCCTGAGGATGAACATCCAGTTTGTATTTATCCAGGATTTTCTGGGTGTCTGAATAGACACGATCCCATGTAATCGATCCCATTTCGACAGGTTCTTTGCCGAGGAAAATATTCTCGCCCACAGTCATACCGGGTACCAAAGTCAATTCCTGGTAAACGATAGCGATACCTTCTTCAGCAGCCTGATGGATGGCACTTCCTTCCAACTTCAATTCATGTCCGCCATAGATTACACTGCCTTCATAATCCCCATAGGGATACACACCTGAAAGAATTTTCATCAAGGTGGATTTGCCCGCGCCATTTTCTCCACATAAACCATGGATCTCCCCCCGATGTACTTGAAAACTTACATCATTGAGGGCAACAACACCGGGAAATGTCTTCGTAACATGTTGAATATCGAGAATTATATTTTCGTCCATCGGGCTATCCTGATTATTCAAGACTGTTCATTCATGATCAATATTACTGCAAAGTCAAACCTTTATAGTATATTTTTTATTTCGCGAATGGCAAAAATCCATTAGCATGTGCCATTGACTATTCTACGATGTTCAGGGTATCTTCCGCGCCTGATTTGAAAACATCAGACGCGGAAGACCGTTACATTTTGACTGATCACTCAGCCTGTTTCCCCTTAGGGTTTTGGTGGTCGTTGATCTTCTGGTATGTCGCGATAGACAGCGTCATAGGGTTGGAAACCGCTCTTCACGATTTCATCGAAGACGTTATCTTTAGTCACCTGTACAACTGGCAGGAAGAATGCCTGGATATCGCCAGGAAGATCCTGACCGGTTAGGACTTTGAGTGAGTAATGCCTTCACACCTGTGATGGGTTCACCTTTGATGAGGGCATCCATCATATCTACTGCTTTCGGGGCAAGCAGGCGGATGTCTTTGTAGACGGTGACGGTCTGTTCACCTTTGACAATACTGTTGCAGCCATCGGCAGTGGCATCCTGTCCTGAGATCGGAACCTTGCCAGCCAGTCCTTGAGCTTTCAAGGCTTGCAGTTCACCGAGCGCGGTACCATCATTCGAGGCTACCACAGCATCAATCTTGTTTCCCTGGGCGGTGAGGATATTCTCCATCATCTTGAGGGCATTCGCGGCATCCCAGTTATCAACCCACTGATCAGCAACGATGGTGATAACACCTGAGTCTATGTAGGGTTGAACAACTTCCATCTGACCCTGGCGAACCAACACAGCATTATTATCGGTTGGAGAGCCTCCAGATAGAACAACCTTGGCAGGATTATCTTTCGTCCAGGTGGTGCTTCCGGGCAGACCCAATGCGGTCATCACACCCAGAGCTTCCTGACGTCCAACTTCAACATTATCGAAAGACAGATAGGCAGCAATGCTTTGGGTCTTGATCAAGCGGTCGTAGGCGATGACTTTCACGCCGGCAGTAGCAGCTTTGTCCACAGCAGTAGCCGCAGCTTCGCCATCTTCAGCGATAACGATCAAGCCTTTGACACCCTGAGCGACCATGTTGTCGATCTGGTCATTTTGCAGCTTGACGTCATGGTTGGCTTCCTGGACCAGAACCTCGTAGCCTTTTTCCTTAAGCAGTTTTGTGAGGAGGTCAGCTTCCGGTTTCCAGCGTTCAGTCGCAAAGTCTGAGAAGGATAAACCGATCTTGACTACTTCAGCAGCAGCCGGTGCAGCAGGAGCTGCAGCTTCACCGGGTTTGGGTGGGCGCTGATCCTCAGGGATATCGCGATAGACAGCATCGTAGGGTTGGAAGCCGCTTTCAACGATTTCTTTAAATACATTGTCCTTGGTCACCTGGACAACCGGGAGGAAGAATGCCTGGATATCACCAGGAAGATCCTGACCGGTGAGGACTTTGAGTGAGTAAGACTTCACGCCTGTGATCGCTTCACCCTTCATCAGAGCGTCCATCATCTCAACAGCTTTCGGGGCGAGAAGGCGGATGTCTTTGTAGACTGTGACAGTCTGTTCACCCTTGACGATACTGTTGCAGCCATCAGCGGTGGCATCCTGCCCTGAGATCGGCACCTTGCCTGCCAGTCCCTGGGCTTTCAAAGCCTGCAGTTCGCCGAGCGCGGTACCATCATTCGAGGCTACCACGGCATCGATCTTGTTCTCTTGTGCGGTGAGGATATTCTCCATCATTTTGAGGGCATTGGCGGCATCCCAGTTGTCCACCCATTGATCTGCGACGATTTTAACCACACCAGAATCAATATAGGGTTGAACTACTTCCATTTGCCCCTGGCGGACCAAAACTGCGTTATTATCAGTGGGTGAGCCTCCTGACAGTACCACTTTGGCGGGATTGTCGGCGGTCCATGTCGTGCTGCCAGGTAGGCCTAAGGCGGTCATAACGCCGAGGGCTTCCTGGCGACCAACTTCTACGTTGTCAAAAGACAGATAAGCTGCAATGCTCTGGGTCTTGATCAACCGGTCGTAGGCGATGACTTTCACTCCAGCTTTAGCAGCTTTGTCCACAGATGTGGCTGCAGCTTCACCATCTTCTGCGATAACGATCAAACCTTTAGCCCCTTGTGAGACCATGTTATCGATCTGATCATTCTGCAACTTGACATCATGATTGGCTTCTTGAACTAAAACCTCGTAGCCCTTTTCCTCAAGCAATTTAGTAAGGAGGTCGGCTTCCGGTTTCCAGCGCTCGGTCGCAAAGTCAGAGAAGGATAAACCGATCTTGACTTTTGCGGCAGGTGCGGCTGTTGGTGCACAAGCGCCAAGGCTTGTTGCAACCATTACCACAACCATGACGAGTACGAAAATACGAATGATTTTACTTTTCATTTCCTTTTCTCCATTGGTGATAAGGTGATTGATACTCGATTGAAGATCAAATTAGGTAATCAATTCAAAGCACATCCTCCTTTCTCATAAGACCTTTTCCCCCATAGACTTTCTGCACCGGATGTTGATTTGTTAACAACAAAACGGGAACTACATTAATGCAGGCTCGCGTAAAATATCATCGAGCACAAGTGCTATTGCCCCCATAATGCATGCGTCAGAGCCGTGAGCAGATGAAATAATTTTGAGGTGCTCTCTACCAGGAGCTAACGTATTCGCAAAGACAAACCTTTCAACATCTTTGATCAACAATGAACTGGCATTGTTGAGAGCGCCTCCCAATACGACCACTTCCACATTAAAAAGATTGACTAGATTCGCGATACCAATCCCTAAATAAAATGCAACATTTCCCAACGCGTCTATCGCGATCTGATCTCCCAATTGCGCAGCTTCAACGACATCTTCAAAAACAATATTCTGGAGATTCCCTTTTGCCATATCATGCAGAACCGATTTCCCGCCAAAAGATAAGGACCGGCGAACGCGCTGCTCAACCGCACGCGGACCTACAAAGGTCTCCCAGCACCCACGTTTACCGCAACGACAAAGATCTCCATTAACATCCATTGTCATATGACCGGCTTCACCCGCATAGCCAAACATACCCCTAAATAATTTTCCATCCATTACTATTCCGCTACCCAAACCCACACCAGAGCTGAGGTAAATAAAGTCCTTTACATTCCGAACAGCGCCAAAATAATACTCGCCTAACGCAGCGGCATTTGCTTCGTTTTCCACATAGATCGGGCAGTTAAAGTAACCGGCCAGGACATCCCGAACCGGAACATCCACCCATTGTAGGTTCGGCGCCAGCCGAAGCAAACCACTCGTAACATCCACCAATCCAGGAACACCGACACCAACACCCAACAAGCGGGAGTTGCGCTCACTGATCACTGCAGAACCTTGCTTGGCAAGCTGCAAAACCTGGAGCATAATCACGTCCTGCCCGACATCCGCCTTGGAAGTTTGTCTTTCCCTCCAAAGTACGTTAGTCGCGAAATCGGTGACTAACACTTCTATATAATCAACATTAATTTCGATCCCAAGGGCACAACCACCATCAGGATTGATTTCCAACAATCGGCCTGGTCGACCAGTACTGGATTGGATCAGATCTGTTTCGCGGAGGAAGTTTTCCTGGATCAATTCACCTATTATGCTTGATACTGTACTTGGATTTAACCCGGTCTCCGTAGCCAACCGTGCGCGCGAAAGGGTTTTATGCGTACGAAAGACCTCGAGGATGATGGCTCGATTCATTCGTCGGACCCATGCCTGGTCTGCTGTATTGATTTTTGCTGGGAACATTAATGCTCCGAAGGAGGAATGATGGAGTTAGTTTATTGGCGCAATAAACTAACTCCATTCTATATATATTAGCATGAATGTCAAGTAGGGAATCTGCAAAAAGTCCGAAGTGCAGCTTGAGCTACTATGCGATGAAAATGGTGTCCCCCACCTTATATCAAGAAGTCTAAACATGAGTAAATAAATATTTGTAATCTGTCCGGAGATTTACACCAGGTGCTACTCAGGTATCAGCTTTTATCAAGATAAAGTCTTGAAGCGGGTTGAATCTGTAAACAACAAATTTACCCTGAATGTCTGGTCAAATAGTATGGCGAGTCAGGTATTTATCATTCAAGATGACAGGTACAAAGAAATCCGGAAACAAATAGTGCTTGAAGACTGGAAGTTTGAAATGAAAAAGATCGTTTAAAGTTTTCTGCCCGATGAAAATCCCAGGAATTCTCCCTGGGATAATTTATGCTTTATTCAGCCAACGTTTATAAGCCTGCTCTATCGTTTCTTCGGAATGGATGTTGCAGGCTACCAACGGATGGTTTTCGTCATGAACGATATGTCCGCCAGTGCCCGTGACCGTACAATCAACCAGCTTGCCATCCCGGTTGTAAACACAGAGAATATTGAAAAGTCTGGCGCATACGATGCAGCCATGCGTTTCCACCAATTTAGTGTTTTCATTAGATTCCATCATCATTCCACAACCTCTAGTACTATTTTATTACAACATGCAATTGGTTCTGTGCGATTGTCGAGATTACCTTGTTCGGGTACAAAAATATAATCTTACAACTAGTCGTTTATTAAGCCCCTATAGATAAACTTTGATCCCAATTTATTGTTTTGATAACTCAATCGTTTCTTTGTAAGGTTAACCAAATCCAAGATTTTCTAGACAGAATTCAGTATGTATAGTATGATTTTTCATACTATACATACTATTGTATTGTTTTTCTGAATGACTGGAGTCAATTTATGAAGAAACCTGATGGAAAATATGCTTGGACTGCAAAGGTTGGCGAAAGGGGACAGATCGTCATTCCAAAAGAGGCGCGAGAGATATTCAATATTCAACCGGGAGATACTTTGTTATTGCTGGGAGACACGGCGCAAGGGATTGCAATTGTAAAAAATGAAATGTTCGCGGAATTCGCGAAAGCTATTATGAAGGCGCAAATCCACACTGAGGAAGATAAATGAATGCCATCGAGATCCATGGATTAACAAAAAAATATAAGGACAAATTCGCAGTTAAGTCGCTAACTTTTTCAATTCAGCGAGGTGAAGTATTTGGCTTACTCGGGGTTAATGGAGCGGGAAAAACCACTACGATTCGCATGCTATCCTGCATCACCAAGCCCACAAGCGGGGATGCGACCATTCTTGG
This sequence comes from uncultured Chloroflexia bacterium, assembly GCA_963828285.1. Lineage (GTDB taxonomy): Bacteria > Chloroflexota > Anaerolineae > Anaerolineales > Anaerolineaceae > DAIOEK01. The sequence goes on from CAWHEB010000002.1 coordinate 106,089, forward strand.
CAAGAGTATCCTCGATGATCCCCAAGCAGTGAAAGAGGTCATCAATATTTCCCCGCAAGAATCCGCAGTCGCACCAAACCTTACTGTCAGAGAAAATATGGAGTTGATCGCGGGCATCTACGGGAAAAATAACGGGAACTCAAAAAGTGATACCACCGGTATGATCCAAACCCTTGGGTTACTTGAAGTAGAAAAACAACGGGCAAAAACTCTTTCCGGAGGTTGGCAACGCCGGTTAAGCATTGCCATGTCTTTAATTTCCCAACCGCAAGTCCTTTTTCTGGACGAGCCAACACTTGGACTGGATGTCCTGGCGAGGAGAGAACTCTGGTCAATCATTGAGAAACTGAAGGGTGAGGTCACGATCATTCTGACTACTCATTATCTTGAAGAAGCGCAGGCGTTGACTGACCGGATTGGCATAATGGCAGGAGGAGAACTCAAAGCTCTTGGAACTGCAGCAGAGTTGATCACCATGGCAAAAGCCAGTAATTTTGAAGATGCTTTTGTAGCCCTCGCAACAGGATCGGAGAACACATAATGAGAACCATCCTTTTCGCGCAACGCAACCTAAAAGAAATCCTGCGGGATCCCTTGAACCTTGCTTTTGGCATCGGATTTCCACTTGTAGTCTTGCTTCTACTTTCAGCCATTCAAGCAAATATTCCCATCGACTTGTTTAAAGTGGAAAAACTTGTTCCAGGAATCGCGGTATTCGGATTATCGTTCCTCTCCCTTTTCTCAGGTATGCTGATCGCCAAGGATAGAACAACTTCATTCCTGACAAGGTTGTTCACCTCGCCGATGACACCGTCCAATTTCATTCTGGGATATGTTCTACCGATGATTCCAATGGCTATAGCACAATCTGCCATTTGTTTTGTCGCATCTTTCTTTCTGGGTCTGCCGGTGAACATAAATGTTTTACTGGCATTGGTCGTTCTGATTCCATCTTCATTATTGTTTATTGGTATCGGAGTACTGGCAGGGAGTGTTTTCAATGACAAGCAGGTCGGCGGTATCTGTGGAGCTTTATTGACCAACGTAAGTGCCTGGTTAAGCGGAACCTGGTTTGACCTGAGTCTTGTCGGTAAAGGGTTTAGGTCGGTTGCATATGCACTTCCTTTTGCACATGCTGTGGATGCCACCCGGGCTGCACTTGCCGGTGATCTGTCATCCATATTCCCGCATCTATGGTGGGTGTTCGGGTACGTAATCATTATTTTGGTCATCGCGATCCTGGTATTTGGTAAAAAGATGAAAAGTGATAATCTATAAGGCTATGAGGATAACGTGAACATCAGAGAAATTTGATTTTCCTGAACGTCCAGTTATGTGTAATGAAAAAGAATCGTTTCAGACAGTTATTTTATACACTCCCCACATTGTTATGGAATGATATTAACCATTCAAGACAAAAAAGGAGTTGTGTTTCTTTGTGAAAAATGTTAAAGGAATGATCCAGCCCATCGGAGAGTTATTTAACAGATGTCTTCAAACAGGTAAGGTTTTCGTGTCTTTTGATCCAGGAGAACCAATTACTTAGGACGTAAACCAAATTTGCTCAGAAATCTCGATAGCACGGGTGGTAAAGCAAAGCATGATTTCATTAATACACATTGTTTGGTGATGGTGTTTATTCTTTATAGAAAAAACACCGAAACCAACTATGGAGTTGGTTTTCATTCATATGCTACACGCCAAAATGGTTGATTGATGTAACATAATTTTCCATTTCAGCATGCCAAACGGAGTAGTAGCTGCATATCCTTAATTCATTTTGGCAGGCAAATTTATAAAACACACTATGCAAAATCGAATCCCCCTATTCCCAAAAATTATCACCTTTCTCATCGTAATCATGTTGCTTTGGTCTTGTAGTGTTCCATCAAAAAGTATGCAAAATGAACTTAACACTATCACTCCATCATTTACAAATACAATAATAGTAACTTTGGCGATGCCTAGTGCAACAAATACCCCGACTGTTAAACCTTCTCTTACCAGCACTCCTGTACCTACTCCTGTCAGCACACCTGTAGCTACTCTAATCCCCCACCAATGGGTTCCAAGCGAACCTTTAATTGAGTTTGGAGGATCTGGCGGGGATGGCGGGTGTGGATATGAGGATTCATTGCCAGCACATTTAACACTTTTATCAAGCGGTGAAATGATAATTTTTGATTGGAATAACGAACTATCGAATTATGAATTGAATAGTACAAAATTATCCAGGCAAAGCACTTGTAATTTATTATACTCGATAGATCAGGCAGGTTATTTTGAATATGATCCGTCAACATATATTAGCGATCCAGCAAACTGGAACCCTCCTGTTGACGGAAGTGGACGTACACAAATTTCGGTCCAAGCATGGAAATCAAACTCAATCGATTTATATGGATTATGGAATTTTATATATAAATCAAATGAGATTAAAGAGGATTGGGGCTGTGGAGATTGTCCTGACTTAGAATTTCCTACTATCCTTCCCTCACTAAGGAGAACTTATCTACTTTTAGATGAATTTGAACCTAATAATTTAGAAAGTTACAAATATACAAGATTAGGTTTATGGGTTTATGCTATAGACGAAGTTGATGACCCAATGATGTGGCCAGTGAAAGTCTGTAAATCTTTCGCAGATTTCCTTAATAAATATTGGCCAGGATGAAACCCCTAATGTTATCTTAACAGGCGCAGACGCAAAAAATGTTTATCAGCTTTTCGGCCAAATAAAAAATGTTTGTGGTTTAGATGTGGTAGAAGGAGATAAGTTTTATAGTGTTTTTGCTTGTCTGCTGTTGCCAAATGAATATTTGCCAGAACCACTCCCCCCATCACCCGAATTAAGTTGTTTTCCTTCGGATGGATGGATTGAAAAACCTTAGAAGAAAATCTACAGCATCCACTTTTTGTAGACAGTATCCGTTTCCAATAATTGGGAATTGTGAAAATAAGACATTTATCTGGTAATCGTCCTTGGAAATCAAAAATACTTTTCTCCATTATTTATGTTAGTAAAAATAATTATCTTTAGCGCAGCTTACGAAGTTTTTGATAGCCTTTTGTTCGTTTCTTAATCAATTGTTCAAACCTCTTGCATAGATTATTTTATATAATTAGTAAATATATCAAAATGGTCGATATACAATTTATGGGAAGATAATGAGTAGATATAATATCCAATTTCACGTCATCTTGAATATGCTGATTATGCAAGCGATTACAGTCGGTTGCTCTTCTGCATATCAGCCCGATCAAATCTCACAGACAATAATTCCTTTAGAAACCAACTCAACTGTAATAACTACAAAACCCACACAAAAGATAATTACTCAAACCCCAGAACCTACAACAACACCTGAGCCATTCTTTTTTTACGAATCAATTTCACCTGACCAGCGGTGGGAATCAATAACAATCCACGATTTCTACAATGGTGAGGAGAGAGCCATTTTAAGAATCTCAAATGATTCAGGTAAAGTCGTGTGGGAAGCTGAAAACGAAGTAATTGAATACAATTCCCTGTTTGACTATTCATTTCCAGCTCCTTTTTATTGGACAAAGGATGGAAGGTACCTTTATTTTGTACACAGATTTGGTGGAGATGGTTGTTACGGAGGTAATGAGCATTTAGGTATAGATGTAAAGAAGATTGATCTATTCACAGGTAAAGTCAGTTATGTTTCACCAGGTGGTACTTATTTGTCATTCTCACCGAATGAAAAATACCTGGCGACTCTTTCCTATTCCGAGGAGGGGATTACAATCAAAAACCTGATTAATAATGATACAAAAACTTATAAATTCGCTATCAACGAGGAGGATTATGACTTTGAAATAGACCAAAAGTACATTACATGGTCTCCGGATAGTAATTCACTAGTTTATGTAATTATGGAAGGTGTGTGTGATGGGGTGGTTGAAAGTTATTTCAATTGGATTGTTCGAGTTGATCTAAAGTCACAAACTCAACGATTACTTACAGAAAAAGATGAAAAACGATACATTCCAATTGCTTGGACAGAGTTGGATAAAATCCTTGTGAGAGATTTTGATGGGAATCTATGGTGGATGAATCCCAATACATCAAAGATTACTTCAGTCGAGAATTAACAACATGGTAATAATTTGAAGATCGGAATAATCTTAAATTCTTATAGCTAAAGGTATTCTTTTTCCGAACAGAACTGGTAATAAAAACAAGCACTGAAGGTAAGAATCCAGTGCTTGCATATATAGTTTGAAGATTGTGCCCCCGTGGAAGGCTCCCGCAGGTCCAATTATAAATAAAAAAAGAGAACTGTCTTTCAACCAGTTCTCACTTGTGACCCCAATGGGATGCTTTATATACGGATAATCTCAAGCTGAGAGGGTTATTTTCGACCGCCACTGCACATTCCTCCTTGTATTTAATTAATGCATGATTTATAATTAAGTTATGATTAACTATTTACGATGGATTAACTAACATGGACTTGACTCCTATCACACGATTACAGGAAGGGATGGAGGGGGTGCTTGCACACATCATCCAAGGTTTCATGACCGCCATGAAGCAGCATGGTTTGTCCACTCCTCAGATCCATGCCCTGATGTACATCTTCCACGCTGGCGAATGCCAGGTCTCTGATATCGGAGACCTCACCGATGTCAGCAATGCCGCTGCCAGTCAACTGGTGGAGCGGCTGGTGCAGCAGGACCTTGTGGATCGCCGGGAAGACCCAAAAGATCGCCGGAACAAACTGGTCTCTCTTTCTGAAAAAGGGAAGGAGTTGTTCCATGAGAGCGTAATGTCGAATCGTTACCTGATGGAGATCATGTCGGTCCTTAACCCTCAACAGCGTAAGGCGGTTCACGAAGCATTCATGCTTCTTGCCCAAACTGGTCAACAAATATCTGCTGCAGGTAGCAAGCAGTAGAAATTCATATTTCCGAATTGTATACACCTGTCTTATCTGAGATCAAAGAAATCACAAAAATCATCGAGAGGTTTCCATGACACAAAATGTAGACCAGATCATCAAGAATCAAATGGAGAAAATGGTCGATACCTACGACTCCTACATGAAGAAGGCTACCTTTGGGCGGGAGCACATCCTGCGCCGCATGACCGTAGAGCTGGCAGGGGTGAAAGCCGGGGATACGGTCCTTGAAGTAGGTTGTGCCACCGGCACGCTGACACTGGCCGCCAAGGAGGCAGCCGGCCCATCCGGAAAAGTATTTGGGATCGATATCATCCCGGGCATGATCGAAGCCAGCCAGCGCAAGGCTGCCCAGGCAAATGTGGAGATCACTTTCCAACTCGGAAGTATTGACAGCATTCCTTTCCCGGATAGCCACTTCGACGAGGTCATGTGCAGTTTCATGATCTTCCACATGTCTGACGAGACCAGGCGAAAAGGGATCGCCGAAATCCAGCGTGTCCTCAAACCGGGTGGACGCCTGCTGGTCCTGGATCTTGCTTTGCCTCCACAGCCCTTCCAGCGCTGGATCGCCCGGAAGCTGTTGGGGTTCTCAGCGAATGATGATCTGCGTGATCTGATCCCCTTGATGGAAGCTTCCGGCTTTTCGGACATGGAATATTACCCGGCGAATTTCCGCATCATGGGTCTGTCGGTCATCGCCTATCTGCGAGGAAGCACCCGTAAGAGTTGAACTCAAGACAAAACAGCAGACGATGACGCTCCCTTTGGATGTCCAACTTCCAAAGGGAGCATGTATTTAATCTTGCCTGGAGATTCTGGATCGCAGTTTAAAGTACCAGTTGTTACAAAAATATTGAAACGTGAAAAGTATAAAGAACTTCTTATGTTCGCTTTATATACATTCGATTAATTACTCCTCGCGAATCCCCCATTTGCCGGGAAGATTCCCGTAGGTCCTTTACTGTTAAATGAAAAAGACCGTCTTTCAACCGGTCTTTATTTTGTGCCCCCACGGAAGGCTCCCGCAGGTCCTGTTATACAAAAAAAAAGAGAACTGTCTTTCAACCAGTTCTCACTTGTGCCCCCAAGGAGACTCGAACTCCTGTTATGGCCTTGAAAGGGCCGTGTCCTAACCGCTAGACCATGGGGGCAACAGGGCAATATTCTACCATTTCCGTACGCTGCGGTCAAGGATATTCACAAAACTCGCAGGTGGAAATCTGGCAGGCTATCTTTCCATACTGACGATCTGATGATCCCAACGGTGCCAATCGGGGAAGCGTTCTTCAACGATCAATTTGCCTTCACCCGGGCATTCCAAACCAGCCAGTTCCAGGTCGGCATCGACCATGATCTTTACCAACTCGTGGAATTTCACCTTGGGTTCCCAGTTCAATTCTTTCTTTGCCTTGATGGGATCAGACAGCAGGTAATCCACTTCGGTTGGGCGGAAATAGCGCGGATCGATCTCGACATACTGATGCCAATCCATATCCGCGTATCCAAAGGCTTCATCGAGGAATTCGCTGATCTTATGCGCTTCGCCGGTACCGATGACAAAGTCATCCGCTTTATCCTGCTGCAGGATATGCCACTGGGCTTCCACATACTCCGGTGCGTATCCCCAGTCACGGCGGGATTCCAGATTACCCAGGTATAGTTTTGCCTGTCTGCCGGCTTTGATGGCTGCCAGGGCGCGGGTAATCTTGCGGGTCACGAAGGTTTCACCACGGCGCGGGGATTCATGGTTGAACAAAATTCCATTGGAAGCGAACAGGTTGTAGCCTTCGCGGTAATTGCGGGTAACCCAGTAAGAATAAACCTTGGCAGCAGCATAGGGACTGCGCGGCTCAAACGGGGTAAGTTCATTCTGGGGAGGTTTAGCACCACCGTACATTTCGCTGGAGGATGCCTGGTAAAAACGGCTTTTGATTCCGCTTTTGCGCATGGCTTCCAGAATGCGGATGGTCCCCAGCCCGGTGGTATCGCCGGTGTATTCGGGCATATCAAAGCTGACACGAACATGGCTTTGGGCAGCCAGATGATAAATCTCTTCAGGCTGGATGTTATAAATAACGCTCATCAACGTATCTGCGGATGTGACATCCCCATAATGCAGATAGAGATCGACTTTCTTGCCGTTTTGATGCGGGTCGTGATAGAGATGATCGATACGGCGGGTATTGAAGGTGCTGGCTCTGCGGATCAATCCATGGACCTCATATCCCTTGGAGAGCAACAACTCCGCCAGGTATGATCCATCTTGTCCGGTAATGCCAGTAATGAGTGCTTTTTTCACGGTTTTTCTCCAGTTCTTTTTGTAACAGCGATTGAAGTATAACGGTGGATGGAATGAGTGTCAAATCCGCCCATCGCCGAAAAGAGCCATAAAATCCTGATGAATCAATTTGCTCAAATCCCTTGACATTAACGTTACGTGATAGTTTAGAATAGCAGCATGAAAAAGGAATCCGAATTATCCATCCATGAGCTGGCGAAGCTGGCAGGTGTCACCCGCAGGACGCTGCACCATTACGACGAGATCGGCTTACTCCCTCCCAGCCGGATCGGCGAAAATGGCTACCGTTACTACGAGGACGATGCCGCTTTACGCTTGCAGCAAATCCTTTTCTACAAGGAATTGGGAATGGATCTGGGACAAATCATGGATATCCTGACGGAGCCTGGATTTGATATCAATCGGGCTTTGGAATCACATAAAAAACAGCTTCAATTGCGGATCGAACGTCTGCAGCGGTTGATCGGTACCGTTGAAGCCACCATACAGGAAGTGAATGGAGGTAAACCTATGAACAAGCAAAAAATGTTCGGAGTCTTTAGCGAAGAAAAACAAAAAGAATATGAAACGGAAGTCCGCCAGAAATACGGCGAAAAAGCTTTCGATGGTGTTCACGATTGGAAGAAATACTCCAAAGCACAGCAGCAGCAGATCATCGATGAGGGTAACCAGGTCTATGAAGATCTGGTCGGATTGATCGACCAGCCGGCGGATGATCCAAAGGTGCAGGCGATCATCGCCCGCTGGCACCAGCACATGAAGTACTTCTACGATCCATCCATAGAGCGGATGCGCGGTCTGGCAGATCTGTATAATGACAGCCCGGATTTCAAATCAAAGTTCGATTCGAACCATCCCCGGCTGGCGGAGTACATGCGCGAGGCAATCAATATCTACTGCGACAACCTCGAGAAGAAATAATCGCATTAAAATAAAAACCAGTCCCGTTGAATGATCAGCGGGACTGGTTTTATTTTAGTTGAAAACTACTTGTTATTGAACTTGATGGCAGCGTGTGCTGCGGCAAGGCGGGCTATGGGAACCCGGAACGGTGAGCAGCTTACATAGTTGTTGCCGATGATATGGCACCACTCAATGGATGACGGATCTCCACCGTGTTCACCGCAGATACCCACTTCCAATTCGGGGCGGGTCTTGCGGCCGTCTTCGATAGCCATGCGCATGATCCGTCCAACACCATCGCGGTCGAGCTGCTGGAATGGATTCTTGGGGAGGATGCCCTGTTCCACATAGGTGATGAGGAAGTTTCGTTCCGCGTCATCACGGCTGTAGCCAAAGGTCATCTGGGTCAGGTCATTGGTACCAAAGGAGAAGAATTCAGCTTCTGTGGCGATTTCCTCGGCGGTGACGCAAGCACGCGGGATTTCGATCATGGTTCCGAATTTGTAGGAGAATTTAACTTTCTTTTCTTCCATGACCTGCTTGGCAATTCTTTCCAACCGGGGCTGGATCCATTTGAGTTCATTCACATGACCGGTCAGGGGGATCATCACTTCGGGTTTGGGTTTGAAGCCATCGATGGCTGCATTTGCGGCTGCTTCGAAGATCGCACGCACCTGCATCTCGACGATCTCAGGCATGACAATGCTCAAGCGGACGCCGCGCAATCCCATCATCGGGTTGCTCTCGTGGAGTGCTTCCACAGCGCCGTGCATCTTTTCGAGGGATGCAATTTCCTTGGTGTCACCCTTGCCCAGAGAGTACGCGGCGAGGTTGGCAATCCGTTTGGTGATGATATCTGCCTGCAAATCCTCAGCGGAAGGCAGGAACTCATGCAACGGGGGATCGATGAGGCGGATGATCACGGGGTAGCCGTTCTTATCTTTCTCATTATCAATCATCGCACGGAACAGACCTTCAAAATCTGCCCGCTGTGATGGGAGCAATTCATTCAAAGCTTCGGTACGGGCTTCACTGGTTTCAGCCAGGATCATGCGCTGAACAATGGGCAGCCGTTCGGTCTCGAAGAACATGTGCTCGGTACGGCAAAGGCCAATACCTACAGCGCCATAGGAACGGGCACGTTGTGCGTCTTTGGGATAATCCGCGTTCGCCCAAACCTGAAGACCACGGGTCGGCCAACCGGCAGGTGCCTTACGGACACCATCCTGAGCGCAGTACTCATCCGCCCAACCGAGCAGGGTGAGCAGATCAGTCTGTTCGTCCAAATTGGGGGACAAAACACCAAGTTTACCTAAATAGACTTCACCGGTGGTACCGTCTACTGAAATCCATTCACCTTCTTTGACAGTGATCTCGTTGCAGACCATCAAACGTTTGTCCATATCGATCTTGACGGACGATGCGCCAACAACGCAGGGAACGCCAAATTGACGTGCTACAACGGCTGCGTGAGAGGTGGCTCCACCTTCACTGGTGAGGATGCCTTTTGCAGCCAGCATGCCATGTACATCATCCGGCTTGGTGAACGGACGGACCATGATCACGTCCTGCTTGTTTTCCTTAGCCATGCGTTCGGCAGTGTCCGCGTCAAAGTAGATCTGTCCGACTGCTGCACCGGGAGAAGCATTCACGCCGCTGCCGAAATAGCGATTGGCTTTCTTGGCTTCGGTTTTTGATTTGGGATCGAACTGTGGGTGTAGCAGGGTATCGACATTTTCGGGGGAAACCCGGCTGATCGCATCTTCTTTGGTGATCAAACCTTCCTTGACCATCTCCACTGCGATGGTGACTGCCGCTTTAGCAGTCCGCTTACCGTTTCGGGTCTGGAGCATCCACAGGCGTCGGTTTTCAATGGTGAACTCAACATCCTGCATATCCTTGTAATGTTTTTCAAGTTCTGCAGTGATCTCCATGAACTGTTTGTAAGCTTCAGGTAGATCTTTCTTCATGTTGATGATCTTTTCGGTGTTGCGGATGCCGGCAACAACATCTTCACCCTGTGCATTCAAGAGGTACTCGCCAAACATGGTGTTTTCACCAGTATTGGGATCGCGGGTGAACGCGACGCCGGTACCAGATTCGTTGCCCATATTACCAAAGACCATGGTCACAATGTTGACTGCGGTGCCCAGATCATCGGCGATATTGGTGGCGCGGCGGTAATCCACTGCACGTTTACCATTCCAGGACTTGAAGACGGCTTCGGTAGCCAGTTTTAGCTGTTCAAGAGGTTCCTGGGGGAAGGGGAAACCCTGTCCTTTAAGGACTACGTCTTTGAATTTTTCGGTCAGGAACTTAAGGTCTTCAGCCTTCAGTTCGGTATCGACTTTGTAACCTTTTTGATGTTTGTAGGCTTCTAGGACATCTTCGAATGCTTCATCGGGCATTCCAAGGACGACGGAACCAAACATCTGGATCAAGCGGCGGTATGAATCATAGACAAAGCGCTCATTGCCGGTCAGTTTGACCATGCCCTTGGCGGTCTTGTCGTTCAAACCAATATTCAAGACGGTATCCATCATGCCAGGCATGGAGAATTTCGCGCCGGAACGGCAGGACACAAGCAGCGGATTGTTCGGGTTACCGAATTTCTTGCCTGAGGCTTCTTCGATCTTTTTCAAAGCTTTGAGGGTCTGATCCCACATTCCTTCGGGGAATTCGCCTTTTGCAGAGTATGCGTTGCATGCTTCAGTGGTAATGGTGAAGAATGGTGGAACAGGTAATTTGATGCGGACCATATCAGCGAGATTGGCGCCTTTACCGCCCATGAGTCCACGGACTGCATCCCAATCACCTTTGACATACTTTGTTGCCTGTTCAACCTCGTTAAACAGGTAAACCCATTTTTTTGCTGCCATAAATCCTCCAATTTGTGGGAATAAATTTAAAAATAACCGGAAAAACCGGTCAAAATTTTAACCGTTAAATTCAAAATTTTACCACAGATTGTCCATACAAACGGGTTTATTTATAGTTTGTTACACACAATTTTGAATTGTGATGCATAATTAGATTAATTATTTACTTCAATAATGGTTTGATGTAGTGTATTATTTGTAAAGGCATTGAAAGGTTTAATCACGCTGTCTTGCAGCATAATGGATGCGTGTGATTAAATTTCGGAGGAAACGAATGAAGGTATTGGTAATCGATGATGATCCGGGAATGACAGGATTATTGCGCTTGCTGTTGAAACCAGCCTCAAGTGAAATTTATACTGCCAATTCTGGCCAAGAAGGTGTAGATCTAGTAAAATCTCAAACTCCGGACATCATTATTCTAGACCTGATGATGCCTGAAATGGATGGTTATCAAGTTTGTCATGCCATTCGCTCTTTCACCAAAACACCCATCCTGGTCTTATCCGCGTTGGATATGCCAGGTACTGTGACAAAAGCATTGGATGCGGGAGCAGATGATTACCTGATCAAACCGGTAACGAGCAGTATTCTGATCGCCCATATGAACAACCTATTAAGGCGAATAAAAGCAACACCCATCAACCCCAATCCCAACCGTATCACAATATCCTGAGGCTGATATGCAGACATGTACCCGATGTTTCGCTCAATCCACCGACTCCGCCATGCTTTGCGATTCATGCCAGAGCGATCTGCGTGTTTACTCCAGTACATCTGTTGCTTTGAACAAGTTCAAGCAGAATTCAAGAATCAAATACATCCGCATCAGTGTGGGGAATGACGCGTGCCCTGCCTGCCATGACCAGCAAGGGACATATCCGAAAGAGAGTGTTCCCTCGCTTCCGCATAAAGGCTGCTCACATACCAATGGCTGCCGATGTTTCTATGAGCCATTTCTAGGGGAGCTTTATCCGTAATCCGGATTAACTTGTAGATAAATAATCAGAGATCAAAGCAGGCAGATCATCGGTCGAAACAATTTCACCGGCTGCCTGTTTTTCACGTATGTATTCCAGTAAATTCCCGATTTGAGGTCCTGGAGTCAGACCATACTCCCGCATCAGATCATCCCCGGTTAACAGCGCGGGAGGGTTGACGACCAAATGTTGTTCATTCATCCAGGCATTAAGCAAAGTTTTGGAAATTGCCAGCAAAGCTTCGATCCTGAATAAACTGGCAGGCATCTTCACAACAACCGCGGTTTCGATAGCGAGCGCAGCGATGCAGGCATCAACACCTGAAGAACCAAATTCTTTGTAATACTTATACTGGCTTCGTTTGGAAACATTCGTCTTTCGGTTTGTCCAATCATGAAGCTGAATCACCGCGTTGGACATATTTTGAAGGTACGAACTTTCAACATTACTCAGGTGATACTTTTCCGCGGTCAAAAAGGGAATCTGGCTTCCTTGATCAGACAGGTGGGCGGGTAGATGAAGCAATCCGACCGCAAACACGGAGAGCCTGGAACGTTCAGGATGTACCGGCATATCAAACCAATTCCAGAGAAATTCCCGATATCCACTCAGACCATTCAGGATCATTGCGGTCAACACATCCTGGGAAACCGGATGGGAAGGTTTCATAACAACGCCATGTAAATTCTTATGCAGGGCAGATAATGCCAGATAGCCGTTATCGAGTTGTGACCGTTTCTCAGGATGCTGCCAATTATTCAGCACAGGTATTACGAACCGTTCGCAACCCAACCAGATCAAAGCTTTTAGCGCTTTTTCAGAGTCTGAAAGTTCGACTATTTTAAATAACTCATCCCGGATGCGTTCGATGGTGGTTTCACTCAACCCTGTCACCGCGGATTTCATAGCTGTCCGGGTTTCTGATTCGAAGGTGAAATTGAACTGCGCTGCCAGACGAATCCCGCGGATGATCCTGATGGGGTCATCGGTGAAGGAGGATGATGAACACATGACCAGCTTTTTGGATATGATAGCTTGAGCTCCACCTGTGGGATCGAGCAGCTTTTGCGGGTCCTGCAGGTCAACGGCAATGGCATTGACTGAAAAATCACGATTTATCTGATCCTCTTCCAGCGAGTTTCCACGAATGGCTGCAAAATCCAGCACCAATTTTCCCCCGCCATTGTCTAATAAAACTCTGAATATCTGCCGGGTCTCATCCATCGTATAAAAAGCACCGGTTAGTCCGTTTGCCACATTTCTGGCGATGGTTTTTGTTTTCCCCAGGCAGACAAAATCAAGATCATGAATCGGTAGACCAATCAGAGCATCGCGTACAGCTCCGCCTACCAGGTATACACCGGATTCGTTTTGAAGGATTTGTTGAATTTCAAAAAAGACTTGAGGAAAATTCATCGGATCATCCAATGGAATATATGAAATGAGAGGTATCTCTTTAAAGCGGGCAGCCCGGGCGATTCGATACACTTGATCGGGACTGCCGCCACAGGCTGTAATGCTGGTATTTATTCTGGCAATCCACCGGCCAGCAAATGGATGGTGGTTCGATGATGTCATTGGTAACCCCAATGTCTGTCTTATTCTTCCGGTTTATAACGCTCCAAATCGACAACTCCGATAAAGGGTAGATTACGGTAATACTCATCGATATCCAGCCCATACCCAAAAACAAATTTATTCGGGATAGTAAATCCGCGGTATTGTATGGGAACTTCCACTTCACGGCGTGAAGCTTTGTCCAGCAGGGTGCAGACCACCAATGATTTGGGATGGCGGGTCGCCAACATCTCCAGAACTGAAGCAATGGTCTTTCCACTATCGACGATATCTTCAACAAGGATGACGTTCTTTCCTTCCAAGCTGTTGTTCAAGTCCAGGGTAATACGTACATTTCCGCTGGATTCACGGACACCAGACCCATACGAGGAGACTGCCATAAAGTCAATCGCCAATGGCAGATCGATCGAGCGGATCAAATCGGTTAAGAAGAGTACTCCGCCGCGCAGGATGCAGATGAGAAGGACTTCCTGCCCCTTATAATCCTTCGTGATCTCCACGCCTAGTTCGGCGATCCGCTGCTGGAGCTGCTCCCTGGTTACAAGGACCTCAGATAAGAATTCCTGGTATTCCTGCATTTGGTATTTTCCTAATCTCTAGGGACTTCATGATGTTTACGGCAGCGCGCTTCATACATTTCTGATGCGCCAACAATGACAACCGGATCGTGATAATTAGCCGGACGGCCATTGACCAACCTCTGGGTACGCGAGGCAGGTTCTCCGCACGACATGCAAATCGCCTGCAGTTTATCCACTTTTTCGGCTTCGGCCATCAGGATCGGCATCGGACCAAATGGTTCAGCGCGAAAATCAGTATCCAGGCCAGCAACGATAACGCGAACGCCGCGATCAGCCAGGTTTTTCACGATATCAATGATTCCGGCATCAAAGAATTGCGCTTCATCGACACCGACAACCGTTGTGTCACGGTCCAACCGTTCCATGATCTCGGATGATTTATTTACTGGAATAGCTGCATATTCAGATCCGGCATGCGACATGACTTTCTCAACAGCATAGCGAATGTCAATGGCGGGTTTGAAAACCTGAACTTTTTGTTTTGCGATCGTAGCTCTGCGTAATCTGCGGATCAATTCATCGGTCTTTCCACTAAACATGGACCCGCAAACAACTTCGATCGATCCAGAATGATGCCTCATGGTAACCCCTGTGATTCGGAATTTGTAGAAAACGAGCAGATGCTATAGCATCTGCTCGTTAAGTTTACACGTGTTTGAAACGTACGGCAATATTATACAGTGATCTCATCCGCGGCAGCGGGAAGATCGTACCCGAGGGTGCGCAGTTTCTTTTTGAGATCGATCATGGATTTTCGACCAAATCCTTCAATTGCCAGCAATCCGGCTTCGCCTTCGGCGAGTTTGTCGATGATCTGACCAACTGTGGTCATACCGGCTTTTTCAAGTGATGCGGTAGGACGGTTTCCGAGCTCCAATTCGGCAATCAGTTTATCGGGAGAAGTGCGGGCATCTTCGCGAGCCTTTTGCTGATCGGCAAATGATTGGCGAGCCTGTAGCTTCTTATAGAACCGATCCACCTGGCCTTCGATATCGATAAGTCTCTGCTGTTGGCCGGTGAAGAATGGATGGCAGTTTGAGCAGACTTCGGTTGTAATTTTTTTGCGCGTTGAACCAGTGGTCCAGGAATTGCCACATGCACAAGTTACCTGAGCATCTGTGTAATAGGTTGGATGAATGTCTTTTTTCATTTTATATCTTTCTTCTGCCTGGTTCCGATGAACTACTCGGCCTTGGGCAGAATATGTACACGCTTTTTGCCGTTTGGCATTGTTTCGAATGTCACAACACCGGGTGCAGTAGCAAACAAAGTATCATCCTTACCGATGTCGACATTCTGACCGGGATGAATGTGAGTACCACGCTGGCGAACAATAATATTCCCAGAAAGCACTTCTTCGCCGCCATATTTTTTGACGCCTAAACGTTGTGAATTGCTATCACGACCATTGCGGGATGAACCGCCACCTTTTTTATGTGCCATTTTCTCTACTCCACTGAAATGGTTTCAATCTTCAACAGTGTATACTGCTGACGATGCCCGGTTTTCACGCGGATGCGTTTCTTGGGGCGATACTTGAACACTACCAGCTTGGGACCCTTGATGTGTTCCTGAATGGTAGCTTTGACATTGGCATTTTTGACATTGGGGGTTCCAACGGAAACCGTTTCGCCATCCACCAATAACATTACCTGTTCAAGAGTAAGCTCTTTTCCAGGTTCTTCGGCGAGCAGATCAACTTCGATCGTGCCACCTTCGACGGCTTTATACTGCTTGCCGCCGCATTCAACAATAGCGTATTTCATTTTCCTCTCCAATCTTCACTTCACCGTCTGCCACGCGTAACCCGCCCGTAGATGGGGAAGTTGGGGATAAACCATAATTTTACCCCAGCAGTTGCCAGCCGGGGCACAGCGGTATTGATTATAAAGTATGGTCTAACGATTTGTCAACCTTGAATTCGCTTTGTAAGTCGTGAATTTATGGATTGAGCGGTTTAACAACAACTGTCCGTTCGATACCTTCACGATACACCTGTCCCCATAGGGCAGAACTGACGACACCCAAATATAAACCGCCAAACAGGGCAACGACATACATCAGGCAGATCAGGATCAGGGTCATATAGAAAATATATGAAGCAAACATGATGACCATATAAAGACCGAGGAATATCACTGCTGCTACAAAATAGCCGCCCAGGTTTGCGCGAAATACCTTCCACCATCCCGAGAATTGAAATGCAGCGCCAAATGAATCTTTTGCGACAACGTGACCCATCGCTGGCGGGAGGACTATCAATACCAGCATCATCCAGATCATGCAAAATAGGATTGATAGGAAGAATATCCCCAGAACGAGGAACATTAATGAAACGATGAGCCCTTCTGAGACCGTACCGGATTCACTTAGAGGAATCAATAAGAAATAGCTAAAGTACACCAGGGTCCCAAAGATACCAACGACTGCAGCTGGGAATGTATATATAAAATTCACTGCGAAAAGTCTGAAGCCATCTTTGAACAGTCCACCCCAATCATTCCATTCAGGAAGTTTGGGTTCTGTTCCTTCCTTGATGATCGGCTTCATAATTCTGAATAGGTATCCGCAAATAAAAATGGACGGAACAATCGGGATGATAAAGTTTGCCAGAGCAACTGCAAAGAAGACAATGAACTTCGTAAACCATTTTTCATCTTTGAATGGGAAGACCAGTGTCTTCCTTAGATGCTCTGAGGTAAATGCTGTGGTCATAATCCCCTCCAGGAAAACTATAATAATTTGATTATACAGGCAAATTGAGATCAGGAACCAGCGTGTCGGTTCAGAAAAAGTGGGAACTGGATGTCCTATTCGATATACCGCAGGTGAATTATCCGACTTTATTTTATAATGAGATGATGTTCGAATTGCTGCATCAAATAATCCCGGTACAAAGCGATCCTGAGAAAACAGTCAGGATCGCAGTAGTAGCTGATACACATTGCACCATCCAACATCCCGAGTTCAATCCCTTCCTGATCCCTGCGATCAAGGTAAGAAACCCATCGGTGGTCTTACATTGTGGAGACATATCAATACTAAGCGTCCTGGATCAACTTAAGGCGATAGCTCCGACGTACGCTGTGACCGGAAACAGGGATTATGCGATTCGCCCCCGACTTCCCGATGTTCTACATATCCATGTGCATGGAGTGGGAATACTCCTTACGCACGGGCATGGTCCCCTTTTCCATTATCTGATCGATAAATATAAGTACATGCGATATGGATTTGTTTTTGAACGCTACCAGCAATTTTTGTTGTCATTAGACGACAAGTCGAGAATCCTTATTTTTGGGCATACTCACACCACATACAATCAATGGGTCGACAACCGTCTCTTCTTTAATCCGGGGGCTGCCGGTAAACCAAATTTCCCCGATCCTTATCCAAGTTTTGGTTTAATAGAAATTCAGCCGGATCAACAGATCACGGCCGAAATCATTTACCTGAAATAATATTTTATTACTTGCGAAGTTCTTCGAGCGCTTCTTCAACGCCGGCTTGTTCAGCTTTAAGCTCAACAAGGTATTCTTCCAGCATTAAGATCTTTTCTGCCTTGGTGTAATATTTTCTTTCCAACCAGGGTTGATCAGAATCGTCATCACAGCAGCATCCCCCGCCGCAATCGCAAGAGTGTTCGTGATAATGACCTGATCCACAATTGCAAGAACCTTCGCCGTGGCAGCAATCGTCAGTTTCTTCCATCATTTCTTCTTTTTGTTTCTTATCTTTTTTGCCCATTATTCCTCCGTTTATATAGGTGGTTTATAACACGATTCAGTACTTTATGTAATTAGTTGTACGATATTGCCGATTCTGCATCATTTTAGTGTTGCGTATGATACAACTTTGAGTACAATAGGAATGTACTCTTCCTGAAAGCTCATTCAGGAAAGAAACTCTCTCTACACATTCTATAGGAGGAATAAGATGAGATCTAAGTTGTTTATATTGTTGGTGGTCCTGGTAACTGCCGCCATGGTTTTGGGAGCATGCACACCCGCTCCGACCGCTGCACCCGTAGTAGTTGAACCAACTGCAGTTCCACCTACCGCTGTTCCGCCGACTGAAGTACCCCCAACCTTAGAGCCAACTGTTGAACCGACAGTAGCCCCAACAGCCGCACCAACCGTTCCACCAATGGTCTGCACCAAGATGGAAAACGCACCCGTAGTAGCCGCTGGCGAACTGGGATCACCTGATAAACCGATCGTTCTTGCATTCGTCCCCTCTGGCGATACTGGCAAGATCACCAAAGCCGGCACCGAAATCGCTGACTGCCTTGGACAAATGACCGGATTAACCTTCAATATCGAAGTTGGTACCTCATTCGCAGCTTCAATTGAAGCCATGGGCGCTGAAAAAGCCCAGGTTGGTTTCTTGAATACTTTCGCCATTCTGCTTGCACGTGAAAAATACGGTGTTGTCCCCGTACTTGTTAACCTGCGAAAATACAACACCAATGCAGTTGATGCTGATGCAGCTCTAAAAGGAGAGATGGAACCGTTCTATAAGGGTCAATTCATCGCCAAGGCCGACTCTGGTATCAAAACCTACGCTGACCTGAAAGGCAAATCCTTCTGTTTCGTTGACCCAACCTCCACTTCCGGGTACATCGTCCCACGGATCATGCTGAAAGCCAATGGCATCGACCCCGATGTTGACTTCTCCGCCACCCAGAATGCCGGTTCCCACAATAATGTTGCCATAGCTGTTTATAACGGCGACTGCGACGCTGGTGTAACCTTCATTGATGTTCTGACCGATGGCGCAGCCAATTTGGCTGAAAAGTATCCTGACATCGCTACCGCGGTCGTTCCTTTCGTGAACACCGAGAAAATCCCGAATGATGGCGTTCAACTCATCAAAAACCTCGATCCCAAGTTGGGTGATGCCATTGTTGCCGGACTGTTAGCCATGACCGAAGATCCGGGCGGCAAAGCAGTTCTCAAATCACTGTACAGCATCAACGGATTTACCAAGGTCGAGCCCACATTCTATGATGATTACGGCGCGATCTTGAAGAAAGCTGGCGTTGATCCCGCTGAACTGATCAAGTAATCAGTCAGCTTTCGAAATATGAAAAACGAACTCCTCCAACAAATGTTGGAGGAGTTTTTTATGTTCATAAAATGAAAAATACGGAGCGCCCTCGGTGAGGATCGAACTCACAACCAACGGATTCGAAGTCCGGTACTCTGTCCAATTGAGCTACGAGGGCGAATTGCCTGATGATTATACCTGAAAATATTACCTTTTCAGATTACTCCCAAAGACCATTTGCCTTAATGACGTCCTGATACCAATAGTAACTCTTCTTCGGCGTTCGTTTCAGGGTATCATAATCTACACGCACAATGCCAAAGCGCTTGTCGTAGCCCTGAGCCCACTCGAAGTTATCCATGAAACTCCAAATATAATATCCGCCCACATTGGCGCCTTCAGCATGAGCTTCATGGACAGCCCGCAAATGATCGCGGACGTACATGATCCGACCGTAATCCTTGACAAAGCCATCCGCATTTGGCTCATCCAATGCAGCGGTACCATTCTCGGTGACAAACATCAGTGGATTGCCGTATTTCTCTTTGACCTGCATGATGATGTCCTTCAATCCCTGCGGATAGACCCCCCAACCCATCTCTGTAGATCCGTAAAGGGAGCTGGAAGTGTGCTTATCACTTTGTTTCAACATTCCGCCGTTTTGATCGAATTTGACTTTGGTAGAGAAGTAATAGTTCAAGCCAACGAAATCGAATGAACCTTTGATGATGCTCATATCCGAGGCTTCGATTGGCATCTCGAACGGTTCCATCCATTTCATCAGCCCTTCCGGATATTTCCCATGGATCAAGGGTTGAAGATAAAGATCATTCAGCATTTCGTTTTTGCGCTGGCAGGCTGCCAGATCTTTTTCGTCGTTTGACGCGGGCATTGCAGGGGAGACATTCAAGACAATGCCTATCTTTCCACTGCAAGCCAGGTAACGGAACATCTGTACGGCATTCGCGTGCGCAGTTAATAAATGATGGGTGGCTATAAATCCTTTTGAGAAATCCTGATAACCGGGAGCCATCACTCCAAATGCGTATCCCAGAAATGCAACAACCCAGGGCTCATTATGAGTAACCCAGTAAGGAACCCGGTCTCCGAATTTTTTAAAGATGACCTCGGCATAGTCGCTAAACCATTGAACGGACTCGCGATTGATCCATCCACCGCGGTCTTCGAGTGCTTGGGGAAGATCCCAATGATTGAGGGTGATATTGGGTTGGATGTCGTATTTCAGAAGTTTATCGATTATACGGTCGTAAAAATCTAGACCTTTCTGATTGACCGGCAGGGTTCCGGAGGGCATGATCCGCGGCCAGGAAATGGAGAAACGATAGGTGTTCACCCCAAGATCCTTCATCAGCTTGAGGTCTTCTTCCCAGCGATGATAGTGGTCGCAGGCAATGTCGGCATTATCATCATTTAATATCCGGCCGGGTTTATGATTAAAACGATCCCATACACTTTCGCCCTTACCATCTTCATTAAAGGCACCTTCAATTTGGAAGGCGGCTGTTGCGGTACCCCACATGAAATTTTTTGGAAATTGTAAGAATGACATGTTGTCCTCCGGTGTTTGTCCCCGTGCATGGGAATTATTGGCTATGATTGCTACCTTGAAATTATAATGGAGAGCAGAGAAATTGATTGAAAATTCAGGGATAAGACATAGGTGAGATATGTTGAAGGCAGTACTTTTTGATTGGGGCAATACCGTCATGGAAGAGCTCTACGATCAAGCGGGTATCATGGCCAATTGGAAGAAAGTGGCTGCAACACCCGGAATTGAGACTGCCCTCTCTGCCATCGACGCGAGCGCTGTCGTATGTATTGCGACGAACGCCGCAGAATCGAATTCAGACCAGGTCCGCAAAGCTCTTGAACGGGTTGGACTGGCAAACTATTTTCAATTTATCTTCACAGCCTCGGAATTGGAAAGCATAAAACCTCAGAAAGAATACTTTGAAAAAATCAGCAAACGGCTAGGGATAAAATTTGAAGAGATGGTGATGGTCGGCGACTCCCTCAGCGGAGATGCACTGGGGCCATCCGTCCTGGGGTTACATGCAGTGTGGCTAAGGCGGAAAGAGACCCCGGTGATCCACCATCCATTCTACGATGCTGAAATCACATCCATGGACCAGTTCCCGGATGCATGGCTGAGACTACAAAAAGGTGAATTACCAACCGTACTGCAATCCATGTTATTGATGAAGAAGCATGGCATGCCTCCAAAAGTACTCAAGCATACTCAGGTGGTTGCTCTGGCGGGTTATGTCCTTGCTCGGTGGTTATTCGACGAAGGTGTGCAAGTGGATCCCATCCTCGTGCACAGGGCTGCATTGCTGCATGATATCGATAAATCAAGCTGGAAAGACTTCGGTATGCTGCATGGCGAAGCGGGTGCCAGTTATCTTGAGCAAGCAGGATTCCCACTGCTCAGCGAGCCAATTAAAAGGCACCAAATCTTTAATATACTCAGCCTGGAACGTGCACCTCAAACCTGGGAATCCAAGCTGGTTTATCTGGCTGACAAATATGCAGAGAAGGACCGACTGGTACGACCTGAAGAACGGGTGGAACATCTCTGTGGAAGGTATCCGGATTCTTGCGAGATGATCCGCAGTTGCCTCGAACCCATCCATGACCTTGAGATGGAAATTTGCGAGACAATTCATACAAATCCGACATTACTTTTGGAAAATATTGGCCGCGCGATCAGCAGGGTGGATCTGAATCAACTGCATTTGGAAAAATCTGGCTATTAACGAGGATTGACTGCTATAAAGTGATACTTGCGGTTAATATCTCGTAATTTATATAATGAAACTAATCCAAGAATACACTCTTCTGACAGGAACTTCAAACTAACTCTTCCGACTGTCTGTTCAGCATCCAAAGGAGGGACTATGAACAGATGGTTTCGCATGATCCTGGTTTTGACAGTTATTTCAATAAGTTGTGTCTGTAATCCATTTCAAAAAAGTAATCCAATTCCAACGATCAATCCGAATTCATCGGCAATCCCGACTGATATTGCCGGGAATGTAGCTGCCGAAATGACAGTCGCACCTTCCGGATTCCTTGAAACCATCCCACCTATCGTATTTAGCGCCACAGGATGGTGCGTAAAAGGATCAGGCGAGGAGATTTTCCTCATCAATCCAGATGGAAGTGGTGCTGTCTGCATTACCAACAGTCCAGGGGACGATCGTGATCCAGCCTGGTCACCGGATGGAAGCAAAATTGTCTTTACCTCGGAAAGAGATAACCAACTTGAGATCTATCTGATGAATTCCGATGGTTCAGACCAACAGCGCATTACCAATAATTCGATGAAAGAATTCTACCCGGCCTGGTCAAGTGATGGAACAAAAATAGTTTTCAGTGGGCTTAAGGATGGGATCGAGAACCTGTATCTGATCGATCCAGATGGATCAAACCTGACCAACATAACAAAGAATAAAGGGAAGACAACATACGCTTACCCGGATTGGTCACCAATTGGAGAATGGATCGTCTACTCATCGTTCGGGCGCGGGAAACAAAGTGGAATATATCAGATCCGGCCGGATGGGACAAATGAAACTCTCCTGGCTTCAGGTCCGCTGCATAACCCGAATTGGTCTCCGGATGGAACAAGAATAGCTTTGGATGGCGAACCTGGTGGAAATGCGTTCGATGTTTATGTAATGGATATCAGTGGTTCAGATTTCCATATTGTTACCCGCAGTCCATCCGAATGCCACTATTGTGCAAAAAATCCGGTTTGGTCACCGGATGGGGAGCAGATATTGCTCACGTCTCAACGAAAATTTGAAGGGCAATACTTTTGGGAGCTATTTATTGTAGATTTGGGTGGTACCCATGAAGTTCAAATTACGCAAAGCCAGACTGGAGTTCTTTACTCAGACCCAATTCAACCCGATTGGACAGCCTTTACCGAATAAAAGCTATTGCTGTTGAATATTGAAATAGTTATAGACAGCTTCAGACAACTCAGCCATCATTCGGTTAGCCGGATCAAAAACCATTTGAACCGGATCATGCAAGAATATGGATAAGATGTAATTTCCACCGGGAGTATAGATAATCCCCGAATCTCCCATGGTGTGGATCAATCCATCAGATTCGGTGGCATAAGCATGTTTATGTGCGATCTGGGTTCCTTCCGGTAACCCGGCCTGCAACAAAATTGCCACAGTCTTATTCCCTGCTAATAGTGATACCATCTGCTGACATTCTCCCTGGGTTATCTTCTCCGGGAAGGCAGCCGCAAATGCACCACCGCCATTTTGAGAACACATATAGATATCTTCCAGGATCATACCCATATCCAGCGGAGTGGTCTGGCTGAATGGATCCGGATTGGTGTTCAGATCTGTCCGCAGATTAGATGGGGTCTCGTTTCTGGATAGAAAATCAGGGCGGGCCATATACGCACCCAGGAAAGTATTCTGAAGTCCGAGCATCTGCATATCCTGGGTAACTTCCAGCGGTCCAATCCCCTTGCTCAAGGTTTGATCCATCAGAACGTCTGCCGGAGCATTTCCTGATTCCTGGATCATCAATGACATTGAATTGATAATCTGTGGTGGTGTAGGCTCGTCCGTTCGGCGGAAAACCGAAACCATGATCGGGATCTTGATCGAGCTTTCGGCTGAGAATGCAATATCCGGGTCGATCGGTAAAGTGGATCCGTTTTGGTATCCAAAGTGGATGGATTCACCAGTCTGCAGGTCTTCGAGATACAGGTCAGCGATACCATCAAATCCATTCACCAGGAATATTTGTTGGAGCAGGATCTGTAGGTTTTGAAGTGCCGGTCTGGGTGCTAGCGTGTTTTCAAAAGAAAGATTGACCACCCTGTTTTTCGGTGATTGCAATGCGGTATCGATCAGATCGATGGCGCGATCCACATTCAAGACGCTGCCGGGTTTTCCCTGGGTGAAATTTGTCGTTCCCGGAACAGGTACCGGAGCAGTAGGCGGCTCATCATATCTTGAAGCGATCTCATTCACCAGATAACTGCGGGTCCGTTCCCGATCCAACGTGGAACGTAAAGGAATGATCGATGGTGGGCGCTGTCGATTCCAGAGGTAATCCCAGAATCCTGCCCAGAACGGTCTGTCCACGCGCTGCAGGTCCGCTGCGGTGAGCATACCTTCCAGATCCAGTTCGAATCCAATGGAGTTGGGTCTGATCTGGATGATCGCGTTGTTATAGCGGAGTTCGATAGGAGATGAATAAGTAACCAGAATTCTGTTGGCAGCTTCCGCCCGACCCAGATTGCCAATGGGGATATCTGCGATAACCATTCCGCTGGGGAAATTAGCCCTGTCACGGCTGAAACTGATCAGTTGAAAAGCCGTTAGAATCACCGCCGTCACGATAAACACAACTGAGATCCAGCGTAATGAAGAAAAGGATGCGTTAGAACGTCTCAAAATACCTCTTTGTTAGGCTGAATTGTACCAAACATTTTGAGGGAAGACTCCGAAAACAAAACAGACCCGGGATTGGGTCTGTGAAGGCGGAGAGGGAGGGATTCGAACCCTCGATACCTTGCGGTATATTCGCTTTCCAAGCGAACGCACTAGGCCAAGCTATGCGACCTCTCCTCTGTGCTGCGCCGGGTATTATACCATAACCCGGCATTCTACCAACCCTATTCAGGGAAATCGCCGAGTTCTTTTTTGAATCCCTGGATCATCTCGATCGGGGTTGGATCAACTTCATTTGCGATGGCCAAAAAGTAGGATGTGTAATCGCCAAAAGTGGTCGCGTTCCACATCATCTCCATATCATCAGAACCACGGATATTCACATCATCGGTCACGAATCCCTGAACCATCAGCAGATTTTTAACCAGCTTCGATCGTTTCTTATTGCGTTGATGGTCCCTTTCCCCAACCAGAAACAATACGAAATTGTTACAAATTGGATCAGACGGGAATTGTGATCCGGCGATGGAATTATGACAGGCTTCAGGGATGGCATCGTAAGCGCACCAGGTTTTTGCCAATTCATTGATCTGACCTTTCCACCTTCTGGCAATGGGAGCCAGTAACCCGGAACCGATGATCACAATATTCCGTCCCACCATCTGCCCGGCAAGCATTTTGGCAGGGTTCTGGTGAACCGGATTGGTCGGGTCGTAAGCTTTGGCAAGGAATCTCATGCTGGCTACTGATTTCGCAATGGACTCACTTGGATCAGGGATCCATCCATTTTTGAACAAAATTGCCAGCAAATAGCTGAAAGTAAATCCGATCGCTGAGCGTGGTTGACCATCATGTTTGAATAGCAAAACCGGTTTGTTCGCCGCTTTTAATCTGGTGGTGAGGGTGCCGCCTGTCGATATCGCAATCATGGGAAGATCTTTTGCCAATGCCTGAGACGCGACAGACAAGGTCTCTTCCGTACCTCCGGAGTGTGATGAGAAGATGATCAACGTCGATCCATCAAATGCCCACAGGGGAAGATCATATTCTCTGGAAACAACGATAGGCAGGGAACATCTGCTTTGGGCATAAGCAGTCACCAAATCGCCGGCAATCGCCGAGCCGCCCATTCCACAGATCAGGATTTTTTGGATATTGGTAAACTTTGGGACTTTTTGCAATTGTTCAAGACCATCTTCCCAGGCAGATCCAAGATATTGCGGCAAAGCTTGCAAGTCTTTGATCATGCCGGATTTATCAATAGTTGTATATGATTTCAGATCGTCCAAATTCACGATGACCTCCCTTATCCATATTACTTGCGAGTATTTTGAATTTTTTGGTATATCTCTTTCCGTGACCAACCGGATTTCTCAGCAAGTTCTTTCGCCAGATCGACCGGTTTCATATTCTTATTTAGATTAATCGATATTTGCTCATTAAGAAAATCTTCGTACCATCTTTCCACCTGCGGTTTGGGAGCTAATACCAATGTAAATTCACCAATGGGGGGATTCTTTTCGAAATGGTCAATTGCTTCATCCAGAGTTCCGCGGATGATCTCCTCGAACAACTTGGTCATCTCGCGGCAGACTGCCACCTGCCGTTGCCCAGTACGGATCGCATATCTTTTAATGCCGACAGCAATCTATGCGGGGTTTCCAAAAATATCACCGAACAATCGAAACCATCAGCTCGTAAAAGGAGATCTTTTCGTTCTTTGGATTTTTTGGGGAAATAGCCAAGATATGCAAATTCATCCGCGGGCAGCCCGGATACCGATATCGCTGTGATCGGAGAGCTGGGACCGGGGATGGGTACTACTCTGATCCCCGCTGCGGCAGCAGCCGAAACCAATGGAAAACCCGGGTCATTGATTACCGGAGTGCCTGCATCGGAAACAATGGCGATATCTTTAGTCTGCAGTATTCCCAACAGATGGTCAATCTGCGCTTTTTCATTGAGATGATGGTTGCTAATGAGTTGGGTATTGATCTCGTAATGCTTCAGTAAAACTTTGGTGGTTCTGGTATCCTCGGCAGCGATCAGATCCACAGACCGTAAGGTTTTTAACGCCCTGAGGGTGATATCTTCGAGATTTCCTATGGGTGTGGCAACAATATAGAGTGTCCCCGTCATTACTGTCCCCAGGTATTCACTTCGATCGTCAGATCGCCTTTACTGGCAATGTTCAGGATCTGTAAATATCCCACCTCGCCGTTGCTTTTCTGGTAACAGAAATAGTGATACAGGGCATCTGTGGAGATAGCAATGCTGCTGATATCCATGGCAGCATTCACACAATAATCCAAATCGGGCTGGCTTACACTCTCTGATCCCAATTGCATTTGCGTAGAAGGTAGCAGGTCGCTGCCATCATAGATCAAATCAAGAGAATTGTCTGAAGCGATATCCCCGGTGGTTACGTCTGTTGAATTGTCTGATGGAATGGTAACCACTCCGGAAAACAGCAGGTTATAGCTATTCGTATTGGTGGGGGTAGTGGAGGGAGTTCCATCTTTTTGAATCTCGATCCGAACCCAGAATGGGGACTTGCCATTCGGTCCAATCCCAAAGTAGATACCTGCCGGGTTTTGAAGCATCCAATTACTCTGGTAGCTTCCAACTTTTTCCGGAGCAGTCATATCAACTGATAATTCGACCGATTGTCCCGGAGCGACCTCCTGCTGAAGATAGATCACCGTCGTTTCGGTGAACTTGTCACCCGAAAAATAGATCAACGCATATTGGCGCGACCAGGTACAGGCACCATTATTTTGCAGCCGCCAGGTTTTGGTGAATTCTTCACCGGGGGATAATACACTATCATCCGGAATCGTAACGTCGATCGGATTTCCCGGTGCTGCCCGATCACAGGTATTGGTCGGCAGGACAGTGATCGAAGGCTTGGGTTGTATGCTCGGGAAGATTGTTTGATTACCGGTTTGAGGAGTGAAGGTGGCAACCACCGTAGACTGACTGGCTGATGTCTGCAGCGGACCCATCGTCGCGATCTGCGCCTGGATAGTCTGATATGCCTGAGTGACATTCGGGGTAGGAGAAATTTGTCTGACTCCGGGAAAGTTACAACCGGAGATCAACAGGATCGGTAATATGAATAAAATGCTCGCCAGCTTATTTTTCATGAACGCAGAATTCTACCAGAAAAATCATATCATACTCTGGTATCTCTTTGAACATTCATTGTAGCGGATAATTCTTCTTAAAAGAAAGGTGGCTGTTATTAAACCAATCGTTCGCGAATCCGTGCACTGGCGAAATCCATGGCTGCGACCACTACGACGATAAAGAGAATGACCGTTCCCGCTTTATGGTATTGCAGGCTGCCAAAGAAGGTCGACAGGGTGAGACCGATTCCACCACCACCGGCGAATCCGATGATGGTTGCCATACGGATATTGATATCCCACTGATACACCAGATAGGAAACAAAAGGCGGGAAAATCTGAGGCAGGATGCCGTAGAAGATCATCTGTAAACGGTTCGCACCTGTGGCGTTGATTGCTTCAATGGGGCCGGTTTCGATATTCTCGATGGCTTCAGAGAACAACTTGCCTATCAAAGCGAATGTGGTTACAGCCAGAGCAAGCATACCGGCAAACGGACCAATGCCCACCCAGAATACAAAGATGGCTGCATACAACAATGCTTCAATGGAGCGCAGGATATTGAAAACCGACCGGGTCAGATAATAGATCCAAATGGAGAATTTGCTTTTTCCGGTCAGATTTTTCGCAGCGAAAAAGCTGGCAGGCGTGGCCAGAATTGCTCCCAGTGTCGTAGCCAGGAATGCCTGTAGTATGGTGATCACCATCTGCCTGGTAACCCCATCAAGTATCTTGGGAGTGACATCTATCGAGACGAAATCCCTTAGCAGCCTTCCAAACGTAGGACCCGGGTTGAACAGTTCCGCCAGATTGATCTCGGTGACCGCCCAGCAGTAGATAAAAACTATCACGCCAACAAAGATCGCGATTCCGGTCTTGACCCTGGTCATGCGGTTTTGGGATTTTGTTTCCCGTGGTTGATCTTCAAGAATCCTGGAGCGCCAAAACTCGCTCAGATAATCCACAAGAATGATCACAACCACCACCGCCCACAAAGCCGCGGCGTATTGTTGATATGCTCCCTGCCGAATGGTTTCGAGAACAAAGAACCCGATCCCGCCGCCGGCGACGAAACCAACCACTGTCGCGGAGCGCATGTTGATATCCCAACGCAAGAGTGTATAACCCAGGAATGAGGGGATGATTTGAGGGATGATCGCAAAGCGGATGACCTGGAAGAAATTCCCACCAACCGCTGTAACGGCTTCAACCGGGCCAGAATCAATATGCTCGATCTCTTCTGAGAATAGTTTCCCCAATGCGGCAGTACTGTGGATCGTAAGCGCAATGACACCCGCAAATGTGCCCAATCCAACCCAGACAATGACCAGTAAGCCCCAAACTACAGTATCCACTGCCCGAAAGATATTCAAGAAAGTGCGTGTGGCGCCATAGATCACCATTCCACCAGGGACTCTGGACATAACATTTTTTGCGCCTAAAAAGCTTACCGGTACAGCAACAATTGTAGAAAAAAGTGTTGCCATAATGCCGAGAGCGATGGTTTCGATCAATTTCCCGGTGACGTAGGTACGAGCCATCTCACCCTGCTCAAGGAAACCCAATTTGACCAGTATCCCGCGGGCTGGTCTCTCTTTCACCTGCCCAAATATATCCAAGACATTCGCGCTGATTGTGATCTTCTGCGCAGGTTTACCCTGAAGCTTTGCCTGGAGATTCTCCGAGAGACAATCCCAACTGCAGATGACCGGTTCATTGTTCACAGTGACCGAAAAGAAATCGGGGTTGATGATATTTTCAAAAACTTTACCGGCTGCGTCAATTCTGGTAACCAGGCGGTCGAGCTTGACATCGGTAACGATCCAGGCGGTAACATAAAGGATGATCGCGATACAGATCGCTCCGGGGAGCGGTGAAACGCGAATAATGGCAAACAAATTGACAGAATCAAATACATTCCAGATCCAAAATCCAAGCAGCGGGATCCACATCCAGGTAGTCTTGATCCCAAGCATATTGATCTGACCGATCTTGTAGTTTTGGTTAGCCCAGATCACCAGTAAAAGCGTTAAAAGAGTTGTGATAAAGATCACAACTCCGCGGAATTGTTTTTTCTGAAAATATTGTCCGCTGCCAGGGACGATCAGCGATAGATAGGGTACGATCCGGTTGTTCTCAGTTGTGAGTTTACGCATGATATAGTCTCATCAGAATTGGATTTGGCGTTATCAGACGATCAAACAATGGAAACCCGTTCGGCTTCCTGTCCGTAAATTTCTTTGAACTGTTTGTCATCGATCTGCTTCGGTGCCCCTTCAAACACCAAATCACCATCTTTAAGAGCGATAGCCCGGGTGGCATAGCGATGAACCAGATCCAGAAAATGCAAACTGCACAACACGGTTATTCCGCGATTCTTATTTAATACTTCAAGATACTTTAAGATAGTATGAGCCAAAACAGGATCCAGTGAGGCGACTGGCTCATCAGCCAACACCATCTTCGGGTCCTGCATCAGTGCCCGGGCAATGCCCACCCGCTGTTGCTGACCGCCGGAAAGTGAATCCGCGCGGACAAATGCTTTATCAGTCAGGCCAACCTGCTCGAGATTATCGAGCACCCGTTGATGGTCTTCTTTAGAGAATAAATTTAACAAGCTGGGGATGGTATCCAAATAACCCAATCTGCCAGACATGACATTGGTAAATACATTGGAACGCTTTACCAGGTTGAACTGCTGGAAAATCATCCCGATCTGGCGGCGGATCATGCGAATCTCTGGTCCGCTGGCTTTGGTCACATCGATATCATTCCAAATGATCCTACCGGAGGTCGGTTCAATAAGTCGATTGATGCAGCGAAGCAGTGTGGATTTTCCTGAACCGCTCAATCCAATAACAGCAAGGAATTCGCCATCCTTTACTTCAAAGCTGATCCCTTTTAGAGCTTCAACACCATTGGGATATACTTTCCGCAAGTTTTCTATGATGAGCATCGTTTACCTGCCTGTTATGGAATATCAGATTTGTATAATTAAATAATTATATACTACCTCTTAGTTAATCCTGAAAAGACAAAATACCATTCATTAAATGAATGGTAAGTATTATTTTGGATAAGTAGGTCTTATTGCAATTTCTGCCAGTTTCGTCCACCATCGATGCTGGAATACAGGTTCTTCAACCCATTCACATCAGAAGTGATCACCCAAATTTTCTCGCCAATCTTCTGGAAAGAATCCAGATATCCATATGCGACCGGCAGATCATTCCACGAACCGCCTCCATCCGCGCTGGAATGCCAGGTCGATTCGGCGCTGAACCATTTGGTTTGCGATACGATGACTAGGCTCCCACCCGGATATGGTTGGATCTGCCAATGGCTGCCGTTGTCTGTGGTGCGGTACACATATGAGCTCAACTGTTTTAGCGGATCTTCCATGTTCTTACAGTTCACAGCAATATGAACAGCGCCTTTTTCATCGGTCTGGGGAAAAGCAAATTCACACACTTGTGAGAAATTCGTGAACAGTTCGGGTTGGTCTACCGGTGCAGGAAGGGTCACGGTTTCCCAGGTGGTACCGCCATCGGGAGTTCGGTACAAGTAGACACCGCTGGCAACCCCATTGCAGGTTCCGGTCAACCAACCGTTATTCTTATCCGCGAAGAACAACTGATTCTTATAACAAACCTGCACTCCGGTGGAATCTGCATAAGGATCAAGCAGTCTATTCCAGGTCGTTCCACCATCATCTGTGCGGTAAATGGCTAGATAGTCATGGTTCATTCCTGCACCGACATGAGCGAGCAGCCAGCCGGTATTTTCATCGATCATGTCGACCTGAGTGACGAAAAATGATTCGAGCATACTGACATCAAGATCGTTACTGGGTTGCCAGGTTCCATCCCGGTTGGGTGAGATATACACCCGGGGAGTATTTGATGTGAATTCGCCACTTTCTGCAACCAGGATCAGTGGTCCATTCCTGGCAGCAGCGATCAACAAATTGATATTCGTTCGGTCGATGGAGAGTAATTCTTCAGGTAGCTGCATTTCTGACCAGGTCGCCCCGCCGTCCGTGGTTTGAGATAAGGATCGTATACCTTGCGGATCTCTACCGATCGAATATCCATTTTGCGCATCCAGCATCAGCAGCGATTGAATCTGATATGCGGGAGCAGATTCCACAGTGGGGACAATTACTTCCGATTCGGTCGGAATCATACTGGGGAGTTCTGACGGAGGAATCGTTGTTGGAACACTCGTAGCGGGAACGGCACTGGGTGTAGTCAGAATTTCCGCGGTTGGAACTGCCGCCGGTGCATTGCATCCGCTGACGAGGATAAGTATTGTCAGAAATATAAAAGCCTGGAATGTTTTTCTCATTACCAGATAGTAGTGCTTTGAATTGAAAAAATCAAGAGATTATGATTTTCGCAAGGCGCTGGTAAAATGGCTGACGATCATTTGTGGTCTGGTGATGGCACTGCCGACCACGACCGCAAATGCACCGCAATCCAATGCTTTTCTTGCACGTTCCGGCGTGTACAATCGGCCTTTGGCGATAATAGGAATTTGTAACCGTTTGGATAGGGTTGTCAAAAGTGAATAATCACTCTCGTCACCATTATTGCCATTTGCCGAAGAACCGCCGATTGTGATCATTACCGCGTCTACACCCATGTTGGCTGCCAGAATACCATCCATCGATGTGGTGATATCTGCGATGACCGGCATGCCGGTGATCTGCTTGGTTTTGGTAATGATCTCTTCGACGAGCTTTCCTTCGGGATGGGGAGTCTGGGTTCCATCCAGCTCGATGAAATCCGCGCCGGCAGCTGCAACCATCTGCGCGTGATTGATGGTCGGAGTGATGCTGACTGAGTATCCGGGAATATTCGCTTTATAAAATCCGATGACAGGAATTTTGACCTTTTCCTTTATGGATGCAATGTCCTCAGGACCATTCGCCCGGATCGCAGCGCAACCGCCGGCTGTGACTGCAGCAGCCATAAACGCTGCCCATCCGGGAAAATCGGAACTATCGTTCGGATCGGAAATACAATTCACGATCAAACCATTTTGAAGCGCCGTGAACTCTTTACTGATACGCATTTGACTACGCATACTAATTCCCACCTTTAAGAATTGATTTGAGGCAGCATCGTACTCAATCTCCCCCATTGCTTTAATGCTCAGTAATTATAGCTAGATTATCAGATTAATTACCATAAAAAGATTATTAAAGTTTTTACAGGATCCATCTTGCGGAATGCATAACTTCTGATATAGAATAAATTATCTAATTATGACCCGAAAAATCCTGCACCTGGACCTGGATGCATTTTTCTGCAGCGTGGAAGAACTGAATGATCCTACGCTCAAAGGAAAGGTGTTTGCCGTGGGAGGATCACCGCAAGGCCGTGGAGTGATCACCTCCTGTTCGTATGCTGCCCGTATGCTGGGAGTCCGCTCTGCAATGCCCGCTGGTAAAGCGCTCAAGATCTGTCCGGACATCATCTTCGTCCACGGCAGCTACGGAGATTACGAAAAATATTCCCATCAGGTGATGGATGTTCTGCACACCTTTACCCCGCTGGTGGAACAGGTCTCCATCGATGAAGCCTTCCTCGATGTAAGCGACCTTCCTCAATCCTCTGAAGTGATCGCCCGGCAGATCCAGGCGAAAGTAACCGTTCAGGTGCATTTGCCGTGCTCCATCGGCGGTGCTACCACCAAGCTGACAGCCAAGATCGCCACCGATGCCGGCAAGGCAGGGGTGCGTACCGGTCATGCTCCCTGTGCCATCACGATCGTAGCACCTGGCAAGGAAGAAGAGTTTCTAGCTCCTCTGCCTGTTTCGATCATCTGGGGAGTGGGACCTAAACTGACAGCCAGGTTGAAGGACATGGGCATCTTTCATATCCACGATATCCAGGCAATGAACATCTCTGAGCTCAGGTCGGTGGTCGGCAACGGCGCCGAATATCTTTATAAAGCCGTGCGTGGATTACACGAATCGCCGGTGAACACCGAACGTGGAATTAAATCCATTTCCCAGGAACGAACTTACGGTCAGGATACTTCTGACCCGGCTGAGATCGAAAGTACCATCCGCCGGCTGACCGAAATGGTTGCCCGCAGGATGCGCGATGGTCAATTATGCGGATCAACCGTCCGGTTGAAGATCAGGTTGAGCGATTTCTCCACCTACACCCGCCAAACTCAGGTACAAACACCAACCAATGTGGAAAGTGTCATCCAAAAACACGCCATCGAATTGTTCCGGGCGTTCTTTGAACCAGGACAAAAAATCCGCCTGATCGGGGTGGGAGTGAGCGGATTGGGAGAATCCTGGCATCAGATGATCCTTTGGGAAACCAAACCGGAAAAAGAGATGAAACTGTATGCCGCTGTCGATGAACTGCGCAATAAGTTCGGCAAGGATATCATCCGCAAAGGGAAGGTGAAGACGAATGACTGAGATTTGGGATTCCCTGCGATGTTACTGGGTGGAGAAGGATAAGCTGCTGGCAGGTTCCCTGCCCGGACGCAGCACGGATGTATCGGCACTGGACCAGATGACCCTATTGCAGCAGATGGGAATCCGTAAAATCATCGACCTGACCCATCCCTCTGAAACGAACGGCAGTCTATACCTTCCTGCTTTGCAATCTTTGAACGAAAACACCGAACATGGAATTGGCTATGCGAATGTACAAGTGTATGATATGGGTATTCCGACCAGCACACAGATGCACGACATCCTGGCGCATATCGCTGATACCAACAAAGCCGGACACGCGGTGTACGTCCACTGTTTCGGCGGGTTGGGACGGACCGGTACGGTTGTGGGATGCTATCTCATTCAACAGGGTATGGATCCCGAGGCTGCATTACAGCACATCCCCGAGTTGCGGAAGGCAGCCGGACTGTTCAATTTCCCGTCGCCTGAAGCGCTGGAACAAGTGGAATTTGTGCTCAACTGGCGCTGAAGGATTTCTGTTTCAAGGGGCTTTCTTTGGTATAATACGGCTCACGCCACCGTAGCTCAGATGGTAGAGCAGACGTTTCGTAAACGCCAGGTCATGGGTCCGATTCCCATCGGTGGCTCTTTTGTTTTAATAGAATTTGTTGATGGGAAGATCAGTAAACCGTCTTGTAGAAAATGATAGGAATCTTTTCCACAGCAGCAATCCCACCGCACAGGTCTCGTTACCATAATGTTTGGCATTCCAAGAATAAGTTATATTCTTACTCCCCGAAATAACCTGACCATCCAACAAATTCGGTGACATTATCTGCAATTATTGTGAACATGCCGGTTTCAATATTCAATAAATATACTTTTCCGATGCGATCATCACCTTCATCGACATAATAAGCTACAAAAGAAGTACCACCTATCCAGGTTATCTTCTCAATCTCATGATGATCTGGAATTGGACACCTCAGTATGATTCGATTTTGATTTTGGTCATAAATCATGACGGAAGAGTGTGTATAAAAATTACTTGGAGACTCTTCAACAGATTTGGTTTGTCCAAATGCCAGGTACTTTCCATCCGACGACCAACTTAAAATATTGCCAGAACTATTTTGGATATCATCAAGGGTATTCCCGTTCCTATCCAAAATAGTAATAGATTCTCTCATGCCGACCTCGTTTGATATAGCTACTTTCGAGCTATCGGTCATCCAATCAATTTGATCGAATGGGTAACCATCGATAATGGAAAAATTGATAAAATCGGGTTGATACCAAATCACTTCATTTGTTTGCATATTAATTAGTTCTATAACTGGTGATCCATCAGATTGATACGAAGTCTTCAGAATTCGAGATGTGTCAGGGGATGGAAATAACTGAGTGTCTTTTTGATAGTCCTCATTATAAAGAGAGTTGTAAAGTGACCATTCGTTCGTAAATGGTGCAAGAAAAGCTGTGAAACTATGATTCTTATCGTCTGGCTGGGGATTATTCACTCTAAACAAAATCAACTTATCATTCACCCAGTTAGTCCATAAAATTTGTTTGAGCCCGGTTCCTGTTGGAATGAAGTCTAATAATGGCTTAGGATCCAGAGTTACCTCGTCCTGTTCACCAAGGTATGATATGGTGTGGATTACATTCGGTAGAGTCAAATATGCCAGCCATTTTTCATTTGGTGAAAAACCGGTAATTTGTGCCGAGGATTCACTGATTGGGGCTTCCCTTTTATTCAATTCCTTTCCGCCGATAAACATATACTTACTTGTGGTTGTATCAAAGAAAAGGAGGGAGCCAGGAAAACCAAAGTCAAGCTTATTTTCCTGAAAAGCACTCTGATCTATACAGTCTGATAGTAATACCTGGGTTGTAATACCTGGAGTTTTTTCGTCAGTAGTGGGTGTTACTTTCTGTGATAACTGGGTCGGCAAAGAGGAATTCTTTGGATTAGTTACTACAACCGACCTTGGATTAGCTGAGAAAATACAACTGGACAAAGTCAAAGAAATTAATAGCACTATGCTGAAAAATACTTTGAATATTGTTCTCTGAAGTATTAAATTATTTGCTGAAGCGATCTTGCTGTAAATTCTTCTAGATCTAAATAACCCTTGGAAAGGGGTAATTATAATTTTTGATATACCCATACTAAGATTCTATACCAATTTCTAATGGTCGAGTGGATTTGAGATTTCAGATCTTCATTCATGGTCGAATTATCAAATTTTATTTTCCACCCCCGAATCACCTCCCTCATTGATTCCTAGTTGGAAAGGCAATTTCTTTGCTCTGGTGAAAAGAACGTACTAGCCATTAACATACGACCATATCCATCAAATATACAAAACTAATACAAAATCCATATCTATTTTTGCTATTTCGTTATAATAAAAAACGGTTCTAAAAATAGAATACTCCATTTCCAAGGCTCGCTATGTCAACCAGCACTCCACCAACCAAACATATTACCTGGGCGGGACTTGCCAACCTCATCATTGTCTACATTATCTGGGGTTCCACTTATTTGGCTATACGCATCGGAGTGCGCGAGGGATCCGGTTTCCCGCCTTTCTTCCTGGCTGGTACCCGGGTGCTGGTGGCAAGCGCGATCTTGATCGTTTTGGCGCTTCTCAACAAACACAGCATCAAGATCACCAAACGTGAGATGATTCTCCTGGCTGCTTCCGGTATCATGCTCTGGGTGGGCGGAAATGGTCTGGTCTCCTTCGCTGAACAAAACCTGCATTCAGGCATTGCCGCGCTGGTCATCGCGGCCACACCCATTTATGTGGCCATCATGGAGGCAGTGATCGACCGTAAAAGACCGACCGCGTTTCTGATCATTTCATTGTTGATCGGGTTCGCTGGCGTTGGGCTTCTCTCCGCGCCAACCTTCCAATCCGGCATCCGTGGCGACATCGTCTCGATTGTAGCAGTGATCATTGGCAGTATCCTGTGGGGTGCCGGTAGTCTGTTGCAAAGCCGCAAACCTGTGCAAACCTCTCCGGAAGTCAGTTCCGCATATCAACATCTTTTCGGCGCGATGGGATTAATCCTGGTTGCCTTGTTGAGCAAGGAACCCTTCCCGGCGCCAATCCGAGATGCCTGGTTCGCCTGGGGATATCTAATCATCTTTGGCTCGGTGATCGCTTTCACTGCTTTTGTGCGCACCCTTAGAATGCTCCCCACCAATATCGCCATGACGTATGCCTATGTCAATCCAGTCATCGCGGTGATTTTGGGCGCGGTGATCCTGGCTGAAAAGATAACCCCCTGGACCATCGGTGGAATGGCATTGATCCTGATCGGGGTTGCCGGTGTGTTCCGCTCGCGAAAAAGCGGATCAGCCATGCACTGATTCCATCAATCAGCATCCATTATTTTGTGAAATCCCTTGCGATTATAGAACTATTGTTCTATAATAAATGAGTGACTCCCGATGAATTCAACCTGACCCGCAAGGAAATCACCGTTCTGCGCTACACCGCCCAGGGAGCGAATGCCCGTGCCATCAGCGCGATCATGGGCATTAAGGCTCGCACGGTTCACTATTTTTATGCAAATATCAAGCGCAAACTTGGTGTAAGCACCATGGAAGAGGTTATGTTCATTGCAGGCAGGGATGAGCTTTTGGGTGAATACAATCCCGGGGAGGAGGTCTAATCCTTCTCAGCCGTCTTTTGCAGAAAAAAGGATTTTAGTTTGTTTCAAATAACGAATGATTGCATGTTTGTGAAGATGAAAAAATAGTCAGCGTCGGCTATAATTGGCATATGAGTAAAAAACAGGTACCTTTAGTTATTG
The DNA here is from genome assembly GCA_963828285.1 of uncultured Chloroflexia bacterium. Lineage (GTDB taxonomy): Bacteria > Chloroflexota > Anaerolineae > Anaerolineales > Anaerolineaceae > DAIOEK01. The sequence continues at coordinate 144,125 of CAWHEB010000002.1, forward strand.
CGATCGCTGGAGGCACAGGCAGCGGAAAGACAACTGTCGCCCAGGCAATTCTCGATCGGGTTGGCCGTGACCGGATTGCATATCTTCCCCACGACGCATATTACAAGGATTTGAGCAGACTGCTCCCCGAACAACGCGCGGAAGTGAATTTCGATCATCCCGATTCGCTCGAAACCAGTCTGCTTATCCAGCACATCATTACCTTGAAATCTTGCAAGCCAATCGAATTACCGGTCTACAATTTCAAAGATCACACCCGAATCCACGAAGTGAAACCTATCGCTCCCCAACCGGTGATACTGGTGGAGGGTATCCTGATCTATGTCGAGAAAGAACTGCGTGATCTGTTCGACATCAAGATCTTCGTGGATACCGATGCGGATCTGCGCTTTATCCGGCGGTTACAGCGGGATATCTCCGAGCGTGGGCGGACAACCGACAGTGTCATCCTGCAATACCTGAAGACCGTCCGTCCCATGCACATGGACTTTGTCGAACCATCCAAACGGTACGCGGATATTATCATTCCAGAAGGTGGTTTTAACCTGGTTGCACTGGATATGGTGATCTCGCATATTCAGGACCGCTTGTTGGGCGAAAGCGCCTGAAAAAGAATGCCTGAGATCAAAAAGCGCACGCTGTGGCATTACCTTGCATTGATCCCGGTCATCGGGATTACAGTAGGAGTGATCGTATTCCGCGATCAGTTTAAGAACCTGGAAGGCTACGGTCTGCCAGGGATTTTTTTACTCTCCATCATCGCCAACTCGACCGTGATCATACCCGTTCCGGGGGTGGTTCTAACCACTACCATGGCTACCGTTTTTCCACCATTTTTGGTGGCGATCGCTGCTGGAAGCGGTGCTGCACTGGGGGAACTAACCGGATATCTCGCTGGTTATTCCGGTCAAATCGTCATCGAGGGTCGGGCCAGATATGTCCGCCTGGTCGAATGGATGAAGAAATATGGACCCTGGGCCGTGTTATTACTAGCTTTCATACCCAACCCGGCTTTCGACATGGCGGGGATCGTGGCAGGCAGCTTGAAGATGACTGTCTGGAGATTCCTCTGGTACTGCTGGATCGGTAAAGTACTGAAAATGCTCGTGTTCGCCTACGCAGGTTCTTCCATCTTCTTCTGGGTCGAAAAGATTTTTCAAAAGTAGGATCAGACCATGGATTACAAGACTATCGATGAGTATATAACAAATAATCTGGATCAGAGCATTCAGGAATTGTGCGAACTGGTATCCCAGCCCAGCATATCCGCCCGGCTGGAAGGATTGGAATACTGCTCCCAGTTGGTTGCACAGGCACTCTCCAAACGGGGATTCGAGATCCAGATCTTCCAGACGGCTAACGCTCCGATCATTTTTGCCGAACGGAAAGGACGGGTGGATAAAACTCTGCTGATCTACAACCATTACGATGTTGTTCCACCGGAACCTCTCGATCTGTGGGACACTCCGCCGTTCGAGCCGGTATTACGGGATGGAAAAATCTACGGGCGCGGTGTCAGCGATGATAAGGGTCATTTCACCTACCGCCTGCACGCCATCGATGCCATTCTTGCCTCCGATGGTGATCTCCCATGCAACATCAAGTGGATCATTGAAGGAGAAGAAGAGACCGATAACATCGGGTTGGATAAATTCGTCAAAGAAAATACCACGCTCCTCAAAGCGGATGCGTGTGTCTGGGAGTACGGCATCGTCGATGATGATGACCTGCCAGTCGAAACGCTTGGCTTGCGCGGTATCCAACTGGTTGAATTACGGGTGCGTACTGCCAATCAGGATGTCCATTCCGGGTTGGGTGGTTCGATCTTCCCTAACGCAGCCTGGAAATTGGTCTGGGCACTCGACAGCATCAAAAGCCAGGATGAGAACGTCAAAATCGCCGGATTTTATAACAAGGTGCTGCCCGTTCCTTATCGAACCCGGGCGTTACTTGAAAAACTCCCTGACCCCGGACCTGCCTATAAAGAGCGCTATGAAGTTAAAGAATTCTTGAACGGCATCAGCGGAGGTGCTGATCTGCGGTTGGCGGAAGCGCACAAACCCACCTGTTCCATCTGCGGATTCAGCAGCGGCTACGATCGTGACGGCGCAAAGACGATCATCCCGGCTGAAGCCCGGGTCAAGCTGGATTTCAGGTTAGTCCCCAATCAAGACCCCGCCGAGATTTTGGAACTGCTGCGTGCCCATCTGGACAAGAATGGTTTCCATGATATCGAGATGATCGACCAGGGTGGTGAAAAACCAGCCCTGACCGATCCGGATGACCCATTTGTAGTAAAAGTCGTTCGCTGCGCCGAGGATGTTTACGGCGTGCCCATGAAAATTCTACCGAGTGCTGGTGGATCCGGTCCCAATGCGATCGTGCAGGAATTGTTACAGATCCCCATTGTCAGCGCCGGAGCCGGTTATCCAGGGACCTATATGCACGCTCCTAATGAGAATATGCGGCTGGATCTGTATCTTCTGGCGGCTAAACACTTTGCCAGGATTCTGAAAGTTTTCAGCGGTGAGGATAAGAGGTTCGGATAAATCCAGGAGTTTATAAATAATTAGGGCGGTCCTTTATGACTACCCTAATTATTGGATTTACACACAGACAGGTTTAATGTTACTTTATTCTCAACTTCTGACCCACATGGATGACCCAGGGTGCGCCAATGTTATTAAGGTTGGCGATCTTCGTCACTGTGACACCATATTTTTTGGCAATGGATGAAAGCGTATCCCCGGGACGCACTGTGTAAGTTTTGGTGGCTTTTTTGGTTGAATTTGCAGCGGGTTTGGAGGACTTTCCTTTTCCCTTGTCGATGAAGACTGCAGAATTCCCAAGAACAGACCAGGAGCTTTTGAAGGATGACCAGGTATATGTCTGCGAAGCGCCGGCAGAGGGATCAAAGATCTTGATATACCCACTGCTATATCCTGTGATGATCATGGTATGTTCATATTTGGCAACTGTAGCTGAGCTGCCATCAGAAAACTTCACTTTTTTCGCTGTTCCAGGCCACATTGCCCCAATTACCCAGACGATGACCGGCTTTCCAGAAGATATTGCTTGTTTGATATCACCGGCACTGGCGCCACTGACCGCCTTCGCTTTGAGTCCGTACTTCCTGAGAAGTTTGGCTACCGGTCCGGCGTGAACTCCATAGGAATTGGGGGGAATCGATCCCCAGGTGCCATTGGCACTGCCTACGAATCCCTTATTCGGATTGGATGACTTTGGCAGCTTGCTCAAAAAAGCGTTTTCAGAGATCTTAACTCCATAGTAACCTGCCAGGTCAACCGCCGATCTGGCTTCACACGAAAGGTTGTGTGCCTGCTTATGGCCTTTAAATCCACTGATCGTTGCAGATTCTGGCGCACCGCCTGCGGATACCGGGGTTGGTGCATAGCCAAAAGGTACAGCCAACAATGTAATGATCGTAAACAGTTGAATGATTCTTTTTCGCATGTCTTTACCCTCTTGTGGTCGCCGGACTTCTGGTCGATGGTGCAAGAATTGTCCCAAAAAAGACAGTCCCTTCAATTGAAGGGACTGTCTGCTATCAAACCCGGTGGCTGACGGTTAGACGATCGTCAAATTGCAATCATACATCAGGTTATCATCATTGAGAACAGGATCCTGCAGGTTACCAAACCATGTGCTGTTCGTCAACTTCAAGGTGTCTGTGTCGTCCAAATCCACATAAATACCCGCTCGGTCATTATTTATAGAAGCGGTATTATTGATGAATGTGTTGCTGTGCGACAAAACGCTGATTCCATGTTCCGTGTTATTGATGGACAAACTATTATTGATCGTTACAATCCCGGTACTGATGGCTGCGATACCTGTTCCGTTATTGTTGCGGGTGACGATGTTGCTTAAATTCACCGCAGAGACAATAGGCGCGGTCGAGTTATTAACCACCAAACCATCGCTATCGTTCCCGGAAACATCGAAACCGGTCACAGTCACAATGCCGTTGGACGAGATGAAGAGACCAACACCCGAGTCTGCGCCATTGAACAAGGCGGAATTGGCTCCGAGGGTATTCAGAATGGTCACAGAACCTTTTCCGCCAGTGTTTGACAGGACGATACCACTGTCCAGATTTGAGTAAGCGTTAAGTTTCCCAGCCACGATACTTCCACGGGCATCCACATATATACCATCAAAGACGTTGTTACCCACACTAATGTTCGTCAAAGTGACAATTGGGAAGAGGGTCGATGAAATCGCAGGAAGCTGCTGTGCATGGACACCGAATTGATTATTATCGTTCGCAGTGATGTTCGTCAATGTGATGGCGCTGGTAGTTAGAATATTCGATCCATCCAACGTGTTTCCATCGGCGGTCAGATCGTTTATCACCACCGGAACCAAACCAGTCCCATTCGATGAGTTATTCAAGATTACGCCATAAGCAAAGGTGACCGGATCACCGAAACCATCACGGGTCCCATTGTATTCCGCTTCGACCCTGTTGAGGGTGATCAATCCACCTGCATTCACTTTCAAACCATCCAAGGCATTTTCATTGAAGCTGTTTGCGGTACCGACGGGTAACAAAGTTATAAAGGCTCCTGAGGTAGTCACACTCGCTCCGTACCCATCGTTGCCGATCGCATCCACATTCTTAAACGTGACTGCTCCTAATGTTTCGATAGCGATGCCAGTATCCGTATTATACTGGCTGGAGACATTGGTGAATACCACGATACCCTTGGTGTCCAGCTCGATTCCCATTGAACCATTTTCCGATGAGAATATGTCATTCATGGTTACCGGAGCAATCCCGGTTGTGTTATCGATCAAAAACCCATCCAACCCATTTGTGCTTGAACCTGAGTTCTTGATCAGAATGATTCCGTTTGAGGTGATACTTACACCGATTGGCATGAAGGAAATCGCATGAAGCCAGCTACTCTTAGATGATCGGCAGGTTTGGTCTTAATATCATCGATCAGAACGGATACAGGCCTGGCTGTAGGTGTAGATCCGTCATAGAAATCGTAACCATTATCGACATCCTGGTTGTTCTTATCGAAAGCGCTGTTGGTGATGGTCACATTCCCGGAATTGTTTTGCACAAATAAACCATGATAGCCATTACCACTGGATTCCACCCTGTTCAAAGTCAAATTGGCGGTGGTATTGGTGACACAAATGCCGCTACCGTCAGTACCTGTGGACTGTGCGATCACATCGATCAGGTTCACATTCCCGGCCACTTCCTCGACCCAGATCGCAGCCGAATTCGAAGTAGAGTTACGGATCTTCAAGTTTTGAATGGTAAAACCCGATGAAAGCTGCCCAATTGCGATGGCGCCATTAATGTTCACATTTTCCGGGTGTGCGCCGAGACCGACCAAAGCTAACAACCCCGAGACACCTGCAGTACCACCGTTGATGAGGATGGGACCTTCAACATACTCATCGGTATCTGCTTCGATATACAATTTACGGTCTGTGGGAGTTCCATTGACCGCCATGGAAGTGAGTGCCGCTTGAATTGGCGTAGCACTGGCCGTGCAGTTGGACAAGCCTGTACAGTCCGCGGCGAAACGGTAAGTGACCGTTCCAACCGTATAATACGGATCTCCGCCGGAAACACTGCTGGCTGAGATGGACCCCATGGAGGTTGACCGACCGGAGGGTTCAGCCAACGCGATATCATTCTCGCTCAGTGCATCCACTATTTCAGGAAGGTTTTCACCGGTCGGCTCATTTGTAGGTGCTGGTTCCTCAGGAACCGGGGTTGGACTGACCACTTCAGGCGTACCTGTCTCAACCACTTCAGGGGTTGCGATCACTTGCTCAGGAGGTGCTTCAGTTTCAACCGGTGCCGGAGCGATCAATTGCGGCTCCGGTGTGGGAGCTTGAGGTTGACCGTCATCAGCCGAAACCGGACTGACACAAACCATCAAGAACAAACACACAAGTAAAATGAGAACTGGTAACGAGAATACTTTCTTCAATTGAACTTTCATTGAATTCCCTCCACAGATGACGATGTGATGATCAACAACCAGGTGAAACCAAATCTAAATTTCCCCCACACAGGCAGGAATGTTCGCTTCTTTGTATCCAAATAGTATTATACAAGGAAAAAACAAACCACATAAAAGCCTCCGTTTTAATAACGGAGGCTTTTATTGTTCTTGCTTACGTAAAGTTACACGATCTGAAGAGTTGCATCCACTACTGTCAGGTTCTTACGGTCACCAGGATGACCCATGTCTCGCAAGTTTCCAAACCAGAAGCAGTTGGTCAGCTTCGCAATGTCTCCGGTCTCCAGGTCGATATAGAACCCGGAGTAACCATTGTTGAGTGCGGCTGTGTTGTTGATGAACACATTGGAGGTGCCTACGATGTACAGACCATCGTCCGCATTGTTGACGATGTAACTGCTGTTTACTGTGATGATGCCGTTGCTGTTGATATGGATACCCTCGGCGTTATTTCCTTGTGCGCTCGCTGAATTCAAAGTTACCGCTGAGGGAATCGCTGCGTACGTGTTATTCAACTGCAACCCGTTATTACTGTTGCCGTGGAATTCGATACCGCTGATGGTAACGGCACCGCTGGCATTGATCACCAGACCATAACCTCCGCCAGATTCACCTCTGTTGAAGGACGTGTAATTTGGTCCGCCAGTGGAAAGGATGGTGATCGTACCTTTCCCAAGAGAGTTATCCAGGATTGATCCCGTATTCCCGTTGTTGTTTGTGTTTAGTTTTGCTACTACGATGTTACCGCGGGCGGACAGTTCCAATCCATTGATTCGATTGTCATTGGCGGTTACGTTCGTCAACGTCACGGTTGGGAATAACACAGGGATCCCATTTTGGGTCACATCGATGCCATTCTTGTAGTTTCCATTGGCATTGATCTTGGTCAGAACGACGGCGCTGGTGGTGGAGATTTTGATACCATGCTCAGTATTTCCATCCGCATTCACCCAGGTCAAGGAAACCGGTATCAATCCGGTGCTATTGGAGTTATTGATGACGATGCCATAAGCAGCAGTGATTGGATCACCAAACTCGTCCCTATACCCGTTGTTAATTGCGTTAACTTTGGTCATGGTTACTTTGTTGAGCGTACTAACATTAAGTCCATCCCCTCCATTGTTATTGAAGGAATTGAACGAACCGTCAGTAGGCATCAGGATAGTGAAGCTTCCATCTGTATCCACGTAGGCGCCTTGGCCAGTGTTCTCATAAGAGTCCACATCGTTGAAGGAGACATTTCCGAGTGTTTCGATCTCTACACCATCGCTGCCAGACCAGCGAGCTTCCACATTCACCAGTGTAACCGCTCCTTGGGATAAAATATCGATGCCTTTTACTTCGGAGCCGTAAGCGGTGACGTTGGTCAGGTTGACGGCGGCTGGTGTCGAGAATTGGTTATTAATCTCGATTCCGCTGCCGTTTTTGGTGTTGTCAATAAAGATGTTTTTCAAACTGACCACACCATTGCTTTCAATGTAGATCGCGTCATTGTTATCATTGTAGAAATTAATCCCAGTGACGGTCACAGGGGATGGAGTTAAATCGGTCCGGTTATTGATCAATAACCCCCTTTCACCGCAGTCATTGAGTTCCGCGGTGCTTACAGTGACTGCGCCGGATGAGATGATCGCCACATTCGTTCCACTGTTGTTGCTGTTCCAGTTGTAGCCGCTATTGCTTACAACTACAGGAGCGTTGAAAGTAGGTGATGTGTTGTTGATATAGAGACCATTTGCGGAATCATATTGGTCTGAGTAACTTACCCAGGTATCGTCCCGTACACCAATAGTGTATCCCCATAGAGGTTCATGGTATGGGTAGATGAATATCCGATACCAACCAGCGCTAGGATCATCCACAAAGAGTGATACATTCCCAAATTCGTCAGTATCACCCGAAGCGATTTGGTTCCAACTATCATCATAAACCACGACATTACCCTGAACGAAGTCCGAAGCGAAGTCGACGGTAAAGTCAGCTCCAGTGCTTTCGAACCACCAATTCTGATCCGGTGACAAGGTGTCGTACCACCTTTCATTGACGACGATCGTACCTTCATTGATCGAGTTGTTGTTATAGTTACTGTTACTCACCGTCACAGCACCCATAGTGTCAATGAATATGCCAGTTCCGTAGTTGTTCGTGGCATTGACATTGGTCAAGGTTACGGTTTTTGCAACGCCAGCCTGGCGATTACTAAAATAGGCACCGGAACCATAGTTACCAGAAGCGGATCCATTGGTCCAGATGATCGTTCCTTTGGAATTCACCAGCAGACCAACGCGATTATTATCAAAATAGCCATTTGAAATGGAGACATTTCCAGCGCCGTCATTCATCAGATCAGCGCCAAAATCAGCATTTTGATTGGCATTGACATTCGCCAGGGTGATATTTCCCTGAGAAACTACCTGAATACCACCTCCGAAAAACTCATATCCATTCCAGGAAGCATCAGAGTAATTTCCGGTGATCGTGACAGCCCCAGTGCCCATGTGATTATTTACATAGATACCAGTGCTCCCATTGTTATTCACCTGTCGGAATACGATTGAAACGGTACCTTTGGAAATGATCTGAATACCCATATCGGTGTTATTTCGGAAAGTTCCACCGCCTACACGGGTATCCTTGATGGTGACACTACCAACACCATCCTGGTTATAAACATACACACCCGAACTCTGGATATCTACATCACCAAACTCATCCCGGGTACCGTTCTCGTATGCATCAAGGTTGTTGAGTGTGACAATTCCACGGGAATTGATATTCAACCCAACACCCCAGTTGCGGGCAAATTCACTTACCCAGCCGTTTTTGGTATTTAAAATGACTCCAGCCGTGGTTCCGGATACATTGTTGTTAATAACAGCCCCGAATCCCTGGTTATCTGTTGCGGATATGTTCAAGAAGGTGATTGCACCTTTGCTGTAGATCTCAACTCCGTTGCCTGATATTGAATCGAATCTATTGCCACTGAAATCGGAATAACTGATGGTAACCGGGACGCCAGCTAAGGTTCCCGTTGGAATATTGTGAACATACAAACCACCAGCGTAGTTATCATTTGCACGGAGATCGCTGATGGTGACTGCTCCACGCGAGAGGATTACTAATCCCTTAAATCCGTTATTCTGATAGGCATTGATATATCCGCCGTTGCTAACCAATTTGTTAATGGTCACCGGAGCAGCAGTTAAAGCCGCAGAGTTATCGATCACGCCGCCTGTTCCACCATTGTCCATTGAATCTAAATTGGTAATGGTCACTGGACCTAAAGTGAGAATGTTATATCCTTCACCGCCGGTATTGATCCATTCATCATCATCATACACATCAGGAGTACCACCATCGTCGAAGTACCAACCGTTGTGAACAGTCTCGTTAAACTCATTGGGATTGTTGGTGATGACGATGGCTGCCGCTGTCTGATGATCGATATACAACCCGGTGTTCACATTATCACGGGCATGGATATCGAATAAATTGACAATGCCGTTGGAATAGATCTCGAAACCATCGCCATTGTTCCCCTGGGCAGTAGCTTTTTTGATCGTCAACGCACCAGGAACCTGGGAATCGGCATTATCGATCATGTACCCAGCGCCATTGTTCCATCCGGTAAAGGTATCGGTTAGGTTTACAGCACCCTTCGCAAAAATCTCGATACCTGAACCATTCTGACTGCCCCAACTGGCAACCGTGGTTAAGTTGACGATTCCAGCACCGGTATTATCGCAGTATGGATCTAAATCATAATTAAAACAGGTGACTATGGTTAATCCAGAAGCTGCATTGTCTCCAATCCATAAACCTTTACCAGTTACGGAGACATCGCCAAAAATGCGGATACCAGCCTGACCATTTTGATTGCCATTCAGGTTTTCCAACACGATGGATTTTCCATCAATATACAAACCATCACCCCAATTATCCACTGCGAAGTTGTGGCTGAATACGGAGTTTTTGACGGTGACTACTGAGCTGTAAGCTAAGATATCAACGCCATCGCCGTAGTTATCCATGGCGGTCACACCATTCAAAGTGACGGGTGCAAGGTAGTTTTCAATGTGCAAACCGGCCAGAGCAGGTTCACCTGTTGGAACGCATGTTTCGGTAATCTCATCCCAATCACAGTCATATTCAGCATATCCGTCGTCGACGTCTCTTAAATTATCATTGAAGACGCTGTTGACGACTGTCACTGCAGAATTGGGATAAACGATCCGGGCACCATGGTAACCATTACCGCTGGCTACCACCCTATTTAGCGTTACAGTACCAAACGAGTCGATCAGGATACCACTGCTGTCTTGCTGCTGATTCTGGGCGATCACATCCAGGAGACTGACCGGACCATTCACATACTGGAACCATACGGCAGCATCATCAGAATCGGTGTCCACAACTTCCATATTTGCGAGCGAGAAACCGGCTGCCTTGTAAGCGACTTTGACACCGCCTTCGATTCTCACCGATCCAGGTTCGGTTCCTTCACCCACCAGCGCTAATAGACCTGCAAGATGAGCATCATCACCATAGACAGGGTAAGCATCAATATCAACGGTATCAGTATAAACACCTGAAGGGATATGCAGTTTACGGTCTGTGGGTACACCGCTTGCTGCCATCGATTCAAGCGCGGAATTGATTGCATCACCACCGGTTACGGTGACTTCAACGCAATTCGTGATTCCAGAACAAGAACCAGCCACATAGGTCACAGTTCCAACCATATAGTACGGAGAAGTTGGCAAGGCACTTCCACTTATCTCCGAGGAAGTCTTGAGTACCGTTTCACGCGAAGTTTTCGGTGGTTCTGCCGGTACGGTCGGTTCTTCGGTTGGAGCCGGAGGTGCGATCACTTCTTCGGTCGGCACTGGAGTTTCTGCCGGTGGCGGAGCGATCAAAGTGGGTTCTTCCGTAGGTAGAACTGGATCCGGTGTCGGAATTCCAACTTCCGGTGCTGGAGTCGGTTCGATTGGTGTCCCATCATCGGCATGTACTGGTGAAACAATGAATAATACAGCCATGATCAGCACTAAAGTAATGATGGGCATGAAGACTGCCTTGCGGTTGAATAGATTCATCAATTCCCTCCTGGATACAACAAAATGATAATCAAGAATAAAGTGTCAGTATTAAACTCTACTGATTGACCCGCTTTTGTGCGGGAGAAGGTTGAGATCAGCAAGTTATTTCTTTCCCACTTAACTTGTCTATATAAACGTAATTCTATTTGAAATCCCTGCAGAAGCAAGAAATTTCCACCAAAAATTAGCTAGTTAAGTAAAATAGCTTATGGACGCATTCTCCGCCTTCCATTTTATGGAAGGCGGAGGGTCTCGTTACGAATTTATTAAAAGATCTGATAGGTGCAGTTGCACATTAGATTCTTGTCGGTCAGCACCGGATCTAATCGAAGGTTCCCGATCCAGGCGCTGTTGGTCAGCTTCAGTGTGTCTGTTAAATCAAGTTCAACACGTATTCCCGCAAGGTCATTATTGGTTGCGGTAGAGTTATTGATGAAGGTATTCCCGTGCCCGATCACTGTAATCCCATCGCCGGCATTCCCCTCCGACGTGTTATGATTTATCAGAGAATTGGATCAGACAAAGAGTTTGATATCCCCCAATCAGGCAAGGGTGATCGCATCATTGTTATCCCGTTAGTATTATACAAGGAATATTGATAGAAACAATAAAGCCTCCGGTTGATGACCGGAAGCTTTATTGTTTGTGCTAGAACATCTTTAGGCAATCACTCTAATGCAATCTGTGACGAGGTTCTTCCTGTCTAATGGATGTCCGATATCACGCAAGTTACCGAACCAGAAGCTGTTGGTCAGTTTTACAGTACGGCTATCTTCGAGGTCGATATACATACCCGACCATCCGTTGTTTAGGGCAGCGGTGTTATTGATGAAAGCGTTGGATAACCCGGCAATCAATAGACCGTCAAATAGCATTGTTCACGATGTAGCTGCTGTTGACTGTGACGATCCCATCGCTCAACAGGACGATACCCTCTGCATTGTTCCCCTGTGCGCTGACAGTATTCACTGTGATGGCCGCCGGGAGTGCTGCAGTGCTGTTGTCAACCCTCAATCCGGTCAGGCTATTGCCATGATATTCAACGCCGCTGATGGTGACAGCACCGCTCGCATTGATATTCATACCATAACCGTTATTATTGAAGGAGACGTAATTCGGACCACCGGTTGCCAGGATGGTCACGGTACCCTTGCCGAGCGAGTTATCCAATACCGCGCCGGAGTTGCCATTGTCTGACGCGTCCAGTTTGGAAACAGTGATATTTCCGCGGGCGATCACATCGATGCCGTTGTATCCATTTCCGTATGCAGAAATTGAGGAAAGAGTAACGGTCGGATACAGGACAGGGATATTCTGCTGGGTGAGGAAGATGCCGTTATCATCGTTATTATCGGCAATGATCTTCGATAAGGTCACCGCGCTGGTTGTCGAAATATAGACACCAGTTTCGGTATTGTTATCCGCATATACCCAGGTCAGGGATACAGGAGCAAGCCCGGTCGGGTTAATGTTGTTGAAAATCCGGATTCCATAACCTTGAGATGTGGCAAGACCATTTTCGTCTCGGAAACCATTGTAGATAGCATACACTTTGGTAAGGGTGACTCTATTGCCAGCGGATACATACAGACCATCTCTGCCGTTATTCCCAAAGTAGTTGTATGTTCCATCAGTGGGGGTCAGGATGGTGAAGGTACCATTTGTCTGAACATAAGCGCCATATTGGCTGTTCTCATAGGCATCCACGTCGTTGAAGGATACATTCCCCAGTGTATAGATACTGATGCCTCTATTAGCTGACCAGCGGGATTCAACATTCACCAGGGTAACCGCTCCCTTTGATGTGATTTCGATGGCGTTTTCACCTGAGCCATAGACAGTCACATTGGTCATGTTGACCGCGGCAGGAGCCAGGGTATCGACAAAGTTATCAATATAGATACCATAACCCTGTTGGGTGTTATCAGCGCGCACGTTCTTGAGCGTCACAATTCCATTACTTTGCAAGTAGATGGCATTGATCTGGTTGTTATAGAAGTTGAGACCAGAAATCGTGACAGCTGAAGGAGTAGTATCTCCATCGTTTGATATATGTAGTCCACTATCCCCACTATCATTCAGGTCGATATTGGTGACGGTGACCGCCCCGGAAGATTGGATCGACAGGTTGGTGCCGCTGTTATTGCTGCTCCAATCATTATAGGTATTGGTCACCATGACCGCCGATTGGAATTGGTAAGCGTTATAGATGCTTAAACCATTCGCGGTGGCGTAACGGTTGCTATAAACACCCGGATTTGCGGTCTCATAGATACCGATCGTGTACGGCCATAGCGCTTCACGATCAGAGCGGATGAAGATCTGATACAATCCAGGATTGGTCAGATCAACTGCAAGGGCAAGGTTGCCATCGCCATCTGCTGTACCCGAGGTGATGTATCCTCCATTTTCGTCAAAGACATCAACCGTGCCAATGACGTTGCTTGAAGAGAAATCAATGGTGACATCCGCTCCGTCAACACTTTCGTACCACCAGGATTGATTGTCGGTGAGGTTGTCGTGCCAGAGGTCATTGAGAGCGATCGTCCCGCCATTGATGGAGTTGTTGTTATAGACACTATTGGTGACAGTGACAGCGCCCTTGCTGTCAATATAGATGCCGGTTGCGCCGTTGTTGCTCGCCTGGATATTTGTCAATGTGACAGCTTTGGCTAAGTCCGCGGGTTGGTTGATCAACTGAGCACCATTCCCGGTATTACCTGAAGCAGAGCCATTATTCCAGGTGATCGTGCCTTTGGAGATCGCTGTCAGGCCGCTTTCATTCTCATCAAAATACCCTCGTGTTATGGTGATGTTGCCCAACCCATCGTTATTGAGGGAAGCTCCATAGTTGTTATTCCATCGGGAGGTGATGCCGGTCAGGATGATATTCCCTTGCGAATAGACACGGATGCCGCTGACATCCAGATCATGTCCATTTCCCTGCACTTCCGCGTACTTGCCTAGCAAGGAAACAGCACCGGTGCCTTGATGGGTGTCAACTATGATGCCGTATCCGCCATTCCAATTTGCCTGCTGGAACATGATCGAGACGGCGCCCTTTGAGCGGATATTGATACCATCTTCTGTGTTGTTGCGGTACTGTCCGCCACCAGATGTGCGAGTATCTTTGATGGTGACACCGCCTAACCCTTCAAAGGTTTCGATGAAAACACCAGAACCGCCATTTTCATAAGCGTCCATATTGGTGATGCTCACAGCACCACGGGAGGATATAAACAAGCCGTCATCCCAGTTGCGAGCGAACTCGTTCACCCAGCCAGTGCCCGCGTTGATGGTCACACCGGCAGAGGATCCATCCTTACTGTTGTCTATATACACGCCATAACCCTGGTTATCACCTGCACCGGTATTGAGTAAAGTGACTGCACCTTTACTGTCGATTACAAGTCCGTTACCTGGTATGTCGTTGATGGCGTCATAGATATTTCCATAGAATTCAGAATTATTGATGGTTACCGGTACACCAGTAACTGTTCCAGGTGGAACATTTTCAATAAACAGTCCACCCTGGAGATTGTTATTTGCCCTGATATTGTTGATAGTGACACCACCACGGGAAAAGATTATCAATCCAGTGTCACCATTATTATCGTAGGCATTCACAGCTCTCATCTGCGACACAAGCAAGCTAAGGGTCACAGGTGCGGCAGTTACAGCATCGCTATTGTCGATGAGACCACCTAAGCCGCCATTATCCATCGCGTCCAGGTTGGTGATCGATACAGGACCCCATGTATAGATGTTATATCCATACCCATCTGTATTGGTCCAGACATCTCCAATCTCATCATAAGACCAGCCATTGTGCCCGGTTTCATTGAATTGGTTCGCATTGTTCGAGACTGTGATTGCGGTCGGTGCTTCATGGTTGATGGTGAGACCATTTCCAATGTTATCTCTCATGATGATATCGAACAAAGAGATGGCACCCTTTGAAGCGATATAAAGGCCATCAATCCCATTGCCATAAGCTTTGGCGATCTTAAGTGTTGTTGCTGCCGGTGTTTGCGCGTCGGTTGAATCGATGCGATATCCATAGTCGGAATTCCAGCCTGCGAAGGTATCCGTGATCGTCACCGCACCCTTGGAGTAGATATCGATACCAGATCCTTCTCTACTCCCTATACTGGCGACAGTTGTCAAACTAACAGTACCAGCACCTGGGTTATCACAGTAGGGATCAGCATCGCCATAATCAAAACAAGTAGTGATACTTAGCCCCGTATCATCATTGTTATTGATCCACAGCCCTTTGCCCACAACGGATGTATCGGCATAGAGATGAACCCCGCCTAAACCATTATCATCAGCACTGAGGTTTTCCATGATAATGGATTTTCCACTGATGAACAGACCATCACCCCACTCATCAAAACCGTCCGAATTCGTATCCACGCCAAAATTATGGCTGAAGACTGAGTTTTTGACTGTGGTGACGGCATTCCCGGCAACGATATCAACACCATCGCCGTAGTTGCCTTGAACAGTTACGCCATTCAAGGTTACCGGGAGGGTATTATCGATCATGAGACCTGCATAAGCAGGGGTTTCAGAACCTGGAATGGGTCCGGAATCATCAAAAGCCGAGTCATACCAGTAATAACCGTCGTCAACTAAATTTAGATTATCTTCAAATACACTGTTGATGATCGATACAGTTCCGGTCGGGTAAAAGATGCGTGTGCCATGATATCCATTCCCAGATGCATTAACCCGGTTCAGGGTGACATTGCCGGTACTCTCAACAAAAATTCCGCTGCTATCCTGACCGGTTGCAGTTGCCTCGACGTCGACCAAATTTACCGCTCCACGGGTCGTGTAATCGATCCAGATGGCTGCATTATCAGTAAATAATGGATCATCATTTTCAACTCTAACATTGTTGATGGTAAACCCTGCGACCATGTTTAGAACCCAAATTGAACCATCAATGGTCACTTTAGCAGGCTCATCCCCCAATCCGACCAGGGACAGCAATCCGCTTGGTCCACCGATGCTGCCATTTATCGTGACATCCTCTGAATACGTGTCATCTTCGATATAAAGCTTGCGATCGGTCGGTGTACCAAAATAGCCCATTGAATCGATCGCATCTTGAATGGGAGTTTCACTGGCAAAACATGTGACTCCAATATCACCTCCACATACTCCGGCATCGGCTGTCTTTACAAACCGATAGGTGGTCGTTCCAACCGTGTAATATGGATCCCCGGCAATAGCTGCGTCACTAGCTGCATTTGTCCCCATTGAGGTAGACCGCCCCGATGGTGCAGCGATCACCACATCAGCCTCAGCCAATGAGTCGACCACTTCTACGAGCGGCGTTGGCTCTTCAGCAGATGGGGTGACTTCCTCAACCACTGGTTGCTCCACCTCCACGGGTTCATCGGTCGGAGCAGGTTCTACCACGGTGGGTTCGTCCACAACTGGTGGAATTGCTTCAAGCGCTGCACCTTCTTCGGTTGTTTCAACCACAACCTCCGGTGCAACTACCGGATCAACCGGCTGTCCGTCGTCCGCGGAAACCGGTGAAACCAACAAAAATGCTGCCATGACCATCACCAAAGCAATGATCGGCAGGAATGCATACTTACTGATTTTTGTGTACATAGAATTCCCTCCTAAGAAGATGAATATATCGCTTTTTATTTAACGACGAGAAAGGTAAGTTTAATTATTGATTTGAAAAGTAAATCCCCCGCGCGAAAAGAATGGTGTCCATTTTTCACGACAAAATTATTGTGGCATCAATTATTCAGAAATGCAAATCGAAAATTATTTATTCTGACTGTCGCACAATTTCCAACCGTTTTCCATGCATCATTTTTATGGAAACTCCGTATACTCTAATAGTAAAATATGAAACGGAGACTGAAATGATCGAGAAATTATCCAACAGTTGGAAGTTGTTCAAAGCGAGTTTAGCAGTATTGTCATCAGACAAAGAATTGATGATCTTCCCCATTCTTTCTTCTCTGGGCACCATTATAATTACGCTTTCCTTTGCCCTGCCGTTCATCCTCGGTGGATTCTTCGATACAGCATTTATGGGGAAAATCTCACCCTTCGTCTGGATGGTTACCTTTGCCTTCTATGTAGTCCAGTATTGTGTTGTGTTCTTCGCAAACACAGCCCTGGTTGGAGCAGCCCACATTCGCTTACAGGGTGGTGACCCCACGGTTGGTGATGGTTTCCGCATCGCCGGCAGCCGTTTTGGACCCATCCTCGGTTATGCCCTGATCGCAGCCACAGTCGGTGTGATCATGCAGATCTTTAATAGGAAGAGTAAAGGGTTTGGCAGATTGATTGTTTCACTTGTAGGTTTTGCCTGGAACATAGCCACCTATCTTGTTGTCCCTGTTCTGGCTATTGAAGGGATCGGTCCAATCGAAGCGATCAAACGCAGTGTTAGCTTGTTGAAAGCAACATGGGGAGAACAACTAGCCGGAAATTACGGCCTGGGATTTATCTTTGGGATTGCATATTTCGTTGTTTTTGCCGTCTCTTTGCCGATCATCATTCTGGCACTCAGCCAGCAGTTATGGGTCATGGCCGCGGTACTATTCGTGATCTTCTTGATCGTACTGGTCCTGATGGGTTTATTGAATGCCAGCCTGACCGGAATATACTCCGCTGCAGTGTATGAATATGCGGTAAGTGGAAAAACATCTGCTTTCTTTGAAAAAGATATGGTCACAAAAGCTTTCCAAGGCTAATCAAATTCCATCCGTGGGATTGATATACGGGCGGACAGAGATGTCCGCCCTTCACTTTAAGATTTAATTCCCTTCACATATCCTTGCATCACACCCACACATATCTATACTGAGATTAAGTTCATAAGGAGGAGATGATGGGACGTGTGATCCACTTTGAAATCAGCGCAGACAAACCGGAGAGAGCGATCAAGTTTTATCAGGATGCGCTTGGCTGGGATATCAAGAAATTTGACAGCGAACAGGATTATTGGCTGTGCATGACCGGTGATGAAAAGAATCCCGGTATCGATGGTGCCATCATGATGCGGGAAAAACCTGGAGAAGGAATGATCAATACCATCGATGTCGAATCAATAGAAGATTCTCGAAAAAAGATCCTCGCAAGTGGCGGAAAACTGATCAGCGATGTAAATCCGATCCCTGGTGTGGGATTATTCTGTTACTGCGAAGATACTGAGGGTAATAAAATTGGAATCATGCAATCTGAACGGAGCTGACATTGACAAAAGCAGATTTTTTCAACGCGATCAAAGCTGGAGATCAAGATGCCATTGACAAGTGCCTTGAAGAAAACCCAGAATACGTAGACAGTAACGATGAGAATGGAGTCAGCTCTGTTCTATTGGCGTTGTACTCAAATGAACCTGAGATCGCCCGGAAACTATCAGAATTAAAGAAAACCATCACCTTCTTTGAAGCGTCCGCCATGGGAAACGTGAATCTCATGGAACAGATCGTTAGCTCATCCAATGTCAAAATCAATGCATATTCGCCGGACGGATTTCAAGCCTTAGGGTATGCTTCTTTTTAATCATGAAGATGCAGCGAGGTATCTACTAGACCACGGGGCTGAGGTGAACGCACCATCAAAGAATTCTTTTGGGGTATATCCCGTTCACTCTGCTGCTGCCGCCAGAAATAATACCATTTTAGGTTGGCTGCTGGAAGCTGGAGCTGATCCGAATGCCACCCAATCCGGGGAATTCACTCCGCTGCATACTGCTGCCGATCATGGGGATACCGAGATGATCCATCTGCTGTTGCGGTTTGGCGCAAGTATTTATGCAATGACCAAGGATGGGAGATCTCCACGACAGATTGCCATCACCGCCAGACACACTGAGGCCGCTTCCCTTTTGTGAACAGGAAAACTAATACTGTCCATCCCATTCATCAGGTTCGGTATGGATCTGTTTATCGAGAACAAAACGTGTGAGGACGAGAACTGATATTGCCAGAACAATCAGGATTACAGCCAAAGTAACCGCAGAATCAAGATTTGATTCGAATCCGAGAAAGACGGCCAGAGGCATAGTCTGGGTGCGTCCCTGAAAGTTACCGGCAAATAAAATCGTTGCCCCAAATTCACCAAGCGCCCGCGCCCAACACATCACCAAACCATTCAGCATCGGCCGGATGTTCATCGGCAGCATGATGTAACGGATGACCTGCCATCGCGATGCACCATCGAGAGCTGCAGCCCGTTTGATTTCGCAGCTCACACTCTCAAATCCCTGTGCGGTTGCACGGATGTAATAAGGCGCGGCGATGAATAATTGAGCCATTACAACGGCGGCGAGGGTATATGGAATTTGAATTCCAAAGAGGTTCAACCAGCGCCCGATCAACCCCACCCTGCCAAAAACCAACAGTAAAGCTAATCCTGCAACCGCAGGTGGCAAAACCGTCGGCAGATCAACAAGGATATCGGCTACACGGGCTGCCGGCAATTTTCGGTGATGAAGTAAGTATGCCACCGGCGTTCCTAACACCAATGCCAGGATCACAGTGATAAAAGTGGAATATAGGCTGATCCGAATGGCATCAGTCACCACCTTGTATTGAATGTTAACAATGAATGATTGCGGCGTGAGTTTGAAGAATAACGCAATGAGCGGGATGGAGAAAAAAAGCAGTAATGGCCACGAATATATCTGCCAGCGGATCCCTCTGCCAAAGGATCTGTGTTTGACTGCATTACTCATTAGAGGGTCTCCAGTGTATGTTTGACCCAATTGGTGATCGATTCAATTTGAGACTGTTTGTAGTCTAGAAGCGCACGCGAAAACACGTCACCTTCTGTTTCTGCGATATGAACTTGATGGTATTGCAGCCATTGAGCACAGACATCCAACTGACGTTGAAGCAATTGCCGGGCTAACTCTTTTCCGCCAAGGAACGAGAAATATAACCTGGCAAGGAATTCCTGCCGAATTTCGCGGATATGGTCAACCGGGCTGCCGCGCCACTCATTGAAGGCATCCAGGCCATTCTTTTGGATGGTATATACTCTGCGAACAGGCAGAGTACCCGATTCAACGATCTCATTATGGATGTAGCCCAGCTCCTCCAGCTTCTCCAGCATCGCATAAACCAAAGATAGCTTGACCGAAAAGATCTGGTTAATATCCGGGTTAGTCTGGACAGCCTTAAATATTTCATATCCATGCATTGGACCTTCTGATAAAAAACCAAGCAAGATATATTCAGCGGAAAGTGGTTGAGCAGTTCGTGGCATAATTATTTAACTAGTACTCATTTATTGGGTATATTTTATCTATGAAACTCAAATACATCAATGGCAATTGGGAATTGATTTTTTCCGCTGATATAATTTACTTGTATGTTCACCTCTTTGCGACGGAACTGGATATCCACCCTTAACTGGTTACTTCTGATCATTTTCGTGATCCTGGCCGGTTACACTTCGGTAACCAGGTACTACAAGTATTCATACGATTCGATGAATTACATTGATATTTCACGAAACATCGCCGCTGGCAAAGGTATCGTACAAAACTCGCTGGGATTCAACCGGACGATAACCATTTCGCCCACAGATAACATTCCATCCCCTTCCACACAACAACCACCACTTTACCCCCTGATATTGTCGACGTTTGAATTGGTTGGAATATCCGGAGCATTTGCAGCCAAAATTATCAGCATGATCCTACTGGCAGCGATTCCCGGATTGGTCATCCTGCTATTAAAAGAAGAAGGTCTTGAGACTGGATTATTAGTTGCGGTATGCCTGCTTTTCTATCTACCGTTCCGAGAGATAGGTAAGTATGCCTGGACCGAACCGTTGAGCATATTTTTCTTTCTAACTTCTATTCTTCTATTGAAAGAGTCCTCAGGCAAATCGAAATTTATTTTGTTGGCATTATCCGGCTTTGTCTGCGGACTTTCCGGAGCTACCCGCTATTTTTTCATGTTCAGCCTTCCATTCATTCTTGTTCTCCTCCTATTCAAAGAAAAAATCTGGACAGATAGATTAAAGGCGTGCATATTCTTTACCTTTGGCTGGTTCGTGGCTGAAGTTCCTGTTCTGGTTCGCAATTTCGCTATCGATGGTCAATTATTGCCCGGTTTACTTCCCTCATCATCACCCCTGCTTGCCAACCTGCAGGATCTCGGGAAAGCAGCCTTCGAACAATCGATCGTGTATATCCCATCCACACTCTCGAACTATCTGGCGATCGGACTAATAGCGATATTAGTTGTCATTGTCCTCACCCGAACGAAAAGGGAATCTCAAGATAACAATCAGTCACCAAATTTGACTTTATGGATCCTGGGATTATGGTCTACATCTTATTTGGTTTTACTTGTTTATCAACGCACACAAACCCACTTTGACAATATCAATTTGCGTCTGACTGCACCAGCTTTAATTCTGTTGTTCGTGATCATTCTTGTATTTCTGATCCGCGCGGTGGTTCCATCCCAACGGGCAAAACAATTAGCGGCTGTTTTTCTATTACTATTAGGTTGCGGTCTGGAGATCAATACACTGATCAGTATTCCACCATATCATCAACTGGATGGATTAATGGGATCGCCACGATACCGTCTGGCGAAAAAACTCACCGGGAAGAACAACCTCATCATCGGACACAACACCATCGACATTACCTTCCTTCTGCAGAAACCAACGATTTCATTCTCTTATTATCCAAGTACCCCCATGCCCAGCTATTCGGAGATCAAGGATTGGGCAAACACTCATTGTGGTGATTATGGGAAGATATATTTATTGCTTAAGAAGAGTGAATTGTCTGATCCCAATTACTTATTCAGAAATGGTTTATTCATCTCGGACCTTCTTGAGGGAGATATCAGCGCTTACCCGGAAGTAATCCTTGCAACCGAATACCAATCTGACACCGACCATTTGATCTACCAGTTTCTGTGTAACAGTATTGATCGATAACAAGCAATCTGCACATTTTTGAAATGGGTTTTAAAGAAAAATCCCGTATGACCTCAACTGGTCATGCGGGATTATTAATTCTAAGATTTGACCTACTTGTGCAAATTCCTGGCCGCGACGAAACTTAGACCGTGTTCGGTCAAGGCACGAGCGGTGTGATTTGCCGCGCTCTACCTTATCAAGATAGTTGATCCGCAAATTATCCCAGTCGCCGCTCTTAATGACTTCGTCCTTTTCCCGGAAATAATCGAGGATATCGGACAGGTGTGCTCGGGTTATATCCACTTCAGGATCACCGCCTTCATGCTTGGCAGCGATATTCGCCACATGATCTGCGATCTCGACCAACTCATCGCGGCGATTGTAGGGTTGAATAACGATACTCTTCTGTGGTTCGGTGATGTGATGCTCAAAGCGGATCACATTCTCGAAGCCAAGCACTTTTCGGAAGTCCGCAGTCAATTCCATGGTCTTGTTGTTGATGGAGTTTGACCAGTTAAATCCGATCACCGGGGAAGTTCCGTCATCGCGGCTGTACATTTTGGCCATCATCATGATCCACAACGCATGATAAGGGTTATCAGAACCGAAAAATACTGAAATCTTGAATTGTATATCCACACCTAGTTTGTAGAGCATGAAACCAAGCAGGATTGTCCCGGCGTTGAAGTTGAGCACATGCTGGACACCGTAATTGGTGTAATAATACAAAAATTCATCCAGCCACATCAATGCGTGTTCATTCGGTTGACCGATACCACCGAAGTAACCGGTAATCGTGTCCGGACCACCCAGGTGAGGATTGGACCCATCCGTACCTTTGGTATCCAGGGTCTCTACAAAAGATGCGCCAATAATATCCAGCGCTGCGACGATGGCAGGCAGGTCGCCATCCGCTTCAGATTCTTTCATCTTACGAACAGCTATAAACCGCGCAGGGACCAGAGTCTGATTGGCAATTGCTTGTTCGGCCATGATCCGCACCCAGGGGAAATATTGCAGAGCAGATACTTCAAGGGTAACGGCAAATTCGTCCTTGAATTGGGTTGTTTTTGCTGCATCACCTAAAATCTTGTGGCGATAATCCGCAATGGATATAAATGCTCCGCGGTCTTTCTGATCGATCAACCATTTTAGGTCATCGATATATTTCGGGGATCTTTCATTCACCTGCTTGAACAGGTTTTCCATTTTTCGAGACTCAACATGTTTTCGATTGATCTCTTCGGGAGTGCCGTATTTTGCGACTACGGCGAGGAAATCGTTCATCACCCGACTGTTCGGATCCACAAGAACATTATTGATGGCTTCCAACCGGGAAGCTGGAATTTGGAGAAGCTTTCGAAGATCGGTCATTTTTATCCTTTTTCCTATGGTTTCAATTGATCTAAAGAAAAAGATCGCGGCCTTAGAGCATTTTCATCAATTCGTCATACTCTTCATCAGGCATTCCAAACCAATTCTCTGGTGCCGGAAAAACCTTTTCAGTCACCTCATTCACATATGTGGAAAGTCCCTGCCGTAATACTGCGCCGGCATCTGCAAATACTCTGGCCATGCGCGGCTTAAATTTGGGATAAAGTCCAAACGCATCATGGTAAATAAGGAGCTGGCCATGGGCATAGGGTCCAGATCCCAGTGACATGATCAAGCAGTTTTTTGCCCGTTCTGTGATAAGTTTGCATAGCCGGTCTGGAACCATCTCCAAAAGGATCATGAAAGCCCCGGCTTCTTCGAGCGCTTTTGCGTCATCCACGATCTTCTTGGCAGTTGCCGCGCTTTTCCCCTGCAACCGGAATCCGCCTAAGGCGCTGGCGCTCTGGGGTGTTAGACCAAGGTGGCCAATGGTAGGAATACCAGCAGCGACGATGCCCTTGATGCGGTCTGCCATCTCCGCACCGCCTTCCAACTTGATCGAATCGCAGCCGGCTTCAGCCATGAAACGTCCGGCATTTCGGATGGCAGTTTCAACAGAAGGCTGGTACGTCATGTAAGGCATATCGCCTACCAGCCAGGTATTTGGCGCTCCACGGCGTACAGCGGCAGTGTGCCGCATCATATCATCCATCGTTACTGGCAATGTACTGTCATAACCCAGCATGGTCATACCGAGACTATCGCCAACCAGGATCATATCCACTCCGGCTTCTTCCTGCATGTAGGCGACCGAATAATCGTAACAGGTCAGCCATGTGAGTGGTTTTCCCTCGGCAGCTTTTTTGAATATTCCCGGTAAAGTCAATTTCTTACGCTGTTCAGACATTTTTTCTCCTTATTGGTTGGTAATGGATGGGTGGTACAAGAAATTTTAGTTGTACTGAGATGGTTCCGATGAATTTCGCTGCTTTATAAACAAGCAATGTAACATCCTATTCCAAAATTGTGAAAGTCCAAATCCAGGACATGAGATATCTATATCATAAACAAAACATTTTTGAAGTACCCAAAAGCTATTCAGTTATCAAACAGCAATTAACGGAAGGTAATGAAGGTTCGATCGATTTGATATGGTTGAATAAATTTAGGGAAAAAAACTGTCCAGGATATGTAATTTGAAGAAAACCAAGTGATGGTTTTCAAATTCCATCCTATCCGATCGCGTGCGAAATTCAGTGTTTCTGGAAACCATAAGCACCTCAATACGACTCCGCAAGATACCTATATATATATCATAATTTTTATTTTGGTTATCGATTCCGTCGCCTAAATTAGGGATGAACATGATTTGACAATTTACCTCTCTCCATCTACACTTACCCCATGCTTGCCCGTGTCTTTTCCTGTGCTGTCATTGGGTTGGATGGTGTCATCGTCGAAGTGGAAGTGGATACTGGCGGTGGTCAATCTGCCGTTGTTATTGTTGGACTACCGGATGCGGCCGTTCAGGAAAGCCGCGAACGGGTACATTCCGCCATCAAAAACGCTGGTTTGTTTTTTCCCCGCAAGAGATTAACCGTCAACCTGGCCCCGGCTTCTGTACGCAAAGAAGGTCCTGCATACGACCTGCCAATTGCATTGGGAGTTTTGATTGCATCCGAACAATTGGATGAACAATCCCTTGATAGTACACTTGTTTTGGGCGAATTATCTCTGGATGGATCCGTCAGGCATGTACGTGGTGTTCTTCCCATGACTGCAATGGCGCGTCGTGAAGGCTACAGCAAGGTGATCGTCCCGGTAATCGATGCTCCTGAAGCTGGATTGATCCCGGAGATCGAGGTCATCCCCGTAACCAACCTGACCGAGCTTTATCACCATTTAAATGGGAGCAATCCCATTCCGCCCATAAAACCCTTGGAAGTGGAGGATGTGCCGGTTCTGGTACAAACCGATTTCCAGGAGATCAAAGGTCAGGAACACGTTAAACGCGCGATGGAAGTTGCCGCTGCTGGCGGGCATAACATGCTCATGATCGGTCCACCGGGAGTTGGGAAAACACTACTTGCCAGAGCCATGCCGGCTATCCTGCCGAAGATGACATTGGATGAAGCGTTGGATGTCACTCAGATCTACTCTGTTGCCGACCAGCTCCCCACAGAGACACCTCTCATTCGGAACCGTCCTTTCCGCGCTCCTCACCACACCATATCGCACGCGGGATTGGTGGGTGGGGGGAATATCCCTCATCCGGGGGAGATCTCCCTTGCCCATCGTGGCGTATTATTCCTGGACGAGTTACCAGAATTCGGAACAAGGGTCTTGGAAGTGATGCGGCAGCCGATCGAAGACAAGATGGTTACGATCAGCCGGGCTCAGGGTACTCTAACTTTCCCGGCAAATTTCCAACTGATCACAGCGATGAATCCCTGTCCCTGCGGATATTATGGCGACCCGGTCAAAGCTTGCACCTGCTCTTCATCCACGATCACGAAATATCAAAAAAGAATTTCTGGTCCGATCCTGGATAGGATCGATATTCATGTCCAGGTTCCGCGTGTGGATTATGAAAAGATCAGCGACCAAAGGGTGGGCGAAAGCTCCGCGACCATCCAAACGCGGGTGGAACAAGCCAGACAGCGCCAGCGAATCCGTTTCGCAGGAACAACTGTCGCTTGCAACAGCGAGATGAGGCCAGCGGAAGTTCGCAAATTCTGCGAGTTGGATGAAACCGGTAGAAACCTGATGAAAGCAGCTACTGCTCAAATGCAGCTCTCCGCACGTTCTTATCACCGTATCCTGAAACTCGCGAGAACCATTGCCGATATGGCAGAATCAGAAGTGATCTCACCCGTACACATCGCCGAAGCGTTACAATACCGCTCGCGAATGGATAGTATGCAAGGTTAAAAATTATTACGCCGTCTTAATGGTATTTTTTTGAATATTCCCTATAATTGAATGGTAATCGTTTTCGAACCAAGGAGTCATTAATGACAGAATTCTCAAGAATAGAAATTTATATGCTATTAAATAGCGCTAAACCATTGTGGCTGAGCGAGATCGACCTGAGTGAAGCAGATCTCAGGGGAGCTAATTTGGCCGGGGCTGTTCTTACCAATGCCGACTTGCACAAGACTCAGCTCTCAGGATGCACTTTGAACAATGCCAGTATGGGTGGAGTAAATTTACAAGATAGCAAGTTGATCGGGGCGGATTTACGAAAGGTAAACCTGCGTGGAGCAGACTTGCGTAGAGCTGATCTTCGTGAAGCCAATCTGCAGGAAGCTGATCTTACTGATGCTAACCTAACGGATGTAAATCTCTTAGATGCCAATCTCGGTGCGGTCGATCTGACCAATGCCAACCTGACCAATGCCAATCTGACTGGCGCTTCGGCTGCAGATCATTTGATCTTACGCGCAAAATCCACCTTTGGTACAGTCATGCCGGATGGATCAACCATTGAGATGCAGAGTGGCAATGTGGATCTAACCGGAGGACCTACCAATGCCTGATATGACCAGAGAAGAGCTTATCAAGATACTGGCGCTCAGTGATCATGCGCGCTTATCCGGTGTCGATCTGAGTGGATTGAACCTAGCCAATCTAAATTTTGCCAATGCGGATCTGACCAGGGCAAACCTGAAGGGATCAAATTTATCAGGAGCATACCTTCGGTCGTCGAGAATGGAAGAAGCTGATCTTTCCAACGCAATTCTAGTTGGGGCAAATTTAAAGGAAGCAAATCTAAAAAGCGCCCTGTTATCTCATGCCGACCTGACGAATGCGATCCTTACTGACGCAATTTTATATGGCGCAAAGATGGATGGGACAAAAATAGATACAAAAGCAGATTATCAAAGATAATCTGCTTGGTTAAGGAATATTGTATGGGCTGGGTAATAATTCACCCAGCCCATTTTTCAAATCACCAGGATCACGATTCCCCCCACCGTCATCAACATGCCGACAATAGTTTTAACCGTCAACGGTTCATGCGAGAAAATCAACCCCATGATCGCACCAAAGAGCGGGGATGTGAATGCAATCGGCATCACCCTCGTTAACGGAGCACCTTTAATGGCCATGTAGAAGCTCAACATCCCCACTGCGCCAGCCAACACCCCGCCGCCTACAATCATATACAACAAAGCTTTGGAACCTGCTTGCGGAATGGACTTCCATTGAGGGAAACTGACTGCAGCGAGGATCACGAATGCAATGGCTGTTCGGATGGTAATACCCACCTGCGGGGATAGATTTCCGAGGTGAAGTCCCTTCTTTTCAAAGTAACCGCCAACTCCCCAGGCAAAGGCAGTGAGCAAAGCATAGAATTCAGGTTTCATAATATCTCCAATGGCCAAAATTTATTAACTGTTCCCGGGAATATTTTACGTAATTTGCTGAACCATCTCGCGGAAAACCCTGGTATGGTAATCCACATCCGCTTCACTTGTTTCCGGGCACATTAACGACATATTATGGAAGGGAGTCATCAATATCCCTCTGTTCAATGCGGCCAAATGCATATATCGGTCAAGTTCAAAATCAACTGCAGCTTCAGCATCACCACCATTACGAGGTGTTTTCGGGCAGAACCAGTATTCAGCCCGCGCTCCCAACCTGTTCACCACCCAGGGTAGTTCGTATTCATTGATCACACCAGTGACACCATCCGCCCAACGGACAGCCAATGGGATCATTTTATCAAACGCTTCCTGTGTTAATACGTGAGTAAGCGTGGCTTTGATGGCAGCCAGGGATAACGCATTGCCGGCAAGTGTTCCACCAATACCACCCACATCCGCATCATCAATGGTTGTACTGGCGTTGATGCGGTCTGCTACTTCCTGGGTAAATCCATAAACTCCTGCGGGAATTCCACTGCCGATGGGTTTGCCGATAGTGAAGATATCCGGCTCAAGCTGATACTCTTTGGTATATCCGCCTGGTCCGGTACAAATGGTATGGGTTTCGTCAATCAGCAGCAATGTACCGGTCTTGCGTGTCAACTCGCGCAGCGCATCGTGATACCCTTCATCCGGATGGATGATGCCAATATTGGTCATGACAGGTTCCGCCATGACCACTGCGATATCCCGGGGAGCGAGTGCCTGTTCCAGTGCTTGTAAATTATTCCATTCGATGACACGGGTTGTGGTTGCCGGGTTTACCTGTGGACCTATGAAACCAGGACGGGGACCAGGTAACCCATTATTAATCGTGCAGAAGGTTTCGTCTACTGAACCATGATAACAATAGTTATAACAAAGGATATAAGGGCGTTTGGTGATATGCCTGGCCAGGCGGAGGGCAAAACGATTGGCATCGGTCGCGGTTAATGTAGTCTGCCAATACTTTAATCCGAAGCGACGCTGCATCTCCTCACCCACCCAGATCGCGTCCTCAGTGGGGAGCATATACGTAATTCCCTTTTTCAGCTGATCGGCTATCAGTTTCATCGATAATTCCGGCGAGTGACCGGTCATTGCGCCAGTATCACCGAGGCAAAAATCAATATAATCATGACCATCTACGCAGGTAAAATGGGCGCCTTTTGCTTCTTTTACAAAAATGGGATAGCCTCCTGCCCAACGAACCATCCAGTTCATTGGAACACCGCCCAAAAGACTCCTTTGCGCCCTCAAATATAATTCGTAAGATTTTACGTGCTGTTTCTTGAACGCTTCCAATTCTTTATCCAGCACCCGATGCAGCTTGTCACGATCAATTATCGACATATTGAAGCCTCCTGATGAAAATATGGATCTGAATTAATAAATTATAGCGAAATATCAAAATACAACCCTGAGAAATTGTGTCAAAAAACTACAAGAAAATCATTACACAAAAATGCTTAATTGTGGGTGAATATGCTTGCCTTTTTATTTTAATATGATTATAATGTGGTAGAAAGTGTAATTAAGTGGGTTAATGTGGGACGCCGGGACAAACTCCGGCGTTCAGCCTTTATAAGGACAGTAGAACATATGTTCCTCGGACGATACGACCACACATTCGATGAAAAAGGCAGAATATCCATCCCGGCGCGTTTCCGTGATCTGCTCAGCGATGGCGGTGCATACGTCACACAAGGATTTGATAAGAACTTAATGGTTTGGCGTGCTACAGACTTCGAACGGATCTATGAACAAGTGAATAATCTTAGCATTACAGATCCAGAAACCCGTTTACTCAAAAGACTTATCTTTGCGAATGCCGCGAAGGTGGATGTTGACAAAGTGGGTAGAATGCTTCTTCCGCAGTATTTACGGGATGCAGTCAATCTATCGACAAACTCGGTGATCGTTGGCGTCGGGGACTACTTTGAACTATGGTCTCCTGAAAATTGGGGAAAACAAAATGATCAAATGCAGGACAGCGAAACCACTGCTCAGCGGTTTGCAGCGCTTAACCTGACGGTGAAATGATGATGGAATCACAGGTGCCAGGTTCATCCCCTCACCTATCGGTACTTTACCATGAAGTATTAAATATTCTCCAACCCGTCAGTCCGAAAAAATATGTGGACGGAACATTGGGTGCTGGTGGTCATTCATTAGGAATTCTCGAATTATCCTCTCCGGAAGGTCAACTTCTCGGAATGGATCTGGATCCGGAAGCGTTGGACATCGCAGCAGAAAAATTATTGCCATTCGGAAAAAGGGCTCATCTCCTACATGGGACTTACACCACACTCGAATCCGCAATCAATTCAATCGGATGGACAAAAGTTGAAGGAGTATTACTCGACCTGGGGGTGTCGTCTATGCAATTCGATCAGAGCGAGAAGGGATTTTCCTTCAGCAAAGATGCTCCGATCGATATGCGTTTCGATCCCTCCGCGCCTCTCTCAGGCGCGGAACTGGTTAACGGTGCAGATGAAGAAGAGTTGGCGAGAATCATCTGGGAATATGGTGAAGATCGCCTCTCGAGAAGAATTGCCCGGGCAATTGTCGCTCACCGGCCTATCCATCGCACCACCGAGCTGGCTCATGTGATCGAAAAAGCCATCGGACGTCCCCGGGGAGCAATCCATCCAGCAACACGGACATTCCAGGCTCTCCGCATTGCTGTCAACAACGAGTTGGAAAATTTGGAGCAAGTCTTACCCACTGCAATATCGGTTTTATCCAGCGGTGGAAGATTGGCGGTCATCTCGTTTCACTCCCTGGAAGACCGGATCGTGAAACATCTCTTCCAACGGGAAAGCAAAGACTGCATATGCCCCCCGGAACAATTGGTGTGCACCTGCAATCATAAGGCAACCATAAGGATCCTCACTCGACATCCGGTTGAGGCAGGAGAAGAAGAAACCAGGAGCAATCCGCGGGCACGCAGCGCAAAGCTCCGCGCAGTAGAGAAAATCTAGATATGGCATGAGTGTTGCAAATTGATAGGGTTACCATGATGAGATCGAAAATAATGCAAGCTTACAAGTTGGTACCCTGGCGCAGTCAATTACAATGGCTGGGCTTATGTATTTTGTCCCTGGTTTTGCTAAGTTTGGTAGCCTGGTTATACCTAACCATCTCTGCAAAAGCGAGTATTGCAGGTCGTTCAATCCAGGAATACCAGTATCAAAAATCGAAAGCAGAACAGGCTATTGCAGCACTTGAGACAGATTTGGCGATGACCTCATCATATTCCGCTATGACCGTCAGGGCAAAGACTTTCGGATTTAAAGAAATTGGAACTGACCGATTCGAATATATGGTCGTCCCAGGTTATGGTGGAAAACCTGCGGCTGAGTTTGCCCCCGAAAATTTCTCTGTTCTCACTCATTCAGATACGATCTCACCGGAATTCACTCAATCTCTTTGGGATTGGGTGTATCTCAGCTATGTAGAACCGGCAATAGAGCCATAAACCTATGAAAACACCATTTTATTCACGCTTCCTGGTCGTCGGTGTCGTTCTTTCAGTGATTGGTGTTCTGATCATTGGGCAGATGGTCCACATACAGACCAGTAAACAGGCAAAAGATGTAACCGCCTATGGAAAACAATGGGCTTATGTTCCCCAAACCATTTTCCCCGAACGCGGAAAAATTTACGACCGTGATGGAAATTTATTGGTTGGGAATACAGTCAAGTATGAAATTGGTCTAAACCTCGCTGATGTGAGCGATCCCGAAACAATTGCCCGAGCGATGGAGACTATTCTAGGTTTGGATTATCAAGAAACCCTTACCAAAGCTAAGACTGATTCTTCTAAGAGTGCGGCGTATGTCCTATTAAAGGATTTCGTTCCCTCTGATAAGGCTCAAGAAATTCGTCAACTGATGGATTCTTACAATCGTATGGCTCAGGAAAATGCCAATGCCAAGAAATTCAATTCCAATTTGGATGGCATCATCCTGACATCGCATCTTCAACGCAGCTATCCGGAAGGAGCACTGGGCTCCAATTTCCTGGGATTTTACACTCTGCAAACAAGCCAACCCAGCCGCACAGTTGACCGCCATGAGATCCGTGTTGGCGACGGGTTCTTTGGTATCGAAGAGAAATTCGACGATCTTTTATCCGGAACACCCATCGATGTCCAGGTTCCTTTGGATCCAAATCTTGTAGATGACATTCCACAGGTACCACCAGGTGGCGATATCATCCTGACCATTGATCGGGAAATACAGTCAGCAATGGAAACTGTCATCGATAAATCGGTGAAGTCTTCTGGTGCTGTATCCGGAACACTCGTTGTTCTTGATCCAAAGACCGGTGAAATAATCTCCATGGCAACTTCACCACGATTGGACCCAAATGAGTACTGGAAAATCGGAAAAATGTTCGAAAACGCAGCCTACTACAACCGGGCTGTTTCAACCACATATGAACCTGGTTCTGTATTCAAAGTCCTAACCGTGGCATCCGCTTTGGATGCCGGAGTGATCACCCCGGAAACACCTTTCCTGGATACCGGCGAATTTGAGATTGGTGGTGCCATCATCCGCAACTGGGATGGAAATGCCTGGGGTGAACAAAATATGATCGGTTGTATGCAGCATTCATTGAATGTTTGTTTATCCTGGATCGCAAAACAGTTGGGTCCAAAACTGTTTTACGAATATATGCAAAAGTTTGGAATTGATCATAAAACCGGTATAGACCTTGCTGGTGAAGCATCCTTTCCCTTACGTTTACCCGGTGACAGCAACTGGTACGATGTTGACCTGGCTACCAATTCATTTGGACAGGGCTTAGCTGTTACACCAATACAACTGGCTTCAGCGGTTTCAGCGGTAGCGAACGATGGCAAGATCATGGCTCCCCATATTGTGAAGTCAGTCATCAGTAATGGCCGTCAATATAATACAACACCACAGGTACTCTCCCAACCTATCAAAGCTGAAACCGCCCATACATTAACTGATATGTTGGCGGTATCGCTGGAGATGGAATCCTCCGATGCGCTGGTAGAAGGGTACCGTGTGGCTGGAAAAACCGGGACGGCTGAAATCCCAACACCTTACGGCTATTCGCTTGGTGTAACCAATGCGTCTTTCGTAGGATGGGGACCAGTTGATGATCCAAAATTCCTGGTATATGTCTGGCTTGAAAAA
The DNA here is from genome assembly GCA_963828285.1 of uncultured Chloroflexia bacterium. Taxonomy (GTDB): domain Bacteria; phylum Chloroflexota; class Anaerolineae; order Anaerolineales; family Anaerolineaceae; genus DAIOEK01. The sequence goes on from CAWHEB010000002.1 coordinate 177,142, forward strand.
CCAAAAACCAGTATCTGGGGTTCGATCGTAGCTGCGCCGGTTTTCGCAAACGCTGTGTCTGAATTGGTGGTATTGATGAATATCCCTCCCGATGATGTTCGGGCGAAGTTAGTCAATTAAGGAGAAACAAGTGCTTAACCTGGCCGATGTGATTGAAGCAATTACCGGAAAACGCCCAAAGGGCGTTGATCTATTGATCACGGATGCATTCATTGATTCTCGGCAGAGCATTCCCGGATCGATCTTCTTCGCCATTCCTGGAGAAAGAGTTGACGGGCATAATTACGTTGATGACGCTTTCCATAAAGGCGCAAGTATCGCGATCATTCAGAAAGATCTGTCCAACCTTTTCCCTGTTCTGAAGCTTGAAAAAGGGACCGAGGTAAGTGGGGCAACCATCCCGGAAATCCCATTCTGCATCCAGGTGGAAGACACCATTCTTGCTCTTCAGACTATCGCCAAATTCTGGCGAAATAAGATGCAGCTTCAGGTTACCGGTATCACCGGCAGTGTTGGAAAATCTACCACAAAAGAACTCGTGGCTGAGGTCTTGAACCAAAAATTCCGTACCTTAAAAAATGCCGGGAATCTGAACAACGAAATTGGTCTACCTTTAACCATCCTACGGATGACTGAAGGACACGAACAGGCAGTACTCGAAATGGGATTCTATGTGCCCGGTGAAATTACTCTCTTGTGTGACATCGCCAGACCCAGTGTGGGTGTTGTAACCAATATTGGCACCGTCCATGCTGAGAGAGCCGGCTCACAAGAGTCAATTGCCCGTGGAAAAGCAGAACTGGTACAGTCGCTGCCTCTTGAAGGTACAGCGGTCCTTAATTACGACGACCCATTCGTAAAAGCGATGGCGAAGGATACAAAGGCAAGAGTCCTATTCTATGGATTAAATCCAGAAGCGCATTTATGGGCAGACCATATTATCAGTGATGGTTTGGAAGGTATCCGCTTCCATCTACACTACAAGGATGAGATCTTCCAGGTAAGAGTACCGCTGATCGGACAACACTCTGTTCATACAGCACTCCGGGCTGCTGCTGTCGGCATTGCCCAGGGACTAACGTGGGGAGAGATCATCGTTGGTCTTAGAACCAGCCGCGCCCAACTTCGCCTGGTCGCTGTCCACACAACATCAGGAGCCATGATTTTAGATGATACCTACAATGCTTCGCCAGAATCAACTTTGGCTGCATTAAACCTGCTTGAAGAACTTGAGGGGCGAAAGATCGCCGTCCTCGGAGACATGCTTGAACTTGGACCATATGCCGCTGAAGGTCACGAAAAAGTAGGTATCCGGGCAAGTGAGATCGTAGAAGATTTGGTCGTTGTCGGTGAACTTGGCAGATTGATCGGAGAAGCTGCCCACGAAGCAGGACTTCTCCATGCGTCACATTCATATGTACAACACCACCGATGAGACAACCGAATACCTTCGTTCGTTACTCACCGAAGGGGATGTGGTCTTGGTGAAAGGGTCACATGGTATGCGAATGGATCGAATTGTGGCTGCCCTGGAGACTGAAGAATGAAAGATACTTCACTCGCTCTCATGCTTACTGCTTTGAGTTTCCTCATGGCCGTTATTTGGGGTGGGCCTCTGCTGAGAGCTCTGAGATATTTTCGGATTGGCAAACTGATCCGTGTCGAAGAACCTGATGCTCACATTACAAAAATGGGCACACCAACCATGGGCGGCGTCATGTTCATAGTCCCGGTCGTGTTTCTAACACTTTTATTGAACGCTGCTACTTTATTGGGTTTGGACGTGCTTGGAAGGGACGTGCTCCTACCATCCATTGTTTTGATCGCTTATGGTGCTTTAGGTGCGATCGATGATTGGGAAGGTATCCGTGGTCCACGCCGTGGAACTGGCATGCGTATGAGGACCAAATTCCTATTGCAGACCCTTCTAGCCCTTGCCATAGTATTGGTGCTTCGTTACATCATCGAAGTTCCGCAATTACATTGGCCGGGAGCAAGGAGACCGCTTGATCTAGGCGTTTGGTATATCCCGATTGCGGTTTTTCTGATCGTAGGTGCATCCAATGCAGTTAACTTTACCGATGGCATGGATGGACTTGCAGGGTTAATCTCGGCTACAGCTTTTACTGCTTATGGCGCGGTTGCATTGATGAATGAACAGGTATTTTTGGGTCGGTTCTGCTTTACTTTGGTCGGTGCAATTTTCGGATTTCTCTGGTTCAATGTTCACCCAGCCCAATTATTTATGGGAGATACCGGATCTCTTGCGCTGGGAGCCACCCTTGCCGTGGTGGCGCTCATGACCGGTCATTGGCTGGCACTACCCCTTATCGCCATCATTCCAGTGAGCGAAGCGGTCAGTGATATCTTGCAAATCGGGTACTTCAAGCTCACCAAAGGGAAACGGCTATTTAAGATGGCTCCGCTGCATCTGCATTTCGAGCTGATGGGCTGGAGTGAAACCCAGGTCGTACAACGATTCTGGTTGGTTAGCTTACTTTTCGCCATGTTGGGTCTGGCGATCACGATGGTGTAACTATGGAAAAGTATCAGGGAAAACGCGTCCTCATTATCGGAGCCGCCCGTCAGGGCCTGGCTCTTGCGCGTTTTTTAGTCAAAGCCGGAGCTGATGTTTCTGTGAATGATCAGCAATCTGCTGAAAAACTACAGCCCGCCATGAATTCGCTGCAAGATATCTCAGTGAAATGGATTTGTGGAGAACATCCGCTGTCACTGCTTGATCAAACCGACCTGGTGGCAGTATCCGGTGGCGTACCATTGACGCTTCCCATCATTGCAGAAACCTTCAGGCGCGGTATTCCATTGACGAATGATACCCAGATATTTTTGGAAGAAACTCCCTGCGAAGTTGTTGGAATAACAGGATCGGCAGGAAAAACAACGACGACAACCCTTGTCGGGCGGATGGCTGAACATTCGGCAAATCGATTGGGAATCCGCGCATGGGTTGGCGGGAATATTGGGGATCCTCTCATCAACCATATCCACGAAATGAAATCAACGGATATGGTAGTTATGGAAGTCTCCAGTTTCCAATTGGAGCAAATGGATAAGGCTCCTCATATCGCGGCAGTGTTAAACATCACACCAAACCACCTCGACCGACATGGAAATATGGACGCGTATGCCGCCGCTAAAGCACGCATCCTTCAGTATCAAAATGTAAGGGATATTGCCATTCTCAACCGTGAGGATACCGGATCCTGGAATTTGATACCGAAAGTCCGTGGAAGACTTTTGTCCTTTGGTTTGGATGTCCCCGAAAATAGGATGGCAGGCGCTTTCACAGCAGATTTTCAAGTGTGTTACTCAGATGGTTCTGAAATGGAAGTGCTTTTCCCCACTTCAGACATCCTGCTACGTGGAATCCACAATTTGAAGAATGTTCTCGCTGCTGTCACCATTGCCAAAGCAATGAACCTGACAAACGAAGATATTCAGGCAGGAGTACGTGGATTTGGCGGAGTAGCGCACCGTCTGGAATTGGTTCGCGAATCTGCGTGGTATCCGCTGGTATAACGACTTCGATCGCTACTGCCCCGGAACGAAGCATCGCCGCCATCCAATCCTTCGACGAACCGATCATTCTACTGGCTGGTGGTCGTGACAAGAATCTACCCTGGCAGGAATTCGCTCATCTGGTCCAGAACCGGGTGAAACATCTGGTTTTGTTCGGTGAAGCAACCGACCTGATCAAATCTGCTGTTGAATCTTCAGAGCCTGGCAAAGCACTACTCTCGATCAATATCAGCAGCAATCTGCAAGATGCTGTGGACCAGGCTAATAAACTTGCTCAACGAGGAGATGTCATCCTCTTATCTCCGGGTGGAACCAGCTACGACGCTTATAAAGATTTTGAACAACGTGGTGAGGATTTTAGGAAATGGGTGCATCAACTTTCGTAAAAGCTACCAACCCTGCTCAACAAAGCATGGTGACCGCATATAAGCCCATCAAGCTGAATGTGGATGTTCCACTGCTGCTGATCGTGGTCAGCATGCTGGTCTTTGGTTTGATTATGGTTTATTCAGCGAGTTGGGATTTCGCCGTTGTTCGTGACATGGCAGCTTCATCCATCTTCTTGAAACAGCTCCGCATGGTAGCCATTGCCATCGTCGCCTGTGCCATAGTCTCAATGATCGATTATCACCGTTATCAGCGGGTGATCGTAACTATCATGGCCGGCACAATTGGAATGCTGGTCCTGGTACTTATTCTGGGCGCTGGCAGCGCAGGACCGGCGCGTGGGCTTTTCAATGGATCGATCCAACCCTCTGAGTTGGCCAAACTGGTCACCATCCTATACCTTTCGTTCTGGCTTTATTCCCGACGGGCGCATCTGAAGCAAGCTAGCTTCGGACTTCTACCGGTTCTTGCAATCATAGGCATCATGGCCTCATTAATCATCTTGCAGCCCGATCTAAGTGCAGCAGCGACAATAGTCATCATTGGTGGATTGCTGTTTTTCCTGGCAGGCGCTGAATGGCGCCAGATCATTATCACCATGGCTGGTGTTGTCCTGGTCGGTATCATCGCTCTCAAACTATATTCAACAGGTGCATCCCGCTTAACCGACTATCTGGCTGGACTTAAGAATATGACCGACTCTTCGTACCATGTCATGCGTGCCATGGAAGCTGTGATCAATGGTGGTTGGTTCGGTGTCGGAATTGGACAGGCAAACACAAAATTCACCGGTTTACCGTTCCCCTACACCGATAGTATTTTTGCGGTAATCGTGGAGGAAATGGGACTGCTTGGAGCCAGCCTGGTTGTCATCCTTTTTGCCTTGTTACTCTGGCGCGGATTGACCATCTCCAAGCGAGCACCCGATCAACTCGGATCACTGCTTGCAGCCGGTCTTACCATCTGGATCGTTCTGGAAGCCATGTTGAATATGGCGGTGATTATCGGATTGTTTCCTTTTGCAGGGAACGCGCTGCCATTCTATAGCGCGGGTGGCTCGAACATGATCGTTACCATGGTTGCGATTGGATTGTTGATGAATATCGCTCGTTCAGGCAGTGATAAAGAAGAAAAAGAAGGGAGTGCCTTCAGTGCGATTGTTGATTTGCGCAGGTGGGACAGGCGGCGGCGTTTACCCCGCTCTCGCCGTGCTTCAAGCTCTGGCGAACAAAGCTGAAGCGGTCCTCTGGGTGGGTGGAGAAGGTGGCATGGAAGCGGAATTGATCTCTCGCGAGAACATCCCATTCCAGGCTATCCCTGCGGCTGGCATTCATGGTGTCAGTCTGCTTCGCTTACCCGGAAATATCATCCAATTGGTAAGGGGATATTTTGAATCTCGCAAGATCTTGCGCGAGTTCAATCCTGACGTTCTCCTCTTCACCGGCGGATTTGTTGCAATCCCAATGGCTCTGGCAGGCATCTCGCGTGAATCCTTATTGTATATTCCTGACATCGAACCCGGACTGGCATTGAAAACCATCGCCCGATTTGCAGATCATATTGCACTCACCTCTGAAGGAATCCGGTAAATTCTTTGCCAATAAGTCCGCAACGATTTGCGGCTATCCTACCCGATCGGATTTAAAAAAATGGAATCGTGAATTAGGTAGAGATTTCCTTCAACTTACTTCAGAAAAACCCGTCATCCTCATATTCGGCGGAAGCAAAGGCGCACGTTCAATCAACTCCGTGATCAGTAGCCAGATATCATCAATCCTTGAATTCGCTGAAGTCATTCATATCAGCGGATCATTGGATTGGGACATGATCCAATCAGCGCACACAAGCCTGACAGAAGCAGAGCAAAGCCAATACCATATCCACCCCTATTTGCATGAAATGGGTGCAGCCCTGGCATCCGCGAACCTGGTCGTTTCCCGCGCTGGCGCTTCCATTCTGGGTGAATACCCCATGTTCGGGTTACCGTCCATTTTGGTCCCCTATCCGTATGCCTGGAAATATCAGAAAGTGAACGCGGATACTCTGGCCAGTCACGGTGCGGCAGTCGTTCTAGAAAATGAGAAGCTCGGTAGCTGAACTCTTACCGTTGACTCAAAAGCATGATCAATCAACCTGAAAATCTACAAAAAATGTCTGATGCTGCCAGAAGCCTGGCCATGCCAAACGCTGCGAACTGCATCGCGAATCTACTGGTATTGCTGGGAACAAAAAAGGAGAAAAGCATATGATCAGTATCACCGTTCTCCTTTGGATCTTTGTCATTATTTTTGCAGTAATCGGCGCGATGCGCGGATGGGCAAAGGAAATCTTAGTTACCTTCAGTGTCATCCTGTCCATCTTTTTACTAACCTTGCTGGATAAATTCGCTCCCGGTTTGCAGAAGACCCTCATCAAAGAAGGCAAAGAATCGTTCTTCTGGGTGCAATTTGCCTTAACGGTTGGTTTGGTGATCTTTGGTTATCAATCACCCAGCCTGCCTAGAATCAGCGAATCTCCCCGCCTTATTCGCGGAAGTATTCAGGACATCATTCTCGGTGTGCTTTTCGGAACAATAAACGGATTTCTTATCTTCGGCGCGATCTGGTTCTATTTACACGAGGCTGGTTACCCGTTGGATTACATCCTCGCCCCCGAAAAGGGAACTGCCCTGGGTGATGCTGCTTTGAAAATGATCAAGTATCTACCACCAGCCTGGTTGGGAGCGCCTACCATATATTTTGCTATTGCGATCGCTTTTGGTTTGATCTTGGTTCTGTTTATCTAGGATTGATTTGATGAGACATGTGCATTTGATCGGTATTGGTGGTACAGGCCTTTCAGCAATCGCACGATTGCTGAATGAGAGTGGCTACCTGGTGACCGGATCAGACCAGGTGATCGGTCCACTTGCCAAATCACTAATTGACTCCGGGATCAAAGTCTTCAAGGGGCATAGAGCAAAGAATATCTCAGGCGCGGATGTCATTGTTGTTTCATCTGCAGTACCAGAATCCAACCCTGAGATCAAAGCAGCCCGTGCTCAAGGTATCCCGGTGCTTAAACGATCCGATTTTCTGGGTGGATTGATACGTGAAAAAAATAGTATCGCGGTTGCTGGCACACATGGAAAGACTACTACAACTTCGATGATCACCTGGATGCTCCACGAACTCGAGCGTGACCCATCATATGTCTGCGGTGGAGTTATCAAAGGTCTGAACACAAATGCGCATGCCGGTGCCGGCGATGAATTTATCGTCGAAGCTGATGAATACGACCGCATGTTCCTCGGTTTATCCCCAAAGATTGCGGTTATCACCAACATGGAACATGATCATCCGGATTGCTATCCGACCATGAAGGATTATGAATCTGCGTTCATAGATTTTGCTAAAAGCGTTCAGCCCGGTGGATTCCTTTTCGTTCACGAAAGCGTTTCTGTCATGACCGATATGGGTGCAATAGTTCAAGATTCAGTCAAGATTTTCTCTTATGGATCCAACCAATTTGCTGATTATCACGCTGAAAACATCCAGGTTGGCGATGACGGGAACTATGTGTTTGATGTTTCAAAGAACATCGACGGCTCAAGTATCAAACTGGCAAAAGAAATGCACCTATCTGTGCCAGGACAACATAATGTGCTGAATGCTGTAGCAGCTCTTGGTGTTGCGGATGTGTTGGGAATTGATTCTCAACAAGCAGCCGCAGCCCTGGCCAGTTTTTCCGGCAGCGGAAGGCGCTTCGAAGTAGTCGGTATTTCCGGCGGGGTGACTTTAATTGATGACTATGCTCATCATCCCACCGAGATCATGGCTACATTATCCGCGGCGCGCTCCCGTTTCTTCGGGCAAAGCATCTGGGCTGTATGGCAACCGCACACCTACTCTCGCACTCGATTACTTCGGGAGCAGTTCGCAAATGCATTTGCTGATGCTGATCAGGTCATTGTGACCGAGATCTACGCCTCACGCGAACCAGTAGAAACATATTCATCTGCGCAGGTGGCTGCTCTGATCCCCGGGAATAAAACCTCCCATATTCAGAGCCTGAAGGATACAGAAGACTACCTTCTCAACCACCTAAAATCCGGCGATATCCTCGTTGTCCTTTCCGCCGGTGATGCAGACCAGATCAACAAAAACCTGTTGGTCAGATTGTCAGAAAGGACACACTAACATGTCTACAAATACTTCACCTCAGAACAAAAACAAAAGTGATATCAGCGGCAGCACGGTTCCGTTCAAAACCCATGCTGTTGCAGAACAAAGTAATCAGATCAAAATGCTGGATGGTAACTATACAGAGAAAGAAAGACGCCAGGTAGTACTGAAACTCATCCAATTCATGAAGGCGGCATAAGCAAGGAGATTTTTTGACAAGTATTATCAACAGCCGGATCCGAACACACTTTGGTAATCACCTGATGGAGCAAGTCAGCCTCAGGTCATATACCACTGCGCGTGTTGGAGGTCCGGCTGATGGTTTACTTGAGGTAAAAACTGAAAAGGAACTCGCCGAGACTGTCCTCTTTTTGTGGGCTGAGAATATTCCCATGAAGGTAATCGGCTTTGGCTCCAATTTATTGGTGAGTGACTACGGTTACCGCGGAATTATAGTGATCAACCGTTCTTATGATTTCTCGATCGATGATGGCGGAAAAACTGCTGTAGTGCAGTCATCTTCCGGTATTAATTTCTCCAGGATCGCCCGTGAAGTTTCCCTTGCAGGATGGACCGGGTTGGAATGGGCAAGCGGAATCCCCGGAAGTATCGGTGGCGCAGTCTATGGGAATGCCGGAGCGCACGGATCTGACATGACCAGTAACCTGGTCGAAGCGGAACTGCTTCACCCTTCTATGGGAATCACACGCTGGGATATGGATCAATTTGGATACGGATATCGCACCAGCGAGATTAAACGGTCAGAAAAGCCGGCAATCATAGTCCACACAACCCTTGCAGTAAAAAAGGCAGAAGAACATGAAATCATCCACAAATTGGATGAATTCACAGCAAAACGCAAAAGCAATCAACCAACCGGCGCCAGTCTCGGATCGATCTTCAAGAATCCGGTTGGTGATTATGCGGGTAGATTGATCGAAGCAGCCGGTTTAAAGGGAAGAAAGATTGGCGGCGCAGAGATCAGTAGCAAGCATGCAAATTTCTTTATTAATTCAGAAAAAGCAAGAGCCGCAGACATTTATCAACTCATCTGCATGGCTCAAAGGGAAGTGGAACAGAAATTTGGTATTACGCTCGAGACGGAGATCGAACTACTCGGCAGCTTCAAGGATGGAGAAGAATGATGGCAGCAAAGATTAAATTAGGGGTAATTTTCGGTGGTCGATCCGGTGAACATGAGGTATCCCTCATGTCCGCCAGTTCAGTCTTATCGGTAATCGACGCCGCCAAGTATGAGATCTTTCCAATCGCCATCACCCGCGGTGGAGAATGGCGCTGGGGAGAAAAAGCACTAGAAATGCTGCAAAAGGATACTCCTGAAAAGTTATCCCCGGCTGCAATCTTTCCGGATGTCAATAAGAAATCGCTATACCAACTGAATATAAAAGATCAGCAAACCTATGTTGAAAAAGTCACTGATCTGGATGTGATCTTCCCGGTACTACACGGGACCTTTGGCGAAGATGGTACCCTGCAGGGTCTGCTTGAAATGATGGATATCGCCTATGTTGGTGCTGGTGTATTAGGTTCCTCTGTAGGTATGGATAAAGCGCTTTTCAAAGATGTGATGCGCTCCAACCAGGTGCCGGTGACCAATTCGATCCTGGTCACACGCCAGATGGTCCGAGAGAATATAGACAAGGTCATCCAACAAGCTGAAAAAGTATCCAATTATCCCTTATTTGTAAAACCTGCCAACATGGGGTCTTCCGTAGGCGTGTCTAAATGCCGCACCCGCTCAGATTTGTACGAAGGACTTCTGGATGCCGCCAATTATGACCGCCGCATCCTTATAGAGGAAGGCATTAATGCCCGCGAGATTGAGATCAGCGTTCTGGGGAATGACAATCCCATCGCCAGCGTACCCGGCGAGATCCGCCCAGGAGCCGATTTCTACTCATACGATGCCAAATACATACTGGACAACTCTGAATTGATCATCCCTGCCGGGATCACCGAGGCATTATCCGCTGAGATGCGTGAAACTGCCATTCGTGCCTATGTTGCCGCTGATTGTGCCGGAATGGCCCGGGTGGATTTCCTGCTGGACAAAGATAACAGCAAATATTACCTGAATGAGATCAACACCATTCCGGGGTTCACCAAGATCTCGATGTATCCCAAGTTGTGGGCAGCCAGCGGTATCAGCTACCCGGATTTGATCGACCGTTTGATCAACCTTGCCATGGAACGCAAAGCCGACCGGGACGCAACGTCCCATCAATACCGGAGGGGTTCATGAGCATCCTACGCAAACCCACCTCACGCGCGGATGAAGTCCGTGCACGACGCGCGAAAGACATCAAACAACGGGTCATTATCGCGTCCGATACGATCAAGAAACCCGGACGATATACCCCCATCGTCACAAGAGATGAGGTTGAGTCCATTCCGATCCTGCAGCAAGCCCGCAAGAAGACCCGCCGGAAATTCTACATTCCCCTGCCGCACGGCGCTGAAATTCGCCTACCGGCTATTCCTGTGCTCAAACCAGGTTGGCGCCTGGTATCGGGACTGATCTTCGTACTCGCCTGGCTGGGAATCTATGCCATGTGGGAAGCCCCCTTCTTCCAGGTCAGCGGAATCAAGCTGGTCGGCGGCAACCGGGTGACTCTGGCCGAAGTACAAGACCTGGCTCCACTCAAAGGACAGCGGTTACTGGCAATCACTCCCGACCAGATCTCGCGGGTCATTCGCAATACTTACCCGGTGTTAGCCGATGTCAAAGTCTCCATCGGGTTGCCCAACATCATCGTTGTGAAACTGGTTGAGCGGGAACCGGTGCTGCAGTGGGTACAGGATGGCGAACTTAAATGGATCTCCGCAGAAGGGATCGCTTTCGACCCCAAAGGGGAAGCCAATGAGCTGGTCACCATCCACGCCGCTGGCGCTCCCCCATCCGGGAAAGGCAACCTGACACTGGTTAAACAGGACAGCCGCAAATCATTGGCCAGTATCGTATTCAAAGCCGGAGCTGAACAAGATATTAGCGTCGCTCAGGCTAAAGTGTTCATGGACCCGGCGATGATCCCGGCGATCAATCAGATCGCGAAACAGGTACCCAAGGGTGTTGAACTGGTGTATCACCCGATTTACGGACTTGGCTGGACCGACCCCAAGGGTTGGAAAGTTTATTTTGGCATGAATCCGAACGATATGGCTGCCAAGTTGAACATGTATCAACAGATCACTCAAAAACTAACCGGACAGGGCATCAAGCCGAAATTGATCTCGATGGAAAACCTGTACGCACCTTATTACCGCACGGAGAAATAACATGGAAGAGCCGATTGTAGTAGGAATTGACGTAGGCACATCCAAAATATGCACCCTTGTGGCGAGAATTGAGGGAGAGCGTACATTACGGATCCTTGGGGTTGGTATCGAACCATCCCAGGGGATCAAGAAGGGAACCGTCGTGGATATTTCCGCGGCGACTACGTCCATAGCGCGTTCGGTTGAAAAAGCGGAACGATCATCAGGTTTGGAGATTACCTCAGCCATCGTCAGTCTGGCAGGTTCACATGTTTCATCGGTGAACAGCCGCGGCGTGGTTGGGATTGCAGGACGCGTAATCGATCAAAATGACGTGACCAGAGCACTGGAGGCTGCTCAGGCCGTTGCCATCCCGCATAATCGGGAAATCATCCATGTGATCCAACGAAGTTTTACCGTGGATGGTCAAGATGGAATTCACATGCCAATTGGCATGCATGGTTTTCGTTTGGAAGTTGAAGCACATATCATCACTGCTGCAGCCGCCACCGTGGAGAATATCCGCCAGGCAGTCAGCTCGGCCGGGGTACAAACCGCTCAATTTGTACTCAACCCGCTGGCTTCAGGTGAAGTGGTGCTCTCAGAAACCGAAAGGCAAATGGGAGCAGTGGTATGCGATATCGGGGCTGGGACCACCAGCATGGCTGTGTACATCGATGGCGACGTATGGCACACCATGGTGTTGGGGATCGGCGGAAGCATGATCACCAGCGATATCGCCCACGGACTACGACTGCCGATTTCGCAAGCTGAGGAAGTGAAACTTCAGCATGGGCACGCAGTGATGGATGATGTGAGTGAAGACGATAAATTTACCGTTCGATCCTTCGGAGAAGATCAACCAATTCAGGTGAGCAGAAAAGAATTGGCTGAGATCATCGAAGCCCGCACCGAAGAGATCTTCACTCTCCTGCTTCAGGAAATAAAACGCAGCGGCTACGACGGCTTACTGCCTGCCGGCATGGTACTCACCGGCGGATCGAGCCAACTGCCCGGCATTCGCAGCCTGGCCAGCCGTGTCATGGGACTGCCCGTGAGGATCGCTCACCCCGAAAACCTGCTGGGGTTGACCGATCAACTGCTGGCCACCCCCTATTCCACCAGCGTCGGCTTGCTTTACTGGGCGCTGATGATGAGTGAATCTGCTTTATCACCGCAAAAACGCAGTTCGCTGAAAACAAAAGATCTGATCAGATGGGATCAGGTGAAAGAGTTTCTAAAAAGATTACTTCCATGAAATTAGTCGCCAATTTCGTTTGCGTATATCAAAATTATGCATAGAATTAAAGAGGAGAATAAAATGGAACCTACCGCTCAATCACACACTGAATCATTTGCCCGCATCAAAGTCGTTGGCGTTGGTGGTGGCGGCTGCAACGCAGTCAATCGGATGATCGATGAAGGTTTAAACGGCATCGAATTCATCACTGTCAACACTGATGCTCAAGCGTTGGAACTCTCCAAGGCTCCAACGAAAGTCCGTATTGGCGATAAAACGACCCGTGGATTAGGGTCAGGCGGTACGCCTGAGGTTGGCAGAAAAGCTGCCGAAGAATCCGCGGAAGAACTCTATGAAGTCCTTAAAGGTGCCGACATGGTCTTTGTGACCGCCGGCATGGGCGGCGGAACCGGCACTGGTGCCGCTCCGATCATCGCCCAGATTGCCAAAGAAGTCGGTGCGCTCACCATCGGCGTCGTCACCCGTCCATTCACTTTTGAAGGCTCCAAACGCGCAGCGAATGCTGAAGGCGGAGCTCAGAAGCTTAAAGAACATGCAGATACTCTTATCGTTATCCCCAATGACCGCTTATTGGCTATTGTAGACAAACGCGCCAGCCTGCCTGAAGCTTTCAAGAAAGCAGATGATGTGCTGCGCCAGGGCATCCAGGGCATTTCTGAACTCATCACCGTCCCCGGTCTGATCAACCTGGACTTCGCGGATGTGCGCACGATCATGTCCGAAGGCGGCGCTGCTCTGATGGCTGTGGGTTACGCGTCCGGCGAGGACCGCGCCCGACTGGCTGCCGAACAGGCCATCTCATCAGAACTGCTCGACATTACCATCAACGGTGCACGCGGCATTCTGTTCAATGTGACCGGCGGCAGCAACCTGACCCTCTTCGAGGTCAATCAGGCAGCCGCGATCATCAAGGAAACCGCCCACCCCGATGTGAACCTGATCTTCGGTGCAGTCATCGATCCGAACATGAAAGATGAACTGCGTATTACTGTGATCGCTACCGGCTTTGAGCGAGCCGGTATCCGCACCATGGACCGCCCGGTCAATGTGGAACAGACTCCACAGATCGCTGTTGTCCAACAGGCACATCCGAGTGACCGAATTGAGGTCGAACGGCAATTACAGCCTGCAATGGTGGATTATCCTTCCAAGTTCATCAACACCGATGATCTGGAGATCCCGACCATTGTCCGCAAGCGCTTAATGCGTCGATAATTTCGCAACGAAAATTGGTGTTCAAATCCCCACCCTGACCGGTGGGGATTTTCTTTTTTGCAAGATGAAGGAGATGGGTGAAAGAGATTTGTGAACTTCGCAAAATATGCAATCATTAGTTATTTGTTTCAATTCAGGTCATTGGTGTGGTGGATCCAATTACTTCCAAGTTAAGCCTTGCTCAATTGTTGGTCCCAGCTATTCAGATGGTAATGTTCAAAAATATCAGTTAGTAATTTATCTGAGTTTATGGTTATATAGATTATTTGTTCTAATTATAATCTTAATTATGGAAAATGCAATAAGATATTTGCATATGAGAGGTATCCCGTAGATCCATCCGTGCAAGCTCTCATTTTGAGCTACTGAAAGCCGAGATCAGAATTGGTTTTTATAAGCCCACCCCAACCCCTCCCGCAAGCATAAACATCTTCGGGCAGCATTATTATGCGGGAGGGGCTTTATATTGTGAGGGTGGAAGCACCGTTGGTGCTTCCACCCTCAACCTCCCGTTTCTCCAAATTCATGTAAAGATATTGCGATGGCAACCTCAGGTTTGAAATCCGTATGCTGGGAAGTTATTGAAGAACCCACCCCAACCCCTCCCGCAGGAAAATAGTCTTTTCGAGCAGGAATGTCATGCGGGAGGGGCTTTTATCTGATAGGGAAAGAAGAACCGTTGGTTCTTCTTTCCCTATCAATCCAGGATATCCAAGAACAAGAAAAAGAGGATGCGAAAGCTAACATCGGACATATCTTCGATGCATTGGGATGAGAGATGAAGCGCCCACCCCAACCCCTCCCGCATATAAGAGTTTTCATCGAGCAAATTCAGATTGCGGGAGGGGCTTTATTAGATAGGGAAGGAAGCACCGTTGGTGCTTCCTTCCCTATCAACCCTGGATCTCCAAAATCACGGAAATACTAAAGTGGCGCTAATCGTGGGTATGAAATTCTTTTGGTTGAAATACATTTAGTGAACCCATCCCAACCCCTCCCACAGGAAAAAAGTTTTCTCGAGCAGCGTTTCTGTGCGGGAGGGGCTTAATAACGATAGGGACGGAGGAACTTAAGGTTCCTCCGTCCCTATCAACCCTGGATCTCCAAGGGCAAAAAAGTGCAGTGTTAAGGAAATTACTTCTGAATTTGGGTTATTGAAAAACAAAGACGGGAGGTTTTCCACCTTCCGTCTTTTTCGAGCACTCAACCGATGAAATCGTTAGATCATTTCAAGGCGCGGACAGGGCGACCTTCGATGTATCCCCGGTAGCCCTGCGGTTCGAGCTGAAAGCGCGGACCATCTTCATCCGCCCAGCGGAATCCGTAGATCTCAGGTTTGTAATGCTTCATCTCTTCCCAAAGGCTGCCGATCGCTTCTTCAAAGACGGCGTCATCATACGGCTGCCCCTGGAAGATCATCATCTTGCAGGCTGGCAGGTCGATAAGATCAAATCCTTCGGGAATATTACCCGAGTAACTCATCGGGACTTCGACTCCCTGCGCGTACAGTGATGTTCCTTTCTTGCGCAGGTTATCCGGGAGCCACATGCCAACAGGTTCGTAGATAGCCTGCTTGATTCCGGTGAGGACATCCCACACTTCGCATCCGACCTCTTCGCAGTAGGCGTAGTAATCCTCGGCCTTGATGCCGCGTTTGAGGATAAGCTTCCGGGCGGGACGATCCACTACCTGGACGAATATGGTATTAGGTTTATTTGTGTCGGTCATCGTTTGTTTTCCTTTTTGCAAGGTGAGGTGATTTGCATGGAGATCCTCTGGCATGAATAGCCGGATGGGGATTTTGTTGACGGCAAATCGATGCGGGCTTAATCCGAATTCTTTCGAGAAGGCGCGGGTGAATCCTTCGTGAGAATCAAAGACGAAGTCAAAAGCCACATCCACAACTTTGAGGTTCTCTTCGCGCAGTCTGACGGCAGCTCGAGACAGCCGAACGGTGCGGATATACTCAAAAGGGCTTTTGCCGGTCAGTTCCTTGAAGAGCTTGGCAGCGTGCCATGGCGAATATCCCGCTGCACCCGCGAGCTTATGCAGGGTAATGGGCTCTTTCAGGTGTGATTCGATGAAAGATTGCATTCGGGTTACGGCGTCGATTTGTTCCAGATTTTCCATGCGGTCACCTTGTGGAGAGAAGGATACATCTCCGCAGGTCGTTAAGCTTGACTTGCGTTGTGATGTATCAGGTCCACTTGAGTAGCTGTTTTGTTAATTATATGGGATAAGGATGGAATGTAGATCTCTGTATCGGTAAGCCCCACCCCAACCCCTCCCGTTTCTCCGAAGATAAAACAAAACCCGATTTGAATTTAATCTAACTTATCGATACCGCCCACCCCAACCCCTCCCGCAAGAATGCGATTTTTGTGATCAGCATCACTTTGCGGGAGGGGCTTTTAAGTGATAGGGAAGGAAGAACCTGTGGGTTCTTCCTTCCCTATCAACCCTGGATCTCCGAAGGCAAGATAATGGTAAATTGATGGCAACCACAGATTTGAAATCCGACTGCTGGGAAATTTCTGGAGAACCCACCCCAACCCCTCCCGCGGAAAAGTAACTTTTTCGAGCAGAATAGTTTTGCGGGAGGGGCTAGTTCTTGTGAGGGAAGAAGCACCGAAGGTGCTTCTACCCTCAACCTCCCGTTTCTCCGAGGAGATAAAACGATCTGCTGATTGAAATCGATCTGTATTTATACTGAGTAAATACCCACCCCAACCCCTACCCTACGGGCACGATGTCCCGCAGGGATACAAACTAATAGAGCGGCGGTGTTATGCGGGAGGGGCTTTTAAGTGATAGGGATGGAGGAACCATAGGTTCCTCCATCCCTGTCAACCCTGGATCTCCGAAACTGGGTAAATAGATAATCCATAAATTCAGCATTGTTGGCAATCCCAACGAAAATTAATGGCGATTCTCGCATCCCCCAAAAATACCCGGAAATTAGTGGAAAAAACGTTAACAAATTGAGGTGAAATGAGTTGCGAAAATGAGAAATCTTAAAGATTGTAATGATGTGCAATGTTTAAGGATAACGTAGCCCAATTAACTTGCTATGAAAAAACGCATGTGCTAAAATGTGAAAACATTGCAAATAAGGGGGGTATAAAACCATCGACCCCCATATATGGGGGTATGTAAATAAATGAAAGGGTGTGTCGATGCGTTGTCCATACTGCAATAGTTGGGATTCAAGGGTAATTGATACAACTCACGACGCCAAGGGTGGCGTACGCCGGCGCCGGGAGTGTGATCAATGCGCCAAACGGTACAGCACCTACGAACGAGCCGTCCGCGCTGCCCCATTGGTGGTGAAACAGGATGGCACTCGAGAAGAGTTTGATCGGGATAAATTATTACGCGGACTTCGCATTGCCTGCACCAAACGTCCGGTCTCTGCCGCTGATATCGACCGGCTGGTGGGTGAGGTTGAATCGGAACTCGAGAAAATGGGCAAGGCTGAAGTGTCCTCCAGAATTGTGGGGGACAAGGTCATTGCCGGTTTGAAACAGTTGGATCACATCGCTTACATTCGTTATGCCAGTGTGTATTTAAATCTCGGTGACCTGCGCTCGATCCGGGATGAAATTGACCGCTTATTGGAAGGATAGGATTATCAATATGGAATCAAAACCCTGCACAACCAACGGACTGCTGCCTACACCTCCCATACCACAGGGACTGCCGGGGGCAAAGCTCACTGACAACGCCCGACAGGTGTTGATGAAGCGCTATGTACGCCGCGGTGACGACGGGAAGCCGTGCGAGACCGCTGAAGAGATGTTCTGGCGGGTGGCTTACCATGTGGCCAAAGTAGCCGCAACCTGGAATGAGGACATCGAAGCCAAGGCGGTCTCTTATTACCATTTACTATCCTCCAAGGATTTCTTCCCCAACTCTCCCACTTTCACCGGGGCGGGGACTCCGCTGGGACAACTGGCGGCTTGTTTTGTGCTGCCGATCACGGACGATATGGGCAAGGATTCCGCCGGGATCTTCCAGACCCTGCGGGATGCCGCGCTCATCCAGCAAACCGGCGGCGGTAACGGCTTCAGCTTCGCCCGCCTGCGCCCGATGGGATCGCTGGTCAAGAGCAGCGCCGGTCAGGCAACCGGTCCGGTGGGATTCTTGAGCGTGTACGACCACGCCTTCGGAGAGATCGCCCAGGGCGGCACCCGGCGCGGAGCCAACATGGCTGTTTTGCGCGTGGACCATCCGGATATCGAGACTTTCGTCACCTGCAAGACCAGCGAGAACGCCATCACCAATTTCAACATTTCAGTCGGGATCACGGATGCCTTCATGCAGGCTGTGGAAGCGGACGCGGATTGGGATCTGGTCTTCCCGGATATCAAATCCCCGGAATACCGTAAATTCAAGGGAAACCTCACCCAGGCAGCCGGATCCGGTATCCCGCTGGTGGTCTATAAGACCATCAAAGCCAGGGAATTGTTCAACAAGATCGTGGAACAGGCGCACCACAACGGCGAGCCGGGCATGCTCTTTCTGGATGCCGCCAACCGCCACAACCCCGTTCCACACCTATACGCACTCGAAGCCACCAATCCCTGCGGAGAGCAGTGGCTGGGACCGTACGAGAACTGCTGTCTGGGATCGATCAACCTGGCGGAACACTTCGGCGAGAACGGCACCGTGGATTGGGAGAAACTGCGCCACAGTGTGGTCACCGCGGTCAACTTCCTGGATGATGTCATCGAAGCCAATGCCTACGTGCCGGCTGTCCCCCAACTGGAGAAAGCTGCCCACAATGCCCGCCGTATCGGCCTGGGGATCATGGGATTGGCGGATCTGATGTATCACACCGGCGCGCGCTACGGCGACACCGACAGCCTGGAGTTCGCCTCGCAGGTGATGGAATTCGTGCGCTATCATGCCATGCTGACCAGCATCGACCTGTCCAAAGAACGCGGACCGTTCCCGGCGATCAAGGGCAGCATTTACGATCCCAAACATCTGACCTGGCAGCCGCCGACCTCGCTGGTGCCCTACGAAACCAACTGGGGCCGTCCCAATGTGGACTGGTCGCTGGTCACCAAGGGGATCAAGGAACACGGCATCCGCAACGCCGCGCAGACCACCATCGCCCCCACCGGGACGATCGCGACCGTGGCCGGCTGCGAAGGATACGGCTGCGAACCCGTTTTCGCGCTGGCGTACATCCGCCATGTGAACGACAACGGCAAAGACCTGTTATTGAATTATGTCAGCCCGCAGTTCGAAACGGCGCTGGAAAAAGCCAATCTGGATCAGGACGTCCGCGAGCGGATCGTGGAAGAAGTGATGTCCCACGGCACCTGCCAGGATGTGTTCGACGTCCCCGATGAAGTGCGGCGCACTTTTGTGGTTTCGAGCGATATCACCGCGGAGGAACACGTCCGTATGCAGGCAGCTTTGCAGGTGTTCGTGGATAACAGTCTGTCGAAGACGGTCAATTTCCCGGCAGGCGCCACCGAAGAGGATGTGGCCACCGCCTACACCCTGGCGTGGAAACTCGGCTGCAAGGGGATCACGGTGTACGTGACCGGATCCCGCGAGAAGGTGGTACTGGAGACCAACGCAACCGCCAAGAGCAAGACCAAAGAAGGCGAAGAGCTGGTGCCTGTTGCGGCGCATGCCAGCCAGCCCAAGCTGTGGCAGGAGAGCAAGAAGCCGCGCCCCAGATTCCTGAAGGGATTCACCTACTCCATCGAGACTCCGCTGGGCAAGGCCTTCGTGACCATCAACGAAAACGGCGGGGACCAGCCCTTTGAGGTGTTCGTCAACACCGCCAAGGCCGGCTCGGATACCGCGGCGGTCTCGGAAGCGATCGGACGGTTGATCTCGTACATTCTGCGCATCTCCGCGCCGATGGAACCGCGCCAACGGTTGAAGGAAGTCTTCCGCCAGTTGGCAGGCATCGGCGGCGGCAGGTCATTGGGATTCGGTCCCAACCGGGTACGCAGTCTGCCGGACGGTGTGGCGCACGCGCTGGATGAATACCTGACGGAGTTCATCGAGAGCGAGATGACCATGGAAGGCGGCATGGCGATGTTGGAAGAGGTCGCGGTGGACCAGTTGAAGTTGAAGATCGGCGATCTGTGCCCGGAGTGCGGCCAGGCGGCGGTGGTGAATGAAGAAGGCTGCCGGAAGTGTTACTCGTGCGGTTATAGCGAGTGTTAAGAGCGATCCCCCCAACCCCCCTTTTAATTGAAGGGGGGCTTTTGTTTTGTGATTGATGATGTAAATACGTTACGATTTTATTGAATGTTTTTTGACAATCTGCTATAGAAGTTAGCTATACGCAATGCTAAATCCTGGTTTTTGATCTGGATTTTGATCTTGTCCCCCTTACCAAGGGGGATATAGGGGGATCGCTATTTGAGGTTGTCACCTATGACCAAACTCATCAAATCCAAATTCTTCCTACCCTACAATCCCACGCTAAAGGAAAACGCCCGCGCTCTGCGGACTAACATGACCCCGGCGGAAAAGTACCTGTGGAACAACTTTCTGCGCGGATATACTCCCCGCTTTCTGCGGCAGAGACCGATCGACAACTTATTGTGGATTTCTATTGTCCGTCCCTCAAGCTGGTGATCGAGGTGGACGGCGACACTCACTTAGAGGATGGCGCTGAAACCGCAGACGCCGTACGGACAGATGTACTTGAAGGCTACGGGATCAGGGTGATCCGCTTCACAAACCATGATGTCATGGGAAGTTTTGACGGTGTGGTTGAGTCAATTGAGGATGCGATCCAGGAGATGATGACGGATAAAGCAAGTGTTTGAGACCGGATCCACCCAACCACAGATGAAAAAGAGGGTATATGACTTTGGTGAGAAAAGAAAGTTTTGCTTGGCGCATAACCGAAAACTTATGACAAAACTCATGCACCACATACCAATATGACCCAGATAGGGAAGAAGTTTTGTGACCAATCCCTCACTAAATAGCTTATATAATTACTACATTACTAATTTTGGAGAATATTCCATGGGCGCCTGGGGATATAAAATTAAACAGAATGACACTGTAAATGATGTAATCGATGACTTCAATTCTCTCTTGAAACAAAATCAAAACCTTGAACTTACTACAATTGAGATTACCAAGAAGTATGCAGACAGTATAAATGATTCTGACGATGGACCTCTATTCTGGATTGGTTTAGCAGAAATACAATGGAAGTATGGTTATTTGCAAAAAGAAGTATTTCAGCACGTCAAATCTGATTATGAACAAGGTGTTGGTCTTGATATTTGGTTGGAATCTGGTTTGAAGACTCTAAACTTGAGAAAAAAGGAATTATCTTCATTTCTACATAAACTTGAACAACCAAATTCCAAACCATCCAAAATGCCAAAGCGAATAATCCGTAAACCTTTATTCAATAAAGGAGATTGTTTATCGGTAAAACTAGTGAATGGACAATATGGTGCTTGTATTGTCTTAGCTTCGAGGAATGAAAACCCTGAATATGGCATAAATTTAATCGGAACATTAAATTATATGTCTCCTTCCAAACCCACAAAAAATGATTTTGAAAAACGGAATTGGCTGGTACTAACTCATCATTCCTGGAAAAATGTTACAAATCTGCTTTGGTGTCTTCCAATCCATTACAAGAAATTTCTTATAAATATTGAAATTGTACATCAAACCCCCATCCGTTCCTCAGATCCCTTTACGGAATATTGTCCCTACGGAGGTTTAGAGCATATAAGCAAGGAAATCATATCTCAACGACATTGGGATGAAGGAATTCGGGATTGAATGGAGAATATTCTACCTATTTACAAATCATAACTTTGAAGTTAAATCAGAATATGAGGAAATTTGCTTTGAAATAGGGTTCGTTATAAAAGTATAAGAGACTAGAGTTGAGTATTTATAACCCTCGATTTGTCCTCAGAATGCAAATTGATGTAAGTAAAGAAGAAGGCTGCCCGTCGGGCAGCCTTCTTCTTAGTATTTTGATATCATGACCACACCGTTTGATCTTCAAGCTACACCACCCCGTACCAACAATTCCGGTTCAATCTGTTGTTCTAAATCCTATTACACAAACAATAATACTACCTTGACAGTCATAGTAGTATGCTATACAATACTATCAAGGAGTTGAACCTATGAGTGAAAACAAGATCACATCCGACCTGCTGCGCGGACACACCGACACCATGATCCTGCGGCTGCTATCCGAAGCGGACCGCTACGGCTACGAGATCGTCAAGCTGATCGCCGAGCTTTCGGGCGGCGAGTATGAATTAAAAGAAGCCACCATGTACTCCAGCGTCCGCAGACTGGAGTCAGATGGCGACATCGAGTGGTACTGGGGCGATGAAACGCAGGGTGGACGGCGCAAGTATTTCAGGATCACCGCAAAGGGCAAGTCCACTTACGCGGAAAACAAATCCAACTGGGAGTATGCCAAGCGTGTACTCGACAACTTACTGTAAGGAGAAATCATGAACGAGAAAATCAACCAATATTTGAACGGGGTATTCGCCGCATACGACGGTGTTAAAAGTCGTTGCCGAACTGAAAGCGGACCTGCTCTCCGATCTGCAGGAGCGCTTCGATGAACTGAAAGCCGAGGGCAAGGACGATGAGTCCGCTTTTGAGATGACCATCGACAGCATCGGCGACATCGAACAGACCGTCCGGGAAGTTGCCAACCTCTCCCGTTCGCTGGAACGCCAGGTGCTGACTAACTTTAGTGCGAGCAACCTGTCAAAGAGCGATTTCGCAGGTGTTACCACGCATAAAGGTAAATTTGATGCGAGCGAATTGAGTGGTTCCGATTTTTCGCACGCAGATCTAACCGGCAGTTCGTTTAATAGCAGCGATGTGCGTGAAGCCAAATTTGATCGCACAAATCTGACTGACTGCAGTCTGTTTACCAGTGACCTGGCGGATGCCAGCTTTCATAAATCCATTCTGGTCCGTACAAATTTCAGCACTTCGGAACTGGCGGGAGCAAAATTCATAGATGTAACGCTGACCGACGTAAAGTTCAATATGATCGATCTTAGAAAAACAGAATTTGTTAATTGTGTCTTTGACGGAGTGGACTTTAAATTCTGCGACCTGCAAGGAATGTCTCTTGACGGATTGACGTTTCTTGGTGTGAAGTTTGACGATACAGCCTTGGAGGGGGCTTCATTCAAGGGGGCGACGATTAAAAACGTGGCTTTCATGGCACCCATGACCTGGCATACCTGGTCCAAGAAATATATACGCGCCATTAAAACAATCAACTTTGACGGCGCGAAAATGGATAAGTTGACCTATGCCGTGCTCAAAGGATTGGAAGCCGATCTGTCTAAAGTTACCATCATATAAGGAATAAAAGAATCCTGCAGGAAAATGAAGTCATCAAGAAAGAGAGTAGATTTCGAAGTGCATAAGGGCAGTGATGATAACTCATCACTGCCCTTTCAAATGTCAGTATCCAAATTAGGCAGGCGTCTTTATCCTATACAAGTTCATCGTCCGAGGTTATTCCTTTTCGGTATTATTGAGATATGACAGATAAAGTATCCACCAACCTAACCGACCCTCAGGTCAAAGACTATATTGCTTCAATAGATGATGAACAAATGCAAAAAGATTGCGATGTTCTCATCGAAATGATGCAGCGCATCAGCGGACACGAGCCAAAGTTCTGGAATATTGGGACGATCGGGTTCGATACCTTCCACTACAAATACGACAGCGGACGCGAAGGCGACGGTCACATCCTTGGGTTTTATCCGCGAAAAGGCAAGATCACTGTTTACATGATGGACGGCACGGCACGCTATTCCGCGTTACTTGATAAATTGGGGAAACATTCCACCAGCCGGTTTTGTATCTATATCAAACGGCTGAGCGATGTGCAGATGCCGATCCTTGAACAAATTCTGCAGCAGTCATACCAGTCCATCAAGTCCCAGGACGGACATATACACTCGGCATTATCGTTGGAGCAGGATTAAGCTTTCTTCTACAAAAAACAGCCGGTCGGGTGATGAACCCGACCGGTTGTTTTAGTATCCATGAGTGGGAGCAGCTTAGGCTGGCTGCAATTCCAGTTTGATTGCCCTGACGAACAGTTCCTGTCCGATGATGTGCAGGACGATGTCCGCGCTGAAGTGGGCAGCCATGGCGGCTTCCAATCCGAAGCGCATGTACAGCCATCCGCACACCAGACCGACGATGCCGTTCAACAGAAAGGCGCGGAACAGGATCATCGGCGTCAATTTGGTGAGCGCAGCGGTGGCAGGCAGATGCCCGGCGCCAAACAGGAGCGATGACAGAATGTTGGCGATCCAGAAGATCGCGATCATCCCCAGCGCCGTCCGCTTTCCACACCAGGCTGATCAGCCAGGCGATGCCGGACATGACGAACAGGCGCAGAAGGATCTCTTCCACGAATCCACCGTAGAAGCAGGCTAGCGCGCTCTTCCAGAAGACCAGCTTTTTGACCTTGCTGGTCATCGACTCGGGCAGTCGCTTGAGGAAGAAGAAATACTCCAGCGCAACCAGCAGCGCCCCGGACAATGCACCGAACAACGCGGCAATTGGCAGGAAGGACAGCATCTCTGCGGTCAGCGGCTGACCGGAAGCGATCGCCTTGAAGATTGGCAGTTGCAATCCCATCTTGTCCGCTGCGAGGAGTCCCAGGAACACGGAAACCGCGCTGAGCACCAATCCCTGTCCGCCGGAAGCCAGCAGGATCACCAGCCAGGCCGGCAGCGGAGTCTTCTTTTCGGCCAGTTTCGCCTTGAGAGTCTCGATGCCTTCCGGGTTCAGCGCCAGGCTGTAGGGGATCACAGTCAGTGTGCCTACAAATCCGATGGCTAATAAAATAAAAAAAGTAGTCCAAAAAATCCCGTTCATTCTTAACCTTTCATTTCCTGTTTCTCTGCTGCCGGCATCATCACCGTGGAGAGGATGCGCTTCCTGCGGGGTTGTTTGCCCGGCTCAACTGTGTTTGCGATAAACGGCATCAGAGCTTCATTGATCTTGCGTGAGAAGTCCATCAGGTCTTCGTCACTCATGTATAAAACCACCTGGCTGTACCCCACTCCGTCCGCAGCCATGTCCACTTTTGGGGATTGCTGCAAATAGGCGGAGAACTCTCCCAGCAGGCTGGTGACGAAAGAGGAGAAATAGCGCATGTGATCCTCTTTGGTCAGGTTTGCCACCGCATCCTGATCCAGATGGGTCTGGGTGGATTGGTTGAGTCCATACACTTTTTCGATGGTGCCGCGCACATGGCGCTCCGCTGTCACGGTCAGGATCCCACCCTGCACCAGCCGGTTGATGTGGCGGTAAAGGGTCGCCTGGGGGACATCGGGCAGTGTGTCCGCGATCTGCAGCGGGGTCAGTTCCTGTCCGCCAGCCAGGGTGATCATGATCCGCATGCGGATGGGATGCAGCATATCCTCGAGCAGTTGTGACTTTGGTTTTTCAGTCATGGGTTCATCCTTATATTATCATTAGTGATAATATACTCATATTATATTCTCATTATTGATAATGTCAAGGGGTAATTTATACCCAATTCTTGGGCAATATTTTGGATTTTACTTGATGCCGATCAGCGCGAGAGTGCTGGCGGAATGGAAGCCGACCGTATGGACCCGTCCGCGCAGACCCTCGCCTTGCGACTGCAGATTGGGATGACCGTCCGCTTTTTGGATATAGGTGTCGATGATGCCGTCCAGTTCGGCGAGCAGTTCCGCTGCGTGCGGATTCTCGTCCGTTTCTTGAAATTCGCGGGAAGTCATGTTCGATAAGCCAAGTGTGGAAACCAACGCACTCAATTCTGCACGGGAGTAGGTCTGGTTATGGACAATCCCCTGGGAGGAGTCCACGGCTGCCCACCAGTGGTGCAGCAGCACATGGGTCATCTGCGTTTCTGACTGCCCGTCGCGGACCATCTCGGAGACGATCAGATTGCCGCCGGGTTTCAGCACCCGCCGCATCTCAAGCAGTACTGCAGACGGATCCGCGAAATGGTGCAGGGAATTGGAGACGCAGACGGTATCGAACTCGCCATCCCCATATTCCAGCCTGCCTGCGTCCATCAGCTGAAAGTTGATCTTTGGATTGTCGGAAAATGCCTGCTTGAAAGCTTCAGCGAGCGCGGGGTTGGAGTCCACGCCGAGGATGTCGGTGTAGTCTTTCAGCCCAGCGATCAACTCGAGGATGAATCCACCGCGACCGGTGGCAACATCCAAAACCCGTCCGCCTGAGATGGTACTGAGGATTGTCTGAAGTGTCATCAGAAATGCTCCCGGGAGAAATTGTGAACTATATGATTATATTCCCAGGAACATTATAGGTATATGCAATCCTTGCCCCCCCCTTCAAATGCGATTTTCAGTCCACTGCCACCATGACATTGGATGCTTTGATAACGGCGTAGACCTCCTTGCCGACCTTGAGTTCCAATGTGTCCACCAATTCCTTAGTGATGACCGAAACAATGGTCTCGCCGGCAGCCGTGACGATGACCACCTCCGAGTTGACCGCCCCTGGGATGATCTGGTTGATCTTGCCTTTCAAAACATTGCGTGCGCTGATTTTCATGTCCTGCTCCAATCTGATGGTATAAGCTGATCAATTGCCTACAATCATTGTAAGCAAATCTGACTTACAATTACAGCCTCATATAAACATTACCAACAATTGGGCTGTTTATGAAATGTATATTTGTAAGCTTACAATTTACAATAATTACAATTAGTGATATTATATTGTATACTCAATTATTGAGTATACAATATTCCTCTATTGGAAAATCTTCATGCGTTCCAAATTTCTTTTCCTTGTTGTATTGATCGTAATTCTAAGTGGTACGGCATGCATCCCCACCGAAACGCCGGTTGTCCCAGAAGCTGCCCCGGCGACAGCTGCACCTGTACCTACCGCAGTCCAGCCAACAGAAGTGCCTCCTACCGCCGTTCCACCCAGAACGTTGACGGTATTGGCAGCCGCGTCACTGACCGAATCATTCACCGAGTTGGGAACGATGTTTCAGGAGCAGAATCCCGGTGTGACAGTATCTTTCAGCTTTGCTGGTTCACAAACCCTGGCAGAACAACTCAACCAGGGAGCGGCCGCGGATGTTTTCGCCAGCGCCAGCAAGAAGTATATGGACGCTGTCATCGAATCCAAGCGGGTCAACGCAGACGCTGCGCAGAAATTCGTACAGAACCGGCTGGTGGTGGTCTATCCCAGCGTCAACCCGGCTGGTATCGCGGAACTGAAAGACCTTGCCGAACCCGGCATCAAGCTGATTCTGGCGGACAAATCCGTACCGGTGGGACAGTATTCATTGGATTTTCTGGACAAGGCCATTGCCGATCCATCCTATGATGCAGGTTTCAAGGATTCTGTGCTAGCTAATGTGGTTTCCTATGAGGATAGTGTGAAATCAGTGCTTGCTAAAGTGGTATTGGGTGAAGCGGATGCCGGTATCGTTTATGTGACCGACATCACGGCTGAAGCCGCGAAGAGTGCCGAGAAGTTGGATATCCCTGATGCGTTGAATACCATCGCGAATTATCCAATCGCTCCGATCGCTGACAGCAAGAATGGTGAACTGGCAAAGGCGTTTGTCGCGCTTGTGCTGTCCCCGGAAGGTCAGCAGGTTATGGCGAATTATGGATTTATCCCGGTGAAGTGAGGGAAGACAAGTTTTCGTCTAGAATATTTTCACCCATCCCCCTACCCCCTTCCCATATGGGAAGGGGAGTTTATTAAATAGGGATGGAAGAACCTATGGTTCTTCCATCCCTTTAAACCCTGGATCTCCAAGTCAATAAACGATATATCTACCTATCCCATAATTGGGGGGGATTATGATGGTGTAGATTGCTTTGACCCCAAAAACCGGGTCTCGCAATGACAAAACTAAAGGGATTCCCTCAACCCCAAAACTGGTCTCGCAATGTCAAGAACTAAACCAATTTCAGGGAGATGCGACCGCGGTCCTTTTCGACTTTGAGGATCTCGACCTCGATGATATCTGCCACCTGCAGTACTGTGCCGAAGGTCATCTGGGTGCGGTGGAGAAGTCCATCCTGCTTGACGCCGATGTCGACAAAGGCGCCGAAATCGACCACATTGCGGACAGTCCCTTTGAGGCGCATCCCTTCTGCCAAGTCTTCCATCTTTAAAACATCCGTACGCAGGATCGGTGGGGGAGCGTCCTGACGTGGATCGCGTCCCGGGCGGACCAACTGCTCGAAGATATCGCGCAGGGTAAGCGCTCCGCAACCAAGATCTGCAGCGATTTCTTTCAATTGGGTCTTGATCAGTAACTGCCGTAATGCCGGTTCGCGCAGCTTCGGGTCGGTCTGGGTGGATATCCCTGCCCGTTCAAGTGTAGCTTTGGCAAAGCCGTAGCTTTCCGGATGAATCGCGGAAGCATCGAGAGGTTCGTCGCCATCCAGTACCCGGGTAAACCCGGCGCACTGTTCATAGGCCTTGGGTCCCAGTCCAGGAACATCCCGCAATTGGGCACGATTGGTGAAAACACCCTTTTCGTCACGATAGGCGACCACCTTTTCCGCCAGTTTTGGACCAATCCCGGCGGCATATGCCAACAAAGCAGGTGACGCGGTATTCACATCCACACCAACCCGGTTGACCACGTCTTCGACCACACCGTCCAGGGTGTGCTTCAACAGGGTCTGGTCGACATCGTGTTGATACATCCCGACACCAATGGACTGGGGATCGATCTTCACCAGCTCTGCCAGCGGATCCTGCACCCGCCGGGCGATCGAAGCCGCGCCGCGAATGGAGACATCCAGATCCGGCATCTCCTGTCGCGCCAGGGGGCTTGCCGAGTAAACACTGGCTCCAGCTTCGTTGGTGATCATATACTGCACACCGGGTAAATCCTTGATCAGTTCAGCAATGAGCTGTTCGGATTCGCGCGAAGCGGTGCCATTACCAATGGATACCAGGGTTACATGGTGCTTCTTCACCATCGCACGCAGCGAATCGAGTGCTTCATTCCATTTCTTCTGAGGCTCATGGGGATAGATAGTCCCGGTATCCAATAGTTTTCCGGTTGGCGAAACCACAGCAAACTTGCAGCCAGTACGGAAACCCGGATCCAGTCCAATGACGGTATGCCCTTTGAGCGGCGGTTGATTGAGCAGCGCCCTGGTATTGGAGGCAAACACATTGATGGCATGCAGTTGTGCCCTGGCTGTTAACTCCCGACGGACATCACGTTCGATGGCTGGTAATAATAAACGGTTGGCACTATCCTCAATTGCGGTCTCCAGATGTTCTCCCCAGGGAGAACTGCCGTCCGGTCGAAATTGCGAATGGATGGCATTTTGCCAATCCTTCTCAGCAGTCTCAACACCTACACGCAAAACCTTTTCGGTCTCTCCCCGGTCTAAGGCCAGCACCTGGTGTGGGCGGATCTTGTCGACCCGAGCTTCAAATTCATAATAGACGGAATACACTTGTTTCTGGTCTTCAGCGTCATCGATCTTCTCCGCGCGCATGATGCCGTATGCCAGCGATTTCTCACGGGTCAATCGGCGGACATCCGCATGATCGCTGATCATCTCTGCCACAATATCCCGTGCACCTGACAGGGCATCTTCCACAGTCAATACCTGCTCGTTCAGATACTGTTGGGCTTCTTCATCCGGTTTCCTGCCAGCGCGCGGCTGCATTAACAGCACATCTGCCAGTGGAGCTAATCCCTTTTCTCGGGCAATACTGGCACGCGTGCGGCGTTTGGGTTTGTAGGGTGCATACAGGTCTTCCAGCGCGGTGACCGTTTCTGCTGCTTTAATCTTTTCTTCGAGCTCGGGTGTCATTTTTTCCTGCTCGGTGATCGAAGCCAGCACAGTCACCCGGCGGTCTTCCAATACTCTCAACCGGTCCAATTCGGATTGGATCAAGCGGATCTGCTCTTCATCCAGCGCACCGGTCATCTCCTTGCGGTAGCGGGAAATAAACGGAACGGTATTGCCCGCATCCAGCAGTTCAATGGCCGCTTGCACCTGGGTTGGTTTATAATTTAAATTCTTCGATATCAGTACGGCAAAATCAGTCACGTTGAAACCTCAATGAACAAAGAGTATGGATGCGCAAATTGTAACACGGCAGCATTGGAATAAATCTGAAAACCTTGTCATAACCAAAATGGAGAGGCTGGATGAAAACAATTGATTTTTCAAAATGGCCCAGATACAAGCATTTCCTCATGTTCAAGGATTACGATTATCCCCATTTTAATCTGACTGCGACTGTGGATGTGACCAGCCTGATGGACCAACTATCCAACACCCGGTTGAGCTTCACTGTGGTTTTCACTTATATGATCACCCGCGCCGCGAATGATATCCCAGAATTCCGACAGCGGATCCGCGGGGAGAATGTGGTGGAGTATGAACGGGTTAATCCGTCTATCACAATCCTAAGCCTTGATGACCTGTTTTCCTTCTGCACCATTCCTTATACTCCTGATTTTGGCAGTTTTTACGAACATGCATCCTTCCTCGTGGAGAAAGTCAAGACTGAACCCAACCTGGAAGATGAACCCGGGAAGGATGACCTGATCTTTCTCTCGTCTCTCCCCTGGGTCGCCTTTACCGGGCTCAGCCATCCCATCCATATGCATCCCGTGGATTCCATTCCGCGCATCACATGGGGAAAATTCATCAAGTCCGATCATAAGATCAATATTCCGGTTTCTGTGCAAGGGCATCACAGCCTGATGGATGGAATCCATATGGGAATCTTTTATCAAAATTTGCAGGACCTTTGCACAGCACCAACATTTCTAACCTCAGACATGGAGTGAAACATGACCAAGCGGACCATTGTAGTTGCCGGGAACATCGGCTCAGGGAAAACCTCGCTCACCGAACGCATCGGTGCTAGGTTGGGTTGGAAAACGGCTTTTGAATCGGTTGCAGACAATCCCTACTTGCCTGATTTCTACAAGGACATGAAAGTCTGGTCGTTCCACCTGCAGGTCTATTTTTTAGGACACCGCGCGGAACAATACTTAAAGCTGGTCAATGATCCCTTATCCTGCATCCTTGACCGTTCGATCTATGAAGATGCCTATATCTTCTCGCGGGCTTTGAATCACATGGGGAATTTGAATGAGCAGGATTACTTTACCTACCGACGATTGTTTGAACTTGTGGTGAGCCGCCTGCCTTCACCCGACCTGCTGATCGTACTCCGTGCTCCGGTAGCAGTATTAATGAAACGAATTCAAGCGCGCGCGCGTAACATTGAAACAGGGATCAGCTATGATTACCTTACTTTGCTCGACAGCTTCTACGATGATTGGATGAAAGACTTCGACCTTTGCCCGGTTCTGACCATCCAAACCGAGAATCTGGATTACGTCCACTATGATGATGCCCTGGATATCGTCACAGAGCGGATCAACAACACGCTTTCCGGCAAGGAAGAAGTTATCTTGTAAAACTGCGGTATTGATCTGCAACCAGATGCAATTCTTTGCGTATAAGATGTAGATCAATAACACCCATGGGAATCATGAACCAGACCTCACCAGAAGTTATAGAAGCATTACAGCATCCATTGGATCCGGAAAACTTCACGATCATCGTGGAGCAGTTTCAAAAACCGGTCTTCAATTTGTGCTACCGTATGCTGGGGGACCCTGATGAAGCAGAAGACGCAGCTCAGGAAAGTTTCTGGAAAGCGTACAAGAATATGGGATCTTACGACCCCAGCCGTTCATTCCTAACCTGGGTATTATCCATAGCAGCGCACCACTGTATCGATCAGATCAGAAAACGCAAATTCGTCGGGTTTAGTATCGATGAGATGGTCGATGATTTCCTTCCGGATCTCGACCCCCTACCCGAGCAATTGGCGTCACAATCTGAAGAACAAAAGAAAATTCGCGGTCTTTTAAAAACACTATCTGCCGAAGACCGCTCTGCAGTTGTTATGCGTTATTGGTACGACTTTTCAGATGAAGAAATAGGGAATGCGTTACACCTTACTGTTAGCGCGGTAAAGAGCAGATTATTCCGCGCGCGTAAGCAAATGGCCGAAGAGTGGCTAAAAGCTGAAAGCAAGAATGCACTTCCCGAAAGGAGAAAACATGAACCATCAACCATTTGAAGACTGGATCTTTGAAGCCAAGTTGACTCATGACGAGGAAAAACAATTACACAAGCATCTGGCGACCTGCCAGGATTGCAGCCGCCTGCGCCAGGCGATGAAGGGAATGGAGCGAACTTTCAGTTCACCTGTCCATGCTGGTCCAAAAGCCGGGTTTGCCATGCGTTGGCAAAAAATGGCTGTCGAAAGAGAAGATGACAATCAACAATCCGCTGCCTGGTATATGGTAGCCGGGTTGGTATTATTGATGACCTGGTTGGTTTACCTCAACTTTGGTGCAAACTGGTTTGCGAATTTTAATCTACTCACTTTCCTGGTGCAAAGAACCGTTAATCTCATTCAGACAGTTGGATCCTTATTCAATACAATAACATCCTTAGCGAATGCGTTTCAAACCATTCCAGGACAGGTTGTATTCGTTGTGTCATTAGTCCTTGGCGCGATCTCGTTTTTCTGGATCGTCCTCTGGTTTTCGGCAATGAGAAGGATCTTCGCAGCACAAAGGAAAGCAATATGAAAAAATTCCGAACTCATTATCTTACTCTCATTGATCATCGCTCTGATCATCCCTTCCACGGTATCAGCAGATACAGGAACCGGAGATCGGGTGATCGTCGGTGAAACATACACCGTCACCTCAGGATCAACCTACCAGGGTTCATTTGTTGTCGTCGGCGGAACCTTAACTGTGGAAGAAAACGCCACGGTATCAGGTGACCTGGTCTTACTAGGTGGATTGGCAACTATCTCCGGTTCCCTTAATGGTGAAATTACTGTCATTGGCGGTCATCTGGACCTGAAAGAGACCGCGGTCATCAATGGAGATATCAGCTCTTTTGGCGGCAGTGTGACACAAGATCCCAGTGCCAAAGTATTGGGAACCATGGATCTGGAAAAATTACCTGAAATCCAGTCGACGATAGAGTCACAAATCACATCCGTAGCCGGTGAAGCTGAGAGTGCCATATCCACTGCAGTGGTCAAAGCTACACAAGCGGTCAAAACTGCACAAGTGGTCGAAAAAACCGGGATTGTGGAACCAACAAAAATGGTAGAGGTAACTCCATTACCGCTTGTTGAACCAACCACGAAACCTGGATCTGGTTTGCTCAAACCTGCAATTGAATTCGCCAAAAGTGTCATTTCTATAATTTTAAACAGCCTTTTCATGGGTGTACTAGCGATGTTGTTCGCTTTATTCATGCCTAATCCTTTACGCCGGGTCACCGACGCGATCAATACCTATCCGTTAATCTCGGAAGGAGTCGGGGTATTGACAGTTGTTGCTTTACCCATCCTTCTTGTGATCCTGATCGTTACACTGATCCTCATACCTGTTGCAGTAGTTGCCATCATCGGATTTACTGTTGCAATGGTCATGGGATGGATCGCTTTGGGCGCAGAACTGGGTATCCGCCTATCCAAAGCTCTCAAGTTCACATGGCACATTGCAGTCTCCGCCGGTGTTGGAGCGTTACTCTTGAGCCTGGTCATGAACACCTTATGGTTCGTCCCGTGCCTGGGATGGCTGCTCGTATTCCTTGTGGCGATGGTGGGATTAGGTTCCGTCATCCTCACCCGTTTTGGAACTCGTATCTATGCCACCTTACCAAAATCTGATTTGGATGCAACCGATCAGACCACCGTTTCGTAAGCAAAAATAAAAAGATTTTGGAGAAATAAAAATGAACAAAATAATCTTACTCGTCATTAGTATTTTGGTAGTCACAAGCCTGGCTTGTGGATTTACCATCAACCTGCCCACCATCAAAACCACCGAAGCAAAAGTGTTTGAGATCAACGAGCCCGCACCTTCCACCAGCGAACCTGTGATTGTTGAACTCAAATTAGGCGCAGCAGAGTTGACCATTACTCCCGATGCGAAATCATTGGTTGAAGGTAAAGTGACCTATAACGTCCTGGATTGGGAACCGGTTGTTGAACGCGAATCCAATCGGGTGACCATTTCACAAACGACTGACGGTGTCAATGGATTGCCAACCAAGAATATCCGTAACGAATGGGATCTGGCACTCAATAACAATACCCCGATCGACCTTCGCCTGGCAACCGGGGCATATAAAGGGAATATCGACCTGAGCGGCATGACCATCACCAATTTACGGGTGGAAGATGGCGCGGCAGATTCGACCATCAAGTTCGATAAACCCAACCAAACCACGCTGGAAAGATTGGACTACACCACTGGCGCGTCCACAGTGACCCTGTTAGGTCTTGGAAATGCAAACATCAAAGACATGCGCATGACCACTGGTGCGGGTACCTATAAGCTCGATTTCAGCGGTGAACTTCAACAGGATACCGATGTTGTGATCGAGGCTGGAGTAAGCACGATCACTATCATCATCCCCGAAGGGACGAAAGCCGAAGTTCGGGTGAATGGCGGATTGAAGACTGTGAATACCCGCGGAACCTGGACGAATGACGGCAGTACCTATTCAACCGATGGAAGCGGAAATACGATCAGCTTTGATATCAATATGAATTTAGGAACTTTGGATCTGGTTCAGGAATAAAATTCAAAACGAATTAAATTAAAAAAACCCGTGCAGAAATTTCTGCACGGGTTTCTCATTTATTAAAGGTCCTTACTCAACCAGTATGCAGCAACACAGGAAGCAAGTGCAATTCCTGCATTCATATAGAAAACAGGAGGGAAACCGTAGTGATCGGCAATATATCCGCTCAATAATGTTCCGATCGACCCGGACGAGAACATGAAACCGAGGACCAATCCGCTTGCCATGGCACCACCGGTGGGGATCAACTTTTGGGCGAGAACTACGATCACGCTGAATGCCGCACCGATCAGCAAACCGGCTACCGGTATATATAGATAGACGATCGGGGTATACCCCGTAATGGCAAACAACAGCAATGGGATCGATCCCAAACCCATCCCGGCCATAATGACCGGACGCTTGCCATATTTATCTGCCATCACCCCGCCATATACATTTCCCAGCGCGTATCCGCCCATGAATAAAGCCGCAAGAATACCATAAATGGACGGTGATAAACCCAGGTCGTTCATATACTTCGGTACGAAGGTAACCATATTCTGCTGCACCCAGGAATGAAAGAGCGCAACGAATAGGAGTGTCAAGATGCTCCAACTTTTCCAACTCGGTTTTGTGGTGAACCCGGATAGATGTTCGGGGACTACAATTCTCGGTCCGGTGAAGCGGAGCCTATAGGCAGCTGAAATTCCGATAGGTAGAGCAATGATCGCAATGGGCGCCAATCCCATAACCCCGAATCGTTGAAGAAGAGGTCCTCCGATCAAAGGTCCGAAGAAACTGCCCGATTGCCCGAATAAAAAGAACAAAGATGTTGCTGTGGTCTCACGGTCCTGCATTACATCCCTACCGCGGATGGATGCTTCCATGGCACCGGCAGGATGAAACGCACCTGATCCCAGGCTGGAAATGATCATGTAAATTAAAGCATTCTGATTGGGAGTGTAAATAGCGACCAGAAACCAAACGGCCATCCAAAAAACACCGCCAGCGATCAACCATCGTGATCCCACTTTATCAGACAACCAACCAAATAAAGGTTGCGCAAACGCCGCTGATACAACATAGATCACACTGATCAGTGCGATGAAAGAATTGGTCAGCCCGAACGGACCGCTCCAGAAGGCAAACAAAACTGCCCTTTGTCCATTCATAATATCTACGATCAAATGACTGAATGCGACAGAGGAAAACATACTATCCAGCAATAATGACATTACGACCCCATTGAATTCTATAAATAAAGGTGTTCTTGTTGAATAAGATCTGCTACTTCACTTGGAAGGAATTGCCAGTACGATCGGTGCTCTTTTACTCTGCTACGGATATCTTCACCGGAAATTTCGATCAGAGGTGAATCCAGGAACAGAGTTTTCTGTTCCAGCTCCGGAAATCTCCCAAATACGACTGAAAGATCTGTGTTCGTATGCGGACGATTATAGGTGATGATCCCACTGCAAGCTTTCACGAAATCATCACATCTATGCCAGGTGTGCAAGTCTCTTAAGAGTCTCCACCCAATAGGTAATGTAACTCACTGCCAGGATGTTCTTTCTGTAAGATGTGCACGGTATCCAGCGCATAATGCGGTGCCGGACGATCGATGTCCACTGTGCTCAGTTCAAAATGGATACTTTGCATGACCAGCACATTGACCATTTTCCGCCGGATATCCACATCTGAGATTAGTTTCCCTTTTTATGCGGCGGATTTGGGGTCAGTACCCACAGTAACCTGTCCAATTTCGCCTGGTCTACTGCTTCAGCTGCCAGGATAAGATGCCCGAGATGTGGCGGATCGAATGTCCCGCCAAAAATTCCAATCCTCATTTATTCTTGCCATTCAAATTCATTATCACCAATATAAACTGTTTCGCCGCTTTGTATCCCGGCTTTGCGTAACGCATTATCTACACCGATCGTCTCCATAAGCCGTTGGAATCGTCGTAATGATTCATCTGAGTCCCAATAAGTCATAGCTGCTGATCTCTCGATCGATTTGCCATAAATATGCCAGCCGTCACCTTCTTTGGCGACTTTGAAGTCTCTCACATCCTCTTCCAGTTTATAAACAGGTATAGCTACCGGTTTTTCTGGCAGTGGAGCAGATTGAAGGAGTTGGTATGCTTTCCAGAGCAGAGGTTCCAGGTCTGTACGCGCAAGAGCAGAAATCACCGAGAATTCGATCCCTTTTTTCTTGAACTTCTTCTTCAATTCCGGGATCTTTTCGGTAACTTCCGGTTGATCAATTTTATTGATCACAACTATTTGGGGTTTCTCTCCCAATTTTGGATCGAATAACGCCAATTCAGCATTGATCTGGTTGTAATCAGAGAGTGGATCTTCCGCCCCACCATCGATCAGATGAATGATCACACGGCAGCGTTGGATATGTCTGAGGAAAGTATCACCCAATCCGGCACCCAGGTGGGCGCCTTCGATCAACCCGGGGATATCTGCAAGGACCAGGGTGGTATCTGCATCCAGATAGGCAACTCCCAGATTAGGTTCCAAAGTTGTGAATGGATAATCAGCGATCTTTGGCCGGGCATTGGAGATGGCAGTCAGGAGACTGGACTTGCCTGCGTTAGGCATGCCGACGATACCGACATCGGCGATCAGTTTTAATTCCAAACGGAGTGCTCTTTCTTCAGCCGGTTCACCTTTTTCACCAGTCATTGGAGCCTGGTTTCGGGAATTTGCAAAATGCGGATTCCCCTTACCACCGCGGCCGCCTTTGGCGACCAATAGTCGTTGACCTTCCTCAACCAGATCACCAAGCACTTCTCCTGTGACGGCATCATAAATGATCGTACCAGTTGGCACGCGGATAATGGTGTCTTCGCCGCCTCGCCCGGTCTGGTTATTGATGGCGCCTTTACGTCCTTCATCAGCGGAATACTTGGTCTGGTGTTTAAACACGTAGAGGGTGTTCATGTGGGGAGTGGCTTCAAGGTAAACATCTCCACCTTTACCGCCATCTCCACCATCAGGACCTCCACGGGCAATATACTTCTGTCTAAGGAAATGGATCATGCCATCTCCACCTTTTCCAGATTTTACATGTATGGTAACTTCATCTATAAACATGTTTCCATTATAATTGAATGAAGCTCGAAATGGATTACCAATACCTCCCGAAACCCAAAACAGCACGGTAAACCAATCTTTTATTCATTTTTTATAACGGTTTTTTGCTTTTTCCTTTATATTATTAATGAGGGTCTTAGATATGGGGAGATTACAGGTGAACATTATGGGGTTATGGGGAAAAGTTATTGCATCCTATCGCTCAACAGATAGCCTGATAGATCGCGAGAAATGGACAAAAGATATTATCCGTTATCTCATGATTATTCAGATTATTGCTCTGATAATTATTGGTCTTAGTACCCTTGCAAACTTACTGGCTGCTTTTTGGGCATATTCAATTTTGTCGGTTTTCCTTGTCTCTCTCCCATTCTGGTGGGGATCTACAAAAGGCGGGTGGGCATGGGCCAGGTTTTATCCCATCCTTCTTATTTTCGGGATCGGGATCTATACAGCCACCGGCTATCTTTCGAATGTGAGTGGATTGTTTTTTGCTTTATCCACAATGATTGCAGGAATGATTGTTTCAATCCGATTCCAGCGAGTGGTTGCATTCTGTTCAATCATCACTTTTACCTTCATCGTTTACATCAATCACTCCCAGAATATTCAAGATCACCTGGATGCCATTCTAACAACAGTATTCGTATTCATCGCCATTGCTTTACTGCAATGGTATTATGACAAGAATTTACATTTAGTTTTGTTGTCGCAAGCAGAAGCAAATGAAACTCTTTATGCTGAAATGGAGCACAGCAAAGAGATGGATGCCTCACTGGTGGAGAAAGAAAAACAGTTGAGGCGGTTGACCGACAATACTAGGGATCTCATCGGTGAGATCGACACCCAGGGTACTTTTTTATATACTTCGCCATCCTATTATTCTTCATTAGGATACCCTGTCAATTCACTTATTGGCAAAAACGCGTTTTCCCTAATTCACCCTGAAGATCTACAAAATACCTTAGAGGCAGTGCAAAGGTCAATTACAACCGGGATCGGCGAGAGTATCAGACTTCGTTTTCAGCAGGCAGACGGGAAATACAAATGGTTTGAATCCCTCGGTTCCCCATTGTTTACGAGTGACCACCAGGTAGGGAGTTTTGTAATCTCCAATCGCGATATTACCCAACAGATGATCGTCGAAGAATTGCGGGATAAATCCGAAGAACGCGAAAAGAACATTATCAATTCCCTTCCCCTCGGAATCCACATGTATGAATGTATGGCTGATGGGTCGCTTGTTTTCAGCGGATTCAACCCAGCGGCAAATCGGATATTAAATTTTGATCATTCAACAATCATCGGAAAAACCATTGAGGAAGCGTTTCCTAATTTAGCAGATACTGAAATACCAAACAGGTATCGTGAGGCTGCATTAAATGGTACCCCATGGGATTACGACCCGGTAGCTTATCATGACCAAAACGTTGAAGGATCTTTTGAAGTTCACGCATTCCGCACATCGCCAATGCACATGGTAACCGTTTTTATGGATGTGCACCGAAAAAAATCAGATGACCAGGGCATTGCATGCTTCAGAAGAGAAATTTTCGAAAGCATTCCATACATCACCTGATTTGGTAAACATTAACCGATTGACAGATGGTCAATATATTGACATCAATGAAGGTTTTACCCACCTAACCGGATATCAGAAAGAAGATGTGATTGGCAAAACATCTCTCGAATTGAACATTTGGGCAAATCCTGAGGACCGTGCCAAGCTGGTTAAGGGGTTACAAACAACCGGTACTGTAGATAACCTTGAAGCAGGTTTCCGGTATAAAGATGGTACGGTTAAAACAGGATCTGATGTCTGCTAGAGTGATTGATATTAATAATGAAAAATGTATCTTATCGATCACCAGGGATATCTCTGAACGAGTTCAAGCACAAGAACGACTAAACGAGGCACATCGCCAGTTAGCTGAAGCATACGGAGAGACACTCGAAGGTTGGGTGCACGCACTCGACCTGCGTGAGCATGAAACCGCTGACCACAGCCGCAGGGTGGTTGATCTTACCATGCGTATGATCCAAGGGTATGAGTTTAATGAAGAAGAGAAAATTCACATTTACCGTGGCGCATTGCTCCATGATATAGGTAAAATGGGTGTCCCGGATAATATTTTGCTAAAACCGGGTCCATTAACTGAAGATGAGTGGGTCATCATGCGGAATCATCCTCTATATGCTCGTGATTTGATTGAGAAAATTCCATATCTCATGCCCTGTCTGGATATTCCCTTTTGCCATCATGAACGTTGGGATGGTACAGGCTACCCGAGACACATAGGCGGTGAGGAAATACCCCTTCCTGCACGAATTTTCTCAGTCATCGATGTGTATGATGCGCTGCTTTCCAACCGGCCGTACCGGCCAGCCTGGCGCGAGTTGGATGTGATCCATTACCTTCGGGAACAGAAGAACCGGCAGTTCGATGCGCGAATTGTGGATCATTTCCTGAGTTTGATCTAAAGGTTAGGCGTAAGCTCCGGCCACAAACAAAATTAATAAAAAAGAGGCGAACACTGATGTTCGCCTCTCCTCGTATTCACTATATCTACTTTGCGAATTTCTTCTTGAGAATGTCTTCCAGGGTCGGCTGACCAATCTCCTGCAGTTCGTAGCGGACGCGCTGCATAGGTTTGTTCACCTTGAGAATGCGGGTCAGATCGATCGGAGTGGCGCTGATGATCATATCCACATCAGCTTTATTGATGGTTTTCTCAAGATCCTTGACCATATCATCACCATATCCCATGGCGGGGAGGATCGCACCGGTATTCGGGTACTTGCGATAGGTATCCAGTATGGAACCGACGGCGAATGGACGTGGATCAACGATCTCTGCAGCGCCAAAGCGGCGGGCAGCAACCCATCCAGCCCCGTATTTCATTTCGCCGTGGGTCAGGGTCGGACCGTCTTCGATAACCAGAACACGTTTTCCACGGATCATTTCGGGATCATCCACAAACAATGGTGAAGCGCCTTCGATGACCAAAGCTTTCGGGTTCAGAGCATGTAATGCATTACGAACCTGAACAACATTTTCCATGTTCGCAGTATCGACTTTGTTGATCACGAACACATCGGCGGCGCGGACATTAGTCTCGCCGGGATGATAAGTCGACTCATGACCAGGGCGGTGCGGGTCGGCAACAACGATCTGCAGATCTGACACATAGAAGGGGAAATCGTTATTTCCGCCATCCCAAAGGATGACATCCACTTCTTTTTCAGCCTGGCGCAAAATAGCTTCATAATCCACACCGGCATACACGATGACGCCATTATCGAGATGGGGTTCGTACTCTTCACGCTCTTCGATGGTGCACTCATGTTTGTCAAGGTCGGCATAGGTGGCAAAGCGTTGAACTTTCTGCTTGACCAGATCACCATACGGCATGGGATGGCGAATAGCGGCCACTTTGAATCCCATTCCGCGCAGGATGAGGGATACACGGCGGGTAGTCTGAGACTTACCTGAACCTGTCCTTACAGCACAGATCGAGACCACAGGTTTGATGCTCTTGATCTGAGTGTCGCGGGTGCCCATCAGGCGGAAATCTGCGCCTGCTGCCAGTACAGTGGATGCCTTGTGCATGACATATTCATGGGGAACATCGCTGTAGGCAAATACAACCTGATCGACCTTGAGATCCTTGATCAGCTTGACCAGGTCTGATTCGGGGTGAATGGGAATCCCCTTCGGATACAAGTCGCCAGCCAGCTCAGCAGGGTACTTTCGATCGTCAATGTTGGGGATCTGGGTGGCTGTAAATGCAACAACTTCATAGTCTTTGTTTCCCCGGAAGAAGACATTGAAGTTGTGGAAGTCGCGACCTGCGGCTCCCATAATTAAGGTACGGATTGGTGACATGGGTTCTCCTATATGATGATGATACCGTCCCGGAGGAGAATTGGTCTACCCGGGTCGGCGGCGACGAGGTTCACATCACTTCTGGGGCTGTGATGCCCATTACTGCCAATGCGTTTGCCAGTGTTTGCCTGGTGGCTGCCACAAGGCACAACCGAGCGGATTTGAGCGGTTCTTCCGCTTGCAACACTGGACTCTGATTATAAAAATCATTGAATGCTTGCGCAAGTCTAAATGCATAGTTGGTGATATAAAGCGGTTTTAACTCTGCCGCAGCACGCTGCACTTCCATGGAAAAGCGGCTGATGAGATCGATCAGGACGATCTCGTTCTGCTGTAATGCTACATCGAATGACGGTACTGCGGGGATCTTGAAATCCACCTTCCGCAGAATACTGTTTGAGCGGACATGGGCATACTGAATATAAGGCGCGGCTTGTCCGTCAAAGTTGAGTGCTTCCTGCCAGTCAAATGTGACGATCTTATTATTGTCCCGGTTGATCATCGAATATTTGATGGCTCCAAGGGCAACAGCAGTACCGGCGCGTTCAGAATCTTCGGGAGATAGTCCGGGATTCTTATCGTGGACCACTTGTATGGCGCGGGCAGTTGCTTCGCGGAGTAGGTCCTCCAGCAAAACTACAGTCCCATCGCGGGATGCCATGGTGACATTGCCAGGCAGATTGACGATCTCATAACCGAGGTGGATGCATTTATCCTTTGCCCACGGATAACCGGCAACTTCAAGTGTCTTGAATAACTGTTGGAAATAAAGCGATTGACGAACGTCAACCAGATAGATCGATCTCGCCAGATCATATTCAGCGAATTTTCTGACTGCCAGCGAGAGGTCGGTCGTCGCATACAGGGATGTACCGTCTGATCGCAGGATCACCAGAACGCGGAATTTTTCGGATTTTTCGCCCAGGATCTCATCCAGTTTGACGAAAACTGCTTCCTCCGGACGGCCATCCACAGCAATTCCTCGCTGGATCAGGTCTGCAACCATCTTCTTGCCATCGGCTTCTTCTTCGCTGGGGAAGTAGAAACGATCAAAGCGGGCACCCAAAATGGCGAACATTTTTTCAAAGCCGTCCAGCGACCACTGGCGGGTCTTCTGCCAGAGATCGATCACCTCGGGGTCTTTTGCATCCCAACGGGCGAATAGTGCTTTGATTTCTGCTTCGGCATCCGGATCTTCACGGGAGAAGTTATCTGCTTCGGCATACATATCCCCCATCCAGCGGACTGAATTCGCAGGCGGTGTTTCACCGTTGTGCCGTTTGATGTAGTTCCACAACCATTTGATCACATGGGCGCCGATATCGCCCATATAATTGACCCTCACCACATCGTAGCCCGCAAAATCCAGCATCTCGCATAAAGTGGCACCCAGGATGACGTTTCGCAAATGCCCAACGTGGAAAGACTTATGCGTATTCAGGGTGGCGTACTCCACCATGACCTTCTCATGATTGGGAGAGCCTTTGCCGAATTGATTGCCTTCTTGAAGAACGTCGTTGACCACGCGGTGAACAAATTGTGGAGTATTGAAAGTAATGTTGAGATATCCCTTTATCGCTTCGATCTTATCGAAACCGGGGATCACTCCCAATGCTTCGACAGCGGATAAGGCGATCTCTTGGGCACGGACAGGCACATTGACCTTTAAGCCGGAATTCCTTGCTTCCTGTGAGGCGATGGCAAAGAAGGAAGTGGATATCCCCCACTGGCCGGCAAAAGGAATGGGAACCCATTGGAAAGGCAGCACAGGCAAACCAGTACGCTGGCAGAATTCTGTCAACTTTTGGGATACCAAATCCTGTTCGCTGCGAAACATACTCATATGGGGTTCTCCGATGTGTAGTAAATTATAAACCAGTGTGAGTAATAAAAAAAAACGGAAGCTTGAACGCTTCCGCTTTATTTGCAGAAAAATACAGCGGATCAGGCTGCAGCGTTCAAGCGTTTCATCAGCCGGCTCTTTCGGCGAGCGGCATTATTCTTGTGGATGATACCCTTGGAAACTGCGGTATCCAG
Organism: uncultured Chloroflexia bacterium; assembly: GCA_963828285.1. Lineage (GTDB taxonomy): Bacteria > Chloroflexota > Anaerolineae > Anaerolineales > Anaerolineaceae > DAIOEK01. The sequence continues at coordinate 220,698 of CAWHEB010000002.1, forward strand.
CGCGCTGATGGCGACGGCAACAGCCTCTTTACCTTCGGGTGCGCCAGTGCTGACTGCTTTGCGGGCGGCAGCAACGAATGTTCGTGCGCGACCGCGGTACACGCGATTTGCGACACGTTTCTTTTCATTTTGTTTATTGCGTTTGATAGCAGATTTAATATTAGCCAATTTCTTCCTCCAAGAATCCTTTCACAATCACGAATGGCAATTATACCTTAGGGTGAAATTATGTCAATGGTTTATACACTTCTCATCTCAAAATGTAACATAATTTCCGGGAGGGTGTTAAAAGATTATCAAGGATACTATCTGATGGTAGATAAATGAATGTAAGAGATAATACGAAAATCCTGTGATGATCTTCACATTCGGTAAAGCCCGGGTTCCTGCTTTCCTGGGTCAAAACTACGACCGGGAAAGACGGACACTTCAACGATAAGTCTCAGGCGTCCAAGGGATGTACCAGCTTAATGATGGTGCATCCCTTTTTTATTCCTTACTTTCCGAGGTCGAATATTGGTCTGATTGGTTTGACTTTTTCTGCATCATACGTGGCTATCGTTTTCATATGAAGATATTTTCACAATTTTTCATCATGTTTTATGACTTTATACATAAAATGTACAACCATCGACAATGCTATATAGAATAAAACTGATCAAAATTGTTGTTATCTCCTTCAATCTGACCACAATTCCCGGAGAAGGCAATTCATGATTGGACTGACAGAAAACAAAAGATAAAAAGCTGCAAACCGGATCACTATAACCATTCAATAATTGCCTTTGTTTGAGACTCTCCCATTAATTGCCGGCAAATCTGTCAGGAACATTTTGCAGAGGTCCTGTCAAGGAGGGTTATAAATGCATACGGCAATGGATCGGCGTACGTTCATAAAAACCATCGGAAGGTCTGTGGCAGCCGTAGCTCTGTCTTCCTGCATGCCTTCTGCGAAAGGTCCAGGTCCGCATGGATCGAACAATGTCCAACTTGTCTATCAGGACTGCAGATGCCGCGGTGAACAGTTGATGCTGCAGCAATTCTATGACACTCATCCCAATATTCAAGTTTTTTACTCACCAGATCCCGACAACTTCGAAGAGAAAATGCTTTCCGATTTGCAGGCAGGGACTGCTCCGGATATCATGGCCGGATGCTGTGATTTCTTTCCGGTCTGGGCTCAAAAAGGATTCCTTTAAATCTTCGTCCTTATGTCCAGGCAGATCTCGATAGTAACACGATTTTGGATTGGGATACTGCCCAGTATCAGTCGTTTTTCGGGCGGGATGGACTGCAATATGCTTTGCCAAAATACCATGGCTCATTAGCGTTGCTGTACAACATTGATCTCTTCGATAAATACTCGGTTGATTATCCTGATGGTTCCTGGACACATGATGATTACCGCGACGCAATGCGTGCTTTGTCTTCTGCAACCAACTCATCAATCGAAGGTGACCTTTGGGGGAGCATGTTTGATATCAGCTGGGAACGGATCCAGGTCCATGTGAATGGTTGGAACGGCCATTTAGTCGATCCCGGAGATAATACCCGCAGCACAATGGCTGACCCCGAGGCTCTGGCTGCAATGGAATGGTTACGGGGATGCATGTGGGATGAACATATCATGGCCACTCCAAAAGATGTCAACAAAGTTGATCCTCGTCAGGCGTTCATCGATCAGAAGGTAGCCATGGTGGAAGAAGGGTCATGGGCGCTGAAAGATATCCTTGATACAGCACAATTCCGCGTTGGTGTAGCTCCATTCCCTGCCGGACCTGCCCGAAAAGTTACTCTTGCAACAACGGATGGGTTCGCGATCTACACGGAAACTAAATACCCCGAAGCTGCCTGGGAATTTATGAAGTTCCTGATCAGCAAAGAATACGGATTGGCAATGGCAAAAGCCGAACTGCTTCAACCTGCCCGCGCATCATTGGTCGATGAATGGATCCAAATCGTAAAGGATGAGTATCCGGTTGCTGCCAAAGAACTTGATCTGGCTGCCTTTGCAGAAGGCCAAAAGCAGGGATACTCTGTGACGGCGGAAGTATTTGCCAATATGTCTGATGCTTTGCAGCTTACCAGAGCTGCCTGGGAAAAAATCTATACACTTGGCCAGGCGCCTGTCAGCTTACTGGTTGATACCGCCGCACAAATCGAATTGTCTCAAATAGTCTCTAAATAAGTCGAGGATGGATGATATTTAGATTTACCAAAGATGGATGGAGTTCAAAATCGATCATATTAGGGATCATCCTTTCAATCCTGGCATTGACTGGAGTTGCGATCTATACCTACCTGGCTTATCAACGTGCCGAGTTTGCGTTAGTCCTGGAGCGTGATGAACAGGTCACTTTTCTTTCAGCATTCCGTTTACAGGGGGAACTCTTAAAATACATCCAACCCCTGGAAGATCTATCACAGACCAGCAGTATTCAAAGCTTGACGTTGGGATCCGCCAGGAAAGCTTTTGATCAGGTGGATTATCAACTCGCAGATTTTGATGGAGGAGTGATGTTGTTTGATGGTTCCGGAAAAGTGATCACTTCGATCCCTTTAAGGGAAGAGATCATCGGTCAGGATTGGTCCTCCCGGGACTATTTTCAGAAAGTACTCAATACCGGTCAGACCACATTTTCAAATGCAGTAACTGATGGACCAAATGGTTCATCAGTTGTTGTGTTAAGTGTCCCAATTCGTAATGATAGCGGGCAATTCATCGGGGCATTGGCCGGGATGTTTCGATTGGGGCAAACGACGGTGAGTTCCTTGTACGCAAGTATCGTCCGCTTACGGCTTGGCCAAAGTGGAACCACCTATGTGATCGATGGAAACCAGATAGTACTATATGATTTTGAATCCAGGCTTATTGGTCAGAAATATCAAAACCAATCCATAAAAATATCTGCCGATCAACCATCCGGTTCAATTCGGATGATTGATGAGACTGAACATGACATTGTTTCATCCTATGCTTTGATTCCAGGTACACCCTGGACATTAATCGTCGAAGACGACTGGTCAATATTGATGAATCCAGTCCAACGGTATGTGAATTTGTTTTTAATTATCGTCATTCTTGGAATTGTTATTCCATCTGCAGGGATCCGTATTCTTTATTTCCTGCAAAACCGGGAAAACCAAAGAAAATCGAACTTCGAGCGGGAAATGCAGGTTGCCCGTTTGATGAAACAGAAATTACTGCCTAAACAGATCCCAATTTATCCTGGTTGGAATTTGACCGTCCATCACCAGACAACACATTCAGTCAGCGGAGATTATTATGATTTCATGTTCCTTCCCGATGGAAGGTTGATGATGGCAATTGGAGAAGTGGCAGACAATGGAATCCAGGCAATGGTGAAAATGGCAACATTGCGGGCTGCAGTTCGAGGGGCAGGTCAACGTCTCCTATCTCCTTCTGAGACCCTGGCATCAAGTAACATCCTTATTTGTCCTGAAGTGGGTAATGGCAAATCCATAAAATGTCTGTACGCAATCATAGACTTATCAAAAGGAACCATGGAGTATGCCAGTGCCGGTCAAAGCGAGGCTTACTTATTTGACGGTAATGGTGTAGGTGTGTTACCAGCGACAGGGGCTCCGCTCGGGTCAGCATTGGAATCCATCTACAACCAGGATCAGATCGTAATAAAACAAGGGGAGACTAGTTCTGATTTGCAGCGATGGTGTGATCAATACTCGTAATCTGAAACGGTGAGATTTTTGGGTCTCAAAGGCTGAAGGAATTGCTTCGGTCACACGATGGAGACAAAAAGATCCTGATTGAAAAAATAGTTTCTGATCTTCACGGATTCTCCGGGAAGAAATGGAAGCCGGATGAAGATATTACTTTCGTTTTGATCGAACGTGAGGGTGAAGAAAAATAGTATGAACCTGCCAGGTTTTAATTCAGAAATATCGGCTTTAAAACCATTTGTACGAATTGGGCATATTCTGACCAGGTTAGCATTCGGTTTGGGAATTATCGTCTTTATAGCTGCACCAATTATGGCTTTATCATGGCGCAATATTCCTTTCCCCGGGTTTGTTGTTGAACAGACCCTGGTTGTTAATCAAGATGCTGGTGAAAATTGGAGTGGATTAACTGCCGGCATCAAACCGGGGCAGCAGATCATCCGGATTGGTGACATACCGGTAAATTCCCCTGCAGATTATCAAAACGCACTTTCCACATTCAAAGTTGGTCAGACTGTAACAGTCTTCGTCAATCGTAAAGATGGCATGGGTGGTTTGTATCCTTCAGTGGCATTGATGAATTTCCCTGTTACCGATTATGTCAGGTTGTTTTGGTTACCATTTTTAGTTGGTCTGATCTATCTGGGGATTGGGGTGTGGATCTATCGAGCACGCGGTAACGTGTTTTCAGGATTGGCACTGACAATTTTCTGCCTGTTAACATCCATCATTTGTGCCTTGATCTTTGATCTCTCTACCACTCATTTAATGCCAAGACTATGGATCATTGCCACCTCCATGTGCGGGGCAGCATTATTAAGCCTGGCGATGTGTTTTCCTCAAGAATGGACCATTCTGCGAAAACGGCAATGGGTTCTGGCCACACCTTATCTTTTATCGTTGGTTTTGATCGTATGGAATATGATCGTCATGAACGATCGGTCAGATCCATGGGCATATTATGATTTATGGGGTGCAAGTTACAGGTATATTGCTTTCGGAATTGTGTTCTTTATTGGTGTGTTGATCTTCCATGCGGGAAAAAGGTTTTCCATCATTGTGCAAAGACAATCCCGAATAGTCCTTCTTGGGAGTAGTCTGGCTTTCCTGCCAATATTGATCTGGTTCATTGCCCCTTTGTTCGATGTCAACCTGCCATTTTCCGGCACTCTGTTCCTGCTGCCATTGGTACTTTTTCCGCTATCCATTGCTCTGGCAATTTTGCGTTATCGGCTACTTGAAATAGATACCCTGGTAAACCGAACTCTGGTTTATGGATTACTCACTGCAATTCTGGCGGGGATATTCACGGCTATGATCGCTTTTTCACAGAAGTTGTTCATCGCCTTAACCGGTGAAAAATCCGATGCAGCCATTGTGATCACAACACTCATCGTGGGATCGGCAATAGCTCCCATCCGGGTTAGGATTCAGGAGTTTGTGGATAGACAGTTCAAAGGCATTCCGGAACACACAAAAGAACTGCAGAACTTTGGTGACCAGGTAAAATCCTTCGTCCAGATGAGTAGTGTCAATCAACTTACCTTACGACTTCTGGTGGAAGCAGCAGAGGCTCTGCATGCCGACAATGGTGCCGTTGCGGTTATCAACGGGAATCCATCCCGACCATACATCCTGCACACCTATCATCAATGGAAAGGTGATGCCCTTATCAATCTACCTGTGGAAACGAACGGTCACCGATATGGATTTCTATTGCTGGGTCCGCGTGTGGATGGTAAACCATATACGCATGAAGAATTCAGGATTGTAAAACAGGTTAGCGATAGTATTGCCGAAGCAATTCGATTAAGCGAGCGTGAACCGATTCTGGGAAGAGTATGATCATGTAAATTTAGGTTTACGAACCAGTAAATCATAGAAACACAAAAAGACAGTGGAAGAATCACCGTCTTTCTATTGCATATTAGTCCATCCAGTTTGTTGATGCGAGCTGAAATACAAAACCGCCCACGTCCAATCAATCAAATAGCTTTCAATTCTATCCAATAGATCCATTTTTGAGCGTAACTCAAACATCAACTCGCGTGTGTCTGTCAACAATTGTATACATTGAGATTCAAGCTCGGAGTCTTTCGCCCCCTGATGCTTAAGAGTTGTTATGATATGCTTTGGACGGATGGTGAAAAATGACTGCACACGCGAACCGACATGCAATGGGACTCCCAGGCTGTCTAGACTGCTCTGAAATCCTTGATATACCTGTTGTTGGTCATCACGAACCTGTGCTCGGCGAAGGCTGATCTCTGAGAGGATCTCCCGCATCACTTCCAGGCTCTCGGGACCGATCATCACCAGTGATTCAACCAATCGCTGGATGGGGATCACGCTCGAATCATCCATACACAGCATGAGCACATCGCCCACCCGCATACGGACATAGTCCCTTTCCCCAGACTGAAGCATTTTATCCATAACACTCTGCCATTAAAAGAATATCGAGAATCGATCTTGATTCTGTTATCGGCAGGTTCCATTAATATTTTAGGGTAAAAACCACGAAAATTACAAACTCATTCTCCGCTTACAACAGCCAAATAATTGGCAACCGCCCAACCTGCTCTGGCAGAGTCATAGGGCGCTTCGAGGTACCACCAGTTAAAACCATCGGCCTCTTTGGGACCGCCTTTGATGATGAATATCTCGTTTTCTGCCCCTAAAAAGATGGGCGTTCCCTGTTTACCAGCTTCGCGCCGCAACCGTAAGCCGTCCCCCTCCGTACCATGGATGCTGACATTCATACCGATCTGAAGGTCCGCCCCAGGATCAGCAGGAACACCATCGGGTAAAGTGGGTGTCGGAATTACAGTCGCTTCAGGTGTCGGTGGAGTGACCAATGGCTCTGCAGCTATATAAGTCACCACTGGTGTTACATATCCATTAGCCTGTTTTGCCGGAGGGATCAAGAGCACAATAAGTGCAGTGATAGCCAGGCAAACCAACCCTAAAACGATTCCTGCAATTAAGGAAGGGAGTTTTGATCTCATATCATGCCGGGAAAAGGAAGAAGGAAAAAGCGAGAATAAGATAGACAGCTACCAATGCGGAACCCTCAAGCCAGTTCGATTCTCCATCCGTTGAGACGAGGATGGTAACCAGTACGGCAGCGCCAAGTGCGATTAACTCAAACGGATTAAATATCAACGTCAGCGGATGACCAAAAAGCAAGCTAACGAAAACTAATAATGGCGCTACGAAGAGCGCAATTTGTAAACTTGAGGATATTGCAATTTCAACACTCAAGTCCATTTTATTGCGGTGAGCCACGGTGACAGCCACAAAGTGTTCTGCTGCATTTCCCACGATAGGGATCAAAATGATGCCAAGGAAGAATTCAGAGATATGGGCATTTTCAACAACATGCTCAACAGCCCCAACTAACATTTCACTCAGAATTACCACCCCAACTGTCGAAACCACCAGTAAAATGATCGCGTTTCGTAAAGACATTTCTGGTTTGTGATGAGTATCCGCAACACCTTCGTATGTGATCGGGCTAGATTTTGTCCGCAGGGAAAATATTAATCCCAGTGCATATAACACGATCATCATGACCGCCACACCCAGGCTTAATGCTTCTACTTTGGTACTGTTTTCAGAACCTATCGCCTGACTGAAGAAAGAAGGGATCACGAGTGCCAAAACACTTAATGTGAGCAGCACAGCGTGGTTTCGGGCTGCCTTTTTGTCGAAGATCTGAACGCCATTCTTTAATCCGCCAGCAACCATGGCGATACCCAATACGAATAACAGGTTACCAATGATAGAACCGGTGATGGATGCCTTTACAAGGTCCAACAAACCTGCCTGGATCGCTACCAATGTAATGATCAACTCGGCTGCATTTCCAAGGGTCGCATTTAATAGTCCGCCAATTTTGGGACCGGTATAAACTGCCAGGGATTCGGTCGATTGCCCTATCAATCCAGCCATGGGGACAATACCAATGACCGCAAAACCAAATACCCATAGGTCTCCCCATCCCAGAACTTTAGCCAGGAATATGAGAGGAAACGCAAGCAAAAGGTAAAGCAGGGGATTTTGTGATAGCGTTTTTTTGATCTGGTTCATATCATTCCTCAGCAGTGTTACCATGATTATAACCGAACAACCCGGCATACATTTCATCTGAGCGGAGAGGTAAATCCCCCCTGTGTTATAATTTTTTAACAGTTATGGATGATCTTCCACTATTAAATAATCGCTACAAACTGGTTGAATCCATCGGAAAAGGCGGAATGGCGCTGGTTTATTACGCCTACGATCTGATGCTGGACCGGGCTGTGGCGATTAAAGTCTTAAAAGAAGACCTATCCTACGATCAAGCTTTTCGCGACCGGTTTCATCTCGAAGCCAAAGCCGCTGCCAACCTCTCCCATCCCAATATAGTCACTGTATATGATTTTGGCTTTGATCAGGACCGCCTGTTCATCGTCATGGAGCATATCCCTGGAACAGATCTCAAAACACTGCTCTCCCAGAATGGACGTCTTCCACTCGATCAGGCAATCCCATTATTGATCCAAGCCTGCAGCGGCATCGGCTATGCGCACCGCGCTGGACTGGTCCACTGCGATATCAAACCCCATAATATGTTGGTCACGCCTGACCTGCGATTAAAGGTCACTGACTTCGGCATCGCCCGCGCTTTGGCATCCATCCATCCGGATGAAAAGAACAATGAGATCTGGGGATCACCCCAGTATTTTTCACCTGAACAGGCAGTCGGAGCTGCTCCACAACCCGCTTCGGATGTCTATTCTCTTGGTGTCGTCATGTATGAAACCCTCACCGGACAATTGCCATTCGATGGGGAAACCCCACAGGACTATGCCAATCAACATCTGCACACCCGTCCTATTCCACCCAGACAATTAAACCCGCTCATCCCTGTCGAATTGGATGAGATCGTACTTAAAGTGCTTTCTAAAGAACCATCCCAACGTTACCGCACCGCTGACCAACTCGGGCGGGTTCTTCAGACCAATGTTCAATTAAATGAAGAGAACCTTGCCAGGATCTATGGCATGCCCGTGGATCATGGGGCAACCACGGTATCCAGAATGGTGGAGGATACTGCGCCAGTCTCTACTCTGGCAGAGCAGGTCAATGCGATCGATTGGGTAACCATTTTACTTGGACTGGCAACCATTGCTGCCGTCGGAGGTTTAATTCCACTATGGATTGCTGTATTATTTAACATACTATGAAATCAATATTTTCTTCTTCAATATTATCTGCAAATTTTGCTCATCTGGCTGATGAGATCCATGCCGCTGAAGATGCTGGTGTGGATTGGATCCATATAGACGTCATGGATGGTTCTTTCGTCCCCAATATCAGCATGGGACCGTTCATCGTTGAGCATTGCCGGAAGATAACCACCCTTCCGCTGGATGTTCACCTGATGATCGTAGAACCGGAAAGACATTTAAAATCATTCATTGATGCTGGTGCAAATACCTGTACCGTTCAAATCGAAGCGTGTCCTCACATTTTTAAGACCCTTCAAACTATCCGTGAATTGGGGGCGAAAGCCGGGGTTGCAATCAATCCGGGAACACCGATCGATTCGCTGGTTAACATCCTGACCGTGGCAGACATGATCCTGGTGATGACTGTAAACCCGGGATACTCAGGACAGGTTTATATTCCTGAGATGACAGCAAAAATAAAAGCTTGCAAGCAAATGCTGCTGGATACGGGTTCTCAAATTTTGATCGAAGTGGATGGCGGCATTAACCTTGAAACGATCAAATCAGCCCGGAATGCAGGTGCAGACGTATTTGTGGCAGCGTCTTCCATATTTGCCAGCGGCAAGAGTGTCTCTGAATCCGTACGATTGCTTCGGCAGGTGATCGGTGAATAAAAAAAGCGACCAAAATGGCCGCTCTTCTATTGAGTGTCTTTAGATGGACTAATTATGCACTCTTTACCATGGAGCGAATGCAGCGTGCGCACATTGTCTTATGAACTTTGCGACCCTTTTCAAAAACCATTACCTTTTGCAGGTTGGGATGAAATGCGCGGTTGGTCGCACGCATGGAGAAGCTCACATTGTGACCGAAGGTCGTCTTTTTTCCACATTTATCGCAAACAGCCATTTTCTAATTCCTTTCAACAGCCAAATCTAACTTTTTCAATAATTTCGCAACACGAGAAAGTATTTTATCATAAACCGTATCCAAAGACAAGAATTTCTGTTAAACTACATGTCGAATAATCCAGAAAGGTCGGATATGAACGAAGAGAACAACCTCCTTGGAAACATCTATATTTCTCACCGCGCCATCGCATCTGTTGCTTGCCAATCCGCGCTGTCCTCTTATGGTGTTGTTGGTTTGGCGCCTAAAAATCTGGTGGAAGGGATCGCGAATGTGATCCTGAAAGATCCCGCCCTGGGCGTCGATGTCCACTTTGATGGGGAAGTAGTGGATCTAGATCTTTACATCGTTGTTGAATACGGCACTCGTATCAAAGCTGTTGCGTCGACTGTTGCAGAACAAGTGCATTATCAAGTGGAGAATACGATAGGATTGCCAGTTCGTCAGGTAAATGTCCACATTCGTGGGCTGCGGATTAGCGATACTGATTAATTTTACGAATTGAGAAAAGGTAACTTATGGGTTTCGAATCTGAGTCGATTCAAACAAAAACTGGCCGTCTGGATGGACAAAAATTTAAGACTTATGTCGAAGCAGCTTTGCTTTGGTTAAGGGCTAACCAGCAGGTCATTAATAATCTGAATGTTTTTCCTGTACCGGATGGTGACACGGGCACAAATATGGTGCTCACCATGCAGTCTGCTTACAACGAAATCGCCAAATCAGAAGAGTCAAATCTGGGAAAAATGGCTCACCTGTTGGCACAAGGCGCATTGATGGGAGCTCGTGGAAATTCAGGTGTCATCCTTTCCCAGTTGTGGAGAGGATTCGCCAGAGCGTTGGATAATTACGACTCAGCAGATGCTCTCATGCTTGCAAACGCTTTTGAAGAAGCCAGAAACACAGCCTATAAAGGTGTAGTAAAACCGGTTGAAGGGACGATTTTAACGGTCGCAACCGATATTGCAAAGAAAGCCAGAGAAATTGTTTCAGTTTCCACAGATTCTGAAATCTTATTGGATGAAGTCGTAAAAGCAGCAGATGTTTCAGTTCAGCATACTCCCGAATTATTGCCGGTATTAAAACAAGCCGGCGTGGTCGATTCTGGAGGAAAAGGTCTTTTTGTCTTACTTGAAGGAATATTACGATATATCCGAAATCAATCTTTGGAAACACCTATCGCTGTTGTTCAAAAACTATCTTCGATGAATATGGAACAGACCATGGAATCAGTCGAACCGGGACAGGATTATGAAGTCGTCGTAGATTTTTATCCAACAAAAGAGCTCAATTTGGAGTCTTTTTACGCAGATCTGGGTGAAATGGGAACATCAATTCAGGTAGGCGAAGGTGATGGTTTCTATCGGATGCATATTCACGTGCCAACCGAAAACCGCTTCCTACCCATCGATTACACCATGAAATTAGGTACCGTAACCAAGGTTGCCATCGAAAACCTTATGGACCAGATGGAAAGTCAACAAGGTGGAACAAAGAAGGAACTGAAGCTCAATACTGTTGAACCGGGAGAGATCGCCCTTGTAACAATCAGCCCCGGGCACGGTCTTTCTGAGATTTTTGCCAGCCTGGGAGCTAACGCCATCGTTGATGGTGGCCAAACGATGAATCCAAGCACTGAGGAAATTCTCAAAGCCTTCGAAGACTTACCGACAGATCAGATCATCATCTTACCCAATAATAAGAACATCATCCTGGCTGCGCAAACTGCCGCATCTGTAAGTGTAAAGAAAGTAGCAGTCATACCCAGCAAAAATATACCCCAGGGATTGTCAGCTATTCTACATTTGCAGCCTGATGGAGATTTCGACACCATTATCAAGGATATGAATGATGCATTGTCGGATGTCGAGACAGGTGAGATCACGACCGCAACCCGATCAGTTCAGATCAATGATGTGGATGTTGCCGAAGGTCAGGTGATTGCTTTACACAATGGGACTTTGATCACTTCGACTGATAACCTGCAAGAAGCCATTATTCACTTCCTCGAAGCTGCCCAAACTCAAGACCACGAACGAATCACTTTATTCTATGGATCAAACATCAAGAAATTGCAGGTTGATGAGATCGTTACTGCCATCCAGGATATTTATCCTGATCACGAGATCGAAGTTCACTCCGGTGGTCAGCCTTACTACCAGTTCATTATCTCAGTAGAATAAATGAACCCGATCACAATTCTGACCGACGCATCCATACAGCTTCCCCGCCCCACATTCCCCGGTCGAAACCTGATCGAGATACTTCCATTTAAAATCCTCGTTCACGGGAATGTCGTTTCCGAAGATCTGGGATTCAAGATCAGCCAATTACCTTCATCTGTTGGAATGAAGGATCTGGTAACTGTTTCACCGCTTGAATATCAGGACATTTTGAATACTCTTTGCACATTAAGCGAGAACAGCCGTGCAGTCATTGCGATCACTCTTTCTTCAAAGATTTCGCCTCTTTTTGATCTGGTTGAGAAAGCCTCCATCATTGCCAAGGGAAAGACCCAATTTCATCTGATTGACTCACAAACTACTGGTATTGGGCTTGGGTATTTGGTTCAAAAAGCAGCGGATATGGCGGTAAAAGGCGAAAAACCCAGCGATATCGAATATAAGATCCGTGGTTACATACCAAGGATCTATTCACAGATCTGTATCCCGAATATCTCATATCTACATAAACCTGGACTTGTCGATAAACCTCAGGCACTTGTGGGTGAGATGCTTAATGTAATGCCGGTTTACACCTTTGAAGAAGGTCGGATGGTCTCCAGTGAAAAGGTGAAGAATCCACGCCACCTGTTGGATAGCTTTCAGGAATTTATTGATGAATTTAGCGACCTGGAAACTATAGCCGTCACCCAAAGTGTTCCTCCATTGATCAGCGAAATTAAAGGTCTAAGGGATCATTCGATGATCGTTTTCCCCGGTGTTCCTTTCATCGAGCAACCTATCAATCTCGTTCTGGCTGGCATGTTTGGACCCAGGGCTGTAGCAGTTTACGCAATAGAATCTCCCAACGGTAAAAGTTAACCCTGATTTTCTGGCAATTCGTATAAACCTGTCTATCGAAAGGGTCCCCTTTCAATTCATAGGGTAAAATACTTTTATGCAGCCATCCATTGAGAAATTGATTAAATTTATTCGATTGGAATCCGAACGTGGATTCGATAACCGCGCGGTTGTAGGTGGGTTGGAAAAGATCCTGCCGGTTTGGGAAAGTGAAGCACGCATAGATCATCTCCCTGAAGAAACCATCCAACAGGTCCGCACCGTATTCATCAATTATTCCGGTAAACCGGACACAAGATCAGAAAACCTCCAAACTCTTTGGGAAAGTATGGCAGGAATACCAAATGTCAGCATAGGCAGCTTTCCGACACCCCGTCCACGAAGGGAAGAGAGTTCTCAAACTCCTTATGCCAATACCGGATCACCCGCAAGACAACAGTACAATGCGGCCGGTTCGACTTATTCCCCGGCAAACGGAGTAAGCCACCAGCTCAGCCTGGATGCTCCGTTGACAGTTATCTCGGGTATCGGTCCAAAAAATGCAGAAAAACTCGAAACCCTCGGGTTATCCACCTTACAGGATCTCTTATTTTATTTTCCACGTAGATATGATGATTATTCGCAGCTTCGACCGATCAGCCGGATTTTCTATGGAGAAACGGTTACGATCATCGGCGCCATCCACAGTGTAAACACCCGACCCATCCGCGGAGGATCTTCTCACATCATTGAGGCTGTATTGACTGATGGTACCGGCAGTATGCGACTCACCTGGTTCAATCAGATCTGGTTGGCCAACCAGCTAAAACCCGGGATGCAGATCGTGGTTTCCGGAAAGGTCGAGCAATACCTCGGAAAACTGGTGATGACCAGCCCTGAATGGGAGCAGTTGGAGCAGGAGCAATTACACACCAATCGCATCGTTCCGGTTTACTCCCTAACAGCCAGCATCACCTCAAAACTATTGCGGCGGATCATGTTTCAAACGGTCAGCTATTGGGCTCCCCGGGTGGAAGATACCGTTCCGGAATCAATTCGGACAAAAAACAATCTGATAGACCTACCATCGGCTATCCGCGAGATCCACTTCCCCGCTGACCAGGCATCTCTGGAGCAAGCGCGGAAACGGCTTGCGTTTGACGAAATATTCATGATGCAATTAGGGGTAATGCGTCAGAAACAAAGCTGGAAGAGCGCTTCGGCTGCTGTATTCCCTGCTGACGACGCCTTGTTTGATAAATGGATTTCAGCATTACCATATCCGCTTACGAATGCTCAGAAAAAAGTTCTTGATGAGATCCGTTCCGACCTGACCACCGGTCAACCGATGAACCGTCTTTTACAGGGCGATGTCGGTTCCGGTAAGACCGTCGTTGCTGCGCTCGGATTGTCTGTCGTCACATCGCAGAACGGCCAGGGCGCATTTATGGCTCCCACAAGCATCCTTGCCGAGCAGCATTATCGCACTCTGACAACGCTTATGTCCGATTCGATCCTGGGGGTACTACAACCGGAACAGGTCGCACTTCTGATAGGAGATACATCAACATCAGAGAAGGAACAGATCCGGGCTGGCCTGGCTAACGGCGATATTAAGTTGGTTATCGGTACCCATGCCCTCATCGAAGATCCGATCAAATTCCAAAACCTTGAGTTTGTGGTTGTTGATGAGCAGCACCGCTTCGGAGTTGAACAGCGGGCAGCATTGCGATCCAAGGGGACCAATCCCCATTTATTGGTGATGACAGCCACACCCATTCCGCGATCCCTGGCGTTGACCTTGCATGGCGACCTCGACCTTTCCATCATGGATGAATTCCCTGCTGGAAGACAGGAGATCGATACACAGATCCTCTTCCCACGCGAAAGAGAGATCGTTTATTCAAGGGTCCGTTCGCAGGTGGAAAATGGCAGACAGGTCTTCATCGTCTATCCGCTGGTTCAATTGGAAGATGAGAATGATGAAGCAAAAGCGGCTGTTGATGAACATGGACGGTTGCAGCGCGAAGTCTTCCCCAAACTGCGCCTTGGTTTGCTGCATGGCAGAATGAAACCCGCAGAAAAAGACCAGGTCATGGCTGATTTCCGCGACAAAAAACTGGATATACTGGTATCAACTTCAGTGGTTGAAGTGGGTGTGGACATTCCGAACGCGACTATGATGGTCATTGAAGGCGCTAACAGGTTTGGCTTGGCCCAACTCCATCAATTCCGTGGAAGGGTTGGACGGGGTGAGTATAAATCCTACTGTATCCTGATCCCAGAGACCGAGAACGAGACAGAGAATGAAAGATTGAAGGCACTTGTGGGTACCAATGATGGATTCGCTTTAGCGGAAATCGACCTTCGCCAACGCGGACCTGGCGACTTTATGGGAACCCGGCAGGCAGGTTTCACGGATCTCCGTATGGCATCACTGACAGACATCCGTCTGATCGAGACTGCGCGTGAATCTGCTTTGGAGATCTTTGCCATGGATCCGGATCTTTCTTCTGTAGAAAACAAAGCGCTGCACAAATCAGTAGACCGTTTTTGGGGAATAAACAAAGGAGATATCAGCTAACATGGTAAGAGCCGTTTTCCCTGGTACATTTGATCCCATTCATTATGGGCATATCGACATTGCACAACGAGCATCTTTACTATTTGATGAGATCATCATCGCAGTATATGATCGTCCACTAAAGAATCTGCTTTTCTCCCCCGAAAAGCGCCTGGAATATGTACGCATCGCTTTTGCCGACATACCCAAGACTACCGTAGTCGGCTATAGCGGATTGACTGTGAAATTCGCCCAGAGTATTGGTGCGCAAACCATCGTCCGTGGGCTGCGGGTTTTTTCGGATTTCGAGCATGAATTCCGCATGGGATTGGCCAACAAGCGGCTTGCCCCGGAAATTGAAGTTGTCGCATTCATTACCAGCGAACAGCATACATTTTTATCATCCACAACCGTTCGTGAGATCGCGTCGCTTGGAGGAGATATCTCCACCATGGTACCTCCCCATGTGGCTAAAGCACTCCAGGAGAAGTTTATCGAATTAGGGCACGATCAATCTGTTGTTCCCATGACATCACTGAGAGACTAATCGACCGGTGTTTGGACCTGGTCTATTTATTGCACAAATTATCTGGTACATAATATCAGGAGGATTCTATGGATATTCAACATCTCATCGACAGGTTGGAAGAACTATTCAATGAAAGCAGGTCAATCCCGTTGACCCATAATGTTGTCATTGATGAAGATCGGTTTTTAGATATCATCGATCAGATGCGGGTGTCCATTCCTGATGAAGTAAAGAAATCGCAACAAGTATTAGCCCAGCGCGACAGGATCATTGCCCAATCTCAGGAAGAAGCCAACCGGACTATTGCTCTAGCTCGCGATAAAAGCGAACAGATGACAGCCAAGGACGTGATCAGCGAATCCGCACGAAAACAGGCTGAAGAGATCATCACTCAGGCGCATCAAGAAGCTGCTGCAACCCGCAAAGAAGCCGATGAATATGTGGTTGAGACGTTGACCGGGTTGGAAGTTGAATTGGACCGAACATTGACACAGATCCGAAATGGGATCAAGGCATTGCAGGCCGAACATCGCAATAAAACAACAGATTAAGTCTGCTGGATTAATCCTGAAGTATCCATACTTCTTTCAATAAGCATGAACTCTTCATCACCTCTCAATTTATGAGAGGTGATGATTAATATGAAGGAGGAAGTGCTGCAGGCACTTCCTCCTTCAACCATCCATTCCCTATTGATGATGATCAATGATCGGATGAGGAAGTTTTCTTTTCTTTCTTAACTTCTGCACCAGCTTTGGGCTTTGGTTTAGTCACCCTTTTGCGGGTGATCTCGATCGGTTTGGTGGGTTCAGCATGCAGTGCGTACTTGATGACCTCATCCATATGGGTCACCGGTATGATTTGTAAATCCTGACGCGCCTTCTTGGGGATATCCACCAGATCCTTCATATTTCGTTCAGGAAGGAGGATTCGTTTCAAATTAGCACGGTGAGCTGCCAGTACTTTTTCTCGTACCCCGCCAACTGGTAATATTCGGCCGCGTAGAGTGATCTCGCCGGTCATGGCGATATCCTTAAAGACTTCCCGTCTTGTGAATGCGGAAATAAGCGCCGTCGCCATGGTAATACCTGCAGAGGGTCCATCCTTTGGGATGGCTCCTTCCGGGATGTGTACATGAATATCCAATCGTTCAAATAATATGGGATTGATCTTCAGTTCGCGTGCTTTCGATTTAAGATAAGACAAAGCAGCCTGACCGGATTCCTGCATTACCTCACCGATCTGACCGGTGATTTGCAGACCGCCTTTGCCTTCAAAGATCAAAACTTCCACAGGCATGATATCCCCGCCTGATTCTGTCCATGCCATCGCGGTGGCCACACCCACTTCGTCCAGCTTTTCTGCCTCGGTGGCAAAAAATTGCACCGGACCCAGAAATTTTTCGACCACCGGGTTGGTGATCTTTGCTGGGAAGCGTTTTTTCTGTGATTTTAACCGGGCAACTTTCCGATACACACGACCGATCTCCCGTTCGAGGTTTCGAACACCCGCCTCATAGGTATACTCGCGTATGATCCGGCGAATGGCATCATCATGAAATGTCACTTCGTTGGGTTCGATACCGCTTTCCTCTTCCTGTCTGGGTAACAGGAACCGGTGAGCGATCTCGAGTTTCTCTTCCTCGATATACCCCGGGAATTCGATCACTTCCATTCTATCTAACAAGGCAGGCGGGATCGTCCCGAGGGAGTTGGCTGTGGTGATGAACATTACCTTCGACAGATCGTAGGCAAGCTCCAGATAATGGTCAGAAAATGCGTTGTTCTGCTCGGGATCGAGCACTTCGAGCAGCGCGGACGATGGATCGCCGCGGAAATCCGCTCCGAGTTTATCGATCTCATCCAGCATGAATAACGGATTGAGTGTACCCGCCCTCCGCATGGTTTGCAGAATCCTACCGGGCATGGCGCCGATATAAGTACGCCGGTGTCCACGGATCTCAGCTTCATCCCTCACACCGCCTAACGAAAGACGCACAAATTTGCGTCCCAACGCTTCAGCAATCGAACGTCCCAGAGATGTTTTCCCCGTTCCAGGAGGGCCTATAAAACACAGAATGGGTTGGCGCATCCGCTTTGGCTGCAGACTGCGAACAGCGATGTATTCCAAAATGCGGTCCTTCGCCCTGGCAAGACCATAATGGTTCTCTTCCAGAATTTTAGCCGCATGGTCTACATCCAGATTATCATCTGTGACCGTAATCCACGGCAGATCGAGGATCCAATCCAGATAGGTTCGAATAATACCCACTTCGGGCGCCATGGGAGGCATCTGGGTTAGGCGTTCAATTTCCTTGGTTGCCTGTGAAAGCACCTCTTTGGGCAGTTTTGCGGTTTCGATCTTGGAACGTAATTCGATGATCTCCCGCTGCCAGATATCCCCTTCTCCCAATTCGGTCTGGATCGCTTTCATCTGCTCACGCAGATAGAATTCCCGTTGACTGCGATCCACTTCGCTCTGAACCCGGCTCTGGATCTCATCCTCGAGCTCCAGTACATCCAGCTCTTCAGCCAGTAAATGGTTGATCTTGCGCAACCGATCGACCGGCTTCAAAGTCTGCAAAAGCTGCTGACGCTCTTCAAATCCCAAGGACAGGGTGGTCGCGATAAGATCAGATAACCATCCTGGTTCTTTAATGTTCATAGCGAAGAGATTAGCCTCTTCGGGAAGCGTGCGGTCCAACTGTACACAACGCTCGAAAAGGTCTCTGGCGGTGCGCATCAATGCATCGATATTCTTGTCTACTTTTTGGGGTTCAGCGATGATTTTTGCTTTAGCGATCAGGAATGGTTCGAACTGTACAAATTCGACCAACTCCAGCCGTCGGCGTCCCTGCACCAACGCGGAGCTGTTCCCATCGGGCATCGAGATCATCCGACCAACTGCCATCTCAGTACCAATAGGAAGAATTTCTTCAGCCGTTGGGAACTCAACATCAGGATCGGTTTGCACGATTCCCATCATGGTCAGGTCCCGTTCGTGGGCATAATCTATTGCTTGTACTGTGGAAGGGGTTAAAACGAAAACAGGTGACACCATATGTGGAAACACAACAAGATCCCGCAATGGCAGAACCGGCAGAGTGATCAGTCCATCTTTTCCCGCTATTGCATTTCTAATATCATAAAGTTCTTCAGTCCGCTGGTGCAGTGCTGAATTAAAATCCATACCCTCATCATCGGGTGGGGGCCATTGATTACTCCGCATAAATTATCCTTTTTCTAACTGTGTTTTTTCAGCCAGTATTCTTTTGCAGCAGCTGCAACGAAAATACTCCCTGCGACTAATACTACACCATCTTTTAAAGCCGTGTTTACCGCCGTATCATATGCGTTTTCAAAAGGCACAATTGCTGTAGCTTTACAACCCATTTGATGGGCGAAGGCTACGATCTGCTCCGGTTCTTGAGCACGCGGATGGATGGAACGGGTGGCGATCACCTTGTCGATACGGGGCAATAGATCGATCAACATTCCACGGACATCTTTGTCTTCAGACGCGCCGAAGACTAAAGTGATTTTGCTTGATGGAAGATAATCATCCAGCGCGAGGCGTAATTTTAATGCAGAATCTCGGTTATGAGCAGAATCCAGAATCACAGTCGGATCAGTCTGTAAGACTTCCAATCTGCAAGACCAATTCACATTACGGTATCCCTTTTCAATGGCTTCGTCGCTGATTTCCACATTCTGATCACGAAGTTGAATTACGGCCAGATATGCAGTGGCGGCATTCTCCAATTGATGGGCACCTATCAATGGGATAAAGTACCTCTCAGGCACCCATTTATGGCTGATTCCTTCAATGAAAGAATTCATTTTCTGCTGCTGGATATCTCTCCATATTGCAAACTTTTGTCCGTGTAGCGAGTGTCCCATGGGACAGAAAAACACATCTTTTCCAACAGCCTTTAATGGACTCTTGTTTTTCTCAGCCGCCGCGATCAAAGCCAGATTTGCCTCACTGGATTGCGATGAACAGATCACCGGCCGACCCGGTTTGATGATGCCTGCTTTTTCATTGGCGATTTCTGTAAGGGTGTTTCCTAAAACGGATTGATGATCGTATGATATGGTCGTAATGATCGATAGCAACGGATCGACAACATTGGTGGCATCCAACCTTCCGCCTAATCCCACTTCGGCGATCATAAAATCTACTTTTTGTTGTTCAAAAAATGAGAATGCGATCGCGGTGGTGATTTCGAAAGTTGTGATCTCAGGAACCTGATCTACAAAGGGTTTGATCTGAGCGATCAACTCAACCAGATCAGCATTGGAAATCGGAGTTCCATTGATCTGGATCCTTTCATTATAGGAGATCAGATGTGGAGAAGTATATAATCCGACTTTGTAACCGGCTTCTTTGAGGATCTGCGCCAACATGGCGCAGACGGAACCTTTACCTTTGGTTCCAGTGACATGGATTACCCGGTATTGTCGCTGCGGATTCCCCATGAGTTCCAGTAACGAAAACATCCTGGTTAAGTTGAACTTTTCGGGTGAATAAGAAAGCTGCTTTGTCAGGCTAAAATCGACGAATGAATAGAGATAATCCAGGGCGGATTGATATTTATTGTCCTCATTTTCCTGATTCTTAAGCATATGGATGGATTGTACTCGTGAGGATAATTGAACGCAAGGGATGTTACAGGTAACCGATCCCTGCGGGTTATTCAGTTATAATTTAGCCACTGGCAGGATATAAATATGCGAATCGGGATTCTCGAACTGCATCTGCACTTTTCGGGTTGCTCATCTCTCAAAGAGAAACGAAGCAAACTGAAACCATTACTTGAACGCGTCCACAGACAATTCAATGTCTCTTCCGCAGAGATTGATTATCAAGATATTCATGAAGATGCTATGATTGCCATAGGTGTGGTGAACAACAATCAAGCGTGGATTCAATCATATTTAAGCGGTGTTGTGGATTGGGTTGAAAAGTATTTCCCCGATGCCGAAATCCAGGATCAACGAGTGGAACTTATCTAAAGGAGAATTATGGATCTGCAACTCAAAGGATTAAAAGTTCTCGTGACCGGTGCCAGTAAAGGGCTGGGTTATGCTGTTGCTGAATGCTTTGTTAACGAAGGTTGCCAGGTGGCTATTAATTCAAGGTCAGGTGAGAGTTTGCACAAAGCTGCTGACCGCCTTGGATCGAAAGTAACCACCATTGCCGCGGATGTCTCCAAACCGGAATCCTGTAGTATGGTCGTTGCTGAAGCAGTTGAAAAAATGGGCGGCCTGGACATTCTGGTATCCAATGCAGGTGGACCACCCACCGGGAAATTCACATCACTGGATGATTCCGTCTGGTTGTCCGCGGTCGACCTTTGCTTGATGTTCCATGTCCGGTTGATCAGGGCAGCCATCCCATATTTGGAAAAATCAAAAGCTGGAAGCATTCTAACAATTACATCCATCTCAGCCAAACAGCCGATTGATAACCTGGTGTTGTCCAACACCCTCCGATCCGGGGTATTAGGCCTAACCAAGACTTTGGCGCTGGAATTAGCTCCACAGGGGATCAGATGCAACTCCATCCTACCTTCCTGGACTAAAACTGAACGCGCAATCAGTCTTTTACAGGGAAGGGCGGATTCCAACCATACTTCCCTCGAAGATGAATTGAACAAACAAAGTGCTTCATCCCCATTAGGAAGATTGGCTGAACCAGAGGAATTTGCCCGACCGGCAGTATTTCTGGCCTCGCCTGCAGCATCCTACCTAACCGGTGTCATGTTAAGTGTGGATGGCGGTTCTTATAAAGGTATCTTATAGGTATTCATTTGTCACAGATCAATAAACAACCAGTCAGCATTCAGAAGTCTCTGAAACGCTTCTTACCAACTGTTCAAAAACCAGGCCGTTATACCGGTGGAGAACTTAATCAGGTCCTGAAAGAGTGGACAAGTGTTGAAACACATGTCGCACTTGTCTTCCCTGAGATATACGATATTGGTGTCCCGAATCTGGGCATAGCAATTCTGTATGATGAGATCAACCAGCGCGAAGATGCTCTTGCAGAGCGCGGGTATGCTCCCTGGATAGATATGGAAGCGCACCTTCGTGAAAATAATTTACCCTTGTTTTCATTGGAAAACAAATATCCGCTGCGGGACTTTGATATTATTGGTTTCTCCCTACCCTATGAGACTCTGTACACGAATGTATTGAATGTATTGGATCTTTCCGGAATTCCTATCCATTCTACAGATAGAACCAACGAACATCCCCTGATCATTTCCGGCGGACATGCCTGCTTCAATCCCGAGCCCATGCATGAATTCATCGATGCTTTTATCATCGGTGAAGGTGAAGAAGTCATTCATGATGTCATCAACTGTTTTCAATCCTGGAAACAGCTCAATGGTAATCGCTCTGAATTGCTATACGCATTGTCAGCCATTCCGGGAGTTTATGTTCCATCTCTTTACCAGGTAACCTATCTTTCAGATGGACGGGTTGAAAAAATAACTCCAATGGATGATCGAATCCCCAAGACCATATTGAAGCGGATCGTCGCCACTCTGCCCGAATCAACGACCAATTTGATCGTTCCCAACATCGATGTGGTTCATAACCGTGTTGCCATCGAGATTATGCGGGGCTGCACCCGTGGATGCCGTTTCTGCCACGCCGGGATGATCACCCGGCCGGTTCGTGAACGTAGCGTTGAGGATGTTCTCCGCGCAATTGAAACCGCTCTCGAAAAGACTGGATTTGAAGAAATTGCACTGCTCTCATTAAGTTCATCAGATTACCGCCATATCAACGACCTGGTGGATGCAATTACCGAGAAATTTGTCGGTAAACATCTGGTCATCTCGGTTCCTTCATTGCGAATCGAATCTTTTTCCGTGGAGTTGATGGACAAGCTGAAGGGATCCCGCCTGGGCGGCTTTACCCTTGCCCCCGAAGCAGCATCTGAACGTATGCGAAAGATCATCAACAAACCGGTCAGCACTGAACAATTGCTCGATACGGCCAGGGAAGTCTATGCACACGGTTGGACATCCATCAAGTTATATTTCATGATCGGGCATCCCTCAGAGACCATCGAAGATGTTCAAGCAATCGTGGATCTTTGCAAGGAAGTTCTGTACATCGGGAAATCCGTGATCGGCGGTCGCGCCAAAGTCCATGCTGGGATCGGTACATTTGTCCCCAAACCGCACACGCCTTTTCAATGGGCTGCCTGCGATACTGCGGCACAGGTCAAAGAAAAACAGGAATTGTTGCGCAGTTCATTGAAACATCCCAGCCTCAAAGTGAGCTGGACCGATCCGCGCGAAACCCATATGGAAGCCTGGTTGACCCGCGGTGACCGCCGCATGTCCAGCGTGATCGAAACCGCATGGAAGAATGGGGCTAAATTTGAAGCCTGGAACGATCACTTCCGCTACGACATCTGGATGGATGCCTTCAAGCAAAATGGTCTCGACCCGGATTTCTATACCCACCGTCAGCGCGATCTGGACGAGGTCTTCCCCTGGGATCATATCGACACCGCAGTCAGGGATGATTATCTAAAACAGGAATTCACCTGGAGCCAGAAGGGTTGGCTGCGTGAAGATTGCCGGGATCAATGCCATGCCTGCGGAATCCTCCCCATTTTTAATAATGTCGCTGATGACGACTGGTTCTGCCCGGTTCCTGAAAAATCGGAACAGGAGTCAGCAGCATGACCCGTGTTCGCATCACTTTTGCCAAGACTGAATGGCTGCGCTACATTGGCCATCTGGATATGCATCATATTTTTATCCGCACATTCCGCCGGGCTGGCCTTGAAGTGGTTCACAGCCAGGGATTCCATCCACAACCCAAGATACATCTCGCATCTGCATTATCCCTGGGATACACCGGCAGCAACGAGATGATCGAGTGCTGGTTGGTGGATGATCTGTTCTTTAGATGAAATATCCATACGTATGAAGAAGTACAGCCATCCCGGCATCATGGTTCATCAGGTTGAATTGGTACCGATGAAGACTGCACCCATCCAGATTCGGATTGAATCATCCATTTATTCTGTGATCATCCCTGCTGAACTCAGTTCGGGTATCAAAGAAAAGATGGATGATCTTTTAATGAAGGAAGAAATTCTGGTCGATCGTAAGGGCAAACTGGTCAATATCCGTCCATGGATACATCAATTGAACTATATCCCCGGGGATGAGCCGAAGATTATGATGTCCTTGCAATCTGGTGAAGGGACGACTGGTAAAGTGGATGAGGTTTTGCGGTTACTGGATATCGATCCGTTGGATTGTCTGGTAAATCGGGAGCAGATCTTTTTAAAGAGAAGAGCCTGCTCAGGAATTAGTCGAAACGGTCTGACCTATTTCATTCTCCACCGCAGAATTTTCCCTTAACACCAATACCTGGGAAAGAATGATCGCTGCAAGGATCAAACCGCAGCCCACTAATTGGATGGCTGTCAGCTTTTCTGCCAGGAAAAGCCATCCGGATAAGGCTGCAAATACCGCTTCCATGCTCATAATGATGGCGGCATCTGCTGCCGGGGCATGCCTTTGACCGAAGGCTTGGAGAGTGAAACCAATACCCGTCGAGAAAATACCCAGATAAACGAACGAGATCCAATTCGGTAACAATGCTGGAAGTGATGCTGATTGGAAGATCAATCCAAAGATTATATTTAATATTGCGCAGAAAAGATACTGACCGGCGACAAACTGAAGAAAATGTACTTTTTGGACAGCTTTTCCGGTGATGATCACATGCAGCGCCCACATGAATGACCCAGCCAGAACGAACCAATCTCCCGGTTGAAATTTCAAAGGACCATTCGTTGAAAGCAAATAAATACCCAAAGCAGTCATCGCGACCGCGATCCAAATGGAACTGCGCACTTTTTCGCGCCAAAATACCATCAGTAATATTGGGATGATGACCACATACGAACCGGTGATGAAACCGGCGTTCCCGGCAGTGGTCGTTGCCAGACCGGTTTGCTGGAGACCGCTGGCTAGGAACAACAATGCACCGGTTGAGGCTGTCCAGGCAAGAGTGGATTTCGAAAAATCAAATTTGAACTTGATAAATGGAAGCATAAACAGGGCACCGATTGTCCATCGGGCACCATTAAAGAGCATGGCTCCCACTTCAACCGCGGCGGTACGTTGCGCGATGAATCCAAATCCCCAGATGAGAGCGGTCAATAAAAGTATGAGATCAGCCTTCAGTCGCATGGGGGTAAGTGTATCAGATTATGGTAAAATTGGCGCAGCGCCCCTGTAGCCTAGTGGATAAGGCGTCACCCTCCGAAGGTGAAAACCGGCGTTCGAGTCGCCGCAGGGGCACCTGCAATGAGAAAAATATTTATCCCTTGCAGTGGCTAAACTTACTAACCTACTCCAGCAATAATAAGAAAATTTAATAATAATTTTTTCCGCATGCACGATGGGCGGACTCTATTTCCAACTTGCCAAGTCGATATATTCTTTTGCATAGGTATTTGAAAACTGTATAATATAGAACGCAATATAAACATCAATGGAATAGTTGTGATTATTGTTAATTCGTTGAGGTATGGATTGCGTACGATTGATTAATCAGTAGGTGTGATATTCCTCTTTTCTATTTAAGATGTATTGCATACAACTATTTACACGAATCTTATTACATTGATGTTTGCTTAATACGAAAATCAATATGGTAATTTTTTCTTAATTCATAGATTGAGAGTTGGTCGATGAATTTTTCAAGATACAAGAGCGAAATCCAAATCTCTGCTTTATATTTGCTTTTTGGGGGATTATGGATCTTATTATCAGATAAAATTCTCGCCCTTTTTGTGTCCGATCCGCATGTGATAACTCAGATACAAACTTATAAGGGTTGGTTTTTTGTTCTATCAAGTGCCATCCTGATTTATATTTTATTGCATCGTCATATGGTGAATGAACGCCTTGCAACCCAAAATCTCAAGGATAATGAGGAAAAATTCCGCCTATTGTATTCCATGAGCAATGATGCAATTCTACTAACCAGTCCGGACGGTTCCATACTGGCCGCCAATCCTGCAGCTTGTAAAATGTTTGACCGTACCGAGGAAGAATTCCGTGAAATTGGGCGCGAAGGTTTGGTGGATCAGGATGATCCTGCAGTCAGTGAAGCTATCAAAGAACGGGAAACGAAAGGGATCTTTTCCGGTGTTCTGACCATGCTTAAAAAAGATGGGACAAAAATTACATGCGAAGCATCATCATCCATTTATTTTGATAGTCAGGGATTACAACGCACCAGTATGGTAATTCGTGATATCAGCGACCGAATTAAAGCGGCTGAAGATCTTAACCAGAGTGAAAACAAATTTTCAATACTGTTTAAGAAAGCTCCATTTGCATCTACTCTATCCGATCTATCGACCGGAGCGTTTCTTGAAGTGAACGAAAAATTTGAAAAGGTATATGGATATTCGAGAGAAGAAGCAATAGGTAAAACGACCAATGAACTGAAAATAAATCCAGACAATGAAGGTCGTGCGAAAGTACTTGCAGAATTAAGAGAAAACCAGCATGTACGATCGCTCGAATTAGAACTCCAAACAAAATCCGGAAATACAAAGATCATGTCGGTTAACATTGATGTTGTCGAATTCGGGGGAAAGAAATATCTGTTTAACGCTTCAGAGGATATCACCGAACAGAAACAAAACGAAATTATATTAAGGAAATCAGAAGAAAATCTCAAAAAAGCGCAGGTGTACGCCAATATCGGCAGTTGGACTTGGCTTATTCCAACAAACAAACTGGAATGGTCAGATCAGATGTTCCGGATTTTCGGATTAGATAAGGAAACTTTCACGGGCAACCTTTCTGAAGTTGTCAATCAGGCGATCCATCCTGATGATCGTGAGGCTGTTAATCGGGCAAATGAGTCTGTAGTCAATCAAAAAAATCCAGCACCACTGATTTATAGAATCATTTGGCCGGATGGAACAATCAGAACTGTTTGGGCAGAAGCCGGGGAGTTGACTTTGGATAAGGCGGGTGAACCCAAATCTTTATCCGGGGTGGTGCAAGATATTACAGAACGTATGAAAAATGAAGAGAAGATTGAACTGCAATCCAAAGCGCTTGAAGCTGCAGCAAATGCCATCATGATCACTGATGTAAATGGCGTCATCCAATGGGTAAATCGTGCATTTACATCGCTCGCCGGTTATGAAATGAATGAGATCGTTGGCAGATCCACTAACATCCAAAAATCAGGGCAATACACACAAGAGTTCTATCAAAATATGTGGGACACGGTTATCAAAGGAAATGTCTGGCATGGTGAAGTAATAAACCGGCACAAAAACGGTCATCTTTATATCGAAGAAGAAACAATTACTCCGATTACCAATTCGTTAGGAAAGATCACCCACTTTATTGGGATAAAACAGGACATTTCAAAAAGGAAAGAATCTGAAAAACTTCTCCGTGAAAGTGAAGAGAGGTTGCGACTGGCACTCATTGCATCCCACCAGGGTATATTTGACCTCAATGTTCAAACTGGGGAGGCAATTGTCAATGATATCTACGCCAACATGCTTGGTTACGATCCAGAGACTTTTGTCGAAACGAATCAAAAGTGGAGAGAACGCCTGCATCCAGAGGATCGGGTACATGTTGAGTTAATCTATGATGCGTATATCGATGGAAGGATACCCGAATACAAGGTAGAGTTCCGTCAAAAAACAACATCTGGAAAATGGATATGGATATTATCGAACGGGAAAATTGTTGAGTGGGATGCGGAAGGTCTCCCTCTAAGGATGCTGGGTACTCATGCAGATATCACCGAAAGTAAAGAATCAGCATTAAAAATTACTAACTTATTGGGGGAATCACAACGAAGATTGAAACGGATTGAGACTTTACGAGAAATCGATCTTGCCATCAGTTCCAATTTCTATCTGAACAATACGCTGGATGTGTTATTAAATCAGGTCACCGCTCAGCTTGGTGTGGATGCAGCAACCATATTGTTATACGATGAATCTTCTCAAATCTTCGAATATGCCGATAGTCTTGGATTTCCTACAGAAAGGGTAAAAAACTCGAAGGTCAAATTAGGTGACAGCCTGGCTGGAACTGCGGCATCTACCAACAGAATTGTACATCTTCAAAACATCGCAAAGGATATTGATCCGCATTTCCGGTCATTACTAGCTGAATCAGGGTTCCAGGATTACTTTGGCATTCCATTAGTAACAAAAGGAAACTTGAAGGGAGTATTGGAGTTATTCAATAAAACCATACTGAAACCGGATAATGAGTGGCTGCATTATTATGAGACGTTGGCCGGACAGGCAGCAATAGCCATTGAGAATTCACAATTGATTGAAGGTCTGCATTCTGCCAATGATAATTTGCTCCAGGCATACGACGCAACGATTGAAGGGTGGTCGAAAGCACTGGATCTTCGAGATAAGGAAACTGAAGGTCATACTTTACGGGTTTCTAAATTTGTTGTCGCTCTTGCTAAAAAGTATAGTTTTTCAGACACAGAAATCGAACAGATCAAACGCGGGGCATTGCTGCATGATATCGGTAAAATGGGAATCCCCGATTCAATTCTATTGAAAACTGGTTTATTGACGGATGAAGAACGTAAGATCATGCAATATCATCCAAAATATGCTTTTGATATGTTGAAATCGATTGATTTTCTGAAGCAGGCACTGGAAATTCCTCATCTGCATCATGAAAAATGGGATGGTACTGGCTATCCGTATGGGATAAAAGGCGAGAAAATACCACTGACAGCACGATTGTTTGCTATTGTGGACGTTTACGATGCCTTGACCAGTGATAGACCGTACCGATCCGCGTGGACAAAGCAAAAAGCGCTTGGTTATATTCAAGAAGAAAGTGGGAAACACTTTGACCCTGAGGTTGTCAAAGTGTTTATGGAATATGTTACTGAAAACAAACTTAATGAATAAACAAAAAAACCGATTGCCTCAACAGCAATCGGTTTTTTTCTACGGTTCTGGTTCTCCTGAGATCATTTTCTCCAGGATATCTGTCGTTAATGATTTCGGTCTTTCCAACGGTTTTCCCAATGCCCTGGACCACATGACATGGGTGCTGATCCCAAGGATACGGCTGAGTCCAAACAGGACTGTGTAGAAGTCTGATTCGGTCATTCCAAAATAGCACTGCAGTGTGCCGTTTATCGCATCCACATTCGGCCAGGGATTCTTCACCTTATTGGTTTTCTTGAGAATATCTGGCAGGTTGCGGTAAACCATATCCACCAATTGGAACAACTCATAATCGGGTAAATGCTTTTTCGCAAATTCGTGTTGAGCGGTAAAACGAGGATCAGTTACACGTAACACGGCATGACCGTACCCGGGAATGACCCGTCCGCTTTCAAGAAAGTTTACCAGGTATTCGCGTAAATCTTCTTCGTTGGGTAAACCGTCAAAGTGACTTAGCACATCCTGCAGCCACCGCAGGCATTCCTGATTCGCCAATCCGTGCAGTGGACCAGCCAGTCCTTCCATACCCGCTGCACAGGATAAATAAATATCAGACAGAGCAGATCCTACCAGGTGACTCGCATGTGCGCTTACATTTGCACCCTCATGATCCGAGTGTAATACGATGAACAACCGCATCAGATCTTGATATGCACGGTCGTTCTTTCCCACCATATAGGCGAAGTTGGCACTCCAATCAAGCTTGGGATTGGGCTGCACGAATATCCCTCCGCGGTATTTGAGATTGTAGATATTCGCTACAATGGTCGGTAGTTTTGCGGTCAAATTGAGGCTGTCTTCCAGATAAAAACCCCAGTAATCTTTCTTATCAATGCCGTAATAAAACCGCCGGGCAAAAACGGATTCGCTTTGCAATGCCAGTATCGCCTGTGAAAACAATGTCATTGGATGGGTATATGCCGGCATAGGCTGCAGCGATTTGAAAACATGCTCAGGAACATTGCTGCGCACCTTCCACTCGATCTCCACTTCATTCGCTTCCTGTTTGGTGGGCATATCCCCGGTCATTAACAGATAATACAATCCACCTGCCAGTGGGAATTCGCCATGGTCCGCTTTGGGGAGTTGATCCAGCACCTGCTGGACGGTGTATCCGCGTAATCTCAAACCCTCATTCGGATCGACATACGAAACATCGCTGACTTGAATGGGAACTCCGCGGATGCCTCCGTAGATCTGTTCAACAGTCACTTCAGCGACTGAAAAATTGCCGTCTTCTTTAACCAGGCGGTTCATTCTCTCACGTTCCTGGCTTAATTTTGAAGCGATCTTATCTTCGATGTTCATCTTCCGCTCCTGAAATAAGAGCTGCTATGGTATCCACCATACCCCATTTGCCTTGAGATGTCACTGGCAGCGTTTACCACCTCTGTGGCATATCTTTCGATCATATCCTTTGACAACCGTTGAGATGGTCCGGATATTGTGAGTGAACCCAGAACTTCTTTTCCTACACCAAAAATCGGTGCAGCCACGCCAGTTGCATCCTGGATCCATTCCCCATAGCTGACTGAGTATCCCTTTTGTTTGACCTTTTCAAGTTCTTGATAAAGTATGGCAGGATCTGTGATCGTCCTGGCTGTAAATGGTGCCAGACCGCTGGCTTCGATCACTTCCCGGATTTTGGTTTCAGGCAG
Source organism: uncultured Chloroflexia bacterium (assembly GCA_963828285.1). Classification (GTDB taxonomy): domain Bacteria; phylum Chloroflexota; class Anaerolineae; order Anaerolineales; family Anaerolineaceae; genus DAIOEK01. Next base: position 251,300 of record CAWHEB010000002.1, read on the forward strand.
GAATGCGAGGATTGCTTTCCCAGCCGAACCTGCATACAGAGGAAGTCTTCGTCCCAGGCGGGCAATGATTCGCACGTTTTGTGGGCTTTCAAGCCTCTCGACACACACTCGATCCATCCCATCCAGGACATACAGGCTGATCGTTTCTTGAGTGGATTGTTGCAGTTCAGCCATGATCGGTTGGGACACGGTACGGATATCCAGCGCGGTCAAATAAACACCTGTCCATGTTAGTAACCGCATCCCAAGCGTGTAGGATCGCGATCCTGCATTTTGTTTTAAAATGCCGCGTTCTTTCATGGAAGACATCAACCGGCCGGCTGTACTGGTTGTCAACCCGGTCATACGGGCGACTTCGCGAACCCCAATATCAGGCCTATCAATGGAAAAACAATCAAGAATTGCACAAACGTGTGCCAGAACACCCTTTTCGTCATCAGTCATTGAGAATCCTCACGTCCCATTATACAAAACAATGTCCCACATAATATTGTATAATAGTGTAATTGTTCCACGGATATCTGTCAATAAGAAGTTTTTGACCTCAACTGGATATCTTTATAACTATCAAAATCACCCCCAATGAGGCAAACATGCCTTCCAGTCAAGATGTAACGAATTCAAGTATTCTAAACCAGGATGGCAAAATTTTCATCTCCGATACCCCCACAATTCCTTTTATTCAAGGTGACGGGATTGGTAAGGATGTCTGGCCGGCTGCAAAAAGTGTCATTGAAGCATCCGTAACACAAGCATATAACAGCTCCCGATCGATCCAATGGTTGGAGCTCATCGCGGGTGAAAAATCATTTGCGCAAACAGGCAGTTGGCTGCCGCAGGAAACCATCGATGCATTTCATACCCACCATATTGGTATTAAAGGTCCGTTGACCACCCCCATCGGTGAGGGGATTCGATCGGTGAATGTAGCCCTGCGGACCGCGTTGGACTTATATGCCTGTTTACGTCCGGTGAGCTATTACCCGGGCGTCCCCAGCCCAATGAAATCTCCCGAAAAAGTACATATTGACCTTTTCCGCGAAAATGTGGAGGATCTGTATGTTGGAATCGATTATCCCATGGACAGCGATAAAGGCAATCAACTCCGCGCCTGGTTGAAACAATATCAACCGGATGATTATGCCCGCTTGCGCTTCCCGGATACATCCGCATTCGGGATCAAACCGATCTCGAAGGATGGCTCTGAGCGGATCGTCCGCGCAGCGATTGAATACGCCATTGAGAATGGCAGACGGAAAGTCACCATAGTTCATAAAGGGAATATCATGAAGTACACCGAAGGGGCATTTGCCCGCTGGGGGTATTCAGTGGCAGAAATGGAATTTCCCGAGTTGGTGTATACCCAAAACCAGTATCGAAAGACCAGTCTTGAAAAAAATAAATCGGCCGCTGATTTGGAAAAAAACCTGGCGATGGAATCTGGCAAGATCTACATGAATGAGATCTTGAGTGACGCCATGTTTGAGCGCAGCATATCGCACCCTGAAGAATTTGAGGTTGTTGTTACCACGAATACCAATGGGGATAATCTCGCAGATGCGCTGGCGTCCATGGTCGGTGGTATTGGGATCTCTCCGGGTGCAAATATCAATTACACCACCGGTGATGCGATCTTTGAAGCCACTCACGGCACTGCCCCATTGATTGCAGGTATGGGGATCGCCAATCCCTGTTCCTTGATCCTGTCTGGTGAGTTGATGCTGCGATATATGGGTTGGAAAGAGGCTGCCGACTTGATCGACTCTGCAGTTCGTGATGTGATTGCCAAAAAGACTGTTACCCGCGATTTTTATGATCAACTTCCTGACGCCACCTGCCTGACAACTTCAGAGTTTTCGGCAGCAGTGATCAATTCTATGATGAATGCAAAATGACGACAAAAGCATCCCTCAAATTTGCAGCTCTGAATCATCACGGAAAGAATTACCTCTATGTTCCATTATCGTGGCTCTCTGAGATCACGGGTATTGATCTGGCAATACTCCCTTATAGTATCAGAGTTCTCGCCGAAGGTGAATTACGAAATGCGTTACTGCACGATAACCCTGAAGAACTCCTTGAACCTCTTGTGCATTGGCTCAAAAGAAACCAGCAATCTGCTCCTTACATTTTTGGCTTCCATCCCGGTCGTGTCCTTTTACAGGATCTAACCGGTGTCCCTGTTTTGGTCGACCTGGCATCGATGCGGTCATCATATTTCCGTAAAGGATTGGATCCGCAAAATATTAATCCACAGATACCGGTAGACCTGGTCATTGATCATTCCATCCAGGTGGATTTCTTTGGCTCGAATACTGCCCTTTCAGAAAACACAAAGCTAGAGTTTACACGGAATCAAGAGCGCTATGTATTCCTAAAATGGGCTCAAAATGCATTTACAAACCTCCGTATCGTTCCTCCATCTCGTGGGATTGTCCATCAGGTGAACCTGGAATACCTCGCCCCGGTTGTCCAACAAAAACGAACATCCACCGGGACACTTCTTTTCCCGGATACGGTCGTGGGGACTGACTCGCATACCACCATGATCAATGGACTGGGAGTTCTTGGCTGGGGGGTCGGCGGAATAGAAGCCATCGCAGCGATGCTCGGACAGCCCATCGAAGTCCCATTTCCGGAAGTTGTGGGTGTTAGAGTAATCGGCGAACTCCCGGTTGGTTCCACCCCGACAGATATTGTCTTGACCCTAACCAATCAATTACGGCAGCTTGGCGTGGTAAATAAGATCGTTGAATTCACCGGTCCCGGATTAATTAAATTATCTGTTTACGACAGAGCAATGTTGGCAAATATGGCTCCTGAGTATGGAGCAACCGCAGCGTATTTCCCAATGGATGAACAATCGCTTCACTATCTAAAAGAAACAGGGCGCAGCGATGAACATATCGATCTCATCAAAGCCTACTATAAGAAACAGGGATTGTTTCGTGAAGAACATTCGATCCAACCCCATTTTGACTTACTGGTAACACTCGACCTGGATTCCATCCAACCATCCCTGGCAGGACCGAAACGCCCGCAGGATCTTGTTTCACTGAAAAAAATAGCCGCAAATTTTAAAGAATCTCTTGCTCAACCCATATCTGAAAGAGGTTACGGTCTGTCGGCTGAACAGATTGAAAATAAAACTCAGTTCTCCTATAATAACAAACCATATCACCTTCAGCATGGTTCGGTCGTCCTGGCAGCGATCACATCCTGCACCAACACCAGTAATCCTACCGCGATCATCACTGCGGCACTACTGGCAAGGAATGCTTTGGAGGCAGGGTTACAGGTTGCACCTTACATTAAAACCAGTTTTGCCCCCGGATCACGGGTGGTCGTCTCTTATCTTCAAAAGGCTGGATTGATGGAATTCCTTGAAAATCTGGGTTTCAATCTGGTCGGCTTTGGATGCACAACCTGCATCGGGAATTCAGGTCCGCTGCCTGAAGAGGTTAGCGAAGCCATTGATAAAAACCATCTGATCACTGCGGGTGTTCTCTCGGGTAATCGCAATTTCGAAGGCAGAATTCATCCCCTTGTACAGGCAAATTACCTGGCATCCCCTGCCCTGGTTGTTGCCTATGCCCTAGCCGGCAATATCAACGGGAACTTGATAAATTCACCCCTTGGGGAAAACAAGGATGGATCACCGGTCTTCCTGAAGGACATCTGGCCAGGTACCGAAGAAGTTCAAGGGTTGATCCGGAAAGTTATCCAACCTGAACTATACCGGCAAAACTATGCTGAAATATTCGATGGCGACGCGCTTTGGCAAAAATTACCGTCAACCGATGGGTCAATTTATCCATGGGATCAGAATTCCACCTACCTTCGTGAGACACCCTTTAGCGATCTTCAAGTGGATGCAAAAAAAGACGAGATCCATGCACGCGCTTTAGCTGTTTTTGGCAATTCGATCACCACCGACCATATCTCACCAGCAGGATCCATTTCAACCAATTCTCCAGCCTCGCAGTATCTACAAGGTTTGGGTGTGCAACCCGCTGAATTCAACTCGTACGGCTCGCGACGTGGTAACCATGAAGTGATGGTTAGAGGGACTTTCGCCAACATCCGTTTGCAGAACAAAATGTTAAACGGTAAGAGTGGCGGAAAAACCATCTACATACCGGATAACGAGGAAATATCCATTTTCGATGCTGCCATGGAGTACCATGCGGACAATATGGATCTGATCATTCTCGCTGGAAAAGAATACGGAACCGGTTCAAGCAGGGATTGGGCAGCTAAAGGTCCATTGTTGTTAGGCGTCAAAGTGGTAATTGCGGAATCATTTGAAAGAATTCATCGCTCTAATCTGGTGGGCATGGGCATCCTTCCATTGCAATTTGTCAGTGGAGAGAATGTACAGTCACTTGGTCTTACAGGTTTTGAATCTTTCACGATCAGCGGTTTGTCCTCGTTGGCTGTTCACTCTCAGGTCAGCGTAAAGGCAATGAGTGATACCAGTGTAACTACCTTCAATCTTAATGCTCTGCTGAATTCCAAATACGAAGTGGATTGTATCCATAACGGTGGGATATTCCGTATGTTGAGTTGATCTGTATAACTTGCGATACATACACCTTGACAGAATGAGTCGCATCCATATAATAATTATCAAGAATATGATAAAAATTCAATCTCAATTCACCCAGTACTTATGCATCTGTCCACGGCGGGAAGGCGGAACTTTGCCGGTGGATTGAGCTGTCAAAAATAATGATCTCCCCGCACCCGTCTTCTCCGCATAGCTTCCAGAAGATGGGTGTTTTGTTTTAATTTTTTTTCAACCAATATTCATAAATTTTATCCAGGAGTCAAAATGAAAGTTGCAAATTCAATAACCGAACTGATTGGGAACACTCCGCTGGTTCGATTGAACAGAGTCACTGCAGGATCAAATGCAGAAGTCCTTGCCAAGCTGGAATTCTTCAATCCTGCTCACAGCGTCAAAGACCGTATCGGGTTGGCAATGATCGAGGCTGCCGAAAAGGCAGGATTGATCAAAGAAGATACCATTCTGCTGGAACCAACAAGCGGGAACACCGGAATCGCGTTGGCATTTGTCGCTGCCGCCCGCGGCTATCGGTGCACATTGACTATGCCGGAAACTATGAGTAAGGAACGGCGTATGCTCTTGCGTGGGTACGGTGCCGAGCTCATCCTCACCCCCGGACCGGAGGGGATGGGAGGTGCAATCCGCAAAGCGGAAGAAATGGCCGCAGCCGATACCAGATATCTCATCCTGCAGCAATTTAAAAATCCAGCTAACCCAGATGTCCACCGTAGGACCACAGCAGAAGAGATTTGGAAGGACACGGACGGCAAAGTTGATATCCTCATTTCTGGTGTCGGAACCGGTGGAACCATTACCGGGGTTTCTGAGGTGATCAAAAAACGCAAACCTTCTTTTGTGTCTATCGCAGTTGAACCGGATGCATCCCCTGTCCTGTCAGGTGGTCCCAAAGGACCGCACCCCATTCAGGGCATCGGTGCCGGATTTATTCCAGATGTCTTGAACACCATGGTATATGATGAGATCATACGGGTCAAAGCGGATGATGCGTTTGAGACTGCCCGCAGGATGGCAAAGGAAGAAGGTTTACTGGTTGGTATCAGTTCCGGCGCAGCGGTTTGGGCAGCATTGCAAGTAGCTGCCCGCCCTGAATCAAAAGGCAAAGTGATCGTCGTTATCATTCCTTCCTTTGGGGAAAGGTATCTCAGTACTCCGCTCTTTGCCGGATTAGGAGATTGATATGGCTCCATCCACGCTAACTCAAGATATCCGATCTGTATTGGATCGTGACCCGGCCGCCAGATCCGCCCTTGAGGTTTTCATTTGCTATCCCGGATTACAGGCAGTCTGGGGTCACCGGATCGCACATTGGATGTGGAATCATTCCATGAAACTGGGAGCCCGTTGGGTATCCCAGTTATTCCGATCGTTAACCGGGATCGAGATCCACCCTGGAGCGACCATCGGACCGCGGTTTTTTATCGATCACGGGATGGGTGTGGTGATTGGTGAAACTGCCGAAGTCGGTGCAGATGTGACCCTCTATCATGGCGTCACCCTTGGCGGAGTCAGTCTTGAAAAAGGAAAACGGCATCCGACTTTGGAGGACGGCGTAGTAGTAGGTGCTGGAGCTAAAGTGCTGGGAAATATCATCATAGGTCGTGGTAGCCGTATCGGTGCCAATGCTGTCGTTGTGAAGACTGTTCCGCCTGATTCAATTGTGATCGGAGTCCCCGGGCAGGTTGTTGCCAGAAGTCAACACAACCAACCATTGGGCAAACCGGATCTGGATCATAATCAAATGCCTGACCTGGTAGGGACCACCCTCGTAAGCTTGATGGGCAGATTGGAAAAAGTGGAAAATCAACTCCATATCATAACAAATGGAAATGCCCCGCATATCCCCGAAGCCGGTATCTGGCAGGGACAGGATTTTCATATCTAGCGTCCAAAGCTGGTTCGCACTTTATGCAAATATTAGACAAGATGGCAAAGCCGGTGATTTTCCCTTGTAAGTGGATTCTCCCTTCCTTATAATCTTAAGTAAACCAAGCTGAGGAGGAATACGAAATGGCTCTTGTGAAACATTTACTGGAAAGAAAAGGGAAAGCAGTCTGGTCGGTTAACCCAAATTCCACTGTTGCCGAAGCGGTCCGGTTGATGGATAAGGAAAACATCGGTGCATTGGTTGTCTTGGAGGGTGAAAATCTGGTTGGAATTATCTCCGAACGCGACCTGGTGCGTCATATGTCCCAAAAAGGCTCAGTGAATCTGTCTGATTCTGTCTCTTCATTTATGACCACAAATGTTTTCTTTTCCGAACAATCCAATTCAGTGGATGAATGTATGAAGTTGATGTCCGGAAAGCACATTCGCCATCTTCCTGTCATGGAAAAAGGGAAAGTTGTCGGGGTGATCTCGATCAACGATTTGATCAAAGAAATCATCGCAGACAGAGAAACCACCATCAAGAGTCTGGAAAATTACATTACGGGTAAAGAAATTATTGGGTAAGCAAAGCGGTATCTTTGATTAATTGAAATTATTGTTAGATAATAAAGAAGAGGAATTCACGAACCCTGCCATATCGATGAATTTACTTGCCCTGACCCCTCTTAGATTGATTGGAGGGGTTTTTCTATGAAAAAGGATGAAAGTGGTTATTGCACTTCCATCCTCTTAAATCTATTATTTCAGGAAATTCCGCAATTAGACCGATTCTGTCATCGTAGGTTCAGCAGGGACAACAACTTCGCTCAAATGGAGATTCCCGCCCGGATCTTGCTCTTCTATCGTGTTGACCACGCGTAAGGTAAAGAAAGCAATCGCGACCAGGATGCAGGAGATCCCACCGATAACGAACCAGGTTTGAATCCCATATTTATCCGATAACGGTCCGGCGAACAACATCGCCAGTGGAACAACAGCCATGGTCATGCTACCAGTCATCGCCATCACCCGACCTTGCATGTCCGCGTCCACTTTTGCTTGAAGTAAGGCAAATAATGGACCGTTACATATCGGATTCATGATCCCCATGAACGCCATACTTGCCAAGGCCAGCCAGTACATCTGCTGGGTGGCTAGTCCGAGCGCTAATGACCCGATTCCCAGTCCGATAACCGCCGTTGCACTGGTATATACCTTTTTCTTAAATCCACCCCATACACCCAGGGTTATCCCGCCAATAATGATACCAACTCCGAACGCCGATTCCAACCAACCGTACTGTAAAGCACCGAGCTGGAAGTGTTTGGTGACCAGCAAAGGCAGTAGTGAGAATCCCGGTACGGTTAGGAAGTTGATCAATAACGCTAGAAGCAGCACATAAAACAGTCCTTTCCAACGGAAAACATATTGAAAACCCATTTTGGTATCGTTAAGAATGGTCTGGATCGGTGAACCGGATGCTGCGGTCGTCTGTTCAGGATTAGGAATGTGGATGAAAAGCAGCGGTAGGATGGCAAGTATGGCTGTGATGATATCAATGGACAAAACCCAATTCAATGCCATTACACCGATTAATAAAGCGCCAACAGGTGGTGCAATAATGTTGACGATACCCATTAATGCCTGATTGATCCCTGAAATTCTGGAAAGGTGTTCTCCGGGTACCAGAAGAGATGTAGATGATTGCATCGCCGGCCAGTGGAATGCCTGTCCCAGAGACCGCAGGAACATGGCAATGTAGATATGCCAGGGCTGAAGTTGTCCGGATGCGACGATAAGGACAAGCAGTAGTGTTACAAATGCCGTTGCTCCATCCGCGATAATCATCACCATTTTACGGTTTGCCCGGTCAACGATCGCACCGGCAAATGGGCCAAAGATGACCTGTGGTAGCATGGCTACCAGGGACGCTGTCGCCAAAATGGTTGCGCTGCCAGTTGTCTGGGTTAACCACCAGACCAATGAAAATTGAACCAAAGCTGATCCAAACAGGGAAAAAGTTTGTCCTGCCCAGATCGCGCCGAATATTGTTTTCCAATTCTTTTTGATTACTACAGCCATGTCTTCCTTCCTGGATTAACAACTTTCCTTCCAACGATAACCTATTAGATGTTATCGCCAGTCATAAAACAATGATCAACAAAGGTAAATCACTCGACAAAGATCTCAACGTGTTCCCGGTCTTCTTCGTCGTAGACTTCAAGCACTCTCCCGGGTGAACTCAGGTTTGATCCTTGAAATAAATCGTCCAGATCCATATCATTCATTTTTGCCGGGATTTTTGCACCCATTTTTCGCCCAGCAGTGATTAATCCAAGTGGTAACCGCAGATTAACTCTCGTTTTCCCGCTGTCCATATCAGTGACCAGGATCCTCGCCCATTTCGGCGGATTTGCTGGCGTGGTGAACGAATCCGCGATATTTGGACCAACATTGGATTTACGATCAATCCCTTCCAGGAGTTGCAGTGCTTCTTCGGGTGTGATTGTCCCATTCTGGACAAGTTGCATGATGCGGATTTTTTCTTCAGGTTTCATTGGCATGTCAGTCTCGCTTATTCCGTAAATCCAAGCAGCATTTTCTTTGCTTCTTCAAAGGTCATGTTGCCCTTTTCCATTTCATCCAGTACCTTGGCTCTGTCTTCCGATGTCAGCCTGGGAGACGTATCCTCTTTGCCGGGTTCAAATCCCAATGCGCGGATCACTTCCACCAGTCGGTTGCGTAAGGTCGGATAGGAGAGGCTCAGTTCCTCTTCCATCCGGTTCAATCTGCCCTCGCATTTGATAAAGGTGAGCAGAAAAGCCAGCTGTTCAGGGGATAGTTGCGAAAATGGATTTTGTGAATTACTGAATTTCCCCTCGATCACCGTATCGCAGTGGCTGCAGTAATATCGGGTGACCGTTAAGGTTTGGTCGCAAACCGGACAGTTATTCAAACTATTCTTCATGGAACCTCTGGATGATTTTCTCAAGTTAGTAATATTTAAGATATTATAGAATAATAATTAACTTTGTCAATACAATTATTGATATTATTGACTATTTACTTAATTTTATTTAGTTTTCGCAAAATGGATAGTCTTAACAAGGATCGAGCTCATCCCGTAGGAACCAGCCGCTGTGCTTGTTGAAAGCATCTTTGGGCGCCCGATCGAAGTAGATGGTGAAGCACCGTCCACTGGATGTCTTCACTTCGTAGTAATCTTTCCCCACACCCCACGAACCCTTGGATGATGCCACGATAGCGTGCTGCGGCTGCATGTTACGCGCGGACCTGCCCTTGCGACGGTAATCATGCCATTCCGCCAGCATCTCGATGATCGTGAACGTCTCTTCCCGCCAGATGAACCCATTTGGGCAGCCCTGCTTCTTCTCCAGCAGCGGATCGTGATCGAACACTACCTGGATGGACTCTCCAATGAAATTGATGGGTTTGTTTTCCATAATGGCAACTGTTGCGGTACTCTATGTCCGTTGAGCAGAACGAATGGAGCCAGTCGGCTCACCCCTACGCCAGCATCTTCGAGTTGATGCAGACTGGTGATCTTCTGCTGCTTACGAACATTATATATCCTCTCCGCTCCAATCTTACCAATTCCCGGCAAGCGGATCAACTCCTCGCGGGTCAGCTTGTTGATCTCGACCGGTGCATCTCCGTAATGCTGCTTCGCCCACATCATCTTGGGATCTTCCGCCAGCGGCAGATTCCCATCCGCCAGGAATGGCATCTCTTCCAGGTCAAATCCATAATCCCGCAGCAGGAATGACGCCTGATAAATGCGGACATACCGGGTGTAGTCCAGCGCAGGCATATTCTCCAGCGGAGTGTCCGCCGCGGGACTGAACCGTGAATAATAGACCCGCGCCAGGTGGAACTGCTGGTACAACCGCTGACTGATCGCCATGATCTCCAGGTCGCTCTCGCCTACTGCCCCGGTTACGATCTGCGTGGTTAAGGAAGAAGACTTGATCCGCAGATCTGGTTCCCGTTCAGCGATCAGTCTGGAAAGTGTCTGCAGCGACGATAGCAGCACTTCGTCGAACCGCTTCATCGGCGCCAAAGTCTTCAATCTATGCGCGTTGGGAGCTTCAATATTGATCGATACCCGGTTGGCGTACTTCAACGACTGGCGCATCTGTTCTTCATCTGCTCCCGGCATGATCTTGAGATGGATATATCCACGGTATGCGTACTTCTCGCGGACGATCGCAACCGTATCCAGCAGTCTGTCCTGGCAGGTGATCGGACTGCCTGGGATGCCCGAGCTGAGGAACAGTCCCTCCACCTTCCGCTTCGCCACCATCTTCATGAACAGCGACGCCATCTCATCCGGGGAGAATGAATAGCGGGTCACATCCCGCTGCTTCCTGAACACGCAATAATTGCAGTCATTGCTGCAGGCGGTGGTCAGCATGGTCTTCAGCAGCGGAACTTTCCGGCTGCCAGCCTGCGCCAGAAAGACCTCGAACTCCTTCGCGGGCTGTGGCGCCGGTTCCTTCAATACACCGGATTGGCAGCCAAAACTGGGAGCGCCGTCCTCGTCATGCATCTCCGACCTGGAGACTGCGACCAACTTTTCCCAGGTATCCATCAGCGGTTCCCCATCACCAGCAGTCCCATGGACCTGTTGGCCGGTGTCAGCCAGGGGAGTTCATGGGCGGTCGGTTCTTCCCGCAGCCATTTATCCGCTTCAAATTCATCCGCGGCGATGCCCAACGGCAGCAGCAGTGTGGCCGCCGCCCGCAGGAACAGCAGGCGGTATCGGGCGGTATCGATCTGCTGCGGAGCGACCGGCACGGGCAGATCCCAGGCTTGCACGCCCGGCTTGCCCAATGTGTAGATGAAGCGCACCCGCTGCCCCGGCCGCAGGGACTTGCCGGCGTTCTGAAGCTGGGTCAGCGCGGCAGCGGTGGGAGTGCGGTCCGATTTGTATTCCTCCAATGTGCGGCTCAACTTCAGGGACACCAGATAATTCTCCAATGGGATGCGCGTGGAGGTGATCTCATTCAGGCGCTTGCAGAACAGCGCCCGCAGCGCGGGGATGTAATCGGGCAGTTCGTCCACATCCTTCGCCTTCGAAAGCAGCTCCAGCGCCTCCATCTGAGCCTGCGAGATGCAGGCTGGCGTATCTCCGCGCCGGGCTTCGATGCCGCGCACCTTGATGCTGCCGTCCTGGAAGACGCCAAAATAGCGGTTGGGAACAGGGATGCGCTCGTCGCGCCGCGAAGGCAGAAATGCCACCCAGCGGAACACCCCGTCCAGCGCGATGGGTAACCCGGTGGCTTCGACCACATCATCCAGTACCGCTTGAAAATCCTGCACGGTTTTGGCTCCCGGCTTCTTGACCCACAAACCGTCCACGTACATGTGCAGTATCTCAAAGTCATGCGCCTCGGCAGCTTCCTTTGCCATCAACAGCGTCTCGCGTCCGTAGGCTGTCACCGCCTGGTGCGCTTCGATGCGTCCGAAGCGGGCATTCTTGTAGCCCAGATAGCCGAAACAGGTCACCAGCAGCCACTTGTGCGACTGCGCGCACATCTTGTAGCGCTTTATCCGCGGATCCCATCTGGGCAGGGTCAGCAGCGCCCTCTTCATCCCGATGCGCTTCTCGAGCAGCGGCTTGAGCGTCAGCGGAACCAGCCCCACATGCTGGCGGTCGATGTGCATGTTCAACTGCGGAATAAGCTCCGCGTCGATCAGATGATCCCCCACCGTCTCAGGCGAGATGTTGAAGTGCACCATCACGCTGGGATACATGGAGATGAAGTCGATCTCGCCCACGTCGCGGTGCAGACCGATGGTGGGTTGGTACACCAGCCCGCCCTGATCCCCGCTGAACAGGCTGAGCGCGCTGCGTGAATCCTCGGTCTGCTGCTTGTGCCAGGGCACCATCACCCCCATCTTCAGCGCGGTGATCATCTGCATCGAAGAGATGCCCGTCCCCGGGGAGACCCGCGAGGTGATCTGCAGCGGCAGACCGGTCACCCGTCCCAACTCGTAAACGCCGTCCAGCCCGTAATCCCCCCACAGCATGGCATTGGTGCGGTCGATGTGCAGCCTCCCAAAGGTGTGGATCTGATTGCCGCGGTGGATGACCTGACCGTAGGAGAAGTACACCCGTTCCCCCTTGCGCAGCACGCCGCGCCCCGGTTCTCGGTTGATCGGCAGGGGGATCTTCCACTTGCGCGACAGCGTCAGCAGATGCTCCAGCAGCCAGGTATCCCCCCAGTTGGTCAGCAGCATGTCCGGGTCGTAGGTCTGCAGAATGGCAGCCAGGTTGATCAGAAAGGGACGCTCCGGCAGCAGCGACAGTTTGCCGGTGTGTTTCTCGTAGCGCAGCTGCAAAAAGCGCGGCATGGCATGGGATGGGTTCACGTCCGGTTCCAGCGATAAGATGCGCATCGGCGGATCGATCGGGTCAAGATCCCACTGCGAGTCGAGCACCTTCACCGACTGGATGATGAAGTCGTCGGAGGCTTCGATCAGGCAGTATGCCAGCGGAAAGATGCCGAACACGGACTGAGCCTGCAGCGCGATGGGGATATCCGCGTCGTAGAAGGTGATGTCGGGGAAGATGCGCTCGGTCTTTTGGAACAGCTCGGGCAGGTAGGCTGCCTGCAGCACCTGCACCGCCAGCACCGGGACGGGTTCGGCGATGAACAGGTCGCGCCGGTGTGTCCTGCCGAGGACCACCCCCGGGTGCGGACGCAGATGCTTCTCGAGTGCGTCCACCCGGCGCGGATCGCCTGCCGCGTAAAAGGTGAGCGGAAAAGGTGTGCTGAAGCGGTAGCGGTTGCCGTCTTCGCCGATGAACCAGATCACCAGCCCGTCGCGCGGAGCGGCGAACAGATCCAGCACCCAGCCGGTCAGGGTCAGCATGGCAAATCCCCGTCGCCGGGTACTGCTTCAGGACCGCTCGCCTCTCAGGCGCGGACTCCTGCTGCCAGGGACTCTGCGGGATCATCCCGGCGCCTTCCAGCAGCATGCGCATCCGCAGCATCTCTTTGTGTTCCTCCAGCAGCATGGCCAGCAGGAAGGTTTCGAAGGGCAGCGCGTGGGCGGCATAGGCTGCCGCCGCCAGGTGTCTCTGCGCGGACACGAACAGGTCGTCCAGCGCCAGTTGATCAGAGCGCCTCAGCGCGCGGCGGAAGCGCCCGAAGGCTTCCTGTTCCCCCAGAAAGACTTGTGTAATTGAAGGGAGTGTTCTACCCATAATGACCTCACTTCCCCGTCAGGCAGACGGGGTGAAACGGATTAGTGTGCTATGGCCGCGCCGTCGAACAGTGTCATCTGCGGCTGCGCGAACGGGGACTTCAGCCTGCCAGAGGTTATCCACCCAGCCGAGGACGATCTGCAGCAGTTCATCCTGGTCGGGGTGACCGGCACGGGCAGGGCGCAGCCCCACCAGCAGCACGGAGTGGGCAGCGATCTGGCGCATGGCCAGCCGGCAGCGTTCCAGCAGACGGCGGCGCTCGACCAGCGAGACGTTGTCATCGGCGAAGGTACCCAGCAGGTCGAACACCAGGGTGACCGGCGCCCCCCGCCCGGGGACGTCATAGGATGTGGCGGCGCCGCAGATGAGGGTCTCGACCTGGTAGCAGGTGAAGGCGCGCGCCAGGTGGATGCGGGTCAGCGCCGGCTCGAGCTCCGCGGAAAGACGGCGGATGCTGCGGGCAACATGGTAGGCGTTGAACTGGTTGCCGCCATCCAGCACACGGACGCTGCCGTGCACGGAAAGCCGTGCTGCCGTCTCGAGCATGAGGGCTGCCCCGGCATGGGGAGCCAGCAGTGCGTGGATCTGCCCCGGCTGCAGGGAGCGGGTGATGGGAAGCCATTCGCGGGAAGAGGTGATCGTGTCCATAATTACAGTATATAGAATATATGTTCTATTGTCAAGTCTGTATAAGCCCCCCCTGCACCCAGCCGCTGGCGAGGGGAGGGTTGGGAGAGGTCGTGTAGTGGAGGGTCTGCAGCTCGTTGGCACCCGCGTGTGCCGAATTGATTTTCAGGTTCAATTCCATTCTGCGGATGGCCCCACCCTACCCTACCTTACACAAACCGTAAGGCACGATGTCCCCAAATGGCAAAAAGTAGCAATTTTGGGAGGAAAGAAAAGGCCAGGGCTGGCATGATCGAACCTGTTTGGATGGTAAAGAACAATGTATAGAATACTTGTTCTAGTATAAACGATATTCCAGCAATTGCAGCCTGTCACAAATGACAGGTTGCAAAGAATCCCGCGTTGTGTATACTTTATTAGAACACGTATTCTAACACCCGACTGTCCTTTCGGTGGTCGATCCGCGCACAGTCCCAGCATAAAAAAAGCCATAAACTAGTTTCGGAATTAAAACAAATAACTAATGATTGCATTTTTTTCTCCAGCTCGCATTAATTTCCTGATTGTTATCAAATATTCGGAATATTGTGATTATGATAAATTATTAGAAAAATCATGTCATTCTATAAGTTGAACTGATTGGTTCCACATTATAATCAGCCGATGTTAACAGTTTTCTTTATTCTCAAATTTATAGTTTTTCAGCTAATGTTCTTCTTCTGGATTTATCGGTTAGGATGCATAGCTAGTTATTGGTTTCCAGAACTGGATAAATTGGAAAAACCGGTCATTGGTTTTATTCTAGGATTGGCTTTTTTTCAAATCCTCGCAACACCTGTGCTCGCTTTCCATCTCAGCTTCGATTTGATCTACTATCCTTTGTTGGTTTTTATCTTCCTTAGTATCGCAGTTTCATATTTTCTTCGAGCAAAAGAAATCAAAAATGACACTGATACAGTTCGAAAGGACAGATTTCTATCTTCATTTAAGGGGTGGCATCACCGCAATACTTTCATCGCAATTGCCGTAACAATTGTACTTTTTCAGGCAATTATGAGTACATATTTACAGAATCCAAGCGGGGATGATGCGTATTATTTAAGTTCTGTATTAACAAATTATCATTCAACTAGCGTTTTGAAATTTGATCCTGCCTCTGGTATGGAAAACATACCTCCGCAAGGACAATATAGTTTTCAAAGTTGGGAAATGTTGCAAGGAGTTTTTTCAAGAGCACTTGGAGTACATCCAGCCGAGTTGGCGCATACGATCCTGCCCTTTGGTTTGATTTTGTTGTGCAACCTGGCTTTTTATATGTTTGCCAAAAGAGTATTACCAGAATCAATGGTGCCGGTGTTCATCATCTTTTTATCCATTGTTCATCTATTCGCGGGATACTCAGTAGTTACACCAGGTATTTATCTGCTTGCGTGGATTTGGCAGGGAAAAGCACTCATTCTTTTATTCATCTTCCCTTGTCTTTATGCGTTTACTAAAGATTACTTGGAACACAACGGCAATACAAGGTATCTTGTTTTATTAGTCATAATTTCAATTACTGCAATTTCTCTCAACCCAATAGCAGTCTATCTTGTTCCAATGTTAGTCTTCAGCATCTTACTTCCAGAATGTATCCGAAGAAAGCAAATACGTCCCATCATCAAAGCTGCTGTAATCTTGTTGCCTCTCGCCATCTATGCATATTTTATCCGCGATAGTTTAGCTGATTCTTATACATTCAACAATCTGAATTCACATAAAAATTTTTCAAGCTTTCGAGCGTTTAAATATGTTGTCGTGGAAGGGGGATACACTTACTTACTATATTTTGGTGCCCTGATCTATATGCTATTTAGAAAGAATGATTACTTAAAATCATTAATTTTGTATTCCCCTCTTACTTTGTTCGTATTTGTATGGAATCCAATTTTTGCCCCCTATATAGCCAAATACGTTACAAGTTTTACAACTTACTGGAGGGTATTTTGGTTGTTACCAATAGGCATCGGTATTAGCCTGATGGGTTGTTTGGCAATTGAAAACTTCCATTTTCCAAAACTGAAAATCATCACAGCACTATGTATCGTAATATTGATCATCATCAATGGATCATGGATGTATCAAAGCAAGCATTCATTTTCAAATCCTGAAAATACTTACAAATTGGATGCGTCAGATATCCAAGTTGTTGGTGCATTACTGGTATACCCCGGCGTGAAGAATTCGGTTGTCCTCGCTCCTCTTTCGCTGGATCAGACCTTACGCCAGATCACCCCGGATTTTCGTCTTTTTTGAACTCGTACACATTATATGGAAGATTACTATCTCTCTCATGGTGAGAAAGATAAGTACAAAAGAATGTCAGGATTGATGTTGATGTATGACCCCAAATACAAATCTTTTTCCGGGGGATTTGCACAGGAAGTTGCCTGGCAAAAGATCGATATTGTAATTATTCCTCGCAAGTTGCATTATTTGGCAGAAAATCTGGATCAATCCTCGTACATCAAGATCATAGCTACAAAAAAGTATTCCGTCTATAAAATTAAGTGAACTGGATATCCGAAGTGGATGGCCGGATTAGTTTCATTTCCTACCAGTCGATGAAGCTGACTGGCTCGATGCCCCTTATTAAGGGAGGATCCCCCCTACCCCCCCTTACTAAGGGGGGGTAGTGCTCGAGTATGAGAAAATTTAACGTAATCCATGATGTCTATCACATGACAACCTGCCGAAAATCATGTATCATTCCCCCTTGGACTTATTCTTTTTCCTTCCGGGAGGGACAATGGTATTCATCGCAATCGTTGTTCTGGCGCTCATCATCTGCGCCGGGATGGCAATCCGCAGCAGTCACCTGCTCATCTCTGCCATCTGGCTGGCCGGGTGTTCCGCCCTGACTGCCCTGTTGATCTATCTATTTGGTGCGCCAATCATTGCTGTTGTCGAATTAAGCGTGGGAGCCGGTCTTGTGACGGTTCTTTTCGTTTTCGCCATCAACATCACCGGCGAAGACGCCAGCATCACCCTGCCGTCCATCCCCCGGGCAGTCGCCTGGGTGCTGATGACCCTGGCTGTGGTTGCCCTCTCCTGGATGCTGCTGCCCAACCTGGGCACGCCTGGCGTCGGCACCGATCAGTCCTTCACCTATTACCTCTCCACCGGGCGTAAACTGGATTTCTACCTGCAGTCCGCGTTCATCTTTGCCGGAGTGCTGGGTGTCCTCAGCCTGCTGACCGAAGATAAACCGCTGCACACGGAGGAACACGCATGACACTCTCTCCCATTTCCATCGGTCTGGTCGGGGTGATTGGTCTGGTGGGCGTCGGCATCTACGGATTGCTGATCACCCGCAACCTGATCAAAGTGGTGGTCGCCTTGCAGATCCTCGTCAAGGGGATACTGGTCGCCTTCATCATCGCCGGCAACCTGCAGGCAAAGGTCAATCTCAGCCAGAGTATGGCACTCACCATCCTGGTAGCCGATACCATCGTGGCGGTCATCGCCCTGGCCATCGCAGTTCAGGTCCGCAAGGCGTTCGGCAGCCTGGATCTCAAAGATCTAACAACCTTGAGGAGATAACACGATGCCTTCATGGACAATTCTCCTTCCAATCGCCATCCCCTGGGTGGGCGCGGCGGTGGTCTGGCTGCTCGGTGACGAAAACCGCAAAGCGCTGAACATCACCGCTGTCTTATTCTCCGCGCTGGCCGGGATCGCCTCGCTGGCACTCATTCCCCTGGCAAGCAGCACCTCCACCATACACTATCCGATGGGGACCACGTTTGAGGATTTCACCCTCGTCCCCGATGGTCTGGGAGTGATGCTATCCTGCATCGCCACCATCATCGGATCGCTGGCGGTGGTTTTCTCGATCGACTACATGAAAGAAGAAAGCCAGCTCGCCCGCTACTATGCCTTCATTCTGCTCTTCATCGGCGGCATGACCGGGCTGGTGCTGACCGGTAACCTGTTCTTCCTCTTCCTCTTCTGGGAAGTGACCGCGCTGTGCTCTTACGCGCTCATCTCCTTCCATAATGACGATCCCAAGGCAGTTGCCGGCGGTATGAAAGCGCTCATCATGACCCAGGTCGGCGGCGCCGGTCTGCTGGTTGGTGCGCTGGTCATCTTCGTCACCTCCGGAAGCCTGGACATCAACAACTTCCTCTCCATCGCGGGCAAGTATCCGGTGGCGATATTAGCCATCCCCGCCTTTGGGTTCCTGATCGCCGCGGCCGCAAAATCCGCGCAGTTCCCCTTCCAGACCTGGCTGCCCGACGCGATGGAAGCGCCGACCCCCATCAGCGCGCTCATCCACGCGGCCACCATGGTCAACGCGGGCGTGTACATTCTGGCCCGCTTCTACCCGGCTTTCTCGGCAGTCCCCTACTGGAAACTGGCTGTCTTGATCGTGGGAGTGGTCACCGCGCTGCTGGCTGCCTTTATGGCACTGGTGGCGACGGACATCAAACGCGTGCTGGCATACTCCACGGTCAGCCAATTGGGATATATGGTCTTCGCCATTGGCGCCGGATCGGTGTACGCATCCCAGTTCCATCTGCTCAGTCACGCCATTTTCAAGGCGCTGCTCTTCCTGTGCGCCGGTGCGATCATCCACGGCGTTGGTACCCGCGATATGACCCTGATGGGCGGCCTGGGGAAGAAGATCCCGGTGATCCGCACCCTGTTCATCATCGGCGGACTTGCCCTGGTGGGAATCCCTGTGCTGAACGGCTTCTGGTCGAAGGAACTGATCCTCGAAGCAGGGTTGGAATCCGCGCCGATCTTCACCTGGTTGATGTACTTCGGCGCCGGTTTGACCGCGCTCTACACCACCCGCTGCATCTGGATGGTTTTCTACGGCGAGGAGCGCAGTGAACTGCACGCGCACGATGCCGGAACCGCCATGCGGGTCGCGCTCTTTCCGCTGGCTGTGGGCACGCTCATCAGTTGGCTGATCGCCGGTCCGATTGCATCCCTGTTCGCGAAAACCCTGCCCTTCCACGAGATCCATGTGCTCCCCACCGGAGAGATCTTGCGGGAAGTGGTCACCGCTCCGGCGACCTATGCCGCCCTGCTGGTGATCGCGCTGGGCATCTCGCTCTGGTTCATCCGCGAACGGCTGGTCGGACTCACCGACGCGTTCAGTTTCATCTCGTCCGCTGCGGAAAATAGCTTCGGCTTCGAGAAGATCAACGGCTGGATCTACTCCGGCACGCAATACATCTCTGAGAAATTGAGAGGCATCCAGACCGGTTTGGTGAGTTGGAACATCGTCGGGATCATTGCTGGCTTGCTCATCATCCTGGCAGTCCTGGTTTGGAGAGCATAACATGGCAAACACAACATTCCTCTGGCTCATCCTTATTCCGCTGCTGTCCGCGCCGATCGTGTATCTGGCAGGACGCCTGGCTTACAAGTGGAACCTGTTCAACGGGAAGACCAATCTGGCTCCCTGGCTGACCATCCTCGCATTTGCCGCCTGTATCATTCCCTTGCGGACGATGATCCCTGTGATCAAAGCTGAAGGGCTGGTGATCTATCAGGACGTGATCATTCTGCGTTTTGATGCGCTCAGTCTGCTCGTCAGCGGATTGACCCTTCTGCTGGGATTCATCTGCACGGTCTTTTCGGTCAGATATCTGAAGAAAGACGCCGGTCAGGAGAAATATTACGCGCTGTTCCTGATCATGGTGGCATCGATCATCGGCTTATCCGCCGCGGGCGATCTGTTCAATCTGTGGGTCTGGTTCGAATTGATGGCCATCTCCACCTACACGCTGGTTTCCTTCTATCGCAACCAACCCGGCGCGCTGGAAGCAGGCGTGAAGTACCTGATCCAGTCCGCCATCGGATCCGCGTTCGTGCTGTTGGGCATCGCTCTGGTATTTGCCCAGACCGGGAATTTGGATTTGACCTCGCTTGCCATCCCGGGATTTGCCTCTCCGGGTTTGATCGCGGCAGGAGCATTCTTCATCATCGGATTCGGCGTCAAGGCAGCATTCTTTCCGCTGCACACCTGGCTGCCGGACGCACATTCGCAGGCACCCAGCGGCATCAGCGCCATGCTTTCCGGCGTGGTGATCGAAGCCGGTCTGATCGCCCTGCTCCGCGTGCTGACTGCCCTATACTGGGTGACCACCGCCTGGGGTCCCATTTTATTGGGACTTGGCGTGCGTGAATATGTTCGTCGGTAACCTGATGGCGCTGCGCCAACAGGAGATCAAACGGCTGCTGGCATACTCATCCATTGCTCATGTGGGCTACATGCTGATCGGTTTGGGCAGCATGTTCACCTTTGGCGCGTGGATCGGTGGAGCCGGAGCCTTCTTCCATCTGCTGACACACGGACTGATGAAGAGCCTCGCCTTCCTGTCCGCTGGGGCATTGCTGTACGCCATGGTCCTGGAGAATGGTCAGCACCGTCCGCTCACCCGGGACGATCTGGCAGGTGCCAGCAAGAAATATCCGATGGAGACGCTGGCGTTCAGTATCGCAGTCCTCGCTCTGGGCGGTTTGCCGCTGATGGCTGGTTTCGTCTCGAAATGGCAGATCTTCGTCGCCGGCATGGTCACCATGAACACCTGGATGATCGTGATCGTTGTCCTGCTGGCGCTCAACAGCGTGTTATCGCTGGGATACTACGCTCCGCTGGTCAATGCGATGTACCGCAAAGACGCCGGTGAAGTTGCCGAAGCCGGAAAATCCCCGGATGCCATGATGCAGGTTGCGCTGGTCGTGCTGGCTGCATTCATCATCGTGATCGGACTATATCCGCCTGCCATTGAGTGGGTCAGCAAACTCGCCGGGCAGGTGATGTTCCTTGAATTAGGTTTGGGAAGTTAGGAGAACCATGCAAATATTATTATCACCTCCGATCGCATTTCTCTTGTACATCCCGTTGATCCTGATCCTGAGCGGAATCGGCAAGCGTATGGCTGGCAATACCAATCCGTCGGATCAAAAACGAACCCTCTACGGCAGTGGAGAAGTGGCTCCCACTTCCTTCACCGCGCCGGGATACCGTCCGTTCTTCCTGGTGGCACTCTTCTTTGCCATCCTGCATCTGGGGATTTTGGTCCTGGGTGCCGGCACATTGAACATTCCCGAAGCGATTTTCCTGGGTGGGATCATCCTGGCTTTGGTCGCGTTGATCCTGGGGTAACCGTCCTTAACGGTAGGAGAGAAAATGTCAAATATTGTAATGGATACATACGATAATATCCTGACCGGGATCAAGACCTGGGCGCGGATCAATTCTCCCTGGGCGATCCACTTCAACAGCGGATCATGCAATGGGTGCGATATCGAGATCCTGGCCACGCTAACTCCGCGGTACGATCTGGAGCGGTTGGGCATCAAACTGCAGGGCAGTCCGCGGCACGCTGATGTTCTGATCGTGACCGGACCGGTGACACTGCAGGCAAAAGACCGTCTCAAACTGGTTTACGAACAGATGCCGGAGCCGAAATTTGTGGTGGCTGTGGGCGCCTGCGGACTTTCCGGCGGCGCGTTTCAAGGCTGCTACAATGTGGTTGGCCGCATCGAAGATGTGATCCCGGTGGATGCATATATTCCCGGGTGCCCACCCAGACCCGAAGCGATCATCTACGGTGTGGCGCAGTTGCTTGAGTCATTGAAGCCGGGCAGGAAGCCCGGTCCATCCAAACCGGTCACATTCACTGAAGAAGAAGCCAGACAGATGTTTGAACAGCAGGCTCATGCAGATCAGCCGGTGGAGGAATGATCATGGAACGTGAAATTCTCATTGAAAAAGCAAAAGAGATCCTCTCAACGATCTCTACCGACACATCCACACCTGAAGCCAATCGCCTGGATGTGATCATTCCGCCCGAAAAACTGCTGGAAGCTGTGACTGCGATCAAGAGCAGTCACTGGGGATATCTGGCAGCGATCACCGGGTTGGACCACGCTCCATCCGCGTTGAACGCGAACGAGGAAAAGGAATGGAACCGGACCGGTGAAGATTATCAGGAAAGCACGACCGGTCTGGCATACGCCGGATCCCTCGAAGCGTTGTATCACTTCTGCAACATGGATGTGGTGCTCACGCTGCGGGTACAACTTCCACACAGCGGAGCATCTGTCCCCGCGATCGATAAACTGCTCCCTTCCGCTTCGTTGTTTGAACGTGAGTTGAAGGAAATGTTTGGCATCAATATCGTTGGCGCCACCAATCAGGATCATCTTCTGTTACCGGATGATTGGCCGGCGAATGTTTATCCGCTGCGCAAAGAATTTACCGGTTTGGGTTCATCCACGGAAGAGAAAGGCGAATAAGATGCTGCAGAATGAAAAACAGGAAAAATTTATCGTCCCCATTGGACCGCAGCACCCGGCATTAAAAGAGCCTGGTCATTTTGAGTTCACCGTGGATGGCGAGGTGGTCACCGCCGCGTCCGTCCGCTTGGGATTTGTCCACCGTGGTATCGAAAAGGGAACTGAATCGCGCAATTGGAACCAGAACCTGTATCTACTCGAACGGATCTGCGGTATCTGCTCCCATGTTCACGCGTTCGCTTATGTTCTCGGTGTCGAGAAATTAGCCGGTGTGACGGTCCCTCCCCGCGCGCAGGCGATCCGTACGATCGTCGCCGAGATGGAACGAATCCACAGCCACCTGCTCTGGCTGGGAGTCGCCGCCCACGAAGCCGGTTTCGACACACTCTTCATGTACACCTGGCGCGACCGGGAAACCATGATGGATCTCTTGGAAACTCTTTGCGGAAACCGGGTGAACTACTCGGCTAATGTGCTGGGCGGCGTGAAATGCGATGTCACTGATGAGATCCGCGATGCAATCCTCAAGGGACTCGATTATTTAGGTCCGCGAACCGAGATGTACCTCAATCTTGTTACTTCTGAGAAAACACTGGTCGGCAGAACCCGCGGCATTGGTTTCATGACCCGCGAAACCGCCGATGAATTGGGAACGGTTGGACCAACCGCCCGCGCATCCGGCTTGATCCGCGATATCCGCGTGGAAGCTCCCTACTCAGCATATGTAGACTTCCCGATCAATGCGGTAGTCGAACAAGCGGGTGATCTGGAAGCACGTTTTGTCGTCCGGATCAAAGAGCTGTTCGAGAGCTATCGGCTGATCCGAACCATCCTCGAGAAATTACCGGAAGGCGAGATCACAGTCAGAGTTCCCCGCCGCATCCCCGAAGGCGAGACAATCAGCCGGGTGGAAGCGCCTCGTGGCGAGTTGTTCTACTTCATTAAAAGTAACGGCAGCGATATGCCCGAACGGATCAAGGTACGCACTCCCAGTATCAACAACTTTGCATCTGTTATCGCCACTTCCGTTGGACATAAACTGGCCGATATCCCCATGATCCTCTCAGGGATCGATCCATGTTTCTCGTGCAATGACCGGATGATCACACTCAAGAAAGACGGCAATGTGTTGACCCCGGATTGGGAAGATATTCGTAAGTATGGGATCGAATACTACAAATGAGCCACTCAATTTCACCTATCATCGCGTTGTTGATCTTCCCCGGAGGTATGTTCGTCATCCTCTTTGGAATGGTTTATGAATTCATCGACCGCAAACTGGTTGCCCGGCTGCAAAACCGGGTCGGACCACGCTGGTTTCAACCACTGGCTGATTTTATCAAGCTGTTAGCCAAGGAAGAGGTCATCCCCTTTGGTGTAAACCCGGTGCTGTTCACCAGTCTGCCGGTGGTTGCCATCGCGGCTGCACTCACTTCCGCGTTGTATGTTCCCATGGCCGGCTTTGCACCTGCATTCAGTTTTGCCGGGGATTTGATCGTCACGCTCTATATGTTGAGCGTATTGACTCTCTGCACCGGTCTGGCAGGCGCGAATGTCGCCGATCGCTTCTCGATCATCGGCGCAGTCCGAACCCTGACCCAGTTGTTCTCATATGAAGCGCCATTCCTGTTGACCTTACTTGGACCAGCCATCGTTGCCGGTACCTGGAATATCAAAGAGATCAATATTTATACACAGTCGCACACCTGGCTGCTGATCATGCAGCCCATCGGGTTTGTTGTCTCGTTGATCGGTTTGATGGGCAAGCTGGAGATGCCCCCATTTGATGCACCCGAAGCCGAAACCGAGATCGTATCCGGCGCGCTCACCGAATATTCAGGCCGCGGTTATGCCATGTTCCGGTTGGGAAGAAATGTGGAACTGGTCATTGGTCTTACTTTGGTCACAGCTTTCTATCTGGGCGGGTTATCCAATCCTCTCGAATTCATCCTGAAGACTCTGGCGATCCTGTTCGTGATCGCCACCCTGCAGTCATTATTTGCCCGGCTGCGCATCGACCAGACGGTGGGTCTTTGGTGGCGGGTTGGCGCGCTTCTGGTATTATTACAACTCTTGGTGATCATTGTCCTTAAAGGTACAGGAGTGTTGGTATGAAAATCGGCTACCATGATCGGTGATATTTTCAAATCCTTGTTCCGTAAACCGGCAACAGTGCAGTATCCATTCGAAAAATTGCAGGCACCCTCCCGGTATCGCGGAAAACTATATTATGAGCCAACCAAATGCTCAGGATGTATGCTTTGCATCAAAGATTGCCCATCCGATGCGATTGAACTGATCGTACTGGATAAGGTGAACAAGCGCTTCGTGATGCGCTATGATGTGGATAAATGCACATTCTGCTCGCAATGTATCGAGAATTGCCGCTTCAAATGCCTTGAAATGTCAAATGAGGATTGGGAGCTGGCATCCATCAAAAAAGAACCATTTACGGTCTACTACGGACGAGATGAAGATGTGGAATTCTTACTGGCAAGAAGCCCTGACAAAGATATCCCCTGCCCGGACTAACTCAGCGGGAAGGATCGCCATCGTCGGCATCGGAAATGAACTGCGCGGTGATGACGCTGCTGGCCTTGTCTTGATCGATAGACTAGATTCAATCGAATTATCGAATAAACAAATAACCTGGTTTAGTACCGGTGCGGTCCCAGAAAACTGCACCGGACAACTTCGTAAAATAAAACCGGAACATGCCATCCTGGTTGATGCTGCCCAGATGGATCTGGATCCGGGTCAGATAGCCGTGATCGAACCGGATACCATATCCGGATTTTCAGGGTCAACCCACAGTTTACCGTTTGATATCATCATCAAATACATTCGGGAAGAGATCGGATGCCAGGTGTGGATATTGGGGATTCAACCTGCTCATAATGAGGTTCTGACCTCCTTATCTCCCCAGGTCCGCCAGGCAGTCAAATCGATTGCTGATTTCGTAGCAAACCAATTTTGAGTTTACCTCTCGGAAAAATTAGTATAAAAAGAGAGCGGCTTTCGCCGCTCTCCAGATTACTTCTAGACTTCTTTTTGTTTGTTGGTAGTTTCCACCTCAGGTTTGATCGTCATACGCGCTTTCTTTTCCAGGTAATAACCCAGAGAGAGTGCAATCACCAATCCGGCAATACCGTACAATGTCAGCGGGGATAACTCTTTCACATCCACGATGATCACTTTTCGGGCAACAGCGATGAGCGCAACCTCAAGGACTACTTCGATGTGGATGACATGTTCATTTAGGTAGGCTTTGATGGTTTCAACAAGCTCCACGCCTATGATGATTAGTAAAACAAACCCAAATATTTCCAGCAAATCATTAATGCTTAGTAGAAGATATGGGTGGTTTAAGAATATCCACGATGATAATCCGGCCTAGATCAATGGTTGCCAGAATGATCACAAGTGTCATCATAATCAATAAAACATAGACGATTGAACGTTCAAATACCTTTAGATATTTATTCATCAGCCATCCCCTTTCTTCTTCATCCAATTAACATAATTATTGTAATGTCTGTTATTTCATTTTTTCAAGCTGATCCTTGATTTTTGCAGCAGATTGCTGGAAGGCGATCAACTTCTGTTTTTCCTTCTCGACCACAGCATCGGGAGCTTTTTCGGCAAAGGGGCTGTGAAGCAAGGTGATCAGCCTGTCGATCTGGCTCAAAGCTTCCCTCAACTCGGATTCCAGTCTGGTTCGTTCTTCCGCCACATCCACCCCGCCTTCGACGGTCAGGAAAACTTCGACACCGGATACAACCAATCCGCCGCTGATATCCAATGATGGCGGACGGCGGTCGCGGACCAATACTTGTTCGCGGTCCAAATGACCGAGGTAGCAGATCGATCCCAGTTGTTCCTGAATGATCGGTGTCTTATCTCCACAGTAAAATTGCGCTTCGATCTTTTTTGCCGGGAGCGATGTTCTTTTCGGTGCGGTAATTGCGGATCGAACGTACCAAATCCATGATCAGGGAGAATTGGTCGATGACCTTGCCGTCGGTCTTGCCGGCAGGTTCAGAGGCAGGCCAATCGGCGATCATCAATGACTCTTTCCATCCCTTATTGGGAGTGAAATGGGCAACATGGGACTGACAGGCGTTGCGCAGATGTCCCCACAATTCTTCTGTAACAAATGGGACGAAGGGATGCAGCAGACGCAGACAGCCGTCGAGGATATCCACCAGTGTCTTGGCGGTGTAATAAGCCCGGTCGCCTCCCTCGCTCATCTGCAGCTTGGAGATTTCGAGATACCAATCTGCGAATTCTGACCAGAAGAAATCGTAGATCTGACGTCCAGCTTCACCATACTGGTGTCCGCCGAAGAGTCGTTCCACGTCGCGAACCACCTGTTGATAGCGGCAGCGGATCCAACGGTCAGCCAATGTCCAATCCGGTTTCAGTATGGCTTTTTCCGGGGCATTTTGAATGATAGTGGTGATGAAGCGCCCGGCATTCCAGACCTTGTTAACAAAATTGCGGTTCGCTTCCACTTTCTTGACGCTTAAATTCATATCGCTGCCGGGGGTGGAACCCACCAGCAGAGTAAAGCGCAGGGCATCAGTCCCCATTTCATCCATCACCGAAAGGGGATCGATCACATTGCCTTTCATCTTGCTCATCTTGGCGCCGTGTTCATCGCGGATGAGACCATGCAGGTAAACCGTGTGGAAGGGTGGCTTACCGGTGAATTCGAGACCGTCCATGATCATGCGAGCCACCCAGAAGAAGAGGATGTCGTATCCGGTCTCGAGGATCGAGGTCGGATAGAAGTAATCCAGATCGGGTGTTTTCTCCGGCCAGCCCAATGTGGAAAATGGCCACAATCCGGAGGAGAACCAGGTATCCAATACATCCGGATCCTGATCCAGTTTGGTACCAGAGCACTTGGGGCATTCGGTCGGGTCGGTGCGGCTGACGATCATCTCTCCGCAGTCCTGGCAATACCAGACCGGTATGCGGTGTCCCCACCACAACTGTCGGCTGATACACCAATCCTGGATGTTTTCGAGCCAGTTGTAATAGACCTTGCTGAAGCGGTCCGGTACGAATTTGATCGCACCGCTGCGAACGGCTTCGAGACCGGCGTTTGCCATGGATTCGATCTTCACGAACCATTGGGTACTGATAAGCGGTTCAACGATCTCGCCACCGCGCTGGGTTCTGGGTACATTCATCAGGTACGGCTGTTCTTTAAGTACCAAACCCGCTTCGAACATATCCGCCCAGATCTTCTTACGGCAGGCAAAGCGGTCCATGACCGGCATATTTACCGCCGACTTCGGTCACATGGGCAGTCTCGTCGAACATGGAGATGATGGGCAGTTTATGCAACTGTCCGATCTTGTAATCATTGGGATCGTGTCCCGGAGTGATCTTGAGCGCGCCGGTGCCGAACTCGCGATCCACATAAGAATCTGCGATGACCGGAATCTCGCGCCCCAGCATGGGTACTTTTACCTTGCGGTTGATGTAGTGCATGTAGCGCGGGTCCTGCGGATGGACTGCCACAGCGGTATCTGCCAGGATCGTTTCCGGCCGGGTGGTGGCTACCGGGATGTATTCGCCAGAATCATCCGCGATCATATATTTGAAGTAATAGAGAGTCCCCTGCTCCTGTGAATATTCCACTTCGAGGTCGGAGACAGCCGTCTTTAATCCGGGAGACCAGTTGATCAGGCGAGGTCCCCGATAGATCAATCCCTTTTCATACAGACGCACGAAAGCTTCCCGAACCGCAACGGATAATCCTTCATCGAGGGTGAAGCGGGTACGGTCCCAGTCGCATGATGCTCCCAACCGTGCGGATCTGTTCGAATATGATGCCACCGTATTTTTCTTTCCATGCCCAGGTACGTTTTACGAATTCATCACGACCGATCTCTTCACGCTTCAGACCTTCTTTGGCCAGAGCCCGTTCCACCTGAAGCTGGGTGGCGATGCCGGCATGGTCGCTGCCCGGATATCCATAACGCGGATTCTCCCAGCATACGGTGGTAGCGGATCATCAAATCTTCCATGGAGACGAACATGGCATGTCCGAGATGAAGTTCACCGGTCACATTCGGCGGTGGAATGGCGATGACGAATGGTTTCTTGTTAGGATCAAAATCCGGTTTTTGGGGGTCGCTAGACGGCTTGAAAAATCCTGATTTCTCCCACCAACTGTATAAACGCTGCTCGGTGGACTTAAAGTCATAAGCTTTTGGTAATTCGATTGCTGTCACAAAACCCTCCAGGTTGATGAAATGCATGTATTAAAAAATCCTTTTCGTCCATGAGGACGAAAGGGATCTATCTTCCGCGGTACCACCTCGCTTCGCAGATTTCGCTGCGCGCTCGATACGTTCTAACGGGCGTTACCGTACCGTTCTACGCTCCCCGGATGAGGATCTCTTCGGTAAATAACTCAGGCGACATTCGGTCCGGTTTCCTGTGATGCTTTCAGCAATTGCACCACTCTCTGGGAGGATGGAGAGCCTACTTTTCCTGAATGTTAATTAATTATAACATATCCGCCTAACCAAAAACAAATACTATGTAAAACAAACCAAAATGTAGACTTTAGCTTCTGGATACCTTCGCGGCAATTAACTTTTTTGATTGATTATCCAAAATCCCGCCTGTCATTGCTTGCTGTAAGTAGAGGTTGATGCGTGGATCCGGCTGAAGCAGTTGGATCGCAGACAAAACAGAGATGATATCTACCAACAGAATTTTTCTCTGGGTGTCCTTCCGCTGCATCAGGTCGATGGATAACAATTTATCTACAATGATTTTAAAGCAGTTATTGTTGAAGGGAATGATCTTTAATAGACTTTGGATGCACTGGCGAACTGTGACAGGTTTTTCATCATCGCAAAATGACAGATATCTATCTGCAATTGCGTCGAATCGATTGGTAGTATCCCAGCGTACATTTTCCGCGATCAACATCAGCCCAAGACTGCGTTGATACGAATTTGTAGAATCCAGTTTCCCGACAAAAACATCCCAATAGGGATAGACATCAACAGAACGTTGGGAAATGGTCTGAAGCAATAAAAAGCATTTGTACCTGAAATTGTCGTCAATCTCTTCCAGCCAGGCAACGACCTGCCTGATATCATTGCCATCCACAGATGGGATCAGATCAGATAGTTTTTCTTTCTCACAAGATTTGATCATGTCTGAAGTTATCATGATTTTCCCTCCTCTATCACCTCACCTAAGTGAAGATCTCACAAAACTTTATAGATATCTTTCTGGTATTGCACGAACTCCCTTGTTCTCATCATCCCATTCTTCTCATAAAGCCGATACGCTTTTTCATTGGTTGCCACTACTCCCAGGGACACAGTGGGCAGACCTCTGTTGTAGAAAGTAACAAAAGCATTCCTTAACAACAAAGTCCCCAAACCTCTGCCCTGCGAGGATCGTTCGACTGCCAGTTGTTTAATCCATCCGCGGGTCACATCATCATAACTAATGGATGCACCGACCAACCCGCCGGAAGAAAAGACCAAGGTCAGCAATTCCGGTTCGATCCTCCCACTCCTTAGTACCTGTTGGTACCAGGTATCCAGAGAAGGTTTTACCGTGGAGGTCCAATCAAATGCACTGATTGTCAAATTGTACAGATCATTCTCATCCCCTGGCTGAAAGGTCCTGACCGTATATTCATCCGGCCAGACCGAAGATTCGGCTGGACCTTGAAAATCGAGCTGCATCCGGTAATGATATTTCTTTACTTGAAACCCCCGGGATTCCACAACGCGCCGATTTTCCTCATTTTTACCATTCAGAAAGATGGTCAACGAACATGGATCGATACTGTTTCCCGCTTTGATCAATGACTGCAGGCGATCGATCCCGCAATCGAGCAACGTTTCTTCCACTCCCTGACGTGGATGAGTGACATTCGTGTACAGATCGAGGAATCGTCCATTCTCACCTTGTGGGGATAAGAGGGCATACCCATTAATCTCACCCATGGTATTCCTTGACATCCAGGCATCTTTCGATAGATCAACTTCGGACCATTGATCACGCACGTCTTCGGCGTCCGTATCCGGCTCACCATATTCAGCCTGATCACATTCTTTCATGAACTCCACTACCGAATCAAAATCTGCTTGATTAGGCGGTTGAATTTGAAATCCTTTTAGTTCATCACTCATTTTTGCCTGCCTTCAACCTGGTTACCTAACACCGAAGTTCATCATAATCAGTTATTCAACAATTCAATCAGTTATTCTTCCTGAATTATAGCCAAATTGGAATCAAGAATTAATGCCACCCTAAAAAACATTCCTTCCGGTTGGGAGTATGTAACCCTAAGTTTTCAGCGGTTTTTTTCGTAATCCATCAAGCATATGCAAAACTGTCAGAATAGGATAGCGAAGCAACATTCGCGGTCCGGCATACCGCATCACCTTGCGTATCTCATCACGACGATCCGCTTTATAACAATGGACCGGACATTGAGCACAGGTGGTCTTGCCTTCTTGAAATGGACATTTTTGAAGGCGCTCTTGTGCATACTCGCCCAGTTCCTGACAATCCCGGCAAGTCGATTCACCGCCATGAACATCATGACAGAACTGATCGATCATTCTTTGAATTGTTTTCTGTTCTTGACGGATCCTTGAATAAACCATATTTGCCTCAATGCTTGCTGGGCCAATTGTATCATTGCGGACAAATAAACACCTCCATCGCCAACGATGGAGGTGTTTTGATTTAAAACTGGCAATGGTCAATCCAAATAAGGCAACAATGGATAAACAGCGACTTTGTCCGGTTTCCCATCCACGAAGACATTAACCACATACGCTGAGGTTCCACCAGCCTCTACCGTATCCACGTATCCGGTTCCCCCTCCGATGATCCTGCCTGACCCATCTTCAATGACAACAGCCAGGGGTATGCCAACCAGTTTCACATCCAGGTTGTTCCTGATAATGCCGGAAACTTTCGGAGTGTAATCATCAGCAAGAAAATCCGCTTTTTCAATGGTGAGCGAATTTGGATCCAATTCTTTCTGCGCAGGATAAATTTCCATCGGGATCACTTCCAGATGATCCAATTTTTGGCCGGCTGGAACGAATAGATCCGATGTGATGGCGAAAGTTTGTCCCGGTGTGATGTTGGTGATCGGCCAGGTTTGCGAAGTCAGCACAGTGCCTGATGCGTCATAACTGGCAAGGATAAAACTAGCATTGATCCAGGATCTTTGCTCATCACTGGATTTCAATTCTGCGATAGCTACCGTGCGTCCATCCTTGCTGATCACCTGTGTTCTGAGTACTTCTATCGGTGGGTCGATCCATTCGTCCGGATAAGCCGAACCCAGGTAATTGATCGACGGATAAAGCTCGATCTTTGCGGGTTCCTGCTCCCCTTCGGTATACATTTGGACAGGGATCTTTTTATCCGGTGGAAGCAAGGATTGATACCCTGTGCCAAGAGTCACTATTTTCCCGGACTTGTCAAAACCAACCAAAGTCAGGTTGATATCGCGGATTATCTCCCGGCTTGAATTTTCCAGTACAGCAGTGGAGATATTGGTTGACTGGGATTGAAAGTATGTAAGGTCAGAGATATCGACCGGTAATTGCATGAGATCGGTACTTTTCGCCTGACCAGGCTGTAATGCGATATCCACCTTACCGATTTTTACATCAGGTCCAGTGTTGAGGTAAACGACATAGTACATTTTCTGGTTTGGCAATAATGCAGGGATGTACACCGGCTGGGTATCGAGTACTTTATCGTCTTCAGAGTAGACATCCACCTGTGCTTTCGATTCAACGACGGCGAGCTTCGCAGAACTATTTTTTACAGCGAAAACTGCCTTGGTAACAGAATACGAAGTAAACAATTGAGAGTCTGCGAGTTCGAGCATTCCTTCGGCAGATTGACCAGGCTCCTCCAGATTCGGCATCGGGGAGAGATCACCTTGTGGTTCGCTGGTAGGAGCTTCTTCGGTGACGAATTCCGGGATGGACACCTCTGGCGATTCTTCAGTAGCAGAACCAAGACGCCTCAACATACTGGTGATTGGGCAAACACAGGCAATGGCAATACACGCAATACAGGATAGCAGGATAAGTCTTTTTCCGAGTCCGGACATGGTTTCCTCCCATCGAACTTTTCTTATCCATAGTGTACATGAAAACTCAAATTGTGTTGATGTTCAGGAAATTCTCAGTATTCTGCCGCTGTACGGCTGCAGGCTAACATTCAAGACATCATTATTAATTGAAAACGTTTCCAATCCATTCAAGCAATCGGTGGCAAGTACTCCACCCATATTGGGGATTCTCAACTCGCTGGTCGTTGCGGAGCCATTAACAAATACCAGCATTTCCTCGTCATCATATCTTCGCAGGTAGCCAATCTGCAGTGGTTGGACCAATACCTGTTCATAACTACCATCACGGATTGCCTGGCTTTGCGAACGGATACCAGCCAGTTTTTGGATCAGCCCGAAAAGATATGGATGTGGTTGGTTTTCGGGATTCAAAATAGCATTCATTCCTGGACGCAGCTGCCAATCATCGTGACCCCCTTTCGTACCGGTGAATCCCCATTCGCCGCCGTAATAAATGGCTGGCACACCGGGCATGGTCATCAGGATGATAAGAGCGGGGACCAGATGCTGCGTGTCTTTCAGGATGCTGGCAATGCGGGTCACATCATGATTATCTGCAAAATTGTTCAACTTGAAACCTTTATAGATACCCTGTGGGCCAAAGCAGCGATTCAAAGAATATGCGATCTCAAAGTAATTTTGATCATTCTGGCTGGAGTAAAGGCTTTTATACCCCTCATAATTGGTGACCGAATCCAAACGGTTCTCACCTAGATATTTTCGGTAATCTCCATTGACGACTTCGCCCATCAACCAGAAATCCGGTTTGAGATCACGTGAGAATGCGGTTAATTCTTCGATGAATGATCCTGCCAGACAATCCGCTGCGTCCAAACGCATACCATCCGCTTCGAATTCAGCGATCCAGAATTTAACCACTCCCATTAAATATGAAACTACGTCCGGATTTTTCTGGTTAAGTTTAACCAGGGATTGATGTCCGTTCCACCCTTCATAATGAAATGGATCTCCCATTTGATTATGCCCATCAAACCGCAAGTTATGGAACCAATCCCGATATTGCGATTGTTCTCCATGATGCTGAACATCCACAAACGGACGGAATCCCCTGCCAGTGTGATTGAAGACTGCGTCAAATACCATGCGCATTCCGCGGGAATGTATCTCACTGCTGACAGTTTTCAAAGTGTCATTGGTTCCCAAGCGCCGGTCGACTTGAAAGTAATCGATGGTGTCGTATCCGTGGGTACTGGATTCGAATAGCGGTCCAAGCAGGATGGTATCTGCACCCAACGATTGGATATGATCCAGATGATCGAGCAGCATGAGTAAACGCGGCTCGGTGGGAAGATTATCTGAATGAAGATGCGGGGCATCACAAAATCCGAGCGGAAAAATGTGATAGATCAGGTTTGGATCAAAATGCTTCATGAATAACCTTTCTAAGTTACACGATGATGAATAATCTGTGGGTTTGTTGAAAATCAGGAGAAAATTCCGTGCATGAATTGGTGGACGGTTTTATAAATCAGGTCGTTGTTTGGATGGATCGATTCATTGATCAATTGGATCGCATTGGCGTTGATCATTCCGAGAAAACCGGCAGTATATAAAGCGGATCGTCCGCGCATATTGCCGTGGTCTGATTCCGCCTGCAAGAAATACTTGTTGGACTGCATCACGCTGAAGATCTTATGGAATGGGCTTACAGCCAGGTAGGATTCACTTTCCGGCGGAGCATATTGCAGTCCCAATTGGAAACGGAAAAACCGTGGAACCTGATCCGCAAAACTGAAATAGGCTTCCGTGATGCGGGTGAGGGTCAGCACGATATCATGCTGATAATCCGCAGCAGAGAGCACAGCTGGGCATGAACTGTCTGGAAACCCATCCTCAAGAATGGCATCCAACAATCCGCGTTTATTCTGGAAATAGTGATACAGGGTGGGCTTGGTCACCCCCACCGCATCCACCAATTCCTGGATTCCGACGGCTTCGTATCCACGTTGAGAAAACAAGAGTAATCCAATATCCAATAAATCCCTGCGATTATCCATAGCAGATAGTATACCACTCGGTATAGTTATTTGTAAATCAATATTCTAGAATAGGGTTGCCTGTGTGCGTTTGATGCAGTCGGGGCTGTCGTTTTGCGGACTATTCACCCGGCTGTCCACCGGATAAAAATCCATCTTTTCGGCGGGATACGGCTGCAGCAGATCAAGCGCTGCGGGAACTTTCAATTCAGGTCTCATCCATTCCCACATACTGTCTTTATCCAAGATTACCGGCATACGCTCATGGAATGGTTCCAGGAGAGAATTTGCCCGGGTGGTGATGATGGTAGTCGATATGATCACTTCACCGGTTGGGGATTTCCATTCCTCCCACAGACCGGCATACGCATACACTTTCTCATCCGGGAGGAAGAATAACAGATGGCTGTTTGACCCGGTAGAGTCGGATGGGCATTCTTATTCCACTCGTAGAAACCGGAACTGAGGATCAGTCCACGTTTCTGGCTGAGCAGATTACGGAAGGAAGGTTTTTCCACCAGGGTTTCAGAGCGGGCATTGATCATTTTGCTGCCGATCGAGGGATCCTTCGCCCAGTGCGGGATCAATCCCCATTTCAACATCTCCACATTCCGGTCGATCCCATTGCGGACTGAAGCCACCTGCTGGGTCGGGGCAATGTTGTAGCGCGGCAGATACGCCTCGGGGATTCCTCCCAGATCGAGTTCATCTTCCAGATCACCTGGTTCCAAAATGAGAATAAACCGTCCGCACATAGACCCTCCTATTGATTTTAGCACCACGATTAAGAATTGCCATATACTGTTCAATCTGCTTGACAGTCTGGGTACAGTCTTTGATAATTACGGTATCCATTTCCGAGAGGTATTTCATGTACAACGCATTGGTTGAATGTATTCCCAACTTTTCTGACGCTCGCCGTCCCGAAGTGATCGAGCAGATCATGCAATCCATTTCTGCTGTTCCGGGTGTTCATATTTTGGATAAACACTCCGATATGGACCACAACCGCACGGTGGTGACCTTCATCGGCACTCCGGAAGCAGTTGAAGAAGCAGCTTATCAATCCATCGCAACAGCCTCAAAGTTGATCAATCTGGATGAACACGTGGGAGAACATCCCCGTATCGGCGCCACCGATGTGGTCCCCTTTGTTCCGATCAGCGAGATCAGCATGGTTGAATGTGTGGAGATTGCCCGAAGATTGGGCAAACGGGTCGGATCGGAGCTGAATATCCCCGTATATCTATACGAAGAAGCAGCCACCCGCCCCGAACGGCAAAATTTGGAGAACATCCGGCACGGACAGTATGAAGCCCTCAAAGAGGAAATGGGAAAGAATGCTGAACGTAAGCCTGATTTCGGACCCGAAAAAGTGGGCACCGCAGGTGCGACCGTGATCGGCGCCCGGCAGCCGTTGATCGCGTTCAACGCATATCTGACTACGGGAGATGTAGCCATCGCACAGAAGATCGCCAAAGCCTTGCGCGCGTCCACAGGCGGTTGGCGATATGTCAAAGCCATGGGTGTGCTGGTGGAAGGACGGGCTCAGGTATCGATGAACATGACCAATTACCGCCAAACTCCGCTGGCTAGAGTTGTGGAGAGCATTCGCAGGGAAGCTGAACGGTACGGTGTTGGAGTTCACCATACAGAACTCGTGGGACTAATTCCACAGGACGCTCTCACCGATGCAGCCGTCTGGCATCTGCAGTTGGATGGTTTCAAACCCGACCAGGTGCTTGAAGGCAGATTGTACGGCAGTATGCGTGAAACTCCCAAGGCTGAAGTTGTGGCGAGCTTTACCGATTCCCTGGCAGCAGCCACACCGACACCAGGCGGAGGGTCCGCTGCGGCATACGCTGCCACCATGGCAGCAGCGCTGGTAAATATGGTCTGCCGGTTAACCATTGGCAAAAAGAAATATGCAGATGTCGAGACCCGCATCTGGAACATACTCGAGCAGTCCGATCCGCTGCAACGCGAACTGGAAGGATTTGTCTCCAGAGACGCGTCAGCTTTCGACGATTTCCTGATCGCGACCCGGCTGCCGAAAACCACTCCGGAAGAAGAGGAAGCACGAAACACAGCTATTGAGGAAGCCAGTTTCCACGCGGCTGAAGTTCCGCTGGAATTATGCAGGAAAGTCGTTCAGGTTATGACACTGGCATTGGAATCAGCCAGAATAGGTAATCTCAACGCCATCTCTGATGCGGCCAGCGGATTTGCCATGGCCAAAGCAGCTTATCAGGCAGCCAGTTGGAATGTAAAGATCAATGTGGCTCCGTATCCGTCTTCCAGACAATCTGATGAATATAAAGCTGAATTACAAAAATTGGACATTGAGGTTTCCAATCTGGAAATCGCTCTGAAAGAGCTCATGCATGACCGGGGAGGTCTGGATTAGTGTCGCAGCGAAGACTGGCTATCCTTGTCTTCAGCCTGATCTCTATCACCGGCATCCTGATTGGCTGCATTCCAACAAAGGCAGAAAATTTACCTGCCGTTATTGCTCAGGTCCCAACATCCACTGTGACAAGTAGCAACCTGATCCCCACAGCTACGATGGAAGAGATTCTCCCGACAGTTCAATACACATCAACCCCACTCCCCTGTGGAGAGGATTGGTGTGTCATCCAGGGGCATTTCTTTCTTCAAAGACCGATACCCATTTCAGGTGAGCAGCGAATCGAGCGCACCTATCCCTACGGTGCCACCCAGGAGGGAAAACGCGAACCGCATCATGGGGTCGAGTTCGACAATCCGATTGGGACATCTGTTTTGGCGGCTGCTGATGGGAAGGTCTATTATGCTGGGACTGACCACAATGATGTCTATGGTTGGGGTCTGGATTATTATGGTAATGTGATCATCATCGAGCATCAACTACCGGGATACTCGATGCCAATCTATTCGCTTTATGGGCATTTATCTGAAGTCCTGGTTCAAACCGGGGAAGAAGTCAATGCAAATCAGAAGTTAGGAGAAGTAGGCGCTGAGGGTAAAGCGATTGGTGCACATCTCCACTTCGAAGTCCGCATGGGAGGAACAACTTACGACGATGTGAGAAATCCCATTCTTTGGTTAAAACCGATGAAAAATGAAGGAATTATTGTCGGTTCCATCAGAAATCAGAACGGCGATCTCAAGTATTACCCCGGTTTGACGGTAAAGGCATGTACCGGGAAAAGCGCAGGGAAGACCTACTATCCGGAAGTGTATGGAGATCCACAGATGGGAATGGATACAGACCTGCAAGAAAATTTCGTCATTGCTGACTTACCTGCCGGGGAATATGAAATCACTTATTCACCGTTTGGCATCCCTGCCCGTAAGGAAATTACCGTTCTTGCAGGGATGATCACAAAGGTATCTTTTACAATTATTAAATGAGGAGTTCATCATGGGATTAAAACCGGACCATTGGATCAGAAAAATGGCTTTGGAACAAAAGATGATCGACCCTTATGTGGATGGCCAGTATCGAAAAGGGGTTATCTCATACGGCGTCTCTTCATATGGGTACGATATCCGTGTCGCTGATGAATTCAAGATCTTTACCAATGTGTACTCGGCAACCGTGGATCCCAAGAACTTCGATCAAAAATCGATGGTGGATTTCAAAGGGGATGAATGCATCATCCCTCCCAATTCTTTTGCACTGGCGAGAACCGTGGAGTATTTCAGGATTCCTCGCGGTGTGCTGACTGTTTGTCTTGGGAAAAGCACCTATGCCCGCTGCGGAATCATCGTTAATGTGACCCCGTTCGAACCCGAGTGGGAAGGATTCGTCACTCTTGAAATCTCGAATACTACCCCGTTGCCAGCAAAGATCTACGCCAACGAAGGAATCGCCCAGGTTCTCTTCTTTGAAGCGGATGAACTCTGCGATATCTCTTATGCAGATAAAAAGGGCAAATACCAGAACCAAAAATCCATCGAGCTGCCGAAAATATTATAGTCTTTGGTGAGGGAAATCTGATCAAACGATATGTGAATGAGATCGATTACAGACTACGCCAGTTCTTCCGTTGGCGAAGACAGGGTCTGCAAAAATCCGGTGATTTGACCACGGATATCTTTGCTCATTTGCATGGCTTAGAAAAAGACAAAGCAGTAAAAGTTGCATCCAGGTTAGTGGAAACCTATCATCTTCAACCGCTGCGGAGTAACACTACACCCGGAAATTTCCGCGAGAATTTATTCTACCTGTCCATGCTTGAACAGTCTTTCGACCATTTCGGCATGTCGTTCCCAGATCCCCTTCGGGTCGTGGATGTAGGTGTCTCACATTGGTTCTACGTTCAGGCATTATCTGCCTTTTTACGATACTATCATTCACAGAATCCACGGACAATCAACCTGGATGGTTATGAGCTTGACCCTTTCCGGGTTTATTCGGATCTCCACTCACGGTATGATCATGCGCTGGTCAATATTAACGACTTTCCCGGAGTTTCCTACCACCCAGAGGGTTTCAAACCCACGGACAAGATATTTGATATCGCATTTCAGTTTTTTCCTTTCATCTTCATCAAGGACCACCGTGAATGGGGAATTCCCGGATGGATTGTTTGATCCCCAAAAACTGATGATTAGTATCGTCGATCGCCTGACGCCTAACGGAATTCTATTTATTGTGAACCAGGGAATGGAAGAATCCAGGGCGCAAGAGGAAATGATGACTCGAAGCGGACTGGCGGTATCAGATCCGCTCGAGATCGACCCATTGTTGTTCAAATACGAGTACACCCGTTATGTTTTGGTGGGAAAAAAACATGGTTGAGGAGAGCTCTCCCATCGCTGAAGTCCAGGAACTGATCGAGAGGATCTGTGTCGAAGTTGGTCCACGCCCGGCGGGTAGTGAAGAGGAGATGCGTGCGCAGGAATTGATCGCCGATTGTGTCGAGAAATCCGGTTATCAATCTCATTGGGAATCATTTCAATTCCCCAATACAGGATTGTATTTCCCCTATCTGGCTATCCTGGGATTCTGGATGTTTTTGGGTGGAATCATCCCCAGAGTTGGGATTGTTCTACTTATCATCAGTCCTTTTATCACTGCTGGACTTCCCGCTATTTATGATTGGCTTATTAATTTATTGCACGAAACCAAAAGTTCCCGGAATTTATTTCTTGTTCCGAACGGCTTGACCAAAGAGGAACTCGACATCTTACTGGTCGCCCATATCGATACGGCAGTCATTCTTCCAACCATCAAAGGCGCATTACATTGGATATCAGATCATCTGATGGAGCTTCTTGAGGTGTTGACCTGGTTCCTCTCAATTTGTTCTATTGCCATCCTGGTCGGAACGATCAAATCCGTATTTTTTTCCGAGGTCATTCATTCCCTTGCCCTTACGATGGGAGTAATTCTGATCGGTCTGGATCTATGGCAACAGCTTGCCAGCCGGAATCGTTATACCATCGGGGCGAACGACAATACCAGTGGAGTCGCTATTTGCTCCGTGCTCCTTAATCATCTACCAGAAATCCTTCCAAAACCACCCAGAGTCGGGTTTTTAGTGACCGGCGCAGAAGAAGCAGGTTTGCATGGAGCCAGATGGGCAGTCAATAGCATGAGAACGCTGGATTCAAAACCCATCATCATCAATGTTGATATGGCGGGAAATGGTCTGCATCTGGGGACAGTCAACCGGGCTGGGAGACTTCGTCCACGCGCATGCGACGTGACGTTGATCGATCATTTGAAGAAATTCTCTCCCGGATTGGTGAAGATCGATTACAAATATAGAGCCGGGGATTTCCTTCCATTTATTCAGAACGGTTACCGGGCAGTCAGCCTGGAAGCCACCAATTATGGCCAGGTCCCATCCACCTATCATTCCGGCAACGATGATCCTGATCATATCGATCCAATCGCCTTGGAACGGATCTATACTACCCTAGTTTATTTGATCCAAACTTATCCGGAATATCGCCTGGAAAATTGAAATCCAATCCGGTTGAACTGGGTTATAGTTAACGAAATCTTAGTGGTGGGGTGGTCATGAAACTTATCTCTGAATCGACCAAAGCATTCTTCAAAGAGTCAAGAAAAGCGACAAATCCATCGATTCTTGAGTTTCTACATGGATATTTCTATTCAAGGGACCCGTATCTCTATATTGGGGTGGGTACCGGAGAGCATTGGATCGCGAAAGCGCTCATTCCACTGATCAACGCATTTTCAAAAGCAAAAAATGCTTTATTTCCTCTAGCTAAAGAAAAATACGACCCCGACAGGATCACCTTCGCGGACACTTATCATGGAAAAGTGGTCACCTTATCCGCTGCCAGGCAGTTGGTGAGTGTAAATGAAGATATTCGCCTTGAGAATCTTGAAAAGGTAATCCCTTACAAATTAGCCAAAGATCTCATTATTGACCATGGGAATCATATCGCGGTTCTGGACTGTCCCTGCCGGGTTGCCCGCCAAAACCCATGCCTGCCATTGGATGTTTGTTTGATCGTAGGTGAACCTTTTGTAAATTTTATTCAGGAACATCAACCTGAAAGATCCCGGACAATCACCCAGGAAGAAGCATTAGCCATTCTACAAGCGGAAGATCTACGTGGACATGTCCACCACGCATTCTTCAAAGAAGCCATGCTGGGCAGATTCTACGCGATCTGCAACTGCTGTTCATGCTGCTGCGGGGCGATTCGGGCACAAAAGCATGGAACTCCGATGCTGGCATCCTCTGGTTATGTTGCCTCTATCAATGCGGATGACTGCATCGGTTGCGGAGTCTGCATGGACGAGTGTCAATTCGGAGCATTATCCATCGTAAATGGTGTGAATACAGTGGATTTATCCGAATGTATGGGGTGTGGAATCTGTGTCAGCAAATGCACGCAAGAGGCGATATCTCTTAGAGTGGAGCTATCCAAAGGGATCCCTTTGGAATTGGATCAGCTCATGTCCGAAGTGGTGTCCGCAGATCGTTGAGACTTGGGATTCAATACCCGAAAATCGCCCTGTCTGAGAGTAACATTGATTTGATCCAGGTATTCCAGTACTGCCTGAGCATACTTCCGGCTGGTGGAAAACTCGTCCCGGAACTCTGCAAGAGTGATTTTTTGTTTTTCCTGCAGTATTGCAATCGTCTTATTTTTCATTCCGGCAAAATCTTTTGTAGTAAATACAACATCGTCGGATATTTGAACCAGGGATTTCTTATTGAGTAGCGCTTCATAGATTGGCGTTCCTACTGCTTCCACACATTCCTTCACAGATGGAGGTGCAAACGGAGTTGACGTAAATTGCTCCAGAAGGGCATTAACCCGGGTTTGTTGGGATTGATTGAATTTGATTCGAAACGATGCCATCGAGATGGTATTCGATTCTTCTTTAATAAATCCTTGATCTAACCAAATAGATAGAAATACTGTAAACAGCTTCGGATTGATACCAGTTCGATTCTTCAACTCTTCACGAGGAATTCCAGCTCGAAGCGGATTATCCATGTGGTATCTTTCAAGATAATTAACAATCTCATCGGTCTGATCATTTATCCACTTTGTCGATACAAATGTCTTCTGATCCACTGATTTCCCGAGGTCGATAGATAAGATGAGTTTTTCGTTGATCAACTCAAGTAAAAGATCATCGACCTCATTCTTACTCAAACTTGTTTTCGACACGAGTTCTTGTAAAGTGCTCGGTCCGCCCATCTCAATTGCCTGCAGCAGTCTTTCGGAAGGAGTTCCTTCTTTCTTTGTCCGCAGATTTTGTTCCACTTCATCGTCAAAGCGGCGGTAACGCCGTTTCGGATGCGGATCGAGAATGCCGCCTCCGCCCAGGGTTTCTGCCGGGGATGGACGGCGTAAAATAAAACGGTCCCCTTTTCTGGCGACAATCGGCTCAACCAGATCCAATTGGATAAAACTTGTCTCTCCAGGTTTCAATTCTTCATTATGTAATAATCGAACAAAAGCACGGGTTTCCTTCGCGCCCAGGAAAAATTTTACTTCATGATGATGCCGTAATGGGAGCATATCTCCCGACAGAAATCGAAATTCCGCATCGATCCTTCTGGTTGCTTTATACGCTCCCGGAAGACTGATCGTGTCTCCGCGTTGGATTTCATCCACGTCTATTCCACTAATATTCACTGCAGTTCGTTGTCCGGGATGAACAGCATCTTCTTTTTGTTTATGGGTTTGCAAGCCTCTCACCCTGCCATGCAACCCGGCTGGTAAGACCTCAATTTCATCTCCAATTTTCAGATCCCCATCTGTCAATGTCCCGGTGACGACAGTCCCAAAACCGGACATGGTAAAAACCCGATCCACCGATAAGCGTGGTTGGTGAAAATTGGGTCTGGAAGGGGTCGTTT
This sequence comes from uncultured Chloroflexia bacterium, assembly GCA_963828285.1. Lineage (GTDB taxonomy): Bacteria > Chloroflexota > Anaerolineae > Anaerolineales > Anaerolineaceae > DAIOEK01. The sequence goes on from CAWHEB010000002.1 coordinate 294,417, forward strand.
TCAATTTCTGTTGTAAAGCTATGACCAGGTCACTTAAACCTGTTTTCGCTTTTGCTGACACCCGGATGATTGCCGAATTCAGCGATTACTGTGTTCGCAGTCACTCTGTGGATATCCTCTTCAACCAGATCCAGCCAGGATGGATCATCGATCATATCGCATTTGGTAAGGGCTATCACGCCGCCATGGATTTGTAGCATATCCAAGATAGCCAGATGCTCCCTGGTTTGAGGCATCACCCCTTCGTCCGCAGCGATGACAAAGATGGCAGCATCAATCCCGCCTACTCCGGCAAGCATATTCTCAATGAAATCACGATGACCTGGAACGTCAACAATACCCACCGGGGATCCATCCGGCAAATTGAACCAGGCGAAACCGAGCTCGATCGTCATTTCGCGTGCTTGTTCTTCTTTTAACCGATCGGGGTGTGTGCCAGTTAACGCTGCAACCAGCGTGGATTTCCCATGATCAACATGACCTGCTGTTCCGATTACATATTTCATGACATTATTTCGTGATTATGAACTACCGGATTTTCGCTCGAACACAGACAACCAACTGTGGGTCATATCAAGCAGGTTTCGCAACCGGTTCCCGGTTTCTTCCGAAAACTCACCAAACTCTTCATTGACTTTTCGAGTCAGATCTTCTAACTCCACCAATCTGGTTTCCAATGACTTATATTGCCGGTTAAGATCATTATTGTTTTCTTCTTGAACCAGGCTGTAGTTCGCCCACCGCTTTTGTTCTTCCGCTTTATATGAAGTCCATTCCTGGCGGAAATGGTCCTCATTCAGTCGGTGCATTTCGGTGATCTCGTTTACCCGACGATCAATCCTGGCAGTGGATTCATCCAATTGTTCTTTCGAACGTCGAATGGTCCTTAATGTTTCATCAAGAGCTTGAAGTTGATGATCGACCGAGGCGGAGACTTCTTCCACCTTGTCGAAACGGGACTGCATTTCCTTCCACTGCCGATCGCGCTCTACTTGAGTCTGATTCTGCTTTTCTATAAATCCAACTTGAGAGACTTTCCGGTCTGTTTCAGACTGAATGACTGAATTTACCCTGGTATCCAGCTTTTTAATGTTTTCAGTCAAAAGTTCCAGTTTGCCGCGATGTTCATCTATTCTTTTTCGATAAGCAGTAACTTCTCCCTGCATATCGGTCACCCGCTTATTATCCACTTTTCGGGATTCTTCGATTGATTTTTGAGATCGCACGAATTCTTCGTTTGTGATCTGGAAATTGGACACTTTTTGATCGATATTGATCAACTGGTTTTCTATATTTTGATACACCGATTGGACTTGGGCAATGTTATTCTTCAGGGTTGGGATGTCAGTTATTGATTTACGCAAGTCGACGATAGTCTTGTTGATTCCGTCTATTTCATCCCGTCGCTTCTTTTCCTGTTCATACTCACTATCCAAACGTGATTTTTGAAAACTCTCTGCCATTCTGCCAATTTCAACTTTGACCTGGCTGAGTGATTCATCGATCTGATCCATACGGCCATAGACGCCATCGTAAGAACTTAACTCAGTTTGCAGAGATTTAATCCCCTTTTTTATTGTCTGGATGTTTGCTTCAGTATGGCTGAGTTTATCTTCGAGGGATGAAATCGCATTCTTATCCTTGCGGCGTTCTTCATCCAGCCATTCAATTTTTTTTATTAGTTGTTCGATTTCCATCACAACCTCATCAATTTTCAACCTACGGGGTTTTCAAGCATTATACCATCCAGGTAACAACTATGGGATCTCAAGCAACCGTGGATAGTGGGCGAGTACCAATTTCATTACATCAACGGTTATCTGTGGGAAGAAACCGAGGAACACCAATGCCAGAATACCAGTTGTAATCAATATCCTTGAATACAAGGAGGCATTTTCCCGGGCAGGGATTGTATCTGGTTTTTAAATCAGGGTATATAGGGTATATATGCCGGCAGACCAAACACCGGCGATCCCCGGAATAACAAACCAGGCATAATTTCCTGACACCTTCGACAATTCTTCAATCAGAACCACCCTCAAGGGGAATCCAGCCAATAGAGGTAATCCGCCGATGGAAAATTGAGCTACCACAATGGCAATAGCGGCAAGGTACTGCTGATGGATCGATCCGCGGACATCTACGAGATTCAATGATTTTGTTCGGTCTTTGATCAATTTCAATCCTAATGTCCATAATCCGAAGGCGATGCTATTGCATAGGAAAAGATTGGCGAAAACTCCCAGACTACGCTGGGTGATCAAACCGATGGCGATCAATGCAAAACCATTCTCCACGATGATTGCATAACCAAACATACGGGCAATATTTTTTTGAAAAGCTGCCCATACTCCTCCTGTGGATACCATCAAAACACCAGCGTAGATCAATAACCGGTTTATCTCCACATCTTCGATTAGCCAGGAGAATCGGTCAAGAAACGTCAGGATGAAAAATAAGCCGGTGGTGGTTAGTAATAAAAAGACGAATCCGGAAATATATGGATCCTCTTCCTCCGCCAACATTGGAACCCACGAATAAAGTGGGAATATCGCCAGGATGAAAGCAAATCCAAGTCCCATAAAGGTGATCGCCCGGTTCACCTGTTCTGGATTGGCTGTACCGGTCTCAAGGCCACTCAACATCCACCCGGTAAGCAGCATGAGCGGCATTCCGATGGTTTGGAAGACAAGGAATCTCAAAACGCCTTGCTTGATCGTGGAGCGATGATAAGTGAATAACATCACTATCACCAGGGCTGCGCCTTCGATCAGTAATGAAGCATAAAGGAATGGTTCAACACTTAATGCTGCCGCCAGAAGGCTGGTGATCATGAGAGCCGCAGGTCCAAAAATTCCCAATGTCTTATTGGATAGGCTACCTACAATCCAGAAAGCTGTTATGCCAAAAAGTAATGCAATCATCGGTTGATCTGAATCCAGGATGATCAATTGTCTCCCCAGCACAGAAAATGTACTCGAGACCTTAATACTTAATCCACTGATCTCTATTGCCTGATCCACTTTCATGAACAAAGCCAACAGGGTCAGGCTTAATGCAATTCCAGCTGAAATCCGTAGGATCGCTTTTTCTTGCCGCGAGAAGAGAAGCATGATCAGACCTGAGAAAAAGGGGATGAACAACCAGAGGATGGCTGCGTTCAATCAACGCCTCCTTCTCCGGTGAAAACAAGCCAGTAGGATCCGATAAAAGCAAGACCAAGCTTCACAGCGCCCATCAACCCGATCACCAATAATGATAGCTCCAACGAAACATAAATTGATTCAAATCCCAAGAGAACCAGAAGAAGTCCGGGGATAATGCGGTTTGGCTGTGTGCTAAAACCAGTAACAAGCAACCCTGAAAAGATATTGATCAACGATACTGCCGCCAGATAGTAATCGATCTGAGGGAACCAATCGATCATCCGCTGAGCTAATGCCAGTGCGGAAACCACAAAAAAGAGATAGGATGCCAGCCTGAATACTCGTTCTGTTTTGATCTGCCTGGACTCATCAGGCGGTTCTTTGACTTTTGCAGATCCTATTACAGCACAGGACATGCTCCCCAGTATCAACAGGATAACAGCGTAAATTAACGGGATACGGATGACCAGGAGGAAGAATTGAACGAAAAAGCTCAATGCAAGTGCCGATAACTGCCAGCGCCAATCCCGGTGGGCAATGACGAATCCGCAGCAAACGACCATCAAGATCAATAATAAAATTTGAACAACCATGGTTAGTTGCCACCCATTCTGGTAACTGCCAATATGATTGCCAATATGAGGAATGCCCACAATATTCCACCTGTTCCTTCCAAAAGGAAGGTCAGGCTATCAACCACTCTGCCGATGCCAGTAAATATCTTGCGTAAAAATGGGTACAACCAACGAAGGTTGACCACCTTGTCAAGAGTGACTGCCAATTGTGGAGATGCGCTGGTCGCGGAGAAGTGTTGGATGGTATCCACAATACGGGAAAGCTGCCTTGTCCGTCTGTTCCAGATGAACAAACCGATAGCCGCGATCAAGAACGTGATCGGTATATACCAGAAACCTATGATCCGTGAATTATGCCAACCAAAGATACCAGTAAATATTGAACTTAAAGTTAGAAGCAGAATACTTGCAGGATAGGTGAGATAAATGATTTGTTCCTGATCCGGTGGGATGGCAGGTTTCGATCTGACCTTGAGGAAGAAACCTACTGCCAGTAGAAATGTACTTACCAGGAAAAACGCCCACCAGATGATGTTGGCACCATTCAAAGCACCCAAAAACCCACTTGCCGAGATGCTGTAAGGGATTCCGATTATTGATAATAAGGCTACGAATCCGAGTGCTCTGATCAGCCTGTTGGAGCTGTCCAGTATAAATAGAATTGATCCCTGATATAAAAGAACCATCCCCCAGGAGATGGAGAAAAATGGTTGATCATTGAAGACGCAAAGGATCGCCAGGGCAGAAAGACTGATCATCCAGAATGGCCGGGCGTTAAGGTCATCTTTGTCAAACGCCCAGCGGATAGTAGTCAGTATCAATGCGAAGAAAGCAAATAAGCTTAACCAGAAGGAAGCGTTCTGATCGATCGTGTGTATTTGAAACCTGGATAGAACCACAAGACTACTCGCAGCCGGTACCATTCGCAGTAAGGTCCCCTGCCCTCTGCGCAGATTCTTATCCATACTGTACGGCAGATGAAGCGGGAAAACTCCAATCCGCAATCCGATCCCAAGCAATAAGAGTAATCCAGCATCCGGATTCATATTGGTGAAATTGGCATCCGACCCGCTGTTTACCCTGGATGTCAGGAAAGACCATAAGACAAGCATCATACCGGCTATTCTTGATGTAAAAACCTGTAAGGCAGTTTCCTGCGATTCTTTACTATCATCACTACGCAGCATGATCAACAATTCAGATATATCTATTGCTGCCCAGGCTAACAGCAATGTGATTGGATTGGCGGATAAGACAGCCACAACACCCAATCCACCCAATGCCAGACTACCGGCAACATTGATCACTTCTGAACGAAGTTTAAGCTGCCCTGGAGAGATCAAGACAACTGCCAGAGTGATACTGGCAATGGCAAAGGTATACGGCCACGAAGAAAAATCAAGCAGCAATGCCGGAGACCCTTCGATCAGAATTCGATGAGCTCCAATTTATAATGGTGAACCCTGCCGGCAATCTTAACCTCAAGAATAAGGTAACGATCCAGGCTGCCATGCTCCCCGCAATTGCGATCAACCAGAGCGCAGGAAAATTTGGACGAATTAAACGTACAGCCAGAATAACTGCTGCTGTTAATAGGAGTAGCGCGGCTGGAATGATCAGAATCATAAGGATAACCCGTTTAAATTACCGGGTTAAATGCTCCGCGATGAATGAATTTTCCTCCGCCCTTCGATCCCATCCATTTATCACCATCCACGATCAATTTACCTCTTAGGAAAACTTTTTCCGGCATCCCCGTCAGATCCCAACCTTCGTACAGATTGTAATCTGTGCGCATATGAGCTGCTTTGACCCCGTATTTCACTTTCTTCTGTGGATTCCAGATAACCAGATCTGCATCCCCACCGGGTAGTATGGTCCCCTTCTGAGGGTACATCCCGAAGATTTTTGCCGGATTGGTGCACATGATCTCAACAAATTTGTTTGGCGAGATCTTCCCGGTACGAACACCTTCTGTCCACATGACCACCATACGATCTTCAATTCCAGGGAGTCCATTCGGGATCTTGGTGAAATCATCATTACCCAATTCTTTCCCCGGGATGGCAACCATTTCACCTTCGTATTCGATGGGTTTCGTACCATCGTAGAAGAATGGACAATGATCCGTACCCATGGTTTGGATGGATCCCTGCTGTATACCTTCCCACAACCGCATCTGGTCTGCCCAAGTTCGGACTGGTGGAGAGCAAACATACTTGGAACCATCCGGTTTTTTGAGGTCTTCGATCGAGCAAAATAAATACTGCGGACAGGTTTCTCCCATCACTTTCACGCCCAACCGGCGGGCATAATCGAGCTGATCCACCTCTCCGGCTGCATTCATGTGAACAATATACAAAGGCGCATCCGACTGTCCAGCCAAAGCCGAACCGCGGAGAACTGCTTCGATAGCTCCCCAGGCTGGTCTAGTCAAAGCATGCCATTCCGGAGATTTTCTGCCGGCAGCAAGGGCATCAGCAATTAACACCTCAATGACATCACCATTTTCAGCGTGCAGCATGGTCAATATGCCTGCCTGCCTGGCCGTCCGCATGACATGGAAAATCCCGCCGTCATCCAACCGCAGACGGTTATTGTAGGCAGTAAATACCTTCAGACTTGTGATCCCGTCTTCTGGTAATGCCAGGATCTCTTTTGCGGTATTCTCATTGAATCGGGTCATATTGATATGGAAGCCATAATCAATCGCCGCCTTGTATCCAGCTTTCTTGTGCCATGCTTCAATATCCTGTTTTAGGGTCGGGGTATCGTTCGAAATAAAATCGAGCGCTGTAGTTGTGCCTCCGAACGCAGCAGCTTTATGACCTGTATAGTGATCGTCCGATGAGACGGTTCCAAACATGGGAAGTTCCAAATGCACGTGCGGATCCACACCACCAGGGAGTACCAATTTTCCTGTTGCGTCATAAACATCAGCCGATGGATGTGTTAGATTTTGGCCGATCAGTTTGATTTTTTCATCCTCAGCCAGAATATCACCGGTAAATGTTTCAGTAGCTGTGATTATTGTCCCGTTTTTGATCAATACAGCCATGGTTAGTCTCCCTTATTGATTCCATTTCCATTTAGATATAACATGCCCAACCACTCTGTAATCTGTGGATCCAGAGGATCAACAAGCTCAAGTTCTGCAGTGTGATCCATCTCCAGCCTTTCCCGGAGCGATCTCCATAATGTTGTCCGTTCATCTTGATGAACAACAAGCTCTTGAATCGCTTTTGCCTGAAGCAGATATTCCCCGGTTGTATAGAAAAAGGTGATCCGCTTCCAATTGGTAGCTTCGATCGGATGTGGAAGTGGCGTCAATGGTCCGATGGATATTTTGAAATACTCTTCATGTGCCCGCGGATGATCAGGTTCATCTTTAATGATCTCTGCTCGGGTGGTCAATTCATGACCACGGACTTGCGCACAATAGTTGATCTTGCCTGCTTCACCAGGCGCGGAAGCGTTTGTCTGATAGAAAGCCAGATAATCTACATCCACCACTTTTGGAGCGCTTTTGAAAGGAATTCTGTACCAACCCAATAATCGGGCGATCTCAAGATCCCGAGCAGACGGAATGACGCAAACAAGAATCAACGAAGAAGGCACCGGCAAACTGTCCATACGATTTATTATAAATGAATCTAGAATAAGACCCTAAAGGTTTCACAACCTTCAGGGTCTTATACATTAACTTAATCAGAAGTGAGTTGGATTATACGATCCCAACTTTTTTGTTGAATTCGACAATGAGGGAATCAATCTCTTCGACCTGGGCAGGGATCTCGGAGAAGTAATCACGTTGATACCACATGGCCATAATATCTTCGTAGGATTTACCCTGTTGCTCAACCCAGGTGAAGTACTTCAGGTTGTGAACACGGCGACGTTCTGCATAAGTCAGTTCCACAAAATTGTCAGTGGATTGTCCGTGCAGGTAGCGGGCGAAATCTTCAGCTGCATTACTGCTGGTGTATTCACCAGATTCTGCGTGCATTTCGGTGAGACGGCTGCCGTAAAGTTCCATTGAGTCTGTCAGGACTGTCAAAACAATATCGTTCTCGGTCAGTTCGTTGTATTTGGCGTATTTAATGGCTGAGAGTACATTGGAAATGCCGGAGAATCCGAGCAGATCCAATTGGGCTACGATCTTCTCAGGAACACCCTTCTTGGCTAAATACTTGCGGCCTTCTGGTTCATTGAACAGGCGGGCGATATTGACCACAGCCTGGTCATCAATGGCAGCGATGAAATCGGTGTTCTTGGCATTGTGGATCCACGGCACGTGCTTGTCGCCGATGCCTTCAATCCGATGTGAACCAAAACCATTCTCGAGCAGGGTGGGGCACTGCAGCGCTTCGGATGCAATGATCTTGCTGTCGGGGAAGATCTTCTTCATATAATCGCCACTGGCGATTGTCCCGGCAGATCCGGTCGCTGAAGCCATTCCACGGTATTGATCTTTGGGTCCCATGACCTTCTTGAGGACATCTTCCATAGCATGACCGGTAACCTCGTAGTGCCAGAGGTAGTTACCAAACTCTTCGAACTGGTTGAAGATCATCAAATCCTCACCAGATTTGCGGAGTTCCCAGCACTTGTCGAAGATCTCTTTGACGTTAGATTCTGTACCAGGGGTGGCAATGACTTCACCGGCGATCTTGGACAACCAGGCAAATCTTTCCTTGCTCATACCTTCAGGAAGAATGGCGATGGAAGTTGTGCCTAATAACGCCGAATCATATGCACCACCACGGCAGAAATTGCCGGTGGATGGCCAGACTGCCTTCTGGGTGGTGGGATCAAATTGACCGGTTACCAGTCGTGGAACCAAACAACCGAAAGCAGCGCCAACTTTATGAGCGCCGGTTGGGAACCATTTACCAACCAGAACAATCATTCGAGCTTTTGTACCAGTTAATGATGAAGGAAGTTCAAGATAATTTACATCGCCATACGTTCCACCTTTGGCAACCGGTTCATTGTGCCAGGTGATGCGGAATAGGTTGCGGGGAGATACATCCCAGAGTCCAATACCTTTTAATTCGGTTTTGATCTTATCTGGGATCAAAGCGGGGTTCTTCATCTGGGCGAATGTCGGGATAACAATATTGCGTTCTTTTGCGCGCTTTACAGCCCGCTCTAATCGGTCATTCATTACAGTTAAATCAATTTTTGCCATTTCAGTAAGCTCCTTTAATTGTTTTCTGATTCAAAATCAGTTGGATCTTCACGAACAATATACAACGGACGTCCTTTTGCTTCATCGTAGATCCGTCCGACGTATTCACCCAAAATACCGAGAGAGATAAGCTGAACACCTCCCAGGAACAGAACAGCGATCAAGGTTGTTGCCTGTCCAAAGAATGCCTGGGATCCGGTCAAACGACCGATCGTGACGATCGGTATGGCCAGAATGCTGATACCCGCTGAGAAGAATCCGACATAAGTTGCCATCTGTAAAGGGAAGTGTGAGAAGCTGGTGATTGCGTTCAGCGCAAGTTTCATCATCTTGCTGAACGGGTACTTGGTCACACCAGCAAAACGGGCTGCCCGTTTATAAGGTAATCCGATTTGCTTGAATCCGATCCAGGCAGACATTCCGCGCAGGAATCGATGCCGTTCGGGCATACGCTTCATCACGTTGATCACCTTACGGTCCATCAATCGGAAATCGCCGGTATCGAGAGGAATTTTTATATCAGTGATCTTAAAGATGATGCGGTAAAAAAGTGATGCGGTTAATCTTTTGAACCAGGATTCACCTTCGCGCTCTGACCGGACAGCATAGACCACTTCATTGCCCTGCTTCCATAGGTCGATCATCTGCAAAATGACTTCCGGGGGGTCTTGAAGGTCCGCATCGATGATCACCACAGCTTCACCGCGGCAGTAATCCAAACCGGCTGAGACGGCGATCTGATGTCCAAAATTACGGGCGAAGATCACAGGTCTTATCCGTGGATTATTTTTTGCCATTTCGCGAATGACCGCAGTTGAGCCATCGGTGCAACCATCATCGATCAAGACCAATTCCCACTCTTCACCTGTCTGCTCCATCACTTCAGTGATCCTGCGCTGAAGCTCAGGAAGACTTTCAAGTTCGTTGTAGACCGGTGCAATGATCGAGTACTTGGGTAGATTCATATTTTTCTCTACAGGATTTTCTTAAGAGCCTTCATGGAGGGTTCAATGATCTCTGCTTCTTTGACAGCCATCATGGCAGCCCGAACATCTTTCAGTCCACTGCCGGTATTCATGACCAACACCTCATCGTCAGCGCCAATCTCACCCATCTGCACGGCTGCTTCCAACCCTGCATAGGCAGTGGAACCGGCAGGCTCAGCGAAGATGCCCACCCGTCCCAGCTTGGCGATTGCAGCAATGATCGCAGAATCAGGTACGGTGATGTATATTGCCGCCAGTCTCGCGCGGCGCGCGGACTGCCCGGACACCATCCCGGGGGAGATCGACGGAGATGCTGTCAGCCATGGTCGTGGCGGAAACTGGAGTGATCGTTTCGGTATTCGCTTTGAATGCATTGGCGATCGCTGCAGATCCATCGGATTGAATACCGTAGATGCGCGGCATTTGTTCCAACCATCCCAATTCATGCAGATCTTTGAATCCTTTGTGCATGCCTGAGATGATGTTCCCATCACCAACGCTGACAAACACAGCCAGCGGTTTTGTTGTTGGCTTACGGTTAATCAGGAGTTTTTCCCAGATCTCGAGTGCCGCGGTCTTCTTTCCTTCAGCAGTGAAAGGATTGTAGCCAGTATTGCGGCAGTACCATCCAAACTCATTTGCTGCTTCGATGGTCAGGTCAAAGGCGGAATCGTAATTGCCATCCACCAGGATGACTCTGGCGCCAAAGATCAGTAATTGTGCAATTTTTGCCTGAGGTGCTGTCTTGGGTGCAAAGATGATCGCTGGTTGTCCAACTGCTGCGGACATACACGCCAACGCAGCTCCGGCATTACCGGTGGAGGCGGTGACAACAATCTCTGATTTGATTTCTCTGGTTCGGGCAACAACAACAGCGCTAGCTCGATCTTTAAAGCTGGCACTGGGATTGCGGCCTTCGTCTTTTACCCATAACTTTTTGACACCAACTTCAGCAGCCAGTTTGATGGGTTCCATCACCGGTGTTCCACCTGCAAGACGCAGTGAAGTTCCCAAGCCACCCGGATCACTCACCGGTAGTAATGGGAGATAACGCCACAATGAAGTCTCTACGGATGAGGTGATATCCGATATCTTTACATTTTTTCTGATACCTGCGTAGTCCAACACTACATCCAGATTGCCGCCGTCGACAGGACAAGTATATGTTACTTCACCGGGGGCATATTCCTTCTTACAAAGAGAACAACGATAACCTACAAATTTCTCTGCCATCGAGCCACCTTTCAAATGATAATTGTCAGACAACTATAATTGTACCTTCTTTTTGCAAATCTACAATAAATCTTCCGGGGAAATTGGCAAATGAGTAACCCGTTTCCCAGTTGCATTGAAAACCGCATTCGCAATCGCAGCTCCGGTTGGAACCAGACAGATCTCTGCTAAACCTTTTGCTCCAAATGGTCCACTCTTTTCAGGAATTTCCAGGATATCAATATCCAATTGATACGGCATATCTTTTGAAGTGGGAAGTAAATACTCGGTGAAGCTGCTCACCCACTCACCATTTGACTTCAAGCGCATGTCCTCATAAAGCGCGTACCCGATCCCCATGGCCACTCCACCTTCGATTTGTCCTTCCACACCCAGTTGGTTGATCACCTGACCAACATCGTGGATTGCTGCCAGATGGGTGACTTCGACCAAACCCAACTCGGGATCGACCTCGACCCGCGCGATCTGACCGGCAAAGACAAACATGACATGCGGCATCCCTATAGGTAGATGCTGTGGCGTGTTTTCGATAGGATATGGAAAAGATGCAGTACCAGTTGTCTGCAAGATCACATCGTTTTCTGCAAAACGTGCGAGAATATCTGCAATTGGTATGCTCTGGTCCTTCTGATCGATCACAAAACCGTGGTCATATCTGAGCTCTGATTTCGGGATTCGCAATAGTTTTGATGCATTATCCAGTAACTGTTCAACCAACTGATCAGATGCTGTGGATACCGCGTTCCCCACCATATAGGTCATCCGCGATGCGCAGGTTACATTCCCATCAGGTGTGGATTTGGTATCAAGCTGGGCAGTCACTACATCTGCAAACGGAATTCCCAACTTCTCTGCTATCACCTGTTCAGCTATTGTCTCCAATCCCTGACCGAGATCAGGCGCGCCAAGGTTGAGCAATACAGTGCCATCCTGCTGCCAGGTGAGTTGATGGCTCGAGTTATCAGGTACTTTTGCGCCAAGTCCCATGGTTTGTGCAGCGCAGGCGTAACCAATTCCGCTAACCATGCCCGGTTTCGCAGGGATTGAGGCATATTTATCCCGATATTCTTCGATCTTCTGAAGTATCTTTGGCAGGCTATCTGCGGAGTTATTGACCACGACCCGGGTGAACACCGCATCCCCGGATTTCAGAATATTTCTCTTGCGAATTTCTATTGGATCGATTTTAAGTCTGGCGGCTAGGACATCCATCATACTTTCGATGGCAAAGTTAGACTGGGGAGCACCAAATCCGCGCATAGCACCGGATAAAGGAGAGTTGGTATAAACCACTTTGGTCTCAACCTTCATATTGGGAATGCGGTATGGTCCGCCGACTGTCTCTGTCAGCAGTCCGCCTACAGCAGGTCCATAGGATGCGAAAGCGCCAGTATCCATGTAGACTTTGGCGTCAAGTGCAGTTAGCACTCCAGCGTTAGTCGCTCCAAGCTTTAGCGTAAGTGTTGCCGGATGCCGTTTCGGATGTCCAAGAAAGGAATCTTTGCGCTCATTGCAAATACGCACATTCTTTTTGGTCAGATAAGTAGACAATGCCGTAAGAATACAAGTGGCTGGATCCTCTTTGCCACCGAAAGCACCACCAATCACAGCACCTACAACCTGTACTTTATCAAGAGGAAGACCCAAAACAGAGGCAATCTTTTCCTGATCATGAAAAGGTTGTTGGGAATTGACCCATACAGTTACGCTACCTTCATCATTCCAGCGTGCCAGGGAATTTTCCGGCTCCATATAACCAGGTGATATCCTTGGAACGGAAAAAGTCTCTTCAAGTATGATGTCCGCGGACTTGAATCCACTTTGAAGATCACCATCCTCTACCTCATATCGGGTCAACAGATTGCCATCCGCGTAAATCTTTCGCGCATTAGGTTCCAATGCTGCCTGTGGATCAAAAACGGGCGTCAGGTCCTCGTATACTATCTTGATCATATTTACTGCTTCATCAGCAGTTGTTTTGCTGTCTGCTACAACAATGGCGATCGGCTCCCCAAAAAATCTAACCTCGTCCAGAACAAGTGAAACCTGGTCAGAAACCAATGCACCAAAAGCCTTTTCGCCAGGAATGTCTTTTGCTGTGATTACCTTCACAACACCAGGTACGGATTCCGCAGACGATATATCCAGGCTTTTGATCCTGGCTGCATGTCTGGTCGAGCGGAAGATACTCCCCCAGAGTACGTCGTCCAGTTGAATATCTGCGGTATACAACGCGGTCCCGGTGACCTTGCTTAATGCATCTTTGCGGACCACCTTTTTGCCAATGGTTTCAAAATTATTGGGCATGGGATATCTCCCTTGAAGCCGTCTGAACTGCGGTGATCATCTTGCTGTATCCGGTGCAACGGCATAAGTTGCCGGATAAAGCCTCACGGATCTCATCTTCGCTGGGAACAGGCACTTTATCCAGTAATGCCTTCGCGGAGAGTACCGCTCCTGGAGTACAAAACCCACATTGGACAGCTCCGGCAGAGATGAAAGCCTTTTGAATGGGATGAAGTTCTCCATCCATTGTCAACCCTTCGATGGTGACCACTTCATGTCCGTCCATTTGTCCCATCAGGATAAGGCATGAGTTCACTGCTTCCCGATCCATGATCACCGTACAGGCACCGCACTCGCCTTCACCACCACACGAGTTTTTCGCACCGGTCAATCCAGCTTCATCACGCAAATACTCAAGCAGGGTCATCCCTGGTGATACGTTCGCATTAATTACTGACTTGTTGAGAGTAAATTTTATGTTCATCATTATCTACTTCCGCGCATTGGATAATGCAATTTCGAGAACCCGTCGGGTTAAGACCAGCGCTGTTTTCTTGCGGTATTCAGAAGTTGCCCGTAGATCTGAAATTGGCGAGATATCTTGCAGACATTTTTCCAGGTTTTCGATTACTACCAGGGTTTCGCCAGCATATCCCTTAAGGCAATTCTCCAGGTTGTAGGCGCGCAGAGGAGTCGGTGCAAGCGAACCATACGCAATGCGAATATCCTTGATCCGGTTATTCGTATCCAGTTCAACATAAGCCGCAACGCTGGCTACCGAAATTGCCATCCCTTTCCGTTTGCCGAGTTTTTGGAAAGCAGCACCGGATCGAGCAGGAATCTTTTTAATCCGTATAGTAGTCAACAGTTCACCTGGTTCCAGAACAGTCTTTCCCGGTCCAACAAAGAATTTGGATAACGGAACAACCTTCTCACCGTATTTGGATCGAATTACCAGATCAGCATCCAAAGCTAGCAATGGTGGAGCAGAATCTGCAGCCGGTGAAGCGTTGATCAGGTTCCCGCCCAGAGTCCCCCTTGCACGAGTCTGCGGACATCCAATCGTGCTGATTGCGTCGATCAGAATTGGAGCATACTGCTGCAGGATGGATGAATTTATGATGACGCTGTGGGTGGTCGCAGCACCAATTTCGACTCTGTCATCTGTCTCTCTGATGAAACATAAATCCAAGAGTTGATGGATATCGACCAGTGACTTGACGATCAAAGTACCCTTTTGCATCCGCGGCAGAATATCCGTTCCACCTGCAATCAATTTAGCGCCTGTTGAACTTAATAGATCCAGCGTATCGTCAATAGAATTTGCTTTATGAAAAGAAATGTCGATCAAAGGTCCTCCTATTCTGGTTCAGTCACAAAGAGGGAAAAAGTGCATATTTGGGCAGGATCGATAGTGCTTATGTATATGCGCAATACAATTATCCAACCCCGCCCCACCTGAGAATTGGCGCAAATTGTATCTATAAATATTCACAAAATATTTTCCCGAAAACCCTAAGCAGCTCTTGCTACATTCCTCTTTCACCGCGAATGTATGGGATTCCCAACGCAGCGGGGGTTCCAATTCGTTTCTTAATCGCTTCTCTGGAACCTAGCACCAGGACGATAATCGTAAACGCATATGGAAGCATCTGCAGGAAGAAACCATAATATGGATTGTAATAAAATGGGTTGGCAATTCCTAAGATCATTAACGGACCTTGGATATCGAGCACCAATCTTCGAAGCGCGCCGAAAACATATGCTCCAAAGGCAGCCCGGATGGGATTCCACTGAGCGAAAATGACCAATCCCACTGCGATCCACCCTTCACCAGATGTTGTTTTCTCACTGAACCATCCCGGGGAGATTGATAGACTGATTGCTGCCCCTGCCAGACCGGCAAACATACCGCCAATAAAGACGTATAAATACCTTAAACGGTACACATTGATTCCCAGCGAATCTGCGGCTGCGGGGAATTCACCAACGGAACGGAGGTGCAAACCCTGTCGGGTGCGGTTGATAAAGTACCACACTAATGGGAACATCACATAGCCGAGGTATACCAAAACGCTCTGGTTTGTGAAAAATATTTTTCCAACCCAGGGGATCTGGGAAAGCAGAGGAATGGTAACATTCGGTAATATGGGAACGCCTTTGATACTATTCAGACCCTCGCCTAACACTACACTTACTCCGGCTGCCAGAAAATTAAGCGAAAGTCCACTGACAACCTGATCTGCCCGTAAATTGATGGTGATGAAGGCATGGACCTGACTGATCAAACCTGCTGCCAGCATGCCAACAACAACACCCAGCCACGGATTATGATAGTGTGCGGAAATACTGTACCCTGCCATGGCTCCGAGCAGCATCATCCCTTCAACACCCAAATTCATAATCCCTGATCGTTCTGCTAGTAATTCGCCTAAAGTAGCAAAAAGGAGAGCTGTACCGGTTGCTACTCCAGCTTGAAGAACAATTAATATATCCATACTATTCCTCGACGCTCTTGGAGATCGTAATCCGGTTTCGGACAAAAAAGTCGCTCGCGATCAGGAACACAAATATCACCCCCTGGATCATGGTGGGGATTCCCTTCGGTTGCAGTTCTCGTCCGGCTAAAATTAATGCCCCAAAAAGGACAGATACGATAATCACTGCAAGCGGATTCAGCTTTGCCAACCACGCAATAATGATTCCGGTAAATCCATATCCCGGCGAAATTGCTCCTTGAAGCCGATGGACTACTCCGGTGATTTCAGACATACCTGCCAATCCAGCTAATCCGCCAGAAAGCAGCATCACATAGATGATGTTCCTACCGATGGAAATGCCTGAATACTTGGCTGCTTTGGGATTATCACCGATCAGACGGATCTCATATCCCCATTTAGATCGATAAAGGATAAACCAGATCACTACCGCGGCAATAACTGCAAAGATCAATCCCAGATGAGTTGTCAATCCACGAAATTCGGGAATGGTCGAGGCATATTCCGATAAACGCGGAAGCCAGGCATTCTTGGGGAAAGACTTGGACATCTGGAATCCACCTTCGGACCACACTGCATAGATAAAATAATTGTTCCAGGAAACAGCGATATAGTTCATCATCAATGTGGAAATAATTTCATTCACATTGAATTTGACCTTTAGTAAACCCGGGATGACACCCCAAATGGCGCCTCCAACGAATCCAAAGATCACCATCACCAAAATGAATAGCCACCTTGGTGTGTTATCCGGTAAGACTGGAAGTAGAACCACAACCGATGCGGCGAACGCTCCAATAAAAAACTGGCCTTCGGCTCCAATATTCCATAATTTCATTCGAAACGCAATGGAACACGCCAAACCAACCAGCATTAAGGGGATGGCTTTTACCAATGTATCCGAAAAGACTCCCCAACTACCGAACGAAGCTTTTCCGATGTGTATATATGCCTTGACCGGATCCCCACCGCCCATTGCGATGAGTATCGCACCAACAAGCAAGGCTAGGACTACAGATGAGATGGTTAATAAGAGGTACACCCAGGTGGATGCTTCTATCAGTCGAGGCTCAACACGAATTTTATATGGAAATAATGGCTTATTAGTTTCTTGAGGATTTGTCTCCATACTATTCAGAAACCTCCTTTTCTATTTGTTCCAAGGGAGTACCAGTCATCATCATACCGATCTTCCTAATATCTCCATCAGTCACTTCACCCATAATTTTGCCTTCATAAATGATATAAATACGGTCGCTCAGCGACAAAAGCTCCTCGAGTTCCTCGGAGATCAACAAAACAGCAGCACCGGATTCCCGTTGTTTGATCAATAACCGCTGCACACCTTCAATGGCACCTACATCCAGACCTCTAGTAGGTTGAACAGCGACCATCAGTTTTGGTTTGCTGGATATCTCGCGTGCCAGGATGACCCGCTGAAGATTTCCACCCGATAGTAAGCGGACTGGAGTTTCGATCAACGGTGCTGAGATTTCATATTCATCTTTGAGTTTGGTGGCAAATTTATTAGCAGCCAGTGTGTTGATCAGCCAGCCAATGCCGATCGGCTGCTGGTTGTAATTCTTCATGATCACATTGTCAGTCACACTCAAATTGGGAGCGGAGCCAACGTGGGTTCGGTCCTCTGGAATATGAGAAACACCTTTTTGGATGCTGGATAAAACCGATTTGTTGGTAATATCCTGCCCTTGAACTGTGATCTTACCGCCTGTGCATTTCCGCATTCCGGTGATCACTTCGGCTAGTTCGCTCTGACCATTTCCTGCGACACCAGCCAGTCCAACGATCTCTCCAGCACGGACATTCAGAGAGATTCCCTGTAGAGATTTAAGACTTTTGTCATTTTCTGCATGAACATCTTCAACAGATAGAACGATCTCACCAGGGGTGATGGGTTTTTTATCTACTCTGAATAAAACTTCACGACCGACCATCAACTCAGCTAGTTTAGCTTTTGTAGTTCCATATTGTCTCTATCCCACTCGCGGTCACCTTGCCACGGCGAAGAACGGTCACTTTGTTCGATATCTCCATTACTTCATTCAGTTTATGGCTGATGAATATAATGGATTTTCCTTCATCGGTCATTTTGCGCAATGTAACGAATAAATCTTCGATCTCACTTGGCGCAAGGACAGCGGTTGGCTCATCCATGATGAGGACTTTCGTCCCACGGTAGAGCATTTTTAAGATCTCCACCCGCTGCTGCTCGCCAACTGTTAGTTGCCAAATTTTTGCTCTTGGATCGACATCCAATCCCAGTCGTTTACCCAAATCACGGATTTTTTCATCAAATTCTTTGAGATTAATTACAAATGGTGGATCTTTTAATCCCAACAAAACATTTTCTGTTACTGTCTGTGAAGGCACCAGCATAAAATGCTGATGGATCATTCCAATTCCAGCTTTTATCGCGTCTTGCGGGGAAGAAAAATTGACCGGCTTTCCATCGATACTGATTGTTCCGAATCCTGCCTATACAATCCAGCCAGGATATTCATCAGAGTACTCTTCCCGGCTCCGTTTTCGCCGAGCAGAGCATGAACCTCGGATTCCCGTAAAGTAAAATCTACCTGGTCATTCGCTAAAACACCCGGAAATCGTTTGACGATTCCATGCATGTGGACGATTACTTTTTGCTCAGTAACAGTATTTGATTCCATCCACACCTCCTCGTTGATTTTTTTTAGGAAGAAAATATCAATAAATCGAAATAATCATTAATGAGGGGCCGGAAAAGATCCGGCCCCTTTGAAACGATTTGATTATTGGGGAAGTTCTGCGGTAATACCTTCAGCCCACCAATGCATACAATACTTGCATTCCAAACCTGGGGCACCTGGAGGGAATTGATCCATGTCAGCCTGGACCATCTTCTCGCCTGCAGGAACGACGACAACGCCCTTGTTATCTTTTAATTCACCAGAGAACACGTCGAAACGGGTGAATTCGCCAGCGAGCATTTTGGCAAGGGTGTCTTTTACCATTTGGACATCTTCAGCAGGTAGATCGGCAACACCGGGTTGAGGAGTCTGACCTTCCATGAAACCGTAGATCCCTAAACCGCCTGTATTTGAATCAAAGTAGTCCCATCCAACTTTATAGGATTTGTCTTGTAAGCCCTTGATTACGCGTACGAATTCCGGACCCCAGTTCCAGTATGGAGCTGTCAGGCAGGATTTGGATGTGCAGGAGCCACTCCAGTCATAGGTGATACCCCAAACGCCTGTGCGGGCTTCTGCAGCTAAAGCGGTTGACGGGGTGTCAGCACCGGTGAAGACAACTTGCGCGCCACCATCGAACAGTGAATCAGCAGCCTGTCTTTCAACAATTGGGTCATGCCAGGTATTGATCCAGCGAACATCCAGTGTGCATTCGGGGCAGGTTTTGCGCATACCGATTGCAAATGCATTACCCAAGCGAAGTTCTTCGGGGATCGGGAATGTGGCGATATATCCCAATTTTGGATTGCCGTCAAGTTTGGCACGGGAACCGGATAACATACCAGCCAGATATTTCATGTTTTCCATGGCACCAAACAGGTTACCAAAGTTGGTCATATTTGATTTATAACCGGAGATGTGAATGAAAGTGACATCAGGGAATTCTGCAGCAACGGCTTCCATGGCGTCCATATATCCGAAGGATCCACCAAAGATTACGTTGAAGCCCTTGCGGGCTAATGCACGGAAGACCTGTTCACCATCAGCACCTTCAGCTACATTTTCAATATATGCAGCGTGCACGTCAGGCATTTGTTCCATAACATAGTTCAAGCCATCATACTGGGCTTGTGACCATCCGCCATCATCGTGAACGCTGAGCATAACAAATGCGGCGTTATACTTGCCAGCTTCTACGTCAGGGATTTGTAATTCAGCAGGAGCAGCGGGTGCTTCAGCGGCAGGTGCTTCAGCAGCGGGAGCTGCAG
This sequence comes from uncultured Chloroflexia bacterium, assembly GCA_963828285.1. Classification (GTDB taxonomy): domain Bacteria; phylum Chloroflexota; class Anaerolineae; order Anaerolineales; family Anaerolineaceae; genus DAIOEK01. The sequence continues at coordinate 314,284 of CAWHEB010000002.1, forward strand.
GTGCTTCAGCGGCAGGCGCTTCGGCGGCAGGTGCTTCAGCAGCAGGTGCTTCGGCAGCCGGGGCAGCGGGAGCAGCCGGTGTACAGGCGACAAGAACCATAGTAGCTACGAGCAGGATGGCGACCATGCGCCATGCAAACTTGGTATTCATGTAGACTCCTCCAAAATTCATAATAAAGTTTGATTTGTATGTGGAGATACTTCGGGAAATATACTTGCCAGGAATTCACCTCCTTTCGGACATTGCAAAGCCTGATTTGCAGCTGCAGGTAACTGCAGGGGAACAATGCTTGCCATTCGATCAAGCACCTGTAAGCTAATAATCCTATTTTACAACAAACTCAAAAATGAGTCTGCTTATTCCCAAAAGATGTGACATTTTCCTAAAAACATACTCCCCCGCAGAACAATTCAACGGGGGAGTATTCACGCTACTTATTCGCCATCCGGGACAATCCAGGTACCAGTTTCGCCGCGTAGGGCTGCACCGATATGCGCTGGGTCTGTTACGAGGCCTTTTTTACCGCCATTTTCCAGGAACCAGACAATTGCCTGGATCTTTGGAGCCATGGAGCCTTTGGCAAAGTGGGTTCCTTCAGCCAGATAAGCTTTGGCTTCAGAGACGGTCATTTTATCCAACCACTTCTGTTCTGGTTTACCGTAGTTGATGGCTACTTTCTCAACAGCGGTGGAGATCAGAAGAAGATCGGCATTGATTTCCTGTGCTAGGAGGCTGGAGGCAAAATCTTTGTCGATGACTGCGGCAACGCCGACACATCCGCCTTTACCATCATCAACCACAGGAATGCCACCACCACCAACGGTGACAACAACTGTACCAGCATCGATGAGGGTCTTAACGGCAGCCAGTTCAACAACTTCCATCGGAAGTGGGGAAGCAACAACACGGCGCCAACCACGGCCGGAATCTTCAACAATATTCCAGCCCAATTCTTTTTCGCGGCGTTTTGCATCAGCTTCTTCCATGAATCCACCAATGGGTTTGGTTGGGTTCTGGAATGCTTTATCAGCTCTATCCACCTTGACCTGAGTCACGATGGTTGCGACCGATTTTTTCATTCCGCGTTGGATGAGTTCATTCTGCAGGGTCTGCTGGATGGCATAACCGATGGCTCCCTGGCTGTCGGCACCGCAGACATCCAATGGAACTTCGTGCATACCTTCGGTTTTCGCTGCAATTTCGGATCGGCGGAGAATGAAACCAACCTGTGGTCCATTTCCATGACCAATCGCTACATCCCAGCCTGCTTCGATCATATCAGCGATATGTTTTGATGTTTGAGCAGCGGCGATATATTGATCTTCAACTGTTACGTTTTTCGGATCCAAAATAAGAGAGTTACCACCTACTGCGACTACTGCTACTTTCTTTGCCATTCTTTACCAAATCCTTTCAAATCTATAAGTAATTACATTGTCAAAGCCATGACCGCTTCTTGTGCGTGCATGCGGTTTTCGGCTTCATCGTAAACGACAGATTGGGCACTGTCGATAACGCCATCAGTTACTTCGATGTTACGGTCAGCAGGCAGTGGATGCATGTAGATGGCATCTTCTTTGGCCAGCTTCATCCTGCGTTCATCCGTGATCCAGCTTTCATACTTCTTGATGATCTTTGCACCTTCATCAGCGTCAGGAGTATGAACCATGGCACCCCAGCTCTTGGCATAGATGATATCGGCACCTTTGAAAGCTGCATCCATATCGTCAACAACTTCAAAACTGGTTCCAAATTTCCGGGCTTGTTCTCGTGCCTGTTCCATGATCTCTGGCATGAGTTTGAACTCCGGTGGATGTGCCAGTACTACGTCCATTCCAAAGCGGGGCATCTGTAAGACAAGGCTTTGAGGTACTGACATGGGTTTTTGATATGACGCTGCATAAGCCCATGAGACTACCATCTTCTTTTTGCGTAAATCGCGGCCTTTTTTCTCTATGATGGTCATCAGATCGGCCAGGCACTGGAATGGATGATACACGTCGCATTGCATATTCAAGACGGGTACGCGGGATGCCTTGGCAACGGCGTTCAAATAACCATTTCCAACTCCCCAATCCACGTGGCGGATTGCCAGGCCATCAAAATACCGACCGAAGATCTCGCCGATCTCTTTGGGAGTATCTCCGTGGGAGATCTGGGTTGTACGGGATTCAATAAAAGCGGCGTGTCCACCAAGGTGAGCCATACCAGCTTCAAATGATCCGCGTGTACGGGTGCTGCTGAAGAAAAATAGCATCGCCAACACCTTATCACGCAGATATGGTGTCAGTTCATTTAAGGCGCGTTTGCGTTTCAGGTCAAACGCGACATCCAATACGGTCTCGACTTCTTCCTTGCTGAAGTCAAGGTCACCGATCAGATCACGACCATGTAAAAATGTTTGCATTTGAATCCTCCAATGATTTCTATAAGCCAGACTGCCTGGGAATGATCAACACATCCACCAGGTCAGTCTAACCAAATATACTTTATTCCGTTGCGCCTAATACAAGAGCCAACAGCGCCATACGCATGACAACACCATTGGATGCTTCCTGCCAATAGCGGGACCAGCGGGTAATATCTACATCGGCCGGAATTTCATCCATGCGGGGCAGAGAGTGAAGCAGGATTGCGTCGCTCTTGGCTTTATTGGCCAGGAGTTCGCGGGTGATCTTGTAATTGGCAGGGGTCTGTCCGTGCTCTCCGGCTTCCTGGCGGGACTTGGTGTAATCGGGTTGGACAACTGGCTCGACCAAAATGACATCAGCATCCGCGATGGCTTGTTCAACATGTTCTGCTTCTTTGAAGTTGACGTTAAGCTGCTTTAATTCTTCTTTGTATTCGGGGAGCAAATTCATTTCAGGGGGAGCTACGAAGGTGACCGGGCAATCGAATTGGGAAAGAGCATATCCCAGGGAGTGCATGGTGCGCATGCGCATATCGCCAACAGCCAACCATTTCAATCCATCCAGGTGACCTTTTTCGCGATAAACAGTGTAGAGGTCGGTCAGGATCTGGGTTGGGTGTTCACCCCATCCATCACCACCGTTGATGATCGGAACTGAAGACCATTTGGCTGCTTCCATGGGAGCGCCCTGTTGGAAGTGGCGCATGACAATTACATCACCGTAGAACTCGAGCATCTTCACAGTATCTTTAATGCTTTCCTGATACCAGTCGCCAGCACGAGTCATTTTGGCGTCAGAGAAGCCGGTTACATGTCCACCGAGACGGTGCATGGCAGCTTCGTGAGCAAGCCGGGTTCGGGTGGATGGTTGATAAAATGCAGTTACCATGGTTTTTTCAGCGAGCATGTCGCTGTTTCTGCGGCTGCGAACGATGGGTTCCATTTCTTCAGCTACATTGAATACGTGGAAAAATTCCTGTCTTTCGAATTCTTTCAGAGAGAGAATATCACGACCCATAAAACTACGCATTTGTAACCTCCTAAGGTTGGTAAGAATTTGGTTTTTTATTGATCAGTCATAAAAATAACGAGTTTATCTGATTGCTCAGTTACCTCCTGTGATTATCCAAACCGGCTAAATTTGTTTGTAATCCGCCAACACTACGAACTACATGAAAGCGGAAATAACCGGGTAAAAAGAACGAATACGAATAGTCGATGACTCGGCTAGTGGTATCGTATAACGAAGCGATGAATAGTAATAATCCATCACCGCGTTGGATTTCCAATTCGCGAGCGATCTCGGAAGCTGCATCCACGGCTCGAATCTCAGTGTTTGAATATGCCAGTTCCGGGCTTCCCTTTTTGATGAGTAGATCCAATACTGATCCGGTGAATTCGGTGTTGATATCTTCTTTGGAAAAGACATCTGTCAGGAGGGTGTCGATCAGATAGGCGACCGGCCTTTTATCTGCCAGGATGGTACGGGCAACCCTTACTACCTCGGTGCCTTCCGTAATTTTCATATTTCGGGAGATACTCTCATCAGCAGGGATTCTATGAATTTTCAAGTCACCCATCGATACTTCCAGTTGGATTCGATCTGCGAGGGTCTCGATACTCTCAAGCATCTCGAGCCCGGTCTCCAGAACTTGAGTTCTACCTACGACGAAAGTACCGATCCCCTGACGACGTCGGATCAATCCCTGACCTTCGAAGGATCGCATTGCTTCTCTTAATGTCGCCCGGGATACTCCAAGTTTTTGAGCTAATAATGGCTCGGTCGGTAATCGTTCACCCGGAGCAGTTTGTGCAATTAATTCAGCAAGTCCGACCTGCAGTTTTTCGTATGGATGTGTCTTTTTTGCCATAATCACTCTACCAATCTAATGAATTGCATTTTTGTCACATCCACCAATCCGAGGTCTGATAACCTTAATTCGGGGATGACAACCAAACCCAACAGGCTAACCTGCATATTCGGGTTATTTAATTGACAACCGCATTCTTTGTACCCAGCGAGTACATTAGCAGCCTTTCGCGCAACAGTCTGGCCGCTATCATTTGACATCAGCCCGGCGATCGGTAATTCAACCAAACCTTTTACTTCACCATTAATGACAACAACCTGTCCACCTTGTGTTTCTCGAAGAGTGTTGGCAGCGATAGCCATACATTCATCGTCGGTTCCAACAATAATGAGTTGATGTGAGTCATGGGCGACAGTTGTGGCAACAGCACATTTTTGAGTAAATCCGAAGCCGGTAACCAGACCTAATTGGACCTTGCCTGTGTTATGGTGCCTTTCGATCAAAGCTGCTTTGCAAATATCCTTGGATTGGTCTGTAAGGATCTCCCCATTTTGCGGTGATATTTTCATCTGGATGTGACGGGTGGGTGCCTGATTTTCAATGACACCAATAATATTGACAGTCAATTCGGCGCTGCCAACTACGGGTATACGGAAATCCTTCGAAGTAATTTTTGCGGGCAGATGCACAGAATTGGTTGCCCAGTCGGGATAGACGAATTTTGGCAGATCGACCAAAATATAACCAACCTGACTTATGAGTTTCCCTTTGCAAATGACCATCTCGGTATTAAATTCTGCAAGATTGGGTACAAGCAGAAGATCAGCGTATCTCCCGGGGGCGATCTGCCCAATATCCTGGCTCAATCCAAAATGTTCGGCTGTATTGATCGTCGCCATCTGGATAGCTTTCATCGGGGATAATCCCTGCGTAACCGCATGCCGGATCACCCGATCCATATGTCCTTCATTGAAGATCGTATGGGAATGTGAATCATCTGTGCAGAGAAGAAAATTGCGTGAATCCAATCCGTATTCGGTCACCGCCTTGACCTGGGTCACCACATCCTGCCAGGCGGAACCATAACGCATCATCAGCTTCATGCCCTGGCGAGCCCTGATCAACGCATCTTCTGTGCTGGTACCTTCATGGTCATCTTGAGCCCCACCGGCAACATATCCATGGAAAGGCAATCCCAAATCTGGAGATGCGTAGTGACCACCAACCGTTTTCCCTGCGCGGCGGGTATAAGCAATTTCGCGCAGCATCTTGTCATCACCAGATGCAACACCGGGAAAATTCATTACCTCACCCAGGCCGATAATACCATCCCAGGTGAGGGCTTCCTCGACCTGATCCGGGGTCAACTCTGCCCCGGGAGTTTCGAGCCCGGGGGCGGATGGAACACAGGATGGAACCTGAACCCAAACATGAATGGGTTGCTGTCGGGCTTCGTCCACCATCAGTCGGACACCATCGAGACCAAAAACATTGGCAATCTCATGCGGATCGATGAATATTGCTGTCGTTCCATGTGGAATGACTGCGCGGGTAAATTCTGTGACCGTCAGCATGGTCGACTCAACATGCATGTGAGCATCCAATAAACCGGGGACTGCGTACTGCCCTGCGGCATCGATCACCTTTGTATGATCAGAGATGGTGTGGGAGGCATCAGCTCCGACGTAGGCGATTCTTTCCTTATATATGGCAATATCGGTTGAGGGGATGATCTCGCCGGTTTGAACGCACACCCATCTTGCATTACGGATGACCAAATCTGCTGGGATCCGTCCCATGGCACAATCAACCAAAGCGCGGCGATCTGCCACCAATTGGTCAATCGATTTCGATTCCATATGGACTCCGCCAGCACTGGATTGGTCAGGCATTCAGTAATCTCCTGGCAGCGATGTTATGTTTTTTAATTTGTTTATCTATGTCGAGATTGGTAAGTTGTTTGTTTTTAACCACAAATTTTCCTTGGACCACGTTGTAGTCCACATTTTGTGGTGTACAAAATAGTACTGCGGCAACCGGGTCGTGTAAAGCGCCAGTGTAATCGAGACGATTCAAATCCAGGGCAATAAAATCGGCGCACATTCCTGTCGATAATGAGCCAATATCCTTGCGTCCAAGTACCGACGCGCCGCCAATGGTAGCCAGTTCCAATGCTTCCCTGGCAGTCATAATCGGCATCGAGTTTGAACCTGATAGTGATGCACCCAGGATTCCAGCGCGTAATCTGGCAAGAAGCATCGCCTGTCGCGCTTCACCCAATAAATGAGAGCCGTCATTAGATGCGGAACCATCCACACCCAGACCAACCTTCACCCCAGCTTTACGATATTCCCATAGAGGCGCAATCCCGGAGGCCAGGCGCATATTGGATGATGGACAGTGAGCCACTCCGCAACCGGTTTTGGCATAAACTTCGATTTCTTCTTGATTCACATGGACTGAATGCGCAAACCATACATCTTCGCCAACCCAATCCACGGATTGCATGTAGGCGACTGGACGGTAGCCGAACATCTGTCGGCAGAATGCTTCCTCGTCCTGTGTTTCAGCAAGATGGGTATGCAGGTGGACGCCATGCCGCCGTGCCATTTGAGCGGATTCCCGCATCAGTTCGCCAGTGACAGAAAATGGAGAGCAGGGTGCCAGAACGATCTGGGTCATCGCACCTGGTTTGGGATCGTGGTATTGATGGATCAAACGCTCACTGTCTTTGAGAATAGCTTCCTCGGTATCGACCACGCTGTCCGGGGGTAAACCGCCTTTGCTCTGTCCCAGGCTCATCGATCCACGGGAAGCCTGTAACCGCACCCCGATTTCCCGTGCAGCCAGGATCTCATCATCCAATTTGGATCCGTTGGGGAATAAATACAAATGATCAGAAGCGGTGGTGCAGCCGGATAAAGCTAATTCAGCAAGCGCAGTTTGTGTCGAGACGAAAATATCGTCCGGTGTCATCCGCGCCCAGATAGGGTACAAAGTGGTCAACCATTGGAAAAGGTTCGCATTTTGAGCGGCAGGAATAGCCCGGGTCAGGGTTTGATAAAAGTGGTGGTGCGTGTTCACCAATCCTGGCAGAACCACATGATCCGTCAGATCTAGAATTTCATCCGCCGTGGAGGGTAATTCTGATGTTGGACCAACCTGCTCGATGAAACCATCGCGGATAAAAAGACCACCATCCGGGATCTCCCGGCGGCGGTCGTCCATGGTCACAAGTGTATGGGCATGCTTGACTAAAAGTGAAGTCATATGTTCCATTTCAGAAAAGGAATTGTATGACAACTATAACAAGAATTCAGCATACTTGTCAAATTGTCTGACAATAACCCGCTGAAATAACAATCTGATATCAAATGTAAAGAATTGGAGATAAACCCGTAAGGATAATTTGAAGAGGACTGCGGTCAGGTTTCATAAAGTAATCCGTTCTCCGGTGTCGGCTTTCGGAATTACCTTATCAGAGCAGCATTCAATCTCCATCCAATGTAATAACATAATAAGTATCGACTAAAGTCGAAGTCTCATTCTAATGCATACCAGTCAAAATGGATCCGAACTGCCACACCCTTGGCACGATACCGATCACGAGGATGAGAAGGAAAAGGATAAAGTGCAGAGATATTTCTTAATCAATCCTTGCCTCAGAAATCCTTTGTGTGTGTCTTGCATTATTAAGAGAATGAAGAAGTTCAATGTACCGCGATGCTACCAATCCCAGGAGTAATTGAGGATATATTCTGGTACGTTTCTCGTTCCTTTTTGATCATTTAATAATTTTAGAACCAGATTGGTAATCGCGGCAGGATCCTTTTGAGGGAATAGATGATCATGTGGGAGGATATCACTAATCCCTCCAATATCTGACCCGATAGTCTGGGCTCCAGACATGATTGATTCGACAAATGTAAGACCAAGGCCTTCAGTATCACCATCTTTCGTTTGAATAGATGGTCCAATGAAGATATCCGCAGTAGCATAGTAATTGGTGATATCCCGGTTTTGTTTTGCTCCAACAAAGACAACATGATCAGATAAACCAAGCTCTGAGGAACACTTCTTAAGAGCGTCCTCTAAATACCCAAATCCAATTATCAGTAATTTTGTTCTCGGAAAGCTTTGAATGATACCAGGCATCGCTTCAAGTAAATACTTCACACCTTTCTTCTCAGCTAACCGACCTACAAACAATAAAAATGGACCATCCAGACCGTATTCTTGTTTGATCTGCGGTTCATATCTGTCAGGATTGAAAAGCTTCGTATCAACACCCATCGGGATCACTTTGCATTTTATAGCAAAACGGGCGTCAATCCTTAGTACTTCATTTTTTATAGATGTACTGACAACGGTGATACTGTTTGAATACTTTATTACTATCTTCTTCAGCTTTGTGAAGAGTTTGCTTTTATAGCTAAATATATCTCCACCATGAGAAGTGACGATATAAGGGGTCCTAAATAATAGTTTTAGGGCAAGTGCAATAAGTCCTTGAGGGATAATCCAATGCGCCTGAACAATTTCTATTCTATATTTTCTGGCAATGTAAATTGCATTAAATAATTGACTAAGCAGCAAAAATGGAATAAGGAGGTAATAAAACCAGTTTTGCTTAAGTACCTCATTGATTGCTTTATCGCCAGCAAGGTTTTCAAACTGTGAAAAAAAATATGCATACCGAAATACCTCGATCTGGTCCATTTCTTCATTGAAGAGAGATTTCGGTGAGTGTGGTGCAAGAACAAATATTTCAAAATCAGATGTTAACCGTTTGGACAATTCATAAACAAATGGTGGGGTAGTATCTCCACTCCAACGCGGAAAGGTGGAAGTTAAGACTAATAATCGTTTTTTCACTGTATCATTACTCATACTATCATCAAAGTACGTATAATCTTGGAATACTAAGTATTTCTTATTCGAACCATTGCATCCTCGAATTATATTCACTTTGCAAAATAATGATAATAGTATGTGTCAAACGACTAAAAGAATATGGTTAATGACGGACAGACTGGAACATTAAGGCAACGATAACAGAAATCTAGAAAATATATAATTTCCATTTTGTAAGATATTTTCTTATACAAAATTCCAATAATTTACATACATCTATAGAAATGTTATTCGACTCCAAGGAATTTTCTTTTGGAAATTCTAAATTCGTTGGTGTAACATTCTTTCTGTAAAATGCTGAACCTTAACAAAAGTGGTGAGTCAGAAGTATCCTTAAGGTGACCAAACCAAAAAAGGAGAACGAAATGACTCACCAAAATGATTATACCTTTGCAGAACGAATTGAGTGGAAAAAGGATTGGAAGCTGTACCAGAAATGATGCGTGTGTTGATCAATCAAGCCATGCAAGTCGAAAGATCAAAGTACTTGCAAGCCGAAGAATACGAGCGAACCGAAGATCGGAAAGGTCACGCCAATGGGTACAAACCAAAGACCGTTCGAACCCGGATGGGTGAGATCACCTTTGCAGTGCCACAAGTGCGAGAAGGAGGCTTTTATCCTTCCGCGTTGGAAAAAGGGCTGCGAAGTGAACGAGCACTGATGATCACACTGGCCGAGATGTATGTTCAGGGAGTCTCCACCAGGAAAGTGAAAGCCATCACCGAACAGTTATGTGGAGTTGAAATCTCAGCCATGCAGGTCAGCCGGGCAACCGCTCAACTGGATGATGTACTGCAGGAATGGCGAGAAAGACCCTTGGGAGAGATCACCTATCTCTACGTGGATGCCCGCTACGAGAAGGTGCGAGAGGCTGGACAAGTGCGGGATGCGGCTGTTTTGGTGGCTACAGGCATCACTCCAGCGGGTGAAAGGCAGGTTTTAGGGGTTTCTGTGTCTCTCAGTGAGCATGAAACCCACTGGAAAGCCTTTCTGAAGGGGCTCAAGGATCGTGGCATGAATGGTGTGAAGTTGGTGATTAGTGATGATCATGCAGGCCTGGGAGCAGCCAGAAGAGCTGTTTTTGGCAGTGTTCCCTGGCAGAGATGCCAGTTTCACCTGCAGCAGAATGCTGGTGCTTATGTGCCCAAACAAGCCATGCGGTATGGAGGTGGCTGCAGATATTCGCTCCATGTTCAATGCCCCAGATCGAAAGACTGCAGAAGAATTCCTTCAAGCTGCCATCCAGAAATATGCCGTCTCAGCACCAAGATTGTCGGCCTGGCTGGAAGATAACCTTTCTGAGGGGTTTACGGTGTTTGATTTTCCTCTGGAACACCGACGATCGATTCGGACCACCAACAGCCTGGAACGGATCAACAAAGAGATCCGCAGACGAACCAGAGTGGTTGGTGTTTTTCCAAATGAGGCTTCATGTCTCAGATTGGTTTCTGCCTTCTGATGGAGATCAGTGAGGAGTGGCAGATCGGAAAACATTATTGTGCTGGCAAGTCATTCGATTGTTAAAGAACGATGGATATTTCTGACTCGAATTTACAGAAAAAAGGTTGCGTAATCCCTAATAGTACACAAAATGCATTTACTTTGAATGGATAATATTTGATTTGTATTTAATGAACGATTAGTATTTATTACTTTGGTCGATATGGATATATAATTTGGACGAACATCAAATGAAAATTTCTTTTTAAATACTCAGTAATACACATTTTGTTCTATCATTGGACAGACATGATCATTTCGCATAAATATAAATTTATTTTTATTAAGACCGCCAAAACTGCTGGAACAAGCATTGAAGTTCTCTTGTCCTCCATTTGTCCCGAGGCAGATATTTTTACACCACATTCAGTCCCTGAATTGAATCATATCCCAAGAAATTATCTCGGCGTCTATAATCCGATCCCAGAAATTATAATCAGTTGGAAAATACGCAGAAATTTTGGAATCAAGTATTTGCCAAGAGTAGTCGCAATCCATTTAGTTGATTTATTACTCCATCAAAAGTTTTACCATCATATTCCAGCATGGAAGATTAAAAATCGGATTCCACAGGAGATTTGGAATTCTTACTACAAGTTCTGTGTTGAAAGGAACCCATTCGAAAAAGTAATTTCAGGTTGGAATTGGTATAACCATAAGTATAAAAAGAATGTTACTTTAGATGAATATCTTTATTTTTTGGTTAAGAATAACGATTTTCGTGATCACGGGGTAGGTGTATTCCCAATAAACTTCTACAATTACACTGATCCTATTACCGACAAAATTTTGGTGGATAAAATACTTAATTACAGTAATTTGAACGCTGATTTATTAGAAACATTTGAATATTTGGGGCTAAAAATTGATCTAAGCAAAATGCCACGATCAAAATCTTTAAATTTTCCTTCGATTCATGGTTCACTTGATGATTTTTCACCGAATCAAATTATATTGATTAATTCTCTTTTTGCACATGAGTTGGAAAATAATCAATATGAAAAATGAATTATTAGAATACTTTTATAATCTTCTTTTACGCATTTTTTCAATCTTCATTCGACCAAAACGAGATCAGGTATTATTTATTCGCAAATCATTTTCGGGAAGCAATATTACACCTGTTTATTCAAGAATCTCTTCGTTACGATCCTATATCGATCTAAAACTTATTGATTATAACGGAAGAAATATCTCCTCTGTTTTTTTATCAGTAAAGAATTTTTTTATTATTCTCAATAGTAAATTAATTGTTACTACTCATGGTTCAGTTTTTAAAACCAGAAAAAACTTCACCTTAGAATTATGGCATGCATTTCCGACAAAGAAGGATGGCTTGTATCTTCCGAAACCCAACTTGTCACTTTTCCACAAATATACTGACTTTATACTCAGTTATTCTGAGTTTGGTACTCTATTATTCAATGCCAGAATTGGTATTCCAATCAATAAATATCTTGAATTTGGTTCTCCAAGGAACGATTATTTTTTTAATCCTGAAGAAAATCCCCTACCTCGAAAGTTTGCAAAAATCATCATATATACACCTACTTATCGTGAAGGAGGAATTACCGATGAAGATTCTTTTCAAATTTTCCCAAACTCCGATTTTTCATTAGATCGATTTTGTAGTTATTTAAAATCAAATAACTTTTTGTTTATATGGAAATCTCATCCCAACGAGGAGCATAAGATTCTCTCGAAATTTAATGAAATTTCAACATCAAATATAATGATGCTCTCTGATGATAAATTACGTCAGTATAATAAAGATCTATACCAAATTCTGCCATTCACCGATTTATTAATCACTGATTATTCGTCTATCTATATAGATTATTTACTCTTAAAGAAACCAATGATATTTACACCCTTTGACCAAGAGGAATATGATAAGATCCGAGGAGAATTATTAACACCATACTCTTATTGGCATCCAGGTCCTATCTGTCGCTCTCAGGATGCGTTGGAAATCGAAATAAAGAAATGTCTTACCAATAAAAATTACTATTCAAAAGAAAGAAATCAATTAACAACGCTTTTCCATAAATACGCCGATGGAAATTCAAGCGACAGAGTAGCAAAATTTATTCTATCAAAAATTGAGTTCACATAATATGACATTTATTATTTTAGCTGCTGGTAAAGGAGTTCGCGCAAATTCAGAGATAACAAATTTCCCCAAAGGTCTTACTGAAGGGGGATAACGGCCAATCGATCTTGGTAAATACTGTGAAAAAGATTACTGAATTTTCTCCAAAAGAAAGAATCACGATTGTTACCGGTTTCTTGTCAGATAAAATTGACGAAGAAATCGCAAAAAACTTTTCTTCAAAGGATGAATTTGATATTTCACTAGTTAGAAATGATATTTATGAACAAGGAGTAATTACTTCGTTGTTGAAAGGGCTGGAAAAGGCTGAAGATAATGTAATCGTTTTAAATGGAGATACTATTTATCCTATTAGTGTTTTTGAATCTTTAATCACAGTTTCTAAATCAACCCTTTTAGTTTTTCAAGCTAAAAACATTCCAGATTCAATTAGAGTATTCGCTAGAAATAGCACAATTATAGAAGTTGGAAAAAGCATAGAAAAATACAATTATATATCTGTTGGTTGCTTTTTCCTTCAAATGACACACTTACAAATAACCAGAGAGATAATCGCGAATTTGGTTAATAAACAGAATGTTGAAAAATTCATTTGGCATGAATTAATTAATTTTTTGGTACGACATGGGGAAAGAATATACTGCAAGGAAGTACGAGAAGGAAATACATTTGAAGTTGACACTCAAGAGGATTACCAAGTCTTATTATGCGAACAGCGCAAAAACCGGTGCTAATTTTTTTAGCCTATTGTTTATGGAAAAATATTCTATAGATATACCAATTCTATACCCATTCATGGTGAAAATTGTCGATCAGAATTACATTTGAAAATATCTTAAATAAAATCCTTCCCGAAAAATCAGTACGTGAAATATTAGTCAGAGAAGGTACTCCAACAACCTTGATCAAGGTTTTCTTTATCTTCTTTTACTTTATTTCAAGTATTGTCTTTGTCAGGGTCATGGGATCAACCAATTATGGTTTATTCAGTCATGTAACAGCCATTATTGATATTTTGCGTATGCCTGTTGAATTTGGTTTGCCAGTTTTGATAATTCGAGAGACTGCCAGGAATATCGCAGATAAGCAATGGGGGCTAGTCAGGGGTGTGTGGGTTTGGGCTTCAAGATTCATTGTCATATCTTCGATAATCATCCTTATATTTTATCTACTGGTTTACTGGTTATGGGGGAATCTGATCAGTCAGGAATATTCGAACACTTTATTGTGGGGAATTGTTCTGATCCCATTCTTGGCATATAACAGTTTAAGGGGTGGACAATTAAAAGGGCTAAAGAAAATCGTTCTGAGTCAACTTCCGGAACAGGCAATTATTCCTTCGCTTCAGATAACCTTAATGATTCTTTATGCTTTACTTTTTAAATCAAAAATTGATACTGTAACCGCAATAGTAATCTACGTGATTTCAGGAGTCATAGCTTTTTTTGTTGGAATCTGGTTATTGAAGAAAAACACCTTGCCCGAAATAAAGGCAGCAATCCCTCAGAAAAAAACCAGAACATGGTTCATAAGTACCTTGAACTTGGCTGGAATTAATGGACTAAATTTAATTAACAAACAAATAAGTATCATTATTGTTGGTTTACTGGTGAATAACGCTTCCGAAATCGGTTATTACAAAGTCGCCATTAATTTCTCAATATTAGCCTCAATGGGATTACAAGTTGTTAACTCATTGTTCGCACCACGCTTTGCGGAATCATTCATTAAAAATCAAAAAGATGAAATGCAAAAAATGGCGACTCTGAGCGCAAGAGTGGTTCTAATATTCAATCTGGTTGTCACCACATTATTATTCTTGTTTGGTAAATGGATTTTATCCATTGCATACGGTAAAGAGTATACAGCAGCTTATATACCTATGTTAATTCTGCTTGGCGGACAATTTATTAATTCTGCCACAGGATCAGTTGCCAATTTACTAAACATGACTCAAAAAGAAAATCTCACGATCAAAGGAGTTGCAGTAGGTACTGTATTAAATTTGGGATTAAATTTGGTCTTATCACCCTCTCTTGGAATCATAGGTGGAGCAATAGCTACATCTATCTCAATGATAACCTTAAATGTTATTTTGTATTTTCTAGTAAAAAAGGAATTGGGAATAAGGAGTTTGGCAATCTCGTTTACTAGGAATGTTCATTGACATAAATGATAAAACAATATTGAACATTTTATTACTTGACTCAATATTAATTACATCGATTCACCCTTGCTTGATTAATTAATCTGCTTTA
Organism: uncultured Chloroflexia bacterium; assembly: GCA_963828285.1. GTDB lineage: Bacteria > Chloroflexota > Anaerolineae > Anaerolineales > Anaerolineaceae > DAIOEK01. Next base: position 329,292 of record CAWHEB010000002.1, read on the forward strand.
ATGGATAGGCAATACTCTATTTCTAATTTGTACTACTAGGCATCACTCCTAACTATTCTTAAAGAATGATAGAATGACAAAGGAGAGTAAACATGAATGCAGACGAGAACGTAGCTAGGCAGAAGTTGAGTGTGCTGGAATTAGCGCAGTCATTAGGGAATGTGAGTGAAGCTTGTAAGATCAAAGACGTGTCCAGAACCCAGTTCTACGAATACAAGCGGAGGTTTCAGACACATGGATTGGAAGGTTTAAAAGATTTACCCCCAATTCACAAAAGCCACCCATTCACAACGCCACCAGAAGAAGTTGAAAAATTATTGGCAGTCAGCCTGGATCACCCTACTTGAGGATGCGTGAAATTGAGCAGTATGCTTAAACTTGAGGGGATTACAATCTGTTCACCCACGGTCCAAAACATTTTGATAAAGCATGGCATGGCCAGCCGGGTTGAAAGATAGTTGAAACTTGAAGAAAAAGCAGCACAACACGCAATAGAATTAACCTCTGAACAAGTAACTCAAATTGAAAAGGCCAATCCATGCTTCAAAGAAAGGCACATTGAGAGCAACAAACCAGGTGAATTGCTCTCAGAGGACACTTTTTACCTGGGAGTACTGAAAGGGGTTGGCAGAGTCTACCTGCACGCCGTGGTGGACACTTACGGCAGTTATGCCTTTGGCTTTTTACGCACTTCCAAGCAGCCAGAAGCCGCGTGGCGGTTTTGCATAATAATGCCTTACCTTTTTATGAAGATCTTGGTTTTGAGGTTACTGTCGTGATCACTGATAATGGCAGGGAGTTTTGTGGCAAAGAAACCCATCCCTATGAACTTTATTTATCCCTCAACGACATTGAGCATCGAACAATCAAAGTGCGCCACCCACAGACAAATGGTTTTGTTGAGCGATTCAACAGGACAGTATTGGATGAATTTTTCAGGACAGCCTTTCGTACCAAGTTCTATGAATCTGTTAAATCTCTTCAGGAGGATCTAGATAAATGGCTGACCCATTACAATACAGAACGGCCACACCAGGGCTATCGCAATATGGGTCGCCGTCCAATGGATACAATTAGTTTGTTTGTGAAGAGAGATGCAAAGAGAGATTCCTAGTAATACACGGCAGATCACAAGAGATGATCGTTTACAATTCCACAGGGTCATGATTTATTTCACAGGGACAGTACATCCATCCCAGGCGGATAATGCCAGAAGGTCATTCTCGTTCAAACCCATCCAGGGAGTGTACTGTGTGGTCAGTTTTTGCTGAAATTTCCGGGTAAAGTCTTTCTGCAATTTTGACAGATACTCAGACGTTCCCTCACCCAGGCAGGTTTCTATCTGGCTGTTATCAGTCGAAATCACTGCCAGGTCGATCTGATAGATGGTGAACCCATCCAGTTCGGCGAGTTTTTGATATCCGGCATGGTCTTCAAAATATCGATTTATGAATTGGACGGAAGGGGAAATGATCAAATGCGTGATCTGATCCTCGACCAGATGTGCTTTCAGGTCAGGATAAGATAATCCCAGTAGGTAATCTCGCGGGGTAATTGGGATCGGTAATACCATGATTTATCCATAAGAATATATACGGTGGTTTGCATGCCTCTGCAGGGTGAAAAGACTTTTCGCCTCGGCAGTACTCAAGCGAATATACAATTCTGTTTCCTGATGTGGAAATATGAAGTCTATTGTCATCCCGATCGGGTATCAAGAATTGATCGGTCAATTGAGTATTTTCATTCACCCATTTTGCCAACGTCGTGTAATTTTGATATAACGTTGGTAATGGTTGATTTTTTGAAAGACTGGTAAGTGGGAGTGGAATTCATCGTTAATTGAATCATCGATCAATAATAGAACAATGGACGACTGAATAGTATGGTCAATTATCGTATTACGAGTGAGGGTGATCTGTCCGATCACAGAAGCCAAGATCATGATCAATGTTATATAAAGAAACATATACTGTCTTGATCCATAGTTGACAATAATACTGTTTGGTAGCATTGTACAAAATAAAATCAAGCTGCTTAAAATGAGAAATTCTGACAATTTTTTGTTCTTTATTAGCCTGTATATAAAGACCAATATTGCGGGGATAAAAAGAAATGCATAACTGATGTACCCAGCAATATCATGGTTCCATAAACGGTTTATGATCCCGATGATCGAAGTACTGCGATCAACACTTTTTGGGGTACTGTCTCCACCTAATCCATTCAACAAAGCATTGGGGATATCGGAAAGGAATTTTACGATTTGATAAAAATCGCCAAATATCTGGCCGGTCGATCCACCAGAATTGTAGACATAAAGCATCCAACCGGATATGAACAATAAAAAAATCAGGTAGAACAATCCAACCCGTATAGCAGTCTTTTTATTGCGATATTGCTTGAAGAATAGCCATATCAACATAGGGATGGGTCCTAAAAACAGGGCAGATTGTTTTGTGAGGTAAGCAATCCCCAACATTGCTCCAGAAATAATAAATGGGAATACTGAACCATTGCCGTTAAAAGCTTTCCAAATGAACCAAAGGGTTAGCAGAGTAAAGCAAATCAATAGACTATCTGTAAGGATATATTCGTAAATATTTGAGATCTCAAATAAAGAGGCTATCAGGACGGCAGCAAACATGCCCGTTCTTCGATTGTATAATTCTGATCCCCAAAAATAAATGATCAGGATTGTAGATGCCCAAAAGAATCGTACCAGGATGATTGCTGAAAGTGTGGAATATCCCAATAGGTTATAAGCGATTGTTAAAAAGATGGGAAATATCGGTCCACGATAGATTGCAGGGGAAAGATCAGGGTTGACGTATCCATTCCCGAAATACAGATTTTTCGCCAGCGACAAATAATAAGCAGTATCCGGTGGGTCATGTTTTTGTGGTGCCGGCCAGACAAAAAGGGCAATAATAACAATAACCGGAACAATCCAAAGAAAAGAATATGGGTTCAACTTTTCCGGACTTGGCTGAGAACCAGACTTCAGCCATTGTATAAATCGCTGGTATATTTCTGGGAGAGTGAATTTAATTTCCAAAATGGGTAAAAGAACAAGGATTGCTCCGGTGAAAATAATTCCAATCTGGAACCATCCCAGAGTTGTAGGTTTACCTCGAATTGTATCGAAAAATAATCCGCCAAACAGCAGAATGATCCCGAATATCAAGATGATGTAAAGAAATATTTTCTTATTCAAATTAATCATACCATCAACTTTAGAACAAAACCTCTCGCAGAGTGGAAAAGAGCTACCTTCTTTGGGAAAAAATCAAAATGGTTATTTTTGGAGTTTTGAATAACCGAAGATTATTCAAAATATTTTTTTCGCTTCTCAAAATACAAAATTTGTTCCTGGGTAGATCGTAATCTTACAAACATATCGGCAAATAATCCTACAATCCATAGAAGTAGGCCAAGTGTAACCAGATAGATCCCGATAAAACCAACAAATTTATATGGAGTAAACGTGCTGGTTAGGATAAAATGTATGCCGACAAACAAACAGCAAATAACTCCAATAATAAAAGGGATTGAACCCAAGGTACTAAAGAATCGCATTGGTTTGTAATCACGGTAGGATCGGAGGATGATCTTGAGAGTATTCACCATATATCGGAGAATGCTGTACGAAATCCTGGATTTCCGTTCAGGATAATAGTTCACGTGAACCGGGACCATCTTAATCCGAAGGTCTTTTAATGCCAGATCAATAAAGGTTTCCTGTGTATATGTAAATTTTCCAATGAGGTTCAATCGCAATAGTGCTTCTTTGGAATATGCCCGAAAACCGCATGCCACATCAGGATACTCCTTTTCGATGAGGATGCTAATCAATTTTGCCATTTGCCGGTTTCCCCAGAATAACAATGGGGACATGTTCTCAGGTTTCTTCAGGTGACCATTTCCATCCGAAAATCGGTCCCCGGAAACAAAATCCGCTTCATTGTTTAAGATCGGTTCAATTAACTTGGGTATATCGAGGTAGAGAATTGGCCATCAGCGTCAATATTCACCATGATATCAGCTCTCATCCGCAATGCCGCATCCAGCCCTGTATGGAAAGCTCTGCCAACCCCCTGATTTTGTAGATGGGAGATCACACGGCACCTGCTTTTCGTGCTAGTTGGGCAGTTGCATCAGTGGATCCATCATCAACCACCAAGACTTGCACATCCACATCATTTTCATACTTTTTGGGAATGGATCGAACCACCTTCTGAATGGTATCAGCTTCATTTAATGCAGGAATGATGACAATTAGTTTCATAAGATCCCTTTGCTCGAATACGACAAACGCTCACAGATATGCTTATTTTATCGTATATCGTAATGATCAATCTGTATACTAGTCGTTGATTGACCAGGTCTTTTAATCGGATGATGGAACGAGAAGATGGGTATTAATAAACGAACCAGATCAGGCTGATAAGCTGTTTTTCAAAAACCTATCATGATAAAGATTCTTGAAATCTGATCTGGGACGTGCTGAAATTCGGGTTTGCATAATTAACTACTGAAAAACTCCGATCACAACGGGGATTTATCCTGCCATCTTTGCTCCTTTTAGGGTGTTCCGCATGAGCATGGCTATCGTCATCGGACCGACTCCACCTGGGACTGGAGTAATCCATGATGCGACTTCCTTCACCTCATCAAAATCCACATCTCCGACCATCCGGTACCCTTTGGGTTTACTTGCATCTTCCACCCGGTTGATACCAACATCGATCACCACTGCACCCGGTTTCACCCAATCGCCTTTGACAAAATCAGCTTTCCCGATGGCGGCGATCAAAACATCTGCGGACCGGACGACATCCTTGAGGTTTTTCGTCCGCGAATGACAAATGGTGACGGTGGCATTGGCTCTGACTAACAGAAGAGCAACAGGCATACCTACAATATTCGAACGCCCAAGCACAACTGCATTTGCACCTTCCAGCTTTACTCCGGCTTCCTCCAACAAGACCATGCAACCATTCGGGGTACATGGAACAAACAGGGGATCACGTCCTTTTTGGGCTAATCTGCCGATATTGATCGGATGAAAACCATCCACATCCTTTTCGATCTTGATCTCCCGCAGTACTCTTTCTTCATCCAATCCGGCTGGAAGGGGAAGTTGGACCAAAATCCCATTTACTTTGGGGTCAGCATTAAGTTTACGAACCAGGTTTTCCAGGTCTTCCTGGGAAGTATCCGCGGGAAGATCATAGCCAAAGGATTGGATACCCAGAAGTGCACAGGCTTTCTGTTTGGATTTCACGTAAGATTGCGAAGCGGGATTTTCACCAACCAATACTGTTGCCAGACCAGGCGGATTGTGACCCGCAGCAACCCACGCTGCCACTTCTTCTTTAACCTGTGATTTCACCCGGTCGGAGATCATTACGCCATCAATAATTTGTGCAGTCATACGTCCTCCCATTAAAATTACGACGATTTTTCTCTCTAATATTCTATGATAACATTGAAGTATTGAGTGAACAAATCTAACCATTCGGAGATTCTTTCATGGCGAATATCTGTGTAGTGGGTACAGGTTATGTTGGTTTGGTAACCGGAACATGTTTTGCGGATCTTGGAAATCGGGTTGTATGCCTGGATATTGATCCGGATCGAATTGAAAAACTTCACCAGGGCATCATGCCTATTTATGAACCTGGATTGGAACAGGTCGTCAGTCAAAATGTTAAAGCAGGGAGACTGACTTTTACTACAGATTACAAAGAAGCACTTAAAGACGCCAGTTTTGCCTTCATCGCCGTGGGGACTCCCTCAGGTGTTGACGGTGAAGCAGATCTGCAATACGTCCGTTCAGCCGCAGAAGCGATCGCCGATCTGGTCGATCAACCTATCGTTGTTGTCAATAAATCCACAGTCCCGGTCGGAACCGGAGATTGGGTTGCGGACATTATTAACAAACGCCGCTCTGGCAAACCGCTTGAATTCCATGTGGTCTCCAATCCGGAATTCCTTCGGGAAGGGTCTGCGATCAACGACTTCATGTATCCCGACCGCGTTGTGCTGGGATCGGTGGATCCTGCCGGCGCTGAAACAGTCTCACATCTGTATGCACCTCTCCGCTGCCCGATCCTCATCACGGACCTGCGTACCGCCGAAATGATCAAATATGCCTCAAATGCATTCCTGGCAACCCGTATCTCTTTCATCAATGAGATCGCGAATATTTGCGAAGAATTGGGTGCAGATGTGACTTTGGTCGCAAAAGGGATGGGACTGGATAAAAGGATTGGTCCATCCTTCCTGGATGCGGGTTTGGGTTGGGGCGGCAGTTGCTTCCCTAAAGATGTCCGCGCTCTGGCGCACATGGCGGTTCTGCATGGTTCCCATCCCCAGCTTCTTCAGGCTGTCATGGATATTAATCGCAATCAACGCCGCCGCGCGATAGTAAAATTACGAAAGATTTTAGGCAAGTTGGATGGGAAAGTGATCTGTGTTCTGGGTTTGTCTTTCAAACCCAATACGGATGATATCCGCGACGCGCCAGCCATCGAGATGATCCACCTTCTGGAAAATGAAGGCGCATCTGTCCAGGCATATGATCCCCAAGCAATGGAGTTGGTCTCAAAAATGGATAAACGTACCCACCTGTGCAAGACAGCTTATGAGGCTGCTGAAGGAGCGGACGCATTAATTCTGGCCACCGAATGGAATGAATTTAAACAACTGGACTTTGCCAGGATCAAATCCCTGATGAAGCAGGCAGTATTGATCGATGGTAGAAATTTGTACGATCCCACTGTGATGAAGCAATTAGGATTTACATACCGTGGTGTCGGCAGAGGCAATGTAGAAGAAAGCTAATCCCCTGGGTGTTTTCTCAAAGGCGGACTTTCCAGTCCGCCTTTTTTGATTAAATTTACTCGATTTCTGTGATGGTTTTGAGACAGGTTTCTATGCCTGGATTCCATGCCCTCCTACGTTGCCTTGTCAATTATCCGGCTGTACGGTATGCTTACCATATGGGAGTGGTAGGGTTCCGGTGGGTTCCCCGGTCTTCAAAACCGGTGGCGGGTCGCGTTGCGGGCCGCGGTGGGTTCGACTCCCATCCACTCCCGCCTCGATGAACTAACCTATGGCAAACTATGGAAAAAGAAATACTTAGCTCCATCCTATCTCGTTACTTCTATATAGAAAGCATAACCGAGTCCACTGAACGGGGAAAACCCCTGACCCGTTTTACTGGCAGATTCACCACTCAGGACACCGAAGAAGCTCATAACTATTATATGGAGAGCCTCGAACCAGCAGGTTTGACTCCACTTTTCCGTTTGGAAGACAAACAACCAGTTATTTACGTGATCCAGGGAATACCCGAAGGGAAACCCGGGAAAGTATGGCTGAACATCCTTTTAGCGGTTCTCACCTTTTTCTCGGTTCTACTATCAGGATCGCTCTATACTCTTGGCAGTGAACCTGTCTCCGGGGAGAACCTGTTTAGAACTGTTTTATCAGGTATCTGGAAAGGATGGCCATTTGCTGTATCCCTGTTAGCCATTCTTGCCTCCCATGAATTCGGACATTATTTCGCTGGTCGGTACCATAAGACCAAGGTCACCCTGCCGTTCTTCATCCCATTCCCTTTTAGTACATTTGGTACTTTGGGAGCCTTCATCCAGATGAAGAGTGTTCCACGCAACCGAAACCACCTGTTAGATATCGGTATTGCTGGTCCGCTTGCCGGCTTGGTGGTTGCCATCCCAGTTCTGATACTTGGTCTAACTTTATCCAAGGTGGATCTGATCCCTTCCACAATCGCACCGGGAACCGGTTTTCAGATCGAAGGCAATTCGATCGTTTACCTTTTTTTGAAGTATCTGGTCAAGGGTCAATTACTGCCCTCGCCTGTGGATTTTCAAAATCTGCCGCCGTTCCTGTATTGGATTAGATATTTCTTTACCGGCAGTCCGTTTCCTTTCGGCGGAACCGATGTGATGCTCCACCCAGTCGCCTGGGCAGGCTGGGCTGGATTACTGGTTACCGCTCTGAATTTGCTCCCAGCCGGACAGCTCGATGGTGGTCACAACATCTATGTTTTACTCGGAAGAAAAGGGACTCTCATCCTACGTCCGCTGATCATAGGAATGCTTGCTCTGCTTGGTTTTGCATGGAATGGGTGGTGGTTGTGGGCTGTCCTTATCTTCTTCCTCGGCGGATCGTCTGCAGAACCATTAGACCAGATCAGTCCTTTGTCTTCGAAACGTAAGCTGTTAGCCGTTTTTATGTTGATCTTGTTCGTCTTGTTATTCACTCCAGTCCCATTGAAGATCGTCGGTGCTTAAATGACTTCTGCTCGAATCACATTCAAACTGACCTCGATCAGCCTGATCAGTGTATTTGTCCTGTCCGCATGCAGTCAGCTTCAGGGGTTACTACCATCCCAGGGCAGCAAACAGGCAATGACCGAGACCGTTGTTAGCATTTCCCCAACTGCAAAGTCTACTGTTTTACCAACCATTCAACCTTCAGCTACTCCTATGCCAGGTTTACCGGTAGAAAAACTCCACGGACGGAAGGTGATCTTCTGGCATCCGTGGACCGGTCCACGCGAAAAACTCATCAAACAGATGGCCTTGGAATTCAACCTGAGCAATTCGTATCAGATCCAGGTGGAACCCCATTCCCTTGGAGGCATCCCGGAACTATTGGATGGTTTGGTTGCCAATCCATCTGAATATCCCGACCTCGTTGTCCTCTCGCCTGAATTGATCTCATCCGCGAACGATCTCCCCAAACCATTTATTGACCTGAAGGAATATGACCAACAACCGGATATTCAGTTCCAATTGGCTGAACCGGATGACTTTCAGAATGGTCTCCTGGACGCTGTCAGCAGTGACGGACATATGTACGGCATCCCGGCCAGCGTGGATACTTCCATGCTGGTTTACAACAAATCATGGGCAATGCAGCTAGGCTTCAGCAATACTCCTACAACCATCGAGGAGATGAATGAACAGGCTTGCGAAGCCGCCCGATTCAACAACCGGCAGAGCAACCTATCGCTGCACGGCACGGGTGGCTGGTTGATCGATGATCGGGTGAAAACCATCATGGCCTGGCTTCAGGCTTACGGGCTTTCAGGGTTCTATTCCGAAACAAATCAGGAGATTTTTACCCGTCCTGAAATTGAGAATGCGTTCATTGCTTTAAAACAGATGGCTGTGGACAATTGTTCCTGGCTGGGGAAAAATCCCATCGCAGTGGATTATTTTACAAACCGCAATGCGTTATTTGTCTCAGCGGATCTGCCCGAACTGAAATCCATCCAGGCTTCCTTAAAAAAAGCAAATAGTAAAGATGTCTGGGAAGTCCTTCCCTACCCGGGATCCGCTGGAACCTGGATGCCGGAAGCTTTGTACTACGCAATCCCAGCCGGTCAGGATGCACAACAACTTGCAGCCTGGGTATTTGTTCAGTGGATCTCTGAAACCAAGCAGGAAACCCGGTTGGCTGTAGGCGATGGATATCTTCCGGTGCGGAAAGCATCCTGGCAAAGCCTTGAGAGTCAGAACATGCTTGCCCCACAAACCCTGATGTGGATGAAACAAGCCAGTGATTCGGTTGTCCCGCCGTACCAATCCGAATGGGGAGTGGGCAAGGCGGTTCTACAGGATGGTTATAGACAATTATTCTCGACTAATTTGGTACCGGCTGATATCCCCGATCTCTTAACGATGATGGACAACATGCTTTCCGATCTGGAATCTCAAAACTAATGACAGATAAACTCAGTACCCTACGAAATTTACAGCGACGGCGCCTGTGATCCCAACCCGGGGAAAGGCGGCTGGGGAGCTGTTATTATTCGAGAAGACCAAAGCAGACAGATCAGTGGTGGAGAAAAAGACTCCACCAACAACCGCATGGAATTAACCGCTGCAATTGAAGCGCTGAAATCCCTACCTACCGGCAGCAGAGTGAAGATGTTCTGCGATTCTGAGTATGTCAAAAAAGGTATCACCGAATGGATGCCCGGCTGGAAGAAACGCGGATGGAAGCGCAGCGGCGGCGTGTTAAAGAATCTCGAACTCTGGCAGGCTCTGGATGTACAGAATTCCCGTCATCAGATCATCTGGACCTGGGTGCACGGTCACAACGGAAACATCCATAATGAAGAAGCGGACCGGCTGGCAGTCATGGCACGCAAAAAGCTATAAAAATCCACATTATCTATACGAAATAATTCAGTCTTCACGAGCAATCCAGTTTTGGTGCTTGACACTTGGGCTGGTTCTGGGTAAAATTCCGTCGCAATTAGTTGTGCCGAGATAGCTCAGTTGGTAGAGCATGCGACTGAAAATCGCAGTGTCCGCAGTCCGATTCTGCGTCTCGGCACCTTTTTCTTTAAAACAATCCCCACCCTGATCAATTTATCTCTTTTCCACCTGTATGTTTAATAACTTACAGGAGTATTACATTTTCTGATCGTTTTCAACTTAAATCAGGATTTATCGTAAAATAAACTTGGAAATACATTAATTCTTCAATATTTTGCAATACAAATGAATAGTTCTCCAGGCGAGGGTTGACATGCTCATTCTGTTTCACAACAAAGTTATCATGAATTTAGCTGTAATATTGCTTGTTGCCTTTATGATGCTGATTTTCATCGGACCAGTGATTGCACAGACAAGCTCACCTGATAATCCGGTGACAGAACCAACCGGACTTACTACAGAAACCCCAACGGAAACACCTTTTCCAACAACCCTACCAGAGGAGAATCCTACTTCTATTCCCACTGCTGTTCCGACAGAAGTGATACCTACTGGTCTACCGACAGAAGATGTGATTCCCACTGACGAAATGGATGTTACTCCGCCAGAAGGCACCATCATCATACCGATTTCGGGAACTTACTTTGACAATCCTCTTCTCCTCACAACGAACGCAGTAGATTTGGATAGCGGTATCGATCGAGTGGAATTTTATGCTTCGTATACTGTTCCAATAGCTAATTGGATTTTAGTCGGGGTGGCAAATTCGGAGCCTTATGAATATTCTTGGGATTGGTCCGGGTTTGATGGCGGATTGGTAATAATTTCGGCAACGATCTTTGACAAAACTGGAAACAGTATGGTCATTGAAAATCCAGCGGAGATCATGCTTGAGAAACAAGAAATCTTAACTGTAGAAATTAACGAGAGTGAAATCTCTGCTTTTGATCTTAAACCTGGTACTCCTGCATTATTATCACCAGCATCCGCTGTTCTGGTATCAGGGTACACTCCGATTCTGGATTGGACTGATCCAACTCCGGCAGCAGTCCATTACGAATTGATGTTATTCACAAATCTGACTACCCCGGTCATCGAAGCTAATCCAACTGATCTTGTTACGTCCACTTTTACCTGTGCCGAACTTGAGCCGAATACGACCTACTATTGGAAGGTCAGAGCAGTCAGTCTGAACGGTCAATTCAGCAACTGGACTTCCGCTCGCAGCTTCCGCACAAAATTGTTATCACCTGGCTTAAATCTGCCGGTTGACATAGGACACACGCTCACCACCCGTCCTACTTTCACCTGGGATATTGTAGGAGGTGCAAAAAACTATTCCCTGCAGGTAGCATCGAATTTGGGATTTCACGACTGGCTTGAAATCCTTCACCGCTGCAGGTGGAACTTACACCCCAACGGTAGACCTCACCCGTGATGTGACGCTGTACTGGCGGGTCAAAGCCAACGGCACCAATCCTTCCGATTACTCACTGGTCCGCTCCTTCCACAGCGCCAATCCGCCCGCCGTCCCTACCCTGGTCAGTCCGCTCACCGGTACGCTCGTCGCGGACTACAAACCCACCCTGACCTGGAAGGCTGGAACTGGGACAGTTGTTGCCACAAAGTATGAGATCGAACTGGCCAACAACGCTGCATTCTCCCTGAATGAGTCACTGATCACCATTGATCCGGCAGCTTTGACCTACACTTTCCCGGACGATCTGGAAAGCAACAAGACCTGGTACTGGCGGGTACGCTCCTTGAACACGGATGGAGAATACAGTCTGTGGTCTACCTCGCGAACCTTCCGCACCAAGATGCTGCCGCCGGTGTTGAGTTCACCAGCGGAGGGGGCTGAAGTCCTCACCATCCGTCCAACCTTTACCTGGTCCGCTGTCCCCGGTGCCACCAACTACACCCTGCAAGTGGCTTCGAACGCTGGCTTCACCCTGGGATTAAAGACATTTACCACCACATCTGCACCCGGCTACACTCCCACCGTCGATCTGCCGCGCAGCATCACCCTCTTCTGGCGCGTCAAAGCCAATGGCGCCAATCCATCCGATTACGCTCTTCACCGTTCATTCGTCAGTGCCAATCCGCCTGCTGTCCCCAGCCTGGTCAGCCCGCTCAACGGAACCCTGATCTTAGGCTATCGTCCCACTTTGACCTGGAAGGCTGGCCTGGGATTGATACCGATCACCAAATATCAGATCGAGATGGCCACAAACGCTGCCTTCACCACCGATGAATCGATCATCGATATTGACCCACCAGCTCTGTCCTATGTGTTCACCTCTGACTTATTGAGCAATAAATCCTGGTACTGGCGGGTGCGCTCTTTGAACGCTGACGGCGAATACAGTTTATGGAGCACTTCCTGGAGCTTCCGCACCAAGATGCTGCCGCCGGTCCTGACCTATCCGTTGGAAGGTAATGAGGTCAAATCAGTCCGCCCGACCTTCACCTGGGATGCCGTCCCCGGCGCGAAGAATTACACCCTGCTGGTCAGTTCCAATTCCTCCTTTACCACCGGTTTGAAGACCTTCACGACCACTGCTGCCTCCAGCTACACGCCAGCCGTGGACCTGACCCGCGATGTCACCCTGTTCTGGAAGCTCAAAGCCAATGGCACCAATCCTTCCGACTACTCGCTCCCCATATCCTTCGAGAGTGCCAATCCCCCTGCCATCCCGAAATTGACCAACCCGGCCAGTAATGCTCTGGTTTCCGGGGTAGCCGTCCCCGAACTGGGGTGGCTGGATGGCACCGATTCGCTCGTGGCACGGGACCATTTCGAAATTCAGATCTCCTCGAATGCCACCTTTACCAGCCTGGATATGATCGAGGCAACCTCCGCTTTCACCTCTTATGCTCCTGGTGTGTTGGCCAGCAACAAGACCTGGTACTGGCGGGTCCGTTCAGTCGGAACTGATGCTTCCTACAGTCTGTGGTCTCCTGCCCGTACCTTCCGCACCAAACTGGATACCCCGGTTTTGTCTTCCCCGGCTCCCGGCGTGACCACTCCGACTGCCCGTCCCACGTTCATCTGGGGTGCGGTGACCGGTGCGGCTTCGTATACCCTGCAGATCAGCACCAACAATGCCTTCACCACCGGGTTGAAAACCTTTACGGTCCCTGCTACCACTTTCACCCTCTCCAGCGATCTGACCCACAATGCGCTCTTTTACTGGCGCGTAAAGGCAAACGGTCCTAATGTCTCTGATTGGTCAACAATAGGAAATTTCCAGACACCTACTTAAGAAAAGTAAATCGTATGTTCCATAAACCCGTGGACGATAGCCTCTTTCTCCATCTTCCACGGGTTTATTCTATCCAAATTACACGCTCAGGGTTGACATCTTTTCCAAGTTTAGGTATACTCTCGCTTGCTTTAAGGATACCGGCCAGTCAACTGGTACGATCTAGAAAACTAAATGCGGGCTTAGTTCAGTTGGTAGAACACCTCCTTGCCAAGGAGAAGGTCGAGGGTCCGAATCCCTTAGCCCGCTCTGACTACTCTGGCTGATACATAGTGGCACCGCAGCCACGGTGATCAGCAATTTTTTTTATGGCGACGTGGCCAAGTGGGAAGGCAAGGGTCTGCAAAATCCTCATCACGGGTTCAAATCCCGTCGTCGCCTCTTTTTCTTTCAATAATCACACATCGATAAATTGAATTCCCTGGCACACTTGGTGCATCTAAAAGCTAACCATTACCTTTGACATAATCTTATGGCAAAGCTAAAATGGTGTATGTTCACGTCATTTCTAATCTGCAGGAGTCTTTGTGGGTAAGTGGGCGGATAAGTATGTCATAGGCCTCACCGGAAATATCGGCACCGGTAAAAGCATCGTGCGTAAAATGCTCGAAAGACTTGGTGCGCTTGGCTTGGATGCCGATGCATTGGGTCATCGCGCAATTGCAAAGGATGCTCCAGGATATTTGCCTGTTTTGAATTATTTTGGTCGTTGGATCCTTGCCCCAGATGGCCAGATCGATCGAGGCCGCCTCGGCCGGATCGTCTTTAACGATCCAGTTGCACTATCTCACCTGGAATCCATTGTTCACCCGTTGGTATATCAAGCGATCGATATCATCATCCGGCGTGCCAACCAACCCGTCATCGTTGTGGAAGCAATCAAGCTTTTCGAAACTGAATTGATCAAACAGGTTAATACCACCTGGGTTGTAACTGCAGACCGGGATACACGGATCCATCGTCTTGTCAAACAAAGGGGTATGCGTGAAAAGGACGCCATCCTGCGCATCGACTCACAACCGTCACAGGAAGAAAAGAATGATCGTGCCGAAGTTTTGATCATGAACAACGGGACATTTGAAGAAGCGTACATGCAGGTGCAATTCCACTGGCGAAATATCTCCTTACCGACCAGTATCATGAAGGAACCTGTCGTCACTGTTGCTAGTGGAAAGATGACTGTCCGCCGCGGAACCCCCCGTGATTATGACCAGATAATCAAACTGGTAACCCGTCTCGATCCGGAAGGTCAGAAGCGAAGCAAACCCCAGTTCATGCAGTCATTGAATGATAATGCATTCATGCTGATTGAAATTGGCAGCCAATTGGTTGGTATGGTAGGTTGGCAGGTTGAGAATTTGATCTGCCGTTCAACAGATATTTTTGTAGATCCGGCAGTACCATTATCGGACTCGGTGCCGGTATTAATTGACCAGGTCGAAAAATCCGCAAAAGATCATCAATGCGAAGCGGCTTTATTGTTCCTTCCGCCAAGCCTGGCTAGAAATACGGAAGTTTGGAAGAATCTTGGATACGAAAATCGTACTCCGCAGTCACTTGAAGTACAAGCCTGGCAGGAAGCCGCTCTGGAATCAATGCCTTTCGGCACATTTATGTTTTTCAAGCAGCTTCGACAGGACCGCGTTCTTCGACCGATCTAAGCTGAACCCGGTAGTCGTTGTACCTTTTATGGACTGGCTGCGGGAAGATTTTCTGCAATCAGTCTATTTGTTTCAAAGAAGCAGGTTTAGTGTCAAACATCATCAGTGACCTCTCTCTCTTATTTCAAAGGCTTACCTGGTTAAGTGTCCTTGACCTTATCCTGGTGACGTCCATTTTCTATGGTCTGCTGCAGATGCTTAAAGATACCAAGGCGATGGTCTTACTTCGCGGGGTTATTCTCTTGCTGTTATTCTTAACTATCCTGACAACGCTTGTAAACTTGCCTGCTTTCAATTGGATAATAAAAACTTCCCTCCCCGCATTACTCCTGGCAATCCCGGTGATCTTTGCCCCGGAGATCAGGCGCGGATTGGAACGTATCGGTCGGGCTGGCACACTTTTTAGCATTAAACCCGGCAAAGATCAATTCGAAATGCAAAAAACCATTCAGGCAGTCGTTTCCGCGGCAACCCGGTTGGCTGGTAAAAAACATGGGGCCCTGATTATCCTGCAAAGAAATGATAATCTCAGAGAATACATTCAAACTGGTGTTCAACTCAACGCTGCCGTTACTGCTGAACTATTGCTGCAGGTCTTTTACCCAAATACGCCTTTGCATGATGGTGCAGTGATCATCGTAGAGAACGAACTGAGAGCTGGGGCTTGCGTCCTTCCTCTTTCTGCGAGTGGAATTCTAAACCGTACCCCTGATCGACAGATGGGTTTACGGCATAGAGCATCTCTTGGAATCTCCGAGTTGACTGATGCGATCGCTGTGGTCGTTTCTGAGGAAACAGGGAATATCTCCATTTCGCATGCCGGGCGGATGATTCGGAAGCTTGATTCAGAACGACTTGAGAACATCCTCAATGCTTTCTATCGTCCTGAAAGATTGACGAAAATTAGTAATAATCCATTCGAACGATTCCTGAGCATTTTCCGCGGTGATAAGGAGGATAAATCATGATCATTCTCCTGAGAAAATTCTTGAAGAATCTGCCAACCTTGATCATTGCTTTCAGTATGGCATTGGCATCCTGGATTGCTGCCGTATCCTCAACAGATCCAAATGAGATTCGTGCTTACCCAATCCCGGTGGAAGTGGAAATCCTGGGTCAGAATCCTCAGACCATCATACCTGGCAGCCCACTCCGCACAGTTCGGGTCATGTTGAATGCTCCGCGATCAATTTGGACCCAGTTGAGCTCACAATCCAATCATATACGAGCGTTCCTGGATCTTTCAGGACTGGAAGCAGGCACATACCAGGTTCCGGTTCAGGTTCAGGTGGATCTCCAACCGGTGAAAATTGTGTCTGTGTCACCCGATATGATGGCAATTTCCATGGATAAACTTGTTACCCAGGATTTCCCCCTGGAATTAATAAAGAGGGGAGAACCTGCTATCGGCTATGCGGCAGACGTACTTACCTACAACCCGCATACCATTAAGGTATCCGGTCCGGCTTCCACCGTTCAGCAGGTAAAATCCATCCGCGCAGTCCTTGATCTTTCTGATACGCAAAAAGATATTGCTGTGAATTTGTCTCCGCAGGTTTTGGATGTTAGCGGCGAAAACGTCGAAGGATTAAATATCCTGCCAGAAACAATAGCTGTCAACCAGAAGATCATCCAGAAAGGTGGATATCGCAATGTGGTCATTAAAGTGATCACCACTGGCAGACTTGCCAATGGGTATCGTCTGACTGATGTCTCGGTATATCCTTCAACGATCACTGTATATTCCGCTTCCCCTGAACAAGTGGATGCTTTGCCGGGATATGTTGAAACAAAACCGGTTAATCTGGATAACGAGAAATCGGATATCAATCAAACTGTGGAGCTCAATCTCCCGGTAGGGATCACCCTGGTCGGGGATCAACCGGTTACGATTGCCATAGGCATCACCGCAATCGAAAGCAGCGTCACTTACTCGCGCATCACCATCCAGATCGAAGGATTGGCTGATGGTTTAAAAGCTACCATTTCTCCTGAATCTGTGGATGTCATACTCTCAGGTCCGCTGCCAGTTCTGGATCGGTTAATCCCGGCAGATCTTCTTGTAACGATCAACCTGGAGGGTAAAGTGGCTGGTACTTATCAGGTTACACCTGTGGTCAGCACATCATCATCCGATATTCAGGTTGAGTCGATTTTGCCCGCGACAATTGAAGTCGTGGTACAATCCAAGACTTCAATCAATCCGTAGAGACAAAAAATGAGAAAACCTATTGTCGCCCTGGTTGGGCGTCCAAATGTTGGCAAAAGCACGATATTTAATCGCCTTGTGGGAGAACCACTGGCAATTGTAGATGGTACACCGGGAACAACCCGCGACCGCATCTTTGCGGAAGCTGAATGGTTGACTACCTACTTTGACCTGATTGACACTGGTGGAATAGATCCGACAAGTGCGACCTCAGGTAAAGCTCCGTTATCCACTGGCTCATCTGATTTTATCGAACAGATCCGCAACCAGGCAATGGTCGCCGTTCAAGAAGCGGATGTGGTTCTTTATGTAACTGATGCGATGAGCGGGGTAACCCCGGCAGATATTGAAGTAGCAAATATGCTGCGGCGTTCCCAACGGAAAGAAGGTAATTCCTTCTACCCGCCAATCATCCTGGTTGTCAATAAAGCGGACTCCACCCGTCAACGCGAAGGTGTCAATCAATTCTACGAACTGGGTATGGGTGATCCATTCTCAATTTCAGCATTGCATGGCACTGGGATTGGTGATCTTCTGGATGCACTTGTAGCTGCCTTTCCCAAAGGAATGGACGAAGAAGAAGACGATTCGGTAAAAATTGCGATCGTTGGAAAACCCAATGTGGGCAAATCAAGTCTGCTTAACCGGCTCGTTGGTGAAGAACGCTCCATCGTCAGCCCGATTGCCGGGACGACCCGCGATGCGGTGGATACCAAGCTGACCTTTCAAGACACACCCATCACGTTGATCGACACTGCCGGAATCCGCAGGCGGGGAAAAATCATCCCTGGCGTTGAAAAATTTAGTGTCCTCAGGTCATTAAAAGCAATAGAACGCTGCGAAGTAGCTTTGCTGGTGATCGACGCTGTGGATGGACTCTCCGCGCAGGATCAACATATTGCCGGTTTCATCCTGGAAGCCTGGAAGAGTGTGGTTGTTCTCGTAAATAAATGGGATGCAGTTGAAAAAGATAACAATACCATGGAGAACTATACTGAGTATCTGCGCAAAGAACTCAATTTCATGGATTATGTTCCGATCCAGTTTATCTCTGCATTGACCGGAAAGAATGTTGAAAAGGTCCTTCCGATGGGATTGCGCGTCCAGGAAGAACGGTTGGTCAGGTTAACTACCTCGATGATCAACAAGATCATCCATAATGCACAGGATAATCACCCTTCACCCTCACACAACGGGCGGTCCATGCGAATGTATTACGGAACACAGGTTCGCAGCGATCCGCCGACCTTTATGATCTATGTGAATGACCCCAAATTGGCTCATTTCAGTTATGTCCGTTACCTAGAGAACCAGATGAGAAAAGAATATAGCTTCTTGGGGACTCCCATCAGATTCGTCTTTAAACCCCGTCGATAGCCTTTCCTGTAGACTGCTATCCAATAGCAAATCCTTTATCAATGTGGATTTGACTATTCAGAACGGCTGTATAATTGACAGACACTGACCGATAAGAGAATAAATGGAAGATAATCAATTAGAAATTCAAGAAACCCCTGTACTGACCAGGGAAGAAAAAAACCGAAATATTCGCAGAGTGATCTTTGATATTCTCGAAACTCTCATTTTGGCTCTTGTCCTTTATTTTGGGATTGATGCCGTTTCTGCCCGTGTACGCGTTCAAAATATAAGCATGCTGCCTACCTTGCATGAAGGCCAGTTTATACTGGTCAGCAAAATGGCTTACAAATTTGACAAACCCCAAATTGGGGATATTGTCGTCTTCCATGCCCCACCCGAACCTGGTGAGGATTTTATCAAGCGGGTGATCGGCACCGGCGGGGATACAGTCGCCATTGAAAATGGTTTTGTTTCAGTGAATGGTATCGAACTGGACGAGGGATATATTGCTGCTGCTCCTGATTACAGTGGAACTTGGGATGTACCTCAAGATAAGATCTTTGTTCTCGGTGATAATCGAAACCTGAGCTCAGAACTCCCATAAATGGGGTTACGTCCCCATGGATCAGGTCGTGGGGAAAGCAGTCGTGATCTACTGGCCAATCAATGAGTTCAACATATTACAACATCCTCGTGTGGCACTTGCCAACCAAATGAATTGACTATAAACTTACAAAACAACAGCATTACTTGGGAATACAGGTAGATAGAATAAATGGAAAATGATGAAGTAAAACCCAGTGTAATCCCTTGCCGCGAATGTCAGGCGGGAGTGATGCACCGCAGCTTTGTAACCTACTACACCTGGTTGGGTGAAGAATTGGTCACCGTGCCCAACTTTCCGGCGTGGGTTTGTGATGTCTGCGGAAAACGGGATTATGACCAGCAGGCAGAGATATGGTTGCACACATTGTTGAAACCCGATGCCGGTAAAACCACATTGAAACCACGTAAACCTAACAGAAAACCTATTCCAAAACCATCCATACAGGTCCCCGACCCAAAACGTAAATAAGGAGAAGGAGAAAATCCTCCTCCTTGTTTTTTGTAAATTTCATTTGTTCTTTATTTGAATTGACGCTATTCGATTGGCATGCTATTATCATTAATAGCATTTATTTTTTTATTTTTCTTGGAGCAATTATGAGCGTTGATTTTATTTTCCGGCTAATCGGCATGGTTGTGTTTACTGTGGGTGGAGTTTTTTGGGGGATTTCGATAGGAACAGCGGCGCAAGGATCCACATCAGCAATAAAAATGAATGTGGAATCTTACGCGTTTACCCTCGGTCTGGTAGGTGCATTGGTTGGATTGGTTTTGACTCCTTACATCACCACCCGCCCATTTCGTGCACTATTGGCAGTGATCAAGAAAATATCCACCCAGGCTTTGATATCATCGATGATTGGATTATTGATCGGTTTGTTATTTGCTGCCATGCTGGCGTTCCCGCTGGGATTACTCCCTAAACCATTCAGCTCGATCCTCCCATTCATTGGAGTACTCTTGTTTGGATATCTGGGTATTGCAGTCTTCAATATGCGGCAGAATGACATATTCTCCATGTTCTCCTCATTACGGGGAGATCGAGGCGGCAGCCATCATTGGGGTGAAGCCAGACAAATTCTGCTCGATACCAGTGTCATCATAGATGGTCGCATTGCGGATATTGCAAAAACCGGATTCCTTCCCGGGACCTTGATCATCCCTCGATTCGTGTTGAATGAGTTGCAATATATAGCAGATTCAGCTGACAACCTCCGCAGGCAGCGGGGTCGTCGCGGAATGGAAGTGTTATCTGAGTTGCAGAAAGACACCAGTATCATGCCTGTAAAGATCCAGGATCTTGAGGCGGATGGTGTTCGTGAAGTCGATGACAAATTGGTCGTTCTAGCCCGCCAGATGCATTGCCCGATCCTCACCAATGATTACAACTTGAACCGTATTGCCGAACTTCAAGGAGTGACCATTCTGAATGTGAACGAACTCGCAAACGCCGTCAAATCCGTTATGCTGCCGGGAGAAAATATTGGCTTGCGGGTGATCCAGGAAGGTAAAGAGTCTGGACAGGGTGTTGGCTACATGGATGACGGTACCATGGTGGTCATTGAGAACGGACGCGATCTGATCGGAAAAGAGATCAGCGTTACGGTTACCAAAATTTTACAAACTGCTGCGGGTCGAATGATCTTTGCCCGACCTGATGATGTGCCTGAAAATTCTAGATAGAAGAGAAAATTAATGAAAGAATGGATTACCGGAAGAAACCCGGTTCTGGAGACACTTCGTCACAGCCGGCGTCAGTTTTTTCGTCTGTTAATTGCCGATGGTCTTCAACCAGATCCGCGGATCGACGCTGCAATTAAATTCGTCCGGGAGAAAAAACTTCCGGTGGAAAAAGTAAATAAACTCAAACTTGCCCCGCTAGCTGAAAACCACCAAGGTATTGCTCTCGAAGTGAGTGCATACCCCTACAGCGATCTGCAATCCATCCTTGCCTTTTCGGCTGAGAAGCAGGAGCCACCCTTCATACTCCTCCTGGATACTTTGCAAAATCCGCAAAATTTTGGTACTTTACTGCGCAGCGCGAAAGCTTTCAATGTACATGGGATCATCATTCCGTTCCGCCACACCGTGGAAGTGACCCCAGCAGTGGTAACTGCCAGTGCCGGTGCTTGCGAACAAACTCTGATCGCATCCATGAATCTAGCCCAGGCAATCGAGACACTCAAAAAAGAAGGCTTGTGGATCATCGGACTGGAAGGAGATCCTTCAGCTACTCCCATTGAACAGATCAAATTGAATGGACCATTGGGATTGGTTGTTGGCAGCGAGGGCGAAGGTATGCGGGAATTGGTTCGCAAATCCTGCGACCAACTTGCAAGGCTATCCATGCCCGGGAACTTCGAATCTTTGAACGCTGCAGTGGCAGGGTCGATTGCCTTGTATATGGCATCACAAAAAAGGTTGTAGAAATATTGTTGACTTACACAAAAACGAGTTGTTTGCAATATGCAAACAACTCGTTTTTGTTTTATCTAGATGAGAAATGCCACTTCCCATCCATATTCATTTAAGTCTATCGTATTGTCGATGCTGAATGCTATGCCTTCTTCTTCAAGAAGCTGGCGTTGCATGGCGGTTCCGAATCCAAAGCCATGCGGACTGATCTTCCCCATCCGGTTGATCACCCGCTGCCAGGGAACGTCTTTATCTCTGCCTTCCGGTAAGGCAGCCAGCGCAAATCCGATCATTTGTGCGGAACATCCCCCAACGATCCTTGCGATCTGGCCGTATGTGGCAACTTTTCCTCGGGGAATTTGACCTACCGTGAAATAGATCTTTTCATAAAGCGGCAACTCTACATAAGATTTATCTGTCATAAGCTGGATAAGACCTGTGTGCGGTCGAAAATGTCCGGTTTCAAACTCGGATTCTCAAAGAATATTTTGCCTTCCTTGAAGAAGTAAACCAGGGTTAAGAACGCATTGGTATAGATTCTTACATCCGCTTCAGAATGGTTCCATTCCTTTCCAGTTAAATTCTTTCGTACAACGAACCAGGTACTCAAGGTATGTTTCCAATCTGGAAGTGGAATGTCACTTGATTTGATATGCTCCGGCCAGCAACCTGGCGTGAAATGTTTTGCACCTGACTTCAGATAAAGGTTGATCGTTTCAGCCCTGATACTGGTTTCTGTTGTATGGATTAATTCCACATCGTTATGAATAACCTGGTCCATATCGAAGATTGGCCATTGTGTCAAAAACCGTTTACCATACATCCGCATCAGTGATTTGGGTTCTGAAATGACTTGATTAAATGATTCAGACAATTGCACATTCAGCATCAACGCTGAAAATCGTTCTTCGTCGGTCCTCGATCCGGAAATGATATCTGCAATGCTGTCGAGTAGATCCATCGCCATCCAGAAACCACGAATGTGATCTTTAGTAGGTAATTCCCGCATTTTCCACACATATTCGAACCAATCATTTAAGATGGTTTTCCGTTCAACATCAAGTTTGATGAAACGCTGGAAATCATTGACTTCTGGTTTCTTTGTAATTTTTAAAATCGCATCACAATCAACTGCCATTTTTCCCTGCCTGAATTTTACTAAATCTGATATTTTGTATAAGTATTGTAGAGGTTAAATCTCGAATTTAATCGTATGACAGACTATACTCATAGTATAAATTGAATTTCTATATTTCAGGAAAGGGAATACAACATGTTAATTTCCAAAGAACTAAATGAAGCTATTAATGAACAAATCGGACATGAATTTGAGGCATCACATCAATATTTACAGATCGCAGCATTCTTCGATTCACGATCCCTCAAAAAAGCACGGGAGTTATTTACCAAACAATCTGATGAAGAACGTGAACATGGAATGAAATTTGTCAAGTACATCATGGAGACAGGTGGTGAATTAAAAGTCCCTGCAATCCCTGCCGGTAAAGCCTCTTTCGCAACTGCCGAAGAAGCGGTTCAATATGCCCTTGACTGGGAATGGGAAGTCACCCGACGGATCAATGCGCTCATGGATCTGGCTATTAAGCAGAATGATCATCTAGGTCGCGAATTCCTGGGCTGGTTTGTCACCGAACAATTGGAAGAGATTTCCAATATGGACAACCTGCTCAGAGTTCTCAAGCAGGCGGGTGAAAAGAACCTGATCATGCTTGAAGCATATCTTTCTCACTAACATAATCTCAAAACAATGCCCTTCAAACGAAGGGCATTGTTATTCAATCCCTGGAATTCTTCCTGTTTAACCAGGCAACTCCAAAATCGACTGCTGGTTTTTGTGGAAAAAGCTTCACATCGGCGCTGCCAATTTTTCCTGTTCTTACAAACCCGGTCTTTTCGAAATCTGCGCCTAACTCTACAAAAAGTTCGTCATCCCAATCCACCTCTTCATAGCGTTTCCACACCCGCTTGCCATTCTCGGTGATGGGAGATCCTTCAGTATATAGTTTTTTGTTCTCGGCTCGATATTCGCACAGATGAAAACTGGTATTGTTCCCAAAACCAACACCAAGCAGAAGCACTGATCCACCCGCCTCATAAACTCTCGCCAATGGGGATTCATCCCCGAGCGAATAAGCCAGGGAGTGATTTGCAGTGATCTTTTCTGCAAGTTTTCCCCATGCAGAAAACGATAGACAGGGGTGGTTGCTGCGGATCACATCGGGGAAAGTTCGGAATATTTCCGCGATCGTTCCCATCCCGCGGGTGGGTGTGATCTGTGGATCAAAGGCAGGCATGGTTTCACGGATGGGCTGCCACCAGCTTTCGGGTACCGGAGGATGTGCCCATCTTCCTGGCTCACTCAGATCGCCGCTGTGCGATGGCATCACCAAAGTCCCTTCCATTGTGATAACCTGCATGATCGCCTGGATGACCGCAACAGCTCCCCCGCACACCCAACCGATCTTGCTCAACGAGGAGTGGACCAGCAAGGTCATTCCTGGCTCAATACCCAGTTTTTCAAGATCTGACTTTAAGGACAAAACAGTATTTGGTCGGTCGATCGATGTGATGGTCAATTCTTCAGACACGGTTCTCCTGCATGAAGTAAATAAATCCAAAAATAGAAATAATACGATCGGGTTTTTCTATTTCCGGGATTGAATGTTCGAAGTCGCATCACCGCAATCGCATGCTTCAACCACTTTCGCGTGCCTGGTCAATTCACCAAGGTATGGTGTTCCAGCGGATGTCACGATCCAGCCTTCGAGATTGAAAGGCAATGCGCCATAAGAATTGATCCATTCGCCATTGAATTTCCGACCGATATGGATATGTGTTCCGGTTGCATCACCGCGCTCGCAGGAGGGATGCCCCAGTACATCGCCCGCCTTTACTTTCCTGCCTAATGGGACCATCTCTTCCCTTGAAAGGTGCAGGTAGAGGATGTTCCAACCTGTCCGCTCATCGCCATCGCCATCCAGATCGAGGATGGCAACACCGGTCTCAGTCCGTGCGATGACACCATCAGCGACAGCAGTGACCCATTCAGCAGATGGAACACATCCGCCTTCCTCAGATGGTGGGGCAAAATCGATCGCCGCCCAGGGTTGTTTTACTCCCCAAACCGGGTGCGGTCCACCCGAATATGACCAGGTCTTATCAGGTGTAAACGGAAGCAATAGATCAGGCTGGTTGAGACTACCCGGGATCAACATTTCTGTACTTTGCCATGGATCGCCAAACAGAGCTTTGTAGGTAGCGGCAAATCCATTCGCGGAGACTGCCTTTTGGTAATCATCCGCTGGGAGGATCTGGGCAAAATATGTATGCAGCGCCACAGTGGCAGCGTTCTGCCATGGATCAAACCGTTCTTCCTTTCCGTTTTGCAGTTCAATCGTCAACTTGGAAGCATCCCGCCATCGGTAATACCCGTCATTGAGATTATCCACCAGCAGGATCAATTGGTAATACAGGTTTTCATCCAGGGTGGAAACATACCCCAATAAATAGGTGTCTACATTTTCGGGGGGTACTGGATTGGATAAGGCAGCTGCTTGATATTCTAATAACGCAAGAATCAACCGCGGGCTGACGCTGTAACTGCGGCTGATCTGAGCGATGAGTTCAGCGCCGCTGCGCCACCCACCGAAAGCATAGACATGATAATCTTTCAACCAACCGGAATGGCTGGCAATAAATTCTTCGATATTGAAATCGATTTGGGCGGGTCCATTTACAAATAACCTATCCGGGATGATCTGATACGGGGACCCCCAGAATGGGGTGAAGTAAATGGGGATCTTCATCGGCATCCCCGGCGGCATGGTTGTAGTTTGATTGGGGATGAAGGAGTTTTGCTGTAAAATTTCCGCAGCGCTGGTATTGAACCGTGCTGCCAGTGCCGGTATGGTATCGCCGTCTTGGGCAACATAATCCACTAATTGTCCCGGTTCATAGACATCCCGGGTAGGCAGCGGAGTAGATGCCAACTCTGTCCCGGTTTGGACGGTCTGGGTTTGTTGTTCGACCGTGACCTGGGGAGCAGGCAAACAACCTGACAGAATGACACCCATGCAGAGTAGATTGATGATGAGTTTGGATCGTGAATTCATTTTTAGAAATTTATGAAAGATCAACCTGATATGGTTGATTGCGCAAGTAAAATTCTACCACGTTACTGGGGCGTGATTTCTGTGGTGCGGGTGATATAGGTTTCGTTGGTCGCGCAGGTACAGGCAATAATGGTTTTATCGCCCTTGCTAAGGGTACCTTTATAAGCCTGTGCGGCGGCAGTGACCTGCCAGCCATCCATATTGAGCGGCAGCGGACCACCAGCCAGTATCCATTCGCCATTATATTTCCTGGCCATATGGAAGTGTGTTCCCGTAGACACTCCGCCTTCGCAAGATGGATGACCAATGCGGACTCCCTGTTCAATGAATTCGCCAAGTTCCACTCTATCCTGAGTGGCAATATGCATGTAGAGAATGTTCCAGCCGGTTTGTTCGTTTCCATCCCCATCCAGATCGAGGACTACAACACCCCCGCCTGTCCGAACGACAAGACCTGATGTTGCTGAAAGAACCCATTCGGCGGATGAAATACACCCTGATGCGCTGGAGGAGGGAGAGAGATCGATGGCTGCCCTTGCACCCTGTGCACCCCACGCGGAGTGCGGTCCTCCTGTGTAGCTCCATATCTTATCCGGTTCTATCGGAAGGATGAATGAAGGTTGTTCCAAAGTTGCCGGGAACAACGGTTCGGTTACCATCGCGCGAAGTTCAGGGTTGCCAAACATCCTGCTGTGCAGCTGGCTGAAACTCTCGTCAGAATACATCGCCTTTTCCCATTCGTCCCGGCTGAGCATTCTGGCAAAGAGATATTGGATACCAAAGGTCCCTGCATTCAATTCTGGTGCGGCGGGTAAAACGGATCCGTCGATGAATTCAATACTAGTCAGAATTCCTTCGCGCCAGCCGTAGTATCCGACATTGAGCTGACTGACAGCCCAGGTGAGCTGGGGATACAAACCCAGACGAAGTTCATCGGGGTGCCCCATTGGAAAATGTTTGATCTTCTCATTTGCCGGCTGTCCATAGACCCAACCGCTTCTATATTCCAGCATGGAAAGTAAGACACGCGGATTGATCGAGTTCTCGACCGCGACCTTTTCAATGACTCCGGCACCGTCCAGCCATCCTGAACTGTTCAGGTACTCTTTATAAGTGCTCAGGTAACCTCCCGCTTCTTGCACAAAAGCGGACACATCCAGATCCAACCCCGAAGGTGAAAATACTACCTCGCTATCGGGCATTAATACTTTACTCGAAGACATCTCCCCTTGTTTGGTCGGGATCATTAAGACCAGTTTTGGATCGAGGAAACCAGTCGCAGGTAGATCGGACCGGGAGGTGATCTCATCAACTGTCACACCAAATCGGGCAGCCAGAGCTGGGAGTGTATCACCCGCCTGGGTGTTATAGACTGTGGTAGCCGTGGACGAATTGTTTTTCGGCGGATTGTGCACCAGCGCCGGGGTGGGGATCACTGCAGCCTCATCTGGCTTGTCATCCACCGCCAACAAAGTCGGCAACATCGATTCATCACCACTGCCAATCCCGGCCAGACCTGGTGTTGGTTCAACAGCTTCCACGACCGCTGCGGGTTCGGGTGTAATTGCTGTGTCGGGTGTAGGCTGGATATAAGTGAAACCGGTCGGTGCTGTCGTCACTTCGGCAGCCAGCTCATCGATCGTCATATAATCATTGCGACAACCGGATACTGTAACAAATAGAATGATCACCAGAACAGTCCGGATGAAACCGGCTTGTATTCTGGTGAGAGTTTTAGTGTGTGATTTGATTGACATCCCTGAAACCATTAAACGCTTCGATCGAAACACCTTCTCTGGATAAGAAACCGTCATATTCTGTTCCGGTTCCGGAAGAAACCCATCCATCCAGATTGAATGGAATACTCCCATCAGCTGCAATCCACATGCCATTATAACGACGGGCAATATGGAGGTGAGTTGCATTAGATATACCACCTTCACAGGATGGATGACCGATCTGGTCGCCAGCTTTCAGCTTTTCACCCGTGTTGACTCTCCCCTCGGCATCAACATGCAAATACAACAGACTCCACCCGGTCTGCGGAAAACCATCTCCATCCAGGTCCTGGATTACCAACCCATTCTCAGAGTAGATCACAGTACCGTCCGCGGCAGCAGTGACCCAGTTATCGCTCATTTTGCATTGCTGCGGTTCGCCAGGCGGAGCAAAATCAAGCGCTGCCCAGGCTGACCCATCACCCCAACCGGCATGCGGACCGCCAGTGAAAGACCAGCTTTCCCCTGCCGTGAATGGGAGTTGCATTCCGGGTTGTGACAGATCGGCAGGCAGCAGCGGTTCCAGGCTTTGGTCAAACGGATATCCAAAAAGATCCTGATATGTTTTGAACACGCCATCCACAGAGATCGCTGTCTCCCAGTCAGACAATCCGTAAAGGTTACTCATTAATTGCTGTACGCCCACCGTGCCTGCATTAACCTCGGGATTGACCGGAATGATCGCGCCATCGGCAAGTAGAAATGCCGGTATGGCGTTGATCTTCCACAGATAGAATCCCCGGTTGAGCTGGTTGGCGGCAAAACTGAGCTGTTTATATAGTCCTGCTCGTCTCTCATCGAAATATCCCAGCGGATATTGGATCGTCGTCTCGGTTGGATTCGGGTTTGTCACCCAGCCTGAGGTGTATTCAAGAACAGCAAGCAGTATCCGTGGATGGACAGATACTTCGTTAGCTACACGCAAAACTATCTGGCTGCCGGTATAGGACTTTCCATCCACATCTTCCTGATATTGGCTCAGATACCCGGCTTTTCCTTTAATATAGGCTTCCGTATCAAATAATATACTGGTCGGGCTGTTGATTAATTCCGAATCGGGAATGATTTTGAAATCGGATCCGCTGCCGGATGGTGTTGGCGCCGGTATGAGCAGATATTGCCCCACCGACAGATTGTTCGGGTCCGCGATATTGTTCGCCCGGGCGATCGCTTCAAAATCCACGTTATATCTGGCCGCGATCGATGCCAGGGAATCTCCCCGCTGAACGTAATACTCTTCTGGTTCCTGGCGTAATGTCGGCACGATCTTGGGTGCATCCGGTGTTGGTGAGAGGATCGGCGCGTCCGGTTCACGGGTGGGCAGATCATAAAATGCCAGGGTCGGGGTCGGAGTGATGGCGCAAGCACCGGTGGCTGCTGCTCCCGATGGACATGGTGTGACCATGACTCCCTGCCCGGATGGATTCCAGGGTTCTGCCGTTGGTGCTTCCCTCGTGCAGGCAAGCGCTGCCGCTGCTAAAACCAGAATAGCCAGGAACAGTCTTTTATCAACCGGGATCATGTATTTAACAAAGCTTCACTGATAGAGTTTTCCCGCCCAATAGATGCATGTGCAGATGCTGGACCGATTGACCAGCCTGATCGCCAGTGTTCACCACCAGGCGGTAACCACCTTCGGCGATGCCTTCCTTTTCGGCAAGCATCCGTGCCGTGGTAAAAAGATGTCCCAATGAGCATTCATCCCCAACTGTGACATCATTCACCTGTGCGAGGTGTTGAGTGGGAACGATGAGAAGATGTACTGGTGCCATCGGATGGATATCGCGAAAGGCGATTACTTTCTCATCCTTATAGATGATCTGGCTGGGAATTTTACCTTCGATGATCTTGCAAAAAATACAATCTTCTTTCATCAGACCCTCGTGTTATGGTGTGGAATTTATACCGGGAATCGGTCCGTACTTCTCTTTACAAACTATATCATAATATAAAATTTCAGTCTCTTTATTGGCACTGGCTTCCTTGCCTGCCTGCTCGCCAATGTTCATCACTTCATCGATCTTGCCGGCAGCATCACTGCTCCAATAACGCGGCAAAACCATCAGCGGATCGCTGATCATTCCCTCTGGGATGTAGGATGGGCGCGCCGAATCGCTTTGATCGCTCAATGGGATCCAGTTGAACATCACCGGTCCGCGCGGATTGACGGTAAAGCCCAATTTGTATCCTGCTTCGTGCGCAATTTCCACTGCTTTCTGAGTGAAGCTACCGCCTGGCCAGATGTATGCGATCGGTTTCTTTCCAAACTGTTTCTCAATGAAATCCACGGCGCCGAATATCTCGGAGCGCATGAAATCCTCGCTCGAATCACCGGTGATGTTGATATTGTGGACGACTCCATGTGCTTGCATATCGATGTTTCCGGTCGAGGCATACTGCTTCAATGGTGGCAGCAGATCCGGGTTACCGTCGTCGAATCCGATATATGCATTGGTCACCGAGCGCCAGCCGTTCTTCTGCATGAACGGGAAGAAATGGTCCATGAAGTATTCCAGCGAGTGCCGGTCATCCACCAGTAACAGCATCGAACGGGGTGGGATCTTTGCATTCTTCTGTAAAAAGTTCGCCAATTCCTCGGTGGTGATGGTCTGGAAGCCGGTTTCCGCTGCATGTTCCATGATCTTTTTCTGATAATTGTGGGAGATCTGGTCATAACGCGTACCGTCGGTGGCACCTTTGGTGATGCTGTGATACATGATCACCATCACCACTGTCCCTGGCCGGCTGTTGTTCTCGTCCCAGCGCGCTTTCAGATATTCGCAGGTGTCAGTGATATATGTGTGCGGTGCATCCAGCGGATTGAGCAAACTGGTCTGGTAGACTCCCGGCAATGCCGGTGGAGTCCGCAGGGCTGTCGGAGTCGGGGGAAGCGGGGTCGCGCTTGGTTCCGGTGTGGATGTGGCTGGCAGTGGAGTCGTAGTGGCATCCGGGAGTGCGCTAGGGGCGGCAGTTGGTGTAAGCGGAGCAGCGCAACCAGCCAGAACAAAGATAATGATGATGACTGCCACTAATTTTCGAAATAAGTTCATGATTTTTTCCCTGAAATTTATCACTTTCCCCGGAATGATTCTTGCACTACAATTATAGCGTATTGCTAACCGTGCCCAAACGAAAAACAATTCAAATCCTTACATCCTTTGGTTAGCAACACACGGGATCGGGGTCTGAAGTGCCCGCATTGATTACGTTTGTTTCACGTAAATATACCTTTTGCCATATTAAGGAACGGGTATATGTTCCGATTTTAACTTCAGAGGCCTTTTCCGACAACCGGGAAAACTGTGTTGTCGAAGTTTCATTTGGATTGGATATAGAATAATATGGTGACCGAGCACCGCCAGGACCGCATCTACCGCTTGGAAAGATTGCTCGAGGTTAGTCGAAATTTGAATGCCAACCTCGACCTGGAACCGTACCTTAAATCGGTCATTGAGATCGCCTCAGAACTGACCTTCAGCGAAGAAACATCCATCCTCGAAGTGGATGAAGAACAGGATCATCTGCATTACACAGCTTCACCCTGGTACCGCCTCGAGAAGCTGAAACCGATCAGTATCCCCCTTGATAAGAGTATCGCCGGCTGGGTCTTTACCCATTGCCAACCGTTGATCATCCAGGATGCTCAAAAAGACCCGCGCTTATTCCGCGAGGTAGACCTGACCCTCGAAAATGAAACCATTAATATTGTTGCGGTCCCCATGGTCATCAAAGGCAAAACCATTGGTGTCATGGAATCTGTCAATAAAATTTCCCGGGCAAATTACACCGAAGAGGATGTAACCATCCTTGAGACGCTGGCTGCCCAGGCAGCGGTTGCCATCCAGAATCAGAAACTGCTTGATAGCGCACAGAATTCCTACCGCCAGCTTTTGGAACTGGATCGGATGAAATCGGATTTCTTGGCTATCTCTTCGCATGAACTGCGCATCCCGCTGGGACTGATCCTCGGGCATGCTTCACTGTTGCAGGAAGATGCCACCGGCGATCTCAAAGTCCAACTGGATACCATCGTCCGCAATGCCATGCATTTGAAAGACATCATCGAGGATCTGGCTGATGTGGATAACTTCCAGACCGGCATGGCCCGCGTCCGCAGACGTCCCGTGGCAGTGGATCGTCTGATCAAGGATGTGGTCAGCTCTTATCAGGAGCTTGCCCGCACCAATAATGTAGCTCTGCGCGCGGATATCGCCCGTGCCAACCTGAACATTGATGGTGACGCTCACAAGATCCGCATAGCTCTGGGCAACCTGGTGAAAAATGCGCTCATCTTCACTGATCCCGGTGACCGGGTGCTGGTGGTCGCGGAGCATATCCCCGGCTACGTCAAAGTGTCTGTCATTGATAACGGCATCGGCATCCCCGAAAAGGATCAGGAACGCATCTTCGACCGCTTCTTCCAGGTGGAGTCTCACCTCACCCGCCGTCACGGCGGCATGGGACTGGGGCTCGCTATCGCCCGCGGAATGATCGATATGCACGGCGGTCGCGTCTGGGTGGACAGCGTGGAGAACAAAGGCAGCAACTTCCAGTTCATCCTGCCGCTGAACACAGAACAGGTCAGCGCAGCGCAGCGTGTATTTTTAACCTGAGCGCACAGGCTGTGGTATAATCCTCGTCGCTCGGGGTGTGGCTCAGTCCGGCTAGAGTACGCGGTTCGGGACCGCGAGATCGAGGGTTCAAATCCCTCCGCCCCGACAAGACAGACCGAAATCCTAAGGGTTCATCCTTTGGGATTTTTTGTTTGCACTTGACCTATCCCCCCAAATGTCCTTCGGCATTTGGGGGGAATGAAAGGGGGGCCTTGACCCATACTTATTCAGATTTCGCCTGGGAACTCCAAATTTATTCTCTTAAACTTGCAAATTAATCCTTCTCGAACGAAAATAAAGATATGAGTGGATCATAAGTAACATGTTGATCATTCAGACTAACCATTGGGGGAGGCGTGATGACACCACCAGAAACAGCTTTGAAACCAAATGACAGAGTAGTCATCAAATACGATTGCGGAGAATACTACGCGGACTATCCTTCGCAGATCATCCTCTCCGCCAGCCGGGGCAGCACAGGTCGGATTGTGAGCCTGGATGAATTCAAAAAAGACTTCATCCAAAGGCTGGGGAAACATTCGCCTTCCCAGGAACAAAAGCAATCTTATCTTGCACACTTTGCCGTCGTACAACAGGCAATGGCATACGGACTGCAGTATCCGGTTCTTTTTGAGGAAGTGAAGCGTCCTTCTGATCCATCAAACGTCCTGCTCTCCCAGAACCATGCGATCGAATTGGTGGATGGCGCAGCTGTGGAGAAAGTTGGCAGCAGCGCAGGGGTACTCAATCAGGTCTCATCATTGTTCGGACATACTTCCCAAAATCCGGGTCCAGTCGAAAAGATCGTTTGGCCTCCACCTAAACCGGTTCACGATCAAGCAAAATTCACGGATATTGAACTTGCGATTGTGATGTCTAGCAAAAAGCCGGCAACCAGGGAAGATATTAAGTTTGTATATTCGCGATATCTCAGCACATTACCCTATCACAATCTATGGTTCAGACTCAAACAAGTGGTTGCCGAGGCTGCATTTGACATCATGGATACCTTGCATTTTCCCAAGCACAACCATGCCGGATACAGTTGGGAGCAAATATCCGATATGCTGGATAAAAACGATCCGCGGAGTTCATTGTGGTACACACCTGAACAACGAGAGGCATTGATCGTCGCGGCGCAGAAAATCTATCAACTGGAAAACCAGGGTGGGCTTCGTTGAGGATCATTTTCTTTATCAGGTTTAACATATTCCCGACAAATGCGGGCAGGTGAAATTTCAAAGCGAGCATAGGGTATTGTGCATGCTTTATTCTGCTGTATAGAAACTTCACAACGGAGAGAATTCGGATAAATGAAATTTAATACAAGGTTTACGAAATTGGATGAGTTCTACCCGGCTGTGGCGTCCTTAATTGAATGGCTTATTAAAGATGGTTATTTTGAAGAATCGCAAAGATTAAAAACAGCGATGATTGCCGGATCAACCGGTTCAGAAACCCTTGGCAATATTGTGCATACGATAAAAAGTATGAAAGGGAATTACTCATCAGAGTTAAGGAAAGAAATCGATGAGTGCCTGATATTCGCGCGCCATCATCGGAAAATAATGGGACTTGACCAATAGGCGAGATGACAGGTTCTTCAACCCGATCGGATGATGATTGACACATGACTGTTAATTAGTAATTGCATTTTAATTCCGGATCAACCACATTTACAGATAATCAGGATTTCCCCCACAAAAAATATAAACACACCTATCCCATACCACTTATGAAAGGATTCTTGAATCCCGTGTTTCCGTAATCAAAGAATCAGCCATCCTTGTCGCATCCTCGGTATAATTCAGGCAGCTTTCCATGAGATTGTTTTCCATGAATTGTTGCTGCCCTGCCTCGGTGGCCAGATTGCAGCCTGTCAATTGTTGACAATTGACAGACCCATATTTCCTTTCAAAACGGTATATCAATTCTTGAGTAAGTTTGTAGCAAGGCTCAACCGATCCATCAGGGGAGTTTCTGCCCGCTACGAGACTGATACCCAGTAACGCTCCGCTAACGGCTCCACACATGCCGCCCGTCCGGGATATACCGCTGCATAACCCGGTTGCGATTCTAGGGATCAAATCCGAATGGATGCCCTGGCTTTCTGCCAACGCTTGCAGAACACTCTCTGCACAATAATATCCCGACCCAAAAAGTTCTCTACTGCGTTTTGGAGCTTGTTCACTCATGTTCCATCTCCTTGTTCGGGTCCATTCTCAGAATAATCCCTGCATACTCATGAGTACCAAAACCAAATTTCAGACCGGGTTTCCCACAATACTTCGTGATCTCATACTCAATTATGACATCTTCTGTAAACCTACGCTATGACTATTAGGTCATCATCATCAATTGTCGTCCGTCCGATCATTGATTCCGACCACCAATCAGAACGTCACTCATCAAATCTGTGGTGCGGCTGAATGCCATGGTCATGGAGGTAACGATCATGATCAACCCCGCTGTCGCAAAAACTGATACAACACTCCAACGCATGGCCAGACCCGACAGGCTTTGAGATAGCGGCGTCATGCACAGGTTGGCAAGCAGGATCATGCTCATTAATCGTCCCAGAAGAACTTTCGGTGTGGTGCGCTGCAAACTTGTGATCATTAGCAGGAATAGGTAACCTTCCAATGCTCCGAGGATGAATAGATCGGCGGTGGCAATCCAGACGTTCGAGATCCAGCTCATGCCAAATATCCCGAGGCCAAATGCAGCGAACATGGCAATCATTATTCCACGTACGATCCTTTTGGTCAGTTTTGGCAGGATGCCTGAAAGGATGATACCCAGCAAATTCCCGCCTGCAAAACCTGAGAGGATGATTTCATAGGTCGCTGCACCTCCTGTAAATCGTGTATCTGCCAGATAGGGGATTCCTACCAGTAATGGACCGGTAAAGCAGAGATTTGCCAATGCGATCAAGAAGAGCATCATTCGCAGCACGGGATCTTTAAGCATGTACCCGAACCCGTCTTTGATGGATTTGAAAAGTTTAACAGGTTGAGATTTCACATTCGATCTTCTAACGATTTCGCCGGAATGCATCTTCCACAGGGTGATCACTGAAACCACGAAGGTCATGGCATCGATGCCAATAGCCATACCCATACCAACTTTTTCATCGGCGAACGACGCA
Organism: uncultured Chloroflexia bacterium; assembly: GCA_963828285.1. GTDB lineage: Bacteria > Chloroflexota > Anaerolineae > Anaerolineales > Anaerolineaceae > DAIOEK01. The sequence goes on from CAWHEB010000002.1 coordinate 364,745, forward strand.
ATTAATCCACCGGCAAGTGCCGGACCAATAAAACCGATCAAGGACGAGCTCCCCTGGGTGATCGAATTACCTGTTTGCAGATCCTCTTCAGGTACGATCAGGGGAACGATCGACATGGAAGCCGGCCCGAGAGTCCGCCCATGATGCCATTTACCGCCCCGTAAATATAGATCATCCAAACCTGCAGGGTCCCGGTAAAAACCTGTATCGCCAGTATGGCCGATATGAACAGCCTGACAAAATCGGAGAGCAGCATCAATTTGCGTGGCGATATCCGGTCGGTGATGGCACCACCGATCACTGTGAAAATTGCTCGTGTGACTCCCCCCAAGGCCATGACCATGCCAATAGCCATGGGATCACCCGTCATTTTCATGACAAGCCAGGCTCCGGCGATGCTGTTAAATTGATCTCCCAGCATGGAGGTGCCCTGGCCAATCCATAACAATAAGAAATCCCGAATTCCGAGGACTTTCAACATCGGGTTGCTTGAGGGGATTGCGATTGACTGTTCCATAATATGCTCCGAAAAATGAAAAAAATGATGGCTCAAGTAGAGGGACATACTTGCCATGTCCCTCTACCTGTGGATACTTTTACAGGGATTTTTCCTCTGTATGGCTCCCTCTCATGGCATTTCCAAGCAGGATTGCACCCAATGCCACGACGAGAATTGCGAAGATCGGCAGCTCGAACGATAGATGTAAAGGGGTCGCGCTAACTGCAGGGCTCCCAGCAAGAGCGCCAGGACACCAAGTGTGGTAGTAAAACCACTAGTGGGTTGCCCTTTCCATGACCTCGCCATATTGAGGGCGATCAGGATAATTCCGATACCCACTGCGCCTGTACCTTCCGGTAATGCAGGTAGCATCTGGGTGATTCCCCACAGAATGAAGATGGCTCCCCAGGCGATTGTGTTGAAATCTGTGTTTGATTTGAATAAGTTTTCCATTTTTTCTCCAATTGATTGTTTGATTTTGAATTTTTTATTACGCTTGAACGTTAGCAATAGCGCGTAATGCGCAAGTTCTTGCCTGGTGAGCTTTCCAGCCCGGCCACCAGGTAATATGCCAGGCATGTATCCGTGCGAAAAATGAGTGCGGTTGTTTCAATGCCAATTTGCGGATGGGGCAATCATCGCATTTGTGGAGTTTATCGATGGCAATTGCACTCCATGGGATGGTACCGGGGTCGAAATTGAACTCTCGAGTCTTTTCCATTTCATATCTCCTTTCGTAAAATTATTTACTTTCATTCACTGACAATAAAGTCAGATTCAGTCCGTGGATTTTGTTCAGGATGCCCATCAAGGCGGCCTGGTTATGATGTGCCCGTATAGGATCATTTCGCCATTCTCCAGCAGTCTCACTTCCATTCCATCCAACCAATCCGACCAACTCTCATTGAGCTGACCTTTGACGTGAATTTCGTAGAATTCTCCAAAACCCCTTGCGAAAAGCACACCTTGTTTTTCATTGCTGTTTTCATAATTCTTGTTTGTCATTTTTCCTCACGGTTCTAATTTACCGATTTCCCTGGCTGGGCATCATCGTCTAAAGGTTGTAGATGGGGTTGTATTTTTTCCGGCATGAATCTAAGCCGCCAATCGATAGCTTCATTCCAGACCGGTTAACAAAAAAGCTGGCATTGGATTAAATCCACTGCCAGCTTTATTGAGGTTAGGTTCTGCTGATTACTCGAATATTTTTAGCTCATCCCCCAGCGGAAACAGCCTGAGTTCGGCTATCGACTCCCAGTTTGGAATAAATATTACTAATATGTCGTTTCACTGTGGGGATCGAGATGAATAATTCCTCAGCAATAGCCTGATTGGAATATCCGGTCTTGATGAGCTTCAAAACCTCCACCTCCCGTGAGGTCAACGGCTCATTCAAGACCTTCATGGATGGCTGGGTCATGTTGGTATTTCCGATCAAGGAAAGCAGTTCAGCCGCATAACCACTCCCGAGCTGACGTGACTTTGCTTGGCAAAGCAGTCGGGTCATTGCTTCACCTTCGTCAAGGAATGAACGCACATAACCTTCCGGTTGCGCCAGGGCAAGGGCTTTATCCAGAACCGCAAGGGCTTGCTCAGCCTCTTTCTTCCCCTGCAGAACCAACGCTTTCAGGATGAGCATACCAATGACCAATCCCATCTGCCCGGTTGTCTCTGCTTGTTCAAGCAACCTGTTGGATAAGAGAATGGCTGCGTCATGATCACCTTGGGCTACAAGCAATCGAAGTAAGAGGACATATTCACTTTCCCGTTGATAGGGAATTTCATCATTGATCGTTATTCCCCGCTTTTCGACACGTTGTTGAATTCTCTCCAAATTTCCTTGGGCGATCCATATCCGCGCCAATTCGGATCTGACTTGAATAGCCCAATGCGGCGAAAGCGGACGTTCACTGGTTAATAATTCTGCTTCCCGTACGGTTTCCTCGGTTTTATCCGTATTATTCCTGGCTAGTTCCACTCGAGCCTGAATTGCATTAGCGAATGCTTGTTGACCAACATCTCTCCAGATTCGACTCAGATCAAGGCATTTGCGAATATTTTGTTCCGCGTCATCCAAACGATTCTGTTCATAAGCCAGTCTTCCCATTCCTGCAAAGATCTTTGCAGCTAAAGGCGATCTTTGCCCGTCAGGGCGTACTGCCATTTGTAACGATTGTTTATATGTACGCTCTGCGAGATGGAGTTGCCCTTGTAAGAATAAAATATCGGCAATATTTGTATTGGCGATGATGACCATGTGAAGGTTATCTGCCTCTTTGCCGATCCGAATCGCTTCTGAAAAGGCACGCTTGGCCTCTTCCAAATTCCCATTCACCCAACTCGCATCTCCGAGAATGGAAGTGGTCAAACTGCGGATGCTTCGAGAGATGGAACTGCAATCGGGAAGAAGCTGCAATGCTTTTTGAGCATGTTCCGCTGCCAGTTTCGTATTCCCCCGTGAGTTTGCACAATGTGCCCGGGCTGCAGCGATGGTCCCTTGCATCGTCCGCACTTCAACCGAGGGTTCAACCGATGATAGCAACTGCTCGGGATCCTGCAATGTTGACTCAACCTGATCCAAACTGCCGGTAAGGGCTTGCGCCCAGGCTTTTTGGATGGCCAGCCAGGGATGCTCCCTGGATTGAAACTCGATGGCGCTGGTCCAATTCAGTAGAGTGGACACTTCGCCGCTCATAAGCAGATAACAACCGTTTTGTTCGATCAGTTGAGCTGCCCGGTTCTGATCCCCTGCCTCCAAGGCATACTGAATGGCTTCTGAGATAAATCCATTCTTCTCATACCATATGGATGCCCGGCGGTGCAGCTCGGGGAGCAGATGGGGATACTGATGTTCCAGGCGCTTATGGAGAACATCCGAAAACAAATGGTGATATCGATACCAATGCCGCTCTTCATCCAATGGGATGAGGAACAAGTTCATTTGTTCCAGGGTCTCCAGCGTTGTTTGACCCTCACCTGGACAGGTCGGATCTGCTCCAATAACTGCCTCGCAGAGTGGTCCACACAGGCGTTTCAGAATTGAGGTCTGTAATAAAAAGGTGCTGATATTCGGAGGTTGAAGCTTGAGTACCTCTTCGACCAGGTAGTCCATCACATAGTAATGGCTGCCTGTGAAAGCAGAGATGAAACCATGGATATCCTGACAATTTTGCATCGAAAGAGCCGCTAATTGTAGTCCAGCGATCCATCCCTCGGTTCGCACTTCTATCGCGGCAAGGTCTTCGGCAGAGATCTTCAATCTCATGATTTCGTTCAGAAAGATAGCCATTTCATCCCGGGTGAAGCGCAGCTGATCGGCTCGGATATCAATCAACTGGTTACGAACTCTCAGGCGCGAAAGCGGAAATGGTGGATCTGTCCTAGATAACAGCACAAGGTGCATGTTCGGTGGCATCCGCTCTATGAGAAACAAGACCATATCAAGAACTGGTTGGGAGGTAATTACGTGAAAGTCATCCAGGACGATAATAAATGGATCAGTCTGCCTGGTGGTTTCATTGATCAATAGATTAATAAGAACATCGAAGGAAGGCGGTTGGGCAACATTTAACATTCCTGGCAAATCCATCCCAAGGTCAGGAATGAGTTTTTGGAATGAGGTTATGAAATATTGAAAAAAGCGGATGGGATCATTATCTCCCTCATCCAATGAAAGCCAGGTTGAAGGGATGTTTGTTTCGTGCAGCCAACTACTGATCAAAGTGGTTTTGCCGTAACCTGCTGGTGCTGAGACCAGTGTCAGCTTATGTTGGTTACTGATGGCTAGCAGTTCGATAAGCCTCCCGCGTAAAATCCATCCGGGATGCAAAGGAGGGGCAAAAAACTTGGTTGGGAGAATAAGTGTGTCCATCATCACAGGTTATGAGGAACGTGGATAGTAATACCATCATAGCATATCCTTGAAACTAAGTTAAATGAGGGAAAACAATCATTGAACTGATTCAAACAAGCATATCGATCCTCCAGCCCGATATGGTTTTTTTTTATTTTCACCATCCTTGAATGTGATGAGCGACTGAAAGGATTCATTTTTAATTACTCGATATCCCGCCTCCACGAGCTCCACCCAGATCTAGACCATTCCCCCCAAATGTCCATCGGCATTTGGGGGGATAAAAGGGGGGCTTTTTTTGCTTGAACCATCCTTGTAAGGGTGGAGTGAGTGGGATTCTTCATTCCGGATTTCCTGATGCACCCTCCACGAACTCCACCCAAAACCAAAACCCAATCCGCATCTTTCCGGATATCCCGATCCACTCCTCTACTCACTCCACCCCGATCTTGGTTTGTTCCTCAAAATATCCGCAGGACATTGGAGGGTTTTGAGATTTTTTGTTTGCACTTGACCTTTCCCCCCAAATGTCCTGCGGCATTTGGGGGATAAAAGGGGGGCTATCCCAGCTATGTGAGAGTAAGTGTTTCCTTATATAATGGATTTTACGAAGTCAAATAATTGCCAGTTAGAGAGTCAATTTAGAATAGGTCAGCATGAAAGATATATTCATCAAATGGTTTATGGCAGTCAACAAGCTTGTCCTCAAACTCAGCCGTGGAAAAATTGGGAGCAAGCTGGGGACTCAGACCATCCTGATCCTGCACACTACCGGGCGGAAATCCGGACAGGACCGAGCTATACCAATCGCATATTTCGCTTACGAAAACCGTTATTTGATCGTGGCATCCAACTGGGGAAAAGACTCCCATGCAGATTGGTATCACAATCTCAAGCAATACCCGCATGCCAACCTCGAGGTGAATGGCAGGGTTGAATCGGTAACCGCTCATGAAGCCGAAGGGGAGGAATATGATCGCTTGTGGAAGTACGCCACCGAACATCATCCGCCCTATCTGGATTATCAGAAAATGACCACACGTCACATCCCGATCATGATCTTTGAGTGACCACAAATCGTTTTTCCGCATGTTTGAACTGTCTTTTATCAAAATCAACGGCCAAGGAATAAAACCAGAATGACAGATGATGTCGCGCATAAAAGTTGGTGGCAGATCTTCGAAGTTGTCTTCGGGATTCCTTTCCTCGTTGCAATAGCCATGCAACTATTTGTGCCAATCCCATTCCCGCGCGGATTCATCGCCCCTGTCCGTATTTCTGGGGGTGATTTTCTTATTATTGTGGGCATCATCTTGATCGTCCTTGCACGTCGAGAGTTTTCACGTTTTGGACAACCGACCGACCCTGGTCATCCCACCAACAGGATCATATCTTCAGGTGTCTTCTCCATCTCGAGGAATCCTCTCTACCTGGGTGGGATCATCCTACTGGCAGGGATTTCTTTCGCGTTCAACCTGCCCTGGGAATTGATCCTTCTGATACCTTCCATTGCAGCCTGCCATTTCATTCTTATCACACCGGAGGAACAATATCTCGCCTCCAGATTCGGCGAAGAATACCGAATGTACACCGCATCAGTCTATCGCTGGATTGGCCGCAAATAGAGATAATACTTTTAAAGATCAAATTGGGATGAGTTGTATTTGTGAAACTTCACACGGATAAAATTGTTTGCGATGTTAGTTGGGTATGAAAATCAAAAAACAATTGGTTTGGATGCAAATAACTAAATTTCTGGTTTGACGAACAGTAAATATGCTGCATAATAAAAAAGTTGGCAGGTCCATCACAAGAAAACCCATGAGAAAACAATTTATTTTTCTTGTTCTAATATGCATATTTCTGACAGCGTGTGGTGGGCAAAAAGATACTCCCTCAAGATCTCCATCTATGGCAGCTGAAACGATTATTTCAGTAACTCCTACCGCAACTTCAACATCGACAGGAACTCCTACTGCTACTTCAGCACCGACAAAAATTCCATCAAGTACCATAAACCCTACAGCTACATATACGCCACTTCCACCTTACCAGAATAAACATGTTATTTTCAATTATTATATTCTTGGTAACCATTCAGACTATGATTATTTTTATACCCCAGATTTTTGTTGTTCTATTACAAAACTTGTAATATATGAAGATGGGCAAATTATTATTGCTGGTGAAAAGACTAAACAAAAAGTCTTATCAAAGGATGAAATCAATCAGTTTCTTTCTAAGTTGGATACATTAGGCTTTTTTTCGGTTGAATCCAATCAAAAGCATAATCCAACAGATAAACTTTATGATTATGGTCAAAACTATCAAAAAAGTAATGACGGTCTCAAAGACTGCATATTAGTAAATGGCGATAGAACAAGAAACCTTTGTGTTCGCGAAACTGATTTGCAGTATCTAATTCCCAAGATGAAATCAATATTGCAATACTTGGACAAATACAATCCTGGAAGTATGACCCAGTATTTCCCAGATCGGATTTTCCTGTCGGTACAATCTGCAGATGAATATGCCGATGATCTTCCCGGCACAACAAAACCTTGGGATAAGAATTTTCCTTCTTTGGAAATCACCAATCCAAGAAAGTATGCTTTGGATAATAACAACCCTGTAATATTTATTGATGGGGATAAAGCGAAAGAAATTTATCAAACTTTTCATGGTATTGATGGTTGTAAAGTGTTTTCAGAAAATGATAATGAGTTTATAGTATGTATGCGTGTCATATTTCCACACGAAAAGGTTTGGAATCCTTATCAATAAAATCCATAATCAATGCAATGATTCAACGAAGGGATTTCTACATTCATCGAAAACGATTTCTATGACCATGTTATTTTTGTACCAATTCCATCGCCCGAACTAATTGTCTGCTATTGCCGAACACCTTCACCTTGTAATTAATCACTAATTGACCATCTTATCAGCACAACCATCAGAGGAATCCCATGGAAATCATCATCAGAGCGGAACAACCAGCAGATTATTTCGAAAATGAGAATGTCACCCGAGAAGCATTTTGGAATTTGTATGTCCCCGGATGCAACGAACATGTACTCGTCCATAAGTTGCGGGAGCACCCGGATTATGTAAACGATCTCAGTTTTGTAGCCATCCATCAGGACCGCATCATCGGGAATATTTTCTATGCTAAGTCCCATGTAATTAATGAAAAGGATCAAAGGGTGGAGACCCTGACCTTTGGACCTGTCAGCGTATTACCCGAATTCCAGCGGAAAGGTGTTGGATCCGCGCTCATCCAACATACCATCGAAATCGCTAAAGCAAAAAATGTTTCCGGCATCATCATTTACGGCAATCCATCCAATTATTGTAAGCACGGGTTTAGAAGTGCAAGAGACTACAGTATCCGAAACTCGGATGGTAAATTTCCCTACAGTCTGCTAATCCTGGAATTACAAATGGATGTCTTTAGAGATCACGAATGGAAATTTTTCGAAAGCGATGTCTATAACATCGATGATGCAGAAACTGAAGAATACGACAAAAAGTTCCCCACGAAAATCAAGGAATATAACTACACGCAGGATGAATTCCTCATCGCTGTAAGGGCATTTCTGGAATAAAAACTTTATTCCATCCGCGCATAAGCTTTATTGACCTCCAGTAACGAAAAGATCTGCCCCTTTGAGAGGGCAGATCCGATGACATTTGTGCTTTGTATCTACAGTATATAAGATCTAAAAAGTGAATGCAATATACAAAATGTATGTTTTGTTGGGTAGCAATGATACTTTTATTGCAATGCCACAGCCGTAAAATACTACTGTAATCATTCACATAGCAACCTGAAAGTGGTTTGTTTATTACTTTCCACTGTCTTGAAAAATAATAGTGGGGATTTACCATAGGTGGGATTGATACTTGTTATTAATCGAATCTTCCATCAAGCTTTTGGAAAATAATCTTGCACGAAGATCTCAAAAATTGGAGGGGATATGATGATGAGACGTCTGGGACGCAGTGATCTCGAAGTCAGCGCCATGGGATTGGGTTGTTGGGCTATGGGCGGATTGTGGAATTGGCTTGAAGCAGATGGCTCTCTGGAAGCTGTGGGTTGGGGTCAGGTGGATGATGCCGAGTTCAATTCGAGCCATACATTATGCCCTGGATTCCGGGATCAATTTCTTCGATACAGCAGCCAACTACGGTTGCGGACACAGTGAGCGGATCCTCGGTCAGGCGGTGAAAGACCGCCGCGGCAAGGTCATCCTGGCGACCAAGTTCGGCTATGTGGTGGACGAGACAGAATCGCATTGTCTCGGAAACAACGGATGTAGTCAATCGTATCCATGGGGAGTGTGAAGACAGCCTGCGCCGTTTACAGACGGATTATATTGACCTTTATCAGTTTCATATAGACGAATACGATCCTGGAAAAGCGGTCGAAGTTCGTGAAGAATTGGAAGCATTAGTCAAGGAAGGCAAGATCCGTTGGTACGGATGGAGCACCAATAATCCCGAAGGTGCAATGGTGTTCGCACAGGGACAGCATTGCACTGCCATCCAGCATTGGATGAATATGGGTACCGATATGCCTGAACTGTTGGCCGTCTGTGACCAAAATGATCAAGCCGCCGTCATCCGCTCTCCACTTGGGAGCGGCAACATGACCGGCAAGATAAATGGCGATACGGTCTTCCCGGAAGGCGATTGGCGGCGCAATTGGGACTTGCACAGCGAATGGTCCATTCAACGACGTCAGCGCATCGAGGCTGTCCGAAAAGTGTTTGCGGATGCCGGTGACACTCGGACACAGGCGCAGATCGCCCTGGCATGGATCTGGTCCCGCAACGATCGCGCCATACCCATCCCCGGTTTCAAATCGCTCGCCCAGGTCAAAGAAAACATCCAGGCGATGGAGTTTGGTTTGCTGAGCAAGAAACAAATGCGGAAGATCGACGAAATATTCGAACGCGCACCATCCAATACTTAACCGCTGGCTGGGGTACAATAGCCGCATATGTCAACGCGGTTCTTCTTTCACTACCTGCTGATGGCTGCTTTCCTCTCCGGTTGCACGGGGACGGCAGCCATACCGACCATCGATCCTCCAACCGCCATTGCCGCCGCTGTATCCACCCAACTGGCAGCACTGCCCACTCCAACACCTTCACCCACTACCACGCCTGAGCCTCCAACGCCGACAGCAACTTCATCGCCTACTGCCACGGTGACGGTGCCCACAGTGAATGGATCTCCCACCAGCGTCTACCCCTTCCCTTATATCACCTGGACTCCCAGTACTTGCGACTATTCCGCTTTCATTGCTGATTTGGATGTGGTCGATTACTCGAAGATACTGCCGGGGACAAAATTCACCAAGACCTGGCGTATCAAGAATATTGGCACCTGCACCTGGACCACAGATTACCGCTTTACCTACATAAGCGGTGACCCGATGGGCGCGGATACCATCTACCTGCCCAGATCCGTTCCGCCAGGTGAGACCATCGATATTTCTCTGCAGATGAAAGCGCCGGATATCGAAGAGGATTATTCCAATTTCTGGAAACTGCGTAATACCGCCGGGGACATCTTTGGCACAACATTCTATGTCGCCATCGAAGTCAGCAAAAACTCCCTCAAACCGACCCCCACTGAAACCTTGACTCCGGAAACAGAGATCCCCACGTAATAGCTTGAAAGTATTAAGAATTTCAATCAAAAAACCGACAATTAACTAAGAAATTTCAATATAAAATTTATGTATATATAGAGATATTTTAAAAGTAAACCTGTGGAGATATTGTATTGTAAAATATGTAATAATTCTTCTGGTATATAAACAATTCTCTATTCAAGGATAACTAAAATCAGTATGGATGAAACAGAGAAGTTGTTTCTTAGAACACTTGATGATATTGAAAATCGATTGACGCAAGTTGATCCTTATGAAATTTTGTTGATTTCCGGGTTAATACGGAAACTTTTTCTGGACGACTTTCCGCTTGTCGATAAGATTAATCAAAAATATAAAATAAAACTGGCATTTGAAATTGCTATTCCCCAAGCAAATATAGAAAATGATCCGGATTTGTACATGTGGACCGTCCAAGATGGTCTCGACCCAGATACAGCACCACCTTTCAAGGAAAGGTAACTTTAATCGTGATCAATTCCTAAGAATTATTGTCACAGTTTTCTCCGGTCATCGCTATTCGGTTAGAGATGTTGTCCATTTGAAGCAAATGGTATCACGGGAGGAGTTCAATTCCGGGTCGACCAAAGATCGAAAAAGAGACTGTTTTACATCAGATGGAATTCTACAATTTCTGTTGGTGGTATTCAATTTCTTTATTACGTCAACTAAAATCAATCGCAAAAGTTACAATAGAAAGACAAACTTAATCGACTTTAAGAATAGTAATTAGTTGATTTTATGATTATCTTGATGATATAAAGTATTCGTATATTACCAAATATGCATTATTTCAAAAGAATAAAGTCTGATAGCCTCGAATGGTTTTCTCTCACAGGTCTTTTTGTTTGCTGGATATAATTATTAAGTTGTCATTCTGATCCACGAGGCAAAAATGTCAGAGAGTATCAGCACGCGATCGGGTTCTGCCCCCATTCTGACGACAAAGCTGTATATTCCCCTGCCTCGACCGCAGATCGTCCACCGTCCGCGGCTGATCGAAAATCTGAATGAGGGTCTTCACCACAGGTTGACCTTGATCTCCGCTCCCGCCGGTTTCGGGAAAACCACCCTGGTCAGCGAGTGGATCGCTGATCTCGCTCAACAATCATCAAAGCCTTCCATCCCGATTGCCTGGTTGTCGCTCGATGAAACAGACAGTAACCTTGCCACCTTTTTCACTTACTTCATCGCGGCTCTGCAAACGGTCTCAAAAGACCTTGGCAGCGGATTTTTAACTGCCATTCAATCCTCCTCCCCGATCAATGACTACCTGTTAGCCTCCCTGCTGAATGAGATCGCCGCCATCCCGAACGATTTCGTCCTGGTTCTGGATGATTACCATGTAATAGACTACGAACCAGTCGATCAATCCCTCACCTACTTGCTCGATCACCTCCCGCCGCAGATGCACTTGCTGATCACCACCCGCGAGGATCCCTCCCTGCCCCTGTCGCGCTACCGTGCAAAAGGACACTTGACCGAGATCCGTGCCGCCGATCTGCGCTTTACCCCCGAAGAAGCCGGTGCTTTCCTGAACCGGATGATGCACCTTGATCTCTCATCAGACAGCATCGCTGCTCTCGATGCCCGTACCGAAGGCTGGATCACCGGTCTGCAGTTGGCTGCACTCTCCATGCAGGGACGATCCGACACGGCTGCCTTTATCCAGGCTTTCACTGGCAGCCATCGTTTTGTGCTCGATTACCTGGTCGAAGAAGTCCTCCAGCACGAGCCAGAACCCGTCCGCAAGTTTCCTGCTGCAAACCGCCATCCTCGACCGTTTTTGTGCTCCGTTATGCAATGCGGTCACCGAACGCAGTGACAGCAAGGATATGCTGGACACGCTGGAACGCGGCAACCTGTTCCTCATTCCGCTGGATGACCAGCGCCAGTGGTACCGCTATCATCACCTCTTCGCCGAGGTGCTGCAATCGCATCTTTTGGAATCCCAGCCGGATCAGATCACCGCCCTCCATTCGCGGGCAGGCAGGTGGTTTGAACACAACGGTTATCGCTCCGATGCCATTCGCCACGCCCTGGCTGCCAGAGACTTCGAGTTCGCAGCAGACCTGATCGAGCTGGCCTGGTCAAATATGGATATCAGTTACCAATCCCCTACCTGGCTCGGTTGGGTCAAGAGGCTCCCCGAAGCGTTGCTTCGCAACCGGCCGGTGCTCAGTGTGGGGTATGCCTGGGCTTTGTTGGATACCGGTGAGATGGAAACCTGCGAATCTCTTTTGCTGGATGCCGAACGGATTCTGGACGCGCCACCAGAAAAGATGATCGTGGTGGACCAGGAACAATTCCGATCGTTGCCGGCATCGATCGCGACTGCCCGAGCCTATCGTTCCCTCGCATTTGGGGATGTCCCCGCTACGATGAAGTATGCCCGACAGGCACTTGAATGCCTCCCTGCAGATGACCCCATCAGGTATGTCCAGGCTACCTCATTGTTGGGACTAGCCCAGTACACCAGCGGAGATCTGCAGGCAGCAGAACAATCCCTATCGGAATTTCATATATACCTGCAGAAAACCGGAGACATCAACACTCTGATCGGGATCACCTTTCTTCTGGCTGATATCCGCGTCACCCTTGGACGCCTGCGGGATGCTGAAAGTATCTATCAGCAAACCTTGCACCTCGCCAACGAAACAGGAGGACACTTGCCTCTTGGAACGGCTGATTTATACCGCGGTCTCGCTGAGTTGGCCGTTGAGCATGGCGATCTGAATACCGCTGAGCAATATTTGTCCACCTGCCAGAAACTGAGCGAGCTGTCCGCGATGACGGATTGGCCGTACCGCTTGTGCATTTCACAGGCTCGGTTGAAAGTGGCGCAGGGAGACCTGGATGGCGCGCTCGCTCTCTTGGCTGAGGCTGAACGCGTACATATTCGAGGACCCTTGCCCGATGTGCGTCCCATTGCTGCCTCGAAATCGCTGATCTGGCTCAAACAAGGTAGGCTGGATCAATCCCTTGGATGGGCTAGCGCTCAGGGTTTATCGGTTGACAACGAGCTTGACTTTTTACACGAGTTTGAGCTTATCATTCTGGCTCGGGTTCTCATCGCCGCTGGCAAAAAAGATCGGATTATTGATTCCTTTGAGAAGGCTGCCGTGCTGTTGGATCGTCTGCTGAAAGCCGCAGAATCTGGCGGTCGGATGGGCAGTGTACTTCACATTCTGCTGCTGCAAGCCCTCGCATTCCAGGCGCAGGTCGACCTTCCCCATGCCCTCGAAAAATTGGAACGTGCTATGACCCTGGCTGAACCGCAAGGCTACGTCCGCACCTTTGTGGATGAAGGTGAATCAATGCGATTGTTGATTGAAAAACTATCGCGTAATCGGACCCATCCACTATTTAGTTATGCGGATAGACTGCTGTCTGCCTTCGCACAACCGCAGATCCCACTGGATTCAACCCTCCCCCACCAAGGATCAAACCTGATCGAGTCATTGAGTGAACGTGAACTTCAGGTGCTCAGACTACTCCGCAGCGAGTTAAGCGGCCCGGACATTGCCGCAGAATTGATCGTTTCGCTCAACACATTGCGGTCCCACACCAAAAGTATTTTCCACAAATTGGGAGTTAACAACCGCCGGGCAGCCGTCCGCCGTGCCGAAGAGCTCAAATTGCTCTAGCCAAATAAGAATCTCCATTTTGTACTCCGGTAGATGGATCAAACCATCTTCCGGAGATTTTTATTCCCTCCAGAAATCACCACATCAATCACATCATGTGGTGATGACGTCTCCCCACCTGCGGAGATATCCTTAGCCTAGATCAACCACGACTGAAAGATATGAGACACGAAATGATTGACAAATCGAATTTGAATGGACAATATTGCGAAATCCGATTAAAGGGACATCTGGATTCCCGTTGGGTGGAGTGGTTTGATGGATTGTCAATCACACTGGAAGAGAATGGCACCACGCTTCTGAGAGGTCAATTAACCGACCAGGCTTCCCTGCATGGTGTGCTCAAAAAAGTCCGTGATATTGGCCTGCCTTTACTCTCTGTTAATATCTCCGATCCGGACGCAAAGGAGGGTAACAAACCATAGTTCGTCGTATTGATTGACCTTCCTGAAAGGTTTATTGAACAAAATAATTGTATTCACAATAAGGAGTAATAAATGAAAGACTTACAGAAATTCGGTGGAATTGCCGCCTTTTACATGGCTTTGGCGCACTTGATGGGATTGATCATCTTCATTGCCATTTTGGATTACATCAGCATTACCGATTTAGCTCAAAAGGTCGCCGTGAATGTCGCCAACCAAAACATTGTTTTTTCGACCAATCTGATCATGTATGTTTTCTTTGGCTTTTTCCTGATCGTATTTTCACTCGCTCTGTATGACAGATTGAAAGCTGACGCACCCGCCCTGATTCAAGTGGCAACTGCGATTGGGATCATCTGGGCTGGCTCATTGATCGCCAGCGGAATGGTCGCGAATGCTGCGCTCAGCTCAGTCGTGTCACTTTATGCTACTGACTCAACCCAGGCTATGCTAACCTGGCAGGGAATTGAACCCGTGATAGACGGACTGGGCAACGCAAATGGTGAAATACTTGGTGGTCTTATGACGTTATTGATCAGCTTGGCAGCTTTGCGGGCAAGTGAATTTTCCAAAGGTTTGATTATCCTCGGGTTTGTGGTTGGCGCAGTAGGAATCATCTCTCTTGTCCCGGCATTGACCGGTATGCTGGGTCCGGTGTTTGGCCTGGCCCAAATCATCTGGTTCATCTGGATGGGAATTAGTCTGCTTCGTAATGATCCAGGCAAGTCAGTGGAAAAAATTGATAAATCCGCATTGCCAGCAAAATAAATAGTTATTGAATGAACTGCACTTCAAAAGTTAGATGCAAACTGACAATTTGGAGTGCAGTTCAAAGAAAGAAGAAAAATGAGAGCACTTAAAAGTACCGCAAGACTTGCAGGGATCCTGTATATCATTATGGATGTATTCATGATATTCGGCGGAATGTATGTTGATGCAAGAATTTTTGTACCCGGCGATACCGTGGCCACAGTTAGTAATATTCTGGAATCTGAGTGGCTATTCCGTCTCGGCTTCGTGAGCTTTCTAGTCGGGCTAATTCTTCAATTGTATTTGGTCCATGTTTTATACGAGTTGTTTAAGTCAGTAGAAAAGGACCAAGCCAGGATGATGGTCATACTCATTGTTGCCGGTGTCTCAGTAGCTTTTATGAATATGCTAATTCAGTATGCTCCCCTTCTAATCTTAAGCAATGCCGGACATCTCTCAGCTTTCAATCCGGCCCAGTTACGATCGCTGGCGATGGTATTCCTCGATTTGTACAACGATGGGGTTCAGATTGCTGAGGTTTTCTGGGGCTTATGGCTAATTCCTCTCGGGTTGCTTGTTTACAAATCTGAATTCGTTCCAAAAATACTGGGGGTTCTGCTTTTCATTGGCTGTTTGGGGCATCTGCTCAGCTTCCTATCGACTTTCCTTTTCCCAGGGTACAGCACAATCCTCATGCCAATTGGGGAAACCGCCATGTTTTGCGAGATGCCAATTTTCCTTTGGCTATTGATCAAAGGTATTAAAGATCAACAACGATCCACATCTCTGGCAGTTTGATGGTCGGGTAAGATGTGATTGCAATTAACAAATATAAGGATAAAAAAATGAAAGCAATTGTTTACACAAAATTCGGACCAGCGGAAGTTCTTCATCTCAAAGAAGTAACGAAACCTACACCCAAAGTGAATGAGGTGCTGATAAGAATTCATGCAACAGCAGTTACCAAGGAAGACCCGGATATGAGGGCTTCCCCGGGGATCAACGGTATTTTCAAACCCCGAAACCCGGTTCTGGGGCAGGAGCTGGCTGGGGAAATCGAAGCAATAGGTAAAAATGTGACCCGCTTTAAGCCAGGTGACAAGGTATTTGGAATGGAATCGTTTGGCGCTTATGCTGAATACAAATGTATGTCAGAAAACGGAGCAATAACCATCAAGCCGGTCAGGATAAGCTTTGAAGAAGCAGCCAGTATTCCAAACGGGGCATTAACGGCTTTGCCCTTTCTGCGGGATAAAGGGAAGATCCGGGGTGGACAATCCGTCCTGATCTATGGCGCATCCGGATCGGTAGGCACTGCTGCGGTACAGTTGGCCAAATACTATGGAGCTGAGGTGACCGGGGTGTGCAGTACCAATAATTTGGAATGGGTTAAATCTCTGGGTGCAGATCAGGTGATTGATTACACCCGGGAGGACTTTACAAAAAATGGCAGGAACTATGATGTTGTTTTTGACACTGTGGGCAAGACTTCGTTTTCTACTTGCAAAGATTCACTGACGGATGATGGTACTTACCTTTCCACCGTCCCAACACCGGAAATATTGTTCCAGGCGATAAAGACTGCAAAAAGTGGTGGCAAAAAGGTAAGGTTTGCGGCTGCAGGTCTGAGATCGGCAGGTGAAAAGACCAAGGATCTTGGTTTTCTTTCAGGGTTGATCGAGGCGGACAAATTCAAACCGGTGATCGATAGGTGTTATCCCATGGAACAGATCGCCGAGGCTCACCGTTACGTCGAACAAGGCCACAAAAAGGGAAATGTCATCATCGCCATCGTCTGAAATACCTTAAAGACCAGGAATCGCAGGAATTCTAAAAAAAGCCGCGAATCATTTCCCTTGACAACTTATGCTTGTTGTTTGATAATATGGGTGACTGCCCACCCATATAAATAAAGGTAACCATGGCTAGATACAAAAATGAAGAGCGTGATCGAATATTCAAGGATACCCGCCAGGCGTTGTTGTCTGCGGCTGCGGAAGAGTTCGCACTCCGTGGCTATGTTGGAGCCAACATCAATCACATCTCCCTCGCGGCTGGGTTGGCTAAGGGCACCATCTACAATTACTTTGAGAGTAAACGGGCTTTGATGCTGGCGTTGATCGATGAGATTGCATCAACCCATTCAGCATCGATCACTGAGCAGATTTCTCACGAGAGCGACATCGTTCGTAGGCTGGAGCGTTTCTTTGAGGCTGGTTTCGATTGGGTAACCACCCACCTCGCCCAGACCAGGGTGATCTTTATCACTTTGAATGGTCCTGAAATGGAATTCAAACAATATATGTATCAACGCTACCAACCCATGCTCCAAATGGTTGGAAAAGACATCCTCGCTGCCGGTATGGCGCAGGGGATTTTCCGTCAGATGGATGCCGCAACGACCGCGGGACTGATCATGACCATCTATCTGGGCAGTATCTCCTACCTTGATGAACAGGGACGTTTATGGATGTCCTCCAGCCAGGTTGCTGATTTTGTTTTAAATGGGCTCCGGACAAGCAAGTAACGGACAATATAATTTCTGATGGGGGGGAAAAAGCGGGATTCAAAGAATGAAAATAAAAGGACTTGTTGTTGAATTTGTAACCGTGTTCGTTATAGCCCTGGTGACCACAGCTATTGTGACTTTTCTTTGGAATGTTATCGGGCATGGAGAAAGTAGCGTCGACTGGGAAACATCATTCCGCTCTGCTATCCTGTTCGGCGTTATCTTGACTTGGGTAAAGTTTAGGAAAATAAAAGAAAGCTGATCGATGATAAGAAACATCAGAAAGAGGGGAAATTGAAAAAAAACTTAATCTTCACAATTTTATTAATGGCTATGACAGCCTGTACGGCTCTCCAAACTCAGGCGATTGGGGATCCTTCCACACCGGATGTATCTCAGGCAAGTACATTAAATCCTGCCTCCTTGCGGTGCACGAAGGAAGGGAACAAACTCGAGATTCAAACAGCAGCCGATGGCAGCCAAACCGGTATTTGCGTTTTCCCGGACGGCAGCACCTGTGAAGAGTGGTCATACTACCGTGGTGAATGTAACCCCGATGAAAAAGCGATCATCACACCTGTCACGACAGTCGAAGCAGACATGGATGCGAGCGAAAATGCAACTGCAGGAAACGATCCGGTCAGTACCTTGACCCCCGAGGTGACAGAAACAGTTTCCGATTTGTCCGACCAAAAAGTGGAGGGGGTTCTAGTGACGTATATCGGCAATTCGGGATTTATGATCTCCACAAGTCACAAAAAGATTCTCATTGATGCGATTTACTATGGAATTAATCCTGTCTACAAATTGCCAAAGGATATTCTAAGCAAACTTGAGCTCGCGCAACCACCATTCGATCATATCGATTTAATTCTGGTTTCCCACACCCACCGGGATCATTTTTCCAGTGGTCCTGTCAAGGAACATTTAGTGAATGATCCAAACGCCGCCTTTGCTTCACAGGAAATGATTACCTCACAATTTTCAGTACTGCCAAACAAGATCGTATACTTGGATCCGACTCCAGAAGAACCTGTACTAGTTGAGATTAATGGAATTCAAGTGGAAGCGCTATCCCTTTCGCATGGGGCAGGACAACCGGCCAACATCGGATTTGTGATCACAGTTGATAACACGAAGATATTTTTTTCCGGAGATGTCGACTTCAGTCAGGTTGATTACAAACAATTCCGGGCTTATCAGCTTCCAGAGCAAAAAATCGATATTGCATTCATATCACATTTTTACTTCACCAATATTGCTTCCGAACAACAATTCATAAAAGACGGGATTGGAGCAAAATATTTAATTCCCACACACTACTTTTTCACTGATCCACCGTTCAATCGAACTTCAATACTAAAAAACTATCCTGACGCGATTTTTTTCGATGGTGAACTTTCAAGCTGGGTAATGCCAGAGTAGTTTGATTTGTTGTGTTAATGTGTTCATGCTCAATAGCGCCCAGGCTGCTGCATGATTAAAACGAATTTATTATGGAGAGAAAATGAAAATAGGAATTGAGATATTAATTGCCGCTGTTTTTAGTACTGCTACTCTGGTAGGCTGCGCTCCCGTAGCCAGGCACCAGAATCTACATCGACTGATGTCCCGCAATCGAATATGCCAAATCCCGCTTCAGTAAATTGTACCGAGAAAGGTAACAAACTCGAGATCATCACTGCCGATGATGGCAGCCAAACCGGTATTTGCGTTTTTCCGGATGGCAGCAGATGTGATGAGTGGGCATATTATCGGGGAGAGTGCAGTCCAACAGTACAACCAAGCCCGACTCCTGCCACCTATAGTGCCATTTACCTTTGTTGACAGCGGACAGGATCTTGGCCAGGGGGATGGCGCTTCAGTCGTCGTTGGCGATGTGGATGGTGATGGGGATATGGATGCCCTAATCAGCAACACCGACAAAAACAGTACCCTGCTGTTGAATGATGGTAAGGGTAAATTCACACCGGGCACTACAGAATTCAAACCGAGCACTGGTGCAGCATTCGGGGATCTCAACGGAGATAAATTTCTCGACATCTTCTTAACCGAAGTGACAACCAACGAGGTCTGGTTAAATGATGGTAAAGCTGCATTTAGTGTAGTCGATCAAAGTCTTGTCAGCTCTGAAACCACCTCAGTAGCTTTGGGTGATCTGGATAATGACGGCGACCTGGATGCATTTGTCACCAATTGGAATGGTAAACCCGATCAGGTTTTCTTGAACGATGGGAGTGGTAAGTTCAGCGATAGCGGCCAAAAACTGGGTTACTGGTTTGGGACAGCCGTATCCCTGGGAGATGTCGACCAGGATGGCGACCTCGATGCATTGGTCGCCAATAACGGAGAAAAATCTGACAACGCTCCTGTATTATGGTTGAACGATGGAAAAGGCGTGTTCACAGACAGCACCCAGAGACTAGGATTCACTAATGCATATGCCGCGGTTCTGGGGGATCTGGATGGAGATGGCGATCTGGATGCATTCATCGCAAATTCTAGCCACATGGGCGCCAAACCGGCAGATAAAGTCTGGTTGAACGATGGCAAAGGAATATTCACCGATAGCGGACAAAAGTTGGGTTTCTTCTATAGCATGACTGCTGCAATGGGTGATCTGGATGGGGATGGCGACCCGGATGTGGTAACCGGCAGTTGGAAATCCAGTCCGGAAATTTGGTTGAATGATGGCAAAGGTAATTTTTCAGACAGTAAAATCAAGCTGGCTTCACTGAATATCTCTGCAGTGGCGATTGCGGATCTGAATGGTGACGGTGATTTGGATATGTTCGTTTCCACTAACACGTGGCCAGGGGGTGATGGAAAACATAGACTCTGGTTGAACCAGCTAAATCCATAACATCCCGTTTCCAGACTGGCTGGAAAGCCAAATGGAATTAGCAAAGATCATAAATCGGTGCCAATTGCTTGATTAGATTCTGCAAACACTTTCACCTGCGGCACACTTGCCCTGGATGCAAGTGCCAGGGAGTGCAGATGTCAGTAAAACCGACGAAAGCTGGTTCTTGCTTGATAGCCATGCAACAGTTGCTGATCGATATTAATATAGTGTCCGAAAAATTCTATCCGTTAAGGATTAAGTAAATTTAATGCCCTCGCTCTTGCTAAGTAGTCGTCATGAATTCTTAACAACATTGTGCTTTGAGTTACTAACCTATTAATTTTTTGTAATTGGACTTACTCTGACAGATCTATATTGGATCAAATTCCAATTCTTCAATAAAGGATGCATGACTATCAAACCATAATATATCGCGCTATAATAATTTTTAATCCCAATAATCATAAAACGATAATTTGAGTCCATTGGGGACAGTGCAGAATCGATCATCTCTTATTGAGGTTGGTAGTAAATATGATGCGATTTCTGATTCTGCCATTAGTTCTAGCTATTCTGATTAGTGCATGTGAAACAGCATCACCGAGTACCCCTGTACCTACCGAAATTTCTATCTTAGTCCCCACGCTTGAAGACACAGTTATCCCTCTGCCGGAGGTGGAAGACGTTCCCATCTACCAGAATTCTTTCGAGGGCATCACCGACCTCGCCGCCAGTGGCATCACCAGTGAATACACTGTGACCGTGAATACGGAAAACTTCAACTATCCTGGTACAGGTGCAGCCCTCGAGATCACCGGCACGCTTCCTGCCGCGCAGTATACCGGAATCCATGTAGATCTCTCCATAAATGCGCTGACCGGCGAGGAAAGCCTCAACCTTACTAACAAAACGATCTACTATTCTTTTTTCATCCCGGAAGATTCAGCCATAGACAACATTAGTATTTTCGCAGGGAAAGATGGGCAGTTCGTTAACATTGGCGGTATCAATATGGATGACTATTGGAAGAAGGGCATTTGGAATAACATTCGCTTTAACCTGTCGAATGAGCCGCGGGCGATAGAAGACTGCGACACCCTCCGCATCGCGGGAATGCGGAACCTTTCTTTCGGGGAGGCGGTCCTAACCAGTTTTCTTATCGATGACCTGAAGTGGATCGGCTTAGATATCAATAACATCCCCCTGGATAACGATGTCGATTCGCTGCGCAAGTATGCTGCCAGTCAGCACTTCACTTTCGGAATGCACGCTGAAGCTAGGACCATTGTGGGTGATGATAATGACCCATACTTAGGCTCACCTTACGAAGTGTTCCGTGATCCGTGGGTTGCCTACCTTCTCGTTCAAGAGGGCAGCGTGAATACCATCGGAGGCTTTGCCTACAGAGAAAATGAAGATTATAGTGTTTTTGAGTATGACAACCTCGAGGATTCCATGCTGGTAAGATCTTATGAGTTTGGCAAAGCCAATCACTTGACCATGATGGGGTATACCATGGGTGCTCTGTATTACACTGCGCCGCAGTGGGTACGCGATCTGCCTTACCCAGAATCCACAAAAGATTTCCTGCTTTATCACATTGAGAAAGATCTGCGTTACACCAGAGGAGAGCAGCCCATCTGGTTGTTATTCAATGAATTTATATTAACTCCCGAGTATGGGGCCAACGGACTTAAAAACCGAACTAATCGTACTTCCGGTTTGAATGGATTCGAATTTGATGAAGCAAATTACTACTCTCCATGGGCAGGGTCGCCTGATGACACATCCTTGATAGAGGCTGCCTTTATTCGGGCACATGAGATCGATCCGACCGCCATACTTATGTTGAATGATTATAATGCTGAACAGATCGGCTTGTCGAAATCGGAATATTTCTATGAACTCTCCTCAGGTTTGAAGACAGACGGCATTCCTATCAACGGGGTTGCATTTCAGATGCACATCTTGCTTGATCCTGATGGCACTCTCAGTTACTATATCCCGTTTTCGTGGCCATGGGAGTTCGAACACATCCCGCTGGATGTTTACTTAGAAAATGTGGATTTGAATGTCAAACGCTATGCCGAAGTGGGTTTGAAAGTTGCTTTCACTGAGGTGGATGGCTACATTAAAATCGACGATCTCGATCTCAAATCAGCCGAAGGCAAAGCAGAGTACGAAAACCGGCTGAAGTGGCAGGCAAAGTTCTACGCCGGGTTAATGCAAATCGCTATGGATAATGAAAATGTCATCCTCTACCATACCTGGGGAGTAACCGACCGCTGGCCTGATTCTGTTTCAGCGATGTCCCAGGGTTATGGTGACATGCACCTGTTCGACAAGAACTTCAATCCAAAACCCGCCTATTATGCATTGCTGGACTTGCTAAAGAACTCCAAGCCCTGAGCGTCCCATCAGAAGGGAAAGGATGTTCCGGGTAGTGAAGAAAAGGTAGCTCGGTTTAGGCAATGTTGTCTTCATTGTAGCAACGACGTCGGTCATTTTTCTATTGAGAAGGACAAATATTTCGAATTAAACAACCTTTACAACTACATAATAGCCTCCTCAGGTTGATTCGCGTCTTGCGGATGAGCATTAAGGAGGCTGTGCCGTATAATTAACCTATGCCTGCGCCTATTTTGGCCACCAAGCTTTATGTAACCCCACCCCGGTCCGGGATTGTTCCGCGTCCGCGCCTGATCGACAAACTGACTGAGGGTCTTGACCGCAAACTGACCCTCATTTCTGCCCCCGCTGGTTTTGGGAAAACCACCCTGGTCAGTGAGTGGATTGCCGAACTTCAGCAGAATACGTCAAAGCCTTCCATCCCAATTGCCTGGTTGTCGCTCGATGAAGCAGACAGCAACCCCGCCACCTTTTTCACATACCTGGGCGCTGCTTTACATACCGTCTCGTCAGATGTCGGCAAGAATCTCCAAGTCGCAATTCAATCCTCGGCGCCCCTCAATGAATCACTCCTTGCATCCCTGCTCAACGAAATTGCTGCCATCCCGAACGATTTCGTCCTGGTTCTGGATGATTATCATGTCATCGATTCTGAACCTGTCGATCAGGCTCTCTCCTATTTACTCGATCATCTACCTCAGCAGATGCATCTGCTCATCACAACCCGCGAAGATCCTTCCCTGCCCCTGCCGCGTTACCGCGCAAACGGACAAATGATCGAGATCCGTGCGGTCGATCTGCGTTTCACCCCTGAAGAAGCCGGTGCTTTCCTCAACCAGATGATGCACCTCGATCTTTCCGCAGAGAGTATCGCCGCACTCGATGCCCGCACCGAAGGCTGGATCACCGGTCTGCAGTTGGCTGCCCTCTCCATGCACGGACGATCCGACATGGCTGGCTTTATCCAAGCGTTCACCGGCAGCCATCGTTTTGTGCTCGATTATCTGGTCGAAGAAGTCCTCCAGCATGAGCCAGAACTCATCCGCAGTTTCCTCCTGCAAACGGCCATCCTCGACCATTTTTGTGCTCCGTTGTGCAATGCGGTCACTGAACGCAATGATGGCAAGAAAATGTTGGACACTCTGGAACGCGGCAACATGTTCCTCATTCCGTTGGATGATCAACGCCAGTGGTACCGCTATCACCACCTTTTCGCTGAAGTGCTTCAGACGCACCTTTTAGAGTCCCAGCCTGAACAAATAGCCTCCCTGCATTCGCGTGCAGGCAGGTGGTATGAACAAAACGGTCTGCGATCCGATGCCATCCGCCATGTCCTATCTGCCAAAGATTTCGAGTTCGCCGCGGACCTGATCGAGCTGGCCTGGCCGTTAACAGAGGATAAAACCATCCAGCCGTCTGTTTGGCTTGCCTGGGTAAAGTCCCTTCCGGATGATTTGGTTAAGCATCGGCCCGTACTCAATGTTGACTATGCCTACGGTCTGTTGGGCAGTGTTGAAATGGAATACGCACAAGAGAGATTTACAAAGGCCGAAGCTTTAATAAGTAACCCGACTGAATCGATCGTCGTGGTGGATCAGGAACAATTTAAGTCTCTACCGGCAACAATTGCGGTAGGTCGTGCCTACATCGCCCAGGCACACGGGAATATTCCGGATACGGTGAAATATGCCAACCAGATACTCGATCTCGCTCCTGAAGGGGATTCCTACAGACGTGGACAGGCATCCATGCTTCTGGGGATGACCTACTGGGCAAGCGGAAACCTGAAAGCCGCCGACAGCATCTTTGCCGATTACACAATGAGATTGCGGACTTCCGGGAACATCCCGGACGCGATTGCCACAACCGTTGTGTTGGCGGATATCCGCCTGGCTTTGGGACATCTCCACGATGCAACCAGTACCCTCGAGGAGTTATTACAATTTGTATTAGCTCGCGGTGAACCGATTTCGCCCGATGCAGCCGACCTGTACAGGGAATTAAGTAAGTTCTACATCGAACAGGGTGATTTGCAAGCTGCGGAGCTAAGCTTACAGCGAAGTAAAGAGTTAGGCGTGAAGGCGCATCTACCTGTTTGGCATTACCGCTGGTGTATCGATCAGGCTCGGTTAATGGAATGCATGGGCGATCATGATGGCTCTCTCCACTTTTTGGATGAAGCGGAGCGCCTGTATATCCGCACGCCATTGCCCGAAGTTCATCCCATACCTGCCATCAAAGCCCGTATCTGGTTAGCCCAAGATAGGTTGGATAAAGCTCTGGAGTGGGTCCGCGAACAGGGACTCTCCCCCGACGATGACCTTTCCTACCTGCGCGAATTCGAGCATCTCACCTTGGTCTGTGTCCTCATCGCCCAATACCAAAACGATCACATCTATGGCTCAATCCAGTTAGCCCTTCATTTTCTGGATCGCCTGCTTGCAGCCGCCCGGGCTGGTGACCGGACCAGTAGTGTGATCGAGATACTGGTCTTGCAGGCTCTCGCACATCACGCTCAGGGCAACATCCCTCCTTCTCTTGCACTTTTGGAACGAGCCCTGACCCTGGCTGAACCGCAGGGCTTCGTCCGGAGTTTTGTGTGTGAGGGAAAATCAGTCGAGGAATTATTGAAAAGGCTTGATGCAAAAGCCGCATCCATCCCCGTCAAGCAGTACATTCGACGATTGCTTTCTGTTTTAGATCATCCTTCCGGCATTGTAACCACTGTGAAAAAGCAGTCGATCGGTCCGCAGGTTTTGGTCGATCCGCTCAGCGATCGCGAGCTGGACGTACTCAGGTTGCTAGGAACTGAACTGAGCGGACCGGAAATTGCCAATGAACTCACAGTCTCGCTGAGTACCGTACGCACACACACCCGCAATATCTTCGCCAAGCTGGGAGTGACCAACCGCCGGGCTGCCAACATCCGAGCCGAAGAACTAAATTTAAAGTAGCGCTATCCAACATACAACCCACGCCTGACGGTGATATTCTACTTCCCGCCAGACTTTTTTGATTCCCCTCGCTTCTCCCGTTTAAAAGATCATCACCTCGTTCATCACATGTGACGATGACGCCTCATCATGTTTTTCGGTATCTTTGGTGTGCAAAGGGAATTCACATCAAAAAAGGTAATTTGCCCGAGGCACATCATGAGTAATCTAAATCTACACGCAATATCTGAATACTACGACCAATCCGGACTGTACGAGATTCGTCTCAAGGGTCATCTGGATGCCCGCTGGGCTGGCCGGTTCGGGGATGTGCGCATCACACTGGAAGACAATGGTGACACGCTGCTGCTCTGCCAGGTGATCGACCAGTCCGCGCTGCATGGATTGCTCAAGAGAGTCCGTGATCTGGGTATGCCTCTACTCTCGGTCAATTTCGTTCGCCCCGGTCAGGCAGATACACAGGAGGTCGAACCGTAAATCATATCAAACCATCTCTTCAAACCGTATCAATCAAAATCAAACAAGATCAATAACTAAAAGGAATTAATGAATGAAAACATACAGAATAAATGCAGTAATGACAGGTATCCTCTACTTCCTGGGGACAGCTTTTGGGATCTCGGGTGGACTCTTAGGCGGTGATGTGCTTCAATCGCTCATTTCCGGCGTACCGTTGGTCGGTGTGGATATGCTCAGCCTCGCGGCCACCGATTCGTCCAAGCTTACATGGGGTGCTTGTTTAACCATCCTGATGGGAATTTCTCTGGTGGGGATGACGGTTTTCCTCTACCCGGTTATGAGAAAGGCGAGTAAAGAACTGGCAATGGGAATGGTCCTATTCCGCGGTGCTATCGAAGGGGTCTTCTATTTCTTATCAGCACTTAATATTTTGACATTGGTCGCCATTGGCAACCTATACATGACTGGTGGGGGAGATTCGGTTGTACTGCAGACTATAACCAATGTCTTGTATAAGTACGCAAACCTCCAGGTCCCGGTCAGTTCCTTCATGTTTCTCATTGGGGCGATGTGTATTTACATCACCTTTTACCGCACCCGATTGATCCCGCGCTGGTTGTCTATCTGGGGCTTCATCGCCGTGGCAGCATCTCTTACTTCAGCCCTGTTGAAATTCTTTCATCTGGATACCGGCATTGGTTTCTTTCTGGAAATTGGGAGTATGTTCCCTCAGGAAATAGTCATGGCGGTCTGGTTGATCGTGAAGGGATTCAATCAATCTGCAATCACTGCCCTCTCTACCAAAACAGAATAACGGTGTGATCTTACACACTTGGGACTGGCTGTTCGGAAATAAAAACTGGATTGCCAGTCCTGCAAAACATGGGCGACTGGTTGATTCAATTAAACTCTCAAAATCGTTCAAAAAAGGAAACAAATGAACACAAACATAAATACCGACAAAATGGATCTGAAAATTTCTTATTACGTCACAAACCGACCGCATGTGGTAAAAGAACTGGTTTTGTTTTTTCTGATTACTTTCATGATCATGTTCGGGCTTGGTGGGCTTGGTATGGTATTTCGAAGCCAGGTTGAAAAATTATTCGGCCCTATAAGCAATAACAATTTATTTGTCATGCTCCTTATTTATGCGCCTACCATCGCGGGACTAACACTGACAATTATTTTTGAGAAATGGAGCGGCCTTGTTGCTCTATTTAAAAGAGGCGTATTATTCACTAAACCTAAGTGGTTGTTAATTGCCATATTTATTATCCCTTTAGTTCTGCTGGTTTATGGACTTTTTACTTATCTGACCGGAATTGGAGCAAGCTCATTTAACTGGATTGCATATTTCGGTACTTTCCCATTACTCATATTTAGTCTTAATATTTTTACCGATGCTGGTCCACTTGGGGAAGAACTAGGATGGAGGGGTTATGCTCTTCCCAGATTACTTCAACTCCATTCACCGATCGCTGCAACAAGTATTTTGTCAGTTTTCTGGACCGTATTTCATCTGGTTGCTTTTTTGTCACCAGGTACTAGGCAATCAGGAATGTCATTTGTCTGGTTTATATTGTTCGTTTTTTCTCTAGCTTTTATCATGACATGGCTTTATATGAATACCGGCGGAAACTGGATTGTTTCAGGATTATTGCAGCATTATATGATTAATTCATTCCTTATAAACGGTGCAAACGGTGCAGCAAAAGTTGACGCTGGATTATCTATTTCTCTTTGTCTTGCAGTATCAATAATATTTCTATTCAGAGGTTTTTCAACAAAAGAGCATTTATGAAAGTGGCGTAATCCTGAATGGTGGATTAGCAGATGCGCCTGAGGTCAAACAGTAAATGGATATTTGTTACTTGGAATGGAAGTTTGCCAGCGATAACGTTTCTGGTTCTTTTCAACCCTTGGTAACCGAGAGATGTCCATAATTTTATTGAAGTCTGTCAAAGCAGATTAATCTAAAGAAAATAATAATTGGAGAAAATATAATGGAATTAACAAGTAATGGCAAAGTAGTTGTCTCGACATCACTTTTCCGGATGATCTTTGGGGGGTATCTTATAGGAAATGATCTATATCGCTTTAACGATGCAAACAGCGCGTTACAGGTCCTTTTGATTTATGGCGTGATTAGCCTATTCGTAACCCTGTTCATTATAAGCAAAAGACATGGAAGATTAGGTCTCTTAGGTCTTATGGGTATGGATGTCCTTTTCATCGGGGCTCAGTTTGTTTTCACGTTCCTTTCTGTAAGTAAATTAGTAGACCCGGGTTTGCATGACCCGGTGACCAATTTGTGGTCGTTGTTGTTGACGTTTTCTTTTGCCCTGGTGACGCTCATATTCTCCCTCAGAGCTTACAGAGAAACCAGAAACTCCAACGCGGACAATTTAAAATCTACGATTAACTCTTGAAACAAAATAGGTTCAACCTGAAAGGTGGTTATCGATGAAAATGAAAGCGATTGTTTATGACAAATATGGGTCACCGGAGGTTCTGCAACTCAAGGAGATAGAAAAACCTACACCCAAAGACAATGAGGTGCTGGTCAAAGTCCATGCCACCACCGCCCACATTGGGGACACGATCATGCGCAGCCTAAAAATCCCCGGGCCTCGTTGGCAGAGACTCTTATCTCGGATTTACCTGGGTATTAGAAAACCTAAAAGAACCATACTGGGTATGGAGCTGGCTGGAGAAGTTGAATCCATTGGCCGGAAGGTTACACGCTTCAAACCGGGAGATCCAGTTTTCGCCTCCACCTTCGCGGTCAATTTTGGCGGTTATGCAGAGTATAAATGCCTTCCCGAAAACGGGGTGATCGCTATCAAACCGAAAAACAGCTCTTACGAGGAAGCAGCCGCTGTCCCAAACTCGGGGATGACAGCATTGCATTGCCTTAGAAAAGGAAATATCCGGAGCGGACAAAAAGTTCTTATTTATGGCGCTTCAGGAGCAGTGGGAACTTTTGCAGTCCAGCTTGCCAGGTACTACTTTGGAGCAGAAGTGACCGGTGTATGCAGCACCACGAATTTGGAATTGGTTAAATCTCTGGGCGCAGATCAGGTCATTGATTACACGCAGGAAGATTTTACCCAAAGCGGCGAGACCTACGATGTTATTTTTGACGCGGTTGGCAAACTTCCATCTTCTCAAGGAAAAAAGGCTCTAAAGAAAACGGGTATCTATCTTAATGTTCATA
Organism: uncultured Chloroflexia bacterium; assembly: GCA_963828285.1. GTDB lineage: Bacteria > Chloroflexota > Anaerolineae > Anaerolineales > Anaerolineaceae > DAIOEK01. The sequence goes on from CAWHEB010000002.1 coordinate 393,998, forward strand.
CCGCTTCAGACGGCGGTAATAATGTTGAAAACCTGATCCTCCTTAAAGAGCTCATTGAGGAGGGAAAGATAAAAGCGGTCATCGATAGGTGTTATTCATTGGAGGATGTGGCCGAGGCACATCGATATGTTGAAAAGGGGCACAAAAAGGGAAATGTCATCATCATAGTGGGATAAAATCCCCAAAATGGCAAGGATATGATTCCAATTATGAGAAATATCTCATAAGTAAATCAGAATTTATTAAGAAAGCGAATATTTATTTCATATTAAGTGTATGGATTGAAACTATATATGATATAAAATTGTCTTGATGAATGGAATACTTTTAGTAAATCCTCTTGTTATATGCCTTGAAATAAAAAGGAAATTATGAAAAAACCAACAAAATTCCCCTACCAGTTTTTTGTAGTTACCTTCCTCTGGTCCTGGCTGATCTGGCTGCCACTGGTTTTGGCAGGCGCGGACATGTTGCCGCTGGAGAAAAACCTTCTTACCACACTGACCATACCAGTGACCATGCTGGGAGTCTTCGGTCCGGCGGCAGGAGCTATTTACTGCCTGAAGACATTGCATGGCAAAGGTGCCATTCGCGACTACCTGCGTGGATTGTTGGACCTGCGTTTTGGCTGGAAAGCCTGGCTGATCCCCATCCTGGTCTATGGCGTCAGTACCTGGTTGGCGTGGATCCTGCCGGAACTCTGGGGAGAACCGCGCCTGAAAATGCTTCTGCCTTCAGTCTGGGTTTTTCCACCGTATCTATTGATCATGATCGTGTTAGGCGGCGGACAGGAAGAGCTGGGCTGGCGAGGATACATTGTGGACCACATGGAAGAGAAACTCGGCACCTGGTGGGGAAATCTGGTACTCGGTGTGATCTGGACTTTCTGGCACTTACCATTGTTCTTTATTCCAGGAGTCAGCCAACCTTACATGCATTTTGGCGGTTTTATGTTGCTGATTATCGGATACTCCTGGTTCCTGGCATGGGTTCGACAGGTCTCAGGTAAACGCACCATGGCACCATTGGTTGCCCACGGTGTTGCCAATGCGTTCATTCCCCTCTTCCCTACATTGGTGATGGTCCAGGGAGTGGAGCAGCCGCGTTTTTGGCTCTGGGTCAGTCTTTCCTTTTTGATTGGGTTGGTAACCCAGTTCCTGCGCTCACGAACACGGAAAAAATGAGCAAATAGTCTCGAGATCTTGTCATCCGGATGTTCTCCTAATTATCCCGGTCCATGCGCTTTGACCCCGGGAACCTTCACCATTACACAGTGGTATTGCACAAACTCCGATTCGGACCAAAATGAGTATATACATTGAAAATATGGAACCAAACCTTTTCCGTTTGGGTCTTTGGCATGTATTGGCTGGATGCTTTTGGAAAAGATTTAGCGGATCGTCAGACAGATGGGGGTGGGGAGGTGCGTTCCAGTCTTCCCTAAATTGGAAGTGTAATTTCGATAGAGGAGTACAAACGAATGCCATTCAATAAGAATTCCCAATTGGATTCTTCACAGGTTGATGACCGGCGCGGACGTGGGATGGGAACTACCGTGGCACTGGGCGGTGGTGGGTTAGGTCTGATCATCCTGGTGATTGCTTTGCTGACGGGAGTGAACCCGGGCGACCTGTTGGGCGCAGCCCAGCAGGGACCATCAGCGTCGATTGATAACCCCGCCGAAATAAGCAGCCTCGCGGATGTCTGCCAGACAGGCGCGGATGCGAACTCCCGTAAGGATTGTGAGGTAGTCGGCTTTGTCAACAGCATCCAGGCTTTCTGGACGGACGAATTTGCCAACCAGGGCGCTGAATACACACCTGCCAGAACCGTTCTTTTCTCTGGTTCAACCGAAGGAGCCTGTGGATATGCTTCCGCTGCTACTGGTCCGTTTTACTGTCCTCAAGATCAGCAGGTTTACCTTGACCTCGCTTTCTTCGAGCAGTTGCAATCGCAATTTGGAGCGCAAGGCGGCGCATTTGCCGAAGCCTATGTGTCTAGCCCACGAGTACGGACATCACGTTCAGGACCTTGCAGGTGCCCTGGACACCTCAGGGAACTCAGGTGCGACCGGACCACAGAGCGCATCAGTGCTCACCGAATTACAAGCGGACTGTTTGGCCGGCGTCTGGATTTTCCACGCCACCGAAACCGGTTACCTCACTCAGCCAACTGATGCGGAGATTGCCCAAAGCCTTGATGCCGCGGCTTCCGTGGGTGATGACAATATCCAAAACATGAGCCAGGGATATGTCTCCCCGAATCCTGGACGCATGGATCGTCCGAGCAACGTCAGCAGGCTTTGTTGACCGGGATGAAATCAGGTGATCTAAATTCTTGCAATGCGAATTGATCGTCATCAGGGAAAACCAGCTTTATAGAATCCAACCATCTTCTTGGAAGTTTTGGGGTGGTCAATCCAAGGGGATACCGATCGGTATCCAATGCACAATCCTGTGCGAATGGAGATCAAATGGATAGTCCCAACAATTGGAATCAGGCAATCATTGACGAGTTCCGTGCAAATTCCGGCAAGGTTGGCGGAAGGTTCGCCGGCAAAACTTTGCTGATCCTGCATACATCTGGGGCAAAGAGTGGACAGGAACGCATCAATCCAACTGCTTATGTCATGGATGGTGACCGTCTGGTGATTATCGCGTCTAAAGGTGGAGCACCCACCAATCCGAACTGGTACCATAACATCGTCGCTAATCCCCTGGTCAACGTGGAAGTCGGAACCGAACAATTTCAGGCTCAGGCGGAAGTCGCAGCCGAGCCGGAACGAACCCGTTTGTTTAACAAAATGGCGGAAATGATGCCCGGTTTTTTAGAGTATCAGCAGCGAATCACGCGTGTGATCCCCGTCATCACCTTGACCCGTGTTTGACCCGTCAACCAGGTAGGGGTGAAATGAGTGTAGGGGCGGACCTGCGTGTCCGCCCATCTTTCCTCCTCGTCATTGCGAGACCGAGTGCACCTGCTTCGGTCGAGGAGCAATCCCCAACAGCTCTTCTACCCAGGCACGTTGCATTCCTACCGGTTTTGAAGGAATGGGTTGGTAGGGATGGAATGTCCAGACCTCCATCCCTACCAGTTAAAGCCCCTCCCGCATAAACATCTTTGGTATAGATCGAAATTACTTGCGGGAGGGGTTGGGGTGGGCAATGTAGCTGATAGGTTAGGTTTCCTCCGCGAAACCCCATAGAAATACTATCCTTGCCACTATGCCTTCGAGAATCAGGATAATTTTTTCCCTATAAGCATATAATCATCTAAAGAGATCGTTTCTAACTTACGTTGGTTTTCCAATCAGAACTCGATTTCCCGCACTTTCCAGAGGGGATAAATGCAAACCATTCGCCTCACAAACCTAATGGAGCAGCCATGGATGTGAAAATACTCATCATCATCGGATTCTCATACCTCTACGGATTCTTTGAACTGTTTATGAATCTACGCCAACGGGGAAAAAGCAAAGTAAAAACTTCCAATGACAAAGGGAGTTTATGGGTTTTGTATCTACTCATCACCATTGGTTTTACCCTGTCATTCGTGATTGGAGCGACAAAAATTGGCAGGGTGCAACCCTGGAACACTTTCTTTGCCGTTGGAGCCGTCCTGGTGGTGATCGGATTGTTCGTCAGGATCCAGTCCATGCTCACCCTCAAACGATACTTCACCTATTCTGTGTCTCAGGTTGAGGATCACAAACTCATTGAAACGGGATTATATAAGACCATCCGGCATCCCGGGTATCTGGGTCAATTGTTGATCTTCGTCGGGCTCTCGATCTCATTATCGAATTGGTTGTCCGTTCTGCTCATGATGATCCCGGTTGGTTTTGGATACTTGTATCGAATGAACGTGGAAGAAAAGTTTATGCTCGAACAAATGGGAGAAAAATACCTGAATTATCAAAAACGGACAAAACGAATCATCCCCATGGTTTATTGAACTTTGCCTGTTGTAGGGGATCTTTCAGTTGGTAGTTCATACACTATTCCATATTCTGTCAGAACCCAATCCGAACAGCTTATGATAAATCTTGAGCTATTGGGATTGAATTCCAAATTACCTTGCGACTGGAACCGAATCTTAAATCACTGGGTTATATAAAGAGATTATATATACTGAATTAATTGAATCAAGAAAATCATCCGCATCGGTGGGATTTCAGGATACTTGGTTGTATGATTAAGTAAGCTCGCTCTTTGCCAATTGTCATAATGAACCTTTAATAATATGTAAAAATCACACAGCTAATATGGAACATCATCAAAATACGCACTTTACAAAATACTTTCCATCCTCCCTTCGGTCGTTCTGGGAGGTTCGTTCATGATGTCCTTTTATTACATAATTAAGCTGGGTAAATATGCCTGGTAAAGTGCGCGAGATCTGGGAAGAATTCCGCAATGTTGTCGTAGGACGGAATTCCTTCCTCGATGCCATCCTCCCACCCATCGTTTTTCTGTTGCTGAACGGGTTTTTCGGCTTTCAAGTAGCTTTATGGGGAGCACTTGTCCTGGCAGTTCTGATCGCAGGTTTACGTCTATGGAATAAAAAATCTGTCGTGTATGCGCTCGCTGGAGTTGTGAGTGTCGGGCTGGCGGTTGGGATTGCTTTATTACCTGGGCAGGTCTGAAGGATTTTTTGCCACCAATCTCATCAGTGGGACCATGACCCTATTGCTCACAATTCTTAGCCTTGTCATACGCCGTCCAATGGTAGCGTGGACGAGTTTCATCGCCCGCCGCTGGCCCATCAATTGGTATTGGCATCCGCAGGTTCGCCCTGCCTATGGTGAAGTCACTTTTGCCTGGGCGATATTCTTTGCTGCTCGATTGTTTTTACAATTTTCATTGTTTCAGCAGGCAAACACATCTATGCTGGCAGTGACCAATCTCCTCACAGGCTGGCCGGCGATCATTTTGCTTTTGATCTTCAGTTATTTATATGGAACCTGGCGCCTCGCAAAACTGCACGGTCCAAGTGTCGAAGAGTTCAGAAATAACACCCCCCCGCCGTGGAAGAGTCAAACTCGCGGATTTTAATGATGGTTATTCATAAGGAGAATAAGTTATGAAAACAACAGATCGCAATTCATTGATTTCACTTCCTGTTTTGATATTGATCGGATATCTGGTTGCTTTGGCAGGAAGTCAGGGTGGCGCTTCGGTTGCCGGAGTTCCCTTGTTTGCATTATGTGTTGGGTTGATCTTCGTTATTCAGTGGATTGCCTTTATTCCTGCTTATTTGTTCCAGACTGAAAAATTCTTTGACTTGACTGGCAGTCTGACATACATTTCCGTCATCATAGTTGCTGTTGTATTCGCCCGCGGAATGGATCTAAGAACCATCCTTCTTGCAGCTATGGTCGTAATCTGGGCAGTTCGCCTGGGGACTTTCTTGTTCGGCCGTATCCGGAAAGCAGGAAAGGATGATCGTTTTAACGAGATCAAACCATCATTCATCCGTTTCCTGAATGTTTGGACCATCCAGGCATTATGGGTCACTTTCACTGCGGCTGCTGCCCTCGTCGCCATAACAACAACCGCCCGAAAAGGCTTGGATGTATTGACCATTGTTGGTTTTTTGGTTTGGGTTGTCGGATTTACAGTAGAAGTTGTCGCTGACTCGCAAAAAAGTAGGTTCAGCGCGAACCCCGAAAATAAAGGCAAGTTCATTCAAACTGGCCTTTGGTCGCGGTCCCGTCATCCCAATTATTTTGGTGAGATCATGCTCTGGATTGGTGTTGCACTGATCGCATTGCCGGTTTTTATAGGCTGGCAGTGGATTGCACTGATCTCTCCGGTTTTTGTCACCCTCCTTCTAACTCGGGTCAGCGGAATACCACTGCTTGAGAAAAAAGCGGATACGAAATGGGGCGGGCAGGAAGATTATGAGTCCTACAAAAAGAAGACACCGGTATTAATCCCAAAATTGTAAGCCTTGCCCAATTGATAAACGGATAGCATCGCGAACATTTACGGTTTCACGAGTGAGGATTATGAACTCAATGATGCGGGATGAAGTAAAACCATCCCGCATCCCGGCTATCTGGGTCAATTGCTGATCTTCGTCGGGCTATCGATCTCATTATCGAATTGGTTATCTGTTTTGCTGATGATGACCCCGATTGGATTTGGATACTTGTACCGTATGAACGTGGAAGAATGGTTCATGCTCGGACAAATGGGAGAAAAATACCTGAATTATCAAAAACAGACCAAAGGAATCATCCCTACAATCTATATAACTGTGACTGCTGTAAGACTTAAGTTGGGTTGATCATCCGAGGCGAAAACCAACGCATCCCAGATCCTTCGTTGCAACATCGTTCCCCGTAGGGGCGGACCTGCGTGTCCGCCCGATCTTCCATCACTTTATCCGCAGCAAACTTCCTTCCTCCCCAGCAGCGCGGACGAGATCATCGCCGCCGCGCAGCCAACCCCATTATGAACGCGGATGGCTCCCTCCGCGCAGTTGCGTTTGCACGCGCCGCATTCCATACAGGCAGTCGCATTCACGATCTGCGAGCGGTGATCCTTCATCTCAAAGACCGCGTGCGGACAAACATTCACACACATCGCGCAGCCGTTGCATTTTTCGACATCCAGAACCAGCGTATTTTCAAGGTAAGAATTGAACATGAAGACTCCTTAGCGAACGAAAGCAAAAACGATCAATAAGATCAGGCCGATCCCAAAGCTGAAAGCCATCGGACGTATGTACGAGAAGATCTCCTTCCGCACACCTGTGCGCGAGGTGAAGGTGGTGGCGCCGGTGAAATTGAGCGATATAAAAGAAATGCTGGCTGACAAAGCCAGGAAATACCCCAAACTCTGCCCAAATCGCTGGTACCAGCTCCAATTTGAATGTAACAGAACGGAAAGGACAAATGGAATAGCAACCACCAGCCCGAGGAAAGCACCCTTGGTGCTGAAATCCTTGGTCGGCAGCCAGGGTAAAAGGATTGGGAAGAATGCTGTTCCGCACAGGAAGACTGTCAAAGCCGCCAGCGCATAAGCCAGTCCGCCGATCAGATACGCCACGACCATCGCCAGCAGCGCTGGCAGCAGAGTGGTGACGAATTCAACCGGGACAAGGACCAACCGGTCGCGGATCGGGAATTTTACCTGCCGCATATCCGCAGTCGCTTTGTGATTTTTTAGGTACTCCGGCAGGTCTTCCGCCCGCACTGGACCGTACTCAACCGTAAAACCGGTTTCCTGTTTGACCCTGTGCGCTTCAACACCCGGGAGCTCCCAACTGTGGCAGGATGATCCGGTGGTGGTTGACAACTTTTCCCAGTTCCACGGCTTCGATCCGTCGCACCAGTTCGCCAGTGCCGAAAGGTCTTCTTGCCAGCCGCGCACCACACATTCACACCCCTGGTATCCAGTACCAGAATGTAGGCATCCATCCCGCGCAGGACTGTACGCAGGGCGTCAAAACTCAGCGAGTAATTTGCGGTCACAAAGACGCTCGAATCCGCGGTCGGTGAGCCGACCTTGTAAAGTCCGGGTGAAACACGGTGTTCTCCGCGGCGGATTCCCATCCGCGCCAGGAAATGGTCCCAGTGGTTGGCTGAGGTCATCTCCGTGTTGGCTGTCATCAAGGTGGATGTGCTGGGTACGGTATCCGTTAAAGTCATTTGCTTTCTCCTGCATCGCAATTGATGGCTAATTCATCGCTTGAAAACTTGGTAACGATCTGGTCGCAGCATACAGAAAGCAGATTGCGGTTGAGCTGGTAATAGGTCTGCTTTGCCGTCTTCCTTGAAATTGACCAGTCCGGCTTCCCGCAGGATCGCCAGATGATGCGAGACGGTCGGCTGGGTGACATTCAGTTGTTCGACAATATCATTGACCGTCCGCCAGCGGCAGCAGGTCAGTTTCATGATCTTCTGCCGGGTCTCATCGGCGATCGCCTTGGCAAATAAAACAGGGTTGAGAGTAGTTGTCATATAGATAACCTTCTATACGTATTATATAGACGATCATCTATATGTCAAGGGTTTAATCCCCGGCCGGTCATTGCGATAATACCTTGTAGGGGCGGACCTGCGTGTCCGCCCGATCTGTCCCCGTTTTGTCATTGCGAGCGAAACGCGGCAATCCCCACCATTATCTGTCATTGCGAGGAGCGTTCTTCGCGACGCGGCAATCCCCAACCTGCTCCGTTCTAACAAAACGGGAATTCACCGCTTTCGAAGAAACTGGGTTGTCAAGGGTGGGTCAGCAGAATTCAGATCATAAACTGAGTCTAGTTGAATCTTCCATGTTTCATCCCCATATAGGCGGACTTTTGTGTCATCCCACATTATGCGTCCATGGTCGGGTTAGTAAAAGTTAGGTTTTGCGTCGAACGCTCAATCATCCTACGCCTGTCGAAATAGAGTGAGCGATAATCAAAGCATGGATATGGAATCATTAGATATTGTTAATGGAACTTTGTAAACGGGAGATTCGTCAAAAATTCAGTTCAATCAACAAAACGAAAATGGAGTTCCACATGAACCAATTCATGGTTATAATCCTGACCGCTGCCCTGCTTACTGCATGCGGCTCAACCGAATTTGAAGCACCTCCATCATCATCACCTGATCAACCTGTGGATAGCGGCTCAGGGGTTACACCGCTGCCTGCAACCTCTTACCAGCCACAGGATACAGACACTTCGCTAATGCGAGATTCGGTAGTAATTGAATCCAAAGATATTCTCACACTCGAGTCGTTTCCTCTGCAATATACGCTGGCACTGAAGGGGACGTTACCCACGATCTGCCATCAATTACGGGTGAAAATCAATGAACCGAACTCAAAAAATGAGATTCATGTGGAGGTCTACAGCGTGACAGACCCGAATGCAGTCTGTGCAATGGTCCTCGCGCCGTTTGAAGCAAATATCGGTCTGAATAATTTTCCAATTGGAACCTATAATATTTTGGTAAATGGCGAAGCAGCCGGGCAAATTAGCATTGCCAGCGCAGACGGGTTATCCCGCTCCATGAAGGGATATGAGTTGTATAGCTGGCAATCCGACGATGTCTGGTATTTTTCCCTGCTCACAGGAACCAATCGAATGAAGACGATCGATGAAATAAAAGATGCAGCCATCCGTCTGGATGATCTCGAAAACCTCAAAGCTGAACTAGACAAACTCGCCGTGGGTGAATTTGTGACCTGGTCAATGATTCAGGGAGACCTAAGCCTGGCCCTGCCGCCTGAAGAAATCGTCAATGATATCCGTGATTACTGCGAACATTTGGGCTTGCAATTAAACATCGTGTTGCCATAGTAGTTTGGGATTGAGATCTTTGCACTCAATCCCAAACTGCACTTACTTTATTAATCATAGGTTAGGTTGAGGCTTTTCGCGAAACCCAACTCAACCATCATAACCTACAGACGCATTTCCCCGATACCATCCTCTTTACTCGCCTAACAATCCATTCCATAAACAACATCATTTAAGTGATCGTTGAGCCTAGCTTGTCCTCCTGGGGAGAATACTTCGCCTTCCACGGATACAAGGGGCGGATCTAAGTGTCCGCCCGCCTTTGCTTTGTCATTGCGTGGTGGACATCGTCCACCATGGCAATCTCCAACACTATCTTTCATCGCAATCCCCCTCCCCAATGTCCAACCTCTCCATCTGCCCAGACCGACATTTCCAAGTTATGATTCAAGGAAAGGATGCAATCCCATGACAACCCTGGCAAAAACCGAAGCAAATAAATACTGGCTCTACGCCCTCTACCTTGCCCTCTTCACCATCCTCTACAACCTGGTCGAAGGGCTGGTTTCCATCTACTTCGGCGCCCAGGATGAAGCCCTCACCCTCTTTGGCTTTGGCATCGACTCCTTCATCGAAGTCATGTCCGGAGCCGGCATCCTCGCCATGGTCATCCGCATCCGTAAAGACACCGAAGCGCCCAAGATCCAAATTCGAGCAAACCGCCCTCCGCATTACCGGCACATCCTTCTACATTTTAGCCGCGGGTCTTGCTGCGACCGCCGTCTATAATCTGATCACTAGCCCACAAGCCCGAAACCACTGTACCCGGTCTCATCATTTCCCTGATCTCGATCTCTTTTATGTGGTTGTTGGTCCTGGGAAAACGCAAGGTGGGTCACGCGCTCAACTCTGCACCCATCATCGCTGACGCCAATTGCTCCATGGTCTGTATCTATATGTCCATTGTCCTGTTGGTCTCGAGCCTGGTGTATTACTTCACCGGTCTGGGATTTATCGACAGCCTCGGTGCCATCGGTCTGATCTACTTCTCGATCACCGAGGGGAAGGAAGCGTTTGAAAAAGCTGCATCAGTGGATGACGATTGCTGTGGGGACGAAGTTAAGGAATAATCTCTCCAAATTTTGATGCGAATAAAATAGGGGGTATCCTGAGTGTTTCCAGATTCCTTTCATCCCAAAAGGTTCGTTTTGCATTATGATAAATTAAGGTTAAGCATTCCAAATGGGGATTATATTCATTTCAGTAGAATCCAAATGAATATTCTTATTAATTATTAACGAGAGCCAATTTTCAACCTGGACAGTTGAATCTGATAAGGTAGTATCTTTCTAAGAGAATGGTTGCTATGAAGAGTCCCAATAATACCCCCATCGTTCAGGCAGTTCTCGCTGCGCTATTATTCGGAGCAAGTGCGCCTCTTTCCAAACTGCTACTGGGAGAAATTGAGCCTATTCCCCTTGCTGCGTTTTTGTATCTGGGCAGTGGACTGGGGCTGCTTGCTCTAAAACTCTTCCAAAGTATTCGGCATCAGACAAAAGAAAAAGAGGCCGGAATAACCAGCCCTGATTATCCATGGTTATTGGGAGCCATTCTTGCTGGTGGAGTTGCTGCCCCCATAGTTCTTTTGGTAAGCCTGAAAAATACACCTGCCGCAACCGCCTCGGTTTTACTGAATTTTGAAAGTGTGGCAACAACCCTGATTGCAGCATTTGCATTCAAAGAGGCTGTCAGCCGTCGTGCATGGTGGGCTATCGTGTTAATCACACTCTCCGCGATTATTCTCTCAACGGATCTGAACTCAATCTGGGGATTTTCACCGGGCGCTTTTGGGATCATCGCTGCCTGCGTCCTTTGGGGATTGGATAACAACTTTACCCGAAATGTGTCCGCTAAAGATCCATTGTCGATCGTTACCTGGAAAGGATTGCTTGCCGGTGGTTTCTCTCTGGGATTGGCAGTGGTTCTTGGTAACCAACTCCCGGATTTTTGGGTAATGATCCGGGCTATGCTTTTGGGCAGCCTTTGTTACGGTGCCAGCATCGTTCTATTTATTCATGCTTTACGAGGTCTCGGAGCGGCTCGAACCAGCGCATATTTCAGTACTGCCCCCCTTGCCGGAATGATTTTGTCGTTAGCAATCTACAGGGAACTTCCCGTTTGGACATTTTTTATATCGGTCCCCATCATGATTTTTGGAACGGTCTTATTGGTCACTGAGAATCATGAGCATCATCATGTCCACAGGTTCACAATCCACGAGCATGCTCATACCCATAACGATGATCATCACACCCATGAACACGATATCGATTTGGAAACCTCCCATTCACATCCTCATACACATGAAGAGATTGCGCACGAGCACGGACACATGCCCGATATCCATCACCGGCATGATCATTCATAAAAGTCGTAGATATGTGTGTTTGTTCTGAGCTTTAGCTTGATCAAATTGCCAGTCTATTTGTCTTGGATTTGGATGAACACGTCTTAGGAAACCCGATGGATACATATGCACTTATAGATTTACCTGAATACTGTCACAAATGACACCTTGCAAGCTGGCTAAATTGTAGTTATAATCCTGTATAGAACTTATATTCTATTATCGTGTATGGGTTCCCGGTCCTTTACCAACCAAATTATTCCCGAAATCTCTACCTACACGAATTTAAACATTCTTTTAATTGATACAAATAACTAATAATGAGTCCGTTTCGGAACACATCAGTTACCTTCCATCATCCGTTTTCGTTGCTTTAACTTTTTATTACGGCAGGTTGCCTGAAAGTGGATGATATACATAACCTGTTTTGAGCGATAAAATATTTTTTAACACTGATTTCGTAAATTTGGAGGCTGAACGTCCCATGAACGATATTCTCACTCAAGCACGCACCATCCTGAAAATTACTCCCCAGCGTTGGGAAAACCTGACCGCTGCCGTCTCACCGGAATTGTTGAGTAGAATCCCCTCCCCCAATGAATGGTCTGCGCTCGATTGCCTGAAACACGCTCTGGAAACGGAGAAGTTGGTCTTCCCCGTCCGGGTGAAGAATCTACTCGATGGAGTGGATTTCGCCGCCTTCGACCCCGACCGTCAGGGGTCGAAATCTGACAAAACGTTATCCCCACATGAATTGGCTGAGGAATTTTCAGCAGCGCGCAAGAAGAGTTTGGTTGTATTCGACCGCATCACCCCCGCCGATCTCCCCCGCAAAGTTCGCCACATGGAATTGGGACTCGTCTCCTTGAGTGAATTGCTGAATGAGTGGGCAGGTCACGACTTGATGCATCTGGTTCAAGCGGAACGGGCGATGATGCAGCCGTTCATTCAGGGCTGCGGGCCGTGGCAGCCTTACTTCAAAGATCATATTGCCTAATCGGGATATCCAATGCAGACTTACATCGCCCTTTTTCGCGGCATCAACGTTGGCGGCAAAAATATTCTCCCCATGAAGGTGCTTGTCACTATACTTGAGGACCTTGGCTGCGGTAACGTGAAAACCTATATCCAGAGCGGAAACGCGGTCTTCAATCACGAGACAGTAGACACCTCCGCTTTAGCCAAAATGATCGCCTCGGAAATTAAAATCCTCCGCGGATTTGAGCCCTTCATTCTCCTTTTGGAGATTGAACACCTGCAGAAAGCCATCGCCAAAAATCCTTTCCCTGTGGATGAGAGCGAATCCAACACCCTGCATCTCGGATTTATGGCATCCGTCCCCGCCAACCCGGATTTGGTCGTCTTGGAAAAGTACCGAATTGAAAGCGAAAGGTTTCAACTGATCGACGATGTCTATTATCTTCACGCCCCCGAAGGCGTGGGTCGCTCCAAACTCGCCGCGAATATGGAGCGGCTTCTCGGCGTACCGGTCACCGACCGTAACTGGCGGACAGTGACCAAGATTCTGGATATGGCTCAAGATGAATAACATAAAGGATCAGGGTATTTTTGTCCTGATCCTTTGTTAGTCACTTCCTAACTTGTAGTTAAAAAGGTTGAGGTTTCTACCGATCTACCATCTGATTATGCAGGTGCAGTTCCGCTGGTATCAGCTTCTTTCTTGGGCGGAGTTTCCTTCGCAGTCTTTATGCTTTCACGGATCTCATTCCGTAACATCTCAATATCCGGGTTCGGAACACGATCAGGCTGTTTCGTCACCTCCACGCCCAATTTATCCGAGAGCAGCATGGTCAGCAATCCTTCCATAATGTTACTCCCTGATGCAGTACCACCTTCAGCTCCACCACCCGACACAACTACCCGTGGAACGATATCCACCTTGGCTTGTTGAATGGCTTCAGCAAAGCGGAACATGACCTGTTGAGTCACCTGATATTGCGGTCCGCCATATGCTGCAACCTGCTCTTCTGTGGCAATAGCCTGGGCAATACCCAGACGAGCAATCTTTTCTGATTCGGCTTGAGCCAGAGTCTTGATCTGGGCTGCTTGTTGCATCGCCCTCTGATATTCTGCTTTACCCTGGTTGGTCTGAACCGTGATGCTCAATTCCGACTCGGTGATATTGCGCTGTTGTTCTGCCCGAGCCTGGGTTTCACGCAGTTCGCGTTCCTTGGCTGCCGCAACTTCCTGGCGGGCATAGGTCTCGATCTGTTCCACTGCGATCTGACGGGATCGCAATTGGTTCAGTATCATCTCGATCTGCTTATCCTCGCTGGGTGAGGTTGGTGTGCCGATCAGAACTTCTTCCAGTTCCAGGTTGTAGTGAGCGAATTTGTCTTTCATCTCCTGGCTGGCTATCTTCTGGATCTCATTTCTTTCCTGCAGCAGTTGGATGATCGTCCGGGTCTGCCCTACATTCTTAAAATATGCAGATACCATCGGGTCAAGAGTTTGCTCCACCAGCTTTTTCACATCCCCGAAACGTTGGATCACAAGTGGAGCTTTTTGGTAATCGATATGGATCACTACTGACAACGGCAGGGATGGTTCGAATGCGTCCTTGGTGATCAGCGAAACTTCGGTAAGGTTTTCATCAAACCGGTGTGCGCCTGTCTCGGTGCTAATCCACTTGAGGATAATGTTGGTGGTAGGAACCATGACCACATTTCCAGCATAAGTATTGAATGCATACTTACCTGGCAGCAGTGGTTCATTCCACACACCACGGTTGCCGCGTGAAACCAATTCACCATGTCTGTAATCCAACCCGGAAAGGTCTGTACCACGGTTGCCGGTGTAAGATACGACCACACCTACCCAACCCACTTCGACGATCGTCTTGGGGATCTTTTCCACAGTGGCGAAAAGGCAGTTGAGGTAATATGTGCCTTCTACTAAAACCTGCAGCTGTCGACCACGCCGTCCACCAGCCGTGATGAACCGGTCAGGCATCTGGAAGTTGTTATGGTAAATCTCTGGGTTATTGGAGTCTTCACCCACGATGGACGCGATGATTTCTCCATCCGCGAGTGATGGACCATCGTGTATGGTTACGATACCGGCTAGGTCGTCCGAATCTTTGATGACCATCGGGCTAAAGCCTTCACGCTGCAAGATCACCTCAGCCATGGTACGGATGGCCAGATCGTCATCCTTGCTGAGCGGGAGGAAATAGGTCTTTCCCAGGGTGATGACCACAAATTGAGCCAGGTTGATGGCATAGGTTCCTTCACGTAGGATCTGACGTTGAGGTCCACGCTGCCCGCCATTTGTGAGGAATTTGACGACATCCTGAAAGTCGTCCGCTTTTAGATTAGATGCGAGTACCTGCATGGCACTGAGTTGTCCACCGTCACGGGCGTACACATAGCCGATCTTTCCCTGCGGGATGGTGACCAGTGGTTCTATATGGACCCGGTATTGGAATGGAACCAAATAGTGGATGCCACCACGCAAGACATTGGGCTGGAAGCCGGCTTCTCCGTGAAGTGCAATAAAACCGCCTTCAATTGATTTGGCACCAAATATTTTTTCTACGATTCCTATTCGGTTGTTTGGGATGAAGCGGATCCCGGATAACAGGATTATGATCAAAATGACCACAACCAAAACGAGTAAAACTTGTAGAAGCATAGTAGTCTCCTTTACTATATCTACGAAGATCAAACATATTGGTTCTAAGTATGATGCGGATTTGTTTTGTTGGCAAACAGATAATTGCGCTTTCTGATCTCAATATACCTTCATAACTAGATATTTCATTATTTGGTATTCTAAGATTGTTCAGTATAAGAAAAAAAATTTTCAGCTTTGAATCTTAATTTTATTATCAAAAAAGAAACAAGTTGGCAAATTCGTCCCAATGCTAATTTGTTTACAGGGGAGATTTTGTTTTACTCCGTATCCAAATCCAAATGAATGCGTCAAAATAGATATACACTTCCATGCCTGTAGCATTGTATACCGAAGACCGATGATACATCCTGCGGCATTTGAAGTGCTCCCTGGATCGGTATAATCCGAATACAAATCGGCTGGCCGGAATTTGACAGTACGGTTGGCTTCAGGGAGAAAGTTCCTAAGGTAATTGTTAGGTCAGTACATTCATCCTCTGCTTATAATGGAATCAAGAGGCTCATGAGAATAACAGCAGTCATAATGGTTTTGGTTTTCGTCCTCGCAGCCTGCAATGTAAATACCAACGGATCAACTCCACAGAAACAACAAAATCCAGACTTATCTGCTCCAACAGTTGAAATCCAAAATGAAGCAGTCGTATCAACATCCGAATCGCAGCAATCTGGATCTACGAATGGTATTGAAATCACCAGTGGTGATTACTGGCTGCATCTGTTCTCTCCACAGGATGGCGATGTAGTAAATCAACCTTCTATAGACCTCAACGGTGAGGTCCCTTCCGAAACTGTCCTTTCGATCAATGATGATATTTCCCTTATCCAGGGCGGAGGTAAGTTCTCCATCCCGGTCGAATTGGAAGAAGGACCAAATGTGATCGAAGTGGTTGCGAGTGATCTTTCTGGAAATGAGATCTCTTTAGTACTGACAATCGTGTATGAGAAGTAAAAAGGAGTATAAGAAATGAAAACCAAACGAATCTTTATCCTGCTTTCTGTGATCGTGGCTCTGTTCATGGTCTCGACCCAGGTGCTTGCTGCACCTGAGATGCCTGCCCCGAAGAAAACACCGCCGGGTCAGATGAAAACCCCTGGTGTAAAAGCCACGGAAAAATCAGTTGAAAAGTCGACCCGTCAGGCTGGTAAGCTTAACGGCAAACCGGAGAATTACAAAGGTACCATTTCAGCAGTTGATGCGACCAGTATCACCCTCGATCTTGGCGGTGGAAGCTTGATTTCTGCAGCCATCGTCCCTGAAACACGTATCAATATCCCGACCGTAAAAGGCGCACAATTCAGTGGGCTTCTCCCGGGAATGAAGGCTATGGTTCAGGCAATCCGTGGGCAAGATGACACACTGACTGCCCGATTTATTCATGTCATCCCTGGAAAACCACTCAAGATTCACCGTGTCGGATTTGTAGTTGCTTATACAACCGGTGTAACCATAACGATCCAGGATCAATATGGGGAACAGTTCACCTTCTTGCTGACGCCGAATACCAAGATCCTGCCCGCTGAACGTGCTTCAATGCTTGTGATTGGTGCCCGTGTAACGATCATCTCTCCCCGTGATGTATCTTCACTGGATCGGACTGCAATGGGCATCGTAGTACATCCCGATGCAGTGATCACCCTCACTCCAACCCCCACCGAGACGCCAACTGCGACTCCCACTGAAACACCGACCGAGGTTCCTACTGAGACTCCGACAGAAACTCTATCTGTCTAATAATAACTGAAAACCTCATAGTCAGTTACCAAAAATAAGAGACTTCTCCAAAATAGAAGTCTCTTATTATGTTTTTTCCGTTTTTCTTGTTTTCAGAGCACAAATCCATATTGCCCGAGTACATTTATGGGGAATTCGAAACGGACAGTCTTCTCAGGATCAACAATCTGACAGAACTTAAGGTCACCGGCGATACTCATCAACATCCCAGCATCGTTCAAGGACAGTTTCACGACCTCAGTCAGGAATTTTGCCATGGCATGGGTCGCACCGCTAGCGGCTTCATCTAATGTTGGTGCGCTGAAGATTGTTGCGACAACCTGTTCATTCTTTAGAAATGGTGTTGGCAAGCCCTTAAGGTTGTCCTCCACTTGAGCTTTGAAGCGGAACTCTCCTGGAGTTTCCGCGCCACATACTACGATCTCGCCATCACCCATCACAGCGTGGAAATCACCCGCACCAAACAAGGCTCCTTCCACCCCGACTGTGAAGTAGAGACTGGCTCCTTCGCTGATGAGAGTACAATCCATGTTCCCGCCATGGGGTCCCGGTGTACCATTGGGTACAGATCCACTCGCCGGAGCCACACCAATCACTCCGATCATCGGCTTTTTCGGGACACGAATTTTATTCTTAAAAACTACTTCGTTGCCATCCATTTTTAGAAAAGTAGTCTCCATTTCAGAGATCACATCCCCCAATGCGCCTTCGCCTGGTAATGTGACCATAATAGATTGCTCCCCAATTTCCACTTTTAACAGGTCAACACGGAGTACATCACCAGGTTTTGTACCACCTATATATACTGGACCAGTCGCGGGGTTGACATGGTCCCAATCTAATTTATCAATCAGATCCTTTTCGCTGTGTAACTGCCCTTGAAAACAATCATGGGTTTCCATCACCACTTCCTCACCTTGATCCACATGAAGCACAGGTTTCAACAAGGGATTGAAAGAAAAAAAGACATGGTCACGTGAAACTTTCTGAGTTATCATTCCTCCGGTATCGAATATTGGATCAACTACCCGGTGATCAAACCGAGAACTAATTGTTCGGTGAAGTTACCAATTTGTAACTGGTTTAGTATCATTCCGGTCATAATTACTGTAACGATCACAGCCATAACCAGATAATCTTGACGATGGAATTCAAACTCGCGACGATACGTGCGTGCATGGATGTTGTAATCAAATCCACGTGAAAGGATCGCAATTGAAATATCTTGTGAGCGTTCCAAAGTCGCTAGAAAGATGGGGATCAACAAAGCGGTAAGCACCTGGACCCGGCGGATTAAATTCTTCGGTTTTACATCATATCCACGAGCCTTTTGAGCATCAGTGATCTTTTGTGTTTGTTTGGTCAACAATCCCACCGTAGAAAATCCAAGTGTAAGCGCCACTCCCATCTCTGGCGGCAGTCCCCGGGAAGCAATGGCATGGACAAAAAAACCTGCAGCGAGACAAATGGCAATGATCATCAAGTTTCTGTAAAAAGGATCTAATGCTAGGATTGTGGTCTCTTTAATGAGCATCATTGGTAAAGAAGATACGAGTAGTATTGACGCGATCACCAGTGATGATCCCAGATCAAGCCATTTAAATTTCCTTTTTCCCTGTTCGGTGATGGTCAAAGCTAATTCAACCGGAGGTGTACTATATAGCATCAAATGGACGGCAAGTACAACCGCAAAAAAACGAAAGAAAACTGCCACTCCACGAATCAGACCTTGCACAGTCACCGGAACATAATTGGTGAAGGGGATAAGATGAAACAAGAAGTAAGCGTCATCCGGGGTGAAAAATAAAATCTGGAAGAATGAAAAAGTGAGAAATACTACAACCAGGACCCGCAGGTTTTGATTGAGAAGTTTTTTATCCACTGCTTTTGTGCCGAGTGTGTATAAACCAAGAAATAATAATCCCATCAGAATAGGATCTGCTATGACCACCGCAGTTACTGTTGCACCTATGAAAAGTAAAAGTTTCGTCCGGGCATCCAAATCATGAAGGAAAGAGCTATTCTTCTGATATTCAATTGACATGATGCTGCTCCCCCGTTATCTGGCTTAGGAAATCTTTCATATCGTCAAATGCTACTGTCCACGGAGGAATACCATAATCGGATAATCTAAGTGAAAGCTTGGTGATCTCAGGAAGATCCAAGGAGTTTTCTTTCATCATTTTGACATCAGATAACATATTGCGGATAGGGCCATCAAAAACAAGATTCCCGTGATTAAGGACTATTGCTCGTTGAGCGAACATGGCTGCGTAATCAATCCGATGGGTGACTAATAATATGGTAGTTCCCTGGTCATTCAATCGCTTGATAATTTGAAAAATACTTTCTATCATCTCCGGGTCCTGACCGGTAGTTGGTTCGTCGATTACTAGGATCTTCGGTTTAAGGGTCAATACAGAAGCAAGCGCGATCCGCTGCTTTTGCCCTTTTCCCAGGTCAAACACTTCGGTATCTAGATAGTCAGTCATATCAACTATATCCAATGCTTCATGGATTCGATTATCAAATTCGGTAGGATTGATATTGTGTGATTTTAATCCAAAGGACATTTCATCTCGGACATTAAACGACACAATCTGATGATTTGGATTCTGAAAACAGAAGCCTACATCTTGGGCAAGGATGTGGGTTGGTGTCTCAGCGACATCTTTTCCCATCACTTTCACTTTTCCAGTTGATGGTTGATTTAACCCGATAATATGACGAACAAATGTTGTTTTCCCTGATCCATTTCGTCCGAGGATGGCTACCATCTCGCCGGAATGAATTGTCAGACTTAGATTTTGTAAAGCGGCTTTTTCCGCATTGTAATAAAAAGAGACATCCTCAACTTCGATAACTGGAAGGTTATCTTTACGTTCAGGCAAACGATGATTATTCAACATCAGCTGATTCAACTTGTATTTTTTTCTGAATTCCACAGAAAATCCCTCAGGAGTTAGCGGATCATTGGGAAGATGGAAGCATTCGGATAGACGGAGAATATCTGGACGTTTGAATACATGGGGAATATCACCGCCAGCTATAACATCTTTAGTCTTACCATCCCGAATGATTTGTCCTTGATTTATGACTATGACACGATCCACCTGAGGAAGAACATCTTCCAGTGCATGCTCCACGATCAGTAGAGTTTTCCCCCGTTGTTTCGCAACCTGAATTACTAATTTCAGTATCTGAATACGTCCAGCAGGATCCAGGTTGGCAAGAGGTTCATCCATTACATAAATTTCGGGGTGCATTGAATATGTTGCTGCGATCACACAAGCTTGTTGTTCCCCACCTGATAAGTTGTGTGGTTCACGGTCTTCATAACCCGTCAACCTGGTCGCGGCAAGCGCATCTGCTACGCGGAGATTAATTTCATCACGGGGAATGCCCATGTTTTCGGGACCAAAAGCAACCTCGTCCATTACGGTGTTCGTAACCAACTGACTTTCCGGGTCTTGAAATACCATCCCGACAATGGAGGCTAGACCTCCAACCCTTGCTTTTTTTGTATCATAAGGACCAACTGTAACTGTCCCTCGTAAATCACCATCATGGTAATGGGGGACCAACCCATTTATGCAGGAACACAGAGTGGTTTTTCCACTGCCTGCCGGACCGGTAACAAGGATGATTTCCCCAGGGTGAATTTTAATGTTGATGTTCTTCAGGGCTAATGTCTCGCTTCCTGCATAAGAAAATGAAACATCGTTGAAATTGATTTCGTAAGACATATTTGCTTTCGTTTTTCATCAGGATACCCAGGCCGCATTTAGATAAATGCGGCCTGAGATTTACAGCATAATTTCTCAGTTAATAATTGCTTACCACAGAGGTCTACGAAACCTTTCTGGAAGTGCAGCCATGATCACCGTTGTAACAACTGTGGTCAGTAAAGCTTCTGGCATCGCACCTACTTCGAGTGCCCCCAGGAAGGCGAAGAAACCACCATATTCCGGATCTGGATAGAAAATAGACAAGCCAACTGCAAATAGAGGGATGACCACGACAGTATAGTAAAGGAATACTTGCACAGCCCAGGCAGCCAGGCTTAATACTTTCTTCTCATGGAGACGCCAACTGAAGTTCTTATACACAAATCCGTTGAATACCCCACCCACAACATGGGCAAGCAAGCTGGCCAGCGGAATCCCGGGTTCAGCAATTCCAGCCAGAAGACCAATGACCACACCACCAACAGGACCTGTCAGAGATGCGCCAATGCTGGTAAATATCTCACGTGGATCAGTAACCACTGGTGTACCCGGAATGGGAATGGTCACCCCGGCTAAAACAAGGGCAAGGGCAGCTCCACCAAATGCTGCAGCGACTCCGACCTGTCGAGCATTCATGACAGGTTTACGTTTGCTTTCAACCAAATTCGAAACGGTAGATTGTTCGCTCATCTTAAATTCTCCTTAGAAAAAATAATTGCCTAAATTAATTACTACTTCCGATTCTTTAGAATTTCGATCCCTGCTCCTTTCATTCAAAATTTTCCTCCTAGTTTCTCGCCCACTCTCCAATGGGGTAATGATAAAAAAAGCCACCTATGATTGGGTGGCTTTTGTTTGACTTATGGTATTTTTGTAAAACTTTTATTCGGTTGCTTCAGCCATCCATACGAGTATTCTTCTCTCCAGAATAATAATGGAAAGAATGATTACAACAAGAATGAAGTAGTACAGATTATTCATTAATTTTCTCTAGCTGAAACAAGTTAATTTGTCCAATTATACAGATGTAATTACATATGTCAATACCCAGGTTAATTTTAAGTTTAATTCTAAACAGAATTAGCAAGGAAAACGATACGCAACTCTATTAATCGGGCAAGATGGTTATTTTAATTTGAAAGTACTAGAATCAGAATACTCTTTGGGATATACTTTTTACTCTCATATGAAAGGATGCCACATGATCACTGACCAGGAAATCATATTTCGAATCATTATCGGAGCATTATTGGGTGCCATGGTAGGTTTCGAACGCGAACGTCAGGGACAGCCAGCGGGGTTACGTACTCACATTATTCTTGTTGTTGGGGCCACGCTTGCCATGACGCTGTCGATTAATATGGCTATCCAATTCAATCCCATGGTACCTAATGGAGATCCTGCCCGACTTGCTGCCCAGGTGATTTCAGGGATCGGATTTCTCGGCGCCGGTGCAATCCTCCGCTATGGGTCAAATATCAAGGGTTTGACAACAGCTACCTCCCTATGGACGATGGCCATTGTGGGATTGGCGATCGGTGCCGGGCACTACTTATCTGGTTTTGCTGCAACCGGGATGATCCTCATCGCCTTGATCCTGTTGAATGTCTTTGAAAAACATTACATCAAAACGTATACCACCATGGTTCTGGATGTTTCCGCTGAAGATAAGGAAACATTACCCGACGAAATCCGCAAAACATTGCACGGCATCGTCTCCTCCATGGTAGCAACGAGTATTGAAAAAAATCTGGCCACGAAACAGATTCGTTTAACTTATACAATCAAGCTTACAGCGAAGACCTCAATACAAAACATAACCGAAACTCTCGAAAAAATGACTGGTATCCATTCCATTAAGATTTCATAGAACACTGATTGTGGGGTAAATATGCCTGGAAAAGGCGGAATGAAGAGCATAATTGCAGCACCGGATGAGAAACCGAAAGTCACAATTTCGTTACTCAACCGTGTATTGAAGTATGCCCTACCGTACAAATTACTCATCATCGGAACTCTTGCGCTCATCCTGGCAAATACAGGACTGACGATATTAAATCCTCTCATCATGCGCGACTTGATCGACCGGACCATCCCTGAGGCGAACATCCAACGTTTGGGCTTTCTTGCGTTAGCTATGCTGTTGATCCCGGCGATTAATGGTGCTTTCAATGTTCTCAGAAGACGGTTCACCGCAAGGATCGGCGAAGGGGTGATCTACGACCTGCGTGTCTCTTTGTACGCTGCTTTACAAAGGATGTCACTGCGGTTTTTTACCAATACCAAGGTCGGCGAGTTGATGAGCAGGTTGAACAATGATGTCATCGGAGCTCAGAATGCGATCAGCGATACGATCGTCGGTATCATCACAAACATAGTCCAAGGATTGGCTGTACTGGGGGTAATGCTCAGTCTCGAATGGCGGTTGTCACTGATCAGTGTTGCCATCCTTCCGTTGTTCATCCTGTCTACACGATTGATAGGAACTCGATTGCGGGATGTCGCCCGCAATCAAATGGAAGCGAACGCAAAGATGAATGCATTAATGGGCGAAACGCTAAATATCGGTGGCGCGCTTTTAGTGAAGCTTTTTGGTCGTTCACAGTTTGAAGTATCCCGCTTTGGAAACAGAGCCGGTGCAGTCAAGGATCTTGGTATCCAACGTGCTTTTATGGGATCTATTTTCATCACAATTATTGGTTTGCTCACAGCGATCGGTTCTGCCCTAGTATACGGACTAGGCGGTTACTATGTGATCAAAGGTGAATTCACAATAGGAACAATCGTTGCACTAGGCGCATATTTAGGCACTCTATATGGAGCTTTGCAGAACCTTGCAAATGCTCCAGTCGAATTTGCCACCTCCATGGTTAGTTTTGAGAGGGTGTTTGAAGTCATCGATCTACCTGTGGATATAGCTGAGACAAAAACTCCGATCGAACTCAACCACATCGATGGAGAGATTCAATTTGATCATGTCACATTTATTTACGAGATCGGTGATGAATACCTGTTAAGTGATGTTCGGCGTTATGGCAGTGTAGATAATGTAAAAACTGTGTTATCAGGTCCAATGGACGAAAGCGGACTCGTTAAACCAACCTCTCACAGTCAGGCACGAGGAAATGCATTGGATGACGTTACCTTCCGGGTTGAATCAGGTCAGCTTGTCGCTTTGGTGGGTCCTAGCGGTGCTGGTAAGACCACCCTTACCTATCTGATTCCCAGATTATATGATCCCACGACCGGGGTTATCCGGATTGATGGTCATAATATAAAAGATGTGTCTCTTGCTTCTTTATCTAAACAGATCGGCATGGTCACCCAGGAAACATACTTATTCCACGACACGGTCATAACTAATCTGCTGTATGCAAAATTGAATGCCACCCAGCAAGAGATGGAAAATGCTTGTAAAGTTGCCAACATTCATGACTTCATTCAGGACCTTCCTGATAGATACGACACAATCGTAGGTGAACGCGGATATCGTCTCAGCGGCGGAGAAAAACAACGTCTCGCTCTAGCCCGGGTGATCCTGAAAGACCCTAGAATATTGGTTCTTGATGAAGCAACCAGTAATTTGGATAGTGAATCAGAACAACTAATTCAAGAAGCTTTAAGCCGGGTAATGGCACAACGAACCAGCATTGTCATTGCCCACCGTTTAAGCACCATCCTGGCTGCGGATCAAATTCTGGTAATAAATCGCGGTCAGATCGTCCAACAAGGTACTCATTCAGAACTGGTCGAACAAAAAGGTTTGTATTCTAAACTTTACAAAACGCAGTTTAAGAATTCAAGGTGATTTGCTTCAAATCTGTGATGCTCACTAATAGTTGCCTAAGTCAAAGAATAATCATATAATCTCTGCATACACTCATTACGGATACACAATAATGCAGATCAAAAAAGTTGACAGCAAAGCAGACCTGAAAACATTTATAGAATTTCCCTTATCAATTCTACCGATCAGATCCGAATTGGGTACCCCCGCTGAGAGACGAGGTTACTGGACAATTTGACTCTGTCCGCAATCCATTGCTGGATCATTGTACTTATACACTCTTTCTTCTTTACGGGGAAAACGAGGTGATTGGTCGGATTGCAGCATTTATCGACAATCTGGCCGTGGACTATTGGAAAGAACCGATTGGGCTGTTTGGATATTATGAATGCATAGATGATTCTGAAGCATCGACACTATTACTCAATTCAGCCAGGGATTGGCTTTTGGAAAATGGGATGGAATCCATGCGTGGACCGTGGAGTTTTGTCTCGCAAGAATGGGGGTCAGTGATCGAAGGATTTACTCCTCCACCGTGCGTGATGGCTCCCTATAATCCCGAATTATTATGATGATCATTACACCAGGTTTGGCTTGAGCAAGATCAAAGATCTTCTCGTATATTCGATCAACGCCCGCGATGGTTATCAAATCCCGGAACGGATCATTCAACTGACCGATAAAGTTGCCAACAGGTATGGAATCAAGATTCGTCAGATCAAGATGAAGAATTTGGATGATGAGATTGAGACTATCATGCAATTATCCAATGACAGTCTGGGTGATAACTGGGGATATTCACCGGTAACTGATGCAGAAGTCCGCGCTATGGCAAATGATCTCAAACCAGTCATCCAACCCAAAGGAGTTCTTTTTGCGGAGGATTCCAACGGTAAACCAATAGGGTTTGCCATCGTAATACCAGACGTGAACGTGCTTATAAAGAAAATGAATGGAAATCTTATGCCATTTGGCTGGATTAAGTTGCTAACAGGTATACCTCGATTAAAACAATACCGTATGTTCGCGTTGGGAGTGATCCCCGAATATCACGGTAAAGCCATTGACAGTCTGCTGTACCGGGCATTGTATGAATCTTTGTTCTCCCCTGAGTTACGGATGGAGATCAATTATGTTCTTGAAGATAACTTTCCGATGAACAATGCCATTGAAAAACTGGGTGCTAAACCATTACGCAGGTATCGGATTTATCAGCGTGAAATCTAATCCTGGTATCACTCGTATACCTTACAACCAGTGAGTTGACTTTCCTGCCAATACCGCTATAATCAACTGCAACATCAGCCTGGAGTAATGGTTATTTAAGCTTTGCAGAGAGTCTGCGGCAGGTGAAAGCAGACAGGCAAAAATGACAAACTCCGCTCCAGCAGCCCTATTATAGGGACAGATTCTTCTGAATGCTTATTAGCAATAAAGAAGACGGAACGCCCGTTATCGCGGTTGAGGCCTGGAAATCTTCCCTGGCGAATGCAGGTGGCACCACGAGAATACTCTCGTCCTGCAGTCGGAGGGATTTTTTGTTTACATTAGAGGAGAAACCATGTTTGACTTGAATCTGATCCGAGAAAATCCTGATTATGTTCGTGAATCGCTTCGTAAACGCCAGATGGATCCTGCTCCAGTGGATGAGATCCTTGCACTGGATTCCAAAAGACGCTCCATCTTGATGGAAGTTGAATCCCTTAAAGCCGAGCGTAACTCTGTATCCAAAGAGATCAGCAAGATGAAAGATCCAACAGAGCGACAGGCGAAGATCGATGCATCTCGTGAGTTGGGTGATCGTATCTCCGGGTTGGATGGCGAATTATCCACTGTCGAAGAAGCTTTGAGCGGGTTGGTGGCGCTCGTACCCAATGTACCTTCCGATCGGACCCCTTATGGCAAGGATGAACATGATAATCAAGTGATTCATACCTATAAAGAGCCCTCAGAGCTGCCTTTCCCGGCTAAGCCCCATTGGGACCTTGGACCGGAATTGGGGATTATTAATTTTGATCAGGGTATTAAGTTAACAGGGTCGAGATTTTACGTCCTCAGTGGCGCCGGCGCCAGATTGCAGCGTGCTTTGATCGCATGGATGTTGGACCTGCATATTCGTCAGGGATATACCGAGAAATATACCCCATTCATGGTCAAGAGTGACGTTCTATTCGCCTCAGGGCAGCTTCCAAAGTTTCGGGACAATCTGTACCATGATGCAGAAGAAGACTTCTGGATGGTGCCTACCGCTGAGGTGCCATTAACCGGTTTGCATGTAGGCGATTTCATCGAAGAAGACCAACTACCGCTCCACTATACTGCTTACACTCCCTGTTTTCGCAGGGAAAAAATGTCTGCCGGCCGGGATGTCAGAGGCATAAAACGTGGCCACCAGTTTGACAAAGTGGAAATGTACAAATTCTGTAAACCGGAAGACTCCATGGATGAACTGGATAAAATGCTTCATGATGCCACTCAAACTGCTGAACTGCTGGGACTACCTTACCGTGTCTTACAGTTATGCACCGGCGATATTGGATTCAATGCCAGCATCACTTATGATGTAGAGGTCTGGGCTCCAGGCTGTGCAGAGTGGCTGGAAGTTTCCTCTGTCTCCAATGTGGGTGACTTTCAGGCAAGAAGGGCAAACATCAAATATCGCCCGTCAGATGGCGGTAAACCCCGCCTGGTGCATACATTGAATGGTTCAGGTCTTGGATTACCAAGGACCTTAATCGCGGTTATGGAAAATTATCAGCAACCAGACGGTTCAATTTTGATCCCGGAAGTGCTCAAACCGTGGATGGGTGGAATCGAGCGAATCTCATCGGAGAGTAAATGACCCCCTGGTTGGAGGCACTTCTATTTGGATTGATCACAGCCACCATTATTGTGGGTTGGGTTGGTCTGATCATACCAATTTTTCCAGGGTTGAACATTATATGGCTGGCAACACTGGTATGGGGTCTTGTTAATAGCTTCGCATTCCCGGGATGGCTGATTTTCGCACTAATTTCCATTTTGATGGTTATTGGCAACTGGGCTGATAACATTTTTATCAGCGGAAAAGCCAGATTAAGTGGAGCCAGTTGGTGGTCGATACTGGCTGGAAATATTGCCGCCATTATTGGAGCCATCGTTTTGCCACCTCTGGGTGGAATCTTATTCGCTGTGTTGGGTGTATTCATTGTTGAGTTTATCCGTGACAAGGATTGGCGCAAAGCTCTAATCACTTCCAAAGAGATGATGTGGGGATTTGGATGGGCAATCGGTGCCAGGTTAGCCATCGGGGGGTTGATGGCGTTATTGTGGATCATCTGGGCGTTTATCATCCCGATCCTCTTTAAGTAGTAGAAGGATCATATAAAAAAGACCGGTTTTCACCGGTCTTTTGATTTATTCTCGTCCTACTTCATCCTTCTTCAGTTATCTCGTATTTGGTTTTGATTTCTACGACTTTTGAAAGCATCGCTTGCGCTGGGCAGTATTTGGTGGATGAGAGATCAATCGCTCGTTCCACTGCCATGGGGTCTATATTTTTCCCGGACAGCTTGTAGGTGATCATCGCTGAAGTAAATACTCTTGGATGTTCACTTGCACGCTCCGTGTGGACATCCACTTCAAACTTGGTAATTTCCTGTCGCTTCTTTTCCAGAATCGAGATCACATCCATCGCTGTACAACCAGCAAGCCCAATGGCAAACAGTTCCATCGGTTTGAAACCTTCACTAGATCCTCGATCAGGAGATCTTGATGAGAGAGGAACTGTCATCAAGCTTCCAGCAAGACCGTCGAACTCCATTCCGCCCTTCCAGTTCACTTTCGCATCCATGTTTTTCCCTCCTTATTCCTTCAATACTTTGACGATCTCATCCAACAACATTACCTCTGGTCCAGAGCCGATCATCTGACCTGCATTGTGATTAATTGCAGTATGAGGTACGCCAGATACCTGATAGTCTCCGGCAAGCTTCTGGAATTCTGTAGCTTCGATCATTTCCGCTTGGACATATTGGCTTTCGAGAGCCATCGCATGAGCGAGCGTCACGGCTCGCGGACAGTATGGTCAGGTTGGGGTGGTAAACACCTGTAACAGAATATCTTCTTTATTCTTTTTAAGGAAAGCTTTTGTTGCAGGCGAAAGCCCTGATTCTCGTGACGAAACCAATATGACGTCATTGATCAAAGATGTAAACTCATGACCGGCTGGAATACCGTAGAATCGGATTCCATAATCCACGATCTCTTCCGCATTTTTCGCAGCCAAAACTATACCCGGAGCCTTATCAACATGATATTGTTTTGCTATTTTTGCATCACCATGAAGATGTTTTACTTCCAAGCTTAGCCTTGAATCCAAAGGGACGATCTCTTCAAGGATTTGTCTCGTCTGGGCACAAAAATCACAATGTTCATCATCTTCGAAAAATAATATTTTTACAGGTTCTAATAAATTCTCAGCAAGGACATCTTTTACCTGTGTGGTAATATCTTCATTCAACATTCTTTCCATATGTTTCCCATTCTCCGCGACGCGGGGAGGCAAAATTTATCAGGTAAAACAGCTAGCTTCAACATACCCACAGTTATCGCAGCATAAATTTAGAAAATAATCATACTTGAGATTCCCATGGTCACAAACAGGACATGGACGTTCACCGCCATCATTCCCAAGGTCAATATCAGGGAGATTGGTAAATTCTCCTTCGCTTGTATTATCTTCATGGTTTATCTTTTTTTGAATTTCAGCCATGATCATTCTTTCATAAAATTAGATATATCCAACGTCTTATGCAATCTTTCAACTACTGAGTTTGGTACATGCTGGTCTTCAGCAAGTTGATGATAAAGGGAAATGGTCTTTTTGGTCGTATCCACAACAATACGACAGTTTGTACAAGTTAATATATGTTCATCCAATTGAGCTACCAATTCAGGAGGCAGCTCACCATCAATGTAATCGGATAAACAATCGACTAATTGTTCACAACAGGGTTTATTCATTTCGTACCTTCCTATTGGGAATCTCCAAAGTATTGCGTCAAGGATTCCCGCAATGACAACCTCGCTCTGAGTAAACGGGTTTTAACTACTTCCTCTGAGACACCCAATAATTCTGCTGTTTCCAGGATGCTCAAACCTTGAATATCGCGCAATATGAAAACCACCTTTAATTTTTCCGATAATATTTGAATTGCTTTATCAAGTTTTACCTTTATTTCTGCACCAATAACTTTTTCCTCAGGCAGTAATTCCCACGATCTGATCTCGCGTGGTGAACTAATTTCTTCATTTTCATCCTCATCAAGCGAAGCTATGATCTGCTTCCCTTTTCGCAAAACCTGTATGGATTCATTCACTGCGATCCGGTATATCCAGGTATAGAGAGAGGACTTTCCTTGAAAACTGCTAATACTTCGAATTACTTTGATGAATGTTTCCTGGAGGACATCTTCGGCATCGAGAGTATTTCCAGTGATATTCAACGCCAATCGATAAATCGGATCAGAGTAAACTTCGATCAGCCTATTAAATTCATCCTTATCACCTTTAACTAACAATTCAGCCGAAATGGTTGCATCCATGATTGTATTCATTAGATACCTATTGCTTAGAAAAGTTACACGGACAACAATGGCCAGGTTGGAATAGCATCCAGATCCAATGATGAAGTATGTCCATTACTGAGTCGATAAAATCCAGCGCACGCAATCATCGCGGCGTTATCTGTGCATAAAGTAATATGCGGGATGTGAACAGGGATTTGTGATTGCAATGTCATTGAATCACGCAATGCCTTATTTGCAGAAACGCCGCCTGCCAAAATAATCTCGTTTGCCTTGAATTCTTGAGCTGCTTTCAGGGTTTTTGCAACTAGCGTATCGACAACGGCAGCTTGAAAACTCGCTGCCAGATCATTCACAGGAATGGATTCTTTGTTTTCTTGAAGATGATGGACTGTTCTCAAAACTGACGTTTTGAGTCCGCTGAAAGAAAAGTCCCATGGATTATCAAGTCTCGCTCGTGGAAAATTGAAAGCGGTCGGACTACCATTCTCAGAAGCCTTTTGGATGGAGGGTCCACCCGGATATGATAAACCTAACAATCTAGCCACTTTATCGAATGCTTCGCCGGCTGCGTCATCCATGGTCTTTCCGAGTTGCTTATATTGTAAATGACCAGAAATTAATATCAACTCGGAATGTCCACCTGAAACCAGGAGAGCAAGCAAAGGGAAATTGGGCTCTGTAGGAATTGGTTTACCTTCCAAAACACTTTTCTGAGTGTAAACCCATGCGGAATAAATGTGCCCTTCAAGATGATTTACACCAATAAGAGGGATATTTCTTCCAAGAGCTAAACCCTTGGCCATGTTCAAGCCGACCACAAGCGACCCAGCCAGACCTGGACCTTGCGTCACTGCGATGGCATCAATATCGTGTAATGTCATGTGGGCTTGTTGCAATGCCTGATCCACAACACCATACACGGTTTTAATATGTTGCCGGGATGCTACCTCAGGGAACACACCTCCATATTGAACGTGAAGATCGATCTGGGATGCAACCACATTGGATAGCAACATCCGGCCATTTTCAAGAACTGCCGCAGCCGTCTCATCGCATGAGGATTCAATTCCCAAGATTCTCATCGGGGTGTCCATATCATTTTCCTTTTACTGGAATGACTAGATCCATCGGATACTCAACAAACCGTTGGATTGCGCCATCAGCTGTTACATAGAAGGTATCCTCAAGTCTGACACCAAATCCATTTTCTGGATAATACAAACCGGGTTCAATAGTAAACACCATACCTGGAGTTAGATTATCTTCTGCAGGCATGAATTGACTGAACCACGGTCCTTCGTGGACGCGTAATCCAAGCCCATGACCAAGACTGTGGTTATATCCATTGGTTGTATTGGGATCTTTTGCTATCGTTACATGTCCCATGGATTCAAATAGTTCGCAGGTTCGCTGCTGGTATACCTGGCAAAGTACACCTGTCTTCAGTTCTCCGAGGATGGTGTCGTACACAGATTTCACTTGGTCGTAATGCTTTTGAATTTCAGGGGTGGCATACCCCAGGCACCAGGTTCTGGTGAAATCGTAAAAATAACCCCCACCTTTTTCACAGGGAAAGATGTCGAAAACGATTGTTTGTCCAGCTCGCAGTTGATCTGATGTTGTACCGGAAGAATGACCGATCCCGGCATCACGGCCGATTGAAAAGATTGTCCCTTCCGGGTTTTCCGCGCCTGCTTCAGCAAGCCATAGATCGATCCGTGATTTCACGTCACCTACTGTAATTGCATTACCTTTCTCATTGACTAATACTCCATCTCTCAAACAATTAGAGGACAAGTATTGTTGGACTTTTCCAACCACATTTACGGTAACCTCACCCATTCTTCTAATACGGTCTATTTCATCTGGTCTTTTAAGAATCGCTGAAGCATCCAATACAGATTTATCCATTTCACCAGTTAATATCAAGCCTGGCATTATTGCCTTCAATTCATTTAATACCGCCCAATCGTGAGTCAGATCCACTTGACCATACAATCCAACTTTCCCAGTGGTAAGTTGATACTTTTCCAGATAGTGTTTAAGCAAGAGAGCACTCCCCTTTGCTTTATTATCCGGGTGTTCTTTCATAAACTTGATCAATATCTCAAAATCGAAAGTATCCACTAACAGACCCGACCTGGCGGCTTCTTCACGTTCCATACTGTTTGCCACCAATACAGGGGCAGATCCATATTTCTTAATCAGCATTGCATTGGTAAAATGGCCCCCGCCGGTAAGATAAACCATGGATGGATTATGATCGCCATTTCCAAAAACGATGATTCCTTCCATATCCTTTAATTTAAGTAATTGATCAAGATCAGTATTCAAAGTAACCCTCCGTCTTCATAAGTCGTATCGTCGCAATCAGTTCGTTTTCCTGTTCTGCAAAGATTGTTCTGGGATCCAATACCAGTTCGTCATGATCGATCCTCCCAATGACTGGAGGATCAGCTGACCGTAATCGTTTCATACATTTTTGCGGATTCTTGGGCTTGATTGTCAGCAACCATGTAGGAAGCGTATCACCTGGAAGACTACCTCCACCTACAGTGGAAAAACCGGAAGTGATCCGTCCAAATCCCAACTCGGTCTGCCATTCTTCAGCCTTTTTTTGAATATCAGTCGCGGATTTCGAGATCATTGACCATACAGGGATATCAGATAAAGCTGTTCCGCGAAGATAATCAATCACTGTTGCGTGTAAAGCGCTCAAGCAGAGTTTATCAGCCCGGACTGCTCTGGCTAATGGATGGCGTTTGACTTTATCGAGAAGTATCTTTTTTCCCAGGATGATCCCTGCTTGAGGGCCACCCAATAATTTGTCACCGCTGAAACAGATCACATCTACTCCAGCAGATATGGATTCCTGTACCATGGGTTCATGCGATAATCCGAATTCTTTGGTGTCGAGAAGCGCCCCGGAACCAAGATCATCAATGAAAATTGCACCATACCGGTGGGCAAGTTCAACCAAATCGATTAATTCGGGTTCGCTTGTGTAACCGATGATTTTAAAATTTGACGAATGAGCCCTGACAACGATCTTGGCACCTTCGATCAGTTTGTCTTCGTAATCGTCCAGGTGAACCTGATTTGTGGTCCCCACTTCGATCAGTTTTACACCTGATTGCCGCATCACATCAGGGATTCGAAA
This sequence comes from uncultured Chloroflexia bacterium, assembly GCA_963828285.1. Lineage (GTDB taxonomy): Bacteria > Chloroflexota > Anaerolineae > Anaerolineales > Anaerolineaceae > DAIOEK01. The sequence continues at coordinate 427,281 of CAWHEB010000002.1, forward strand.
TCCGCCACCAATTTCAACTAGTTGACTGCGTGAGATGATCGCTTTTTTTCGGTTTCCTAGCGAGGTTAATACTAATAGCACAGCTGCAGCGTTGTTATTGACAACCAGAGCTGCTTCAGCATGAGTTAATTGAGTCAATACCTGATTCAGATGGTCGTGGCGGGAGCCACGGGTCCCTTTATCTAGATCAAATTCGAGCGAGGAATATCCTATTGATGTCTCGCGTACCCTATACAATGCCTCCAGGCTTATGGGCGCCCTTCCTAAATTAGTATGGAGAATCACGCCAGAAGCATTGATGACTGGACTCAGCGTTGGCATTGTCCACTTTGTTAATATTTTTCTGATTGTTGAAATGATGGCAGGTTTTTCGGAAGAAAACATAACCTTCTCGTTACGCATATCATCCAGAACATGGCGGGCAGCTTCAACAGTCAGGTTATGTCCGAATTCCGCAACCAGTTTTCCACACTCTGCTTCGTTGAGAATAGTTTCAATGGATGGCAGAGTGCGAAGATCATTCATTTTCATTCTGAGGAGGATTGATGGTGGTTGATGAATCGGACTCAGATGCTGATTCTTTGGATGCCGGAGACCATTGGCTTTTTTCTCTAAAGCGAATTAATCCCTCTATAATGACTAATCCAATCGCAATGATTACACCTACTGTTGGCGTAAGTATGCGGCCTAATTGAAGCCAGGTCAGAATACCGGCATAAACTCCAATCCAACATGCCTGCCGGATTACAACAGGTGAATCGATCGGTGGATAGGATGGGAAGCGTAAGTTGAGGAAAACGATAACGGGTAGACCTGTTCCTGTCATCGCTACAGTAATGAAAAAAAAGAACAACCAACGCGGTCCTAGAGTTGGCAGTGTGGTTATGATCAGATAGATAACACCCAACCAACCTACCAAAGCCAAAAGAATTGAAAACGGCAGAAATGAGCCGAAAGCAGGTAATTTTCGATGCACCGGGATAGGTTCCATATTCATTTTGATTATATCCTGATTTGGGTTGAGGGTATCTGCTAAAGATTTGTGAACTGTATATAATGGACTGGTACAATCAGATGAAAATGGAGAAGATGCACTCATGAGAAAATTTCTTGTCATTGTTTTAGTCATCGTTTCCTTATCAGGTTGCAATGGTTTTGAGAAAAGGCTGAATCCTCCCGATAATACAATGACTGAATATCCACAGGATACTCCTGAAGTTGAATCCTCAAGTCCATTAATCGATGTGTTAAGTTTGGACTGGAATGATTCAAGGAATTTTATTTCCAGGTTACGCAAGGGTCACCAGGAATTATTACTCGGGATAAAAGATGCGCCAGAATATCACATCAAAGTCGACATCTCATCCAATTTGAAAGTGATCACAGGAGAAGAGACTATTCAATTCGTGAACACAGAGGACCAATCCCTTAACAAACTTGTTTTTCACATCTATCCATCTCTTTTTGGCTCAAAGGTTACCATCTCCAATCTCAAGATCAATCAAATCCCATCTTCTTATCAACTTGATAGTTCCAAAGGGTTGCTAACCATTGATTTAGATTCTCCATCCAAAGTCGGAGAAATTGTAATTGTTAGTATGGAATTTTTATACTCAATGCCGTCTGATTCTAGCTCAAATTACAATATTTTCAGTTCAAAGGATGGACTAGTTACTCTCGCACACTTCTATCCTATGTTGGCTGTTTTTGATGAGGACGGTTGGCATGAAGAGTTACCAGCATTGTTGGGTGACGTAACATACTCGGACGCTGCTAGCTATATTGTTGCGGTAACTGCTCCCAAAGAACTTATCCTTATAGGTTCAGGATCGATTATTAATTCAGCATCGGACAAATATCGCCAAACTGTGGTTTTTTCAGCTGCGCCTGCCCGTGATTTTTTTCTGGCAGCCGGAAATGATCTCCAGAAACAAAGCACTAAGTTCATGGATATCACCATCAATTCATATGCGCCATCTTCATTGAATGCAGGATCGCTTGCAGCGGTCTCTACTGCAGAAAAAGCGATCGAGGTATTTGATAAATTGATTGGAGAATATCCATATTCGGAATTCGATGTGATAGCCACACATACTTCTGCGTTAGGTGTTGAATATCCCGGCTTGACGACGATCAACCAGGATCTCTACTATGTTGACGATACAACCAATGGGATTCCGGTTCGGGTGTATCAGGAATCTGTAATTACACACGAGGTTGGGCACCAATGGTTCTATAACATGGTGGGGAATGATCAACTAAATGATCCCTGGCTGGATGAATCACTTACTCAATTCATTACTTATGATTTCTACAGGACTCAATATGGGGAAAAAAGCGCAAAAAATTACCTTAATTCATTTTACGATCGTTGGGATTCTGTGAGTCGGGAAGGAATACCAATAGGTTTGCCTGTATCAGAATACTCTGATTCAAATTATGGTGCAATCATTTACGGCAGAGGCCCCATTTTCTTTTCTATTTTGGAATCAAAAATTGGCGAGGAGAAAATGGGGAGATTCTTGGAAGAATATTTTAAAGAATATTTATGGAAAAATGTAACACCAATGGATCTACAAGCAAAGATTGAGTCGATTTGCGAGTGCGACCTCTCTTCAGAGTTTATCAGCTGGGTTGGTAAGGACTTCACTCAATAACAAAAAATTCTCCAAATTGTATTGGAGAATTTCGTCGTTCAATTAGTTTTTGGACTGAACTAACCCTGGGTTTCTAAAGGTTCAGCGATGATAAATAACCTTCCCCATGAAGGTTCACCATCTTTGGCAACGCAAGTTTGAAGGACCAGATGGGGTTCTCCCTGATACATTTTTTGGAAGAGCTGCCCTGCGGTGATTTGTTCTTCTGATTCCAAGTCAACGAACTTTGATGATGTGCTATTCGGTGAAAGCGCCTGGAATTGGTTTATGGATGTCACAACATACTGTGTTCCCAAACCATCCCCATTTGCCACTGTGATTACATCACCCTGTACGACCGAACTGAAACTGCTGCCCGCCAGGTAGTTGTGTGCCAATAAGCCAATTACGCCGTAATCGGATGCGGGAGCAAATTGAGTAACTACTCCCTGAATTGTTGAAACAAAACCTGCCTGTCCGGTTGGTTGCTGAACAATACGGAGGGCGAAAGTATCCTCCAGATAGATCCCTTTAAGTACTGTTTCATCTGTATCAAGAGCTAAAATGAATTCTGTAACCGAGATATTCGGAGCCAGTGATGATACTAATGTTGTTGTACTATCTGTGACAGGGATAACAGAAGCCGATACTGCTGAAATCGGAAAAACACTCATCAGTAAGATTGCTGAAAGTGAAGAAATTTGAATTAATTTACGCAAAAGACTTGTCATCGTATCCTTTGATGACAAGGGCATTGAGATTTCTCGGGATTGAAAGGAGGGGAGGAGGAAATTCACCGCAGACGAAGGTTCGGCGGCTTGGCAATCATGGCTGGAAACTCCCCAACTTTAGATCCATAGCTTTGCGACCCCGGTTTTCACCAGGTGTGCCCTTGTCGGTCATTCGTTTGTAAATGTGCGAGTTGTTTCGTTAGTAAGATTATAGGTTAGGCGTGCGTTAGGTTTAGGATATACACCTTACAAGAACCTTACAAAACGGTTGAGTCTAATATATTAAGCATATTTGCATCATCTTTGTCTAATTTCAACCAATTCCTTATCCTATATCGGAAAAATAAAGTGGAATTTTTCTTTAAGTACACATTATGCAAACATTCTCCATTCGTGTTGCATTTGTCTGACATTTGGATATATAATTTTATTGATTAGCGATAAATCTGCCTGAAAGTTATAAATATCCAAGAACAAAATCCTTATCAAGTAGACGAAAGGAATAAAAATCCATGTCAGCCGCTCCGAAGAGATTTACACCTACCGTATTAAAAATTCTAAGTCCTGTACCATCAGATATTGACATAGCTCAAGCAGCAACTCTGAAACATATTTCTCAAGTTGCTGAGGAAGTTGGGATACATCCCGAGGAGCTGGAGTTTTACGGACCATACAAAGCAAAGGTAAAACTTGAAATTTTAGAGCGGTTAAAAGATCGGCCGAATGGTGTTTATGTGGACGTTACAGCGATAACACCCACTCCCCTTGGCGAAGGTAAAACCACTACGACAGTTGGATTGAGTCAAGCGTTAGGTGCCCACCTTGGGAAAAAAGTTATCACATGCATCCGTCAGCCAAGCCAGGGTCCTACATTTGGAATCAAGGGCGGCGCCGCGGGTGGTGGATACAGCCAGGTGATCCCCATGGAAGATTTCAACCTTCACCTGACCGGGGATATTCATGCAATCACAGCCGCTAATAATTTGATGGCAGCAGCTATCGATGCCCGTATGTTGCATGAATCCGAAGCCACAGATGAACAGTTATTCAATCGGCTTTGCCCTCCAGACAAGAAGGGAAACCGTCGATTTGGAAAAGGATTAATAGGCAGGCTCAAGAAACTAGGCATCACAAAGACAGATCCAATCCAACTGACTGCCGAGGAAAAGCATAAGCTCTGCAGATTGGATATCGATCCCGACACCATCACCTGGAAACGGGTTTTTGATACTAGTGATCAATTCATGCGAGCCATCACCATTGGTGAAGGGGATGAAGAAAAAGGTCACGAAAGGAAGACTGGTTTTGACATAGCTGTCGCAAGTGAGATTATGGCTGTATTAGCACTCACCACCAGTCTGAAAGATATGCGTGAGAGACTCGGAAAAATGGTCATTGGCCTCTCCCGCTCAGGCGAAGCGATCAATGCAGATGATATGGGGATTGCAGGCGCTCTGACAGTATTGATGCGCGATGCCATCAAACCCAACCTGATGCAGACTCTGGAAGGAACTCCTGTTTTTGTCCACGCTGGACCTTTTGCCAATATCGCTCATGGGAACAGCTCTATTCTGGCAGATCAGATCGCTTTGAAATTAGCTGATTATGTCATTACCGAATCCGGTTTTGGTGCGGATATTGGTATGGAAAAGTTTATGGATATCAAGTGCCGCGCTTCTGGACTTGTACCCAATGTAGTTGTTCTTGTAGCCACTGTTCGAGCCCTGAAGATGCACGGCGGCGGTCCTAAGGTGGTAGCAGGCAAACCTTTGGACCCAGCATATACGGACGAAAATCTTGAATTATTGAAAGCCGGTTTACCCAACATGCAGCATCATATCAAGATCGCACGTAAATTCGGAGTCCCGGTAGTGGTTGCGGTGAATACATTCGCCACTGATACCCCGGCGGAATTGGAAATGATCCGCAATGGCGCGTTGGAAGCAGGTGCGGAAGATGCAGTGGTAGCAAAACATTACGGTGAAGGCGGAGCAGGGGCGAAAGCTTTAGGTGAAGCAGTCATTAAGGCAGCTGAAAAACCAGCCAAGTTTAAATTCCTTTATCCTCTTGAGAAAACAATTAAGGAGAAGATCGAAATCATTGCTACAGAAGTCTACGGAGCAGATGGTGTCGATTATTCTCCGGAATCTGAGGAACAAATCGCTAATTACACAAGGCTTGGATTTGATAAATTGCCAATTTGCATGGCGAAAACTCATTTATCTTTGACCGCTGATCCATTGATCAAGGGAGTTCCAAAAGGATTCAGGATCACGGTCCGCGAGATTCGGGCATCGGTCGGTGCTGGTTTCCTTTATCCTTTGCTGGGGAAGATGAGCACTATGCCTGGTTTGCCGACCAGACCAGCCTTCTATGATATCGACCTGGATCTGGAAACCGGCAAGGTTTTGGGCTTGTTCTAGAATTTCTAAGTTTTGTTCAAGTGAAAGGGCAGACACAGAGGTCTGCCCTTTTTGACTAATTTTTCATGGCTTAACCAATTGAGAACCAGCCTAAAACAACTCATAAGCAGGTTTTTGGTTGTGCTTATTTAGGAAATGATTACAGAATACAATTCACGACTCTGATTATCCCTCGTTCAACCACTTTTCCACAGTCTTTGGTAGATCAAGCGAACTACCCGATCGTTGGGTGCAATGGGGTAATGAATCGATGAACATCCGGCCGTATTTCTTAGTCAGAATGCGCCGATCCAGAATGACTACTGCTCCGCGGTCAGATTTATTGCGAATCAAACGCCCAAATCCCTGTCTGAAACGCAAGATCGCTTCCGGGAGACTATATTCATTGAATGGATCATCGAATGTCTCCGATCGAGCGGCGATGATCGGGTCACTGGGTACATCAAATGGTACTTTTGTGATCACAACCACAGAAAGAGACTGTCCTGGGATATCCACCCCTTCCCAGAAGGAACGAGTACCCAACAATACACTCTTTTCATTCGATTTAAAGCTCTCCAGCAAACTAGCAGCAGAGGCTCCCTCACCCTGCTCATACACGGTGATCCCTTTCTCAGCCAGAATAGGATTAAGATAATTAGATGTCTGTTTTAACTGGGAATAGTTCGTGAAAAGAACCAGCATTCTACCGTGCGTCTGTTTGGCAAGCCGTACAAGTGTATTGTTCAACTCCGCCTGATATGGTTGCCCAGTGGTCGGTTCAGGGATGTCATTCACCAGATATAGCAATGCTGAATTCTCATAATCAAACGGAGAATCCACAGCCAATTCATCCGCATCCTCTGCATTCAACCTGCCGCGGATATACGAGAAATCACCGGCAGCGGTTAAAGTCGCCGATGTCACGATAATGCTGCTCTTTTGAAGCCAGAGGTGTTTTTCCATCAGCGAACCAATATGTAGCGGAGCGGCGTTCAGGCTTAGCTGAGTTCCCGTATTATTGATCTCAACCCAGTAGATCTGGTCGGATGATGGAGCGGAAACCAAACCATTCACATTACGTTGAACATCGGTAAATCTGCGGATCAGCGTGCCCAGATTCGCCTGAACATCCAATAAATCGTCACCGGGCTCTTTGAATTTCTCTCCGATCCATTGGTGGATCTCAACAAGACGCAATAACAGAACTTTGAAGGTTTCGTTAAGTTCATCCCAGGCCATCTCCACTTCAGTCCAATCCGGTTGAGCTCGGACAGCGGGGATGACACGTATCTGTTGACTGTATTGAACTACCTGTCTGCCGGATGATTGAAGTTTGATAAATTCATCTATCGAGCGAAAAAACTGGATGGCATTGTTTTGTAATCTCGCAGCAGAATCAGTGGATTGCTTAATAGCTTTTTCCTGCTGTGCGAGTTCGGAAGGTTGAACTACCTTATAGATTACATTCAGATAACGACCCAAAACACCTGTGGAAGAACCACCTAACTCACGCAACATGCGGTCAAGCTCATATTGTGTGACACGGAAGGATAACGCATTTGTCGTGGCATCCTCGAGATGATGACCTTCATCGATCACCAGATACTGATATTCCGGCAATACCCGGCTGCCTGTGGCAATATCTGCGAGTAGTAAGGCGTGGTTCACAACAATCACATGAGCAGATTGAGCGGCCATACGGGCTTTATAAAACGGACAGGCACCACCAGTTCGTTTGATGCAATTCTCCATCGAACAGCCTTCATCATCTGCAGAAAGGCGGTTCCAGGCATCCCGTTCATCGGGTCCGGTCAAGTTGATTTCAGTCCGGTCGCCAGAGCCTCCCTGATTCAACCAAACCATGATCTTCGCCAACACCCGCAGCTCTTCCTCGCTGGATGGAGGACGCATGCGAGCCGCTTCCAATCGTCTTGGACAGAGGTAATTACCTTTTCCTTTTAATACGCTGGCTCTGAAGTCAATTCCCGTGGCAGCTTTTAGATCTGGAATATCTTTTGAGATCAGCTGCTCCTGCAAGTTGATCGTGTTCGTAGAGATGATCACCCGGCTTTGGTTCTGTGTAGCCCATAGTACAGCAGGGATCAAGTAAGCAAAGGATTTGCCGGTTCCTGTGCCGGCTTCGACGAATAGGTGAGCCTGGTCATTGAACGATTGAGCCACCTTTTTCAGCATCGCCACCTGTTCAGAGCGGTGTTCATACCCATTGAAGTATTTGGAGAATGCCCCATCCCCTTCTAGGATTGCAGCAGCTTCATCCACATCCAGAGGGGTGATCGTCTCCACTGGTTTCAATGGTGGCAACGGCATCCCCGATTTTTCAAAAAGCCCATAGATATCCATATTGCCAGATTTTCGCGGAACAATTCCAGCTTTCATTTTCTGCTGGAACGCCCATTCAAAGGGAAGCCTGCCATCCCAGGTCCGGGATTTGCTGAGATGGAGGATCTCCCGCAAAAGATCCGTACTCAACCCGTTTTCTGGATCCATAATTCTTTCAAAAAGCTTTTGGTAAACACGAGCTGTCAAGCGTGCGTCATTTACAGCACGATGCAGTTCATCATCCAGTGGAATACCGAGTTCCACTCCCAAGGCTCCCAGGTTATAACGGCGCGCTTGAGGAAGAACCACCGAAGCGATATCAAATGTATCAATGGTGGGATTCTCAGTAAAAACTGCATACTTCCGAAGGAATCCAAGATCAAAACCCAGGTTTTGGCCAAGAATGGGGGATTTATCTACAAATACGACCAATTCGGGGATAGCAGATCGTATATCGGGAGCGTTGACGACTTGTTCATTCTTGATACCAGTCAACTGGGTAATAAAGGGAGGGATTGGTTTACCGGGATTAATAAAGGTCTGGTATTCATCCTGAATACCATTTTCATTAAACCGAACCGCGCCGATTTCTATTATGGAGTCGCGGCGCGGATCTAATCCTGTCGTTTCGAGATCTATGGCTACAATGGATTGCATGAGGGAATTATACCAGCCGTCTTTATGGGGTATCTGACGGTGTGGATTGCCTGGGTGGTAGCATCTCCTTTAAAGCAGCCCGGGCAAGTTTATACTTTGGATCAATCTGCAAAACTCGTCTAAACAACGCCGCCGCCTTAACATTCTCAGCCAATGATTGAAATACCCTGCCAAGCAAATACAAACCATCCGTATCAGAATGTCTGAGATTTAGATAATCCACTAGGAGATTCATTCCTTCAGTCGCTCGAGATTCAATCTGGAGCAGAGCTTGAACTTTATTTTTAATGATCTGTGGATTTTCAGGATCAGTCTCTAGTGCATGCTCGATCGCTGCAAGAGAAAGCTCAGCAGCTTCCATTTAACAAGTAAGCAACACCAAGATCATTCCAAGCGGCAGAATGATCCGGGACCATCCTCGTTACTAATTCCAGTGACTCGATCGCATCCTGATATCTTCCGGAATTAATAGAAGTTTGGGCATGTTGCCGTAGATCATCCACATTCAAGTTGAACTCATCCGGGAGCAACTTTATAAAGTCTTTTGATGTCATATGATCCACCTGATAAATAGAATATTGAAGTAATTTTACACGATACTCTCGAGAAGCCCAGCATCGAATCAAGGTCATGAGTTAACAATACACCCAGTGCCGATGTTGTATACGATGGATGATACGTGGCCAAAATAAATAAGAATCGTTCAAATTAATTCTCTTAATGTCGAAACCAGGTTCGAAAGGTATAATTAATAAGATTAAAAAGTTTGATTTCAGACGGATCATGGGGGGGGGAACTGTAAAAGCTTTTTTTATACAAGATGCATTTATTCACGCAGTCAAAAATGATCTCATTATTCAATAAAATAATTCATTGGGGCAGTCATGTGGAATTGGATTAAGCAATTATTCTCAAAACAACCTATTAATACCAAAGAACCGGATGAACCAGCAGTAGGGAATTCCCGGTCATTGATCAACAGGCAGACCTCCGACGTGGAAGTAAACCCAAAGCCGGTCATCATCACTACCCAAAAAGATCTGGATACGGGATCTACGGACACCACTGTTGTGAATCGAAAGTTTCTGGATCAAAAAGAAGCTCAAGCATATATAACCAAGGTCAAATCGAAACTGGCTTCCCTTGCAGATCGTTTCTCAAGGGGAGATATCAACCGGACCCAGTTTCAAGAGTTGTATGGTCATTACCAATCCGAAATTCTAAACATCGAATTGAGTCTCGCAGCAGACCCGGGTGGTGAGCAATGGAAAAAAGGAATTAAAGAAGGGCAATCCATGCTGCTTCGGCACCGACTGACCGCACAGGCAATTGGATTCGCTATATACGATATTCAAACAGGTATGCCATTAAAAAGCCTGGGGAACTTCCGGGTGGATCCGGCATTATTTGTGCCCATGTTGTCCGCCTATCAGTCTGCAACCACTGAGATCTTCGGCGGGGGAATCCGTTCGACTGAAATAGAAACCGGACGGTGGTTGTGTTTCATCCCAGGTAAGCGCACTACAACATTAGCGCTCTTTACCATGGAACCTGCCAGCCGGCAGCTTCGAGTACTCGAAGAATTGCAGTCCATTTTCGAAGATGCAAACGCCAAGCATCTGCAAACTTCGATCATCGATGCAGATGCGCTTGTCTGTCCACACGAATACTACCTTAAGCACCTGATATAATCAGGCGGTATGAGTGATATCCCATTATACAAAGTGATCATCGCCGGCGATGGTGCGGTTGGTAAAACCTCGCTTGTTCGCCAGTATTGTGAAGGGAAATTTGATACTTCCAGGGTGATGACCATTGGGGTGGACTTTCAAACTCACGTTGTGGATCTTCCCGAAGGCAAAGTCAAATTATCCATTTGGGATATGGCAGGTCAGGATAGATTCGCTGTTGTCCGAACCAGTTTCTATCGGGGTGCAAGGGCATGTGCCCTGGTATATGACCTTACTGTGGAAGATAGTCTGGAGCATGTATCCCGATGGTATCTGGAGATCCATGAAGTCCTACCGGATGTACCTTTTTTACTTATAGGCAACAAGCTCGACCTTGTCTCGGACCCAGATATAACTATCGCCAGAAAATTTGCTGAAATCATTCATGCTCCATTGATCTTAACCAGTGCGGCAACCGGTATTGGTGTTCCTGAAATGTTTGAACACCTTGCACGTCTTCCCCATAAAATCTCTTAATAACCAAAATAGTTAAATGTCATATGAATCAAGGGATCCCTATTTGGGAATCATATTGTATTAATCCATTGAATCAAACATTTATGCAAATATTACGGTGGTTACCACTAAAGGTATATGTAGTATTTACGATAATAGAAACTGATACCAAAATCTTATTCAGGTAATTCATTAATGGAGGTTGATATTAGTAAAAGGTATCCTGCGAAATATTCTTTCATCAAACAAATTCACCAGGTGACCATGGCTTAGGTCTGGTGAATCAGTGAATAGTAAGCCGTCAATTTAGTAAGCCAAAAATAGGGGAAGGATCCCCGCCAAACACAAACATGGAGGTTTGAAATGGCTGATAATGATGTAACTCGAATTGCAGGTAATATTGGCGCTATGAACGCGCTGAATGCTCTGACCGTGATCAACAAACAACTTTCGGTCCATCAGAGCCGCCTGGCGACAGGCAAACGCATCAACTCCGCAGCTGATGATCCCGCCGGTCTGACAATCGCTACCAAAATGTTAGCCCGCTCCGAAGGTTTGAAAGTCGCCCTCGGTAACATCGCTGATGCCAAGAACTTGCTGTCCGTTGCCGAATCTGGCTTGGGCCGGATCAACGACATCCTGGTTCAGATGCGTAACAAAGCGGAAGCCGGCGCTTCGGATACCATGGGTACTTCTGAACGAAAAGCCCTGGTCGACCAGATGCAGGCTTATTCAAAACAAATTGATGATGTCGTTGGCCAGACCAAATGGACCAGCGGAACCGCTGGAAGCAGCTTGATCGATGGTACTTACTTAAGCACCGCCCTCACCTTCCAGACCGGTGTTGATCAGGGTAACACCACCACCCTCAACGGTTTGGCTGATATGCGCGCCAGCAACGGTGCCGGCTCACTCGATATCGCCCAGTCCGTCGCCGCAGCCCGCTCCACCGCCAATAACAGTGGCGCTGTCGTTTCTTCAATGGCACACGCAGCATGCAATAGTAATCTTACCGAATTGTCTTCCGGAACTTACCGTGTAGCTGTTGATTACGGTGCCGATGGTACGACCGCACAGGTTCAACTCTTCGCCCTTGGCTCCAGCTCCCCGTTGTTCATCGACTCCGATAACAACTTCACTACTGAACCCATCAATACTTCCGTCACCGTCAACCTCAGTGGTGGCAATGTCTCAGTTGACTTTGGGAATGGCTTGATCGCGACCGTAGCCCAGGGAGTCACTGGCACCGCATCCGGTACTGTGGATTATTCCAAGAGTGGTGGAACCTACGAACTGAAATCAAGCGTTGGCGTCATCACTGAGAACTCCTCAGCCGCTGACTTCGCCACCTACATGAATGACATCAGCAACAAGCTCGATGTTGTCTCCCGCCAATTGGCCCAGATCGGCTCCATGAACGGTCGCTTAACCTTCAAAGAAGATCAGATCTCTGAATCTCAGATCAACGTCGAAGGCGCTTACAACCGTATCATGAACGCCAACATGGCCGAAGAACAGGTGAACGCTTCCAAGTTCCTCATCCTGCAGCAGACCGCTACCGCGATGTTAGCTCAGGCCAATGCCGCACCCCAGTTCCTCCTATCCCTCTTCAGATAGGCTAACGACTCAAGAAATATAGATATCAAATTGTAACGAAGATGAGGGCGCTCAATACAAGCGCCCTCATTGATTCTTTCCCCAAGTAATTGTGAGCAACCTGACAACTTTCACATATCATCTCTTTTATCTTTACGTGATATTAATGACATTCATCCCTAAAGAGTCTGGCTGCTCTTACGATAATAGAACTAGATATCAAAGATCCATTGCAAAACAATTTAAGAGGAGGCTGATATCGCAGAATAACTAAATGAATATCGGAAGTTCACCATCGTGCGGCAGCGCCAGGTGACCACAGGCTTAAGGTCTGGCGCGCTGAGAAATGATAAGCCAAAGATGTTATCAAAGAACCAAATAGGGGAAGGATCCCCGCCAAACACAAACATGGAGGTTTGAAATGGCTGATAATGATGTAACTCGAATTGCAGGTAATATTGGCGCTATGAACGCGCTGAATGCTCTGACCGTGATCAACAAACAACTTTCGGTCCATCAGAGCCGCCTGGCGACAGGCAAACGCATCAACTCCGCAGCTGATGATCCCGCCGGTCTGACAATCGCTACCAAAATGTTAGCCCGCTCCGAAGGTTTGAAAGTCGCCCTCGGTAACATCGCTGATGCCAAGAACTTGCTGTCCGTTGCCGAATCTGGCTTGGGCCGGATCAACGACATCCTGGTTCAGATGCGTAACAAAGCGGAAGCCGGCGCTTCGGATACCATGGGTACTTCTGAACGAAAAGCCCTGGTCGACCAGATGCAGGCTTATTCAAAACAAATTGATGATGTCGTTGGCCAGACCAAATGGACCAGCGGAACCGCTGGAAGCAGCTTGATCGATGGTACTTACTTAAGCACCGCCCTCACCTTCCAGACCGGTGTTGATCAGGGTAACACCACCACCCTCAACGGTTTGGCTGATATGCGCGCCAGCAACGGTGCCGGCTCACTCGATATCGCCCAGTCCGTCGCCGCAGCCCGCTCCACCGCCAATAACAGTGGCGCTGTCGTCGGTTCAGCCGCTGCTGCTCCAACCAACAGTAATCTTACCGAACTGGCTTCCGGAACTTACCGTGTAGCCGTTGATTACGGTGCCGATGGTACGACCGCACAGGTTCAACTCTTCGCCCTTGGCTCCAGCTCCCCGTTGTTCATCGACTCCGATAACAGTGCCGCATCTGAACCCATCAATACTGCAGTCACCGTCAACCTCAGTGGTGGCAATGTAGCAGTTGACTTTGGGAATGGCTTGACCGCGACCGTAGCCCAGGGAGTCACTGGCACCGCATCCGGTACTGTGGATTACGCCAAGAGTGGTGGAACCTACGAACTGAAATCAAGCGTTGGCGTCATCACTGAGAACTCCTCAGCCGCTGACTTCGCCACCTACATGAATGACATCAGCAACAAGCTCGATGTTGTCTCCCGCCAATTGGCCCAGATCGGCTCCATGAACGGACGCTTAACCTTCAAGGAAGATCAGATCTCTGAATCTCAGATCAACGTCGAAGGCGCTTACAACCGTATCATGAACGCCAACATGGCCGAAGAACAGGTGAACGCTTCCAAGTTCCTCATCCTGCAGCAGACCGCTACCGCGATGTTAGCTCAGGCCAATGCCGCACCCCAGTTCCTCCTATCCCTCTTCAGATAGGCTAACGACTCAAGAAACTAAGATTTCCGCCGATGGTATATAGCGGGGGAGCACCGCAAGCGGTGCCCCCCGCTCCACCTAACAGATAACGGAAACTGAGGAATAAAATGGCAAACACAATCGGTCAACTAGATTCTTCTTTCACAAATCTCATCAGTAATCTGATGGTGATTGAACGACAGCCGTTATTGCGCTTAACCGCTTTACGGGATACAGTCGTTCAGAAAAAAGCGATCCTGACCGATTTAAAAACCAAGCTCGATGCCTTGCTAAATGCAACAAAAACGCTGCGACCCAGCGATACATTCTTCTCACTATCACCTGGCAGGAAAGTCTCTGTCGCCTCCAATACAACCGGATCCACAATAGTAACTGCCCTGGCCAGCTCAACATCGGTGCCGGGGAATTATGTTATCAGTGATGTAACCCTCGCTAAAGCTCATTCAGTGATGTCTGATCGACAGGCCTACTCCGATCAGGATTTGGACTACACTGGAGTAATCTTCATGGGTGGGGCTGAATCTCGTTCTCAGATCACCAATACTACCAATGCAGCAGTATCCGGTTTTGGTACTGGTGAATCGCTTGATGGCGGTCAACCTGAACTCGGCAGCGGAAATTACTACATCGAAACCAGGACATCCTCAGGTGTTCAGCAGTTCCGTATCGTTGACTCCGAGGGAAAAAGCGTGAATATCCGCAAAGATGGTAATGCCGGATCCTATACCACCACCTGGCAAAATCTACCCGCTGTTGGCACTTTCAATACCGGTCGCGGTTTGACGCTGGATTTCAGCGGCGGATTCGTTAATGGGACCAAGGGCAGCGGAGCGGCCAGTGTAACCTACACTGCAAAAGGCACTTCTTTGGATATCGTTCCTGAGGATAGTCTGGTCGATATTGCATCAAAAATAAATAATGCTTCATATCCAACAGGTAATGAAGTTTTAGCCAGTATAGTGGATAACCAGCTCATTCTCACTGCCAAATATTCCGGCAGCCAACATACAATCAAAGCCAGTGGAGCAATATTGGGCTCGCTGGGTATCCTCAATGCAGGTGACTTCAAGCATGTCAACAGCATCGCCAATGATGCCAGCTTCAAAGTGAATGGACTCTCTGTTACGCGATCTCAAAACAGTAATCTGACAGATGTAGTCAGCGGTGTCACCCTAAATCTAACCGCTGACGCCGAAGGGGTGGGTAAGTCTGCAACGATCACCCTTATCGGAGATGTCACACCACAGAAAAACGCGATCAGCGATTTCTTAAGGCAATACAATGGAATACAAACATATCTTTCCGCTAAGACTGCCGTTACCAAGAAGGACGACGGTACTTACGAAAGAGCTGCTCTGGCAGGTGATTCCATGATGACAGCCTTAAAGTTGGATTTAAGTCGGGTTTTTGTCAGTGGATATACCAATAGCGGAACGCTATCCAGATTACGCGACATTGGTATCTCACTAGATGATAACGGACAAGCTGCAATCACTGATAGCACCAAACTTGAATCTGCATTATCTAACAACTACAACAACGTGAAATTCCTATTGGATTCAGCGATGACAGATATGACGAACAAGCTAAATCGGTACACAGGAACAAGCAGTTATGTCACAACAGCCATTTCCGCAGCGGATAAAGAATCTACACGCGCAAATGGCCAGATCACAACCATGAACGAGCGATTGGCAAAGAAAGAACAACAATTACGTGATCAGTTTGCTGCAGCACAATCTACATTGCAATCGCTTGCATATGAACAACAAACCATTACAGCCGGGTTCAATTCAATGAACTCGCTCTATTAACCCCGAACCTTCACCGCAAATCTGCATTCCTCCAGGAAGGTTCAAGGCAAGGATGCCGGAGGGCAAAATGTCAAACGAATTAGGAAGCATCTCAAAAGTAGAAATGGACTTGGTGGGCAGCGTCGCAGCTGCCCAGGTGCAACAGCAACAAGCTGTGGCGCCTAAGCCGGAAGTATCCAAACCAGCAGAACCGGTCAAAGAGGTCAGACGTGAAAAAGCCCCTGAGCCGAAAGCTGCCCCTGTGATGACCTCAGATGTTACTCTGAAATTCATCGTGGACCAGGATTCAAACAATATCACGGTATTGGTGTTGGATCGCGCTAATCAGCGTGTGATCCGTGCCATACCACCCGAGGAACTTAACCAGTTCCGCGGAGGGGATCTACTCTCTCTCTTTGCATAGGAACCCAAAAAATATTAAGCTCTTTTTTACGGGAAGCCTGTGTAGTCAGCATAAAATGTGTCGATAATAGAACCATAGAGCAAGATTAGAATACCCATTAGGAGTAATGCCGTGTATCAACCAGCTTACCAACGTAACGAATACAGAACACAAGATGTCATGGGTGCAAGCCCGATACGCCTCGTGATCATGGCCTACAATTTGGCAATCAATGCATGCGAACAAAGAGATTTTGCTAAAGCCACCCGTGCGATTACTGTATTACGCGACGCCCTCAACTTCGATTATCCTGAGGTTTCAGTTGGTTTATTCCGGTTATATCAGTACTGCCTTGACTGTATTCGACAGGGAGATTACCACAGCCCGATAGCTACCTTGTCCGAACTTCGAGATGCCTGGGCGCAAGGGGAGAAAAGTCTGCAACATATCGCAGCACCTAGTTTGCAAAATTCGAAGATCTCCGCAGCTTGATGAAGTAGTCCGTATCAAAAACTGACATTTTCCCACCAAATCCCCGAAGCAATGAGATGCCTATCGGGGTTTTTCCATTCCCTTTACTAAAAATTTATTCGATCTTCATAAGAGCTTTACTGAGTCTTGTGTTTTGATTTGGTAGTATACAAGCATGAATATCCAGATCACGAGGAGATACCTATGAGCTTTTGGAACAGCTTACGAATTGGCGCTACAGGGCTTACAGCCCAACGGCTTCGCCTGGATATGATTTCCAACAATATTGCCAATGCCCAGACAACCAAAACTGCTGAAGGTGGACCATATAAACGGCAAGATGTCGTTTTCATTCCACAAAACGCAGGAAAGAGTTTACCCGGGTTTTTAGCCGCCAGACTTGGGAATACACCTGTCGGAAGACAGGCTGGTCAGGTAGGTGGAGTCGAAATCGCACAGGTTACCACAGATAACGAAACCGGTCCACGTGTATACGATCCAACTCATCCAGATGCAGACAAAGATGGCTACGTGACATATCCGAACGTCAACATGGTTGTTGAAATGACCAACATGCTTTCCGCGACCAGGTCTTACGAAGCAAATCTGGCTGTTGTAGACGCGGCAAAGAGAATGGCTCTAAAAGCTTTGGATATCGGACGTTAACTAAAGGACTTAATCGATGGCAATCACACCCATTCCCTCAATAAATATCAATTCGATCAATCCACTCGAGCAAACTAACAGAAAAAATGGAGCGAATGCTCTCGATTCTGTTGGAAAGACATTCGGTGATGTCCTTAATTCGCTGAATGAATCTCAACTTGAGGCAGATGATCTGACCCAAAAACTAGCAACCGGCCAGGAAGTGGATTTGCACCAGGTAATGATCTCGGCAGAAGAAAATGATGTCAATTTTAAAGTAGCCATGGCGATTCGCGACAAATTAGTAGATGCCTACCGCGAAGTCATGCGCATGTCTGTTTAGTAACCCTTTTCTATAGGTAGATTGAACTATGACAGTTCCAGTACAACAACAACTCACCTCCTTCTGGACCCGGCAGTCCACCTCGCAAAAGATCACACTGGTTGCTCTCGTGATCGCTGCGGCAGTATTAATTCCGTTGTTTGTTTCATGGGCCACTCAACCCAGTTATGCAGTAGCATTTAGCGGTATGAGTGAAGAGGATGCCGGCCAGGTGGTGCAAAAACTCACTGAAGCCAATATTCCGTACAAGTTGAATGGTACTGGAACAATCATGGTTCCCCAGAACCAGGTATATGAAGTCCGATTGCAGATGGCTCGTGAAGGTCTTCCTCAAAATGGGACTGTTGGATTGGAAGTATTCTCCGGCTCAACCCTGGGGATGACCGAATTTACCCAAAAAGTAAACTACCAGCGGGCAACTGAAGGTGAATTGGAACGAACGATCAGCAGCCTTGCACCAGTTGAAGCAGTACGTGTACATATCGTTACACCAGAGAAAACTTTGCTTTCCAGTGATCAAGCACCTACTACTGCGTCCATCATGCTGAAACTGTCATCCGGGAAAACCTTGGATCAAGCTCAGGTTGCATCCATCACACATCTTGTAGCTAGCAGCATTGAAGGTTTGAAACCGGAAAATGTGGTTGTGGTTGACTCATCTGGAAGGATGTTAGCCAGTGGGGCTGGCAGCACAGGTGATGCGAGTTCAGCAGCTCAAACAGACAGCCGCCGGGCGGCAGAATCAGCTGCGGCAGTAGCAATCCAACAAAAAGCTGACCTGCTCTTAGCTCAGGTTTTGGGACCAAACCGGGCAGTAGTTCAGGCAAATGTTTCTTTGGATTGGACCCAAAAAGAAGTCAAATCTCAAACATTTGAACCTACCCAGACTGCACTTCGCAGTTCTCAAAAAACTACAGAAAACTATACTGCCAGTGGCGGAGCTACCGGTGGAGTTCCAGGTGCAACCAGTAATCTACCCACACCGGTTGCAACAGCCGGTGCAAATAGTAGTTCATCCACTTATACCCGCTCCGAAGAAGTGATCAATTATGAAGTATCTTCATCAGAGACACATGAGATCGTAACCCCTGGAACCATCAAAAGGATTTCAGTCAGTGTATTAGTGGATGGGGTCACCAACTCTGCACAGCTTACTACACTCAAAAGTGCTGTCGCCGCTGCTGTAGGTATCGATGAGACTCGTGGTGACAAACTGGTTGTGGAAAATACGACTTTTGATAAAACTTTTATCACCACTCAGACTGAAGATCTGGATAAATCCTCACAAACCGAAATGTACTGGAAGATCGGTGAAATCGCTGGAGCAGTTATTCTATTGTTCGCCTTGTTATTCTACGTTCAAAGATTACTTAAGAACCTAAGGCTTGCATCAGCGGACGCCTGGGTACCGGTAATGAAACCTTTATCAGAAGCTGCTCTCAATCCGGGACCTATGTCGGCTTCAAGTATGCTAAGTAATGCTCTTTCCAGTAACCCGCTTACTCCAGCGTTACATCAATCCACACCTGAAGCGCTGACCTCAACCAGACTGGAACCAGTAAAAAGAGTTCATAAATCTAACCCGGAAGAAGAACAGTTACAAAAAGCGTTGACTCGCTTGACTGAAGAAAACCCAGCCTCAGTCGCTGAGATCATTCAAATGTGGCTCTCTGAAGACGGGAAACAATAATGGATACATTCATCCCACCATCCGGCTTAGAGAAAACAACCGCTCTGCTTCTCTCTTTGGGCGTCGATCTTTCATCAAAGGTTTTACAGTACCTTGGGGAAGGCGATATCGAGCGTGTTTTGATGGCTTTATCGAAAGCAGGCAACGTAAATCAAGATTTACGACGTGATGTAATGGTTGAGGCATATGACCTTTCACAAGATGGTGTTGGATCATTCAGCGGTGGAGCTGAGTACAGTCGGCAATTGCTTGCCCGCGCTGTTGGTCCACGCCGCGGCGCGGAAATACTTGAAAGGATATCAGCACGGGAACAGTTATCTTCTTTCGAAATGCTTCGAAACGCTGATCCTTCCCAAGTCGCTACACTGCTACAAGATGAACTTCCACAGACCATTGCACTGGTCTTATCTTATTTGGAAGCGAAAGTTGCTGCTGATATTCTTTGCAGCATGCCCAAAGACCTCCAGATCGAGGTTGTTCTTCGCCTCGCGAATATGGATCGTGTCTCTCCACAGGTCGTCCAGGTGGTGGAGAAAAATCTGAAAAGTAAATTGTCCGGTGTCATAAATGAAGCGGATTTCCGTGCTACCGGAGGTGTCTCTTTCCTGGTAAAGATGATGAACCAGGTCGATCGAGGAGTTCAAAAATCAATTCTGGAAGCTTTGGATACAACCAATCCAAAACTGGTTGAAGATATTCACGCGAATATGTTCACCTTCGATGACCTGGCGAAGCTGGATGATAAAACCATGCAGCGCGTCCTTCGCGATGTATCCAAATCGGATCTCGCCCTCGCCCTCAAAGCTGCATCAGAAAAATTGAAAGATTTGGTTTTCCGTAATCAATCCGAACGTGCTCGAGAAAACTTAAAAGAAGAAATTGATGTTTTGGGACCACAATTGGCCAAGAATGTATATGGTGCCCAACGCCGCATTGTTGACGCAGTGAGAACACTGGAAGAATCTGGGGAGATCGTAATCGCAGGCAGTGGAGGAGATGAGTATGAAGTCATCGCATAGTAATCTCAATCCCGATGGAAAAATGCAAAGCTGGAAACCAGCTGATTTGTATGAAAATCTGTTGGATTTGGGAAGCACCGCAAATGATGGTATTCCAGAAAGTCTGTTTGGAAAACCTCAAAAATCATCTCTGGGAGAAAAACTTGGCGGTGGATTGTTGAAGAACGATACAACCTTGAATCCCACTGTATGGTCTCCAGGTGAGCTATCTGCTCCACACACAGAAAAAACTCCTGAGAAATGGGAACCCGCAGTACGTTATGCAACAGCCGCAAACGCGACAGATGTAGCTACGCAGATCATCGTCGATGCACGGCGACAAGCTGATGAAATCATCCACCAGTCCGAAATCTCTGCAAAGAGTATTCAGGAACAAGCTTACCAGGATGGTTGGAATGCATCTTTAGGCGAATTGCGGAATCATTTTGACACAGCAAGAAATTTGATCCAGGAAACCTCTGACTGGAGGGATGAACTCTTAAAACAAAGCGAGACAATGATTCTGACCTTGGTCAAAGATATTTCCCTAAAATTATTCGGTGATGGTTATGTTCTGGACAAGGACACATTGCAGCAGACTTTTAACAGGGTTCTGGAAAATGCAAGATCATTGGGAAATTTACGGATCTATGTCAATCCTGAGGATGCAGGATTATTAGGTCCATACTGGCGTGAATTACAAGAATCAATTACTACCCATAAGATCGAAGTTGTTCCATCCAGTTCGATCGCTCGAGGTGGATGTTATGTAAATGGACAATGGGGTTCTGCTGATGGCCGAATTGAGACTCAATTAAAAGCCATCATTGACACCCTTGAACCCGAAGAAAATGATGTTGTGGATGTTAATCCAGAATGAGTATTGCCGTGCAGTTACCAGACTTAAGTCGTTATTCCAAAGCAATTACCAAGCTTAACCCTACCCGTACGTCTGGTAGAGTAAATCAGGTGTTGGGATTAACGATCCAAGCCATAGGATTGGATTGCCAGATTGGCGAAGTCTGCGAAATTCACTCTAGTGATGAAGCCCCCATTTATTCAGAAGTTGTCGGATTTCAAGAGGATCGGGTTTTACTTATGCCTCTTGGCGATATGCACGGCATTCAACCTGGATCGGCAGTTTTTCCGGTTGCCAAAGCATTTCGGACTCCAGTTGGTATGCCACTACTGGGAAGGGTTCTGGATGGACTTGGACAGCCTCTGGATACCGGTCCAACATTGGATGGTCTTGAAAAAGCTTCAACATATGCCATTCCACCTCATCCATTATCCAGACCACCAATCACAGATCCGCTTGTAACCGGGGTACGGGTTATTGACGGTATGCTCACCTGCGGCAAAGGGCAGCGTATGGGTATTTTTGCCGGTTCAGGCGTTGGCAAAAGCACCTTGATGGGCACCATTGCACGTTCTTCAAAATCAGATGTAAGTGTGATCGCTCTAGTTGGTGAACGAGGTAGAGAGGTACGTGAATTCCTTGAGCGGGATCTTGGTGATGATGGTCTTGCGAGATCAGTCGTAGTTGTGTCAACTTCTGACCAACCCGCATTAGTCCGTTTGAAAGCAGCTTTTGTTGCCATGACGATCGCCGAGAATTTCCGCGACCATGGGCTTGATGTCACCTTCCTGATGGATTCTGTGACCCGTTTTGCTATGGCACAGCGTGAGATCGGACTCGCAATTGGTGAACCACCAGCCAGCAAAGGATACACACCATCCGTATTTGCCCTGCTCCCAAGACTGCTTGAAAGAGCAGGCGCGAGCGATAAAGGGACCATCACCGGATTCTTCACTGTATTGGTTGAAGGTGATGACTTTAATGAACCCATCTGTGATGCTACACGCGGTATTTTGGACGGTCATATCATTCTTTCGAGAGCTATGGCAGCCCGTAACCATTATCCTGCTATTGACGTGCTCAACAGTGTCAGTAGAGTAATGCCAGCAGTGACCTCTAAAGAGCATCAACAGATGGCAGCAAAGGCACGAAAACACCTGGCCACCTATGAAAAAGCACGCGATCTAGTAAACATCGGAGCGTACGTCTCAGGCTCCGATCCAGATATTGATGCATCCTTACGAGTCCTCCCTTCAATAACCAGTTTCCTTCAGCAGGAAACTAAAGAAGTAACATCATTCGAAGATACGCTCAGCATGTTGGGATCTGCCCAGGAGTGAGGTAAATAATGCCACCTAAATTCTCCCTTCAAACCGTACTCGATGTCCGTCACTCAAAAGTGGAATCGATCGAGATTGAAATGGGTCGAATGATCCAAATGCGTAGTCAGAAAGAAAGTTATCTTGGAGCATGCTATGCTGCTCAGGATAAACTATACGAAGCTCTCCATGAGCACATGGTCGGTGAGATGGATCTGTTTGTGATCAATCACCTCCGTTCAAACATCAACCAGATCTCAAATCAAATTCAAGCAACATCCGAACAGATCGCTGCTTTAAGTATTTCCATTGAAGAGATCAGATTATCTTTGATCGAAGCAAAAAAAGAAGAAGAAGCATTGGCAATCCTAAAGAACAAAGAAATTGAGAGATTTCAGGAAGAAGAAAAAGAGAAGGATAAACGATTGGTTGACGATGTCTATATTTCTCAAGGTTTTCGTCAGCGAAGGTCACAGGCAAACCCATGATAGGCAATTCATTTAATTCTCAGATTCAGGATATCCTCAGCGCCTTGCTGATGAAGTTAATTCAGAAGACTTTGGGTGGAGAATCCACAACAAAGGGCAAGACCCTCGCTGATTATCAAAGCAATACACCAATAAAAGGTGGGAGTTTTAGTTCAATGATTCAGCAGGCAAGTGAGAAATATGGAGTAAATCCAAACCTCATCTCTGCAGTTATCAAAGCTGAATCGAATTACAACCCCAAAGCAGTCTCCAAGGCAGGTGCACAGGGATTGATGCAGTTGATGCCGGGAACGGCAAAATGGCTGGGTGTCAAAAATCCGCTGGATGCTGCGCAGAATATTGATGGTGGCGTTCGTTTTCTAAAAGGATTGTTGAACCGCTACGACGGAAATGTGGAATTGGCTCTGGCAGCCTACAATGCCGGTCCCGGAGCAGTGGATAAATATGATGGTATCCCTCCTTACCGCGAGACTCAGGTTTATGTCCAACGGGTAAAAGATATCATGACAACCAACCAGTGGAGTGCCTGAAATGAGTAATTCTCTATTTTCAGATAATTCAATACGGGCAGCCAAAATGGCATTAGATGGCCTTTCGATGAGACAACAACTCATCTCACGAAATATTGCTAACATTGACACACCGGGATATCGCGCCCAGGAAGTCGATTTTGAGCAAGCCATACAACGCGCAACCCGAAATTCTGGGCAGGTGCAATTGGTAGCCACCCACGCGGGGCATATTGGCGTTCCAACCAGCAAGGCATTTTATCAAGCAAAAGATAAACCAGGAGGTACCGCGAGAGCAGACGAAAATAATGTGGACATTGACAGCGAGTTGATCGATATGTCCGAGGCTGGTATTCAATACCAGGCAGTCAGTCAGGCACTGAGCAAGAAATTGCTTTTGCTAAAAACCATTGCAACATCGAGGTAAAGATGAGTATTGAATTGTTGTTGCCTGTCGTTACCTCACCGCCATCGCCACCAGGTGTAAAAAGTTTTTCTGCACCGAAGACCGATCAAATGAGTTTTGAAGAAATACTTCAAAACCAAATGACTAGATCTACATCACCTGCCGATAAACCATCTACGGAAAAGAGTGTATCGGATTTAACTGCAGAGAAACCTCAGGCGGTGACCAACGAATCTATCGTGTCCCCCAAGAATGTCCAAGGAGAAGATAAACCTGAAGATAAAAAAGAAGATATTGTCAAAACCGAAGAAACTTCCGCAATTCCATTCGTAAATCCACAGGTGATGGGAATTGTTGCTGATCATACAAAATTGGTCATTACATCACCAGATTCTGAAGGAATGGTGGATGCAATCGTCTCTGAAAATCTCAATACGGATGCTTCAGATCCAAAAATGCAAAAATCTCAATCTGTTTCTGCAGCGGATATCCAACTAGCGGAAGATCCAAAAGTTCAAACAACTAATGATGTTCTGGCAGGATTAGATGCCAAAACAACCGCTGGTTCCTCTGTGGTAGAGTCGGACCAGGCGAATATGGCACCGAAGCTAAATACAGCCGCAACTGATAGCTCCCAGTCTGTTCCACTTACGGATGAAGCTGGTGAACCTGTTGAAGCGCCTATCCAATCAAGCTCCCCTTTGGAATCTGAAACACTAAGTACCAAGGAAGGGCAAAGAAATGATGCCGTTGTGACCAAATCAGGATCAGCTGATCTTGAGGTCGAACAAGGGGAAATTGAGAGTGAAACAGCCGTAGCATCAACAAAACCAGAGAGCATGACAAAATCCGTATCAACCAATAAAGTCGATGAATCGAAATCAAACGATCCGACAAGAGTGATAATCGAAAGAAACGGGATCAAAGATACAGACCCCCCGCCGGATAAGAATACCGGGCAAACTGTTGCACCACCGACAACTGGGATTGACCAGACCGTTGGGAAAACGGCAGCCCCCTACTACCAATCATCCGAGCCGGCCCGCCTGGCGGAAGCTCAAACCACAAACATCCTACAGCAGATCACTAATCAACTGGATGGATTGACACGCTCAGGACGGCAAACCCTCCGTATACAACTATCCCCACAGGATCTTGGAACCATCGATCTAAAAGTGACCCACAGTCAGCACGGTGTGAGTGTTAGCCTGATGGCTGAAAACGGTGCTACCGGCAAACTTCTGGAAACTCAGGTGAGTCAATTACGACAAACCCTCATGGATGCAGGTGTTCAAATCAACCAGCTTCATGTTGGTGTGCATTCCGGATCCAGTCAATCCAATCACTCGCAAGCACAAGAAAATCATCAGAAATATTCAAATCCACAACCTAACAGCTTCACTAGTTCAACGAATAATTCTTCTCCGGAATTGAAACAGGGGAATTCGTTGGTGGATTACAAGATCTAAGAAAGGAGATCTAATGCCAGTTAGTCCAATTTCTGCACTTATGGCACAAACTGCCAGTAACATCCAGCCAACCAGCTCATCAGCTATAGGCGGTTTCGGTGAAGGTGACTTCATGGCGCTGTTGATGGCGCAATTAAAGAATCAGAATCCCATGGAACCTATGGACGATAAAGACCTGATGGGACAAGTTACCCAATTGAATACCCTCCGCGAGCTTCAGGCAATCTCTCAGAAGATCGAACAGATGAACAAATCATCTCAGGCAAGCTATGCATCCAGTCTGATCGGAAAACATGTCAAAACAACTCCTGAGGATGGCAGCGAATTTATTGATGGCATCGTGGATGGTATGGAAATCGCTGGTGGTGAGTATCTTTTGACAATTGATGATCAAATCATCCGCTTGTCTGATGTCACCCTGGTAAAAGAACAGGAAGAATAAATGACCGATAATCTAACAATCAATCCATCCCTAAATACTCCCCAGGTTCAGCGGTCAACACCAGCCGGTGTTAACCCAACAGCCAGTCAAAAACCAGATGGACCTTCCTTCGCAGAGACATTGGCTGATGTGCAGGCTGTTCGTTTTTCAAATCACGCACAAAAAAGGTTACAGGTGCGAAATATCTGCCTGAATGACGATGGCCTTACCCGTCTGGCGAATGCAGTTGATAAAGCTGAGAAGCGCGGTGGAAAAGAAAGTCTGGTGATGGTGGATAATCTCACCTTCATCGTCAATATCAAAGAACGTCTGGTAGTCACCGCGTTGGATGAACAAAGCCGGGGTGAAGGTGTTTTTACACAGATCGACAGTGTTGTATTTGCCGACCCTTCCAAAGAGTCAAAAACTGCCGATAACAATGATCAAAATAATGTCTAATCAAATCATTCACAGGCTGGCCCTCTTGGAGGATGCCTGTGGACCCAACCTCTAGGAGAAAATATCATGATACGCTCTATGTTTACTGCAATCAGTTCATTAAATCTTCACCAGAACTATCTGGATGTCATTGCTGATAATCTTGCAAATGCTAATACTACCGGTTATAAAGCTTCTCGTGTCGTTTTCCAGGATCAGTTTGCTCAGATCATGAGCTCAGGTGCTGCACCTTCCGCGACCAGCGGCGGCATCAATCCAACGCAGGTAGGCTTGGGTGTAAAACTTGGATATATAACCCCGGTATTTACACAGGGCATGTTGCAGAGCACTGGACGAAGCACAGATCTGGCAGTTCAGGGTGGTGGCTTTTTCGTCTATGCACAAGGAGAGAATCGACGGTACTCACGCGAAGGCTCTCTAGAGATTGATGCTGATGGATACATGGTGAACAACTCTACCGGAATGCGCATTCAGGGTTGGACTCTCGCTGCAGGACAGACAACTGTTGACACAAACCGACCTGTGGGTGATATGGCAATCAGCCTTGATTCAACAACTGCCCAGGTTACCTCTGCCGTCAATATGGGTGGGAACCTTGACTCAACAACAGCTGTTGGCGATACGGTGGATACCACCTTTGGAGTGTACGACTCCCTCGGAGAACTCCACACAGTTACAATTCAATTTACACGTGCTGGTGCCAGTCAATGGAACTGGGCTATGCAAACACCACCTGCGGGTGTCACCGGAGCAGGTGCAATCAACTTCGATTTGAATGGTCACTATACTTCTCACACCATGACCACTGCTTTCCATGTTCCCGGAAGCGCCGGTGCTGATGATATCGATATCACAGTTCCAAATTTAGCCGACCTTGACTTTTCGACCATCACACAGCTTTCAGCCGACACAAGTGTATCAGTCACCTCACAAAACGGTTTGCCAGCAGGATCAGTGACTGATATCTATGGTGCACCAAACACTGGCGAAATATACTTGGTTTACTCAAATGGTTTGAAACAACTGGTCGGTCAACTAGCACTGGCTCACTTCACCAATCCTGCAGGTTTATTACGATCCGGACAGAACCTGTTCAAAGGAGGTCTGAATTCTGGTGATGCTCAGATCGGTGCTGCAGGCACTGGTGGCCGCGGAATGATCAGCAGTGGTTATCTCGAAGCATCCAATGTAGATATGGCCCAGGAATTTACAAGTATGATCCTCGCTCAAAGAGGGTTCCAGGCTTCGTCGAGGGTCATCACAACCTCTGATGAAGTACTTCAGGAATTGGTCAATTTGAAACGGTAAGAAACTAGACTTCCTCAGCCTGCGGATGAAATAAATATAAACGCAGGCTGAGGGATCAAGGATAAAATGTTCCAAATAAGCGGACCCACACCTGTAACTCCAATTCAAAATCCAGCAGAGAGCAATCTCTTTCTGAGAGTAAATCAGCGTGTTGCTGGCGAAATCCTAAAAGTGTCCAATGAACAAGTGGTTCTTTCTGTTCAAGGCGTTCAGATCGTAGCCCGTTTAACCACGCCGGATCAAGCTGCAATCCTCAATGATCGTCGTTATGCTATGTTTGTAGTCCGTGATTTGTCCAATCAGGTGATTTCGCTTCAAATTGCAGATACAATCGAAGTTAATCCACAACAACAAACAATAAATCAGGGAGAACAAATTCTTCTCGATTCACTGTTGAATTCCGCAGGTTTAATGCCCGATTCTTCCAATCGGATGGTTGCCAAAGCATTGATTAATCAAAACCTCCGTGTAACTAAGGAAAATGTTGCCCAGGTTCAAAGTGGATTGCAGCAGATACCCCAATGGAGTCAGATAGAAGCAGATCTGGCCGCGACACTTCGTGCTGTTGGGCTTCCAATCAGTTCAGAGAGTATTAACTTACTAAGCAAATCTCCAACCGAAGTTACTCAAAGCCTTTCCATACTCATATCGCAACTTCAGCAGATCAATTTGCAGGGTAAAGTAAATCCGGTGCTGCAAGACCGGATAAACGAGGTTATAAAAATCCTTAGCCAGGGGATCGTGGAAGTAAATCTTCCTGCAGTAGAAATGCAGGGGAAAATAAAAGCTGCCGTCACATTACTGGGCAAATCGCTTGAATATGAATTGTTACATTCGATCGATGAAAAGATCACCGATTTGGATCAAGGGTTGATGACCCTGGCTAGCCTTCGAAGCGAGTTGGCATCCAAAGGATTTTCAAAACTCGCAACAGAAGTTGACCGATTTAATGATTACTTGCGGTTGACCGCCTTAATGAACAATGGCACTCATCCCGACTCCACCCAAAACCAATGGTTTAAGATCGAGATACCATTTCATTATCCTACCACGCCTGGGTTACCGGAAAATGAGGATTTACATCCGGCAAGAATAAAAATAGCCAGAGAAGGGCAATCAGATAGTGGTGATAAGATCGATCCCCATTACACCAGAATTGTCATTCAAATGGATTTGGATGACAAAGAAAGTATAGAAGTCGATCTTTCGGTGGTAAATCACCAGGCAGGATTAAATATCACTACTTCTTCCAAGGAGATCACCAGAGTTGCCAGAGAAGAATCGGAAAGCCTGAGAGAGAGTCTGGCCGAGCTGGGTTATGACTCCCGTTACATACAAGTGGATACTACAAAACAAAAAATGATCGATGATCAACCTTCGTTGCAATCAACAAAATTTACTTTCAACGAATTGGATATTGAGGCGTAATAAATGACACTTTTACCACAAAAAGACCATCCAGAGAGAATTACTGCCACGGCAATTGGATACCAACCGGATGTGGATTCTGCGCCGGTTGTCCTTGCTTCAGGTCGTGGTAAAATTGCAGAACAGATATTGGAAATTGCAAGAGTAAATCAAATTCCCATTCATGAAGATGAATTACTTGCTGAAACACTCTCACAGATCAGTATAAATGATGTTATCCCTCCCGAGTTGTACCATGTTGTAGCTCAGATATTTGCGTACATTTATCGGGTTCAAAAAGACTATTCTAATAGATTGGGGTCATAATCATGGAAGGACAGACACCTACTGGCAGAGAAAGAAGATCATACTTCCGTGTTCAATATCCGGAAGATTACCGGCCTACAATCACCATCCGCGCTGTGGAGTATAAGATTATTGATATTTGTGAAGGCGGAATCCGTTTTTACAATCCTGATAAAACTAAACTACCTGGTGATATTTTCCAGGCAGTTGTTGTATTGCATGACCAGGATGTGATCAATATTGTTGGTCGCATCATCAGAGTTGGCGATGAAGAAGCAGCAATGATGATGACAATTCGCGGTATACCTTACCGAAAGATCATTGCTGAGCAGGCTTATCTACGTCAGAGTCGCCTTTCTTAGGTTCACTGGTTTTTTCGGTTTCTGTTCCCATGTCTATTGAGTCAGAAGATTCCTCAGTCAGCAAATCCCGTAATCCTTTGAATGATTCGGGTTCAGGACGTGAAGCAAGGAATTGTTCTAATTTGTTCTGTTCCTGAACGGCATCATATATTTCCTGACGGAGAATGGTTATTTCACGGGGCGCTTTTATTCCTAACTTGACTTTATCACCTTCAATACCTAAAACGGTGATCGTTATAGAATCACCGATGGTCAGGCTTTCGTCGATTCGCCTCGTCAACACAAGCATTTTATCTCTCTCTGATATTATTGAAGGACGTCAAATAGGTTCAAGGCTGATATAGCGCGTTGACCAACTTCAAGAACAGCTTTGTAAGTTGTTTCCTGACTGGTAAGCATCGCCACAGCCTCTGCCATATTAACATCTTCTTTATCAGAAAGCAAGTTTTTTAAGGATAGGTTGGCCAATTCAAGATGGTCTATGGATGATGAAACCTGCCTCTGTCTCGCACCATTTGTCGCGGATAAATCGCCAACTGAAGTCATCGCATTATTCAAATCCGTCAAGGATCCATTCAATTCAGTCATGTCGTTATTCAATAACGCGTTTTTTGCACGAATTACTGCATTGAACATGGAATTCATCACGGTAGGATTATTTATATTCTTTTGAACCGACTGACCGACGCCGATCTCATGATTCATGATCCCATTATCACCATGATATTCGATAACATCCGGATCGGTTGCTGAGACTGAAAATGGTTTTATATTTACTTGAAAACCAGAAAAGATGTATTTATCCTGTATTGATGCATTTGTAGTGGTTAGAAGTTGATCCAGTATCGAGTCCAATTCAGGAGCAATCGAATTCGCCCGTTCATCCGCGCCCATCGTATCACTCAATCCCCGTTCAACAAGGGTAGTTGCATTGATCAGTGCAGTCTGGATTTGATTAAACGCAATGTCTGTTGCATCCATCCAATTATCTATCTCATTGGCGGTTTCAATATAGATCTTGCTCGTATTTAAAGATGACCGTATGGTCTGACTCGCTGCAACCTGGGATGGGTTCTCGGAATATGCATGATACTTTTTCCCAGAAGCGACCTGGTTATTTAGATCAGCCAGTTTTTCCTTGTTGTCGTTCATATACTGTATCATCCGGTTGGTCATCATCTGATCTGATATTCTCATTGAATCCTCACTTATCGTCCAACCAAACCCATACCATTGATGATCGTATTGAGCATTTCATCGACCACATTCATTAATCTCGCCGCAGCTTCAAATGCTTTTTGGGCTTTGACCATATTTGCTGCTTCTTCATTTAAGTTTACCCCGCCAATGGATAACCTCTGGTTATTAACCACATCAGCCACGGTGCCTCTATCTTTCGCGTTGACGACCGCGCGTTTCACTGTCAGTCCAAACTCGGCTGTTCTGGATGAATAATACTCGTTGATGGTATTCAGACCGGTATTGAGTAGTTTTTCTGACCGGACTATGGAAATCAACCGGGCTAATTCTCCATCTCCAGCGGCATTCGGAGTTGACGATACTGCCAATAAATTGGAATTATTCAGGATATTCGAATTTATCCGCAATGAAAGAGCATCTGTGCCAGTGAA
This sequence comes from uncultured Chloroflexia bacterium, assembly GCA_963828285.1. Taxonomy (GTDB): domain Bacteria; phylum Chloroflexota; class Anaerolineae; order Anaerolineales; family Anaerolineaceae; genus DAIOEK01. The sequence continues at coordinate 458,794 of CAWHEB010000002.1, forward strand.
AAAATCCTGTTGTTGAGTGAAAACTGCCTGAGCAGCTCCTGACCCAAATGCGGCTGTGGAATAAAGTGAAGCATTGGATCCAAAAGTAATTGTTAACCCTCGGCCAGTGTCATAACTTACTGGAGCGCCAGTACTGGCAGGTATATCCTGGAATGTATTGGAATAACCAGACCCATCGGATAATCGAACGTTCACCGGTGTGCCTGTTGAATCTACTACTCTGAATTGCCAGTTCGTACCATTAAAAGCAGTCTCAACAAAAGTGTTCCCATTAGCGAGTTCAGTTTGACCGCTATCCAACACCCCTGCTCCGAACCCGGTGATAGTGGATGCAATCGTAGACGTCGTAACCACTTTACCCGATGCAAATCCGGAACTATGTAATTCGTTTACTCTAATTCTCAGAGCATTCGCAAGATTATTCAGCGTTTCCATTTGATCGTCCAGAGAATTGTCTCTGGTATCCAGAATCCCAGCCAATTCACCTGACCGGGGAACAACTACTTTTCCATCTGACCAAACGACCTCAAGGAAATTGTGATTTGCTGCGTCAGGTTGGGTAACCATATCAAAAGTATGATCACCTTGCACTAATGTATGACCATTTACATTTACGATGACTTCACCGTTCGGCTGACTCGTAGATGTTGCCCCGGATAATTCCGCCAATCGGTCCAACAACACTGCGCGTTGATCCATTAAGTCATTTGGTTGTTCATCCAGGGATATAACTCTGGCAATCTGCGCATTTAGAAGCGCTACTTGATCTGCTGCCTGATTGATCTCATTGACCCGCTGAGTGAGTTGCCCATCCTGGTCCATTTGTAGTTGATAAACCATTAACGCACGTGAATTTATGGCTTTGGTTAATGAGCTTGCCACATCAAGTACTTCGGCGCGTAATGCAGTATTACTTGGATCAACACTTAACCTCTGCCATCCACCCCAAAAGTTATCCAAATTTATATTTAGGCTGTTGGTTCCCATTTCCGCAAATTGACCTTCAAGCTGACTTAGCACCTCAGCCTGTATACCATGTTGTTTTGCAGATTGGATCTCATATCGATATCGTGTGTCGTAAAAATCAGTACTAAATCGGCGGATACTGTCAACAGAAACTCCGGTTCCTAGTTGTCCAACCCCCATCGCGTAAGTGGCACCCTGATTGGAGTATGCAGGACCAGATTTCAATACAACTTCCTGACGACGGTAACCAGGTGTATTGACATTTGCCACATTATGCTCAATAACCTCCACAGCTGCCTGATGGCTGAGGAGGGATTGTAGAGCTAAACTAACGCCTGCGAATAAGTTCGGCATATTAAACCTGACTGGTCCTCATCATGCAGAATGCTCTCTCCCCCACGCTGGGGTTTGTTCAACTGAAGGGGTTGCTCCCGGTGGAGAATAAGCACTCTGATTTTGATAAAAACCGAATAAGAACGCCTTGGCTGACTCAATCCAATCTAAGGCTGTGGTCGCCATGGCGCGGTTGCCGTAATTTAAATCGCGTGCCTGCCCGACAAGCATCGCAATTCCCTCACTGAGCCGATTCATACGAGCAGCAGTTGAGGGGTCTAGCCAGGGAAGTATTTCTCCGAGCGAAGAGCTCTGGGTTTGAATACCTAATTCCCGTGAACATTCCTGCACGATTGTGCGTCTTTTTTCTTCCAGCAGGGAGAGTTGATCGAGCACAGCTTCTTTCTTTTCGACCAGATTCATCAAATCGCTTGTATCTCCTGCAGGGAGAAAAGTACGTTCCTCTCTGGTTATCGCGATCAGGTTTTGTATGAGGCGAAATTCCTGGACAAGCAAATCTTCCAGTACAGTGAGAAGGGTGCGGACACGGGTTGTTTCAGGCATGGACTATTATCCTTTTAGATCAATATTCCCCAACATCTTTTTTGCGAGTTGGTCATATGGAATTTCATACTTGCCCTGTTGGATCTGCTCCTTCAGGTCTTCTACTTTTTTTGTATCTTCAGCAGAAGTTTTATCCAGTTCAGCGCGAGCTTTAGCGAGCAGCTTTGCTTTTTCAGAAAGTTCAGCTCGGTCACGCTGTGGTTCAACATTTGATTTTTCCACTGAGCGTTGTTTATCTGCCTGTTGTGCAGATTCAGCGCGGTTAGTTTGTAGTGGATTTAGTGATTGATGTTCGATTTTCATACTCGGTCTTCCTCCAGTTAAATTCGGGCAGGAAATAATTTAGCCTGTAGTAAGGTTATCGTCATTCTACTGGAGAACTTAAGCTTTCCGAACATGGATCGCCTGCGATAACATCGTGTCTGTAGCTTGGAAAATTCGTGTGGACAACTGGAATCCACGTTGTAAGGTGATCAAATGAGTCATTTCTTCAGCCATATTGATATTTGATTCCTCAAGAGTTGATTGCATGAGTGTACCGTAATTTGGTGACCCGGGTACTCCTGAGGTTGCCTTGCCGGAGTTTACTGTTTCGACATAAACATTGTTCCCGTTGATTTGCAAACCTGTGGGATTCGGGAAACGTGACAATGGAATACTCCCGGCATCGTTCCAGTTATCTCCTACTTTGACCCTCACAACTCCATTTTCCTGGATTTGAACTTCCTCCGCATCCAGAGGGATGGTTCCTGTCCATACAACAGGGTAACCACTGGGGGTCACAAGACGGTTGGCAGCATCAAGTTGGAATTGTCCATCACGAGTGTAGCCGACTTTTCCTGCACCTAAAGTCACAGCGAAGAAACCATCACCTTGAATAGCCACGTCCAGTTGATTCCCGGTCGTCCTTATCGAACCTTGCCGAGTATCGATCTGAGTTGATACCTGGTGGACACCCTCATAATTCAGCTTATCCAACAGTTCCTGGAAATTCGCTCTGGAGCTTTTGTAGCCGATGGTGTTGCCATTGGACACATTGCCAGAAACCACATCCAGATCATTCATTTTTGACAACATATCCATTCGGGAGATATTAAGAATATGAAACAATGATATAGCCATATTTAGCCTCCTTGCCTTATCCTATTCGACCCAATGAAGCGATCGCTTTGCCTAATAATTCATCCTGATTGGAAACTAGCTGCTGGGCTGCTTCATAGGATCGTGTTACCTCCACTAGTTGAGTCATCAGCTGGGTGGGATTTGAATTTGACATTTCCAAATAAGATTGAACGATGGATCCTTTTTCAGTACCGGTTGGGTTGCCCTTCGCAGCAAAAGTATTTTCCCCATCCCGGGTCAATTCAAGTTTCTGATCCTTGAAAGAGAAGATTCCTATCTGTCCAGCAGCCGTGCCATTGACAGTAATTGCACCATCCGGACCAATTCCAACCTCACCATCAGCAATTTTGATTGGACCACCAGATGCGCTCAGGACATTAAAACCGTTTACTGTAACCAGTGAACCATTAGCATCCCGCAGAAATCTGCCATCGCGGGTATAACGATCGCCATCCGGTGTTTTGACTCGAAAGAATCCCGCTCCATCAATCGCCAGATCCAGTGGATTACCGGTGCTTTTCAATCCACCCTGCTGATAATCCGTTATATCGGGGACTATCTCGACACCCAACCCCAGGTTACCAATATGATTAACGATCTCCATGGGATCGTTTGGATCCACCTGATTGATTCCAGTTTGAACAAAATCATCCAGAGAAGTAAGTACTTGCTTGAATCCCGGAGTCTCCAGATTTGATACATCATGCGCAATTGCTTGCTGGCGGTACATTCCTGCTAACATAGCCGAAGCTGCTGCATACAATCCTTTGATCATGATCCTTCTCCTTACTTTCCACCAACAGATAAAATGAGTCGAACTTCATCCCGGGTCATTCCCATTTGCCGGGCAATATCGACATCCATCATGTTACTGGCAGACATCGATCGGACAATTTGATTCCGTTCAGCAATATTATTGGAAGGCATAACCCTTTGCGATGCGCTCGTAGATTTTGCCGCATTGAGCAATGTCTGAAAATCATTTTGAGCCATCATCCCACTTGGTTTGTTTGGGGTTGTAGCCGGATGAGTAGTATGTACTAATCCTCTGAGATCTTCTGCAACAGGTGAGAATTTTTTTGCCTGGGCATTTTTACCTTGAGCTAATGCGGTTTCCCTTGCCAGTTGAACCAGGTTAAGAGTATCTGTAAGCAATCCTGGAATAATAGTGTTAGACACGGGTACCTCCTTGCGACAATATGGATTGCAGACTCAAAACTGCACGTGCATGAAGCTGACAGGCACGTGATTCTGAGACACCCAGCACGCTTCCAATTTCTTTTAAAGTTAATTCTTCATAGTAATACAAGGATAAAACTGTTCTTTCTCTCTCTGGTAATTCCTGTAATGCGATAACAAGACGGTTTTTCATATCCTTTTCGCCAACAAGTTCCGATGGATCAGTCTGGTTTTCATCCGCCAGAGTTTCATATAATGAGGATTCATTCTCATCGTCTACGTCAATGACCGCGTCCAAACTGATGATGACACGGCTTGAATCAACCAGAGATTGTTGAATTTTTGCCACATCCATGCCTAGATGATCAGCCAGTTCTTGATCTGTTGGTGGGCGCTGATTTTGATCGCTCAATTGCGTAATTGCAGACCGAATATCCCGTGCGCGGTGCCGGGCAGTCCGGGATAACCAATCCAATGACCGCAGATAATCCAATATTTTTCCGCGGATTCGGAATGTTGCATAGGTGCTGAATTGGGTATTGAAGGTCGGATCATACCGGTCAACGGCTTCGATCAGACCTAATAATCCCTGATTTACCAGATCTTCATAATCGTTGCTCAAATCTTGGGATATTCCCAATCTGCCAAGAACAAAATGCACAAGGGAAACATACCTCAGAACCAGCTCTTCCCTAGCCTCTGTGGAGCGGCTGGTAACGAATTTGCTAAGCAGATCAGTCTCAGTGAACTGGGTTTCCATGATTTATCTAACCGTTATACTCTCTTGTTGTATCTGCTGCTGATTGCACATTGATCTCATCCTGTCTTTCTTTTAACAAACTCCCGGCAAGATCCAGAGATCCTCTTGCAATCATCCAATAAAACAGCCAAAGGACCAAACCTACTGCCAACATAGCTGAACCAGCCCGAATGGCGCACCAGATAAAACTGGCACCATTAATATAGGAAACAACGAAAACTGATACTCCAAGCAAGGTGATGATGAAATTAGAAAATGTGCTAACAACTTCCCAAAGGGCAGGAAGACGTGTTCCTTTCGGTGCGCGTGGTAGGTTTTGCTCTTTTTTCTTAGTGTCGCTGGTTTTTGCTGCGCTCATCCGACACTTCCTTCACCGAACATAGCAGCGACTATTCGTTCGGGCTCTCCAGGGTGGAGTTTGCCTAATACTTGCGATCCATCTGTAAAATAGTGAGCTGGCAGACGGGTTTTTTGTAATAATTGGTAGACATCTCCATAGCTGTACGTCTCATCCATTTTAGTGATGATCAATCCCTTGAGTTTAAATGGTTGGAAAGTCAAGACTGCCTGCTCCAGGTCAGCCAGCTTGGTCGTTGCTGGTGCAGTAAGGTAGAGAGAGCGGTTAGTCACTTCATTTAAGAATGAACCAACCTCGGTTACCTTGGATTCATCCAGCATATTTACTCCCGGAGTATCGATAATGATGAGATCCGCGTCGTGCTGTTCACGAACGGTCTCACCCAATTCCTGTGGTGTATAGGCAAAAAACAAAGGAACCTGTATTACATCAGTATAAGTTCGGGTCTCCGCAATAGCCCCTGCCCGGATGGTATCTGCACAAATCCAGACCACTTTTTTTGATAAGGTGTGCGAATAAAATGCTGCCAATTTTGCACACGTGCTCGTTTTTCCACTGCCTGAAGCACCAATGATACACATTACGCGAGATTGAATCACTGCCATTGAGTTCTTTTGCGGACGTAACGACACAGCCAATTGTTTCATCATATACTTTTGTAAACGGTATTGGTCATGAAGTACTGTTGGATTCAAGGTCTCTATGTTGGTTGATATGAGATGTTCAACAAACTCCGCATCCAATCCCTGACGAAGCAGCAGCCTTTCAATCGATTCCATCTCCGTGGAGACTGTTGAGGATCGATGAAATTGTGCTGATCTGGACTGATGCGTTTGAAGGATCTCATCCACAATGCCACCCAGGCTTTTTACCGCCTGGTTCGTACTTTCTGAAACAGGATTCTCTTCCTCCCGATTTAGAACCGGCGGGGTCCATTTCACGGGTTCATCAGAAGATCTCTTCTGTACTGATTTTGTGTTCAATTGCTCTTTTCCTAGAAAAGGTGAAACTTGTTCAAATCCTTTTTTGGCAGCGATCGCTTCAAGAATTGCCTCGATCTCTTTTCTTCCAGGAATTGGTTGCTCCTGATCTGATGCACGAGGTGATGACTTTTGTTCATGAACCGAACTGGGTACATCGCGAGTAGCAACAACTTCCACTCCAGGCTTACTCCAAACCTGCCATGCTGGTCCACTTGGTATCTCCCTCATGGAGACAACCATTGCGTCAGGTCCAAGATCTCTCTGTATCTCCTGTAGAGCGGTCAACATATTCGGTGCGCGATAGGTTTTGGTTACCATAAATACCTCAATTCATCTCGATCATTCCGTGGGCTTTGACCCTTGTGCCGGAACTGACTTCTGAATATGCTAATACAATAAGATTCGGCAAGCTTTGTTCGACCAATCGGCGGAATGCAAGCCTTAACTCTCGCGGACACAATAGGATCGGAATATTTCCTGTTCCTGCCAGTTTTTCCATCTGTTCACCAGTTCTGGTGATGATCATCTGGGCGAGCGATGCATCGATTTGGAAACCGACACCCATATCCGTTGCACCCAGCGAACTTCGTAAAGCGCTTTCTAACTGAGGAGCAAGTGTGAAAACATGTAATGTGTTTGCTTCATCGCGATACAAGGTCGATAAGGTATGAGCCATGGTTTGCCGAACAGCTTCCGCGAGGATATTCGGATCGCGTGTCATGCTTGCATTGCTGGCCACCACTTCTAAAATTCCACTGAGGTCACGGATTGGAACCCGTTCGCGAAGTAAATTCTTTAAGATTGCCTGAAAATCACTTAAGGAGATCAAATCAGGGATGACACCTTCAACAGACGCTGGCGAGCGGGACTTCAATTGATCAAGCATCTGCTGAACCATCTGACGGCTCAACAAGTCTGGTGAGTATGAACGGATAATTTCGGTCAGGTGGGTACTCAAGACTGATAAGGGATTTACGACTGTATATCCCATGAGTTCTGCACGGCTCTGTTCTGCTTCGTTGATCCACAGAGCAGGTAACCCAAAAGCTGGTTCAGTAGTTTGTGTACCTTTCAGGTTTGGATCAGCTTCGTTACCTGGGATCGCCAGCATACTGCCCAGCATTAAGTCACCTTTGGCAATTTCCTGTCCGCGGATCTTTACCCTGTATTGCCCGGGTTGTAAGCGTAAGTTGTCGCGGATACGAACTACCGGCAAAATCAATCCCAACTCAGCCATAACCTGTCTTCGAATACCAGTTATCCGTTTCAGGAGATTGTCAGCGGCATCATTATCGATCAACGGAATTAGACTGTAGCCTATTTCCAATTCCATTGGATCGATCACTACCATATTGAGCATATCATCCGGAGTTTCCGGTTCAGCTGATGCTGTTGGAACTAAAGCAGATGAAGAGGACTCAAGCAGTTTCTCTTTTTGTTTGAGTTTCTGTACAGAATATGCTGCTGTACCGAGCAAACCAGCAACAAAGATGAATGGCAGCTTTGGGATCCCTGGAACAAATGTTAGTAATCCAACCATGCCGGCTGCGACAGCCAAAGTATTAAAGTTGGATAATTGTCCAAAAAGATCATTACCAAGTGATTTGTCAGATGTTGACCTGGTGACTATCAAACCCGCTGCAGAAGACACCAATAACGCTGGAATTTGCACCGCGAGACCAGCACCTACTGTAAGAAGGGTATAGTTCTGTAACGCCTGGGTCACATCCATATTCTTCTGAACCATACCGATAACAAATCCGCCGATTATATTAACCAACATGATGATGATTGCAGCAATTGAGTCACCGCGGACGAATTTGCTGGCGCCGTCCATGGCTCCGTAAAAGTCTGCTTCAGTTTCGATCTGACGGCGGCGTGCTCGTGCTTCATTCTCATCTATCAATCCTGAATTCAAATCGGCATCGATAGAAAGCTGTTTACCAGGCATCGCATCGAGTGTAAACCTGGCGGATACTTCAGCCACACGACCCGCGCCACTATTGATTACTACGAACTGGATGATCATTAGCATGAGGAAGATAACCACACCCACAACGTAGTTCCCACCAACGATCATATTCCCAAATGTTTCTACCACCTTTCCTGCATTACCTTCAAGCAATATCAGTCGGCTGGTGGACATATTGATACCTAACCGGAATAGTGTAATGAGCAAAAGAAAGGTCGGGAATACAGAAAACTCCATTGGCGATGAGATATACATCGTCAACAGGATCACTCCAAGCGAAAGAGCCAGGTTCAGCGCTATCAACAGATCGACTGCGACTGCTGGCAATGGGATGATCAATAAAGCGACGATCAAGATCAAACCAAAAGCCAGGGATAGATCACGCGATTTGAATAATGCGCTCAAACTGGAGATATTTGCTGGAGGAGTAATCGCTACCATATCAATAAATTCCCTCTGTCATTAAATACCGGCCTGCGCTGTTTGTAATGGGACAGGTTTTTTGATCTTATAAACATATGCCAGGACTTCAGCAACTGCAAGATACATTTCTGGTGGGATCTCCTGTTCAACCTCAACTGCGCGATATAGTGCACGAGCGAGGGGTACGTTTTGAACCACCGGAACGCGATGCTCCCTGGCAATATCCACAATTCGTTGAGCAACATGAAAAGTTCCCTTTGCCAGAACCCGGGGCGCCCTCATCTGTTCAGGGTCATAGTCTATGGCGATTGCAAAGTGGGTCGGGTTGGTTATTACCACTTTCGCCTTGGGTACATTTGACATCATACGATTACGTGCGATCTGACGCTGTTTGGCACGGATACGACCGCGTAGGAAGGGATCGCCTTCAGACCGTTTATAGTCTTCCTTGATCTCTTCTTTGGTCATCCGCATCCGGCGCATGAACTGCCATCGCTGCAGTGCGTAATCAGCCGCAGCAAGAACCATGTAAGAACTACCCACCCGGATCGCCAGAGCTATTGCCAACCCTGCCCAGGCTTCGACTCCTGATGCCAGATCAGAGTTGCCCAGATGAAGCAGGGTATCCATTTGTCCTCGGAGAAATGAGTATGCAACCCATCCAATAAGTGCCAGCTTGAGTAATGCTCGTCCAAGTTCAATTAAACCTTGTGCAGAAAATATCCTTTGGAAGCCGCTAATCGGATTGACTCTTTTGAAGTCGAAACCGATCTTCTTACCTGCCCATAAAAATCCAGTTTGTGCTAGGGTTACCGTTACACCGGAGATAAGCAAACCAAAAAATATGTATGCAATGCTTGGACCGATTTCCACCACACGTTGATAAGCAAACTGCCGAAGCCAGGGTCCATTCACTTCCGCTGTGGGTAAAATGGCGATCATGGAGACAATCAGACCTTTTATGGAATTGACCAGATTTGCACCGGGTCCTTTTAATAAGTAAGCACCAATCAAAATAATGATGGCTGTGTTCACTTCCAAGCTGCGAGCCACCTGGCCTTCCTGCCGGGCGTCTTCCAGTCTTCGTGGGGTTGGGGCTTCGGTCTTATCTGACATAACTATCTCGTTAGTAACATTAACATTCTTGGACCAAGATTTCTGTACATATTTTGCATTATTGGAAGTGCTATCGCGTAAGTGAAAGAGATTGCGATCATACCCAGTCCGATTTTGAGTGGTAGACCAAGGAAGAATACCTGCACCTGCGGAGCTACCCTGGCTAACAAACCAAGAGTGATGTCCGCTAACATCAATGATCCCATCACAGGAAATGCCATTTGGATCCCGGTAGCGATCATTTGCCCAGCCAATCGGATCAGACTCTCAGGGTCGGTGAATTCCAGCGGTTGATTGATTGGAATGGCTTGAAAACTCATTTTTACTGCTTGGATTACACTGTGATGCCCATCCATCATAATAAAGAAGAGTAAACCTACCATAACGAACATCTGATCCACTGCAGATCCGGAGTTTCCCATTGCCGGATTTAAAATCTGGGAAGAACCAAAACCACTTCCGATCCCCATTACTTCTCCAGCAACTTGTAATGCTCCAAAGGTGAAGACTGCCGCCATGCCCGCGAGAGTGCCAATGATCAACTCGCGAAATATCCCTGCCATAAATCCAAACAAACCGATCGATGGAGCATCCACACCCAGCGGCTGCCAGGGTATGAGGATGGCGCTAAGGACCAATCCCAATGCTATACGCACCTGCGCCGGAATTGCCTGCCCGCCTAAAACTGGTACAGGGAGTATCATTGCCATCACCCTGGTGAAGACAAAGATAAACAACTGGGCCTGCGCGATCGAAATGAGCATTAGTCTCCTATTCCTACAAGAATGTCTAGGATAAGATTAATCGACTTGCCCTCAATTTTCAGTAAAGAGGAAATGAACGGTTTCTAAAGATTGCGTAAAGAATTGCTTATGAGATTAAAGTTTTTGAATTGCCTGCCGATAATGCAATGTTTACCAGTTTTCTTAATCTTTCTTCGAAAATTGTACTATCCAACGGTTTTACGACAAATTCATCCACACCGATCTCCCTGGCTTGTCCGATCACATCCGGAAATGCCAGACTGGAGATCACTATCGATTTGGGTGTAAGTGAACCAAGATCAGCTTTTAATGCACGAATAAGGTCAAGTGCATTCGCGCCCGGAAGTACCATATCCAGAATTACCACAAGGGGTTTTTCGATCCCTGCACGTTGTAAAAAAGTAACCGGGTCATTGATCAGCCCGGTTTTCAATCCCATTCTCTGTAATACCAGTTGGATCAAATCCCTTTCAAGGGGATCTACCAACCATACTAAAGCCTGTACCGCTTGCTTATCCATAATTACTAGATTCGTACAGCAGAATTTGCAGTTCGGTATTCATACAAAAGCTGTTTAATTCTTTCAAGTTGTAATTGGTCAACGCCTAAAATGGTCAATGCTTCAGGGTGGACTACCATACCAAACGGATCGATTTTCTCGTTCTCCGGTGTTTTTGCCAGCGTATTAGCCATATTGATGATGGCCCCCAATTGTTGTTTGGTCCGGGCAAGTGATGGTGCGTGATGGTATCGAATTGCATCAACAAGAATAACTGGGAAATTCCATTTTTGAGCCATCAGACTGCCCACCATGGAATGGTCGATACCCAATAGTTTTTCTTCAACTTGCCATAGCGCCAGGTTGTAATTTCGCATCAATTCAATGATTCGGGAATAGTCGATCATCATATACTGATCAAGGATAAGTTTGCCCATATCATGCAGAAGTCCGGCGACATAAGCCTCTTCTGGATCTGAATAATGCAGGTATCTTGATATCCATTGTGCTGTGACTGCCGTGGCGACAGAATGATTCCACAACTCCCCGGCGCCAAGACGATAACCATTCAGCCTACGGGTGAGAGGTCCTGATGAAGCAGCTCCGAGAACCAAATTCTTAATTCTTTTAAATCCCAATCTCATCACAGCGTCAGTTAATGATGAACACACCGTTGCGAAACCCATCCCGGCAGAGTTTGCCATCTGCAAAACCGATGCGGCCAAAGCTTGATCAAGCCCGATCAAATCGCTGATCATTCCACCGGTATTGTTCGAATCATCCAATGCATTTAAGATCCGCGTTACACTGGTGGGCATTGGACGCATTTTATCGACTGATGCGAGAATTTGGTCTAATTTTTGGGGCATCATCATAATTCACCTGTCAGTGGACGAAAGTAGGTAGACTGTTAAATATATTTGTTGTGAAGACCAATAATTGTTGGATCATCCACGATCCCAGGAATGCAAGTACTAAACCAATAGCAACAATTTTTGGTATGAATGTCATGGTTACTTCATTGATCTGTGTAGCTGCCTGAACCAGGCTGATCAGACTTCCAACCAGAAGACTAACCAGCAGGACTGGTGCCGCAAGGATCAACATCAGTGTCACAGAACTTTGTGCGAGAGATAAAACATAAGACTCTGTCATGATACCTCAGTTACTGAAAACTCAACACCAATGATTTAACAAGAAGGTACCAGCCATCAACAAGGACGAATAATAATATTTTGAATGGTAAAGATACCAAAGAAGGAGGTAACATCATCATCCCCATCGAAAGGAGGATGCTTGAGATCACCAGATCAATGATCAAGAAGGGGATATAAATAATGAATCCCATGGTAAATGCTGTGCGCAGTTCACTGATCACGAAAGCTGGGAACAAGTCAACTGTCTGAATATCTGATAGTTGTTCAGGTCTTTCTTTACCATTTATGGAAAGAAATAGTTCAATATCTTTTTGCCGTGTTTGTTTGAACATGAATTCACGAACAGGTTCTATAGCATTTTTCAGCGCGGTTTCCTGATTGATCTCATTTTTCAAATAGGGTTGTATGGCATTCTGATCGATCTTTGCATAGACTGGTGCCATGATAAAGAATGTCAGGATCAATGCAAGCCCGATGACGATCTGGTTCGGAGGGATTGTTGGTGTACCAATTGCATTTCTGACCATCGATAAAACAATGACCAGCCGGGTAAATGAAGTCGCCAGGATCAAAATTGCCGGCGCAACCGAAAGAACTGTCATCAATACCAGCAGCTGAACACCGGAAGTCACCTGTGCGGGTTGTCCATTGGGTAGAACGGACAGGGTCACTCCGGGAGCCGTGGTAGCCGGATCCGCGGCACAAGATGATAGCAGAAAAACCGATATCAATAAACCCAGAACCAATAATGATCGGTTTTTGTTTCTCATTTTTCCAGACCTTCCGAATTCTCTGCAATGGCATTGTCCAGTAATGCCTGGAATTGATTTTTTGTTGGTTTCGGAGGAATTTCACTAATAAGATTGATCCCTTGATCTGTTGCTCCGATTAATAGTACCTGCCCTTCAATCTCTACAATATGCAAGGAGCGTTTGGGAGTCAGATTCAATGTTTCTTGAACTTGCATTTTCCTGATGGAGCTACGCACAGAACTATTCATCGATCGCTTGAATATGATAGCTGCACCATAGATTAAACCCAAAACCAGGACGAATTTCAAAAAAGCACCCATCATCCAGGCTGACGAGCTGAGCATATCACCGGCAGGTTGATTCCCAACACTTGTTGAGCTGAGCCATAAACCAACTATCAATAATACACAGATGCCAATGATCATAGATGCCTGCATCCAGCGTGGCTTAGAACGAAACCAATCCATCCACTTTTGATAGATATTCATTTCGAGAATTATCCTTTGCTGCCTTTGTTTTGTGGATCGATCAGTTCGGTAATGCGGACAGCAAATTTATCATCCACTACCACAACTTCGCCTTTTGCCAATAAACGATCATTTACAAAAACATCCACCGGGTCTCCAGCCAGACGGTCGAGTTCGATCACAGATCCCTGGACGAGTTCCAGTGTCTGCCGTAGCGACATTCTTGTCCGACCAAGTTCCACTGATATCTTGAGCGGGACATCCATCAGCATTTCGATATTTGCTTGATTTTTTGTTTCTGCAACCGCAGCAACTACTGCCTGGGGAATAGGAGCATCTGTCATAAGGTTACCTCATTCACTACCTGGTTTTGTGCAGGATCATGCACTGTTGAAATAATTTGTACTGCCATCTGTGTACCAACTTTACCAATATGGACATTGAACAATTTCTGGTTGGCGATCTGAACGACCAACGGTTCATCTTTTTTTGTATCCAGCTGGATGATATCTCCGATATTCAAGTTCATCGCCTCACCCAGACTTAACTCAGCTTTCCCGAGAATGACTTCCACGGGTAATCCGACATTAAATAGGTTCTGTTTTGCAGTCTCGCGCGCAACTGGATCTATTACCTTTTCTTTCCGACCCGAGATCCACACATGGGGATTCAAAACTGGGGCAACCGGTTTTAATGTTCCAAATGGTAGATAGTAATTCATAGATCCGGTTGTGCCTTGAATAGTCAATTCAAATGTGAGCAGCATTACTTTCTCGTTACCCATCATCATCTGGACCCAATGCTGATTGGTTGTTGAATCCTCTAAGGATGGTTCAATCGTAACAATTTTGCTCCAAGCGCTTTTAAGATCGTTCAACATATGCTCGACCAGACCCCGTAAAAGGGATTGATCGATATCTGTCAACGGCCTTTCTTTAGGTTCCCCCTCAATTTTTCCGCCCAGTCTTTGTTCCAATACCATACTGCATACATTAGGACTGATGGTAATAATCATATATCCCGGTAATGGTGCCAGAGTGATCATATGGAAAAGTGCATTCGGAGGTAGATCTTTCAGAAAATCATGGAACCTTCCCTGTTCAGTATGCACAAGGCGGGGTTTTAGATTGGTACGTAAAAATGTAGGGATGGATGTGGTTAGTTTTTCCGAAAGGTCTTCATGAACTAACTCCACAGCGCGCATCTGTTCTTTTGAAAAACGATCCGGAGACCAGAAATTATACGCAGTGATCTTCTTGCCTTGCGAATCAGTTTTTTCCTGGCTACTCACGGGAGTTTGTCCCATGAGTTCTGCGAGGTTCACATCGCCACCACCATCTTTACTTTCGATGGCAATCGCTCCGCTTAGTAAGGCATCAATCTCTGACTGAGTAAGCATAAAATCCCTTTATTCAACAACGAATTCAGTAAAATATACACCGATAATTTTGTAATCCGTCATCATCGCCTGCAATTTTTGCATCAATTCACCCCGAAGAGCTTCTTTACCTGTAGCAGTGTAAAGATCTTCAAATGTTTTTGATGACAATAACGTAATAACGGTGTCATTCACCATGGGCAATCGGGCATTTATCTCGGTTGTGAGGGCAGTCACCGCGGGATCTTCAACTGCAGCACCTTCACCCTCTGCTGCTGGCGCTGGTTCCGCTCCTTCTTCAGGGACTGGAGGCGCAAACTCAACAACGACATTGATCCGGATGTATTTCCGTCCGTTTGGTTCAGCGAGATTAATGATCTTGGTTCCGGTATCAATCATCACACCATGTCCTGGAAGAACTACTTCTTCTTCAGGTTCGGCTGTGGCTTCGATAACTTCAGCCTCACCTTCCGGTGTCGGTGTTGGGTAAAGGTAGGATAGATGATACGGTTTGGGCAGATCGTCTGGCGCTAATACGATATAGGCAGTCGCCAGTGATAAAAGGCTGCCGGAAACAACCAAGATATATAGGAATATTTTTCCTACCAATCCAAGAATTTTCAATACATTTTTCATAAGTGACCTCCCTGCATGTTAGGGCTGGTTCTGCAGCACGCTACCACCGGATGAAATAACATTTGAGTCTATTTGATAGACCACAACAATATCTGCACGACTATTTAGGGCTCTATGTTCAGAAGTGTCATTTGGGAAAATTGGATCGTATTCCCCTCTACCAGTAACGATCATCCGCGGAGCAGCAATGCCTTTATTAATCATGTAATCCGCAATTACCTGAGCTCTGGCCGTTGAAAGTTCCCAATTGTTCTTATACCGCGAGTCAGTTGGTGCTGACGTATCAGTATGTCCTACGATCTTGATCTGGTTAGAGGTTTCGTTCAACATGTTCACAATCGTATCAAGAACTGAGTAAGCTGAATTCTGTAATTCAGCGGTACCAGTTGTAAATAATAACTTTTCACTAAGTGAGATCAAAACACCATCCACATTTGTTTGAATGGACACTTCTGATCCGAGGTCCGTACCATTCAACATAGCTGCCAGATCACCGGCTACTTCCTCTGCTACAGGTGGTTTTTCTGGAATTCCAGGAATGACTATCGGATTAGGGTCACCATCTTTACTGGTTCCGCCGCCCTGGCTTACCTGGGCGTCGATCACTTTGACTGGACCACCGAAAGCAAAGGCAGCTCGCATGGATTGGGCTAATTGTTTGTATTTTTCAACATCCACCTGCCCCATGGAATAAAGAACCACAAACATGACCATCAGAAGTGTGATGAAATCAGCATAACTGACCAGCCAACGTTCGCCACCGCCATCCCCACCACCGTGACTCATGCGGGTGCCTTACCTTTCTCTGCGCTGGCTTTACCTTTTTCAGCTGATGCTGCTGCTTTAGCTACCGCAGCGGGAGGTAAGAATGCCTGAAGTTTTTCGCGAACGATACGGGGATTTTCGCCAGCCTGTAAGGATAGAATTCCTTCAAGCAATAATCTTCGATAAGCAGATTCAGTTTCGTCTCTTCCTTTTAATTTAGCACCAATCGGCAGATAGATCAGGTTGGACATGATCAAACCCCAGAGGGTTGCCAAAAAGGCTGACGCGATCGAACTAGCTAACTTCGATGGATTGTCCAACTCTTTCAAAACGCCGATCAGTCCCATAACGGTACCGATAATACCGAAGGTTGGAGCAAAGCCTCCTGCCGCATTGAACAATCCGTAATTAGCTGAATGCCTTTCTTCCATATGGTGGATCTGAGTTTCCAGAATAGCTTTCACCTGAGATGGATCGACGCCATCGACAACCAGCATGATTCCTTTTTGTAGGAATGGATCCTTGATCTTTTTGCTTTCTTCTTCCAGGGCAAGTAACCCTTCTCTTCGAGCTTTATCAGCCATTCGAGCCAGGGTTTCGATCGCTTCCTCTTCACCATAATGTGATTCTTTCATGGCTACGCCAATGAGTTTTGGCAGGAGCATGAATCTCTTCATTGAAGTGGTAATGAATGTCGCAGAGAGAGAACCGGCCACAATCAGCAAGATTGCCTGTGGGACTCCAAATAGTTCCAAAGGCGATCCGCCATCTAGGATCATAACAACGGCGATTGTAACAACACCTGCAACCAAACCGATAATAGTGGCTAGATCCATCCCTTACTCTCCTCTTTTGCTTGCATCAAATAAATTAAGGGCAACCTGACCTAAAGTTTTTCTTCGATAGTCGATAATCCTATCTATCACTTCTTCGGCTTTCTCGGAAACCACCATTTTGACCCCTGAAGTAAGGGTGATGATGGTGTCAGGGGTAGATTCAACGATCTGAACAAGTTCAGCGTTGATAAAGATCATGGTTCCATTAAATCTGGTTACTTGAATCACATCAGTTCCCTTTAGGTACTTGCTGCAGGAATATAAAAAGTCCTGCCATACAATAGCACATGGCATTAACATGGGGTGTAAAACAACCGTGAAAGGAATGTTAAGGGGAAATAAATATCTTTATTCAAGCACAAAATTAGATTCTGTTTTCAAGAATCTTTCGGCTTGCTTTTTTATTTTATGTATCTTATATTTAACATACAATTGTCGGTAACTTCTTTCAAAACTTTAATATAGGGATGCAATGAAATCTACAAATATATTGGTCGTTGAAGATGACGAAATCGTCTCCAGGACAATAGAACGCTGTTTACGAGGTGATGAGTTTCATGTGTCTATTGCGAATTCGGGTGTGGAAGGTTTGCAGAAAGCGAGACGTCAACCGCCTGAATTGATCATACTGGATGTCATCATGCCTGGCATGGATGGTTATGCCGTTTGTCGTGAAGTTCGCGCAGATCCAATATTAAAAGATATCCCTATTTTATTTTTAACTGCAAAATCAAAAGATGAAGATAAGATAACTGGTTTTACTGCGGGAGCTGATGATTATCTCAGCAAACCATTCAATCTTGATGAATTAACCCTCCGGGTTCGTGCTATTCTTCGGCGAACAAAAAACCAGCCCAAACCTCGTTATGATGAAAATACAAAACCTTTCAGTTTAGGTGGCATATTTACTAAACCAAAAACGCCCATTAAACCGGTTGATGACCCTACCGCTCAAGCTAAGCATACTATCGCGATCCGAGGATATACACTCGATACACAGACCTACGAACTTTCTACTGCCAGAGGAACCAAATTACGGTTGACCCCAGTTCAATTTGACCTGCTTTACCATTTGATGAGTCATCCCGGAGATATCTTCTCCCCCACTCGATTATTGGACGAGGTATGGGATTATCCCACTGACGCGGGCAGTCCTGATCTTGTACGAGTTCATATAAAAAATTTACGTGAACGCATCGAGGTGGATCCGCATAATCCCCAATTTGTAGAAACTGTTCCTGGTTATGGGTACACAATCAGGGCTACACAAGATTAACAAATTAAAAATAATTGAGGGTATCCTTCAGTAACCAGTTCGTAAGACATAAGAATGATACCTAAATGGTCAAGTTTTGCATCAGGGTATATTACTTGCATAAAAGCTTCTGGAAATTATCTTATTATATGAAGCTGTGATGTGTATATGGACAAAAAGAAGGATCTGCCAACAATATTATTAAAGGAAGTCCTTTCAGATCTTCAGACAATATCTTCAATTGAAAACCAGGGTTCAGACATAAATAAGCTGCACTTACAATATTCAAGGATGATGAAATCCTTAATTAATGCAGATATGTCAGCATTATTGTTTTTTGATCCCGATGATGATCGGATTCTCATAAGAAAGGTACTCATCGGCGCAAGCGACTGGTCTTTGGAAGATAGTTTCCATGTAGAATACTCAGAATTATTTGAATTATTCCAGGATGGGACCATTCTTCAGTTTCAACAGCACACCGATCTTACAGATCGACACCCCTGTCTGGATCTTACGAAAGAACAACCTTTTTCTAATAATCTCTATATTCCAGTCTTGAGTGCTGGACGGTTGATCGCGATATTCCAGGCAATAAACAGTAAGCCGTTTCCACTCGAAGAGATAAAAGCGGATCTTTTGAAAATGATCTGCAATTCCTTTGGTACCACCATTAGTAATTTCACAGTTTCCAGACAATTAAAAATTGACAATGCAAACCTGGAAGCATGGCGATGGGAACTAATGCAATCGCGAAACACCTTGAGAGCGATGTTTGATTCAATCCCAACATCCATATATATCGTTGACAATAAATATAGGATTGTCGCCATTAATGCAAGTCGTTCAGCCAGGGCACGCAAAAAACCAAGCGACCTGGTTGGTCAGATCTGCTATGAGGAGTTATTTGATAAAACCCAACCTTGCCAGGGATGCAGAGTCAATGAAACATTTCTTTCTTCACGGAATACAAGCAGAAGCGACCGTGAATGGATCGATAATGATCAGGTCACTGATTGGGATATCACAACGTTTTCCATCTTAAATGAAGAAGAAAATCCAGTCCAAGTGATTATCATCGAACAGGATGTGACAGTCGAGAAACGGCTTGAAGCGAATTTGATCCAATCAGAAAAGCTGGCAGCAGTGGGTCAATTGGCTGCTGGGGTAGCGCATGAAATTAATAATCCATTATCTGCAGTAATCGCAAATGCTCAATTATTAAAGCGTGATCTTCCTCCTAATAATACCGATGCCCTTGAGTCTGTGGAATTGATTGAAACTGCCGGATTAAGGGCTTCACAAGTGGTCCGCAATTTGCTGGGATTTGCCCGTAAGGAACAATACGAGTTCCTCTTGATAGATCTAAATGAATCCATATTGAATTCACTGTCTCTGGTGAAACATGAGATTGTGACTCGCGGAGCAGAGGTTGAAACAGACCTCGCGCATGGTATGCCTATGCTGAACGCTTCCAAAGAACATCTTCAAAGTGTATGGATAAACATCATACTGAATGCTTTGGATTCTTTCGAAGAAGAAAAAGGAAAGATCCTGATCGCGAGTTCATATAAAAATGGAGAATTCAAAGTCGCGATCTCGGATAATGGATTTGGTATTTCTCCTGACCGGGTTTCCAGGATTTTTGAGCCATTTTTTACTACAAAAGCTCCAGGAAGAGGTACGGGGTTGGGATTATCAGTCTGCCATAGAATCGTGAAACAACATGGCGGATATATTCACGTGGATAGTCTACTTGGCAAGGGAACGAAATTCACGATTACTTTGCCTGACAATTCTGACCACTAATTTTCTATATTACTTTGAATTCTTTGCTAACCTAAATCCTAACGCGGGGGAGGTATAATCTGCCAAGACAGGCTCGCGGCTGCTGCAACGTGCCAATGCCCGGCTGTAATACCAGGCTCCACCACGAACAATATATTTTGTCCCGGGTTGAACCTGCTGATTAGCATCCATCTTAAATGGGTATGGGATAGCCGGCGAAGTTGTCCATTCCCAAACATTTCCGATCATGTCCGTAATTTGATACGGACTGTCACCGCCTGTGGAATAGCTTCGAACCGGGGTAGTTTGTTTCTTTCCACTTTCGATCGTATTACATCGCCATGGATCAAAATTATCCCCCCAGGGGTAGACCCTTTGATCAGTTCCCCTTGCTGCTTTCTCCCATTCAGCTTCGATTGGTAATCGAAATTGGATCCCAGTGGTTTTTACCAGCCACCGAATATAGGTTTCAGCATCCAGTTTCGAAACATTGGTAACAGGATGATCTTCCATCCCTTCAGGAAAAGAGAAACCGATCCAGTTTTTAGGTACTTTATAACCGGTATTGTAGATAAAAATATGGTATTCGGAGTTTGTTACCGGTGTTTGGGCGAGCTCAAAAGCATTCAGAGTGACCTGATGCTGAGGTTGTTCCAGATGGAACAATTCCTTGGATTGCCATTCTTCTGCCCAATCCTCTTTTTGTAATAAAAAATTTATATTGCTTTCGCTTGTGCCCATCCAGAAAGCGCCCGCAGGGATACAAGTCATGGAGGGAAGTTTCGGCGGAAGACCTTGTTCTTCTTCAGACGTCTCGCCCTGGGAACCAAGAGGAAAACCTGGATTCATTCTTTGTGTGCTCCATTCCTTACTTTTTTGATAACTTCGACCAAGTATTCAAACAAGTGGTACGCGTTTTCTTCCAAACCTTGACTGAGCGCATAGAGATAAGACTCTGACAACTCTTCATGATAGTTGCCCAGGTGATGGACCATATCTCCCAGGATCCTATTCCATATTTCAGGGTCATTTTGGACAACCCATCCATACCGCTGCAAAGGCAGGATATGTTCGCATTCACTTGCTGCCCAGGGGATACGCATCGACATGAGTTCAAGGATATCTATTCTCCCGCATCTAATGTCATAGTCGTCTGTATAAGGAAGGATACATACATCGATCAATTGCAATAGACTTGACCATTGATCGCGTTCAATCAAAGGAATGAAGAGTTTTTGTGGCGGTGGAACTTTCAATACATGCGCCATGTGAGGATGTTCTCCAAACACAATCGCTTTTGTCTTTGGATTGTGACTTAAGATTTTTTCAAGGGCAGTATGTACCCCACTATCGATCATTTTTTGAAAACCACCGTCGCTGATGATGATCCCAATGCGCATGCTATCTGCTTCATCTTTTGGATGGATCAAACGGCTGTCCAAATCTACATAATCAGGAATATATCTGGTTTGAATGACCCCATTCCATTCACGCTGCATAGTTTGTGAATTGGTTATCATTCCATCAGCGAGTTTTATGGGCCACAATAGTTGTTCTTTATCAACAAATAGACCTTCACTTGATTTTCCTGAATGATCATTGGTTTCTTTGTGTCCTATGACTATTTTTCGAATTTCAGGATCCTCATACACTGGAGATGAAAGATCAACCAGGATCGTTTTATCACGTGCTTTCCAATGTTGAATTTCTTTTGCAGCAAATGGAATGATGGCAATATGAATGATGATTGCATCAGCATCATCACAAACGGATTTTGAACTATTATTTCGGTCCAGAAATCGACGTGCATCAATCAGATTACATAAGATCTGATTACGTTGGTATAAGACTCTGCTGTATCCTTGGTACCGTTTTTGTATATTCACAAAATCTGTACCGACTGGGTAAACAAAAAGCAGGTTCATGTTTATTCTGTCCCATACTGTTCTCGTGACCGGGTCATAAAACCTCTGCTGAAAGGGTCACGTTTGACTTCATTAATAACCTGCTGCCAGTAAAAAACCAAATGCGCAGCTTCCCTTTCCTGAGATTTCCGGTAACCTGCTTCAGAAAGCTTTTGCCTCATCTCTTCATCCATCACCAGCTGGCGTAAATTCGTATGCCATTCATCATTTGAAGAGGCGAGTAATCCTCCGTTATTCCAATCTGATGCAGCAGGAAGATTACTGGCAACCCACACAACTTTCTTAATTCCTGCTTGCATTAATGTGGTGTCTGGGATGGAATAATTAAATGGTATATTCCGTAGTGGTATCGTAAGAATATCCAACTGACCAAGAGTATATGGAAAATCTTCTTGGGAGACTTCTGGAAGGAATAGTTTTCTATTATCAGGAAGATTCTCAAATAATTGAAAAACCTCAGGGTTTTCTGCTATGACCAATTGAGTTCTTGGGAATTCACGGATGACCCTGATCAGGATCCTCCTGATCTCCAGAACATCATCAAATGTCCCTAATCCACCCACCCATCCAATATTGATCGTATTCCTTCTGCTGCTTGATTTTTCCCATAACACATTGGATTTTGACCAACCATCAGGGAGATACATCGAACGATAACCGGACCGTTTGAGGTGATCGGAAAAATATGGGCTTGGGGTTGTAACAAGATTCGCGAGAAGGAGAGCTGCTGTATACGCCCTTGCATTTGCCGGCAATCCCAATCCCCGAGTGAGATATTCCGGGTGGTTGAGGGGCATCTGTTCATAATCCATATCCAAATCAACAATGATCGGAATTCTGGCTGCGGTACTGGCAGCCATTTGTTCCAGCATCCATGGATTGACGTGCGGATTTGAAACGATCATTAACTCCGGAATCGTCCCGTCAGATTGGGATTGATTGGCAGTCAACTCCACATTGCATCCCATTTTCTGTAAAACTTCATAAGTCAGTTGTATTCGTGGTGATGGATTATCTAGATCGGGTACCAAAATATTGACGCGTTCAATAACTTTGTTCACTATATGGGAAGAGTCATCACCAGTCTGATCTATCGATGGTTCGAGGGTCATAGATTCCTGGATTGATAGTAAACCGGTGGCGAGATCATCCCGATTTTCTGCTCTTGCCTGCCGAATATTTACCTCAAGAAGGGCAGGCAGCATTTTTTCGATTTGATCCAAATTCTTGGCTACCAGATCAGCAGGATTACTGCTGCGCAGAATCTCATCCAGCATTCGAGTCGCCTTTTCGATCTCGATTTCTCTGGCATCCCGTGAATGACCAGTTAATTTATGTGCCAGCATATCCAAATTCACATCATCCAATGGATCCACAAGACCGATATTTATACCGCCTAATTCGGCTTGGGCTAAATTGATCCGGTTAGTAATCTCTTTCTGTGAAGGACCAATGGATTGTGCATCCAAATACAGTCTCATTGCTGCGGATGGATTATCTCCTGCCAAATATAGATCCCCGAGAACCAGATATGCTTCGATGTCTGATGGAAACAACCTGATCGTATCCGCATAAGTATTCAAAGCTTCAACGATCTGATTGGAGCTTAATAAAGATCTGCCTAGTGTTTTTCGAATATTTAGATCAGTATTTTCTATCAATGCGAGTTCCATATTTACTTTTGTTTCATATCCTATTAAAGAATATACTCCCCGAACACATGGATCGGAAACTTATGTATGCATACTTTATCAATAGAATCCTTACTGGTCTATAAAAGAAAACTGAAAGCTGCATAAAGGCGGGGTAAAGGAAATAATTTATGATTGTTTTACTGACGTCTGGAAAATCAGCAACTACAATCGTTGCCATGAGTAAAAATTCATCAGTTTCCAGTGTCAATCCCGGTGGAATGCCGGCTGTATTTCCGCAAGGTTCGCGGACAGAATCTACATTGCCTCATACACAGACGACTGATTCTAGTGAATTGGATTTGAGCACCAAGGATTTTAAAGACTTGCTTATGGTGTTAATGCTTTCAAGTGTCTTATCCGGAATGAATTCTTCAGGTGGCGGAATGCTTGGACAATCCAATAATACTGGCGGGTTGGGCGCGCTTGGCGCGATGGGTAGTTCTTCAGGAAGTATGCTTTCACCTGCAATTATGAGTCTTCTCAATAATATCCTTCAACCTGAAGGGACATCCGTTAATTCTGTTTTGAATAAATATGCGAATTCGGATGAGCCGCATTTAAAACCAACAAGCTCCGGGCATCTAACCCAGGAATTCAGCAAAGACCATATTGGTGTAGATACGGGGATTTCCGTGGGCACACCAATCCATGCAACCATGAATGGCAAAGTAACCTATGCAGGGTGGAATAATGAGGGTTACGGTAACCTGGTGATTGTTCAGAATGGCAAATTCACCACATATTTTGCGCACCTCTCAGAAGTACCGGTTGAGGTAGGTCAATCAGTCACCTCTGGTAATGTGATCGGCTACTCAGGCAGTACAGGAAATTCCACAGGACCGCATTTGCATTATGAAGTACGGATAGACAATGTAGCAGTTGACCCGATGAAATTCTACGGTAACAAAGTCGATCAGGATGCATGAGCACATATCACAGGAAATATACCGATCCGAAATTCTTCATGCCATCTTTCCGACCTTTTTACGGATGGTTTACTGAGGCATAAATGGGGGTGTGTTAAAACTCTCATTGTAATAAAGAGGGCGGACTGGATCCATAATAGCAATTTTGACATCCGGAATGCTTTAAATAAAGAACATCCTCACGGAGTATTTGTATGGATTTAGTGTTCGATATTAGCCCAGATGAGATGCCATTATTCATGGCAGAAACAGAAGACCAGCTTCAGGTATTGGAAGAGGGTCTTGTTCGATTGGAACAAGAATCTGAAAACGAAGAGTTGATCCAAGCTCTTTTTCGGGCAGCCCATACCTTGAAAGGTATGGCTGGGATGATCGGCCATAAACGGCTGGTTGAAGTCACGCATGCATTGGAAAATGGATTCGATGGCATCCGCAAGAATATCTATCCCGTTGATTCAAAGTTTATCGATATTAGTCTGGGGTCCATCGACGGATTAAGGATGCTTCGGGAAGAAGTAATAGACCGGCAAGAATCCTCCGTTGATATTGAATCGCTCGTCGAAAGACTAAATGCATATATTGCATTGGCATCCTCCCAAGCAAAGGATGATACGCGATCTGCGGAAAAACCCTTTACCACCGGTACCAATAAGAACGAAGATCCTAAGCCAACAAAAACCAGGGTGGAAAAGAAGAAAGAGACTATAAAAGAAATTGTAGAAGAAGCTGCTGCAAAAGAAGTAGTTTTTGAGGAAAATTTACCATCCAAGCCTGAAAATTTACCTGCAGATCAAAAAACAATCCAGGTAGAAGCTGAGATATCACCAAAAAGTATTGCCTCTGCCGCTCGTGCTTTTCAGATTATGATGGCATTGCAATCTGCCGGGACAATTGTTGAGATGTCTCCGACCATGGAAGAAATTGAGACGTCAAAACCATTCCAGAAATTCAAAGCTACTTTTATCCCATCACAGTCACTTGATCTTCTTAGACAAGAGCTAACCAGAATTTCCGAGGTCGATCGAATTGTATTGGATGATGCAGTCATCGAATTGGTACAACCTGCATCAAGCTCGCCAACTCAAAGTGGTGAAACAACAAAAAAAGAAGCTCCCCGACTAGGTGATTTCATGGTGGAGAATGGTACCATCACCGCTTCACAACTAAGTGAAGCTCTGGCGTACCAGAAAAAGAATGCAGGTCCTGCTGGTAGTACGCCTCCATTGTTGGGACAGGTCATGATCAAGTTGGGTTTCTGCGATCAAGAATCCCTGGACCGGGCTACATCAAAATATATGCTTGCGCAACGAGCAACAATTCAAGCTGCACAAGATGCCGATAAAGCAAAAGATAAAGGCGTTGACAAGACTGTCCGGACAAGTGTCGAACGGTTGGACGCGTTGATGAATCTCGTCGGTGAACTGATCACGGATCGTAATAGATTGAATCAACTGCGCAATCAATTGGAGGCTACCTTCCGTGGAAGTGATCAGATCGGCACTCTGTCAGACACAGTCGTCCATATTGGTCGCATTACCGATCAGCTCCAGGAAGAAGTCATGCATATCCGCATGCTTCCTGTTGCAAACGTCTTTAATAAATTCCCCAGAATGGTCCGCGATCTGGCACAGAAAACCGAAAAAGAATTGGACCTCGTCATCAGAGGGCAGGACACGGAATTGGATCGCTCCGTAATTGAAGAGATCAATGATCCATTGATCCATTTATTACGGAATTCGGTGGATCATGGAATAGAGACACCAACTGAAAGAAGAGCAGCGGGCAAAAATCCGCGTGGAACAGTGACCTTATCCGCCCGCCACGAACAGGGAAGAATTATCCTGACAGTGGAAGATGACGGAAAAGGGATTGATGTAGAAAAGTTGAAGAAAAGCGCTGTTCAAAAAGGATTGATCACTGAGACAGAGGCATCCGTACTAACTGACGAAAAAGCCATCGACTTGATCTTCGCATCGGGGATTTCCACAGCAAAAGCTCTCTCAGACATATCCGGTCGAGGTGTCGGTATGGATATTGTTCGAAATAATATCGAACATCTGAATGGAACTATTGTTGTGGAGACTCATCCAGGCAGAGGGAGTTCATTTGCCATCTCCTTACCTTTGACACTTGCAATAGTACCTACTCTCCTGGTCAAGGTTAGTGGAATTACTTTCGCCATACCTCTTGTTATGGTCATCGAAACTCAGCGTCTTGAGAAAAACGATATATCCGTGATCTCTGGTAAACCAGTCACCCAATTACGTAACAAAGTGATCACCCTTCTTGAAATGGCTGAAGTCTTTGAACTGGATCAACGGGAAAAGCCATCTAATGAGAAATTTATGGTTATTGTTAGATCAAGCAAAGTAGAAATTGGATTGGTGGTGGATTCACTTGTTGGTGAAGAAGAAGTTGTTGTGAAATCTCTTTCTACATTAGTAGGTGATACAGTAGGTATCTCAAGCGCAGCCATTCTCGGGGATGGTCAGGTAGCCCTGATATTAGATGTACCCGGACTATATAAATTGTCAGGTTTGCATTAAGGAAGGATTGGCATGGCAGAAGAAAACATCGAATTTAGTGCAGAATTATTAAAAGTCTTACAAACCATTGCACACGAAGGATTAACGAGTGCAGCGAACGGTTTGTCCACGATGGTTGGTACCACTTTGATGGTTAAAAATCCATGCGTAAAGACGATCAAAGTTACTGAAATCCCTCAAGCATTAGGTGGACCGGAAAATGAAGCTGTAGGGATCTACCTGAAAGCTGAAGGTGATCTCGCTGGTCATTTCATGCTCATCATTCCATACATGAAGGCTTTGGAAATGGTGGATATGCTGATGGAAGTACCAGCAGGTACCACCCAACAGTTAGGGTCCTTGGAGAGATCAGCCCTTGCTGAAGTTGGTAATTTGACAGCGTCATTTTTCTTAAATGCTGTCGCAGCAATAACTGGAATATCCGCAAAACCAACTCCGCCTGCTGTCATGGTGGATATGATCGGTGCAATTCTGGATATCATTGTTGCAGCCACTGGTGGAATAAGTGAGTATGTCTTAACATTCCAGGCTGCATTCTCTACAGGAGATAGATCAGTAGATACTGATTTCTGGGTTATTCCTGATCCTGTTACTCTGGATAAATTCATTCCACACAAGTAGACCGTATGACTAATACTCTTAGCGTTGGATTAGGCGAATTGGTAATCAGTAGCGACCCCGAGGATGTCCTCGTAGCCTATGGGCTGGGGTCTTGTGTTGGAGTTGGAATGTTTAGTCCAACAACAAAAGTTGGCGGATTGCTCCACGCTGTACTTCCTGAAAATACTGACCACGATAAGACATCAACGAAGTATGTGGATACTGGGATCATGGTAATGTTGGAAAAAATGCAAAAAGCCGGTGCTGATATGCGAAATCTACAGGTTTATATGGCCGGCGGGGCAAATATGCTCATAAATAGTAGTTTAAGTAAGACTTTCGACATCGGAACCAGAAATGCAGCTGCTGCCAGGGCTGTTTTCGAAAAACTTCGTATCCGCTTGAATAATTCGGAAACTGGCGGCAATACCGGACGAACTGTTCGGATGTACATTGCATTGGGTAAATACACTGTCCGGGTTATTGGTGGGCAGGAACGAGATCTGTAATCATTTGAAGGAGACAAACATGGCAAAAATCCTTATAGTTGACGACGCAGAATTCCTAAGGGTACGCATTTCGAAAATGCTTACCGGAGATGGTTTTGAGGTAGTGGAAGCTGATAATGGTCTGAAAGCCATCGAAGCTTACAAGACTCATAAACCTGATATGGTCCTGATGGATATCACCATGCCTGAGATGGACGGACTTTCGGCATTGAAAGAATTGCGGAAGATCGATCCAAATGCCAAGGTGATTATGCTCACTGCATTAGGGCAAGAATCCGTTGTGCTTGAAGCTGTAAAATCGGGAGCAAAGGATTTTGTGGTTAAACCTTTTGAACGCGATCGGGTAATGAGTGCAATCAACAAATTGTTAGGATAAGAGAATGTCTGGAACCGGTCCATTGCCAGGAGATCCCAAACGAACTATCCGCGTGCTAGTGGTCGATGATTCCGCTTTTATGCGGTACACGATCACAAAACATCTGGGTGAGCAGTCTGATATTCAGGTGATTGGATCAGCACGGGATGGTGCCGAAGCATTACAACTTATCCCTAAAATGAATCCGGATGTTGTTACTCTGGATGTTGAGATGCCGCATCTTGATGGATTATCCACTCTGCGTGAGATCATGATCAATTTTCCTCGACCGGTGATCATGCTCAGCAGTCTTACTGCTGAAGGTACTATCGAGACTGTTCAAGCTCTTACCATTGGCGCAGTCGATTTTATAGCCAAACCTTCAAACAAGGCGAATATCCAGTCAGTAATGGACGATGTCGCCAATAAGATCCGAAAAGCAGCGAAGTCCAAGGTATATTCGTTACCCAAAACGCTGCCATTCACAGAAAATAAAGCCGTTGCAACTGGCAAACCAGAAACAAAAAGTACACGACTTCATACCAGCGCTGATCCAGTGTTGTTCATTGGTTCTTCCACCGGCGGACCTCGTGCACTCAATTCTTTAATACCTGAATTACCGGCTGCAATACCTGCAGCTATTGTAATTGTTCAGCATATGCCAGTAGGTTTTACCAGATCTCTGGCAGAAAGATTGGATTCGATCTCCAAGATAAAAGTGAAAGAAGCTGAACCAGGTGATCGGTTGGAAGTGGGAAAAGCTTTACTTGCCCCTGGTGGTTTCCATATGGTATTTGACAGGAATGGACAGGTATCATTAAATCAAAATCCATCAGTCCATGGTGTACGACCTGCAATTGATGTCACTATGACTTCCATGATTGCCCAATATGGAAAATCCATGCTGGGCGTGATCTTAACTGGGATGGGTAGTGATGGTACGACAGGTTGTCAATTGATCCATGAAGCCGGTGGTTATGTGATTGCAGAAGATGAATCCACTTGCGTCGTCTGGGGAATGCCCCGAAGTGTTTTTGAAGCAGGTGTTTCAAACGAAGTTACAACCCTTACATGAAATTTCCGGCGCCATACAACGTCGATTCTCTACTCGAAGATAAGAATATAGGTAAATAAATGGAAGAAGCCAGTTACGAAAAGATTAAACTCAATATCAAAAAACTATTGAATATTGATTTAAATCAGTACAAAGCTGAACAGATGATGCGCAGACTCGATTCATGGCTCGTTCGCTCAGGTGCAGGGTCATGGGATGATTATCTGAAGACATTGACAAATGATAGCAAAGAACTGGCAAAGTTTAGAGACTACCTCACCATAAATGTCTCGGAATTCTTCCGGGATCAAGATCGTTGGACAACTCTCCGGCAAAAAGTTTTACCAACATTGATTAAAGATGCAACAACAAAACCAGAGATTGCTTCAAGAGGTGCATTACGAATCTGGAGTGCAGGGTGCTCAAATGGTTCTGAACCATATACGCTTTCAATTATGCTTGATGAACTTGCTCCAGGTAGACCTCACCAAATAATAGCTACAGATCTTGATCGTTCAATCCTGGCTCGTGCTAGAGCTCGTGGACCTTATACCGCGGACGATACACGTAATATTGCACCTGACCAAAGATTAAAATTCTTTGAAGCTGGTGGACCACCTTACTTTGTTAAAGAATTATTACAGAAGAAAATCACTTTCAAAGAGCACAACCTCCTTATGGATCCTTTTGAAAAAGGATTTGATCTAATCGTGTGCCGAAATGTAATTATTTACTTTACTGTTGAAGCGAAGGCGGAATTATATAAACGATTCTTTGAGTCTCTTCGACCTGGTGGAGTACTATTTTTGGGCGGTACTGAAATCATTCCACGTCCAGCCGAAATTGGATTCTCAAATCTTGGTGGGTCTTTTTATGGGAAAGATGGCAGGTAAATATGTCGAACAGCATTGATGCTTTGATACGACAGGTTGGGGATCTCCCCCCATTACCGCAGGTTGCCCAAAAAGCTCTCAGTCTGATCCGAAATCCAAAATCGGATATGAATGATCTGGCTAGTGTGCTTGTCATGGATCAAGGATTGACCAGCACAGTACTCCGTTGGGTAAACTCATCATATTATGGATTAGCCAGTCCTGTTTCAACGGTTCAACAGGCAGTTGTTTACCTTGGACAAAATACAATTCAAAGCCTTGTTCTAGCTGCATCTATTTCCACATTTTTATACAGACCCGTCCCAGGATATGCGCTCGATCGTGGTGAACTATGGAAACACTCGATCGGAATAGCAACAGGTGCCCAATTTATCGCAAAGAAATTTGGTTCGGAAGTAAGCGAGGAGGCGTATCATGCTGGTCTTCTATGCGATATTGGAAAACTGGCTTTTGAAGTATTACTCCGCAATATTGATATTTCGAAGGTGAATTGGCAGGACCGCTCATTTACTGACTTGGAGGTCGAGATTTTCGGCGTGGATCATGCCCGGATGGGTGCAGAGATGGCCAATCGCTGGAGATTACCTGTATCATTACAAAAATCGATCGAATTTCACCATCGTCCTTCTGGTGCCGGTGAGTATATCAAAATAGCATCTGCAGTACACATTGCTGATACCGCTTTGATGATGCTTGGTCTTGGTCTTGGAAAAGATGGATTACGTTATAACGTCGATCAAAAAGCATTTGAAATCATGGAATGGTCGGAAGATCGTATTCCTGATTTGTTTGACAAAATGACCAACGCGATCAATGCTGCAGAAATATTTATTGGTGTCGCTACACCATAAGGGAGGCGTTTATTATGGATGTCCGTTTTTTAAACCCGTTCGTGGAATCAGCCGCCGAAGTTCTTAAGGTGGAAGTGAAAATTGATATTAAGCGTGGGGATATAACCATGCAAAAAAGCTCTTTTACAACAGATGATGTTACGGTTCTTATCAATCTCGTTGGACAGATCCAGGGAGTGGTACTTTACGAACTATCCAAAGAAACTGGATTGGGTTTTGTATCCAAAATGATGGGGCAAAAATTCACTGAGTTTGATTCACTTGCCCAAAGTGGAATTGCCGAATTGGGTAATGTTATCTCAGGTAAAGCAACTGTGGAATTAAGTAAGACAGGTTTGGATTCGACAATCTCACCCCCAACAATGATCATCGGCAAGGGAACCCAGATTTCAACAATCGACTTTCCCCGTCTGGTTGTACCGCTCAAAACAGATGTCGGAACTTTGACAGTCCATCTGGCATTGAAGGAAAGCCCGCCTGATCAACAAAATGTTAACTTTGTGCCCCTGATCCAAAAAGCAGTCGCTTCAAAATAAGCTGGGAAGACGGATCACTAACAACTGAAAGGAAGCGCGCTATGAATGTAAAATTTTTAAACCCATTTCTTGAAGCGATAAATGAAGTATTAAAAGCGGAAACAGGCAGTATTACTGAAAAAGGAGATCTGAAACTGGATAAAGCTCCTTATATTACAGACGACATCACAGTCATTATCGCATTGGTTGGGGCTATTGAAGGAATGGTCATGTATTCACTCGACAATGATACTGCCATAAAATTGGTTTCAAAAATGATGGGTGATGATATTTCAGAGTTCAATTCGCTTGTCCAAAGTGGTGTTGCAGAATTGGGCAATGTGATCACTGGACGTGCGTCAGTGAAACTGAGCCAAACCGGGTTTGACGCAACCATCTCACCTCCAACATTGGTCATCGGACGTGGATCACAAATAACAACATTGGATTTTCCTCGACTCGTTGTCCCGCTTTCAACGGACTTTGGGAAAGTTACGGTTCAATTGGCTTTACGTGAAGGGATGAACCAAACTCAGAAAACAGCGCAAATTCCTATCCCTGCCAAACCAGGTTTGTAAAGGTCATTGATCATGACCATCACAAAGGCATCAGTTCATTCTGAACTGATGCCTTTTCTATTTACCTCATCTTTACTCCTTTTAAACTCTCTTTTTATTGTTGTGTTTGTATGTCCTTCCGATAATTGTTAAAGCAATTTGGAATCAATCTCTTAATCAAATTTGCAATACTGTCGTGACGATAGAAGGCTTCTTTAGGCTCAAATCTTTTTCGAAAAAAGGATCTATTTATGTCAGAAAAACCCTTACAAATCTGGAAATCCATTATCTCGCCGATCCTGGGTATGGTCGGAATACTGGCTATGTTCGTAGCTATAATGCTCAAAGCATCAAGCCTGATTCAGATCATTATCTTAATTGTGTCTTTGGTAGGTATAGGGTTTTCGATGGTGTTCATACAAGTGCCAGAATCGCGTGGCCTGCAAAAACTAATGGACTCCATCCGCTTACTGGTAAATACCAATGATTTCATAGTGACTCCTGAACTTGAGGCGCTATCATCTGAGAATTCCAACTCTGGAGTATTAGCAAAAAACCTAAGAATTCTGGTTGATGGTTTTGCAGAAAAAGCATATTGGTATGAAGGGATGCTAGATTCGATTCCATTCCCGATCAGCGTGACAGATATGGATATGAACTGGACATTCATCAATAAACCAGTTGAAGGATTGCTAAAAACCACAAGAAAAGATGTAGCTGGAAAACAATGTGACAATTGGGGAGCGGGTATTTGCAACACTCTCGATTGCGGAATCCAATCACTACGCAGGAATGTATTAAAGACTTTCTTCGACCAGTGGGGATCCAACTTCCAGGTGGATGTTGCTTATTTAACCAACCGCAAGGGCGAGAGGATTGGTCATATTGAAGTTGTCCAAGAGATAACCAGCTTGGTTGTAGGTCGCGATTATCAAAAATCCGCTGTAGAACAAATGGCGGGGTATCTGGAAGAGATGGCTGATGGGAATTTGGGCTTCACAATCGCCGAACTCCCACCCGCGCATAAAAACGCAGAAGATGTCAAAGAATCATTTATTAGGATAAATGACAGCCTCCACAGGGCACGAACCCGCCTGGCAGATGCGATTTCATCTGTCATCGAAAGCGCTTCTTCAGTAAGCGTTGCCTCAGGACAACTGGCATTAGCTTCATCACAATCAGGTCGCGCTACAAGTCAGATCGCCCAAACAATGCAACAAATCGCTAAAGGATCCACTCAACAGAATGAAGCTATCAGCAGAACTTCAATGATCCTTTTGGATATGGGTAAAACAGTCAATGGAGTAGAAAAGGGTACAGCAGCCCAGGCTTCATCTGTTTCTGTAGCATCAAATGTCAGCACCAAGATCATCTCCAAAGGTGGAATATCTGAAAAAGTCGGTTTAGCCGCCGCAAAAGTACAAGAGATGGGCACGCGCTCAGAACAGATCAGTGCCATTGTGGAAACCATTGAGGATATTGCTTCACAGACGAATCTGCTCGCACTGAACGCAGCTATCGAAGCTGCTAGAGCAGGAGAACACGGAAAAGGATTCGCCGTAGTGGCCGATGAAGTCCGCAAATTGGCTGAACGTGCATCATCAGCTACCAAAGAAATAAGCAGCCTCATCACAGGGATCCAAAAGACCGTTGGCGAGGCGGTCCAAATGGCAACAAGCGCTTCGCACGAGATCGATCAAGTGTCCACTGAGTTATCGCAAGCGGTTGAAAAAGTATCCGGTGTAGTAGAAGAAAATACAATCGCCGCAGATAAACTCACGTCCAACTCCAATGAGGTGCAGCAGGCTGTCGAAAACATAGCAGCGATCTCTGAAGAGAATTCCGCTGCGGTTGAAGAAGTATCCGCTTCGGCGGAAGAGGTCAGCGCTCAGGTGGAAGAAGTGAATGCCTCAGCTCATACTTTGTCGGATCTTTCAAAACAGTTGGAAGAAATTGTTGCCCAGTTTCACTTGAATTAACCTGATTCAAAGATAGACTTTTTCCCGACTGAGACAGACTACTCCGGGAGGGGTTGGTGAAAGAGGAAATGTATTGATAATCCGAAAACTGGCATTAAATTACTGGGGAAATTTTATCTGAAAGCGTCACAATTTTTCTAATAGGATGGGGAATCAATGAATGCACTAAACAATCTAAAAACTGCTGTAAAACTCCTTAGCGGATTCATCATTGTGTGTATTTTGCTGGGAGTTGTTGGCCTTGTTGGTTTTTCGAACATGAAAAACCTTGACGACCACACTAACTGAAATGTACCACGACCGTTTGATTCCAATTGGAGATCTCGGTTTGGTTGATACTTTAGTATTTACTCTTCGAGGTGATGCTTATAAATACTGGCTTTTTCCTGAGGATAGAAGCAAAACTCTTAAGTCAATAAATGATGAGATAAGCGAAATCAATTCCTTGATTGACAAATATAGTAAAACTAAATTGTTAGATTCAGAAATCGCAGGTCTGGAAGTGTTGTTAACCGATTGGAAATCTTTTCAAGATGCTTTAACTGAGTATATCGGTTTTATAGATTCCAATCAGGAAGAAGCTGCATTGACCTCCTTGAATACTGGTGGAAAACTATCAGATTCTCGAAAAGCAGTTGATGCTTCGATAGATGTATTAAGGACGATCAATATTGAAGCTGCGGAAGAATCCAGTACAAATGCTGATATTACATTCCGTAACGCCTGGATTACTATCCTGGTAGTAGCTCTTGGTGCAATCGTTTTAGCTCTGATCATTGCTTTCTGGCTTACATCAAGTATCAACAAACCACTACAGGTGATGACAAATGCCTTAATGAAATTGCAGGTCGGCATCATCAGTCATGATACCGACGAGAAGACAAAAACAACTCTTCTATCCCGTAAAGATGAGTTTGGCAAAGCAATCAACGCATTGGCTAATACTGAAAACTATATGGTAGAAATGACGGATGTTGCAAACAGTATAGCTAATAATGATCTTACCGTCGCATTCAGTCCAAAATCCGAGGAGGATTTGCTGGGTAATGCATTCAAGAAAATGGTTCTTGGCTTAAGAAAAGCAATAGGTGATGTAACCGAAACCGCTGTTAACGTAAGCTCGGCTGCGACTCAACTCTCATCGGCTGCTACTGATGCTGGAACGGCTACCAACCAGATTGCCACAACCATTCAGCAGGTTGCTAGCGGAACAACACAACAATCCGAATCAGTGAATAAAACTGCTTCGATCATTGAACAACTAACGAGAGCCATTGATGGTGTCGCAAATGGGGCACAAGATCAGGCAGCTGCAGTTACAAAAGCATCAACCATCACCGGGCAATTGTCACTGGCAATTGATCAGGTGGCAGGGAATGCACAGGCAGTAGTCAAAGATTCTTCTTTGGCTGCCGATGCAGCCCGAAAAGGTGCATCTACAGTGGAACAAACCCTATCCGGAATGCAATCCATTAAGAGTGCAGTTGGAGTATCTGCTGGAAGAGTACAAGAGATGGGCGCACGCTCAGATCAAATTGGCGAAATCGTTACTACGATCGAGGACATCGCTTCTCAAACAAATCTCCTCGCATTGAACGCGGCGATTGAAGCAGCCCGGGCAGGTGAAGCCGGAAAAGGTTTTGCGGTAGTCGCGGATGAAGTAAGAAAGCTGGCCGAAAGATCGGCAACATCAACCAAAGAGATTAGCGATCTGGTAAAGGGTATCCAAAAAACAGTATCCGAAGCTGTTGATGCGATGAATCTCGGAGCTAAGGAAGTTGAAAATGGTGTCGCATTTGCAAACCAGGCAGGAGCTGCATTAAAAGAAATCCTGGCTGCAGCGGAAGCTGTCAATTCACAAGCTGAGCAAGCAGCGGCAGCGGCTGAACAAATGTCCGCATCGGCAAATGAACTGGTAACAGCAGTAGATTCTGTATCAGCAGTTGTTGAAGAAAACACAGCAGCTACTGAACAAATGGCTGCTTCATCATCTGAGGTATCAAGTGCGATTGAGAATATCGCCTCAGTTTCTGAAGAAAACTCTGCTGCCGTTGAAGAAGTATCTGCATCTGCTGAGGAAATGTCAGCACAGGTTGAAGAAGTGAATGCCTCTGCTCAGTCTCTGGCTGAACAAGCAAAGAACTTGCAGGAAGTTGTCTCCAGATTTAGGATATAAAGTACCAAATAATTAAACCTGTCAGGCAAAATCGTTTTTTCTGACCGGTTCTTCAAATAGCTATCAATTAATTAGAAATGTTGTCGATAACAGGATTTGATTAGCAGTCACTAATCAGTAATTGAATAAAGGAGTAAGACATGGAACAACAGCTTGTAGTATTTGACTTGGCAAATGAGCACTATGGTTTGGATATTTCAGCAGTAGAGGGAATTATAAAAATGCAGGCAATAACCAAAATGCCACAGGCTCCCTCGTTTGTAGAAGGTGTAACAAACCTTCGAGGGACTGTAGTTCCGGTTATTGATTTACGAAAAAGATTTGGGTTGGCTACTTTAGAGCACACAAAAGATACTCGAATTGTTGTTGTCTATATGGAAAAAACCAAAATTGGAATGATTGTTGATGGTGTTTCAGAAGTCCTCCGAATTCCGGAAGAATTGATTGAACCGACTCCGCCAATGGTATCCACGGTGAATACAGCGTTCATCCGCGGAATTGCAAAACTGGATAATAGGTTGGTCACTTTGTTGGACCTAAGTAAAGTCTTATCCCTGGAAGAACAAATGGTGATCAACAGATCGGTTGTCCCCTCATAAAGATTTCGATCGGATTTTTTCATTCTGAATAAGTTACGATAGTATAAAACACCGTCTTTTGACGATGTTTTATTTTAAATACTTTTACGCCCACTTTACTCTCCCGTTATCCTCCTTTTATGTAATAAATTATTACATTCCCGATAATAAATATTGATCGCGGAAGGAATAGATTTGACTTGAACCATCTTTTTCTAAATTTCGATTAGATGGTCTATTAGCTCGGATTGATACAAAGTTTTTTATTTCGCACAACTTTCTGGGAGTTTTTATGTCAATTCAGAAGAAAACACTGCTGGCATTTTTTTGTGTAATGGGAACCATAGCGATCACTTTCTTTGTATCCTCACAAATCTTCCTCATGAAAAGATTTACCAGTATTGAGAGATCCATTGTTCAACAGAAGATGGAAACAGTAAAAGCAGTTCTATCTGCTGAAGAAGATGACTTGAGAGTGGCTGTCCAAGATTATGCTGTCTGGAATCCTGCCTATGATTTTATGATTTCGAAGAATAATGGTTTTATTACTGAAAACCTGTCCACCGATACTATTGTGAATCTAAAATTAAATACTGTCATTATATTAGATCAGCAAAAGAAAATCGTATTTTCCGATTTTGTAGATCTTGATTCTGGCATTGAAGTGACTCCACCTGTTGATTTTCAAAAAACCTTCACATCCGATCAACTCATACCAAAAATATCCTCAAAACCATACATATCTGGGATTGTCATAGTTGGCGGTCATCCAATGATCATATCCAGTCATCAGATACTCAACACCGATCAATCAGGAACGCCAGTAGGAACAATGATATTTGGAAAATATCTAAACGAACCAATTCTTGCGAGTTTTGGAGTCATCACCGGTGGAGAAGTAAAGCAAAAAAGTATTTCTGAACTTAATAGTCTTATTGATAGTAATAATTCCGATAGTTCGCAAATAGTAGCAACAGGTAAGTTTATTACAGGATACTATGTTTTCAGAGATCTATTTAACCAACCTGCAATAAGCCTGGAAACAACTCTCCCCAGAGATATATATCAACAAGGTCAATCATCTGTCTTGATCTTTATGGGTATTGTTGCGCTCGTTGGATGGGTAGGGGCGTTTGTACTTGTTTTTGTTTACAACAGAATTATATTTAAACCGCTGAAAGTTTTACGATCCACCGCCTTAACTATCACCACTGGAGATTTCAGTGTACAGATCCCCAAAATTAATAAGGACGAAATAGGTGATGTCTATCAAGGATTCACCAAACTTCTGGCATTCTTAAATTCGGTCGCAGGAGTATCCTCAAAGATCGCCAACGGAGACCTGTCATCACAAGTTGAGGTCCTTTCAGAGAAAGATCTTCTCGGGAGCTCAACAAACTTGATGATCAAAAAGTTACGGTCGATCATCGAAACGTTGACAGATAGTGCGAAACAACTAAACTCGACATCCGAAAATCTTGTACAGACGGCAGAGACCACCGGTCAATCTGCAACCCAAATTGCAGCAACGATCCATCAAGTCGCTAGGGGAGCTTCGCAGCAGTCTGAATCGGTTAATAAGACCGCCCATACGATCGAGAGTATGGTCAGATCTATTGACAGTGTTGCCCAAGGAGCCTCTGACCAGGCTCGGGCAGTATCCACGGCATCACAGGTTACTGCAAATTTGGCAGAGGTCATCAGCCATGTTGAAGAAAGCGCAAACGAAGTAGTGAATCAATCTAATCAAGCCGCTTCAACAACTGAAAAGAGTAGTCAGATCGTCCACGAGACATTACAGGGAATGCACCGAATTCAAGATAGCGTCATTACATCAAACGAGCGTGTCCAGGAAATGGGCAGACAATCTGATGAGATTGGGGAAATAGTAAATACGATCGATGAGATATCCTCCCAAACAAATCTGTTGGCGTTGAATGCTGCAATCGAAGCAGCAAGAGCAGAATCACAAGCAAATGAGTTGATCGAACATTTGTTAAACAGGCAGATGATCTCGCAGTGTAGATTGATTGATACTTTCCTCGGATGCCAGTCAAAAGACTTCCCGCAGAATTTTTGGGTCGAATTGTCAAAAAGATGCCGTCTGGATGTTGTTCTTGTAACAGACGAAGATGGTGTGATCTCAATGAGTAATGATCCCTCAATTATTGGTTATAGATTTTCCGAAGATCCCAAAGAGCAATCATATATTTTCCGGAAACTTCTAAAAGAGAAAGACGGCATCGTCACACAACCGCCGCAAAAAAGAGCAGCCGACTCGAAGATATTTAAGTTTGTTGGAATCTCATGCTCGGTACGTCCTGGGATCATTCAGGTTGGTTTTGATGCAGCATCATTAACTGATTTCCAACTCCAGGTGGGTGGATTCAGTGTAGTTGCTAACGAAGTATATCGATTAGCTGAAAGTTCCAAAGCTTCAGCCAAGAACATTTCTCAATTGGTCAAGCAAATTAACAAGTCCGTTGGCGAAGCATCGATAGCCATGAAGACCAGTACCAAAGAAGTTGAATTAAATGTTTCCCAGGCGGAAAAAGCAAAGGCAGCTCTGGATGAGATATTAACTGCTTTCCAATCAGTGATTCAGGAAGCAAAGATTTCTCGCGATGCGAGCTTACAGATGACCAAAGCAACCAGCTTGCTAGTTGAATCAGTCGAGTTTGTATCAGCAATTGTCGAGGAAAACACAGCCGCGACAGAAGAATTGACTGCTGGTGCCAATGAAGTCAGTATGAGTGTGGAAAACATCGCTTCTGTAAGTGAAGAAAATTCAGCATCAGTTGAAGAAGTCTCTGCCTCAGCAACTGAATTGGATCTGCAGGTTCAGGATTTATTCAAGTCGTCAAAAGGTCTGGCGGAATTGGCCGAAAAACTCGAATCCATCATAAGTCAATTCAAGTTGACATGATTCATGCCGGGTTAATGCCAAGCTTATCTCATTTTTATAGAAGAAAATGGTCTAATGAACCAGAATCATATATGGACTTAATATCATAGGGGCGTTATGCATATAAGCTGGGTAAATCCAAAAGGGATTGAAGAATGAAATCATCGTCGAAACTTCTTAGCTGGCTTCGATCATTGGGTGGATGGATCGTAGGTATTGGTACGCTTGTATTTATCACAGTGTCAATTCTTGTTTATCTACTCTTTCGATTGACCTTGCTAAATCCGCAAAACATCCTCCTCGTAACAGTTGCTGTTGTCTTCCTAGCATCAGTTGCAATTTGCTTTTTGATCTATTTGATCATCTCTCGAAAGATCATTCATCCACTCAAGAAGATCAACCACTCATTAACGTCCTTCTCAGAATGGAATAATTCCCATTGTGATGATTATTCGAATCCCGAAATTGAGAGATTGGTAAATTCGATAAATTTGATTGCAGACAGCCTTGTGAAAAAAGCTGTATCTGCGGAAGAAATTGCAGAAGGCGATTTATCAAGGGAAATGGTTATGAATAATGGCCACGACCGACTTGATAATGCGTTGATTTCCGTACAATCATTCCTCAATGCAAAACTAACTGCGATAAACTCATCCGCTGATGATTTAAGTAGTGCTTCGGTAGAGTTGAGCGAGACAGCAAGTCAGACAGCTACTGCAACAAATCAGATCGCTTCGACAATACAACAAATTGCTCTTGGGACGAACGAGCAATCTGAATCAGTGACTAAAACTGCAATTTCAATAGAGCAACTCACCAGAGCGATACAGGGAGTTGCCGAAGGAGCTCAGGAGCAAGGTCTGGCGGTAGCGAAAGCAGCAGAAATTACATCATTGATGACTGAAACCATTAGGACTGTTACGGATGCTGTAAAAGAAGCGGCACGAAAATCTGATGGCGCATCGCAAACTGCTCAAAAAGGTACGGAAACCGTTGAAAAGACTGTCAATGGGATGAAACAAATAAAGCAGAAGGTGGATGATACAGCGCAAAAGATGACTTTGATGAGCGAGTACTCCGAAAAAATCGGTGAAATCGTTGGAACCATTGACGATATTTCTAGTCAAACCAACTTGCTCGCACTGAATGCAGCCATTGAGGCTGCGAGAGCAGAAGCCCAGGCAGAACACTTGATTGAATTTCTGTTGAATAAAC
Organism: uncultured Chloroflexia bacterium; assembly: GCA_963828285.1. Taxonomy (GTDB): domain Bacteria; phylum Chloroflexota; class Anaerolineae; order Anaerolineales; family Anaerolineaceae; genus DAIOEK01. Next base: position 500,145 of record CAWHEB010000002.1, read on the forward strand.
AAATGATCTCTCAGGCTGAGCTTGTAAATCAAATTTTAAGTGATGGTGACACGCGATCCGGTGCATTTTGGTCAGATTTATCTAAAAAATCAGGCTTGGATGTGATCTCAGTATCTAACGAAGATGGAGTAAATGTTTTCTCTAGTGATGATCGGCTAATCGGATTCAGGTACTCAGAGGATCCCAAAGAACAGTCATACGCGTTCAGGAAGTTGATCCAGGATCGAAAAGGTACAATTTGTCAACCACCCAAGAAGAGAAACATCGATGGGCAACTGTACAAATATGTCGGTGTCGCCCGCACAGATAAACCCGGGGCAATTCAGGTTGGCTTCAACGCAGAATCCTTGAGTTCATTCAAACTTCAAGTTGGTGGATTCTCGGTTGTCGCGAACGAGGTTTATCGGCTTGCAGAAAACTCCAAAGAATCTGCAAAAGAGATCAATCACCTTGTAAAAGAAATGCAAAAACGAATGGTGGAAGCCCAGAAAGCCATGCGCGATAGCACAGTTGAAGTTGAGAATGGTTTCGGCTATGCGGATAATGCAAATAAGGCATTATTGGAAATTGTCAAATCAGCAAATGAAGTAACAGAACAAGCAGAACAAGCAGCCCTTTCTGCCGAAAAAATGACAGCTTACGCAGATCAATTGGTTGGCTCGGTAGATTCTGTGTCTGCGGTTATTGAAGAAAACACAGCAGCTACAGAAGAAATGTCTGCGAACTCAAGTGAAGTGAGTCATTCAATTGAGACTATTGCATCAGTGAGCGAACAGAACAGCGCAGCCGTTCAGGAAGTTTATGCTTCAACGGAAGAGATGAAATCGCAGGTTGAAATGTTGTCAAATGCTTCACATGATCTTCAAACTCTATGCGGTGAGCTAAAACGTATTATCTCTGATTTCAAATTAGGTGATCCCTCTCAAGGGAAAGGTCAAAAATAAATGGAATTCATTATCTTTGTTTCCGCAACTATTATTGGGATAGGGATTGCAATGGGCACTTTCATCCTCCTTTTTAAAAAAGGAATTGCGATCCGCCTTAATTTCATGATAGTCATACTCTGTGCAATATTCGCCAATGCAGGTTTTGTCCTCGGGAAGCTTGGGGCGTCGATACTCAATGTTAGCCTGGCATTAATCATCCTCCTCCCGTTGGCAATAGTTATTGTAACTATAGTGATTAAAATGGTTGTCAAACCCATCCGTGATTTTAATAAATTTATGAAAGAAGTAGCAACCGGAAACTTGAATCATGATCTTTCATTGAAATCAAAAGATGAATTAAACGAAATGGAAACGATGGTAAATCATTTCTTAAAAAACCTTAGGAACATTTCACACATTGCTACTCAGGTTGCAGATGGTGATCTAACCCAACAGGTAACACCTATTTCAGTTAACGATACACTGGGCGTGGCATTTTCAGGAATGATAGCTAATTTAGGTAAGGCGATGAAAGAGATTCATAACGAGACTGTTCGTTTGGAAAAATCTTCTTCGCAGCTAGCCATTAATGCACAACAGGCAGGGTTGGCTTCCTCCCAAATAGCAGTTACTATTCAACAAGTGGCGATGGGAACAACACAGCAGTCAGACTCTGTAACCAAAACTGCTGTTTCGATCGAACAAATGAGCCGGGCTATATCCGATGTCGCAAATGGAGCACACGAGCAATCACTTTCCGCGTCCAAGGCAGCCGATGTTACTGAGAAACTGGATCAAGCGATTAATCAGGTGGCGGAAAATGCAGAAAAGGTTAAACTAGAGAGTGAGAAAGCATCATCAGCAGCAAGTAAAGGATCCGAAACAGTAGCGGACACAGTCGCAGGGATGGGTAGAATTCAAGAAAAGGTCACACAGTCAGCGACCAAGGTGACTGAGATGGGGACAAAATCAGAAAAGATCGGATCCATCATTGAAGCCATTGAAGAGATTTCATCGCAAACAAATTTATTAGCATTAAATGCAGCGATTGAAGCAGCTAGGGCAGGCGAAGCTGGCAAGGGATTTGCAGTGGTAGCTGATGAGGTTAGAAAGCTTGCTGACAAAACATCGCAAGAAGCAAAAGAAATTGCAGACTTAGTCAAATCTATACAGCTTACAGTCAAAGATGCAGTAGAATCAATGGAAGAAGGTTCGCGCGAAGTTGAATCAGGCGTCACTATGGCAAATAGCGCCGGGAAAGCCTTATTAAATATACAGAACACGATCTTGACTGTCACCGAACAGGCCGTTGAATCCGCAAAAGCTGCGGATGCGATGAAACTGTCATCGCAGGAATTGGTAACAGCGGTCAACTCCGTATCAGCCATTGTGGAAGAAAACACCGCCGCAACTGAAGAAATGGCAGCAAGTTCAAGTGTGGTTAATCAAGCCATAGAAGATATCGCAAGTATTAGTGAGCAAAATTCTGCTGCAGTAGAAGAAGTCTCAGCATCCGCTGAGGAAATGTCCGAGCAAGTCGAAGAAGTTGGTAGATCCATAATAGAATTAGCAGATATGGCAAAATCATTACAGAGAACCCTGGCACAGTTTAATTTATAGCCAGCCAATCGAGGACAATATATGGAGTCAGGATCAAAGAAACTAATTCGTAGCTATAAATACCCATCCAGGTATAGGCTGCACCGGTGCGCCGAAAAACAGGGAGACTTTGAGCGCCTCTTTCGTTTTTCTCCGGATGGGATCATGATTTGCGGCAGATCCGGGGAATTAACCCGGATAAATCCCGCCATGATCTGGATGCTTGGAATTGAAGATGAAAGAAAACTATCAGAAAACGCATCCATTTTGGATTTTCTTTCCAATGGAGACAAGGATATTTTCATCTCTTGTTTGGAAATGATTCTGACAAAAATGTTACCGGCAACAAGGATGGAAGCAACTTTTCTTCGAACCGACGGGTCAGCTTTTCCCGCGGAGGTAGCATTTGGTCTCTTCAACGACTCTACCAATCCAACTTCTCAAATAATCATCCATGATATTTCGGATTATAAATCCTCCGAAGAACAGAACATGCGCGCCCACATGGAACTGGAGATGTCTTACACAGCCACATTGAATGGCTGGAGCCGTGCTCTTGAACTGCGGGATCGTGAGACTCAAGGTCATTCTTCACGGGTAACAAATAAGACAATTGAGATAGCTTTACGCATTGGTATCAGTATGGAGAAGATTATTCATGTCAGACATGGTGCCTTGCTGCACGATATTGGCAAGATGGCAATTCCAGATTCAATTCTGTTCAAACCCGGTCCGCTTTCAACTTATGAACGGAACGTAATGGAGCAGCATCCCACTTATGCCTATAATCTTCTTTCGCCAATTAAGTATCTCCAACCCGCATTAACTATTCCATACAGCCATCACGAGAAATGGGATGGAACTGGATATCCGCAAGGATTGGTTCGAGAGAGTATTCCTGTTGAGGCTAGAATTTTTTCTATCGTCGATGTATGGGATGCACTCACATCCGACCGGCCTTACCGCTCGGCGTGGGCAGAAGACAAGACCCGTCAATACATATGGGAAAATCGTTCAGTGCAATTTGATCCGGAACTTGTGGATATGTTCTTCCAAACATTATGAGATATGAAAAACCTTCAGTTCAACCTGAAGGTTTTTTTCTAAGGGACAATTCCAGCACAAGCAACTTTATCCGTCGGCATTTTTACCGATTCGCTCTTCCAATTTTTATTATCCAACTTCAATATACAGGTTAATGTTCCTGCCTGTTGCGGATTTCCTGCTGTGAGGGTGATTCTCGTACCGCGCTTAAGAATCCACGATTTTTCCCAAGGAGTGCTAAATGTTTTTGCAGGATCAGTTTGAGAAAAATTTCCAGCGTCATATTGAATAGTTGCATTTCCGGCAGATGATTCTACTCGTAAGGTCATTTTATGTTGTTCTGCTGGTTTTAATCTTGGAAGATAGATGATTGCGAGCACAGCGAGAGCAATGCATACCGCACTGATGATAATGATCTGTATTGTAATTGTTCGACGTTGGGAATCCATATAAATATTTTACTTGATAACAATATAAAGATTCAAGCAGAAATACTTATTCTTCGTCTGTGAATGTCATTAATATTCCATTCGAGGTTTAAAATATGATTAACCTAAATAAAGGATGACCTAATGCTGACTATAAGAATTGCATATTCACCAATCTCCTGGGGAATCATAAATACCATTGACCCGAACAGTCCGGTGACTTATCCTGCATATTTACTGCAGATAAAAAAGTTGGGTTACGTCGGAACTGATTTAGGTCCTTCTGGCTTCTTACACCCCCATTCGGAAAAATTGAATGAAGATTTGGAAAAAATCGGCATCATATTGGCTTCAGCTTTCATTTCCATAAACTTCCTTAACCCTGAGGGTATCAAAAACAAACAAAAATCAGCTTTGGAAGCAGCAAATATGATCAAGAAGTATGGGGATGCTGGTTCCAGGTTAATCCTTGCAGGAGAACTCGTTCCTGGCAGTATCAGATACAAAAATGCGGGGAGGATCCGACCTGAAATGGGTTTGTTACCATTCCAGTGGTCTAAGTATGCACGTGGAGTGGAAGAGCTTGCCCGTATTGTCCGGGATGAAACGGGAATACGCACTGTTTATCATCACTATTGTGGTACAGCGGTAGAGACTCCCGGAGAAACCGGTATGCTCTTGGACTATACAGATCCTGATTTGGTAGGTGTATGTTTGGATACCGGGCATTATGCGTTTGCAGGTGGCGATCCAATCCGTATATTTCGATCATTTGGAGATCGTATCCAATTTGTCCATTTCAAGGATATGAATCCGAGGTGTGCATTAGTGGCTAAAGAGAATAACTGGGATTTTGGCGAGAGTATTCAAAACGGGATCTTTTGCGAACTTGGTTCTGGTTTCGTGGATTTTTCTGCAATTTTGGGTGAGTTGGATAATATAGACTACGATGGATGGATAGTAATTGAACAGGATCTGGCACCCGGGAGTGGAGATCCGCTCCAGAATGCCAGACAGAACCGCGCTTATTTATCCCGTCTTGGATATTGATTATGACGAGCTACTTGTTGATTTTGGCAGCTTTGGAATGAGCCACTTCAAAAACGCATCCTGACTCCTGGTTTGTAAAGTAAGCGTTCCAGGACCCGTTAATTCAACCACTAACCCCTCACCGCCGAAAATGGTACTCTTCCATCCGGCTACTTTTCGAACAGTGTATGACAATGTGGATTCGAATGACACCAGGTGCCCTGTATCAACAACATATTTCTCTCCGGCAGCCAGATTGACCGGGTGGATTGCGCCATAGCTGGAAATGATCACATCCCCTGTTCCACTGACTTTGAGAAGAATCAATCCTTCACTTGCAAAGAATGTTTTGGCGCCTCCCCAGGCGGTATCTATGGAGATCGAACCTGAGGACGCCAGATACGATCCGGACTGTACCATCATCGACTGGTTGGCCAAACTCATTACATGAATATCACCAGGCAAGGCAGGAGCGAGTGTAATTTCGCCTCCACGTGGAGATGCCGTAAATGTATTCATGAAGAAACTCTCACCTCCCAGCACTGCCCTGCCCAGGGATTGCAGGAATCCTCCTTTCGCTTTAGTTTCCATTTGAATATCAACGGACATGGAAACCATGGCGCCGCTTTCAGCTTGAACAGATTCGTTTGGATCTAAAGAAACTTTCGCTAGCGAATAAGCTGGTTTATAAAGAATTTCAGTTTTCATCTGTTTCCTCCATTTTGAATAATCTTAATACGATTCAGAAAACAATGCGTTGTAAGTAGAACTTTACACGGATAGCAATGACAGGATTTTAATCTTCATGGGATTCAAACTAGAACTATGGAAATTCAACAGTTATAATGAAATTCTATGCGCGTAAACCTCGCTCCAGGCGGATACTATCATACTCTTTTTAAGCTGATGATCCCGATTACCATCCAGCAATTTTTTAATTCCGGTTTGGCACTAGTGGATAGTATGCTTGTTGGACAATTAGGCGATACTGCCGTTGCTTCCGTGTCTCTCGCATTTCAAGTATTTTTTGTTCTTTTCCTGATCTATTTCGGAATTAATACCGGTTCTGCAATTTTTACTGCCCAATTTTGGGGGAATAACGACCAGGACAGTATCCGGAAAGTGGTTGGACTGAACATTCTCATCAATATCTCTGTCGGTATTATCTTTACATTGGTAGCCCAGCTCATCCCCGAAAAAGTGTTGGCGATTTACAGTGCTGACCCCGAGGTGATCGCCTTAGGCGCCAGGTATCTTCGGGTCTTTTCCATGGGGTATATTTTCTCTGGAATTAGTTATGGGTTATTCGGAATCCTGAGAAGTACTGAAAACGTCCGCATCCCGATGATCGTAAATAGCTCTGCAATAATACTGAACACAGTGCTCGGATTTATCTTGATCTTTGGTCATTTGGGATTTCCCAAAATGGGTGTCATGGGGGCGGCTTTTGCTGGCGTTACAGCCAAAACAGTGGAACTGATCGCCATTTTAGGTATCCTCATTTATTCACGCAGTTTCCTCATCAAGGATATTAAGAACCTTTTTCCAATTAAAAGTGAGTTTTTAGCCAGGTTCGCAAAAACAACACTCCCGGTGGCAGTGAATGAATTAGCCTGGTCGTTGGGAATATCTGCTTACAACGCTATCTATGCGCACATCGGAACCGAATCGGTCGCCGCCACGAACATTGCGGGTAACATTGAAAACCTGGCCTTCGTCCCATTCATCGCATTGGGTAACGCGGTCGCAATTATGATCGGTAATCGGATAGGCGCAGGTGAGATTCCCATTGCCAGAGATTATGCCAAACGTAGCCTGATCCTGGCTGTCTCAAGTGGATTCGTGATGGGTGTGATCATGTTCCTTAACCGTACCTGGTTGCTGGATATTTACAAGATCTCCGACGCCACCCAAAGCCATGCAAACATTATCATTGGCTTGCTTTCTCTCGTTATGGGAATAAAAGCATGGAATATGGTTATTTTCATTGGTGTCATGCGTGCAGGCGGGGATACTCGGCGAGCTCTCATCATCGAACTCAGCACTATGTGGTTTTATGGGGTTCCCGCTGCCTGGATCGGTGCTAATCTTTTCCACCTGCCCGTTGAGTATGTTGTTCCACTTGTTCTTAGTGAAGAAGTGCTGAAATCGGTCATCGTCTTCTTTAGATTCCGGTCAGGTAAATGGATCCACCATCTCGCCCAACCAGCGACATAAGCAATGTTCGGCATGATTAATCCGTTTTGTTCGAACTTCTTTCAAAATAATAGGAGGGATTTCTAGATGAAGTTCATTTTTGGTATATTCGTCATACTGCATGGTCTGGTTCATTTATTGTACATTGGGCAAAGTGCCAGGTATTTTGAATTGAAATCAGGTATGCTTTGGCCAGATGGCTCATGGATATTCTCAAGATTTCTCGGCAGTGAAGCTGTAAGAAGCATGGCGAGCATTTCATTAGTGCTGACAGCAGTTGCTCTCATCGTGGCAGGGATAGCCATCCTGGCAGGTCAGGTATGGTGGCGTCCTCTACTCGTCGGAGCTGCTGTTCTTTCTTCTTTGGTGTATATTCTTTTCTGGAACGGGAGAATGCAGAATCTGGATGCCCAGGGGGCGGTTGCCATTCTCATTGACATAGCCATTCTACTTTTCGTGCTCGTATTTAGATGGTCCCCAGCACGATGAGTTCGTGTATGAAGTCGGTACAGAAGATCTTTGACCAAAAGGTGCGTACTTTCTCTTTTCATTGTCGTTATCTGCGCTTGAAACCAGTTAGGTAATACAATTTCTAACCTCTTGCCCTACTGCTAGAATAGTCATCTTTGGGTGAAAGATTTTATATTTCCAGGAGACATGGCATGGACGATACAATAAAAAATGCAATCTCCCAGCAGTTCAAATCTGCCATCGATATGCTTGAAAATGCCATACTTGCCTGTCCTGACCAGCTCTGGCATGTCCGCTTATGGAAAGATCCTGACCTGCCACGCTCCTCAGAGTTTTGGTACATCACCTATCACACGCTTTTTTGGCTTGACTTGTACCTCTCCGGTTCAGTCGAAGGATTCTCCCCTCCGTTGCCTTTCACCCTCGATGAACTGGATCCTGCCGGGATCATACCGGAGAGACCATATTCCAAACACGAGTTGCAAACCTATCTGGAGCATACCCGTAAAAAATGCCGATCGGTAATTGATTCTCTGACAGAAGAGAAGGCTCATCAACTTTGTGTATTCCCCTGGGGCGAGATCACTTTTGTAGGATTATTGTTGGACAACATGCGTCATGTCCAGGAGCATGTTGCCCAATTGAACTTGATCCTTGGCCAACAGATAAATTGGAATCCCAAATGGGTGACCAATGCAAAGAAAACCAACACTCTTCCTCCCGCAGAATATCCAAATGGAAGGGAGTTGTTGGATGGGTAACCAAACCAATTATTTCGAACTAAGTCTGGATTCTCTTAGAGTGATTGGAAGTTGGGCTGCGGATTGTGCCGAGAGGGCATTGCCGATCTATGAGACCCATTCGAATTCAGATTCCCGTCCGCGTAATGCCATAGCAGGTATTCGACTATTTGCCAGTGGCGGAAATCGCACCTCGCTATTGCGCACTCTTTCCCTGCAGGCATTTGCCGCAGCACGTGAGATCGGAGATCCGGCAGCGGCTGCCGCTGCTCGTGCCGCATGTCTCGCAGCTTCAAGTGCATACACCCATCCGTTGGCAGATATCCAACAAACAAAACACATCGTAGGTCCAGCGGCTTATGCCGTGCTTGCGCTTGAACTCGCTCACCCCGCTGATCCCAACATCGGAGAAGCCGAGATCCTTTGGGCAATTGAACATTCTCCCCCTGAAACTTGCGAGGTCTTGTCGCAGATGCCCTCCCGTCAGCCGGGTAAAAGTCGGTTGGACAGGATTCTATTTGAGTTGGATGCAGGTATCCGCAAACGGACCTCACCGCCTGAAGATTAATATCCTGGTTAAGTGAACTATTATGCTGGATCGTTATTCTTGATGTGATCAGCCAGATAAGCCGCATCTTCTCCAACACCGAAAAGTAAACTGGATTTACCCTTGTATAGCCAGATCATCCCCAGAAAGTACAGCCCTGGATAGGCTGTAACCCCGCGTGATTGATGTGGGTACCCGTCATCTTCAAATACAGGTAAGTGAACCATACTGTAATCAAACCGGTAACCTGTCCCCCAAACGATGCTGGAAATTCCTTCATGCTTTAAGTCCAGTTTTGTAATTTCTTTTTTAGCATAACCATCATTCATAACTGGTACTGGATCAAACGGCAGGTCCATATGTTCTTTGACGACCAGATCATCTATTTTCTTGAGGGTATCCATTTCATTTTGATCGATCTTTTTCAGATTATCATTCAAATTTGGAGTAATATTGACCTCAAAACCGGATCCCCCTTGTAGATGACCTACTAAAACCACCCCATCCCGTGCGAATTGGTGCAAATTGAGAACATGTCCTCCATCCTTTCCAGAAACTTGTGGAAAGGGAATGTATTTCTCTTTTGGGGAATTGAGTTGGTCAACAGTCCGGTCAAAATTCCCGATTTTACTGAACCACCAGGCGATATCCTTCCCGCGATAACGTCGTGGAAGTCTGATCACATTGCTCACGCTTTGAAGTACTTTCCGGCCGCTCTGGTATAGCTCTTCGGCAATTTGTAATCCTGATTGTCCAGTTCCCACAACCAATACACCTCCAGATGGAACTGAATCTGGATTATGGTACTGGCTGGTATGAATTTGTTTGATCGAACTTGAAATATCTTCACTATAATCTGGTATTTTGGGTTCTTGATAAGTGCCTGTGGCTATAACGACATTAACGCATTGGTACAAACCCTGATTCGTAGTGATTTGATAATATTTATCCAGCTTATCCACTGCTGTAACAACCGTATTATACTGAACCGGCTGTTGATATCGGGTAATATACTCTTCAAAGAGCTGAATGATCTCGTCCTTCGGCAAGTAAGCATCTGGGGCGTTTCCATGGTATTCAATTCCAGGAAGTTGGATCATCCAATTTGGAGTGACCAATGTAAAAGAATCCCAGCGGTGATTCCGCCATGCTTCAGCGGGCTGGAAGCCTTTTTCGAATACGATATGTTCATGTCCCTGTTTGCTGAGGTAATAACTAAGTGCTAATCCTGCCTGTCCCCCACCGACTATGATTGTATTTATTAATCGAGCCATCCAGACCTCCCAGATATCCAAAGATATAGTCCATCGGCTGCTTGGAAATCATCTATTCCATTATGGCACTTTCATCTCATGGAATTCAATTGCATCGGTTCAGGTATAGGGTTTGTATATTCGATTTTTGTTTAGATAGTATCAATTCGTTCGTAAAAAAATAAAAAGAGTTGTCCTGACGAATATCTGTAGGACAACTCTTATGTATAACCAAGCCGATTTATTTTTCGCCCAGGGATTTGACGACAGCTACTCCGGACAGATCCTGATGGACAGTGGGCTTACCATAATAACTGACAACTCCGGCGCCAGATGCATTGACGGTCAATTCTTCTACTGCATAGACTGTGATGGCAGAAGCGCCTGACATATCTACTCGGACAACCTTCGATGTAAGATCCCCAGCTTTATAATTGCCTGCCCCAGATACTTCAACATCTTGGGAATCAGCTTTACCGGATAACTCAACCTTGGTCGCGCCAGACAGATCAACCTTCAATGTTTTTACCGATAGGTTACTGATTATGAAAGATCCTGCTCCGCTTAAGTTCAAATTCAGCTTCTCAGAAGTGATGGATGAGCTTGTGGTATTTACTGCACCGGAAAGATCGACACCTTCAATTTGTTTGACATAGATTTTGTATTCCACCGAGCGAATTGCATTTAAGTTATTCAATCCATGTTTAAAACCGATCCTCAGGGTTCCGTTGTGAACTACAGTTTCAATATATGGGAGCAGATTGTCATCAGCAGTGATTTCAACGCCTTCTTTTTCGCCTTGAATGATCTGCGCATCGCCAATACCTGAGATTTCGACTTTCTGATAGTCAGATACATCCCTTGTTTCAGTAGCCATATTCCCCGATCCTGTTAATGAAGGCAATGTGTTTACTTTGATGCACCCCAATAATAGAAATGGAATAACTAGAACAGCAAGTATTTTATACATATTTTCTCCTTAAGTTAGAACTACTTAAAATACGCAGAAGGATTAGATTAGTTTCATCAAAAAAAAGCGGAGCAGTTAATCTGCTCCGCTTATCTTTTCTCAAATGATACTATCTAGTATTTATTCACCGGCCAACCATTTTTTCTCAAGGGAGGCAATAAATCCATTGGCTTTGACTGTTGCCAACCCTTTATTCAGTGTAGCCAGTAATTCTGGTTTGTTTTTGCAGACTGCAATCCCATATGATTCATTCGTGAAAGGTTCACCGACTACTTTTAGATCCTGAGCGTTCACCTGGACAAAAGCCAGTGAAGTCGGGTAATCAGTTACTACAGCATCGATCTGCCGGTTGATCAGATCCTGGAAGGCAAGATCCACTGTGTCATAGGTTTTCACTTCCGAACCACCCAGTGTTTCAGCTTCAATGGCACCGGTTGTAGCTATCTGAGCGCCGATTTTTTTGCCTTTCAAATCTTGGGGACCATTGATGTCATTCGTCTGCATATTAACCGTTACGATCTGCCCCGCGTTGATATATGGATCGCTGAATGACATGGATTTGGATCGTTCTTCAGTAATTGTGATAGCAGAAAGTGCAGCATCATACTGACATTGGGCCATACCGGCGAGGAGAGAGTCAAAGTTCAGGTTGACGATTTCGATCGTTAGCCCGGTTTCTTTGGCAATCTCGCGGATGAGATCCATATCGAATCCTTCCATCTCTTTTGTGGTTTCATTCACAGTCTCAAATGGCGGATAGGTGGCGTCGGTGGCGATCCGAACGACCTCGGGAGTATTGGTGGGTTTGGATCCAAAACCACCCACTCCACAAGCTGACACAAAAACAGCGGTCAAAATGACCAGGACGACGAGTTTGTATGCAATATTAGTTTTCATTCTTTCTCCTTAAAGATTTTGATGAGGTTATTATTCGCGTTATTTTAAATATCTTTCCAATTGCATAGGCACTCCTCTGGACATTAACAAAATAAAAGAGGTCTTCCTTGAATATTCCTTCAAGAAAGACCTCTTTTGTTTAATCTACACAACTTCAGCGTATAAGCACAAAAGACCTTGCCTTGAAGGACAGGGTTTCGGGATGCTTATCGTTGCGCTTAGCGTTGGTCAAGATTAACATTATTTTAGTATTCTATGGATTTTTGTCCTGTTGTCAATAGGTTTGTCCTAATAATCAGGATTATACATTGATATTTTTTATATTGCCCACCCACTCCATCGTAACTGAGCACAATTTTCCAAGGCTTATAAACTAACGAATGACAAATAACAGCGGATTATATGACCATTGACAAGGATGTTAGCAACCAAAAAGACATTACCGGTGTTACACTCATAGCTACTTCAGCTCAAAGCGAGATTTTGGCGAAAATGTTTAATTCATCGTCCCACTGGTATATTTTGATTGGCTATTATTACAATCCGAACGACTAGATCCGGTGGAATTCTGTTATTTTTTTTCAATCCAAAACAAAATCCCCGGACAAAGTTCCGGGATTTTTTTTATTTTATTTTCAAGGAGATTGTTATGGCTACATTGAAGAAAGCAGAGGTATCTGGAAACCCCTCTCAAAAGCAATTTGCCACCGGGTTGGGAATTCTCATGGCAACATTGGGATCAGCAGTAGGCTTAGGAAACATCTGGAAGTTCCCTTACCTCACAGGGAGTAACGGCGGCGCAGCATTCTTGATCATTTATTTAATATGCACTTTGGTTATCGGACTTCCGATAATGGTCGCAGAGCAGATGATCGGTCGTGTCGGAAGAGGTGACGCTGTTTCCTCATTAAAAAAGGTCGCTCCTGGCAAGTTTTGGTGGATTATCGGTGCAGGCGGAATTCTTGCCGCATTTATGATCATGGCATTCTACTCTGAAGTTGCAGGTTGGGTGTTCGCCTATATTGTCAAGTCCATATCCGGAGGTCTACTCTCAACCGATCCCAAAGTAACCTCTGAAGCTTTTTCAGCACTGGTAGCAAATCCGGTGCAATCCTTGATCTGGCAATGGATCGTGCTGGCGGTCACCGGTGCGATCATCATGTTGGGTGTCACCAAAGGTATTGAAGCCACCACAAAAAAGCTGATGCCTCTCCTTGCCATAATGCTCGTCATTGTGGGTATTCGTAGTTTGACCCTGCCCGGAGCGGCTCAAGGGCTGGCATTTCTGTTCACGCCTGATTTCTCCAAAGTGACCTTTATGACCGTGCTGACTGCAATGGGATTGGCATTCTTTAAGCTTTCCATAGGTATGGGATGTATGATCACCTACGGTGCTTATTATAGGGACGACCAGGATATCCCGGTCACGGCCACCAGAGTTGTATTGTCAGACCTCGCGATATCAATGCTGGCTGGAATTGCGATCTTTCCGGCTGTCTTCGCGTTCGGGTTTGAGCCTGCAGCAGGTCCTTCATTACTCTTTATCACCATTCCGGCAGTTTTCTCATCCATGCCCTTTGGGAATGTCTTTATGGTGATCTTCTTCCTGCTGACCGCATTCGCAGCCACGGGAGCGATCCTTTCTCTTCTGGAAGTGATTACCGCCTTTTTCGAAAACAGGTTCAAACTGAGCCGTGTAAAAGCAGCTATCTCAACGATTTTACTCCTGGCACTGGTTGGCGCTCCTGCAGCACTATCGAATAGCATGATGTCAAAAACCCTGCTCTTCGGAAAGACATTCTTTGATATATACGACTTTGTCTCGTCTAATATTCTGCTTCCCGTAGGCGGATTATTCCTGGCTGTCTATACGGGTTGGGTATGGGGACTACCAAAGTTCAAAGAGGCTCTTTCGAATAATGGTGTATTACATAACCAGAAGTTTACCGGTCTACTGTTTTTCATTTTGAGATTTGTTACTCCGCCATTGGTTTTTGTTGTTTTGTTGAGTGGATTAGGTTTATTCCAGTAGATCAAAAGATTTAGAAAACAAACAGATGTGTGTTAAGACCACATCTGTTTGTTTTTATAATTTTGAATATCTACGATATGATAATAGGAACAGTCTTGGTATTCTGTCCTGATGATCCATTATTAAGAAAAAAGACAAATACTTTACGGTTGCTAAAATACACATCCTTTCATTTAGTTTACCTGCCATCAATGATGAGATCAAAGATTGATTCAATTATTCTTCAAACAAAGATTTAGGGATCAGCGTTGTACTTTGCATACAAAGATAACCGAACTCCTTGGTACGCCAGACTTGTTTCAGCTTTGGTGATCGTGCAAATATTCAATCCCATCGATATCATTCCGGATTTTATCCCTGTCCTGGGTTATCTGGATGATCTCATCCTCGTACCTGCCGGATTGTGGTTAGCGTGGAAATTGATCCCTCAGGATGTCAAACATCAGTCATTAATTTCCGCCAGGGAACTGATCAATTCCAATCCAGTGATTCCTAAAAAATATAGACGGATGATCATTGCTGGATGGATTGTCCTTGTTATCATTGTAGGCATGGTGTTATATTTCTTCCTCATAAATCCAAAGACTGGATAGCTAAATTCTATGTCAGATCAACAAGATCCCAAAAAACTACCTCAAACAGTGTTCGCGTCCATCTTGTTAGCCTTAATTTGTAGTGTAATTTGTTTATCTACTGGGATTATCTTAACAGCGATCAATTGGAATAACCCGATTTGGGATGTTCGCATAAAATCGATTTTCATCTTAGTGGTGGTTGTATTATTAGGGATAACCGTGTTCGTTGCGTGGCTCTTTAAAAAGCGGATGGGGTAAAAATTCTAGCCTGTTGCGCGCTTAACCAAATAATTATCGAAATCCCGTACGACCGTTGAATTTGGAAACACCGATTGGGCTTCAGCCAGAACATCTTTTTCGCGATATCTGCGGGAGATATGGGTAAGGAGAAGCTGTTTTACGTTCGATTTGAGTGCCAGTTCGGCTGCCTGTTTGGCGGTCAAATGTGAATACTGCTTCGCCATATCTGCTTCGTCTTCGAGATAGGTAGCCTCGATCACCAACATATCAGAAGTCTTTACAGATCTCCACTAATGGCTCAGTAACTCCCACATCCCCTATATGAACCATGGTCACACCGGGTAGAAATTCACCCAAAACTTGAGATGGCTCAATGATCCTGCCATCCACTAATGTAACAGGGATGCCTTTTACTAAGTCCCTTCGCATCGGTCCGGCAGGGATACCCATCTCATCAGCTTTCTCAGCTAAGAACGGCGCGTGCCCATTCTCAACAAACTTAAAACCAAAACAATCAGGTCCACGGTGACTCACCGGAAACGCTGAGATTGAAAAATCATCGCCTTCGAATATTGTCCCGGAAGAAATTTGGTGCATATTGATCGTGATGGGTGGAGTTGCATTTCGCAAGACTACTGAATAAAGCAGATCATGAATCCTTTCAAGTGATGCCTTTCCTGCGTAAATATCCAGTTGATCAATTGCTTCCCACCGCATATATGTGGAAACAAGACCCGCCAATCCCAGTATGTGATCCAAATGACTGTGGGTGATCAGGATCTTGTTGAGGTGTTTGAAACCCAGTCCGGATTGTAAGATCTGCCGTTGCGTACCTTCCCCGCAATCGATCATAAATCTGAATTCGTTATGTTTGATCACCTGCGATGAGAAGTCCACGGTGAATGGAAGGTGCGGATGCAGATGTCCCTAAAAAAGTAATTTCAAACACAAAAGATCCTTTCAAAAATCCTGAATAACCAAGCAATTGTACCTTATTTACAGATTGTCCATCGCGGTATAATCTAAATTATGGATGACATCAGAAATGCAACCCTAAATCCGCGGACTAAAAAATGGATTGGATTCGCTATAGGTGCGGTTGCCGGGACCATTTTTTCGCTCGTAACCTGGGGTGTTGATGCCGTGATTTTAGCATCCGCGAATGGGTATCTGCCCTGGTTGCAATTGGCAGTCGGATCTGTGGTCATGATCCTTTTCAGCGCATTCTGTGGATTCTTTTCCACCCTGGTGAATCGGATTTGGTTTACTTTTCTGACCTGGTTCGGTTGGGGTGCATTTTCAATTTATATTTGTTCCAACTTGCCATTTCAATATCTACAAAGCCTGATCACGTCGATTAATCCTCTGTTATCTGGTGAGATCAGTTATGCCCCATTGGAACACCCTGAGGGACGATTATTTGTGGCTGCAATTATTGGATTTGTTTGTTGTTTGTTCATCACATTGTTCTTTCAGAACACACTCAGTCAAGTATGGTCCGGGATGTATATTGGAACATCGCTGTTCTCATTATTGGTCTGGCTCATTTTCTTTATCATTTTTGGAGTAACTCTGGACGATCTATATCATGGGTCTAGCAGGAATGCCATTTTCGTCACAAATCAGACGATTCAAACCGCAGTCGATCACCCGGAATACTTCTCAAGTCCAAAGTTAAGTGCTGAAAAACATGTTTCCGGTTTTATTAAGCAGCAAACCTGGTTAGTTCGGGATAGAAAGATAATCGTAAAATCGTATGATAAATTGATGGAAACATTCGAGGTTCTGGTCGATTTCGATGGATATTGGGTGACCTGTTACGAAGCATACAACTCAATCACCATATGTAAATGAAATTATCACACAAAAATAAACAGGCTGCGTTTCGAACGCAGCCTGTTTTAGTTCTAATACCAAGAGTTGTCTATCTGTTTTTATTCTGGATGGTCATCACAGCATCCACTTTAACTGTTACACCATGAACACGGATATCCAGCCATTGGGCACCTTTATACTGTCTTGGAACTGACAATTGCACCTTGAAATCGTTTTTGGAGGTTGGGATCAGTGTAGCGACCCATTTGCCACCCCAGGCACCAGTCCCTTCCGGGCCAATATAAACGTAATACTTCTCTCCTCGAATTGCATTGTATATTCGTATCGAGACAGTTTTGTTCTTCTTTGAGTTAATAACTCTATACCATAGAGTGGAATTATCGGTTGTTGCACCGCCTGAAGAATAAGAAGGGCTGCTTCCGCCGCCACTGGTATTCATAAATGCTGCGGATGCTGATCGGTCTGATACCTTGCTGACTAGATAGGCGACCAGGCAGTCAGTCCCATCATACTTCTTGGGTATATTAAACTTGGAATAAAAAGTGCCGGATGCACCGTCTGTCTTGAAAGTACCCACTGTCGTTTTGCTGCTGCTATAGCATTTACCGATCGAGATGGCGAAAGTTTCTTTCTTCGGTAAGTTGATCATTTTAAGGTTGATGGATGTATCTGGTTTTACACTGGTCACTTCTACGGTTACCGCGCCTACCACTGATCCGGATCCACTGCCGCCTTTAGGGATACACAAGTTCTGACCGACATAAATGATATAGGGATAACCTATGCCATTGATACTGGCTATGTCAGGCCAATACACCCCAAACCGTACACCGATCTTATATAAGGTATCGCCACCCTGAACATTATAATGATCAGCACAGGCGCTTGAAGCAGCAACTGGAGAAGCTACAGCAAAAAACAGGTTGAAGAGCAAAACCCCAGCTAGGGCAAGCTTCCAACCATTCTGGAACCATTTATTCTTCATGATCTTTTCCTCCACATTCCCCGTGTGATCCGTCTCACAGACAACATGTCTGATTGTTAAAGGATCAATTCTTTAACGTTTGATTAAAAAGATTGTAGCACGACAGTCAACAGATGCAAGTATAGTGCTCAATGTAAATTTTCAAAGAAAAATCATTTATAATACCCATCTAATCCCATTTATTTGTAGAAGAAATTAGAAAACTTGAGATGGAGTCCAGCATATGACCGAAAATCCGCAGAATGTACTAGAACAAAATCGATTGGAAAAACTTCACCGCCTGCGCGAAGGTGGAATGGAACCATATCCAACGCGAACTGAGATCACCCATACCACCATTGAAGCCATCAAGGCTTTTGAGACTGCGGAAAAAGAAATGAAGGACCCCACCATCGTACCGGAGGTGATCGCAACTGTCGGTGGACGGATCCGCTCCACCCGACCGATGGGCAAGATCGTATTCATCCATATCGAAGATGGATCAGGTAGATTGCAACTTTTCTTAAGGGTGAACGACATTGGAGTTGAAAAACTTGACCTGCTGGTAAAAGAGTTCGATCTGGGCGATTTTATCCAGGCGACAGGTAAAATGTTCCGCACAAAAACCGGCGAGATCACCCTGCATGTTTCTGATTTTAAGATGTTGGCGAAAGCGTTATTACCATTACCTGCAGCAAAAGATGAGGTCGTGGATGGTCAGATCATCCGTCATTCAACCCTGGCAGATACTGAAGTGAGATTCCGCCAACGCTATGCTGATCTTGCAGTTAATCCGGATGTACGGCAGACTTTCCAAGTCCGAGCCGGAACAGTAAAAGCTATTCGAGATTTCCTCGATCAACGCAGTTTCCTCGAAGTGGAAACCCCAATATTGCAGCCAATTTATGGTGGCGCAGCCGCCAAACCATTTGTGACTTATCATAATCAACTGAAGCAGGAGCTTTACCTGCGGATCTCATTTGAACTTTACCTGAAAAAACTCCTCGTGGGTGGAATTGACCGCGTCTATGAGATCGGTCGCGACTTCCGCAATGAGGGTGTCTCCTACAAACACAATCCGGAATTTACTCAGCTTGAGTTCTATCAAGCCTACGCGGATTATCTGCAGATCATGCAAGAAACTGAACAGATGGTTGAATACGTTGCCAGGCAGGTACTTGGAACAACCATTGTGAAGTTCAATGAGCAAGAGATCAATCTGGCTGCCCCTTGGAAACGGATCGAGTTGCGACAGGGTATTCTGGATATCACCGGAATTGACATCTATACGCATCGCGATACTGATAGCCTTAAAAATGCGCTTGAAAGTAAGAAGATCAAATTTAATCCCAACGCCAATCGTGGCAAATTAATCGATGGTTTGATCGGGGATTTCCTCGAACCATCCTTCATTCAGCCAACATTCTTATATGATTATCCCCGTGATATTTCCCCCCTTGCGAAAAGCAAACCGGGCGATCCGCAAACGGTGGAGCGTTTTGAAGGTTTTGTAGGCGGAATGGAACTATGCAATGCCTTTACCGAGTTGAATGATCCGCTGGATCAGGAATCCCGCTTTCTTGAGATGGGTCGTGAATATGCGGATGGAGATGAAGAGAAGAATCCAATGGATGAAGACTATATTCGGGCAATGTCATACGGAATGCCGCCTTGTGGAGGATTCGGGATGGGCATCGACCGTCTGGTCATGCTGCTAACAGGAAATCATTCCATTCGCGAAGTGATCCTCTTCCCCCATCTTCGCAAGATAGAAGAAGAATAACAAAAAAAGTGCTGGAATATCTCCAGCACTTTTTTGTTATCAAGTGGAAGGTTGTTTCTTTAATCCTAAATCCTTGCCCCATAGTCCAAAGACTAGAACACCCATTAAGCCGAAAGCAGTAGCTACAAAAAAGTTCGTCGCTGGAGATACATTCCAAAGAAATGCGCCACCAAATGCAGCCAGGGAAACGATCACATCACGGATCAAATAATATAAACCAAACATTCCTGCCTTTTTATCTTCTGGAGCCAGATCCATGATCAGCGCTTTTCGGGTTGGTTCACCAAATTCCTTCAATCCACGAATGATAAAAGCAATGATAAGTAAGCCAAAACTTCTTGAGTAGTAGACAGCGATTGGGAAAATGGCAAAGAAACAGAAGGTGATCAGAACAAAAGGTTTTTTTGTTGTTTTGTCAGCCAGATAAGCCACCGGTAAATACACCAGCATCGCCGTAAGCATTTCTACTGTTGTCAAAACACCAAATTGAATGGCCGAAATCCCAATATATTTCATTGACCAGATAACTACAAATGCATAAGGGATCTGCTCGGCGAAGCGGATCAAAGTATCAGATATAAGCAGATTACGAAGGTCTGGTGACATGAATTTAAGCATGTTAAGAGGTTTCGGTTCTGCAGATCGTTTTGTAAGATCTTCTTCTATAAATGATTGTTGCAGGATCAAAGCTACCAATCCAAGGATGAAGGCAGCAATGAATGCATACCTGACGCCCAATTTCTCCCCATAAGTAACAATAAAGAATCCCCCGATCACAGGTCCTAACGCCATTGGAATTCTACGCACAAACGAATGCAGGGTCACTCCCATCGTCCGTTTGTTACTTGGCATCACCAGGTTTACCAGACTCATAGTGGCTGGTAATGAGATGGCTGTCCATGACAAAAAGAAGATTGAACCAACCAGAACCGCAGGCCATGATGGAACAAAGATCACGATCAGGTAACCAAACATGGCGATAAGATTGAAAACTGCCAATGCCCGTTTGTATCCCAATTTATCAGACAGATAACCGCCTGGGAATGAGTATAAGGCGCTGAGCAGATTATCCATTCCATTCAGAAGACCGACGATGATGGTTGATCCGCCAAGTGCAAGGATATAGATCGGCAGAAATCTTTCTGCCATCTTTTCTCCTAATCCAACCAAAACTGCCATGATTAGAACGGCGGCAAGACTGCGTTTCAAGCTAAAGAATTCTTTGATGTGATGCAGGAATGGGTTGGTTCCCATGGCATTCTCCCGTAATGATATGCTCAACCTGGTTGTAACAACAGGTAATCATAAACCTGATTGAATGCAATGTCCAAATGAACATTCAAAAAAAACGGATTGCTTGCAAGAGCAATCCGTTTCGCTTGAGAGGTATGTAATTAGCTTACTTGGGCAATTTGGACAGTAAATGCGCCGCCTGGAGCTTCTACTTTTACAGAATCGCCTGATTTATGATTGAGAAGTGCCTTGCCAAGAGGGGATTCATTCGAGATCTTTCCACCGCGGGGATTCGCTTCAGCAGCGCCAACAATGGTAAATTCTTCCGAAAGACCACCCTCTTCCAGGAGTGTGACCTTGCTGCCAACCTGGATGGTCTCATGTTTTTCTTCTTCTGTAACTACTCGTGCTGTTGCGAGTAATATCTCCAATTCCTTAATGCGGCCTTCAACAAATGCCTGCTCATTCTTGGCATCTTCATACTCCGCATTTTCAATCAATTCTCCGCCTTCCATCGCTTCATGCAAGCGGTTCGCGATTTCCTGGCGTTTTACTGTGCGCAGATGGTCTAATTCTTCCTGGAGTTTCTCGTACCCTTCGCGAGTTAGAAAGGTTATTGTCATTATCGCATCCCTATTTATTATTATTTTAGGAAAACTATCCGGTTATCCCGCCAATCCGGTGCTATATGAACACAAACAGCGCCCGAAGCATTTCCTTCGAATAACGCTGTAAAAATTATATTACCATACTCGATTAGACAAAGCAATAGGCAAATAAAACCATCAAAATGGAAAATGGTCATAAATGTGGGTATGCATTTATCCTCAAAGACTTGTTTTTTGTCACTAAATCAGGGATTCGAAAACAGGTGAGTTATACTTATCGCAAATACTACTGACTAACGAGGCAACATGGATTTTTCCATTGTACTGATCATACTTCAATTGATATTCATGGAGGGCATCTTATCGATAGATAATGCAGCAGTATTGGGGGCAATGGTCGTCCATTTACCCGATGACCGGCCTGTTACCTGGCCATCATCATTACGAAAAATTGGCTATCGTGTCAATAAATATCTGGGGAACCAAAGGACTGCTGCACTAAGGGTAGGTTTGCTGGGAGCATACCTTGGTCGTGGTTTAATGCTTCTTCTGGCTTCTCTGGTAATGCAAAATCCATGGCTCAAAACTGTGGGTGCGATATACCTTCTCAAATTAGCTTTCGACAACCTGGGTAAACCCCACGAGGGTGAAACTGAGGAAGATGCTCATGTTCATCACCTGGAAGGATCTAAATTCTGGAGCATCGTTCTGACCATCGAAATAACCGACTTGATCTTCAGTCTGGACAACGTGGTTGTCGCAGTACAACTCGCAGATCAACTCTGGGTGGTTCTCGTTGGTGTCGCAATCGGGATCTTGATGATGCGTTTTGCTGCAGGTCTGTTCAGTTATGCTGTTGAACGTGAACCAATATTAAAGAATGCCGCATATATCCTGGTTTTAAACATCAGTCTCGAGATCATTATTTCCGAATTAACCCATTATGAGATCAGTTCTTATCTTAGGTTTGGTATATCCATCGCAACAATCTTGATTTGTATTCTATATTCTCATTCACCATTACTTAAGAAATTACGTCCAGGTTTAAACTGGTTGGCAGAAGGGATGGCAAATGTCAATACATTATTTGATTGGTTGTTGAAACCTATCTTCGCGATTTTCCGCATCCTGGGAAAAGCGGTTTCCAGCTTATTCCCATCAAAACGTTATTCGATCGGTGGACCGGAAGAAGGTCCCGAAGATTAATATAGTAAATCCCCGTAAGAACACTTACGGGGATTTTTTATTGCTATTCTTAGAAACAATTAGGCTTTTAGAATTTTGTACATTCCAGTCCCACAAACAGAGCATTTGCCCTTTAGAGCTGGTCGGCCATTCTTCATGGTAACTTTTTCTACATTAACCATTTCACGTTTTTGTTTGCACTTTACGCAATATGCAATTTCAGCCATTTGTTCCCTCCTTTTAGGAATTATATGTTCATTATATGAGAATTTCTGTCAAGAGCAAGCTTTTTGAGCACAAAGTATAACCAGTAAGACGCATTCATAGTTTATACACCTGTCATGGGTACATTAAGCGGAATATCACTTACTGGGATCGTTACCTTCGTGTATACTTCGCACCGTTCAGCATTGAATAATAAATTTGATTAATTCTAACCTCCCGGTTTATCCCATTCTCTCCAAATTGGGATAAGAAAAGACTTTCAAGGTAACGAGTCTACAACAATGCCTCCTTGAAAGTCTTTTCTTATTGATTTTAGGGATTTTTATTTATTTTTATTTCTTTCTTTATCATTCGTAAAAGTTCTCTGGTATTTTTCGTCCTCACGATCAAGCTGACTACATATCCAATCAGTGCCCCGAATATGACAATGTAACCGGCAATCATAAAATTAAACGTCTGTGCAGGTGTATCCATGATCCAATCTCCTTTATTCAGCCAATTCAATGCGCGCTTGTTCGACATCTTCCTGCATCTTTCCCAGGCGCAAGCGGTGCCATAACAAATCTACAAAAATGATCGACCAAACCAGTAAGCTGAAGAGAAATGTCTGCAGCATCTTAGGTGTCATATCAAAAGCACTCGAACCTGAACCGGCTGCGATCACGACCGGGTGGATTGTACGGAATATTCTGATGGATAGGAATGTAAGTGGAACACTTAGCGCACCAACAATAGCATAGACAGCTCCAAATCGCGCTCTACGCTCGGGGTCGTCAATTCCCTGCCTCAACATGAGATAAGCCACATACACCAGACCCATGATGGCGGCTGTGGTTAATCTCGGATCCCAGGTCCACCAGGTATTCCAGATCGGACGCGCCCAAATGGATCCGGTTGCAATAGCGACTAAAGCAAAAACAATTCCTATCTCAACGGATGCATAGCTGAGGATGTCCCATTTCCGATCGGATGTCTTCAGATAGATTCCACCGGCTACGGCGGCAACAATAAATGAGAGCATTCCGACCCAGGCAGTGGATACATGAAAATAAAATATCTTTTGAACCAGACCCATTACCCGCTCCAAAGGAGCGTATAAAAATACCATGAGTGTGGCGACTGTAAGCAGAATGATCGATACAACATCAAGTATTCTAAGTGGATCAGATTTTCGCTGCATATTTCACCTCTCAAAAGAAATGATAAATAAAGGAATGAATTACTCTTCAACTACCTTGTCAAACACCATCCAGGCTGCAGAAAGAAAAACGACATCGTAAACAAGGATCAGGTTGATCCATGGAGTGATCTCTTCCATGGGTACAGATTGAATATAACCTGTACTGGCTTTCACTGCAGCGATCACGACCGGTAATACCACCGGAAACAAAAGGATTGGTAACAGGATGTCTCTTGTTCTTGCTTGGACCGCCATCGATGCCAGCAAGGTTCCAACCGCACAGTATCCAATTGACCCAAGAAGTGTTACCAAGATCAAACCCGGATTGATTAGATTGATATTGTAAAGTAAGCTGAAAATGGGGATAACTACCGCTTCTACGATCAACATAAAAACCAGGTTGCTGACCATCTTTCCGAAGAATATGGCACTCCTGTCTACAGGCGCCAATAACAGACCATCCAGACATCCTCTGTCTTTTTCAGTCGCCATCGACCGATTTAATCCAAGTGTGCCGGCAAAAGTAAATGTCACCCATAAGACTCCAGCCGCGACAGATGCCCTCGTACCTGCTTCCAGTTCCAGTGCAAAATTAAAGATTAAAACTACCAGCAGCGCGAATACGAACATCGCGGAGAATATCTCTCTGCTTCTGAGCTCGGCAGTCAGGTCTTTCCAGATGACGGCGAACATCGCGTGCCCAAATGTTGGTGTTGAAGCATGAGCTGATTTCATGAACCACCCAACGCTGTACGGTAAAAAGATAGTAGACCATCACGCGGGATCTCGCTACCAGTTGAAGAAGCGACGATTTTTCCTTTGGATAGAACATCAAATCGGGTTGCTAGATCTTGTGTACGGCTAAGATCATGCGAGGTCATCACCACGGTTCTGCCTCGGGCTGCAATCTCCTTCAAGAGTTTATCCAGCATGGAACAGGCATCCTGATCTAAACCAGTATGGGGTTCATCCAGAAGCAAGACGACTGGATCATGCAAGATCGCACGCCCAATGGCTAATCGCTGCTGCATCCCACGGGAGAAGTTCCTGACCAGGTCTTTTCTCCTGGTAGTTAATCCGATGAGATCAAGGACTTCGGAAATTCGTTCACCACGTTGGTGAACCCCGTACATGCGTCCGAAAAAATTCAAATTTTCTTCTGCGGTCAGATCGCCATAAAGCAACGGTTGGTGAGATACAACGCCCAATCTGCTGCGAACAGCAGCAGATTGCGACGGTAATTGGTATCCAGCTATGTGTACTTCTCCAAAACTCGCCTTGCTTAGTGATGACAAAATCCGGAGAAAGGTTGTCTTTCCTGCGCCATTAGGCCCCATCAGTGCGACAAACTCGCCTTCCTCAACCGAAAAATCCAATTGGTTAAGGACAGTTTTCAATCCAAATCTCTTGCTGAGTTTTCGGACTTTGATCACGATAGTTTTCTCAATTTCTCTTTCAGTTCCGCCCTGCGTTGCTGGTATGGAGCTTCACTTAATTTACCATTTTTGAATTGCTCATCCAGGCTAATGATTGCATCCAACAATTCATCCTTGGTTAATTCTATCCCTTCATGGTCATTCTCGGGCTTGGATGATTGTGATTGCCGTCGGTAGAAATAAAAACCTACTCCAGTGACGACCAGCATGAAAATTCCCGCGCCGAATAAAACGTAATTGATCTGCCCAGTATTCTGTACAGATCCCGATGCAGGAGCTTTTCCACTCAGGGTTAATTTGATTTCGCTGTCTTTGGGCAGGTTTTCCGCTGTATACAACTTGAATGACATACCTTCCGAGTCACGCAAGCCGCCATCAAGTAATTGACTGCTTTTCAACTTGATTCCATCCGCAGGTACCATCACATTGATTGAATTAGTATTGATCGATATCGGAACTGCGAGATCAAGTTTTTTTGAATAAGGCAGATCAAAGGCAAAAAGAACCTGAGCTGTACCTTGGCCAGGTGCAATGGATTGTGTATCCGAGAATCCATTCTCGACCGGTAGAAACCTCTCACCCAAAGCCCCATCCTGAAATTGCAGATTTGTAGCTTCGGCTGGAATGTGAAAGTCCAGAACACCTTTCCCGGATTGTGAAGGGGTGACCACCTGTGAGCCATTATTGGATAAAAGGAACAACTCAATGACTTGAACTGTCCCGGGAGTGGAGAAATCAAAGAAGATATGCATTCTGTCAGCTACGACTGCGGATGCATCAGATGTTGTCTCGAAAACATGGATATCCAGCTGGTAATTATCCTTGACCTCTGTGGTAGCTTCTCCCGCATCCATTGCTGCTGGATGAAATGAGGGTTGTGAGTTAAAACTCTGGTTTTTATATTCTGTTGATGCGATGAATATTCTGCCAGTTTTCATCTCTACATGGTTAAAGACAAAGCTGCCATCCAATTGGGTGGTCGTTTGCAACGAACCACTCTGTTGCATAGCGTCAAATATTTGAAGGGTCACTGGAAGGCGTTCAGTCAAGCCGGATCCCGAATCATTGATGACGTTACCATTGATCGTAACCGAACTGATCTCTGTCGGCAGAAGGGTTGTTGGCGCTGTTCCCGACTCAGGGACTAAAGTACCGGTGGATCCTGAAGAAGTTGGTACCTGTGTTACTTCTTCAACCGGAAGTTGTACTCCAGAAAAGGAAAGTGACCTTATATAGGAAACCACTGCTGCCCTGTCGCCATCAGATAATGCCTGGTCAAATGCCGGCATAACATTGGAAGAGCCGAGGGTAACGATTTGAACCAATTCATGGTCTGATCGGACGGGAAGGATGGATTGATTCGTGAAATCAGGTGGCTGCAATGGTAAATTCTTTGCCGCAACTCCATCACCTTCCCCATTGATTCCATGACAATCTATACATAGCGATTCAAAGATCTCTTTGCCGACTATCACTTTTTCAAGTGGATTATTCAGCATATATAAATAAGCCGTAATATCCCATCTGGTTCGATCATCTAAAGTTGTATCAAAAGCAGGCATGGCACTGCCAGAAATCCCATTGCTGATGTTTTCAAATCTGGTGACCAGGGATTTTGTATATGCGTCTGCGGACCCTGCCAATGGACTGGGTGCTTGGGGCAGGTTTGTGGAATTGCTGCCATCTCCCTTGCCTGAGACTCCGTGACAATTAGCACATTGTTCCTGATATACAACTTCCCCTCTGGTTGGGTTGGGGGGCAACACTGGGAAAACTGATGCATCCGCGGCGGTGGGCATGGGTGCGGGGGGTGTGTAACCTGGTGGAGGTGTAATATCCTGGGCTAATGAAAAATCGCAGCCCGAAAGTAGAACCAGAAATAAAACAGAGACTGGGATGATTAAGGTTCGCTTCATAAAAATCTATTTCCGATTCTGGAGTGTTGTTCCGCATCGCGGACAGAACTGATCGTCATCTTTGATCGCGTTTCCGCATTTCGGGCAAAAACCGGTCGTCTTCTTCTTTTGAACTAATTTTCGTTGGGCAATCAATTCCTCAATATCATCATATTCCGGTTTGGACGCTGATCCTGTGGGTCTTGTCGAAGAAACAGCAGAATTCGGAACGGAAAGTTCATTCAATTGTTGTAAAACACTTGCAGCTTGTTGGAGCAATTCAGTTCGCTGTTCAGGGAAGAGTTCATCGGTGATCTTTCCGGTTTCATGATCAAATTCCAATTCCTGAATTGCATTCAACAGACGTTCTTTATCTGCGATCAATGAAGAAACCTTGTGCTCCCTTTGGTCTGCATCCTTGTTGGTTTTGATATTTACTGTGGAGGTTGTGTATTGTTTTTTATCCCAAAATGGTCGAAAGATCAAAATGGCAGCGAGAACGAGAACGGTCAATACTAAAAATAATGCGGCTAAATCCATGTGAACCTATCCTATTTAATCGGTAAGTGGATCGATGATACTCTTGATCTGTTCAACAGAGTTGAAAGGACCAATTTGGATATATGCTAGTTTCCCGTCTTTATCGACGATGTAGGTTTCAGGAACCCCGCGAATACGGAACATTTGTGAAATTTTCGTACCCAGATCAGGCCCATTGGGGAAATCAATTCCGAATTTGTTTAATGATGCAAGAGCTTCGGGTTCTGTATCTACATAATCCACGCCAATGAAGGCAACCTCATCAGATGGTTCGTATTCTGTCCAGGCTTGTTGTAAGAATGCGGCTTCAGCTTCGCATGGTTTGCACCAGGACGCCCAAAAATTAATGAGCAGAACCTTTCCCTCTAGTTTTTCCGTGCTGAATTCTTGCCCATCAAATGTGGTTATCGCAAATGGTTTGATTTTCTGTCCAACGATGACCGGTCCCTGATAAGTTCGCTGTAGTCCGAAGTAAAGAAATGCCAGAAATCCGCCCAGGATTAGCGCTGCAATAATGTATGTGATTGCTGATCTCTGCTTCTTTTCAGGACTTACTGTGGTTGGTTCTTCAATCATTTTGGTCCTTTCTTTGCTTCAATTCAGCTTCGATTTCAGCATACAAACTATCATCTTCTTTTGAATGAACCGATGTGGCATTGATTTTCGTTCCCGGTTGTCTCATCTTACGGATTGCAACAAATAGAAACCCCGCTGCAACCAGGATGATTACCGGAGGCAAAATATAGACCAGCCAATTGATCCCATGCCTGGGTGGTTCTGCCAGTACCCTGTCCCCATACTGGGTTACAAAGTAATCTTTGATCTGATCCGTGTTCCACCCCTGCGATAGCTTCTCACCGATCAAGTCGCGCCATTGAGCGCAGGCTGTGGTAGGGCAAACATCAAGCGGAGTGTTTTCACATACCGGGCAATAAAGCTGCCGGGCTACTGCATTGATCTGATCATCAGTGACCGGTGTTTCCCCATCCGCAAATACTTTTGTCGGGATGATAGCAAGCAAGATCGTGCAACTTAAAACAATGTAGAAGAAGAGTTTCTTGCCCATATTACTCCTTCTCCGGTGAAGGCCAAACAGCAATCAATGAACCGAAGATCAGGACCAGGCTTCCCAGCCACAACCAGTTTACAAGTGGATTATGGAATACTTTAAATGTAGCTTGTTGCGTGGAGATGGGCTGCCAGTCAACCAGAATGACATAAAGGTCATCTTCCATCGTGCTGTGGACTCCGGGGATGGTCATGGGTTGCTGTGAATCATAGAAGAAATCACGTCGTGGATATAACTGTCCGATACTTTTTCCTCGGTTCGTTACATCCAAAACAGCCCGGGCAACATTCCTGCCGTCCTGAACATCAAACTCGGCTAAGCTGTTGTAAGTTACCGTATATCCTGAAACCGATAAGCTTTCGCCGGGGATCAGGGATCCTTGCGTTTGGGTTTGGAATGCTTCGATACCAATGATCCCGATACCCATCAAAACAACACCCAGATGGATGATATATCCGCCATATCTGCGCCGGTTCCGTTTTGTTAAATTGTAAGTAGATTGCAGGAAATTTTCTCCGGTTGATCTGGCTCTCGCTCTTATTCCTCGCCAATACTCATAGAATGTGACCAGGATCACTAAGGTTATCAACCAGAAACCCAGAATTGCTCCAAATGTCCGCATACCAGTGATAACCAGGAAGATCGGTACCAGCAGGGATAATGCAGCAGCCTTCCAGATCGTACGCCCTAGATTTCGTGCCGATGTGATCGTCCACGCGGAAAGGGGAGCAACTCCCATGATCAGCAGCAAAGCTGCCCAGATTGGACCTGTCGCCCGAATATAGAACGGAGGTCCAACAGTTACTTTTTGTCCGGTGACCAACTCCGATACAAGCGGAAAGTTGACTCCCCAAAAACAGACGATGAATAAACCCATGAATAACAGGTTGTTTACCAGAAACAATGACTCACGTGAGAGTAACGATTTCAGAGAAGCTTCAGAGACCAGATCCTTCCAACGGTAGATCAACAGACCCACTGAAGCAGTCAAAGTCAGGGCAATGAACCCGAAAAACAGCGGACCAACCGCGGATTGAGCAAAGGCGTGCACCGATGACAATACGCCCGACCTGGTTAAAAATGTGCCGTAGATTACCAGATCGTAAGTGAGAACGGTCAACACCATATTCCATTGTTTGAACATTCCCCTTTTTTCCTGGATCATGACCGAATGTAACAACGCAGTCCCTGTTAACCAGGGCATCAGAGCAGCGATCTCGACTGGATCCCAACCCCAGTACCCTCCCCAGCCAAGCACATCGTAAGCCCATCTCATGCCCAAAACAAGACCTATCGTCAGGAACAACCATGCGACCAGTGTCCACCTGCGTGTCAAGCGGATCCATCGGTCGTCCGTTCGTCCCGTGATCAAAGCGGCAAAGGCGAAAGCGAATGGGATCACGAATGAGACAAATCCCAGGTAAAGCATGGGTGGATGGATGATCATTCCGGGATGGCGCAGTAACGGGTTAAGTCCGCGGCCGTCAGGTGCCATGAGCAGGTCTGCTCCCTTTGGCGCAAACACAGCCTGGATCTGCTGACCGGTGGACGATGCAAAAAACCGTACAAATGGATTTTCAATGAAAACAACCATCGCTATGAAGAATGCGAGTGTGAAAAGGGCAACAACGATGACCCACGGTAAGAATTCTCGGTCGCGACTCCACTTGCGTAGAGTAACTGCCGTGGCAAACGCGGACATCAGCCAGCTCCAAAAGAGCAGTGATCCGGCCTGACCACCCCACAATGCAGTGATCTTTAAGTAGGTCGGCATCGCTTTACTGGTCACGGCATAAACATATGCCACAGAATAATCACCTGAGATCAACAAATACAATAAACTGCCAACAGCAATGCTGACTAATGGGAATGTCAGCAGCATGCTGATTCGCGCAGAATCGATCCAGCGGTGGTCGCTTTTAACAGCTCCGTAAATCGCTGCGATGATTCCATAGATCGATACGATGAGTGTGAGTACGAGAATTCCAAAACCAAAATTTGCTACCATAAATGCTCCGATGGTAAGGATGATTGCTAAGTAAATAAAAATCGAAACCTGTCAGAATTCTGACAGATTCGATGATCGTTACATGTGATCCAATTGATGCATAAACTATTTTGAAGCTTGTTCAGGAGCTACTTGCGATGGGACTGCTTCTTCATATCTCGTGGGGCATTTTAACAAAAGTTCCTCTGCGCGGAATACCCCATTGTCATCCAGAGTACCAGTCATGATTGCTTGTGCTTCATGCTTCAGTAAATCAGGTCGTGGTCCGTTATAAACTACTTTCAAATGGTTCGCTTTGGTATTGGTCACTGCAGCATGTAATACATTCGCAAGCCCACCCTGTGCTTCTATTTCCTTATTATCTCCGGGGATATGAACAACTTCAAAGGATAGGTTTAGAGTATCTGGATCGTACTTGATCGTATCACCAAGAACAGCACCTGAAATTCGGATCTCTCTGCCGGATAATTGACCGGATTTCGCGGTCAACTCATCGACAGTGAGGAAATATTGGGCATTTGCTTGGGTGGAGGATATGATCAAAAAAACAATGGCTGTCAGAATAAGTAACCCACCAATGATGAATTTCCAGTTGGTTGGTTTAACTGATCTGGTTGGTGTTGGGGTTTGTTCCATATTTTGTCTCCGTTATGCTTGTAATGTCAACCAGTAAGATTAATTGCACTTGCAAATTACATTAAAATTCTGCCATAATGAGATTAAATCCAGGTTAGAATTCGTCTATAACTGACCATGTTTGTCAGATATCTTTCAGCCGGGTTGTTTACAATCTCCAATAGATTCTCCGCTATGAAAACTCATCCTTTGTATATTAATAGCAGGATAGAGAATCGAAACTATTTTGGTCGGAAATGCTACAATGTTAATAGAATCTCCAGAGTTCTTCGTATTTCTATACATGTTGGTATTTCCTAAAGTGGATTTCAGTTTGTTATTTATAGACCTTGAATGTTCAGAAGTTGTATCATGGAGGGCATTATGGCGGGTAAACCTAATTGGTTGAAAAACTTCTTCTTTCCTCCGGCTGACCGATCAGTGGGAATGAAAATATTACCCTATCTGACGATCGTTCTGATTTTGATCGTCTTCGTCGTGGCTGCATCCGCAGGTTGGGAAACTACCAACACCACCTCCTTCTGTGGACTGACCTGCCACACCATGCCGCCGCAATACACCACCCACTCTGTTTCTGCCCATTCTCTCGTAACCTGTGAAGAATGCCATCTCGGGCGGGCTCCGCTGATGGTACAGATTCCCCGCAAGATCAAATACTCCTGGAATACCGGGACCTCAATGGTGTTCAACAAATATGAATACCCGATTCGTGCAAAAGACATGCGCCCCGCGAATGAAGCCTGTGAAACCTGCCATTATCCGCAAACTTTTACCAGCGATAAATTAGTCCAGCTTGAAAAATTTGCCAACGACCAGAAAAACACCGTGTCAACCATCAGCTTGTTGATGAAAACAGGCGGAGGTTCCAAGCGCCAGGGGCTGGGAAATGGTATCCACTGGCACATTGAAAACCCGGTATATTTCCTGGCAGAGGATGCTGAAAGGCAGAGCATTCCCTACATTCGGGTTACCCTGGATGACGGAAGCATCAAAGAGTATTTCGATGTTGAAACGACTGTTAAATCCGCTGAGATAAAAGATGACGAATTGGTCCAAATGGATTGCAATACCTGCCACAACCGAACCGCCCACGGAATCCTTCCACCAGCTTCTGCAATGGATCAATTGTTGAGCAGGGGATTGATATCCACCACGATTCCGGACATCAAGAAAAAGGGTGAGGAAGTTCTGGCAGGAGTATACAAAACAGAGGCTGAAGCTGACAAGGCAATCCTGGGTTTGGACGGGTATTATCGGGATCAGTATCCCACTTTCTATGACCAAAATACTGAATTAATCACCAAAGCCATCACTGTTTTGCAGGATAACTATAAATTATCAGCCTTCACTGACCAGAAGATGTTCTGGAACACACATCCGAATAATATTGGTCATGATAATTCGGCAGGGTGCTTCCGCTGCCATGATGGAAAGCATTTGACATCAGATGGCGAAGCCATCCGTCTGGAATGTAACCTGTGCCATTCCATCCCTGTCATTACCAAAGCGGATGAGATTGTGACCAATATCGAGTTGAACCGCAGCGTGGAGCCGCCATCTCACCTGAACACAAACTGGATAACGATTCACAATTCAGTATTCGATGCCACCTGCCAGGCTTGCCATACAGTGGGCAATCCGGGTGGAAAAGACAACACTTCATTCTGTTCCAACAGTGTATGCCATGGATCCGCCTGGCCATACGCTGGTTTCGACGCTCCCCTGCTCAGGGAGGCACTCAAAGATCAGATCCCGGTCGCCCCGCCTGCAGCGGAACCTGTCGCCACTGCCGCTCCAGGAGCGGTGATCACCTACACCAACACGATTGCGGCGATCCTTGAAGGGAAGTGCTCTGCCTGCCATGGCGCTTCAGCGACCGCTGGTCTCTCCTTGATCACCTACGATGGTGTCATGAAAGGCTCCAGCAAAGAGCCTGTCGTTATTCCGGGGGACTCGGCGAATAGTGAGATTGTAAAAGTTCAGAAGGAATGGTCATCCTGTCATTTTGACAGAAGATGAACTGAACCTCCTCATTGCCTGGATTGATGCGGGAGCTCCCAAATAAAGTCATAATTGTGTATCGCTCGAATGGTCAGGAATAATTAATCGAATATACCAGTGATGGAAATCATATCTAATTTTCTTGCCATCACTGGCTTATTTTATTCGCATGGGATATAGTTTTTCTTAAATCTGTTTCAGTGATCTCTCTATTACTTCTGACATAAAAAATTTATAAATTCGATAAATATGATATTTGTCATCCGTTTTTAATCTTGTATTAATGTAGGCTGATGGCTATAATCGTATAGACGCCAGTAGATTCTGGGATGTATTGTGTTAAGAAAACCAGACTATTGAGCCCATGGAAAGGTGGTGATGCCTGATCGAATAAATAAAAGTAATTCGCACAGCATTGATAATTCAAGGAGAATGTAAAAATGAAGCGATACTTACTCATAGCAGGATTAGTTTTAGGGTTGGTTCTTATTGTTGCAGCATGTACTCCAGCTGCTGCACCCACCCCGTGCCCGGAAGCCGCGCCATGCCCCGCCGTTGAGCCTGCTCAGCCCGCTGCGGCGGCAATTGACGCTCCCTTTGCTGCAGCATGGGAAGCATCCGGACACAACAAGAAAGACTCCGCTGCGTTTACGCATTGGAATGAAGAGACTCCCGCTGAAGTCCCTGTAACCTGCGCCAAGTGCCATAGCGGCACCGGTTTTGCAGATTTCGTGGGCGCAGATGGATCCGCTGCTGGTGCAGTTGATAAAGCTCAACCAGTCGGCAATACCATCACTTGTACCGCCTGCCATAACGAAGCCACCGCGAATCTAACCTCGGTTAAATTCCCATCTGGCGTCGAAGTGACTGGTCTGGGAAGTGAAGCAGTTTGTATGACCTGCCATCAGGGCATGGCATCCATGGTTCAGGTTGATGAAGCCATCGCCAAGGGTGCTCCCGCCGATGATGACACCGTCATCAAGGATCAGGGTTTTGTTGGCAATCACTACTTTGCTGCCGCCACCACACTTTACGGTGGGACAACCAAGGGTGGATATCAATACACCGACAAAATGTATGATTCCAAGAACGATCATGTCGAAGGCTATGACACCTGCGTTGCTTGCCATGACACCCATTCATTGGAAGTCAAGGTAAGCCAGTGCACCGTTTGCCATTCAGACGTCAAGGCCGTGGAAGATTTGAAGAACGTTCGTGAACCATCCTCCGGTCCTGACTATGATGGTGATGGCGATGTCAAAGAAGGTATGTACTACGAGATCGAAGGTCTCCAGGCTGTTTTGTATTCTGCGATCCAGGCTTATGGCAAAGATGTCGTAAAAACCCCGATCGTTTACTCAGCCGAAGCATACCCATACTTCTTCATTGATACCAATGCTGATGGAAAAGTTGATGAAGCTGAAGCAGTCTTCCCGAATGCCTATGCATCCTGGACAGCCCGCTTGATGAAAGCTGCGTACAACTATCAAACTTCCATCAAAGACCCGGGTGCGTTTGCCCATGGTAACAAATACATCGTTCAGCTCCTTGTGGACTCGATCGAAGATTTGAACACCAAGCTGCCCACCCCCGTCGACACCTCCAAGCTCCACCGCGACGACAATGGCCATTTCGCTGGTAACAGCGAAGCCTTCCGTCACTGGGATGCTGAAGGTGAAGTTCCTGGCTCATGCGCCAAGTGCCATGCTGCTGGCGGTTTACCCCAGTTCATCAAGAACAACGCCAATGTAGCCATGGAAGCCTCCAACGGTTTCGCTTGCTCGACCTGCCATAACGAAGCTGAATGGCCTGCGGTCTACGGACTGGCTGATGTCACTTTCCCGAGTGGTGCAAAACTCACCTTCGGCGATAAAGCCCCTGCCAATGTCTGCCTGGCCTGCCATCAGGGACGTGAATCCAGTGTCAGCGTCAACAAAGCCATCGCCGGTTTGGATGTCGACAAATCTTCCGATAAACTGGGCTTCAGAAACGTTCACTACTTTGCTGCCGGATCAACCTTATTTGGTACCGAAGCCAAGGGTGTTTACGAGTATGAAGGTCAGAAATACAACGGCAGATTCCCCCATACCGATGGATTTGCAACTTGTACCGACTGCCATGACAAACACATGCTCAAGGCAAATACCGCCGCCTGCGAAGGCTGCCACAAGACTGCAGACCCCGAAGCAATCCGTATGGTCACCACAGACTTTGATGGTGATAAGGATGTTGCTGAAGGGATAGCCGGAGAGATCAGCACCATGCAGGAAAAACTGTATGCTGCCATCCAGACATATGCCACAACCAAACTGTCTGCTGGTATTGTGTACAGCGCTTCCGTCTACCCGTACTTCATGCTGGATAAAGATGGAAATGGCGAACCCGACAAGAACGACAAGGGTGGCAACCTGGCTTACAACGCCTGGTCACCGCGTCTTCTCAAAGCCGCCTATAACTATCAATACAGCATCAAGGATCCCGGAGCCTTTGTTCACAACGGCTCATATATCATGCAGGTTCTGTATGATAGCATCAAGGATCTGGGTGGTGACGTCGCTGGTATGACCCGCCCGCCAGTCAAGTAATCAACACTGTTATAAAAAAATCCCCGGATTTCACCATCCGGGGATTTTTTTATTCGGGTCGAATGGACTATTGACTCTGGCCCTCTTCCAAATGGGCATCGTGCCAGTCAGCTATTAGTGGGTAGTTGGGGGGGACACCCCTCGCGGGCAGGGGGCGATATCATGCCAGTAGGCTTACAAAACCCTCTCCAGGCGTGGATCGCGAAGCATGCTGTGCAGAGGGTAGGGAGAGGTCGAAATCCCCGTTTGTAATTTTCCCTGGGTGGCGATACCATGCCCATAGACTTACAAATTCCTCCCTTCTTCATGGGATATCGTGCAAGTCTGCAACATCAACGGGTAGGTTGGTGGGATCGCACGAGTCGAAAAAATAGCAATCATTTGTTATTTGTTTCAATTAAGGTTTTTCCGATGCTGTCAAAAATCGTGCAGGATCAGTAATTCATCCCATTTCCATAAGTCTTCAGTTGGTAAGGTGCAAGGGTGATCTTGAGATAATGCAAAATACTTAGCTCTTTTGTTCTAATATTATTGTATCAGCTATGAAATGAGAAAACAACCTGTCACTTGTGACAGTACGTTGATGATCGTAAAGCATAACGACTTCTCATCCTCACATCAAAAACCACCCCCCACAAACCCTTGACACATCCCGCTCCCTTCCATATAATTAGTTAGTATTGGTTAACTAATTATGAACCCCAACCTCGCCACCCTCGAAAAAGTGATCGCATCTGCCAGCGTAATTTTGGCGGATATGGAGATGCGCGCCTTTAAAGACGAGCGTTTTTCCGAACTATCCATGCGCCAGATCCTCTATCTGAATACCATCATTCAAATGGGACATCCCACCTTCAGCGACCTGGCAAAAGAATTGAAAGTCTCCAAACCATCCGTGACCACCAATGTCACCACCCTCATCCGCAAAGGCTATGTCCTCAAGGTGCGGGACGACGAGGACCTTCGTACGTATCATATTGTGTTGACTCCCAAAGCAAAGGAATTTGACGAACTGCATCAGAACATCCACAAAGACCTGACCCAGACATCTGGCAGCTCAATTGACTCCCACTGAGATCGACCAACTCTCCAGTCTCCTGGGAAAAGCTTTGCTGGGAATGGAAAAATAAATTTTTTACACGGATAATTAGTGATCCCTAACTAATAAAAAGGAACAACATGAACAAACAAGCCAAAACGACTTTTACCTGCCCCTGGTGGCTGCTGTTCACCTTTGATAACCCCCTGCGGAGATTTACCCAGGATCCCCACAAGATCCTCAGCCCTTATGTCAAACCCGGGGACAAAGTCCTCGACGTCGGCTGCGGTATGGGATATTTCACCCTGGAACTGGCTCGTCTGGTCGGCGAAACCGGCAAGGTGATCGCTGCCGACTTGCAACCAGAAATGCTGGCCGGTCTGGCCAGAAGATCCAAAAAAGCCGGAGTGCAGGCGAGAATTAAATCGATCGTGGCTTCCCCCGATAGAATCGGCATCGCTGAACCCATCGATCTGGCGTTTGCTTTCTGGATGGTCCATGAGGTCCATCAGCGAAAATCATTTCTGCAGGAGATCTACGCTCAGGTCAAACCGGGCGGGAAATTCTTCTTTGCCGAACCGTACATCCATGTATCGCAGCAGAATTTCATGCGTACGGTCGACCTCTGCACCGGGATAGGCTTCAAAGAGATCGCCCGCCCCGATGTGTTTTTTAGCAGATCGGCTGTTTTTTCCAAATAAAACAATTGGGAAGTTATCCCAAAGTAAATAATTACAAGGAACCAGTAATGTCTGAAAATCAACTCAAAGAAATACCCATGTCAAAACATTTCTTCCCGGCTTTGTTGACCATCATCGGTGAAGAAAAATACAATGCTGTCAAAGATAGATATCGCGAGCTGTACCGCAAGCACGATCTTCCTCAAAATCCCATTCTGCAGCACCACCTGATCGAGGGCATCCTTCCGGGTCTCGCCCTGTATCAGATCCGCCGGGAGAGTGGCGAATCGCAGGAAACCGCGCTGTTAAAAATTGATCAAACCTTCGCGCAAGTGTATTCAGATAATATCCGGAAGATGAAACTGGTCGGAAAGATCCCCTTCATTTATCCGATCCTGCGCCTTTATATCAAACCGGCCATGCGCCAGTACCCTTCGGACGGATGGGACCTGGAATGGGTCCAGAATGATCAAGATGCCATTCGTTTCAATATGAAAAGTTGTTTTTATTTTGATACCCTGTCTAAATATGGCGCTCCGGAATTAACCGCTTCGTTTTGTCGGGTGGACGATTTGGTCTACGGGGATATGTCCCCTGATATCTCCTGGCAGCGGACAAAGACAATTGCCAGAGGCGACTCACTTTGCGATTTTTGTTTTGCATCCGCCAAAAAACCGGAAAACGCCTGATTTAAATGCTTTGTCGGTTATTGAACAATGAATGATCGGGAACAATTTTGCGGTTTCATCCGTCTTGGATTGAAAGTAGAAGTTTCTGATATCGGGGACATGGATCACATCTATACGCAAACGAAATACTCAAACTTTACACTTGCAGGGAAAACGTTACGAATACCGAAATCGTTTTCCTTGCTTTCGTTGTTTATTCGCTACCCCTGACCAAATCAGATCCCAATTATCTTTGGATAGTTTTATCCCGGGTATGGAAAACAATTCCTACCCGATCGAGAAAGGTAAACCTCATTTCCATGTCAAACACATTGCGTCAATCTACCCGATGGGTCATCTTGTTCATTGTTTTAGTGCTGGTGGTATCAGGTTCCGTCTGGTTCTTCCAGGATCGTGATCCATTATCTGATAGCCCACCAGCTCTGGTCGAGCTGGAGACTGCGACTGCAATCGTCACCTCAACTTTCACACCTTCTGTGCCAACGCCGTTGGTAACCAGTGATCCGGTAGAAGCGGTTCCTGCCCCACCCTTGCCGCAGCCAGCGATCGTGGATACCAGTTGCCCCATCCCATCCAACCGATAACCAGTCCAGCTTCTTTATTGTGGTCCCTGACGAGTACACGAATACTTTTGTGCCGGTAACGCCATTGCCTGAAAATGAGACTCGTTTCCCTGCATCGTTGGATGAAGCGGAGACATTAGCCGGATTCGAGATTTTGGAGCCTGCTTTCCTGCCGGAAGGTTATGTGCTCACCGCGATAGATTATTCTGCTGCCGATCAACATATCGGGCTTCTGTATTACAATCGTTTACAGGACGAATTGCGACAGGTGTATCTTTTGCAGCAAAAGGCACCTTTTTCAGAACATCAGAGCCTGATCGGGGCCAGTGCAGTGGTCCAAAAATTAACCGTCAACGGATCTCCCGCGGAATATATCCAGGGGAATTTTGACGATGCAGGTTCAACTGACACGGTTGACCGCCTCATTTGGAATCCGCCGATCGATCTGGGACGCATCCGTTGGGAAAGTGGTGATACTTATCTTCAAATTTCAGCAGCGAGTAATCTCGACGCGGATACTCTACAGCGCATCGCAGAAAGCCTCACCCGGCATGAACCCAACCCCAACGCCACACCCCTACCCACCCTCACCTATGAATAAGCACTCAAAATAAGTCGAAGCATAGAACCCTCTCCAGGCGTGGAGAGGGCAGGGAGAGGTCGCGGTTTTTCCCTCTCTAGGCGGGGACATCGTACCAGTCAGATTCACCGACTGGTAGGGTGGGGAAAGGTCGCTGTTTCCCCCTTCCCTTTCTTGCGCAATACCCCGTATTTTGATAGGATTAACCTATCATGAATGAGCAGGCTCTCGTAGCCGATGCTGTCAACGGAGATCTCGACGCCTTCAACCGGCTGGTGCTGGCATATCAGGATATGGCTTTCAACCTCGCCTACCGTATGCTCAGTGACTCCGCTCAGGCAGAAGACGCCGCCCAGGATGCCTTCATCTCCGCCTACCGCCACCTGAAAGATTACCGCGGCGGCAGCTTCAAAGCCTGGGTCATGCGCATGGTCACCAATACCTGCTACGACGAACTCCGCAAGTCGAAACGTCGTCCCACCACCCCCCTCGAACCGATCGTCGACCAGGAAGAGATCGAATCGCCCCCCTGGCTTGGCAGATGATCAGCTCTCCCCCGAAGAACTCACTGAACAGGCTGAACTGGACCATGCCATCCAGCACTGCCTGCAAACCCTCAGCCCCGACTTCCGCTCGGTCGTCATCCTGGTCGATATGCAGGGTTTGGACTACGACGAAGTCGCCACCTCCACAAAATCACCATTGGGAACCATCAAAAGCCGCCTGGCGCGTGCCAGATTGAAAATGCAAGACTGTCTGCAGGGCTTTGGGGAACTATTACCCTCCATTTTTCGTCAAGAAATGGAGGAAGAAGGATGAACCAGGTATTAACTCCCCAGGATTGGATGAAATTATCTGCTTTTCTCGATGGTCAGCTCACTGCAGTTGAACACGAGGAAGTGGAGCATTTCTGCGCCCTCTACCCAACCTGGCGGGCTGGTCTCTCCGCTCTGGAACACACCCGCATCCTATTGCGCTCCGCCCCCAAACGCGGAGCTCCCCGTAATTTCACCATCTCCGAAAAAATCGCCAACACCATCCGCAAGCCCGCCAGGGGGATACTTCCCCTCAGGTGGGTAAGTGTATTTTCGTCCGCAATGGCAGCAGTTCTGCTTCTAATCGGTTTCGTCTCACAATCCAGACCAACCTTCCTGCCAGCCGCTCCGGCCATGGCGCCAGAGTCAGCCGCAGTCATGTCTGAAAAAGCCCCGGCAGTTGCTGAACCTACCCTTCCTCCCATCATCATTTGGGGAGTTCCCGGTACAGTTCCACAGGGATATGGTGCCACCAACGGGCAGGTATTGGGAATGGGCGGCGGTGGTGCCGGTGGTCGTGGAGGCGGTGGCGGTGGTGGAGACGGTCAGGATGTCACCAGTATGGCTCCATCCATGGACATAGCCCCAGCGCCGGCTTTGGTCGCCCCGGAGATCACCGGTAATGCGGCGGTTCCTTCTGCTGAATCTGCTGCACCTGCTGATACTGAACCACTGGTGCTTCCGCAAAATGGTCCGATCCTGGGAATGAATTTGAAAGCTCCTGAAGCTGTCAGTGCTGTATCGGTTGAAACGACTGCTGCTCCGAATATTTTCACACGATTGGTTGAAAGACCATTCATCTTATCCGGAATATTATTGGCTATTGCAGCCATCATTACAGGCATCATCGCCTGGAGAAAGCCTTCCCGGAAGTAATGATCCCCATCGAAAAAGTAAAGTTCTGCCTGCGGTGCGGGACCGCACTCGAAGACCGCATCTACGAAGATGGACACCTCCATCCCATTTGCCCAAATTGCAACTGGGTCTTCTTCTCGGATCCCAAGGTGGCAGCAGCCGTTCTGATCACCAAAGATGATCGAATTCTGTTGGTCCAGCGGACTTTTGACCCGATGCAAGGCTATTGGACCCTCCCTGCCGGATATATGAACGGTGGAGAACACCCTGAAGAAGCTGCAGCCCGTGAATGCCTTGAAGAGACTGGCCTCGAAGTGAAGATCACCGGATTGTTCAAATTGATCGGTGGCCGAGACCATCCGCGCGGAGCTGATATTGTCCTGGTATATGAAGGTGAGATTATTGGCGGG
The DNA here is from genome assembly GCA_963828285.1 of uncultured Chloroflexia bacterium. Taxonomy (GTDB): domain Bacteria; phylum Chloroflexota; class Anaerolineae; order Anaerolineales; family Anaerolineaceae; genus DAIOEK01. Next base: position 541,907 of record CAWHEB010000002.1, read on the forward strand.
GTTCTGCAGGCTCAGGATGATGCCGCAGCAGCCGAATATTTTTCGCTGGATGATCTTCCCCCGTTAGCTTTCCGGGCAACCAAAGAAGCGATAGCAGAATTTGCCCTTAAGAAAAAATAAGATCAAGCAATTGATAAAAAAAGTGGACATCGGCTGCCCTGCAACAGCCGATGTCCTTTCTAAGGAGGAGAACAAGTTAGATGCTCTTGAAGTCTTAATGGTCCACTACCGCTAGAGAACGATTGAACCTTCTAGAACATTGAACTAATTACATTGTAGGCAAATTCTAATAAAACTTTCTAAATATTAGATTAATTTCGGGTCAATATTATGTTAATATTGACCATTTTTGTAGGATTCAGGATGATGGTCATATCCAGATTTTGAATCTGCATGACCTCTGTCATTCCCAAAAATCCCCAAAAATGACGAATATCCAGTACCGTACTTTTTCTTTGGGTATGATTCATGCAATCAAAAAGTTGACAGGTAAAAACCCATATGCCAACGAAAAGATCAACCAAAGCCCTACTTAAATCAGTACGACCCACCGGATCCCATGGGAAAGGGTCCACTTTCAGGGGCGTATATACCCCGTCTGCTGGATCAAGGCAACGGAAATCCCCATCCTATAATTCCGACGGATCCATGTCCGTTGATCGAAAACTGGATATCCTCGGCATTGCCCTCCTGCTTGTGGGATTGATCGGTGCATTAAGCCTTTTCTCTGGAAACAGCACCTTGATCACCGGTTGGATCGCCAGTCTACTTGGCTGGTTGAGCGGATGGGGCGCATGGATCATTCCGCTTTCCTTGATCGTCATCGGTCTTTACTTGATCCTGAGAAAGTTTGACCAGATCCCACGTCCGCGTTTTGAGCAGATCGCCGGGTTTGTCCTGCTTTACTTAAATATCCTTGCCCTGCTGAATTTTTTCACCGGGGATTTGACTGATGTATATGCACTGGCTGAAGCCGGGATGGCTGGCGGAATTATCGGTGGATTAATACTGACGGTCCTGGTCCAGACTTTGGGCGGCATCGGAGCTTTCCTGGTTCTGTGTGCCTGGTTGCTTGGTCGCTCTGATCTTCTGCTTTGACCTTTCCTTCCAGCAGATATTCCATGCCATCGGTGTTCTGACCGGGTGGGTCAAAACGAATGTACCGGCTGAAACTGGATTCATGAAATCGATCTCAAGCTCGTGGCACGAATTACGGGCGAAAATTGCACCTGAATTTGCATCTTCTGCTCCATTCGTGGATGACGAAGACGAGCTGGACGAAGCAGTTGAAGATGGTTTCGTTCCAATTCAAGGGGTAGGATCTGTAGAATCTGATGGTCTTCAAGCTCTTACTGGAACCGCGATCATTCCCGAAGTTTCAATGCCCGCTCCAGATCCAGTATGGAAACTTCCCGATCCGGAAAAGATCCTGGAGCATGGTTCACCCATGATCGAGAATGAGAAAATGAATCTGGAACGCGCCAGGGTCATTGAAGAAACATTGACCGATTTCGGTGCACCGGGGCATGTGGTAGAAATTCTTCGCGGTCCATCTGTGACCATGTTTGGAGTGGAACCAGATTTTGTCGAAAATCGAAGCGGCAACCATACCAGGGTTAGAGTATCCAAGATCGTCTCTTTATCAGATGACCTTGCCCTCGCTCTCGCCGCCACGCGGATCCGTATCCAGGCACCTGTTCCCGGGAGGAATTACGTCGGCATCGAAGTCCCCAACGACAACAAATCCATGGTCAGGCTGCGCGATGTCTATGAAAGCTCCCAGTTCAAACGATTAAAGACCTCGCTTAAGATCGCCCTGGGGAAAGATGTTTCCGGTATCCCCGTTGCAGCGGACCTGACGGCCATGCCTCACTTGCTCATCGCTGGAACGACCGGTTCAGGTAAATCGGTGTGTGTAAATGCGATCTTGAGCTGCTTATTGATGAACAACACTCCAGACGACTTAAGACTGATCCTCGTTGATCCGAAGCGGGTGGAGTTTACGAATTACAACGGCATCCCCCATCTACTGGCACCGGTTGTGGTCGATGCCGAAAAGGTCATCGGCGCGTTGCAGTGGATGCTCCGTGAAATGGATGCCCGATATCATAAATTCTCGTCTGCAGGTGCCCGAAATCTTGAAGAGTTCAATGTGCGCATGCAATTGCGCGGCGAGAAGAAACTTCCCAAATTGGTCATTGTCATCGACGAGTTGGCAGACCTGATGATGCTCGCTCCTGCAGAAACTCAAGCAGCCATCACCAGGCTGGCACAGATGGCCCGTGCGACCGGATTGCATCTGGTGGTAGCCACCCAGCGCCCGTCCACGGATGTGATCACTGGCTTGATCAAAGCCAATTTCCCATCCCGGATCGCATTCTCAGTGGCAACCATGATCGACAGTCGGGTGATCCTGGACCAGCCTGGGGCTGAAGACTTGCTCGGGCATGGGGATATGTTATTTCAGGCTCCAGATGCTGCTGCACCTGTCCGCGTTCAAGGCGTGTATGTTTCTGATGCGGAAATTCAAAAGCTGGTGGATTACTGGCGCGGAGTATTGTTGGAACAAGCCGAAGGAGAATCCACAGGCGATAGTGATGATGTACCAACCGCTGTGCTGCCTCCTTCAGGGATGTTAAAACAGGTGGATTTTTGGACAGAGAGTGGCGGAAGGCCAAATGATGATCCTCTGCTCGATGAGGTAAAGGAATTGGTAAGACGCGAAGGAAGGGCATCCATTTCGATGCTGCAGCGCCGCATGAGGATTGGCTACACCCGGGCAGCCAGGCTGGTGGACAGGTTGGAGGAGTTGAAAGTGATCGGTCCATCCCAGGCAAACACCCAGGTTCGGGAAGTACTGGATTACGGGCAAACCGCTCCACCGGAAGACGATGGCGCGTAAATAAAACCAAAAAGCCTTCAATATTTCCGAAGGCTTTTTCTTAATACACTGGAGATTTTCTGTTAATTCCGGTTATGATAATCAGCCAATATTGTCCGATTCGGACCTTATAATCGATTAAATGTTGTGCATAATTTGCTTTGTGATTATATTGTGACAATACCGTTTGCCTGCTATGACAATGACCTTGCATTTACCCAACATTTATTGACGGGCATATCTCAAACCTGTATAGTATAGGCAGGTGAAGTCTATTAAATAGGAACCACACATGATACAAAAGCTAAGAAATCGTTGGAATCGAATCCCAGCTCGCGGACAATCACTGGTTGAATTGGCTATCTTTTTCCCAATTATCCTGATGATGCTCTCTGGACTGGTGGAATTCGGTTTTATGCTAAACCAGTATCTCAACCTGATGGATGGTCCGCGAGAAGGCGCCAGGTATGCTGTTGATGTTTCCCCATTCCTCGATCCAACAGATAATGACGATATTAATTTCTACACCAACCTGGACCCGAACCATCCGGGAATCGCGCAAATCGTCCAACAGGCTATCGTTCCTTACTACCTCGACCCCGCCACAGACGATGTTGTGATCTCGGTTGTATCCATAAAAGATGGGAATATATTCCACCGATATCCAGATGATGTGGGAGTGACAACTATCCCCGGTCAATTCTCACTATACAACCACCATACTGCAAAACTGACCGATGCTCAAATCGCTTCAAAACTGATTGCTGCAGCACCAAAATCCGGAGCGGTTGTGGTTGAAATGTTCTATGGTTACAACCAGGAATTAGCTCTACCCTGGATCACTGTTTTTGTTCCTGATCCGATCGAGCTTCATATGTATGCCGTGTCACCTCTTCCTGCGGCAGCGCCACCTGATGCAACTCCTACTCCTTAACCCGGGCAGATCCTATGCAAAATAGATTCAAAAAATTTCTCCAACGCAGTGAAAAAGGCCAATCGATGGTTCTCATCGCTCTGGTCTTTATTGGTTTATTAGCATTTATCGGACTGACGGTGGATCTGGGTATCCTGTTTGTATCCTATGGGAATTTACGCCGCGCTGTGGATAACGCCGCATTGGCTGCTGCCACTCAAATGCGTGAAAACTATACCAACCTTCAACTCAAAGATTCAGCGGCTCAGTTTTTACATCTCAATAATGTGATGGTTGATCCCGTTACAGTCAACGTGCAGACATGCGATTCCGCTCCTGGAGATCCCCAGCTATGCCCAACCGGTGGAGCCAGCCGCCGGAAATTGGTCCGGGTTACTGCATCCGCCCCGGTGGAGTTTTCATTCCTGCCCGTGATCGGAATGTATTCCACAGATATCACAGCTAACGCGATTGCGGAAGCGGCATCCATGGATGTTGTTTTGGTGGTTGACATATCTGAATCAATGGCGAATGAAAGTACACCGGATTATTTAAAAGACCCAACCAACTGCAATCTTGAAGACGCGGACCCGGATGGTGTAGCACCATGGAACACACCCTCAGGTGACGGCATCCCCGGGGAATGTCATCCCTTCGAAGAAGTAAAAACTGCGGCAGCCGCCACTTTTGCAAATTACATTTTGAATAAACCAGCCGCAGAAGAAGAAGACCGCCTCGCAATTGTGGTTTTTTCGAATGGATGGGAAGCCGGATATTCCGCAGACAACAAAATTCCAACCAAAGGTACTGGTGTGGTTTGCCCGGATGGATTACGAAATGCAAATGGGAATTGCACGAACTTCCCCTGGACGAGCGATTATACAACCGCATACAATCTTCTGACCGATCTCAAGGTTTATGAACGCGCCAGATGTCTATCACCCTGGCAAGAGCAGGAAACTCCAGGATCATGCTCGGAGTATAGTGACACTGTTACTCCACCGATCAATACAACGTACATAGCTGCCCGTTGTCCTTATGCCCAAAGTGTAAACTTGACAACAGGGACGATAGGACCACCAACCGTACCGAATGTCCGCGATGCTTCAACCTGCCAGACGACAAACATCGGCGGCGGCTTGAGAACAGGAGCATCGTTGTATGGTGTTGACATGCGAAAAGACGCATTGTGGTTGATGATCCTGCTTACTGATGGGGCAGCTAACGCGACAGAAGTCTCTCATGATTCAGATCCCGAATATCTATCCGCTGGAAACGCTGTTCTTCAATCGATTTCCATTTCATTACCGATCGGTTTTTGTCCATTGGGTATTAATATCAATGAAGGATGCCGCGATAATAGCGCCACCACAAGACATGCACATACAGCTCCTGCGGTCTATGACGCGGATGATTATGCGAGAGATATGGCCGATCTGGTTGCCTGCGATGCGACTACCCCGGCTGCTGGTTGTGATCGATCCGGACAGGGAGCGATCATGTTTGCCATTGGTTTGGGTGATACAGTGGTCAATGCTCCATTGGATGGCAGCGGTGTTCCATACGGAGATACATTATTGAGATATGTGGGTGCTGTGGGTGATGATGGTGATCCCGCGACCGACCCTTGTACCAGTGTTGCCATCAATGGTGCCGGTTATAGCTGTGGAAATTATTACTTCTCCGCCTCAGGCGCGGGATTAAATTCTGTGTTTCAACAAATTGCCAGTCGGGTCTTTACCCGGTTGGCCAAGTAGGAAGCGAGCGGCCTATGGAACCTAAACTGATCTTACAAACGATACGCAAAAAACCAATCTCTGCACAATCGATGGTGGAGTTCGCATTGGTATTGCCTATTCTGCTCGCTCTGATTTTCGGTATCATTGAATTCGGCCGGCTCTTCCAGGCCTGGTTATCTGTGCAGAACAGCGCCCGGTTTGCTGTGCGTTACGCAGTGACTGGTGAATTCAATCCCGTCTATTGCCCTGATGCGGCAATTGCAGAAGTCAATAACGATGTATTTAAAAAATACGGTTCGCCTGCCCAAAACATCAGTCCAGTTATTAACCCTGCAGTAGCTGATACCTGGGGTGGTGATCCCCAAGATTGCCGTATTCCAAATACATACCAGACCGACCTTATGTCGAAAGCTCCTTTCAATGGAATGAATGCCAATACGCAACAGCTTGCCATGTCTGAAACGATCCAGAATATGACAGCCGTTTTACAGGACTATTCCCGTTTACATTCAATTCATGACGTCACCAAGTTTGATGCCTTCGCAATAAATCTGGATGACACCAAAACATTAACCTCTGAAATCGGTTATTTCAATGTTGTTGTTTACTCCTCACGTCTCATAGCAAATGGAGGCGTGATCACCTATTCTGATCCAGCCAATAACGTTTACTGGGGTGTTTCACCTAACGAAGATGCCGGCGGACCTGGTAATCGCGTTGCCATTGGTGTGGATTTTAATCATCCCTTGATTACTCCATTCCTGGCAACTGCCTGGCCATACGTCCATCTGACGACTGTACGCGAAGGAATCATCGAAAACTTCCGAACATCAAAAACGATCAATGTTGCACCACCAATCTCCATGCCGAGTCCAACTGCATCATTGACTCCGTCTTCATCACCGACTGCCACGGACACACCAACTCCTACCTATACAGATACTCCAACCCCAACGGACACGTTAACTCCAACAGACACATTGACACCAAGTGATACACCGACCGAAACTCTCACTTTGACACCTTCGCAAACTTCTTCTCAAACAGCATCATTAACTGCAACGCGAACGCCAACTGCTTCGAGAACTCCTACTTATACACCTACACCTAATTGCTCAAATATTGCGATAACAACTGGCTTGTATCGTTACTCACAGACAGAATTACGGTTGATTGTCCGCAATAACAATACGGTACCAATCGTATTCGGAACTGCTGTTCTTAACTGGAACAAGAGTGTCGGTACGCAAGTTGTCTCCTCGATGAGGATGAACGGCGTAACCTTGACCGGCTCTAATTATTCCAGTTCACCTTCTACCGGTACAGGATCGCAGAACTTCCCGGCAGGGAATAACTGGACTTACCGAGCAAATTTCAGTGGTATGGGCGCCAATTGGTTAATCGGCAACTTTAGCGTTAACCTCAGCTTCGATGGCGGACGATGTTCAGTTTCAAGTAGTGTTGTCCTGGTTACTCCTACACCGACCAATACGCGGACAAATACTGCAATTCCACCGACACCTACCAATACTTTTACACCGTCGAGAACACCGACAGCATCAAATACCCCGTTACCGACCAATACTTTTACAAGCACAAATACTCCTTTGCCGCCTACATCAACGTTTACGCGCACACCAGTTACTCCTACAAACACCTTTACTGCGACGAAAACTAAAACACCGATCACTCCTACGAGTACATTTACGCATACAGCCATACCAACCATCACGAATACTCCGACGCGGACAAATACTCCAACACCGTCGAGGACGCCTACTCCAACACCAACAGATACACCAGACGGTTGCACGGACTGCTAACAAATAGATGGCTTTATAAAATCTCCCCACAAGTTTTTGTGGGGAGATTTCGTTGAAATCATATTTGTTTTTGTTTTTGATAATTTAGTATAGTATTAATGTATGGCTACATTGACCAAAAGCATTCGTCCACAGTTATTTGTAGCTATCACTGCGATTTTTGCATTGTTAGCTCTTTTATTAAATTCTTTGTTGTCAGTTGATGTTCCTCTTCAACGATCAATCAATTATGTTCTTTTCCTTTTTCCTTTTGGTTGCAGTCTATTCTTACTGATAAAAAGATTATCCAAAACCGGTTTCAGTTCCGAAAATGGATTAATTTACTGTATTACCCTTGGATTTTGTTTGTATTTATTGGCGATAATTTTCCATATCCTGACCCAAGAAACAAGTGTGCCTAATCCAACCTCCACTGCGATATATCATTGGATCAGACTGGCCAGCTTTCTGTTTTTAACCTCAGCATGGTTTTTCACTCCCATTCTAAGGCGAAGGGAAATGCTGCGCCTCAGGTTATTACTCGATATCTCGATCACGACCGGAGCCATGCTTCTGATAACCTGGATCATCTTCCTTCAGCCAATTAACCGCAATATTCTAATCAACCCACAACCCTGGCAATGGTTGAATATTCACCCCATCCTGGATTTATCAATTACAGCCATCATCTTAAACATGCTTCTGCTAAATTCCGACAGAGTTGCCAGAATCGCCATGGGATTATTTGCCATTGCGATGATATTCATCATGATCTCTGATATTGCCATATCCACGCTAGCAACGAATCTGTATCCACAACCTATAAACAGTCTGGATTTTGGGGTACTAATCGCGGGGTGTTGTTTGTTTATTGGCACCTTAATTCTCACTAGGAATTTATCGCGAGTACCTGGACCTTACCAAGAAGAACAAACTTGGGCACTTGGATTACAAATCCAATCCACCTTACCCATTGCATTACCCATTACACTGGCAGCAATTTTATCTGCTTATTGGATCCAAAATCAAATTGTCACTCAAACAGTAATTGGATTTAGTTCCATGGTTTGGCTTTTATTGATCGCCCGGCTTGGTGTATCAGCGGGAGAATTTGAATTGCAACAGTACTATTTTCTCTATAATAATTCAACAGAACCGGCGTTTCTTTGCGACCGATTGCACAAATTGATTCTGGTCAATCCGGCGATGATCCAGATATGTAAAGCGTCTGATGAATCTGAATTATTGAATAAGCCTCTCGAAACTCTGCTTGTAAGCAAGCCTTTTCAAGACATAAAAAATGAAATACACGATGAAACTGAGATACGGTGTTGTGACGGATCCACCCTGCTGGTCGATCTTTCCCTGAAACCCATTCTTTTGGGAATCTTCAAACGTAAATTGATCACCGGAGCAGTTCATGACCTAACTGTGGTAAATCAACAGCGTGAAGAATTACATTCTGCAAACCAACAGCTTTCAGACGTTATGCATAAGCTTGAGGAGTTCAATCAAGTTCTGGAGATGAGAGTTCAAGAGAAAACCAGTTCCTTGAGTTCGGCAAATGTGGAACTTGCAGAAAAAAACAAAAAGCTGGAGTCTCTTGACCAGATGAAATCCGATTTTGTCTCTCTTGTCTCACATGAGTTACGAGCTCCACTCACCAATATTAGCGGCGGGATGGAGTTGGTACTATCAGAAAAGAGCAGACTATCCATTTCTAACAGACAATCGCTTTCTCTGGTCCAACAGGAGATCAGAAGACTGACCCGTTTTGTTGAATCAATTCTTGACCTATCTGCATTGGATGCCGGACGTATGCCACTTTATCCAGAGCCGTTAGACATAGGATCGATCATCCGTGAGTTGCAGAATCAGTTCAACCAGGTTCCTGGTTCTGCACGAATCAAATGGCAGTTCCCAGCTATCATCCCACCGATCATAGCCGATAGTAGAGCAGTGTATAGCATTATTTTCCATTTAATGGATAATGCGTTAAAATATGCTCCAGAGGGGGAAGTCATTTTTAGTGTTCTCCCAGAAAAGCGGCGTGTCTCATTCATGGTCCAAGACCGGGGTCCTGGTGTTCCAATAGATCAAATGGATTTTATCTTTGAGGATTTCTTTAGGGGAAATGCAGCAGATTCGCAAACGGTGTATGGCCATGGACTGGGATTGTATATCGTAAATAGATTTTTACAAGCAATGGATGGATCCATCGAAGTGAGCAATCGGCCTGGAGGTGGTGCCGAATTCCGATGTTGGCTGCCAATTATGGATATGGATCATGAAACAGAAAATTCTATTAGTTGATGACGACCCTACCCTATTAAGGTTTTTGTCAGACTATCTCAGTGGAGATGGTTTTGAAGTGGTTGCTGTAACAAATGGGAACGATGCACTACGATCTGCGTATCAAATCCATCCGGCCTTGGTCGTTTTGGATGTGATGATGCCAGGTATGGATGGCTGGGAAGTATGTGCCAGGTTACATGAGTTATCAAATTTGCCCATCATCATCACTACTGGTAAAACCACCGAAGCGGATAAACTTCGTGGATTTCGACTCGGCGCCGATGATTTTGTAACCAAACCTTTTAGCTTCGCAGAATTATCAGCAAGAATCAGTGCTGTTCTGGCTCGCAGCCAAATTTAATAATCAAGCTGGCGGCAAGATCATTCAGATTTCTGATATCACCATTTTCCTGGATAAACGAACAGTGAAACGCGATCAGGAAGAAATCCAGCTGACGCCAACAGAATTTAGACTTTTGGAATATCTGGCAAAAAATGAAAGTCGAGCAGTACCGGAAGCAGAGTTATCTCAGGCTGTTTGGGGTACTTATCGGGAAGAAGACGCCAGCATTTTACGTAGATACATCTTCCTACTTCGAAAGAAAATAGAGAAAGATCCAGCTCAACCCAGAGTTGTAAAAACAGTCCGCGGGTATGGCTATCGTATGGGTACCGGTGCATTAAAACATCCGGATACCTCAAAAGAACAAACTGAATTGTAAAGAAATTATTGCCTTATCTAATCCTAATAGGTATACAGGAAGACCTTTTCAATAAAATTGTTGTGGTAATATTATTGCCATGGACGAGAAAATTACGATAATTGAAGGACCAACGCCACATTTTGACCACGCACCAGATGCCTGGGCTATGGGTTTGTTTGAAGGTCCACAACAATATGACCTGGCATTCACGCGCTTGCGGACCTTTAATGGTCCCGCTCTATTAGAACGGTGCTATCGTGCGTGGAAATCTCAAAAACCTATCTATCTGGAATATCGAGATGAGATTGGATTAACTCAAAATACACCAATTTTGGCAGCCCGGACAGTTTCCACCGAAGATGGACAAGTTCTATTGTTATGGCTGCGTATGGACCATTTGGATGAGCCAGAAGTAAGCCCAAATGATCCGGATTCAAGCGACGGAGAGTATTTAATAAACTTCAAAAGCTCCCTCAAACCCAGGGAGTTTTTGTTATTAAGGAGATTCTGTGGATTCACAAATCAACACTCCAGAATTAATGCGACCTGAGAAAACGAACTCGTTTCTTGATATGGCAAACCTCGGGAAAAATCAGTGGTGGAGGTATTTACTCTCGCTGGTAATCATATTTGTCGGTTGGCAGATCATTGGAGGAATTCCTTACGGTTTTTATTTTCTTGCAGGTGGTACAAACCAACTTGTCCAATACCTGGTACTCAGTTTTAGTTTCGTTTGTTTCATATCCATTACGATATTGGTAACTCGCTGGATACATAATCGTCCTATACTAAGTCTGTTTACGGCAAATAATAAACTAAACTGGAAACTCATCCTCGTAAGTGGATCGATCTGGAGTGGAATTAGTTTGGTCATTACCCTGATAGACCACTTGATCCACCCGGGAGTTTATCAGCTTAATTTCAATCCAGGATTATGGCTTCCTTTCGCCGCATTTGCTATCGTTCTTACACCCATACAAACCACATCGGAAGAAGTCTTCTTTAGAGGTTTTCTACTTCAGGCTTTTGGGCTTTTTACAAAAAATAAGTGGATTCTGATCCTACTTTCCGGAATACTATTCGCGATCCCCCATTTTTTAAATCCAGAGATGCAATCCGGTTTCTGGATCCTGGCTGTTTTCTACTTTGGTTTTGGAGTTCTCCTGGCTTATCTTACAATTCAGACCAATAGTCTTGAGTTGGCATTGGGAATCCATGCAGCAAATAACCTATTCACGGTTCTGATCGCAAATTATAAAAATAGCGCTGTGGAATCTCCATCCATATTTTTGGCAACAACACTTGATCCGATGTTTAATTTGATCAGCTTTGTCATAGGAGCAGTAATCTATTGGTTTATACTAAAATGGATCAAAGTGATCTAAACTGTTTCCAAAGATCCACGAGTTCTGGCAATTGTTTCAAAGGTTTTGAAAAGCACATAACCAAGAAACACATAAACAATTCCTATCCCAAGCTCGCCCCATAACAACGAACTGACAGAGGATAATGATTCCCCTGCGATCAACGACCGTGCTGCGGCAATTCCTCTGGTTAACGGGAGCACAGAGGCAACTCCCCTCATCCAAATTGGCAACGATTCTACGGGTACATTTGCACCGGTAAATATTAACAGTCGCAAAATATACCGTATTGTTTACGAACATGACATTGGATGTGATCAGACTGATACATCCCATCCACAGACCTAAACCGGCTGTTGAAAAAGTAGTTACCAAAATGGTCAGTAATAGTGCCCAAAGATCAGTATGCGAGTAGTCCACACCTAACAGTAATGCTCCCCATGTAAGACCGATTATCACGCCCAGAATTCCATCTATGATATGCATAAAACTGCGCCCAAGGAATAGCATCAGCCTGTTCGCAGGTGTCCCAAATAGGTAAGGTAAGGTTCCAGACCAGCGTTCGCCCCCAATACTCATGGTTACTCCAAATATCCCCGAGGACGCTGTGATCTGCATCGCATTCCCAATGACATAGTATGGTGCCGCTTCTTTACCTGACGCGTACGTTCCTAGAAAGGTAAAGAATAGGATTTGAGCCAAAGGCATAATTATTTTTGATGCCAGGTAGGTTACTGGTTTTAACCAGGCAAATAATGCGATATAAGACAAAAGAGCGCCTTGCCAAAAGAGACTGAGGTTATCTTTTATGGATTTCATCGATCACTCCATATCCAAAGTCGCATCAGTTCGAGCTTTAAGAAGCACCCGCGAAGTCATCACAACTGAGAGAATGATATAGATGATCGAAAACAACAATAACATTCCCCAGTAGAAATATACCTGACTGATAGGTTCTCCGCTGGAAGAAGATCCATGTAATGCTTTGGCAGCCCAAAAGGTTGGTAGCAAATAGCTGATCGGAGTTGTCCAGCCTGGCAACAGAGCGATCGGGAATAAAAACCCACTCAGGATATATATTGGGAACTCAAGAGCATTCTGGAATCTTCCGATCAAGGGGTTTAATACAAATAATGGAGCAATGATTAATCCAAAGCAAATAAAAGTAAAAATTGTAAGGAATATAGAAAGAACAAAAGCTGCTGGATATGCCACCTCAAGATGGTAACCAAATAAGATGGTTACAACCAAAAAGCTTACGACCATCGAAAATAATGCTTGAAATACATTTGCAATGTTTTTCCCAAGAATGATCAGATTGAGTGGGGTTGGAACACCTACCAGAGTTTCTAGCGTCCCATACCAACGCTCATCATTGATACTATTTCCTGATACAAATAAAACAGTACTCCATAATCCAGTCATTCCACTACCTACGACAACAAAGATCGCAGCATCGGGTCCCTTATCTTTGAGGATCCACATGGCAAGTGTGGTGATCATCAACGGTTGAAGAAGAATTCCGAATAAAATGAACGAATCCATCACCTGAAGCCTGAGTGTCATTTCTGCAATGACCAGGATACTCCGAAGATCATCCTTCAATTTTCGAATCATCGTTTTTCTCCACCCACCAGTCGTACATATGCATCTTCCAGAGTAGGTTCCCGTACTTGAACCCTTCCGATTTTGACATTGCCCATCGCGGAAAGCAAACCTGGAACAGCTTCAGACCCCAATTTTGTTTGAACAGTTAGTGCCTGTTTTTGATCACGGTCTTCCACATCGACTGCATCGACAAATTCAAGAGATCTTAGGCTTTCAACAATGTGAAGAGGGATGCCAAAAACTTCTATTTCGATAACTGACAGATCGCGAACATGTGATTTCAACCCTGTAGGTGTATCCAGCGCAACCAATTTCCCATGATCGATCACACCTATCCTCTGACAAAGCTCATCGGCTTCGAACATATAATGGGTCGTGAGTAATATTGTTTTCTTTTCTTCCTGCAAACTGCGGATTACCTGCCTGAATTCGCGTGCACCAACAGGGTCTAATCCAATAGTAGGTTCATCAAGGAAGAGCACTTCCGGGTCATGCAGCAAGGTTCGGGCGACATGTAGGCGTTGTTTCATCCCACGAGAGTATCCCTCCACACGTTCATTCCCGCGATCCTTCAACCCCACCAACTCAAGCAAATACGGGATCCTCGTTTTCTTACATGCCGGGTCGACATGATAAAGGCTAGCAAAATACCTCAAATTGTCAGTACCTGAAAGCCGCCAATACAGTCCACGCTCGCCGCCGAAAATAAACCCGATGCGTTTGCGAACTTCATTCGCTTTGTGTACCACATCAAAATCCAGAATTGATGCTGATCCTCGGGTTGGGATCAATAGTGTGGTTAGCATTTTTATTGTCGTTGTCTTTCCTGCTCCGTTAGGGCCAACCAAACCGAATAATTCACCTTGCCCAACTTCAAAAGAGACATCCTCAACAGCTACGACTTCTTTGATTTTCTGACGAAATACACCTATTCGAGCTCGATAAATCCGGCTGAGAGATTTGACATTGATCGTGTTCATTAAGCCTCTTTCGTGAAAATTCGAAGGCATTATACTCCAATAAAAATTGGCATAATCCGATCCCTTGAATGGATTCAGATATACTTATCATAAGACAATTTTCTAAAAGGAGTAAACAATGGTTGATTGGGTGGATGAGTTTCCAGGCATGATTTCGGTTTGTGATAAGGATGGAAAAATACTCGCTATGAACCAAAAGATATCCGATTACTTCAAGGATACTGGAGGAATGAACCTTGTCGGATCCAATCTATTTGATTGTCATTCCAAACAATCTGGTGAGATGATCAAGGAACAAATGAAAAGCCAAAAAACCATTGTTTATACTGCTGAAGAAGATGGACAAACTGAACTTGTAATTCATGCCCCATGGTTCCAAAATGGCCAATTTGCGGGTATAGTAGAAATAACTGTCCCGTTGGAAGGTGAAATTAAACACCTGTTAAGGTAAGCTCATGAACATTTTCTACTGTACCTACTGTAGCCGAAATAAGCGGATGGATAAGGATTTGCTGCCTGCAATACAACGCTATATTAGCAAGAGGATAGAATATACCTATAATTTAGCGAAAATAGACGGAGTACAATTTCTTATTCTTTCTGGTGAATTTGGGTTGATCACGGAAGGCACCCCAATTCCATATTATGATCATCTACTACTACCTGATGAAGTAGTTAGTGCTATGCCATTACTGGTACAACAACTAATTGAGCAAAAAGTTGAAGAACTGACATTCTTTTGTAACGATCCAGAGACAGAACCGACTATTAAACCATATATCGACCTTATTCAACTTGCATGTCAGCAACACAAAACTATCCTCAATTTTCATCAATTTCCCTGCCGGATCGAAGATTAGAGAGAGTGAATCATATGGACGAGTCTGCTGAAGAAAACTTCATCGAATATTATTGGACGGCAGGAAGTCTGCCTCCACCATACCATGATGAGATCAGAATAGTCATTAGCCAATCAGAAGCATATCTTACTTATTGGCCTGATTATGTTTCAGATCAGGTCATCCCGAAAGAGTTTAGTATTGCGATCGATCATAATGATCTGGAAATGATCACAAGGTTATTGAAAAACCTGAAAGGTCGGAAATGGACCCGGAATAGCACTCCTTCGCTTGGTGGAGAGAGCGAATATATGGTATTTACGATTAAAGGGATTGAATACGAAATACCCGCTGGATTAACACCAAGTGATCAGGAATACGCAGCTGATATCTATGCCCATATCAGAACACTCATCCCAGAAATGATCTGGGATGAGATCCAGACTATTCGTCATAATAATCATATTGGGAAAATCTAAAGATTAATTCTTTAATAACTTTGCCCTCACCATGATCATTTCAGCAACGATGCTGACCGCAATCTCCTCCGGGGATTCTGCATCTATCCTCATTCCTATCGGTGCATAAACTTTGGAAAGCTCATCCCTGCTATAACCATCTTTCATCAGAGCCTGATAGATCGTCTCCACTTTTCTTTTACTCCCGATCATGCCAATATAAACAGCAGAAGTCTTGAGTGCTGCTGATAATACGATATGGTCGTGCAGGTGACCTCTGGTAACAATTACCAGATAGCTTGATGGATCAAGTTGAATGTTTTCAAGGACATTATCAAACGAGGCAACCAAATGGATCTCGTCTACCTCCGGGAATCGGGTCTGATTAGCGAAATCCTCCCGATCATCGATCACCACGGTCCGAAAGCCTACCAATTTCGTTATTTTAGCCAATTGCTGTGATACATGTCCACCACCAAAGATATAGACTGTGCCACCAATATCCAACGGTTGTATGGAATAATCCCGACCTTCTATTGATACTTTCAAGGGTTCCTTAATATTTGAAACATCAAAGACTTGACCGTGTATTGATAATGAAGGACTTTCTCCTTGAGTTTCGTTTTTTTCAATAATATGGATTTCATTATCGTCCTGGTCCAGGTAAAGAACTGAATCAGTACTTATCAATCCATGTATGAGAACAGGTTTTTTTGTCAGCTTATCAGGAAGTGCTGTGATCAACCATCCCTTATTCCGATGTTTCTCAACCTCGACAAGATTTTCAATTAATTTGATTATCCTCAAGTTTTTTGCTGACAAGTATTCAATCAAGACTTCCTGGTTACCTCCACAGATCATATCAGTGGACGCAGCATCCTTACCGGTTAATTTAAATTCCTTAATAACAGGTTCTTTCGAAATAAAAACTTCTTTTGCTGTAAGCATGCATCTGGCTTCCAATTGGCCACCGCCAATAGTTCCAAAGATCTTTCCATCTGAATAGATGATCATCCGTGCACCCGTCATTCTGGGCGCTGAACCATTCCGGCTTATGATGGTGGCTAAAACAACATCTTTGCCATTTTGTAAATCCAATAATAATTGTTGAAATAACATTCGATTACCGCTTTCCTACAGTTGCGCCATAGATCATGAAATGGTCTTCACCATCAAGGTTGAAGAATTGATTGATATGCCTGTCAGTAAAGGCACCAATCTCACAAACACCACAACCAATCCCCTCAGCAGCCAGGCACAGGTTTTGGCAGACGTGACCAGCGTCTAGCATCAAATAACGGTAAGCACGGGTGCTGTAACGCCACACACCCCGTTCAGTAATTGCAGCCCACCAGAATGACACTGGACAGTCGCGTACTTGATGTTGGTTTTGGCAGGCTGCGCTGATTTCCTCATTCAGTTTATTACCAGGTCTGATCAAAGCCAGTTTGTTCTCGATAGCCATAAATCGATATAAACCTGGTTCCAAACCGGAAACATTCGAAACAACCAGATACGTTTCCAGTGGATGCCGTGCTCCCCCCGATGGTACTGTCCGCATCGTTACCGGTCTATCAGTGACACTTTTTACTCCTTGTGTAAACCAGAGCATTAGTGAGACTTCATCAATAGTGAGGGGGGTTGGCTGATATTTACGTAAGGTCTTTCGGATTTGCATCGTCTCCCAAAGATCTGCAACAGGATGTTCCATGTCAGGATATTTAGGTAAGTCATAAATAGCTTCTGCTATTTCACAAGGTGTTTCGAGTGGGGGTTGTGGAAGACCTTGCGATTCTGGAGAAGGATCCATTACTTCATGCTGAGAAGCGAATATAAAATCTTTCCCTGCTTTTGTTCCCATAGCATACTCCTGCCTTTATAAGATCAATGTATTAGTTGTTATTCCGACCAATTACTACCATTTTACACTTTAAACAGGGCAACACAGAATATGGATGATTCTCATCCATATTTCCAGATTACAAACATTGACCTCTACGCGAATCGTCATCAATTTGTCATATTTTTAGCTTTTTTGGCATATTTATCAGGATTCATTGGGTATAATTAATCTGAAATTAATCTATCCTGTGGAGAACCGATTCATGCAGGGAAAATTGAAAATCCTACTTCAAGTAACCTTAGTGTTAGGGTGCAGTCTGATACTCGCGAGTCTATTATTCGTTGGTAATGGCGCACCACAAACAGTTCAAGCAAAAGCAGCAAGCGACCAATCCGCCATCAAATTAACGGATATGGACAATGATACATGTCTGGCTTGCCATTCCAACGAAACTCAGAATACACAAATAGGAACTGATACATTAAGTGTATTCGTTGATCCCAAGTTATTTGGCGAATCAGTCCATGGGATGAGCAAGGATGCCAGCAAATGCACAACATGCCATCCGGACATCACCGATTTTCCTCACCCGGAACAAACGGCATTGAGTGCCAAGGATTATTCACGGAAAGCATCCCAGGTATGCCAGAACTGCCATGGTGAACAATTTTCGGAAGTAAAAGACTCAATTCATCAAGAAGCCGGTGATCAAGGAAATGAGGTAGCTCCTACCTGTACAGATTGCCATAACCCGCATACACAAACACAGCTCGTTGATGCAATTGGAAATTCTTTGCCTGAAAAACGGGTAAACATTCCAGGTACATGCGCAAAATGTCATAATGAGATCTTTACGGTTTACAAGGATTCTGTACACGGAGCTGGAGTTCTAAAAGACAATAATCCTGACACACCTACTTGTACTGACTGCCACAAAGTACACGATATTCAAGGTGTGGATAATGCATTCCGTTTGCGATCACCAGAATTATGCTCTAGTTGCCATACTAATACAGACATGATGAAGAAATACAACCTGTCTACTGCAGTGATGAGCACATATGTCTCTGATTTCCACGGAACGACAACAACGATTTTTGAAAAAACCGCGCCGGATCAATTAACCAACAAACCAGTCTGTATTGATTGTCATGGGGTACATGATATGGCTCGTGGAGACGATCCCACTAAAGGTCTGAAGGTCAAAGAAAATCTAATTCGTTCCTGTCAAAAATGCCATCCGGATGCAGGTGAAAATTTCTCAGCATCCTGGATGAGTCATTACATCGCCAGCCCAACCAAAGCTCCGCTTGTATATTATGTAACCTTGTTTTACAAAATACTTATTCCTGTTCTTATTGGTGGTATGGCACTTTATGTCCTTTCAGATATCGTTCGCCGTCTGATCGATAAGCGCAAAGGAGTAAAACACTCATGAGCGAGCAGAAAAAATTCATTCTAAGGTTTGGCGTCGCTCAACGGATCGAGCATTTAGCACTTGTAATTTCGTTCACAACATTGGGTTTGACTGGATTGATCCAGAAGTTCATTGGGGCTGATATATCCCTCTTCCTCATTCGAGCTTTGGGTGGTATCGAAACAGTCAGGATCATACATCGGGTAGCGGCGATAATATTCGCAGTGGAAGTCTTGTATCATATCCTGTTATTAGGATATTTATCCTTTGTGAAACGATCCGAATTGACCATGGCCCCGGGTGTTAAGGATATCAGGGACGGGCTACAATCTGTGGGATATAACCTGGGTATCTCCAAGACCCGGCCTAAAATGGGCAGATACTCATTTGATGAAAAACTGGAATACTGGGCAATGATCTGGGGCGGATTGGTGATGGGCATTACTGGATTCATACTCTGGAATCCGATCATCTCAACCCGTTTCCTGCCGGGCGTGATCATTCCAGCTTCCAAAGCTGCCCATGGTGCTGAAGCTGTATTGGCTGTTCTAGCTATTCTACTCTGGCACTTCTACCATGTTCATATCAAACGATGGAACAACAGCATGATCAATGGGAAACTCAGCCGTGAGGAGATGGAAGAAGACCATCCGATAGAGTTGGAAAAACGGGAAATTCAATCAGCGACTGTGATAGACGCCAAAATTCTACAAAAACGAAAAATGATCTACTATCCCGTCGCCATAGTAGTCACAATCCTTGGATTTATTGGAATTTACCTTTGGCTAACTACTGAAGTCACTTCGATCACAACCCTGCCACCTGCGGAGAGAATAGCTGTAGTATCTACTCGAGTTCCAACGTCAACACCTACACTTGAACCAACCTCGACTCCGACTGCTACACCCATACCTGCTCCCACTGCCTTACCCGAACCCACATCTAGTGGAGACGTCGCTCCAGTATTACCGACAGAGCTTCCCGTTTTCGCAGAAAGTTGGAAAAGTTCCATTGGAGCAATAATTACTGGGCAATGCGGAATGTGCCACGGTCAATCTGGAGGTTTATCTTTGGATAGTTATACATCTGCCATGGCTGGTGGCAAATCCGGTCCTGGTTTTACACCAGGAGATCTAACCAAGAGCAGTATCTACCAGATACAATTGGCTGGAAATCATCCAGGACAATTTTCTCCATCAGATCTTGAGATCATCAAACTATGGATTGAAGCTGGCGCGTCTGAAAATTAAATTCGTAATCGAGAAAAAGCCTTCCACCCTGGAAGGCTTTTTCTGTTGAATGAGTGTCTTCCTTACAGGTAGAGTGTTAATATTTTGGTAAAATACCATCACATCACTTTTATTAATTTAAGAGAATAGGGGAATACATTGATCAAAGTTGCTGGTAATTGGGTTCTAATTACAGGAGGATCCAGCGGAATTGGATTATCTCTAGCCAAACTTTTTGCCCGGCAAGGTGCAAATGTCGCCATCCTAGCCAGAAGAAAAGAATTGCTGGACTTGTCGGTTGTAGAGATCAAAAAGCAAGCAAAATCTGCCGATCAAGTGGTTATTGCATATCAGTGCGATGTTTCCAATGAACAATCGATCAGGTCAGTCATGTCCGAATTCGAAAATTCGTATGGATCCCCGTTGATCCTGGTAAATTCTGCTGGCATATCCTATCCGGGCGAATTCCATGAAATAAGCTATGAAACCATCAAAGAACAAATGGATGTGAACTATCTTGGTACCGCATACACAATCCGGGCAGCCATTCTCGGGATGATCCAACAAGGAAGAGGATATATCGTAAACATCTCTTCAATGGCAGGAGTGATTGGAACATATGGCTACAGCGCTTATGGGGCTAGTAAGTATGCAGTAAGGGGATTGTCAGACGTCCTCCGGTCTGAATATAAACTTAAAGGAATTAAGGTATTTGTTGTCTTCCCACCCGATACAGACACTCCGCAATTAGCTTTTGAAAAAGATCTAAAACCAGAAATTACCGCACAGCTTGCTGAAAACAGCGGTCTCATGCAGCCAGACGAAGTTGCAAACATCATTTGGAAAGATATGAACAGAGGACGATACACGATTATCCCCGGATTTAACAGTTGGTTCTTATATAGATTGTCAAGTTTACTTGGTGACATGACTTATTTCGTTATGGATCTCATGGTTCAAAGTGCAATCATCTCTATTCAAAAACGCAAGAAGTAAAAGGTGCAATCATGGATATTTTTCAGAAGTGTTTCGACTATCAAGATGTAAAGAACGCCAAGGCAACAGGGATATATCCGTTCTTCATTCCCCTGACTGAGAATGAAGGGACTGTTGCCGAATTTCATGGTCATAAATTGATCATGTGTGGATCTAATAACTATCTTGGATTGACCACCCATCCAAAAGTGAAGGAAGCCGCGATTGAAGCCATCAAAAGATATGGCACATCTTGTACCGGGTCCAGATTCTTGAATGGAACACTGGAGCTGCATGAACAATTGGAATCTGAACTCGCAGAATGGGTTGGCAAGAAAGCTGCCCTTTGTTTCTCGACCGGTATGCAAGTAAACCTTGGCGTTGTCAGCGCTCTTGTCGTTCGTGGGGATACAGTGATCCTGGATAAGGACGACCATGCTTCCATTGTAGATGGCGCCCGATTAGGTTTTGGAAAAATCGAACGCTTCATCCATAATGATCTTGAACACCTTGAACGAACTTTATCATTTATTCCGGAAGCATCGGGAAAATTAGTCGTAGTTGACGGATTATTTTCCATGGAAGGTGATCTGGCGCCTCTCCCGGCAATGGTTCCCATCCTAAAAAAATATAACGCACGGTTAATGGTTGATGATGCCCATGGAATGGGTGTCATGGGTGGTGGGCACGGAACTTCCGCCGAATTGGGAGTGACAGATCAGGTCGATCTGATCATGTCCACTTTTTCCAAATCTTTTGCATCATTAGGTGGATTCATTGCCGGTGATGAGGATGTAGTGTCATTTATTAAACATCACGCCCGCTCCCTAATTTTCAGTGCGAGTATCACACCCGCAAGCGCTGCCGCGGCTCTGGCATCGCTCGCATGTCATGAGAACAGAACCTGAACGTTCCGCCAATGTCCTCAAGAATGCTGAAAAGATGAGATCAGGTTTTCGGTCTTTAGGATTTAATATCGGGAATTCCGTTTCACCAATCGTCCCCGTGATTATTGGGGATGATCAATTAACGTTCATGATGTGGAAAACCCTATTTGATGAGGGCGTATTCGTTAACCCAGTCATCTCACCGGCAACACCAATCGGTCACCAACTCCTCCGAACAAGTTACATGGCTACCCATACGACTGAACAGCTTGATAAAGTACTGGAAATCTTTGGGAATGTTGGTAAAAAATTGGGGGTAATCTAACTGAATTTTGGTCCAATAAAACTATTTGCCTTACATAAAAAAACACGACGCTTTGAGCGTCGTGTTTTTTTATTATATCTTGCGGGTATTTGTTATTTCAAACTTTTCTTAGTCTGGTACCACAAATCCTGCAAAACAAGTCTCCGGATTCTGCACGCTGACCACATTCGTGACAGTAATTATGATCTTCTTCTCCATCCAGGATTGCCTTGAATGTACGTTTATGCCGTTTTTCGGCAGAATCTACCATATTTAGTTTCCGTTGGTTGAATGACAAAAACCACCATATTCCACCCGAGATGATGATGACGAACAATACAGCGGTCAACCATGGCATAAATTCTTTTAAAGTAGATCTTCCTAAGGTTTGGTCATTTAATGGACCTGACGCAGATACTTTTAATTGCTCGATACTTAGTGTATCTTCGGCTTTGTCATATTGCATCTGGATACTAAAGGATGTCCCTTGCGGTACTGATCCCAGTTTTGCATAATAATAGTAAACGCCGTTCTCGCCTTTTTGAGGGCTGCCTAAGTTGGGCTTGATCGACATATTCGAAGCACCCAAGGGCTGTTCGATATGAATGGATAAGTTCTGAATCTCAAAATCTCCACTCCAATCATATGCGTATTCCCGTTGTGTTCCTACCTTCGTTAACTGTGGATCATAGTACTCCAGTTGAATTTCAGGACCCGGAGAGATCATGGTCACTTCAATCCATTCGCCTGAAGGTTGAGTTGTATATTTAAGATCATACATATTGCCATCCGCCGGATCCACCCAGGCAGCGGCATTTGGTTGTTTTGCCCTTGCCGGGATGCGTATGGTTAGAGTTTCCGGCAGTTTGGTTTCTGCAGAAATGACGATATGGTAAATAACCAGTACAGAAGGTTCATCGAATTCCGGTCTTAGGTCAACTTCCAATACAGCCAGTGTATTCGGTTGGTCTGGTGCAGTCCCCTGCGCAACGGCTGACTGAAATGGAAGTAATACCGCTAATGAAAAAATAAGTAAAAGTAAGGTCCGCTTCATTGTTCTCACCAATTTTTCCATTGATTATACCTTCCCATTTGGAAACCAAATATAAAAAACCTCCAACAAAAAAGTTGGAGGTTCGAATTAAGTACATAGATATTTAGATCTTAGCAGCAGTACGAAGGTCAGCGACTTTATTGGTAATTTCCCAGGTGAAATCAGGTTCTTCACGACCGAAATGACCGTACGCTGCAGTCTGGCGATAGATCGGACGTCGTAAATTGAGGTCATGAAGGATGGCACCAGGACGAAGATCAAATACTTCGCTGACGATAATTGCGATTCTCTGGTCGTCTATTTTACCGGTACCAAATGTTTCAACATTTATGCTCAGTGGTCTGGCAACACCGATGGCATAAGCGACCTGGATTTCGCAACGATCAGCTAACCCGGCGGCAACAACGTTCTTTGCCACCCATCGGGCAGCATAGGCACCGGAACGATCAACTTTTGTGGGGTCTTTTCCTGAGAATGCTCCACCGCCGTGTCTACCCATTCCACCATATGTATCCACGATGATTTTACGACCTGTTACACCGGCATCACCCATTGGACCACCGATAACAAAACGGCCGGTAGGATTAACGAATACCTTCAGGTTTTCATCCACCAGGTTTTCTGGGATCACTGGATTGATAATGTATTCTCGGACAGCTTCTGCAATATCAGCATGCGAAATTTCTGGTGCATGTTGTGTACTGATCAAAACGGTATCGATCCTCTTGGGTTTACCAAACTCGTATTGAACAGTAACCTGACTTTTTCCATCTGGACGTAGCCAGGGGAGTTCTTTTGTTTTTCGACTTAATGCTAACTGACGGGTCAGCTTATGGGAATAATAAATAGGCGCTGGCATGAGCACGTCGGTTTCGTTACAGGCATATCCGAACATCATTCCCTGGTCGCCCGCGCCAATTGCTTCAATCTCTTTTTCTGACATTTTGCCATCTTTCGCTTCGAGTGCTTTATCCACTCCCATGGCAATGTCATGGCTCTGCTCAGCAATAGCTACCTGAACCGCACAGGTATTTCCATCAAAACCCTTATCGGTGTTATCGTATCCAATATCTTTAACTACACCACGAACGAGTGAATTAAAATTGATATCAGCATGTGTGGTAATTTCGCCAAGGATCATAACAAAGCCGGTCTTTGTTGCAGTTTCACAAGCAACCCGGCTGTAGTTATCTTCGGCTAAACATGCATCAAGGACAGCATCGCTGACCTGGTCGCATAGTTTATCCGGATGTCCCTCAGTTACCGATTTCAGATGTGAAAAGGTACTTTGGAGAAGACATAAAAGTGGTGGTCATGGTTCACGCTCCTAAATAAAAAGTTTGCCCGACGGAGTTTTGAGGGGCAAACGATCTTTGTCGTTCGGCTGCCCTCTCATCTTCCAGAATTTCTTCTGCCGGAATTGGCACCAGTGTTCACTTAATAAGTGTCTCTGGTTGTCGAGGTATCATCGGGCCGGTCCCTCCACCTCTCTGGATAAGAGTGCCGTTAAGGGCTATTTAATTACGCACATTATATCACAAATCTTTATGGTAATTTCATGGTATGAATGGTTCTTATACATTAAACTACCTATGTTATAATTTTTTGCTACCGTTTGGGCTGGGGGAACAATTGCTGTCAGGAATTGATAAAGTGAGAAGTGTTTTAAAAACATCCAATTCTGACAAGCGAACCGGAATGGTTCGTAATATCTTCATTTCGTTATTATTTCTATGTATCTTCATTTTGATCGAATGGTGCTCTTTTTCAATCACCAGAGACGGTAGCCATTCCCCCTGGCGCCCCGCGACAGGAATCTCGTTCTCATTTGGGTTAATATTTTTTCCATTTTCAAGCCTTTTGATTTTCTTAGCAGATTTAATAAGCCAAATTTTTATTTATCACCAAGTAATTACATTCCCGTTAGCTGCATCAAGTCTTGCATTTGGATTATTCATTGGTTTATTACCCGGTTTTATCATGCGGGTTTTTAAAGTAAACATAAGAATTCATTACGTCCGTGATTACATATTCATTAGCGGATTAGCTCTATTGGTGACAATACTAACCGGTGTCGTCTCAGTCAACTACGATACTATCATTACAGGAATACCACCAACTCTACCATTACACAATTTTATTTTCCATTGGTTTCGTGATTTCCTGGGCATTTTTTCTCTCTCATTTCTTATTCTGGTAATTCGTGATCATTTATTAGATACATTGGATTTAAAAAGGTCATCCAAAATAAATGCTGTTCGGATATGGCAAAGATTATTAATGATCAGTTATAAGAAAGTCCTTGAGTTCCTGATCATCATCTTCCTTCTGGGAATAATTATTTTTGAAGTCAGCAGAATTGAACTGCTGCAACAGGTTAATCCTTACTTTTTGGTAATACTACCAATGATCTGGTTAGCAATCCGTTTTGGTCGTTTTGGATCATCAGTCACAGCAATATCTTTTTTATCCATTTTTTTACTAACCAATAACAACGATCTTACAAATTTATCCACCTTAATAGACATCCAGGTTTTGTGGATCATATTTATCTCAGTGACACTCTTATGCGGGGTTTTTGTCAGTGAAAGAAACCGCTTAACCTATCAATTACACCATAGTGAGGATGAGTTCAAATTTCTTGCTGATACTGCTCCGGTGGGAATTTGTAAGACTGATCTTTCCGGGGTGATATCTTATTTCAACCAGTACATTTTTGAACTGATCCGAACCAATATCGATACCCTTATAGGTGTTCATTTTTTTGATTTGATATACCCTGAGGATCAAGCAACTGTTTCTTCAATGCTTGAAATCTCTAAATTAGATGGTAAGGAATTTATCCTCTCATTCCGATTATCACAAAAGAAGAAGACTCCCGTCTGGGTACAAGGAACCTTCACTCCACAGATAGATAGCAATTGTAATATTCAAAATTACCTGATTACCTGCATCGATATCACCCACTATAAAGAACGCGAAGAGTTGATCTCAACGAGCGAACGTACCTTAACTGCCTTCCTGGATAATCTCCCTGACCCAGCCTGGCTAAAAGATAAAGATGGAAATTACCTGGCCATCAACCGTGAAATGGAAGTATTGTACAAGAGGGATCGATCAGAATTTCTTGGAAAAGATGATATTGAAGTCTGGGGCGAAAAAGAAGGTGGGTTTTACCAAAAAACAGACCAGATCGTGCTTGAATCAGAAAAACCAATGCGGTTTGAAGCGAGACTGTTCCCTGATGATGATGTACATTGGTATGAAACCGTAAAAACCGCCTTAATTATTGATGGCGAAGTATTTGGTACAACCGGTATTGCGAGAGATATTTCTGATAGAAGAATTACTGAAACAGCGTTAAAAGAGAGTGAACAGAGGTTAATGGGGTTGTTAAATAACATCCCGGATCTTGCCTGGATGAAAGACCGGGATAAAAGAGTACTGGCAGTAAATGAGACTTTTTGCAAGGCGTTTAAATTTCAAGAGGAAGAAGTTATTGGGAAAAACAATAGGGATTTATTCCCGAAAGATGTGGCGGAGAAATTTGATATTGATGATGATGAAGTAATGACCCTTGGAAGACCAAAAGTCATTGAAGAAGCGATTCCGAATGAAGAAGGATATCTCTCCTGGTATGAAACCATAAAAATGCCCCTATTTGATGAGTTCCATCACATAGTTGGCATTACCGGCATTTCAAGGGAAATAACCAATCGAAAACGTGCCGATGAAGCCTATGCAACGTCGTCTTAATATGGAGAAAGTGATTTCTTCTATTTCCTCCGAATTAATGACCATCAATCCTGAAACTGCTGATAATGTGATCAATCGGATACTTGGAGAACTCGCAATTTTTACACAGGCTGACCGTTGTTCTCTCACATTATTGGATAAGGGTGAGATATCGATCAATACCCTCTATCAATGGTGTATTCCCGGTGTAGATCGAAGAATAGTGAATTTTTCCGGTGAATCGCACGGATATAAATGGTTAGCTGAAAAGTTTAAGAAAAAAGAAATTATTGGTTGTAAAAGAGTTACTGATTTGCCAACCAATGCAATAACAGAAATTGAACACTGGCTCGACCAAGGAATTGTATCGCTGTTGATTATTCCGATTGGCTCAACATCCCAACAGAACGATGCTGTAATTGGAGTTGAAACATTAGATAACGAGCGAAATTGGACTGAAGACGATCACCAGGTACTACAAATCGCCGGAGAAATGATCGTCACGAGCCTAGCCAAGTTAGAGAGTGACCAAAAACTTCGTTTAGCTGAAGCACGGTACAGACTTGTCGTCGAACAAATTTCAGCAGTAGTATATATCGACAGTGCAGACACTTTATCTTCTGGTGTCTATATGTCACCTCAAATTAAACCGATGACAGGATACACTCCGGAAGAATTACTCAGCGACCCATCTTTATACTGGCGAATTGTACATCCTGATGATCGTGATTGGCTCCTGGATCTTAACAGTCAAACAAATCTGACAGGTGAACCATTCACAACCGAGTATCGGTTGGTTACTCGCGATGGTAAAGTGATCTGGGTGCAGGACAATGCAATCTTATCCAAAGGTGAGAATGGTATTAGCCAGTGGCATGGGGTAATATTTGATATTTCCGCCAGGAAACAGATTGAACAGGCACTAGGTGTCAGTCAGTCCAGGTATTCTGAATTATTTGAAAACTCTCCAGTCTCTCTTTGGGAGGAGGATTTTTCAAGAGTTAAGAAGCGGATTGAACAATTAAAACGCCAAGGTACGGTTGATTTCCACGAATACTTGCTCGCTCATCCGAAGGAAGTAAAGAACCTTATCAGCATGGTGGGTATTATTGATGTAAATCAAACCGCACTTAAGCTTACTGGGTTCTCAGATAAAGAATCGCTTCTGGCTGATTTTACTGATCTAAGAATGGTTCGTCCTGATGGTCTTTTCCTCGATGAATTTACCAACATTGCAAATGGGTATACACAATTCGAAGTGGAAGGTCCAAACGATATTGTCAATGGAGAAGTTCTATATCATAATGTTCGTTTTATCGTTCTGCCTGGATACGAAAACACACTAGAACGGGTAATAGTTGCCGTTACTGATATTACTGAAAGAAAAGCAACCGAGGAACAACTAATTTATCTTTCAACGCACGACAGCCTGACAGGTCTTTTTTCACGAAGTTTCTTTGAAACAGAATTACAAAGGCTGCAAGATAGTAGGCAATATCCCATCAGCATATTAATGGCAGACGCAGATAGGTTGAAGGAAACCAATGATAAAGAAGGTCATGCTGCTGGGGATAAACTGATCATTCGAGCTGCTCAATTACTCAGATTAATGTTCAGACCGGAAGACGTCGTTGCCAGAATTGGTGGGGATGAATTTGCGGTGATCATTCCAAAGACCGACGAGACGTCGGCCACCAAGTTATTAGACAGGTTTCATGCATTGATAGAACAGGAAAACCAAAATCATCCTGAATTGCCTGCCCTCGGATTATCCATTGGAATCGCAACAGCAGAAAATGGTATGCCGTTGACCGAGTTATTACGAGAAGCAGACCGGAAGATGTATCACGATAAGGAGATGAAGAGGAAGATCTCTCCCTCCTCTGTTAGGTCCGAAAAACCTCTTAAAGTAAGATTTAGGGCTAAAAAATAATTGTAAAGTCTAGGGAGTTTTCCAATGAAAAACCGCCTGAATGATTTTACTTTCAGGCGGTTTACTCTTATTTATTCGATTTATGGAACACAATCAACGACAATGTGGATCTTATCATCACTTAAAGTAAATGGTTCATACAACTTAAACCTGATATAACCGTTCGTATCGGCATTGATCGTCATAGTCTGGAACCAGGTTTCATCTTCGGCTTTTTTAAATGTGTAATCGACATAGTCAAAAGTATGCGGAAAATCAGCCGTCCACCGGAAACGAACTTCAGTAGGCATATCAGTCACGATAGTTCCTCTTAGAGTAATATCTATTGGACATGCACCTGTGTAATTGGTTTCTGCAGCACTACTGGATAGTGAAATTGTTGGCTGCTCTGGTGTTGGTGTTGGCGGGGCTGCAATAATTGGCAGATTAGACGTATCACCTTCTACTCTGGTCGTATTTGCCCATACCCAACAATATTTGGTGCTTGTCAGCGGATTTTGGATATACCACCATGTACCGGCGTTGTTTCTTCCCATAACCACAGAGGATTGCCCTACAAACAACCCTGTGATCATTGGATACACCGGACCTGGTCCTGATCGGCAGTTGGTATCAACATTGGCAGAAATTGTCGGATTTCCAGAAGACGGTGTCCTTGTGGCAACCGGATTTTGGGTCTCGATTGGAACAATTATAGGTGTATTCTCCACCGTTGCGGTTTGTGTGGGAATTTCGGGAGTAGCTGTAATGACTATAGGTGGTAATGGCGTAGAAGATGCTTGATTGATAAACGCGCCAAGCGTGAGTGTTGTCATAATTGTTCCCGCTGCCTGTGTGTACGCTTCACTTGGATCTTGAGGCGTCGCTACTCCAGGAAAACTGCATCCGGTTAATATGGAAAATATGATAAGCAAGTAGAGTATTCTTATAGTCCGGTTTCTCATTTAATCTCCTCAACGATTTGAAATCGTTAATCAAGTTATAACCCTTATTCCACTGAATAACAACCATATACTAAAACAGCCAGCATTCTGCTGGCTGTTTTGAAGCTGTCAAATCAATTATTTGTTTTGGCAATTAACAATATAATGGGCACCATCCATGATCTCATTGAATGGATAAATGATCTGGAATCTGACCTTATTATTTGATGAACTCACTGGATGGAATGTGTAATTGAGGACACGTGAGCCATTCGCAGGCAATGTTATCCATCCATGGTCACCAATAACACCACCTTTTTTCAACCAGCGATACCCGATCGTTTGTGCTTTATCGCTTGTGATGTACACATTGAAAGACACTTCCAATGGGCATTTGCCTTCTACATAGTCTGTAAAGTTATAAATATTTGCTGTGATATTTGGCACACCCGGCGTAGGAGTCCATGGATCGCGATAAACCGGCACCTCTGATGTATCGCCTTCAACTTCGGATGTCCACTTGGAAACCCAACAATGATAATCTGGATATGTCGGATTATCCACCCACCACCAGGAGCGACCTTCATTGACTCCCCTGACCGGAAGGACCAGATCAGTGGTTACATATCCCTCTACACGGTATACGCGGCTGGGACCAGCCCGGCAGTTGGTATCCTCAGTTACATGCAGCATCGGTGTTTCTGGTGCCAAAGTAGGCATCACCGTTGATGTGGCCAATTCTAACGTAGGGATTATCTCAGCTGGTGGTTCGGTTGGCAGTGGCTCTGGTGTATCAGTTGCCGGTGGAAGCTCAGTTTCGGTCGGTAATTCTCCAACCGCACTCAACGCATTGATTGTCATTTCAACGCTCATAGTTTCTGCTGCCTGGGTAAAAAATACAGCAGGGTCTTGAGATTGTTGAGTACCCGCAGCACCTGGCAATAAATTGCAGGAGGATAGCAGCAATAACAATATAAGTAATAAACCGGAAATACGGATTAGTTTGGGCAGCATACTTCCCTCCACAAAACCTAGATGTTTTAATTATAACAAGCAGATTTTACGCTGCAAGGATCATACCGATTAGCTGGTTTTCGTATACCATTTTTTTAGAAGTTTTTCTAAATGACAACCTGCTTTTTGAATAAAACATCCAAATTAAAACAAACAATCCCTGATAACCAGGGATTGTTGTATTGTTAAAACTTGGTTTCTAAGGACAGTCCAATTCAAAGTAAACTTTGGGTGTCTTTGTCGTTACAGGACTGGTAATTCTGAATTGAATCCAATCTTCTCGATCAGCCTTGTAGGTTTTGGTGAATGTCACTGTCTTTGTGCCATCATCGAGGAAAGATAAGGTGCCTTCTTTTAAAGTATCGCCTGCACTATTGAAAATGATATATGTAAAGTTCGTTCCACGATCACTCTTCAATGTGGCGGTGATATCAAAAGTTTGCGGACAGGTCGCAGATACGGAAGGAGATATCGATAGAGAGAGATCAACCCGTGGTAACGGTTTTACTGGAGTAGGCGGTGATGATATTTCTTGAACATAATTTGTATTGTCTTTTACCTCAGTCGATGCTCCCCAGACCCAACAATAACGTGGATCCTCGCGTTCAGGATTCTTGATATACCACCAACCCTCGCCTACAAGTTTTCCTACAACTTGAGATGTATCACCAGCCTTGAATGTAGCCACATAGTCAAAAGCCGGATCAGGACCCTGTCGGCAGTTAGTATCCAACCTGGCTACAATATTGGGAAGAGCTACTCCAGTTACAGGAGGTTCCCAGGATGTTGGGGTGGCTTCTTTAAATAAATTCACTGCGATTGTCGGTACTGCGATCATCACAGTCGCAGTTGGTTCTTCTGTCGCAGTTGGCAATACTTCTTCAGTCGCTGTAGGCATCAAAGCAGCATTTCTGGTGAGTTCAACAGCAATGGTCTGGGCAGCTTGGGTATAAACCGGGTTGACATCCAAAGTCGCCTGCGGAGCTTGTGTGGGAGCTGCTGCCGGAGTGCAGGCTACCAGAAGAAAGGAGAGAGCCAGAATGAGGCTCAGTGTTTTTGTTTTCATATTCATGCGGTTAGTTCCTCCATTTACTATGGCATATTATGACACATTTTTAAGGTTTTGTGGAATAACCGAATCAGTCCCATGCGAAAGGCAGGATTTTTCGGAAAACGTGGGTTTGGATGAGTTTCAACTTACCAAATAAAAAAAGTGTTTCCACGGATATCCACCCTATGCCTTGCTCACATAATCGGTTAAAATTTCTTTCGCCGCCCCAGTGGCTCAAGTGGACAGAGCGAGGCACTCCTAACGCCTAGATTGAGGGTTCGAGTCCCTCCTGGGGCACCTGATACTATAATCAGTCGCTAAATGGTCAGTATTTGGTAATTCGATCCAATAAATAACAATATCCGTTAATGCTTGTACAGTTCACTCTGAAACTATAATATCTTTTTAATGCATTTCTATTGACATAGAAAAGAACCATGATAAGATAAAGATAACAAACGTTTGGGTGCCCCCCTCACCCAGGCGTTTGTTGCTTAAACAAATATTGATAGTATCCTTGCATGGGGGCAAAATAATAGTCTTCCCATCCTTGTTCAAATTCATCTTCCCGACCATCTGGTAAATGTGAATTGGTCAGTACAAGACGAGTCCCATCTCCTTCAGGAATAAGCAGAATATCCAGAATTGAATCTTCATCATTTTCACCAAAATCAGTCGTCCGCCATCTTTGGACAATATGATATTCCGGCTCAAGAATGGCTGTTGACCCCATAATGTATCCATCATACGCGGAAAACACTCCACCCACTTTGGGATCGATCTTGGCAGGGTAGCCCGTAAACGCGGAATGCGCTTCACTATCCAACCAATCATGATACAGAGTCTGCTGACTAGCCGGTAAAATCGTAAAGATTTGAACTATTTCGGACATGATCTACTCCTTGGATGATCTAATCCTACCTTTTCAAGGCTTTCACTCCAACAACTCAATGAGGTAACCATCTACAGATTATCAAGTATGTTGGTCATTACCATGGTCCTCTTATTACCCATAAATCACTGTTAATTACTTATTTTGCTTTCCCAGAAGACGATCTATCACCTGCTCTATCCGTTTAATTCGGGTTTCGGGTTTTACAGCTTCTTCTATCGCTTCGATGTGCTCCCGTTGATGAGAGTAGGAGAGTTTCTTCCATCTTATTTTTGCAGCGGGTTGAGCCTCCAATGCAGAAAGTAGATCAGCCGGTGGTTCGGCGATTCTTGGCTCTGCATCGAAATCGAGAACCATATCTACTACATCTCCAGCTTTTACCCCGACAGCATCCCGCAAATCCCGTTTAATTCCTAAATAATGTACTCCACCATATGGAACAATACTTCCGCGAAATGGAGTACCATTAATCGTACCTTTCACAGGCACACGTGCCCGGCTACCCCAATAATTCATTACATTGAATGGAATGGCGATGAAAGTGGCCGAACTATCAGGTTCACGGGTAAGTGTAGCAGAAAACACCATGGGTTCCTTGTTTGATTCACTCATTTTATTCTCCATTCACTTTTTGTTTGATCCACATCTTGCAGATCAATCGCGTAACAACCAATTTAATTATAAAACGAGCGGTGGCAACCGCTCGTTTTAGTACATAAAGTAATTTTTCTATCGCGCGAGCTGTTGTCTGACTTCAGGTAATTCCACATACCAAAGCAATAATGTGGAAACCAGCATGGAAATTACAGTCATAATCAAGTAGGCAGTATTAACCATTTGTACGCCATTTACATCAACTGTTGACTGCGGCATAAACATCAATAAACGGCTGATGATATTGAAGCCTTGAGAAAACGAGAAAAGATAAATTGGCCATGGAGCGATTGATTTTCTCAAAATCTGTGCGATTCCTACTAGAGCCATCACAACTAGAATCGCTGGCAGCCACCACTCTTGAGAGTTGATATCAAAAGTTGAGGCTGGAAAAAATATAATTGGAATCAAGCCTAATACAAGGATTGTCTTGATTACAACAGGTTTTGTAAAACTGGATTGTTTCATAGTCGGATCTTTCTTTTTAGGTAGTAGAGGTCTCTTTTTTGATAGATGAAATTACCGGATATCATCAGATACCCAGATAAGATGCTTTCACCTGCGGATTCTCAGCTATTTCCTGAGCGGGACCAGATAGTACGATCCTACCAGTTTCCAATACATAAGCGCGATGAGCAATAGAAAGAGCCATCTGAGCGTTTTGTTCTACCAACAAAATGCTGGTACCTTCCTTATTGATCTCCTGGATAATCCTGAAGATCTCTTCAACCATGATCGGGCTTAATCCCATGGATGGTTCATCAAGTAGGATCAATGAAGGTTTGTTCATCAGACCTCGTCCTGTGGCTAACATTTGCTGTTCACCACCCGAAAGAGTACCTCCAAGTTGGGTAATTCGCTCTTTCAAACGAGGAAAACTCTTGAATACGCGTTCCATCATGCGATTGATCTCAGAACGGTCATTGATGATATATGCGCCCATTTCAAGGTTTTCTTTTACAGTTAATGGAGCAAAAATCTTACGTCCTTCCGGGACATGACTGATACCACTCTTGACAATTTTTTCCTCTGGGGCAAGTGTGATATTCTCCCCTTTGAAAAAGATTTCTCCACTTCTGGGACGGATCAATCCGGAAATTGCTCGTAAGGTTGTTGATTTTCCTGCTCCGTTCGCTCCAATAAGCGTAACGATTTCGCCTTCTTTCATTTCAAAAGAAACGCCGTGGAGTGCGTGAATAGCACTGTAATAGACATTGAGATCCTTGACTTCAAGAAACATGCTTGGCTCCCTTCCCCAGATATGCTTCAACGACTTTGGGATTCTCCTGGATTTCTTTCGGGGATCCGTGAGCAATAACCTCACCGAAATCCATGACTGTAATATGTTCGCAAATTCCCATAACCACCCTCATTTGATGCTCGATTAGCAGGATGGTTAGTTTAAAATTGTCGCGAACAAAATGGATCAAGTCCATTAACTGGTTAATCTCCTTGGGATTCATTCCAGCAGCAGGTTCATCCAACAGGAGCAGTCTGGGTTGACAGGCTAGAGCGCGGGCAATCTCGACACGGCGTTGTTCACCATAAGGAAGGTTGCGGGCTATTTCATTTTGGAAACGTGAAAGTTTCATCACTTCCAGTAATAATTGAGATTTCTCAACTATTTCTTTTTCTTTTTGTGTAAATTTACTATTGGAGACAATACTATCGAACATGTTATATCCGGATGATGGATGAAATGCTATCCGGACGTTATCCAGAACTGAGAGATTGGAGAATAACCGAATATTCTGGAAAGTTCGACCAATCCCGGTTCGAGTGATTTCGTGTGGTTCGAACCCGACAAGATTGATTCCATAAAACTTGATGCTGCCTTTGGTTGGAAGATAGATACCAGTGATTTGATTAAACACTGTTGTTTTTCCAGCACCATTTGGACCTATCAAACCAGCAAGGTCACCCTCATTGATCGTCAGGTTAAATTCATTAACCGCACGAAGACCACCAAAATTTTTTGTCAGACCCTCAACCTCAAGCACAGGTGTGGGATTATCTGTTGTCGTATTCATGCTGGTTTCTCTCCTGCATTTTCAACGGATTTACGTTGAGGTAATGGACTATTCTTCAAGAAACCCCATTCCACATTCCCTAGTAAACCTTCCGGTTTTACAAGCATGAGTAAGAGGAGTGTCAACGGGTAAAGTACGTACCTCCAGGATGGTGCCTCAGGGCTGATTTTCCCTAGGATTTCACGTAACATTCCTTCCAGGAAGAATATCCACCCGAACGAAGCTGCAACCGTACCGGTCATGCTTCCAAGACCGCCAAATACTACGATGATCAATGGATTGAACCCGACCAGGAAATCGAACGCTCCAGGACTTAAAAAGCCAATGAAGTGGGCATAAACACCGCCGCCGATACCTGCAAAAAGACTGCCGATCACAAAGGACATCAATTTTGTGCCTGCAACATCAATACCCATCGAACGGGCAGCAGTTTCATCTTCCCGAACGGAAATGATCGACCGTCCTGTGGATGAGCGGAGAATGTTCCTCATGATAATGATAACTAACAGCAGGAAGAAGAATGCCCAAAACCATGTGGTGAGCTTTGGGATACCAATCATCCCTCGTCCGCCCTTCATCTCAGGGAATGGCAGGATGGTATCTGAGTTGACCATCAACGTATAGATAACGATAGAGAATCCAAGGGTTGCAATACCAAAGTAATCCGAACCAAGGGACAATACAGGAAGTCCGAATAGGAAACTTACTTCTGCCGCGAACAACCCGGCAAACACTACAGCCAGAAAATATACGACCTGTAATGAAATCCCTTGTGCGAGTGGACCTGGTTGAAGGTTTGTGCCTAACAATGGATTTATAGACGGTGCTATCGCACTCCCTATCGCTACAGCTAATGCCCCAGCCGCAATCACTCCGATTAGATAAAGTGTAAAAGAAGAGAGGACGGGCATACGCCGCAAATTGCTCGTGAATTTATTGATCCCTATGATAGCGAGTCCGCCAAGGATGACTCCCATCCCTAAGATAAGCAGACCGCTTGAATCACCATTGACCCAGCGATATGTGATGTCGGCAGAGGCATAGGCACCAATTCCATAAAACCCCCACTGACCTAAACTGAACTGCCCGTTGAAACCATAGATCAAGTTCAGCCCCAACGCCACCATGGACATGGTACATGCTTGATAGAGCAGACCACTATCAAAATTGTTTAGAAGGGTAAAACCATTGAAATTTGTCAATGCCAGTTGGACTATACCGAAGGCAATGATGGCTCCTACACCTTTGATCAGGACTGAGAAATTGAGCTGTCTTCCTCCGACATTTACCGATTTGACACTTAGTCCAAGAACCCAGAACAAGCCGTAGAGATAAACAATTACAGCGATGATTTTTACGAAAGAGAAGATGATATTAGTGATTTCCATAGTTATCTCTCTTAAGCTTTCTCTTTTTCTGGCTCACCAAAAATACCCGTGGGACGGATGAGAAGAACCAGAATTAGGATTGAAAAAGCAATTGCATCGCGCATCGGAGTGGAAATATATGCAGATGTCATCGATTCTGCTTGTCCCATGATCAGTGCTCCAACAAACGCACCTGGGATGCTGCCAATTCCTCCGAGTACCGCTGCTACGAATGCCTTTAAGCCAGGATAAACGCCCATCAAAGTTTTGATGGATGGATATGCGATCGCATACAAAACACCACCCAATGCTGCGAACGCAGCGCCGATGGCAAATGTAAACGAGATCACCTGATCTACCTGTATACCCATTAATCTCGCAGTGGGTTTATCGAAGGATGTCGCACGCATGGCGATGCCGATTTTAGTTCGTCTGACGAGATATTGCAGGAAGACCTGAACCAAAATGGTTGCGATGATAATGATGATGAGAATATTACTGAATGTTACCGAACCTTCAGGTAAAGCCTTTCCCGATTCCACTAAATGTACACCATCTTTGATATACCAGGTAACTACTTCAAACGGGCGGGTGTAAGGAATAAACCTTGCAGAAAAAACAAAATTTAAAAGCCCGAAATATTCCAGGAAAAAGGATACTCCAATAGCAGTAATCAGTGCAGCAATACGCGGTGCATTACGAAGAGGCTTATAAGCCACTCGTTCGATCGTAACAGCCAATAGAACACAGATAACCATGGATAACAAGATCGTCGTAACAGTGCCAATGACTGTTGCCAGCATTGGATCAATTGTCGGAAAGACTTTCGATGGCCATTCGTGTAATCGAAACTTCTCAACTGCAAAGAAACTGACAAAAGCACCGACCATGAATACATCGCCATGGGCGAAGTTGATCAGCTTTACAATTCCATAAACCATGGTATAGCCTAATGCAATTAGGCCATAAACAAATCCCAGTTGTAAACCGTTGATTACATTCTGGAGGAAAAGATGGGGTTTATCAATTAGATTGGTTACTAATACATAAACAGCAAAAAGTCCGAGAACAATTAGAAAAACTTTCCCTATCCATGCAAGGAAAGAATTTGGTGCAACAATTATTGGTGTTTTTGGTTTTTTAGTTACAGGAAGCATACGAATTGCTCTCCTTGAAAGCTGATGTGATTACATTAGAAAAGTGGGGGCAGTACTTTCGCTGCCCCCACTTTGTCTAATTCATCTTACGGATTTACGACTGTTTCGAATTTAACACCTTCGGCAGTTACTGCAAGGATGGTTGCAGATTTGATGGGGTTATGGGAAGGATCAAATGTGATCGTTCCAGAAACACCATTGAAGGTTATTGCGTCAAGGGCTGCACGAACCTTTTCGGTATCATCAGCACCAGCATTCTTGATACCAGACAGCATCAAGTTGGTTGCATCATAAGCCAAAGCAGCTAAGGCATCAGGAGTCTTTGAGTATTTCTTTTCAAATGCAGCACGGAAATTCTGGACTT
The DNA here is from genome assembly GCA_963828285.1 of uncultured Chloroflexia bacterium. GTDB lineage: Bacteria > Chloroflexota > Anaerolineae > Anaerolineales > Anaerolineaceae > DAIOEK01. The sequence goes on from CAWHEB010000002.1 coordinate 580,319, forward strand.
CCGGGCGTGGATCATCTGGTGAGTAGTGGTTGGTGAAGAATACCACCAGCTGCGGCAACTTTATCTAGATCAGCAGAATCCCAGCCATCACCACCAATGAACGGAGCGGTAATGCCTTTTTCCTTGGCCTGTTTGGTTGCCAGGTTGACGATGTTGTAGTAATCGGGCAGATAGACTACATCGGGTTTGGCATCGGCAACTTTGGAGAGGATTGCAGAGAAATCGGTGTCATTGGCGGTATAGGATTCAGCGCCAACGATGGTTCCACCACCTTCGGTGAAGGCTTTGGTGAAGAATTCAGCAAGACCTTTGGTGTAGTCATTTGCCTGATCAGAAAGAACGAATGCAGTCTTTGCGCCAAGTTTTTCCATGGCGAATTTTGCACCGACCAGACCCTGGAATGGATCAATGAAGCAAGCGCGGTAGATGAATGGTTTTACTACGCCATTACCATCAACAGTGACGCTTGGGTTGGTTGAAGTTGGGCTGATCTGAATAACTTTTGCAGCATTCGCGATTTCGGATACAGGGATGGATGCCTTGGAGCATACTTCGCCAATGATGTAATGTACGCCATCCTGGCTGATGACTTTATTCGCAGCATTTACGGCTGGGTCAGGTGTACATTGGCTATCTTCAACGACAGCAACAATTGTGGCACCATTCACGCCGCCTTTTGCATTCCATTCTTCAATGGCCATCAGTGCTGCGTCACGAGTCATTTCACCAAATGTCGGTACAGGTCCTGACAATGGGGCTAAAACTGCAATTTTGATCTCTTTGGGGGCAGCGGGAGCGCAGCTCGCCAAAATTGATACTAGAATAGCGATAACAAACAGGATTCTTAGTGTTTTCATAAATGCTTCTCCTCATTCAATTTGTTGGTAGATTGTGTACATGAAAAACTGGTTATTCCTAAATTATATGCTTCTATCTGTATCGCAACCACCTCCTCCCGGTGAGATTCTTACAGTGTGAATTTGAGCAATAAACAAAAACCACCCTCAGGATTTCTGCATTGGGTGGCTTCTCTGATATTTCTGCGGTGATTTTTTCTTCTAATTGGTTCTCACCTTCATTCCAGCCAACCTAATGGGTTTATAGCTCATCATGAGCATCATATAAGCCCAGATAAGAATGACAGGAATGAGAATGAGATTAATTGTTAACATAATGTGTGCTTGAAAATCAATTATATTCGCTTGGTACAATCTGTCAATAGTTTTCTGTACCAAATGTTAGGGGAATATTCTTATAGATGGGACAATGCTGCTGGTTTCAACCTTGCGAAGTGACCACCCGACCGCGACCATATTCTTTTGCATGGTACAAAGCTCTATCGGCTATCTCAATCAATGAGGTAAGTTGATTGTTATTTTCCGACAATGTGGAGACACCAATGCTGGCGCCAACCCTGGCTTTTCCTGTCGGTGTATCGATAGAAACAGTTTTGATCTGTTTACAAAGTCTCTGGGCAACTTCTTTTGCACTTTCCAGGTTATTTTCAGGCAACAGTACAATGAATTCATCCCCACCATATCGGGCAGCCAGATCTATGTTTCGCAGATTATTTCGGAAAATATCTGCTATAGCGACCAGAAGTTGATCACCGACCGGATGACCAAAATTATCATTGACCTTCTTGAAATTATCCAAATCGATCATCAATGCAGACAATGGATGATTAAAGCGATGGGCGCGTTCAACTTCTCTACCCGCTAATTCAAAGAAAGCCCGGCGGTTCCGCAGCGATGTAAGTTCATCTGTATCCGCCTTCTGCTGGAGTTCTGTATACATACGGGCATTTTCTATTGCTGTCGAGGTTAAGTCAGAAAATGCCTGCAATCGTTCGATATCTTCGGGACCATAAAGATTACCGGTACCACTATATAAGTTCAGGAAACCAATCACTTTATTTTTTACTTTTAATGGCGTTCCGATAAATGATCTTACCCAATCATGAGGTTTGAGCTTTGTCCATCTGGTATCAACAGAAGTGTCATTTACGGCAAGTGTCGAAACCGACGAATACATTTCAAAGAGGATGGGTAACTCTTCCAATGTCAAACCTTTATCTATTGCATATTCGGGGATTCCATTTTCAGAATAACCCCGGGTACATGCCACTTCCAGACGATGATCATCTAGAAGATAGATCACTCCCGTATCGCTTGGGACAACACGCGAGGCAAATGTAAGCATTCTTTCCAACAAATGCTCGAAATCTAAAGTCGTGTTGAGCGAAGTCGCCATCTCACGGATATATTCAAGTAATGCCTGCTGTTTGGTTTCTACCTCGCGAAGATGGAATTGCTCCGTTCGATCATAAACCATACCTCCAATTCGAACACTTGTCTCATATCGTATTGGGAAGAGGTTCATGTCAATAACAATCTGCTTATTATCCTTTGTGACCATTTGAATATCCATGGCTTTTCGTTCGCTCACAGAAGTATCCGCAGAGGTTAATTGCCGGAAAATTAACTCCATCCGATTTTGAATGCTTGGACTCAATTTTTCTTTAGGTATGGCCTGGTTCATAATATTGATAAAAGACTGGTGTAGAACTTCCTCTTTTCGAAATCCAGTAATCTCTTCTAGTGCATGATTCCACTCAATAAAATACCCATTATTATCAATTAGAAAAATACCAACCTGAGATTGTTCAACCAGATTGCGGAATTTCTCTTCACTTTCGTGGAGAACCCTTTGAGCATTTTTAATAGCAGAGATATCTCTAAAGACACCGTAAGACCCAATAAACTTCCCGTACGGATCGCATCTTGGTGTGGCTGATATGATCACAGGTAAAAGTGAGCCATTTTCCCGAATGATGTTCACTTCATAACTGCTGCTGACACCATTTTCCCGTAATCTGGTTTGTACGAGGATCCGGTCCTTACTATCCTGATCCATGAAGTCTTTGATATCCCGCCCGATAATATTATTTTTTTCTGTGCTAAGCATCGACAGGCTGGCTGGATTGGCGAAAGAGATCTTGTCGAATTCATTGACAATAACCACTCCTTCACCTTGATGTTCTACTAATGTCCGATAATCTTCTTGGGTTTTTTGAAGATTATCTAATACGGAGTTTATACTTTTAGAAATTGTTGATATTTCGTCCTTTTGAAGATCCTGGGGAATTCTAGACTCTGCTCTTGGATTATCGATGATATCGCGGATATTCTTTTCAAGAGAAAAGATCCTTCTTAGGAAAAATCGATTAACAATTAGATTGACAATAAGAACAACAAAGATACCAAGAAAGAGCATTGTTATTGCTACATAATAAAGATCATTAATTGCCTGCTGAGTAAACGCGGATTTAATGGTTGTGGTAACCAGGTAAACAGGATCTCCCTTCAGATCCTTCAGGAGAAAATATCCGTTCACAGTATTCAATCCGACATTATGGGATGGAAACGTCTCGCCATATGTTAGTCGGCGAACATATACAGCTAAAAAACGGTCCCGTTCAGCTAATGCAACCGGCAAAATGGATACTTCAGTGTTGGTCTGTTTTGAAATGGATGAGATATATTCAGAGCCTAAGTATCTAACCAGGATCACCTTCCCACGAGGGGTTCCGCTTAAATCGTTCTTGATCACAGGAGCTTGGGCAATCATCATTCCACCTTCAGGTTGGATGAAGACCCCGGATTTCGCATCTATCCCATAGGTATCCACGGATAACCATTTTTCGGGCGAAAGACTAAAGCCTTGACTTTCACCTGGCAATAGATTGGTTGATCCATAACCGATAAGCTCATTTTCATTATTCACAAAACCTAGAAAATTTAATCCCAGGTTATTTAGGCTCTCTGTGGATACATTTGCTTCAATGAACTCCGGATCACCTGTGTTCATATAATCATACGGATCATCCCAGTTCCCGTAATCTTTTGCAGTTCTAACCAGTTCTAAAAGATCATCATCTATGGCTTCGGAAACTCTTTTTGCTGCAATTTTCCCAGCTTCAACATCAGCATGCAAGTTATTCCTAACGATGACTATCGCAATTCCTGTAAATAATAAGCCTATCGATGCAACCATCACAGTACTTATTAATACCTGTGTTTTTTTCTGAATAGACATCCTAAGGAATCCCATTGGCAAAAAATGAGTAGATGACCTGACATTAGCCCAACTAAAACCATTATCATTCATAGTTTGGAATTAGTTAGTAAAAACCGAATAAAAAATGGAAGAAATCTTACAAAATATTACTGGCATGATTCTGGCAACATTTACAGCATGGAATCAACCAGGAGTTTTTACTATGCATAACAATCGATGGTTAGTCACCATAATAATAGGAATGTTGTTGATAGCGTTGTTCAATCCTATGAGTGTTTCTGCTCAAATTGCCCTACCTACATTTAGTTCTTCGATCACATACCAGAATATCGGGAATGAAATTGCACATATCACTTTGCTCGTTTACCCGGAGGGAGAATCAACTCCCATAACAATATCACGTCCTGATCTTGCAAAGGGAGCGAGTGCTACCGTTTCTGTTGGCAGCCTTGGAACTGCGACCGGATTCCGCGGATCTGCAGTGGTCAAATCTGATGTTCCTTTAGCAATACTATCTACTCAGATACCAACCAACACTTCATTGAAGATACGACCAATGACTGTGGGGTTTTCCACAGGCAGTCCTGACATCTGGTTTTTATATGTGAATAGAAATACAACTGTTCTCTCAGTTCAAAACTTACTTAAAGTCCCATCCAATTTTAAGCTCACTTTTTATGGAACAATGTCACCTGTCACCGTAACAAAGACAAATATACCTGCGGGAGGATCATTATATTTTCCGGTGGCTAGTGTAACTGAGTTGCCAAGTGATTTTTCCGGGGTGGTTCATGTTAAGTCAACTACTGTGGCAATTCCTCTAGCAGGAAAAATTGCCGGTACCCAATTGAATGTCAACACAGATGGGTCCTTGGGACATAGTACAGAAGCAGTGACACAGATGAGTACGAAGTTATTCATGCCCATCGCCATGTGTAATACGTCTGGAGCCACCAGTTCCATTTACTATGTATTCAATCCGGATCCTACCGAAAGCACCACTGTAACGGTGACTTATAACTCGGGAAAATCCGAAAAAAAGACGCTGGCTCCGCTTACCAGAAGCTGGTTCAGCGCATGCGGTCCAGCCAATACGACCCAGGGTTATTCGGGATCCGCAAAGATCACAAGCAGCCCGGCCAGTGTGATGGCATTTGGATATATTAAAGGAAATGTTCTAGCCGGATCGTTCACCGGACAGGCATTTGGATCCAACCGGTTGGCAGTGCCGTTTGCCAACTACTCAACAAGCTACTTTACGAATGGTCAGCGCCATCGGACAGTGATCTCGGTTATGAATTTGGGAGCGAGTCTCGCTTCGGGAACCGTGAAAGTCTTGTATTACGATAAAACCGGAAAACTGAGCGGAACGCATACTCTTGGAACGCTTGCATCTGGTGCAAAAGTGGATAGTACTGCTGCCTTGGCAAAAGCTGGTGCGGAGTTTGGGTATTATTCTGATGGTTCTTCAGGCGGAAGCGCAATCATTCAAGGTCCTGCCGGGGCAAACTTGATGGCAGTGGCATTTATAAAAACTACAATCGCGAGCAGTAAATTCTCAGGCGAGCTCTATAATGCCATATCAGATATATCGATCCAGTAATTGTTAGCTGGTTAGCAGATGACTGATTAATACCCTGAGTCCAATCCCGATCAGTAGAAAACCGCCGAGTAATTCCATACGTTTGCCAAATTTTTCTCCCAAAGAATGACCGATCTTTAATCCCCATAGGGATAAACCAAAAGTAATGATCCCGATCGTTAATGCAGATAACACGATCGGGGTTTTTACTATTCCCAGGCTCAACCCAACAGCCAATGCATCAATGCTCGTTGCAACGCAAAGGATGACCATCATTCCACCCTTACTAGGATTCTTCTGATAACTATCCATCTCATGATTGAACCCTGAGCGGATCATATTCACGCCTACAACTGTGAGCAATATGAAAGCTACCCAATGATCGAGATTGGATATCCAGGCACTGATCGTACTGCCTGCCACCCAACCCACAAAGGTCATCAAACCTTGAAATAGCCCGAAATGGGCGGCAAGGCGAAAAACCGATCGTATATCAGGCAATGCTTTTGCAGTTCCAACACCTAATGAAACAGCAAATGCATCCATAGCCAGTCCAACAGATATAACGATTGTAAGGGGAAAATCCATAGATTTTGATTATAACGGAACACCCTCCCTAATACTTTCCCGGGAGGGTGAAAAATTCATAAATAATCTTAATCAAAATGATCTAGATTCTTCTATCCACCATTTTTCCAATTCTGTCAGACTGACTGTTGGAATTGGGATTTACTGAACCGCGGTTAGAAAAGAGCTGATCGGTTCGTGATTCATTTTGGTTATTTATCCAAAAGAATCCGACAATGAGAACAATGCTTATCATAAACCCTGTGACCATTTTTATACTCCGCTATTTGGAAAATATTATTTTGAGAGTACCCACTTGCAGGTTCTTCCCGGGTTCAACAACAAAAATTTCCGGTTCTCCGGCTTTAAGGCTATATATCTGATACGAGGACATCGGGTTACCAATAACCAGGATGTATTCACCAGATGTGATTTTTGTAAATGTAAAGCTGCCTTTTTTGTCTGTCATAGTGGAAGGGCTATTACCAGAATCCAGAACGAAGGCGGCTTTCCCATTTTGTCGATAAATTTGAGCCAATGAAATCGAGGTATCCGGCAGGGATTTCCCTTTGCTATTGATTAACTTTCCAGACACCACAGAATCACCAACAACTGCTTTGGGATCACCTTCATTAGTCTTTACTGAATTTTGATCTGCTGCAACGTGGCATCCAGAGAGGAGAATTATGGATATTAAGGAATAGAGTAGTAGTTTTTTCATCTTGCACTCCTATACAAATTAAGTGCAAGATGCTTACCAAACAAAGTAAGGTTGTATTTACCTATAACCTAAACTTGTTGAATATGACTATTTTTGGTTTAATATAATTGTCTAGTTAAGTAGATACCCATGGAAAATATTTTGAGTAAGATCTAATATGGCAGAACGGGGCGGCGATTATTTGATTGATAGATCAGGCAAATAATACATGCCTAAGAGAGAAAACATAGATGCCTGAAAGTAACATATTGTCTTCCTTTAATAAATACCGCTGGATTCCATGGGTGGTATTAACATTACTCATCTTCTTTCTTATAAATCAGGGTATCCAATTATTTAATCTCCCGCAATCTGAAATTCTTGATAGTTCCGAGCGGGAATGGCTGGCTGTCCATGGACCAATCAGATTGGCCGCAAATCCTGACTTGCCGCCGATTGAATTTTTTGATGAAAATGGAAATCATCTTGGGATGGTCTCTGACCTCTTGAAGTTAATGTCCAAAAGGGCAGGTTTCCTCTATGTTATTGTCCATTATCCTACGTGGGAACAGGCAATTGAAGCTCTGAAAATGGGTGAGGTTGACGCCGTAACAGCTATTCAGTATTCCGTGGATTTAAGGGAAGACATCAATTTTTCTGCACCAACATGGGATATTCCCACGGTTATTGTGGCCAACAACTCACAAGAGCAAGATATAGATCTGAAGACTTCAAAAGAGTTGAGTGTCGCGATTGTTCAGGGGAATTTCCAGGATCTTTCGTTCATCAAAGAATATCCTGATATCAAAATAATAAACGCGAAGAATGCTTTGGATGCCCTTCAAAAAGTATCTTTAGACCAGGCAGACGCGACTTTACTTAACCAGGCTGTTGCTTTATATCTCATAGAAAAAAACGGAATTGTAAATGTCCATATAGCTGGTGAGGTTGGGTCTGGGATACCTTTATCCTTTGGCGTACAGAAAGACAAAGAGATCGCTCTTACGATTCTGGAAAACGGCTTAATTACTGTCTCCAAAGAAGAACGCAATGAGATCTATAAAAAGTGGATCGCATTTTCTCCAGGAACAAGTACAAACACATATGAGTTTAAAGTCCTCACTTTTTGGTTCTTATTTTCAGTGGCTATCATCCTTGCCCTTTCAATGGTTTTAACGAACTTATTAAGATCACAGGTAAATGCACGAACTGCTGACCTCAACAATGAACTTCAGGAAAGGTTGAAGGCGGAAAAGCAACTCAGCCAACAGTTGAATAATCTATCCGCCCTTCGGGCAGTAGGCGGGGCGATAAATGCCAGTATGGATCTTAACCTGACCTTATCAATCTTACTGGATCAGGTGGTATCCAAACTGGATGTAGATGCTTGCGATGTATTACTTTTAAATCCTTACACCCGGACCTTGGATTTTGCTGCTGGTAGAGGATTTAGTACGCAATTGATCAATAGGGCAAGTCTGAAATCAAATTCAACTTACGCCTGGCGGGTTATCAACCAAAGACAGCTATTGTTTGTTGATAATATTTCCGCTGATTCGGAAAATATAATATCTTCACAGTTTATCGAAACTGAGAATTTTATATCGTATATTGGCGCACCGTTGATCGCAAAAAAAGTAACAAATGGCGTTTTGGAAATCTTTCACCATACACCTCTCGTAAGAGATAAGAATTGGTTCGACTATCTGGAAGCGATGGCTGACCAGGCTGCAATTGCAATCGATAACGCAACAATGTTCCAGGAATTACAGCGAGCAAATATTGACTTAACCCTGGCATACGACAAGACGATAGAGGGCTGGGCCAGGGCTCTTGAATTGAGGGATGGTGCAACCGAAGGTCACTCCCAGCGGGTCATGAAATTGACATTAGATCTTGCATCAAAACTTGGTATGGATGAAGGTGAACTGGTAAAGGTAAGGCGTGGAGCCTTGTTGCATGATATTGGAAAAATGGGTATACCAGATTCGATACTGTTAAAACCGGGTCCATTGACAGATGAAGAATGGATCATTATGAAAAAACACCCGGAATATGCATTCCAGATGCTTAAAGATGTTGCATACTTGAAAACATCAATTGAGATTCCACACTATCACCATGAACATTGGGATGGATCCGGCTATCCAAAAGGATTAAGAGGGGATCAAATTCCCTTGTCTGCTAGAATTTTTTCGGTGATAGATGTTTGGGATGCATTAATATCTGAAAGACCTTACCGAAAAGCCTGGTCGACAAAAAAAACATTGACTTATATAAGTGAAAACTCTGGTAAACAATTTGATCCCAAAGTTGTAAGTCTTTTTCTGGAAATGGTAAAAGAATAAACTCATATGGGATGATCACCTTACAAATTGTGGCGTAAACTACTCACAAAGGGCATAAGGAGTCTTGTATGCACAAGTCCCTTGATCAGTTAATTATTTACGAGATCTATGTAAGAAACCACTCTCCTCAGGGAACTTTTAATGCAATTCTTCCCGACCTGGATCGAATCCTATCTTTGGGGGTGGATGTCATCTGGTTAATGCCCATTCATCACATTGGGCAAGTTAACCACAAGGGAAGTCTTGGATGCCCTTACTCAATATCAGATTATCTCTCGATAAATCCTGACTACGGTACCCTTGCTGATTTTAATAACCTGATAAGCGAAATTCATTCACGTGGAATGAAAGTAATTATCGATGTTGTATTCAACCACACATCGCATGATTCCATTCTGGTCCAAAATCATCCGGAATTCTTTCATCAAGGTATAGATGGATTACCTGTAACAACGGTTCCTGAATGGTCTGATGTGATCGATCTGAACCACCCTCAACCCGAGCTCACAGAATACCTCGCCAACTGTTTAATCTATTGGCTTGATCAGGGTGTGGATGGATTCCGCTGCGATGTCGCATCCCTGGTGCCGATCGAAGTATGGAAAGAGCTAAGACAAAAGATTGACCAACACAGTGGAGAGACGTTATGGTTGGCAGAATCAGTTCATGCATCCTTCATCGAGCATCGTCGTCAAAATGGTTACTTGACGTGGTCTGACGGTGAGTTGTACCAGGCATTTGATATAACCTATGATTATGATATTTTTCCCATTTTCCAGGCTGCAGTCACTGGCAAGGTACCTGTCTCTGATTATTTGATGATGGTCAGATTCCAGCATTCCATTTATCCTCAGAATTCTGTCAAAATGCATTTTGTGGAAAATCACGATCAGCGGCGGATAATTTCTCTCACTGAAACCAGGGAACAGGCTGAAGCTTGGACAGCCTTCGAAGCTTTCAATCGTGGGGCTTTTCTGATCTATGCAGGTCAAGAATCTGCAGCCATTTATACACCTTCGTTATTTGATAAGGACACAATCGAATGGGGAAATTATGAATATCAGCAGTTTTTAACCACTCTCAGTAATCTTAAGAAGCAACCTGTCTACGCGGAAGGTAGATTTATCATTCACCAGGCAGAGCCGGTGATCATAGCAGCGTATGTATCCTCAAAAATGAGTCTGGTCGGTTTATTCAATGTAAATCGCACGTCAGGCCAACTATCTATCGATCTGCCTGATGGAGCCTACACAGATCTGATCACCTTGCAACCAATCTATTGTAAAGGTGGGAAAATATCGTCACCCAGGAATGTCTATATATTGGAAGTGGACTTTGCTGTCGATTTTTCTCCATTTTTCTCTCCATTGATGGATACAGATATCAAACCTGTCTATTCGATCTCTCCTTGACATCCATGGTATCTTCAAGGAAACTTAACTAATGGAATCAATATCTCTTACCCTGCAATTACCATCTTCATCCGAAGAAGTGTTTAATGCCTGGATCGATCCGATCACTCACCGTGATTTTACGGGTGGTAATGCAGTTATCGAAGCCCGTAATGGCGGACATTATTCCGTTTGGGATGGTTACATTACCGGAATTATCCTGAAATTGGAACCATATCATCGCATTGTAAAGTCATGGCGTACCGCTGATTACCATCCTCTGGATCCCTCATCGACTGTTGAACTCTTGTTGGATGACAACGAAAATGGATGCCTGCTCACCATCAACCAAACCGAAATTCCAAAAGGACAAAGTAAAATTATTGAAACCGGTTGGAAAGAAAATTATTTCGAACCCATGCTTGGTTATTTTACTTTTCAGGCAGAGAAAAAAAGGCGGGATAAGAACTAAGCCATCATGATTGACGTTTGACTATACGTGGAGTAGAATTTAATTAACAATTGAATAGGCAAATTCGGTTCCTCTTCCCCCGGATGGGAAGGATTAAAGGCGAAACCGGTAACATGAATACATGAAGTCCGGTGCTGTCGCGCAACTGTAGGGATCAGCAATGATCCGAGCCAGGTCGCCCGCCCAATTTGCGAGTTCCACACCCTCGCGCAAAGGAGGTGGCTGTTTTAAGCAAAGACACCACACCAAACCAAACCTGTCGCGAGACAGGTTTTTCGTTTAATTCAATCTCAAGGAGATAGGATCAATGAAGAAAACACTACTGGTCGTGTTAACCACCATTTTGATTTCATCTTTGCTGTCTGCATGCGGATCAGTTAAAGCTCCTGAAAGCAAACCAATGGAATTTACTGATGGACTGGGGCGTACGATCGCCCTAAGCACAGTCCCGCAAAAGATCATTTCCCTTGCTGCTTCCAACACGGAAATCCTATACGCAATCGGCGCAGGGAATCAGGTTGTCGGTCGGGATGAGTTTTCCGATTACCCGGTGGAAGTATCTACCATTACTTCTGTTGGTGGATCAATGGGAAAGTTCAATCTGGAACAGATCACTGCTCTGCAACCGGATCTGATACTCGCTGCAGAAATTAATACACCTGAACAAGTTAAAGCACTTGAAGACCTAAACCTGAAGATTTATTATTTATCAAATCCAAAAGATATTGATGGCTTATATAAAAATCTTGAAACAGTGGGTGCTTTGACCGGACACAGCCAGGAAGCAGCCAGCTTGATCGAAAGTTTAAAGACAAGAGTCGAAAAAGCTCTCGCGAGTATTGACCCTGCAAAGCATAAAACTATCTTTTATGAACTGGATGGAACTGACCCCGCCAAACCATGGACCGCAGGCAAAGGCTCATACATCGATACATTCATCCAGATGACCGGGGCAGTAAATATTGCCAGTACGGCTGGAGAAGGATGGATGCAAATGAGTCAGGAGGCGATAATCGCTGCCAATCCGGATATCATCCTCCTTGGTGATGCTGCGTACGGAACTTCGCTCGAGAGTGTTTCTCAAAGAGCAGGATGGGCTGATATAAAAGCCGTGTTGGATCATCAAGTTATTGCATTTGATGACAATTTAGTCAGTCGACCTGGTCCGCGCTTGGTGGATGGGCTGGAACAACTCGTCAATATCCTCAATAAGTAAATGTTCTCAAACACCCGGGCTGGAATGAAATCCAACAAAATTGCTTTCGTAATTTGTATTACTCTGGCAATCCTCGCTTTTTTATTTAGTCTGGGTGTGGGTACAGTTCAAATCCCATTTACTGACCTGATCAAATTGATTTTGGGAAAAATCGGACTCGCTTATGGTGATCAGGTCTCCCAGACTTATGCAACCATTCTTTTTGATTTGCGCTTTCCCAGAACGGTACTTCTCGGATTAACAGGGGCAGCGCTGGCAGGAAGTGGAGCATCGTATCAGGGATTGTTTCGTAATCCGCTTGCAGATCCCTATCTGATCGGAGTCGCGTCTGGTGCAGGTTTAGGCGCTGTGCTCGCCATGACGATCTCGTGGCCAACTAAGATATTAGGAATGTTAACCATCCCGATTGCCGCCTTCATCTTTGGCATGGTCACAGTTTTGGTGGTCTACTCACTTGCCAGAGTGGGAAAAACGGTCCCGACAACCAATATGCTATTAGCTGGGGTGACAGTAAGTTCATTTTGTACCGCCCTCACCTCATTCCTGATGATCCATTCGCAGAATGAACTTCGCAGAGCAATTATCTGGCTGTTGGGAGGATCTGCACTCAGTGGTTGGGAACCGGTTCTGGCAATTATCCCTTATATTTTGATTGGCAGTGGCACATTATTATTCATGGGATATCCCTTGAATGTTCTCCAATTTGGCGAGGATCAGGCACAACAACTTGGATTAAGAGTAAATCGAATCAAGGCGATTATCATCATAGCGTCCTCGTTGAGCGCAGCAGCCGCTGTGGCTTTTTCCGGCATCATTGGATTTGTAGGACTGATTGTTCCGCACATCGTCCGTCTGGTTTGGACAAATGATTATCGCAAGTTGATCCCTCTTTCTTTGATCCTGGGAACTGCAACATTGTTAATTACAGATGTGATCTCCCGAATTATCATTCCCCCACAAGAGATTCCTTTAGGAATTATCACCGCGCTGGTGGGTGCTCCCTTCTTTTTATGGGTACTGAGAAGATCAAAACAACAGGCATTCTGGTAATTGATGAAACTAGATAATAGTAATTTAAAATTATGTATTCAAAACCTGTCGGTGATGTATGACCAACGGAAGGTTCTCACGGATATAAGTTTATTGGTAAAACCGGGTGAAGTTGCCGCTTTGATCGGTCCAAATGGGGCTGGCAAGACAACTTTGATCCGAGCTATAAGCGGGGTAATACCAATCCAAAGTGGAAATATATTTATTGACGGCTTGGATATCCATCAGCTTGATCCGCTTAACCGCTCAAAATTACTTTCAGTCATTCCGCAGGCAAGGAATCTGCCGGCTGCCTTTACTGTAGAAGAAGTGGTTACGATGGGTAGAACTCCTTACATAGGATGGCTTGGCAAACTCAGTAAAAATGACGATGAAATAATCAAATTGGCAATGCAGAAAACTGATGTACATTTCCTGAGAGATAGGAGAATGGGAGAACTTTCAGGAGGTGAACAACAACGTGTTTTAGTAGCACGTGCAATTGCCCAACAATCAAAAGTGATGCTGTTGGATGAACCAACCACCCACCTGGATATCCAGTATCAGATCACTCTGCTTGAAATTATTCGAGGTCTTGCGCATGATGATCAGCTAGTTATTTTAATGGCAATCCATGATCTGAACCTTGTTACCAAGTATGCAGATCAGGTGATTGCACTGGCAGATGGAGCAATCAGAGTTGCCGGACCCATGAATTTAGTCCTGACTGAACCGATCCTGTCTGATCTTTATAAAGTTCCCATGAAAATAATAGACCAGCCCGAAAATAGCGGTAAGGTCATTGTCACATTCTTATAAAGAAACTAACCAATAACTAACTTTCGTAATACTGTTTACTAATCCTTATACAGATGGGATTTATTGCCCGTTCTGATTTGATATTCACAATCAATAATGCTACTATTTGGATACATATTATCCGATTTTATTATTGGTATCCAGAAGAGAGGTTTCATTATGAATATTCGCTTATACGGGTTTCTCCGGTCTTTTTCCAAAATTGGTTATACCGTGGGGGTAATCACCCTGATTATCGGCGTTTTATTATCAGTCACGAATACTCCTGTCCAGGCTTCCTACTCGGGAGGGGATGGACGAGTAAATAGTGATCAGTTCACAAATAACCACCCAACAAACACCCCACGTCCTACCAGAACAGCGAGGCCAACAAATACACCAGAGGATGAAGATCCCACAAAAACTCCCAAACCAACCAAAACCCAGGAGATTGAGGATCCCACAAACACACCAGAATCGCCTACAAATACACCGGATTCACCTACCAACACGCCTGAATCTCCTACAAATACTCCAGAGGAACCGACTAATACACCGGTGACTCCAGTCGGCGAGGATCCAACCAATACTCCCACTGCAACCAGTACAAATACACCTGTACCAACCACCAGTTCTACAAAAGAACCTGATGTGCAATTGAACTTATCCCATGTGGAATGTGTTGATGGTCATGTCGAAATCCATTTTGTCCTGGTACATGTACCTGATGGAGCATCCATCGGTACACTCAGTTACACTTATGGTTCAATCGCTCCAGGAGCACATACCGGCTCAACTGTACATTTTACAGATAACAAGCCAAACGGCACTTACAACATCACTTCAGCGTCAGTAGTAGTGAATGGTGAAACGATTACCCTGCACAATCCCGGTGCATACGCGGGAACCTACACTTGTAGTGTCGAACAGGAACCCAGCAATACTCCAACCTTTACGGCTACTGCAACCTATACAAATACCCCAACAGATACAAACACACCGGAACCAACCAGTACTGGAACAGTAACAGCCACCCCTACTGATACTGCGACCCCCACTGCGACCGACACAGCAACAGCAACACCTACCGATACCGCAACCTCAACGCCAACATCAACGGCAACTGCAACACCAACCGAACGTGTTCTGCTTCCCTTGAAATTGAGTTGGTTCTGTAATCAGGGAGTCCAGACCTGGACGGTTGTGAATGAAAACGATTTTGATGTTGAATTTACCTGGGAGTTGAATCCTGGCGTCGATTCAGTAAACGCATTCAAACTAGCCAAACCAATGCCAAAAGCATTACTGGTCTTGGATGGTGGAACTCTCACCGCACCTGCCAACAGCTCCATCTCATGGATCACCGATCCAGGTTTCCATACCATGACCATCACCTGGAATGGTCTTTCAGAAGGAACTTTTTCTGAAGAATTGACTACATCCAGAGAGAGCCCGTGCGCAGTTCAATTGACTACACCGACCGTGCAGCAGAATACGGGAACTCCCACCGGACCTACCTCCACACCTTCTGGTGGAAATACTCCAACAAACGTCCCAACTGTACAGCGGACAAATAGAGTCACCGTGGTAGCCACTCTCACCCCATTACCGTTCGATCCTGGTGTTACTCCTGATCCATTGATCCCTGTAACCGGCTCTGACACCACAGGCAATCCATTCAACGGACTACCTTTATCAGGATTGTTCACCAATGTAGGTCTGATCCTGCTCGGGCTGGCAATGGCTAGTCACGGCGCAACCAGCAAATTTGGAATTAAACAATAATTGAATCTCCTCCGGAAACGAGCCGGGACAAACCCGGCTCGTTTATTAATAAAACATGGAAAATATGATCAAATCAACTTTACTGGTTATCGCAGGTGGGATTGTTATTGGTGTAGCCAGTTGGAACTTTATTACACCCGCTTTACAAACATACCAGGATCAGGAATTCGAAAAACAAATGGTTTTACGGGCAACAGCAAAAGCCGAGGTACCGGTAATTCCGGCTGAAACGGCGACAGCCCTATATGACCTTTTCAATCCAGAACTTATTCAAAAAGGTGAGGTGTCTGATCAGACCTCCAAATCTTCACCCACACCCAGCCAACAAGTTCATCAAAGTTTCATTCCTGACAGAATTGTCATAAAAGCTATTGGTGTCGATGCTCCCATCATCACAACCCGGAATGAAGCGGTTGAGATCAATGATCAATGGTTCGAACAATGGGAAGCTCCGAACTATCACGCTGTCGGCTGGTTGGATAAATCTGTTCCCATCGGGGTGATAGGAAACACCGTATTAAGCGGACATCACAATGTGGATGGAGAAGTATTCAAAAATCTGTCTTATTTACAGGTAGAGGATGAGATTCTCATATACTCGGGGAGCAAAGTATTTAAGTATCAAGTGGCGGTGATCAAATTGTTGAACGAGCGGGATGCATCTATTGAAAACCGGAAGGCAAATGCGAAATGGATCGATACTACCGTGGATGAACGCATTACATTGATCACTTGCTGGCCAAAGAGGAACAATACCCACCGCCTTATTGTTGTCGCTTATCCAGTAAAAAATTCAGGGGTATCTTGAACAAAAATCTAGAGAGAAAATACGAGAATATTTGATAAATATCCCGTTCTTTGCAGGGTAATACAACACAGGGGATCATTTTTTATTTTTTGTGTTAGAATTATCAAGTTGGATGTGTTAGTAATTTTTAATGCTGATTAAAGTTAATTTACAAATTTCGCGTCCCAGATAACCTGTGACGCGTTTCGTTAATAAAAGGTTTGAGAATGAAAGAAAATAAAAAGAAACTTAGAATTATCCCACTCGGGGGGTTTGGCGAAGTGGGAAAGAATATGATGGTTTACGAGTATGGTGAAGATATCCTGCTCGTGGATGCCGGATTGATGTTCCCGGATAGCGATATGCCCGGAATAGATTACATCATTCCGGATTTCCAATATCTTAGAGAAAATCGTGACCGTATCCGCGGGATCGTGATCACACATGGTCATGAAGACCATACCGGGGCAATCCACCATTTATTACAAGAGATCAATGTCCCGATATATGCAACTCCATTGACTCGTGGTTTGATCGAAGTCAAATTGGGTAAAAATGGACTTGGCAGTAAGGCTATGCTCAATACAGTCCATGCCGGAGACACTGTAAAGATCGGCGTTTTTGACGTCGAATTCTTCCATGTTTGCCACTCGATCCCGGATGGTGTCGGTTTGGGTATCCATACTCCTCTGGGTTTGATCATCCATTCCGGTGACTATAAGTTTGACCACACACCTGTCGATGGCTGGCCGTCAGATTATGCGAGGTTGGCAGATTTCTCCTCCCAGGGGGTTTTAGCACTCTTATCCGATTCAACAAATGCTGAGCGTGCTGGTTGGACCCCATCCGAAAAAGTGGTGGTTGAAGCTTTCAAAAAAGTGTTCCGTGAGGCTAAAGACAGAATCATCATTGTTTCATTCGCCTCCTTAATTAGTCGCATGCAGCAGGCAGCCAATGTTGCATCCGAGTTTGGTCGAAAACTGGCATTCGCTGGTACCTCGATGGTCGACAATGCAAAAATGGCAGCAAAATTGGGATATCTTGAAATCCCTGAAAGTGTATTGATACCCATTGAACAAGCTTTGACCATGCCCGGCGATCAGGTTGTCATTATGTGTACCGGATCTCAAGGAGAACCCACATCAATTTTAGGGCGTCTGTCCATGGGGACCAATCGACAGTTTGATATCCGTGAAGGCGACACCATTGTACTGTCTTCCCATCCAATTCCCGGCAATGAAGAACCGATCTATAAAATGATCAATCGCCTGTTCGAACGTGGCGCGGATGTGATCTACGAAGCCATTGCAGCAGTGCATGTCTCCGGACATGCCAGCCAGGAGGAAATGAAGCTGCTACTTCATTTGACCAGGCCAAAATACTTCATCCCGATGCATGGAGAACTACGACAGCTCAAGATGCACAAACACCTGGCTATGGAAGTCGGAGTACCTGAAGAGAGAATATGCGTCATTGAAAATGGCCAGATAGTGGAAATATCCGACCAAGGTATGGTTTTGGATGGCAAAGTTACGGCTGGTGACGTGTTCGTTGATGGATCCGGGGTAGGGGATGTGAATCCGGATATCATGCGCGAACGGGAAGAACTTTCTCGCGACGGCATGATCTTGATTTCGGTTGGAATGGACCGTTTCACCGGAGATGTATTAGGGGATCCTGATATCATCACCCGTGGTTTCATCACAGCTAGAGACAATACTGAGTTTTTATCTGGTATCCGCAAAAAGGTACTTGATGCAGTAAAACGTGTTGGTCAAAAAGATCGGGCAGAAATTGAACAGATTACGAAAGCCTTCATCTACAGTGAGACCCGGCGCAGACCTTATGTGGTTGTTAATATCAGCAAATCCTGATTCTTATAGTTAAAACTACTTAAAAGCCCATTTTTGATCATAAAAATGGGCTTTTTTAATACCCAATCTACAGAAATTTATATAATTGACGATAGAGTATGTATTCATAACTTGATTGGGGAGGATCAAATGAAGTTATCGCGTTGGTTATCTGTTTTACTCGCATTAGTTTTTGTTTTCTCTTCTGTGGAAGCTGCCCCGGTTGCGGCGAAGTCGGGGTTGGATTCTGGTGCATGTTCCGTTTCCACCAGCTCCGATATCGTGACAAGCCCGGTAGTTGATTCGAAAGTGAAATTGGCAAAGCTTTCCATCAATAATAAGACTGGCGGCTACCTCAGCGTCCAATTACACGGAGAAAACGGTTCATATTGGTTCAGTATTGCCCCGGGCAAACATCGCGTCTTTGTTAAATCCGGAAGATACAGCTATACCGTAACTGCCAGGTGCGGAAGCAAGTCTGGTAGTGTAACTATCCGAAAAGGTCGAACATGGAAATGGTGGTGCGCTAAACGGAAGTAAAAATTGAAGTTACAAAAAGGACCGGAGAAACCCGGTCCTTTTTCTTGTTGGCAAATGATCAGATTGCTCTTGGAGGAGTGGTGGACTTACGGATGGCTAATTCACCCTTCAACATGACCTTCTTATTAACTGCGGATTCTGTCAGATTGGATTTTCTTAACTCCAGTATATCCAGCATCATCCTGGCGGCGCCTACTCCAAGATCATACTTAAATTGATGCAATGTTGTTAAAGGTGGATTCATATAAGCGGCAATCGCAATATCATCAAACCCGGTAACCGAAATATCTTCAGGAATGCGGTAACCCGCTTGCATCAAGGCACGATAAACACCAACCGCCATAAAATCGTTGTAACACATGATTGCTGTGGGTATTTTGGGTAAGGAAAGTAGATATTGAGCACCGGCAAAGCCACCTTCGGGAGTTCCACCTTTGGTTAGATGGATGAAATCTTCCCTGATCGTGAGACCGGCAGATTTCATCGTTTCCTGAAATCCTCTGATGCGTTCCGTGTTAGTCAATCCGCCTAATGTGTTACCCAGATAAGCGATGTTCTCATGCCCAAGTTTGATCAAGTGTCTGGTGACCAGGCTGATCCCGTAAACGTTATCGTTATAGATCAAATATTGGTATTCCCCCGCACCTTCATTATTTACAATAGCAACCGGTAAACCATAGGAATGAAGCATAAATGCCTGTTCTTCGCTGAATTGCGGAGCTAGCAGGATCACACCGTCCACCCCTCTTTCCAGCATCATCATCACAACTTCTTTTTCCCGTTGTTTGTTGCGATGTGTGGCAGCTACAAAGAAACTATATCCACTGGGATGCAGCACATCATCCACACCGTGCATGACCTCGCTCCAGAAAGGGTCATCGATATTACTTACAATCACACCCAATGCCCGGGTATGTCGAGTTTTTAATCCACGAGCGGTGGCACTGGGAACGTACCCCATGGTTGAAGCGATCTGCTTCACCCGTGCGGTTGTTTCAGTTGATATTGCTGGGTGGTCATGAAGGGCACGGGACACAGTTGTATGTGATACACCCGCCGCCTTGGCCACATCTTTGATCGTAATCGCCATGAAATCCTTTATATGCACACGTGTTCATAGATATTGTGCGTGCTTGAAGAAAAATTGTCAAGTAGTATTTCGTGATTTCTGAGATTGCTCAATAAGGGCCTGGATCATAATTAGATATTCAATGGGTTGGTGAAAATGCACCGCGTTCCGTCACATTGGTTCTAGTTGGTACCTCCTATGCTATGATATATAAATGATCCCTGATGTCTTGATGAAAATATTAAAGGGAAATCATGCATAAGAATCTGGAATTTTATATCTTGACAAACCTATAAAATCTTCTATAATGTTCACGTGTGCATATATTCTGACTCGAATTGTGTCACAAGAGATTCCCAACATCGACGTATACTCGAAAAATAACTGAATAGTGTAGTTTTCGGAATATTTATTTCCAAAAATAAATGCACACGTGTGCGAAGATTAACGATAGTCTACAGCTTTTTGATTGAACTGACCAGAAGAGGAGTTTATGAAGCAGTACGATTTAGGATCGCTCGTTATTCATGGAAATGCCTCCCCCGAATCAGATATTCTTGTCGATGTGCGTCCCGAGGATGCAGGTTGGGATACGATCACCTTTCAAGCACGCCGTCTGTCGTCTGGTATCCAATGGTCTTCCGAAACCGGGAACAATGAGGTTGCTATTGTCATCCTCTCGGGTATCGTAAATATTCATTCTGATAAGGGAAATTGGGATCAGATTGGCGGTCGTACCACAGTATTTAGCGGATTACCCCATGCGCTGTATCTCTCCAAATCGACTACCTTTACGATCACAGCGCAAAGCGATTGCGAATTCGCGATTGCCAGAACTCCGGCAATCACTCAGAGACAACCTAAAATAATAACTCCCGCTGATGTCAATGTTGAAATACGCGGTGGAGATCACGCCACCCGCCAGATCAATCAAATCATCCCGCCAGGTTTTCCGTGTGACCGATTGGTAATTGTGGAGGTTTATACTCCGGGTGGAAACTGGTCCAGTTATCCTCCCCACAAACATGACGTGCGTAAAGTCTCTCCAGATGGCATCCTTCTCGAAGCTGATCTGGATGAAGTATATTTCTACAAGATCGATCGGCCTGAAGGGTACGCAATTCAACGGATTTATACTGATCCGGAATCGCCTTTACACAAAGCTGACAAAGGGTTTGATGTTCCCGTTTTGGTGAAGAACAATGATGTTGCCCTCGTTCCGGAAGGGTATCACCCGGTCAGTAGTCCCCCTGGATATACAACCTATTACTTGAACATACTGGCAGGATCGGACCAAAGTCTGGCCGCATTGGATGACCCTGCTTTCACTTGGGTGAAGGATTCTTATACATACAAAGATCCCCGCGTACCCATATTCCCAATTAATAAGAGCGGTAAAAAGGAGTGATCATGGCAGTAGGAAAAACCGTACGCCTGACAATGGCACAGGCAGTGATCAGATTTTTGAAAAATCAATATTCCGAACGGGATGGTAAGGAACAACGCTTCTTTGCCGGTTGTTTTGGAATTTTCGGACATGGCATCATTGCCGGAATCGGACAGGCATTACAACAGAATCCTGATTTTCGTTATTATCAGATACGCAATGAACAGGCCATGGTTCATACCGCGACAGCTTATACCAAGATCAAAAATAGATTGCAGACGATGGTTTGTACCACTTCCATCGGACCTGGCGCAACCAACATGATCACCGGCGCTGCGACTGCAACCGTCAACCGTCTGCCTGTCTTGCTTCTACCCGGTGATATTTTTGCTCGCCGCAATGTCGCTCCAGTTTTACAACAAATCGAGTCCTTCCAATCACAGGACTTCTCAGCCAATGATTGCTTCAAACCAGTTAGCAGATATTGGGACCGTATCAATCGTCCGGATCAAATACTAACCGCGCTTCCTGAAGCGATGCGTGTCTTAACCAGCCCTTCTGAAACTGGCGCTGTCACCCTGGCATTACCTGAAGATGTACAAACAGAAGCATACGATTATCCTGTTGAATTCTTCCGAAAACGCGTCTGGCATATACGCAGGAACCGCGCAGACTATGAAGCCCTCAAGACTGCGGTTGAATGGATCAAGGCAAGTAAACGACCACTCATCGTTGCAGGCGGAGGAACCATTTACTCAGAAGCTACCGAAACTCTTAAATCATTTGTCGATCAAACCGGCATCCCAGTCAGTGAAACCATGGCAGGTAAAGGAAGCTTGAGATTTGATCACCCGCTCTGCCTGGGTGGCGTGGGAGCAACGGGAACTTTGGCGGCAAATCGTATCGCTCACGATGCAGATCTGGTCATTGGTATAGGAACCCGCTACAGCGATTTCACCACTGCATCGAAAACTGCGTTCCAGGATCCCAATGTCAAATTTATTAATATTAATGTGACCGAATTTGACGCATTCAAACATCATGCTCTTCCAGTTGTTGGAGATGCCAGAGCAACACTGGAAGAATTATCCACCCTGTTAAATGGATACAAGGTAGATCCTTCATATAAGTCACTGGCAATGGATCTCCACAATCAATGGGAAAAAGAAGTTGACCGGATCTATGCCATCCGAAATGAACCATTACCCAGCCAGGGAGAATTAATCGGTTTATTGAATGAAATTTCTTCCCCGGATGCCATCATGGTCAACGCAGCCGGAAGCATGCCTGGCGATCTCCATAAACTTTGGCGGACAAGACATCCGAAAAACTTTCACATGGAATACGGAAATTCGTGCATGGGTTATGAGATTGCCGGTGGGTTGGGTGTGAAAATGGCTGCTCCCGAACGCGATGTCTATGTGATCGTTGGTGATGGCAGTTATTTAATGCTTTCTTCCGATCTGGCTACTTCTGTTCAAGAAGGCTATAAATTGATCGTAATTCTCTGGGATAACAGCGGATACAAGAGCATCGGTTCTCTCAGCCGGTCTCTTGGACAGGATGGTTTCGGTACCCGTTATGTCATGCCCCAAAACGGCATCCTCCCCGATGATACTGCCGGTGAGAATGTCGAACTACTTCATGTTGATTTCCCTGCGAATGCACGCAGTCTGGGTGCTGAGGTTATTGAATGTAAGACATCAGATGATTATGCTAAAGCTATCATAACTGCCCAAACCACAAGCCGTTCCACCATGATCTATATTCGAAACGATCGGTATGTGAATGTGCCTGGATATGAAAGTTGGTGGGATGTCCCTGTAGCTGAAGTAAGTGAAATGCCCTCCGTTCAGGAAGCCAGGAAGAATTGGTTAGAGAAAAAGGCTGAAGAGCGGTATTTCCTCTAAGAACATTCCAGAAGGAGTTGTACCTTGAGTGAAACGACGTCACAAGAAGTAACCACTGGCAATACTGAACTCCTGCGATTGGTCGGGATCAGTAAAAGCTTTCCCGGTGTTCGTGCTCTGGATAATGTGCATCTCGAAGTCCATCGAGGTGAAGTGCACGCCCTTTTGGGTGAAAATGGAGCAGGAAAATCGACCTTGATGAAGATCTTATCCGGTGCTTATTTCAAGGATAAAGGCGAGATCTACTGGGAAGGTAAAAAAGTCGAAATCCGTCAGCCAAAGGATGCTGAGGAACTGGGTATTGGGATCATTTACCAGGAATTTAACCTGGTTCCACAACTCAGTATCTCAGAAAACGTTTGGCTTGGAAGGGAACATTTCTCCAATAAAGCGTTGCATCTTATCGATTGGAAAGAGATGCACCGCCGGACAGCAGAATTGCTAAAGGAAGTTCATCTGGATATCGATCCTGCCAGGCCAGTGTTGGGACTGGGGGTTGCTCACCAGCAAATGGTCGAGATCGCCAAAGCATTATCTCTAAATGCCCAACTACTGATCATGGATGAGCCAACCAGTGCGCTCACTGGAACCGAGATCGATCAACTGTATGCTGTTATCAGAAAATTAAAAGAAAAAGGCAAATCGGTCATCTTCATCTCCCATCATTTGGATGAAGTTTTTGAGATCTGCGACCGTGGAACTGTACTTCGCGATGGAGAATATATCAGCACGGTTGATCTCCATAACACGACCAATGACCAACTTATCAACCTGATGGTTGGGCGCTCATTGGATCAGCAGTATCCTAAGGTCATCTCGAAACGCGGCAAGGAAGCTATCCGCGTCGAGGGTATCTGCCGTGAAGGTGTCCTGAAAGATATCAGTTTTTCAGCATATAACGGTGAGATCTTGGGCATCGCCGGATTGGTCGGAGCGGGTCGTACTGAGCTTGTTAGGGCGATCTTCGGAGCGGACAAGATCGACTCAGGAAATGTATATATAGATGAAAAACTGGTCAAGCTCGATTCGCCTCAGGCTGCAATTCTCGCTGGTTTAGGCCTTCTCCCGGAAGATCGAAAGTACCAAGGGCTGGTATTAAAGTTATCTGTTCTTCAAAATGTAAGCATGGCCAGTTTGAACAAGATCAAAAAGAATGGATTTCTGCAATTAAAGATGGAAAAACTGCGGGTGGATGACTTTATTAAGAAGCTACGGATCATGACTCCATCATCCCTGCAGGAAGTTCAGAATTTGAGCGGTGGCAACCAACAGAAAGTGGTTCTGGCAAAATGGCTTGCCAGCGAATCGAAAGTCCTGATCTTTGATGAACCCACGCGCGGTATCGACGTCGGTGCGAAGGTAGAAGTCTATAACCTGATGAATACATTGGTTGAAAATGGTGCATGCGTGATCATGGTCACTTCTGAAATGCCGGAGTTATTAGGCATGAGTGACCGGATCCTGGTCATTCATCAAGGTCGGGTGGCCGGTGAATTCAACCGGGAAGAGGCAACTCAGGAAAAAATACTAGCAGCAGCAATGGGAGTGAACAGCTATGGCACAGATCACAGTAAATGATGTAAAAACCGAAAGAAGGATCTTTGGAATGACCCTGGGTACCTTCCTGGGGAAATTTGGACCACTCTTCGGATTGATCCTGCTGGTAATTTTCCTTTCGATCACATCTGATGTGTTTTTGACTGGATCCAACTTATCCAATATAGCACGTCAGGCTACAGTGAACGCGTTCCTCGCGATTGGGTTGCTCCTCTGTATCATCACCGGTGGAATTGATCTTTCTGTCGGTTCCATCCTGGCAGTCGCCATGTGTGGTATGGCAATCTTCGCCATCAAATGGCACATCAATCCATTCATATCCATGGCTTTATGTATCGCGATCGGTATATTCATCGGGTGGATCAACGGAATTTTGTTGACCAAACTGCATCTGCCTCATCCATTTATTTCAACTCTGGGCACAATGAATATTGCCCGTGGATTGGCCCTCATCATCACAGGTGCATCACCCATCTCAGGTTTTGACCGGGCTGGAGCACCTCAGATACAGGTTTTGGGTGCAGGTTCGATAGGTCCCATCCCGGTGGCATTCATTGCTGTCCTCATCGTGTATGCGATCTTCCACATTTTATTAACCAATACCTCATTGGGCAGGCATATTTATGCCGTCGGAGGAAACACTGCAGCAGCCCGGCTTTCAGGTATCAATGTAGATAAGACTTTGGTGATCGTATATAGCTTAAGTGGATTGATGGCAGGCGCTGCAGCATTAATGCTGGCAGGTCGTACCAACGCTGGCTTCCCGAATGCTGGAGCAGGTTATGAGTTGGATGCGATCGCAGCCGTCATCATCGGTGGTGCAAGTTTCTCAGGTGGTTCCGGTACCATTGGTGGTACCGCTATCGGTGTACTCTTGATTGCTGTTTTGCGGAACGGACTGGTCCTTTTGAATGTACCAACCGAATGGCAAACAGTCGCGATTGGTCTGGTAATCATCGCAGCCGTATCTGTTGATGTCTTACGCCAGCGTGCTCGTCGATAATCAGTCAGGATAAAAAATCAGTTCAGGAGGTGTGGATAGAAAACAAGTTTTCACTGATCTACCAAGAATTGTTCATAACCAAAACCAAAACAAAAACCATTGGAGGAGATTATGTTAAAAAAGTTAGCCATCGTCATGAGCATCATGATGATACTTGCCATGGTATTGGGCGCTTGTACTCCTGCCCCAACCGCTGCCCCTGCCCCTGCCGCTGAAGAACCCGCCGCAACTACTGGCAAGGTCAAGGTAGCTGTCATCGTAAAGTCTGCTGTTAGCGACTATTGGAAACTGGTTGGCGCCGGCGTTGATGATGCCATGAAAGCCGATCCCAATATTGAAGCAACCTTCACCGGTCCAAACGAAGAGACCGATATTGAAGGCGAAATCCGTATGGTCGAAGCTGCCATTTCAGCCAAAGTTGATGCGATCGCAATTGCCCCAAGCCAGGCTGATCAACTTCAACCCACCCTGCAGAAGGCAGTTGATGCTGGTATCCCCGTTGTTTTGATCGATACCAACATTCCCGGTTTCGAAGCTAAATCCGCATTCGTCGGCACTGATAACCGCCTCGGTGGTGTCATGGCTGGTGAATTTATCGCCGGAAAACTGACCTCTGGCGACGAAGTTGCCATCATCCGCGGAGCCGCTGGCGATCCCGTCCACAACCTGCGCGAAGAAGGCGCCAAGGAATCCTTGGAAAAAGCCGGCCTCAAGGTCGTAGCAGTCCAACCCGCTGACTCTGACCGCGCAAAAGGTCAGTCTGTAGCTGAGAACATCCTCACCGCCAATCCCAATATCAAAGGTATCTATGCCACCAATGATGAAATGGCTTTAGGCGCTTTGGAAGCTGCAAAAGCAGCCGGCAAGACCCTCGTCATCGTCGGTTTTGACGCATCACCGAACGCTTTGGACTCAATCGAAGCCGGTGAACTTTCCGGTTCCGTAGCCCAATTCCCCGGCAAGATCGGCGAATTAGGCACCCTGACCGCAGCCGCCGTAGCTCGTGGTGAAAAAGTTGAAGCATTCGTCAACACAGGCGTCGATGTTGTCTCACTCGAAAACATCACAACCTACAAACCCGATGCTCAGCCTGTGGTTGAAAAGAAACTAAAGATCGCTGTCATCGTTAAATCCGCCGTAAGCGACTACTGGAAACTGGTTGGCGCTGGTGTTGATGACGCCATGAAAGTTGATCCCAATATTGAAGCTACCTTCACTGGTCCAAATGAAGAGACTGACATTGAAGGCGAGATCCGCATGGTCGAAGCAGCCATCTCCTCTAAGGTAGATGCCATCGCCATCGCCCCCAGCCAGGCTGATCAACTTCAACCCACCTTGCAGAAGGCAGTCGATGCTGGTATCCCCGTAGTTTTGATCGATACCAATATCCCCAACTTCGATGCAAAATCCGCATTTGTAGGAACTGACAACCGTCTCGGTGGAACCATGGCCGGTGAATTTATCGCCGGAAAACTGACCGCTGGTGACGAAGTTGCCATTATCCGCGGTGCAGCAGGTGATCCCGTCCACAACCTGCGCGAAGAAGGCGCCAAGGAAGCACTTGAAAAAGCTGGTATGAAGGTCGTCGCTATTCAACCCGCTGATTCTGATCGCGCCAAAGGCCAGTCCGTAGCTGAGAACATCCTCACTGCCAACCCGAACATCAAAGCCATCTATGCAACCAATGATGAAATGGCTCTGGGTGCTTTGGAAGCAGCTAAGGCTGCCGGCAAGACCCTCGTCATCGTCGGCTTCGATGCCTCCCCCAACGCTCTTGACTCCATCGCCGCTGGTGAACTTTCCGGTTCAGTAGCCCAATTCCCCGGCAAAATCGGTGAATTAGGTACCCTGACCGCAGCTGCTGTAGCTCGTGGTGAGAAGGTTGAAGCCTTCGTCAACACCGGTGTCGATGTTGTCTCCATAGATAACGTCGCAGAATTCAAGAAGTAAAAAGTTAGTTGTACTGGGGTGCTCCTAAAAAGAGCACCCCAGTTATTCAGGGTGCTATGCACACGTGTACAGAATTCAGAGATAATTCGACAGCAATTATTTATTTCTTTCTTTTATTTTTTATGAAAATGTTCTGATTTCTCGTACCAAGGATGAAAACCTTACTAAACCAATGAAAGGTAAAGAAATATGACGGAAATAAAGTATAAATCTCCACTTCATCAAACTGTGTCAACTACAAAAACCGATTATTGGAATGACTCCTGTTCAGTAGAAGAACTTACTTACGCGATTGGACACGGAGCGGTCGGAGCGACGACTAATCCAACCATTGTCCTGGGCGTCTTAAAAAAAGAAATGCCTCTTTGGAAAGATCGGATCAACCAGATCATCAAAGCCAACCCCACCTGGTCAGAAGATCAGGTTGCCTGGCTGCTCATCGAGGAGATGGCGGTAAAAGGCGCAGAATTATTACGGCCAGTGTTCGAAAAAGAACATGGACTAAAAGGGCGGATATCCATCCAGACCAATCCCACTTTTTATCGAAATCCGGATGCGATCATTCAGCAAACTCTTCATTTTCACACGCTAGCACCCAATATGCAGGTCAAGATCCCTGTAACCGCAGCCGGGATAAAAGCGATCGAAGAAGTGTCATATCATGGTGTAAATATCAATGCTACCGTCTGTTTCTGTGTTCCACAGGCGATTGCAGTTGCAGAAGCAGTGGAAAGAGGGTTTAAAAGGCGCGAAGCAGAAGGCAAGTCAGTCGCAGACATCCGTTCCGTTTGTACGATCATGGTCGGTCGTATGGATGATTGGATCCATGTCCTTGAAAAAAGAGATAAGGTCCTCATTCCGCCAGGTTATGGTGATTGGGCTGGTATTGCTTGTCTAAAAAAGGCATTCCCAATTTTCGAAAAACGTGGATATCGAACCCGTTTATTGGCAGCAGCTTACAGACATCAAATGCATTGGTCAGAGTTGATCGGCGGAGACGTCGTGCTGACGATCCCCTACGATTGGCAGGTCAAATTCAACCAATCAGATATCGAAGTCAAAGAACGGTTCAACGATCCTGTTCCTCAGGAAGTATTGGACACCTTGTACCGAAAATTCCCCGATTTTCGCAGGGCATACGATGAAGATGGATTAACCCCCGAAGAATTCGATCAATTCGGTCCCACAGCCCGAACTTTACGGGCATTCATCAGTTCCTATCAGGAGCTTTTATCTTTGATTCGGGATTTCATGCTCCCGAATCCGGATGTTAAATAGGTTTCGATCAGGAGAATAATCCTGTTGGTTTACGTTTGGACCATAAATACATTTCTTTGATGAGGTGATGAGATGATCAAAATTGCAAATGCGCCATGCTCCTGGGGTGCTTTAGAGTTTGACCTGGCCGGTGATGTTCCCGGTTATGTTCAAGTATTAAATGAGATCGTTGAAACCGGGTATGCCGGGACAGAATTAGGCGATTGGGGATTCATGCCAACAGATCCCAAAAAGTTGGCGGAGGAAATTCATGGTCGTAAGTTGACCCTCCTGGGTGCATTTGTACCTGTCGCCATGAAAAATCCAGCAGCCCATCAAGGCGGGATCGATGTTGCGGTAAAGACTGCACGATTAATGGCAGCTGTTGAAGGCGATGTACCATTTATCGTCCTCGCAGATGAGAATGGTTCCATTCCTGTCCGCACAAAGAATGCCGGACGTGTGAAACCAGAAATGGGATTAACTGATGCTGAATGGCAGATTTTCGCTGAAGGAGCCACCAAAGTAGCGGAAGCGGTGAAGAAAGAAACAGGACTTCGAACAGCCTTCCATCATCACTGCGCTGGGTATGTGGAAACTCCTTCTGAAATTGAAAAGCTGATGTCGTTGACTGATCCTGCAATTTTAGGTCTGGTTTTTGACTGTGGACATTATCGGTATGGTGGTGGAGATCCGGTTGAAGGATTGAAGAAATACGGAAAACGCGTCTGGCACTTCCATTTCAAAGATCATCAACCCGAAGTTCACAAACAAGCGGATAAAGAAGGTTGGGATTATTTCCAGGCAGTCAGTGGCGGTGTTTTCTGCGAACTAGGAAAAGGTAATGTGGATTTTCCAGCATTAATGTCTGAGTTGAAGAGAATAGGTTTCGAAGGTTGGGGAGTTGTTGAGCAGGATGTTCTACCTGGCATGGGTGTACCGAAAGAATCAGCTCGCAGGAACCGTGAATACATCCGTTCATTAGGCTTTTAGTTTCAGAAAATAATAATCTTAGTTTAGACAGCATCCGCTGAGAAAGAATAACAAAATGGAAACAAGATCAAAAGACAAACCGATTGCAGTGGGAGTGATTGGTACAGGATTAATGGGTGCCAGACATGCAGAAAACCTGCATCATTATGTAGGCGGCGCCAAAGTCGCTGGGATCTATGACCTCGACCCCGCCAAAGCATCCCAGGCTGCTGCTCAAAGCGGCAATCCTAAAATTTATTCTGATCCAATCCAATTGATTGAAGATCCAGCCATCGAAGCTATCCTGATCGCTTCCCCGGATGGTACACACGCAAAAATGACACTGGCCTGCTTGCAAGCCGGTAAACCGGTTTTATGCGAAAAACCCCTATCGACTAGCGTGGAAGATGCGATCAAGGTTCTGGAAGCTGAAGTTGAATGTGGCAAGAAATTGATCTCAGTCGGGTTCATGCGCCGCTTTGATCCATACCATGCTGCAGTCAAAGCCAAAGCCATGACTGGCGATCTGGGTAAACCTCTCCTGTGGAAAGGTGTTCACCGCAATGCATCACAGGCCTTCGGTGTTACTGGGGCAACTATTCTTACCAACTCCGCCGGTCACGATTTCAACTCTGCCCGTTTCCTCCTGGGTGAAGAAGTGGAAGAAGTTTACGTTCGTGGTCTCAAGTCCCGCCCTGAACTCCATCCGGACACCAAAGACCTTCTCCTCATCGAACTTTTTATGACCAACAACACCATGGGAACAGCGGAAGTATATGTTAATGATGACTATGGATACGAAGTCTCAGCAGAATTGATCTGCCAAAAAGGGACAGTC
The DNA here is from genome assembly GCA_963828285.1 of uncultured Chloroflexia bacterium. Classification (GTDB taxonomy): domain Bacteria; phylum Chloroflexota; class Anaerolineae; order Anaerolineales; family Anaerolineaceae; genus DAIOEK01. The sequence goes on from CAWHEB010000002.1 coordinate 611,410, forward strand.
GTTACCCAGCAGCCTGACAAAGCAATGGTCCGCGCTAAATCGAACCGTGGTTTTTATGTTTCCGCGGATTGGCTCAATCCATTCCAGGATGCCTACGTTGCAGAAGCGATCGACTGGATCAGGTCATTACAGACCGGTCAACCTTTCCATGGCGCTTCTGCCTGGGATGGCTATGTCACCATGATCGTAACCGCAGCTTGTATTCAAAGTTTGCAAAACAGTGCGGTCACTCCTGTCAAATTAGTTGAGAAACCTGCTCTATACGCATAATTATGAAAACTCATCCGATCACCTTATTTAGTGGACAATGGGCTGATCTTCCTTTTTCCCGTCTTGCAGATATGGTTCAGGGATGGGGATATAACGGATTGGAATTAGCTTGTGATGGCGACCACTTCGAAGTAGATAAAGCCTTGGATAATCCTGCTTATTTACGGGATAAATGGGCTGAACTTGAGAAGCGCAATCTGGATTGTTTTGCCATAAACGTTTCTCTGGTTGGTCAATGTGTCACTGATAAATATATCGATAATCGCCATAAAAAGATGATCCCAGCCCGGGTATGGGGGGATGGCGAACCGGAAGGTGTTCGCAAACGCGCGGCTGAATTTGTTAAAGATGCCGCCCGAGCAGCTGCCGCTTTCGGGCTCAAGCGGGTGATCGGTTTCACAGGCTCTCCTATCTGGCATATGCTGTACTCCTTCCCTCCAAATGATTGGGACGAGATCGAAGCGGGTTACCGGGAAGTAGTCGATCGCTGGAATCCTATTCTTGATGTCTTTGATGAGGTCGGGGTTCGTTTCTGCCTTGAAGTGCATCCCACAGAAATTGCGTACGATATTGTTACCACGCAAAAGATCATGGAAGGGTTCAATCACCGGCCAGCCTTTGGTATTAACTTTGATCCAAGCCATTTGCATCATCAATTTGTCGATCCGGTGGTTTTTCTGGAAACCTTTGCAGACCGCATTTACCATGTGCATGTAAAGGAAAGCATTCGTCATCTGGATGGACGAACCAGTATCCTTGGTTCTCACCTGAATTTTGGTGATCCTCGCCGCGGCTGGGATTTTGTATCCGCTGGTCACGGCGGGTTGAACTGGGATGAGATTTTCCGAACCCTAAACCGGATCAACTATGCTGGTCCACTTTCAGTGGAATGGGAAGATAACGGCATGGATAGGGAGTATGGCGCACAGGAAGCACTGGCTTTCGTTAAGAAGCTGGACTTCCCAAAAAGCACCAGAGCATTCGATGCAGCATTTAAACGTTGATTAATTGATCTTCAATGATCATGAGCCAGGGGGACATCAGCCTTTTCTTTTTGGAAAGGCTGATGTATTTCATAAACTCAATCAGTACTGGTTGGGTGTTTCCCTAAAGCACCAGAGGGATTTTCTACAGGTTTGCAACTGATCGTATTCATTAATGCTACCCACCTCTTTGAATCATCTGACTTTTGAATGACACCTTTTGGTGTAAGATAGAAATAATCGAAATTTTCTAGATTCCATATTGACCATAGGGTTTCAGCTTTCGAATCCGAGGTCATTTCTGAAAGGTACACAATATTCAATGGAGGATCATGTTCACCAACTTTGAAGAAGCTCAGGATTTTGTTGGGAAGAATAAAATCCGGATGATCGATTTGAAATTTGCTGATCTCTGGGGTAGATGGCATCATGTAACTTTGCCATCCAGTGAATTTGAACCTGATTTGATGCATTCCGGAGTCGGTTTCGATGGTTCGAGCGTCGGATTGAAATCAGTTAAATCCGGAGACATGGCTTTGATTCCTGATTTGTCAACCGGATTCGTGGATCCATTCTTCATTGTGTCAACATTGAGCTTCTTATGCAATACCGTCGAAGCTGATACCAAAAGTGATTTCGTCAGAGATCCCCGCCAGATAGCCAAACGGGCTGAAAAATACTTGATAAGTTCAGGGATCGCCGACCAGAGTATCTGGGGACCGGAATTTGAGTTTTATGTGTTCTCTGGCGCTTATTTCACTAATACCATTAACAGCGCATCTTACCGTTTTGAAGCTGATGAGGCAAGCTGGAACAGTTCTGAGGAAGGACAGGGGAATTACATTCCTAATCATGGCGGGTATCACGCGATACCGCCAAAAGATAAATTGTCAGACCTGCGGACTGAAATTGTCCTCGCCTTGGAAGAAGCCAATATCCCGGTGAAATATCATCATCACGAGGTTGGTGGTCCCGGGCAATGCGAGATCGAAACCCCATTGCTTGGAATGCTGAAATCCGCTGATGCGGCTATGATGGTGAAATACATGGCCAAAATGATCGCTTCAAAAAATGGCCAGACAGTCACTTTCCTGCCAAAGCCCTTATTTGGTGAAGCGGGCAGTGGAATGCATTTTCATCAACTTTTGATGAATAAAGGAAAAAATGTCTTTTACGATAAATCTGATCCTTACCTCCTTAGTCAGGCTGCCTATTACTACATCGGTGGATTGCTCAAACACGCTCCGGCAGTCATGGCATTCACAAATCCGTCAACAAATTCATATCGAAGGTTGGTACCAGGCTATGAAGCACCGGTGAATTGTTTCTTCTCTTCCGGGAACCGCAGCGCTGCCATCCGCATACCCAAATATGCCACCCAGCCCGAAAAAGTTCGCTTTGAATTCCGCCCTCCTGATGCAACCTGTAATCCATACCTCGCCATGGCAGCCATGCTTTTAGCCGGGATGGATGGGATCCAAAACAAGATCGATCCAAAAGCGGAGGGATTTGGACCAATAGATGAAAACATCTTTGCCTGGTCCAAAGAGAAACGGGCAGAGATCAAAAGCCTGCCAACCAGTCTGGAGGAAGCGGTTCACGCTTTGGAAATCGACCATGAGTTCCTCACCCGAAATCATGTATTTGATGAGGATATGATCACGGAATGGATAAAGACTAAACGTTCAGAGGAATGCGAGATTCAGAGCCGGCCGCATCCCTATGAAGTGGAAAAATATTTCGACATTTAATAGGATTTGGTTAGAAAGATGTATTAGAGCTGTCCTAATCGGACAGCTCTTTATTTGTATGTGCTCAAATGAGACAATATTCTTTTGGTGGTTATGGAATGATCCATTCAACCCATTCATTGTTACTGACAAAAATTAATAAGCACGCGCTATAATGACTATAGATCGGAAAGGAGGAATGAAAATGATGGATTTCCTGATTACTTTCGTCCTTTACCTCACGCTCACCCCACTAATTCTCTGGAAGCTTTTTTATGACTATCACAGCCAGGGGAAGTTGTCCACGTTCGGCAGTGTTTTGCATGTGTTGGTTTATATCATACATGGCATGTTCATGGGCTTTTGCTTATGGGGTGGCTGGTTCTCAACGAAGATTGAAGTGAATTTCCTGACCATTATGGGAATATTAATTTCGGTGGGCGGATTGATTCTTACCATTACTGGGATGAATTTCTTTCGGTCACTTCGAAAACACACTGGTGTTGAACCCGGTCACTTGGATACAAGCGGATTATATTCTTGGAGTCGTAATCCGCAATTTGTAGGGTACGGAATTCTGTTGATCGGACTTTCCATCATCTGGTATAACACCTGGGTTTGGGCAGGTATTGCCTCGTACATTCTCTTGATATATGCCATGGCGTTGATCGAAGAGGAACATCTCTTGGCAATATTCGGTCAGGAATATGCTGAATACTGTAAAAGAGTACCAAGATTCCTGGCAATATCCAAAAAATAATAAAACAAACATACGCCTGACTATAGATCCCAAGAGTAATTCACTATTTCCTATATAATTATTTAATTGCTCGATCCGGAGGGTTAAATGGGCGATCTATTTATCAGTGTCATTGTCATTATGGGAACAGGGGTATTCATTATTTTCCTTTTCTTGTTTCTCTCATATCGAAAAAAACAAGCAAGAATCCGTCTCATTCAGGCTGCCCGGGAGCGTGGATGGGATTTGGAGTTCATCTCAGATAAAAATCAATCTGGCTATCGATTAAAAGGTAAAAGCGCGTTAGGCTCCTGGATGCTGGATTCAATATCTGAATCGATTTCTTCTGTTAGTGGACCCGGATCATCGAACTTCAATAACAACACTCGCTGGTATTCTGAAGATATCCGTTTACAGGATCGTACACTCGTTCTTGGTCCTGCTCTGGGATCAAATCAGACAGTTGTTAATCTTTTTGGCGGCGATCAATTCTTACATACAGTAATGAAAGCAATGCTGGGGAAAGATGCCGAATGGGGAGCAGATCTTAACCCGATCGATATCAGTCATCTATCCATTAGCAAACGTTTCAGCGCGATGGGTAATAATATTGATAATATTGACATCTTTATTACGCCCCATTTGGAAAACGAAATCAATCAGCTGCCCACAAAAACGCAGCTCGTTATCATATTCCGGCCATCTGGATTGGAGATCAGACTGCCCAATCAGCAGATCCGAACACCAGAGGAATTTGAATCATTGATCCAGTTTGGGTATGAACTTATGAATTCCTGGGGATCTTTGCGAATTTAACCCGTTAGCAGATGCGCTGCTGTTATTGTCTGATAAAGCCCATCAATCCTCGAATATCAGTGAAAAGAAAGGGAGATCAATATGGAACACCTTAGAAAACACATCCTGATCATATCGATTCTTATATTGACATTAAGTTCTGCTTGCTTATTTCTACCCGGTTCTTCAAAAGAAAAATCAGACACATTAAATAAAAATTCATCTGTCAGCGAACAAAGTGAGACTGAAGAAATCCAATATGATGAGGGTGGTTTTAGCTTTATGCCCATTTCTGATTGGAAGGTCGATTGCGCGATTGGGATCATACAAATGAGAGCTCCGGGTGCAGACCCGGATTACGGTCCCGGGTTCATGATCATGGCAGGCGATAATGAAATCGAAATGACCACTGAGGAAGCATTTGAGAAATTTAAAAGCTCATCTACCGGAAAAGTCAGTAAACCCAAAAAAGTAAAAGTCGGCGGATATCCAGGATTGATGGCGGAATTAATTACTTCTCAGAATGGAAAAGAAGTGAAAGCATATGTTGTGACTTCGATGCTCACAGATACCCGTCAATTTACCATGATAGCGGTTGCTCCCGAATCTGAATGGGATGAGAACATCAAACCACAGTTCGAAGATGTCCTAGAAAGCATCAAATTCATTGATATTATTCCGGATGCGGGTTGCCCGGTAGGCATTAGTTCAAATGAATCAGAAGTGAGCATCCCATCCATACCTGAAGAGCCCGAAGCAGAAATACCTGACAGTACAGAAGTGCCTGGATTTGATCAGAGCAGCAATGATGGACAACTTCATCAATGGGCAGCTGAGGCGAAAGCCAGTTCGGAATACAGCAGTCCGAATTGGTCTGCCATCCAGGCGACCGGGGAGCCCAATGTCGAAAATTGTGAAGATTCTAGCGATGCCTGGGCTTCAGAAGACGCGAACACAAAGGAATGGATCGAGCTAACATACGATGTTCCCGTGTACCCGACTGAGATCAACATCCACATGAATTACAACCCTTCCCAGGTTGTGGAAGTACAGATCATCACCACCGAGGGGAAGGCTTACACCGTCACCGAAACAAAACCTGAGATCGTGCCGTACTGTCCGGATGTATATTCGATATCATTGGATCTGACCAAACAAGTTTTGGTGGATCGGGTGAAAATATTCCTGGATCAATCAAAGCTGGGGATTGGATGGAATGAGATCGATGCAGTCGAGTTGATTGGTACTCCTGACGGGATCGTATCCATCCCTGCCACTCCACAAGAGGGTGCGCCATCCTCACCAAACGATATTCAAGCGCCTTATCAGCCGGATGAATTGGATCCGGGGTCGTACTCCTACACTGTAACCGGATATGAGAATGACATTGTCATGGGTGCAAATGTGCAGTATCAATCCATCGACAGCGAATACGTGGTGGGTTTGATTAGCGGGGATGAGAGGTATATCGTCAATCTTTTCTTGCTGAAAGATGAAGTAAAGGCTGGATCTACAGTTTTCAAAGCCTATGATGTACAGAAATCCCCTGTAGGACCAAGTGCAGCGATCTATATCAACGCCTTTTTATATATTGCAGAGAGCGGGGAAATCAACATAGAGAACGACCCCAAGACAGGAGAACTAACGGGCACTTATTTTTTCACCGCCCGGAGTAAAGACTTTCCTGACCGCGTCGTGACCGTTGCCGGTTCAATGAACCAGGTGAAACTAAAATGACCATCTACAATATAAATAAAAACTCTCTCGAATTTTGTATTTAGGAGTGTTTTTTGTTTGATGTAATTGGTAAATCTTGTTATTAGAACTGTCCCTGCATGGACTGGGCATAACCGGTAAGTTCAACATACCCAAAACCGGATACTTGTTGACCTGCAACCATCCCTTCAACACGGACTGCCCCCTCCCAGTAGATGAAGCTCAGGTTCAATTCCTGATCTTTGATCAACGGTATGACAGTCAATTTAATTTTCTGTGATGGGATGGAGATCGCCCATCCGGATGGATACTTCGCATTGCTGTGCGGTGAAATCCAACTCCCATTCACGTCTATACTAAATTCATTAGATGACAAGCTTTGGATTTTTCCATCTGGCCTAATCAGACTTGCTATCGAATATGGATCAATCGTCCCATCCGATCTGCGTAGGGTGAACAACATCAGATCGCTGCCGTCATCCAACTGTAATGCAAACCAATCCCATCCGATCTGGTCGGGTGCCAGAGCACTGGTGCTGAATTCATGATCCATCCATGATTCACCTGAGACAACATATTCCTTGCCATCCACACCGATTGTTCCATTCGACATCAGCCTCGTTAGGCTGTAATAATAAGAAGCATTTTCCGCGCTTTTTCGGCTTATGCCCTGTTCTCCCTGTAGCACCGGACCCTTCATATCGGTCATCTGCAAATCAATACTCATCTCTTCATTTTTCGCTGATAGCTCCCATTCAGATGCGTCCGTTTGCTTCGCATACCAATTGTTCAACCAAATATTCGAAAAGGGAGTCCCTTCGGCGCCTGCCAGGCTGTTCCCATCCCGGCTGAATCGTTCTACCGCTTGGAAATGATTGCCATTTGCATCTGTGATGGCAAAATGGGCCATATAAATATTGTCTGTCGCCCAGTCGCTATCGCGGATTATTGGATCCGGAGTTAGACCTCGCCTGAAGAACGTCAATTCATAACCGAATCGGCGGCCTTCTTCAGACTTCAGATTACCTGTGAAATACCACCATTCGGTCTGGAAATCAGGATGTGATCCGTGATCTGCCGGAAAAGAAAACTGTCGGATGGAATTAGATTTTGAGAAGGTACTCACGGATTGCTCAACCGGCAACCAATCTGTTTTGGTGTTCTGCTCAGGGGTCGGAGTCACAGCAGGTGAACAACCACTAGATACTAACACCAGCATGATCAAAATAGCCAAAGTCTTGATGAACTTATTCATATCGTATCGCCTCGATGGTCTGCATGCGGCTCAATCTTCGGGCAGGGATCAATCCGGCCAATATCGCTGCGGATACTGCCACCATCATGGCTTGTAAAAACGGCTGCCATGTCATAGATAACTGCAGGCTCCATCCGAATGATCTGCGGTTGATCACTTCGATCAGGATCAACGCCAGGGTGTATCCTGCCGGTATCGCAACCAAACCGGAAACAAAACCCATTAATCCAGTTTCCATCATGACTAGACCCCATAATTGGCGTGGTGTGAATCCCAATGCCCGGATGATCCCCATCTCCCGTTGTTTCTCGAATTGAAGCAGACTAAGCGAATTAAGTATCCCAATAAACGCGACCAGAGTTGCCAGGATTTGCAACGCGCGGGTTATGGCAAATGTGCGTTCGAAAACAACCATTACATCATTTCGTAGTTCCTGGTTTGATCTCACTGACAGGATTTGAGTAGTCGGTAGTCCCGAGCGGATTTTGTCCGCAAGAGTTCGTGTGTTTGTATTCGGTTCAACCAACACACTGATCGCAGATATACCATCATCATCCCAATACTTGCGATACTGATCCAAAGTCATCTGAACTGTACCGGAAGTGGACGCATAATCGTAATAAACAGCCAACACCTCAAAATCACGTACTCCCTGATTCGTTTCAATTACGATATATTGTCCCGGTGAATCGATACCCAATTGGAATGCAAGTGGCTCTGTGATCATCACTCCACCTGCCTGCATGGATGCCCAAAGATTATCTACCGGCTGCCAGCGATGTTTATACAATCGTTCTTTTGGCAGATTTGGATTTTCTGTCGCCGAAATTTCCAACTGCCCATCCGGAGATGATACATACCCTATCTTCAAGTAATTCATTTTTGCGATCCCGGATAATTTCTCGAGAAATCCAAATACATTCGGATCGATAGGTGCCGTCGGTTGATTCGATTTGAAATTCGGCGCGGTAATGTAGATATCCCCTGTCAATGTGGCATTCAGCCAGGTGTTGACCGTGAACCGGAAACTGTCGATCATAAGGTTCACGCCGATGGATACAGACAGAGCAACCATTAACGCGGATACGGCTATCGAGGTGCGGCTGAGGGTGTTGATCAGGTTACGGGGAGCCAGTTTACCGATCAGTCCCGCGATCAATTCTGTGATCGGGTTCGCCGCCCTCATCAAACCAACCATCAGCAATGCCGTCACTAGGGCAAATCCCAACACCACTAATAAAAGCCCTCCAAATCCGCTATATAAACTGCGGGATGGTATGGAAAGGATCCCCCAGCCAGCCAGAAAGGCAGCCACACCGCCAATACTTGTGCGTTGCACAAACTGCTTTGTTTTGTTCTCGATTGAAATTCTGGATAGGGCTTCACTGGCAGGTACTGAACTGGCTTCCCAGGCTGGAGGAATTGCGGTAAGTACTGAAGCAAGAATCCCTAGTATCACACCTTTGATCAAACTCTCTAGTGGAAGACCAACATCCCGCACGGTTGTGGTGAAATATAGATCGTTTACAGTCTGCGAGACCATTCCGATCGTCGCCTTACCCAACAGGATTCCCACCGCTACACCGATCATTGAGCCAATAATTCCGATCACCAGAGCTTCAAATAGGACGACAGAGAATATCTCCCGTCGGGTTACACCCAGGCTGCGGAGAGTTCCGTACAATGGTCTACGCTGAATGACCGAAAATGTCATCGTGTTGAAAATCAGGAACATTCCCACCATCATTGCGAGGAGTGACAGCGCGGTTAAATTTAATTGAAAAGCCGCTGTCAACTGGTTTAAACCTGTTGACCTGGCTGCAACCTCCTCGATTGTCGCACCAACCGGTAGAAAAGACTGAATTTCGGTCAATATTTCAGGTCGATCTTCAGGCAGGATCAGATCGATCTGATCAAGTTTGTCTAATTTATTGAACAATTCTTGCGCGGTAGCTATATCCACCAGAATAACACCATCCAGGGATTGCCTGGTTAGATCATCAGCAGGGGAAATGATGCCGATCACTTGAAGTTGATCCACATACCCTTCGAAATCAATTTCCAGTCGATCTCCAAGATCCAGGTCATAGCGGTCAGCCATATCCTGACCCAGCACTGCAGATCCAGGTTGGGTTAAGAACTTACCTATACCCACTGAATTCAATCCGCTTTCCAATACCAGGTAATTTCTGAATGGCGCTTCCGCGATCGGATCGATCCCCAACAGGTTTACAGGCTGGCCTCCGAATTGGAGAACCTTGACCACTCCACTCATCCTGGGTGCCATGGAAATTTGTGGAAGATCCAACTGCAATTGACGGTATATTCCTTGATTCAAGCTGGATGGATTATGCAAAATCTGGTGGGTGGCTTTTCCGGAGATTGCCTCCGCGCTGATATTCAATGCCCGGCTGGCGCTTACATTCGCCAGGTCTATGGCTACAGCCACTGCCACGCCTAGCGAGATGCCCACCACCATCAGCAGGCTCTGGATGGCGTGCCTGACGAGGTATCTCCAGCTGGTATAGAGGATGATTCTCTTATTGAACATGGTATAGGCAATAAATCTCTACAATTTATAGCTTGGGTTGGTGCTGTTTGGATACTCTGTTAAACACCCGTTATACAGATAGACCTGGCGGTCGGCGATACTGGCTGCCTCCTGGCTGTGGGTCACCAGGATCAGACTCTTACCGCTCCGGTGGGTCAACTTGTCGAGCAGAGCCAGGATCTCAGCACCTGTCTGTTCATCCAGATTTCCAGTCGGTTCGTCCGCCAGAAGCAGTTCCGGGTCATGTACGAGTGCCCGCACGATGGATACCCGCTGCTGCTCACCGCCGGATAATTGTTCAGGGTATGAATTCTTACGATCGAGCAGACCCACTTCGTCAAGTAGGGTACTCGCTTTATCCAAACCGCCATTTTTGGTTAGTTCATTAAGTTCAAGAGGTAGGGTAACATTTTCCCATATCGTCAGGGTTGGGATCAGGTTGAAGAATTGGAAGATGAACCCGATCCGTTTGCGACGGATTAGGGTTCTTTCATGATCATTGAGAGCGGTCAAGTTGATCGAGTTCTAGAATTACACGACCGGAATCAGCCTGATCTATGCCGCTGATGAGATTTAAGAGGGTGGTCTTGCCACTGCCACTTTTTCCTAGAATGGCGGTGATCGACCCGCGTTCCAATGAAAAACAGGCATCCTTCAATACCAGACGGCTCTGGCTGCCTTCACGATATTGTTTACTCAGATGGATCAACTGTAAAAAGCCGCCCGTTTCCTGGCAGTCGGTTGAATTATTTGTGTCGTGTTGGGATCTGTGCTTCTGTAACATAAGATGATTGTATAAGTAAGTGGAGTATTTGTATATTATTTGTACAACAACAAACCCTCAAAGCAATACTTAACCGCCTATCATACCTTTTGGATGTGGGTAAGGTTATTAATTGTAAATCAAGTCAGTCAGGTGGTTGAAAGGAATGAAGGAGGAAGGACCAGGCAGGTCCTTCCTCCTTCATTATCGTATTCCTCTCCCTATCGAGAGATTGCTGAATCGATGTCTAACGCTGATTATTGACAGACAGTAATGCAAATTGTCTGGCTTCCTGTATTAAAACAGTATTCAACAGGGGTGCAGTTGCTTTCTTTCTTTGGTTTGGGTGGTATCGGGCAGAGGCCGGGTTCATTTCCCTTTGGCAAGAATCCGGAAGCCGATCTGCAGGTATTATCAAGCGCAAACATTTCTTTGAGTGGATAATATTTTGGCTCGCTCTTCATCGAGGAGCCCGCTTCGGCAAACGTGAAGTAATCATTATGGTCGAATCGATCGAATTGATCTGCTCCAAGCATCGCCCAGGCCGACCACATGAATGAAGGCGATGTCTCAAGAATGGCAGATTTGAAAGCGATCTCTATTTTCTTCGGATCATCCGGGGAGGTTCTTGACCATGCCAGATCCGGATCTTCGCCAACACCCGCATCGAATACCTTGAGTTCGTAGCCATCTGATCTCGTCGGGGCATCACAGAGCATGGGTTTTTCTCCACCGATGCTCGTATTGGCATCCTTCCAGACACTTACCCCTTCAACAGACCAATCTGTGGATTGGGGTAGTCTGGTCCAGATCAGGTAATCTCCGCGCCCATCCGCATCCTTATCCAATTCCAACCCAAAACCAAACGGCTCATTTGCCTTTAGGGTCGGATTGTCCTGCAAGAAGATGATGCCATAAATGAACTCATTATCCTTGTTGCGTACCATATTGGCCTGCTTGATATCGATGTAAGGAATATAGGTCATTGCCTGGTCAAATGGACGCTCGAAGCGACCCCTCAGGAATTCATCCCCACCGTATGCTTGTTTCTCCAAAGCTTTACGAATGGATTCCTGATCGTACATCACCTGCGGTTTATCTGACGGCAGGAAAGTCAACGGTGTCAGCGTATGGACAATCTCTGTGGGGACAGGTTCCGTAGTAGATTCGGGTGTCGCGGTTGGCGCAGGAGGATCAGCTGTTGGAGCTTCCTCAACCGGAGGTGATACAGGCTCGGCTGTGACTGGCTCTTCAACAAGAACCGGCATTTCTGTCGCCGGCACTGGCGTATCTACAGCCTGGGTACCTAAAAGATTGCACGCTAATGTTGTGGTGATGAGAATGAGGATGATGGCAGCGATTTTAGTATGATACATGGTGTGCCTCCTTCTTGACAACAACGACCATGATGTTCCAATGCTAAAACCCATTATTAATATGTGATTATTATACAGAATTTATACAATGATTGATACAAGGGAACAGAAGAAGTGTTTCCTGCCATTATGATGCCAGGTGTTTCAGCCATGCACGACAGCAGAAAGGCATTCAAAGATAAAGCCTGCAGATAACAATGATCATCCGCAGGCAGTTTTCTCCATTTTTTCATTAAGCTTTAGACTATGGAAACGGCTGCATCATGCTTTCGCAACTTTATTCCTGACCAGCTTCACACCATCGATCACCACCAAAACAGCCAGGCTGGCTCCGAGGCAGATGCTGATCTCCAGCAGGCTCAGTGCGGTCGTTTCAAAGATCTCCTGTAAAAATGGAACATAGATCACCGCCAATTGTAAAATCAGGGTAAGCAGTACTGACCCCAATAAAGTCTTATTGCTAAACAACCCCGCCTGAAGTAAAGTCTGACTTTCCGACCGTGTGGCTAATGCGTTGCCCATCTGAGACAATGTCAAAGTAGTAAAGATCATGGTTTGCCAGGCAAAATTATGCTCCGAATTGAATGCCCACAATCCCACTAGCAGGGAAATTGCTCCCATCAATCCACCTATCCACAAAACATCCAACCCCAGATTTTGGCTGAAGATGTGTTCTTTCGGGTCGCGTGGTGGGCGTCGCATGGCGCCGGGTTCAGATGGTTCCTGGGTCAATGCCAACCCGGGCAGACCATCTGTCACCAGGTTCACCCACAAGATCTGTAACGGCAGAAGTGGCAAACCCAATCCGACAAATGGTCCGATCAGCATGACGATGATTTCGCCTGAATTGGATGTCAATGCATACTTGATGAACTTCCGTATGTTCTCATAGATCCGGCGTCCTTCCTGAACTGCGGACACGATCGTGGCGAAATTATCATCCAACAGGACCATATCGGCTGCTTCCTTGGAGACATCCGTGCCGGTGATTCCCATCGCGACGCCGATATCCGCTCGTTTAAGGGCTGGTGCGTCATTCACACCATCTCCAGTCATTGCGACAATCCCACCTAATTCCTGCAATGCCTGGACAATATTCAATTTATGTTCGGGTGAAACGCGGGCGAACACTGATGTGGTTTTTAACCGTTCTTTCAATGTCTCAGTATCCATTTTTGCCAGATCGACCCCAGTAATCACCTCGTCATTTTCCGCGATTCCCAGCTCTTTTGCAATGAATAATGCGGTGAGGGGATGATCGCCCGTGATCATGATCGAGCGAACACCTGCAGTCCTGGCAACAGCAACCGCATCTTTCACTTCAGGTCGGGCGGGATCGATCATAGCGAACATGCCGACGAAGATCAAATCCTGCTCCAACAATCCGCATTCTTGGTCACGTTCCTGACTGGTGCATTGCCGGAATGCCACACCCAACACGCGCATCCCTTTCAGAGCAAGATCATTATTGGCATCCGTGATCCTTATCCGCCAGTCATCATCCAGGCTTACTACCTCGTCGTTCGTCCATACCCGGTCGGATATCTCCAGCAGACCGTCAACTGATCCTTTAGTTACTGCCAAGAAGGCTGCATCTTTTCCAAAAGCAGGAGATGCTATCAGTTTTTGTAATGTATCCGGTAGTTTCTCGGGGGATTTAATTTGGTGAAGGGTCGTCATCCGTTTTCGGTCTGAGTCAAACGGCAGTTCTGCCACCCGTGGAAGCGCTTTTTCCAATTCCTCTTTCCATAATCCAGCACGAACTGCAGCGACAACCAGAGCGCCTTCGGTCGGGTCACCCACCATAACAAACCCATTCTCACCTTTTTCCAACATGGCATCATTGCATAATGCACCGCCAGTCAGCATGATCGCAACTGCACTGTGCTGATCGATCACGGGTGAAACGGATTCGTCTACGCTTAAAGATGGACTGAAATCACGCAAGGTTTCTTGCAGATCCAAACGGTTGCCAGCTACATCCACCATCGTCACGGTCATCCGGTTTTCGGTCAATGTACCGGTTTTGTCGGAACAGATGGTTGTTACAGATCCCAGCGTTTCAACGGCTGGGAGTTTACGAATCAGCGAATTGCGTTTGAGCATCCTCTGCGCACCGAATGCCAATGCGATCGTCACTACTGCCGGGAGTCCTTCAGGCACGGCAGCCACTGCCAGACTGATGGCAGTCAGGAACATGGTGCGTGGATCTTCATTGCGGAGCAGTCCCAGAACGAATACAATTCCGACGATTGCGATCGCAGCCATGGCAAGCGTTTTCCCCAACTGGGATAGGCGTTTCTGCAGTGGAGTGCTTTCCTGTCCAACCGATTGGATCATCTCTGCTATCTTTCCCAACTCGGTCTTCATGCCAGTATCGGTGATAACTACTGTCCCGCGGCCATAAGACACAAGGGTTCCCATAAATACGCGGTTATGCTGGTCACCCAAAGCCGGTGTCTCTTTTTGGGTAACATCCAGAGATTTTTCCACCGGTTCCGATTCGCCGGTCAGCACCGCCTCTTGTATACGAAGATTGGCGTTTTCCAGCAGGCTGCCATCTGCGGGAACAGAATTGCCCGCCTCAAGGTATACAATATCCCCGGGGACGAGATCCTGGGTCCGAATTTCCAAGACCTTGCCATCCCTTCGAACGCGCACCTTGGGTACCGCCATTTTTTTCAATGCAGCCATCGCTTTTTCTGCACGATATTCCTGGGTAAACCCAAGAATGGAATTTAAGATCACGATAACAAGGATTGCAATTGCATCTTTGTATTCTTGCAAAAAGAAAGTGATCACAGCCGAAACGATCAGAATGACCACCATCGTTCCGGTCAACTGCTCCCAAAGTATCTTCCAGGGACTTTTTGTTCCGCGGTCAATCAACTCATTCGGACCGTGTTTTTCAAAACGAAAGGATGCATCTGAGGATGATAGCCCTAAATGAAGGTCACTATTTAGCTCTTTGAGGATTTGTTCAGCATTCAATTTGAACCATACAGGTGCCATTATTACTCCCTATTCTCGTTTTGAATTAAAAAACCAATACACAAAAGGTATTGGTCTCGCAAATGGATCTGCCATATGGGTCACCGGGATAATATCTCCGTCTTGACGATAACCCAATCCCTTAAAGGATAGCTACTCCCCAACTTGGATAAAGTATAGTGAATTGGAATCAACATGTCAATATTGATCCGGTTCGTTGATGAAGGATTCCTATAAAGATTTGTCGAGAATATGATCACAGGATATTTGTTAGGATCTAAATAAACAAAATGAACCACCAGGTACTGGGTACCACCACCTTATGGGGATCCTGATCCAAATACTTATCAATTAAATGAAAAGTGATCCACCAGGGACTTGAACCCTGAACCAACTGATTAAGAGTCAGCTGCTCTGCCATTGAGCTAGTGGACCATTTCGGCAAGCAGAAATTATAACCGAAACTGGCATACTGTCAACTTTGGCTAAGTGTCGGCACATCCTATAACTTAGCACAGCCGGGTCAGGATATTCATCCAAACCCGGTCCGACAATACTTCAGATGGTATAAGATAGACTAGCGTGAGAATTTCCTTCCTGTTGCTAGTTCTACCGATTTGTATCCTCCATCATAGATGCCTATGGATTTGTTTTTAACGATACAACTGCAATACATTTCCATCAGATCTTGATCTTCAGTGAGTAAATCAATCGCCTGTAATGTTTGCGGGATTCCTCGTACCTCGACAGTACCATCCCCAATTTCCGCTCCACGGATTGCCCCCCACATTTCATGGCCGCCCACGCGCTCATTGAAGATCTTCGGAACGGGATAAAATGCAAGCTCGCTTGGTTTGGTGACCATCACGTCAACTACGCGCATAAGATAATTGGTTGCATATACCGCGTGGAAGATGTTATCGTGTAAGAAAACATGTAACCCGTTGGTCGATTTTGTGCGTATCTTGTCAACGAATTCGCGGGTATCATCCCAGGTTTGGTGTAATTGAATGAGATCTTTCGCTTCCACCAATTCTTTTTCCAGCCAATCCCAGTTTTCTTTATGGTCGCCAAGATTGACAAAAAGCGTTACCTTCCCTTGTTTGATCAAAGGCAGGCAGTGGTCAATGATCGCCTTGAATAATTCACGTTGCGCTCCAGCCCCCCCCATGGTAATCAGAAAACGTCGGGGTTCTCCTGCATTCATTCTGTGAATCCGGGCAGCGCAATCGACTTCGATATTCTCAACCAATTCGTGATCAACATGGTGGCCGGTAAAGAATAACGCGTCAGGTGGAACTGGTTTTAACATTCGATCCTTATCGTCAAAACCGCGCATTACCCGGAAGCCATAATATCCGGATGGGGATTGGACAGCGTGTTTCGCGCCTTCGGTCAGTTGAAAGGACATTGGCCAGTTATCAAACATCATATCGACCACATTTGTCATACCACCAGCGATAGCTCCCATGCAATTCCACATGTGGGCAGTTAATACAGGCATGTCGCTTGGCAAGGCTTGATGCAAATTCTTGAACAATTCGCTCATCTTGTAATCTTTAACATTCGTTTTCAAAAAACGCCACGGCCAGCCAACGATCCATGTATTCAGCAGCCAATTTAATCCGGGTAGAGTAGGATTCCCTGTAGTCACACATTCCCAAATATACTTATTGAAAAAAGAACTTTGTTGAGAGATCCGCGAGAATCGGCTGTAATTCGTATTGCACCAATTGATGATATCGGTGGTGATACCGGGGATGGATAATAGATCCATCCAATACGGAGTAAATCCCATCGCCTTTGCACATGATGCCCCAGCCATGGCGATGCGGTAATGTCCATATCCCATTCTGATCGTGCTGCAGATCACAGCGTTCTTTGAATCCACCGGCTCTGTCCCTGATCCGCGGACAATATTCTTCAATCCAAATACGCTTCCCAAATATGGATTGTCTTCAAGATGCAATTCATACTTTTCATTTACATCATAATTGAACATCTTGATAAACATCTGCTGCCAACGGTCAGTCGCTTTGGTTTGTGCGACTGTAATCGGGTTCCCATAGACTGTATATCTGCCATTCTCCAACTTCATACATCCTCCAAAAACTCTCAAGGTGTGGATTGCTTATTATATATTCTTGAGAGGATAATACTATTAATTCGCGGAGTTTACCCTTTTACTCCACTTGACATGGCACTTTCAATGAAGAATCTCTGTCCCAGAATGAAAAGGATCATCGGTGGAATAATAGAAATTGCCGCTCCAGCAAGGATAAGATTAGCGGAATCAGATGCTCTTCCCCGGAGCATGTTGAGTGTAAGTGTAAGAACATGGTTATCATAGTTGCCAGTATTGATGATGACTAGCGGCCAGAAGAAACTGTTCCAGGCATACAGGAAAGTGAATGTTGCGAGAGTGGCCAGAGCTGGTGCAGCGGCGGGCAAAAAGATTTTCCGTAAGATTTCCATCCTCGATGCCCCATCAATCAGTGCGGCTTCTTCAATTTCTTTGGGTACTGTAATGAAGAATTGCCGCATCAAAAATGTCCCATACGCAGTGAAAATCCACGGAAAAATCAATGACGCAAATCGATCTGTCCAACCGAACAATACCATCAACTGGTAGAGCGGAATGATCAACATGACAAATGGGATCATGATCGTACCTAGGTAAAAAACGAATAATTTATCCCGTCCCGGAAAGCGCAATCGCGCAAAGGCATAACCGCCCATAACTGAGGTGACGATCTGCCCGATCACAACGAAGATTGTGATCAGCATGGTATTGGTGAGGCTCCGTCCCATGTTTTCCAAATTCAAGACATTGGAATAGTTTTCAGGATGCCAGGTAATTTTAGTTACTGGCTCACTGGTTCGAACTACCTGAAAGGCAAAATTCGAATCATTTTCCGGATCAATGAATTTCCCCACCGCAGTTTGACCAACTTTTGCCAATTCCAATTTCTCCCCATTTTTGCTTACCTCGAATAAAGGAATTGTTTCGTTGTTAACTGATATTGTTTTTCCAGTATCTACAGCCAACTCGAGCGGATAAGGGAATGTTTTGGTTGTGTCCTTGGGATCTGCAAATACGCCCGCTGATATCCCTGTTTGCACAAGTGCATAAGCAGTTTTCTTCCCGTTCACGTTGATAAAATACATCGGAGCGGGGTCTTTTAATCCACTCATGATCATGGTTTTTTGCTCACGGGGAAAAAGGCGTGGGGGATAATTATACGTATCATCCGGTGTTTTTAATGAAGTAGCAAACATGAATAGGAATGGGAAGAGCATAACAAATGCAAATGCAGTGAGCACGATATATGCGGCCAGGTTCGTTAAGATTTGTCCAAATCTATATGATGACATTGCTGCCTCCTACCCTTCGTAAGCGCCAGATTTTCGTTGGCTGCGGAATTGCAGCAGTGTTACCGCGAAGATAACGATGAACAACACCCAGGCGATCGCGGCACCATATCCCTGTCTAAACCGTTGAAAACCATTCTGGTATAGGTAAAGAACAATGGTCAGAGTGGAAGTCCCGGGGCTGCCTGGAGGATTTGTCATAATGAAAACTTGTTCGAATACCTGTAACGCTTGAATTGTTGTCGTTGTGATGACAAAGAAAGTTGTTGGTGCTAATAATGGAAGCGTTACTCTCCAAAACTTATCCCATCTGCCTGCTCCATCGACAGTTGCAGCTTCATACAATTCTTTCGGAATATTCTGCAATCCAGCCATGAACAGAACAGTATTAAATCCCATCGTTTGCCATGCGGAAACTATAATAATCGCAAGAAGGGCAGTCTTACTCTCTGAAAGCCAGCGGATCTGAACGGGATCAAAACCGGTCGCGAAAAGCCCATTCCAGAACTGAACTCCTAAAGTGAGAAAATAATTGATGTATCCAATCGTGGCGTTATACAACCACTGCCAGATGAGTGATATACCGACAGTCGCCGCGATGCTGGGCAGAAAATAGACAGCTCGATAAAATTTCATCCCTGGAATTTTGCTGTTGAGGATATTTGCCAGGAATAGAGCAGGGATAGCGCTGAGTGGTACTGTAACGATACCAAAGACGAGTGTGTTCCTTAATGAAATCCAGAATAAAGGATCCGCAGCACCTACCACATAGCTTTGGTTGAATAGGTTTACCTTGAAAAGCTCGCTAAAAACGCTGCCATTTAGCACTTCGGTAAAAACCTGGTCGGGAGTTGCCAGTTTAGCGATACCGATGGTGAATAGTTTCGCGTAATTCGCAAGTCCAACGAAATTGGCATTCCCAAAGGCGTCCCAATCGGTAAGGGAAATGAAAAACGAAAATACCAGAGGAAAAGCAAAGAAAACAAGGAACCCTAAAAGATTGGGGGATAAAAATAGATACCCCTCTAAAGCTTCGGTTTGTGAATTGGTTCGATGTAATTGAATGGCAGCTTTTTCCCGCCAAATGATCCAAATCATGACGGCAAATAGTAAGCAGAAAAACAGGATGATGAGATTGGCAGGTCTGATCATCCGCTGGAATGTTGATGAAATGGCGGAAAATAACCCAACAGAAATCAGGAAAATTGCGAAGCTGATCCCGATAATTATCTTCCCAACTCGTTTGATCCATTCCTCAATAGTGATCTTTGAATGGAATTTATCACCTAATGCTGTGATAAGGTACCCTACGAATACTCCTCCTAATGGAATTAGCCCTCTTCCAAAAGTATTCGCCAGTGAATCAACTCCGAGAAATGCCCCCAGCCCATTTAAAAGCGCGATGAGAAAAATGACAAAACCAAGGTAATTCACAACAAGAGAAATTGTTCGCCCGGTACGTTTGCCTTTCAATAGAAAGTAGGATGCCGCTGCGCTGGAGACACCCGCAGAAAATAAAATAATTACGGCTACCCAAAGAAGCCAGGACGGAACCCTAAGCTCAACCTTACCCAAAATAAGTATTACAAAACCTGCTAATGAAAGTATGCTCAGGATAATATGCCAGCCAATACCTATAAAGATCAACCTTCTGGTCATTTGTTGATCAGTTTGTAAAACTGATTGCGTCATATCAGCCTCCGGAATTGAGATGCCGAATTATCAGGGTAAGGGATTAACACCAAACTACCTGACACCCTCCCTGATACCTTTGGGAGGGTGTCAGAAATCACAAGCTACTTTTTGAAGACTTTATTTGCTTCTGCGCAAATCGTCTTTGAGTAATCTTCGATGGACATTTCTCCATTGAGGACCTTGCTGATCATTGGACCCATGGTGGCGTCGTAATCAGGCCAGGAACCAGCCCAGAGTGGACCTTCAGCAGTTGGGAAGTTATCATCTGCGATACCATTCAAGAATGCTTGATTGTTCGCGGGAGGTGTGAAGGTGAGGAATGCGTCCAATGCTTCCTTGCTTACACGGCTCGGGATATTGGTACCGAGGGCAGAGATCTTGCCCTGGGTTTCAGCAGTCGTCAGAGCCTGAACAAGTTTCCATGCTTCTTCGGGATTTTGGGTTTTTGCATTGACCACATAAGCACCCCAGAATAACCAGTTACCGGCTCCCTTGGGACCTTTGGGCAGTTCAACAACATCCCAATTAAATTTGGCATTGGCACGGGCGCCAGGAGTTGCCCAACGGCCGTTCTGGAACATACCGACTTTTCCAGCTAAGAATGGGGGTTCGCTGTCTTCACCATACGGGACTGCAACCTTGTCATCTACATAGAGCTGACGTTCAAAAGTCAATCCAGAGATTGCCTCGGTTGTATCTAAACCACAAGCAGTTCTATCAGCATTGAAGAAACCACCACCGGCGGAGTTGATCCAGGTTCCATAAGGACCCCACCACGCATTGGCACCATATCCGTAAACATCTGTACCAAGGGCGCGGACTTTCTTGGCGACATCTAGGAACGCTGCCCAATCCCACTTGCCCTCTTTGGCTAATTCGCGTGGATCAGGAGCACCGGCTTCAGCGATCAGGTCAAGATTCAAATAGAGAGCAAAGGTGGAAACGTCTCGCGGAAGACCCCACAGCGCTTCTCCGGTCATGCTTGATGTAGGATTAAAGGTCAAATGGTACATCGGGCCTGAATAGAAATCTGTCGTTTTGAATCCATCAGTCTTATCAGCCATTGATTTCATGTCCAGGATCAAACCACGGGTTGCGAAATCAGCTACATCGGTTCCAGGAATCCAGAACACATCAGGGGCAGTTCCGGCACCAATTTCGGTTTTAAGCACATCTTGATAACTTGATGTTTCTGATCCACCCGGTTCGTAAACCAGTGTAATACCATCCAATCCCTTATCCAGGTCAGCGCTTACTGCTGAGTAAACATCAATTTCAGCCTGATTGTCAGGACGTGTTCGCCAGCGCAGGGTAATCTCTTCTGCGACGGGTGCAGGAGCTTCAGTTGCAGCAACAGCGGGGGCAGGAGCTTCGGTTGGTGCTTCCACAGGAGCAGGGGCTTCAGTCGCAGGAGCGGGTGCTGGTGTGCACGCCGCTAAAATCATTACAGCAAGAACAATCAAACTTGCTACGGTCATTAACTTCTTGTACATGTTTTCTCCTCTTTCATATTCGGTTATTGGATTTACTACAGATTACTTCAGGTAACGAGGGTTTTCTCCCCTTTACTGTGAGTACTCACCTCCTTTCGGGTTTTGCTGTAGTATTTCGAACGATCAAGTCAGCCAAAAATCTTTCGTGAACCGGTCGAGTCTGGCCTGTTTGGATCACTTTTAGTAAAAGTGAGGCTGCACGGCGGCCAATTTCATATGTGTCTTGGCGCATGGTAGTGAGTGGAGGATCAAAATATGATCCCAAAGGCATGTCATCGAATCCGATCACGGAGAGTTGTTCAGGGACTCTGATTCCAGCATCCCTGGCTGCCCGTAAAACGCCAACAGCCATGCGGTCATTTTGAACTACCACCCCGCTTGGAACCGTTCCTCGTTGTAGCCATTTACTAAAAATCTCATACCCACTCGTCGCTGACCAATCGCCTTCATCGATCAAACTTTGGGTAAGAGTGAGCCCAGATTTTGTAATGGCATCTTCAAATCCCTTGTACCTTTCCTGGGCACAATCTTCCGACCTGGGTCCGGAAATATGCGCGATTACTTTATGTCCAAGGTTAATGAGATGTAAGGCTGCTTCAGTTGAAGCTGCTCGATTATCCAAATAAACGGAATAGAGAATATCGTCCCTTTCTCTCCCGCCGATATATACCAAAGGAAAGTCCTTTGGCAAACGGGTGTGCCTTCTGTCTATGTAAGGGTTGAAAAGAAGAACCCCATCTACCCGTTTATGACCGATTAATTCTTCTATCAATTCCGAGAATTCTTCTTCTGTCGAGGATGAAGAAGTGATTAGAAAAAACCCCTTCTGCCGCAGCTCAAACTCCGCGCCCTCATGGGCATTTGCAAAAGTGACATCTACCAGATTAGGGGTGATCAATGCCAACATGTTACTTCTTCCGCTGGCCATGGATCGGGCAATCGCATTCGGCTTAAAGTTTATTTGGTTTATTGCTTCAAGAACTTTCTGTTTGGTATCCGGCAGGACATGCGGATCCTGGTTGATGACCCTGGATACTGTCTGATGAGATACACCAGCTAAATTTGCCACATCTCTGATCGTTGGTTTTGAGGTTTTCATAGTGAATATGAGCTTTATGTTTACAGAATGGGGATCATGTTACCGTTCACATGTGAACGGTAACATGATAGTAGCAATTATTTCAACTCTTGTCAATAACCATTTTGTCAAAATTCCCATCCTATCCTGTTGGCCAGTGAAAGACTGTACTCAAGACAATGACCAAGAATTACTTTCGGACTTATCCTTTTGATATCTAATTCAGGAGGATCAATGAAAACACTATCGTTCAGGAGGTTACTGGTCACATTCTTTCAATGGTTGGGTGCGCTTATTGCCTTCATCGTAAGTATGATGATTTCCAACATCATTTCTCCCCTATCCGCTGAGATCACAGCTCTCACTCCTTCCGCCGGAATTTTATCCTTACCATTGGCTATGCTGGCAAATGGTGCAATCAATGCCATGATCCTTGTCTGGGCTGCCAAAAGGTCGACAACCTACGGACTAAAACTCTATTTACATTTATTCATCCTTTCGTTTTTTACACAGGTTTTTCAAACTCAGATTGAGACCGGTTATTTTATTTCCGCCTTCCCGTTGTTGCATAATAATTTTGTCCTCTATCAGTTGATTCTGCGCGGACTTATCACATCAGCCTTGTTCGTCCTTTTTGTATGTTTGATTAACGGTGGATTCAAGAAACAACAGCAGCCGCAATCTTCATTCACAGTAGATCCGTCACATTTTCTTCAGGCCTGTGCCTGGCTGCCTTTCGTATATATCGTTTTGTATGTCATATTCGGCTATTTTGTTGCCTGGCAGAACCCGACATTACGGGTCTTTTATAACGGTCCTGTCGACCTGAATTCATTCTTTGCTCAATGGGGATCGACCTTAATGAGTAAACCGGAGTTACCTGTATTCCAATACTTCCGTGGCATCATCTGGATTCTATGCCTTGTACCGATTTTTAAAAATTTCAAAAGCCGTCGGATCGAACTGGTAATCTTCTCTATGCTTGCCCTTGGCTTGCTTCCGACCGTCCAACTGGCCTTTGCAAACCCATTGATGCCTGCCTCAGTATCACTTTCACACTTCTGGGAAGTCGCAATTTCAACCGGCATATTTGGCGGATTATGCGCGATCTTCGTTCCCGGAAAAATTGCTGAATAGTTTGGGGAACCATTTCACAGACCTGTCCATTTGACCAGGCTCAAACTCCCCCGCTGATGGGGGAGTTTTACTTTCTGGCTGGGTAAGATTAGGTAAGAATTATTGATCGTGTTGGAGGACCCAATGAACACACTCGCTCAAAAATATACACCCTGGCTGTTACTCTTCGGTCGCACCATCTTGTTTTTCCTGGTTCAAGCCTTATTCGCATTCGGACTGGTGATCATCAACGATCCTTCTCCTTGGGATGCAAGTGCGTCTCTTTGGATGATCGCAGTCACAATCAGCAACCTTGTCTGTCTGGCAACCATCACGGCTCTTTATCGCTCTGAAGGTAAAAACTATTGGGACATATTCAAAATCTCCAGATCAACGATCAAAACAGACCTCCTAAGTCTGTTTTTAATAACCTTGATTATGGCGCCGGTAAGTATGCTTCCAAATATCTTGTTGGGGAAAGCCATTTTCGGCAGTTCAGAGGCGACCCTGCCTTACTTGATCAGACCATTACCTGTTTGGATCGCAATTGCGGGTATTATCCTATTCCCGATAACTCAAGGTGCTACCGAGTTAGGCACTTACTTCTTCTGTGTTATGCCTCGAATCTCCAAAAAAGAAGTTTTAAGCGGTAAGAATCCTTCAAATTCAGCTTACCTCATCAGCGCACTCATGTTAGGCATTCAACATATTGCGGTTCCATTCCATTTTGATGCGAGGTACATGCTCTGGCGTGGATTGATGTTCATTCCATTTGCCTTCTTGATTGGTTGGGTTCTTCGCTGGCGGCCAAGATTAATGCCCTACGTCGCTGTTATTCACACGCTTATGGATTTATCATTCGCATTCATGTTCTTACCTTACATATTCTAATCATTCAGGGAACGGTAATGAAAACAAAAATTGACAACACTAGCGGTATATTTGGAATTTTGATCGGTTGTATGATGATGGGTCAGTGGGCAATGTTTATCTTAACTGGTCAGGTACCCGAAATACAGACAGCACCAATTAGCATCGGTTTTCACCTTGCTGCGGAGATTGCCACCGCTCTTGGGTTGGTTATCAGTGGAATTGCCATCCTTAAACATCTTTCCTGGGGAAAGATCAGCTTACTGGTCGCAAACGGATTATTGATCTATTCTGTACTCGCTAGTCCGGGATATTTTGCCCAATCGGGTCAATGGGAGATGGTGATTATGTTCGCGGTAATACTTCTGCTGACCATTTTCATAACTGTTATCGTGGCAAAAGATCTGCTCGAAACAAGATAAAATCAGCGCAAGAAAAGTTACAGTATTGGTAAATGATTTGTGATGGAGATACAAATGAACTCGTATGATTACTTTATAAAACCAGGACAGATGACAGATCCAGGGAAATATGCAGAATTTTATTTAAAACTCAAACCGGATCTCTCTACCCTTTGTAAAATCGTTCAGGGGTTATGCATCCATGTGTTTTGGGCTGACCATTACGGGGTAACCATCCCGCCTGACCGGATGGGTGAACTTCAAATTCGAGATACTTCCACCCGCATAGGCCGAATACTCATTATGTCTCAAGCTCCCTTGATCCAGTCCAGAAATCCTCAGGACCGAATTGTCTCCAACTGTCGCCATTTTTCGGTGACCTTGGTTTCTTTTTTACGGTATCTAGGAATCCCTGCCCGTGCCCGTTGCGGATTTGCTGCCTATTTCCTGCCAGATCATTATGAAGACCATTGGGTTTGCGAATACTGGAACCATCTACAAAAGCGCTGGATATTTGTGGATCCCCAACTCGATGAGATCCAATCCGATGCCCTCAAGTTTAAATTTGATCCATTGGATGTACCCCGTGATCAATTTATAACCGCAGGGCGCGCCTGGTTGATGTGTAGAAAAGAAGGTGTTGATCCAAATAAATTTGGCATCTTTGATATGTTGGGATTGGGTTTTGTACGCGGAAACCTGGTTCGAGACATCGCCTCTCTGAACAATATGGAACTCCTTCCCTGGGATTGTTGGGGAATGATCCTTCACGAATCACTGGATGACCCGAATGACCTGGCGATTCTGGATAAGGCTGCAGAGTTAAGTTGTGGAGACTCATCTGATATGGATCAAATACATTCCTTGTATCTTTCCAATCCAGGCTTAAAAACCAGCCATCAGATCCTGAGTTATGTGAATGGGCAGATGATCCCAGTGACAATATAACAATTTATTAAATATGATGGAGCCAAAATGAAATATCAACAAATCTTAAAATGGCTTTTACCGATCATCATCCTTCTGGCAGGTTTTTCTGCTGCAATGGGATTGTTTTATGATACTCCTGGTGAACCAATCAGCTTTACCAATCATCGGGGCGAAACCGCCATAATCACAAATCATGGACTATATCGTTACGATTCTATTAGCTCGACAGCGCAAATGCAGGGGAACGATCTCGTGACTCTGGTGGTAGGTATTCCTGTGTTGATCATCTCGGCAATTTATGCCTTCCGTGGTTCACTGCGCGGTCGGCTATTACTCACAGGTACATTAGGTTTCTTCCTGTATACATACATGTCCATGTCGATGTTGACCTCATTCAACCAGTTGTTCCTCTTGTATGTAGTTGTTTTCAGTTCTAGTTTGTTCAGTTTTATACTTTGCTTGATGTCCTTTGACATTTCATATCTAGCTGGACACTTTTCGCCAAAGCTTCCGCGTAAGGCATTTGCCATCTTCTTCTTCTTGATCTGTCTATTCCTGATACTTGCCTGGACTGGCAGAATCCTATCTCCGATCCTGCAGAATACAAATCCGATTCTGGAGAATACTACCACCATGGTGATCCAGGCTATGGATCTGGGTCTGGTTGTTCCATTAGCCTTTTTGTCTGGATTTCTATTACTGAGAAATAGTGGTTGGGGGTACCTGCTCACTTCGGTTCTCGTAATGAAAGCCATCACAATGGGATTGGCTGTAAGCACAATGGTCATCAATATGATGCGTATGGGTACAACAGATAGTCCCGCAGTAATGTATCCATTCCTGGTCATTACGGTTGCCAATATTGTATTTGCCCTTATCTTATCAAGACACATAATCAAACCAAATATTAATCAGGGGTGATAAAATGCCTTCAAAAAAATCGATCATTGTATTTGTTGTTCTTCTGGTTTCCCTTGCGGTCATCACCATGGTGAATACATTCCTGCCTCAGGGAGATTTTGGCAGATTGATGGAACAAGCGGGGCAACAAAAGATTCCCCAATGGCAGCTTGCATTGAGCGGTGCCGGTATGGTTCTGGTTCTGTATGGAATTCTCGGATTCATCGGTATGATCTTGGCCAAAAAGATAGGCTTACCGGAGATCTGGGACCAGAATGTGACCAACAGGGAACGATTTGTAATCCCTGCGATTGTTGGTGCAGTGGCTGGAATACTCCTCATAGCAGGCGATCTTATTTTCAGCCGTTTCAATGGTTTGGGTAGATTCTTTCATCCTCCATTCCCGACTTCTATTGCAGCTTCATTATCTGCAGGCATTGGTGAAGAGTTAGTTTTTCGACTGTTTTTTGTATCATTCTGGGTGTGGCTTTTTGGGAAAGTAATCCTGCGTGGTCGCGGATTTCAGATTGTCTATTGGGTTATCTCTGTTCTCTCTGCTCTCGCATTTGGAGCCGGTCATTTCCCATCCCTGATGATTATCACTGGCGCTCAAAGCATTTCCGAGTTTTCTCCTTTCCTGCTGATAGAGGTCTTCCTATTGAATGGGATAGTTGGGATGGCTGCTGCATATCTCTTCAAACGATCAGGTTACCTTGCCGCAGCGGGTGTCCATTTCTGGACTGACATCGTCTTTCATGTCCTGTATGGACTATTCTAAATTACTGATCTCCCTATAACCTGGTCACTTGACCAGGTAAAGCCCTCCCCTAAAGTGGGTTGAGGGCTTTTTAGTATCCATATATATTGAAAGGACGACAGGTTTTATCATCCCATTTATTTGTAATGCTACAATTAATCCTTGGAGAGAATGATGCGTCGCCTATTCCTGATAATCCCATTAATACTTACAACTATTATCTTGATTTCATGCCAACCTGATTCAACCAAAGTCCCCCCAACGAAATTAAAATTTACCTACTGGGGATCAGAGATGGAAAAGAATGCGATCGAAGGGATGATCGCAAAGTTTGAGAAACAAAATCCGGATATTGATGTTGAAGCTATCCAATTGCCATATGAAGATTACCTTGCCCAGGTCAGTACAATGATCTCCGATGGGGAGACACCAGACGTGGGTTATTTCCCTGGTTTGCAAGCGCCAGGTTGGGCCTTGGAAGGGAAGATACTGGATTTGTCAGATCTGGTAAAAACCGACCCCATGTTTTCTCAAGCCCTTCCAGAAACCAGGTATTACTACGGTAAAGATAAGATTGCTGGATTTAATTCGGCGGTTGAGACTGTAGTGCTTTTTTATAACAAAGATCTTTTTGATAAAGCTGGACTTGCTTATCCTCCCTCAGACCCCGAAAAAGCCTGGACATGGGATCAATTTGTGGATGTATCTAGAAAACTGACAATGGATATGCAGGGATTGCATCCTGGAGATGAAGGTTTTGATAATTCCAGGATACAGACATATGGTGCAGCATTTGATAAGACTTACGAAGGCTGGACCTTCTATCCCTTCATTTTCAGTAATGGTGGTCAGGTGATCAATGAGGATGGCACTAGATTGCTCCTCGATTCACCAGAATCGATCCAAGCCATCCAGAATATGGCTGACCTCATGTGGGTGGACCATGTTACCCCGACCCCTGAACAGGATATCAATTTACCGGGTTATGTGACCATGCTGCAGACTGGCAACCTTGCAATGCATATTTCCGGACAGTGGAGCCTGATTGATTATGCCTCTGTGGATAACTTGAATTATGGTGTAGCTGTACTGCCTAAATTACAAGAACCTGTAACTGTTATTTTGGGATCGCCGACAGTAATTTTTACCGGATCAAAAAATATGGATTCAGCGATCAAATTTTACAAATTTCACAATAATCCTGAAGCCGTGGACCTCTTCTCAAGAGGATTGTGGATGCCATTACAGGGTGAATACTATACGAATCCAGAAAAGATCAAATCTTGGTTGGATAATCCCGCCCATCCAGCGGAGTCTTTCCCCACTTACACCACCTATGTAATAAATTACTCGACTCCTCTACCTTCTTACTACATTAAAAACTATGCGGAGATCCTGGACAAAGCAATCCGTCCCGCTTTCGAAAAAATTTGGAAAAATCAGGCTTCTGCTGAAGAAGCCCTTAAGGAAGCTGTTCGAATCTCTACCCCATTGAT
Organism: uncultured Chloroflexia bacterium; assembly: GCA_963828285.1. Taxonomy (GTDB): domain Bacteria; phylum Chloroflexota; class Anaerolineae; order Anaerolineales; family Anaerolineaceae; genus DAIOEK01. The sequence continues at coordinate 640,687 of CAWHEB010000002.1, forward strand.
GCAAGGACGTTGGGACCGTTGAAAATTCCTCAAAATCTAAACTCTTTTCTGCGAAGCGTAAAAGCCCGGCTATTACTCCTGGTATTTTTGGTGGTCTTGCCTTTTATGGTCTTGCTTTTATATAGTGCACTCAATGACTTGCAGGCTAATATCTCAAACAGTAAAGCAGATGCAGCCAACCTTGGGAAAAATGCTGCTCAAAATTTTGCTGAGGGGATGAACCTCACGACAGTGATCCTGAGCGACCTTGTTAAAACGAACGAAATGAGAAATACAAACAATTGCCTTCAGGTTTACCCGGCTCTAAGATCCGCTTACGAACGGCTTTCACCTGAATTAACCAATATAAGTCTTGCTGATCCGGATGGAAACATATATTGCGCCATCAACTCTTTAAAAGGCGGAATGAACATCTCCGCGTTGCCTGAGTATAAACAGGTCATGGAGACTTTTTCCTTATCCATGGGATCATATTCACTTGTACAGGTGACCAATGCCTCACAGCTAAACCTGATATATCCGGTTCTTTCATTCAATGGTAGTATCCAAACCTTGATTATTGCGACATTTGATACGCTTTGGATAGACCGGTGGAGTAATACCATCTTGTTCCCAAAAAATTCATCATTGGGAATTTATGCCACGAATGGAACTGTCTTATCCTGGAAATTGGACAAAGAAAAAAAAGATACTTCGACACTCAGTGCCAATCTGGATACTTGGTTTGTAAACCTCTTAAACCAGCAGGAAACCAAGGAGATGAAGGACCTGGATGGAAAAAATCGACTGCTGACTGTCGTTCCGCTTTCCTTCGATGAGCAGTTGGCTGGCTATATCGTGGTCGGATATCCGATTGATGCATTATATCTAAATGCCAACTACAAACTTCTTGGCAGATTGATGCTATCAATTTTGATCATCTTTGTCGCTGCCTTCATTGCCAAATATAGCAGCGAGAGCTTGTTTTTGAATCCGCTTGAAAAGGTCATGGATGTTGTTAAACGGGTTGAAGCTGGAGACATGAGTGCCCGCGTATCTACGATCTCCGGAGTAGGCGAATTGGCGGCTTTAGCCCGTTCTTTTGATCAAATGACTGATTCATTACAGCAGCGGGAAATTGAACGTAGACTTTCCGACGCGAAATTCAGGGCATTTTATGACAATACCGCAGTTGGTGTTGCAATTATGACCCTCGACCGTCGCATCACTCAGGTGAATCCCGCGTCTGTTAGGATAGTAGGCTATACGCAGGAAGAGATCTCAAAGATCGATCCATCGATCTTACCAATTGAAGAAGATAGGTATATTGATCGCGAATTATTCACGGATCTGGTTCAGGGAAAACGTGAACAGTATCTCATCGAAAAGAGATATCTACGGAAAAGTGGAGAGATGTTCTGGGGAAGAGTAAATTTCTCCCTTGTGAGAGATGAAAAAGGAGAACCCTCCTTTATTGTTGGGATCATTGAAGATATCACCGAAGAAAAACAATCATCAGAAAGACTGGCTGAACAGGAAGCAAAGCATCTCAAATCTTTGGAATCACGCATCACAGAACGAACTCATGCGCTGAATAAAGCCAATGAATTGCTTCGTGAAAAAGCAGCCCAGGATGCTGTAACCACAGAACGAACCCGTCTCGCCAGAGATCTTCATGATGCGGTTACCCAAACCTTGTTCTCAGCTACCCTTATCGCCGATGTCCTTCCCGAAATTTGGGAGATGAATATCAATGAGGGAAAACGCCGTCTCGAAGAACTGCGGATTCTCACTCGCGGAGCCCTCGCGGAAATGCGTACACTTCTGGTTGAACTGCGGCCGAATGCCCTGGTCGAAGTACCCCTTCCATCATTATTAAAACAATTAGCTGAAGCCCTTACCGGTCGCTCCCGAATCAGTATCCAGACATATAGTGAAGGTGACCGTAAATTGCCCCCCGATATCCAAGTCGCTTTATATCGTCTGACCCAGGAAGCATTAAATAATGTTGTCAAACATGCCAATGCATCCCAGGCAGTGGTTACTTTACATCTTGGAGATCAGGTCCGGTTGTCTATCGCAGATAATGGGATAGGTTTTGATCAAACGATTGTCACCGGCGATCATCTTGGTCTCAAAATCATGCGTGAAAGAGCAGAAGCAATTGGCGCATCCCTTCGCATCGAAAGCGAAGCGGGAGAAGGTACCCAAATTACAATAATCTGGCCGTCAAAACTTTCAACACAAGAATAAATTGGAGATTTTATGGATACAAAAATTCGGGTAATGCTGGTGGATGATCATTCTGTTGTTCGGTCCGGACTTGGTGCATTTTTGAGCGTAAATCCAGACCTTGAATTGGTGGGTGAAGCGGAAAATGGTGAGCAGGCCGTCGTCAGGGCGCACCTGATCCAGCCTGAAGTCATTCTGATGGACTTAATGATGCCTGTCATGGACGGAGTTACTGCAATTTCCCAGATCAAGAAACAGCATCCTGAAATCCAGATCATTGCCCTTACCAGTTTCCAGGAAGACGAATTAGTACAGAACGCTATGAAAGCTGGCGCAATTGGATATCTAATGAAGAATGTTACCGCCCGGGAATTAGCCGCGGCGATCCAGGCAGCAAAGTTGGGAAAGATGACCCTTTCGCCGGAAGCAGCCCAGGCACTGGTTCGTGCCACTCAGCAATCGCAGGATACCGAGACTTTGACTGACCGTGAACATGACGTGCTGAAACTGATGGTTGAAGGTCTCAACAATGCAGAGATTGCAGAAAAATTGGTCGTCAGCTTGTCAACGGTGAAGTATCACATCAGCAATATTTTAATGAAATTAGGTGTCGATAATCGGGTTGCCGCAGTGACCACAGCCATCCAGAAGAAATTGGTTAAGTAGCAATAAGATAATTCAAAAGAAAATGCCTCTTTGAGGCATTTTTTATTTAACTGGTCAAAAGGACAGTGGAACACTCATCTGCGGTAGGGGGTATATCCTTGCCCAAAGTAATAAACTGATATCAGAAAGGTAGGAATGAATGGTTCGAATATTATTAGCAGATGACAACATTAGTTTGCGCTCAGCACTGGCATTGTTGTTGGAGACAAGACTGGATGCACAGGTGATTGGGCAAGTCAACAGTGTTGAGAGTCTATTTTCCGAAGCTGGCTCAACCCAACCCGATTTCATTATCATCGACTGGGAATTACCGGGCAGATATCGGATTTCGAGCCATGTGATAGAAACCCTGCGCAGGTTATCCCCAAAAAGCTGTTTGATCGTATCCAGTGCAAATCCTGATGCAGCCTGTTCCGCAATGGACGCCTGCGCAGATGGATTCATCAATAAAGCGGATACACCGGATGATTTACTGGAAACAATTCAACGGAGGATTCAAAATGGATGAAATTCGGATATGTACAAATGATTACTACCAGCATCACTTATCCATAAACGAATCCCGGGCTGTGATAATTGAACAAGCCAATAATCTGTTCAATCAGGCTCGTGGATCCGCAGTGGTTGAAAAGCTGAAAAAAGCGTTATTATTCCATTCTCCCGAATTGATGGATCTCGAAAATGTTCCACCCAAAAGTATCCGGGGCCGCCATTATGGTGGAATTCAGGGGATCAATATTGCTGACATTCGCGGTACCATGGGTCGGATAAACGATTTTGACCACCATTTTCATCCGTTGAGTGACCGCTGTCGTGAACGTTGGAATAGCATCGCAATTGCCAGAAAAATGAATATTCCGCTTAAGCCAGTGGAACTTATCCAGATTCGAAACGTATATTTCGTAAAGGATGGGCATCACCGGGTATCAGTGGCGAAAGCTCTTGGTGAGACCTTCATTGACGCGGAAATTGTGGTCTGGGATGTCGTTGGGGTTCTCCCATGGGAAAAAGCGGATCAAGCAAGAGAGTTTTCACATGTGATGTAAGAGGTGTCCTGATGATCGCCATCAAAATTATGCTCATACTTTTGTTGTCAATTTGTTTATCTGTTACCCGGGCACAGCCTGAGGAAAATTTCGTAGAAGAGGCTTTGAAATGAAAAAATTGTTTCTAATAATTGGTGGTATCGCTTTGATCGGATTTGGTGCTTTGTTACTTTTTCGACCCGATCGATTGTTTTTTGAGCTGAATCCGGTTTTAGCTCTTTTCGGTTTCCTGGTCCTTGCATGTGGCTCCCTCGCAATCTATTTGACAGCTGGTCAGCGTGAATGGGGATGGTTATTCCCTGTAGGTGTATTCGGTGGATTGGCGTGCATAATTGGTGCTGCCATTTTGGGCGTTTCCAACCCCATGATGGTCATCCCATTGTTCGCTGGAATTGCAATGCCGTTCGTTGTAACTTATCTTCAAAACCGTGATCAGAGATGGTGGGCGATCATTCCCGCCGGTGTCATGGTTTTCTTGATCTTTGTGATGTTCTTAACAGGCATCCATCTGGATGACTGGATTGGTTCAGTTTTATTCTTTGTCCTCGCTGCCACTTTCGGAATGATCTACTTGCTGCGAAAAATGAGATGGGCATTGATCGTCACCTACATCATGTTCGTAATGGGATTTGTCCCGATGCTCGGGCAGAGTGCTCACCCCGAATATACCGGTGTTCTCATCCTGGCCGCAGTTTCACTGCCCTTCTTTGTGGTTTATATCAGCGATCCGGAAACAAAATGGTGGGCTATCATCCCTGCCGGGATCAACTTATCGGCAGCCATTACAGTTGTAGCAGCGTTTGCATTTGATAAAACACCCATGATGAGTAATATCCAGATATCAAATTCAATCATGTTGTTGGGTGTAGCTGCCACATTCTGTTTTGTCTGGTTGCGTCACCAAAAACGTTGGGCAGCAACTGCAGTTGTTATTGCACTGGTATTCGCGGTCGCCCAATATATCATTGGCAACAATTTCATGAACCGTTGGCCAATTTTCATTCTGGCTGCTGGAATCATATTACTGGTCAGGGCATTACTTCCTGACAAGAAAGATAAGTCTGTCGATCAGCAAAAATCGATGCAAGAATAAAAATTACCTTGAAATCGGCACCTTGGCCACCTGGGATATTGATAGACTATCCAGGTGGCCAGGTTTATTTAAGACTTACGATGGGGGTGTTATCTGTTCCATAAGGATATGATGGAAGTAATAAATAAATAGGAGTGAGAGATGAAAAAGATCGGAAAAGTATTATTGGTTCTACTTGCACTTATTGTTTTGATGATTGTCTTATTGACCGCACTTGGACCTTGGATGGACCGTTTTGGGGCGACTCCTGAAGAGTTGACTGCCAGCCTCCCAGGTGATGATTTGGTAATCGATCCTCCCGTTAAATCCACGAGAGTGATCAGTATCAATGCTGCTCCTGAAGAGGTTTACCCATGGCTGGCTCAGATCGGTGCCGACCGCGGCGGTTTTTACAGCTATACCTGGATCGATCACATGATCAATTGCAAACTCGTGGATGTCAACACGATCGTTCCCGAGTTGCAGGATCCACAAATCGGCGACGAAGTGAAGATGTGCCCGAATGAACCCGCTCCCCCGCCGTATGTCGTTGCCCTTGTCGAAAAAGATCATGCACTTGTCCTTGGGCATCAGGAAGCCGACAAATGGATGGAAACCTGGCAGATGGTTATTATTCCACAGACTGACGGTACTTCACGATTGGTCTTCCGTGGTCGAAGTCTGATGACTGGATTTCTCTGGAAAGTGATCCACCCCGGAGAGTTCCTCATGCAGTACGGTATGCTGAATGGAATCAAAGCCCGCGCGGAAAAGACATTCAAACCCTAATCTCATACTCAATATATTTACAACCATGCATCCTCCCGAGACGTTTCAATGTATAATTCGATCATCTCACGGAGGATGTATGGAAATCACATGGTACGGACATTCTTGTTTTCGTTTTTCAGATCGCGGTATGGCAACGGTTGTAACCGATCCATATGATTCAGACATTGCAGGGTACGAACCCCTCAAATTGAAAGCTGATATTATCACCGTATCACACGATTCCCCCGGACATAATTATGTTTCTGCAGTAAAAGGCGAACCGAAAATTATCCGTGGTGCAGGGGAATATGAGATCGGTGGAGTTTTCATCACCGGCATCCAGACAGATGGTGTCGGTAAGAAGAGTGAAAACGAGATTCGCAATTGCCTCTATGTCTTTGACTATTATGGTCTAAATATCGCCCATTTGGGAGATATGGCCAGAGTTCCTACACAGACGGAAGTCGAAGCGCTTGGACCTGTAAATATCGCTCTGGTCCCGGTTGGTAGTGGTGGTAGTCTGAACGCCGCTAAGGCAGCCGAAGTGATCAGCCTGCTTGAACCTAGCATCGTAATTCCCATGCACTATGCGACATACGCAAGCAAACCGGAAAATTTGGAACCAATCAATAAATTTATCAAAGAGATGGGATTATCCACAATCGAAACATTGCCATCCCTCAAAGTGACTTTATCTTCCCTGCCGGAAGAGACTCACGTATATACACTGGAGTATGATCATGCCAGAAATGGCTCCTCCTGAAACCGCTAAATTATTAATGACCTGGGATATAGCCCCAAATCAAAACCAGGAATATTTTGAGTTCGTTGTCCGGGTATTCATCCCAGCCGTCCAAAACCTTGGTTTTGAGCTCCAGGAAGCCTGGGCAACTGCCTATGGTGAGCGTCCACAAATCCAGGTAGGTGCGGTGATGCCTGACATCCAGCAGATTATGCAGGTCCTCCGCTCACCTGAGTGGAAAGAACTGCACGAACAACTGCTTACGTTTGTGGTCGATTACCAACAGAAAATCGTTACCAACCGCAGCCGATTTCAGTTTTAATGTCTACTGCTCCATCTACATCGGAACTGCTGCTCACCTGGTATTCGGTCAATAAGCGTGATTTGCCCTGGCGTAAATCGAAAGATCCGTATCCCGTGTGGATTGCGGAAGCAATGCTGCAGCAAACCCGGGTTGAGACCGTTATCCCATACTACCTTCGTTGGTTTGAACTTTTCCCCGCAATCGAAAAGCTGGCAAATTCCAGTCAGCAGCAAGTTCTGGCAGCCTGGGAAGGATTAGGCTACTATGCTCGTGCCAGGAATATTCACCGCACAGCTCAGATCATAGTGAATGACCTGGATGGCTGTTTCCCAACCAATCAAAAAGAGCTGGAAAAACTTCCGGGGATTGGAAAAGCATCCGCTGCAGATTTGCTTTCCATTTGCTTCAACCAGGATCTTGCCGCTGTGGACGGGAATATCAAACGAATTCTCGCCCGGCTGTATGATTTGACTGAACCATCCAATTCAACATTGTTTAACCAGAAAGTGGATCGCCTGGCTGCAGATTTGATCATTCCTGGTAAAGCCGGCGATATCAATCAAGCCTGGATGGATCTGGGTGCACTGATCTGCACTCCCAAAAATCCTGATTGCCCGGCATGCCCGGTTGTTTCTGTCTGCCAGGCGAAACAGCTCGGAACCCAGATGATCCGCCCGGTAATGTCAGCAAAGCCTCAGATTCCACATGTCCAGGTAACCGCTGGAATCCTCTCACGTACGGATAATGGTCAAAAGGAATATTTGATTGCCAAAAGACAGCAGAATAAGCTCTTAGGCGGTATGTGGGAATTCCCTGGAGGCAAGGTTAATGATGGTGAGACTCATAAAACCTGTCTGCAGCGGGAATTGAATGAGGAACTGGGAATTGATTGTTCCATTCTCGAAACTGTGGGTACGTATAACCACGCTTATACCCATTTTAAGGTAACCTTGCACGCATTTCATTGTGAGATTATCTCCGGCGTTCCCAAAAACCTGGATGCGGATGAAATTGCCTGGGTAAAAGTTGAGGATTTGGTTGGATTCCCGATGGGTAAGATCGATCGGATGATCAGCCAGGACTTATTGAAGAATGTACAGTATTAACCATCCTCAGGATTCGTGCTAACCTGATAATATGTCTGAAGATGGTTTCTGCAAGAAACGCGAACAGATGATCCGCTGGCAAATAGAAAACCGGGGAGTGATCGACTCACTGGTCATCGAAGCCATCCGCGAAATCCCCAGGCATATTTTTGTTCCTGCCATTAACATCGAACAGGCATACGCCGATTTTCCCGTCCCGATTGGCTTTGGTCAGACTATTTCACAGCCATATATTGTCGCTTTGATGACTCTTCTTCTTCATTTGACAGGCAGCGAAAATGTATTGGAAATTGGAACCGGGTGTGGATACCAGACCGCCATCCTGTCAAAATTATCCAAACAAGTGACCAGCCTCGAGATCATCCCCCAACTGGCAGATATTGCCAGGCAGCATTTATCCACCCTTTTTATTAATAACGTAGAGATTATTACACAAGATGGCTCTGAAGGGTTTCCTGCAAAAGCACCCTATCAAGCAATCATGGTTACAGCCGCTCCTTTGGAAGTACCGCAAGCTTTGTTTAAACAACTTGATCGGAATGCTAGGATGGTCATCCCTGTTGGAGATCGTGATCGGCAGGTATTACAGGTATGGGAAAAATCCGAAAATGGTGAATTGTCTTGCCAGGAGATTTTCCCGGTTTCTTTTGTTCCGTTTCGTGGATCCGCGGGAATCGATAGTAACGAAAATTAGTTCTCACAGGATATCAACGCAACCTGCTCTCCAAAATTGGGTTATCACTTACATATACTTCTGACAGGACTTATTTCTCAAATGAGCAATCATAATCAACTTCTTAATAATCTTAATGGCAATCAAACAGGAACTGCCCTTTTCTGGCACGGGGACGAGAAAGCTGCCGTAGGTGATGAAGCCGAAATGCTCCAGGTGCTATCCCAATTGGATCAACCGGTGTTTGTAATTACACTTGATGAAAAATTCTTTCTGGTAAGTCATGGCGAATTTACAGAGTATCCGGGAGAATACGCTCTCATATTACGGGGTATCGTACCATCAATAACACCGGATTCACTTGGTGATACCGGATTCAAATCCACTTATGGAACTAAGTATGCTTGTTATGCCGGTGCGATGGCTAATGGGATATCTTCCGAGACCTTGGTGATTGCCATGGGTAAAGCTGGCATGATGGGATCCTTCGGAGCAGGTGGACTCATGCCTGAACGTATCGAGAAAGCCATCCAAACCATCCAGCAGGCATTACCGGAAGAGCCGTATGCATTTAACTTATTGAATAGCCCCAATGAACCGGCAATAGAAGCCAGGACAGTTGGTCTTTACATCAAATACAACATTCCCGTTGTTGAAGCTAGTGCCTATTTGACCATGTCGCAAAACCTGGTCTGGTATCGTGCTTCCGGACTTTCCCAAAATGCGGATGGATCCATTAATATTTCCCATCATATTATTGCCAAGCTCTCCCGCAAAGAAGTAGCTAAACGATTCCTTGAACCTGCACCAGCAGAGATGCTTAACCGCTTGGTTCAGGATGGATCGATCACAATTAAACAGGCAGAGCTCGCCCGGCTGGTTCCGATGGCTGATGACATTACAGTCGAAGCAGATTCAGGCGGTCACACAGATAATCGTCCGCTCGTCAGTGTTCTTCCAGCTATTTTACGAATGCGCGATGAATACCAGCAAAAATATCAATTTGCCATCCCTGTCCGGATAGGCGCCGGTGGAGGAATTGGTACCCCATCTTCGGTCGTGGGTGCTTTCGCAATGGGCGCTGCCTTTGTAGTCACCGGATCGATCAATCAATCTTGTGTGGAAAGCGGTGCATCAGAACACACCCGCAAGCTCCTGGCTCAGGCGGAGATGACCGATGTGGCCATGGCTCCCGCCAGCGATATGTTTGAAATGGGTGTCAAAGTTCAGGTTCTGAAACGCGGAACCATGTTTGCCATGCGGGCTCAAAAATTATTTGAGTTATATTCCCGTTATGAATCGCTGGATGAGATCCCCGCCGCAGAGCGGGAAAAACAGGAAAAAACAGTTTTCAAGACCACATTTGATGAGGTCTGGCAGGAATGTGAACGCTTCTTCGCGGAACGGGATCCCAGACAGATAGAACGGGCAAATCAGAATCCGAAGGATAAGATGGCGCTCATCTTCCGCTGGTATCTGGGACTCTCCTCACGATGGTCAAACCGGGGAGAACCAGGCCGCGAAATGGATTATCAGATCTGGTGCGGACCTTCCATGGGGGCATTCAATGACTGGGTCAAGAATACTCCTCTTGCAGATGTTGCTAACAGGAAGGTCGCTGCGATTAATCTGGGTTTACTTGAGGGCGCAGCATTCTTGAGTAGGTTACGGATTCTCGAAGCTTATGGCTATCGATCTTCCATTAATCTTATCGAAAAACGATAATCTTTCAATATTTTGACCATCATTCATAGGAATAAAAAGAATAGATCATCCCATCCAGCTCTTCGATAGTCTTGTTAGAAGATGACCTCGGCTGGGATGATATCTATATGAGCAGCGTGGCTGATGGTGAAGACTGAATTTCCTGATACCTGCCAGAGGATATTGAATTGCTGCCCGCTTGGGGCATACCGTGCAGTAGCGTGTTTCCAGGCTTGTGAACCGGTTTCTTCGGAAGAGATCAATATATTTACATCCCTTGCTACCACCTGCATACCCAAACGCAAAGATTTCATCACGGCTTCCTTGGCAGACCAGATCAGGGAGATGATGAGCTGATCCTTGCCCGGATTACTGTAGATCAGCACCCGCTCTTGATGGGTGAAAAAATCTTCTAGAAACGCAGGATCACGGGGTTCTACCTTTTCAACATCTACACCGGGAAGTAGTTCTTCGGATGGCGAATAAGCAGCAAATAGCATTCCTTGACTATGTGAAAGCGTGATCACGCCTGTGATCGGATTACCTGAGACGGTTGCAACCGGTGCGCCTGATTCATCCCGTATGATGATGATTTCATTCAGGGGACGTTGTTTTACATCGGTGTATGTTGTTTGCAGCAACTTCTTGAGAAGGTATCTGCCTGCCAGCCATTCACGCCGGCGTTTATCAACTTTTAGTGTGCTATATTTTTCTTCCTCTTGTGGAGAGAGATCATCCGCACGGACGTTATGCAAAAGATCAATTTCGTTCTGAATTGTCCAAAATAAATCTGCAGATTTTTGCATGATCCAAGTATATATTAAAAGTATACAGGGATGGGAGAAGCTCCCATCCCTGTATTTATATTAACTTGATTAATTATCAGAGAGCAACTTAAGAGGTTCTAGCAGTTTGCTTTCCATGCTGTAAGGTAGGGGGGATGTGCGGTAGTTTTTCAACTCCAGATACACATTGCCTTTGCTATCGACCACCCTCGCATCGAAGCTGATCTGTCCATCCACTTCCACCGGACGCACTTCAGCGAAGATATCACTGCCATTGATCTCGGATTTGTATATGGTGAGATTTTCGATGGATTGTGGCAGCGCCAGGATCCCGGTATTTCCGGCTTCCCAGAGACCTGCAGTTTGGAAGCATAACTCTACCAGCAGCGGAGTATTTGCCTGCTGCTGACCTTCCTTGTTGAGCGGTAGCAGACTTGCCCGTAGTTTTCCGAGTACATTCTTCCCGGAGCGCTGGACGCCATCCAATACCTGGAATGAAGGTCCATGAAAGTACACCTGATAGATGTCTTCCGGCGTTACTGACGGGCGATTCTTCCAGACCGGTTTATGCGCCTGATCGGCTTTTCCGACTGATTTGGTTTGTGTCAGGTTGACTGTACCCGAGAAGTGCAGGACATGCTCAGGAGCACGGCTCTTCAATTCCATCTCGGATTCAAGGGTGACGTAGATCACCAATCCACGTGGTTCTCGAATGCCGTATGCCTTCCACAGGATGTGGCGGGGCTGATTGCGGTAGAACTTGAACGGCGCCATGAAGTGAATATCTTCCAGATCTTTCACCTCGAACCCCTGTTTGGAGTCTGCGGCAAGAACCGAAGCGATATGTTTGGCGGCAACGGCGAAGCCTTCAATCCCCATCACACCCGGTAGAACGGGGATACCGTTCAGAGAGTGATCTTTGAGGAATGCATGCTGGGTCGGATCCAGACGGGTTTCGAGTTCGGATACCTTCTTTAAGGGTGAAGCTGGTCAGGTGGCTGAGCATGGCGTGGATTGGATTGCCTTCTCGAAGCGCGTTATCCGCTTTTTCGGTCAGGATGCCAGTCTCTCTGGTTTTCCCTTCAAGGACACCCAATGATGCGGCTACGACCATCTCGCCGTTGAACTTGCTGCACAATACCTCGCGGACTGTTGCAGCAGCCTGCCGCGGGTTCATCATGTCAATTCCTGCCATCTTCATCAATTGGGGAATATTTCCCCGGCTGGCCATGCCTACCTCGCCCCAGGCGCCCCAATCGATGGAAACGCACTGGATGTTCGGGTATTCAGTCGGTAGGGATGCTGCGATCTTGCTGAGTGCATCATTGGCAGCGGCGTAATCGCTCTGCCCGCTGTTGCCAAAGCGTCCGGCTACGGATGTGAACAGGACAACCGACTTGGGCAGCAGGCTCATGGATTCCATCGTCTTGAAGAGGTGGTAGAACCCGAGTACTTTGACATTCACGATCTGCTCAAACTCTCCGGCAGGTTTGCTTTCAAGCTTGCGGCTCTTTTCAACACCGGCTGCATGGAGCAAGACGTCTACTTTACCAGCTTCCTTCTGGACTGTTTCCAGAGCGGATTTTACTGACTCAACTTGGGTGACATCGCATTGAACGTAGGCAATCTTGCTTCCCATTTTATGGGTGGTAGCCATGAGATTCAGGGTTGCCGAAGCGCGTTCCAAAACCGCAATCATTTGCTCGGCTGCTGCGGGAGTTGCTTTTTCACCCTTATCTGCAAGTACCTTCATATATTTTGTACGGAGTGCATTTCGGTCGTCGCGAAGTAAAGCCAGGTCAGGATCAGATGCGGCTGGAAGAGCTGATCTCCCTAACAGATAAAAACTGGATTTCGCGGCCTTTGCCAGGTCGGTCACAACCGGTGCAATGATCCCGGCGCTTCCGCCGCTGATTACATACACATTACCGGTTGGGAGGGAGGTTGTGTCAGTTGTGTCAGTTGAGTCATTCCATTCACGCAGGATGGGCGAATATCTTACCCCGCCTTCGTAACTGACTTCTTCAACCACCGGGTCTGAAAGAGTCTCACTGATCAAGTGCTCAGATTCAACTGTGCAATCAGCTTTCCTTTCAAAATCCACCACCTTGACGAACAGGTTTTCCCGTTCTCTCGCCATGGCTTTGGTAAATCCGCTGACCAGACCGCCCAATGGATGGATGCCTGTATTCGAGAATCCATGTAAACCGCCCATACGGGTAGCTGACACCAGGAATTTCAGGTCAGGCAGTTGTTTGATCATTTCCTGGAAGGGCATCATCACAGAGTTGATCTGTGAACCAACCTGCTCGGATGTGTTGTTTTTAACTGAACCCTTGAGGTTGGTCCCGGAGAGGAAGTACACACCCGTTAAAGCGGATTTGCTGTTCTCCTCAGCGGATACCTTGACTGCATCTGCGTTACTGCTTACGGCAACCTGGACACCCAATTTGGTTAATGCTTTCTTCATCGCGGCGGTTTGTTTGTCATCATCGCTGACGACTAAAACCCTTGCCGATGCGTCTAGGGTGATGTTGCTTGGTACACAGTATTCCACCCGCGGACGGATTGCCGGGACAGGAATCTGTCTGATGAGGCTGGTTTCCACTTCTGGTTCAGCAACAGCTTCCATCATGGGTTCAACCACAACTTCTTTGGTCTCAGCGGGTTTGGAGTTATCCACAACAAAACCGATGACCTTATTCAATGTGTTGTAGTCCGACAACCGCAGATCCTCTTTACGCGGAATGCCGTAATTGGTGCGGATGGTGGCAAAAAGTTCTGCTTGTTTGACAGTGTCGATACCGAGATCTGCTTCGAGGTCGAGTTCGAGATCTAGCATCTCAGCAGGGTAACCGGTCTTTTCGCTGACAACAGACAGTACGAAGGCTTTGATATCTTCGACGCCAGCGGAGAGGACCGCAACGGGTTCTGGCACAGCTACAACAGGCGCAACTTCTACTTTCACAGGTGCAACGATAACTGGCTTGGATGCGACAGCAGGTGCTGCGGATACCGCGGATGGAGCTGATGCTTTCGCATCCACCCAACTGCGTGGACCCTCGCCGTATTCCCAGGTTGAACTTGCCGGGACTAGCTTCGGCGTGCCCTGATTCTTGATACGCAGGGTGTGTTGTACCACTTCCAACTCTGCGGAGTCGTAACCTGCGACTGCGGATAACCAGGGAGCGTATACTGCCTGATCGATCCTCTCGCCGGTGCCGGGTACCTGTCGGTAGAGTGTCATCGCGATCTGTGAGCCAAAACCTGCGCCCAATCGCAAAGCGTATCGAACGGGGTACTTGCCGCCTTTGGACAGATTCAGGTTGCCCAGTTCGGGATCGGGTTCGAAGCCTTCATTGATGAAGGCGATCGGAGGTACCATGCCCAATTCAAGGGCTTTGACCGCCAGAACATCTTCAATGCCGACGCCCATGGAATGACCGGTGAAGCCTTTGGTATTGGCAATGATGACCTGATCGGCATATTCGCCGAAGTTCTCCCGCAGCGAGCGGATCTCAGCGGATGCGGAGCCGCCGCGGGCGGGGGTATATGTTTCATGTGAGACGAAAACGGTCTGTCCTGCGATCTCGGAGCGGGCAACGCCGAAGCGTTCTTCCGCGACCTTGAGCAATCTGCCCATCACCGAACTCACATGGGAGACATCCAATCGGGTGCCGTGGAATGCGCTGTTGGCAGTCTGGGTGGAGATGATCTCGCAGATCGGGCGGATACCGCGTTCACGGGCTGAGTCCAGACTTTCTACGACCAGCGCCGCAGCGCCCATTCCCATCAGCATGCCGTTACGGCGTTTGTCAAAAGGCATGGCTGCCATGCGGACATCGCCTTCAGTGCTGGCTGCGCCGCTGGCGAACATGGATGTACCGATCCAGTGCATCAGGTTCGGGTTGGTGACGTCATCGCCGGCAATGATGATCACGCGGCGGCATCTGCCGTTGCGGATCCAGTCTTCTGCGATGGACACACCGTGGGTGGTCGTGGCGCAAGCTGCGTTCACAGCCGTGTTCGGACCGCGTGCACCGATGTACTCCGCAAATTGGGAGTGTCCCATCGAGAGTACCCGGAAGATGAATCGGCGGTCGAATTGGTAATCCAGTTTCTTGATTTCTTCCTGTAGGCAGAGTTCACGCCGTTCCAGTTCATTGGCGAGCTGTGTCTGTCCGGAAGGTACCATCTGGATGAAGGTATCTTTAAAGTAGCGGACTTCCTCGAGCTGTCGGATCAGCGCCTGATGTTCAGCGAACCGTGCGGATTCGTCCGCCATGCGGTCTAAACCGGGGAATGCAGAGCAGAAAACGATACCGGTCTCATCCTGCATGCTTTCGGGCAGTTTCCAGCGGTCAGGCAGGAATGTGCCTTTGCTCGTGCGCCGGTAATTCATCACCAGCGGAATTCCAGCGTCGCGCAGGGCTTCGATGCCTGCTGCGATCGCCAACTGGGTGCTGATGTCGTAGCTTTCCACCCGCTCTTCGGGAACACCGAATTCACTCACCAGGTCAAAAGCTGCCGCGCTGACCGGCTAATTTCAGGGTTTGCGCAACATCGGTGATTTCTTCCATCACCGCGCCGGCTTCACTTTTCACCAGGCGGGTCACTTTCTTTTCGACCATGCCTTGTCGGTCTGCATCAGGGATTGCCTCAATCCGGTTCTCTCCGGTCAGTAAAGCGTTGACATTATCGGCTGCAAATACATTGTGTGTCTTGCCGGGTAATCCCAATCCTGCGCCGGTGACAACCACCGATCCGGAAAGGGTCACTTTGCCGTCGCTTACAGGTTGCATGACTTCAGTGGATACGGTTGGTGATACTGCCTGCGTTGTTGCAGCGGATCTTCGACCCCGCCAACTCCAGCCGCGAACAGTCCGGCCAGAGCTTCATTGAAGCTTGCTTTGCCGCCTTTGCGCGGATGGTTGGTCGCCAGGATAATGACTCCCGTTTTATCTTTCATATTATCGGTCGCCAGGGCATTCAACACCCGTTTGGGACCGGTCTCGACGAAAACACGTGCTCCGGCGTCGTACATGGTTTGCATTCCCTTGACAAATTGAACAGGGGAAGCCACCTGACGGCCGAGGATATCCACGATCTCGTCTTTGGTGGTCGGATACAGCTCGCCGGTTACATTGGCGATGACTGGCAATTTCGGAGCCTGCACATTCATTTTAGCAATGACACCCTTGAGCGGTTCGCTTGCCGGGGCAACGATTCTGGTATGGAAGGCATGCGATACTGGGATCTTTTGTGCCTGAATTCCTGCGGCGGTGAAAGTCGCGATGGCATTTTCTACCGCGATGGTGTTCCCGCCGATCACCGATTGTACCGGGCTGTTGATGTTGGCGATGACCACGTAGCCATCCACTGTCTTCAACAGTTCTTCCACTTTCGCCAGCGGACCGGAGACAGCGGCCATGCAGCCGTTGTCTTCCATGCTGACCTTGGCCATCTCGCGTCCACGCGCGCTAACCACCTGCAGCGCTTCTGCAAATGTCAACACACCGGCAGCGACCAGTGCGGCATACTCCCCTAGGGAGTGGCCTGTCACCATGTCGGGTTTGAAGCCGTATTTCTCCATCACCCGCAGCAGTGCGACGTTTGCCGTCAACATGGCTGGCTGGGTTATGGCTGTATTTTTTAGATCTTTCTCTGCCTGTGCCAGGGACTCTTCGTCGCCGTCTACATAGATGTAGCTGGTCAGCGTCCGTCCCAGGATTGGGGTCATCACTTCATCCGCTTCCTGGAATGTGGCTGCCACGACCGGTTCGCTGTCGCGTAGATCGCGGAGCATGTTCACATACTGTGATCCCTGCCCGGGGAAGAGGAAAGCGACCTTGCCGGCTGTGCCGGAGCCGCGGTAGATACCTTGACCCTGTAGAGCAGCCCACGCTCCAGAAGCAGAGTTATCCAACGCGCCCAAAGCTTTTTCGGCACGTTTCAATAATTCAGTCGAGTCGGTGTAGTCGATCGCCAGGCGTTCGGCTTTGGCAACCTGTTCTCGGGATGGCAGTTTGCTGTCGAATGATTTTCCATTTTTCAGCGCATCGATCTCGTTCTGCAGCGCGGATTTCAATCCGTCAACTGTATCAGCGGATACGAAGAACAATCCCTGATAGGGTTTAAGTTCATTACTGCTCGCCACAGGGACTGCAGCAACCGGGGCGGTAACCACTTTGGTTTCTGCCATCGGGGATGGTGAGGGCGTACTTGCAACAGTACCAACCGCGCCTAGATTGTCGCGGACAAATCCCATCACTTTGCTGAGCGTGTTGTAATCGGACAACCGCAAGTCTTCCTTGCGTGGAATGCCGTAATTGGTGCGGATGGTGGCGAATAGTTCCGCCTGCTTGACCGTATCGATCCCCAGGTCAGCTTCAAGATCCAGATCCAGGTCCAGCATCTCGGATGGATATCCGGTCTTCTCGGCAACCACCTGCAGAATATAAGCCTGCACTGCAGATTGGTCGAATGCACCAGCGGAGGCAACAGCAACCGCTTCCACAGGAACGTTGGTTTGAACTGGAGCGGGCTCGCTCTCAGCTGAGGCAGGTGCTTCAGCAACAGCAGCGGATTGTCCAGCATTGTCGATCACGAAACCGATTACCTTGCTGAGTGTGTTGTAATCGGACAGCCGTAGGTCTTCCTTGCGCGGAATGCCGTAGTTGGTGCGGATGGTGGCGAATAGTTCCGCTTGTTTGACGGTGTCGATTCCCAGATCCGCTTCCAGATCCAGGTCCAGATCCAGCATTTCCGCCGGGTAACCGGTTTTCTCAGCGACCACTTTCAAAACGAATTCTTTGACTTCATTCATATTGACACTCGATGGTACTGCAATGGATTGCGAAACCACCATGGGAGCAGCCATGGTTTCCGCAACGGGATTTAATGAGACGGTTTGTGGTGCAGCCACAGGGATGGTGAATTTCTCACCCTGGATCATCCCGGGCAGATATTCTTCCACAACCACGTGGAAATTGGTTCCGCCAAAGCCGAATGAGCTGACACCGGCGCGGCGGACCTGTCCGGACTTAACGTCCCAGGGGCGTGCTTCGGTATTTACTTTGAACGGAATATGATCAAAATCAATGTTCGGATTGGGTTGGTTGAAGTTGAGAGAAGGTGGCAGTGTCTTGTTGAACAATCCCAGCGCCACTTTCAACATCCCGGCCGCGCCAGCCGCGCTCTTGAGATGGCCGATATTCGACTTTAACCGAGCCAAGTGCTACGGAGCCGACCGGCAGTCCAAATTGACCGAAGATGGCATTCAAACTGTTGACTTCGGTCACATCTCCCACTTTGGTGGATGTGCCGTGCCCTTCGATCAACATCACCGTGGATGGATCCACTCCGGCATCCTTCCAGGCACGTTCGATCGCGCGCTGTTGTCCAAGCGGATTGGGTGCCGTGATTCCTTTGCCCTTGCCGTCGCTGCTGCCGCCGATCCCGCGGATGACCGCGTAAATCTTATCCCCGGCTGCTTCAGCGTCCGATAACCGTTTCAGCAGGAAGATCGCTGTCCCTTCGCCCATGACGAAGCCGTTGGCTCCATCTGCGTATGGACGGGAACCGTCAGCGCTGAGCGCGCCGATCTTGCTGAACTTGACGAAGGATTCGACCCCCATGTTGCGGTCCACGCCGCCCGAAAGGGCAGCGTCAAATTTGTAACTCAATAAACCTTCACAGGCGGCTTCCAAAGCTGCCAGGGATGACGCGCATGCCGCATCGGTGACGAAATTGGGACCGCTGAAATTGTACACATTGGCTACCCGCCCGGCGATAATATTGCCCAGCTCACCCGGCATCGTGTCTTCGGTGATGTCAGGCACCTGGCTGCGGATCTTCGCTTGCATCCCTCCAACCAACGCCGTGCGGACGTTTTCGGGCAGGTTCTGAAACTCAGCCACACCCTCGAGGGCGGAGATGTATTCAGGAGCCAGAATGCGCATGGTGGACCGGTAATGGTTTTCGCCAGCCATCGCATTACCCAGATATGACCGCCACACGGTTCGGGTCCAACGGACGGTTGGGATAGCCGTAATCTTTCAAAGCCTGGCTGGTGGCAGCGATCGCCCACTGCTGGGCTTGATCCATCACCGCCAATACGGTAGGTGGAATAGCTAGACCGAGCTTGAATGGTTCTAATTGATAGCCCTGCACCCAGGCGCCAATTTTGCTGTAAGTCTTGTCCGGGTCTTTGGGATCGGTGCTGAAGTACAGCTCAGGGCGCCAGCGGTTGGCCGGCACATCGGTGATGGAGTACTTCTTCTGCAGAATGTTCTGCCAGAACTGGGCGACATCGGTAGCATCCGGAAGGATGGCTCCCATGCCGACAATGGCTACTGCCTGGTTTTCTTTCATAACGTACCTCCGAAATCAATTTGGTTGGGCACCATAAGATGCCCGGAAAATGGCAATACGAAACCCCCACCTGAGGCGGTCAGGCGTTTGAAAGGGTTTAGAGTTGTTCGCTTGGATCTAGATGTACCAATAAAGGTCGAATTTTTCTGATAATGCAGGGTCCTTAACGCAAAGAAAAATCCTTTGCTTTTCGTAGGAACACCGCTATTCGGATATGAGTTACGGGGTAAATGGGACAGGAATTCAAACGTATTGGGATATCAAAATATGACAGGGGAATTGAAAACTCAATAACTGCTGATCGCTCGCCAGACAAAATCATATAATCGGCGGGAGATCCAGGTATAGCCAAGCCAAGAAATACCGAAGATAAATAATATTGCAGCTAAGAGATAGATAAACTCACCTCCTTTTAGTAAAGTAGATGAAATAAGAAACATTGGGACATAACAAACAGCCCCATATACAACCATACCTGCGAATGAGAATTTATACTTAATTCTTCCGGGTGAGTCAGGAAGAACCAGAAATTCTCCATTATTTATGCCTTCAAGGAAATTCCGATCCAACGACAAATCGAAGAAGATACACTTCAAAAGCAATCCTATTGTCTTCACGGACTACTTTACTGGCATGCTCCTTGATGAGGGCGGTACTTAGGTGATCCAGAATTTGTTTTGCATCTTCCTCGTTTAAGCTACTAAACCGAATCTCGCCATCAATGTATGGGAAGTGCAATTTATGTCTTCGCTCAAGTATCTCAACCTTCTCAAGGTAATCCCGGTTCTTTTGTACCGGCACTTCGCCCAGCCGTTCAATCAGGATTTCCCGGATTGCCTCAAACCCTTCTGGCGTCCGATCAAGGCGATCATTCTTCACCCAGACATCCTGAAGGAATTTCGTTTCTTGCCCATCAAGATTTCTGCGGATCTGCTTAACCCGTTCCAAATGTTCGTCATTTGGCGGAACTGTATCAAGATTCATTTTTCCCGGTGCATTCATGATGATTAGTTAACCAGTTTTGAAGAGTATATTGTTAATTATAGTGAATTTACTCTTCCCCACTCCCCAACCACACGATTATTGTGTAGACCTGTCGTAGGTTGAGGTTGAGGACGAAGTCCGAAACCCAACTCAACATCCACGTGTTCTTGCCCTCCTTTTTTGATAAGGGGGGCGGCACGATTGACCTTCGTCGAGACTGGGGGTTTCTGTCATTCTGAGCCCTGTTTTATCGGGCGAAGAATCTCTGGTGCTCCCATATGCAGACAGAAAATCACTCAATTCCAAATCACATCTTCTGTCCGCGGATATTTGATTCTGAAGTCTGCCACTGCATACGCAATCAATTGCTCCAAAATGGACAACATTGACATCTGACAATCGCTTGATGTACAGGCAGACCTTGCCGATCTTGTGTTTTCCAAGTTGAGCCAGAAATCCCTTCGCTTCGGGACTCTCAAATCCGGAAGTGAGATAGACACTGATATCCCCCTTTCGTGAGGAGAACCCGATATATCCAGAGTCCCCTTCGTGACCGCTCGCGTACTTGTAATGGTATTTGCAGAATCCAACGATGTCAGTCCCCCACATGACCGCTTTGCAGCCGCTAACCCTCTCCATCATCGACAAAAGGACCTGGCAATCATTCCGCCGGGATTCATCCTCGATCTTTTCAATGTAATCTTAACACTCTGAGCGGTGGGTTTGGTCTTCGCTTCATACATAAGAGTATCCTTCGAGTTCTGGTACAAATGGTTGATCATTTCACTGTAGGCTGTTAGAAGGAATATAACATTTCCAAAGGAAAGAATCGCATTTATGTAGAAAGTTGGGTTTTGCAGACACATGATAGAGCGTTAAAAGATCACCGATCGCAGAGTAACATGGGCATTGTCTGGTATACGGCACGAAAACCGATCAACCCAACCACTGATACCAGCGTGAATTGATCTTGCCCTCTTCCGCTGGCAGGACGAACGTGCGACATCTTCGATCGAGCTTGGGGTTTTTGATTGTGCTGTGCCATGGTATTCCCCCGAAACGGTAATGGTAAAAAAGACTTACTTAATTGTGTAGGGGTGGATTTCGCGAAGAATCCTAACTTTACTCCCATTAATTAGAGAAACTAATTTGCTAACGATGAATATCCCGGTCAAACATTGTCTCAACACTCTCAGATTCACTTTATAACCAAACATAGAAAAAATCTCGATAGATTTATTAAAAACAAGATCAATCGTAGTTGCAATTAAATCATCTCTATTTATCTTTTTTCGAGTCAAGTAATCATTCCCTGTCGAGGTAAAATTAAAATCAAATCCCCATATTCGTGGATTATCTTGTACAATCGTCTACCTTTGATCCCAGAAACAAATATGCTTATTTCTAACGAATCACAATCTTGTATTTCCATAGATAACTGGATGTAATTCCAATACCAGGAAGCATTATAACGATATCATTCATTCCTATACGTTGCCAGGTTCCCAATCAGGGGGAGCTGGACTAAAAGTAATGATCTCTCCAATCCTCAGAAGGTGGGTACTTATCATAAAACAATCCACTTTGAACGAATCTCCATGATTAATAGGAGATTTCGCTCGTGACTTAATTACCACAATCGTGATACATGATAGGTTGGTTATGTTGATCAACATATGGAAAATACCATCCCATAAAATCTACTTTGGTTTTCATTAAAATCTCTCTTAGGTCTAATACGTTGGGTATTCGTTTTGTTAAAGGATCGATGATCTCATCTGAATTCCCAACATCCTCTTCCCCCAATTTGTTCACAGAACCGGGAAAGGTGTTATCGCTGACAAAGGAGTGGTTGCCAACTGCGCTTAACGTTTCTGTGGTAGGTCTACTCTTTTCCACGCCCGGATAAAGATCTGGTTGACGAACTTCCTAATACGCTTGTTATTGTAGCTAAATCGAAGGAACGCTCTCATTTCGGCATGTGTTGGTAATCGCAGCCAGGCTTTAACTTTGCCTTCGTAACTGTCCTTTCCGCAATCCTCTTGGAGGTGTTATTTTCTGCACGAGATTAAACTCCGTTCTTACATAAGACTGGTATATGCAGAAACTGCGTTCACAGAAAGGCCAAAAAGACTTTATCTCGAAATTCAATGGCTTGCGAATTGAATTCATTGACGGGTCCACATATTCATTAATGTTTGCAGATAACCTCGCGCTTAACTGAATCTACTTGAGGTTTTGATAAGCCAATTAAGTTTATTACTTTATCTTTTTCTTGTAACCATGATTATCTTTCCACCATCGCTGGTATTCGCCATGGAAATAATCGCACGTACTACTTTTGCCAGCATCTCTTTGTCACAAAGAGAAAATGGCGGTTTGAATTCAACTCTTTGAAGTTCATGACCTAAAGAAAGTATCTGTTTAAATTCTTCAATATCCATTATCTTCTTCCTTAAATTTTATACTCGCATCTATTCACAATAATTCATTTTGTACCGAAATTCAAAATTCGCTCTCGAACAGTCGTAGCTTGGTTGATGATGAGAATCCGAAATCCGATGCGACTACTCCCTCTGGAACAGTAATCAATCTATTTTTTGCCAATCACAAAAACATTGTCAAAATATACTTTTGACCCTGGCTCCGGTTCAAGATCTGCCCCTAAACCAATGCCACCCGTTGTAAAAGAGTTCTCGAAATCAATATAATGGATCACTTCGGTGCCATTTACCATAACACGAATATCGTTTTCAATGATTATTATTGTCATAGTGTACCAAATCCCATTTGCATTATTATATGGAGATGAGGCGACAATTCTTCCGTTATTAGAATTAGCTTTTACAAGAACAACATCATTATACGGTGCAGTGCGAAAGTCTATTCCATATCCATAGGATGACTTTTGAAAACGAAATACTAACACTTTGTTTACCGTTCTGTTACTCTTGATATCTGCTTGGAAAATATAGTTTTTCCACTCATTATTGTTTACGTAGGATTTCCCATTAGAGAGTATTATAAAATTGCCATTCTCGACAATCCAATCTCCAGTGTAATCCGTCCATTTTTCTATGGTCAGATTTACATTTTCAAAATCATCAAAAAATATTACTGGTAGATTTAACTGATTAACCTGTTCGATCGTAATTGGGAAACTAATAGAATTGTCAACAGAGATT
The DNA here is from genome assembly GCA_963828285.1 of uncultured Chloroflexia bacterium. Taxonomy (GTDB): domain Bacteria; phylum Chloroflexota; class Anaerolineae; order Anaerolineales; family Anaerolineaceae; genus DAIOEK01. Next base: position 664,309 of record CAWHEB010000002.1, read on the forward strand.
TGTGGTTGATTAGTTGGCGGTATTATCGGGACAGGGTCGTGTTGTAGATGGGGAATATGACTTTGATGCGGTTTTCTATCTGGATATCTTCCACTCGGATCCACCGCCGGTAACCATAATTGGGACATAGAAATTGATGCTTCCCCCAAACATAATTCAGGATATGGGTGAGTAAATGAATATACACATCTGTAGCAGTCCGAATTCCTGAGTTGAACTTGTGAATGTTTGCACCATTTCAGACATGCACGAAAACCCCCAATCGTTCAAAAACACGAGATTAACTAGCCTCCTATACTGATTATCGGTAGTCGCATATTGTAGGTTAGGATTTAATCCAGGTTTAAAATAATCTTGCTTCCCCCTCGTAATACAGCGCGCCTTTTGTGTTAGATGGGGCCTGCCCGAAACCCAACACACAAAACAAAATCATTATCCTTAATTATATAACTTGTCTTTCCAGGCATAAATCGATCGCTGCATTCTTGTAAATATCACATCCTGACGTCAAGCTGGAATCTGTCCGAATAGGTCGATCCCTGGTTCTGTCATTCTGAGCCCTGCTTTCTAGGGCGAAGAATCTCTGGCAATCCTATCCATCAATCTGTCTATCGTAGGTTGTGGTTGAGGACGAAGTCCGAAACCCAACTCAACTCTCCCTGATCTTCCGCCTTGCCTTTTTGCCCCCCTTCCTAGGGGGGGGTGGCTCGACTAGTTCCGTAGGGTCGTTCCGGGGGGATTCTTCTCCCTACAAAGGTCTATCAGTCAGACCTAATTCTCTTCTAACCGATGACATCACCAGTCTCTGAAATATATCGTTCATCTGTTCCGGTGGATATGGCATCTTATGATCCATCCACCATTTCAACAGAAGCAACAACGAACCGGCCACCGAGAATGACAAAATGGGCAGCGGAATATCAGCGGGCAACCTATTTGCCATGCTGCGTGTCAACCAGGCTTCGATTTTTTCACTTAAAGCGGTGTGACCACTTTTTGTCAAAAACTCATAACCCGACCCCCAAACCAGAGTCTGGTAGATCTTGAAATGACCACTGGCATGGATAAAAAGTGGTGTGCTGTCAAAAATGAGGTCCTGATTGTCCTCGCGAAATTCAATATGTTCGATGATCCTGTCCAGAATGCGTTCAAAACCGTTATGCAATAGATCGTCTTTGTTTTGATAATGCGCGTAAAAAGTGGATCTACCGACATTCGCCTTATCGATGATTTCCTTGATCGAAATCGAGTCATAAGCCTTTACGGCTAACAATTCGATCAGTGCATCGATCATCAATTGTTGGGATCGTAGCGATCGGCGATCTGTGCTATCTGCATCACTTTGATCAGCAATATTCATAGACATTCCGCTTGTTTTGTCCATTACCGGACATTTTGAATGGATTGTAGATTGCTTCAATCAGCTCAGGAAGTAATAATTCGATTATTCATTATATAACAAGGAGAAACAATGAATTTTTGTATACCACTCAATCGTTTTAAACAAAGGGCATCTGCTCTGGCATTTATCATATTTCCATTGATCTATGTATTTGCTTTTGCTACTCATCCCGGTTTGTTTACCCCGCATCTACTCACCGTTCAAGAGTTGATCAGCAGGGCACATCAAAACTCTTTACTGCAGTTCGGCCACATGCTGGTCACCTTCAACAATTTTCTGGTGATCGTCTGCGCCATACACTTTATGAAGGTGTTGGAAAAATCCGCGGGTTGGCATGGGACTATCGGTGGGCTTCTCGCGATACTTGGGGCTGTCCTTCTTGCCGCGGACAAAGGTGCAATGTGCCTGACCATGAGTGCCCTGGATAACTTATCCTGAATCACAGTTTGCTCAGATGCTCCCGGGCTTGGTTGCCATCTTCTCGAAACAGGGTTGGCTGGTTATTTTGTGGGGATTCATTCTGTTGCCCGTCGGCTTTGCGATCCAGACAATCGGATTGCTCAAAAGCCGATCACTCCCCAAATGGCAAAGCATCCTGTTCCTGGTGGGAGTGCTGCTTGTGGGTACTCCCGATGGAATGGAGATCATCAATCTGAGTGCATCGATCTTGATGGCAGCGTCCCTCATTCCCTACGGCATAAAACTCATCAGGGAATCGAAGCCAAATAATATGTCTTGTATCTACAATCAGGAAAATAAGTGTGGATACCGCTGCAAAACAGCTGGCAAACCCGTTACTGTAACCAATTAGTCATAAGAAGGGTTGAGGATAAAGTCCGCAACCCTTCTAAAACTCTCCTGTCATTCTGAGCCCTGCCTTCTAGGGCGAAGATTCTTGTTGACCCTTAACAAGGGGGGTGGCTCGACAGGTTTTCGGCGAGCCGGGGGGATTCTGTCCTTCTGAGCCCTGGGATTTTGTCATTCTGAGCCCTGCTTTCTAGGGCGAAGAATCTCTGTTGATCCCATCGTAGGGGCGGACCTGTGTGTCCGCCCTCTGTATGATCTTATTGCCCCCCTTACCAAGGGGGGTGGCTCGACAGTTTTATCGTCGAGCCGGGGGGTTTCTGCAATAACCATCTTCAATGAGTTACCCCTTTACCTGTCATCACCCTCCATCAGCCATGACTTGGTCAGCAAGAAGATGATCTCGCCCAAATCCACTTAATGCCGCAAGCGCCAACAACCCTCCAACCAGTATCGGAACCAGCATCGCAGCGTTCCTCAGCCAATCATTGAAATAATGACCGATCACGAATTGCCCGAATACCCAGATGAAGAATGCGACCAACGGCCATGGCCAAAGAACAGCGAAAACTCGCGTCAACCTGCCCGCCTTCGTACGAAACGGAATTCGGATCCGTGTCACCATCAACCCGGCGATGATCCCGATGACCGGAGGGAATAATCCTCCTCCCGCCAGAAGCAGCCCGATGCACAGGATGACCAAAACCCAGCCTGCATGCCTGCGTCGCAGAAAAAATGCCGACCAGACCATGATGATCAAACCTATCACCACAGACAGCAATCCCGCCAACCAAAAACTGGGGAGGATCGACATCGCTGGTTCACACCGGTTCCAAACCACTTCCGGATTGCACGGTGGACCGATCGCAGAAAAGAAAAGACTGTTCGGACGCACCTGCCCTTGTAGCATCTCGAAGTACCCGTGTTCCGGGCCGCCAAATCCGGCAAAAATACCCAATAACGAAGCAACCATCAGGCTGCATTTTCGAATGATCATATCCCACCCACTCTGTCCCCGAATATAAACCAGTTATGCCACAGTGGGTGAGGCCAACAATTCACTGGCAATGGATTTCGTCCAGGTGGAGACGCGATCCCAATCCCGGTAGTCCCCGAAAGATGCGCCAACCCTTCCCATCATCCACCGTTCAATAAAGTTGAGATCCTTCTCGTAGACCACACCACGGAAAACAGTGATGTCTCGCGGCTTGATCCGGTCTGCAATGGGCTGTAACCCGCCTGGGAAATGCCATCCTTCCAGCAGTTTATCCAGTTCCCCTTCACCGGTGGGTCCGCTGGAGAACAGCCAGGTCGGTATTTCTGCCAGTTTCCGCTCATTTGCTTTTAGGAAATTGGCTGCCTCTTTACGCCAACTTCCGATGTATACCGCACTGCCCAGAACGACTGCCCGGTATGGGCTGAGGTCTTTCACCCGATCCGCGCGGATCACATCTACTTGCAAACCGGTGGCTCGTAATTCCTCACCGATCTTTTCAGCAATACCGGTTGTTCCACCCTTCCGGCTCGCATAAGCAACTAAAACGATATCTTTCATTTTCTCTCCTTACTTTTTCCTAATTCATTTGATTTATTATTTTCTCAATTTCGCACCAAGCGCTCTGAGCACGAAACTGACGATCTCATTCATATCCAGGGGAACCCGCCCGTCTTCTCCCACCAGTGAACCAATCCCAAGGTAAAAGGTAAGGATCATCGTAGCAGTACTTACTGGAGGAACCTGGTCAAAGATTTTCTGCTCCATACCGGGCACGATGATCTCATCAATGATCAGTGGGACCAATGGCTGGTAGATTTCGCTGAGCCGTTCTTTGAAAGGTGTGATGGGTCCTTGCATATTGGCAAATAATACTCTTGATCGGGTTGGATGATCCTGCACATATTCGAAACCCGCTGTGAACAATTGCTCAACACGGGCAATGGGATCGGTTTGTTGGCTTACTCGTTCGGAGATGTATTCGCAGTGTGCTTTTCCGATCTCCTCCAGTAATGCCATCATCAACTCTGCTTTACTGGCAAAATAGTTATAGACCGTACCTGTCGAAACACCGGCATTGGTCGTGATCATATCCACGCTCGCTTTTTCATATCCATCTTGCGCGAATATTTCCGCAGCAGCAGTAAGAAGCCGTTCGCGTGTTTTATTTTTGATCTGTCTTCCTTCATCATCCTTAAACCGTGGTGACATGGAATGACTCCTATAATATGAATGAACGTTCATTCATATTATTACTTACTCATAACCTTGTCAAGGGTGCAGCTCATTTGCTTCAGTCTAATCGTGGAATCCTGTCATTCTGAGCCGGATTTATCAGGCGAAGAATCTTAACAATCGTATCTATCCGACCGTCATTCGTAGGTTGTGGTTGAGGACGTAGTCCGAAACCCAACTCAAATCTCACTTGTCATTTCCCTTGCACTTCCTGCCCCCCTTTCTCAAGGGGGGTGGCTCGACTGACCTTCTTCGAGCCGGGGGGTTCCTGTCATTCTGAGCAGGGTTTATCAAGCGAAGAATCTCTGGCAATCCTATCCATCAGCCTGTCAATCGTAGGTTGTGGTTGAGGACGTAGTCCGAAACCCAACTCAACTCTCACCTGTCATTGCCCTTGCACTTTTTGCCCCCCTTATAGAAGGGGGGTGGCTCGACTGACCTTCTTCGAGCCGGGGGGATTCTGTCATTCTGATCCCTGTGATTTTGTCATTCTGAGCCCTGGTTTTTAGGGCAAAGAATCTCTGTCAATCCAATCTATCTGTTAGTTAATCACCAACAAAACCTAATCCGTTTCCCGCATCTCATTTCCCTTGCACTTCTTGCCCCCCTTTCTCAAGGGGGGTGGCTCGACAGGTTTTCGTCGAGCCGGGGGGTTCATCAAAGCTCTTCTACTTCGCAATCTCCCAGATATGCCCGCCCGGATCCTTGAAGCTGGCAGTCCGTATCCCCCACGGCCTATCCATCGGACCATTCAATAGAACCACCCCATTTCCTGCCAACTCCGCGCATTTCGCATCCACATCATCCACATGGATGGTATATACCGCGCGTGATCCGTCATTTGGACCAGCAGCCGACATCCGGTTTGATCAATTCATCTGCTGATGTGGTCTTCAAGCAGGTTGATCATTGTGCTTCCAAATTTGAACACCGCCGAGTTGGCATCCTCATATACCACCGCTAATCCAAAGACCTTGCGATAGAACTGTTTGGCCGTATCCAGATCCTCTTCAAACAGCGTAACTGCAAAAATTTCTCTAACCCACGAAACTGATTCACTCGTAAATCCTGTTACGTTTTCCATAACCACGCTTCCTTTGCTATCCACCTGCTTATCTGACCCGAATATTGTCACAAGTGACAGTTGAAATCAGAACTACTTTCGTATATAATCGTTATTAGTACATTTGTTCTAATTTGTATTCCCAATGTCCCTATTCCCCTGCACCTTACAAATAGAATATCCTGCTTAGCCATTTATCAATAAAGAGTGACCTAATTTCTGATTTGAAACAAATAACAAATGATTGCTATTTTTCTGGCTGGTGTAAAAAGTTATCATCTTCCACCACAAATTCTTTAATCATAAAAATGATCGTGAATTTAAGGAATCCGTAAAGAGGATCACCCCAATCAGCTCATCCTGGGTTCGTAGCATAGCACGACGATCCCGCATGGGAAAGCGACAGATCTCTTCAACGAAAGATTCTGTTTGGCATCCAGCGTCTTAAATATGGATAATCCTTTGCCAATGGCTGTCGGATTCACGAAAAGATGATATTCATCGATGAGATTGTGTTTCACCAGGTCCGCGGCAAAGGTCGCCCCGCCGCATGCGTAGATCGGCTTGCCATCCTGCTTTTTCAACCTCGTGATTTCGTCCACGATATTTTCTTTCGCGAGGACCGTGTTATCCCATTCGGATCGGGCAAGTGTCCGCGTGAACACCACCTTGGGAGTATCCGTAAAAACCACCCCTCCTGCGTATTCCGGGTGAGATTGGTCTGCCTTGACCGCTGCCCAATGGGGAATGAATCCCTGGGCAAGTTTCCGCCCAAGCACGATGGTTCCGATCGAACCGGTGAGGTCACCCACATACTGGAGAAGTTGATCATCCCAGTTTTGAGATATCCAATCCATTTCGCCGTTCGGTCCACCTATAAAACCATCCACGGTCATTTGAAGCTGTAATTTTAGTTTTCGCATTTTCATGTCCTCCTGATCTAAATGATCACCTGAAATAATGATAAACGGGATGAAAACCAGAATCAAATTATCCTGTGCCTATCGCTATACACAGGATAATTGCATCAAGTTTTCAGTTTTTCGTTATTCAGGGTCAGCCAGGGAGTTGTCCGCTGCGAGAACATCCTCCCGCATGATATTCACCAGTTTTTCCGGTTCTTCAAACATCGGGCTGTGCGCTGATCCATCGAAAGAGTAGAATCCCTTCACCGGAGCGTCGATCTTCGCAAAATACTCCTTAGCCAGCGAGTAGGATACCGTGTAATCATATACTCCGTGGATGAAGTAAACTGGCACCTGTAATTCAGTCACCTGATTGGAAAGGTCCGTGACCACCATCTGATCCCACATGGTACTGATGCCTGATTGTGATTTCGCCCGCCAAATGTTTACCTTTTCTGGGAGAGTGTACTCGCGATTAAGGAATGACTCGAGTAATAAGCCGGTTACGATCGATTTCATCTCATGCATGGTACCAATCCCCAGGCTGTGCATGGCATCATCACGCACCATGTTGTATGCTTTGGATGGCGCAACGTTGCCATCTACCGGAGCCTGTTCGAGTTTGCGCACCATGGATGAATTTCCATCCGCCTTGAACTTTTCCAGCATATAGTCATAAGCCAGCTTTTCTGACTGTAATTGGTTCGACATTTGCGCCACACCAATGTATGCATGATACAACTCCGGGTGCCGGGAAGTAGCCTGGATGCCAATGAACGTTCCACCGGAATGCCCCATCAGGTAGATCTTGTCCTGATGGAAGCGTTCACGCAGATAATTTGTTAAATCTATGGTATCTAAGATCAACTGCTCGGTATTCAGTACCTCCTTTGGCATGGCTGGATCGTAGGATAAACCAGAGCCGCGTTGTTCCCACCAGACAACGACAAAGTCATCATCCAACCCGGTTGGATACTTTTGTGTCAGGAAGAAATCCGGTATTCCGCCGTGCAGATAAAGAAGAACCGGTTTCGAACTATCCCTTCCTTTGATGATCATTCCCTGTTCAACACCATTGATGGGCACAAATATCTTTTCGGAGATGCTTCCGGGTGTGTTCTGTCCATTCGGATCCAGAAATGGTTTGGGGATGCCGCGGCTGACCACCAGCAACGCTCCAAAACCTAACAACACAATGGCGGCTATTCCAGCGGCAATAATAGTGATCATAGGTTTACCTTTTCTTTTTGTAGCTGGTTCATTTTTCGAATCAGGCGATGCAGTTCTCATCGATTTCCTCCATCAGGTACGCTCAGCCATTCATTGACTACAAACCAAAAGACTCAAGGTTCATGGATTCAGGATACACCCTGGGATAATTTGCTACCCCCGGCAATGGTATGGTTTCATCCTGACCACTTGATCAGGTAGTGGATGATCTTCAAGTGTTGCCTGTCAACCTTTTCTATACTCTTCCCGAACAATGTCTGTCCCTGGTTTCGACAAGGAGAATATATTTGGAATTGATTATAAATAAGTTTGTAATTTATTTTCATGCGATAATATTTGAGAATCTTATCTGGATATCCTATAAGGATCGTACCCTCCAGTCGATCTACCTATAGTCCCCAGGCAAACCAATCAATCATCAGGCGACCCATCTATGACAACTGACTCAACCATAAATTCTCCCCTGGAAAAATCCACTCCGCAATCATCGAAACAGACAATTTTCGGAAAGTTTACACATCATCTTCGGGCACTCAGTCATCTTGGGATCTTTTTCTTAAAAGTATTCCCAATGCTCCCTTCCGGATTCATCAACCTGATAACCAAACCGCCTGTGCTCGAGAAAGTAAAATACCCAACTTGTAGTGGTTTTGCCGAAGGAGATCTTTACCGCCCATCATCAAGCGGACCACATCCCGGGATTGTGGTATGCCTGGGTGTCGTCCCATTCGGTGTGGATCACCCACAGGTTCCCAGACTTGGAGAGGCGCTTGCTAGAGCCGGATTTGCTGCCCTGCTTTATTGGTCACCTTCGATGCGGAAATTTGAGTTGAATCCTGAGGATGTCCAAAACATCGCTCTGGCGTATGATTGGTTGATCGGACAACCTAAGATTGATCCAGCTCGCAGCGGGTTGCTGGGTACATGTGTAGGCGGATCCTTTGCGTTAATGGCAGCCGCTGAACCATTGATCCGTAGCCGGATCGGTTATCTGACCGCCTACGCTCCATATTCATCGATTGATACTTTTGCCCGGGATATCGTTACATCATCGGTTAGCGATGCAGATGGCATCAAACCCTGGAAGGTTGATCAACTAACCCGAAAGGTCTTCGTTTATTCTCTGACCGCAGACTTGGAAGCTGCTGAATCAGAGCAGATCCGAGATGGCTTTGCTGTCTCTGGGGATGAATATACGGGAAATGTTAAATCCACACACGGAGTTGCCCTGCTTGACCTGCTTACCGAGTCTGATAGAGATAACGCTGAAGCTCGCCTGCAGCATTTACCGTCTGACCTGCAGGTTAAGCTTCAATCACTGTCCCCGATAAATTATTTGAATAACCTTGAAGTGCCGTTGATAGTTCTGCTGCATGATCAAGGTGATCAGGTTGTCCCTGTGGGAGAATCGAGGCGCTTGAATATTACGTTGAAGGGACATACAGATATCCGATACACAGAAATGCTTTTCCAGCATCTCGATCCGGCAAAGGGGAAACTACCCTTCTTCCGTTTGATACGGGAATTCACCAAATTTGTCTCAGCAATGTACCCGCTTTTTTACCGGGCAGCGTAATCCAATAATGATCATGATGGATATTGAGACTGAAGATTCCTCTCGGAATTTTCAGTCAATATTCTTCTCTACGATAACAGTGCATTTCGTTACCAGTGCTGCAATGGCTCCTAAAGCTGCCAGCTGAGGGGCAATGAACATACCCACGACACCTAACGTCAATGGGATATCCACGATAACCCTGCCTTCTTCATTTTTGATTGTCACCCTGCGAATATTTCCTTCATGGATGAGTTCCTTGATCTTGGTTACCAGTTCTTCACCATTGATGGTAAATTCTTCAGTTCGGTAATTCTGTTCTGGCATTTTTGACCTCAAAATATTTTGAAAATTAACTACATCATATCTACGGATGAGCTGGTGTGTGGTTTCATTTACTAAAAGTTTGCAGAATTGCAATAATGGACTGTGGAAGGTCCTTGGTTTTTAACACATCGAAATCAACCCGATCTGCATTCAGGAAGCCAACAAAATTCCTTAGCCCCTTTTCAAACGCAGCGAGGAAAATTTGTTCTGGTTGGAACCATTCCTCAATCCAGATCCCATTGATAACCAGGGTTTTCGTTTTTCGATCCAATCGTGAATCCATGCGTGCAACCAGCTGGTCACCAAAGAGGATAGGCAACACATACGGACCATATTTCCGTTTTGGTTCAGGAGTGTAGATCTCCCATGTGTATTCGAAGTTGAAGAGTTCTTTTGCGCGTCCTCGAGCGCTTACCATTTCCAGTGGCGAAAGAAATACCACTTCTTCAGTTGTCGTTGTAGCAAACGGCTGCCAGGCTTCAGGAATTTCTCCTCGGATCAGGTCCTGCATTAGCTGCAAATCTTCAAAAGGAAAATAGTAAAGGTCTTTTGAACCCTCCACCTGAACACGGACAAGTTGGGATTCAGTGGTCATCGCGTCAAGGATCTTCCTTGACTCTGCAGAAGTTATGGGGTGCCCATGGATGCCGTACAGAACCCATCGGAAATCAGCTACCTTGAACATACCCAGGTGTCGAATGGATTTGCGGATGAGATGATCTACCGATTCGCTTTCCCCAGCAACCCATTGAAGATCAAGTGGGGCGATATTTTCAAGGAAATCATGATACCGCTCTATGCGGTTGCGATGGTGAGTCATCAACTCGCCTGTCAGCCAGAGGTAATAAAGAGCCACCCCGGTGTTCTTTGCCAGCTCGATAATAATCTACTGACTTACCTTCCAGATCACGGTTGCAGAGCGGCCCACGCTCACGGATTTGCAGTCCGAACATATTCCTCAACCTCAGGATGTTCCACCTGAAAATCATGCCAGCGCTGTGATGATTTTGCATTTTCCATCATCAGCCGCATATATGGAAGTTCCTCCATCGGATAGATATCCAGATGTCCCCCATAATCAAAGAACTGGTGGTCGGTGTAAAGCAATGTATCGAGAAAGGTCGGCTGATAATCCGTCACCCTTCCCCATAGAACTATATCTGCACTGGGAAAAAGCACAGATACCGGATCCACCTGAAGCGATTCCATGGTACGTAAGGCTGATGCCGTACCTTCTTTCCCTTGCCAGCGGCGGCCGGGCCACAAACCTTGTTTTCCAAGAATGTACCTTCTTCGTACCTGCGCTGTGATCTTCAAGTTTGTTTCCATGGTTTTTTCGTTACCAGGTTTCATAAATCCACCAAAATTGCAGAGTTGTTTCGTATACCTAGAGAAATTTCATTCTGAATCAACTAACTGTTCTGCAGGAATTATATCCATGGAGTTGACTGCAGGTCAATTCGAGTGTTTGATGCTAATCCAAGGATCGTAGGTGCCTGCGTTAGCAACCTGACGAAATTTGCCGCGTATATATTTATAAACCAAATTATTTTGTGGTTCATTTTTGAGTTTTTAGATACATTGAGGAAATGGTATGAAATCTGGTATCTTGTTTTATTTTCTCTCCTGATTGCTTTGGTCCTAACTGCCTGCTCATCAACACTTGGCGGTCCAACCGTCAGGCAGTATCACCATCGATGATTTTGACAAAGCAGAATCGTGGTGAGAATTTCTTTTTCCAAATTTTGGTCGATGATAAGATGGTCGATAATGGAGTTCCCATTAGCATACAAACATCGGGGAAAACTACCGTTGGTCAGATTCATACGGTGTTGATAGATCCCAATGGCGATAACCGTCTGGGATCCAGGTGCATTTGGGGGAGAATTTTCAGCAAATACATATTTCAAACCTACCGTAACAGGCAAGTATCAGCTCGGTATCACTTGGGATCAACCCGTCAAAGGTTCGATTGCACTTTCGTATCAGGCGGAAAAGTTGAGTCCTACCGCCGTCATCCCGGGTTTGGGAATGATGTTGGTCGCAGTTTTCTTTATCGTTTTCTCCCGTCGACAGGGAGGAACCTGGGGTTATCTTGGCCTTGGCTCATTATTATGGGTTGTGACAGTAGCAATTAAATTTATCATCGCAATGGCAATCAACCCGGTTATCTACCGGACCTTATTTGTAGTAGATGATCTGTGGGCACCAGGCAGTCTGGTTTTCTACATATACGTTGGAGCATTGACTGGAATAACCGAAGTGTTGATTTCCTGGCTCCTTCTAAGATATACAAAGTTGGGTCGGGTGAGTTGGAACAAAGCGCTGGCATTTGGGGTGGGATTCGGAGCATTTGAAGCACTTCTTCTCGGTTTGGCAAGCTCTGGGACCATGATTTCCGCATTGATTGCGCCAGAAGCAATTCCAGCCTCTGCAATCGGACAATTATTATCTGCTAATAATCTGCTGATCGGCATCGCTCCAATTATTGAACGTGTAGGAAGTATCCTTGTGCATATGGTTTGTGCTGTTTTGTTATTCTACGGTGTGAAATCAGGTCAAGCACGATGGTTCTGGGTATCGTTTGCATGGAAAACTTTGCTTGATACTGTGGCTGGTTTTGCACAAATGTGGGGTGTAGGGACACCTGCTCGGATCTGGACAATCGAAGCGATCATCATTATCCTTGGATTGATATCATGGTGGGGTATCCGAAGAATAGCAAAGTGGTATCTAATCAAGCAACCAGTTCCAGATGTGATGAAGGTTCCTGTAGTCGAAATCGATTAGATTTATTTGGATTGGATCTACGATCAATAAAGAAAACTAAATCGGCTATATAAATAGCCGATTTAACTTATATATTTCTTTCTTTTTACTCCGTTGTTTGCTTAGACTTCTAATAATAATATTGAAACCAAGGTTCTGTAATCCATCCACAAAAATCATTCATGAAAAAACTGTTTTGTTACAGGGCGATTAAGATACCAGACATAAAATGCCGGGTAGATCAAACTGCGTAATACTTGTCCCCACAGCCGGGTTTCCTCTTCGGCATTGACAACGCCGGCTTGGATGATTAAGAAATTGTTTATCCCCACCAGCAAGTAGTTGGCTATGATTAATACAATAAATATTTTCCGTGCTTTTTCCTTGCCAAACCAAACTTGGACTGAATAGTATATGATCGCCAAACTTATCAAAATGCCAATGATCAAACTCGGCCTATTCACACCCGGAGTAACATCCACGAAGCCGGTAGAACCATAGATAGATGGCTAACCCTAAAGAAAATAATCCAGTGAACAGGAATGTATAGATCAGCAAAAACCAAAGACCCAAAGGTCGTTTTGGCTGTTCTGATTTCATTGTTAGGCATCGAATTATCTTCCATCAAGGCATCTCCCGAGAATAGTTAGGATAAATCATATCACTGACTATGAAGAATAAAGCAAAGAATATACTATCTGAACTAATCAGAAAAGATTGTTTTTATAACCCGTAAAGCACGTAAAGTCACCCATTTATTGGGTTGCTGCTTTTTACCATAATAACCATATGACTTACTGGTGTAATCATAATCTAATGACCAACGTCCATTCTCGTCTTGTTTTTCGAGGATATATCTGATGGTATTGCCTAGTCGTGGATCATTGCCCAAACCTAACCGAGTAAGAAAATCTGCGATCTCGAGGATATCCGAAACATAGAACACCGGGAAACCGAATAACCACCAGTCCCGGTTGGGTTTATCAGTGTTTCCATGCGGATATTCTCCGGTAACCGGATCAATACTGAAGAAGAAATCAACTCCCTGGCGAATTGCACTGTCTATCAATGAGTTTCTGCGCTCAATAGGAATGCGGCCGAATGCGCGCATGACTTTAACCCCACCCCAGGCACACGGCAATTTATTGTTCGCACCACATGCGAAAGTTGGTCCGCATTTATAGACATAGTAACGTATCGGTGCTTTCTTGTCTGACGCAGGAGCAATTCCTTCACCGGTCACTGTGCGAGCCATCCATTCAAAAGCTGAGTCCAGACGTGAGTCCTCACACCCAAGTTCTAGGAGCGCCCATGCGAGATTACCCTGCAGGCAGTCGATGGTCCCTGATGGGGCACCATTATAGGAAAACTGTCCACCTTCAGCAAGGGAGTGATCTAATAGATAATCACAAGCCACCTGGATGCGTTCATCTAAATATATGGAAGCACCTAGCTGTGCTAGTAAATTAATCGCCCAGACTGTGGATTTATACTTAGGTCCATATCCCGGTCCAGGTTTTACCCAGTATCCAGTTGGTTCCATCTTTTCAAGGACTTTGGCAATCTGTCCATTCTGGTAGGCAGATTTTCGTGCCGAGATCAAACCAGGGTCGTCTGAAGGACGATCGAGTAGATCGCGAAGCGCTAAATACTTTACACCCGGATCACTTTCCTCGAGAAGCCAATCTGTTGGGTTTCCATTAAGTTGATTTAGCCAGGACATTTCTGTTTCACCTATTTTGTTTACTGATGAGCTCAAATGATAATTAGGGATAACCTCTGGAAATTCTATCAGAGAAATTGCTTGGACCGATTTCTATCAATACTATAATACATCTTATTGAAGTGATCAGTAGCTTGATTACGGACACCAAATACTAATCAATTTTGATCTGGAACTCTACCAGAATCCTTTATGGGGTTGTAAAAAGAGATTAGTTTTCAACGTATGGATTTAATATTTCACGGAATGTAAATAGCAAATTACTTCGAGGTAAACCAGATGCAAAATGGAAAAATCAGAGTAGGGATCATTGGTGTTGGACAGATTGGGAAAAAGCATATAGAAAACTATCAGTTAATTCCCGATGTTGAAGTAGTTGCCATTGCAGGGCGCGATCAGGCTAGAACCGAACAGACATCCCGTGATTATCAGATACCCAATTGGACTACTGATTATCAACAACTTCTCGCCAATGATGACATTGATGCGGTAGATATTTGTTTACATAATAATCTTCACTTACCCGCAACAGTTGCCGCACTCAAAGCCGGAAAACATGTATTGTGTGAAAAACCCATGGCTGGTTCCTATAGAGATGCTGAAGAAATGCTCAACACAGCGAAAAAGTACGATCGAAAATTATCCATTCAACTATGGGACATCTTCTTCCAGGAAACAAAGGCAGCAAAGGAAGTCATCCGAAATGGGGTGATCGGCAAACCATATTATGCTTGTTCTGCAGGATTCCGTAGAAGAGGTAGACCATTCTTGGATGGATATGGGACATCTGATTTTGTGCAAAAAAACAAGTCAGGCGGTGGTGCCCTCTTTGATATGGGTGTTTACCATATTGCATCAATCCTGTATTTACTTGGCAATCCGGAAATGTTACGGGTAAGTGGACGAACCTATCAGGAAACTTCTATCGACTCAAAGCGGTTGGCAGATTCGCACTATGATGTGGAAGAATTTGCAGTCGGATTAGCTCAACTTGAGGGCAATATTACTTTGAATGTCGTTGAAGCTTGGGCAATCCATTTGGATACTCTTGGCGGTTCGTATATCGCTGGGAGCAATGGCGGAGTGAGACTCAATCCATTCGGCGTATATCACTCAGTCGGAGATCTGGATCTTGATTCGACCGTGAATTTTGAATCCTACAATTTCAGGCAGCACGCCCTCCGTGAGAATTGCGACGCCTATGATAGTCCGCAACAACATTGGATCGCAGCCCTTTTAGGACGGGTACCATTAATCCCCACAGCAGGGATCGCTTTGAACACCATGCGGATCTCAGAGGGAATTTATCTCTCAGAAAAACTGGGACGGGAAGTAACCAAGCAAGAAATCGCAGAGATGTCCGATTCCACTGCAATCGGATTATAGAATCAAAAAACCCAACCAGTAAATGAGATTATCTCGAAACCGGTTGGGCTATTGAAGCAATTAGAAATTCGTGATCACTAAATCTTATCTTCAAATGATTTGATGAAGTCAAATCCGACTTTTTGTCTGCGGTCAAATTCTTCGACGGTTGGTTTCTTGTGACCGGGCATCAGGAAAGGTGCGCACTGCTCATACGCGAAGTAACCTTCATAACCAATCTCTTTGCAGGCTTTGAAGAATGGCAGCCAGTTTTCGATACCATCACCTGGGATAACTTCCTGGCTGGCATAGATCACACCACTCGGACCATATCGTAATTGCACACCCAATGTATGCGAATGGACCATTTTCTTGCCGATTTTTCGGACTGTCTTGAGGATGTATTCTTCATCTTGACTATCAAATAATGGAAGATCCAGACCGATCTTGACGCATATCCATATCCACTTCATCCACCAGGTCGATCAGGTCCTGAACACAATTGACCACCGGAGGATGTCCCTGGACAGCCAGGGTTACACCAAATTCTTTGGCAATCTTGCCTGCTTCGATGACGCCCGACCGGACAGAATCCCATTCGAGCAGATAATCATCCTGGGTGGAGACTTCGACTGTGCGTGAATGCATGGCGGTCTGGCAGTAACCTTTATCCCAATATTCCTGCCAGAAATAGCCGATAAATGCCGGCAAAATACGGACGACTTTGACAATCCAGATCGCGAGCAAGTTCACAGCAGGAACGTGACATAGAGCAGTTCTTTTTCCAGATGTGGAACTAGTACATGATCGGTGCGCATGAAATTGGTACAGGCATCCACAGCTGCAAAGTCGATCCCCTTATCGTTCGGCATACTGCAAGGAGTTCTTTTCGGCGCTTTGGGCTGAGATCAGGGGGAAAGGTTAATGGTCGGTGCGGCCAAAGATCAACAGCATCATAACCAAATTTGACGGCTCGATCAACGATCGCTTCCATTGATAAGTGGTTCGCCATTATAAAAATATGCTCCATAATTCACAGCATCCAGACTTTGTTTAATTTTGAACATTGTAAATCTCCTTTCATTGTGATAAATGAATCGAATTCAGTAACTAGCCTTTTAATCCGGTGATGGATATTCCCTGAATGATCTGACGTTGGAAGATAATGTAAACAATGATCGGCAAAACTGCCGCCAACAGGAATGCGGTCATGATCAGGTTGACGGTCATAAACGAATTGGGATCGTTATACCAATTGATCATCTGGCTGACGGTGACAATATCTGAGTTCTTGGCAATAACCATCGGCCAGATAAAGTTACCCCAGGTGGTCATAAACGTCAGGATTGCTAGTGGTGATCAGCGCATTCTTGGACAGTGGCAGAACGATATGCCAATAGACTCCAAAATGAGTTGGCGCCATCAATCTGAGCAGCATCCATCAATTCACGGGGAATATCTCTAAAGAATTGGGTAAGCATAAATAGCCCAAAAGCAGATGCCAGACCAGGAACGACCAGACCCTGCATCTTATTTACCCAGCCCAGTTTTGCGACAAGCAGATAGGTTGGGACCAGGGTCACCGCTGTAGGGATCATCAAAGCCAAAAGGATGATACCAAATAGATATTTTTTACCCGGGAATTCAAACAAGGCAAATTCAAATGCTGCCATGGAAGTCAATAACAATGACCCGATGATGGTCAGGAATGAATATTCCAGCGAGTGCATATATGCGTCTATGACATGCGCTTCGTGACAAGCACCTGCCTTGATATTCTCAATCCCGGCAGTTAACGAGGTCGGGTACAAGCGTGGATTGATCGCAATGGGAATCCCCGGTTCACTGAAGACGATGTTGAACATCCACCAGATGGGGAATAACGCCATGATCAAAAAGATGATCCGCGAATATCCAGGATTATGATCGAACCGAAATGAGAACTTGATTCGTAATTTCTTTAGTGTGCATCATGAATTACCCCTGAGCATCTTTCCGCCGCAAGCAAACAATAAGGATGTAATCATAATGATCAAGTGTGGTTAAGAGGAAGCCATAAGCCGAAGCTTCCCCAAATTTGATAACTCCAAACGCACGTCCAAACATATCCATCACCGGGAAGAGGAGGGCTTTCAACCTGCCGCCATAACCCTGAGTAGTGGATACAGTGTAACAACCAGGGCGCATCAAATACCTGAAGGGCGAAAATAAAACCCTGAGCGATGACAAAGAATAATACCGGCTCCAATTGCGGGATGGTGATATAAGATCATTTCCTGCCATTTATTGGCACCATCGACTTTGGCAGCATCGTAATACTCTTCAGGAATGTTCTTTAATCCGGCCAGAAGGATGACCATATTCCAACCCGCTGACCGCCAGACATCCACTACGATCAGGGCAAAGATCATGACATGCTGGGATCTTTCAACCAATTGATGGATTCAATTCCAAAAATTCCGATGGCGCGATTGATAATCCCGACTTCAGGAGCATACATCCAGCGCCAGATCGATGCTGCCAGGAATAGCGGCATCATGGTCGGCACAAAATATGCGCTGCGGAAAAAGTTAGACCAAAATCCTTTCAGGTTGTTGACAAATAAGCGCCAATAAGAAAGCAACGGTAATTCCCAACGGAACTGTGATCGATACATATTTAATAATATTCGTAAAAGAGATGATAAAATCTGCTGGATTTGATCAAATTGATGTAATTCTTGAAACCAACAAATACACCAGGATTTACACTATCCCATTTGTAAAAACTGATATTCAGACCCTCTAACAATCGGATAAAGAAAAAATAATACAAAGAAGAAAAAGAAAGGGAGAAGCATCAAATAATGCTTGAGAATTCTTCCTGACACCAATATTTCATTTATTTGATTCTCCTGAATCAGTTTTATTCAAGGTGCGGACATATATGTCCGCACCTCTTCGAAAGTACAGAAAAATCTAAGATCTATTGATTAACGATGGTTGTCGTTCAATTGTGCGATCAAATCTGCAGCGCCAGCTTCAGGGGTCAATACACCGGAGGTGATCTGAGCCAGGTTATCCTGCAGTGCCTGATAGTAGTTACCAGGATAAGCTTCCACGAAGTGTGGTGGACGTTCAAACAATGAGGACAAGGCAGCTTCAGTGGTGATGGCTAAGCAGATGGATCTGATACTTTGGAGATGGCAATATTGTTTGAATTGTATCGTCCAAGAGCCTGACCCCAACGGGTAATTGTGGTTCGTCGCAAATATAGGTGGCGAATTCGCAAGGCAAGATCAAGGTTTTTGCCGTTTGGTGCGAAACCGATGAATTCTGTTCCTTTTACGCCGCCCTTATTATCAGCAGTGGCGCCGGGGATGAGGACATAGTCATAATCCAAACCAGCTGCTGTCTTTTGCGGCTTTGAAGGTCGGATTCATCCAGGGACCAGTGACAATGAAAGCCAAGTTTGTTGCTCAAGAAGAGATCAGTGGTTGCCTGATCCTGATCACCATTCTCGGTTCCGTATGCTTTTGCAGCTTCGAGGAATTTGACAGTCTCAAGATATTTTTCAGGATTGATCTTGAAAGTTTTCTTGGTCAGCAAAATCAATACCCCATTCTTCAGCAGTGGCTGCACCGCTATAAATATTGGTGAAATCCCACCAGTCATTGTAGAAGGATCCCATTCCAAGGTTGCCGGAATCTTTGATGGCTTTCATCTGTTCCAACCAGACGTCCAATCGGTTGATTGGAGCAGCAGGATCGATCCCAGCAGCTTTCAGGACGTTCAGGTTACGATATAGGAAGGTAGCATATCCGGTGAAAGGCATGGCCTACATTTCGCCTGCTTTGGGGGAAAGTTCGGCGATCATGTCAGGATTGAACTGAGCGCGATAAGCTTCCGGCATGGCCATCCACTTATCATAAACATTCGCCAATGGCATTAACTTTTGTGAACAGAGCACCCTGGCTGGTGGTGCCCATGTAAATATCAGGGATCGTGTTGCTGGTAGCACTGGAAACGATACCAGTATTCAGATCATCACCACCTTTACCGGTCATGTTGATCTTGACACCAGGGTGAGCAGCTTCAAATTCGGCAATGAAGATTTTCATCAGATCGCCGCCAACATCGGTGGCATAATCAGAGAACGTCCAAAATTCCAAAGTGACATCCTGAACCTCAGGAGCTGGGGCTGCAGGAGCAGCAGGAGCTTCCGCAGCAGGTGCTTCAGCGGCAGGCGCCTCGGCAGCGGGAGCTTCTGCAGCAGGAGCCGCAGGAGTGCATGCTCCCAGGATAAAAGCAAATAAAATCAAAATGCTTGCTAATGTGTATAACTTCTTCATCTTTTTTTCCTCCAAGAACTATTTTGGATATGAACTGAACGGTCATCTTCTGTCAGGGTAGTTTACTGTTGGGGTGGGCACCTCCACATTTTTCGATGTTTGGATGAATTACAATAAAAATATTCTTCCAGATTTCTTGATACTATCAGTGTAAGAATACGGTATAAATTGCTCGCTTATTCGCCAAAAATATGCCAATGATTTGCCGTTATAACCGGTATCATCCAATCATAGTTATAATCATCACAAGAATAATCAAATCTCCACTTGCATTTACTTAAAGAAGAATATTAGGAATGCATACTGGATAATTTGCATTCAATCGTTTATTGGGACAAATATGGAAAAGGATGAATTTCGAAACAATATTAAAGACATCTTAAATCATATCTCTGATACAGCGTATCTGGAGAATCACAATCTTATCAGTACATTTACTATTAGTGAAGAAATAAAATCAGGACAAAAACTACAAACCCTTCGTGAGATCATAAAAGACAGCATAAATTTTTTACAGCCTCCCGCAGATACTCCTGCTTCTGCACCTGCCTGGCGGTGTTTCAAAATACTGACACTCCGTTATCTGCAGTTGCAGGAATGGCATAATATTGAATCAGATCTCGGACTAAGTCAGAGACAGGTACAGCGGGATCTAAAGAAAGGGCTTGATGCGCTGATATCCATCTTGTGGGACAGACATGGTGTCAGTCAAGAATCAATTCGACGAAAAGGACGCTCACAAACCCGAGACATATGACGAAGAACTCATTAAAGAAGAGTTGAAGAATTGGGAAGTCACATTCGATCTGGTAAATTTACACAATATTATTCAACATGCATTGCAGTTGTGTAATTCATTAATGAAAACTGATCTTCATGATCGGGTCAATTTGTCAGATGTGGATAAAAATCTGAATGTGATGGTCGACCAGGTTC
Source organism: uncultured Chloroflexia bacterium (assembly GCA_963828285.1). Lineage (GTDB taxonomy): Bacteria > Chloroflexota > Anaerolineae > Anaerolineales > Anaerolineaceae > DAIOEK01. The sequence goes on from CAWHEB010000002.1 coordinate 684,948, forward strand.
TAACCAAGCAAGGTATCTACAAGGTTTTGTCGATCGTTGGTTCAAGTTCCGAAAATTTGACACTTGATCTGCGTACTCGCAAGTTAAATGAGTTTTTCATTGAACTATCTTTCCAATTTCATCATTCAGATTTGCTACCATTGGATCTTTGGCAGATGGGCAAGTTATTTTTTACTATTCAGGGGCTGAATAACGATACCGTCAGAACTCCCAAAGAGACGACAATTTCAGTCGTCATCCCGGTACGCAAGCAGATTAGCTGCCTGGTGATCGACGATGTCGCCTCAGTACGAAGGTTGATCGAACGAATGCTTGGATCCTATGGCATACAAGTATTCGGCTCTGATAATTACCCTGACGCTTTGAATTTGATCCAATTCATGAAACCAGATTTCATTCTATTGGATATTCTGATGCCCAAAATGGATGGATGGCAAATGATCACGACCATCAAATCCAATCCAGAAATCAAGGACATCCCGATCATCATATGCTCTGTACTTTTCGAGCCGGAATTGTCCAAAGCTGTGGGAGCAATAGGATATATACGGAAGCCTATTAACCGGCTTGAGTTGATCAACACACTACAGGAATTGAAATTAATAAATACAACCATCATAAAAAGCGATTAATTGGTATCGAGAGTTTGATGGCGTTATCTTGGCAAAGACAAGGCAACTGTATCCTTTTGGATGGTTTATAGTGGGAAATAGTTACTAACCCTGAATAGAGGATTTGTTTTCATGGATCTTAATAAATTGAAGGCGAAATTTCCCGGAGGTGTTCTTCGGACATCGCACCCATATTACATGGCTGATGCAATCGCGGATATACCTGCTTGTCTTGACTGCATGTATGAGGGATGAAATACAGGAACGGATAAATAAATCCGTATCAAACCTCAATCCCAGGAATATTTACACCATAGGATGTGGAACTTCATTTAATTCATGTCAGTCTGTCAGTTACACTTTGCAAAAATTATTGCAGATCCCTTCTATCGCATTCAATGCTCACGATTATCTACTGGAGACTCCCCCTGGATTGGGAGAAGGGTCATTAGTGATCTCGATCAGCGAATCCGGACAATCTATAACCACATGCCAATCGCAAGAAAAATCACGGGAGATGGGCGCATTCACCGTCGGTATATCGGCAAATCAAAATTCTAGATTGGCGACCGGGGCAAACCTTGCTTTGACAGACCCATTCCTGCATGAGTTGCCGCTGGGAAAAACACGAACTTTTCTGAGTACAGCCTACCTGGGTATGCTTGCTGGTCTGATGACTGGTGGTTTTAACCATGCGACAAGTTTTATAGGCTTAATGAAAGATACGATCAGCATACTTCGTGAAAATATGGCGTTATTGGAGGAATCAGGAAAACTCATCGCTGCTGAAGTAGGTCAGCATGCCGGAAGATATTTCACTACAGGATTCGGATGCCAGAAACCCGTTTCTGATGAAATCACCTTAAAGTTGATCGAGGTTGTTGGTGAGAGTTCAACCAGCTTTGGACTGGAGGAATTTTCTCATGGTCCAAGCGCGACTTTCAGAAAAGACCTGGGTGTCATCCTTTTTCAAACAGATCCCCGAACACTCGAAAAGTCCGTTCGCATTGCTCATGGGGTTGCCATTTCGAAGGCTTGTTTGGTTGTGATCACAGACTCACCGGATTCAAATTGGCCTGAAAATGCCAGAGTTCTATCATTACCTGAGACACAATATCCAGAAATCTTCGGACAATTCACCTCTACTGTCGCGGCGCAGTATCTCTTTTATTATCTCGCCTTACAGAAGGGATTGAATCCGGATGTCAACAGCGAAGATATCCATCCTGAATTAGGCGATATTTACGCATTCTTCTTCCCTCCCGGTACACATTAAAGGTCAGAGGCTATTCAATGAATTATTTAGGTATCGATATAGGATGCTCAGCGATTAAATTTGGCATTGTGGAAATTTATCAGGATGTTATGGTGAAGGATTTTGACATGGTGATGCTTCCGCAGCCATCAAAAACAGAAGATTTCACTAACGCTTTGCTTCATATCATCGAAAATACGACATCCTATGATGCTATTGGGATCGGGTTTCCAACAGTAGTTTGGGAAGATTGTTTGCTTGATCTGGAGACTAGGTTTAATGACATTTGGATCGAAGTGTCCCGTTTCATCAAATCCAGGAACCTGCCATGTTTTGCAATTAATGATGCGGATGCTGCCGGTTTTGCCGAAGTACACCGTCCCTCCGCAGATTATTTACGAAAGGGTGTCACGATTGTAATCACACTCGGCACTGGTATCGGTACAGGGACATTTCTGGAAGGTAAACTTTTCCCAAACACTGAATTTGGCATGGTGGAAGTGGATGGAGTGATGGCGGAACATTTCGCCGCAGCCTCAGTGAAAAGACACGACGGTTTATCTATGGAAGAGTGGGCGATCAGATTACAGAAATACTTAGTCACTTTAGAGGTATTAGTATCGCCAGACCATATTATTCTCGGCGGTGGGATCAGCTCAGACTTCGATCAATTCGGACATTTCCTAAAACCAAAGAGAGCTAAGTTATTACCAGCATACTTTAGGAACCAGGCTGGTGTAATTGGTGCTGCTATGAATACTGCCAAAAAAATCGAATCGCAACTGATCCTTGAAACAGGGAAATAATTCTTCTCTGTTACAATAAACCAGACAAATTGATAAACAACAGTTTATTAAATTAATTAAGTTGAAATTGTTCATCATGATTTGTTTGGGAAATCGTTATTGTGGACACATTCCGAAACGAAAGCCTTAAGTATTTCATCGGTTTCACCGGATTAATTGGAATAATTCTCGGTTACGCCGCAGTCTGGTCGCTCGGCAGTGGGGCTCTTTCGAGTCAACTCCTTATCAGTACATTAAATAAACAGGTCTGGTTTGCTACAGGGTTCATTCTTCTGGGGGTTGGTTTCAGTAGCGTCATGAGAAAGCGTTCCCTGATCGCGTCAAGTTGGCTGTTATGTGTAAGCATGACTGCTGCCATATTTTGTTTCCTATTGCTATTCACCGATCCTTTTGGTGTTTTCGTTTTCATCATCCCAATCATTTTCGCCATTATTCTTCTTGACTGGAAACAAACCGCATTCTTTTTGGCTTTGGTTTCCGCTGCTTCGCTTTATATAAACATTGTTATTCTCAAAGAACCATTCTTTCATGTTCACGTGATCATGCCCGTTCTCATCTTAATATCCATTACTATCCTGGTAGAGTTGATATTGAACGAATTGAGAGGCAGCTATGAGTGGTACCAACAGCGCTATCAGCTAGCTTTGATCAAAGAGCAAATCATTCGGGATAATGAAGTTAAACTCGAAAAGCTGGTGAACAGTTTGAATGAATATAAGAAAGATCTGACCCATACAAACTTGCTTTTGATAAAGGCGAAAGATGAAGCGGAACAGGCACGGAATGTGAAGCAGAACTTTGTCCAAAACGTAAGTCATGAATTGCGGACACCTCTCAACCTGATCATTGGTTTTAGCGAGACCATGGTGAATTCTCCCCAAAGTTATGGGGAAGTGACTTGGACACCGGATCTACGCGGAGACATTGAAGTCATACACCAAAACAGTCAGCATCTCAAAGCACTGATCGATGATGTATTGGATCTGGCAATGTTAGAGAATAAGAAGTATGAAGTCGAGATCGCTGAAACAGAGCTCAATTTACTGGTGCAGGATGTGGTTTTGATCACAGAAAGCGCTTATAAATCTAAAAACTTATATCTGGAAGTGTCGTATGATCCGGATATTCATACCGTACGTGCAGATTCTATCCGCATCAAGCAAGTGCTGATCAACCTGTTAGGAAACGCATTGAAATACACGAAAAGAGGTGGGGTAAAGATAACCACCAAACTGCAGGGTAAGATGGCAAAAGTGACAGTGAAAGACACTGGCAAAGGTATTCCGGAAGAGGATCTAGAAAAGGTGTTCGAGGCATTTTACCAGGTTGATAAAGCCAATAACCGTGAAGATTCGGGAACCGGACTGGGACTCTCTATATCCAAACAATTAATCGAATTACATGGGGGTGAAATGTATCTCACAAGCTCACTCGGAAAAGGGACAACGGTAACATTTACTATACCGGTGGGGAAAGAATTCCTACAGAGTATTTAACTTTTGAATTCTTACATTTCGAATTATTTTTATATATATAACAAAGCCCCCAGGACGGCGTTTCCTGGGGGTATACGATAAGGAGCTCCTCGACCAGGACTCGAACCTGGAACCTAGCGGTTAACAGCCGCCCGCTCTGCCGAATTGAGCTATCGAGGAAGGCGAATGGAATTATACGAATAACCACCCAATATTGTCAAGCAAATGCCCTGCAATTCACTCAAACAAAGTATCTGATTCAAGTTTGATGTAAGCTCGCCGATAAGGAGAGTATGAGTGTTTCCGGCGTTTCTATGGATCAGGCAATGCAGTTGGTGGATAGCGTATCCAAACGCGATAATCTTCCGCTGGAAATTGCCACCGCTGTTCTGAAACAGGTACAGGATCAACAGGAAAGCCAGGCAGCCGCGTTAATTCAAATGATCCGGCAGAGTACCCCCGAAAATACTGGACAGATAATCAATATACTGACTTGATATCATTCAATCATAAAAAACGGCACATAAATATGTGCCGTTTTTTGATTTCTTATGTTGCGCTAATCCATCATTGGATCGTAATATTGGCAGTACACTTGTTCATTCCCAAGTTGAACATAACCGGAATAACGTTCGGCATCTTGTTTGACTGGATACTTCGAAGTAAGTTCTGCCTGCATCCTGGTTATGATTTCTGCTGCTTGCGAACGCGACCAATTATATGATCCCCAGTACTCAGACACAGTCTTGTTCGCCTTGGTCTGTGTATATAATTGATGTTCAGCCAACTTGCATGATAGGGCTGCCCCAATATGATCTCTGATCTCCACGCTGTTAAGTTGGGAGGTATATTGCTTTGCTAAGACAGGGACCGAATCATCGCTCAAAGATATTAGATAATCAGTATCCAAGGGATAACCAGCTCTAGCACGTGCAATATTCTGTCTAGCGATGAACTGGTCCACATTAACCAGGTTCAACGTTATCGAGAATCCGATTCCACAGATCAGAACTGCCAATGCAAATGCACGCTGTTTTCGGACCGCTTCGATAACTGCGGTAGCTAACAACAGAATACCCAACCAGATCATGAACACATGTGCATATAACCGCAGTTGTGAGAATCCATAGGCGGTTTCATAAAGGTTTAAACGGTAGAACGCTGATACCAATATCACAATCAGCAATCCTACCAATCCAACACTCAAAGCTGAGAAAGTGATCGTGTGTTTTTTATCCAAACGTTTGGTGATGGTACTGACGATTTGCAACAGGAGAAGTGAGATCACCGCAACTACAACCAGCTCGGTGAAGCCCTTTACCGCATATTCGGAAAATGTATACCCTTCGATATGGATATTGGATGAACCGCCAAAGAAATATTTGAACTGAATAGCCACGAAAGTGACAAATAATAGATCGACTGCTCCAAGGATGATGACCGCTTCGATCCACCCAAGAAAGGGAGCAAGCCATGGTTTATCGACGCCGATAAGTTTTTCGTCTTTACTTTGGGAATATGCATGTAGGAATACGCCTGCTAAAAGGTAAGTAAGGATGAGTATATAGAATAAACGGAAGAGATATTCTGTCAGCTTCTCGATTTTGAAGATTTCAAGAAAAGCAGAAAATGCCTTTGAGAATACAGGGTCAGCTGATGCGAGCAATGCAGACAGGACCAGGACAATGGGCAGCGCAAGGATCACCCCGCGTAAGATTGACCATCCTACTTTGCTTTTTGGTTTTTCAACTGGTTCTTCACGTGATTCTTTGTTTTCATCTTCACTTTTCTTGGCGACACCAATCAAGACCCGTGAGATTGCAGATAAGAACAGACGAATTGCATTTACTATGTAATCCCCAAAGCTGTATTGTATCCACTTCCCTCCGAGGAAAGTTGCAGCGATCAAGGCAAGGGTTACCACAGATAAACCGACATTCACCACCTGAGTAAATGTCTCGGTGCGGAAAATACTCATAACCGCAAAGAAACCATCCACAAAAACCAGGATCCAAACGGATGATGCCGGTTTCATTCCTAGACTACGTCCCAGAGCATATCCGCTAAACATGACCAGTATTACCATTACGAAAAATGAAATCCCTGGTTCTCGTTTCCAAAATAATAGATCAAATATCCAGGCAAGAGCCAGGGACACCCATAGAACTCGGTTTTTTGATAGTTTCATATTTTCCTCTTTAAATCTAAAATGATTGTACACTCTGTTTTTACACTATCAAACGATTCTGGACGACCCTTCAAACACCAATATAAACGCACTCATGTGCTTGACAGATGCGTTCTGAAGCGTCTATCATTAATTTCCCGAGGAGTATTATGTTTGATCTGATGATAATTGAGGACAATGCAAGCTTGGGTTTGGCACTTTGCGATGGATTCCTCAGCACAAACCAGGTTCGGATTGTGAATCATTTCACCACTGGAGAACAAGCGCTGGAATATTGTCTTAAAATCCCGCCTCATGTCATTTTGATGGATGTACAGCTGGCTGGAGAATGGAATGGTATCCAAACCGCAGTAGCCATCCGTAAGGAATTCCCACGGCTGCCAATAGTTTTTTACTCAATTCAGGATGAAGATAGGTATTACCGTGACTTTCAAAATAGTGGAATATTGAGCCACTATGCTTATGTTAGAAAGAGTAATTACTTACTGCCAGTGCAACTGATCCCTCTACTTCAAGATGCAATCAATGGACGTAGTTTTATTGATCCTGAGATAGAGCTCCGAGTTCATGAAGTGCGGTTTAAGGATGAACAAAATCCTTTCTCATCCCTGGAACCCGTAGAAAAGGCGGTTGCCAAAATGATCGCACAAGGCTACACGAATGAACAAATCGCTGATCAACTGGGATTCAGAGACAAACGAAGCATCAGCCGAATCAATGGGCAAATTTACGCAGCTTGGGGGTTGGACACCAGCAGCACCGATGAAAAAATTGCCCGTACCCGCGCCGCACTCATTGCACTCACTTCAACCATGCTCACCTGGGATGATTCTGGAAATGTTTTCATCCTCAATGAACAAGGAGTAAAAGTTCCTTGGACGGGTTATGAGCGGTAATTTCTGGCTCGACTGGGCGATCCTGGCATTATCAGTTTTCAATACCATCGTAATGCTCTGGCTGGGATTAATGGTCATCTTCAGTGCAGAGAAACGTTCCGCTGGAGTCTATCTGGCGGGTAGCGGATTGATCGCTGGATCCATCTTTTTCCTCAGTCACGCAGCATTGATTGGGCAAAATATCACCCTTTTTTCTGCGGGTATCAATTTTTGGTGGCATCTGGGCTGGGCACCAGTGATTGCTGCTCCTTTCGCCTGGTATGTGGTCATGCTCTGGTTCTCAGGGTACTGGTCAGAAAACCGGACAAGAATCCGAGGGAGACACCAACCCTGGTTGTATATCTGTATCGTTTATGCAGCATTATTATTCTTTTTATTCGTATTCTTCAATCCATTCGGTGACCTCACCAGGGCTCAAACATTAAATTATGATAATCCGATCGGGTTCACTCGCCTTCCCTTGCTTTTCATCACCTACCCTGTTTTCATCCTCTTATGTATCATCCTCTCGATGGATGCACTTATAAGACCTGCCCCGTCCCAACGAATGATGGGCGAATCCGCAAGAGAAAAAGCCCGACCATGGTTGGTGGGATCCGGGTTTTTGTTGTTGTTAGCTGCATTGACTGTTGGGTACACCATTGGATGGGTCAGTTCGCAAGCAAAAGCTCAATCTTCTCTTCTGAACCTTTTCAGTTCAATCGCTGAAACCCTTGCATGGATAGACCTCGCAATATCCATTCTGATTACAATTGCAGTGATTCTGGTTGGACAGGCAATTGTTTCGTATGAAATCTTTACCGGAAAACCCATGCCCCGTTCAGGGTTTATGAGTCAGTGGATATTGATTTTGATCATTTCGAGTGGATTGGCTATCCTGACCAGTTTTATGTTTGAGTTGGAAATGAAACGGATTTATCTCCTGATGTTTTCCGTGATCATATCTGCTGGTCTTTTTGCACTTTTCACATGGCAGGTCAACGTTGATCGAGATAACACTTTTAAACAGCTCAGGTATATCCTCAGCGCAGGCACTCTACTGGATAAGGTATTATCTGGTCAATCCAATGTGTCCATTAGAACGTCAATCGACAGCGAATTTTCGCGCCTGATCAGTGATCTACTCAACTTGGAGTGCGGTATTTTCGTCCCAGGACAGATTTATACTCAGTTGGAGATTCCCTGGGTTACCTATCCGGAAAGCCTTCAAGTAGACCAACAAAAAATGCTCGCCCTGATAAACGGTTCAAGGTCAGGTGAGAACCCCGGGGAATTTAATTTTGTAGTCGATGGAATTCAGTTTCGATGGATCATACCCATTATTAGCAATCGAGGTGTGGATGGATGGCTCATTCTGGGGAATAAAAGCAGCAGAGGCTTCATAACCCTGGAAGAGATCGAGATCGGTCGATCTGCAGCCGAACGGATGGCTGACGCTTGGGTATCCGCCACATTAGCAAGGAAATTAGTATTGTTGCAAAGGGAACGGTTTACTGACCAGATCCTGATCGAGCAGCGTCCCCGCCGTATTATTCACGATGATGTGTTGCCTTTACTCCACGCAGCCATGCTGCATAATCAGTCCACAGAATCCGAACTGAAAAATCAAACGAACCAGGAACTCAGCAAAGCGCATAAGATGCTATCTGATCTTATCCGCCAGATGCCGTCATACCAACTGGACCAATTCGAGACGCGTTCGATCGAAGAAGCAATTCAAATCATGGCTAATAATGAATTCAAATCCGCTTTCTCGGAATTAAGCATCACCGCAGATATGAACATTCCTAAATTGGAACAAAAAATTACCACTTCCCAGAAAGAGGTTGTCTATTTCGCTGTTCGTGAAGCTGTTCGGAACGCTGCACGATATGCCAACCCATCGGATGGAGACCAATTACCCTCCCTATCAATAAACTTAAGAGATGATGAAGGTCTTTTGGTGGAAATTATTGACAATGGAAAAGGAACAGTACAACCCTCCCAACCATCCATTGGAAATGGCCAGGGATTAGTGATCCACAGTTTACTAGTTTCTATTTTTGGTGGAAAAATGCAGATTGCGAATGAAACTGGAACTTCGAATAAAGTAACGATCTTTATACCGGTTTATCGTTGATATTTTGATCCATTCCAGGTATGGTTTTAGACATGACTTGCGAGTTGGGTTTGCGGGTCTGTGCGATCAATCCGAGCAAGACTAATCCAAAGAAGATAAATTTCACTCCGGACAAATCGTCTGGCAGTGTTTGGGTGATAAGCATTGCTCCAGCGGTTGTGGAGAGGACGATCAACGCCCAATTGAACAATGTCAGCATGAGCACTGCACCAACAGCTCCACCAGTGATAATGAAAACCCATTGGAGAGTCCCAAGTTCCAGGTTGAGTAGCTGTAAAATGGCATTCACCAGATATGCACCTAACATGAATCCGCCTAATCCGAAGGCAATATTCTTAAGAAAGCGAATAATGCCAACAATGGCTGCAGCGCAGATCACCGCGATGACTAGCGAAAACCAGAGGGGTTGTTTGTCAAACAAATTTTGGGCAGTCTTTAACCCAAAAACAAAACCAGCCAGACCAATCATGGTCCAGAACAATCGCTTGCCGAACAAGACCAGACCAGTACCAAGAATAAATTGAAAAAATGAAAAATCCACAGGATACTCCTCTATCTGTATCCTATGGAGATGCAACACTTGTGCCTTACATTAATGAAAAACCGGTACAGCTTATTCGATTTCGCGGGTATTTCCGTACTTCTGCCAATGGACTTTGGATGCATAAATTTGCTGCGTGGTTCCCTTTGTTCTGCCGGATAGCCCAGATAAATGACACAAAGCGGGGTAACGGTTACAGGTATACCAACCACTTTTGCGACACTTTGGGAATCCCCGGGATGGGATATACCCCGATCCAGCAACTGCCGAGATGCAGCGCTTCGGCAGCGAGGAGAATGTTCTCAGTCGCCGCACTGCAATCCTGCTGCCAGAACATTAAACCAGCGGGATTACGGGCGGCAAGTTTACTGCCGCAGACGACGATCGCCGCCGGAGCTTTAAATTTGCCGTATGGCAAAACCTCTCTCAAACCCGCCAATTTATCTGGATCAGTAACCACAACAAACTCCCAGGGTTGACTGTTGACGGCAGAAGGTGCAGCCATGGCTGCCATGCATAACTGGGTGAGAACTTCCTCAGATGCCGGTTGTTCGGTGAAACTTCCGAATACTTCTGCGGCGAAAGATATGTGCAATTTCCGGCAACCAATCCATGATTATTCCTCTTAGCTATTGATATTCATTGATTATACCTTTGAAGAAAAATTATGATTCTGCCTGATTAAAAAATTATGGTAAAACTATTAAGATGAGATTTCCCACTTCCCTCCAAAGAACTGGATCTACCTGGCGCGGTCTATTTATCACCGCGGGTATACTCTTCATTATTATCTTACTTCTTGAAGCTGGACTACGCCTTCTGATCTCAAGCAGGGTCCTTTCCATGCCGGGAATTGGCAGCATCCATCCCGAATTAAATATAAAGATCCCATTATTGGATGCATTTGTTAAAGAAAACGGCAGAATTGATTGCATTTTTCTGGGAAGTTCGATGTTCGATGATTCTGTTAATCCGAAGGTATTTACGGAGGAATATAAAAAGCTATCAGGCGTGGATATTCACTGTTTCAACCTTAGTATTGCCTCTCTCACTGCTGAAACAGCATATCCGCTTGCAAAAGCTATTTATGAGCGGTATCAACCTGCACTTGATCATATATGGTATCTCACCGAGGGACTTGACGTCAGATTTTGATGTCCGTATAAGGCCGCTAACTAATGAACCATGGATTAATTATCAAGCTGGAGATTTTACATTCCCAGGCTGGTTAAAAGAGCATTCTTTTGCATTTAGGTTTTATGTGAGCTCATTGACTTTAATAAATCCGGATAATCGGGCTTCATTACTAAACTATAAAGCCACTATCAAGGCTGATGGTTTTAATCGAGTTGATAGAAACACAATCGGAATGGGTGGACAAAACTATATAAAGAATTGGAAACCTAACGCAGATGATATGCGAGGGTTAAAAAAGCTTCTTCGTATGGGAAGTGGTGATTCAATCAGTGTTGTCCTTGCAGAAGCACCAGTACATGACTTATTCTTACCAATTTATGTTGAAGGCAGCTCTGATAAATACTTCTCCCTGTTTCAACAACCGGTTAATGAATTGTCCAAAGAGTATGATGTTGTTTTTCTTAAGTCTGTAACAACATCGCCATCATTTATCCCAAATGAAGATTGGGGGGATGTGAAGCATTTGAATTACAAAGGGGCCGAACTCTTCTCGCGTTGGTTGGCAGAGCAGCTTTGGCATAAGTATCGAATCTTCAACTATCGCAGATCCATTCCTACAATGATGCAGCTAATTTCCTGGCAATTCGCAGCATTTGTTCTCGGACTTCTCATCGTTTATAACCTACTGGGTCAGCGAGAACAGAAAATTCTGCTTCTGGCTGCATCCATCGTCCTTATCGGGATATGGAGTATGTCCGGATTGGGGGTTATCCTTCTATCCATTCTGGTGAACTACTTCATTGGTAATCGGATCTGGGGGGGAGAATCCAAACAGATTGGATGGCTGAGGGTGGGTGTTGTTTTCAATCTGGCGCTGATCGTACTGATCCGCCTGGTAACAACCAAATCCTTGATCCAGCCCATAATTCAGGGACTTGCACTCGGAAAAGGGATAGATTTCAACTGGCTTCTACCGGTCGGTTATCTTTTCTATACCTTGCAGGCAATTTCTTATCTGATCGATATCTACCAAAGGCAGGTCAAACCAGCAGAAAATCTGCTCGATTTTGCATTATACATGTCTTACTTCCCGAGAATGCAAGCAGGTCCGATTGAACGGGCAAAGACTTTCTTACCACAGCTCTCGTCCAATAGAATAGTTGATGCAAGCGGGTTACAGAGAGCTTTTGTCCGCATTTTAACAGGGTTGATACGCAAGCTGGTTATCGCTAATGCATTATCAAGTTACCTGCCTTTAAAACTCTTCAGTCAACCTGACCAATTCAGTACTTTCCAGCTCATTAGTGGAGTATTTGTTTATAGCTTTTGGATCTACAACGATTTCGCCGGTTACACAGATATCGTCCGGGGTGTTAGTGGATTATTCGGGATCGAACTTTCTGCCAATTTCAAAACGCCATATCTGGCAACCGGATTCAGTGATTTCTGGAACCGTTGGCATATGACCCTATCACATTGGCTGCGCGACTACATCTATTTTCCGCTGAGCCGAAGCCTGTTACGCAGAAAGATGTCTCCAAAATCAGTTGCTTACATCGCTATTCCTCCCATTGTGACCATGCTCATCAGCGGACTCTGGCATGCTTTCGGCGCCTATATGCTTGCCTGGGGGTTCATGCACGGAGTTTATCAGGCAACAGAGAAATATATTTCCACCCGTAAACCAGCACTATTGGGAGAGTCCAGAAGATGGTTTGCAGCGGGGTTGGCAGTTATTAGTCCTTTTTATCGGGGTGACAATGGCCTGGCTGCCTTTTGCATCGGGAAGTTTATCCAGGGTGTTTACTTATCTAAGATCTATCTTTACTTCAAGTCATCCTGGCTCTATTGATACCCTCCTCATCCCACCGGTCTTTGCCATTTTACTTTCGGTGGTGATCGATCTATTGGAAGTAAAAAGTGATTACGACCTGTCACAACTTAAAGCTCACCCGATCATCAAATACGGATTGGCAGCATTCGCCGGTCTTTGTATCGCCCTTAACTTTACTCAACCAGCAAAACTTGCTGGGCGGATTTATCTATCAGGGATTTTAGGATATTAAATATGGAACGAACAGAGATTATCAATCAATTAAGTCAACTATATCACGGACAGAGCTATTAAACCGACCGGATTATCCACTGACTGATGATCAAAAGCTGATTACCGGAGGGATCATCGATTCATTCTCGCTGGCACAGATCGGCGTCTTCATTGAAGATGCGTTCGGTGTTTACATCCCCGATACGGAACTTACTGTTGCCGGGATGGACACGATAGCACAAATGGTAGACCGGATAATAGAGCGGATGGCATGATCGGACTTGAAATTGAGAATCTTGTCGAACCGATGATTGCTCGGGCTGCGATGGAACCTGACAAAATCATGTGCCATTTTTACCAGGAAGATGGCACACACCAACCGATCACTAACCGCCAGTTTTTTGATGAATCCTGCTGTTTTGCTGCTGCTTTACAACAAAATGGACTTCAAGCCGGGGATCTGGTCATTGTAGTATTGAAGCACTCCCGAGAGTTATTATCCGCGTTTTGGGGATCATTACTTCTGGGAGCAATACCTTCGATCTTCCCCTACCTCACTGAGAAGTTGGACCGTGATATATATTGTGAACGTCATCCGCTTGCTGGTGGAACACTCGCAGGCAAAAGCGATCATCACATTCGCGGATTTTCTGCCTGAATTACAGACTCTGCTGAAAGATGTGAACTGCGAAATTCTCTGCATCGAAGACATCCTCAACAATGGATATATCCTTCATCATCATTCGTCCCCGATATCCGATCCATCGCACCTGAAAGTACAGCATTTCTTCAACATTCCAGCGGAACCACCGGACTTCAAAAAGGAGTCATGCTGTCGCATGCCGCGGTCTTAAACCAAATCAGGGCATACAGCAAAGCCATTCATCTGAATGAGCATGACCGGATTATTTCTTGGCTGCCTTTATACCACGACATGGGATTGATCGCTGGGTTCGTGATGCCTATCACCGCAGGGATTCCCCTGATCCTCATTTCCCCATTCCACTGGGTCCGCGATCCGAAGATTCTCTTTGAATATATCATCTCTTCACAAAGCTACAATTGCCTGGCTTCCCAATTTTGCTTATAACCATCTTGTGCGGGGAATCCGCAAGCGAGAGATCGAATCCTTCGATCTGTCATCCGTTCGTGCATTCATAAACTGTTCCGAACCGGTCCGGTGGGATTCACACCAACAGTTTTACGAACGATATGCCTCCATCGGTTTGACTGGAGACCAGTCTCCAAACTTGTTACGCCATGGCAGAAAACACTTTCGCCGTGACCCAATCAGATTTATCTGCTTCACCGCGAATCGACTGGATCCAGATTACTTCCCTTCAGCGAGATGGTAGAGCAGTTCCTGGAATTGAGAACGGGAAAGGTATGCTGGGGATGGTCTCGAATGGAAAGCCGATCGAAGGGACGGAAGTTAAGATCGTCAATGCAAGAGGAAAAGATCTGCCTGAACGCCATGCTGGGGAAATTGTTCTGCGCGGAAATTCCATGTTGAGCGGTTACTATCGCCGCCATGATGCAACAGAAGAGTCCATCTTTGATGGCTGGTATCACACCGGAGATATCGGTTACATGGCGGAAGGTGAATTGTATATCTCGGGTAGGAAAAAAGATCTGATCATCAGTGGAGGCAAGAATATCTTTCCTCAGGATTTGGAAGCGATCGCCAGTACAGTGCATGGTATCCACCCGGGGAGGGTGGTTGCTTTTGGCATCGATGACAACAGATTAGGGTCTGAAGCAATTGTGATGGTGTGCGAACTAACGGATGAGGAGTGTAGACTTAATAGAAGAAACAAGAAATCGAGAATGATCTGAGAACCAGAGTAGCCAAGAGAGACAGAAGTAACCCTCCATGATGTGATGCTGGTGCCAAAAAGATGGGTGATCAAGACATCAAGTGGAAAGACTGCCAGAAGCGCAAACCGTGACAAATATATCCTCGAACGGAATAACAATTCAAACATACCCGAATAGGATAATTTTGAAAACAATAGGGGCAAGAAATCCATGATAGATGTTATTAAACGTGATATACAAAAATATGTATCCATACTTATCGTCTTTCTAACCTCTTTAGCTATCTCATTACCCTTTGGTCCATTTTTTAGTTTACGTGGAGGAAGAGATAGTGGTGTTTTTCTCTACGGAGCTTGGATGATGCTCCAAGGAAAAACACTCTATGTCGATATTTGGGACCATAAGCCTCCAGTTATTTTTATTATTAATATGTTCGGTTTAATCCTCGGCAATGGGTCCAGGTATGGTGTCTGGTTGATTGAATTCTTATGTATTCTGATTTCTTTATTCTTCTTAGTTAAAATTCTCACGAAACACACCAGTTTTTTCACCTCTATGATTGTTTGCGTACTATACCTATTTGGTTTTTATTATTTGGTATCTGGAGGTAATCTAACTGAAGAATATGCACTACCTATTCAATTTGGCATGATTATGCTTTTCGGAAAGCTCCTTGAAGGAAAATCCAAGATTCAATATTGGTTTCTGTTCGGATTACTCACGGGAATATCCTTTCTAATTAAACCAACGACAATTGGAATATCTCTGGCATTCATAATCTATTGGATAATCATTCAAATCCGTACAGCCAAATTAAGAAACACTTTTTTTGTGCTTGTTCGTATGCGATAGGCTTCATCCTGCTTCCATTTGCACTTTTCGTGATTTATCGTGTAAACCATCATCTACCAGAATTGGTTGATGCACTTATAAATTACAATATGATTTATACTGCCAAGGACCCAATCAGTTATCTGAAGGCATTAAACTTTGGCTTTTTCACGATTTCACAAATCCACTTAGGTACATTGGCAGCACTCGGAATCATAATTGGATCGATCAAGGTTTTCTCAAAAGATACAGCTAAGGAAACAAAGACATTAATTTCGATTCTTGTTAATAAGTTTACCTATTGAGATCATCTTTGCAGTTACAGCAAGCCGCCAATACTTGCACTATTTTGTCACTTTGTTACCAGTTCTAGCAATATTTTCAGGTATATTTATTCATTCTTTTATAGAGTGCCTATCGAAAAATACTGGAAATAATCGGTGGATTCAGTCGAATCTGGTTATTGTCTTGCTCATACTCTTGAATTCAACATTATTAATTGAAAAGTATTCTTCATATACCACCAGGAAGCTTTCAACAGCCAATCAATTTCTAATAGCCAATACGAGCCCTTCTGATTCCGTCTTATTCTGGGGTGCTAATTCTTTTGATAACTTTATCATCAAGAGAGCAAGTCCTACAAAATATGTTTACTTACTCCCCTTGTACATGAATGGATATGGAAGCAGACAAGTTATTGAAGATTTCCTTCAGGATGTTCTGAAGTCATAAACCAAAATTCATCATCAATCCTCATGATGCAAATGTATCGTTCCTGGAATTTGGAGTAACCTCTCCAGAAATTGAAGCTGATCTCAACATGATTAAATCCAACTACAGATTGGTGAAATCCTTGGATGGATGGGATTTGTATAAAATAATACAGTGATCTTATTTCAGATGCGAAATAATGAGGAATGACTTCAGTTGACTATCTTTAGTTGGTTCCAGGCAACTATCGACCATATTCATTAATTCTGATTATGGGACCCGTCAGAAACAAAAGATAAAGCTGATTCCCTCATAAATTGATCACGCAGATCCTTTACTAAAGAAAATTGATGGTTAATAAGCCTATTAAATTTCATCCCGTAGAAATTTGCATATTAAAAAACATGTAAGCTATACTAAGTTATAGATGTGGAAGACGATTTAACGATCCAAGCCTATTATGATTCAGGGGAGGAAACATGATCGGTGCTATCGCAGGCGATATGATCGGTAAGATATACGAATTTAATCCCATCAAAACTACAGATTTCCCACTTTGGTCCATTGAATCCACATTTACCGATGATTCGGTACTCACTATAGCCCTTGCGGACTGTATTCTCCATGATAAACCCTACCCGGTAACCATGTTCGAGTATGTGAACCGCTACCCTCATGCCGGTTATGGTGGATATTTCCGCAGGATGATCAGGGAAGGCAAGGTTCATCCATATAACAGCTTTGGTAATGGGGCTGCCATGCGGATCAGCCCGGTCGGTTTTGCATACAACTCGGAAGGAGAAGTCCTTTCAAAGGCGAAGCATTATACTGAGGTTACCCATAATCATCCGGAAGGTATCAAAGGCGGTCAGGCGACTGCCCTGGCTGTATTCATGGCGAGGACAGGGTCGAGTAAAGCAAAGATCAAGTCAGAAATTGAAAATCGTTTCGGTTATGAATTGGACAAGACCATCAACGAGATCAGACCACATTATTGGTTTGATGAAACCTGCCAGGGGACTGTTCCACAGGCAATAACTGCTTTTCTAGAAGCGGACTCATACGTGGATGCAATCAGGTTGGCCATCTCGCTGGGTGGAGACGCGGATACTTTAGCCTGTATAGCCGGCGGGATTGCTGGCGCGTTTTATGGCGTCCCGGATGATATACAAAAGGAAGCCAACAGCAGACTTACTGATGATCTAAAAATTATTGTGGAAAAATTCGAAGAGAAATATCCGCACAAAGCAATCGTGCAGTAAATTTACTTCTTAAAATTCAACCCACCCAACGCCAGATCCCTGTCACGGTTCATCTCCCAGGGGTAGATGATATAGGCGTCTGTGGTAGCCGCGTAATAATCTGGTTTCGCAGATGTGAATAAATTGCGGTAGGGATTGTAATGCAGCACGCAGGTGAACGGCGAACCGCCCGCGCTGGCGACTTTGCTTCTTACTGCAGTGATCGTCCGCCCGGAACCCCATACATCATCCACGACGAGTACCCGTCGTCCACGCACCAGGCTATCATCGGGAAATTGCAGGAATTGTGGCCAGGAAAGCAACTTGGACGCTGGCATATCCATCTCAGCAGGGAAGTTCACTGCAGCAGTCAACAGTTGGGTCATATTCATCGCTTCAGCCAGTATTCCACCAGGAACGACTCCGCCGCGGGTGATCATCAACATGGTATCAAATTCTCCCTCAAGCTGTGGAAGGAGATGATCGATCAATAAGTCAATATCACCCCAAGTCAACGCTTCTTTACGCATAGTGATCCTTCACTGCGGATTTGTGGAATCATTATAGCAGATTTACCGGATCGACTTCCACACGAAGATCACCCATTTCGTGCTTATGAGAATACAAAGCTTGCATCGGATTCTCGCCCTTGAGGATGATCTGCCAGCGGTAGACATCCCGCACTTTGGAGAAGAAACAAGGTGCAGGACCGATGATCTCCACATTTTCCGCGGATGCTGACCGCAGCCAGATCTGTAGCTTGCCGATGCAAGGTCTGGGCTAACGCTTGCGCTTTTTCGTCAATATAATCGGTGATCTCGATCCGCACAAGTCTGCCCGAACGGTGGATAGCGCAAATTCTTGCGATACTCCAATTCCTTTTCATAAAACTGGTTAAAATCTTGAGCTGAAGCAGCCTGAATGGCGTAATGCTCCGGCTGGTAGGTCTGGAGTACCACTTTTCCAGGAGATGTAGATCGCCCGGCACGGCCAGATACTTGGGTGAGCAATTGGAAGACTCTTTCCGGCGAATGGTAATCAGGCAGGTGCAAGCCAATGTCCGCCAGGACAATCCCAACCAAGGTTACCGCTGGAAAGTCCAATCCCTTGCTGATCATCTGCGTGCCGACCAGAATGTCATACTGCCGGTTCTTGAAATGGTTCAGGCTGATCTCTTCCAAGCCCTTTTTTGCAGTTGTATCCGCATCCCACCTCAAGAACTCTCGCCTGCGGAAGGACTTTGCTGATCTGCTGTTCCACACCTTCCGTCCCGGAACCAACAGCACGGATGGCTTCAGATTGGCATTTCGGACACTTGCTGGGCATGTTGGTCAATCTGCCGCAGATATGACATTTCAAATAGGCTTCGGATCCATGACCGGTGAGCGGTGAACTGCAGTGTCTGCAGATCAAGGACATAACCGCAGCGTCGGCAAAAGATATGAGTGGCTGTGCCGCGCCGGTTCAGGAAAAGAATGCTCTGGTTTCCGGCTGCCAGAGTCTCGCTCAGTGCTTGCTGCAGTTGACGGCTGAATATGGATCGGTTGCCGTCTTTGAGTTCCTCGCGCATATCCACAACCTGAATGGCTGCCAGACCGGGATCACGAACTCCGGGGATATCAACCTGAGAATCTCGGACGGTTGCACGGTATGGCAGAGACAGCATATTCCAACGCTTTTTACCCGCTCTTAAAGTAGCGGGTCACATCAGGTGTGGCTGTCCCTTGAAGCAAGCAGCGCATGATGGAAAGCAGCGTACTGTTCAGCCAGATCGACAATATTGCTGTAAGGCGCTATCTCCAGTTGATAGAAAGACGGGTCATGACTTTCATCGATGACGATCAACCCAATATTCGATAGCGGAGTAAAGAACGCACTGCGTGGACCAGCGATGATCGGGATCTTCCCCGCCCGGGCTCTGCGCCAGGTGTCGTATCGTTCACCCTCTGTCAATTTGCTGTGGACCAACCCGACTTTACCGGGAAATCGGCTGCTCAACCTGCCGACTGTCTGTGGGGTCAGGGATATTTCAGGCAGGAGGTAAAGCACCTGTCTTCCCTGTTGCAACACCGCTTCGATCGCTCTGAAGTACAGCTCGGTTTTACCCGAACCGGTCACACCAAAGAGAAATACAGGAGTCGGTTCTTGTACCGAAGCTAGCTTTCTGATCTCGGATGGATATACACTGCCAGGCTTGGTCTTGCGCGGCAGTCAGTTCATGCTGACCATAATCATCCACAGCAATCTTTTGAAGCGGATCGCGAAAGATTTCCTGATAGTAGACCTGTACAAGTTCCTGTTCAGCCAGATAGGTGATATCCGCCAGGCGTTTCGCCTTGTCAAATCCAGGCAACCACTGCACTTCCTGTGGACCGGGATGCTCAATGAGCGCTGCCAGAATTTCTTTTCTACGTCCGATCGTAGCGGCGGAGGATCGACCCCAATCCAGGCTGTCGATCTCAGACATCCGCAGAGGAACTGCTAACTGCGCCATGCGGATCATACGGGGATTCAGCATCGGCCGCGGTAGTTCCGGTCGCAACGAGACATACTGCAGTTTGACCAGCTTCTCCATCGATTTCTTCCAGTCGATTCTGGAGAAGTGCGTATCGATCTGCCGGCTGCGCAGCGGACCTTTCTCTGCCAGTAAGTTCAGTAACCGCCGCTGGATATCGGAGAAGGTATCCGGATTTGCTGGTTTATTTAACGAATAAGACCACATCATACTGCTGGCTGAGACCGGGGAAAACCATCTGATGGATGCACTGTGCCAGGGATGCGAAACTGTTCGCTTCCATCCACTTGCCCAATGCCAATTGTTGCGGAGTAAGAACGGGTGTGGTGTCGATGAGATGTTCGACCGGGCGGGTTTCCAAAACTCCCGGCTCTGAGAGCAATTCGAGGACGATCCCCTGACAGGTTTGTTTGCCAAATGGGACCTCGACCAGGCAGCCAGGTGAAACCATGCCGATAATCTCGGGAGGAAGGTGATAATCAAAAATCCCCTGAACACGGGGAGAATTGACACACACTCGAACGTAAGACAAGGGATCCATGCTATTCGGCGGCTTTTTCCGGATTAGCAGCAGGTTTCTTGATGATCATGACTTGCGAGATTCGAAGCTGATCCATGCTTTCCACCACCAGTTGGATGCCATGCTCAGGATCATCCACTTTGTCCCCCTGCCTTGGAATCCTTTCAATCCTTCCCAAAAGATAGCCTGCTATCGTGTCGTAATTGGGATCGTACAAATGCAGTCCGAAGTGACTGTTGATGTCGTCGATCAAGGTCAATCCATCCACCAGCGCTTTACCGTCGCTGACCACCTGGATGGAAGGCTGCGACAATTCGAACGAGTCGCGGTAATCGCCGACGATCTCTTCCACCAGATCCTCCAGAGTTACCAACCCTGCTGTACCGCCGTATTCATCCAGGACGATGGCGATGTGCTGACGTTTGCTGCGGAACTGCAGCAGCAGATCATTGACTGCGATGGTTTCTGGGACGAAAAGAGCTTCCCGTTTCAGTTCCCGGGCGGTGATATGGGTATCGGGTTCTTTGCCAATGATGTCACGGATATGGATGATACCGATGATCTGATCCAGACTCTCTTCGTACACCGGGAGTTTGGTCACATTGCTTTCAGTGAATGCTTTGAGAACATCTGCCAAATTCAACTCAGCATCGATGCCAATGATCTCGGTACGCGGAATGGCCACCTGGCGGACGATCAACTGGCTGAAATCGATTACCGCAGAGAGCATATCCCTTTCCGGTTTCTCGATGACATCAGCGATCTCCGGGTCGCTCAGCATGACCTTCATCTCTTCCAATGAGATCGATCCGGAATGAGCATCATCAGCGCTGATACCCAACAACTTCAATACCTGCTGTGAAGCCCAATCGAGAGCAGAGATGAAATGCTTGAAGATCGCTGTGAATACCCGCATGGTCGGGGCAGCATTGAGGAGAAACTGTTCAGGGGAACGAAGTACGGCAACCTTGGGTACCTGTTCACCAAATATTACGTGCAGCGCGGTCACAATGATCAGTGAAAGGATCAATGGCAACCCGGCAATTAATGAAGATAGGATCGTATATGATTCGGGAATTTGCATCCCGGCGAAGAGCGGATGGAGGATCTGATCGAATGTGTTTTCGCCAACCGCACCGATAGCCAGGCTGACAACAGTGATTCCCAACTGGTTGGCTGCTATCAAACGGTCACGGCTGGATGGAGTCTGCAGCCATTCACGGACGATCTCGGTGATCCTGGATTCTTTTTCGATGATCACTTCCAGTTTTGCACGCCTGGAAGCTACCAGTCCAAATTCAAACATGACAAAGAATGCGTTCAGACCGATAAGAATGATGATGGCAATGAGGTTGATGATGATCATAGGTTATTTGAGGATGGCGGCGGAGGCGTACCCGACCACAGAGCTTTCATCTCCGGTAGTATCTGCTGAGGTGGCATAATTGAGAATGACTGAACGTCTTGCGCCATTCAGACAGGCATATTGCATAACGGCAGCAACTGCACCCAATCCGCAGGCAAAACCAGTTCCGCTATCATCGAGCTGGTACATTCCCGGGATGGATAATTTCTCCCACTCGGATAGCATGCGTTCATCCAACTTCCGTGCAACAACCAACGGGTAGAAATGGGAAAGGTCTGTGCTGGCAACGACGATGGCATTCTTTCCGGCAAGGGTTTTATGCAGTGCTGCTCCCAGAGCTTTTGTGGTCTTCGGAGATTGGTCTCGGACCATGATCGGTACAATCTTGAAAGGATGCTGGTAGATGCGCTGCAGAAATGGAAGTTCTATCTCAACGGAGTGCTCGCGATCCATGCGAACAGCCTGGATGGTTGAGGAGCCTTCTCCCTGCAGAACGGAATTTACTTCTGCAATCAGGGCATGATCGACCGGGATTTCCCCCAGACGGAGTGTGGTAAGCCTCGTGGGCGCTGGTCAGCAGCGGTTGAGGGTAAGGTTGATGCATCGGGAGATACGATTACTACGATATCTGGATGCAGATCACGGATAGCTGCAAAAGCGTACCCCGCCACCGGTCCTGAATAGATATGACCCGCGTGCGGGCTGATCACCGCGAGGATCTCCCCATCAATCCCGGGGGATTGGATGCCGTATAAGTACTCATCCACCTGCGCGGAGAGTGTTTTCGGATCCCCTTCATACCAGGTGCCTGCTATAGGTGATGGTCGTAGATCTTGGATGGTGGACATTTTAAGGACCAATTCTTAATCATTTCCCAATATGTTTTTATTGTAGCATGGAAGGCAGTGACGGAAAAACTTCACGATAGGGTTTTTACAAAACAGACCTCTCCCATCAGGAAAGGTCTGTACTTCTCCGTAAGAATTGGCTTAATCCTGTTCGATGATGACCATCGCCGCCTGATCCACCACTTTGGTCAGGTACGATTTGGAGGTCAGACCTGCTTTTTTGAACTCCTCTTTCATGGCAACCGCCACAGCGTTCATATCCTCGAGACCGAAAGCGATCAGCGAAGGTCCTGCGCCGGATAAGGCTGCCCCAGCCGCGCCGCTCTGTCTGGCCGCTTCGAGAGCAGCCTGCGCACCGGGGATCAACGGAAGGCGGTAGGGCTGATGGATCTGATCATCCATGACCTCGCCCAGTAATCCCAGATCAGCGGATTGGAATGCCTGGACCACCAATGCTGTCTTGCTGAGGTTGTTGACCGCATCCGCCATGCTAACCTTTTTGGGAAGAGCTGCCCGAGCCGCTTTGGTGGAAAGTTGAAAATCGGGAAGGACAATAACAGCCTGCAGCATATCCGCGATCACGTTGCCATCCCAGACCTTTCTGGCGATGAATCCGTGCGAGCCGCTGCCCACCATGGTGAGCCCGCCGTAGAGTGCAGCAGCCACATTATCCGCGTGCCCTTCAGATTCCGCGGCAAGGGAGAGGATCTCATCCATCCCCAGCGGACTGTTCATCAGGGCATTGGCTCCCAGCATGCCGGTCAGGATGGCGGCGGCGCTGGATCCCAGACCGGAGGAAACCGGGATGTTGTTGAAACAGCGGACCAGCAATCCGGGTTCAGGGATTCTTCCTTTTAATGCGAATACCTTGAGGGCAGATTGGATGATGAGATTGGACTCATCCTTTGGCAGCTTGCCGGCACCTTCTCCGGTGATGACAGCCGTGTAGCCGTCGCCTTCCAGGGAGAAGATGGTTTCATTCCAAATATCCAAAGCCAGCGCCAGACAGTCAAAGCCGGGTCCCAGATTGGCAGAGGTGGCGGGTACGCGTACGGTGATTTGTGCCATGGTTACTCCTGAATATTGCCCTGAATGATCTTTTCGATCTGTTTCATATCTGATGGGAGAGTCTGATAGGTGAAGTCGCGGGTGATGATGCCCGGGTCTTTCAGTCCATGCCCGGTGCAGACCACAACCACCTGTTTCCCTTTCGCATCCATTGTGCCGGCTTCGATCTCTTTTTTCAAGACCGGCGCGCTCCGGCAGCGGAAGCAGGCTCGACCCAGATCCCGCTCTGCGCCAGCAGCTTTTGCATGGCGAGGATCTCGTCATCGGTCACGGCAATGATCCTGCCTTTGGATTCCTCGGCAGCTTGCAGTGCCTGTTCGCCGCGGGCGGGTTTGCCGATGCGGATGGCGGTGGCGATGGTGTCGGGATTTTCCACCGGGTGTCCAAGCACCAACGGCGCGGAACCGGCAGCCTGTACTCCCAGAATAACGGGGAGTCCGCTGGATTTCAAGTGATGGTACTGCTTGAAGCCCATCCAGTAGCTGGTGATGTTGCCGGCATTGCCGACCGGCAGGCAGAACAGGTCGGGTGCCCGGCCGAGCGTTTCGCAGATCTCGAATGCGCCGGTCTTCTGACCTTCCAGACGGTAGGGATTGAGCGAATTCACCAATGCGATGGGATACTTTTGGGTGAGCTCCACCACCAGGGTGAGCGCGTCGTCAAAGGAACCCTGGATCTGCAGGACCTGCGCGCCGTAAGCGATGGCTCCGGCAAGTTTACCGGCAGCCACCTTGCCCTCGGGGATCAGAACGATGCAGCGCATCCCGGCCCGGGCGGCATAGGCGGCCGCGGAAGCGGCGGTATTGCCGGTGGAGGCGCACATGACGGTTTTTACATTTCTCCCGGCATGCTTCACTGATGGCGACGGTCATGCCGCGGTCCTTGAAGGAGCCGGTCGGGTTGAGACCTTCGAACTTGACCCACATCTCGAAGCCGCCGCCCAGCGCCGCGGCAACAGCCGGGACGGGAATGAGCGGGGTGTTACCTTCGAGGATGGAGATGTTGGTGGTGTGGGATGGGATGTCCATCCATTCGCGGTATTTGGCTAGCAGTCCCTGATAGGTCATGGCGTTCCTCGTGCGTGTGATGGTTGCATTATACAACGGAGGTGAAGAGAGCAATCATTATTTTATAAAAATGGAAACAAATCGAAAATTTAGGTCTGCTGAAAAAATACGAATCATTTGTTATTTGTTTCAAATGAAAAAGGATTGCTTGCGAAAAGCAGGATTTAGCGAAGAGTAAATGCGATTGGAAAATTAATGTGGGTCACTTATACTCTCGTTATGAAATATATGTTCTATGTTAGAGGATACCAGAAAAGAATTTGTATTTCAACCTGTCACTTGTGACAGGGCTTGGGGATGGACTAAGAGATTAATTAATTCTCAAGAATTAATGGTTTCGACCTCTCCCCACCCTCTCCTCGCCAGGAGAGGGAAAAACAATCCCCATAACGTTTGACCAAAGTGGTAAATACACAAAGCCATTATGACTTAACAAGAGTGATATTTCGAAGATTGAGAAGAATTCGGTAACTCGGTCGACGCTTCTTGAGTAAACAAATGGTATTTATAGAAAGAAAGTTAGGAGGAATGACTAATTGAGGGTGGTTTCTGCTGTAGAGGTTAATTCAATTGATGGTGATTCCTGGCGCCTTCTCATATTTAATACTGAAACGATTAGCAGCACTGGTGTGAAGAAACTGTAGACAATCCAGGCAGTATCCACACCATAAAAGAACAAAATCACCAGATAACTTGGGACCGAGACCAGAATCATCGACGTGATCTCTTTTTTATTATCAACCAGTGGTATTAGTTGGATCAAGTCGTAATCATGGATAAAAGGAAAGAACAGATAGTTAAATAAGACAAATGTTTTTAGAGTTGTAAAACGAGGATATTTATCCTTCAAGAGTATCAGAGCAATAACACATGCAACCAGGATGACGATTCCTAAGGAAAGGATAAATTGATTGATTGATTGATTGATTGATTGATTCCAACAACACTCTCGGGATGAGTGCGGAAACAGCCCGAGCAAAAAGCGGACGGGGAGAGGAAAGCCATCGGGAAACCCAGGTTGGGTCAGAAATAAAAGTAGGAACATAGATAATGAGGGTGGTGATGGCAAATCCAATTGCCTGTTTCGGGAATGACCTGTGCTTGTATATGAATAGCACCCAGGTGTAGAGTGCATAAAGAAGTGGAACAATCAGTAATTGAGGTTTGAAAGCAACCAAACCAAGAAGAATGCCCGCCGTAAGCGTGTTCTCTGCCTGAAATTTTCGGAAACCCCACATGCCGATCATGCCGAAAATTGCAGACTGACCACCGATGAAGTGGCTCAGCAATGGTCCAAAGAACAGTACCCATGGATTCCATTTCGTGATGTACATCGCGAACAGAACTGGGAGAACAAACCATAACACCACACTGATTTCCCGCGGGATCGCTGAAAGGAAACCAAAAATCCAAACATAGGGCATGGGGTAATAGCTATTGGTGATGTAAACTTCTTGATGAGTATTCAAGAGGTTGCCAATCCTCAAGAATGTCAAAAAATCGATCGGTCCATTTTTGGTGTTGATCATCCAGGATATATAAAATCCATAGATGGCAAGACCCAATCCCCAAAGGCCAACAGTGAGAATTCGCTGTTTTAAGTTGATCGAAATTCTATGATCCACAGAATCGATAATCCGAAAAATATATTTTTTGAGAAGGCGAGATGGATTTCGCTTTCCACCCTTCATCCAAACACTTAGACTATTTTGATATGGAAGTCGATTTTATGCAAATGGCAGGATCTTTGGGTATCATTTACCCGCAGTACTTCCTCATTTCCCAACCCATTTATTGCAAACTGATCAGGTTAGACTGAACAGCATGTGAATTACCACCGATTAATCTAGTTTTGATAGATAATTTATGTAACCTATATCGTGATCTGATCTTCCAATGTTGAGAAATTAATAAAATGATCACTTAAAAAGAAGAAAGAATATCCATGGAAGCATTTATTGATCCACCTCTGAAATACCCGTTATACCTGAGATTTGGAATATGGATCACAACGAAGATCACCGGTAAAGAGATGCTGCCGGCAAAAATACTGGCCTGGTACCCAAAAGCCGCCCTTGGATCAGGCATCCTGGAGTCTCTGGTGGCTCACCAGGACGGCAATTTGGATGAACGGATCCTGAAGATCGTCCGAATACAAGCGTCTTATGCAGCAGCATGTCCATTTTGCATTGATATGAACTCATACCAGTTTGAAGAAAAAAGTATTACCCAAGACGAATACATGGTTTTGCAGAACCGGAAACCACTTGAAGAAGTGGCGACGTTCACCGAACGCGAATTGTTAGCCATGCAGTATGCAAAGCTGATCTCGCAGACTCCGCTCAAGTTTGATATCACTTTCATCGAGGAGTTGAAACGATGCTTCAATGAGAGGGAAATTGTGATCCTGGCAAGCACGGCTGCACAGGTGAACTATTGGGCAAGGTTGATCCAGGCGTTGGGAATTCCACCGGCGGGGTTTTCTGAATAAATATCAATAAAAGCAGACTCATTTTTTGTTGTCATGAGCACAAGAAATGGACGATTTCGAAGCATCCTCTTGGGGAGTGATATTTCCTTCGATCCAGAATTTCATAAGGGTAACCAGAGATTCTCACTGCACGTGCATGCAGAGCAGGTGTCGCTCCGCTCAGAATGACAGCAACGATGGATGGTGCGGAATACATTTTGAGCCAGATGTGTCTTGCGGGCATGATATCTCCTCACCTGGAGAGGGAACCCAAATCCCCCAGCCTACCAGTCGCTAAAGCCCAGTCCAAATAATTGAGCAAAATTCCCCGGGATATCTTGTCTGTAAGATATGGGTCGGGGTGGGTCTGTTACCAGGTTGAGTTGAGCGCAGAGTGCAAATCTCCACAAATCTCAAAATCACTGTCACAGATGACAGTTGTATTCTCAAATCTTTTCTGATATGATGAATTATAGAACGTATGTACTATATTCGTACCTGAGATCATCCAATCGAATCTGCTCATTACCAACCGAATAGCTCTCACAAATATTCAAGTGAAAGACACAGTGTATTTGAAACAAATAACAAATGATTGCTATTTTTTCGCCAGGTGTGAATCATCCGACCTGCTTGTCGATCATGCTAACCGGCATGAAATCCCCTTCATATTCCGAATGACAGTAAATCGGACGATTGGGTGGAATGGAATTGAACTCGAAAATCAATTCGGTTCACGCGTGCCATAGTGCTGCACGCCAGATAAAGGTAGGGGCGGATATCACCCCAGTAGGAGGCGTATGTGTCCGCCCTATACGATGATCATTTAATAATGAAGTAGGTGGCGGTGGGGGTGATGATCCGCACAGGGTGGGTGATGATGATCAGCGGCGGGCACAATGATCGAGCCGCACTGGGCAAGGGACACATCACTGTAGGTGTCACTGCGCGCGATCACTTTTCCGGCTTTGTTGGTGGCGATGAGCTGGTGATACCAGATGGAATTGGTCACCCCTTCATGCCCGGGGACATTATTGCCGTTGATCTTGCGCATGAACTGCCCGGGTCCCTGCGGATTCAGGGCAGTACCTTCATCCCATGAACCACCTTGCAGTTTTTGGAACAGAAGGACGCTGTAAACCGCGTTCGGGTCTGACACCTGAACCTGGATGGTGAGTGGATCGGGACTGCAGCTTCCGTAGAGGAAGGTATTCGCAGATACCTGGCGGTCAAAGGTGATACCGGTGGATGGAATAAGCGTCGGGGTGGGAGTCGTGGTAGTTGTGGGGGTGATGGTAGTTGTAGGGGTGATGGTGGTGGTCGGTGTGGGGGTTACCGTCGGTGTATCAGTGGGGGTGATGGTGGGGGTGACCGTATTCTCGAGAACCGTAACTACCGACTGATCGTAATCACTCCAGGTCTTGCCAGCAGACAAAGCCCGCACTTTCACGATGTATTTTCCGGGCAGCGCAGGATTCCAGATCTGACGCAGGGTGGCCGGGAGAATGATTCCCGTTCGGGTTCGGGATGGACGCGAGCACCTGATCGTTAATACTCACTTCACCTTCAACCACTCCGCCCAGGTTGGCAATATGGAAGACGACCTCATAATCTTCAGCAAGCGGCAGGGTGCTGCCATCCAGAGGGGCATCGATCCAGGCGTGCGGGCTGGCGTCAACCTGAGGTTGAACCCTGGCTTGAGGATAATTGCAGGCAGAAAGCATGCTTACGAGCATCGTGATCCAAATCAGTCGATTTATGATTCGCATCGAATTCCCTACTTTCTCAAACCCTACTCTGTGACCTCAGTCACGTTCTGCATGATGTTCGGATCAGCAACAGGTCGGAACAAACGTATCGCTAGCTCCGCAGAAAACATTCTCAGGCAGGTTGGATTTACAGGTCGATTCAGCTTTGAAGGATTGATTGCCATAGATAATACAAGTATTTCCAATCATCCCCATACAATTCTTTCCATTTTTCCGGGTCAATGAGCTCGCTGATCTGATACGCTTTGCCGGGAGCCCAGAAGGTTTTTTCAGGGAAGTAAATTGGAATGGTGATCGATTTACCGACATCCAGCCATGGGATTGGCATCTCCACATCTTTATAAAGCGGGGCTTCGAGAGGCTGGGTGATCTCGAACCAGTATGGTATGGCAGATTTGTCCTCCATGACCGAAATAGCAAATGGGAACGCCATGAGATTGAGCCGGGCAGCCGGAAATAGCAGCATAGTCTTTATTGAATGCTTCAGAGTATCCTAAAAGCGGTATCACCTGCCCCACCCGATACTCATTGACAGTGTTATTGGTCAGTTTGAGACTGTATTTATCAGCATCTGAATGTTGAAGGGTTGAGGCATCGGTGCCGAAATTGCTGTTTTCCTCAACCGGTTTGCGGGTGATTTTGACATCGATGGTTGGTCCCACAAATTTGGCACCGGGGGCTGGCTTCCAGGGTCGATTGGGATCCGGACAGAGGGGCTCAATTCCCTGACGATGGGCTGCATCCACATCCATACAGGCAGCCGGGGTCTGGGTCTTCAGGCTGTTCAAGAATTGGTTGGTCAGATCACCCACCAGTTTTTTCTTGTATTCTTCGGCTTTTTCGCTGAGGAAACTTCCCACCACACTCTTCGCATAATCATCCGCGCCGGTTTCTTCCAGTAATTCGTTAATATCCACACCAGCCATGATGTCGTCATAAGCCGAGCCTACATAGTACTCAACTACATACTCTGCACCTGCATCGGCTAACTCTCCGGTCTGGGGAAGCTGCGCCGGAAGACCTAATTCGACGGTGATCACAGTCCAGGCCAGTTTGACCACCTGAGTTGAGATCCACTCGCAGGCGGATGTTCCACGGCAGCCAGGGAATGAAATCAATCAGGGCGTTGGAGACCACCCCTACTACTTCGTTATAATGGGCGGCAAACCAATCATAAGCATCGATAAACTGAGTGAGGGCAGCCGAACCAGTCGCTTTGAAGCAGTCCCAGCTCATGCTGTCTTCGCAGGGATCCACATAAGGAATCAGGGCAGTCTTCCTGACCATTATCCAGATACTTGATACATCCCCAGCGTTCGGGGATCGCAAATTGAGGCAGCTTATATGTATCTTCCAGGAATTCGACATTGTAGATATCCGGGAAGTGAGGTGCAAGGGCTTTTTCAGGCTCCGGTTTGGGAGCTCCCATTTCATTGTAGACATAGACCCGGTTCGAGATCACCGGGATACTCCATGTTATCCGTGTCCGGGTTGCGATAATTGGGCAAGACCTCGTAATACACCATGAAAGGTCTATCTATGATATGATATCGCCAGAAACCGGATTTCCGTCCAGGGAAGAGGATCCTTGTCCCATTTATAACTCATCATCGGGGCTTGTATCGGATGTGTCATACAAATAAGACCAAGAATCAGAGAAGTATCCCGGAACGTCTCCACCGGTTGGTGTGGACCCGGCATTATCATACTGAGCATGAAGGTATTCTTCACCAAACAGGGTCGCGCTGGACATCACTCCAGTGCGCCCCGGTGGCTTTCTTCAAGGTGAACATTTTGAAGTGCAGATTAACACTCTCAAGCGGAACAAACCAGGGGATGATGACGTGGTCACTCCAAACACCTTCCGGGGAATCACAAAAACCGGAGGAAGTTTCGAGACATGCCAATAACCGGGTGTAATCTGAGATGACCTTGTTGTATTCTTCGATCAATTCGGGCTTGCCGTTTTTCCAACCCCACAGTTGAACATTGATGATGTACTCGGTGGCAGCGGGAAGACTGTTGATCGATTTGAGCATGTAATCTGAAAGATCAAACTCGTAATCATTCCCTTTCAGGAAAAAATCGCTGGAGCTGGCCGGAATACGGGTGGTCTGCCCGTTGATGGTGAAATAGACATACGCCAGACTGACCGGTTCACTTCTGACGATAATAAAATCGTCGGTCATGGTTCCCGTGCGGCGTGTCGTCCCAAGTCCACCTGTACCACCGGTCTGGGGAGCAGGTTCTTCAGGGAGACAGGCAGGATCTTGAAGGTCAATTGAAACCGGGCTGCTTTTCGCTTCGCCGGCAGTATTATATGAAACGGCATAATACATCCACTTGCCCTTGATATGTATGGCAGGATCGGTGAATGTGATCGATTTGGTAATCAAAGGAGGAAGGTCAGCGACCTTAGCGAAACTCGTCTGACCAGGGATCGCGCGGAAGATCCGCTGACCATCTTCGATCTTTGAGTTGTCTTTGAATTCGAGATAGACATCGCAGCCGTTGCGGAGTTCAGCGGTGATGAGGGTTGGGGCATTCGGTAGTGAGGATTCTTCGCCCGCACCAGTATCTTTAAATAATCCACCGATGAGCGGGAGATTGACGATCCAATCATTGGGTTTTTTGGCTGAATCTTCCGGGGTAGGAAGGTAAGGATCCTTGGTCTGTAGTTCCACATCTTTGACCGGTTCTGGCGGAAGTGGAATGAAGATATCCTGCTCCGGAGTCAGAGGCTGTTCGGGGTCTATTCCTGGATTGTTGACTCCAGCTTCCTCAATGCTAATGCCTTTATCCGCAGCAATTTGAGCCAGAGTTTGACCCGCTTCAGGGGTTATGAGTTGGCGCGAACCTACCTGATCCACGGCAGTGATCTGGATTATTTGGGAGTACGCGGTGCCGCCTTTATCATCCACTCCACGCAGGAAGAGGCTGTGAGGTCCTTTGACTGCAGGCTGCCAGAACCATTCGCCGGTGGCGGTGCTGTATTTCATTTTATCCAGACCGTCACGAGCGGCAAAAAGGTTGCCATCGATCCAGAGCTCAAGAGCAACCACACGGGTGTCACTTTTGGCAACTCCGCGGACAGGGATGAAGGAGTTGATCGGCCATTGATCCCCTTCGTTTGGGGTGATCAGGTCCGCTTTAAGGGAAGTCATCTGAGCGATAGATTTTGCTAAATCAGGGGGAGCTGGTTTTTTAGAGCTGGAAAAGATCGTCAACGCGGCGGTTACAACGATGCAAACTAGAAGGACAGCACCTACGGCGATGATCCCGATTTTCAACCATTTGTTCATTTTATCCCCTCGCTGTATGGCAAAAACCCGGAAAAGTTATGAAATTCTATAAATAAACTGGATAGAAATACAAAATCAAGTATAGAACCATGGTGTTGGAAAAGCAATAACAGCTTTTGTGACCGATAGTTTGGATGGGATTGGGAGTTCGACCTCTCCCAGCACAGCAATCAGGGCGGACACATAGGTCCGCCCCTACAGGCAAGATAACGCAATGACAAGGCGGGCGGACTTGACCATTATCCGACAACCTAATAGAATCAACCCATCCCAGCGAATGATCGGAAGCGTATGCATTACACCATTCTAGTAAATCCAATATCAGGCAAAGGCAACGGTTTGTTGTCCATCCCGCAGATCAAGCAGATCTTTGATGATGCAAAACTCGATTACAAGATCATCCAAACCGAGTACCCCGGTCATGCCATTGAACTGACGAAGCAAGCTGCAAAAGATTCTGATTACGTCATTTCCGCCGGCGGTGACGGCACATCCAATGAGATCATCAACGGTCTGATGCAGGTCCGTAATGAGACGGGTAAATCCCCGATCATGGGCGTCATTCCGGTAGGACGGGGCAACGATTTTGCGTTCGGTATGGGAATCCCGGTGGGTGTGGAAGAAAGCTGCAAATGCATCCTCGATTCGAAGACTCGCATGACCGATATTGGCATTGTCTTTGGGGATAACTTCCCGGACGGCAGATATTTTGGTAACGGGGTGGGAGTCGGTTTTGACGCAGTGGTCGGTTTTGAAGCAGCAAAGATGAAGCTGAAGGGTTTTCTTTCTTATATTGTCGCCGCGGTAAAGACCATCTTCATTTACTATAAAGCTCCGCTGCTGGAAGTGGAGACTGAAAATGAGACATTCCAGATCACAGCACTGATGGTGTCGATCATGAATGGGATCCGCATGGGCGGGGGATTCTTCATGGCTCCCAAGGGAGATCCGTGCGATAACCATTTCGACCTTTGCTGCGTGACCGCAGTATCCAAACCCAAGACATTCGGTTTGATGGCTAAATTCATGAAGGGCAACCAGGGAGATGATCCCGCGGTCCGTTTCATTCAGGGTAAGAAAATCACTATCAAAGCGATCAAGGGCAGTATCCCGGCACACGCAGATGGTGAGACAGTCTGCACCGAAGGTTCTAAGATCACAATTGAACTTCTTCCACACCAGTTGGAGATTCTGACGAATAAATTATGAGTATTGCCGAATGGGTTGTTAATCGTGCCATCAAAGGTGGCACACGGATCATCTGCAGGGTGCATGATGCCGAGCTGGAAAAGATCCCCAAACAGGGTCCTTTGATCATTGTTGCCAACCATATCAACTCGCTTGATGTTCCACTGATGATCACTCACCTGCTACCGCGCCCATTGATCGGTCTAGCCAAGATCGAGACCTGGGATAATCCAATCTTCAATTTGCTGTTCACCATGTGGAAAGCGATTCCCATACGGCGGGGTGAAGCAGATCTGCTGGCATTCCGCCAGGCAAAGGATGTACTGGAAAAAGGACAGATCCTGGTGATCGCTCCGGAAGGCACCCGCAGCAATAATGGCAAACTTCAACAGGGTAAACCCGGACTCGCCATGCTGGCGGCGATGAGTAAAGCACCGATCATGCCGCTGGCTATGTTCGGCGGAGAGAAATTAGGGAAGAACATCCGCAGACTTGCCCGGACGGATTTTTACATCCGGGTGGGGGAAACGTACGAATTGAATGAAGGTATCGATATTCGGGATAAATCTGTGCGCCAGCAAATCACCGACGAGGTGATGTACAAGATCGCAGATCTATTACCCGAGGATTACCGCGGGGAATACGCGGGGGAACCACCGAAAGATGAATACATTCGGAAAAGCTCCAACTTGTAGTTATTCTTAATACGAATACCAGATTTCTAAATCGACTCCACTGGGCAGACGAAGACGCGGTTTTTCACTTCCATGTCCGGTGATTCGATAATTTCGAAATCTCCTCGCAAGCGAATATCCTCGGAAGAACTGCCTACCATCACCTGTATCTTGCCAGCTTCGAGCATCAATTTGAGTTCCGCAGCATAGAATGCAAGTTGATTAACCGGTAAGTGGAAAACCACTGTTTTTGATTCGAAAGGCTGCAATTCCAGACGAAGGAATCCTTTCAATTCTTTGACTGGACGGGGAAAACTGGCATATTCGTCACGGATATAGAGCTGAACCACTTCATCACCAGTATTTTTGCCGGAATTGATGACTTCGACTGAGATATCCACGGTATCGTTGATACTGGCGGTCTTTTTGTCGATGTGCAATCCGCTGTATTCGAATTTTGTGTAACTTAATCCATGGCCAAAGGGGAACAAGGGGGTCACTTTTTCGGCGACATAATCACCCCAGATATTGGAGTGCATTCCGGATGGCTTGTAATTGTAGAAGATCGGAACCTGACCGACCGAGCGCGGAATGGAAATTGGCAACTTTCCACCAGGGTTGACGTCGCCAAACAATGTTTCGGCGACAGCAGATCCACCTTCTTCACCAGGGACCCACGCCTCCAGGATGGCGCTGCAGCCATCAACCAGCGAAGTCAGAGCTGTGGGGCGTCCGCTGACATGGACCATAATTACAGGTTTGCCAATTTTGAGGATTGTCTTGACCAGGTCTTGCTGAACACCGGGCAGGAGCAGGTCGGCTGAATCACGGAATTCACCAGTGGTACAGGCTGGTCCCAACCCAGAGCGGTCACCCATGACCATAATCACCGCATCCGCATCTGAGGCTGCTGCGATCGCCTCAGCAAAACCCGCGGTGGAATCCGAACGGACATCACATCCCCTGGCGTAGCGGACCTTAGTCTGAGGAGATACCAGTTTCCGAATGCCATCCAGAATGGTTGGGAATGGCACAGTCGGTGTTTCGAGATATTCAGAGGTGAGGGAGACAAACGCTGAATCCGCAGGCGGATCGACGCTCATCAATTCGCTCAAAGCCAGGAAGGAATAATCACCCATCATATTGCGGCTGGTATGAGCATTCGGTCCGATGACGGCCAGATTAGTAATGTCTTTATTCAACGGAAGGATGCCATCATTTTTCAGGAGAACCATGCTCTGGCAGGCGATCTTGTAAGCCAGCGAACGGGTTTCAGTTGTATCCATGACCGTCAGAACGTCGCCTTCATTGACATATGGATTTTCAAACAGACCTAGTTCGAACTTCTTTTGGAGATGACGTTTTGCAGACAGCTCGATGGTATCGAGAGAGATATCGCCGGATTCCAAAGCCGATTTGAGGTCATCACCATAACAGGCAAATGTCGGCATTTCCACATCAATCCCGGCGT
Source organism: uncultured Chloroflexia bacterium (assembly GCA_963828285.1). GTDB lineage: Bacteria > Chloroflexota > Anaerolineae > Anaerolineales > Anaerolineaceae > DAIOEK01. Next base: position 720,882 of record CAWHEB010000002.1, read on the forward strand.
TGAGCGCTTTCACAGCGGCTTCCTTTTTGGTCGCAGCAGCATGATGGTAGTTGTGAATCATCAAGATGGCTTCATAATCCGAGACGACCACACCATCGAATCCCAGCGTGTCACGAAGAAGATCGGTCAAAATCCGACGGGAAGCAGCGACAACCTCACCATCCACTTCGGGATAGGCATTCATCATTGAAGCAAGACCGGCATCGCGAATGGCAGCCTGGAATGGAGCCAGATAGACATCCCAGAGATCTCGCCAACCTATGTGGACGGGTCCGCAGTTCAACCCACCCTGCGAAAACGCGTGTCCGACAAAATGTTTACCTGTAGCCATGACACCATCCGCGAGGTCATTCCCCTGCAATCCCTTGATATAGGCGACACCGAACTGACTGACCAGGGTAGGATCTTCACCAAAGGTCTCTTCCACCCGACCCCAACGGGAGTCTCGGGAGACATCTAACACGGGCGCCAATCCCTGATGAATACCAACTGCACGCATTTGTTTGCTGATCAAGGAGGTCATCTGTTTTGCCAGGTCGGGTTTGAACGTGCTGGCCAATCCGAGCATTTGAGGGAAGATCGAGAATCCAGGAGCCATGACACCGGAGCAGCATTCCTCATGGAGGATGGCGGGAATTCCCAGGCGGGTGTTTTCTTTTAGGAAACGCTGGAGGATGTTCGCGGACCTGGCAGCTTCCACCGGCAGAAGGGTGCAGGCACCTGCATTACGGGTGATCTGACCAATCCCATGCATGAGTTTATATGCAATTTTCTGATCGTCCAGTTGACCTCTGGTCTGTAGATCATAAATCCAGTAGGAACCGATCTGGGCAATTTTCTCGTCCAGGGTCATTTGTGAAACGAGCGCATCCACTTTCTTCATGATCGCTTCTTTTTTCTGATTTACAGCCATCGTCTCTCTGCTTTCTTGTCATTCCTGAATAATTACTGATTGATTAATATTAATTTCACGCAACCCAAAAATCAAAAGTAAACAGCATGACTTCCATCCCCATCAGGAGGATGCTTAATAGGATCCACACACGGTCAAATGCATGTGACTTTCCCCAGCTGGCAAGAACGAGGAACAGCGGAGGAGCCACAAGAACGTAACGCACCATCCCCTGGGCAGCGCCGGTGGTAAAAGCAAAAACGATCATCGCCAAACCATAAAGAGCCAATTCCGGTCGTTTTCGAATAAGCAGGACACAAGCGATAACTGCAAGGATGATGGCCGAGAACTCCAATCCATAATAGAACCTGGTCATCGGATTCCCCACCAGGAAAAGATGATATGCCTGCTTCCAGGAGAAAACCGAACCGACCCAGGCAAAAAGGCTTCGACTGAAGAATAAACTCTCGACCTTATAGAAGTTGGATGCCAATGGAGTGAGCGACCATACTCCAAAAGAGATGGCGGGAGTAAGAGCGGCAATCGCTTTGAGGAGAGCCGGTTTCCAACCATCTTTCCAGGTACGATCGATAAGCCAAACCATGACCATCGGCAGAACAAGGATGGCTCCGCCAGGTCTGGTCCATACGGCTATTGCGGCGAACAACGCAGCCCACCACCATTTTCGCAAAGTGAGGAAGGCGAGTGCTGCAAAGGTGACCCCGATGAATGTGCCCTCGGAATATACCTGAGCCAGGAAGAATCCGCTGGGGAAAATAAGCAGGTAGAACGCCGCACGAACTCCGCCATCATCCCCAAGAAATGAGCGGGACATATAGAATAAGGAGAGCATTGCTGCAAGGGCACCCAACATGGAGACCATAACGGCTGCCAATGTTAGATTCCCGATCTGAGTTAATGGCAAGATCCGCAGTGGAAATGAAAGAAGCTTAATCAATAAAGGATAAACCGGGAAAAATGCTGAAGACAACGACAAACAGTCTCTATCGGTTTCAGCTTTACAGTAGATCTGTTTCCCGAACCAATTGAATTGCCCACTGATCGCCCGAACCTGGTTCGAGTCGTAACCGGTGTCCGCGATAGCCAGATAGAACTCCGAATCCCAGGCAACATGACTGTTCAGGAAGGGATCAATGAGGAAAGGTTTTCCGAGGTTACTTTCTTTTGTGGTCTCGGTCGTGGTCCAATTCAATACCTTATCCGGACGCTGCAAATCGACTCGCATCTGGATCCAAGATTGGAAGCATATTATTACGATCGACCATCCCAGCCAGATCAATACGATATTCCGTATGGACGTAGAAGGCTTCATGACCTATTTAAGCCTGGCGAGAATATGGATTTCTTTAGTATCCGAATCCGGAAGAGGAATGATTGTGCCTGTGATTGGTTTGCCATCCACTAATAAAGAGACATCATTCCCGGGACCTAAACGTTCCACCTTGATGATGTAATTTACCCCACGGAAATTGCGGGTTGCTTCAAACTCTTTCCAGTCCACTGGAATCACCGGGGAAATCTGCAGACCTTTGAAGGTTGGCCGAATGCCTAATATCCACTGGGTTAATGCAACAAAGTTCCAGGCAGCGGTTCCTGTTAACCAGGAATTTTTCGCTTCACCCGGTTTCAACGCGTCACGGCCGGCAATAGTCTGGGCATAAGCATATGGTTCGCAGCGGTGAATTTCGCTGATCGCTTCCCGAGCGGAGGGATTAATCCGCTTATAGTAGTCGAATGCTTTATCGCCCCGTCCGACTTTAGTTTCGGCGATCATTATCCAAGGATTGGTATGGCAGAATACGCTTGCATTTTCTTTATATCCTGGCGGATAGGAAGATATTTCGCCGAGATGAAGATAGTATTGAGTATATGCGGGTTGGTGAACCATGACTCCGTGTGGCGTAGCTAAACGATCGGCTACCGAATCCAAAGCCATTAGCGCATTTCCGTTCTCCACACCCAAACCGGCCATGACACAAATTCCCTGGGGCTCAACGAAAATTTGACCTTCCTTACATTCCCGAGATCCGACCGGTTCACCAAAATTGTCATAAGCGCGACGGAACCATTTCCCATCCCAACCAGCGGTGTTTACAACCTCTTCCATCTTCTTCCGTAAACTGACATATGAGAGTTCATCTGAAGTTTTATGCAGTGATCTGGCAAGGTTTTCCATCTCTTCAAGGGCAATGATATATAACCCGCCGATGAAGACACTTTCAGCCACTTTTCCATCTTTTGAGGTGGTTGTTTGGAAAGATTGCCCGGGGAATTCGGAAAAACAATTGAGATTCAGACAGTCATTCCAATCCGCACGCCCAATTAAAGGCAATCCATGAGGACCAAGTCTGTCGGAAGTGTATTGTATCGAACGTTGTAGATGTGTATACAGACTAGCTTCGGTGCCTAACTTGCTGTCAAATGGAACCTGCTCATCCAAAATCTTCCATTCCCCAGTTTCCTTGAGATAGGCAATGACCGCAAGGACAAGCCATAGGGGATCATCATTAAAATCCCCACCCACTTCATTGTTACCAAGCTTGGTCATGGGTTGGTACTGATGATAGGCACCTCCATTTGGTAATTGAGTGGCTGCTAGATCGAGAATCCGCTCACGAGCACGTTCAGGGACCAGGTGCATAAATCCTAACAGGTCCTGATTTGAGTCCCGAAATCCCATGCCGCGACCGATACCAGATTCGAAATAGGAGGCAGAACGCGAGAAATTGAATGTGACCATCATCTGATAGGCTGTCCAGATGTTGATCATCCGGTTTGTATCATTATCCGGTGTGCTAATCCGAAATTTACTCAAAAGATCAGACCAGTATCTTTGTAGTGCTTCAAATGCCTTGTCAGCTTCAGACAATTTCAGGTATCTGGATATAACCGGTTTCACGCCTTTCTTGTTGATCGTTTGTGAACCGACCGGATCGAACTTTTCTGCCCGGTCATTTTCATAATATCCGAGCAAGAATATCATCTGCTTTGATTCGCCAGGCTGCAAAACCACTTTGACCTTGTGCGCGCCAACCGGTTGCCATCCCACAGCAATGGAATTGTTTAATTGATCATTTTCAACAGCCAGCGGGGAATCCCAACCACGATATGGTCCAAGGAAAGCATCCCGCTGGGTATCAAACCCGGAAATGTTTTCAGAGCAGGCAAAGTAAGCAAAATGATTACGCCTCTCACGATATTCCGATTTGTGATAAATGACACTTTCATCTACTTCAACTTCACCTATCGAGTAATTCCGTTGGTAATTATTTGCATCATCAACAGCATCCCATAGGCAAAACTCAATTGCAGAGAAAACAGACAGGTCGGCTGGAGTATTCCTATTATTTTTCAAGGTCAACTGCCAAACCTCAAGGTTTTCACCCAGAGGCACGAAATACTTCGTTTCTGATACGATCTGATTTAATTCTGAAGTGATCTTTGTATAGCCCAAACCATGGCGGCATTCGTATGCATCCAGATGGGTGCGAGTTGGCTGCCAGGTGGGTGACCAGAACCGGGGATGCTTTGCATCGTTATTCCGTAGGCCGGTATTATTATCGCGTATATAGATATATCTGCCATTTGTATCCAGAGGCGCATTGTTATATTTATAGCGGGTTAATCGCCGCAGACGGGCATCTTTATAGAAGGAATATCCCCCGGCAGTGTTTGAGATGATACCAAAATAAGATTCCATTCCCAAGTAATTGATCCAAGGCAGCGGCGTATCCGGCTGGGTGATCACGTATTCCCGTTGTTCATCGTCGAAATAACCAAATTGCATCTACCACCTCAAGTTGGATCGTTTATAAATCCTTGAATTTATTTCACTTCATAACCGCATTGAATTATTCTCGTTGGTTTGATAACGAGGTCAAAATTGGGTAAAAACTATCATCGAATGGCGAAGGTCCCGATCCCTTCTCCCTTATAGACTTACTCTTTTACAGCCCCAATTGATATACCATTTACGATATACCTTGAGAATAGGAAGTACATAATGATGATCGGTACAACTGATGCCGCCAAACCGAGGTAGATGGCTCCGTATTCATGGCGGTAAACATCGCCACGTAATGTTTGAACCAACATGGGCAGGGTGTATTTGTCTCTGGAGGTGATTAGGATGAAAGCGTTGAAGAAATTGTTCCAAGCTCCAACAAAGGCAAAGATACCGAGCGTAAACGCACCTGGCGCGGCAATTGGGAACATGATCTTATGAAAAATACCCAATTCACTGCAGCCATCAATTCTTCCTGCATCGATCAGGTCCTGGATCAATATGGATTCAAGGTATTGCTTGGTAAAGAATACCGAACCTGCAGACGCGATACTAGGTAATATCAGCGAAAGATAGTTATCATCCAACCCGATTTTTGCCATGTATTGGTAGAAACCGATGATCGAAAGCTGCATCGGAATCATTACCAATACAAGAATTGAATTGTAAAAGAATTTTTTACCTTTGAAATCGTAGACAACGATCCCATATGCTGTCAGCATTGAAAAATAGACAGTAACCAGGGTTGTGGCCATGGATATGATGAAACTGTTAAAGAAACCGCGTGGCAAATCCAAGCCTTTGCTTAACAAGATCTGATAGTTGCTTAAGAGGTACTTACTAGGGAAAATACTGATTCCCTGTTGAATTTCCACTGTTGACCGAGTTGCATTTACAATCAACAACCAGACTGGAATTATGGTCACGATCAGAAGGATTACCAAGATTATGTAGATAACCACCCGGGTGATATTGAGAGATAGTTTATAGTTTGTGTTCATATTTGCCATCTCCTCACACCTTTTCCGAGGTTACTTTGTCATGCTTTTCCCGTAGCAAGTAAAAGATCAGCAAGGCAACAAAGGTGGTCATGATGAAAACCATTACTCCCACAGAAGAAGCAGCACCGATATGTCCCTGGCTGCTGCGGAACCGCATATACATCATGATATTGTTTGTCAGAATTGAATTTGCAGGACTGCCTCTACCGTCTGTCAATAACATCGGGATATCAAACATCTGCATACCACCGACCAATGAAGTCACCAGGACATAGATCATGACTGGTTTGATCAAGGGCAGCGTAATCCAATTGAACATTTGCCAGGTATTTGCACCATCAATTGTGGCTGCTTCATAAATTGATACAGAGATGGAGGTCATTGCAGCCATAAGAAGAATAGTTGTTTGTCCAAACCACATCCACCATTGAATAAACACTACCAAGCCGCGCATCACTGCCGGGCTTCGGATAAAATCGATCGCTTCAGGTATTAAATCAGCTCTAACCAGGAATTGATTTACCGGACCATAAAAAGAAAATAAACTAAAGAAAAGTGCAGCTATAGCTGATGACATCAGCAAATTTGGCATATAGAATAGCATACGCCAGATGCCACCACCTTTAATTTTCAGCATAGTATTTGTGAACCATACAGATAACAAAAGGGCGATTCCCAATTGAGGAACAAAATTCATTAACCACAGTTCCCATGTATTTGTTATTGCGGTGGAAAAAGTTGAATCTGCAAACAGCCGTTTAAAGTTCGCCAGGCCAATAAAATTGGCATGGGCTTTCATTAATGTTGTATCGGTAAAACTCAAGCTCAAAGTATTGTAAACAGGGTAAAGACCAAAGAGTAAAAACCCGATAACGAATGGCGCAATGAAGAAATAGCCATATGTATTTTTTTGTACTTTTGAGAACATCGGCACTCTCCCTTCGAAATGAGTCAGTGTATTTTATTACACTGACTCATTATACGCTGGCTTAACTTGAATTAGTTAATGATCAGATCGGGGAATTCGTTGCGGACAGCATCTTTCCAGAGCTTCCACATTTCATCGAGAGTGATCGTGCCACCGAGGTAAGAGTTCTCAGGATCATTGAGGGCGCGTTGAATGGCGTCATCGGATCCCTGCATGAGACGGGCATTGACTGTCGGTGCTGCAGCAGCGAAACCACCATATGAGTTCTGTCCACCCAGGAATTTGCTGAGGTCAGAATTGTCGAAGGAAGCGGTGATCTTTTTGACGACTACCTGGCTGGAAACAAAATCACCAGCAGCCTGTTTTTGATCAGCAGAAACTTCTGGATCGATTGCTTTTAGATATTCATTGGTATATACACCGGTTGCCCAATTGGTCAGGTTTTCCTGATCAAGGGTGCAGAAACGTACGAATTCTTTGGCGAGGTCCATGTTCTTGGTTTCTTTCATAGCGCCTAACCAGGTACCACCCCATTGATAGGGCAGTGGACCAGTGATAACAGCCCAGTCACCGACGGTGGTGGTGGATTTGTCAGCAGAGGTAGCATTGGGGGCTAAGACGTAGGGAAGACCCCAAGTGGGGAGGAAGTATGAGAAGATTTTCTTGGGATTGCCATCGGCATCCTTCAGTGAGTCATTCATACCAGCGAACCAACCTTCTTGCCACTGAGTGGCTTTGGCTTCGTATCCATTATCACGGAAGGTCTTGGCAGTCGCAACCATCTTTTCAACCATGGGATCCACGGTCAGGGTGTTGTCTACGATCCAAGGATTGGCGCGGTTGGCATAGAAGAGGTTCTGGAAATCGCCATTGGAAGCGACCATGTAGGTATTGCCACCGGATTTTTCTTTGACAACTGCGGCTGCGGCGGTATATTTGTCCATGTCGCCGAGGATTTCCTGAATCTTAGCGGGATCGTCAGTGCCGAAGTATTCCTTGGCAAGGCTGCGGCGATAGAATAATGCGCCCGGGGTAGCCTGGTATGCATAAGCCTTGGTTACACCATCGAAGGTACCTACATCGGTCACAAACTTATAGGTTTCATTTTCCACAGCGTATTTCATGAGGTCGCCGAGGTCAGCCAGGAAATCGCTTTCAACATAACTCTTGACGAATGCTGCTTCGAGAGCGACAACATCAGGAACCTGATCAGTACCGAGGGTAGCCATCAGTTTGGTCTGATATTCACCGTTGGTCATCGGGACCATGGTATAGACTACATCGACATCCGGATGAGTCTTTTCGAAGGCAATGGCCATGGTATTGATCTCAGGTGTGAAAGACCAGACATTCAGGACGGTCTTTTCGGGTGCGGCGGGAGCAGCAGGAGCTTCAGCTGCGGGTGCTTCAGCAGCGGGTGCTTCAGCAGCAGGTGCTTCAGCGGCTGGGGCTTCGGTCGCAACTGGGGCGGCTGGAGCGCATGCGGCAAGCATAAAGCTTGCTACGAGTAGTACAGACAAAATTAAAGTTATGCGTTTCATCTTGTTCCTTTTCTCCTGAAATTGATAGATGTTTTATAGAACTTCTGTATTGATTACAAACTGTTTTGTTAGGGTGTCCTCACCTCCTTTAAGGATAGATTTTGGGAGCGCTTCCAACGTATAGCAAAAAAATTATATTCTTGCCCCCTCGGTCTTTGGTATTTTTGCACCGCAAGACTCGCGGATAATCAGCTCAGTATCCATAAATACCCTCCTAGCTGGCTCGTTGCCGTTTTCGATCAAATCTAGAAGCAACTCCACTGCCTTGACACCAAATTTCATGATGGGCTGGCGAATGGTAGTTAATAGGATCTTAGTCAAATGCTGCATCGGGAGATCATCGAATCCAACAATGGCAATATCTTCGGGTACACGCAGACCGGCTTCCTGGATTGCCCGGATCGCACCGACTGCCATGATATCCGAGGCTGTAAATACAGCCTGCGGGTTTCCTAATAATATTTTTTTCATACCGATATAGCCACTGATTTCTGAGAAGTTCCCCTCTGCGATCAGTGATTCATCCACATCCAAACCTGCTCCACGAAGCGCTTTTACATACCCATCCCTACGGTCAATACTCACAGTGCTATGCATTCCACCGGTGATCGTACCGATGCGAGTATGACCCAAACTAATGAGGTGGCGGGTTGCCTTATACGCAGCGTCCACATTGTCAACATCAATGTAGCTGATACCACTGGCTTCATGCGGACGTCCCAGGTTTACGCTGGGGATACTGGAGCGGGTGAGATGCTCAATGATCTTATCTTCAGGTTCGCCAGATTGGATGAGAACCCCATCCAATAAACCTCTACGGGAGATGCGAGGAGTAATCTTTTCTTCATCCTCTTTATTACCGACGAGGAAAAGGGATAAGGTCAGATCAGAATTATTACAACCGTACGCGATACCCTGGGTAAGCTGGGGGAAATATGGATCAGTAAAGAAGGAACTCGCGCTGCGCGGCAGGACAAGTCCGATGACATGGGAACGTTGAGATGCGAGTGAACGGGCAGCAGCATTGGGATGAAAACCAGTGGAATGAATCGCTTTTTGGACCCGCTTGCGAACATCAGGGCTGACGTTAGGATGGTTGTTAACCACGCGCGAAACTGTGGATCGCGATACTCCTACCTGCTTTGCGATGTCTTCAAGCGTCAGATCTGCCACTAACAGGCTCCGATTGGGAATGATTGGGAAAATATCCAGAATTTGTTGGAAGCGCTCCCAAGAACAGTACTAGTATAAAGACTCTTCGACATGTTGTCAACCATGGATTTTTCTTAGACTTATAAAGCTTCGAATTCTTTGTCCAAAACCATTTATTCACCAATCAACTAACTAGCAAAGCTTCCCCAACAATAAATTGCTTATTGACTTTCATCCCGCGGTTTGGATAATATATGAAACTTGTTATGGAGTGAAATTATGAATTATGTCATTCTCTCACCGCATTTTCCATCCAATTATTATCAGTTCTGTGTTAGATTGCGTGCACTGGGTGCAACTGTCCTGGGGATAGCTGATGAGCCTTATGAAAACCTGAACCAGGAATTGAAAGAGTCGATAAACGAATATTTCTATGTTCCCAATATGCATCATTACGAAGACCTAGTACGTGCTTTAGGTTACTTGACCTATCGATGGGGAAAGATCGATGGGTTGGACTCATTTAGCGAATACTGGTTGGAAACCGAAGCAATGCTGCGCAAAGACTTCAATATTGAAGGATTACATCCAGAAGATCTTCCGGTGATCAAACGCAAATCGCTTATGAAGGGTGTATATAAGAAAGCTGGTGTCGAAACAGCCCCGGGTATGATCGCAGGATCTGTTTCAGAGGCAAAACGATTTGCCAATAAAGTCGGTTTCCCACTCATCGCAAAGCCCGATATCGGTGTAGGCGCTGCCCATACCTATAAATTTGAGAACATGAATCAACTGGATGCATTCTTTGTTGCTCCACCACCTGTTGAGTATTTTCTTGAGAAGTATATCCAAGGCTATATTGAGACTTTTGATGGGCTGACAGACCAAAACGGGGATATCGTTTTCTTCTCTTCTCTAGTGTTTCCACGGGGGATCATGGAGACTGTGAACGAGGACACGGATATGTACTACTACACCCAGAGAGAAATTCCTGCTGATCTTGAACAAGCCGGAAGAAAAGTTGTCCGAGCGTATAACATCTGCAAGCGGTTCTTTCACCTGGAATTTTTCCGCACAGAGAACGGGGGACTGATCGGACTAGAAGTGAATATGCGACCACCCGGTGGTTTGACTACGGATATGTTCAATTACGCCAATGATCTGGATATTTACTACGAATGGGCGGATGTAGTCCTTCACAATCGATTCTCAGCAAGTGTCACCCGTCCTTATTATTGTGCCTACATTGGCAGGAAATGGAACCTGCAATACGTCCACACCCATGAAGAAATCAAATCCCAATTCGGTAATCTAATCCTGCAAGACGAGCCCATTTCAGGTGTATTCGAGAAAGTTTTAGGAAGTTATGGATATATTGTAAGATCTCCTGAACTGGATACCATCAACAGCATTGTCCATTACATCCATCAAAAAGTGGGGCAAAGTTGAATATTGAATATCACAAGTGGTACAGCGAACGGCTGAACCAGGATATGGAGTTGAAAGTTTATGGACAAACCGGAAAACCTCTTCTTGTTTTTCCATCGCAATCCGGACGGTTCTTTGATTTTGAAAATCAGGGGATGGTGGATGCAGTCTCCCGACATATTGAATCCGGTTACGTTACTCTATACACAGTGGATAGTGTGGATTCGCAATCCTGGGTGAACGATTCGATCCATCCGCATGAACGTGGGAACCGGCATGAAAGCTACGATGGATATATTGTCCACGAAGTCATGCCATTCATCAAGCAGCGCCACCCTGGATTAAAATCCATCACAACCGGGGTTAGCATGGGAGGTTATCACTCATCCAATTTCTTTTTCCGACACCCGGACTTGTTTGATGGGGTAATCAGCTTGAGTGGCCTTTTCAGCCTGAAGTATTTCATTGGCGATTATATGGATGAACTTGTATATTTCAACTCACCATTAAATTTTCTGTCGTCCTTGGAAGATAACTGGTATCTGGATCAATTCCGGAAGAGCCAGATCGTCATCTGTGTTGGTCAAGGCGCCTGGGAAGATGAAATGCGTGATGAAGTATCCCAATTGAAAACAATTCTGGAAAATAAACATATTCCCGCATGGATCGATTTTTGGGGAACGGATGTCAATCACGATTGGCCATGGTGGAGGATACAATTACCGTATTTTCTCGATAATTTATTGCCAGTGATTCAAGAGCAAATAAAAAATGTGAAGGATAAATGATTATCATGTAATCAATGTGTTTGACTTCATTCATAAACAAATATTCGAATAACGCCCATTTAATATATCTAGAAATTATTTTTTCCAAAACCATCATCTTCAAATGATGCTGGATCAGTCAGAGCTTCCAAATGAGTAAAAATAATACTCTCTGGCAGTTTTTCTATAATCTCGGCCTCAATCTTACTGACCAAGATGTGCCCACGTTGTACTGTCCACTTACCAGGAACAAGAACATGCATAGCAATAATCTTTTTCGATCCCGATTGTCTTGTTCTCAGAGCATGATATTCGACGCCATTATCTTTATAAAGATCGAGAATATTTTGAATGTTATTCAAATCTTCGGTGGGAAGCGAACCATCCATCAAACCTTTAACCGATTGCTTAATTATTCCGAAACCAGTGAAGATAATATTAAAAGCTACCATGATTGCTATGACAGGGTCAAGGAAATTCCAACCTGTTAGGGCAACAGCCCCGACACCGATGATCACCCCACCCGAAGTCCATACATCAGTCATCAAGTGATTGGCATTTGAGGTTAATGAAATCGAGTTATTCAATTTCCCAGCGCGCCTGAGGATCATAGACACCCACAAATTGGCCAAAGAAGCGACGACGGATACGATCAAACCAATCCCAACCTGTTCGAGGGGTTTAGGGGTGATCAACCTTAAAACAGCGGTGTAGATAATACTTCCCGCAGCGATCAAGATCAACGCCCCTTCAAATCCACTAGAAAAATATTCTGCCTTGGTATGTCCAAAGGGATGATCCTCGTCAGCCGGTCGGGCAGCTATGGTCAACATTCCAAGTGCCATCAATGCTCCAGCCAAATTGACCAGGGATTCAAGCGCATCGGATAACAATCCGACTGAGTTGGTAAGGAAATATGCGATCGTCTTCATCGCGATCGTGAATACCGCTACACCGATCGATAACCAGGCAAATTTTGTAAGTTTTGAATTGTTGTTTTGCATATGTTCCGTTTAAGAAGGGGAGAACCGAAATGGAGTATTTTATTTGTAACTAAAAATTATACGGCATATTAGATAACCCTACCAAATAGTTTTTTTATATCAGTTTTATTACAAAATATACACTTATTTACTATATTCTTTGTAAGTGCTTACCGATGCAAAGACTTAGCATCTTTGCAGGCTGCTGTTATCGTCTCTGTACTAAATATTCTCAGCATGTCAGGAATAATGAATTGGTTTTACAAGTAAATATTCCAATAATCATTTTATTTTTTGCAGCCATGACCTGTTTAGGTGTAGTTCTCTTTCTATGGAGCAGCAAAAGTCCATATAAAGACATGACGCTAATCATCTTAATGGTTTCGATTGCCCTATGGGCAATTTGTTCATTAGGCGAATTGCTTGGAAGTAATTTTCAGCAAAAACTGTTTTTTGCAAAGTTAGGATACATCGGAATTGGCGCGACTCCGGTTATGTGGTTTTTATTTTCCGCAAGTTTTTCGCATCGTTCCCAATGGTTGAATTGGAAAAGGATAAGTGCTGTTGGCATTATTCCGATTATTACACTTTTATTGGTTGTCACCAATGAATCGCATTCTCTCATATGGACCACGATAACACCGGTGAGCTCATCGCCTGATGCAATGTTAGTATACGGACACGGGCCCTTCTTCTGGATACATTTTATAAATTCATACCTATTATTATTGACAGGATCCATTTGGCTTGTGCAAATGGCGTTTAAGTCCAATGTCTTATACCGCAGCCAGGTTATCACCCTTCTCGCCGGGATTATCATCCCCTGGATTAGCAACTTCCTTTACATTACTGGATTAAACCCATGGCCAGAATTAGACCTCACGCCAGTGGCTTTTTCAATTTCAGGAACACTGATCATCTGGGGAGTAGTGAATTATAAAGTTGGTGATCTAACACCCATCGCTAGAGACACAATCATTGAAAAAATGTCTGATGGTTTTATGATTATCACAAATCAAAACGTGCTCGCTGATATTAATCCAGCCGCGTGTGCACTTATTAATCGGGAAGCAAAAGAAATAATCGGTAAACCTGTGGAATATGTATTTGCGAAATGGAAACCGATCCTAGAAAAATTTAAGAATTCTTTTGAAGGGCAAGAAGAAATAAAGATCAATGAAAATCTATGGCTTGACATCAAGATTACCCCATTATATACAAACAACAAAACACTATCCGGTAGAATCATTGTCGTCAGGGATGTTTCAGATCGCCGCATGATCGAGAATAAACTAGATACGCAACGAGATTTTTTCTCTCAGGCTATGAATGCCATCGCTAACGGGATTGTAATTACTGATGCAAAAGGAGATATTGAATATACAAATCCTGCTTTTGACTTAATGGTGTCATCTACTGATCGAGACCTGATTGGGAAAAAATTTGAAGACTTTATCTTCAATGAAGATATTGAGATCCACAAAACAGCATGCCTTCAACTTCAGGAAGGCATACAAACCAATCATGAAGTGAACCTGCTCAGTCAAACCGGAAATGTGATTCCTGCAATCATTTCGGCAGTTCCAAGGTGTGTAGATAGGGATTTTAACGGGGTTATTTTTTCGTTAACAAATCTTACTGAACGTAAATATATTGAAGAAAATGTGCGTTACCGCGAAGCATTCGAAAACGAACTTGTTCAGTTATCAACTGAATTCGTAAACCTTTCATTATCGGAAATCGAAAAGGCATTTAACAATGCACTCGAGCGGATAGGAACTTTCTGCAAAGTAGATCGGGCTTATATCTTCCAATTTGATGAGCAAGTTGTCAGCATGTCGAACACCCATGAATGGTGTGCAGAATCAGTCAAACCTGAAAAAGAAAACCTACAAGATCTACCGTGTGAAATTTTTCCAAAGTGGATGGAAACAATTAGATCGTTGAATGATCTATACATCCCTCTCGTAAAAGATCTGAGCGAGGAATGGCAACAAGAAAAGGAAATTCTTGAACCCCAGGGGATTCAATCACTCGCTGTAGTCCCTATAGCTTATTCCCATCGACTCCTTGGTTTTGTAGGATTTGATTCAGTTGTGTCACAACGAGTTTGGGAAGTTGAAGAAATTCATCTCTTACGAATTCTCGGAGATCTTTTTGCCGGAGCAATAATTCGCCAAAAAGCTGAAAAGGAACTTCATATCACAAATTCACAACTGCAGGAATCGATGGAGAATGCACTCCAAATGACGATGAAAGCTGATCTGGCGAATCAGGCAAAAAGCTTATTCCTTGCAAATATGAGTCATGAGATTAGAACACCTATGAATGGCGTCATAGGTATGACAGGATTACTATTAAATACTTCGTTATCAGATGAACAAAAACGGTATGCAAATTCGATAAGGATAAGTGCAGATTCATTATTGCGAATCATTAATGATATTCTAGATTTTTCAAAAATCGAAGCCGGGAAGATGGTACTAAGCAATATTGAATTTGATTTGCATAAACTACTTGAAGAAGTTGCCAATATGTTTTCATACAGTGCTTCGGATAAAGGACTGGATTTTATATGTCAGACTTCGATAGACCTTCCAATCAGGGTATTTGGAGATCCTGAAAGAATACGACAATTATTGACGAATTTGATAGGTAACGCTCTGAAATTCACAAAAAAAGGTGAAGTGACTTTAAATGTAAGCTTGGATTCAATCGTTAATGGAAAAGCTGTGATCAGTTTTAATGTTACCGATTCTGGCATTGGAATATCGAACGTAAATATTCAGAATCTATTCACCCCATTTAATCAATTAGATGCATCACGCACAAAAACTTTTGGTGGTACAGGGCTTGGCTTATCTATTTGTAAAAGATTAGTTGACATGATGGGGGGGCAGATTGGAGTTGAAAGCAAAGAAGGAAGCGGTTCTAAATTTTGGTTTGAGGTTCCTTTTGGATTATCAACCGCAAACCAAGACCAACTTTGCTCCCAACTGCCAGATCTCAGTTCAATACGGGTTCTGATTGTTGACGAATGCAATACTCATCAGAAACTTATTTCGGATTATTTGAATGAAGCGAATTGTGAAAACGAGACTGCTATTCATGAACATGAGATCCTTCCTGCAATCAAGAGGATCTCGAAAGAAGATCAAATTATTGTTGTCATTCTTGATCAGTTTCTGGAGAACAAGACCAGTATCGATATAGCCAGATCCATCAAGGAGCACCCCCTCGGCAAAGAGATCCGAATCATATTGATGGCAGCCGGCAACGCAATCCCGTCCCAACCAGATTTACAATCCGCCGGGATCTCCGCATTATTGATCAAACCAATCTGGCGTGATTACTTATATGCAGCTCTGCAACCAGGTGCAACTGATAGCCCCCTACATGGAGTATCAGGGCATTCGAGCAAGAAAACCGGTTACCTGGAACTCAATCCGAAACTCTTAAGTGACACATCGCACCGGGTCTTGCTTGCAGAAGATAATTCCATAAATTACGAATTAGCCAATGCCATTCTCACAAAAAACAAATTTAAAGTTGATATTGTCAATAATGGTATGGAAGCTCTTGATGCTTTACAAAAAGAGGAATATGACATTGTCTTGATGGATGTTCAGATGCCGGTAATGGATGGGCTGGAAGCAACCAGGCTCGTTCGCAGTGGTGAAGGGAAAGTCCTCAATCCGAGAATTCCAATTATTGCACTCACAGCAAATGCAATGCAAGCTGATAAAGAAAATTGTTTACAAGCAGGGATGGATGACTATATTGCCAAGCCGTTTGATCCTGGTGAGTTAATCAATAAAATCAACCGTTTTGTTCTTGCATCAAGCCAGGATAACCCGTTTCCCCAAAGCTCAATCGATTTATTAACAATTAATAAAGTTGTCAATGACGGGCAAGGAACTCCGATAAATCCACTTGTTGGCAATGAATTTCAGGAAGTTCAAGTTCCGCCAATAAATTTCCTTAAATTGATGAGCAGGGTACTAAATGATGATCAACTTGCTTTGAGTTTAATTCAAAAAATGAAATTAAAAATTCCATCAGAAGTTTACGCAATAGGAGAAGCGATCAAAGAAAATGATCTTGATACGATCTCAGCTGCTGCACATAAATTAAAAGGGAGTGCAGCCAATCTTTCCGCAGAGCCACTTGCGAAAAGCTCTGGAAGAATTAGAACATCATAGTAAGAATAAACAACTAGACGATCTGTCTACCTCATTTACGAAAGTTCAAGAAGAAACCAATCGGTTTATAAATGAAGCTGATTTCATTCTCGAAAACAATCAATTCATAGGTGAAAAATAATATGGAAATAATAATCGTTGATGATGATGAAATCGCCCAGTCCATATCGGAAAAAGTCCTCACACATGAAGGGTATGATGTCATTCTAGCTGAAAACGGGCGGGAGGCACTAGATAAAATTCGTGAAAACGGAACCCAAATTGTGATACTTGATTGGAATATGCCAGTTATGGATGGGATTGAACTCTGCAGAATCCTGCGGACAAACCAAGGTCTTGGATATACCTATATCATCATGGTAACATCTAGAAATCAAAAAGAAGACATATTAGAAGGTCTCACCGCAGGAGCAAATGATTTCATAACAAAACCGTTTGAACCTGCGGAACTATTGCTGCGCGTCCGAAATGCAGAACAGATATTGGCTCTGCAGACAACGACTATGACACTCTTTAGTCTGGCAAAACTTGCAGAATCAAAAGATTCTGATACTGGCAACCATCTCGAACGGATCCGAGCTTACGCCAAAGCTTTAGGTACACAGTTGTTGAAAGACACTTCTCTCGATGAAAAGATCGACCATAGACTACCTGAATTATTGTATGAAACCAGTCCACTCCACGATATTGGGAAAGTTGGAATACCAGACAGTGTATTATTAAAACCATCCAGCCTCAACGATACTGAATGGAAAATCATGAAAAGTCATGCAGAGATTGGAGCAATGACTTTGAACGAAGTTCTGGAAAAATATCCAAAAGCGGATTTTCTCAAAATCGCCAGAGATATTGCGTGGTCACATCATGAAAGATGGGATGGAACCGGATATCCACGGGGATTAAAAGGAATAGAAATTCCGTTAGTCGGAAGAATTGTAGCAATTGCAGATGTTTATGATGCAATCACCATGAAGAGAGTATATAAAGCAGCAATGCCGCATCAACTCGCACGGGGAATAATATTAGAAGGCAGAGGTAATCAGTTTGATTCGAAAATTGTTGACGCTTTTCTTGCTATTGAAGACCAATTTATTATGATCCACGGCAGTTATGAAAACTAATTTATAAAGATAATCTGATTACACCGCTTTTGACGATATTTATAACAAAAGGTTAGTATTTAAAAATCTTAACAACCAAGAAACCGACGATTTTGGTAGTGTAATTTCCAGGTATCCTCAGAAATTCTACGAGGATTTTTGGGTATTCATACACGGTATAATGTAAACATCTTCCTTAGGAGTAGCTCATGCCATTGTTTACACCCGGGCGTCGTTGGCAGCCTGCTTATTATAGTTTTGAAAACAAACCCTTTTACGAGAAAGCTCTGGCGGCGCTCGAGCGCGCCATTAAAGGACCACTTTTCGGATGCCGTATGTGCGGAAATTGCCTGCTGCAAGAAACCGCATTTATCTGTCCAATGGAATGTCCAAAAGGATTGCGGAATGGACCCTGTGGGGGTTCAACGGCGGAATTTTGTTATGTCGATCCGAGCCGTCCCTGTATCTGGTATAAGATCTATGAGCGGGCAGAAAAAATGGGACGATCTGAGCGATTGCTGGAGATCTTCCCTCCGCTGGATTGGGATAAGGTTGGTTCAGATCAGTGGATGGATCTGATCAAACGGTACAATGCAGCCGGAGGAATACCATCGACATTCAAGAATTTGAGTAAACCTGCTGAAGAACGGAAGCGGGCGTATGAGGACTTTTTATATGAAATACGTCAACCTGACTGGTGGCAGGGAGACGCGAAACCGCACCCGGCTCTAGAACATGCCCCAGTCTCAAAATTGGAAGAAAAACTCCTCAATGGGCAATTCGTGGTCACCGCAGAGGTTGCTCCACCAATTTCCGCTTCATCGACTGACCTGGTGAAAAAGTTCGATCTACTGCGAGATTATATCGATGCGGTGAACTTTACCGATAATCCATCTGCCACTTCCAGAATGTCGCCACTGGCAGCATCCGTGTTATGTCTGCAGAATGGGCTTGAGCCGGTTATGCAGATCGCTGCCAGAGACTATAACCGTATGGGAATCCAATCGACGGTGCTCGGTGCGTCAGCATTGGGAATCCGAAATATACTTTGTTTGACCGGGGATCATTCCAGGTTAGGTCCACACCCTCATTCGCGGATGGACATCTGGGATATCGATTCCATTCAATTGATCTGGCTTCTACGCCGGATGCGCGATGAAGGACATTTCCTGGATAACCGTAAGATAGACCCAACACCGCCGGTTTTCATTGGCGCAGCCAGTTCACCATACGCATCGACTTTCCGGTACCAGGCAGCACGCGAAACCAAAAAAGTGAACGCAGGAGCTCAATTCTTCCAGACAAATTTGATCTACGATGTTCCAGCATTTAAAGAGTATCTAGCCAACCTTGAAAGCGCAGGTCTGCTTGGGAAAGTCTTCGTCCTGGCAGGTATCGCACCTATACGCAGTTTAAAAGCAGCGCAAATGATGAACCAAGTTCCCGGCGTAGTGATTCCTGACAGTGTTATGAGACGAATGGAAAAAGCTGCCGATCCCAAGGAAGAAGGTATACATATCGCACTGGAGATTATTGAACAGGTAAAATCACTCCCTGGAATTCATGGTGTACATTTTATGGCTGTTGGCTGGGAATCGATAGTCCCCCGATTGATTAAAGATAGCGGTCTTAGATAGTTTGATCCATTTCAATAAACAGGATATGGAAGCTAGCATCACTTCCATATCCTGTTTATTTCGGAAAAAATGATATTAGGCATTCAATCTTTTATCCTGTTTTTATGGTCATCCAGTCACGCAGTTGTCATACTTTTCCATATATTCAACAATCTAAATGAGGAAATATGAAACCTATCGAAACAATAGTCCATAAAGGCAAGTCCATCGTCATAGTCGATATTTCCGGATGCAATACTGATGAAGTCGCTTTGACCATCAGTGAGGCATCCAAAAAGATCAGCGCACTGCCGCCGAAAAGCGGTCTGATCCTGACAGATGTAACAGCTACAATCTACAACCAGGCGACTTCAAATTATATAAAAGACTTTTCATCAAAAAACACGCCATTTGTAAAAGCGTCTGCGGTTGTTGGCGCGGATGGTTTACGGGAGGTTTTGCTCAAAACGGTCGCGATGATCACTAAACGTGAGATAAAACCCTTTGATACCCGCGCAGAAGCATTCGATTGGCTTGTTACAAGGTGAAGAAATCTTGTCTTTTCGCAACAAATATGCTAAATTAATAGAGTCGTAAAATTCTATCTATCTGAAGGAGGTACGGATGACAGCTAAATTAAAAAGTGTCCAATACCTCGCCAAAACTGGTGAGGTGAATAAGTAATTAAGCACGCCAGCCATCAGATGACTTATTAGAATATCTGGACCGCAGGTGCGCTTAATCCCTGCGGTTTTAATTTAAAGACCAAAACCATTCGCTTGTCATAAATTGATGAGCCCAAGTTCAGGTAACCGCAGGAAATGATTTCTGCGGTTTTGTTTTAATAGCAAAAGCCCGGAATGGAACATCAGACAACGAACACCTTTTTGGAAAGAAGAATGAACGCCAAACAATTGTCAAACTTAATAGAAAATGAAGAGGCAATGGATACGCCCGAGTATCCACACTGCCGCCGCAGCATGGCAAAAACAGAAAAGAAAGATCTAGAAAACCTGGTTCTATTCACATCTCTATCGAGAAAAAGCAAGAAAAAAATCAAGAAAACTGAAGCAGTCGTCATTGATGAAATACTCCAGCATAACAATCCCAGCCTGGTTGGAGATGAACAGGCATTCAGCCCTACATTCAAGTCATCACGCCACGAACGGGGATGGATCATGTCATACCTTGAACCGTTTTTCAATCAACAGATGATAACTGATGTCATTGCCCGTGTAAAAGGAGGGAAAGAAGCCAATGTCTATTGTTGTAGAGCATTCCCGGGATTGGGAACCGAATTGGTGGCCGCAAAGATTTATCGGCCTAGGATGTTTCGAAGTTTACGTAACGATTCGCTCTACCGTGAAGGTAGAATCGTCCTCGATGATCAGGGGAAGGAAGTACATAATGACAAAGCCCTCCATGCGGTCACGAAAGGTTCCGCGTTTGGAAAAGAATTGAGTCATACGTCCTGGCTGGGTCATGAATATCTGACGCTAGAACGCTTACACGCAGCTGGTGCTGATGTTCCAAAACCATACGCATCATCTCAGAATACGATCCTGATGCAATACCTTGGTGAAGAGTACCAATCCGCTGCCACATTGAATGAAGTCCATCTTCCCAATAGATCTAAAGCCAAATTCCTGTTTGACCGGATGATCCATAATGTGGATCTTATGCTGGCAAATAAGTGCATACACGGAGACCTATCCGCATACAATATCCTCTACTGGCAGGGTGAAGTGCTAATCATCGATTTTCCTCAGGCGGTCAACCCGAAGAATAATCGCAGTTCATTTGAAATCTTTAAGCGCGACCTTACCCGTTTGTGTCAGTATTTTGAGGACTATGAGATCAAATCGAATCCGTTCGAATTAGCCCGGCAGTTATGGAAAAAACATGGTTACGATGCATTCATGATAGATTCCAATACTGATTGGAATGATCACGGATGAAAACTTTGGGGTAATCATAGAAGAAAAAGGATCCACCTTGATCAACTAGGCTGGATCCATTTTCTTCGTTTCTGCATAATGCTTATACCGGATTTTGAAAGTGATTGTGGTGTTCACTACACTGAAGTGGTGCAAGAATATACCTGAAACCAAAATGGGCTTCAGGTGATGCTTGTCGGAGGTAAAAATGGAGCGATATCTGGTTGAATCCCATCATACTGAGGAGGACTGCCACCATGTAGTTGAACAATTCATTTTCCACGGACTTATCAACAATATCGATTGGGGCTGCGAAGACGGAGTGCACGTTGGTTTGGCGATTGTGGATGTGGAGAACAAAGATCTGGCAATGGTGATGATCCCACCTAATTTGCGATCCAAAGCGAAGGTGATACGGCTGGTCAAGTACTCACCCGAAAAAATCCAAGCTGCGCACGAATAAAACAGTGGATAATCGAACAAAAAAACTTTCCATTAGAAAGCATGTTTTCAAGCGAAGTACATAATATGGTATTTTTATTATTCCAAATACAGTGAATCTACAATCCCGACGATAACCGATATCACGGGTGCATCAGGATTATTTAACACTTGTCTGGCACCACCACCCTCACGGTTGATCAAAACCGTATCACCAATCCCAGCCTGGGTATTATCCAGTGCAATGAAATCTGCATCCGCATCTTTGCCCGGCAAAGCCAAGGGTTGAACAACAAGCAACCGGCGATTTTTGAATGCCGGATGACTGATCGTTGTAACCACTGTTCCAACCACTTTTGCCAATATCATGTGTAACTTACCCAACCTGGTCGCATCTGGATATCGAATTCACCGTCGGGGCGGATATTTAGCTCATCGACAATGCCAACGAGCGCCAGATCGACAGGGACGAACTGAATATCGGGCATAGCCAGGGCAGCTTCACGGGAGCGGACCATGACACAGAGATCTTCAGGACCAGCCTGGACTACATCAACAGCAACCTGCAATCCTCCAACCGGCTGAAGATTTTTATCCAACGGCTGGACGACAAGCAATTTCAATCCCTCGGTACCTGTGTACTTGAAGGAGCAGACTGCAGTCCCTTTGACCCGACCGAGTAACATGGATTACTTTACTCCCGTGTTATTCAGGACGCGATCAATGATCTTATCCAGCAGGATTGGATCCACCTGCGAACCTAATTTTGATAGTACGGCGGTGCGAATCCGGCTACTTAAGTCTGAGCCTGAAACCTGGATCGCGGGGATTGTTTTACTTCTGGGACAGGTATCCGCCTTGGAACAAGTGGAGCAATCACAAGCACATTTCGAAGGGACATTCGAGAGGTATGGGCGGACCGGCGCACTTGGATTCTTTTCAAATTGCTGGACCACCTTAATCCCCAGTTTTTCGGCTTTTTCGTAGGCAACCTCGGTCAGGTAAACGTTGTCGTTTACATCGATCGAACGGACTCCCCGACGGGACATATCTTCAATATCAATTTCTGTATAAAATACTCTAGGCATAGATCACTCCCATCTGCTTGGGGTCTGAATAGAAATTATTCGTTCCAACCAGGCAGACTCTCCAAAGCGGTGACAGCGGCATCCCTGGCTGTAATAATTTCAGATTCTGATCCGGCTAACCACATACGTCCGAACCTTCCCACAGATGAAACATGCAAGAGCTTGATGCTGGCTTTCTTTTCGGCTTCGTTGCAGGCGTAATTGATATACGCTGCTGGAGCGCATTCCAGTACCAGCAGGGTTTCACCAGGAACCAACATCGATCCTCTTCGGAATCGATTCAAGAGCTGAGATTGGTATGGGTCGATGCGGGTGATCACCTGGGTGGAAACAACCTCGGGTTTGATTCGATCTTCCACAGTCAATCCCAACCGGGAGAGGACAACATTCCCTGCTTCGAGGACAGCAGCCTGATTCGTCGAGTGCATCTCGAACATACCATATTCGCGTTCAACTATCTGCGCGCCAGGTCTGGCTTCTGTAGCCTTAACGGCAATATCGACCATGCGGAACACCTCGTTACCCGGAGACATTTCGACGTACAAAGCAGCCATACCCTCGGTTGGTAGATCACCCTGAGTGACTGTTCCGATGAATGCTGCAAATTGAGGCTGCATCCGATCGAGATAGCAGTAACAACGTAAAGAAAATTTTTCAGTCATACAATCTCCAATCTATTCCGGATTCACCGGGCAGGGTCTTGCATTGCCATCCCAAGAGGAGTGATAAAAACCGGATCATTCGGGACACTGGTAGCAATCCCGGTGTAATCCTGTACCACTTCAGCCATTCCCATAAATGCAGAGGTTCCACCCACCATGGTGATGCTGTCCACCGGATGTTTGGCAATATGGCGGGCGGCAATATTGGCGACTTTTTCCATCACCGGACGGATAATCGGGAAAAGATCCTTCTGGGCTGCAGATTGGGTCTTCAGCGTCTCTGCTTCATCAAGCGGGATCCCCTTTGAACCGGCAATCACCAGGGAGAAATGCGTTCCGCCGGTAGCTTCGTCCGCACTGTAGATGACCTTGCCATTCTTGATCACAGCGACACCGGTTGTTCCGCCACCCACATCGACGATCGCACCGTCATCCAATCTCAAGATGTTGTTGGCTGCGCTGGGTTCATCGATCAATTCAGGGCAATCCATACCGACAGATTTAATCACATTGGCAGTTGCGCGGACTTCAACAAGGGGTACACCTGGCGGATATCCACTGACTGCATGGGTAAGTTGACGACCAAGCCTTCGCTCCACCCGTTCCTTCATGCCTTTTAGCAATTCGGATGCACCAAAGAAATCCACGATCAAACCATCCCTGGCAACCTGTGCAAACTGCCACTCCCCAACGAGGGGAGTACCAAATTCATCCAGCACGACCAAAACCAAATAGGCAGTACCAAGATCGACACCCACCTTCAATAGCCCTTTGGGGAAGTCCTGAAGGGGTTGGGCAACGGCTGACAGATCCCGATGCAGAATCACTCTACCAGCCTGATCGAGGTAATCTTCCAGGCTGTCTGCAGGCAGCGTTAACGGAAAATGGGTCACATCATCCTTCGTGATTGCCACAAAGAACTATTTCTTTTCCGCTGTACGTCCGCCAACCTGACCCTTGCTGTTCTGGGGCAGAATCATTTCCACATCCTGGTGAGGCCGTGGAATGACATGGACAGACACAAGTTCGCCAACACGCTTGGCAGCAGCAGCGCCTGCATCTGTAGCAGCCTTTACAGCGCCAACATCACCGCGAACCATTACGGTAACCAGTCCACCGCCAACATATTCCGAACCGATCAATACAACATTGGCAGCCTTGACCATCGCATCGGCAGCCTCAATTGCACCAACCAATCCTTTGGTTTCCACCATTCCTAACGCAATCAGTGCAGTGTCAAAAGCCATCATTCACATCCTTTCAATCAATTTGATTAAATAAAATCATCGTTTGGAGTTCAGTAATTCCTGAACGATCTCGCGAACGATTTTTTCAATCTCCGCATTTTCCAATGACGGAGATGTACCTACAGTTGTTGGAGCGGTCATCATGGATGATATGGGAGGGTGAAGCTCATAAGCCAACCGCTTGACATTGAACATGTGAAACACAGAGATGTTGTCACCAGTGATCGAGCCACCGATACCACCCGATCCGAGAGTAAGGGAAGGCATGACGCCGGTTGTCATACCAATTGCTCCGAGTGTTCCCATTGTGTTCACCACGATGCGAAAGACTGGCTTCTCCAAGCCAAATGCCATGATCACCTTTTCGTCAGTCGCGTAGATGACCTGGGTATGTCCACGACCACCAAATTCGATCATGCTGATGGATGCTTCACAACCTTCCTCCCAATTTTCAACTTCATGCCATCCGAGGACGGTGGTCAGTTTTTCGTGGGCTAGCAGTTCTCCCTTGTCCACGCGCGAAATAGGAGTCACCAGAATGCGCACATCTGGTGCAACAGTAAATCCTGCATAATTGGCAACGAACGAAGCAGGTTTTCCGACCACCGCAGTGTTCATTGAACCATCCGGCATAAATAACGCTTTTCGTAGGAGATCTGTTTGCTGTTCATCGCAGAAGAAGGCACCTTCAGCGATCATTAACTCTTTAAGACGCGCGGCAATCGGGCGGTCTGGCAAAACACACTGCTCGGTGGCACAGATGGTGGAACAATCAAAAGCCTTCGATGCGACGATATAACGGGCAGCTTTTTCAACATCCGCGCTGCGATCCACGTATACGGGGACATTCCCTGGGCCAACACCATAAGCGGGTTTCCCAACAGAATGGGCAGCGCGCACCATGGGTGTTCCACCAGTGGCGAGAATTAGAGCCACATGCTTGTGATGCATCAACTCCTGAGTACCCTGCAATGAAATATTCTGGAGACAAGAGATCAACCCCTTTGGGGCGCCAGCTTTTTCAGCCGCATCCGCTATCACTCTGGTTGCTTCATAGCAACATCTCACCGCGGATGGATGGGGAGCATGCACTATGGCATCCCTGGCTTTGACTGCGATCAAAGTCTTGAAGAAAACTGTGGAGGTTGGATTTGTGGATGGAATCAATGCCGCTACAACACCGATCGGCCATGCGATCTCGAAGACTAATTTCTCATTTGGCTGGTTGATAACACCCACCGTCTTCACATTCTTAATACTCTGCCAAACCGTTCTTGAGCCGAATTCATTCTTCAGTTTCTTATGGGCAGGGACTCCAAAACCAGTCTCGTCATGAGCAAGTTGGCCTAAACGAGCGGAAGCTTGATAACCCGCTTCAGCGATAGCTTCGCAGACCCGGTCCACCTCTTCCTGCGAGGCTTTGGACCAGATCTTCCAGGCTTCATAAGCCCGGTCGGCTGATTCTCGTGCTTCCTGTATGGATAGGAGGTCCTTATCCATGATCATCTCCAAATCGAATAAGACTAAGACTTTGTAAAGGTAATCTCACCATTGACTTCCAGGTGATCGATAACCGCCATAATGACGGCATCCACAGGAGTATCTTTGGTGATGGTTGTCTGGCGGGCGCTGGATCCGGAGGCGGTTAAAACCAGATCGCCGACTCCTGCATCCACGGTGTCGATTGCAACAAATGGTTTACCAGACAGAGTGCCGTGCTCATCAGTTTGACAAACGATGAGCAGTTTTCTGCCAATCAGTTTCTCGTCTTTTATGGTTGATACAGTCGTTCCAATTACTTTGGCTATCAGCATCATGTCTCTCCAGAAA
Organism: uncultured Chloroflexia bacterium; assembly: GCA_963828285.1. GTDB lineage: Bacteria > Chloroflexota > Anaerolineae > Anaerolineales > Anaerolineaceae > DAIOEK01. Next base: position 747,502 of record CAWHEB010000002.1, read on the forward strand.
TCTAATACCCTTTACCGACGGTCGCAGAAGCTTGTGATTTCTGCTCAGTATTATCCTGAATAATCTTTACTCCAGCGCTGGCACCCAAGCGGGTTGCACCGGCTTTGATCATATTTTCTGCATCTTCGCGGGTTCGAACCCCTCCAGAAGCCTTGACTCCCATTTCCGGGCCAACCGTGCGGCGCATCAATTCGATGTCATGGACGGTCGCTCCGCCGCTCGAGAATCCTGTGGATGTTTTCACAAAATCGGCTTTCGCTTCCTTGGCTAGGAGGCAGGCGATCACTTTTTCTTCATCATTCAGCAGAGAAGTTTCGATAATTACTTTGCAGATCGCACCAGCCTGGTGGGCGACATCGACCACTCCGCGAATATCCCTGGCAACCAGGTCATTCTCACGGGCTTTCAATGCTCCAATGTTGATGACCATATCCACTTCTGTTGCCCCTTCCTGGAGCGCGTTTCTGGCTTCGAAAGCTTTGACTTCGGGAGCGGTGGCGCCAAGCGGGAAACCGATCACAGTGCAAACTTTGGCAGCAGAACCTTTTAGAAGTTCAGCGCAGAGTTTTACCCAGGTTGGATTTACACAAACCGAAGCGAAATTATATTTTCGAGCTTCGAAACAAAGTTGGGCGATCTGGTCGGGCGTGGCATCCGGTTTCAGCAGGGTATGGTCGATCATCCCAGCGATGTTAACGTCCTGCGGGATGACGCCTAAAGTTGAAGTCAGCCGTTCGGCCCCCGCGCTTATCACATGTCCGGCATTGTCAAAACAGGTTTTCACCTTCATTCCCTCGGCAACTTCAACCGTACAATATGCCCCATCGGGAAGTTTTTCCTGTTCTTCCTGCTCGACCATTGCCAGTAACACTTCACGGGTAATGATCTCGACCAATTGTTCAACTAATTTAGTATCTGGAGCCATATCACTCGCCTTTTAAGTATTTCTTATCGACTGCAATTATCTTATCCACCCTGGCAGTATGCCTACCACCGGCGAATTCTGTTGTAATCCAGGTCTTGAGGATTTGTTTTGCCAGATTAACTCCGATGAGTCCTGCCCCTAGCGTGAGCAGGTTCGCATCATTATGTTCCTTGCTGTTGACTGCTGTGGAATAGTCGTAACACATGGCAGCCCGTACGCCAGGAACCTTATTGGCAACCATACAACTTCCAATTCCAGCGCCGTCGATCATCACCCCAAACATTACTTTTTGGGAACTGACCATCTGGGCTACTTTAAAAGCAAAATCAGGATAATCGCAGGCTTCTTTGTTGTTCGTTCCACAATCTACCACTTCGAATCCCATTTCAACCAGGTCTTTTTTCAGGATCTCTTTTAATTCAAAGCCGCCGTGATCCGATCCGATCGCCGCGACCTTTGTAGAATTGACTTTGGGGAGAGCTGAACTAGATACTTGCTGGGCAGCAGCTACGGATTGTGAGGTCGGTGTTGTCACTATCGACTGACCACCCATGGTCCGTTTCACTACCCGCTCCACAATTTCCCGTAATTCGCTATCTGATATCTGATCCACTTTTTCCCTCTTGAAATCCCGGTTGAAATGGTTTACAATACTATCAACTGGTAATGACCACATTACCTCATTACCATAATACTACAGCAAAATACAAATGTCAAGCACAATCGATCCCTTCAACGCAGTACCCAAGTATTACCAACTTGCCAGTATTCTCAAGCAGAAAATTGAGCAGGGGGAATGGGCGACGCGTACTCCGATCCCATCAGAACGTGCGCTTGAAACGCAATATAATGTCAGCCGGCCTACCATTCGACAGGCAATCGATTATCTCGAACGACAAGGTTTTCTGTACAAGGAACATGGAAAAGGGACATTTGTATCCCCGCAAAAACTACAAAAAGGGATGCAGGAACTAACCAGTTTTTCAGAAGATCTGGTTCGCCGCGGAATACGCCCCGGACAGATCATCCGTAAAATTGAGTTCATGGTTCCGTCTGTCAGTATTCTACAACGATTGGAACTTCCCGCCGGTACAAAAGTGCTCTGCGTGGAACGCATCAGACTCGGGGATGACACTCCGATAGGTTTGCAGACATCCTATATCGCCCTGGATGAGACTCAGATCATCACCCGCAAGGACCTGGAACAGACCGGATCACTCTACCGCGTTCTGCAAGATAAATTCAACATCATCCCCACCGAAGCTGATGAGACACTTGAAGTCACAATCGGTACTCCTGAAGAAGCGAAAGAACTGCATATTCCAGTAGGTTCACCTTTGTTGTTAAATGAAAGACTCACTTACAATCAGAACAGGCGTCCGGTGGAATTCGTTAAAATTCTTTACCGTGGAGATCGATACCGCTACGTTGTCCGTTTGACACGTTAAACACAAGTCTCTTTGAACAAATAGTAATAAGATCTTTGATCAGAACAAACATCGAGCTTCTATGCCAAACTCGGTTGTCTTGATTCAATCCCAGGCAGGCTGTACTATATAGAAACCGAATATGAGCGCAACTAGAAGGATCGGTTTCATCTCAACCAGGTTTGCCGGAGTTGACGGTGTGTCACTTGAAACTGCCAAGTGGACGACTGTCCTCGAGCGCATGGGACACACCTGCCACTTCTTCTGCGGAGAGTGCGACCGTCCGGCAGAACGGAGCTATGTCGTCCCGGAAGCATTCTACAGACACCCATCGATCACCGCGATCAACGATGTTGTATTCACCGGCTCATGGGGTAGTCTGCACATCAACCGAAAAACCCATCCAGAGATCGAAGCGCTGCACAAGGATTTCTTTTCCGTTTACATTCGCCCGGCTAGAATCAGCAAACAGATACAGGATATAAAGGATTATCTCAAGGAGCATCTTTATAAATTTGTTCATCAATTCAAAATAGAAGCCCTGATCGTTGAGAATGCTCTCTCCATACCTGTCAACATTCCGCTGGGACTAGCTATCGCCGAATTCATCGCTGAAACCGGTTATCCGGTCATTGCACATCATCATGATTTTTCCTGGGAACGTCAACGATTCTTAAATAATTCTGTCCACGATTATCTAGCAGCAGCGTTCCCGCCCCAATTACCATCCATCCGGCATGTGGTCATTAATTCCATTCAGGCACAACAACTTGCAACCCGTATTGGTGCGGCTGCGATGCTGGTTCCGAATGTGATGGATTTCGACACACCACCTGATCTCCTGGATGAGTATGCATCAACAGCCCGGCAAGATCTTGGGGCGTCTCCCGAAGAATACCTGATTCTGCAACCTACACGAATTATTCAACGAAAAGGAATCGAACACACCATCGAGTTAGTTAGAAGGTTAGGACTACCTGCAGTTCTGGTCATCACTCACGCGGCCGGTGATGAAGGGACTGCATACGAACATAGAGTACGGGAGTTTGCATCCTTATTGGATGTGAAGATCAATTTCGAATCAGATATAGTTGGTACAAATCGTGGAATGACCGCGAAGGGGAAGAAAATCTACTCAATCGGGGATATCTATCCGCAAGCTGATCTGGTTTCTTATCCATCATCCATCGAAGGGTTTGGAAATGCTTTCCTGGAAGCCGTATATTTCAGACGACCACTGATATTAAATAATTACTCCATTTTCGAAGCAGATATCAAACCGAAAGGATTTCAAGTCATCGAATTCGATGGTTTCATCAGCGAGAAGACTCTAGCAGATACCCGATACCTTTTGCAGCATCCCGAGTATGCCAGAAAGATGTGCAATCATAATTTTAATCTCGCAAAACGTTATTATTCATTCTCCATGTTGGAACATCATCTCAAACTACTTCTCGAAGATATTTTTGGGGAAGATTCATGAAAATCGGATTATTACATTACTCGTCTCCACCCATCGTTGGGGGAGTCGAGAGTGTACTTGCTGATCATGCTCGATTAATGGCAAAATCCGGCCATTCGGTGACCATCATTGCCGGACGAGGGGAATCCTTTCAACACGATATTCCAGTACATATCCTTCCACTGCTGGATTCCCGGCATGCAGATGTCTTAAAGGTAAAATCTCAATTGGATCTGGGAAAGTGTCCAACGGCTTTCGATACCCTTCGTGAAAAGATTAAGACCGGGTTGCGCCTTGAAATGTCATCCTTGGATATTCTTATCGCCCATAATATTGGATCTCTTCACAAGAATTTAGCTTTGACAGCCGCCCTTTACGATATTCACAAAGAAAGTAATAACCCCAAGGTCATATTATGGCATCACGACCTAGCCTGGACCGCAACCCAATATAAAAACGAGCTATATGATTCGTATCCATGGAATTTATTGCGGACAAATTGGGAATGCATTACCCATGTGGTTGTCTCAGAGCAACGCCAGAAAGAACTGAGCACCCTGTTATCCATCCCGACTGATTCCATCCGAGTGATACCAAACGGTGTTGATATCAACAGATTCTACAAACTGGAACAAAAGACAATTCAACTCATGCAAAAGATGGAGCTGTATGACGCTGATCCATTATTTTTATTGCCTGTCCGGCTGACACCCAGAAAAAATATCGAATTTGCAATCCGGATTCTGAAGGAATTAAAAAAAGTATTTCCCGATGCAATGCTATTAATCACCGGACCAGAAGGACCTCATAATCCTGCAAACGCAGCATACAGACATAAAATTCACCAACTGATAGACGAGTTGGATCTGAGGCAGTCAGCACTTCTGTTAGCTGAAATTGAGCCAGAATCTGTACCGGATACAGTTATTTCCGATTTTTATAATCTGGCAGATGCTTTAATTTTTCCGAGCAAGGAAGAAGGATTTGGCATTCCGATCATTGAAGCGGGTTTTAGCGGTATTCCTGTATTTTGTTCCGATCTGCCGGTTTTTCGAGAGCTCGGACATGATGATGTCAGTTATTTCAATCCAAACTCATCTCCCAGAAAAATCGCCCATGAAATCTTTGACAGGTTACAAAATGAAACCACAGCCCGGTGGTCACGAATGGCAAAACATCATTTCGCCTGGGATTCTATCTATCTGCGGTTTATTGAGCGGTTAATCAGGGAGGTACTTAAATGAAACCTGCTGTTACAAAAATTAAAACCGCTTTGGTACCCATCGGCGCAGGGGAAATTGGAAATTCGGCTCTATCTATTGCACAAGCAATCGCTCAAGAGATCATCCTGGTTGGCGTTGTAACCATCCCCGAAGGTGAACCTGTCAGCGCCGGTGCAGTGATAGCACGTCAGGTTCGCAAGAAATTAATGTCCTTTCGTAATCCATCCATCAGGTTTAAATCCTTTGTGATCGTATCTGAAAAACCATGGAAAGATCTTTCAGCTGTGATCACAGCTGAAAAACCCGACCTTTTCATAGTCGAGTGGAAAGATGGGCAGATCTCTTGTGGTATACCAATTTCGGATGTTCTTTCACATTCACTGTGCAATGTCGCGATAATCCGCGGCAGTAAACAAGTAAAGATGGAAAAAACTTTGATCGCCGTTCGTGGTGGTCCACACGCGGAATTGGCTCTCTCTGTTGGAATCGGGCTGAAACCTGTCAAGCTGGATGTTCTACATCTTTCTCTTAAAGGCAATGTCAATGATGCCCCATTCAAGGGTTTAAAACATATTCTCAAGCAAATCCCTGAAGTAAATTTACGATCCATCGTTACCGATGATAGTTCCAAGACCATATTTGATGAGTCAAATCAGTATGACCTGGTTGTACTTGGAGTGACCGCAAGCAAGAGTCTCGGCAGTTCATTAATAGGTCCCGTGGCAGAAAAACTTTTACGGGATTCAACCGCGACTGTGATGGTGGTTAAGACCCATCGCACAATTTCCGAAGGGATGTTCGACGAAACAGCTGGAGTTCAAGCGATTTCGATCCTTGTGGATAAATGGTTCGCAGAAAATACATTTCATGCCGATGAATTCGCAAATTTGAAACAACTCATCGGATTAAAAGAAAAACAAGGATCGCTCATCAGTCTGGCATTACCTGCTTTAAATGAAGAGAAGACTATCGGCAAAGTGATCACCACCATTAAGAAAGCATTGATGGATGAATATCCACTGTTGGATGAGATCGTTTTAGTTGATTCAGATTCGACTGATCAAACCCGAAAGATCGCAGAAGATCTCGGCATCCCGGTATATATCCATCAACAATTGTTACCAGAACTAGGTCCGCGTGAAGGAAAAGGGGAAGCACTTTGGAAGAGCTTAATGGTGACCAAAGGGGATATCATTGCCTGGGTCGACACTGATATCACCAACATCCATCCGCGTTTTGTTTATGGCATCATCGGACCACTCTTGTTAAACCGCAATATACAATTTGTGAAGGGATTTTATAGACGTCCACTCAAAGTTGGTAATCGTTTCCAGGTAGGAGTTGGCGGCAGAGTGACAGAACTGGCAGCGCGACCGCTCTTGAACCTGTTTTACCCGGAACTATCCGGTGTCATCCAACCTCTGTCAGGAGAATACGCCGGAAGAAGAGAATCTCTGGAAAAAGCAATCTTCTTTTCGGGATACGGGGTGGAAACAGGATTGTTGATCGATATTTTCGAAAATTATGGACTCAGAGCAATCGCCCAATCCGACTTGCTCGAACGGATCCATCATAACCAGGGGTTGGAAGCATTGAGCAAAATGTCCTTTGCAATCATTCAGACAGTTTTGCGGAAGCTAGAAACGCGGTATGAAAGAGCCATCATTGAAGACGTAAATAAGACCATGAAATTGATCCGCTATTCCAAAGGTGGATATTATCTCGACGTGGAAGAAATAGCCGAAGTAGAACGGCCACCCATGCAATCATTACAAACGTACAGGGAGAGAAAAAAGAGTTGACAAAATTCTGTTTAATTCGTCACGGTCAGACAGATTGGAATTTGGAAGGCCGCTATCAAGGGCAGAGCAATGTCTCGTTAAACCAAACTGGCCGTGAACAGGCTCACAGTGTAGCCCGAAAAATAAATAAACATAAATTTGAATTGATCTTTACAAGTGATCTGGATCGGGCAAAAGAGACTTCTGGAATCATAGCCGCCGAATTGAATGTTCCCATTGAAGTTGATCCCAGATTGCGGGAGATCAACCAGGGCGAATGGGAAGGTAAACATGTGGATGTAATCAAGAATCTCTTTAGCGAGATGTGGAAACAACGAACAATTTCGGCGTCCAGTGTTCGTCCCCCGGGAGGAGAGACTGTCGAAGAAGTGGGGGCACGGGTGTATGCTGCCTTGAATGATATCGCTGCTCAATATCCCAATGGACAGATCATCATCGTATCGCATGGACTCGCGTTAGCTACAGTTATATGTAAAACAGAAGACCTGCCAATTAAGCAGGGCGTTCACATTGATTCCGAATAATGTTGAACCGAAATGGGTGACCTGGGGGGAATAGATCACCGATGGATTTTTGTTGGTGCAGATTTGATAAGTCAAAGTGCTAACCAACCAAACCCTCCCGCCAGGAAAGATTTTTTAGATACTAATTAATTGGCAGGATGGGCTTTCTTTTACAATAGGATGGGATGAGTGACTCGGATTATCCCTTGACTGCACCAGCAACCACGCCTTTGATAATGTACTTCTGGAGGGACAAGTAAAAGATGATGATGGGAAGGATACCTAGAACAAGCATTGCCATCATTGCACCCATATCCCGGCTGCCGTAACCTCCCTGCAAATACTGAACAGCAATCGGGATTGTGCGGTAATTGCTACCAATTACCAGGTAAGGGAGTAAATAATCATTCCAAACCCACATGGTATTCAATATTGCCACAGTGATGCTGATCGGCTTGAGGATTGGAAACACAATCCAAAAGAATGTCTGGATGGGATTACACCCGTCGATCGTTGCCGCTTCTTCGATTTCGTGCGGAATACTTTTGATGAATCCGCTAAATATAAAGACAGATAACCCAGCACCAAACCCGAGATAGATCACAATGATCCCAATCGGATTATCCAGATGGGTAATATTTGCCATTTTTGACATGGTGAACATCACCATCTGAAATGGAACGATCATAGAAAATACAAGCAGATAATAAATCATTGTACTGAACTTCGATTTCACCCGAGTGATACACCATGCAGTCATGGATGTAAAAAGAACAATAGCTCCTACGGAAAAAACAGTAATGAAAAGGGAATAACCAAACGCTTGAATGAATCCAGTCTTAGCTACTCCACTGATGTAGTTTTTTACTCCCGAGAATGTTTGCGCGTCGGGAAGAGCAAAAGGAGTATCCGAGATAAAAAACCTTCCTTTAAAGGAATTCATAAAAACAATAAGAATAGGTGTGAGAAATAATACTGCCAGAATGAGCAGAAAAATGAAAGTGATGCTGTTTTGAAATTTCTTTTGGGTATCCATCAGCTTTCAATCTCCTTATTTCTTGTAAGGCGAAGCTGGATCAAAACGATCAAGGCGACAAAAATAAAGAAAACAACTGCTTTTGCCTGACCAACACCTTCATATCCATTGCGTCCATAGAACGTGTTAAAAATATCAAGGGCAAGCATCGCAGAAGCTTTCCCAGGTGCCCCCGCTGTCAGAGCAAGATTTTGATCAAAGAGCTTGAATGAATTTGTAATGTGAACCTGGTGAAAGATAAATAAATTCCCATTAAAGAATGGGATGAAAAAAAAGCTATCAAGAATGCAATAATCGTCGGAAGTGTAAAAAACAAGTAGTAGCTTTTTGGCATCTTTTGCACTGTAATTCTCCTACACCGCAGTATGATCGCGCATTACATTCTGTATTACCCCGCGCTCGAATTGAGCGCGGGGTAATAAGAAAATACTATTCCGGTTTACTTGTTGCTTTCAATCTTCCATTGGTCAACAACCAGGGTCTTGACTGCATCCCAAGTCATCGATCCTTGCGCGTACTGTAACAAAGCAGCGCCAAAATTGTTCTTGAAGGTCTGATTCGGGAATTTCACGAAGTTCCAAGACACATTGTAAAGATCAGTGTTACTGGTATAGCGAAGGACTTCCTTAGCCAACGGATCAGTTGGTTTTTCATTGTCCGCAAAAGTATCAAACGGAGCGATGAATTTCAGATCGTTGGTAACGAAGGCTTTTCCTTTTTCACTGCTATACAACCAGTAGATGAAATCAGCAGCCAGTTTCTGTTTTTCAGGAGAAGCCTGTTTATTAATTGCGAAGAAGTTTTCAGTCCCGACATTGATCGACTGTTTTTCTTCCCCAGGCATGCCTGTATATATTGGCAGGAATTTTACATCTTCCGGTTTGACTGTATTTCCGTCAACACCTGAGATCTGTCCCCAAGCCCAGTTACCATTTTGTACCATCGCAGATTGACCTAAAGCAAACTCAGCCATTGAATCATCCACACTCTTGCTTCCGAGTAAGGTAGATGGTGTTACAGAGTTGTTGATGTACAGATCGAAGATATTCTTGAAATTGTCACCATATTGGAACTTAATTTCCTTGGTGGCATCGCTTGCCAGACTTACTTTGTTATCGCGCCACTCATAGAATACAGGAACATTCGCGAGATGTGTCTGCCAACGCCAGTCTTCACCTGGTTTCAGGGATGTGGATGAAAATACACCTTTGATCCCAAGGGCATCTTTTTGTGCGGTCATGTCTTCAACAACTTCTTTTAACTTTGCAAAATTGTTGACATCTGCCATGGATGTCGCTTTCGCACCTGGTAGAGCAAAGTACTTGTTCATAATGGCATCGTTGTAAATGATCCCATAGCCTTCAACGACATACGGAATCCCATAAACGCCATCGCCATCGGTGACTGCCATGGATTTATCGGTGAGATGTTTATAAAGTTCAGTATCTTTCAGATCGGCAGTGTAATCCTTCCAGGCGGCATAACCAACGGGACCGTTGATCTGGAATAAGACTGGTGCGTCAGTCTTTGCTACTTCTGATTTTAGAGTTTGTTCGTAAGTACCTGATGCGGCAGTGACCACTTTGAGAGTGACACCGGTCTCAGCTTTATATTCTTCTGCAATCTTTGTATAAATTTCCGAGACTTCGGGTTTGAAATTCAGGTAATACAATTCTCCACCTGCAGCAGCGGGGGCTTCGGCGGCAGGAGCTTCAGCAGCAGGCGCTTCAGCAGCAGGCGCTTCGGCAACAGGCGCTTCGGCAACAGGAGGTTCAGCGACTGGTGCTTGCGTAGCTGGTGTGCACGCTCCAATGGCAAACACAAAGATCAGTATAAAACTTAATATGGGAAGCAACTTCTTAGACATTTTTCTCTCCTTCAAACGTTTGTCTTTGCTTTGGTTTTATTCTTAATAGAGCAGATCACTTTTATCAGCATCACCACCTTTCGGAATATCCATTACTTCTTTAATGAATAAAGGAACGATATTCATTCGGCTATTGTTATCAGTCTTTTCAAAAAAATGCTTAGGGTGGTTTATACGCTTATATTCTGAGGAAATGATTGGCTGACAATACGGTACGGTCTATTTCATTGATAATATTTTCAGGGTTGTTTTCTTTATTGATAGATTGATTCTATCAATAGCAATTTGACCGATATCGATGTTGTTTTCTAATAATTCCCACCTGAAGTAAGCGTTCACCCTACCTCATTCGTAATTCTTCATTATATTTCTAGTAAAAATTCTATATTGCCTCATTTAATAATATAACGTTTTAGAAATTAATCCAGATAATTACCTTTCTTGTTCAAGGATAGATAGCTTCCGTTGCGATTAATTATTGATATTTTGGATCAAAACTCGTTCCAGAACTAGTTTCGGCAATTAATAAACTTTGGGTGGCATTATTGTTGAATTTACAAGGTGTGTAGATGTAATATTAATCTGAAGAAGACTTGATTTGATATTGGCACTATAGCGTGGACCGTTGAAGCTAGTTATTCTATCCAAATATGTATTTTATGTCGGTTAAGGTCAAATCAGATCTTAGAGCATCAGGATCCAGCCACATATCTGTCATAACATCCTTATACCAGGTTGTCATAAAATGACCCGGGGAAAGCAAATGACAATCCAAAAAGTAAAAAGATCTGTATCGGTTTTTTTCTTGCTCTTGTGTACCGGATGCTCTGAGATCCCGGCGGTATTCAGACCTGCTTCCATTAGCGCAAAAGTTACTTCGGAACTAATACAAACCGTTTTTATCATATCTGCCATTGGATTTGTTGTTGTTGAAAGCATCCTGTTGTTTACTGTTTTTAAGTATCGAAGTGCAGATAATTCAAAAGAAATTCCGCCCCAGATCGAGGGTAATCGAAGATTGGAAATCATTTGGACAACAGCGGTCACTGTCATTCTTGCAGTAATCTTTATCATTTCCCTTAACCCTCTTTGGATCATATCCTATCCACCTGCATCCAAATCAGGAGCATCTTCAACAGAAAACTTGAACATCCAAGTAATCGGACGTCAATGGTACTGGGAATTTGATTACCTGGATTATCAAGTCAATACTGCAAATGAACTACATATCCCGGTTGGAGTTCCGGTGATGTTTGAATTGGTATCCGCAGATGTCATACACAGCTTTTGGGTACCCGAATTGAGTGGAAAGATCGACGTGATCCCCGGACATACAAATAGAATTTGGATACAAGCTGAGAAACCCGGCATTTATGAAGGACAATGTGCGGAATTCTGCGGTGTGGAACATGCACATATGCGAATGCTGGTTATCGCGGAATCAAAAGAACAATTTGAAGCCTGGTTACTGCATCAACAAACAGTTCCCAAAGCAGATCTCACATCAGACGAAACCGAAGGGGAATCGCTTTTCCTTTCCGGGTCCTGCAGTAGCTGCCACTCGATCAAAGGAACGGAAGCGGATGGTACCCAAGGACCCGATCTCACTCATTTTGCGAGCAGGACAACTTTTGCCGGAGGATCCTTTCAAAATACACCGGAAAACATATCCAAATGGTTGAAGAACCCACAAGAAATGAAACCTGGAAATCAAATGCCCAATCTAGGATTATCAGACAATGATATCCGCTTACTGCAAGCTTACCTTGAAAATCTGAAATAAACCACGAAATCAGGAGTTGTCTATGACCGCCACTACAATTAATCAATCCCTTCCCACCGGTACTCCTCGTGGAATATGGAGGTGGTTGACAACATCAAGCCATAAGGATATCGGTATCCTTTACATACTGACATCATTCTTTTTCTTTATGGTTGGTGGTAGCGAGGCCATGCTCATACGGATTCAACTTGGAGCACCGGATAATAAATTCGTAACGCCGGAAGCATATAACCAGATCTTCACAATGCACGGCACGACAATGATCTTCCTTTTTGCCATGTCCATCCTGGTGGGTTTTGCTAACTACATCGTACCGCTAATGATCGGGGCACGCGATATGGCATTCCCGAGATTAAATGCTCTAAGTTACTGGCTCTTTCTTTTCGGTGGACTGCTTATGTACAGTTCGTTCTTTCTAGGTGGAGCACCGGATGCGGGTTGGTTTGCATATGCTCCACTCACAAGCGGTCAGTATTCGTTATCTCATGGGATGGATTTTTGGGCATTGGGGATCATTCTCACGGGAGTCGCATCCACAGTCGGGGCGATCAACTTCATTGTCACGATACTTAACTTGCGGGCACCCGGAATGGGATTGCTAAAAATGCCATTGTTCGTCTGGCAAATGTTGGTCACTTCTTTCCTGATGGTATTCGCGCTTCCCAGCATCACCGTGGATGCGATCCTCATTTTTATCGAACGGAATTATGGAGCAGGATTTTTTGCAGTTAGTCAGGGAGGTGATCCCATCCTTTGGCAGCATCTTTTCTGGTTTTTCGGTCACCCGGAAGTGTATATCTTGATCCTTCCTGCTTTTGGGGTCATCTCTGAAGTTCTGCCCGTTTTTTCGCGGAAACCCATCTTTGGTTACGGAGCAATCGCTCTGTCGGGGATTGCGATCGGTTTTTTAGGTTTTACAGTCTGGGCGCATCATATGTTCACCGTGGGTCTAAATCCCATCGCGGATGCCATCTTTTCAGCAGATAGCGAGATCATCGCCATCCCAACCAGTATAAAAATCTTTAACTGGATAGCCACCTTGTGGGGTGGGAAGATAAAATTCAAAACTCCCCTCTTATTTGCCGTTGGATTTATCAGCATGTTTATCATCGGCGGACTCAGTGGAATTTCGTTAGCGGTTGTCCCTATTGATTTCCAAGTGCATGACACCTACTTCGTGGTAGCTCATCTACACTATGTGCTTTACGGTGGGACGGTTTTTGCAATCTTCTCCGCGGTATATTACTGGTTCCCAAAAATGACAGGAAAATTGTTGAACGAGACCATTGGGAAGTGGCATTTCTGGGTAACGCTTGTGGGCTTCAACGTAACATTCCTGCCTATGCACTTTCTAGGTCTGGCAGGTATGCCGCGTAGAGTTTACACCTACGGTGCCAGCCAGGGATGGACATTTTGGAACTACGTTGAGACGATCGGTGCTTTCATCATTGCCTTGTCAGTATTGATTTTCATCTGGAACCTGTATGTTTCCCTCCGAAAAGGTGAGAAAGCCGGGAATGATCCATGGGACGCTCAGACCCTGGAATGGACAATCTCATCGCCACCTCCTGTTCATAACTTCTCCAGAATACCCACTGTCTACAGCAGACGGCCATTCTGGGATTCGAAATATCCACAAACTGACTCAGCAGATCAATCATCGGCAACATTAAAACCAATAGCCATAGAAGATGAAGGGTCAGTTATCCATATGCCACCCGGATCAATCTATCCGATCATTCTGGCATTTGGTTTGTTCATTTTATTCTTTGGATTGATCTATTCAATTTGGCTCATCCTACTTGGAGGAGCTCTCGCTTTTGCAGGAATCACGGGTTGGTTTACGCAAACAGAAAAGACACACCCAGTCAAAAAGGATCAATAAATGACTGACCATGAAGTACAACAGGGCGAAGGAACTTCACTCGGAATAGACAACCAGAAATTGGGTATCTGGACATTGCTTGGATCTGAAGCGGTATTCTTTTCTGTGCTGATCACAACCTATATCATCATGCATGGACGAAGTACTACAGGTCCCTTTCCGCATGATGTATTGAATGTTACATTGACCGCGGTCAATACTATGATCTTGATCTGCAGCAGCTTAACAATGGTCTCTGCTCTGGCTGCCATTCAAAGGGGTGATCAAAAAAAATTACGGATCTGGTTGATTGGAACCATACTCCTGGGCCTCTTCTTTTTAAGTGGTCAGATTATTGAGTTTTCCCTCCTCGTACGGGATGGCCTTTCAATGAAAAGTAATTTATTTGGATCGACATTTTTTACTTTAACCGGATTCCACGGTGCGCATGTCGCGGTTGGGATCATCTGGCTAGGATTTGTTCTTATCCGAGCGATCCGTGGTGAACTGAGTAAAGAGAACCACATAAGCGTTGAGTTGGTGGGTTTGTACTGGCATTTTGTTGACTTAGTGTGGATATTGATCTTTACAATCGTTTACCTGATCTAGGGAAACTGTCTTCATCAAAAGAAAGCGTAGAATTAAAATGCTTAAGAGTACCAAGCCAAATTATCTCCTTGTTTTTGTCGGATTGGTGATCTTAACTGCAATTGAGGTAGGGGTTACATACCTACCTGTGCCTCGCGCCCCAATATTAATTCCGCTGGCACTGGCAAAAGCAAGCCTGGTGGCACTATTCTACATGCATCTCAGAAGCGATAAGAGTCAATTTGCTATCATTTTCGCAATGGGATTATTTGTTGGGATTGGTTTTATTCTGGCATTGATAGCTTTATACAATCCTAAATAAAGCAATTTTATCCGGTAATATCGAAGAGCGGGAAGGAAATCCGATGGATTGGTCTATCATTCACAGTCTATGGAAATGGGAACCAAGTGTAATTACCGGTGAAATATTTATTCTCGGTGGTTACTTTCTATTAATTACCCGTAGGGCAACCGGTGAAAAAATTTCCAAAATGCAGATGGGCTGGTTCCTCAGCGGAATGCTGATCATCCTTTTTGCTCTGGTTTCTCCTTTGGATATTTTAGGAGAAGAATATCTTTTCAGCGCTCATATGATCCAACATACCTTGCTGGGTGTCATTGCACCTGTTTTGCTTATAATCGGGGTGCCGGGTTGGTTGGTGGAGAAATTGGCGTCAATACTTAAAATTACTAGTGTATTGCGGTTTCTCACAAGACCCATATTCGCATTCCTTCTATTTAATACTGTTTTTGTGGGGTGGCACTTCAAAGGTTTTTACGAACTTGCGCTGCATAACGATTTCGTGCATGTCTTTGAGCATCTACTTTTCATCAGTCTGGGTGTAATTAACTGGTGGCCAATTCTAAGCACTACCCCCTCTTTGCCCGGATTGAACTATCCTGGAAAAACTCTTTACTTGTTTTTGGATGCCATTCCCTGTACGGTGTTGGGTGCGATCTTTTCGTTCGCCTCATCACCACTTTACCCTACCTATGCTGCAGCAGAACGAATCATAAATATCAGCCCGATGGATGACCAACAAATCGCAGGACTAATCATGGCGATGCCTGTTGCGATGGTCTACATCATCGCTTTCGCAATCATGTTCATTAAATGGTTAGACTCTGAGAATCCACCATTTAAAAAATGAAAATAAGTGGATAATGGTTTTGAAAAGTTTATATTAGCTCAACTGCAACGAATCCCCTAACTACCATTTTCGACCAATTTGATCGCCATGGCCATGGCACCCAACGAGCCAGACCTGGTACCCAGTTCCGGGAGATGGATATATTTTTCGATATTCCCTCCCAACATGTTTGAATCAACATATCCATTATTTATTCTCTGTACTTTTTTCCAGATCATATCGATCAGTCCCGGATGCTGCGGAACACCACCACCCAACACTATCTGTTCGGGAGAATATGTCATGATAAAGTTTACAATCGAAAGGGCAATATATTCCGCTTCTAGATCCCAGGCAGGATGATCATCTGGGAGAGTTTCAGGTCTCTGTCCCCAACGTTTGGACATAGCTGGACCTGAAGCCAAACCTTCAAAGCAATCTCCATGATATGGGCAAACGCCGGGGAATGGGTCGCGAGTCCAATCATGCTGGAAGATACAATGCCCGGCTTCGGTGTGGATCAGTCCATGAAGGGGTTTCCCGTTTACGATCACACCCACACCAATCCCGGTTCCCACAGTCATATATATAAAAGGATCGTGATGACTATTCTCCTTATTCCAATATTGTTCACCAAATGCGGCTGCATTAACGTCCGTATCAAAGGTGACCGGAACTTCCAGTCCCTGTTGGATCAAACCGCGCAAGTTCGTGTTACGCCAACCGGGTTTGGGAGTGGTAGTGATGTATCCATATGTTTCAGAGTTTAGATTAAGGTCTAGCGGTCCAAAAGAGGCAATACCCACCGCGGACAGTTCCTTTGGGGTTGTATAAGGCTCAAAAAAATCGAAGACCTTTTGAATTGTTTCATCAGGGGTGGTTGTCGGGATCCTTTTTTCTGCCAGTATATGATCAGGATCTGTACCAGCGATACAAATAAATTTGGTTCCTCCCGTTTCAATACCACCATAAACAACCATCTTGACCTCTTCCCAACTTTTGTTTTTCTTTGACGTGGATTTAATTCCAGTGAATCCGAGATTTATCTTTGGGTATGATACTACTAACAAGTGTCATTTCATCACTACTTCTGATTTTTGACTCAATTCCATACAATTTCTCATGGGTCAAACCTTCTTGAATCAATTTTACCCCGGTTGCTTCTACATTCGTTAAAATCCTTTGTTCCCGATCCATGTATATCGGCAGAATGGAAATTGATGATAGCTTCGCCTGGGGAAAATCCAATGTGATCAAGGCGGACCTTCGAGTAGCTGCATTCATCCATTGGTCAGTTAGCAAATTTCCCAGGTTATACACCTCAAGCATCCGTTTTTCACTTATTGAAGAATCCATCCATTTGATAGATTGAAAGACGTGCGGATGATTCCCTCAGAGAACATCAGTCCTGCATCAGCAATAGATTTTCAACTGATTTTTGCCTATTGGATAATTCAAATCGACAAGCCGTGTCACATCATCTTAAGCTATAACCCTAACTTTATCTCCTGAAGTCTCGAAATGGACAGGTGAAATATCTTGACCAACCCTCAATATTGATTTCGATGCCAAGAAGTCCCTTGTAACTCTGCCATTTGTATGTCCACAATCCCATTGATGATTGTTTACAATGGAAACCAGATCAAGTCCAGCTTTTTCAAGAATTTCCACCTTGTATTCGTACGCGCATTCATCTATAGATTATTATCATCTGCTGATTTCTTCCCAATCCCCACCATAGGTGTTTCCAGGTTTGCAAAATACAAATTTTCAGTACCAAAGTTGTTTTTTCAATGACATTATAAGCCGCTCCAAACGGATGTTGTTTGATGCAAATATTGACCATGATCGGTTGACTCATGTAGAATAATTACATAACTCGTCATCCTTAAGTGCATTGTTTACCAGACCTGATGATGTCAATCTCATGAAATTGAAATTATCACTAATTAATTTTTGTTCAAACCGGAATTAAGTGAGGAAAAATGGACATTCCAAAAGAGATCAAAAAAAAGTCGCCCAGAATAAAAACCAGATCATCCAATTCATGCGGGATATCTGCGCCATTCCATCCATGGATTCACTGATCGGACCGGTCGGTGAAAGGATCCAGGCTGAGATGCGAATGCTGGGTTATGATGAAGTCCGTTTTGATAAGATGGGGAATACCTTCGGTCGTATCGGAAATGGTCCTACTGTACTGCTCTATGATTCACATATCGACACTGTCGGGGTGGGCGATAGGGATGCATGGGAATGGGATCCTTTCATCGGGAAAGTCGAAGATGGTATCCTTTATGCTCGTGGAGCCTGTGATGAAAAAGGCAGCACCCCTGGAATGGTGCATGGACTGGCCATCGCCCGTGACCTTGGATTACTAGATGGATACACGGTTTATTATTTTGGAAATATGGAAGAATGGTGCGATGGAATAGGTCCTAACGCATTCGTCGAAGCAGACCCGAAAGTGAAGCCTGATTTTGTGGTCATCGGCGAACCCACCATGATGAACATCTATCGCGGGCATAAGGGCCGTATCGAATTAAAAATCACAGCATCCGGACGATCCGCCCATGCAGCCGTCCACTATCTGGGCGATAACGCAGTCTACAAGATGGTATCCGTGATCAATCTAATCCGCGAACTGGATCGCAGGATGCGGTTCGGTCAGGGAGGACATCACATTCTGGGGAACGCTTCAGTCACTGTCACCGACGTTGAAGCCCGAACTAACTCCATCAACGCAGTACCAAATCAATTTTCGATCTATCTCGATCGGCGAATCACATTGAATGAACCGCATGACGATGTCATTGGCTTGATCAAGGGTTTAATCCCTGATTATTTGCAAAATGAAATAGTCGTTGAAGAATTGTTCTACGACACTCCTTCTTATACAGGTTTCAGGTTTCCACTTAACAAATATTTTCCCGCATGGCTGCAGGAGGAATCCCACCCATTGGTGCAGTCGGGATTGAAATCAATCCGTGATCTGTGGGGAGAAAACCGCCCGCTTGGAACATGGGATTTCTCAACCAACGGCACTTACTGGGCAGGAAAGGCGGGAATACCGTCAATCGGATTTGGTCCTGGAGATGAAAGAACTGCACATACGATACAGGAGAATGTCCCCATCGAGGACATGGTGAATGCAACAGAATTCTATGCTTACCTGCCGAAGGCATTAAAAGAAAATCTTTAATCTTAGAAATTTAATCAAAAATACGCCTCGGATGGGCGTATTTTTGATTCTCCAAATTAATCTTTATCCAATTTGCACTTCAATAGTATTCCAACAAGTGGGCATTTCATTGGCAAAAATATGGCGGAAGATGAGTCCCATTTTGTAATACTCTATAAAAGCAAGCTTTCCACGTCCGCAATTATGACGTAAGCAATCTTAAATAAGTAATCGGGTGAGTTTCATATTCGCAAAAATGAAACTGCATTTATGTGATCGAATTGGAGGAAATGGGAATTGTCCAATTCTCAAGAAACAAATCATAAGCAATATCTCATCGCTTACGACCTGGGAACCGGAGGATTAAAGGCGGGGCTATACAGAACCGATGGCAGTTCCATTGGATTCGAATTTCAACCATATCCAACCTATTATCCGAACCCGGATTGGCACGAACAGCATCCATTAGATTGGTGGCAGGCAGTCTGCGAAGCGACGAAAAAACTGCTTCAAACCAGCGGAATCAATCCAAATGCTGTTGCTGCAGTCGCAGCCAGTGGGCACAGTCTTGTGGCTGCACCCATCGGGAATACTGGCGAATTACTGCTAGACAGTGTTCCGATCTGGTCTGATAGGAGAGCCAAAGAAGAAAAAGTAGATTTTTTCCAGCGTGTGGATTATGAGAAATGGTATATGACCACCGGCAATGGGGATCCACCAGAAACCTATTCCATATTCAAGCTGATGTGGTTGAAAAAACATCAACCTGAGATCTTTACAGAGATCAAAGCTGTACTTGGCAGCAAGGATTACATCAACTACCTTCTCACCGGTCGGATGGCTACCGATTATTCGTACGCTTCAGGGAGCGGTGTCTTTGACCTCGAAAACTGGAAATACAGGGAAGATTATCTATCCGCGGCGGGAATACCGCAAAGTATCTTTGTAGAACCAGTTGAGTCCCATGGAACCGTTGGAACTGTAACACAGGAAGCGAGTAAGATGTGCGGACTACATCCCGGTACAAAAGTGATCTGCGGTGGGGTAGACAATTCGTGTATGGCATTGGGTACGACCGGTATGGGTAATGGAAGGGTCTATACATCACTTGGTTCATCCGCATGGATCGCGGTCACCGCGAACAAACCCATCCTTGATTTCGCTACTTTACCGTTTGTTTTCGCTCATGTCGAAAAAGGATATTACACATCCGGTGTATCGATCTTTTCCGCTGGGAATAGTTACCGATGGGCGAGAGACATCTTGTGTGCAGACTTAACCGGAAATCCGTTTGAACAAATGAACGAACTCGCTGCAGAGTCTCCTGTCGGGTGAAATGGGATCATGTTCAATCCTTCCCTATGCGGTGGCAGCTCACAGGAACCAAGCGAAAGTCTCCTGGGTTCTTTCTTCGGGTTGAAATTGTCCACCACCCGGGGGGATATTCTTCGCTCGGTTCTGGAAGGTGTGGCACTCAGTTTACGTTGTTTTTGCCTTACTGTGATCGAACCCATAATCGAAACCACTCAGGCGATGATCATCTGCGGTGGCGGAGCCAAAAGCGACCTATGGATGCAGATATTTGCTGATGTTTATCACCAGAAAATCGTCGTGACCAATGTGGATCAGGATGCCGCTTCCCTGGGAGCGGCGGCAATTGCCGCCCGTGGAGCAGGATTCTGGAAGGATTATTCTCCTCTTGACCAGCTGTTTGAGGTAACAAAGTCCTTTGTACCAAATCTGGTGAACCATGAGAAATACGCTGCAATCGCGAACAACTTCCTCCGATGGGTCAAAGCCTTGGGGAAATACATGACGGATTGAACGACGAACAAAAAACCAGCTAAATGGAGATGAGATCAATGAAAGTCGGATTTTGTACCATAAATTATTCCGAATTACCGCTCAATGAAGTGGTTGAACTGGTGGCAGAAAAAGGATACGAGGCAGTCGAAATTCCGGCATACACCGACAATGGGCAGATGGATGTCGATGAGATGCTGCGTGGGAACAACGCAAAAAAACTGAAAAAGCAGGTCGAAGATGCCGGGCTGGTGATCTCCGGTATTTCGAACCATGCTGATTCACCCCTGGTGCTTGGTCCGCATGGCAAAGACCTGGCAGGAATCTGTGCTGGAACACCTGCTGAACAGATCAAATTCGGCACCGAGAGCATGCTCAAATGTGCCAGGCTCGCCAATGAACTCGAAATTCCGGCTGTGGTGGCTTTTTCTGGTATCGGCAATTTTGGACATTTCAACGATTGGCCTTATCCGGACGGCTGGAAAGATGAAGAAGAAGCTTTTGTCAAGAATTGGGTGCCGATCTTTGACAAATTTGCCGAATATGGCGTGAAAGTCGCTTTTGAGCCGCATCCCAACAATATCATCTACGATATCCACACCACAAAAAGGTGTCTTGCCCTGTGCGATAACCATCCGGCATTTGCCATCAATTTTGACCCGGCGAATATTCTTTTACACCGGAATCAATCTGGGCAGCTATATCGATGAGATCGGTGACCAGAATCGTGCTGGTGCATGCCAAGGACTGCGAGCTCGTCGAGCACAATATGATGCGCGGCGGATATTGGATGCTGCAGCGCGACTGGGGCACCCTCGACCGGTCATTCCGATTCCGTATCCCTGGTTGGGGTTCCATCAATTGGAAGAGCGTCATCTCCGAATTGTTCCACACCGGTTATCACAGGAGTGTTTTCTTACGAGCATGAAGATGTGACCATGTCGCGCGCAGATGGATTGGATAAAGCGATCGAATTCTTGAAACCTTTGATGATCAATCAGCCTTTTGAAGGCCGCAACGACAAACTGTTTCAGAAGTAAGGAGAGAAACGATGAGAATGATGAAAGCAATGGTTCTGGAAGAACCGAAGAAATTTGTTTACAAGGATGTGCCGGTTCCCACGATCAACAGCGATGAAGTCCTGATCAAGGTAAAGTACTGCGGCATCTGCGGCTCGGACTGGGGATCATACAACGGAAAGTATGAAGAAGAAGTCGCCTGCCTGCCATTGATCACCGGGCACGAATTCTGGGGCATCATTGAAGAGACCGGGAAGAACGTAACCGACTTCAAACCCGGCGACCGGGTGGCGGTCGATATCTGCCTGACCTGCGGCACCTGTTATTACTGCCGGCGTGGCGAGACCTTTGTTGTGCAGTTCTTTCAAGCAGATCGGCATCCATATTGATGGCGCATACGCCGAATATGTCAAAGCACCTGCAAGGAATTGCTACATCCTGCCGGATGAGATCGATGATTATGCCGCAACATTTATCGAACCTCTGACAGCCTGCATCAATGCGTCGCGCAAGATGAACTGCGAACTCGGCTCATCCGTGGCGGTGATCGGCGCCGGACTTGGCACCATCCATGCGCTGCTGGCAAATATGCGCGGAGCGGCTCCAGTCATTGTGATCGATTCCCAGCAGAAACGGCTTGAAACTGCCAAAGAAGATGTCCGCGGACATGGTGATCGATATCACCAAAACCCCGGATGCGGTGGCCGAGATCATGCGACTGACCAATGGTGTTGGCGTGGATTATGTGATCGAAGCTGTCGGCAAATCCAAGACCTATGAGCAGGCATTCAACATGATCCGCCGCGGCGGCAAGCTGGAATCATTCGGCATCTGCTCGGATGATGATCTTGTTCAGGCTTCCACCGGCAAAATTCGTGCTTCAGGAGAAGAAGATCGGCGGTTCCTGCGCCGGCATCGGGCATGACTGGGAAGTTGCCATCGCGCTACTGCAATACAAACGTGTCGATCCACACCCGCTGATTTCGATGATCGTTCCTTTGGATGAACTTGAGATGGCATTGAATGAACTGCATACAGAACAAGGACCTGGTCAAGGTGCTGGTCTCCCCAGAGATCACGGAAAGAATCATCCTAACTTAATGGATCCTATCGGATGACTAGTAACATCAAATGAATCTCTGAAAACAACTAAATAATATATTTATTACAAAATACAAGGATATATCCATGAATAAAATCACTTATGCCCAATTTGCGAAAATGATCGATGCCAGCTCTCTCAAACTCGATACTTCTTACGATGATTTTCGACGCATTGGTGAGCTGCCTGCAAAAAATACAGTTTTGGCTGTGCCTTCATCTGGCCGGCTTATTATGCTGAGATGCGCGAAGCGCTCAAAGGAACGGTAACGGAATTCGGAACCTCCCTTTCCTTCCCATCCGGACAGGAAGCCACTGAAACCAAGGTGCAGCCAGGCGCGGTTTTTCACCAGCCTGGGCGCCGAGCAGGTGGACATGGTCATGAATGTCGGATTTTTGAAGAGCGGTAGATATGACCAGGTTCGCGCTGATATCGCCGCGGTGCGAGAAGCCACGAAATACACATCGCTGAAAGTCATCATCGAAGCCATGCTGCTTGACTGACGAAGAGATCACCAAGGCATGCGAGATCGTAGCGGATTGCGGCGCAGACTATGTCAAAAGCGGCACCGGATTTTCTGCAGCTCCAACGACCTTGCACCATATCGCAGTCATGAAGAAAGCTGTTGGCAGACCGCTGCAAGATCAAAGCGGCTGGCGGAGTCAGATCACTTGAACTGTTGACCAAATGCATGCCCTGGGCGTAACCCGGTTTGGAATTGGTTACCATAACGCGATCGCTCATCGCGGAAGAAGCAATGACTTTCAATGATGAGATCGAAATCCCTGAAATCCGCATCGAAGATTATTTATAACGGCCAATTGCTGAAAAGGAGATGAGATTATGGGCTACAAAGAAACTTTGCTTCAGCCGATCAAGATCGGAAACAGGATCTGCCATAACCGTTTTTTTGCACAACCAATGGAATGTGTTGATTCGGACGAAGAGGGCAATCCGACCGACCTGACCTATCAAGCGCTATGAAAACCTGTTCAAAGGCCATTTTTCGTTGATCGATCTCGAAGCCATCACCATCACCAATGAAAGCCGGGCGAGAAAAACCCAACTCGAGATCATGCCGCGCAATGTCAAAGCTTTGACAAAATTTGTCAAAAGCCTGAAGGAAATCAACCCAAGCGCCCAGTTTGTTTTTCAACTGACCCATTCAGGCGAGATCAGCGAACCGGAATTTTCCAGACGGGTTACTGTGAAACCTGTTTACGGCCTGGGTGGAGATCTGCTGACCGAAGAAGAAGTGGAAACACATTATCGACCAGTTCGCCGAAGCAGCCAAGATCACCCAGGATGTCGGAGCGGATGGCGTGGATATGAAGTTCTGCCACGGCTATCTCGGCAACCAGATCCTGCGTCCATATAACGACCGACAATGGAAATACGGCGGCGCCTGGAAAAATCGGGTGCAGTTTGCTTATGATCTGTATGAACGGATCCAAAAAGCCACCAACTACGACAAGAATTTTCTGATCGGTTCCAAGATTTCCATGTGGGAAGCCTTCCCCGGCGGCTTTGGTTCAGCCGGACCGGACTCCCCGTTGATGGATATGACCGAACCGATTGATCTGATCAAAGGGCTTGAAGAGCGCGGCGCGCAGTATTTTGTCGAATCGCTGGGCAATGTGCACTGCAGCATGGAATTCATGGAAGCCGGCAAGGAAGATCCTTATCTTTCTTACCTGCACATCTATTTCTCCAAACTGATGAAAGACAATCTCAAACCCGAGACGGTGGTGGTCGGTTCGCATTTCTCATCCTTCCGCGGCAAGACAGAACAAACTGCTGTCCATCGAGCCGGAAAAATCCTCCATGTTCGCCATGGGCGCACGCTGCATCGACGATGGTTTGATGGATATGATCGGTCTTGGCCGGCAATCCTTCGCTGATCCGCTGACGCCACTGAAATTGGAAGAGGGCCGGGAGGATGAGGTCAACTACTGCAATCAGTGCATGAACTGCGAAGAGTTGATGATCCGGCAGATGCCGGTTGGCTGCGTCACATTCAACAAACCCTATACGCAACTTTTCGGGATGTCCGCAAAAAGATGGGCAAGCTCGAGGAATTGCACACTTAGTGGAAATATCTCCTGTGAGAAGGATGGTTAAGAAAATCAGAGCCATATCGGCTCTGGTTTTCGTTTAGTTTCGAGAATTCTGGAAATACGGTTATGAATCTTTTGGCATCAGGTAATATTTTTATCGTGGTGATCGCGGACCTGAGTCTGTCATTTTACGGATCAGGCTTGCTCCATAATGGCCATATTTTTTTAGATATTCCGAATCTATCAGATCGTTGATATCAGAGGATGGCTCTTCTATGAAAGTGACCTCGCAATCGACACTGCTGCCATGGATATGTCCCTGATGGCATTCTTGAACGCCACGATACCATGCACCAGAGATTCCATTCATACAACGGATATAAAGACCATCCCCAACACGGATTACCCAAACCGGTAATGGCTTCCGCAGAGATCCATCGCGTTTTCGAGATGCTATCTGCAATTCTTCGGAATTTCCGATATATTTATCTCATCACTAGTCCAAGTTGTCATAGTTTTGTCTTTTCTTCATTCCATCTAAAATCCGATGCTTTCATAATCGAAAACCGATTCTCAGTGAGATGATCAGTTCGACGGTTACAAACTAGTATTTAATCTTGTTTGTACACCCTTGTCATTAGTACCGATCGCCGACAACCTTAATTTGCGACATTGCATGGTCGATCTGGCTGAGATCTTCAGTGGTCAATTCGATTTTCAATGATCCGATATTCTCATCCAGCCGCTCAAGCTTGCGCGAGCCGGGGATGGGTACAATCCACGGTTTTTGAGACAGCAACCAAGCTAACGCAATCTGGGCTGGTGTGGCACCTTTTTGTGATGCAAATTTCTCCAGTAAATCAATCACCACTCTGTTGGCTTTTATAGCTTCAGCCTGAAAACGAGGGTTGCGGCTGCGAATATCCGTAGGGGCATAAGTTGTGGTTTCATCAATTTTTCCGGTCAAGTAACCGCGTCCCAATGGGCTGAAAGGCACGAGACCGATACCAAGTTCCTCGCATGTAGGTAGAATCGACTCTTCGATATTGCGATACCACACCGAGTATTCACTCTGTAATGCTGTCACGGGCTGGACTGCGTGTGCACGACGGATGGTTTCCGCGTTGGATTCAGACAAGCCAAAATGTTTGACCTTCCCTGTAAGAATCAGATCCTTCACCGCACCAGCCACCTCCTCAATGGGCACATCAGGGTCAGGGCGGTGCTGGTAAAACAGGTCGATCACCTCCACTCGCAGGCGTTTGAGGGATGCCTCGGCAACTCGTTTGATCTGCTCTGGCCGGCTGTCAAATCCAACGCTTGCATGAGGACCTTTTTGGGGATCATGTTTGAATCCAAACTTGGTGGCGATCACCACTTTTCCCCGGAAAGGTTCCAATGCTTCGCCGACCAGTTCTTCATTCGTAAATGGTCCATATACTTCTGCTGTATCGAAAAAGTTGATACCACGATCAACCGCTTTATGAATGAATGAGATCATCTCCTGTTTGTCAGTCGGTCTGTCACCAAAACTCATTCGCATACAGCCAAGCCCGAGAGCAGAGACTTCCAGTTTATTTCCCAATATTCTTTTTTGCATTTTCTCAATCCTTTGGTTAATGATCAGCGAATTTCCTTGTTTATTAATGAACGGTCTTTTTCTTTTTTCAGTGCAGCACTTTTGTATACTTCGATTTTCTGATCCATGATATTCAAGGATTTCTAAATCTCAGTCAATGTGATCGCCAGCATATTGCGCTTCTCTATTAACATATTCTTCCTGGCTTCAATAGTCTCATCACCCTGTTGAACCAGGCTTACATATTCGATCAGTGCTTCGATGGGGAGATTAGATCCCCGCATACACTTGATAAATTCAACCCGTTTCAAATCCGCTTCTGAATAATCTCTGATACCACTCACTGTGCGGTTCAACCGCTGAATCAAACCGATTCTTTCGTAGTAACGGAGCGAATCCGTGGCGATATTGAATCTCTCGCTCCCTTCAGCTATTTTCATCGTCTCACCATTAGTAACAGTGTAGCACCTGGAGTTAACTCCAGGTCAAGGGTTTTAGCGATCTGTGGAATATTTCAAATGATTATCAGAAAGGATATACCCAACCTGATCTGTAAAAGTATTATTGATCGAATGACATAATAACACTCTTTCGAGTGTTTTTATTATGATCATAATCCAGTTTCAGACTGGTTTTGAGATACCCCGAAGCACATCCTCGGGTATCAATGGGAATTTGTCAAACCACACTCCGGTGGCTTCGAACACAGCGGCAGTGACCGCCGGAGCCAGGCACATATTCATCACTTCCCCCAATCCGCGGGCACCCCAAGGACCGCGAGGATCGGGAATTTCCAGGACCATAATGTTCAACTTCTCGGGAATATCCAAAACACCCGGAATGAGATATGTGGACAGACTTGGAGTAAGAACACGGCCATCTTTTTCGATGAAGTTTTCAAGGACCGTATAGCCAACCGACTGTGTCAGACCACCCTGGATCTGTCCCAGCACTTGCTGGGGATTGATCGCCTTGCCAACATCAATGGCACAATGAATTTTTTCGATCTTCACCTGTCCGGTTTCCATATCCACCGAAACTTCGGCAGCCTGAGTAGTATATGCATAAGTCACATTGGGATCACATTGACCGGTTTCAGGGTCAGGTGCAGTGGTCTGGTGCGGCCAATAAGTGTGTTCCATTTTTACGGGACGTTCTTCATTCGTCCACTGCGCTAGGGCTTTTTCCGCGCCTTCCTTGATCGCATTTCCAATAAAGAAGGTCATACGGGATGCTGAGACAGAACCGGAGTCTTTCACCTGTGCCGTATCTGATGAGATCAGTTCGATGCATTCCATGGGAATATTCAATGCTTCAGCAGCCATCTGAGTGATGACCGTATGAGCGCCCATACCCACTTCGCTGGCGCTATGACGAATGACCGCGCGAGTTATCTCCCGCTCCCCATATAACTCTATCCCAACGGTGCAATGCTCAGGGTAACCGTAGGAGAATCCAACATTTTTGTGCGCACAGGCTAATCCTATTCCCCGGCGAATGTATGGCTTTATCCGTGTCAGTCCTGGCGTAAATAGAGAAGGTTTCCAACCATCGGAAGTCTCTGTCCAACCTGCAGCCAGGACACAGGTTTGAGTCACCTCACGAATGGTGACTCCCGGCGGGAAAGGCGAGCCCATGGTTTGCAGGGAACCATCCTTAACCAGATTGCGCATCCGCAATTCAACCGGATCCATCTTTAGCGCTACCGCCAATTTGTTGACCATTTGTTCAGCGCAGTAAACCGCCTGCGGACCGCCAAAACCACGGAAGGCTCCTCGGGGCACATTGTTGGTGTACACATCGTAAGCATCCACTTTCACATTTGGGATCTCGTATGGTCCCAGCGAGTTTATAACCGCATTGCTGGTGACAATACTGGTGGTAAATTTATAAGCGCCACCATCCGCCAACATCTTCACCTCAGCGGCAACGATTTTGCCCTCTTTCGTCGCTCCCCAGCGGGTGAAGAAGCGGAAAGGATGACGCTTGCAATGTCCGAGGATCGATTCTTCCCGAGTCCAAACGACTTTGACTGGACGAGGATTCCCCTGAAGGTGCAACTTGTATGCGGCAAGTGCAACGATGATCTGGACCGAGATATCTTCGCGACCACCGAAAGCGCCACCTGTCATCGGATAGATCACACGTACCTCGTCTTCAGGCAAACCCAGAGCATGGGCAATCTGTTTACGATCCTTATCTCCCCATTGCCCGGTGGTAACTACCGCCAGACGGTTTTCTTCATCTATATAAGCCAATCCGCTTTCAGTTTGCAGATAAGCATGCTCCTGAGCGGGAGTATTCAGCACAGACTCGACAATCACATCCGCGCTGCGAAAACCGGCATCTACATCCCCGTTATACAGTTTGTGATGACCGAAAACATTACTTTCCAAGTCAGGGTGAATGACAATCGCATCAGGCTTCATTGCTTCTTCGACATCACAAACCATGGGAAGATCTTCATATACAACCCGGATCATCGCGCATGCCTTCGTTGCAATTGTTTCGGTTTCGGCCACAACTGCTGCGACACGATCTCCCACAAATCGAACCCGATCTGCAAAGGGTTTATCACTAGGTCCACAAAGTACGGGTTGATCATAGGAATAGTATCCAAATTCATTGGATGCAACATCCAATGAAGTCAGGACGGTCAAAACTCCGGGGATTGCCTCTGCCTGGGAGGTATCAACATGTTTCACAATGGCATGCGGACGGTGTGCCATGAGCATTTTCATGTACACCTGCCCGGGCTTGACCATATCCGAGGCAAAAACAGCCTCGCCTTTAACCTTGGCTACCGCATCGATCCGCTGTACTGATTTCCCAATATATTTCATATTGCCATCCGGGTTTACTTAATTTGGTCGCGCATCCCTATTCTATTACAAACTTTCCAAGTGGAAGAAGAGAACCGATAAACCCAATGTTCAGATCAGGCCAAATCACTCATTATCCAGACGATAGTGATTTTGTTGGTATTTGCTGTTTGCAATTTTCCACATATCCTTTTCAGGGTTTTCAGCTTCAATTCCTTAGCTTCAAATTCATTCTTTTGGGGAATTGATCTTAATGCGATAATCAAGAAGATATTGATTAAGGATTTAGATAGAAGGAGATTATTCATTAATGGAAACTAGAAAGTTCGCAAATATAGATATTCGGGTCCCGGCACGTCGTAACAGCTTGGTGGAGAAAGCCCTGGAATTAATCAATAAAGATGTGGAAATCAAAACTTTATGGAGAATCCTCAATATTAATGCCATCGACAGATTGGGGATGACCGATCATGGAGCGGTTCATTTCCAAATTGTGGCGAACATCGCGCTGCGCCTGGCGCGTATCCTCGAGAAAAATAAAGTGACCATGTCTGTTACCCAAAATTATGATCTCTCTGTCGATCATGCTGAATTGATCATTCTACTCGCCAGTCTTTTCCATGATCTTGGCATGTCGATCAGCCGGGAAGGTCATGAGGAGTTCAGCCTCATCCTGGCAAATGGAATACTTCACCGAATTCTGGATTTCTTGCCTGTGGAAGAGCGGACGATCGTTACCTCAGAAACACTCCATGCCATCATCGCTCATCGCAGCGGTGGGGAACCATATACCATCGAAGCCGGTATCGTCCGTGTTGCGGATGCACTGGATATGAGTCAGGGGCGATCCCGTATTCCATATCAAGCGGGAAAAATGGATATCCACTCCGTATCGGCTGCTGCCATTGATAAAGTAGATATTCTGGAAGGTACAGATAAACCCATTCAGATCAATATCTGGATGAATAATATCGCTGGAATATTTCCAGGTGGATGAACTGTTACGACGCAAACTGGTTGGTTCAGGAATTGCCAAGTATGCGACTGTCAGCGCATACATTGTGGAGGGTGAAGAAAATCGTCTGGTAAAAGAGTTCCAGACCGATTAATTCTGAAAAGTATTTCGCAATCTAGATAACCAATTATTCCGTCTTCATAAATTAATCAGAATAAGCATGGGAACAAATTTCACATCCTTGTTCGTCAATCATGGTGGAGATGAATTTGAGGGAAAATTGAGGTCTTTCATCTCAATTAAAAATAAAGATAACTGCGTCAAGACCGGAAGACTAGAAAGAAGGAAATTATGAAAACTGAATGATTGGTATCGTTATCGTTATACTTGCTCTCACAGCTTGTACATCCACACAGACGCAGTTGTTACTGGTGCAGCACCAACAGACATACCTGCAGCAGGTTTGCCGAATCCTGCATCGGTGAATTGCATCGAGAAAGGTAATAAACTCGATATCATCACGGCAGACGATGGCAGTCAAAGCGGAGTATGTACTTTTCCGGATGGCAGCAGCTGTGAGGAGTGGGCTTATTTCCGCGGCGAGTGCGGTCCATCTGTACAGAACAATCCAATCCCCGTCGTGACTGTTGAACCAACCTCAAATGGTGATAACAGCGTCCAAGAAACCGATAGCTGGATAGGCGTTATTAAGAGTACAGATGAAGGTGCACAATTTGATGACTATTTCGAGAGTAAGGATTCTGGTCAGGTGGGATCATATGGTATCGATTCGATAGACCCGGCGGTAAAGACCCAGATCGAGGCTTTACGGGATACTGATAAAGTCGTCCGTATTTTTGGAACATTAATTACCGATTTACCTGATTACAATGGTTCGCAAATCCAGGTTGATCGGATCGAAATGGAAGAATAAAAAGAACCGGTACGAAAACCATTTGTTTGTAGCGAATGTGGGTAATACAGTAGAACCGCATAAGTGATTAATTGTTGCTATGTAAGCAGGGAGGAAATCTTTCATGGACTTTGTTTTGCATGGATTTTGTGGTCTCTATTGTGGGGCTTGCCCGATCATGGTAAATACAAAGGCTGGGACAGGAACCGAACAATGTTATGGTTGCAAAAGTGAACAGCCAACCGGATATTGTGCTGTCTGCGGGATCAAAAGCTGCGCATTGAATAAAGGGTATGGATTTTGTAATGAATGCCCAGACTATACCTCTTGTGAGCAAATGCAGAAGTTTTTGAAAGATGCGAATTGGCCATATCAACAAATAGTGTTGAAGAATTTGAATTTGATTCAACAGAATGGTTTATCGAATTGGTTGGAAGAGCAAGATCAACGTTGGCGCTGCAAAAATTGCGGTACTTCCCACTCCTGGTGGGATGAAGCTTGCCCACAATGCGGACAACCGGTAAAAAACTATCGGGCTGATATTTAGGTGTTACAGGGGAATCCAATGATGAATTTACTGTTTAAGATCTTAATAACAGCCGGAAGCGCTGCTACAATCGGATTCGGAATATGGCACTTTTTCGTCCCCGCTGCATGGAATTGGTATTCCTATATCGATCCCAAAGCAAAAGAACTGATCGTTGCTGTTCGCGCGATAAATGTTTTCTTTTCTTTGTCTTTGGTATTGTTTGGATTAGTGAATATCCTGTTTACGTATGGTAACCATTCCAACAGATACTCGATCATTGTGATTCTGGCGATGACTTGTGTTTTATGGATGACCCGGTCGATCTTTCAAATCGTGTATCCACAAGGTACTCTATACCCAGGTCTTCAATACGGCATGTTGTCTGCTTTCTTGTTCATCACAATTTGCTACCTCGCATCACTTTTTATTATCCTTTTCCAAAAAGTATAATCCTTAGAATTTTATACTTATAACTTCAGCCATTCAATTACCATTTAGGAAAATTGAATGGCTTTTTCTGATCCCATAATTACTCCCATGCAATTATATTGTTTTTCATAATGGTTTTGATCCAGCCTTTAACATGGGTGATATATAATAAATTTTAGGATGACAGCACCCCTTCTATTTACAAAATTATATTTACCACATACCGAGTCAAAAATCGTTCCGCGTCCTCATTTAATCGAACGATTGAACGATAGTCTGAACAAAAAATTAACTCTTGTTTCGGCACCCGCCGGTTTCGGAAAAACCACCCTTGTCAGCGAATGGGCAACTGGCAACAAGAATCGGATCGCCTGGTTATCGCTGGACGATGGAGACAATGATCTTAACCGCTTCCTGACCTATCTTATTGCTGCGCTACAAACAGTTGAGCCAGGTATTGGTACAGGTCTTTCAGATAGTCTACAATCACCGCAGCCACCGAACATTGAATCACTGCTAGTTACCCTTCTCAACGAAATCATCAACCTCCAGGACAATTTCATCGTCGTCCTGGATGATTATCATGTAATCGATTCGAAACCGGTTGACGAAGCACTCACTTTTCTTCTTGAGAATTTGCCACCACAACTAAGGCTGGTAATCACCACACGTGAAGATCCCCACCTTCCACTTGCCCGTTTACGTGCACGAGGTCAATTGACAGAGCTACGTGCCGCTGACTTGCGTTTTACTCCCGAAGAGGCGAGTGATTTTCTCAACCGTGTGATGAACCTGAACCTATCACAAGAAGATATTTCCATGCTAGAGATCCGTACTGAAGGCTGGATTGCCGGCCTGCAACTTGCCGCGATATCGATGCATGGGCAGAAAGATCCTGCCAGCTTTATCAAATCTTTCACAGGCAGTCACCGTTTCGTTCTGGATTATCTGATCGAAGAAGTCCTTCATCAACAGTCCGAGGAGATTCAGAGTTTTCTGCTGCAAACTTCCATTCTTGACCGCTTATGCGGACCAATTTGCGAAGCAGTGATGTTATATCCAACAGGTTTAGGTCAGAAAACACTAGAGTACCTCGAACATGCCAACCTATTCCTTACCCCATTGGATAACGAGCGACGCTGGTATCGCTATCACCATCTTTTTGGCGATTTGTTGCGACAACGTCTGGGAAAACCCAAAGAATTCGGCGAATTCAACTTGCGCGCCAGCCAGTGGTATGAAGAGAACGACGACCTGGATGCAGCGTTTCACCATGCCATTACAGCCGGGGATTTTTCCAGGGCGGCAGGGTTGGCTGAAACGGCCTGGCAGGGCATGGATGACCGTTTCCAGACTGCATCATGGCTGAGTTGGGTAAAGAAGCTTCCGGAGGAGTTGATTCTGCCTCCGACCGGTACTCAGCACCCAACTAGGTGTGGCATTCTGGATGCGGGTGATCCGGAAGCCAGCGAGTCCCGGCTGCGAGATGCTGAACGGTGGTTGAGTGGTTCATCAGATCGAATGGTTGTCGTGGATGAGGCACAGTTACAGCCCCTGCCAGCGATGATCGCCATGGTCCGCTCCTATAACGCCCAGGTTCAGGGAAATCTATCAGATACAGTGAAATATGCCGAGCTGGCACTTCAACTCATTCCCGAAGAAGATTTTTTCAGACGTGCCCAGGCTACGATGATGCTGGAGATCACCCATTGGGCAAAGGGGGATCTGGAATCCGCCCTCTCCGCAATACGTGATTGGATGAATAGTATGCAGAAGATGGGCAACTTCGTTTTGTCGTTGCCAGCGCATTTGGCGTTGCTGACATTCAAATTGGCAGGGTCATCTACGCGAGGCCGAAAAAACCTACCATGAGTACTTACAACTTGCCGCAGAACACGGCACGGAAGCGCAAAGATTACTGCCCATCATCACCTGGGGTTGGCAATGTTGTATCATGAGATGCAAGAAGATGCTCCAAAGCGGAGCATCTGCAACAAGCCGATAATTGGGGAGCACACCACGCTGGTTGACTGGTTTTACCGTTGGCATCGTGCCCAGGCTCGGTTAGATGAGTCCCAGTGGAGATCTGGAAGCTGCGCTGGTCCAGTTGGATGAAGCCAGGCGTCTTGAATGTTAAAAACCCCATACCAGATGTCCGTCCTACTGAGGCCATGAAAGTGAAAGTGTACCTAAAGCAAGGCCGGTTGGCCCTTGCACAGGATTGGGCACAAGCACGGGAGCTTGTCAGTTGACGATGAAATCACTTATCTGAACGAGTTCGAACATCTCACTCTAGCCAGGGTTTTTATCGCCGAATATCAGCACGATCACACCGAACGTTCAATCCTCGATGCAATCAGACTATTGGAGCGTCTATTGAAAGGGGCAGAAGGGCAAAAGCGGATGGGCAACGTAATTGAAATCCTGATAGTTCAAGCACTTGCCCACCAGGCCCAGGGTGTCTTCCACTGGCACTGGTAGTCGCTTGAGCGCGCCTTGTTCTGGCTCAGCCGGAGGGCTATGTCCGAATCTTTATCGACGAAAGTGAGCCAATGCGATCTTTGATATCGGATTTTCGCTCGCAGATTGAAAGACAATCGGGTGGAAATGGACATCAATTGTCAGGTTATTTGAACAAACTCATAGCTGCTTTTACACGGTCAGTGGAATTAACTCCACCAACAACCGACAATCGAAAACCTGAAATGATCGAGCCATTGAGCCAGCGTGAGTTGGAAGTATTAAGGCTTATTGCTCTGGGACTCTCGAATCGCGAGATCAGCGAGCGGCTTTTCCTTGCACTGAGTACGGTGAAAGGTCACGCCAGGATTATCTTTGACAAACTTCAGGTGCAAAATCGCACTGAAGCAGTGGCACACGCCCGCGAGTTGGGTCTTTTGTAACTCCGAAAACAATTCCCCAAAACAATACCTTATAACAATACTTTAGTATCTATCCGTCCATACCGTTTGGCAGATATGCTTCTTGTACGTTAATCAAGCGGCATGGACTGCCATGTCCTGCCGTAAAAGGAGAAGGGAGATGTCAGATGAAATAAGCAAAAACATAGACTCACACCAACCCATGAACTATCAGATCAGGATCAAAGGCCATCTGGGGGATCAATGGGCAGAATGGTTTGAGGGAATGACAATAACTTTGGAAGACAACGGCAACACAATTATCACCGGCATGGTGGTTGACCAAGCAGCGTTGCATGGCTTGCTCAAAAAAGTGCGCGACCTTGGATTGCCATTGATCTCAGTCAGCCCTCTCGATAACAGGAAAGAAGATAGTTCTGAGATCTAACCATCAGACGAAATTATATGAAACAAATCAAAACATTCAAAAAAGGAAAAAATGAACACAAGTATTAAAACCACCAAGTTGGATACGAAAGTTTTACTCTCAACATTATGGATAGTTATCATGATCAATATGGCATATGCGGATATTCTGGGATTATTTATCCCTGGAGCTTTAGAAGAAGTAGCAAAAACATCAATCAGCACCGGCATGACAATCCCCCAGCTTATGTTGTTTGGAGCAGTCATGTTGGAAATTCCGATTGCCATGATTTTACTCTCTCGAGTTTTGAAGTATCAGGTGAACCGTTGGATTAACATGGCCGCAAGTGTAATTACCATAGTGTATGTAGTCGGTATGGGATCACTAACTCCTCATTACTTATTTATAGCAACCATAGAAGTTGTGTGCATGTTACTTATTGCCTGGAATGCCTGGAGATGGCAGAATCCGCAAAACCAATCAGAAAACCAATCTTGTTCAAGCAAATTAGTTTTGGAGGATCTCATGAAAGCGATTGTTTATACCGAGTATGGTTCTGCCGATGTCCTCCATCTTGAAGGAAGTAGAAAAACCCTCCCCTAAAGACAATGAGGTGTTGATCAAGGTTCAAGCTACATCTGTCACCGCTGGGGACTGCAACGCGCGCGGATTTACCTTTGTCCCCCCTGGCTTTGGTACCCTGGCGCGCTTGGGGTTCGGTCTGCGGAAACCCAGGCAGCCAATCCTCGGCGTGGAGGTGTCGGGTGAAATTATTGAAGTTGGCAGGGACGTAAAGCGGTTCAAGAATGGAGATCACGTCTTTGGAATTAGCATTAAATATGGCGTGTATGCCGAATATACCTGCATGACTGAAGACTCCTGCCTGGTCATGAAACCAGTAAATTTAACATTCGCGGAAGCCGCTTCCATCCCCTTTGGCGCTAACACCGCGCTTTATTTTTTGAGAGATATGGCGAAACTTCAGCCCGGTCAGAAGGTTCTCATCATAGGTGCTTCGGGTTGTACCGGCGTTTATGCTGTCCAGCTCGCGAAGTACTATGGGGCTGAAGTTACCGGCGTGTGCAGTACGAGGAATCTGGAGATGGTGCGCTCGCTTGGAGCAGACCATGTCATCGATTACACGCGGGAAGATTTCACCCGCAACAGCCAGACCTACGATGTGATTTTGGATATGGTCCCTGGCAAGAGTTCGTTTGCGCGCTATAAATCCTCGCTCAAGCCAAACGGTCTGTATCTGGCCGGGGCGGGAGGTTTGGAATCGTTTCCTCAAATGGCCTGGACTGCGCTGACCGGCGGCAAGAAAGTGATCGCTGGGGTAGCGACCGATCGTGTAGAAAATCTGGCGTTCCTTAAAGAGCTTCTTGAGGCTGGGAAACTTATACCAGTGATTGACCGGTGCTATCCCCTGGAGCAGACTGCCGAGGCGCATCGCTACGCGGACACGGGGCATAAAAGGGGCAGTGTTGTCATCACAATCTCGGATCAGGTGAAATAATCGATGGATACAAAAATCATTCTCTCCGCTACCTGGGTAGTTGTCACCTTAACTTATCTTTATGGCGATGTGTTCCGTATTTGCAGCGGCGATTTGGCAAAAAAACCGATGTCCGAAATGAACCTTAATCAGTACGTCTGGTTGGGGCTTGCGATTCTGATGTTGGTTCCCATCCTGATGGTTTTCTTGAACCTCATAATGCCTCAACCGGTGAGTCGTTGGGTGAATATTATCGTTGCCATTTTCTTTTTCCTGTTCAACCTGGTTGGACTGCCCACCTATCCATCCTTGTATGACAAATTCCTGATTGCAGTCAAC
This sequence comes from uncultured Chloroflexia bacterium, assembly GCA_963828285.1. Taxonomy (GTDB): domain Bacteria; phylum Chloroflexota; class Anaerolineae; order Anaerolineales; family Anaerolineaceae; genus DAIOEK01. The sequence goes on from CAWHEB010000002.1 coordinate 784,623, forward strand.
ATGGGATTCAATATTGTCACATTCTGGTATGCGTGGCACTGGAGATAACCAAATGCAATTGCCAGAATAGAGGCAGGCATGTTTGACAATGGATGCAGCATTATAATTAATCCATGCTTGCGCCTATTCTGGCCACAAAACTATATATTCCACCAATCCGACCGAATGCTGTCTCGCGTCCCAGCTTGATCGAAATGTTGGTTGGGGGAATGCAGCGAAAACTAACCCTCATTTCGGCACCAGCCGGTTTTGGAAAAACTTCCCTGATCAGCGAATGGGCAGCAAAAAATGACCTTAGAATAGCCTGGGTGTCGTTGGATGAGAGAGATAACAATCCCCCTAATTTCCTCAGGTATATCATTGCGGCACTTCAAACGGTTTATGAAAATGTTGGAACAAATGCATGGGAAGCATTAAACTCCCCAGAACTCCCACCCATTGAAACTATCCTGACAGCTCTGCTTAATGAAATCGCAACCATACCGGAGAATTTCGTTCTTGTTCTAGACGATTATCATGTAATCGATTCCAAATCAGTGGACGAAGTGCTCTCTTTTCTCCTTGATCATTTACCTCCCCAGATGCATCTGATAATAGCCACTCGCGAGGATCCTGATATTCCCCTCGCCCGGTTACGCGCACTGGGTCAAATGACCGAGTTGCGTGCTGCAGATCTGCGGTTCACACCCTCCGAAACAACGGAGTTCCTCAACAAGGGTTTGGGATTGAACTTATCCACAAATGAAATCTCTGCTCTGGAGAACCGCACTGAAGGTTGGATTGCCGGCTTGCAATTAGCTGCCATATCGATGCAGGGACAGAAAGATAGTGCCACCTTTATAAAATCTTTCACTGGTAGCCACCGTTTCGTTCTGGACTATCTGATCGAAGAAGTTTTGAAACATCAGTCCCAAAATGTGCAAGACTTCCTTTTACGGACTTCTATTCTTGACAACATGTGCGGTTCACTTTGTGACTCGGTTTTATCTGATCCTTCCATTCCTGGACAAGAAATTCTGGAAGATATTGAACAATCCAACTTATTTATCATCCCATTAGACAATGAACGGAGATGGTACCGTTATCATCAGCTTTTTGCAGATATGCTCCGGATGCACTTGATTGCGGAGCATCCAGGTCAAGTACCAGTTCTCCATCAACGTGCGAGTGAATGGTACGAACAAAATGGATTAATGGATTCTGCAATCCGTCATGCATTGGCTGCAAAGGATTTTACTCGAGCTGCGAACCTGATCGAGGTTGTCATGCCAGTTATGAACCGCAGTCAGCAGAATGCTACTTTACATGATTGGCTGAAGAAAATTCCTGATGAACTGGTCCGCGTTCGACCTGTGCTGTGCACTGGATATGCATTAGTGTCAATGTCTTATGGTGAGATAACTGAGGTCGATCGTCGATTGCATGACGCTGAAAAGTGGCTGGGCTTCCAGGTAGATCATCTCGAACCTGGTGATAAATTCGCAAAGGAAATGGTCGTCATTGACAAAGAGGCATTTCGTCGGGTTCCGGGGATGATTGCCCTCATTCGTGGCGCACGTACGCTTGCCGAGGGAAATATGCCCGAGACCGTAAGACACGCCAGAAGAGTCCTTGATTTCGCGGGAAAGGAAGATTACCTGATGCTCGGCGGGGCTTCTTCGCAGATGGGACTGGCCGCATGGGCGGAAGGGAATCTCGAAGAAGCCTGGAAGATGACGTCGGATGGTCTGGAGAATGTGCGGCAAGCCGGGTATATCTCTTCCGCTATCGGTGGCTGCCCTCGTCCTTGCAGATATACAGATCGCCCAAGGTTGCCTCCATGAAGCAATGGACCACATTTAAGAAGGGATTGCAGTGGGCTACCGAAAAAGGCACACCCGTATTGCGTGGAGCGGCGGATATGTATGTGGGGATGAGCAATTTACAATATGAACACAATGATCTAGCAGCTGCTTTGCAGCTCCTTCATACGAGCCAGACTATGGGTGAACTTGCCGGATTACCGCAAAACCCGTATCGTTGGTGCACGACGATGTCTCGCATTCGGAAAGGCCCAAGGCGATCTGGATGGTGCAATCGACCTGCTCGACCAGGCTGAGCGACTATACGATGGGAACTTTTCCCCGAATGTACGCCCGATCGCGACACGTAAGGCACGAGTGTGGGTCAACCCATGGTCGGATTAGCGAAGCCTTGATGTGGGTACGAGAGCAGGGACTGTCCATTGAAATGACGAACTTAGCTATTTGCAGGAGTTCGATCATGTCACCCTGGCCAGGGTGCTCCTGGCTAGCCATCATGAATCGACCGTGCAAATTGCTCCATTTCAGGGGTTCTGGGACTGTTGGAACGTTGCTGAAAGAAGCGGCGGAAGAACGCGGGGGGAATGGCAGTGTAATTGAAATCCAGGTATTGCAGTCGATCGCTTATCACATGCAAGGCGACCTCCCTGCTGCTCTTTTGCTTTTGAAACATGCTCTGATGTTGGCCGAGCCGGAAGGTTACGTTCGCATGTTCCTTGACGAAGGCTCAAGCATGGAGCAAATGCTTCGCGAAGCATCCGCACGCGAGATCATGCCAGGCTACACAGACAAGCTGCTGGCAGCATTTGAAGCTGAGAATCAAATAAAGGAAGACAAGTCTGGTCTACCCTCCACCCTTCCGGAAGGACGCCGGAGTAGCAATCCGCTTGTCGAGCCATTGAGCCAACGGGAGCTGGAAATACTGAAGCTGATCGCTCTGGGTCTCTCTAATCGTGAGATTGGCGAGCGGCTTTTCCTTGCCCTGGATACGATAAAAGGGCATAACCGAAAAATCTTTGACAAACTGCAAGTTCAAAGCCGTACTGAAGCCATAGCTCGTGCCCGCGAATTAGGTTTGATTGTAAGTGTCAAGCGTCAATAATCCTCTAAATTTAACTCCCCATAACAATCAGAAACAACACCTTCATTCAACACTAAAGTGTCTATTCGATGACACTGTGCTGAAGATATGATACCTGTATCTTGAGCAAGTGGCACGGATGGTAATGACCGGCCACGAAAGGAGAAAACATTTGTCAAACGAACTCGACCCAAAAACCGAATCCAATTCAACTCATGGTCTATCAGATCAGGATCAAGGGTCACCTGGATCCTCAATGGACAGCCTGGTTTGAGGGTCTGACCATCACGATGGAAGATAATGGTGATACGTTCTGACTGGCTCAGTTGTCGATCAGGCCGGCATTGCATGGATTGCTTAAAAAAGTGCGCGATTTGGGCATTGTCATTGGTCTCGGTCAGACCTGTTGAACTTAAGCAGGCAGATGCGTCAGATGTCAAATCGTAAATTGGTGTGAGCGCCTTGCTTACTCCAAAATCAACCACAATTATAGGATATAAGAATTGAATACGACCAAAGAAAGTCCCCAAGGGACATACAGAAAGAATGCTGTCATCGCCGGAGTTCTATTTATCATTGGAACCGTTGCAGGAACGATTAGTGCCATCGTATGCAGCCCGATTTTGAATGCGCCTGACTATTTACTTGGAATGTCTGCCAATGAAAACCTGATCGCTATTGGAACACTTCTGCAGTTTATCATGGCGATTTCCTGCGCCGGAATTAGTCTTGCGCTGTATCCAATTTTGAAGAAATTCAGTGAAGGATTGGCAATTGGAGCGGTGGGGTTCAGGCTTATCGAGAACATACTTCAAATCTTCTTAGGCGTCAGTATGATCAGTTTACTGGCATTAAGCCGGGAATTTATCAGAGCGGGATCACCTACCAATTCGTATTTTCAAGGTGCAAGCGCAATCATCATAGCTTCAAGCGATTGGATGATCCATGGAGCCGCGTTGATTTGTTTTTCCATTGGTGCAGCGATGTATTACATCGTCTTTTACCAGACATAGACTACTTCCTCGATGGCTATCCGTTTGGGGTCTGGTTGGAATCGCACTTAGCCTCATCAGCGGCGTACTGGTCATGCTCCATGTCATCCCTGGCTTCGGTACCGTCCAGAAGGTTCTCAATCTGCCGATATTCCCGCAGGAGATGGTTTTCGCGGTTTGGCTGATCGTGAAAGGATTCAATCCGTCTGTAATCGCTTCCGCGGTTGTAAAAACAGATATTAATTAAGGAGAAAAAAATGAATACGACCAAAGGAAGTCCCCTTGGGACATACAGAAAAAACGCAATAAGTGTTGGAATATTGTTTATCATCGCAACAGTAGTACACGTTCTGGGTAAAACAAAGTTTTTGGACCCTATCCTGGATGCCCCGGATTTACTTATCAAGGTTTCCTCAAACCAAAATCAATTGATCATCGGAAGCCTCCTGGTTTTAATCTCAGTTTTTGCTTGTGCTGGTATTGCAATTGGGCTGTATCCAGTCTTAAGAAAACATAATGAAGCATTAGCCCTTGGTTCAGTTGGGTTCAGGGTTATGGAGACTATGCTCTATGTTATTGGAGTGGCTTGCACGCTATCACTAATCCCATTGAGTCAGGGATCTGCATCAGCAGGAGCCTCGAATGCTTCCCCATTTCAACTTTCAGGCACTTTATTACTGGCGGTAAAAGATTCGGCCGGCATGTTGTCGGTGGTCACTTTTACCATGGGTGCCCTGATGTATTACTACGTATTTTATCGATCAAAACTCATCCCCCGGTGGCTATCCGGCTGGGGTATTGTAGGCGCTGCATTATCGCTTGCATGCATCTTATTGACAATATTTGGCCAGCTAGCTCCATTTTCGACGGTCTTCATTTTGTTGCAGCTTCCCATAGGCTTGCAGGAAATGGTTCTGGCTGTATGGCTGATCGCTAAAGGATTCAACCCACCAGCGACCGCGGTTGGGTTTGAGCAAGCTGGCGCAAATTAAGGCAAGGAGAAGGCAAGATGTTAAAGAAAGGCTCAATCATTCTCACCGTCTGGTGCGCCATAAATTTTATACTAGCCCTCATGATCCTGTGCTATGTCATCGTTCTGAAGAAGAACTCGCCAATTTTGCAGGTGGCTTCTTTCACCGAAGCAGAAATTGCAGCCCTCAGCACCAAAGCCATGGCGGCGCTGAATAGTTTTACCATCCTGTACAACTCCTGCTCGCTGATGATCTCAGTGCTGACCTGGCCGTTGATCCGCAAAAATCTGGCCGCCGGTGAAAAATGGGCTTTCTGGTTGCTGGTTGGGGTCATCGCGTTCATCGAAGTCATGGCTTTTCTCGCCTCTTCATACATCGGGAATGGTCGCTGGCAGGTGAATGTTGTTCAAACTGTTCTATACCTTACAGGAATTAGCCTGTCGGGAATTTCCATCTTCAAAGGAGTAAAAAATGAATTCAATCACTAAAATCGCCAGAACCGCCGGCCTGCTTTACCTGCTTTACGTGGTCACCTCGGTCGTAGCCAACCTATTCGGGAAATTCGTATTTGTGGAAGCACGGGTCACAATTGATCACATCCTGACCCACGCGACGCAGTTTCGCATCGGTTTTGTCATCAACCTCTTCTCGGTTGTTTTTTTCCTAATAGCTGCATGGGCTCTCTATGTACTGTTGAAACCGGTGAACAAAGACTTGGCGTTACTCTTCCTGTTGTTTAACGTTGCCGGTTTTGCGGTCTGGTTATTCAGTTCACTTTGCCTATTCGCCAGCTTGTTAATCTTGAACGGGACAGAAACCATTAATGCCTTCCACCCTGATCAACTACAGCCGCTGGCAGTATTTTTCTTCGGTTTATACAAAACCGGGGGCGTTATAGCCCAGGTGCCTTACGGGGTCTGGCTCTTTCCGCTCGGTTACCTGGTCCTAAAATCCAAGTTTCTTCCAAAGGTACTGGGCATGCTGTTGATCGCTGACGGCATTTGCCAATTCGTTTATGTCTGCCAGCGCTTGATCCTCCCCGATCTCGCTTTCATCGCTTATCCCTGCCTGGTGATCAGTTTTATTGCAGAAGTCTCCCTGGCTTTGTGGCTTGCCATCAAGGCTGTGAAACCCAGCTTGTCTGTGAATCCGGAATAAAGAAAAGAGTAAAGATGATAAACAAAAAAGGAATCTTGAAAAGGGTGTTAGTGCTGACTCTGGTGGGAGGTCTGGTTTTCTGGTTGGCTAACTTCGCGATTTCGCGAACGGCTATCGCTGCGGATTACAGGGCTGCCATGTCAATTTCCTATTACCCGATGCTGCTGGAATCCCTAATCGGCGGTTTGATTATCGGGTTGTGGGTCAGTTTTCCTCTGCTCAGATTCTATAACAGGATCCCGGGTAATAACCCGATCACTAAAATCAGTCCTCCTGAGCTCTCTTGTGCTGGTCATCGTAACGATCGTGCTTGGGGGTCCCTCAAGTTTTTACGCGACAAGTAATGTCTTGCGGTACTTCATCATCGGCACGGTATTTAACGTGATCCGTATCACCGCCCTGGGCGTCGCAATTGGCTATATGTATACGAGACAGCACAGGGAAGTCAAATCAACCGTAGTTGTAGCCAGCCCTGCCGGGCTGAAATAAGGACACAGCCATGCAAACCAGTGTCACAGGTCAAACTACAGCTCAGGCTTCTCGAGAAATTTTTAAGAAACTGCTTATGTTGGCGGCAGCGGGAGGCGCGGCATTCTGGATCACTGACTTGGTAATGGCAGTTTCCCCAATTGCCTCAGCCTATAAAGCCGCGTTCTCGATTCTCTTCGCTGCCGGTAGCCCTGGTTGAAGCGTTGGCTGGCGGACTGGTGATCGCATTTTGCGTCAGTTTTGTCTTGCTTCATTTCTTTGACAGGATTCCCGACAAAAATTCCATCCACAAGGCCTTGATCCTTAGCTTTAGTGCAATGGCAATTATCGAAGTCCTTTCGGCGCTTGCAGACCCGGCTCATGCCTCCGTCTACCTCCTGCTCGACACAGCAATGAATAGCCCAAGGTTTCTTGCCCTTGGATTGGTGATAGGTTATCTGTTCGACAAGCAATAATGAAAGGTTTATAGATGAAAGCAATAAACTGCCCCAGATACGGTTCGCCTGATGTTCTTCAACTCCGGGAAGTGGATAAACCTTCCCCGAAACCGGATGAGGTCCTGATCCAAATTCATGCAGCATCTCTTAATTCGCGTGATCTTCGCATGCTGCGGGCGAAACCAATTTTTATACGGCTGATGCCTGGTGGTCTTTTCCGGCCTAAAAACAAAATCCTCGGAGCCGATGTAGCTGGAAGAGTGGAGGCAATCGGTAGTAAAGTCAAGAATTTCAAGCCAGGTGATGATGTCTTTGGATTCTTGCCAAGTTCAACTGGTAGGGGCACCTTTGCTGAGTATGTTTGCGCCAGGGAAAATTTCTTCTCCCTGAAACCCTCCAACCTTTCGTTCGAGCAAGCAGCAGCGGTACCATTAGCGGCGATGACTGCATTACAGGGATTACGAGACAATGGAAAAATTCAACAAGGGCAACGAGTTTTGATACAAGGTTCGTCAGGTGGTGTTGGAACGTTTGCCGTGCAAATTGCCAAAAGCTTCGGAGCAGATGTCACCGGGGTGTGCAGTGCGAGGAATCTGGAAATGGTGCGCTTGATTGGAGCAGACCATGTCATCGACTACAGGGAGGAAGATTTTACGCAAAACGGGCAACAGTACGACCTGATCCTGGTTGTGAACGGATATCACTCGCTTTCAAATTATCTGAAAGCGTTAAAGCCTGAAGGGACCTTAGTCATCTCAGGTGGTTCCCTGGTTACACTCTTCCAAGCAGCGCTCAATACGAAAAGATTTTCTAATATCGGAGGAGGTCAAAAACTTGTTGTCGTTTCACTAAAATCAAACATGGAGAACCTGATCTTGATTAAAGAACTACTGGAATCTGGAAAAATTAAGCCTGTGATAGATGAATGTTACCCGCTGAATAGAACTCCTGAAGCCTTCTGGTATTTTGAGAAAGAACATCCCAGAGGGAAAGTAGTAATCAGCGTGATCAAATCTCACTAGAAAAAGTTTACCTCAATTAAGATTAATTCCATTAAATCTATCTTCAAATTCGAATATATCTAACGAAAACCGGAGACATTCAGTCTCCGGTTTTTTTATAGTAGCGGGGCTAGGATTCGAACCTGGGACCTCCGGGTTATGTGTCAGAATCTTAAATCCGTTCTTTTGTACGCTGGCTCTGCAATTCAGCCAACATGACAAGCGTTGGTATTATTGCCCGGCACACAGCAGTAGTTGATCACAGTGCATATAAATCCCGTGTAGATGTATTCTTCAAGAGCCATTCATTTCACTTTTGGAAACGAATTTTTGATACTTAGATTATTATTTCTGCTTAAATTGGTTCTATCTGGGATGTTCAAGTCTACTTCGATTGCCTGTTTTATATTTATCTTTTAGTAGTTGGAGAAAAAATGAATACAGATTTGTCTAATCCATAAAGCAGAAAAACTATACATCAGTATTGGTGATCAGGAATCTTGTATTGTTTGGGCGATCATATTAGTTCGAAAAAAATCAATGATTCGTTTTCTCAAGGCAATAATTCCCAATTTGATTGGGGTAATCCTCAAAACTAGCAGGATAATAACCAATAATCCCATCACTAACGGCCGCACAATATTACCGCTAAGGGTGCTAAGTGACCCTTTTACCGCCAGGGCATAATGAAGAACAGCTACACCACCGATCACATAAACCAATTTATGTAATCTTGACCAGTTTTTTCCGAGTCGTTTCATCCAATATTTGAATGAGGTGGCAGCCAGTACCAGGAGCATTAATCCAGCCAGTGTGCCTAATAAGATGAAGGGTTTTTGGAAAGTCAGAAGAAAAATTTGCCTGAAATCAAAACCGTAGTCAAGTGCCACAAAAGTTGTGAAATGCAAGTGCAAACAAGAAAAAGGTATACAACCCAAAAGTCCGGCGATGTTTGGAGAGTTTTTTCCAACCTGTGATGGTGATAATCGGTGTTACTGCGAGAGTTATTACAAGCATGTTCAAAGCAGCGCGGCCAAAGAATTGCTCAATAAATTGGATGGGGTTTACTGTTAGTTGGTGCATGAAAAATTTATAGATCAATTCAGCAATCGGGAACAAACCTATGACGATGAATTCCGATGCGCAGCCATGGCAGTGATAAGGCGCGGGCAGTGGTTGGGTGGGTGTTAGGAATTACGGCGTTTGTATTCATGGTTTTCTCAATAATTCTTTTTTAAATCCATACCTTCGTAAAGATAAGACACCTGGTCGGCATATCCGTTAAACATCAGTGTTTCACGGCGGCTGAATTCACCAATTCTACGTTCAGAAGCCTGGCTCCATCGTGGATGATCGACCTGGGGATTCACGTTTGCGTAAAAACCATATTCGTTAGGGGCAATGGTGCTCCACATGGTGGCAGGCTGCTGGTCGGTGAGTTCAATCTTCACAATAGCCTTGATGGATTTGAAGCCATATTTCCAAGGCACAACCAGACGAATACCGCCTCCGCTTTGGGCAGGGAGTTCACCACCATACAACCCGGTGGCAAGGAGGGTGAGGTCGTTCATAGCTTCATCAATCCGCAGCCCTTCCTGGTACGGCCAGGGATAGGTGGATTGTTTTTGTCCGGGCATTTCTTCAGGTTTGATAGATGGTCTCGAAACGCACATATTTGGCATCTGAAGTGGGTTCAACGTCCGCAAGTAATTTTGCCAGGGGAAACCCAATCCAGGGGATCACCATGCTCCAGGCTTCGACGCAGCGCAGACGATAAATGCGTTCTTCGGGCGGGTATTTCTTGACCAGGTCGTCAACGCTGAATTTTCCGGGTTTATTGACCATGCCTGAGATTTCAATGTCCCAGGGGGAGGTTTTGAAATCTTTGGCTAGTGTGGCCACACCTTGTTTATCTGTGGTGAATTCATAATAATTGTTGTAATTGGTAATATCCTCGAAGGTATTTGCGGATATCCCCGGTGGATCGGGGTTTGGGTATCATTGTTGGTCTCTGATGGGGTATTTTTTCCTGATGCAACAGTGCATGCTGACCAGGGCGACGCTGCCAGCAATGACACCTGCTGCCTTTATAAAATCTCTTCTGGATAAGATAAACCTGTTTAGGGGTAATTTCTGATGAGGGTATTCTTGGTATTTTCATAGTTGCTCCCGTTAATTTTCTTTCTCATTTAGTAGTGACACGATTGCGTCTTCAGTTTCTTGATATTTGCCTTCACCAATATGAGTGTATCGGATGTGTCCACGCTTGTCGATCAAATATAGACTAGGCCAATAATGGGTGTCGTAGGCTTTCCAGGTCTCTCCAAGATTATCTTCTGCGACTGCATAGGGGATTTTCAGGTCTTTGACGGCTTGTTCAAGATTTGTAAGCACAGATTCGTGGTCAAATTCTGGAAAATGGTTACCAATTATGACCAGCCCTTCTGATGAATATTTCTCATGCCAGTCTATCAAGTGAGGGATCACGTTGCGGCAGTTAATGCAGCCAAAAGTCCACATTTCAATGATGACTACTTTGCCTTGCAGGTCAGCCAGTCTTAGATGGATTGGTCGTATTAATCCAAATTGTGTTGGTCAATTCAGGCGCAATACCAAGATCTGGTAAATCGACTGATGGAGAATTCTCAACCGTTTTTTTGACTGGACTGCAAGCTGTAAGAAGAAACAAACTGATAAAAATGAGTGAAAAGATTGATCGCATAACCATATCTCCTTGTTGATATGGTTATGTTAATCATCAATAATTACGAAATTCTTAATTATTGAGGAACAAAGGATTAACGCTTGGGCAATGAAATTGTGAAAGTGGTTCCCTTAAGACGCTCACTCTGAACGGAGATTTCACCTTTATGCGCTTCAACCACCCCTTTGGCGATGGCCAACCCCAACCCTGCACCACCGCTGACACGACTGCGGGATTTATCTCCCCGGTAGAAACGCTCAAAAACATGGGGAATGTCTTCAGGCAAGATGCCTTCACCAGAATCACTAATAGCAGACAATAATCATTATCTAGCTGATTTTGCTGTCAGGTTAATTTCACCGTCTGCTTGGGGTGTACCGGATGGCATTACTGACCAAATTATTGAACGCACGTCCCATCCAAAGCACATCCATGGTTATCGGATCCACGCCTTCATCGGCTGAACCACATAGTTTCACTCCTTTTTGGGCAGCCAAACCTGAAAAGCTTTCAAGTGTATCAGAAATGAGGTCGCTGATTGAAGCAGGTTCCAGGTTCAGCGGCATTCCACCAGAATCCAGTTGGGAGATTTGAAAGAGATCATCAACCAGAAAAGAAAGGGTGTCGACGTGTTTCTTGGCTTGTGATAAGATAGTTTTGGATTTCTTTTGGATCTGTGACCACGCCGTCAGAAAGGGCTTCAATTAGTAAGCGAATAGATGATAGGGGTGTACGTAGGTCATGACCAGCCCAGGCGACCAGATCGCGCCGCAGGGTTTCAAGTTCTTTTTGTTTTTGATCGGCTGTTTGTAATTGCTGCGCCATTTTGTTAAATGATTCAGCAAGAGATGCAATTTCATCTTTTCCAGGAATATCTGCCCTGCGTGGATAAATCTCCATTTTCAACTGAATGAGTGGCAAATTCGAGATGAGAGATCCGGTCAATTAATGCACTTGTAAAAAAACTACCCAAAGCAACCGCAATTCCGCCGGCAAACAAGAGTAGGACTGTTGCCAATAATAAGGTCATGTTTGCTGGCAAACATCAATCGCGCTGTGATCCAAACATTCAGAAAAGTTAAAAGACTGGCAATTACATACGATCCCAGCAGTACCCAACGCAGCGATGGCGCAGATTTCAACCAGTTGAACCGATAGGCACCATAACCAATGGCGATGGAGATGACTGCAGTGATGGCCAGAAATTGAGCCATATGCTGAAGATCACCAAGTGTGGGACGCATCAAGAAATAGAAAATCACCAGAGAAATCAGTAATACAATTGCGATGGCAGATGGCAAACAAGAAAGTGTCGATTATTTGTTTTTTTCATGGATTAGGGCTCAAATTTATAACCAACACCCCAAGCTGTCACAAGATGCACCGGAGATGTGGGATCTTTTTCAATTTTTTCGCGCAGACGCCTTATATGAACAGTGACTGTGCTTGGGTCAATAAAATCGCGTAGTCCCCAAATATTTTCAAGTAGTTGATCGCGTGAAAAAACCTGTCGGGGATGGCTTGCCAAATGATAAAGCAAATCAAATTCTTTGGCAGTTAAGATAACTTCACTGACCATTAACCGATACTTCTCTGGTTTGTGGATTAATTGTTAGATTACCAATCTGAATAATTCCTTGAGATGGCGATTCAGGTTTTGGATTGCGTTCGGCGTAAAACAGCTCTAACACGACTGACCAATTCTTGAGGGCTAAAAGGTTTAACCACATAATCATCCGCGCCAAGTTCAAGACCTGCAATGCGGTCACTCTCTTCACGTCTTGATGTCAGCAAGATCACAGGTACTTCTGATCGATCGCGAATACTTCGTAATAATGAAAAACCATCCATACCAGGCAGCATGACATCCAAAATGACCAGGTCAGGAAGTTTTTCAACAAATGCATCAAAAGCTGTCAGACCATCTGAATAGGTGGTAACTTCAAAGCCAGCGCGTTTCAAATATAAGCTAACTACTTCGCTGATACTGGGTTCGTCTTCAACAACTACAATTTTTGTCATAGTTTTGCTCACTTAGGTAGATTGTATACCAAAAATATTACGTAACTCTTAACATCTGTTCATGGAATCGTAATGTTTTCTTCCTTTTTGAATAATAACTTGAATTTATACTGACGTTAGAAAATACAAAAATGGAGGATCAAATGCAAAAGAAAATTTTATTTTCTGTAATTACTGGATTATTTGTTCTTTCTGCCTGTTCACCAGCAGCGCCCACCGTCAAGAGTCATGATGGATAAACCCACGGAAGCGATGATGGAAAAACCCACCGATGTGATGATGGAAAAACCCACCGACGCGATGATGGAAAAACCCACCGATGGACACGATGGAAACCCGCATCGTGCTGAGATGATGGTGCCTGACTTTTTCCAGGTTTCACTAACCAATGTGAACACAGGTGAGTCTTTCAAGATTTCTGACTTTTCAGGGAAAGTTGTTTTGGTTGAAAATCTTGCCATGTGGTGCCCCAATTGTAAGAAGCAACAGGAACAAGTAAAGTTGTTAAACGAAGCTTTGGGCATGGATTCTGACTTGATCTCTATCGGTTTTGATGTAGACCCAAATGAGAATACCGCTGATCTAAAGAAATACACTGACAGCAACGGCTTTAATTGGGTGTATGCAGTGCCACCTCAAGAAGTTCTCAATGAGATCAGCAAATTGTATGGTGCTAATTTCTTGAATCCGCCGTCAACACCTATCTTCATCATCGATCGTAAAGGCGGTGTTCATCCAATGCCATTTGGAGTAAAAAGTGCAGATGATTTGAAGAAATTTATTGATCCATTCTTATCTGAAAGCATGTAACTCAATCAGTTTGATAATGACTGCAAATTATGGTTCATAATCTGCAGTCATTATCTACGAAAGGTATTTATGGATTCAATACTCACTTCAATCAGTTTAGGTTTACTCGCTAGTGCCAGCCCTTGTATTATTCCGCTTTATCCGGGATATCTGGCTTATTTAAGCGGTGCGGCCGTGGGTGAAAAACGGAAAGGTCGCTATTTTTTAGGTTTCTTTGTGTTGGCGGGTGTGTTAACCATGATGCTGACACTAGGATTAATTATCGCTTTGCTATCTATTTCAATTGGAAGTGCACTTTCAATCATCATCCCTATCGCGGATTTACTTTTAATTACTTTGGGAATTCTGCTCCTACTTGACAAAAATCCATTTAAAGCACTGCCTCAGATAAAAATCCCAGCTTTAGAAAACCCTTTTATAAATGCATTTGTTTACGGGTTATTGTATGGTCCTATAGCGCTGCCGTGTTCAGGACCGCTGGTGGTGGGGATATTTGCAATTTCATTGACAACCGTTGAAGCTATCAACCGCTTAGGTGCGTTTTTATGGTTTGGTATTGGGTTTGGGCTGCCATTACTTGCGTTATCACTAATCTCAGGTGTGCTTCAGCGGTCTATTACCCGCTGGCTAGCGCAGCACTCAAGGCTGATCAATATCATTGGGGGTGTTCTGTTAGTCGGAATAGGTATTTATGATTTCATACTAAATTTCCCACTCATCCGATTGATATTGGGATTTTAGAAAAGAACATCTAGCTCTCAAAAACCTGTCGATATTGATAAGTTTTCAGGTTGTTAACCTACCGAAATCGATATATTATTATTTACCCGCAGAAGTGATATCTTTGATCTATCTATGTAAGAGAGTCATGGGTAATCAATAAATAATTGCACTACACAATTAAATAGTTCAAGAGTTCGGCGCATGTTTAAACCAAAAACGACCATTGCTGGTCGTCTCAGTAAAAGTAGCGGGGCTAGGATTCGAACCTAGGACCTCCGGGTTATGAGCCCGACGAGCTGCCACTGCTCTACCCCGCATCAAGGTTGTAATAATATCACCAACCCAGACCATCGTCAAGACCCTTTCTGGCCCAAATGTTGCATAATCTAGCTTGACCAGATAAGTATACTATCGTGTATAATTATTCTAGTTAGTTTGCATTATCCTGCTTCGGATGTTTCATCCGGGTTGTGTTGAGTATAAATTTGAATGTTTGGACCTATACCGCTCGGAACGGTATAGAGATGATAAATGAAAACCGGTATTGATTTCTTACGATCGGATTTTTTGCTTCAAAGATGTTTTTCCAAGGTATCTACCTTATCAATAATGAAAAGATACCTGCAAAAAGGATGATCTGAGAAAAGGATCAATTTGAGATGAGCTGTTTGATCGAACTCAACTTAATCTAAAAAGCCTTAACCGGGCGTCATTTTACATACATTCATAGCTAACTCAAACCACAGCCCAGCAGGGATTGTGGTTTTTTGTATCTATGGCAGGAACGATAACGGCAATAAGCGTTCAAAAGAAAAACCCGAACCGACTCAACATCGAGTTGGATGGAGAATTCGCATTCGGGGTGAACCGACTTACTGCGGCATGGCTTCACAATGGTCAGTTCCTAACCGATGAACAAATCTCCAAATTACAATCCGAAGACGGTGATGAGCAGACTTACCTGGCAGCTTTACACTTGATCAGTTATCGTCCAAGAACACGGACTGAGTTAAAAAAAAGGCTCATCCAAAAGGGATATGAAACAAATCGTGTGGAAGCGGTCATTGAAAAAATGTCCGAGCATGGAATGGTCAACGATCAAGTGTATGCACAAAATTTTGCACAAGATCGAGCAACATTCAAACCACGCAGCCAGCGGATGATCTCCGCAGAATTACACCAAAAAGGGATCGTTGGCGAAGAAATCGAACAAGCTTTGCAACAAATAGCCAGTGATGAAGAACTAGCAAAACTGGCATTAAGAAAGGTAATCCACCGCTGGGAATCAGTGGATAAAAAGACGTTTTGGAATAAATGTACCGCGTATTTGGCCAGAAAGGGATTCAGTTACTCAACCATTTCGGAAGTCATACCGCTCTTCTGGCAGGAAACGCAAGGGGAAAAATTAATTGAAAATGGATAATAGGTGAATATGCAATCAGGACCATTGGTAATCATACTTGTAACGGCAGCGATCGCCCTAATCGTGGGCGCCGTTATCGGCTTCTTCTACAACAAATCGCAGATGGAAGCCCGTCAACGGGATACTCAACAAAAAGCAGAAATCATTCTGCAGAAAGCCAAGGAAAATGGCAAGAGCATTGAGATCCAGGCAAAGGATGATGCTCTCAAGGTAATGCGCAGTGCCGAGGAAGAAGTCAACAGACGGCGCGGTGACTTAAACAAAGAAGAAGACCGGATGCAAAAGCGCCGGTTGGAAATCGATGGTCGCGTGGAACGTCTAGAACAACGTGAGCAGACTTTGAACAAGCGCCAAAGTGCACTCGATAAGCGCGCCAACGATGTCGAAAAGATGTATGCTCAACAATTGGAAGAACTGCAGAAAATTGGCGAAATGACAGTTGAAGAAGCTCGCCAGGTTTTACTCACGGAAGTGGAAAAAGAAGCACGTGGAGATATGGCGCGAATTATCCGCCAGATAGAAACCGAAGCTCGTGAAGACGGTGAACGCCGCGCCCGTGAACTGATTGCGGATGCAATTCAGCGCGTTGCCTCTGACCAGGTCGCAGAAATCGTTACTTCGGTTGTACCTCTCCCCAATGAAGAAATGAAAGGCCGAATTGTTGGCCGTAACGGACGTAATATACGCTCCTTCGAGCAACTTGCTGGTGTGGATGTGATCGTGGACGATACTCCAGAAGCAGTGACTATCTCCTGCTTTGACCCGGTACGCCGTGAAATTGCCCGCCGCTCATTGGAAAAACTGATCCTCGATGGACGTATCCACCCGGCTTACATTGAAAAAGTGCTCGGCGATACAACCCGTGAAGTGGATCGGATCATTGCTGAAGCCGGGGAACAGGCTGCTTTTGAAGCAGGTGTGCCCGGATTGCACCCAGAAATCACCAAAGTTCTCGGTCGTCTAAAATACCGAACCTCTTATGGACAAAACCAATTATCCCATGCTGTCGAAGTTTCCAAGATGGCTGGCATTCTGGCAGCAGAATTAGGCGCGAATATTGAGATTTCGAAAGCAGGCGCTTTACTGCACGATCTTGGGAAAGCTCTCGATCATAATGTGGAAGGTACCCATGCCCAGATTGGGGCGGAATTTGCTAAACGCTATGGAGTAAATCCAAAGGTCATAAACGCCATCGCTTCCCACCATCACGAAGTGGAACAAGAGACAGTGGAAGCAGTAATTGTTGAAGCCGCTGATGCTATCTCTGGAGCAAGACCAGGTGCTCGACGCGAAGATCTGGAACAATATATAAAAAGACTCCGCGCGCTTGAAGAGATCGCCAACGCATACAAAGGTGTACAACAAAGTTATGCGATCCAGGCTGGGCGTGAAGTCCGAATTATTGTTCGCCCTGAAGAGATCGACGATCTGGCAGCCACTCGACTGGCACGAGATATTGCCAAGAAGATCGAGGAAACCATGCAATATCCCGGACAGATCAAGGTTACGATCATCCGCGAGACACGGGCGATCGATTACGCAAAATAAACGATGGAAAATCGGTGAGCAAAATGCTCACCGATTTTTTTTATACCTGGGTATTCAGTTATAAAAATGGATTATTCTCACGTTCAAATCCGACTGTGGTCATTGGTCCATGACCGGGAAATAACCGCGTATCATCTGGCAAAGTGAAGATGCTTTCGCGAATGCTTTTAATCAATGTTTTTGCATCCCCTCCATCGAGGTCAGTCCGACCAACCCCCAGATAGAAAATCAAATCCCCCACAAATGCTGATTTCAAGGATGGTACTGTAAAAATTACATGACCATAACTGTGTCCCGGGGTATGTTTGACGATAATCTCTTCGGAACCGAGTATAATGATCTGCTTATCCACTAGATCGACAGTGATATCTACATTCAAATCTATATGGAATCCAAAGTTTTTTGCCCCTCCACCCGCCTGCCACAAAGCAAGGTCATCTTGGTGCAGATGAACACCGGGTATCGGGTTTAGCCCTCTGATGAGCTCTGCAACACCGCCAACATGGTCGAAATGAGCATGGGTGATAAGGATTCGGTCGATATTCAAACCCAACCGTTTAATATCATCGATCACTTTCTGACATCCGAATGCCGGATCAATGACAATCCCAACCTTTTGATTCAGGTCATACAACAATACTGTACGATTGCCCAAGGGTCCCAACTCGTATTCGATCATCGCTAAAGGCATATTCATCCACTGGTTTTAATAATTTGGATACGATTTTAATCAAATATTTGCATTAATTTAACCAGATTTTATCAGTATATTCAACTAGAGATGTTATGGTGAAATAGTAATGAAACCATGAATTATACCGATAATGCTTTTACAGGAAATTTGCCATGACCATCGGACCATCCACACATTCAATACCAACTACCATTCCTTTAGATACGCTGGAAATCTCAGCGACAAGGTTAACACGGGCTGCGCGAATCATATCCGACCTGCTCAGTCCACCTGTTTTTGGAGCAGCCACACTTGCATTAATTGGTGTTTATCTTCATTCCACTGTCGCCTGGCTCTGGTTGGGAGTATTCTTAGTTCTTGCAGTTTTTGTACCGACAATTTATGTGTTCTGGTTAGTAAAAAGGGGTCAGGTTACAGACTTCCACATCCCGGTACGTTCACAAAGATACCGTCCCATGATTTTGATGTTGTTTATGGCGCTTCTATCTACAATTTTGTTGTGGATTGTCAATCCACCACAATTACTGGGCTCAGTCGTCTTGATGGGAGATCTGCTCCTAGTCTTGCTGTTTATCATCACCCTGAAATGGAAGATCTCCGGACATACACTTTCAGTAACAACCTTTGCTTTGCTTTGCGCCATGTTATATGGAGAGTTATTCTGGTTTAGTTTTCTACTCATTCCGGCGGTCGTCTGGGCGAGGTTACACCTTAGGAGACATACCCGGATGCAAACCCTGGCAGGTTTTGCCATGGGAATGATCATGCTGCTCGCATTTATCTGACGGACCGATCAATCCAATCCACGCTCAGGTGTGATCATGATCTCGGTATGTTTTGCCAATTCACGGGGAATAAATCTCAAAGCCAGGATGAACGAAATTCCGATCAATACCGCTGAAATCGGGTAAACCAATTCGGGGTCCCTTGAATATAAATATCCGGCAGCAAGCGGAGATAAGATTATTGCACTAGATGCGATCGTTTCGATCAATCCATATGCAACACCCATCTGTGAACCATTGATCAACGGACGGGTAAGCGCCATCGATAGCGACTTGCTCACTCTATACCCGCCCAGCATGAAGTAACCGATCAAATACCAGGGGATTCCACGCCCCAACCAGATCGCAAGGCTGAAACCGATCACCGCTAATTGCCCGATTATGAATCCAACTTTGGCATTGATTGCGCCAAGTACAAGGGCGAGGATTGCATTCCCCAAACTTCCAACTGAACCGAGGATACCGATGGATCCAAAGGTTAGTCCACGTTCGTTTTGCAGGAAATTGGAAGCCAGTGGTTGCGGTAGATACATCGAAAACATGGTGATGAATAAAACGACCATGAGGGTGACAAAACGGGTATTCCCCAAATGGGATGTCTTTTGCCTGGTTTCAATCTCTTTTTCGACAGGCTGTTTTTTAATGAATAAGATGATGACTGAAGAGATGATGAATATACATGCAGCAATGACATATAGCAGACGTAAACCGTAAAGGTCTGCCAACCTGCCGCCAATGACCGGGCCGGCTACTGCGCCTAAGTTATAAGCTGCTGATGCAAAAGTCAATGCACGACCGACACTCAACTTTCCTCTGGCATGAGTGATATAGCTGTTCATCGGGGCCATGACAAAGGATGTCAGACCGTATAAAAGCAATCCGATCACAAATAAGGGAAGAGTTCTTGCAGTTGCCATAACCCAGGCGGATGCTGTGCCAATGATCCATGATGCCCACATAAACGGACGCCTACCCAACCTGTCACCAAGATAACCCACAGGTATTTGAGTCAATGCCATGGCAATCCCCATACCACCGATGATCGTCCCTATCTGGATTGGAGAAGCGCCGAACTCCTGCAGGTAGAGGGGCTGGAAATATACAAATAACCCCTCGCCCACTCCCCAGGCAAATAGTGAAACGGCGACAAGGATGAGATCAGGTGTCATTTGATCCTATTTCTTTACAGGAAGACAGATCAACTCGCGTGGAAAATCGCTGAGACAGGTAGCTCCATTTTCTGTGATTACCATATTGTCTTCGATTCGTACACCTGCTTTTCCCGTTAGATAAATGCCCGGTTCAATGGTAAAGGTCATCCCGGGTTCCAATACACTGGTGTTCTCAGTAAACATGTACGGTTCTTCATGGGGTTCCATACCTAGTCCATGGCCTACCCGGTGGGTAAATTGCTTTCCATATCCAGCATTAGAAATGACAGCCCGAGCTTCCTGATCGACAGATCCGCAGGTTATATTTGGACCGGAAGCAGCCCGTCCAGCAGCATTTGCTGCTTGAACAATCTCATGGATCTTTTGGTATTCCGGATCAACTTCACCAATGGCAAAGGTACGTGTCAAGTCAGAAGCATACCCATCATAGAAAGCACCCCAGTCGATTACAACCAGATCCCCATTTTTGAGGATCCTATCAGACGGAGATGCGTGCGGGTTTGCGCCATTTTCTCCAGCGGAAACGATTGGGGCGAAAGGCATTTCAGGATCTCCACCGTGTTTGAGCAGTTGGATGGTCAGTTCGGAGGCAATATGCTTTTCGCTCAAGCCTGGTTTTATCATGGGAAGGGTTGCTGACAGTGCATCCTGAGCGATGTTCACGGCTTTCTTCATCAAAGCAATTTCATCGGCATCTTTGCGGACACGCAAATGGGCAAATAATTCATCTGCCTCGACAATATTGTGATTCCCAGATGCCTGTGAGAATATACTCATTTCCAGAAAACGAATTCGCGTGGATTCCACACCCACAGTACCTTTAGTGATTCCGACAGAACTACATGCATCACTGAATGCCTGCAAACGCTCTTCCGGATTGTCACCGAAAGTGAAGCCTTTTGACGAAATCCGAGATTGATCCAGTTTGATCAATTCAAGTTCAGGAATCACCATGGCTGTTTTGCCTTCCCTGGTAATCAATAACACAGTCGGGCGTTCCATCAAATGAAAATTCAATCCGGTAAGGTATCTCAAAGCTGACCCAGGATTGATCATAATGGCATCCAGGGAGGAATTTTGTAGCATGGAAAGTAGGTGGGCAAAGCGTTGATCGGTCATTGAAATCTCCAGGATGGATTATAACCCAGGCAAATCATGCTGGATCAATTTTTCCTGCTGCCGCAGGACCTTACGTCTTTCAGCGAAATCAGGAACAAATTTTTCCAACTCATTCCAAAATTTGCTGGAATGGGAAAGCTGCACCGTATGAACCAATTCATGCAGTAGGACATAGTCCACAATCAATGGTGGCAGCAATATCAGTTTCATATTCAAGTTGATATTCTTCGCAGCGGAACAACTACCCCAACGGGTTTTCTGGTCACGGATGGTCAGTCCCGAATATGCTAACCCGGAACGGCTGCTCAATCGATCCAGCCATGAGGGTAGGATGATCCCTGCTTTGGATCGGATCCAGCTTTTAAGCAATCTACGGATGGTTGTTTTCGACGGCAGATTCCCTTCCAGAATGAGAACGTGATTATTATTCTCGCGAATCACAATCTTTTTAGTAGTGGTTTTTTTATACAGTATGGACCAGGTTTGATTGACAGATTGCAAATGGATCTTATCGGGAAGTTTGTCAGTTAGCATTCCCTTTTCTTTGATTCTTTCGAAGGACTTCATGATCCAATCCAGTTTTTGAGAAATGATGCCCGGAACAGCCCGTGGATCAAAACCGGTAGGAATTGTAACAACGAGTCCACTGGTTTGGGTTATGGATAACCTAACCATACGGGCTCGAGTACTTTTTCTAATCTTGTATTCTGGTAATTCCATGGATATCTAAGCGCCTGCCAACTCAGATACTTTTCGTTTTGCTACTGCGTCCTTGATAGCGAATGGTGCATATAAAATAATGCACATAACGAAACCGACTAGTTCGAGGCTGATGATATAGAATGGCCACGGACCCAATACATCCAAAAGCGATGCCGTTTCAGGTTTATGAGCAACAAACATATAATTGCTGCCCAATCCCCAATTCACAAGACCGACAGCCGCCATATAAATGTTGGCACCGATGAAAACGCGTTTGATGGAACTCCACTGTGGTCGAAATCCTTCAACGACAGTCATATATACCCCCTCAGATATGATCAACCCGTGAGCTACCAGAGTTTGGATTGCACGAAAATGGGGCAATCCATAGATACCAGCATCCGGCGTGAGGAAGGCTTGCAGCGCTCCCAGAATCCCAAGGAAATATGAATACTCATAAATCCTATAACTGCGTTTAAAGAGCATGATCGAATTCAAGATAACGAAGGCACTGCATAAATGAAGTGGCAGGTATTCAACCACATTCCACTTACCAACAGCAATACTCCAGCCGTGCCAGGCTAATTCGGTAATGATAGATGCTGTTGCCAGACCATACCTGAATTTCTTCCTGAAATCAGCACTTTCGTTCTTCCGCAACCATATGAAAGAAAAATTGAATAATAGGAAGAAAATGATAAAACCAAGATGCCAGGCACCAAAGAGAACAAATGCACCACCAGTGTAATCACGAACGAAATATTGATCCATTGAATCACCTGCAACAAAGAATGTGGATAGAGAAATTATAGTCGGAAGATTTTAATTTGACTAAACCCCGATTTCATTCGGAAGAAACGGATATTAGTTTATACCTTCATTTTGATATTGGTTATAGAAATTGATTTCATTTACAGATTATAATGAATTGAACTTATCGTTACTTAAAATGGAATTATGGATCACTCAATAACTCGCAAGCTTATTATCAACGCAGACGATTTTGGTCTCTCCCCTTCAGTTTCTCGAGGGATTCTCTCAGGTTGCTCCACCGGGATAGTCACATCAACCAGTGTTATGATCAACCATATGGTTTATCAGGGGCAATCTTTCCCGAGTGAAGGGGATGTTTTCCCCGGTTTTGGTGTGCATCTCAACCTTACATCAGGTAAACCCATACTCCCAGCTGAGGATGTGACCACCTTTGTGGATAAGGATGGCACATTTATCAAATCAGATATTTTCTTTCAAGATATTGAGAAGATCAACATCCTTCAAGTAGAAAAGGAGTGGCGAACCCAGATCACTGCTTTCCTCATCAAATTTGGACGTCCTGACCATCTGGATAGCCATCATCACATACACCTGCATCCGCTTTTGTTCCCTCTTTTTCTACAGATCGCAGGAGAACTTAGAACTCCCATACGATTCCCCATTCTCCTCGACATGGTCCCCGCAATCACGCCTGAGTTCAATCAAAATGGTCTTGGGCAGAACATCTCCCTGGACATGATCAAGGAAGACATGGAGATCATGAAGTTTTCAGGGATCCGCACCCCAGACTATTTCTGTGATAATTTCATCACCCCAAATATTGAAAAGCTGGAAACATTAAAGCAGATATTTCACGACCTGCCTGAAGGGATCACAGAGATCATGTGCCACCCCGGATTATTGGATGAAACTGCCAGATCGCTGAGCAATTACCCAACGAGGGAAGAAGAATTACGAACCCTGCAATCAGATTTGCTGAGACCTATCTTAGAAGAAGAAAATATTCAACTGACTCGTTTCACAACAATCTAAGGAAAAACTTCATGCTTAAGATTTCCAACGAAGATATCCTGGCATACCACCAGGGTGGAAAGATCTGCGTACAACCCACAAAACCGTTAAATGACCAACGCGACCTGTCAATGGCATATACTCCAGGTGTAGCTAGTGCCAGTTCTTGAAATTGACCGCGACCCATCGCTTGCTTATGAATATACCGCTCGGGGAAACCTTGTAGCAGTTATCTCAAACGGTACCGCTATACTCGGATTAGGCAATCGTGGAGCGCTAGCCAGCAAACCTGTCATGGAAGGTAAAGGTGTGCTGTTTAAAAAATTCGCCGGGATCGATGTATTTGATATTGAAGTGGATGCCACCAACGCCGATGAAATCATTCGCATCGTACAGGCGATCTCACCCACTTTTGGCGGGATCAATCTGGAAGACATAAAATCTCCTGAATGCTTTTATATCGAAGAGCGGTTGATCGATCTACTGGATATACCGGTTTTTCATGATGACCAACACGGTACAGCGATCATTCTTGGCGCAGCCTTGATGAATGCGTTGGAGATTGTCAATAAAAAGATCGATTCCATCAAGGTGGTTTTTTCCGGGGCTGGTGCAGCAGGAATTTCATGCGCGCGTCACCTGCTTAAGTTAGGCGTTCCAAAAGAAAATATCTGGATGACCGATATAGGCGGGTTGGTTTATAGCGGAAGAACTTTAGAAATGTTCCCTGAGAAGGAATTCTTTTCTCAAGGCAGTTCCCCTGCTACATTGGCCAATGTCCTTTCTGATGCTGATGTCCTTATAGGAGTTTCTGCAGCCAATTTAGTATCTCCCGAAATGCTGGAGAGTATGTCTCGCGATCCAATTATCTTTGCCATGGCAAATCCGGATCCAGAGATCAAATATGACCTGGCTAAAGCAGCCAGACCAGATGCGATCGTTGCCACCGGCAGGTCAGACTACCCAAACCAGATCAATAATGTGCTCGGGTTCCCGTTCATCTTTCGGGGTGCTCTGGATACCCGTTCTCGGATCATCAATACAGAAATGAAGATCGCAGCTTCACAGGCTCTGGCTAAACTCGCCAAGGAACCAGTTCCTCAGGAAATTCTTACAGCATATCAATTGGACCATCTTGAATTTGGGAGGGATTATATTGTCCCTAAACCGCTCGATCCGAGGGTATGTGAGTGGGAAACAACCGCAGTTGCCGAAGCAGCCATACGGACAGGCGTTGCGAGGAAAAATCTAAACCTCTCTGAATATAAAGAACAATTAAAAAACCGTCCCCGATTTTAGGTGGAATCAGGTTTACGTTTCAGGCGGACACGATAAACACGCCGGTCAACTGCGCCAAAGCGGTATTTGTATTCCTCGTCACCGCGCAAAAAGTCAAATTCGGTATACTCATTTTCATTCGCCCATTTCAGTAAATGCCCCAACAAAACCCAACCCGGGGAATAGGCATTGAATTCCGGATTCAAACCCGAGTTGTAAACCCAAAGACGATGCAGATAATCAAAGCTCATATAGGCTGCTGCTTTTTTTCCACCAATCTCGAGGAATGCCAGGTGAAGACAACCAGTCTCATAAGCGCAGCGTAACGTATTATCCATCTGCTCCATCATTTTTGGAGTAAGGAATAATTTCTTTTCTTCGTCATAAGCCATCAACTCAAGAAAGGATTTGATATCCCCATCAAGTTTGTCGGCATCTTTCGTAATGTATACTTCAACATTTTCTTCGGCTTCATCTGCACGGCGCATTTTTCTGCGGATCTCGTGACGTTGTTTCTTATCGATCCCAGCGAGGTAAGTTTCCCAATTGCCTGTCAGACAGATAAATGGAGCCTTTTGAAGTTCCTTCTCTTCATGCATCCAACCAATCTTTTCGGCCGCGATCTTTAATGCTCCAAGTGTTGCCGATTCGTCCAAAAGGTTGTAGAGACTGATCTCATCCCATTCCGGCATTTCACTTGTGGTTAAATAGCCGAATAATTGCAGGAGGAAACTATCGAGATATTCCGGAATGACGATGACATCCAGATAATCGACTATTTCGAAACTACCCAGGAACATCAGGCTTCTTCGCCCATCTTTGCGTTTTGTATAGAATAGTGGAGCAATCCCTATCAGAAGATCAGCATCCCATGCCAGGATGATCTCAAGTTGACCTTTCTCCCATTCACCCCCACCGCAGGTATCCCACCAGTGTCTAAGAAACTCATGACGCAGGAAAGGTACCCTGGTCTGGCTCTGGTCAAGTAAATTATTCCATTGGTCTTTTAACGATTCCCAGGTTGGTACATCGGTGACTTTTTGAAACTTGAACATATTAATCATCCATCCTTAGGTTTTTCTGGTATAAGAATTATACCTTTTGCGAATTATTTGAGTACCCGAATCTGCTGGTCAGTATCTTGCAACAAATGCGGATGCACTTCATACCAAAAAATTGATTGCCATCTTATCATTGGAACATACCATTGTGTTAGATTTACACCTTTACCCATTACACATCAAAAACAGTTCAGAACAGACATACTTACCAGGTCTACATTTCGTTCTGTCTCCTCGTTTCGCTGTCCGTGCCAGGCAGGGGGACATATTGCTCATGCTTTTGTCATCGTCCGGTGAGCAGTTCATCCCCAATGACCGGATCTCGTCAATATTGGATTTGGGAGCAAAATCCTATTTCCGTTCCAGCGGAACAATCACAGCTGGTATACGCAGTTGTGTTGAAGAGATCAATCAGGCAATTCTTACATATAATTTGCAAGAAAGTGTTGGCAATAAACAACAATCCTGTTTGCTAAATATTTCAATCGTCCATGATGAGCGTGTATACATCGGCCATTCCGGATACACCCATTCATTCGTTTTGAGTAAAAATGACACCGAACATTTTTTCGATCCAGAATTATCCGGACGCGGATTAGGGTTGAGCCGATCTGCAACCGTTCGCTTCTTCCTTTCCGAATTGCATGAAAACGAATATGTTCTATTCAGCCCCGAACCTCTATCCACCTGGACACCTGCCAACCTGGCGGGAAGTCCTGCCATCGCATTTGATTACTTACGGCGAAGATTACTAAATCAAGTCTCCCCAAATATTCGGGCTTTGTTGATCCAGGCAGTAAGTGGGACAGGTAAAGTTATCCTTGAAGCACCATTATCCAGTAAAAATGGATACTTTGCCCCACCTGCCAAGGAGCCGCAAGCGGCAACTCCAACCACACAAAAAACCAGGGATGGGAAAGAAATTCCTTTGATGGCGATCCCATCTCAGGTGAAAAAAGAGCCAACAGCTGCACCAGCCCTCAAACCCGAGCCCAGTATGATGTCCGGACAACAGAAGGTGGTCAAACCTCTACCTGTTTCTGATCATGACGATGAAAACTTCGAAGATCCATCCTTTCGAGAAATATTGAACGGTTATAAGCAAGAAGCTTCTGATAAGTTCATCTCATTCAAAGGATCATTCAACCGAATAAAACAGAAACTGAATTCGCAACCAGATCCCAGCATGCCATCCTTCGCAACCAAACCCAAAATCAAACTACCCCCGATCAACTTTACTCCACTACTGGAAAAGTTGAAAATTTTCCGCGGAGGAGCCAGGAAAGCAGCAACAGTAACCGGATCAACTCTGCAATTTGCAGGCGAGAAAATTGGCGGCGCTCTTGGCGACGCAGTGGATTATGTCACCCCTGAAGGAGGTTTCAAGAACTCCTCAACTTTCCACAAAAATGATGCTGATCATCTCCGTATTGGTGCCGGTTCTGCTGGTAACCACGGCATCCACCATCTATCTGCAAAAGGGAAGATCGAGCCAATATGAGATGTATTATAGACAAGCAAAAGCGGTTGCTGAACAAGCCGCTTCGTACAAGACTCCTCATGATGTTCGGGCTACCTGGGAACAGGCATTAACTTTATTGGATAAAGCGGAAAAATATGGGAAGGACGATCGTTCAGCCACTCTCCGTGAGCAAGCACACAATACCCTGGATGATCTGGCCGGTATTGCCCGTATTGATTTCCAACCTGCACTTGTGGAAAGTCTGCCATCAAACGTAAAAGTAACCAAGATGAAATCCACATCGACGGACCTGTATATGTTGGACGCGAGCGAAGGACGAATACTACGTGCCCTGCTTACAGGAAGAGGGTTTGAGCTGGATACCAGTTTTGCCTGCAATCCAGGTCCGTATGGTTCTTACACTGTAGATCCATTAATCGATTTTGCACTGATGCCAAAAGGCAACGCCATTGGTGCGGGTATTGCCGCTCTCGATGACCGCGGAAATATCGTTTACTGCGGATCCGGAATGACCGCTACATCGATGACTTTGATGCCTCCTCAGACAGGTTGGGGCGAAATCAGAGGAATGGCAATAGATTCTGGAAAATTATTTGTGTTGGATACCAAATCCAATGCCGTCTGGGTATTCTACGGGGTCAGCGGAACCTATACCACCGAACCCAATCTGTATTTCGACAACGATATCCCCCCACT
The DNA here is from genome assembly GCA_963828285.1 of uncultured Chloroflexia bacterium. Lineage (GTDB taxonomy): Bacteria > Chloroflexota > Anaerolineae > Anaerolineales > Anaerolineaceae > DAIOEK01. Next base: position 812,559 of record CAWHEB010000002.1, read on the forward strand.
TGAAGATGTGATCGATTTCTCCATTAGCGGAAACGATCTTGTCCTGCTACATGGGGATGGTCACGTAACCACCTGTGTTTACAGTGAAATCTCTGGCACACCAACCAAATGTAAAGATCCTGCTCCGTTCATTATTGACAGGCCAGGGATCGAGAACAAGCCAGTGATCATACCGGATACCCGCTTCAACCAGATCAGTTATACCTCTCCGCCGGATCCATCAATCTTCCTACTGGACACTAGCAGCGTATCCATTTACCATCTCAGCCTAAAATTAGCCTTACAGAGGCAACTGTCCATCCCATCCAAAGATACTTACGGATTGAACAATAAGAAACCAACCGCATTCACAGTTAACCCTGCAAAATTGGTCTTCATCGCATTCGGAAACAAAATCTATTCTGGGATGCAACCTTAAGTCAGGTGTACTTTCAGGGAATAATGGATCGATTAATAAACAATTTGAATTTATAAAGAATCCTTCTTCGTTTTAGCCAAGAGAAGGATTCTTTTTCAAAAAATAACGCTATTTCTTCTTTTTCGGATCAGAACCGGGTGGCTGCATTCTTCCAATATAAGACGGAATGGTTAGACCGAATATCTTGCAAACGCGCGCATCCAGAAAGCGTATACGGAGGCGTTGGTCGATATCATCCAGCTTCTGAGATGTGGTGATAACAGTGGGCAAGAATGCGTTATAACGGTAGTTAAATAATTGGTACAGTTTTTCCTTAGCCCATGGGGTAGAAGACTGCATGCCAAAATCATCCAGAATTAATAATCCGGCTGTACGGATATCTTCAAATCGTTGATCATAACTTGCCCGACTGTCTGGATGAAAAGTGGCACGTAGATGATCGAGGAGATCAGGAACACTTACCAGCAATGGCGGCTCACCTATCTCCGCTCGATAATTCCCGATTGCTGCAGCCAAATGCGTCTTGCCTGTTCCGTAATCGCCTAACAATAGAAGCCATCCTTCAGGATTATTAGCATACTTTTTACAGGCTAAGAATATTTTCTCAATATTCATACGCTCAGTAGGCGCCAGTCCTTCATCCTTGCGGAGATTAAATTCCTGGAAAGTCTGGGATTTATGTTGAGTCAATGAAGAGAGATAATGATGATCCCCTGCTGACGCAGGGAAACGATAATCGGGTGCATTGAGATGGATATGCTGGACTAACTCGGGATCTCTCAATCGGGACTGAATCCGTTCTTCGATGTTATCTAGTTCCTGATTGGTGGTGATCACTACCGGTAGTTGGTTGGTGTACCGATAATTTAACACCTGGAATAGTTTTTCTTTAGCCCAATCGGTGGCATTTTCAGTACCAAAATCATCCAAAACCAGGAGGCCGATGTTTCGGATCTCCAGAAACCGATTCTCAAAGGTTGTATCCGGATCGTTGTAAGCAAAGCGCATCCAATCCAACAAATCGGGGGCTGTGAGGAAAAGAGTGGGCACACCCAGGCTGACAGACTGATTAGCGATGGCTGCGGATAAATGGGTTTTCCCTCTACCGAACAATCCACTAATCAATAGCCAACCATTCAGTTTTCCTGCATATTCCTTACAGCGATTAAAAGCCGCCTGTAATTGCAAGGCCTGTTTTTCGTTCAGGGTTCCAGACCTGCCTTTTGGTTCAAAGCTGTCAAAGGTGAATTTAGCCAATGAATCCAAATTGGAGAACTCAAAAAGCTTGTTATGGACCTTTTGGACAACTTCTTTTAGACGGCAGGAACATACCTGGATCTTGCCGAATTCGGGATGACTGGTTGGAACATCCATGCGGTAGAATCCCTGACCATGGCAGATAGGGCAATTGGGATCGCCTATTGATACTGGTTTACTTACGCTTGACTGATCCTTAATGCTCAACGAATCTGGCGAATTCTCCTTCGATATATCTTTTGTAATTCGTCTGATTGTCTCGTCGATCTTCGTCATCTCGTCCTCTTTCCTGCCATGAGCGTAATATCGCATCGACATATTTCCACTTGCGAACATTATTTGCGACAGCAATCTTGAATGCGTCCTCGAACCATTCCTCAGGGTAGTCATCCTCCGCGGATTTTAACATCTCGGCTATCAAAGGAGTCAATGCACCAATATGCTGTTCGTACAATTGGAATATATTTGGTTTCACAGTGTTGATGGAAACCGGAGCGTACCGTTCTGTACCCGGCTGCCATTTCCCCTGCTTGAATGATTTCCAGACAGCCTGTGATCTGGGGGTGTTCAAGAAAATCAACCTATCTTCAGAATCTTTCAGCGGTGCTGTCAGGATGACTTGATGTTCTTCCGCATCTGCGATCGCCTTTTGTAACAAATTTTCTGAGGAATTTTTCCCTTTTGTTAAACTTCCTACAAGGGCTTCGTCATGGTCAATCTCACTTAGTCGTAGATAGCGGATCTCACCTTCCCGCCTATCCAATGCCCAAAGTGTATACAAAATAATTTTCCATTCATTCAGATCATCGATCATTGGGATCAATTCAGTGAAGAACTGCTCGGGTACTCGAGTAAACCTCACCTTACCGGATGTAAATCCACCAAAGCCAATTTTCTTTCCATTTTTGACAGACATTAGTAATCTCGCAAGGCAGCATTATCAAATTTGGCAAGCTCAGGTTGGAAGATCACTTCGATGCTCCCGGTCGGACCATTACGGTGTTTAGAAACAATGATCTCGGCCACATTCTGGCGCGGATTATCCTTTTCCATGGCATCAGGACGATGAATGAATAAGACAATATCTGCATCCTGTTCGAGAGAGCCAGATTCACGCAGATCTGAAAGCATTGGTCGTTTATCCGATCGCTGTTCAACCGCACGGGAAAGCTGTGCTGCAGTGAGCACCGGGACATTCAGTTCGCGAGCCAACACTTTCAGGTAGCGGGAAATGTATGATACTTCCTGGACACGATTATCGTTACGGGTGTCACCACTCATCAACTGCAGGTAGTCCACGATGATCAGATCAAGGTTATATTCCAAATGTAGCCTACGGCATTTTGTGCGTAATTGCATGGGAGTAATCGCCGGTGTGTCATCCAAAAAGATCATACTGTGACTGTAAACATCCATAGCCTGGACGAAAGAATCCCATTCCGTTTCATCCAATTTTCCTGAGCGGAATTTCTGTGATGGAATACCAGTATGCTGTGAGAACAACCTTTGGGCTAACTGTTCATTCGACATTTCCAAAGAGAAGACGGCGACATGTTTTTTATGTACCAGCGCAGCTGTTTTTGCGGCTCCCAAGAGGAAACCAGTTTTACCCATACCAGGCCGACCGGCGACAATGATCAAATCGGATTTCTGTAAACCACCCAATAATTTATCCAGATCTATCAGCCCAGTCGGAACACCAAAGAATTCTTCGCTTCGTTGGGCAAGCTCGCTGACATGATCATAATAATCAGAAACAACCTGCTTGATCGGTTGAACATCATGCCGGGTACGACGCTCACTAATTGTAAATATCGCTTTTTCCGATTCATCGATAACCATATCCAGAGTTCGTTCCTGGTTATACGCCAACTTTGCGACATCATTCGCGGCGGCTAACAATCTGCGCCGAATCGAATATTCTTCAATGATATGACCGTATGCTTCAGCATTTAATGCACTGGGTACCCGATTGACCAGGCTGGCAAGATAAGCCGATCCACCCAACTCAGCAATCTGATCATGTTTCCCCAGATCTTCTGTTACGGTGAGAAGGTCAATAGGGGATTTAAATTCATACAATCGGGTGAATGCTTCCCAAACCCAGCGGTGACGATGTATGTAAAAATCATCGCCTTGAAGGAATTGAGCAACTTCCATGTATGATTCGGGGTCGATCAGGATCGATCCGAGGAGCGAACTCTTCCGCGTCACGATTATGTGGAATGGTCTGAACTTCCACTTGTGATACGACATCAGGCGGAGTGTAATCATCCATAATGATCTCCCGAATAAAATGGAATAGCAATATTAATTACTTGAGCGGAATTAATTATACAGGTTTATCGTCCGGTTCATCATCGTCCGGTTTGAGATCACCCATATCAAGATTATTCAAAAAATCTTCAAATACTGAAAGATTTCCTATTGGTTTTTCTGAAGTGTTTTCATCTTCTTGTTCGTTGTTTGCCTCAGAAGAATCAATTCCCGGCACGACCTCTTCCTCGGGATGTATAGAAGCCTTTTCCATCACATCAGAATCAACAAAAATCCCAACATGCGCTCGAACAGCCAAAGCAATGGCATCTGATGGTCTTGAATCGATCTCAACAGTCACCCCATCCATATCTGCAATGATCTTCCCAAAGAAAACATCCTCACGAATTGAAGATACTTCAACACGAATTATCTTCGCATTTAATTTACCGAACACATTTTTCAGAAGATCATGAGTTAATGGGCGTGATACTTCAACATCTTGTAATGCAATGGTTATTGCTTCAGCTTCGTATGGACCAATCCAGATAGGCAGGAAGTTTTCGCTATTTTTTTCGTGCAATACAACAACCCGTTGTTGATTAGTCAAACTAACCCGCAGGCTATCGATGACAACTTCAACCATTTTACCCATACCTGCCTCCTGAAATGATTCTAACACGAAACAAAAATCATTCATCACTCTGCAGAAAGTAGGGATAATTTGATGTGTAAAAGCTGAAAATCGAATGTTAATAAATTGATTCTTTAACATTTCCGAATTTGTTGCCCATTTGATATTTTTTTGTTGTATAATACAGCCACTCGGGGATTAAATTCGGTAGTATATAAATACATCACCGAAGAATTTTACCTCCCGGATTGGTTTTTAATAACCAAAGAAGTTCAGGGGGGAAGGCATTAAAAACAAGTAATCCGCACACATCTGTATTCAGGATGTGTTATTTTTCTCAAAGATTGGTTTGTTCTCATTGTGAACGAGAGAATCCTACTCATTGAAGGCAGTCGAGCAGATCACCCATCCTTCCGTCCCGGATTGGAGAAAAGGGGATATCTGGTAGATTGTGTACCCAATGGGAATACTGCCCTAAAACAACTAAACAATGTCGATCCCGAATTGGTGATCGTTGATGCAGCCTCACTGCGCACATCAGGAAAACGTATTGTAAAAGATCTGCATGTAGCTGCCCGAAACCTCCCAATCATTTTAATCGTATCCCCCAACGGCGATATAATTGAAAAGAAGGATGTCATCAACAAAATCGATGGGGAAATTACATTGGTTTTGCCTTTTACTCTCCAAAAATTATTAAACCGTATTCGTCCCCTGTTACCTGTAGAAGGAAAACAGGTGATCAACCAGGGCCCCATCCGTTTAGATATCGAACATCAAAAAGTAAGATGCATGAATCAGAGCGGTCGGTTGACTCCGCATCTGGTAAAACTTCTGAGAACTCTTATGGCACATCCCGGTGAAGTTGTTCAAAGGGAATTGCTATTCCAGGAAGTGTGGGACACTGAATACACTGTGGATACAAGGACTTTGGATGTCCATGTTAGCTGGTTGAGAAAAATTATGGAAGTCGATCCACGACACCCTAAATTTATAAAAACTGTCCGTGGAATTGGCTATCGCCTCGATATATAATTTAGCTTATTTTTACAGTTCGTTTTTTCCTTTTCCAGTACACTAAATATAAATTAAGTATAGAACGCCTTAGTTGAGTATTTCAAGCTCAGGTTATCTTTTACTAAAAAGATTGCAGCAGATCCTATGACACAAAAGAGACCGTCAATAAAAATACAAGCGGGGAAATTGTTACTTTTATACTCTTCCGCTGCATTTATCATAATCTCAGCCGGGGCAATCGTGACCATGTATTTTCGGTTACGAAAATTGTTAATCGAAGACGCAAATATACAATCAATTCTGATTCAACTCGGCTTCTTATTATTATCGGCTTTGGTTGTGCAATATCTGGTCAGTTCGATTATTTACCGGCGGATCATTGGCAAACCTTTACAAAACATTCGTCAGATCGCTTCTAAAATTGCTGAGAGTGAGAAAGCTCTTGGTCAGCAAATCCCAGAACCGCAAGGATTGGAGCTTCAGGAGCTAACCAGAGCTTTTAATTTGATGTCGGAAAACCTCAAGCGCTACACCGAGGATATTGAGGTTAAGGTAAACGAGCGAACCAAACTTCTTGAAGAAGGGTCCCGCCTGGTTCAGGAAGTATTGGATACTACTCCAAATATGCTTTGTTTGATGAATACTGAGATTGACGCCTTGAATTATGTCAACCGGGAATTTACCGATTTCTTTGGCTTAGATGGTGAGGAATTGATCCATATGGGACCTAGTTTTATCCGTGGAAAAGTACACCCAGCTGATCAAAGCAGGTTCAAACTACATGAAGAATCGATCTTAACTCTTAAAGATCAGGAAGTGATCGAGGGCGATTTCCGACTTATTAATAACTCCGGTGAATGGAAATGGTTAAGCTTTCGATCAATTGTTTTCCAGCGCAATCGGGAGGATGAGCCAAAGCTGGTTCTTTACGTAGGTCAGGACATTACAGATCGAAAACTTTCTGAAGAAAAACTTCGTTTCTTGAGTATCCATGATCAACTTACCGGTTTGTATAATCGCTCCTATTTCGAGGAAGAGATTGCCAGACTGGAACGAGGGCGCAATTTCCCTATTAGCACAATTATGGCTGACCTTGATGATTTAAAGCATGTGAATGATTCTCTTGGTCATGCTCAGGGTGACATCCTATTACAAGATATCGCTGGTGTGATACGATCCTGTTTCCGAGGTGATGATGTTGTTGCCAGAATAGGCGGAGACGAATTCGCAGCTCTGTTACCTGGCGCGGATGAGCAGGTAACTAATAAAATCGTTCAACGGATCTTAGATAAAATCGATGTTTATGCCTCCAATCATACTGAAATGCCTGTAGGAATATCGATAGGTATCCATACCATTGAACGAGGCGAATCATTGACTGAAGCGCTAAAAATAGCTGACAGCCGAATGTATCAAGTCAAGAATTTAAAAAAAGTACAAAGAATTTCTGAAAGTGGAAAAGTATGATAAAGATCCCTTGGGCAGATCATTTACCAGCCGCTGTAACGGTTTGCGATAGAGATGGGATCATCATCTATATGAATGAAGCCAGTTCAAATGTATTTGCTTCAAGTGGTGGTTCCGATCTGATTGGAAAATCTCTGTTTGATTGTCATTCTCCCCAATCTATCAAATTGATCAAAGATCTGATGACCAACAATCAAAACCATATCTACACCATCCAGAAAAAAGGCAAGAAAAAAATGATCTACCAGTCACCGTACCTGGTAGATGGGATTGTTGCTGGTATGGTCGAAATAACATTCGAACTTCCTCTACAAATTCCTCATTTTGATCGAGATTAATCAAGCGGGATCTGGACTAATCAGTGGTTTCTCCTCAGGGTCATGGCTGCGGTTGATCAGGTAAACACCAGATAAAACAGACGCCATCCCAATCCACTGCACCGGTATGAAAGCTTCGCCGAACACGGGTATTGCAAGCAGAGTTGACAAGACCGGTTGTAGAATTATCGTTGGAGAAACGATCGCTGCAGGTAAATGACCTAACGCATAAGCAACACCCACATACGCAATGCATTGAACGACAACCCCCGCTCCAATAAACGACCAAACAGCCTGAGCCGGATACCCTACGATTTGATATCCCATGATCAGGCTAAATCCTAGGAGTACAACAGATGCGGTGACTGACATGATCCACAGGTATTGAATCACTGATAATGTTTTTCTACCATGCTGCGTTGATAGGTAGTATCCACCATAGAAGATACCGGATGCCAGACTGATCAGATCACCAAAGCTTAGGTGAGGTCGCTTGAAGAAATCATAAGAAAGGACGATTGCGGCTCCTCCCATTGCGAGTAATAATCCCAGCCAGAATGATCTTTTAAACTTTTCGCGGAAGATGATGAACGACGCCAAGACCACCCAGACTGGGGCAGTATTACTCATCAAAGTTGCATTGGCAATTGAGGTCAAATGTAAACCGGTATTCCATAATGAAAGGTCAGCCGCAGTACAGATACCGCCAAGGATAGGAAACATGAGATGCTTCCAGGTCCAAATCGAGCGGTCTGGTTTGCTTTGTATAAAAAAGAAGGTGATCAGTAATCCTCCGATTGCCAGTCGGTAAAAAGCGAAAACGGGTCCGGGAACATCTCCACCCCAACGTACAAAAAAAGGTGATAAAGTCTGGGATAATATCCCGATAGCAAGGCCGAGATATGGGAGATTTCTTTTTATCAACGGAGAATTAAACATCCAACATCCTTAAAAATGATTGGGTATATTGTAGCATGTCTGACAATAATTACCCGAGAATTAAAACCTGGTTCTGATTTCTTCAGAACCAGGCATCTAATTCAAGAGTGGATTATCTACTGCCCAGTCACCATGGGAACATAGTATTGTAGTCCCTGGTCTACCCAGATTTGGTATTTTGCGTCGTCTCCGGCAATCAAAGGATTCAAATTCCGAGCCCTGACAGTGTACGTTCCACTTGTACCTGCTGTCCAGCGCAGGCTGGTAGGATTGCCGATCAGATCTGGGAATTGTTCTGCGATAGGATTCCCTGCCGAGTTGTAAATAGTCAATACCACCCCAACTGCTTTAGAGTTGGGTAATCCATTGATAAAGTATTGTTCCCCTGCTACGGCAGAAAACTTAAGCCAATCCTGATCCTGTAACCCACAGAATGAATGACTGTCATGATTTCCGTCAACATTCACCGATTTCGCAGTGGCACGTGTGTCGTCTTCTTCAAATGCATCGGCAGCAACAGAACAAGATTTGATAGTAATTGTTGTTTCCGCTGCGGTTGTCCATGCTTCTTCCTTACTCGAATTATCAACTACACGCATCCTGAAACCATAGGTCTTGCCAGGTTCGCCCATGAACCAGGTATTACGACTTGCAGAGGTGACTCCCTCTGGAAGCCATGATGTCCAGGATCCACCATCCACCTGCATCTGGAATTCAAAATGATTTATGCCTGATCCAACATCAGATGCCGACCAAACCAGTTGATTCGCGGTTAATCCGGAAGTTATAGTTCCGCCTACCATTGCTGAAGAAGGCAGCGGTGGTGGCGCCTGGTTGGGATCAGTTTTGATACCCCAACTGGCAATACCAGCCCAGTTACCTGAGCCATCAAACGCTTGAACGAATACCGCTCCACTGCTGGCTTTTATCTCTTTGGTAGGATCAAAAGCAAAACTCCAACCATCGGTCGCTGTCCAATCCTCTCCAATTTTTTGCCAGACACCAGCATCCCAATCTGAATTATGCCAGAAGAAATTTACATGATTAATGCCGCTCCCATTTGAGTCTGCTGCATTTGCAGTGATATTAAACACAGCATTGGGAAGAAGTTTTCCACTGGTCGGATATGAGATGGATACCGTTGGATCAGCTTTATCGCTATAAACCTTTAGATTGTAGAAGTAATCGGGACCTCCGACCATGGGATGGTCCCAAGCTTGAATCTTGAGATAGTATGTTCCGTCGTTTGGTAGCACATAGTACAGTAACGGATCTTTCTGTTGATATGCGACCTCATCATCGTTTTCTGCCAGGACAGTCTTTCCATCCTTGTATATCAAGGTTAGGACAGAATCCAGTTTTGAGCTGATGGTTTTCGCATCCACATCAAAGGTCAATCTTTCTCCTGCTTTACCAGTGATCTTGTAATAATCAACATCACCTGCAGAGCAAATATCAGCGGTGAAAGTCTGGTTCGGAGCGATTTGAACAGCCTGAGTGATCAGATTATTTGCATTAGGTTCATTGCAACCTGAGGCAGGTCCATTTTGATTGATCGCGATACTATCAATGTACCAACCATCACCAACATTGAGTGTTGAATCCACATTATTAAAACTAAACCTGATCCGGATCGTCTTTCCGGAAAAACCGGAAAGGTCAAGCGCCGGGCTTAACAGCCAGGTTGATTCAGGATCCCAGAAGAATTGGTATAGATTCTGGAAAGGCGCGCCATCCACAGATACCTGCACCCATCTCTGGTCAAAGTACGATGCCAAACCTTCGGTGTTGTAACGGGAGACAAAATGAAGATAATAACCCGTACCAGGGATGCGAATCGATGGAGAGGTCAGGGTTCCAGCAGATTGCGAAGTATATTGGAGAACACTGTTGACAGTTTCTCCATATAACCATGAATGAGTTCCTCCGGATGATCGTTGCGTGGTTTGTTTCCATAAACCTGTTGCGGTCCATCCATTGACGCCAGATTCGACATCATCCTGCCAGGGAGCATTTATGGGAGTTCCGGTAAAAGCACCTGCTTTTACGGTAAATGTTCCACTTGCCCAGGCAGAGACACTAGAGGTCGAAGAATTTCTTCCACGAACCTTGAAAGTATAAGTTCCAGCTGGTAATCCTCCAACTTGCCACGAAGTGGTTTTAGCATAATCGCGGGTACGAGTGACGAAACCGTTCGTACCACTAAGCTCCACCTGAAATTCATCCGCCCAACCACCATTCCACCATCCCAGGGTAACACTATCTTGAGCAGTAATCACAGCACTAGCTGTAGGCATAAAGATCACAGGTGTCAATGCCAACTGGGCATGAGTTTTAACCTTGAAAGAGTTTACGGTATCCCGATTTACCAAATTATCAGCCAAATCCGGATCAGATAGCACAAGGGTCTCCGCTCTACTTTGGTAGCTAGCTTTCGTCCATAGAGTTACCTGCGCATTGCTGCCTACCAGTACAGATGCAGCATCTTCGCCAGCAAATCCCTTCATCGAAGCCGGATTTACGTAATCACCGACTTTATAAACCTTGCAGGTGCCTGAGTAATATGGATTGCTAAATAAAGCAACTTCGTCACTCGCAGGATTACACACGGGCGGTGGGGGTGCATCTGAGCAAGAATAATTCTTTACCACTCCGGTGAACCCGGAATACCCTACAGACTGGTTGCCTTCCACATCCCACAGACGTACAGCCAAGGCTATAGGACCATCTGGAATTTGAGCACTGGCAGCGCATAAGTCTACATTGAACTTGAAAGAAGCCGTTGTTACCGGGGTTCCAACGTCGTGCCAGGCGTTATCATAATTCATCAAGAGTTGTACTTTGGTAACACCCTTATCGTCCTTACCTGTCCCAGAAATAGTCATAGTCCGGTCGGTAATCACAGCGCCTGCGACAGGTGAACTGATCGTGCCAGTCGGTCCCTTTGCAGCTTTGTTACCGGATACATAATAAACCTGTCCCTGCCCACCGTATGTAGTTGCTTCATTAGGCATTCGAGGGCGTCCACCTTTTGTGACAGAATCGTAATTGATCTTTACATCTTTAAATGTGATATCTACCGATTGGCCCCAGTATCCGTATGAACTGGTATGAACCATGAAATGCAAATGGTGAGCGGTGCTTGCACCAGTATCGTCCACATTACCAATATATGCGCCCTGGTTAACAAGCGCGCCAATTTTACGATAAGCAGATGGGAGCGTATTGGCAGCCATATGGTAATAGATCTGGTAGGAGATGGGATTGGTGCTGCTGTCTTTTAAAATCAAGTAATTGGTACAGTTCGTAGATCCGTTTGAACATTTGATCTGGTAAGCGAAGACACTTCCACCCTTTGCTGCCTGGATGGGAAACATTGTTCCATCTGCAAAATCAAACGCATACTTGCAGGCAGATCCAGAGCAGCTCTTATGGCTGAGGCTCCAGGTGAGGCGTTTCTTCTGTCCTCCGCCCCAAGGAAGATAGTAGCCGCCAAATTTAGCGACGACCTTGGGTTCAACATATTTTGTCTGGAACCGTTGTTGGAAATCCTCACCCAGACTTCCTTCAGGAATCGACTTTACAGCTTTGTCATATTCTTCGTCATAAGGCAGTGTTATGAACCAACTACTAGCTTCACCCTTTTGTCCCTCTGGATTCTTCTTTGCGATCGCTATCTCTGGCTCACGAGCCAATACTTCGCCTGTATCCGGGTCAAGAGACGCCAACCAGACGGAAGCTGTATTACCATCATCCAGATACTCAATATGATCAATTTTAGCCTGATATAACACAAAACCCATATCACGCGCTTTCAAAGCATCGACCGCCAAATCAACAGCCTTCTGTAAACCGGGGTCCACCTTGACTTCTTCCCCTGGGACTTCGGTCCCAATTACAGCAGGAGTTAATTGATCCAATCCGGCCAGGTTAGCCATCTCTTTACGTACAAAGATCGCGAGTAATATGATCAACGCGAGTGGTATGAGAACGAGGAAATAGCGAAAGGGTGAGGGCTTTTCCATAACAGACTCCTTATCGCATCGTTTGGTGCAAGATGTAGACCAGCCAAATATCATTCAGCAATGATGCATAATGCCGATATATTAGATATACAGTTGCATTATTTATATTTGCGTATAGAATAAGGTTAAGTTATGCAGTGTCATTGTCATGGAAGCCCACCATCCCCGCTCCACGACCACCTGGATAAGATCCCAGGGTTTGAAAAAGTCTCCCTAAAATTCGCAAATCCTTCCACCGGCAGATGTATTTTCATCGCCGGTGGACTTTTTATGCAACGAGGTGAGCGTCATGTATTTTTTACACTTTGACGGTTTATATCGGGATCATTGGTTTCTGAATCAACATGAAGAGATACAACGAGGATTGATGTGTTATGGATGGCTGATCCACTTGAACCACCAAATCATCGGTCGCGGTCACGGGGCGTTATATCATCCCAGCCTTGCAAGTTCCAACGGCGCAGAATACCTTGCTCTCATCGAAGGTTTGGAAGCGTTAAGCGATCTTGGTTTACAGCACGAAGAGATCCTGGTAATTGGGGATAACAAATCGGTGATCGAGCAGATGAAAGGGGCAGTTGGAGTCAGCTCACCCCGAGTAAGTGAATTGTATTATCGTGCAAATCGACTTTGTGGGAAATTCCGAAAACTTCATTGGGCATGGGCACCACGAAAACGCAATTATGAAGCTGATCAATTGACCAGAAGGGCTCTCAAACAGATCATCTCCAATGGACAGGTCACCCTGGAAAATTCAGGAAATCCACATGGATTTAAACCTATCCTTTCAGTAAGTTTGATACAAAGATAGAAATGTCATAAAAAACACCAGGGATAACCTGGTGTTTTTATAACTATAGTAAATGGTCTATGCCCGCCAGAATCCCCGTCGGAGAGGTCTTACATCTTCCGTGGTAATGAATGCATCTGGATCTGTTTCCAGAACGATTGTGTCCACTTTATCCACGTCCTTCCGCAGAACCGATAGATTAAGGACAGTCACCATGCCATCTTTTCCTCGAGCAGGTATTTCAGTTACTGCAAAACCGGCATCCCGCAGTTTTTGGACCACTTGAGAGCCACGTCTGGAACTAATTACCCGGATAGAGTTATGCCCAATAGCCAGCCGTTCCTCGATTATCATGCCGACCACATTTCCAGTGGCAAAACCGGCTGCATAACCAATGACCGTCAACGGATTATCCAGATGGGTCAGTACCGAACTGATGGCAACGACAAATATCGCTGATTGAGCAAAGCCAAGAAACCAAGCCAGCTTTCGTTTTCCACGAACAACAAATAGCATACGAAGAGTGTCACAACCCATATCCAGCACCCGGAGGAAGAATATGACCAACATATTGATCCAGGCATCCGGAGAAGTCAACCACATCATTGGATTAGTGAACCAGTCCAGGGTCATTTCAATTCCTTTTCGGGGAGAGTTTTGGCAGCTTTAATCCCGGCTTTCATTGCTGGCAGATATAGGTCATTCATGTATTCTTTAACCATTCGCCTCGTGCAGAATTGAGGTGCAAGAGTACGAATGCATTCCTTCTCGCGAGCTATCCACTCACCAGGAAGGTTGTCTCCTGATCGAGCATCATAGTAAAGGGGAATGATCTCATTTTCGAGTGTATCGTACATCGAATTCGCGTCTGCATCATCCTGTTGGTTGGGATCATCATAATCGGTATCATCACCAATCGCCCAACCATTCTTTCCGTTGTATCCTTCCCTCCACCAGCCATCCAGAACGGAAAAATTCAGAACACCGTTTAATGCAGCTTTCTCACCAGAAGTGCCAGATGCTTCATTAGGGCGTCGTGGGGTATTCATCCAAACATCCACCCCCTGAACAAGATAACGGGCGACATTCATGTCATAATCTTCCATGAAAACCAAACGGCCACCGTTCCGGGCGTTCTTTACCCAACGATAAACATCCTGTATCAAGAGTTTTCCAGGCTCGTCTGCCGGATGAGCTTTTCCGGCAAAAACAATTTGAACAGGCCGGTTGGGTTGGTTTAGCAGATTGATCAATCGGTCGGGATCACGGAGAATCAAGTTTGCTCGTTTGTATGTAGCAAATCTTCGCGCAAAACCAATGGTCAGCGCATACGGATCAAGCATGACTCCACCTGCAATCACCTGGACGGGATGGACAGTGGAACTCATCCAGTTTTGGCGGGATCGTTCCATCATGTACGCAACCAATTTTCTTTTCAGATGTCTGCGAACAACCCAAAACTCGTTATCAGGGATGTTTTCGATCCCTTCCCACATAGCAGGGTCATCTGCGCGTTCAATCCAATCAATACCAAGATGCCTGTCGAATAAGGCTCGCATACGCCGAGCCAACCAGGTACCGGTATGAACACCATTGGTCACATGGGTGATGGGCACATTTTCCAATTTTTTCTCAGGCCACAAGAACTGCCACATCTTCCGCGAAACAGTTTCATGCAATTCCGAGACAGCATTGCGATAGTTGGCATGATGCATTGCCAGGATTGGCATGGAAAAGGTGTCTCCACCCCAGGTTCGGGTATTTCTTGCCAGATCGATGAATTGATCGCGATTCATCCCCAATGATTGCCATATGTAAGGGAAGTATTTATCGATCAGCCAGAGCGGGAATTCATCATTCCCTGCAGGGACTGGAGTATGAGTGGTAAATACACTGGTTGTACGGACTTTCTCGGCGGCTTCTTCATATTTTAGTCCCTGATCCATATACTCTCGAACTCGTTCGATAGTGAGGAAAGCCGAATGTCCTTCATTCATATGCCAAGTGTTAGGTGTCAAACCCAAAGCACGCAAGGCACGGACCCCGCCAATACCCAGAATCATTTCCTGAGATATCCGCAGGTCTACATCATTACTGTACAAACGGGAAGTCAGTAATCGGTCATTGGTATTATTTTGCTCAACGTTCGTATCCAGAAGATACAAACTGACTCGCCCTACTTGAACCAACCAGATACGGGCAAATACCGTCCTTCCGGGCAATTCAACAGATACAACGACATCCTTACCATCCTGGTCATGGAGGGAGAGAACAGGCATGTTCTCAAATTGCAACGGATTGTTACGAGCTTCCTGCCAGCCATCTTCAGTGATCTTTTGGGAGAAATAGCCCTGAGTATATAAAAAGCCAACCCCCACAAGCGGTAAACCCAAGTCGCTGGCTTCTTTTAGGTGGTCTCCTGACAATACTCCCAATCCGCCAGCATAAACTGGTAAGGATTCGTGCAATCCAAATTCGAATGAAAAGTAGGCAATCAGGGAATCTTGCAAACGTGGATAGGTTTCCTTGAACCAGGTTTTGGATGCCTTTATATATGAGTCAAATTGACCCAACACCCGGTCAAGCAAGTCGAGATAATAGCGATTATTTGTTACAGCATTCAGCCTGGATCTTTCGATCTGCCTCAAAAATGCCAGCGGATTATGATAGGTTTTTTCCCAGAGGTCTTTATCTATAAAAGTAAAAACCCGGGCGACTTCCGGATTCCACATCCACCATAAATTATATGGGAGCGAGCCAAGTCTAGTAATCCGTCTTGGTAAATTGAATGATGGCGGTGTATCTATTTGAATTTTTTCATCCATAAAATTCTTCTTCCATTTCGTATTTCGGTAATATTACCATAGCAAAAATGATGTAGTATGTAAAGATTGTATAAGAATGGCACAACATATAATTAAATCCATATAAGCCATCAGCTCATAAAACTTGATACGTCTGCGGAAAAATAGCTTATCTTAATAATAGAGGTAGTCGGTTCGGAATGCTAATTAAATCACCTCATAGCAGACATATACAAAACTGATCCATAAGTCCCAAAATCGATAATCCCGTAAAACTTATTACCAAACCTTTTCCAGGTTTGGATTTTCCAACGACCGTCTACCGATCTTTGCCAGATCCATCCACTTTCCCTGAACTTTTACGCGTACAACATCTGCTGTGAAATCTGTCACCGTCGGTCCATGATTATCGAACAGGGACGAACCAACCGCGTACGTATCCACCGGAACCAATAATTTTTCAAACCGTTCGATCTTTTCTGGGGTAAACCCGCCGCTGACAACGATCTTGATCGCCCTACAATAGTCATTTGCCCTTGCATGCCATTCCCCAGGAAGGTTCCAACTCTCCCAGGCATGATCCAATGCTTGACGAACATTGAATACCAAACGGGGTGTGACGCCCATGTCCAATGCCAGGTCACCTACAGGTGTAACTGATACATCGCGCAGGCTGGCGCTGGTATCCAACCGAACGCCATATAGACGAAATTGTTCAGCGGTAATTGAATCACCCGCATCGATCAATTCCCGATAGCGAGAAAAAAGCACTTTAGCTACAGCAAGTGAATCTTTGACACAATCATTATTAAAATCCACCAGTGCAATACGGGTTATAGACGGGGGAAGTACAGTTGAAAAGGCGAGCATCGCTTCAGCCGTATCCCCGAAGAAGCAGGCAATTGCCGAATGCGCAACCGTACCACCACCCTCACCCGACCACCAGTCACCCTGGGCGTCTGTGGATACGAACATCGGCAATTTACCGGCAAAGTCTTTATTAAATCGCTGGACGGCAATGTTATAAGAATAACCATCTGCAGCCTGCACTTCATGAGCATCGAAACGAGCCGGGAAGAACAGAACCGGCTTACCTCGGGCCGCAATCAAAGTATTGTATACATTGGTCGCAACCCGGCTAGCCCGGGTTAGGATTCCAAGAATAGGCGTTTCTAGAATTGCAAAATCTCTGTATCTTCCACGAACTTTCATGACGGGCTGCACGCGAAGCGGATCACCGTTCCCAGTGCTTAGATATCCATCCTGCACAGCCCACACCTCAAGGTTCTTCGAAGAATCGATGAAATTATTATTTTCCCATGTGCCTGTGCAGTGTTTCAGCATTGTTATTGCTTTATCCAGACCCACTGCAATAGTCGTCCCAGGCCTGCGGGTGAAAAATTGCATTTCAACTTCAAGGTCCCCGGAATTGATGCAGTCTGTCGTTAATTTCACCGGCAGCCTGCCTGACAGACCATGGTAACAATATCCAGATTCTGAAAGTATGGTCAGCATTTGAGCGATATTGGTAAAGTATTTGTCTGTATACCAACCTTGACGCATACGTTCAATATCCAATTTGAATGTGGTATTATCCAACCTTTGACCATCGAAGATGCTCATGTTCTCTCCAGGATCTTATTTAGTAGTGAACTTTACCATTATATGATCTCACCAACGATCTCTATTCCATTCAAAGCCATATGATTTAAGAAGACGGTGTGAAAGAGATCCGCTGGGTGCGGCATCGCCCCCATACTTGCAGCTGTCTCCAAATCCATATCATAAGTCTGCACGCAATTCTCTGGAACAATAACACGGACATGCCGTTGTTCAGCATTCGCATCCAATCGCAAGTACATAGCCATCTGATAGATACACAGATCGGTGCAATCCCCTACTATGATAAAAGTTTCCAGGTTTTTTTTAGTATTAAGCCATGCATTCAGGTTGGTATTTAGGCCAGCATGAATGGAATTTTTTTCTATGATGGTCAAATCATGATAAAAAGGCAATGCTTTGATCTCAGGTATGCTGTCAGATTCAGGTGTGCCACGGATACAATGTGGAGGATATTCACCGAATTCAACAGCATCAGGTTCATGAGTATCCTGGGTAAGGACAATCTGCTTGATGCCAGATTCCCAAGCCCGCGTGAGTAAATGTACAATCGGATAAGCTATCCCTTGTACCCGCGGTGATGAGAGTGGACCAATTGTGCAGAATCCGTTGATCATATCCACACAGATGATAGCGCAACTTATCGAATCTATGGCCAGATTTGACAGATGAAGAGATGGAAGCTTTTTCTGCCAGTTGTCCAAGTATTCCAAATAATCCAACTGTTCCTTATTCATTGTTACCTCTAAATCAAAGAAATTCCATCATTGTAACCATCAATCCTCAGAGAGAGAATTGACAAACATACCGATGTATTCTTTCATTGAACTGGTAGTGGATTTTAGATTACCAGAGGTGGGTAGTATATTGATCAGTACGTTTTCTGACTGCCAACTGAACAGATCGCGCCACTCCTGATCAGAAATAGTGTAATCAACAGGAGCAGGGATTACTTCGACCCCTGCTGCCTTAAATAATCGAACACTACGAGGCATGTGTAAAGCACTTGTGATCAATACGACCTTTTCCCAATGATTTTCCTTGATAATTCGGGATGAGAATTGGGCATCTTCGAAAGTGTTCAAAGAATCCGATTGAAGGACCAGGTC
Source organism: uncultured Chloroflexia bacterium (assembly GCA_963828285.1). Taxonomy (GTDB): domain Bacteria; phylum Chloroflexota; class Anaerolineae; order Anaerolineales; family Anaerolineaceae; genus DAIOEK01. The sequence goes on from CAWHEB010000002.1 coordinate 831,212, forward strand.
TTCGTTGGGGACACCCATCATCCCGAGGAGGAATGCCATATCTTCCGCAGGGGAAGATTGACCTTTTCCCTGCCATTCGGCTGAACCGCCAGATAATAAGATTTTCGTCGATATCCCATCCCGGTACAACTTGTAGGCATAGATCATCCGGTCACCAGCACCGTTCACTTCCACCATTGGACGAGGAGATTGATACGATTCCGTGCCCCCGCCCAAGACAACAATCACATCAGCGGTATTGATCGAATGGTCAGGGACATATTGGGATTCCAGAGAATGAACCAACGCCATACTCACCCATCGATTCCCGCCAATTAATATTATGAAAAATGCAATGATGATGAGTATTTTGGAGAGTTTTTGATGCTTCCAGAAGATCAAGGAAATTAGCAACAAAATTATGGATAATCCAGCAGGGTAAATGAATAGGGGTAAAAATTTCGATAGAAAAAAACTCATTTAGAAATCCTTTATTCAACACGCTGTGGACGCCAGCCGTTTGAGATAGCTTCACCGATGGTGCAGAACCAACGCTCAGCCTTTTCCGGATTGATACCAATCTCATCATAATTCTCTTCACCTGGTAGATGGTAGATTTGATCACCGGAAGAATTTACATTGCCCTTGATAAGACAATCTGCTTTACGCTTTTCGCAACCATCTGTACACTTGTTCGCACCAGTATAGGAATAAAGTGAATCCACATTTTGCCAGATACCTGTCCTGGTTTCATATGCATTCAACATGGCTATTTTCATTTCTAATGAGCAAACCACATTGGGTAGACGGATGAAGGTAGTGGCATTCCCACTCTTTACCATTTCATAATTAATGAATTTCCCGTCCACGATTACAAACCGTAACAATCTACCAAAATCATCGCGATCATCCACATCTCGATAGATTTCAATATTTTTTCCACCTACATACGATTGGTTCAGGTTTCTTGCAGTTTCACCTGGCTTCGGATCAGAAGCTGATATTTCCGGGGTATCAATTCCGAGATAACGGAGTGTTGCTTGATGTCCGTTGATCTCGATTATGATCGTATCACCGTCAACAACCTCGACCACTTTAGCTGACTCTGGTTTTATATTTTTTAAACAGGAAATGGGATCTGTGGAAGTATCTGTCTCTACTTTTTCGGTCTGGACATTACAACCGCCCGTTATAAGAACGATCATGAATATCATCAACAATGTTCGTTTCATATCCTCATTATAACGGGTTCGAAAGATGACCGGGTTATCGGATTGATCCAGAATTATGAGACTTTAATGAAAATAATTGATTAGTTGCTCGATACGGACAGCTGCCAGGGTAAGTACATCTGGTGATGGAATATTTGAACCTTTACCAAAGAAAGTAATTTTATAAACGAATTGGTCAGGAAAAGGTTGAGTTGGGAACGTATATGTTGAAGATGCATTCTCATCAGCCGACACTTTCGCCCAGACTCCAATGGATCGAGGTGAATAAAGCCATTGCGACTTTCCGGTAGAACAATTATTCAGCTCCATCCAACCGGAATTGTAAACCCAACCGTTATAACAAGATCCTGCAATACCCCCGGATCGATTGAAGCTGATCAGCAAACCCAGCTCAGTACCAGGATCATCGAACAATGAAACAGCTCTTTTTACCCAATTCACGATATTTTCCTGGTCTATTTCATCAGGAATTTGTGTACCAACACCGATAAACCGGACAACTCCATCATCAATCGATATATCCACAGGTGCAAATATCCTCGTCAAATACTTAAGTTGATCCAAAAGTAATAAGTTTGGATATTCCGATGAAGATAATTCTTTGTGACATGGACCGCGGGATATCTGCACGTCACTGAACATAAATGTATTACAGTCAGGAGAGGACCAGTCATAAATCAACAGAGGAGTATACAATCCTGTAGAATCTGCTCCTAACTCGGGGATGATCTGACTGCCATCCAAATTAGTTCGCAAGACAGACATTTTGTTATCAAGAATAACTGAGACGGAATAACCGGATGTGATCACCATTGCACATACTGTTTCCGGTTCGTGTAAACCCAGGCAGGCATCCGGCCAATCTTTTTGTTCATAACCAATAATAAGGACAGCCTGGCGTGGCACTCGATTATCCTTAGCAAAGATAGCTCTTGCGAGCTCTACTGCATCTGGAACAGACTTCCCTGGCATGCCCGGTACCCTTATTTGCTGGCCGTCAAGACTTATATGGACTTTGAACAGTTCATCATTGATCTTATAAGTGTAAATTTCTCCGGATGTGACGATCTCAGCACATATTTCCTGAGGTAAGCTTGCTCCCATACAACTGTTAATCCACAATGCAGGTTCGATATCTAAATGAGAAATTTGATCCTCCGGAACATGGAGCCATTCTGAGAGCACAGAAATCCCTTTAATTATCGGATCAGTTTTATCTGGTGTAGGAGGAAACTCGGGTTCTTGAGTTTTCATGGGAGTTGGAGTGTGAATATTTTTAGTCGCTTCGATAGCGGGAAAAGCCGTAGACGTTATCCCGCGGGAACACCCATTCAGAAAGAATAAGACACAAATTATCAAAACCCACAAATTTCGCATAACAATCCTATTTAGGTGTATCTAATGCTATGACGTAACAATCCCGGTTTTGTTCCATGTAGAAAGTATAAAAGTAATCATCCGGGTTGGTATGGAAAAAGCTCAGAACAAATGTACCCGGGAACTAAGCTCCAAACCGGAATGGGGAACAGATTTCATCTCTACTTTTCTGTAATATATTTATACTTCCATTCCAGATCACATTTAAAGGTTTATTTATCGTACGCTGAAAATTCACCGGACTGCAACTAAAATGATGTTACTTATCCGGTTTATTTCACATCGCATAACAAAAACAATAGATTTTGAAACCACAGACTCAACCAATAACGAAAGGATTACTCATTTGTGAAAGAGTAATCCCTTTTTATTTCCGGATGAACCTTCTCGAGAATTTTATTGAGCAGAATATCAGATCGTTAACCTGTCGAATCTTGATGTAAAAATGAAATCAATTTTTCCAAGTTGCCTGTAATCATTGATTTTTCCGCGTCCAGGAATTTTTCACGGCTATACCAACTTTCCAGAAGAGCCTGCAATTCTGATTCTTTTGTCTGTGCGATGAATTCTTCTGTTGGTTCCACTAATATGGACCTGCCAAAATTACCGCATTCCCGACAGAAAGGATAATCGTCATCCAGAACACCTGGAGCAAACACAGTAAAACAGAATGGACAGATCTTCTCTCCGGGTTCAATCAAGTCAGCCTACCTTCTCCTGAGTTTCACATCACAGGCAAAGTAATTAGCTTCCACAAAGACCTTCGATTCCGCTGTATCGAAGCCAGGGGTTTCACCTTCAAAAGGAGACATTACACTTTGCATATTGTCGCCAAAGATATCCAATTCGCCGGCAAACACGTTTCCGCGCACCCTCACTCCAACATTTTCAGGAACAATGATGGTCACATCACCTGCAAAACCGTTGAACTTGTAGTTAATACCACCTGATGGAACGACAACATTGGTCAAGTCGATGGTGTGATCCCCAGCAAAGGTATTATACTGTTCATCTTTACCGGTTCCCTGTAAAACAGTGTGATAATCACCCACAAATCGGTTATGACCCCGACCTTCCCAATCCCAGAGAATGAACCATTTCGGTCGAAAGATGATGATCAAACCTAATCCAATCAAGATCAATGGCCAAAGGTAACTCCAAAGATTAACATTCCAGATCACATCAACCAAGGAAACAAATCCCAATAAAAGCAAAAATCCTCCCAAGTATAATGACCACTTTTTCATTCGACTCTCCTTTAGATCCTTTTTTTTTATTTTAGCAGGATAATTTCGCAACATTTACAATCTTTTCATTTTTTATACGTATAAATAAGTAGAAGGATGCAGATCCAAATGATCTGCTTCTAATAAAATATTTATATTGTCCAGGTATGATTGAGGATAATTTACTCAATTCGGGTAACAACGAAAGGAAATAGCATGTTTTTCCCAATGGGATTTGGTGGTGGTTATTTACCGTATTTGCTCTTCTCGCTACCAGCGTTGCTGCTGGGATTATGGGCTCAGTCAAAAGTCCGCTCAGCATTTAGTAAGTACTCAAAAGTTCGCACCTATGGAAACTTTACCGGTTCACAAGTTGCCAGATACATCCTGGATCAACACGGATTACACAATATAGCTATTGAAGAAACGGGCGGAAACCTGAGTGACCATTATGATCCGCGATCCAAGGTCCTCCGATTGAGTCGGGATGTTTTTTCCAGCGGATCTGTAGCGGCTGCCGGAATAGCCGCACATGAAGCTGGCCATGCATTGCAGGATGCTGATGCATATGCTCCGTTGACAGTGCGTTCATATCTGGTACCAACCGTTTCCATCGGAAGCTGGCTTGGACCCATTATCTTTGCGGTAGGATTTTTCTTCGCCGGGCAGACAGGCACAACCATTGCGTGGATTGGCGTGGCTTTATTCGCTGCAACCGCAGTTTTTGCCTTGGTCACCCTCCCTGTGGAACTGGACGCATCACGCCGGGCGAAAGAATGGCTGGCTACTTCAGGAGTGATCCATTCAGGTGAAATGGAAGGAGTTTACTCCGTCCTCGATGCAGCCGCATGGACGTATGTCGCTGCGGCTATTCAAGCCATATCGACTGTACTCTATTATGTTATGTTATTGTCGGGACGGAGAAGTAGAGATTGATCTCATATCTTTGCGCCCAAAAAGCGACCCAACATCAGAGCGCCAATCCCAGCCACAAGGCTGATCACTAGATAACTCCAACCCACCATGTTTTTCCCCTCATCGACAAGATTCTAGAGTCTCCTTGCTAAAGGTCGAAAAGGTGGTAAAAGCCCCCAGAAATCCCACAAAAACCAGGGAATTCCATTGGGGGCTGATCATTTGTTTAATTGTTGTTATGCTGGATAATCGACCAAACAAAAAACATCCGGCTACATTGACAACCAATGTTCCCCAGGGAAATTGATGCGCAATCGGATGACTAAAACCACGGGTAACTTGGTGAATTGCAACACCGACCAAATAACGAAGAATAGCACCAACGAATCCGCCTAAACCAATCACCAAAATATTATTCATGATCTCTACTCATCCTTCGGGAAATATCCAATGACGTTATGTATCATGGTGGTAATGCAGGATCAGCTTCGTATAATTAATGAAAAGCATCATTAACGAGGAATCATGAAATCATATCGAAAAGAGTTGACCATAGAAGTGCCTGCCCGGCGTGGGTTTGTCAACATCACGCCCGAGGTAATGCAATGTTTACGCGACAGTGGCATACAGGAAGGATTGGCTTTGATCAATCCCATGCATATTACTGCGTCTGTATTCATCAATGATGACGAATCGGGATTACATCAGGATTACGACCGCTGGCTTGAACGACTTGCTCCACACGAACCAGTAAACGGATATCTTCATAACCGTACTGGAGAGGACAATGCCGATGCACATATGAAACGTCAGGTGATGGGAAGAGAAGTGGTTGTTGCCATCACGAACGGCAGGCTGGATTTTGGGACTTGGGAACAAATCTTTTATGGTGAATTTGATGGCAACCGGCGGAAACGGATTCTGGTTAAGATCATAGGTGATTAATCCATTGATTACATGGATTGTTTTTAATGCTTTTCCCTTGGAACCTGCGGGTTCCAATTTCCGTCTGAACCTTAAATAATCTACATAAGAAAATGGTCAAATTAAAAATACAACATCGGGAAATAATTATTGGAATATTAAGCCTTGTCCTGTTAGTTAGCTCTGCCTGTAATTTTCCTTATAAGGCAATATCCAAATCAACGACCCGCGACCCTCAGTTTGTAAAAACTTTGGATGCATTGCAACTCACCTTGCAGGCTCCTGATATACATACACAACCCACGCTCGAAAAACCGATTGAATACGATCCTTCGCGTTTTACAGCGTATTACACTCAATCCGGAGATACCCTCAACTCCGTTGCAGCCCATTTTGGCATCGCAACAGATGAGATCTCATCAGCAAAGCCTCTTGAAGATCATGGTTTATTGTCCATCGGCCAGCAGTTGATCATTCCCAAAAGATCGGAAGAACCACCCTATCCGAGTTTTCTTTTACCAGATAGCTCAGTAGTAAATTCCGTTTGCGGTTCAGCGTTCGATGTTGAAAATTATGTTCGCGGAAAGGATGGCAAGTTAGCTACATATTTTCAAGAAGTGAATTCAAACCAACTAAGCGGAGCTGAGATCGTGCGTCTGGTTTCTGAAAATACTTCAGTTAATCCACGGGTCTTACTGGCTTTCATTGAATTTCGATCAGGATGGGTAATTGGCAATTCGGAAAAACTGGGTTCGATTTACCCATTGGGGATGGAAGTCTCTAATTACAAAGGTTTGTATTTGGAACTCTCACTTACAGCAAAGCTAATCAATATGGGATATTATGGCTGGCGTCAGGGATCTCAGGATGAGTTGATCTTCAAAGGCGGAGGCAGCGTCAAAATTCATCCCAGCCTCAATGCGGGATCGGTTGGATTGCAATACTTGTTCGCCAGACTCTATCATCAAACAAGTTGGAATGATGCGTTGTATAGTCCGCACGGCTTTATGGCAGTATATCTGAATATGTTTGGTGATGACGATGAATGCGCCAGGAATAATATACCCGTATTCACAGATAAAGTTTCAGCACCAGTCCTTGAACTTCCGTTTGCAATAGGTGAACGATGGGTGCTTACAGGCGGTTTGCACAATGATTGGAATACCGGGACACCATTAGGAGCCCTCGATTTTGCCCCGGTAACTGGCGAACCAGCCTGTACGGTATCACAAGCCTGGGTACTGGCGTCCGCACCAGGAGTAATACGCAGATCCGAAAATGGATTGGTATCTATTGAGTTATTAGAAGAAAATGACAATCCGACCGGATGGAGTGTGGTCTTAATGCATATCGCTGAACGAGACCGGATATCTGAAGGGGCATACGTAAGAACAAACGATAGAATTGGTCATCCATCCTGTGAAGGTGGTGGTGCAACCGGGACTCATGTTCATATTACTCGAATGTTTAATGGAGAATGGATTGGAGCCGGAGATCCTTTCCCCCTGGTTTTGAGTGGATGGACTGCTTTCCCCGGAGCAAGACCATACCAAAGCAGTTTGATCAAAGGTGATCAAGTGATCACCGCAAATATCAACGGTGTTGGAAAATCAACGATCATCCGATAAGGTAGATGAGGTTTTACATTGCTCAAAAGAAGTTCTGTGTCAGAGTATACTAAAAATACCTTTAAAACCCGGGAGTTGAACCAGATTACTATGGATGAATTGAACCTGAATAAAGTAGGTAGTGATACTGTTCAGCAAAAAACTGGCAGGTCCTGGCAGGAGTGGATCGAAATTTTGGATTCAGAAAAATGTGTTGAGATGACTCACAAAGAGATCGTCGCCACACTTAATGGCAAATATCAGGTCGGCGATTGGTGGAGTCAGATGGTTACAGTTGGCTATGAACAATACCGCGGATTACGTGATGTTCATCAGAAAATCGATGGGTATTCCGCAACTGCAAGCAAGACAATGCCGTATCCGGCTGAAACAATATTCGTTGCATGGACCGATCCAGTAATCCGGGAACAGTGGCTGAAGGCTGAAGGTTACGAGATCCGCAAGACTACTGAAAACAGGATCGTACGTATTAGTTGGAAAGACGGTAGCAGCGTGGAAGTGAATCTCTACCCAAAAGGAAAGGGGAAGACTCAGGTCAGTTTACAGCATAATAAGCTAGCGTCATCCGAATTGGTTCTGGAAATGAAAGAATTTTGGAAAGAGAAAATAACGTCTTTGCTCCACTTAATCGAAAAATATCAGACAGAATATTAGCTAACATAACTCATAATCTGCAGAGATTTTTTTGAGTATTACTCCGCAGATTTGATCATTACAAGCATCATCTTGTAAGCGGTTTTTGCGTTCAGAGCATGCGGCAAGCCTGCAGGAAGCATGAGTGATTGTCCACTTAGAACAGTGTGCCAGATCCCATCAATGCTGATCTTTGCTTCACCTTCCAAAAGGATAACCAACGCATCGTAAGGAGCGGTATGTTCACTTAGAGATTGTCCGGCATCGAAGGCAAATAGTGTAACTGTTCCTGTAGTTTTGTTGATCAAAGTTTTGCTCACAACGGATCCAGATTGGATCTGAATCGCATCTGCTATCGAAAATGGACCTGCGACTGTACTTGTTTCGGGCATTGATACTCTCCTTGAAGAATTCTAAATCTTATAAGACTATTTTAGTCCAAAAATAAATAAACCCTCCAAACTGGAGGGTTTACTCAGCAACTTATCAAGAATTAGTAAGAAACCATTCGAGGAAGTTTTTTTGCCTGATCGACCCAATCTTTTACCTGTTTTGCGGTTGGCAGTTTACGGACCAATTTTTTCTTTGCATTGGCTTCTTCAATCATTTTGAAAAGATTCTCCGCATTACGGTTGCCCAATTCCACGACCGTATCGACTCCAGCTTCTTCAAGCAAGTCGGAATACTCACTTCCAACCCCGTCAATCCTGTAAAGATCGACATGATTTACCCATTCGAGGATCAATTTCTCGGAAATTCCGGTTTTTTCAGCCAGCGATTTTCTTCCTTTGGGTGAACCACCTTCTTTAAGGAGTGCATCTGTGGTTTTCACTCCCACTTCTTGTAGCTTGACAGCGAACTTTTCCCCAACGCCTTCAATATCTTTAATCGATGCCATTCTATCCTCCAGATTGAAAATTAATTAACCACGGACCTTTTATATTATAGAGACGAATGAAAATAATTACAAAAGGAAAACAACAATTGTCTATATTTATAGCTAAAATCAAAACTCTTTTGACTTTTATTTGTTTTCTGGAATAATAACCCGTGGTCCGAAAATTCCTCGCGCCTTTGCCATCACCTTATCAAATCTAGCTTCCAATTCCGGATTCACACCGCGCAATCGGGCGACAACGTCTTCAGCCCAATCCAGATACTCGATCTTGCGGGTATCATCCCATTTTGCAGGTGGATTTTCGATGATATCCGATACATTACAGATCTTATCAGCCAGTTTTACCAATTGTGCCTGCCAACTGATGGATGAGGCATGCTCGATCTGCAGGCGTTTGCGTTCGTTTTTTTCAAGACGCTTATCATCGGTCACTTCTTTTACGATACTACTGACAATGGACCCAAATTCGTCACCAATTTTCCTGCGGACTTCCTTTCGCTTTTCTTCATCACCAGCATCTTCTATTGCATCATGAAGGATCGCTGACTGTAGTACAGAAATCGATTTGATATCCCCAACATCCCATAATAAATAGGCAACCTCGATTGGGTGATTTATATATGGGGATTCATCCGCACCTTTTCGACGTTGGTCACGATGAATTTCTGCTGCAAAATGGATTGTTTCTAAAATCAAGCCGGCTGCTTCGCTATCAGACATAGTGATTTCCTTACGCTAGAGAGAAGTGTTCATTGAAATCAGGGTGCCACCCTTCGGGTATGAAAGCACCAGAAGGTGTATCCTGAATATATTTCCCGTAATATTTCCCAAGCTGAATATTCGTTATAGATTCAATAACTCGATCCACTTCGCTGGTTGTATTATAAAGACCAAAAGAGATCCGAACCAACCCGGGAATTTCGCGTTTATCATGCGCGATTATCTGAGTACGAACTTCTTTAGACAAGTCCTCATCCACAGACATCAGTTTAAGCAGATAAGGATGAGCGCAAAAACAACCATTGCGGACGCCAATTCCATATTCGTGGCCCATTACTGCGGCAACGAAGTAATGGGATAACCCATCCAGATTGAATGGAATCACCCCCAATCGTTTAGCAGCATTTGCTGGTTTTTTATCTCCAAAAATGATCATCCCCGGAATATTAATCATTCTTTCAAGCGCATAAGTGGTAAGTTCCGCTTCGTGCCTGGCCACTTTCTCCATACCAACCTTTTGAAGTTGAACGATCGCTGCCGCAAGAGCTACAGCTCCGATAGTATTTGGACTGCCTGCCTCATCGCGGTCAGGCGGTTCTGACCAAACAACGCTATCGAGAGTCACAATTTCAACTTCGCCTCCACCACGCATATCTGGATCACCTGATTCAAATGTGTCTCTTCTACCGATCAGAGCACCAGTACCGAAAGGCGCATACAACTTATGGGCAGAAATGGTGATGTAGTCTAGGTGCTGGGGATCAGACAATGGTCGCATATCAATACTGCGGTGAGGTGCCAGTTGTGCGCAATCCACACAAATCTGGGCTCCAGCTTTATGAACTTTCTCGGCTAATTTGTGAACCGGATTAATAAACCCAGTAACATTACTCGCTCCAGTGATCGATACAATGGCGATTCTGCCTTTGTATTCAGAAAGAAGTCTATCGAAATCAGCTTCATCCACTTCACCGTCGGGAGTCAATCCAATGTGTATTACATTGGCAACTGCCCGCCATGGAAGATCGTTTGAATGATGTTCCTGGGTAGAAACCAGAACCACATCTTTACCATCAGGGAAATCAAATCGCTTCGAGAGCTTATTAATCGCTTCTGTTGTATTTTTCCCAAAGATGCAGACATGATCCTGAGGATCTGCCTGAACAAACTTCATTGTGATCTCACGGGCTTGTTCATAATAATGTGTTGAAATTTGGCTTTTAAATCCAGTCCCGCGATGAACACTGCTGTAATATCGCATAAACTCATCCACTTTATCTTTAACATATTTCATTGGTGGAGTGGAAGCAGCATTATCCAGATTGATATATCTTGTAGATGAGTGATTAAGCAAAGGAACATCAACGTCCAAGCCAATGAACAAATCACGATAATCTTCCATGGGATTCACCTTTCCTTATTCAAATTTGCCAAATGATCGCGATTATGGTGGGACAATACTCATGTCTTCTGTTAAGCTTTTTTTGAATGGATGTTGAGGTCTTTCCACTAAATCGAAGAAAACTTAATGGTATCAGCAAAATTGTAACATATTGAAACAATTTTTCTGGTACAGATGGTTGAATAGATTAATCCAAAATGTGATTTGAGTGAATCGAAGTAACCTACTTGTTTATCGTATCGATAATCATTGGAGCGACGGAACGATTGGTAATGAGAAATAAAAAGTGCTGCCTTCATTGATCAGACTTTCCGCCCAAATCCGTCCGCCATGTGCCTCAATAATATGTCTTGCGATGGATAATCCTAGACCGGTGCCTCCACCTGATCTTGCTCGATCTGCTTTGTAGAAGCGTTCGAATATCCTGGGCAGATCCTGATCGGCAATCCCAACACCTGTATCTTGTATGGAGATTACCATATCATTTTCGCGTCTTTCTGCCGAGATAGTAATTTTCCCACCCGGAGGGGTGAATTTCACAGCATTATGAATAAGGTTTACAAGAACCTGACCCATTCGTTCAACATCTGCACTAAGCATAGGCAACCCGGTGGGGACATCAGCATTCAAGGTTAATCCAGCCCTTACTGCCTGTAATCGCATCCTCTCTACAGCAGGTAAAATTAGTTCATCGACAGAGATTATTGTCTTATTCAACGGAACTTTGCCAGATTCTATCTTTGAAAGCTGAAGTAACTCCTGGACGATCTGGGACATGTTATCAATTTCGGTGTCCATCATAACTAGGAATTTTTTGGCTTGTTCTGGTTCTTCCAGAGCACTTTCAGCCAAGGTTTCTGAAAGGGATTTAATAGCTGCCAGCGGTGTCCGTAATTCGTGTGAGACATTACTGATGAAATCCTGCCTAACAGTTTCCAGCTTTCTGATCCGGGTCAGGTCTTGTATCAACAATAAAGTACTTCCTGTTAACGGACCACCCAACGGAGTAACTACTGCCTGGAGATATCGTTTCTCCGGTCCCACTTCCATCACCGATGAATGCTGCTCTCCAGATTGTTTACTTTCCTTCCATAAATCAACGAATTGGTGATAGCGCAACACTTCTGTGAGAGTATGATTTATGGTCTGTTGTTGTTCAAGATTAAAAAGTCTGGTCGCGGATGGGTTTATCAGTTGTACAATTCCTTCAGGATCGGTGATAATCACTCCGTCAGACATGGAACTTAGGATAGCAAATAACTTTTCCTGTTCTGTTTCCAGGCGTGAAAAGTCTTCCTTCAGGTTGACAGCCATTTTTTGAAATGTTCTACTTAGAACACCCACTTCATCTTTCCGGTCCAGGATCTTTCCTGACTTATATTCCCCCTGGGCGATCCTCTCCGCTTCATGGGTGAGTTGGCGGATCGGATGAGATGTATATTCAGCAATAATAAATGATAGGAGAATAGTTAGCAGCGTTGCGGATAAACCAACGATTGTCAGCGTTCGAATCACATTTTCTTGAGCAGCTTGTATGCTTGCCAGAGAGAGTGCAATCCGGGCTGCACCTTTTACTTTACCATCAATAAATATAGGTGCTGCTGTGTAAAGCATGTGGGATAACAAAGTTTCACTAAAACGAACATCCGACGCTATTTGCCCGCTCATCGCGATCTTAACTTCAGGACGATTGAGATGATTTTCCATAACAGTGCTATCGGCACCAGATTCACCCAAAACTTTTCCGTTGGAATCAATAATGGTGATTCGAGCCAACATCAGAGCTGATTTTTCTTTGGCAAAGTTATCGATGGCAAAGTTATCTCCAACTGAAACCAAGCCGGCAACCTCATTTGCAAGCAATGATGCTTCTGCCTGTAATCTGCTCTTTACTGCCTGTTGATAATCACTTTGTACCTGTACGCTAAGATACCAAGTAATCCCTCCAACTGTTATACCAGCCAGTAGGACGAACGGAATCATAATTCGCCACCGAATGCTTCTCATTTTGACCTACCCTTCAAACCGATATCCTGCTCCGCGGACTGTGACCAACCGGGTCGGATTTTGTGGATTCAATTCCAGTTTTTCCCGAAGCCAACTCATATGTACATCCACTGTGCGACTCTCGCCAAGATAATCCCACCCCCAAACTTTTTGAAGAAGGGTTTCTCTACTAATAACTATCCTGGGATTGTGCGCAAAATATAACAACAATTCAAATTCTTTCGGTTTTAATGGTACCAACCTATCGGAAAGGTGGACTTCGCGCCTATCCTGATCAATTCGTAAATCACCAAATTGAATAAGCTTTGAAGATCTTACTTCAACTGGTTGAAACTCTTCCAGTATGATGTGGGCTCTACGAAGCATGGCTTTGACCCTGGCGATCAGTTCACGCATTGAAAATGGTTTGGTCAGGTAATCATCACCCCCTACTTCCAATCCCACTACTCGGTCTATCTCATCATCACGGGCAGTTAACATGATCACTGGAGTATTCATTTCTTTACGCAGAATCCGGCAAACTTCCAATCCATCCATCCCCGGCAGCATAATATCCAGGATGATCAGGTCTGGATGTTCTTGCCTGGCAATGTGGATGGCAGACAGTCCATCAGATGCACTGACAACTTCGTATCCCTGCTTGATCAGGTTATATGATAACGTCTCTTGAAGGGTTTTCTCATCATCCACTACCAGAATTTTCTCGCCCATTAATTCATCCCATTCTTTCGATCAGTGATAGTAGATCTAATGCAATTTTTTCCCTGGAAAAATGTTCTTTTAAATACATTCTTCCTCGTTCGCCCATCAAATTTGCTTGATCAGGATTATCGGCAATGTATTTTGATGCCATGACAAATGCATCCACATTTCCTGGTTCACAAAACACGCCGCCATTTGCTTCTTCGACCACTTTGCGAATGACACCATCAATACTCAACAATACCGGTTTTCCGGCCGCCATGCAATCAAAAACCTTGTTTGGATAGGTGGTCTGATACATTTTGATCGGTTTAAGGATAGCCACACATGCATCTGATGCTGCAAGTACTTCTGACATCTCAGACTTAGGTACAGATGGAAAAAAGGAAACATTGGTTAATCGCATTTCATCTGCCAATTTTATCAAGTTGCTTTTTTCTTTACCGTCTCCAACAAAAAGAAAGTGAATTCGATTATCGGCTATTAATTTAGAAGCTGCTTCTAGGATGACTTGTAGATCATTAGACATTCCATGGGCGCCGGTGTAGGTGATAACGGTTTTGTCCTGGAGATTATGCTTTTTTCGAAAGCCATCCCTTCCGCTATTGTCTGAAAACATCTGTAGTGATGCCCCATTGGGGATCATGACCACTTCCTTCGCTCCGCGGTTTTTCACATGATCTATAAAACCGGGTGAGTTCACCATAACTACATCAGCGTGGTGATAGAGGAATTTCTCCAGCCATTCAGAAAGGAAAATCAAGAAGTGGTTCCGTAATACTCTCACTTCAATTGCAAATGCAGGCCACAAATCTCGGACTTCAAAAAGAAATTTTGCCCCTTTTAGGCGAGCCAACAACCAGGCAGTAAACCCCTGAAAGATCGGCGGAGATGTGCCCCACACGAGATCGATATGATCGATATGTAGTCCTTTGATGAAGGATGAAACCATGAAGCTGAAAAAGCTGATCACCCGCTGGACAAAATTCTGATGTAATCGCGAATATGTTGCCACCCGATGGATCGTAATGGAATCTCCATCCTTTTCAACTCTTTGCGACCCACTATTTTCACCTGTCAGGTAACTTATTGGGCTGGCAATAATGGTTATTTTATGTCCTGATGCAGCCAAATATCTAGCAAATTCATGATGGCGGGTACCACCTGGTTCTCCTATTGCGGCAAAAGCCTGGTGGATAATTAAGATATGCATGAACTAATTGTAATCATTTATACGAAGTTTGTTTATTTGTGAGAGGAGTTAGGATTGACTATCGATAAATAGGTTGTAAGTTCAATATCGCTTTCAAATTCACCTTCGAAAAGAAGTAACAAACACGGATCTTTTTTACCATATTCCTTGGAATACCATCCTTCATAAGGGATCGCCACATGATCCCCGAATAAAGTTTCCCCCGCCATCACCAACGAGCAAGTAAATTTATTCACTGTTGAAATGTATAGCTGAATTTTCTGTAAGGGTAAAGTCAAATTCAGATTCCCTTTTTCCAAGGTCCAGATTCCCACCGGAAAATTCCACTGTAATCTAAATGAGTGCTTACCAGTCGATCCATCCAAGATAAGACGATCATCAACTCTCCATATTCCCGTTCCATTTTGGTTGATCTCCCTTTGATGGGTTATCCCAAATTTCTGGTATCCATCATGACTGGCAGTCACACTTGTAATTTCTCCGATAGAGCTTTTCTTTATGTTTACAATTTTCCCCTGTGCCCAATCCAGCCAGAGAAATTTGCCTGCGCGTGTCATTTGATCCTTGCCATCGATTACGATCGTGTTGTGAACGAGAGTGGAAGCAAGCCGATTATCCCAGGGGAGCAGGTTATTGTAAGAATAGGTCCCTGGGTCAAGAAGAATGTTTGTATCGCCAATCCAAAGATCAAAGTGGAGTTGATCGGCATGGGAAGGGCGGCCGTTAAATCGTCCCACCCTAAGATAACCCCTGCCAATCTCGTCTGGTATTGGTATCAATCCCATCGGTGTTTGGGATTCCTGATCGTCCAGATAAAATGCCTTCTTTATTGCCTCAACAAATTCTGGATTATTCCTGTTTTCAATGTATGGGTACAAGACCCTTGAACTATCATGGGAACCAAACACCGGCCAGGGATATTGATCATCATCTGTGATCGTAAGATACCATCGCGCGGCTTTATCCAGCTTCTTCTTAACCTGAGTGTTCCATTCCCTTCCATTTCGGTTGACATCTATCCATAACGCCAAGGTGAGCATCAAACGATGGTATGTATAACTATGCTGACTGTATTCGCCGGTATCTGATACCTGCTCCATGATGCCATTTTCAAACCACTTCCAACCTTCTGATATCCAAGTGGATGCTTTGGGATGCCCAGGCAGCAATAAGGATGCGGTCATCAATCCAGCAGCTTCACTTAATAGGTGATTATTATTTTGGGAACGAGCATAAGGCAGTGTCGGGGGAATACGATCGGCATGACGTATGATCATCGCTGTAAGTTTCTTTATCCGATCGGGAGTATTTTTTTCTGAGTCTTTTATCACACTCCAACAAAATCCAATGTGGATGAGACGAATGGCAGCTTCCTGTGCAGAAATCCAATTTGCTCCATGATAAGGCGGATTGAGCCGATCGAATTCATCGAGTTTCTGCCAGAAGAACTCAACCAGTTTTTCGTTTGAAGTAAGCAGGTAGGCTTGTGCCAGGTCGATTGCCCAACCGAACCTGGCGGGTTCCCATAAATACTTTATATCAAGAAGGTTTTCAGTCCCTGTACTCTTCTCCCATTCTGTCCATTCTATTTCGCTTCCTGGGGTTTCAAATGTCAGTCGGCGCCATTCATGACCAAAAAACAAACAATCTCCCTCCAGAATCCGTCGGGTATGATCGAGTATTTCAATATTATGTATTTGATCAGGAAGCAGATAGTTCGGATAATTTAATATCTGGGGTGATTGCTGTGGGATTTCCGTCTTTAGCGATGCATTCAGAACACGCTTATAGTGACCTGTCAGCAATCCATAGCGGTAGAGAGCATACAAGCTTACTTGCTTGAAACCCAAGCTTCTAAGCGCTTTAACTCCTAGATGCAGTTTATTCAATCGAAAAATCCAACCTGCTTAGTCATCCACTGGTAACGAACGATTACGATATTCTTCCACAGCTTTGATCAATTTTGAGGTAGTACCCAATATTTCATCGGTCGGTATGGGAGGTTTTCCCAACCTGATCCCTTGCAGGAATGCCTTCCAGGACGATTGATGTCCTTTGTCCTGTTTCCAACCTCCTCTGGAAATTTGGTGATTGCCATTCTGCCAGGTTTCAAGGGTACGGAAATCATTCAGATGGGCGATCCTCCCGCCACAGCTCATGCTCACAAATTCTTTTGGAGCAGATCTTTCTCCATTTGAAAAATATGCGATAGTGCCTATCGATCCATTATCTAACTTAACTGTGATTATGACATTGTCTTCTCTGTAGAACTGTGAATCGGGTAACCCTGTGATGCTGATCGCCTTAATTTTTGAGTCAGCCAGAAAACTGAGAAAATCCACAAAATGACAGCATTCACCTAATATTCTACCGCCACCCTCCTTAGGATCATGTAACCAGTGAGTGATAGGGAGCGTCCCAGCGTTGATTCGATACTGGATCAATTTTGGTTCTGCGGATTGATTTATGAATTCATGCATTTTCACGGCAAGTGGGGCATACCGACGGTTATAACCCACCGTATAGATCGGAGATTGATTCAACTTTAATGCGTTCTTGATCAAATCCACATCATCAATGGATAATGCGGCAGGTTTTTCGCAATAGACATGTTTTCCTTCAGATAATGCTTGCAATGATTGGCGGGCGTGCAAATCATGACGGGTTAATATGAGGACTGCGTTTATTTCCTGATCGGTCAAAACATCCTGATCGTCGCTGGCAATGGATTCAAATTGATATTTCTTACCTGCTGATTGGGCATGAGCTCCAGAGTTGGAAACAATGGTGGATAATCTGGCTCCTCCAACCCGTTTTACGATCGGAAGGAAGGTCGCGTTTGCATAATTCCCCGCTCCTAATACCCCAAGCCGTATATCTTCATCACGTTTGTTGGATTGCGATGTTTGGGCTAAGTCAATTTTCCTTGCGAGTTCCTGATCCATGGTTCGGTAAGTTAGCACTACTCCCAGGAAAGGTTCATTTATTTTCCCTGTGATCAACTGGTAAGCTCGGGAAGCTTCCTCGATCGGAATGCGGTGAGTAATCAGCGCGATCGTGTTTAATGATCCGGAAGCGATCAGGTCAATCACAGCTTGTAGATTGCGTCCCTCAGTCCAACGGATATATCCACGAGGGTAATCGATCCCTCTCTCTTCATACCCCGGATCATACCTCCCGGGTCCGTATGACCGTGAGATCAGGAAATCAATCTCCTTCTCATAATAGATCTTACGCGGAAGTGATAAACCCACCGCCCCGACTGCGACAACCTTGGCTCGGTCGCGCGCAATTGCTGCAGCAAATTCAACCGGATCATCAGATTTAGTATCGGCGCAAATCAAGACGACATCAAACCCCGTTCCATGCGTAAATTCGCTTGCCTGACCCTCTGCAGATTTCCTCTCAGCACAATCATATCCAAGCGATTTTGCAAAAGAAACTCTAGCTGGGTCGGTATCCACGCCAAACACCTGGCATCCAGCTGCTCTGGCAATTCCACAAGCCAACAAACCCAGTAATCCGAGACCGATCACTGCCACTCTTTCACCGATCTGCGGGGTTGCCAATCGGTATCCGTGCAATGCAATGGCACCTAGGGTGGCGAAGCAAGCTTCATCCGCTGATACTCCTTCTGGGATTTTTGCCAACAAGTTCACTGGAACCAGAACATACTCCGCATGAATGGCAAAACCTCCACCAGCGCAGGCAACGTGATCACCCGGAACAAACCCAGTGACATTCTCTCCGCACGCGACAACAACACCCGCCGAAGAGTATCCCAAGGACATGGGTTGATCCAAGCGATTGAAGGCGGCTTCTAGAGTTGAGATGATCCCTTCCCGTTGGGCTTTTTGAATAATCTGTTTGAAAAGATCCGGTCTGGATCTTGCTTTATTAACCAGATTCTTTTCCGCAAATTCAACCAACATTCGTTCTGTCCCAGCTGAAACCAATGAAGCTTTATTTCGAACAAGGACAAATCCTGGTTTGACTGATGGGATCGGAACATCTACAAGGGAGGAGTCCCCATTTTTCATATTCTGAAGGAGTTGTTTCATAACGGAAATTATAGCTTAATCTCATGTTGAGGATATTGACAAACCATCGGGATATCTGCACAATACTTGCAATCAGAACATATGGTCAAATTGGAAAATAAAGCGGGATTAATAATCCGTTCAGGGATAAGCCATGCAAATTAGGGAAATTCTGCAAAAAAGATACTGGTTTTCTTTTTCATTTATCATCGTTGCTATATTATTTGGCGGTTTTCTGCGCTGGTACAGCCTGAGCAAAACAGATTTTCCCCTTAACGATGGTGGACTATTCTATACAATGACAACTGACCTTGTTCAGAATCACTTTCGGCTTCCAGAGTTTACATCTTACAATCAAGCAAATATTCCATTTGCATACCCGCCACTTGGTTTTTATCTGGCAGGGTTTATTTCAACATTTTTCCATCTCAGTTTAATTGAAGTGTTCAGATTCCTCCCCGTAACTCTTAATTTATTCTCTTTGGTAATCTTTTTCTTCATAGCTCGGAGAATACTATTAAAAACTCATCTTGCCGGAATTGCGACCATCATTTATGCGATGATGCCCTCTGCCTTCAGGTGGGTGATCATGGGTGGCGGTATCTCCAGAGCTCCAGGAATGTTCTTTCAGTTCTTAACCATATTATTCTTTTTTCGTTTTTTAGAGAATAAAAAAAATTGGGATGCAGCATATACCAGTATTTTTCTATCATTTACATTAATGTCGCATCTCGAGATGTTTTGGGAAACCTGTATTGGATTATTTGTCATTTTTATCTTTTCCAAACCTGAAAAGCTTACCTATATTATTTCAGTGCTAATTGGCTTGGGAACTTTAACTCTCTCAAGTCCATATTGGGCTGCAGTAATCTCAAGACATGGTCTTGCTGTTTATCAAAACGCCTTTTTTAGCGGTGGGTTTAATATTTTTGACTCGATTGCGAAAATATTCTTGTTTAATTTTACAGATGAATTTATTACGCCAATCATTGGAATACTTGCATTGTTAGGATTATTCTATTGTCTACAACATCATAATTTCTATCTTCCAGTCTGGCTACTTTTGATCATTTTGTTAAATCCCCGTAGTATGGACAGAAGTGCATCGAAGATCATTGTCATGCTTGCAGTAATTTCGGTTGAGACATTCCTGGTTCCCGTATTAAAAGGAATTGCTGCAACTGAAAATGGTACATCAATAAGTTTCCGAAAATCAGGGTGGTTGTGGGTAGGTATCATTATTTTACAGGTATTCATGTTGTCTTTCTTCCGATCGATTGCGGATAATAATGTTCTCGAATCAGTAAATAAACCAGCACGGAATGCAATGAACTGGGTGGTTGAAAATACCCCACCTCAAACAAGATTCTTGATCATTGATGACTCGGAAAGTTGGGAAACAGATAAAATCGCTGAATGGTTTCCTCAGATCACAAAACGGATCAGTGTTGCAACTATTCAAGGAACAGAATGGTTAATACCAAAAGATTACTGGAACTGGGATCAGATTTATGATGACATGAAGGAATGCACATGGAAGGATACCGTTTGCTTAGAAAATTGGTCTTCTCAAAATAACATTAGTTACGATTATATTTTCGTCAGCGATGACCCGTGCAACCGACAAGACACCTATTGTATATCAGCCCTCGCTGCCAGTCTGAGATTGGATCCGCAATATAAAAATGGGTATCGACAAGATAATATCGAAATATATAAGGTAAACGATTGATTTTGATTATCCTTAATTAGTTCCAATTATTCAGCATGCTATAATCCTCTACACAATGGAAACTAAAATTCCTGAAGACGAACTTGTATCTAGAAAACCTGTCAATAAGGTCTACCTCGTTATCACGATCATTATTGCGGCTGTATTACTCTACTTTGTCGCCAGAAAAGTATCGTGGAAGGAAACGCTTACTACACTGCAGGCTGCCAAACCTATGTTTTTGGTATTAGTTTTTGCAATGACCAGTCTCTCGGTTTTTGTGCGCGGATTACGGTGGGCAGTTTTACTTTCAGCGAAAAAAAAGATCTCACCACTGACAATGTTCTGGGCTACTTCCATTGGTTATCTGGGAAATACATTTTTGCCCGCCCGAGCCGGAGAAGTAATTCGGTCTGTATTGTTGGGAAAGTCCGCAGGCATTTCAAAGTCTTATGTTTTTGCCACAGCGCTGATGGAGCGGATCCTGGATGTCATTATTCTGATTCTGATTGGCACCTTCTCTCTATCATATATTCCTCAAATTCCAGAGTGGCTGAGCAATGCTATGAGAGTCATGGCGCTTGCAGCTATAGCCGCGCTGGCTGTTCTTTTGTTAGCTCCAAAATTCAAGTCACTTTACGAACACTTCCTGAATTGGCTTCCCCTCCCTGAAAAGATCAAACGCCAGTTGATCATCTTCTTTGAAGAGTTCTTACTGGGTGCCGGATCATTCATGAACTGGGGCCGTGCCGGAAAATTTTTATTATTTTCTGCAATAATATGGTTCCTGGATGCCAGCGGCGCAATCATGATGAGTTATGCTCTTCATCTGCAATTTACTTATCCTCAGGCATTCGTGCTCATGCTGGCAATGGGACTATCCTCGGCGATCCCATCCACTCCAGGTTATGTAGGGGTTTATCAATTTGTCGCTGTCTCGCTTTTGCCCCTTTATGGAGTCAGTCAAAGTGAAGCTCTTGCATTCATCCTCGCCTATCAAGGTGTGAGCATCATCGACTTCTTATTGTGGGGTCTGATTGGATTTTGGCAGTTAAACCGTTCCCCAAAACCTATCCAAGATAACATAAAGCCACTGGTCTGATAGTTGCAACAAACTCCGCGAAAGATGATCTTATATTGATCATCCAATACTTACGGGAGCAGTCTATGCAGAAGTCAGTCTTGTATTGTTGGATCATTTGCGCACTCCTCCTCTCAGGATGTAAACCGGGTGCTTCAATCACAGAAGGTGTGCAGGATGCAAACCCCTCACCACACTTCTTCGAATCGACTTCTG
Organism: uncultured Chloroflexia bacterium; assembly: GCA_963828285.1. GTDB lineage: Bacteria > Chloroflexota > Anaerolineae > Anaerolineales > Anaerolineaceae > DAIOEK01. The sequence goes on from CAWHEB010000002.1 coordinate 853,116, forward strand.
TTGTTCTAACCGGAAAAAATGTCGAATCCGACGCTCAAGCACACGCTGTTGCAACGCAGACACCCGTGGTTTATCCAACTCCGCTTGCTACTTATTTAGTTAGGTCCGTGCTGGTCACGGATGCGCCACAGGCAACCCAAGCCGAAAATACTGCCATTCCTACAGCTACCAGGACAGTAGCCCCAACTACTGCCTCAACAATTCTTCCAACAAATACATCAACTCCGCAAAGTATTGCTACGAATACTTCCACAACAATGCCAACACAAACGGCCACCAGTGTACCCGCATTTATGTTCGCAGCGCAATCTGGCACACCAGTCGAGATTCAGAATTTTGTAAATACTACAGCCGGATGCAACTGGCAGGGAATTGCCGGTCAGATATTTGATAAAGATGATACACCATTGAAGAATATCGTCATCCGCGCGGGTGGCACCTGGAATGGTCAACCGGTGAATTTGTTAGGTGTTTCAGGAGCAGCAACCTTATATGGCGAAGGTGGATACGAACTGGTATTAGGGACAAAAACTGCATTAACAACCAAAACTGTATGGGTCCAGCTTTACGATCTACAGAGTAAACAACTGTCGGAAAAGGTCTATATCAATACATCAACAACGTGTTCCAAGAACCTGATCTTACTAAATTTTAAATTCATCGCAGAAGGCTATGAAAGTTATATTCCACTGATAGTCCAATAATGAATTATATTTGGGCTACGATCTACGAAACATTCACCTGGATTAACAATTTCTCTCATCTGTGTAGTTAAATTAGCCATACTCAGAAGCTGAATATCCAAAGGGATCTTATGAAGAAATCTACTCTGATTACTATCATTATTGTTGTATTGGTTGTAGTTTGTTGTTGTATTGTACTGGTTGGAGGTGGATATTTCGGATATAAATACTTTCAACAGAATCCCTTTGAACCAATTCAGAGCACGCCTCAAGTTCAATCGTTCGCGACACCAGCAGCCGAAGAAAAAAATCCGAATCACCAGGGATCGACAGACTTTGTTCCAGAAGTGATTTCCCCGGATCAATTGAACACAGCCAATGAAATGCTTAATGAATTATCAAATACGATTGTCCCAATAAGCAATCTGTATGATCTGGCTGGGCGACTGCACAATGAAAAGAATATTCCTCTCACAGTCCCCGCACCCCTTGTTCCACTTGAAGAAGGCCAAATGGAGGAATTTTGGGTCACGAACACTGATTCCCATGAATCATTCAAAGTCACTGCCCGGTTGGAATACATCACACCGCATGTCTATTTTTGGGTGGAAGACGGGGTAAGTTTCGATAAAAAAGCCTTGATCAAGCTTACAGATACCTTTGAAAACAAGATCTATCCAACAGACCGTGATTTTTTTGGATCAGAATGGACACCGGGCGTAGATAACGACCCACATCTATACATTTTAGTCGCAGGAAATTTAGGCAGCAGCCTTGCGGGTTATTTTTCATCTTCTGATGAATACACACCGCAAGCGCATGAATACAGCAACGCACATGAAATGTTCCTGATGAACGCAGACACAGTAGGTCTGGCTGAGGAATTCACTTATGGTGTATTAGCCCATGAATTTCAACATATGATCCATTGGTATACCGACCTGAATGAAGAGACCTGGTTGAATGAAGGTTTTTCTGAGTTAGCTGCATTGCTAAATAATTACGATATCGGTGGTTTTGATTATTCATACTTGGCCAATACCGATTTGCAACTTACCGATTGGGAGACTGGAGTTGGTGATAACAGTCCACATTATGGAGCAAGTTTTCTTTTTGTAGCCTACTTCCTGGACCGGTTTGGGGATAATGCCACAAAAGCATTGGTCGCGGATCCTGGTAACGGGATGTCTGGTGTGGATGATGTATTAAAAAAGATCGATGCAGTTGATAAAAAAAATGGTAAGCCCATTACTTCTTCGGATCTTTTCTCTGATTGGGTCGTGGCCAATTATTTGAATGATCCATCAGTTGGAGATGGAAGATTTCAATACCAACGTTATGCGAGTTTTTCTCCGACCGGTTGGACTGAAGAAGTCAGTTCATGTCCATCGGGTAAGCTGGATCGTACAGTCTCGCAATTTGGCGCAGATTATATATTAATCACCTGCGAAGGGGATCACACCATTAATTTTGATGGGCAAAAGATAACGAGTATTCTTGAAAATGATCCCAACACTGGGGAATTCGCTTTTTGGTCTAATAAAGGTGATGAGTTAGATATGTCTTTGACCAGAGAATTTGATTTAACAGGGCACAAAGGTCCGATAACCCTAAAATATAATACCTGGTACGACCTGGAAGAAGATTATGATTATGCTTACCTTGAAGTATCCGAAGATGGCGAAAATTGGAATATTATCCAAACGCCGAGCGGAACTGCAGAAGATATATCCGGCAACAGTTTTGGATGGGGATACAATGCTCAATCTAGCGGCTGGATCGAAGAATCCGTTGACTTGAGCGGATATGCAGGTAAAAAGATTCAAATCCGTTTTGAATATATTACTGATGCTGCGGTAAACGGCGAGGGATTAATGGTTGATGATATCAGGATACCTGAGATCAATTACAGCGAAGGATTCGAAAATGGGAATGGGGGGTGGGAAGGTGCTGGATTTGTAAGAATCCACAACAGCCTGCCTCAAATGTTCAGACTGAATCTGATCAAATTCACATCCGGTGGAACCGAAGTGACGCCAATTGAAATTGATTCTGGAAACCATATTGATTTGGATCTCAACTTGAAGAGTGGCGAAAGTGCGGTTGTGACTGTCAGTGGTGTTACCAGCTTTACCAGACAACCTGCAGAATACTTAATAGAAATAAAATGAAGTGATGAATAAGAAAAAGTCGCCATGAAGGCGACTTTTTCTTATTCATCACTTTTACCCCTGACGAAGTCTGTTTAACTCTGCTTCTAATTCTGCCTTTTTATCCAAAGCTGCGGTTTCAATTTCACTTTTCAGTTCAATGAATGTGGAACGCATTTTTTCCTTCAATTCTGTTCCCGTAGAAGGAGCAAAAAGGATCGCAAATGTGGCTCCGACCAAACCTCCAACAAATACACCACTGATAAAACTGAAGAACTTTCGCATATTACCCTCCGTGAATCACTTTCATGATTCATTATAGAATTGATCAGATATAATCGCAAGGATAAACTTAAGGGATGTAAGCTTTATTAAACCTTTAAAACCAATCCCATCCCTTGCATAAATTTGTTTTCATGTGTATGTTAAATATCATCTGACCTACGAGGGAAATCAATGCAGTTAGAAGAATTTCAACCCCTATCGAATTTAACCGTCAAGAAAACATATGTTAAAAGGTCGAGATTCCCGGTTGTTGATGCTCACAATCATCTGGATGAAGAATTTGGCGGCGGTTGGATACGTCAACCCATATCAAAACTATTGGCAGTTCTGGATGATGTCAATGTCAAAGTATTTATTGATTTGGACGGAGGTTGGGGAGAAAAAGTTCTCCAAAATCATCTTGATAAATATAAGCAAAAAGCTCCTGATAGATTTAAAGTCTTTGCCGGAATTCCATGGCAGCTTTGGGAAGCGTACGGTAACAAGTTCCCAGAGTATGCATCCGAAAGATTACGCGAACAGGTTCGCTGGGGGGCGGAAGGATTAAAAATCTGGAAAAACCTCGGATTACACGTTCGCGACCATGAAGGGAGCCTTGTAACTGTTGACGATCCAAGGTTGGATGCGATTTGGGACACTGCAGCAGAGCTGGCCATTCCTGTTATGATCCACACTGCTGATCCTGTCGCTTTCTTTGAACCTCTGGACGGTCAAAACGAAAGGTTTGAAGAACTTACGGTACACCCTGATTGGCATACACCTAGTCCACCATTTCCAACCTTTATTTCTTTACTTACAGGACTGTCCAACCTGGTTGAAAAACATCCAAAGAATACATTCATTGGGGCACATGTTGGTTGTTTCGCCGAAAATCTACTCTGGGTAGGAAAAATGCTGGACCGTTGTCCTAATTATTATATTGATATATCCTCAAGGGTTCCAGAATTAGGTCGTCAACCTTATTCATCAAGGAAATTTTTTATTAAGTATGCTGATAGGATATTATTTGGTCTGGATTACGGACCAGAAAAATCCGGGTATATGCAATACTTCCGATTTCTTGAAACTGAAGATGAATACTTCAGCCATATTGTTGCTGATTCCGTTCCACAGGGAAGGTGGCAGATCTACGGTATATATTTACCTGATGAAGTATTACGCAAGGTGTATTACGAAAATGCCAGTAAGATATTTGGTCTTGATCCATTGGATAAATAACCCATCCAGATCCACATTAATAATAGTTAACCTTAACACAGATTTCAGAGTAAGCCATTAACTACCGATCATATCTTTATCCAGGTCTTTTTATGTGGACTGCTGGTTAGATACTTGCATGGAATATCCTATATAATTAAGTGATAGGGAACCTCATCCATGAGTAGTTATAAACCAAAAATGTCTATCCCAAATGAATGGGCAACCAAAGGGTCTTGCCCAATCTGCGATCGACACAGCCTTTATGTTGAAAAAACAGCAGGGGAAGCTGACCGTATGTCTTGTACAGGTTGTGAGGCTTCTTTTGAGATGGAATCAGATGGACCGCATATCAGGCTTGTGGTTCTACCTCCCGAATTTGCATGCTATATCCAACCCGCATGGGAAACCTGGATGACTGTTCATGAGATCCGCAGTCAGATCAGTTCTCCTGCAGCAGCCATTACTCAAACAACAGCTCCACAGCTTCCAAGTTATCGTCCCAGATTATCTTCCTTTACCGAATCTGTACAAACCAACGTGCCAACCCTTTTTGACGAAGATCAATACAAAGAAGAGCTAAATCAAGAAAGTGTTAACGAACGTGCATTAGGCTTTTCTGCTCTAGGGAACTCCACTCGAGAAATAAAAGAAACACTAACCAAACTTGGGGCGTCTAATGAACAGATCGATCAGGCGTTATCACTCATCACGAATAAAGAGAAATCCAAACCGAGGAACTATCCACAGACCATACTTTTAGTTGTTATCGTTCTCCTTGTCTGCCTGGGGGCTGCTGCACTTTTACTACCATTATTAAATATCCCCAAGTACCTTTCCGCACTTCAACCGTTCATCAGTACTTTCCAACAAAGCTTTGACCCAAACCGGTTGTCAGACTCAACAGCCACTCCGCTTCCTAATCAGCCAATTTATAGTTTGCCGTCTGATGGACAAGCCTATTTTGATATCATCACCAACCTGGCGGGTAAATATACGGACAAAGCCATTTATCTTGCTAATTCTTATCCTCCCGCTGAATTATCGACGATCAACCAGGAAATGGTCCGCCGTTACCAGGATATCGGAAATATTGAAAAGGCTTTCGAAGAAGGTGAAGCTGAATATGCCCAAAAATGTAATGGTTTGACCATTACTCCGAAGGAATCTTGCGCGAAGTTGATTTCATCGAATTCAGAGAAGAAGATCGAACTACTCGCCAAACAAGGGGAGTTAAGCAACTATTGGTCAACAGACGTTTGCATTAATTTCAAAAATTACTTTAACAAATACAATGTCTCATGGCCATTTGGAAAAACTACTTGCCCGGCGCCATAGCCAGATTTATCTATCCTTCCTCATCAGGATGCCATCATCCCCGCTCGCATAATATCTCGGCCAGGTATCCAGCTTTCTGTACCCTTGTTGGAGATACATTTCTATAGCTGGATCATTCCCTGACCGGACAGTGAGTTGAATGACCTTTGATGGAAGCTGGTCTTCACATGCCAACAATAATGCTTTACCTATTCCTTTTCCTCTATACTTTTCAAGAACTCCAACAGTTGTAATCCAACCGATTCCACTGGCGGGATCGTGATCACCGGATATGAACCCGATCATCAGATCATCAACAATTGCTTTTATCCTAATGATATTGGGAAAAGTCAGAACTCCTATCAAAGAAATCAACGGCCAAGCTTCCTCGCCAAAACATTCCTTCTCTATCACCCGGAGTTGATTGAGATCACGCCAATTTGCTTTATCGATTGTAAAGTTGGGTTGCATAGTGATCAGTGTTTTATCGTTCTCAACCATAATTTGTTGATACTATACAGCGGAGAGTAATTAAATGCTCTCCGCTGAAATCTAACCTATTAAACCTGATGATGGTCAGGTTTACTTATCTTCTTTTTCTCCCTTAATGAAGTTCCCCAGCAATCCGGTAAATTCCATTGGGAATATATACTTGGTGGATGGACTGGCAGCCATATTCTTCAAAGTTTCAAAGTATTGCAAGGTAAGAGTCTTTTGATCGATGGATTTGGCCACACCGAAGATCTGCTCAAGCGCTGCCGAGTAACCCTGAGCCCGTAACAACTGAGCTGATTTTTCGCCTTCTGCTTTGAGGATCGCAGATTGTTTTTCACCTTCTGCACGGAGTATGTTAGATTGTTTATCACCTTCGGCTACATTAATCGCGGCTTCGCGTGTACCAGTGGACTCGGTAACCACAGCGCGGCGATTTCGTTCAGCGGATAGCTGGCGATTCATCGCATCCTGAACATCCCGTGGTGGGATGATCTCACGGATCTCGACATTGGTCACTTTAACGCCCCAGCGTTCAGTTACTTCATCCAAGCGGGTTCGTAACATATTATTGATGTGCTCTCGTTCAGAGAGTACACCATCCAGTAAGATTCCGCCGATGACAGAGCGTAGAGTAGTGGTTGCCATACCCTGTGCAGCAATCTCAAAGTTTCCTACCTGGAGCACTGATTCAGTCGGTTGCAATACCTTGTAATACCAGAGGAAGTCAATTGAAATGGGTGCATTATCTTTGGTAATTGAGGTCTGGTGAGGGATCTCACGGACCTGCTCCCGCAAATCCACGCGGACGGAACGATCGACAAATGGGATCAATAAAACCAATCCTGGTCCTTTATCACCGACACATCGTCCCAAGCGAAAAACAACCAATCGCTGATATTCGGGGACAATCTTGATGGCATTTGCTAAAAACATCAAGAGAATCACTACAACTACACCTACAAAACATAAAACGGGTAACGCTGCGTTAGTCATTTCTTTCTCCTTAGTTTATTTGTGAGCCGAACATATCCTTATAGAACAGGTGATTATTTTTCTATTAATTCTTCAACTTCAACAATAAATCCATTCCGTCTAAGTATCTTAACCTTTTTCCTTGCAGGGATAGGTTTAATGCTGGTAGCACTCCACATTTCGCCATTTGCATAGATAGATCCTTCATGGAACACTTCAGTTCGTGTTTCACCGATGCTATCGACTATTTCGGCAAGGCGGTTTTGAGGTTTGATATTTAATGCTTCCAATCCCTTACGGACAACCCACCAGAAGAATCCAATGATGAGAATGTTGACGAATATCGATAAAACTGGATGGACAATCGGACGCCAACTCGCATCCACAAAAAGGAATGTTGAGCCCAGGATCATACTCACCAGGGAAAGTAACAAGAACAACCTTCGCTGCGTTTTTCGTAATGCAGCCAGGAATGGTAACACTCCCAGGATCAACACGATCAAAGCATACCAATTGAAATTCAACCTGGAAATGATATACCCGGAGATTAGAATAATAACAATCGCGATACCTTCCAATACTCCGGTACCGGGAGTCACTAATGCCAGAATGGCAAACAAAAAACCAAAAACAAGAATCAAATAAGCAATATTAGGGTTAAGTAAAAGTTCCATTTTTTCCTGCGCTTTTCATCGCACTTGAATCCATTATACAATGAATACGAATCATGAACACAAGCGGTTGTGATTATTCTGGTTCTGATATGTCTATAATCTTTGATTAATAAGAATTGGATAAGACCATTACATTCCCATTCCTTCTGACAAGTTACTTTCAGGTATAATTTTTGAAAACCGATTTCAGGAGCCAAGCATGTTAGAGATCTCTATCACCTATTGCATGGTCTGACACTACACTCCGCGGGCTGTCAGTTTGGCAGCGGAACTGCTCAAAGATTATGAACCCGAGATCAAATCGATCTCTTTAATACCCGGGGATTCCGGGAAATTTGAAGTTGATGTGAATGGTAAACTGATCTATTCCAAAGAAAAAACCGGCAGACACGCTGAATCCGGCGAAGTGAATCTACTATTAAAGAAAGTAATCGAGAAGAAATGATAGAAAAAAAAGGTAGAGTATTTTCAGGAGCCCGTCCAACGGGTCGGCAACATTTAGGGAATTACCTGGGCGCGATCAAGAATTATGTCGATCTTCAGGATGATTTTGATTGTGTTTATGGAATTGTAGATATTCACGCATTGACAACTGTGGAAGACACTGTGAATCTTCCCCAGAATATTCAGGATATGGCTCTGGATTGGCTGGCCGCAGGAATCTCGCCTGAGAAATCCATTATCTTTGTTCAAAGCATGGTTCCGGAAGTGACAGAATTGCATACGTACCTTTCGATGGTGATGCCGCTAGGTAAGCTAACCGACCTGCCCACCTTCAAAGAAAAAGCCCGTCAACACGCCCATAATATTAATTATGGTCTTGTGGGCTATCCTGTTCTCATGTCTGCGGATATTGCATTATACAAAGCTGATCTTGTACCAGTCGGCATAGACCAAGCTCCGCACATTGAATTTTGCCGGGAAATCGTCCGCTCATTTAATTTTCGATTCAATTGCAACGTTCTGGTCGAGCCAAAAATGAAAGCAACTCAGGTACCAAAAGTAATCGGAATTGACGGTCAGCAAAAGATGAGCAAATCGTTAGATAACCACATCGAGATGGCTGCCACACCAGAAGAGACTCAGAAACGGGTTATGAGCATGGTCACCGATCCTGCCAGGATCAAGAGAACCGACCCAGGCAACCCTGATGTATGTAATGTCTATAGTATGCACAAAATCTTCTCATCCCCTGAAGAGGTGCAGATGGTCGATACAGAGTGCCGCCGCGCTGGTATTGGTTGTGTTGATTGTAAAAAATTATTTGCCAAGAATCTAAATGAGAATTTGCAGCCTTTCAGGGATCGAAGAGCGGAATTTGCCAAAGATTCTGCCAAAGTCAACGATATTCTTGCGGATGGAGCAAACAGAGCAGAAAAGATAGCTGCACAGACCATGGCTGAAGTACGCGAAGCCATCGGGTTACCAGTTAGGAATTATCGGATCAGATAAATAGAGGTGAAATATTGCGTGCTGTTCTTCAGAGAGTGATCGGAGGGTCAGTTTCGGTAGACAATAAACTCGTGTCTGAGATCGGACATGGTCTGGTAATTTTATTGGGGATCGGGCATGAAGATACGGAAACTACTGCAATTGAACTCGCCAAAAAAACAGCGAATATTCGGATCTTTGAAGATGATCAAAATAAATTGAACCTCTCGATATTAAACTCGGGAGGTTCAATTCTTGTCGTATCGCAATTCACTCTTTATGCTGACACCCGAAAAGGTCTCAGACCATCTTTTACCGATGCTGCTGCCCCTGAAAAAGCAAAAGAGCTCGTTGAGCAATTCTGTATTGAGTTAAGGAAACTTGGCATTACTACTTTAGAAGGGATCTTTGGCGCTCATATGAAAGTGGAACTCATCAATGATGGTCCGGTAACAATTGTATTGGAAATCCCTCCTCAAGTAACTAATCCCATAAAATAGAATTTAATTGCACAGCAGAAGCGCCTGCTTTCAACACAAGTTCGATGTCCTCATCGGTTGTCACACCTGCGCCAGCATAGACAGGTATCCCCAACTTTGTTAGCCTTATTACTTCAGAAATGGTTTGTGGAAGCAATGACCGGCTGTAATATCTACCCTGAACAAATTCACCGGCTGTTTTAGGTAATACACCCCTCGGATTACTGATACTGATAGCAGATATCGGGTACTGATGCGAGTTTTCCATTATCGAAAAAGCTTTGTCTGGATCCAGGTTCAGGATTACCGGAAGTTCAGAAGCCAATCGAGATAATCCAGTACGTATCTGACTTGTTTGAATATCCGGAGAGAAAGAGAATTCAATTGCACCCAATCCAACCAATCCTTCGATTCGCGAAATAAAGATCGGAATATCAGTCATCTCCTGAATAATGAAATGAATTATGACCGGCAAGGTGGATATTGCCCAATGCTTTTCATGCAAGTGGATTGTCTTTTCCAATCCCTGATTGGGTAAGCCCGAATGCATGATGTAACCATTCTCAAATGGATTAAATTCACGGTTCTTCGCCGGAGTCCGTGGATATAAACTGATCGGATTAGTAACGAAAGCACCAAATCGTTCCAAACATAACATACGCCGCGGTTCTGGGGAGAATCCCAGAAAACCCGCGGCATTCATTATTGGTTTGGATAGGATGAGATCCTGTTTGTTCCCCACGTTATTTTTTCTTCTTCACCTTGGGACCTGTGGGAGTATCTTCAATTTCAAACCCAGCTTCAGTCACCTTGTTCCGGTAGGTATCAGCATCAACCCAGCGTTTTTCCTTCCGAGCCAATGTCCTTCCTTCAACAAGTTCCAATATCGCTGTAGGGATGACTTCCTCTGTAGGAGCCCAATTCGCAAATCCTAAACCCAATACTTCATCCATCTTCAATACTGTTGCCTTGCGGACATCTACAGGTAAAGAGCTTCTGACTACATCCCACATGGACGCGAGTGCTTTGGGCATATTCAAGTCATTATTAATGGCTTCTTCAAAAACTGCCAGCGATGCCGTGTCAACTTTGCCAGGAGTTCCCCATTCATAGATAGAATTGCGTAAACGGTTCAAAGTTGTATTTGCTGATTCCAACCCGTCCCATGAGAAATTCAATTTTGCTCGGTAGATCGCGCTAAAACAGAAGAATCGATAAGCCAATGGATCAATGCCTTCATCCAGAAGGGTTTGTATACGCAGAAATCCTCCCCCTGATTTTGCCATCTTCTCATCACCAAGCAGCAAAAAGTAAGCATGCATCCAGAAATTCGCCAGGCGGGTGCCGTAGCAAGCTTCAGTTTGTGCTATCTCATTAGTATGGTGGACAGTGATGTGGTCTTCCCCACCGCAGTGAATATCGAAATATGGTCCCAGATACTTGGCAGACATTGCGGAACATTCTATATGCCACCCCGGAAAACCTATCCCCCATGGGCTGTCCCATTCCATCTGGCGCTGCTTATCTTTTGGACTGAACTTCCATAAGGCAAAATCGGTTGGATTCCGCTTCTCTCCCATATCGATACGGGCACCTGCCCGCAGACCTTCGATATCCAGTTTCCCCAATTCACCGTAACCAGCTTGTTTGGCTGTGTCAAAATAAATACCATCGCTGGTCTGATATGTGAACCCTTTTTTCTCAATGCACTGGATTGTTTCTATCTGCTCGGGGATATGGTCTGTTGCTTTGCACCAGATCGTTGGTTCGAGAATATTCAATCGTTTCAGGTCTTCACGGAAAGCATCGGTGTAGAACTGGGCTATCTCCCAGGCGGATTTTCCAGTCCGAGCGGACCCTTTCTCCATTTTATCTTCACCTTCATCGGCATCCGATACGAGGTGACCGACGTCTGTGATATTCATTACATGGTTTACCTGATAACCATTCCAAACCAAAACTCGCTTTAGAATATCTTCGAAAATATAGGTGCGCAGATTCCCGATATGCGCATAATCGTAAACTGTAGGACCGCAGGTGTACATTCCCACCTCTCCGGGTTTGATGGGTTCAAAAGGACGGATGGAGCGGGTGAATGTATCATAGAAATGTAAGGTCATGGCAATCAACTCTCTTCCAAGTCATCGCTGATTTCAGTACTTGATTCCCATTATAATAAGCGGAGTTCAAAAAGGAGTCAACATGGCGTCTGCTGCGCCGAAATTGGACCAGGAAATAAAATCTACACGCAATGTACTAGCCGCGATTGGCTTGTTCTTTGGTGTGGCTGCATTGATCCCCTATTCCGGGGTGATTCAAATTCTAACCCTGGGTCAAAAAGATGGTAAATTTGAGTCCTTATCTTCCAGTGAGTATGGTATTCTCATTTGGTTTGCGGTAATTCTATCCGTAATCTTTCTATTAACAGCCTGTTTGCTCACGATCTATCAACAAAAGTATTCTCCAATTCTAAGAAAAATAAACCAATCCATTCATGGTATCTCCATTCGGAAGGATGGTCGTGAATTGATTCAAGAATTGGCTGGAGATCATGACGAGATTTGGTTTTGGATCTCAGTCCTAATAATTACAGGTATTGCTGTATTTCTACGAGTCCTATATATCACACAACCGGTTGGATATGACGAGGCATACACTTTCCTATATTTTGCTACCCGCTCATTCCGGTACATCCTCACTGATTATTCCGCTCCCAATAACCATATTTTTCATACAATTCTTGTATCCCTCTCCTATCACATATTCGGTAATCATATCTGGGCGTTACGATTACCCGCCTGTGTTTCCGGCATCCTTTGTATTCCAGCAGTCTATCTTGCCGGGAAAGCTTTTGGAAAGCGTTGGACTGGTATCCTGGCTGGTTTAGGATTGGCTTTCTCACCAATGATGATTGCATACAGCGTAAACGGACGGGGTTATTCCCTTACAGTATTATTCGCCTTGATCGGATTATGGTTGACCGGTCTGTTGATGAAACAATCCTCTTTCTTGAAATGGTTTTTACTGGCTGTTACTTGTATCCTCGGGTTTTATACCATCCCGATCTTTTTATATCCTTTCGGATCGTTTTATTTATTTCTTTTCATCATTTTTCTATATAAATCGAAAAACGATCCGGAGAGAGTGTCTTATTTGTCGGGATGGCTACTCTCCGGATTAGCAGTTGGTTTTGTTTCCTTTTTATTGTATGTCCCGGTCATTATTTTCGGAACAGGATTATCATCGATCATCGGGAATGAGTTTGTTCAGTCACAAGGATGGAGTGTGTTTATCCTTGATTTTATCGCGCGTTGTCGAAGGGTTTGGACTGAGTGGACTGATGGCGTTCAAATGATAATAATTTGGGCTGCTGTAGTCGGTTTTGTAATGAAAGTTCTTTGGGATGTAAAAAATCTCCGCAAGGCGTTTCCGCTATGGCTATCAACCGGGATCTGGCTGCTGTTGATACTTGGCATTCAGAGAGTCACACCATGGCCGAGAGTATGGCTATTTTTGTTGGGTTTTACCCTGATATGGTCGGCGGGTGGTTGGGTGACTTGTATATACTGGTTGGTTAATAAACGCAAATCTTTGTCAAGTTTCAATCGCCCTGTATTGATTGGGGCGATGGTCGTTATTGTAGGATTAACTGGTATTCATTATTCGAATCATATGCCCGATAACGAGGTCAGTCACGAACAACAGGCTGCTGAATTTATCCAGACTATCCTCCAACCTGATGATACCCTTGTCGCAGTCTCACCGGTTCCTATTCAAGTGGGATATTACCTCTCAGGTATGGGGATTCCATACAGTCGGTTTTATAATCGTGATCGACCTCATAAGATCAACCGGGCGATCATGATCTTTGTAGAACGGTCCAAGTTCCCATCACTTGAATCAGTGGTTTCCTGGCAAAATCTTGAAGGCAAGGTCGATTTGGTGGGAGCAAAGCTGCTTTACCAACACAAACGGGTCAATATCTATGCTGTTCCTGGTAAATAACCTATGATAATCATTGGATAAGCATGTTTCATCCATGCTACAATAAAACCATGAACGACCAAAGACAATCCTCACCTTCGAATCCGGAAACCAAGATCAAACACCAACGGCAATTCTGGGTCCAGATAATGTTGCCGGTCTTGCTGGGAACTGCAGCGATCGTTACAGCGGGCATTTTTGCCGCAAGCGGACCGGGAGATCGACCGGCAGTCTGGGCGAATATTTCTACCATTCTGATGGTTATCATGATGTTCGGCATAGGGATAATATTATTGCTGGCTCTTTCCCTTGCAATATTTGGATCAGATTGGTTGTTACGAAAACTGCCGTATTACAGTTATATCGTTCAGATCTATATCACGTATTATGGAAAAAAGATAAATGATCTCTCAACATCATCTGCAAAACCTGTGGTCGGAATTCATTCAGTTATCGCAGGAATCAAGCGGATATTTAATTTGCGACCATCACAATTAAACTCTTCCCGGGAGGACTAATGGAAGACATGCAGAATTGGAAACGGAAATTATTGGTTATTGGTGTAATTGGCGGAGCCTTAGCAGGTTTAGGAGCGGCGTATCTTTATATCAAAAAAACCGAGGAATTGGATGAACGCCCCAAGATATCTGCCGGTGAAGGTGTTAAACTAGGATTAGGTGTTGTAGGTGTTTTGAAGATGATCACAGATCTTGGCAACCGATAATTTTTCCGGATTTTTAAAAATTTCATAACTCTTTAAGAAAAGCATTAATTCGATAAGTATGCCGGTATTGAAAATAGTGTTATGCCTGACCTTCGTGATCACGAATTAAATATCCATCCTAAATATCTGGTTGTTGGACCTCTGTTTCGAGAATTTGTTATTCTTTCAGATGGAAATCATAAACTGGATTTTGCTTCCGGACCGGCATTATTTGCCGCGTCCGGTCTTTCAATCTGGGATCATCCGGTAGGTATCCTCTCCAGGATAGGTGAGGAGTTTCCGTTGGAATGGCTCCGTGAGATGGAACAATGTGGATTTGATACCAGGGGAATCCGCAAGATTAAAGAAACCTTCGACCATCGAATTTTCTACGGATACACCAACCCGGGAAACTATGTAACAAACGGACCTGTTGGATTTTTTGCCAAAAACAATATGCCTTTTGAACCAGGTTTATTGAATTACAGACCTCCTGAAAGACAACTTGATCCGTTAAACACTCTTTTGTTTACTTCAAGTCGATCAAACGACATTCCAGCAGAATACCTGGATGCAAGTGCAGCCCATATATGTCCAATGGATTTTAAGACTCACAGCTTACTACAGAGTGTTTTAAGACGAGGTGATATCCACAATATTTCGATCGAAGCGAATCCAGCGTATTTGGTACCAGAATACTTTAATCAACTACCCAATGTTGTATCAGGATTAACAGCTTTTATTGTCCAGGAGAAAGATATTCGCCTATCATTCAGGAATCGATCAACTGATCTTTATGAAATTGCAGAAGCGTTAGCCAATTATGGTTGCGAGATGGTTGTCATCCTAGGAGATGATGGTAGCAAATACTTATTTGAAAACACGACCAGAAAAAAATGGCTTGTTCCTGAATATCCATCAGACAAAGTCAATTTTCATAATTCAAATCATGCTTTTTGTGGCGGGTTACTAGCAGGATATCAAATAAGCTATCAACCAGTTGAGGCTGTACTCTATGGGACGATATCCGAGAGCATCGCCAACCAGGGATTATCACCCTACTATTCACTTGATGCCATGTCAGGGTTTGCACAAGCGAGATTAAAACGATTACGGGAACATGTCCGGACGATCTAGGATTATTCTTATTACCTAACTCCCAGTAACTCGTAAATCTCCAATGTGCTGCTTCTCCCCCGTAAAAGAAGCGGATCCAACCTTTTGACAATCACCTGCGTATCAATTTCCTTGTAAGTATCTCCGGAAAGTAGAATTTGACCGGAAACAGCCGCTTCCTGCAAACGTTTTGCCACATTTACGCTGTCTCCAACCGCTGTATATTCCATTCGCTTCTCTGAGCCGATCATACCCAGAATTGCATCTCCAGTGTGAATGCCCATGGAGAATTGCAGTTGGAAAGGCTCGGGAAGTTTGCAATGGACGAGTGGAATAGCTTCTTTAATCCGCCAGGCTGCACGGACTACCCGAAGTGCATGATCAGGTTGCGGAATTGGCGCATTGAACCAAGCCATCACCGAATCACCCAGGAATTTGTCGATAGTTCCTTCCATGCTTAATACTGCCTCGGCAGCAGCAGTCAAATAACAATTCACCACAGAAACCAAAGTCTCAGGTGAAACAGATTGACTAAGACGGGTGTATCCACTGATATCTGCAAAAAGGATGGATAAAAGTGTTCGACTGCCGCCTAATTGGATCGTATCGGGGTTCAATTGTTTAATTACCACCGGGCTGACCATTTTTTCAAAAAGACGGTGCTGTGCCTGCAAATGCTTCTTTTCAGTCTGGTCTTCCATGACAATGGTCAGGCCGCGTACTTTATTGTGGTGTAAATCCCTTAATGGAGAAATGGCGAATCGCAGATCCAACTCGGTCTGGTTCTTCCCGTGCGGAGTTAATTCAATACCGGAAATTGGCTCCTGATGGTCTTGAACGAGATCGATATACGGTGACAATCGCGCGGAAAGTTCCGGGTGTTTTGCATCCAGATGAGCTTTTAGGTGCAAGCCAGGCTGAACATTGAGCATTTTGCGTGCGGAAGGATTACAAAAGATTACTTTTCTGTTTTCGTCAGTAGTGATCACACCACTGGTGATGGAGGTAAAAACGCTTTCCATCAGGTTCTTGAGCGCATTTGCATCAGCCAGGCTGGCTTGAACTGATTCATATAAACGCGCATTTTCAAGAGCAATTGCTGCTTGATCGGCGAAGGTCATTACGGTTTCACGATCCGCTTCAGTAAAGATTCCGCTTTGTATCCTGTGATCTGTGTAAATTACACCTACCGTCTCATCAATCACTTTCAGTGGAACGCAGAGAATCGAGCGGAGGTTGTAAGCAATGATGCTTTCCTGCCCGGTGAACCTCGGGTCTTCCTGAGCGTTGGTGGTCATTACCGGCTTGCCATCATCCAGTACCCTGCGGATAATGGATCGGCTGACTTGTTCTTCTTTTTCGTTTACTGTATCTTTTTCCCAATTCCTACCAATTCGGGTCTTGTACTTGCCCGCCTTGTCTTTGAGCATCAGGAATCCACGTTCGGCGCCAGTTAAATGGATGACATTATCCATTACCGCTTCAAGGACTGATTCAATCTCCAATGATGAGTTTACAACCTGGTTGATCTGAGTTAATCCGCGCAACTGGCTGATACTGTGCTCATACTCGGTTATTCGTGCATCCAGTGCAGTAACTTGCTGTCGGATATGTTCAGTAGTTTCGGCGATTACCGGAGAAAGAATCTGAACAGATGATCGGGCTAATGCAATCTGAAGCTCATCTATGCTGCGAGCAAGATAAGCTAGTTGTTGTGGTACAGTTTGTTCCTTGACCATGTCACCTCAACTCAGGACTTTTCAACCGCCAAAATTTCTTCCAGGATCTATTGATTACAATTCTGCTAATAATTGTAGCAGTGTGTTTGATTTCTGCGGGGTTTATTTGATGAGAGCTATATAAGAACTCTTGTATCTTTCTTGTAAGTTCAGAAATCTCTGCTTCAAGTTCGGGTAATGCAGAAATCCACTTATCAGCATTTTCAACGACAGTCATTGATGGATCAGATTTTACACCCACCAGACGGAACACTAATCTGAGTTTAAAAAAAGTTTGTGAAACGATGGGAGATGCAGCGTACAGCGCCCAAGCATGTAACCATCCTGGAACTGTCCATTGATGTAAGAGCAACCATTCTTCTAATATACAAGGGAAAGGGTTGCAATTCTTATATAGCTTATAAAAACCAAATCCAATCAAAATGGAGAATACGGTTGCGAGGAGGATGAATAGAATACTTCGATCTACCTGGAAGGTAAAAACTGATTTCTTTTCCGTGACAGGAGTAGATTGCCCCACTCCGGATGATGGTGAAAGCGTGGCTACTCCACCTCGGTCAAATTCCTTACCCAGGTCCTCTTCATCAGACAAAAGGATTGGAACAGGCTTATCCGGAATAACTATTTCGGGTTGTATGGTTGTTGGCTCAAACGGAACCCAACCTATTCCGGAAAAATATACCTCTGGCCAGGCATGCATATCTTTGGCACGCACCAGATATGTATGCGATTCTGCGATATATTCGCCTTGTGCGTAACCCACCACCATTCTGGCGGGTATACCGGCAGCACGTAATAAGATTACTTCGGCGGTAGCATAATAGTTGCAGTATCCTTTTTGTGTATCAATAAGAAAATATTCCAGTGGGTCCATCCCTATTGGTGGTGTGTTGACAGTTGTAGAATATGTAATATTTTTTCTCAGATAATTTGTTATCGACTGAGTGACTTGATATGGATTTGTATCTTCCCCTTTGATTGTCTTTGCGAGATCGCGAACCAATGGAGACAGATCTTCCGGAAGGTCCAAATAGGTCGATGTTATCCAATCTGGGTATTCTGCAGGACTTTGACCAAGTTGCTTTTTTGTCGGGATTACTTTTTCACTATCAATTCTGTACGTACGACCTCGACGCAATAACTCTCGCGATCGGATCAGTTCAGTATCAGGGAGATTATTCTCATCGAGACGGAAAAAGTAATCAGCAGGTAAACTGATCGAGTTCGGATTCTGTTCACTAACCAGATCCTGTCCCATGTCTTGATTCAATTGGACTTCCAATGCCACAGGGATCCTTCCCTCGGAACTGATTGGTTTATTAAATAACTGGACTTTATCGAAAGACTCTTGAATAGATTCCGATGAGTACCAGAATCCACGATCATATTGGTCATAACTTCGTGCCCGCCAGTAGAAGAGAAGCGGCTCATTAGTTGGTATATCTATCTTGATTGAAAGGATGGGATCCTGACTGAGTGTCAGACTCGATCCAAGCGGCATAACATCGGAGTAAGTAAAGAAAGCTGAATTGGATGTGCCGCGAAGAGAAGCCATAGAATTAGATATGCGATCCCTAAGTCCACTATAAGGGCGAGTCAGTTCCTGCCAGATATGAATCGCAGTGTCACTAGTTTCAGCAAAGGCAGGAACCAGCCAAACCAAAGTCAATAGTATCGATGCGATCACCAAGGAAATCTGGCTTAATTCTCGGATGGCATGGGTATTCCATAAACTATTCCGGATCATCCACCTTTTATTTTCGGTCAACAAGTAGGTGCGAGTCATTAACACCAATGCAAAAAGCATATAAGAAAAATAGTAGCTTGCCCTGTTTGAGCGGGAAAGATCGTATCTATCAATCAGAATGAGCAACAATCCGCACAGAACGATAGGAAACCAGACAGATCCCCTTCGGATCAAGATAAATATGGATGAGAATCCCAATAACCATGCAATGACAGTGATAATAAAAACAAATAAGATTGGATCATTTATGATCTTATCTGACAAAAACTGATTGATGACATGAATCAACCTAAACCATAAGGATTGAATCCTAAGGATAGGTGAAAGATCAGGCAGATAAACAGAAGCCGTATTCCAGTACACAAGCATAATCCCACCAAAACCACCAAACACCCAGGCGATAAAATCGGAAATTCGGAATACGGAGAGAAGTAATCCTACTATCCATCCGAAAAATAGAAGATTCATCTGCAATTCCAGATGGTCGGTCCATCCAGTGGCAAACAGTCTCACAGAATAAGAGGTTAACATCCCCAGTATCAGTAATGACGCCAACCAGTCAAACCAGAGATCGCGAGGGTTCTTAAAGAATTTTGCGAGCATGTTTTGAGTGTACAATGAGAACTATTCAGGCGTCAATAAATGGAGAAGCAATGGAAACATTACACAATCTTGAAATCCCAATCATCCTGGCAATCCAACAATTAGGTACCTGGCTAATAGTCCCAATGCGCTTGATCACAGAATTGGGGAATGAACAATTTTTCATCCTGCTTTTGCCAATCCTGATCTGGTGTGTGGATTATTCAGTAGGCTTACAAGTTGGATTGATGCTTTTGATCAGCGGTCAAGCAAATTCTTTCTTTAAACTCGCTTTCCATTCTCCACGGCCATTCTGGGTTGCTAGTGCTGTGAAGGCATATGTATTGGAAGGTTCCTTTGGAGCGCCATCAGGCCATGCCATGAACACATTGAGCGTTTTCGGGATGGCTGCGCTCGGTCTTAAGCAGCGTTGGGTAACAATTTTATCTGCAGTATTGGTTCTACTGGTCGGTATTTCCAGGCTATATCTGGGTATGCATTTCATTAGCGACGTTATTTTTGGGTGGATCATTGCCATTTTACTGTTATTACTCACTTTAAAATTAAAAGATCCCATCATTCATTGGTTGCTTCCCAAAAGATTATCTTACCAAATTCTGGTTATTTTACTTTCCACCATACTATGGATCGCTCTTGGAATGTCTTTGTTTGGCACTTACCAAAATACCTCCCTACCTGTAGACTGGGTAACGAATGCGATATCGGCAACTGGTATTGCCCCTTCACCGTTCAGCGTCGAAGGCATTTTTACCAACGCAGGTCTTTGGACTGGGGTTGGAATTGGTGCAATTTGGATGCAAAAGAATGGTGGTTATTCAGCACATGGTTCAATCACCCAGTACATCTTCAGAATCGTGATTGGGATTTGTGGAACATTGTTGATCTGGCGCGGGCTTGGAACCTTTTTCCCTCGTGATCCAAGCTGGATCAGTTTCTTTCTACGGTTAGCTCGCTACGCATTGGTGGGTATGTGGTTGACTGCCGGTGCACCGTGGTTATTCATCCGTGCAGGAGTCGCTAAAGGAAAAGCGTAAGAGACGTCATCCTAGATCTAATTATTCATGTTCTTGATCGGGGTGTCCTATGCCATATTGGTTGGTAATCGTCATTGGTTTGTTAGGCGGAGTGTCTGTTGGAATCCAGACTCCCATTGCCGGTGGAATGGGGCAAAAAATCGGTGGGACTGCCGGCAGTTTCATTGTTCATTTGAGTGGAATGATCTTATCAGGTGTCCTTCTTTTTGCAAAAGGGGGTGAAAAGATCCGAGATTGGCATACTCTGCCATGGTATATGTTGATCGCAGGTGTCTTTGGATTAATCCTTTATCAAACGATAAACATTACTTCACCACGGATCGGTACAACATTAATGATCGCTTTGATCATTATCGGTCAATTACTAACCGGGACGATCATCGATCATTTTGGTCTACTTGGAACTGTCACCCGTCATATCGATCTCACCCGCGGATTGGGTATTATTGCGCTTCTTATCGGTGGCTATCTGATCGCCAAATAATAATCAGGGGAATAAAAAAAACCTCCGGGCAAATTGTCCGGAGGTTTTTTGAATCATCGGATATTATTGTTTTCTAAATGCTCTGAAGAGGAAAAAACCACCCAGAACAATAATAGCGATTGGCCAAACTTTTTCGATATTGGTTATACCGCCAAAGACACCACCGAAAACACTGAATAAAACAATACTACTGAAGATATTCCACAAGCCGCCTGTTACCGCACCGAATTTCTTTGAAAATAGTCCAAAGAGGATTAGACCAATACCTACGAATCCGGGGATCAACGCCCAGGCGTAACTCCAGCTTCCCCAGTTCCCGGTCAAGTTTTGGTAATACAGTAATCCGCCGATTCCGGTGATGATCGAACCAGGAATGAATAAAGCCGGCTGCCAGGCTATGATTGCTGCCAGGAAGAAGATTAATCCTAATCCGATGATGGAGATAGGCCAGGTATGTGGACCATTCGCCAGGAATTGAAGTCCCGGTACCATGGCGACTGCAAGATACCATAATCCAATAACGATCAAAATAAGGGCAACTGCTATATTTCCTCTACGCATAATTTCCTCCTTCAATTTTCCAATTCAACTACTATAGTATACGAAAATATCTTTTTATCGTTGCAGATTACATGTAATAAGTTTAACAATTGGCAAGTATGAAAGGTTTTGTGCCACTTAACTGTTACCTGAGGGTAATATTTTCCGAAGAGATTTTT
Source organism: uncultured Chloroflexia bacterium (assembly GCA_963828285.1). Lineage (GTDB taxonomy): Bacteria > Chloroflexota > Anaerolineae > Anaerolineales > Anaerolineaceae > DAIOEK01. Next base: position 874,928 of record CAWHEB010000002.1, read on the forward strand.
TAAACCGGAAATTATGTCCGTTTATGGGATAATTACTTTTCGGTACAAGAGAACATAAAAGGATTTGGAGATTACGCATGAAGCGATACTGGATCTATATTATTATCGGCATAGTTGTCATTTTTGGTGTTTGGCAGACAGTTGCCATCGTCAGCCAGGATGCTAATAAACAAAATCAAAACACAACCGTCGAGATTGTAGCATTACAAGATATTGGCACAGTTCCATCATTAACCATTCTTCCACTATACGAACTGAAGGCATCTTCGCCACAATATCAAACCGGCGCGGGAGTTAGTTACATGATCACAGCCGGGGACAAGACCATATTGATGGATACCGGAGATAATCTGACCGAAGCAGACCCGAGCGAGCTTGAGCAGAACATGAAAGTAGCCGGTGTAACCGCAGATCAATTCGATGCGATCGTGATCAGTCATATGCATCCTGATCATATCGGTGGGAAGGATAATTGGTTTAATAAAACATTTTCGATCGGGAAGAACACATCCATACCCAATAGTCTGCCCATTTATTTACCGGAATCAATTAATTTGGAGGGTGACCGCGGTAAAGTTGTTTCAAATCCCACCATCCTCGCACCAGGGATCGTCAGTCTGGGAGCAATCACCTTTAATAATCCATTCCCAATATCTTTTATGCGCCCGACCAGCGCAGAACAATCCCTCGCAATCAAGGTGGATGGAGTGGGAGTGGTTTTGATAACCGGTTGTGGACATCCCGGTCTTCCCACCCTGATCACTCGTGCGGAAACAGTCATGGGAGAACCAGTGGTGGGAATTATTGGTGGACTTCACTACAAAGATAAAAAAGTTGCCGATTTGGGATTTGATAGTCAGCTAATGAAAGATCGAGGATTAATGATCCTGGCCATCTCTCCCCATGATACGGCGACTGGAACAATTGAATATTTCCGGGAACAATTTCCTGATGCGTACATCGATATCTCGGTCGGTCAACCAATCGTAGTCTCACCATAACCACAGAAATATCTCAAGAACCATAAAACCGGCAATCCAAATCGATCAGGTTGTCGGTTTTATATACCCGGGGGTGTTTCCGATTTATAATTTAAACATAAACCAATGCGAAAATGGATTAGACATATCCGATGAAGCTAACCTTGGCTCTCTCACAAATGAATACCCATTTGGGTGATATTCAATACAACCTGGATCGGCATTTGGATTTAACTCATCAGGCAAAAAGATCTGGTGCGGAATTGGTCATTTTCCCGGAGTTATCATTAACCGGATATGTTCTACAAGACCTGGTGCCTCAAGTAGCCATCCGTCCCACAAGTGAGGATCCGGTATTTAGCAAGCTATTGGAAGCCAGCAAAGAAATCGACATGGTGGTCGGATTTGTAGATGAAGATAAACGCAGTCGTTTCTATATTTCCTCGGCATATCTGTCAAAAGGTGAAGTCAGCCATGTTCACCACAAAGTTTATCTTCCAACTTACGGATTATTTGACGAGGGGAGATTCTTTGCCTGGGGAGACAGCATTCGTGCTTTTGATACCCGCTTCGGACGTGCTGGTATCCTGATCTGCGAAGACTTCTGGCATGCTTCTCCACCATATCTTTTATGGTTGGATGGCGCCGATCTGATGATCTTCACCTCGGCATCGCCAGGTAGAGGTCTGAACCATACTCCCCAACTTGAATTTGCCCGTTGGGTGGAACATATCAATCAGGCATATGCCAGTCTTTTCACCACGTTTGTCATCCACTCGAATAGGGTGGGATTCGAAGACGGCTTGCACTTCTGGGGTGGTTCCACTGTCTATGATCCGGATGGTTCATTGGTGGTTCAAGCCCCATACGATGAAGAATCGATGACTTTGGCTGAAATTGATCTCAGGCAGCTTCACAGAACCCGGGCTAGACTCCCATTGCTGCGGGATGAACGGACCGCGCTTGTAACCAGAGAATTGAACAGGATCAACGGAAAGGAATTGTAAGATGACAGAGAACAAACCAAATCCATTGATCGATCTCACCATCCACACCGATCTGGCTAAAGGGATCCTGACCGATTTCATCCGCTCGGAACTCTCCAGGGTTGGAATTTCAAAAGCTGTCATCGGTTTATCTGGCGGAGTAGATTCTGCCCTTTCCTGTTTTCTGGCAGCAGAAGCGCTTGGTCCTGAGAATGTGCTGGCTGTGCGAATGCCGTATAGCGCTTCATCACTCAGTTCATTGGAGCATGCCCAATTGGTGATTGACCAGTTGGGTGTTCAATCTCTAACTTATGAGATCACCCCCATGGTGGATCCGCTGATCAACCAATTCCCTGACATGAGTAAGACTCGCAAAGGGAATATTATGGCACGTGCCAGAATGATCGTTCTTTACGATCAATCGGCTGCGTTCAATGGTTTAGTGATTGGGACTGGTAATAAAACGGAAATTCTGTTGGGCTACACCACATTGTTTGGTGATTCTGCCTGTGCAATTAATCCGCTGGGAGACTTGTATAAGACTCAAATACGTCAACTCTCATCAGCAATGGGTGTTCCCGAAGCAGTTGTTGCAAAAGCTCCGTCAGCAGATCTTTGGCTGGGTCAGACAGATGAAGGTGAACTCGGCTTTACCTATGCAGAAGTCGATCGTTTACTTTATCTGATGGTTGACGAACGTTACAGTCCGGAAGATTGTATTGAAGCCGGGTTTGCTGAAAATTTCGTAAAAGCCGTTGTTGACCGTATCCGTAGAAACCAATTCAAACGGGTTTCACCGCCCATTGCCAAATTATCCAACCGCACAATTGGTTATGATTTTCTATATTTGCGGGATTGGGGAACTTAACCAATCTATCCCGCCAATCGTCCCCATTCATCCATCAAATCGGCTAGTATTTTATCTTTTTCCACATACTCTTTACCGGCATTTTCGATTTCAGTGGTTGATCCATCCGGATTCTCAAGGAATGCATGAAGATTCGCGACTTCACCTTCAAGGGTTGCGATCTTTTTCTCGATCTCAGTCAATTTTTTCTGTCGTTTCCAGGCTGACATCCCGGCATCCGGTGTTTTAGTGATTGTCTGAGTGTCAGCGTCATCAACTTTTGTCTCAACAGAAGCTTCATTCCGGGCAGAAGCTTCATTCTGATACCCTTTATATTCGCTATAACTACCCTTAAAGACCGACAGGGTACGTTCATCCGGATCTACTTCCCAGATCTGGCTTGCCAGTGCATCGATCAAATAGCGGTCATGGGAAACCAATAAGATCGTGCCGCGGTAATCGTTGAGAACATTCTGCAGAATTTCCTGAGAGGATAGATCAAGGTGATTCGTGGGTTCATCCAGCAGAAGTAGATTGGCATTTGTCAGCGACAACTTCGCCAGTGCTAATCGCCCTCTTTCCCCACCGGAGAGGACTTCGACTTTTTTATAAATATCATCCCCCCGGAAGAGGAATTTTGCCAGGTAATCCCTGATCTCAGCAGCCATCATACTGGGTGCTGCCAGATTAATTTCCTCAATGATATTATTCTGAGGATTCAAGCCCTCATGGGCTTGGGAGAAGTACCCGACTTGAAGCGAACTCCCCAGTTCTGTTTCACCGGAATACGGAGAGATTTGATTCAGGATCGTCTTCAAGAAAGTGGATTTCCCCGCTCCATTCGGACCGATCACAGCCGCGCATTCTGTTCTTTTTAAGATGAGATCAGGCACATTAAAGAGTGGTTTGCCTTCATCATGATACCCCACCTGCAATTTATAGGTTCGTAATACCAATTCCCCTGACCTTGCAGCATTGCCGAGGTTCAGGCGGATGCTTCTGCGCTGTTTTGGTCTTGATAATGTAGTCTCATCCAACAACCTTTCCAATCTTTTTAAACGTCCCTGTGCCTGGCGGGTGTTCTGACCGGCCATATTTCGGCGAATATAATCCTGTTCTTTAGCTAAAAAGGTCTGCAAATCTTCATATTCTTGAAGATGCCGTTTATATCGCTCTTCACGCTGCATCAGGTATGCAGTGTAATTTCCACGGTAGATCTCCAACTCTGGAGATAATTCATAGACATGATCAGATACCTGATCGATAAAATAGCGGTCATGTGAGACAAAGAAAAGACCCCCATGCCATTCTTTGAAGAACTTCTCCAGCCATTCCACTGCTTCGATATCCAGATGGTTGGTAGGTTCATCTAACAATAGCAAATCTGGATCAGTCAACAACAGTCGGGCTAATAAAGCCCGGGTGCGTTGTCCTCCGGATAATTGGGAATATGGTCGATGATAATCAGATTGATAAAAGCCAAGTCCGCTCAAGACCATCCGGATCTTATTTTCGAAGGTATATCCACCCAGATGATCAAATGTACGTTGTAGTGCGCCATACCGATGGAGCAATTCCTCATCATCTTTGTGAACTGAAAGGTCGTGTTCCATTTGCTGTAATTCGGCTTGCCGGCTCACCATCTCCTCAAATGGCAACAGACATTCTTGCCACAGGGTACCGGCACTTGCTTCGAACTGGGCTTCCTGGGGAAGATATGCGACTTTTAGATTCTTCGATCGCTGGACAACCCCGGCTGACGGTTCATCTAGTCCCATCATGATCCTTAACAGGGTAGTTTTCCCGATACCATTGGGTCCAACGAGAGCAATCCGTGCTCTTTTGGGGATACTGAATGAGACTTGCGAGAACAGATCTTGCGCTCCAAAATTCTTGGCAAGGTTTGTAACCGTGATGAGGGACATGCCAAAAAGTATAACATGGTAGAATATTTTCATGAAAAAATGGATGTTTTGGCTGGGAATTGTCATCAGCATTGTGCTGATGTACTTTTCTTTACGAAAATTGAATTTAGTTGAAGCCTGGCAAACAGTCAAAAACGCAAAGTATCTCTGGTTGATACCAGGTATTGTTGTTTATTTTATGGCAGTCTGGGTCCGCACCTGGCGTTGGCATTATCTGCTTCGTCCATTGAAAAAAATCAGTACCGCATCCATGTTTCCGGTGGTAGCCATTGGTTATATGGGGAATAATATTTATCCTTATCGGGCTGGAGAACTATTACGAGCGGCGATCCTAAAACGAAGGGAAGGTGTTCCCATTTCTGCTTCGCTGGCTACGATTATCGTAGAGCGCGTATTTGACGGTGTTGTGATGTTGGCATTTGTATTTCTCAACCTGGGTGAGTTAGTCAAAGCTAACAGACTCTTCAGGATTTGTCGGGAATATCAGGACTCTGGCACTTTATGGGGCTATTATTTTCATCGCTGTATTGATCATCTTCCTGATGGCAGCCATGCTGCCGCATTACACACGAAAGATCGCAGATTGGTTGCTCGATCGAATTATCCCCATAAAATTTCGCCCTAAAATTAGCGGATTCACTCATCAGTTTTTGGATGGTCTTGAATCCTTACGTTCACCAATGGATGCGTTGATGATATTGTTCACATCTGGCATCATCTGGCTTCTAGAGACCGGAAAATACTGGTTCGTTATGCATGCATTCCCATTTGAAGTCAGTTTTTTCGCATTGATGCTGATGAATGGAATCGTTAATCTAGCTACGACAATACCTTCCGCCCCTGGCTATGTTGGAACATTCGATGCTCCGGGTATAGCACTACTTACCGCATACAATGTTCCACAGGCAATCGCTGCTGGTTACACCTTGGTCCTGCATGTTGCGCTTTGGTTGCCAATCACCCTGGTCGGATTATTCTACTTCTCTCGCGAAGGTATAAAATTAGGTGAAGTTCCTGCGGAAGCAAACGAGGTCGAAGAATGACAAAAATGAACATCGCAATCATTGGAGCTGGTATGGGGGGAATGGCTGCTGCTTACGATCTTTGCAAAGCAGGGTGTCAGGTCACGATCTATGAAGCTTCAAACTCAGTGGGCGGTCTTGCAGGTGGATTCAAAGAGCCGCATTGGGACTGGTCATTGGAAAAGTTTTATCACCACTGGTTCCAATCGGATAAGTATATGCTGGGATTGATCGAAGAATTGGGGTGGAGTGACCAAGTGGTCTTTCCCCGTCCGTATACGGTAATGTATCACGAAGGCAAATTCTACCCATTCGATGCCATCCCGCAAATGATCGTTTATCCAGGATTGGGATGGGGGATCAACAAGATCCGCTTTGGACTGGTCGGTCTGTATCTTCGTCTTTCTAATAATTGGAAAATCCTGGAAAAAACAACTGTGGATGCCTGGATGCGCAAGTGGGCAGGAGATCAGGTTTACGAGCAAATGTGGGAGCCCATGCTGATCGGGAAATTCGGTGAGCGTTATTCCAAACAAGTCAATATGGCCTGGTTATGGGCAAGGATCAAAGCACGGACAACACGGCTTGGAACTTTTACGGGAGGATTTCAGCGATTTTGTGATATGTTCGCTGATAAATTACGCGAAATGGGAGTTGTGATTGTTTTAAATGCACCTGTAAAACAGATCAAAAATGATTCGGATGGAAAAGTGATGATCTCCCTCGCAAACGAGGACCTTCATTTCGATCAATGCCTTGCAACAACATCTCCCGGGCTACTCGCCCGTATTGCACCTTCTTTATCTGAATCCTATTTGAAAGGACTTCTTGAATTAAAGAATTTAGGCGCCGTTGTGATGGTTCTTTCAGTTGACCGGCAAGTCTCTGATAAAGGCTACTATTGGTACAACATCCCCAAATCAGCAGGATTCCCTTTTCTTGCATTGGTGGAACACACAAATTACATCAGCCCGGAACATTATGGTGGGGATCATCTGTTGTATATTGGTGATTATCTTGAAACTGACCATGAATATTTCAAATTATCCGCCGAGGAATTACTCGAGCGCTTCATTCCTGGGATACAAAGGATTAATCCGGATTTCAAAAAAGAATGGATCAAAAAAGTATGGTTGAATCGCACGAATTACGCCCAACCAGTTCCATTTGTGAACCATTCCATTAATATTCCTGCCATCGAAACCCCAATTCATGGACTGTTTTTTGCGAGTATGAGCCAGGTATACCCCTGGGATCGCGGAACTAACTTTGCAGTAGAGATCGGTCGTCGGGCAGCCAAGTCCATGCTTGCAGCATACTAAAGATTTATGCCTGATTCCAGAATCGGTAGTGGAAATAAAAACATAGTGTCATAATGATTCGGATTCAAATTAGAACGTATTTTCCGTTCGTATAGCTTGCCAAGAAGATCGCAAAAATACCCCCCATATATGGGGGGTATACATACTCTTTATCCGCAAATTGCGAGAAATTACCTAACCAATTACAAACGTTAAGATTGTAAAAGAATCGGATTCCTTAACCTTTAGAATCCTTAAAATATTTGAATGTTTTAAGGTTCCGTAGGGATAGCAACTTGCGGAGGTTCTAGGTCTCTGCTAGAATCTACTTGTCCCTGCAATGGGGGTGCAGGTGTACTTGTAACCCCGGAAGGTTTCTCCCGAAGTAAAAATTACTGTAAGTGCATCTCTGTATCACCAGCAGAGCTATGTTTGACGTTAACATAGCCAGCCTATTTTCGTACTTTCGCCGCACCTGGAGTCTTTATGAATGCAGATCAAGCTTGGCAGGCAACTCTCGGACAGTTACAAATGGATATGTCCAAAGCATCTTATGATACATGGGTGAAAAACAGTCAGTTTATCGGCGCTGATAATGGGAAATTTACAATTGGGGTTCAGAATACGTACGCCAGGGATTGGTTAGATAATCGTTTGACTACAACCATTAACCAGGTACTTTCAGGTATTCTTAACAGTCCGCAAGAAGTCAATTTTGTTGTCCTTCAAAAGAAATCAGAATTCAATCTCGAACCGGATGAAATCTGCGAAGTTCCAACGTTGGAAGAAGTTTGCCTCCCACCTCAACCAAGATCTACATCAAAATTCAATAGTAAGTACACTTTTGATAACTATGTGGTGGGTTCTGGAAATCGACTTGCACATGCAGCAGCTATGGCAGTTGCTGACAATCCAGCGCATGCTTACAATCCGCTTTTCCTATATGGTGGAGTCGGATTAGGTAAAACTCATTTACTTCATGCAATTGGTAACCAGTGTCAAAAAAATGGAAAAGCTGCAATGTATGTCACAAGTGAGGAATTTACCAATGACCTCATTCAATCCATCCGCACACATACAACTCCGGAATTCAGGAATAAATACCGCAACATCGATATTTTGCTAATTGACGATATTCAATTCATCGCCGGTAAAGAATCCACTCAGGAAGAGTTTTTTCACACATTTAATAGCCTGCACAGCCAGGAAAAACAAATTGTAATTTGCTCCGACCGTTCACCCAAGTCTCTGTTAACCCTTGAAGAACGATTAAGAAGCCGATTCGAATGGGGTTTGATTGCCGATATTCAAGCACCTGATCTGGAGACACGACAGGCGATCTTGCGATCTAAAGCTGGGAATTCTGGTCGTATCGTACCAATGGACATTTTGGAAATCATCGCTAAAAAATTCCAATCGAATATTCGGGAACTTGAAGGTGCATTAAACCGAATTCTTGCCTTTTCTGATCTAAGCGGACTTCCGATTAACACATCATTGGTTAATTCCGCATTGGCTGATCTGCTTCCACAGTCTACCCATGTGGAACCAAACCAGATTGTGAATTCAGTGGCAAGTGTATTCAATATCTCGCGTGATCGAATGCTTAGCAAAGAACGTTCAGCAAATATTGCTCTTCCTCGTCAGTTGGCGATGTATATTATGCGTGAAGATACCGGTTTATCGCTCCCACAAATTGGGAATGAATTCGGCGGCAGGGATCATACTACCGTGATGTATGCCTGTGAAAAAATGAGCAGCCTGCTAAGTCGGGATGATAAACTTAGAAATCAGGCTGTTCGCGTTCGGGAACTGCTTTATGGATCTTGCTAGTTACATTCCAGTTTGAAGCTTTTCTAGTATTGCGCGGTAATCACTCGCATTTGGCGGATTCAATGAAATAATTGTTTGAATTACCGCGATCGTACCGGTTCTGTTTCCGGCATCCATCAGCATATCACCTACACGATCAAATTCCATGACTGCATCCTGAATGCGACCAGCCTGACGATAAAGTTCAGCCATTCGTTGATGAAACTCAAGATAATCCTGTCTTTCATGCACAAGATTTTCGACGAACGGGATCACCTTACGCTGTTGACCGGTACTTTCAAGATATCCTATATAGCTATCCAACTCTGACAAAGCCGCATTATCGTTACCTAGGCGCAGATTTAGGTCGATTAGATTAAATCTTGTGCGATCATCCCCTGCTTCCAGGGTTCGGATCTGTTCGAATGACCGCATTGCATTTTTCCAATCCAACCGTTGCATATCAATATCGGCAATTCGATTGAGGATATCAATCGTCTGTTCTTGATGCTGATTGGATTGTTGACTGATACGAAGAGCTATCGAAAGTGTTTTACGAGCCATTTCCAATTCAGCCAGCCGGTTATAGATCTCAGCTAATTCGATATATTCCTTCAAAGCTTCTTTGGTGAAACCTTGATTCACAAGCTGATCGATCAAACGGCTTCTTGCTGCCAAATCCATCGGTGCGAGAGCAACAACTTTTCGGAGTAAACTTGTGGTTTGAGCAAACTCCCCACGGGAACTAAATGTATTAGCGACCACAGTATATTTTTCGATAGCTTCTGGGATCAATCCATCCATGACCAGCATATCGGCCATCTGAATATGCAAAGGTAAGTATGTTGGTGCAAATTGAAGCGCGAAAAAGGACTCCTCCATGGCAGTGCGGTACAAACCCTTATTTGCCAAAGAGCGGACTCGTGCAAGAGATTCGATGATCTGATGGCTGCGCAGTTCGAGGAAGATCTCAGCCAACGGTAATGGAGGAGAATCAGGTGATGCTATTGGAAGTTGTTCCCGTGCACGGGTCAGATTTTCACGCCAATCCACGGAGTTTAATTGATTTCCGATGCTGTCACATAGTCGGGCACTTTCAGTCGCATCCGAGGATTTGCTTTGTTCTTCCAGGAGCGGTTCATACAATTGAAGAAGTTCATCAGCCTGGTTCTCAGGAACGATCTGGGTATCCGCATATTTCAGTGCTTGCAGGTATTCAAAGCCTGCTTCAACAAATTTATTAACTTTTTTCAATGCCATGCCCAATAGTAAATGGGCAGCCAGCGCAAAATCAGGATGCTTTATCGCATGCTGCAAGTATTTGATTGCGCTATCATAACGTTCCCCCTGGAATCTGAGCAAGCCAAGTTCAAAAAACGCGGCATTATGCTCGAGACCAGAATCAATGGCTCTTTCCAAAAAGTCCGCTGCACTTGCATCATTCCCATTGGTAGATGCGTCCACTGCTTGTCCAAGCAGCATCATCACTTTTTTTCGTTCTTCCTGTTCCAGGGAGAGGGTACCTGTACCACGCATGATAGAAGGCAATCCTCTGCGGGCTACCTGACCGGTATTGGCCTCTTCATTTTGCTCAAATAATAGATCTGCTAATTTGATGAGGGCTTTCTTTTTCGCCAGAGCGATCGGATCACCTTTCTCAATTGGTTGTTTCGGTTCAGTTTTTGGAACATCTTTTATTGTCGTCAGCTTATCGGTTACCCTTCTTACTAATCCACCGGGAGATAAAGCACCGGTTTGATACTGAAATGGTCCAGTACCTACAGGTCTGGATGGTTTGGATAGGGGTTTACCGGTTTGTAAGAGAGTAAGGGCTTCTTCCACTTTGGAATTACCCGGCATCAATTTCTGGGCATACTCGATCACTTGTGTCGCTTTTTCAACGACTCCACTTTGTTGCATCACCGCCGCCATGGCCAGGTATTCATTAACGGCATCATTCTTCCTGCCGGCTCGTTCAAATACGGTTGCAAGTCTGGAATGTGCGCCGAGGTGGTCAGGGTCGAGACGAAGTATCCGGTTCCAGTTATGGATCGCCTTTTCCATGTCACGCGCTTTGAGGAAAAGATCAGCAGCTTTTAAGGATGCCTGGATACAATCTGGTAGACGTCCCAGTCGTTCACAGACTTGGGCAATTTTCTCTGCTGTAAGTGGATCATCGGGAGATACATGGCTAGCCTTGGAATAAACCCGTAATGCTTCTTCGTAATCTTTTAATTCGAAGAGCGCCATTCCCAAGCTGCTTAGAGCATTTGGTTGATTGGGAAATTCTTCAAGAGCCTGTCGATAATATGCAGCAGCCTGCTTCCATTGTTGATCCCAGGCGGCCGAATGGCCCTTATTCATTGTGTCTTGAAAAATATCTTGCCTACCGGCCATGGTATTTTGTCCCCAGTGTTTATTTCTGAAGAATCCCTAGAAAAAATATATCATGGAAATTCAAAATATGCTACTTTTCTTCAAGGACAACCATTTTCCCCCAATTTTTTCCACTTCGCGCTTCTGTTTTTAAAGGAATATCCAGTTTATATGAATTGCCCATTTCATATTGGACGAGTTTTGCAGTTTCTTCCAACTCATCTCGTGGGCATTCAAATAACAACTCATCATGGACTTGCAGCAGCATCTTTCCCTTTAGTTTTGCTTTCAGTAAAGCATCAGGAATTTTAAGCATTGCCAGTTTTATAATCTCGGCAGCAGTCCCTTGGATCGGAGTGTTAATAGCTTCTCGTTCTTCACGATTCTTCTGGTTCTGGTTTGTTTGAGTTGCTAAACCAGGGAAATACCTTCTGCGACCAAGCAGGGTTTCCACATATCCCCGGGTGGCAGCCAATTTACGTATACCGTCAAGGTAATTTTTTACCCCGGGGAATTGACCAAAATAGGCAATGATAAATTTATCTGCTTCCTGAGACAGTCATATCGGCAGCCTGACTTAGTCCGAAATGCGCCCATTCCGTAGATCAATCCAAAATTGATCGCTTTTGCATGACGGCGTTGCTCTTTCGTAACCTGATCCAGGGGAATATGGAAGATGGCTGAGGCAGTCGCGGCGTGAATATCTTCATCTGCACGGAAAGCCGCCAACATCGCCTCATCATTTGCCATGTGAGCAACGATGCGAAGTTCGATCTGGCTGTAATCCACCGAAAGCAGAATCATACCCGGACCGGCGATAAATCCCTCACGCACCCGTTTCCCCAGCTCAGTTCGAGTGGGGATGTTTTGTAAATTGGGATCCGAAGAAGCGATCCGCCCAGTCACAGAGCCTGTCTGGTTGTATGAAGTATGGATCCGTTCTGTATTGGGATTGATCTGCAAGGGAAGCGCATCGATGTAGGTTGATTTTAATTTGGTTAATTCGCGATATTCCAGAATGAGATCCACAACCGGATGCTGACCACGGAGAGAATCCAAAACATCTGCAGCAGTGGAATAATTTCCGCTGGTTGTCTTTTTACCACGATCTGGTGGAGCAAGTTTCAGAGTATCAAAGAGGATTTTTGAAAGCTGTTGGGTGGAATTCAAATTAAATGACGTACCCGCTGTTTCCTGCACATTGATCTCAATGGCATTGATCCGTTCACCCAATTCAATTGCAAATTTCTCGAAGAATGGTTTATCAACCAGTATCCCGGCTTCTTCCATATCTGCCAACACTGTGATCAAAGGCAGTTCAATATCATTCAGCAGTTCCATCCCCTTAACTTTGACTAATTCCTCTTGCATTATTGGGAGAAGCCTGAAAACCACTTCTGCATCAGCCGCGGCGTATGGAGAAGCGCTGGCTATGGGGATATCAGCCATGCTGAGTTGGACTTTGCCCTTACCGATCAGTTCCTCGATATGGGTCATCTCGGCTCCCAACCTGACCCAGGCCAGGTTTTTCAAACCCAAGGTTGCGAGACGCTGGGTTGACAAGAAATTCAGCGATCATCGTATCGAAACTGATATTTCGAATGGGTAAACCAAACCGTTTTAAAACCAGAGCATCATATTTAAGATTGTGCCCGGCGAATTTCACTTTCGATCCTGACAGAATGGGAGCCAGCAACGACTTTATCATCGGCAGAGGGATTTGTTCATCTTGGGTCGTATGCCCAACCGGGAGGTAATATCCCTTGCCAACTTTTGTTGAGAATGAGATTCCCACCAGATCAGCTCGCATGGGATCTGTGGATGTGGTCTCAGTATCAAGAGCTACCCATTCAGAAGCCAGCAATTCATCTACTAACAATTTCAAATCTTCTACAGTTTGAACGATGTGTACATCGATCTTATATGCCGCCTCTTCCGGTGTAATGCCAATTCTTTGAATTTTCTCTTCAAACAAATTCAATTGCTGCTCAGGCGTCGATGGGGATTGAGTTTTCGCCAGGTTGGACAGGCGGGTCATTAAGGTTTTTAATTCCAATTCGCGGAATATTTTTTCCACTAATTCGAGATCATACCCGCCGGTTTTTGCTTTATCCAAATCCAATTGGATGGGTGCATCCACGCGGATCCTGGCAAGGTCCTGGCTTTTGTAAGCCCATTCTTTGTCTGTTTCCAATTTCTTGCGGACTCCCGGGGCGAGCTTATCCAGATTTGCGTAGATCGCATCCAAAGTATCATAGGTCTCAAGCAGACTGGTTGCTGTCTTTTCACCCACCCCCGCAACCCCGGGGATATTATCCGATTTATCTCCGACCATCGCTTTATAATCCACAACCTGGTCGGGACGAACTCCCAGATATTCTTTGACCGACTGTGGATAATAATCTTTTGCGTCACTCAGTTTGGATCCGGGGAGATTAACGATTACCCGCTCGGTAACAAGCTGAAGTAAATCGCGATCACCGGTGATGATCTTCACTCCCAACCCTTTTTCTTCAGCCTGCCGGGCGATCGTCCCTAGTACATCATCGGCTTCGTAGCGATCTAACTCGAGCCGCGGAATGTTAAATGCATCAACGATCTGTCTTATCCGGTTGATCTGCACACGCAAGTCATCAGGCATCTTTTCGCGTGTCCCTTTATACTCAGCATAAATTTCATCACGGAATGTTTTGCCGACATCGAAAGCAACCGCAAGATAATCCGGTTTTTCCTGTTCGATCAATCGCAATAAAACACTGATGAAACCATAGATTCCAGCAGTGGGTTCGCCTTTGGATGTTTGCCAACGCGGATCTGATCCGCCCGAAGGATTAAGCGCAAAATATGTCCGATAAGCGAGAGCATGACCATCAATTAAGTACAGCGTGGGGGGCATATCCGGCTCCTAAAGCATAAGATATGTTTGAGTCTATCACGCCCGTATAGTCAGGGCAAGCAGAAATGAATCTCAATCTAGACAAAATGTCGAACATTAAATCAAAATCCAATATAATTTATGATAGTTAAGGGAGACATTATGAGCACATACGATGTAGTCGTTATCGGCGCCGGACCGGGCGGATATGTTGGCGCAATCAAGGCGTCTCAATTGGGATTAAAAACAGCAATCATCGACAAGCAGTGGATGGGCGGAGTTTGTTTAAATGTTGGGTGTATACCGTCCAAAGCGTTGTTGAAAAATGCAGAAGTTGCTCTACTTTTACGGGAAAAAAGTAAAGAGTTTGGATTTAGTTTTGACAATTTGCAATTGGATTACAGCGTCGCGGTTAAACGTAGCCGCCAGGTTTCTGACCGGTTAACCAAAGGCGTTGGCTTCTTAATGAAGAAAAATAATATTGATGTGATTAATGGAGCAGCCAAATTCACCTCACCCAAGGAATTGGAAGTCACTGCTGCTGACGGTACGAAACAAACTGTGCAGTCTAGGAACTTCATCATCGCCACAGGATCCCACGCGACCGGAATTCCCGGAGTGGAATTGGACGCTGATACAGTTGTCACATATTACGAAGCCATTTTGCAGATGAAATTGCCAAAATCTGTGGTCATCATTGGCGCCGGAGCGATTGGTCTCGAGTTCGCAACAGTGTGGAGCAGCTATGGATCAGAAGTTACTCTGGTCGAAATGTTACCGAGAATTGCACCATTGGAAGATGAAGAAGTCAGCAAAGAACTGGCAAGGGCATTCACCAAACGCGGAATTCAGATCCTGACCAGCCACAAGGTAAAATCCGCCAAGGTAGGCAAGGATGGAGCTGAGGTAATAGTTGAAGGTGAGGATGGTACGAAGACTCTCCGCGCTGAGCAAGCACTGGTTGCTATTGGTTTCAGACCAAATACAACCAATCTCGGATTGGATGTCGCAGGAGTGAAGCTGACCGATCGTGGGCATATTGAGATCGACGACCGTATGGCAACCAATGTCCCCGGTATATGGGCCATTGGAGACGTGACCGGAAAGTTGTTATTGGCACATGTGGCTTCCACACAGGGTATTCTATGCGCAGAAGCAATCGCTGGTAAAACTACCTCCCCTATTGATTATGTCATGGTTCCCAGGGCAACTTATTCCAACCCACAGGTAGCATCTTTTGGTTATACGGAGGAACAGGCAAAAGCAAAGGGGTATGATGTCAAAGTAGGCAGGATGAATATGATCGCCAACGGAAAAGCACTAGGATTGGGAAAGTCAGGCGGCTTTTGTAAACTGATCATCGATGCCAAGTACGGAGAGCTTCTAGGCGTACACATGATAGGCGTTGAAGTATCTGAACTGCTGCCAGAATTAACCTTATCTCAAAAAATGGAATTGACCGCCGAGGAAATCGCACGGAACATCCACGCACACCCGACATTAAGTGAAATCGTCCTTGAGGCAGCTCATTCTGCGCTGGGAGAACCCATCCATACCTAATCTGTTTAAAAGTAAAACAGCGGAGCTTGTCTAAGACAATCTCCGCTGCTTTTTGTGCCTGAGCGCGGTGAGTGTACTATAATCACCTCATGCTTGAACCTGACTATCCACCCATTTGGATCGACACAGAAACTGATCTAACCAAGATGGTTGATCATTTACTGAAATTTCCCAAAATTGCAGTTGACACCAAATCAAATGGACTTCATGCATTTCAGGAAAAGGTTTGTCTGCTACAATTCAGCGTTCCCAACGCGGATTATCTAGTTGATTCGATCTTATTAACTAATCTTTCCCCACTGGGAAAGATTTTCTCTTCACCAGCTCATGAGAAAATCTTTCATGCGGCTGAATATGACATCATTTGCTTAAAACGGGATTATCAATTCAGCTTCTGCAATATTTTTGATACCATGATGGCAGCTCGAATTCTGGGTATCAAAGAAGTTGGGCTGGATGGGGTTTTACGGGCTGAACTTGGTTTGGAAATCGACAAGCGCCTACAAAAGGCTAACTGGGCAAAACGCCCGCTGCCTGAAGATCAAATGATCTACGCACGGTTTGATACATACTACCTGGATGAATTAAGGGATATTTACGAAGCTCGATTGAACGCAAAAAATCTAATTGAATTAGCAAGAGAGGATTTCGCGCGGCTTACCAGGGTTTGCGGCAGTACCCCGAATACCCTTGAAGAGCAGCTTTGGAAAACTAATGGTGTGAGGGATCTTAATCAACGACAGGTTACCATTCTGTATGAACTCCTCAAATGGCGTGAGGCAAAAGCGAAACAATTGGATAGACCCTCATTCAAAGTAATTGGAAGCAACTTCCTGGTTCAAGCTGCCCTGACCTTGCCAACAAATTTGTTCACTCTAAGATCAAGGACCGATATCCCTGAACGTCTCATCGATCATTTTGGCAAAGAAATTTTGGCTTGTATTGAATTGGGACAAACAAAACCAATTCAAAAACAGCCGCGAATTCCCAAAAAAGACAAGGCATTAAGGGACAGAATTGAACTATTGAAGCAGTATCGAAAAGAAGAAGCGTCCCGGCGAGAAGTCGATTCGGATATTGTCCTTCCCCGTGAGATCATGCTGGAAATTGCAGAAAATCCCCCTGCTACTATGGAAGATATCCGAAAACAAATGAGCGACTATCCCTGGAGACTAAACGAATTTGGTAAGCAAATTCTTAAAGCACTGAACCCGGATGAAAGGATTGAGGAATCATGAGAATTCATTTCTACGGCGCCGCTCAAACAGTCACAGGAAGTCAATTTCTCTTCGATATCAATGGCAGTAAGCTATTGCTGGAATGCGGACTGTTCCAGGGCAAGAGGGCAGAATCTTATACCCGCAACCAATCCTTCCAGTTCGATCCCAAGACAGTAGATGCAATGATCCTCTCACATGCTCATATTGATCATTCGGGAAATCTACCAAATCTGGTCAAGAATGGCTATCGTGGACCAGTTTTCTGTACACCGGCGACCGCAGATCTGGCAGCGATCATGATTAACGATTCCGCGCATATTCAAGAAAGCGATGCTGAGTATGTCAATAAAAAACGTGCCAAACGTGGCGAGCCACCTGTTGAACCGTTGTACACGATGGCTGATGCGGAATTAGTCATAGATCGGCTTGTGAAAATTGATTACACAACCGAATTTGAACCAATCAAAGGTGTAACTGTGCAATTACAGGATGCTGGACACATCCTTGGATCGGCGGCAATAGCAATGAAGATTAGGGAAAACCAACATGAAATCCGCTTCTGGTTTTCCGGAGATATCGGCAGACCTGGGCTTCCTCTTGTCCGAGACCCAATTCTGCCTGAGAATGTTGATTATTTAATGATGGAATCCACTTATGGTGATAAACACCATCCGGACCCGCAAATTGCTTTTGATGAACTCCGTGAAGTACTGTTACGGACCATAAATCGGCACGGAAAAGTGATTATCCCGGCTTTCGCGGTAGGTCGAACCCAGGAGTTGGTTTACGGCCTGAATGGAATGATGTCTGAGGGCTTGATCCCCAAGATTCCGATCTACGTGGATAGTCCACTTGCAGTGAACACTACTGATATATTCAGAGATCATACTGAGTGCATGGATGATGAAACTGCACAATTTGTTCGCGAGCATCGCCATCCGGCTTTGGATTTTGATCAACTTCATTATGTACGTTCATTGGAAGAGTCGAAGTCTTTGAACGATAGAACTGACCCGATGATTATCATTTCTGCTTCAGGTATGGCTGAAACAGGCAGGATTTTGCATCACCTGAAAAATAATATTGAAGAAAAACGGAATACCATCGTCATTGTCTCATGGCAGGCACCGGATACATTGGGAAGAAAACTCGCGGATCGTGATCCCATGGTAAAAATATTTGGGGAAGAGTATAAGGTCCGAGCCGAAGTGGTAACCATTGGAGGGCTTTCCGCTCATGCTGACCAGGATTTTTTGATTAAGTACGCTCAAAATTCCAGGTCAACTACAAAGAAAATCATCCTGGTTCATGGAGAGCCTCTTTCGAGTAACGCTTTAGCGGAGAAATTCAAGAACCTCGATCTCGCTCCCGTAATATATCCTTATCGAAACGAATCAATCGTCATCGAGTAATCAAAAACATACAGGGAAACCCAAAATGGCCGTAATCAAACGGATTATTGGAGTTCTGGCAACCGGTTATATCCTCATGTTCTTTTCGGAGAATTTATTTTGGGCGCGAATCCGACCGGATGACAACCTGAGTGGATGGATGATGACCTGGATTGCTTATTCCATCCTTGCTTACATTTTTATCCGTCTAATTTCATACTTTAATGTGAAGTCAATTTGGGGGGTCCTTCTTTGTGGCGCAGTATTTGGTTGGCTGGCAGAAGGTGTGATCGTGCAAACCATGTATGAGGATTTACCACTTTCCATCTCATTCACCGGGTTGGGATGGCATTCTCTTGTTTCTGTATGCATTGGTTGGTATGGTCTTAGGTTGGTTTTCCGACAATCCATTACTCGAGCAATGATCATGACCTGCCTGATAGGACTTGTGTACGGGTTCTGGGCAGTTTCCTGGTGGACAGAGCCTGGTGAAGTCCCTCAATATCCAATCAACTTTGCGATGTTCTCAACGGTGATTGCTGTGTTACTGATTCTGTCCTATTGGCTGACAGACCGAACTATTGAATTACCATTAAAATCGCATTGGTCACTTGATTTGCTAATCGGGATAATGACATTCCTCTATTTCGTTTTTATCGCAATACCCATAGCTAAATGGGCGGCAATCATACTACCCATCCTATTGGCAATAGTCGCTCTCGCTCTACTTCGGATGAAAATGATCGATCGCAAGATAACTCTTAATCTATTCCCAGGCAATACACCCAATGCTGTCCGCTATCTTACAATTTTGCTAATTCCACTGATAAGTTCCCTAATCTATTCAACCATTTTTTCTGCCGGTTGGAGACTTCACACCAATTGGATAATGTATCTGGTTGTGACACCTGCCGGATTTATATTGTTTTTATATAGTCTGTATTTTCATTTTTTTACCAAGATAAAAACAATAGCTACAGAAATTACAAACATATAAAGTGAAGGAGAAACAAGAATGACTATCGAACCAGGAATTATTGGTGAAATGACCCTGTTTGTCGAAGAAAGCGATACAGCCAGATTCTCAGGTGGAGACTCACTCCCACCTGTGTTCAGTACGCCCAGAGCAATCGGATTATTGGAACGCACATCCCATAATGCTATTCTACCTTTTTTAGACCCCGGGCAGGGTAGCGTTGGGTCGGTGGTCAACATACGACACCTGGCAGCAACACCCATCGGATTCACAATTCGAACCCGGGCTGAAGTTCTCGAAGTCGATGGACGGCGGATCAAGTTTAAAGTGGAAGCATGGGATAATTTCGAGAAGATCGCGGAGGGTGAGCACGAAAGGTTCATTATTGACCTGGGGCGATTTATCGAGCGGGTGGAGAAGAAACGGCAGCAGTTGGAAAGCTAGTCCGTTGAAGCAACGGCTATTCTGATATAATATCGCCTGCCAGGAGAGGTGCCGGAGTGGCTGATCGGGGCGGTCTCGAAAACCGTTGTGGTCCTACGGATCACCGTGGGTTCAAATCCCACCCTCTCCGCCTTTTTCCAATGAAATTCAACATCAAATTTACCCGTACGGACAGGGGAGTGATTCTCACTCTCCTGTCTTTTTTAATCTACGGCAATTCTTCAGTATATTTCCACGAAAGATACTCTGGACGGAAAACTAACACGATAAGCACAACCAGAATTCCCAGCAGCGGACCAGCGGACATATAGAATTTCATGGGTGGCATAGGGTGCAAGACCCCGGTAAGAAAACATGTCAGATTATAGAAAAAATGGGCGATGATGGTTATGATCATACTTCCCTGGGTATTGTTATAAAGCCATGTGAGATAAATTGTCACGGTTACCACCATGACCAGATAGATTGGAAATGGGATTGACATTTGTGAAGCACCGGTAATGAAAAAGAGGGGAATGTGCCAACAAGTCCAAATGACACCCAGGATCAAACTGGATACCAAGGCATTGTGCTTTTCCTGTAACCGTGGCAATGCAAATCCGCGCCAACCCAATTCCTCAGCGACTGGACCTGAAAACAAGGTGAAAATGATGATTCGAGCAGCTTTCCCCAGCGTTAGATCCGCACCTGTTCCTTCCACCGGATTCCCTAATAGTCGATAAATCTGGGTGATAGCCAATGGAGCCAAAAACAGAAAAGCCGCAGCAAAATACCACTTGATATTTATCCTCCAACGTAGCAAACCGGATAACAATTTGGTGATTTTCGGTTTTCCACCAATTATTCCACTCACGATCACAGCACTAAAAGTAGGGCCAAAAACTTCAAAGAACCATACCAACGACCAGGGTTCCAAATGTGAACCTGGACTAAACCAGATCAGACCGAATCCAAAACTGAAGGTGATCAAATATGTCAGAACAAAGTACGTGATTAAATGATGCTTCTTTACCCAATTTATAACTGCTTCTATCATGATCGCTCCGATTTTTAAAAAGAATCCACCATTCAAGAATACAACTTTGAATAATGGATTCTTTCAGCCGGCAGGTGAGTTTAATGATGGTCATCCAACCAGGATTTCATCAAGATTTTCTGTGATCACGTCATCAACAATCACGTATGGGGAACTTATTAATGTTGTCTATAGGTATATTTGTTTCCGAGCACAAAAATTGACAATTTGCTGTCCCAATGAATAATATCTCTTAATTGACTTTACAATTCTTCTATACTATACTGATTAGAGGAAATCAATATACCTATATGCGATACTTTTTCACCATAAGAGAGATTACTACCGCAGCATGCCGCTAGTCGCGCATGCTGTTGTTTTACCTAAACCCTGAAAGGAGATTGCGCAATGGATTATGGAATGATCGGAAAAATAGAAAAAGCTAAACGGTATGCTGAAGAACGAACCCGAATTCATGTGAACTCAATGAAGGTAACATTTGAAGGTGAAAATAATGCGCATACCGTAACATTTGAGAATGGTACCTGGCATTGCGATTGTGATTTCTTTCATACCCGCTCCCGATGCAGCCACACAATGGCTTTGGAGATGATCCTTAAAGGTATGGTCCCTGAAGAGCAAGAATCAGTAGTGTAATCCAATTTCCTGTTTCAATTGTCTCCGGAAATCCGAATGGATCCGGAGATTTTTTTTGGCTGAAAGTTGGCAAAAATTCGACCCAATCAGATGTAAAATAAACCTCAGTATTCCAGGCAGAAAAATAATCTAAATACTCCATTACCTTACTGAAAGTCAATCAAGAAAAACAAGCAGCATCTATGAGAATTCGTCAATATATATCCAAAATACCTCGAGAACTAAAACTGTTTGGGTTTTCCGTGTTCGCCATGAGTCTGGCAACATCGGTTTACGACGCCACCTTTAATAACTTTCTTAACGGACGTTTTGCCCTGACCGGTCTGCAACGTTCCATTATGGAAATTCCACGTGAACTACCCGGTCTTCTCACTGTATTCGTTACCGCATTATTCTGGTTCCTGTGCAGCCGCCGAATGGGGGTGTTTGCAATGTTTCTTGGAGTAATCGGTACCCTTTTGATTGGTTTTATGTCACCTACCTACGCTGTGATGATGATCTGGCTATTTATTTATAGTCTGGGTCAGCATTTATTCATGCCGATACAAGCGACTATTGGCATGGAATTGGCGGAAGAAGGGAAAGCCGGTCAGCGACTAGGACAGATAAATTCATTAAGGAATTTCGCAGGGATTTTTGGCAGTTTCGTCGTCTTCCTGGGATTCAAGTATCTTCATTTCCAATTTACTCATACATTCATCATTGTGGCAATCGGTTTTACTATCGCAGGTACCTTTCTGTATGCAATGAAAACAAAGAACACAATCCGTCCAAAGACTTTTTTAAAATTACACAAGGATTACCGACTTTTCTATGCATTAGCGATTTTATATGGATCGAGGAAACAAATCTTTATCACCTTTGCACCTTGGGTGTTGGTAACAGTTTTTAAGCAGCCTACCCAAACTATGGCTACTTTATTGTTGATCGGTGGTGTGATCGGCATTATCTTTCAGCCGTTGTTAGGTTGGATGATAGATCATTGGGGTGAACGCGTTGTACTCTCTGCTGAAGCAGTTTTATTGATATTTGTCTGTTTTGGGTATGGATTCTCACGCTCTCTCTTCCCAGAATCCACGGCATTAATGATCACTTTTGTTTGTTTCCTATTGGACCAGATATTAATGTCAGTCAGCATGGCACGGTCCACATATATTAAGAGGATTGCCAAGCGGGAAGAGGATATTCAACCAGCATTAACCGCATCAATCTCGATCGATCATATCTTCTCCATATCT
Source organism: uncultured Chloroflexia bacterium (assembly GCA_963828285.1). GTDB lineage: Bacteria > Chloroflexota > Anaerolineae > Anaerolineales > Anaerolineaceae > DAIOEK01. Next base: position 897,553 of record CAWHEB010000002.1, read on the forward strand.
ATTGCCGTTTTGGGAGGTATGATCTGGAATACGTTTGGTTTCCAGTATGTTTTCCTGATGGGTGTCGGGATTGCAATCATCAATTTTTTTGTAGCGCTCCGGGTCAAAATACCAGAAAAAGATGTAGAATTTAATTTGAATGAGGCTTTGAAGTAATCGATACAAAGGGGAATAGCCCGGATGAGCGAATTGAGCTTACTGGAACAAGCCAGATTATTGTACCAAGGTGGAAAAAAATACGAAGCCAGAGATCTGTTAGCCCGGGCTGTGATCACTGATCCCCGGAATCCTGACTTATGGTTTGCTTTATCATTTTGCCTTGAAGAGTTGAAACAAAAAAGGGACTGTTTGGAAAGAGTGTTGCTGATTGACCGTAATCACCCCAAAGCAAAACCTTTGCTTGAAGACATTTTGAGAACAGAATACGAAGAAGCGATCAGAAAAACCCCATCAGTTCAACTCGAAGAACAACCCAGTCAACAAATTAATGAAGAACTCTCCGCCCAATCTGTACCGGTTCCAAGTCCGGACCCGACACCATTGGAAATTGGTCCAATTCCCAAAACAGAAACATCCCCAATAAAGTTATCTGATGCCAAAGCTGGCGGATATGCTTTCAAGGAAGCTCACAGGATAAAGCGTCGTGGAATCACACTTTTGATCATAATGATGCTGGTGTATGTGACATCGACAGTGATATTGCAATACTTCCATTTTCTTGGAATCCCAACCGGATTGTATTTTGGTTCGCTTGCAGTAATGGTAATTCTAACGTTGACCGGATTTTATTTCTTGAATAAGGAAGCAAACAAGAAAGACCGGTATTTGCGCGGCGGGTTAGGAGAAGAGGTTGTCGGAAAGATCCTTGATAATCTAAATGATGATTATGCGATTGTTCATGATATCCAAACAGGGTTTGGAAATATTGATCATTTTATCATCTGTAAGAATGGGAACATATTTGTTCTCGAAACCAAATCCCACAGAGGTTCGGTGACTATTCAGAATAACGAAATTCTGATTAATGAAAAAAGACCGGAAAAGAATTTTCTCAAGCAATCCTTGTGGAATGCTAATTTGATCAGGGATGAATTCTCTGCAATCTTGGGTTTTACTCCCCGGGTTACACCGGTACTTGTCTTTACAAATGCTTTTGTTCCGTATCTCCCTATCATTCAAAAAGTCTTCATTCTAAATAAAAAATACCTGCTTCGGTTCATAACCGCCTCCCAACCACAGAAAAACGCATTGAAGCTCTGGCAGAAGAAAGAAGCTCTGATTGAATTTTTAAATCAACCCAGGTGGTAAATCTGAACCGGGTTGGATTAAATTAATGATTTATTCTAATTTAAAATGGGATCCTGAGGATAATCAGGGTCCCTTAATTAATTCTTTTCTCAATGGTCAATTCAGTTTAAATTGATCAACTATTGGTTGTAATTGTTTTGTGAGGTTATCAAGTTTAGATGCTGATGCAGATTCTTCTTCCACTTGTGCTGTCATCTCTTCAGTGGATGGGGACACCTTATTTTCTACACATCCAAATTACGGACGTCCTTGGCGTGGGTCTGAATGAATCTTGTACGCGGTGGAACGGCCTCTCCCATCAACATGTCAAAGGTACGGTCTGCTTCGGCGGCATCGTCAATAGCAACCTGTAACAATGTCCGGTTCTCAGGGTTCATGGTGGTATCCCATAATTGGGTGGGATTCATTTCTCCCAGACCTTTATATCGCTGCAGATTCACTTTGTCCGGGTTCACACCCATTTCTTTGATCAGTTTATCTTTTTCGTGATCGTTATACGCATAATGAACTTTATCTTTGTACGCGATCCGGTACAACGGAGGTTGAGCAATGAACATATGCTCCTGCTCAATGATGGCGGGCATATAACGGAAGAAGAAAGTTAACAATAGGGTACGGATATGACTACCATCTACATCAGCATCGGTCATGATGATAATCTTACCGTAGCGTAATCCGCTGACGTCAAAGTTATCACCGATCCCGGTACCCAACGCGGAAATGAGCGCTTTGACTTCATTGTTAGATAGGATCTTATCCAGGCGGGCACGTTCAGTATTCAAAATTTTCCCGCGCAACGGCAGTATCGCCTGAAAGTGACGGTCTCGTCCCTGTTTGGCAGATCCACCCGCCGAGTCACCCTCTACTATGTATAGTTCGGTTTTAGAGGTGTCTTTATCGGAGCAGTCCGCCAGTTTACCAGGGAGGGTCAGACTTTCAAGCGCACTTTTGCGGATGACAAGATCGCGTGCCTTTCTGGCAGCATCTCTTGCCCGGGCTGAGGTAAGACATTTCTGAATGATCGCTCTGGCAGCTTGCGGATTCTCCTCGAGGAAGCGGTTGAATCCCTCACCAACCACCTGTTGAACGTAAGTTTGTACTTCGGGATTCATCAGTTTGACTTTGGTTTGGCTCTCAAACTGGGGATCAGGATGCTTGATGCTGACGATGGCGGTCATACCTTCACGGGTGTCGTCACCAGAGAAGTTGGGATCAGATTCCTTCAGTAAACCGGATCTACGTCCATAATCATTGATCACACGGGTGGTCGCTGCGCGGAGACCAGTCATATGCGTACCACCATCAATGGTATTGATGGTGTTGGCGAAGGAATAGACCGACTCAGAATATGCGTCGGTGTACTGGATGGCAGCTTCAACATCAATGCCGTCGATCTCTTTTTCCATGTAGACAACCGGATGGAGCATGTCTCGGTTGCGGTTCAAATAGCGAACGAACGAATTAATCCCACCTTCGAAGTAGAAAGTGATTTCCTTACCGCTTCGTTCATCCAAAAAGTTGATGGTAACTCCACGAGTTACGAAGGCCATTTCGCGGAAGCGGGTCACTAACGTATCAAAACGGTAATCAATGCCTTCTTCTTTGAATATCTGCGGATCGAATTTGAAAGTTGTTTCGCTGCCTGATTCTTTAGGATCGCATTTACCAATCTTTTTAACTGCTTCCATCGGGATGCCACGTTCATAACGCTGGAAGAAAATCTCACCAGCGCGATAAACACGTACTTCACACCATTCCGAAAGTGCATTGACCGCAGAAACACCCACACCATGCAGACCACCGCTGACCTTATAACTGCCGCCGCCGAACTTTCCACCGGCATGAAGAACAGTCATGACCACTTCCAGAGCACTTTTTTTCTTCTCCGGATGAATATCCACAGGGATACCACGACCGTCGTCTTTTACGGATACTGATGAATCTTCATGGATGACAATATTAATATTCTTACAAAATCCGCCAAGGGCTTCATCAATGGAATTATCAACCACTTCATAAACGAGGTGATGTAAGGCTTTTATATCGGTTCCGCCTACGTACATACCCGGGCGTCGTCGAACTGCCTCAAGACCTTCCAGAACTTGAATGTTGTTTGCGCTATACGCACTTATATCACCTGTATGTGCCATGTGGAACTCTCCCCGCCTAGCTTTGGGTAACGTCAGACGCAGGTTTTTGCGCCAGATTATTTTTCATGATTATTGATTGCATCCAGAGGATGCTCTTGCGGTAGTAAAAAAATGTGGCTGCGATCAAACTGGTGTTGATGAATGCGTGGCCAAGAATACTCACTGCAAGCAACCAGGATGTCTCTGATGGGGTCTGCCATAACAAGTCTAATCCCATACTGATCACCACTACACTGAGGATGAATGAACCTGTCACCGACAATGAAATGCGGACCATTTGGATACTGGTTAAGATCGATCTGAATACCGGCATATGGTAAACGAATACTCCGTGGGCTGAAAAGATCATCGGAACAATGATCCAGATCACCATTAGTCCACCGAAAAACAGACTAATCTGTCCAAGCATCGCGTTGAATAGGGTGATCGCCGAGATCAGCATTAAGAAAGGTAATCCGAGAAAGATGATGGACAATATCATCACAATGCTGAGCATTAAGAGCTGTAATGCATACCAGCCAATCATTCCCAGTGAAAAACTCGCTTTTTCCTTACCAGTCACCGTGGATAACGATTGAAAATAAACGCTCGTAAATAATATCCCCAGTACCGAGAATGCCAAAAACAAGAGAACTACCGTAGTTGGATTAACTATTTCAAAAGTAACCGGTGTTCCCAATACGGATTTGAGTGGTAACCAGCTTGACATCAAACTAGGTATGCCGACCGGATATGTTCGAAGTGCAGCAAGAATATTGATCCGTTCTGCAATCAACTCCCAGCCTTGTTGAGCCGCTTTGATCAAGGCTTGCATATCCGCAGAGGTGATCCCGGGAAGAGTTCCCATGGATTGGATTACCGGTTTCAGCAAGGTCTGCATTTTCAGCCGTGGTCCGAGCCATAAGAACACATCCAGAAGAACTGGAATAAAAATCAACCAGATATGATTGGCTACAGCATCAAAGCCCGCCAGTAAACTGGCAATTACTTTCGGTCTTTGATCGTTCAAATTGAGGGAAGGAGTGTTTTGCATAAGACATTTAATTTTACCACAGGCGGCATTCGGGTTAGAATAAATTATGCATGGTAACGGCACCCGACCCAATTTTAATAAGCTCAGTACACTTACAGCAACCGTACTCCTGGTATATGCTCTGACACAATTTATTCGGGTTCCTCTGGGGATAATACCCATCCAACTTCCCGGATTCTTCATTCCGATCTCTCTCCAATTCAGTAACCTGATCTGGTTGGGAGTTGCTGTGATCGCATCCACCGGAATGGATTGGCTCATGTCAGATAGAATGCCTGATAAGGTAATAGAACGGATCCAGCATTGGCTGCTACCGGCGCTAACTGCCTGGGTGATTGGGATCCCGCTTTACTCTTTGGACCCAAGCCCGACATGGTGGTTGATCTTTATGCTTGGCGGATTACTACTAACCTTCGTCTTTCTCGCTGAATATTATTCCATCGAGATAAACAGCGTCTATTCCACACCAGCCGCGATAGGTCTGACTGCGGTTTCTTATACACTTTTTCTCATCCTCTCTTCAAGTATCCGTTTTAGCAGTGTTCGTTTGTATCTTGAAACACCGGTGATCATTATTGGCGCAACTATTATTTCGTTACGTGTCCTCCACTTATTAACAGGAGGTAGCTGGCAAGTCGGCTGGTCCGTTGCAGTGGGATTGATCGTTGGTCAAATTGCGATTGGATTGTATTATCTGCCTGTGACGCCGTTACAATTTGGACTGTTACTGACCGGGATATTCTATGCTTCGTTATTATTGGCAAACAGCACAATCAAACAATCCATTCAGCGCAGCGATCTGCTTGAAGCGAGTTCGGCGATTGCGCTGGCTGCGATATTAGCACTCATCATTGGTTGACAGCCATGGTTGAAAAAAAGCTCCTGGAACATGGCTTTCAAATATCCCGCTGGATATACTACCGTCTGCTTAAGTTGGCTAGAGAACATTCCGAGGAAGAAGTATGCGGATTGTTGGCTGGCAATGGTGGAAGAATTAAACGGCTTCTCCCTATTGAAAATATCCACCATAGTCCAACCCGTTTCATGATGGATCCACGCCAGGAGCTTAATGCAATTCTCTGGATGGAAGCTCACCAAATGGATCTCATGGCCATTTACCACTCCCATCCCAATGGTCCAAATAGTTTGTCAGAAACTGATCTTAAAGAAATCACCTTTCCAGAAACAGTTTATCTTTTGCTATCTCGTGAAGGAAATCGGTGGAAAATCAAGGCGTTTTCTATACAAAAAAAGTTCTCGATCGAAATTCCTGTGCACCGAACATAAAGCTCTTTTGTCATCGCAATCGACATAACGAATTTGATATCAGCGTGTTATACTTACCGCTTATGGAAATTTGGAGAATCATCATATCGCTGGTTTCAGCGTACTTATTCGGGTCTATCCCATTTGGATTTATCGTTGTCAAAGCCTCTAAGGGGATTGATCTGCGCACTCATGGCAGCGGACGCACTGGTGGAACAAACGCCGGTCGGGCTGCAGGATTCGCTGCAGGCGCTTTAACCGGTATCCTGGACTTTCTCAAAGGTTCGTTGGCAGTATGGTTAGCCATGTTTCTGGTCCCCGACGCACCCTGGCTGTATGTAGGAGCAGGCTTGTTAGCTATTGGTGGACATAATTATTCAATTCATCTGTTGGAGCGCGATCCTGATGGTACCATCCAGCTTCGCGGCGGTGCTGGCGGAGCTCCTGCTTTAGGGGCTGCTTTTGCCATGTTTAATTGGACACTTCCGATCATTCTCCCAATTGGATTAGTCATTTTGCTTGTGATCGGTTATGCATCCTTGACCACCTTGAGTATCGCTGTTTTATCCATCATTATCTTCAGTATCCGATACATCACGCGAGGTGAACCCTGGCAGTATATCGTCTTTGGAGTTGGCGCGTTGCTGATGCTGCTCTGGGCACTCCGACCGAATATTGCTCGTTTGCTTAAAGGGGACGAGCGGGTTGTGGGTTTGAGAGCATGGTTGAAAGATCGAAAAAAATAGACAAATAAAAAAACCGGCTATGCCGGTTTTTTATTTCCTATAGGTTGTCTTCTGCATCCGTGGATTCTTTTATGCCTTCACTCGGTTCTTCAGCAGCAAAACGCTGGTGGAGTACCTTCAAATTACGTCTGTGTAGTTCAGCAGCTAATCCACTTAAATAGACCCGGCTTTTTCCGCAAGATTCAATATCAATTTCGGCGAGGTATTCTTGAGGGTTTTTACGCTTGGTGGCAGTTCGAGCTGCTTTGCGAATGGCAGAAAGGTAGTTAAGGTTTTCTTTGACGGCATCTTCGATCTCACCCCGTAGGATAATGTCGCCATGGCCTTGAACAATGTTTTCAAGTCCCATTTTCCCTATATGTTTAATGGTATTGACAGTTTCATCCAGATCACCATCGATGATATAAGGAAGAGGCATAAACGCATCTCCGGCAAAAAGGACGCGGTCTTCCTCGACCAGCACTCCAATCCCATCGATGCTGTGGCCGGTAAGTCCCATTAGAATGAGGTTTTTTTTGCCTACTCGCAATGAGAGTGTGCCTGATTCAAAAGTCAGATGAGGTCCGACGATTTTCAGTTGGCGAAAAGATGGATTTTGTTTACGGGCAGCTTCAAGCGCTGAAGGACCTTTTTCAAACAACAATGACCGGCACAAGTTATGCGCCAGTATTGTCGCACCAGGGAAAAAGCTATTCCCCCAGCAATGGTCGGCGTGGTGATGTGTATTGATCACATATCGGACGGGAACTTTCAAATCATTCTCAATGTAATCCCGCATCTCTAGCGTCTCTTCGGGAAGAGCCAGGGTATCAATTAATACAGCCCATTGCGGACCAGTGATCACACCAGCCGTTACCTGAGCATATATTTCACTTTGGAACCAATAAACGTTTTCTGAAACCCGCTCGTGATGCATATCACCATCCCTGCAAAAGATGTCCCTAGAATAGCATAGAACCATGTTAAAGTCAAAAAATGACCTCTCTGGGCATGATATAATGAAATTCCTCTCAATTATTGAGACACTTTTTCTCTCAAACGGAATTTTACAGACCCACATGTAGATCAAACCCAATTTATACCCAATTTCAGGAGGTGGTAAATGGAACCATTGAAACTACCCGGACCTAAGACCCGTGATTTGGTGGAACGAGACCATGAAGTGATCTCCCCATCCTATCCGCGGGGGTACCCATTCGCGATGGATCATGGAATTGGCGTTGAAGTGTGGGATGTAGATGGAAACCGTTTTTTAGATTTTGCCGCAGGGATAGCAGTAAACTCCACTGGGCACAGCCACCCCAAAGTTGTCAAAGCAATACAGGAACAAGCTGAGAAATTTATCCATATCTCGTCGGACTATTATCACGAGAAGTGGGTAGCACTTGCTGAAAAATTGGATGAAATTGCGCCTTTTGCTGAATCAGCAGTTTCATTTATGACCAATTCTGGCACCGAAAGCATAGAAGCAGCGATTAAACTGGCACGCCATACGACCGGGCGAAGCCAGTTCGTTGGATTTCTGGGCGGCTTTCACGGCCGTACCATGGGTGCAGTAACATTCACAGCCAGCAAAGCTTCATATCATCGCGGATTCTTTCCGCTAATGAATGGCGTTACCCACGCTCCATTCCCGGATACCTATCATCCCCTGCTGCACCAACGATCTGGTGAAGATTATGGGGAAACGGTGGTTCGCTACATCGAAGAACAGCTATTTGGCAAACTGATCCCCGCGGATGATGTTGCCGCAATTCTTGTCGAACCCATTCAGGGTGAAGGCGGATATATTGTCCCGCCTGCCCATTTCTTCCCCCGATTGCGCGAGTTGTGCGATAAAAATGGAATCCTATTAATCGTAGACGAAGTGCAATGCGGCATGGGGCGGACAGGTGCGTGGTGGGCGATCGAGCATTTTGGGATCGAGCCGGATATCGTTTGCACCGCCAAGGGAATTGCCTCCGGGATGCCCTTGGGGGCGATGATTGCCAGACGATCCGTGATGGATTGGCCAAAAGGTTCCCACGGGAATACCTACGGAGGCAATCCCATCTCCTGCGCCGCTGCCCTGGCGACCATCGATCTGATCGAAAATGGGATGATGGCCAATGCTGCCGAGGTAGGCGCTTACACTCTGCAGAAGCTGAAGGAAATGGCGATCGAACATCCATCCATGGGTGAAGTCCGTGGTAAGGGATTGATGATCGGGATAGAATTTGTCTCGGATGTTGCAAGCCACAAACCCGACCAGGTATTACGCGACCTTGTTGTAGATCTGGCGTTTGAAGCCGGTCTATTGACACTGGGCTGCGGAAAATCAGTTGTTCGCATATCACCTCCGTTGTGCATCACCAAAGCTGAGATCGATGAAGGACTAGCCATCTTCGAGACGGCTTTATGTGTCGCCGAAGAAGAAAGAGTACATGTTACTGCCTGATCTGCGCATCCGCCAAAGGGAATACCTTCTCGAGATCGCACGAGCCCTGACCGAAGAACTCGATCTGGATAAGCTCTTGAGCCGCATCTTACGCGTCTCATTAGAGATGCTGGCCGGTCAAGCAGGGATCATAGCCCTGCGCGAGACTCCGGGTGGTTGGCGCGCGGCTGCGGCAGATGGACTGCCGGCTAATTTTCTGAGATATATTCAGCCGTTACTGCGCCAAATTCCTGAAGAAGACGACCCGGCTAATTCCGAACTGCCGGCACTCAACAGAATCCTACAAGATATCGCTTCGGTGGCCAGCTTTGGCTACCTGACAGGGGTTGGTTTGCCGCTGGTTGCCCGCGGACAGGTGATCGGGGTCATTTTCGTATTCCGCAGTTATTCGGATGTGTTCTCCGCCAATGACCGCCTTTTACTGCGCAGTTTTGCCAACCAGGCGGCGGTGGCGGTATCCAATGTACAGCTTATTAAACAGGCTACCGAGGACAAGCAGCGTATGGATGCGCTGATCGATTCCGCTGCCGACGGCATTCTGGTGCTTTCGGCGGATTTCAAGGTCATGCGCTGCAATCCCAGTTTTGCTCACCTCAGCCAGCGGAAAGCCAAAGAGATTGTCGGACTTCCACACGAGGAAGCCATCCGTTTTGCCAAACCTACCCAGAATCCGACCCTCGATACGGCAGTAAAAAAAGGTTGGCCGCTGACCAAAGAGTCCACTTTATATGTGGAAGGCGATCTAGTCCGCGAGGCACCGTATCCCCCCATCCCGGTGGGGATCACCTACGCGCCACTGATCAACGCGGAAAACGATTTGGTGAGCATCATTGCTTCGGTGCGGGATATCACCCGCTTCCGCGAGGCAGAAGAACTCAAGAGCACTTTCATCTCGATCATCTCGCACGAACTGAAAACGCCGGTGGCATTGATCAAGGGTTATGTCAGCACATTGCGACGGGAGGATGCCGATTGGGACCGTCAGGTCATTTCGGACAGTCTGGCGGTCATCGAAGATGAAGCCGACCATCTGACCGGCTTGATCGAGGATCTGCTGGATGCGTCGCGATTACAGTCCGGGGGATTGGCGTTGAAGCAGTCGGACATCTCACTACCGAAGATCTGCGAATCGCTGGTCGAGCGCTTCAAATTGCAGACCCATGAAAATACTTTCAAGCTCAGCTTCCCGGAGGATTTCCCGGTCATCGTTGCCGACGAGACACGCATCCGGCAGGTGATCAGCAATCTGATCACGAACTCAATCAAGTTTGCACCACAAGGGGAGATCAGACTTTCCGGTACGGTACTTTCCGATCAGGTGGTGGTGACCATTTCGGATGAGGGACCGGGCATTGAGAGCAGTGATGCTCCGCATGTGTTCGACCGTTTTTACCGCGCTCCGCATGCCGCGCGAAAGACCAAGGGGGCCGGGTTGGGGCTGTACCTGGCACGGGCGATCGTGGAGGCGCACGGCGGGACGATCTGGGTGGAGACCAAGAAACATAGCGGTGCGCAGATCAGCTTCTCGCTGCCTAAGGGATAGGGATTTCTCATTCAGTTTTGCAAAAATGTGATTCATTTATTATTTGTTTCAAATGAATATTCAGTTTCTCATCAAAATTGGGATTTAGCTGGATCAAGGGTTGTTGTAGGCGGTTTGGCTAGTGTTGATCGGAATATTTTCCTTGGATTGGGTATCTAATTTAGAATTTTAGTTCTAATTATGATTATAGCGATAGGGTAAGAAGGTGTCAACTGTCATTTGTGACAGGTCGGAAAGCAGGGCGGACACACACGCCCCCTACGGGGGTGATATACCCACCCGGGCATGATATCCGCTCCCTACGCAAAATATTTGCTGTGATAACACCAAGATAAACAGATCAAGTCAACCCACAGAATCGGTATAGAATTAAACCCATAAATCAGTCTGCTTATATGCCCGATGCGGGCCGGTTGTCGAGTGGATGATGGTTGTGGATGTTGAGTTGGGTTTCGCAAAATCCGCTCAACCCAACCTACCAGTGTCAAATATTTTTGGGTAATGATGTTCTTCTTCAGAATCCTTACAATCACCCATAGGAAATTTATAATGCAACGGAAAATTTGTTTTGTTACATCAATGCTTTTTATATTAATTTTTACAATAATCGGCTGTTCAGTAAAGCAACCATTAATATCCAGAGAACTTGAGGGTTCCTTTTCCGATAAATTCCCAATTGCAGATATGAATAAGAGTATTCAAATAGTAGGTCGTGACAATAAAAAATACTACCCCATCGAATCGGAAATTGGTATTCTTGTTAAGAATAACTCGAATCAACAAGTCTTCTTCAATACAAAAGAACCTGTCTTTCGGATTTTCCTAGTAGTTGATGATGATTGGAAAGAAATTGAAAATGCGGTTGTTTACTTTGGTGAAGACTTTTACTTAGAACCGTCGGACAATCTTGATTCCGAATGGATAACTGGGGTTCGACCAGATATTGATGTTTCTTCGACAGAAGAAAACGATAAATTGCCGATTCGTATCTTTATTCAAGGAGAAAAGATTATTGATGGGAAAAAATCCGGGATACAAATAGGAGCTTTTATTGATGTTGTCGTTAAATATTAGCCGTGGCTGGGTAGAGACTTTTTGCGAAACCCAACTAACGACTTTGTATTTCTCAAAATAGGGATGGTTTTAAAGATATGTTAAATGAGTATGACATAGTAAGGCTAAAACGAGAGATACCCAACAAAGGTCTATCATCTGGGGCAGTTGGGACAATACTCCTAATTTATGATCAATCCCCATTACCACCGGCATATGAGGTTGAATTTACTGATGGAAATGGAAATGCACTAGCAATTCTCGCTGTGAAAGAGGATGAAATTGAGGTAGTCGATACATAACAGATCTACCCATTAATCAGATAAATATGTATGCGTAACAAATTAAAGCCTGAGTAATCGAAACCATCTTAAGTGGCAAAAACGAAATCGGAATCATCTACATGTCTCCTCATAAACTTATGTCCTTGAAGAAACTGGGTTGATAGGGATGGGCGGTTTTCGACCTCTCCCTACCCTACCAGTCGATAAAGCTGACTGGCACGATGTCTCCTCGCCAGGGGAGGGAAAACGGGCGGACACGCAGGTCCGCACCCTACACAAGATCGAAAACCGAATCCCCCCTCCCCCCCTTGTCCGCATAATTCGCGGAAGGGGGGCAAGACAAGCAGGCGGACACACAGGCCCCCTACGGGGGTGATATACCCTTCGGGCATGATATCCGCACCCTACGGACGCCGTCGCAATGACCGGCAGGTTGGGGATTGCCGCGTCGTAAAGAACACTCCTCGCAAAGACATATAGTGCAGAACGGTTCGGGCGGAGAAAAAATACGGTGCACAAGGTGTTAATTACAAAGGCATGATCTTTTCCAGAATGGTATAATTTGACTTCATTCTACTTAAGAAAGAACGACTTCTATGCCACAAACCAGAACATCCTGCCCGCGCTGCCGCCAACCCGTTATGGCGGATATCAATCAATTATTCGATACCAATTCCGATGAAACAGCCAAACAGAAGATCCTTTCCGGCCAGTTCAATCAGATCCAATGCCCATCCTGCGGATACCAGGGAATGGTTTCCACACCCCTTGTTTACCACGATGCCGATAAAGAACTGCTGCTGACCTTCTTCCCACCCGAGCTTGGACTGCCCCTGAATGAACAGGAAAGAATGATCGGTCCGATGATCAACCAGGTCATGAACAAACTGCCCCAGGAGAAGCGCAAAGCTTACCTGCTGCGTCCCCAGACCATGCTTTCGATGCAGCATATGCTGGAAAGAATACTGGAAGGCGACGGCGTGACCAAGGAAATGATCCAGGATCAGCAGAAACGGATCGATGTCATCCGCCAGTTGATGCTGGCTACCGTGGATACGCGGGAAACCATCATTGACCAGAACAAAGACCTGTTTGACGAGCCTTTCTTCGCCATTTTCAGCAGATTGCTGGAAGGCGCGATGATGTCACAGGATCAGAATACTGCCAAACAACTCTCTGAAGTTCAAAAGCTGCTGCTCGAGAAGACCTCATTCGGGCAGGAGATCATGAAACAGAATTCGGAAGCTGAAGCTGCTGTGAAATCGCTGCAAGAAGCCAGCAAAGATGGTCTGACCCGCGAGAAACTGGTGGATTTGATCGTTGCCGCTCCGAGCGAGATCCAGGTAGCCACCATTGTCCGCCTGGCGAGGAATGGTTTGGATTACTCTTTCTTCCAGATACTCTCTACGAAGATCGACGCTGCGACCGGGGATGAAAAGACACGACTGACCGCGCTGCGCGAATCCCTGTTAAAGATGACCGCCGAACTGGATCTGGAGATGCAGGAACAGGCAGCCAAGATCAAGGAATTGATCGACAAGGTCATTGAAGCACCTGATATCGAAAAGACAGTCGAGCAAATATTACCAGCAGTCAACGAAGTATTCGTGGACGTACTCCGCAAAGAGATCACAGACGCCAGAGCCTCATCGAACCTGGAACGATCCGCGAAACTGCAAAAGATCGTGGATGTCATCCAGAAAGCATCCGCTCCCCCGCCGGAATACGCTTTCATTGAGAAATTACTCGCAGCCGAAAACGAGGAAGCGATCACGAAACTGCTGGATGAATCGTCTGCCATGCTCACCCCCGAAATGCTTCAACTGGTCTCCGGCTTGATCGCTCAAGCTGAAGAACAAAAGGAAGAACCGGAAGTGGTCGAAAGACTTAAACTGATAAACCGGCTGGCACTACGAAAATCCATGCAAGCCAATCTTGCGAAATAGTTCTTATCAGGCTAAACAACTCGTTCGAACTCATCCTCGTATCCAACAAGTACGAGGATTTTTTTTGGATTGTAACAACCTGAACTTTTCCCAAAGCTGTCATGGTGCTACAATTTATCCAAACCTCGGAGGATTCTATGCAAGATGCTGTCATTGTAGATGCGATCCGTACACCAATCGGCGCCCTGGGAGGCAGTCTGGCGGGTTACCGCCCGGACGATCTGGGTGCATTCATTATCAAATCCCTTGTGGAACGTAATCACCTGGACGGGAAACTGGTGGATGAGGTGATCCTCGGATGCGCCAACCAGGCAGGCGAAGACAACCGCAATATTGCCCGCATGGCGACGCTTTTAAGCGGACTGCCCGTGGAAGTACCCGCGTTCACCGTGAACCGATTATGCGCTTCCGGTCTGGCCGCAATCAACCTGGCTGCCAGAGCGATCCGCTGCGGAGATGCCGATGTCATCATTGCCGGCGGTGTGGAAAGCATGACCCGCGCTCCGTATGTATTTGGCAAAGCTGAACAGGCATATTCCTTCGGGAACCTGACGGTATTCGATTCCGCGCTGGGTTGGCGATTTACCAATCCAAAGCTGACCGAGATGTACGGAACCCAGCCCATGGGCGAAACCGCTGAAAACATCGCCGAAGAATTTCATATCTCGCGGGAAGAACAGGATAGCTTTGCAGTTGCCAGCCATCAGAGGGCAATTGCAGCCATTGATTCATCCAAGTTTGCAGAAGAGACCATTCCTGTTCCCGTTCCACAGAAAAAAGGCGATCCCATTCTGTTCACCACGGACGAACGTCCCAGACGGGATACCACCATGGAGTCGCTCGGAAAACTCAAGCCAGCTTTCAAAAAAGACGGCACAGTAACTGCCGGAAACACTTCCGGTTTGAACGACGGCGCCGCAGTATTACTGGTGATGAGCGCTGAAAAAGCAGCAGAATTGGGATTGAAACCGTTGGCTCGGTTTGTATCATCCGCATCAGCGGGATTGGAACCGCAGGGTGATGGGATTAGGTCCGATCTATGCCACAGGCAAGGCGCTCAAAAAAGCTAATCTCAAAATCGATCAGATCGGATTGGCAGAGATCAACGAAGCGTTCGCAGTTCAGGCTTATCACCTGTATGCGCGAATTGGGACTGCCCCATGAGATCACCAATGTCAACGGCGGCGCGGTTGCGCTGGGTCATCCGCTGGGATGCTCAGGTGCACGGATCACAGTCACCCTGCTGCACGAAATGCAGCGCCGGGCATCTGCACAGCCAGAAGCCATTCTACGGACTGGCTACCTTATGCGTTGGCGTTGGTCAGGGTGAAGCCACCATTTTGGAATGGATCGGATAAGCATTTCGAACGAAAAATGAGAAATAACATAATGACGATAGAGGGAATCAAATGGACAAAAAACTTACCAGAAAAGCAGTCCTGGTTTTGATCTGTATAGTACCGTTGACCATGGGCTGCATCTTAACCAATATTGCCCGGTCCGCTTTAGCGGATGGGCAGGAAACCTCACCAACTGATACAAATCCAAGTAGAGACCGAACCCGCCGAAGAAACGGTTCCCACAGTGGAGGTCACTGTTCCGACAATCGAACCTGCAGAGACCGTTCCTACCGAGGAGAAAGCTCAAGAACCAGCCCATGAGACGATCTGCACAGATGTGGACGAACTGAGAATCTGCATCCCGCAAGGCCTGGCGGACAATCTGGTGGTCAGCACCGTACCCGAATTCACTGCGGAAATGGGAGCCCCCTGGGATGTAGCACCCAGAACACCGCCTGATCGATCTTCAAGGGTATCTGATCACGAATGCGTTTTGGAAGCCGCAAATCATCATTTATCCCATCGAGGCATATAAGGCTACTTCCCCGGATGAGATCAATACGCTGATATCCGATCTGGACGCATTGCTGGCACAAAAACCGGATCAAATTAACAACACCCCATTCCTGCCCTTTGTCAATGCCGCTTCCATCCTGGATGCCCGCCCGGTGTATTATGACGATGAGACATTATCTGTCAGGGGATACAGCGTCTTGACCCAATTCGGACAATCCTTCTGGCCGGTTAACAATAAAGATATGTTCTACACCTTTCAAGGGATGACGACTGACGGAAAATACTGGATCACCATGACCTTGCCGGTCACCCAGCAAGATCTGCCAGCCAATGGGGATTACATCACCAGCCAGGATTTTGAGAAATTCGCCAATGATTTTCCGACTTACATTGCCAACGTCAGGGAAGCAATCAATCAAGCCGATCCTGCCACGTTCAATCCCACATTGGACAAATTCGATTTGATCATCAATGATTCATTTTCAAAGAATTAGGGGGAACGCATGAAACTGATCAACTCTTTCCAGGCGCATGACAGCCATGTGGGCGGTGTCCTGTTCTCTCCGGATGGGAAAGAACTCTTCTCCGCAGGAATGGATGCTCTCATCCAGCGTTGGAGCACAAATACCTGGGAGAAGGTTGGGACGTTGTCAGGACACGAGAAGTCAGTCAATTGTCTGGCTTTTTCACCAGATGGGAAAAAACTGGCTTCGGGATCCACTGATGATCAGATCCGCATCTGGTCGTATCCCGCCGGGGAACATCTGATGACCTGTGTGGGTCATCGCAATACTGTAGCAGATCTCACCTTCTCGCGGGATGGGAAATATCTTGCTTCCTGCTCTTATGACACGAAAGTGAAACTTTGGAACGCGGAGACAGCCGAACTGCTGTTCACCTTTCAAGATCATCTCAAGAATGTAGCCGCAGTGGACTTCACCCCGGATAGCAAACAACTGGCATCCGGCGGCATCGGCGGCGATATTCTGGTCATGTCCGTCCCGGACGGAGCCTGTCTGCAGCGACTCAAAGGACATGAAGGGGTTGTGGCAGCGACCGTGCTTTCCCCAGACGGATCGATCTTATATTCGATCGGCTACGAAGGAAAATTGCGCGGCTGGGATACCCAGACCTGGCAGCAGAAATTCGAGCTCAAGGTGGATGCTCCACGCATGCTACCGATGGATATTTCACCGGATGGGAAAACCATCGCCATCGGTGCGGATCACAAGGTGCTGCTGGTGGACGTAACCAATTTGTCTGTGATACAGGATGAAAAAGTGGAAGCGAAAGGTGTGTATGCCTTATCCTTCTCACCGGATGGAAAATATCTGGCATGTGGATCCGCTGACAAGCTGGTACGGATCTGGGAATTGTGACCGGGAAAGATCTATCAAAAAAGAGGTTGAAGATGGCAAAATTCAAAGCTGCATATCACTTTCCCAAAGGTTTTTTATGGGGCACGGCTACTTCCTCTCATCAGGTGGAAGGGAACAACAACAATAACAACTGGTCAGCCTGGGAAAAAATCCCCGGGAAGATCGTGGAAGATCAAAAAGCCGGACTTGCTTGCGATTGGTGGGGAGGACGATGGAAGGAAGATTTTGACCGTGCAGTTGAAACCGGTCAAAATGCCCACAGGCTATCCATAGAATGGAGCCGGATCCAACCTGCTGCCGACCGTTGGGACGAAGACGCCCTCGATTATTACCGACAGATGATCCGCGGATTGGTGGATCGCAACATGACCCCGTTTGTGACCTTACATCACTTCACCAATCCGATCTGGATCGAAGAAGACGGCGGATGGCTCAATCCGCAGACTGTGGTCCATTTTGAGAAATACGTCCGCAAGGTGGTTGAGGCATTGAAGGAGTATGTGAACCTGTGGGTGACGATCAATGAACCCAATGTTTACACCTACTTTGCCTATCTATATGGAGATTTCCCGCCAGGAAAGAGCAGCATCCCGGACGCATGGAAAGTGGCGGTCAATATCATGGAAGGGCATGCGGCAGCTTATCATGCCATCCACGAAATCCAGAAAGAAGCGCGGGTTGGGATGGCGATCAACTACCGTCAGTTTATCCCGGCTCATTCGTGGAATCCGCTGGACCGGTTGATGACAAGTATTCAGCACAACGGCTTCAATAATTGTTTTGCGGTTGGTGCGCAAACCGGTGATCTGCGAATGCTTACTTACCACAAGAAGATCAGCATGGCAAAAAATACCCAGGACTACATCGGGATCAATTACTACTGCCGGGATTATGTGGCTTTTGCGATGGATCCATCGCGGACTTTTTCCAGAAACTTTTTCTCTCCGCAGGATGAGTTGAGCGGCACAGGATTCATCGCCAACACTCCGGAGGGGTTATATGAAGGGCTCAAATGGAGCCTGCAGTTCAAAGTGCCGATCATTGTTTCGGAGAACGGCGTTGAAGACGCGGCGGATAAGATGCGTCCGAGGTATACCATCCAACATATTCATCAGGTGTGGCGGGCAGTGAACTTCAACTGGCCGGTGAAGGGATATTTCCACTGGTCGCTGGTGGATAATTTTGAGTGGGAAAGAGGCTGGACGCAGCGGTTCGGGTTATGGGGATTGGATGTGAAGACGCAGAGGAGAATCAGGAATAAGAGTGTGGATGTATATGAGGGGATATGTAAGGAGAATGGGATTACGTCGGAGTTGGTGGAGAAGTATACTCCGGAGATATTTGAGAAGATTTTTCACGCATAGGTGTGGTGAGAAGACGGTAGAAAATTTAGGTTAATGCCCATCCCCCTGCCCCCTTCCCCAATGGGAAGGGGGATTTCTTTTTGCGGGGAAGGAGAAACCGATGGTTTCTCCTTCCCCAACCCCCAGTTTTTCTTTGAAGATGGAATAAAGGATGTCGATTTGTCTATGGCAGGATCGTGAGGAAAACGATGCCTATCCCCAACTCTCAGTTATGCTTTCTGATGAGAAGGAGAATTTTGATTTATCCGTGGATGTTTCGGGCAGATAATACCAGATTTGACCCCCCCAACCCCTCCCGCAAGAGAAAAGTTTTTCGGAATGACTGTTTTTTGCGGGAGGGCTGTTAACTGATAGGGATGGAATAACCTGTCGATTCTTTATCATGCCTGTAAGGATATCCATCCCTAGCAACCCTGGATCTCCGATTACTCAGCTAGTTCGAATGACACAATCCCATCCCCCTGCCCCCTTCCCAAAGGGAAGGGGGATTTCTTTTTGCGGGGAAGGAGAAACCGATGGTTTCTCCTTCCCCAACCCCCAGTTTTTCTTTAAGGATTGGATGGAGGATGTGGATTTAGGGATGGGTGGCTCGAGTGGAAAATTAATGCCCATCCCCCTACCCCCTTCCCATACTGGGAAGGGGAATGTACTTTGCCAATACAAACGAATTTGTATGTAAGTTCTAGGTTTTCTAAATAAACGGATCGGTTATAACCGGATCACCTGACCGCAGAAGTTGCAGGTGATGGTGTCCTGTCCGCGGAGTACGGGTTGATTGATGGATCCTCCGCAGCTTGGACAGATGGTTGGAGCTGCTTTCACTTTATCCAACTCTTCTTTGGGGATGGCTACTGCACGGTCGCGATCAAACTCTTTTGTTCGCACCTTGCCAAGGAGACTATCCCAATAATTACAGTCCTGACCATCCAGATGGAAATGGCAGGTGGGGTAAGGGGCGCCTGATTTAAGACTCAGGTCGATGTGATCTTCATTCTTGAACATACCCTGTTTCACGGCTACCACATCTGCGATCAGTTCCACGGGAATTTCGAACAGGAATTGCTGGATCTTCTTCCGTTCAGTGGTTATGAATAGCACTTTCTTGGTAGCCACCTCTTCATTCTGTTCAAAGATCAACCGTTGATCCGTCAAGAAGATATATCCTTCGGGACTATCCTTGTCTTCCCGTCCGTTGGCTGCCCAGGTCGCTTTGACGCTGGCAATGGCTCCCTCGCCGGTGCGGATCTTGAAAGTCGAGGCGGCAAACAACTCGAGCATTTCGTCTACCTTTTTCACCTGATCAACCAAAGCACGGATGTCTTTTGCCAATACATCGAATGTTCCGCGGATGCTGGTCTCTGCTTTCGATATAGCAGATTCGGCAGCGTCCACTGCGGTTTCGACCTGAGACAAAAATGGCATGGCTGCCTGAGGATTGTGAGCGCGGCTGGTGACCTGATACATGACCGTGTCTAACGATCTGACTTGATTGCGTAACGCCTGCGACTGTTGATCGATAGATGCGGCAATGCCGGGATGGGCATGAGTCCATTGGGAAAGCATTGCAGCAGACCGGCTTTCGAGGTCCTTACCGAACACGTATCCGCGGGTACGGACGTCTTTGATCTTTTCATCCATCAGATTGATGGACGTGCTTATATCTTCCGTCTCGTCCCTTAGTCCGCTGAGGTTCGCCTCGGTGGATAAGCCGCTGATATCCATTTGCAATTTTTGAATGGACGATTGCAATTCCTGCATTGGATCGGGTACTGTTTGTTGGGTCATTTTACGCTCCAGCCAGAATTTGGATTTGACAAACTATAATTCGTACTATCGGCATTAATTATATAAATTGGAATGGGGTATGGCAAATGAATACTCAAATCTGGGGTCAAGCGCTCAAAGGGATCTTACAGTTAGATAAGGATGAGTGGAACAAGCTGGACATCATCGGCAGATGGTTGATCTCCACACGGGCGGCTGTTTTGGTAATGACCTTTATATCCGCAGCCATCGCGGGGATCCTGGCCTGGCGGGATGGACAATTCATCTGGTGGCGATGGTTGCTTCTAGTAGTTGGGTTGGTCATGGCACATGCCACCAATAACATTCTGAACGATGTTACCGATTTCAAAAAAGGAGTGGACAAGGATAACTATTTCCGCACCCAGTATGGACTTCAACCCATCGAATCCGGGTTCATGACTGTGAGGCAAGCCTACATTATGGCAGCAGTCACCGGATTAATCGCACTGGCAGCGGGATTGCCATTAGTGATCAGCAGTGGATGGACCGCCTGGGTTTTGCTGGCGTTGGGGATGATCTTTGTATTGTTCTACACCTGGCCGCTGAAATACATTGGGCTGGGAGAGATTGCGGTAATCCTGGTCTGGGGTCCTTTAATGGTAGGCGGAGGATATTTCGTGATCACTCAGAACGGAGCGTGGGACAAACTGCTTCCAGTGATCATCGCCAGTTTGCCATACGCTTTGGGGACGACCATGGTCATCTTTGGCAAGCACATCGATAAGATCATTGCAGACAAAGCCAAGAATATCCGCACTCTACCGGTTTTGATGGGAGAGAGATCCGCAAGGTATTTCACCCTGGCGATGCTGGCGGTGCAGTATCTGCTGGTGTTATATCTGATCGTTACCCGATACTTTTCACCAGTGCTGCTGTTCGTATTTCTGACGGTGGGTAAGGTGCCGGAGGTGTGGCGAATCTACAAGATGCCCAAGCCAGAGTCTGCTCCGGAATGGTATCCCAAGGGGGTCTGGCCGCTCTACTATGTGGCTGTCTCTTTTGTTCACAACCGCGAATTCGGGATGTGGTACCTGGCAGGATTGATCGTGGATACTCTGTTGAAGGTATCCCATGTGATCGGGTGAGCAAAATAGATGCTTTGCTTTGGAAAACACGGATTATGATTAGGAATCTCAGAATTAGTAGAATTTTTGCCCATCATCATCCGATGAACCGTCATCGGGAGTGAACAAGCTCATCAGAACGTCCCAAAACAAGATCAAACCAGGAAGGGCGAAGATAAACAAGAAACCATCAATATCGCCTGCTGGTGACTCGCCAGTCAACATGGGCAAAGCTTTTATTGCCAATGGCAAGATAAAAACACATCCCAGCAAAAAGATACTGATCAAATAAGCAGGATTATGGGAGCGAAAACTTCCCGTGAACAGGCTGCGGACCACAGTCCCAAACATTTGGAATGGGTCAGATTCGTTGACAGTTGGTTTCGGCATGATGGGATAAGAGCGTAAGCCGAGATCAATAGGACCCTTCACCTCATATAAAGGATTATCTTTGTAGACCCACCCGGGAGCAACATCATCCGGATCAGCGGGTTCAATTTCTTCTTTTTCTTCAGCGACGATGGTCTCTTCGAGTTCCTTGTAATAATCTTCCGGTAAATCTTCGACAGGTATGCGGGACTGTTCTTCTTCAAATTTCGATTTGGCTTCAGCCAGATGACTGCGCGCATCATAATAGCGGGTATTCAGGCTGATGGCGTGCTCATAATATCCTATCGCCTGCTCAAGTTTCCCAAGTTGATGGAAAATCAACCCGAGATATGTGTATGCACTCGCTATCTCAGGAATCTCTTGCAAAGCCAATTCGGCCTGCTCCATGGCATGTTCCGGCTGTTCGTCCTCAACACTATATGGAGTGCCTGATCCAGATACTTTTTGCAGGATGAATTTTCAAAATCACGGTCAAGTCTCTTTTGCAGCTCTTTAACTTTTTCCCAGTATTCATCGACATCGGGATTCAATTTGCCGGCCATTTGAAAATCTGCCATAGCTTTGATCCGTTGATGAATATCATCGTATGCCAATCCACGCCAGTAATAAGCCTGGTCATTATCCGGTAATAACTTGATGACTGAATCACATTCGGCGATCACCTGATCAGGATTGTTTTGGTCCATATATTTCCTGGCTCGGGCTAAATGCTCATCTGCCAGAAGTTTGTTTTCCCGGTTGGGCAGTTCATCTGGAATCTCTTCTTCGGTCACTGTAATTTGCCGTTTCAACAAGATCTCTTTGACAGTGTCAAAGACGAAAGGCTGCCATTCCTCTTCGGTTCCATTTACCCAGATATCCAGAAGTTCGTTGGTGGTTTTTAGATTTAAGTTATCTATGATGGTTTGTTTTATGTTGTCATCCATGCGATTTCCTTGAAGGAATCCTTTTGAGAAATAATAATAAATATCGAATATCTGTGTTCTTGCCTGAAATTATTATCTCTGAACTAATTTTATGTTGAACTTCGCAAAAATCAAATTTATGTTTTCCCTGGGAGGGCTCACCCAGACCAGTCCACCCAGGAGCGATTTTAACAATCTTCATATATATTTTCGACAAAATATTAACATCTGCTGTTTATATTAATAGAGAACAAATAATAATTAATGGAGGTTGATATGTTATACAGACTCAATAAAATCCCATCTGCCTGGAGAGAATTGGAGCGCGTCCAGCAGCAAATGAATCGGATCATGAGTGATCCCTGGATGAATCGCTTCGAAACCCCGGCAACATTTCCACCGATGAATGTCTACAGCAACAAAGACGGCATCATGGTGACCGCCGAAGTGCCCGGATTAGGCGCTGAAGATATCGAGATCAGCGTAGTCGGCGAGACCTTGACCATCAGCGGTGCGAGGAAACCTGTCACTGTAGGTGATGATTATTCGTACCACCGCCAGGAACGCATCTCAGGCGAATTTACACGGACTGTCGAATTGCCGCACACTGTCGATGCCGAAAAAGTGGATGCGCGGATGGCCAATGGCATTTTGAACATCTTCATGCCCCGTGTCGAAGCAGACAAACCACGCAAGATCGCAGTAAAGACTGCATAAGTTAGGAGGTAAACCATGTCTCATCCTGAAGAAAAATCAATCATCAAACCGGAAGTTGTTGAAGAAGGCATCGAGAGAACACGCGACCGAAATATCTATTCACCTAAAACCGATATCATCGAGACAAAAGACCAATATTTTGTCATTGCAGATGTCCCCGGCGTGGACGAAAAGGGAGTGAATATCACTCTTGAAAAGAACGTTTTGAAGATCGAAGCCCATTCAAATCTGGACCATCCACAGGAGTATTCATCCATATTAATGGAATACGGTCTGGGAGATTATTCACGATCTTTTGTACTTTCTGATCAGATCAACCGGGAAAAGATCGAAGCCATCGTGAAAGACGGTGTCCTCAAATTAGTCCTTCCGAAAGCGGAACCTGCCCGAACACAAATGATCTCAGTCAAAGCCGGTTAAGTCAATTGCGAATTTAAGCAACAAAAGCCCGTTGATAATTGGACGGGCTTTTGTTTTGTTTATCCTTTCGTTAGATCGGGTCAGGAATTTCCAATCCGCTTGCAGGAGAGACTTCTTTCCCTTCTTTTTTAGCTATGCGTATATTCGCTGGACGTTTGAAAACCTTTTCGAACAGGTCTGCTTTGTTATTCGCTGCGCGGATCTCCTCAGGGGCAGGTCCGGCGACTTCACAATCAAAAATCACTTCCTTCTTCTTGATCTCCACTTTGATGTGTTCGACTAGATTTTGATGGGTGCGGTCAAGTCCATCGGCTATCCGCAGGATGGCTGCCAATTTTGACACGATCCTACGCTCAGATGGCTGCAAAATCTTGTAATGATCGTGACTGACATCAGGCAATGCTTTACGATGATAACGGGCAATAGATGCAATGATATACCGCTGCTTATTGCCAATCTGAAGGAACTGACTATCCAGGATCATCTTCATGGAATTCTTGTGATGGGACTTCCAACCTTGAGTCCAGCCGATATCGTGCAGCATTGCTCCACACTCCAGCCAGAATCGTTCCTCTGTTCCCAGTTTGTGCAATGCGGTCAGATCGTCAAATAATTCCAAGGCCAGTCTGGTGACCTGGACGGTATGACCCATATCAGGCAGACAAGTGACTGCCAGTTGATTGACAGAGGAGAGGATTTGTTCGAAATCGTCTTTTGCCATAGTCAAACCTATTATATTTGCATAGTATGAGGTCACTTTTCCGAGACAGGGATCACCATTGTCGTTGGAGATTTGTTCATTGCATCAATGGGTTCCACATCGCTTTCATCTGGAGATATATCATCCTCCCGGGCGGGAGAGGTGGATCTCAATATCTTCGATCTCAAACGGTGGAGCGAGTTTGCGGATCTCATGTGCGCCCAAACCGAATGAAAATCGTTGAAGAAACGCTGCCGGGCGGCTTCACGGTTCAGCTTGAACACATCCAGACCGGGTAGAATCCGACGGAATCCACGGAGGTTGCCATAGTACTGTCTAGTCAACTCTTCTTCGTCTTTAAGGAAAACCGGCAGGAAATCGATCCACACATCACAGTCATGCAGATTTCCGAGCTGTTCTTGAATTTCTTTGATCGATTTTATCCAGGTCTTGAGTCCACCGGAGTAGAGAGGAGCAAAGATCTCGAGTGTGTAGCGGAACCTTTTAGCGGCAATCCGCATGGCATGCAGTTCAGTCTTTTTATCGGGAAAATCGGCTATTTCATCAAAGGCAATCAACTCATCCATTTTCTGGATAATCGCATCCGCAGCCAGTTTATTCAATGCAGTGGAAATATCGGATGAGGTCTTGGTAGCATCCTCATCAGGGATGTACTGTTGGAGGTTTGACCTCACCAGACGAATGATCGCTGATCCATTGAAATTGGATACGGTTCGGGAGACTTTCTTCTGGGCAAGCGCCCTTTGCTGCAACAATCGCAGGATCAAACGGTTCGCACCCGGCTGACACTGTGGATCGGTGACAGTAAGCCGGAAACGACGGATGGTTTCGATCTGAATATCGAGGTCGCGGGCAAGTCCCAGAGACCTGGTGATTTTACGGATCTCCTTCTCCCAGGGAGTAATCCTCCGCCTGGGTAAACAGTCATCGAACAAAGCCTGAGCGGCACGCAATCTGCGTGAGGCAACACGCATACGGTGGATGCATTCCAGATCCTTGGCTTCCAAAACACCATTGATCTCAGCCATAATAGCATCAAGCTGTTTTAGCATGATACCTGATCCAAATTTGCAGGTGGAAAGGTCGAGTTTGTTCGCCATCTGATGTGCTTTTATTAAACAAGTGAACGGTAATTAATACAATAGTCCAGAATTCCCGGATAATAAAAAACCTCTCCTTAAATAGGAGAGGTTCGTCATAATCAGGTTTTGCTTTATTTCCTGGATGTGTGGCGGATAAACTGTTTCAAATTCTTCTTGATCTCGCTGAATACATCAGGGACAGATTTATTGGCATCAACAGTAATAAATCCGTATTCCTGGGATAGCTGGTCAAACTCATCGATCAGATGTCCCTGGTATTTGATGAAACTATCGTACAGGTTATCCGCACAGCGAATATCCATGCCGGATTCCCAGTAATCGAATCCGCGGCCGTTTACCATGCGGGAGACGATATGGGGCAGATCACACCTCAAATAGAAAACGATATCGGGTTTTAGCGCAATCCCATAAACACTACGTACCCACTCAGGATCGGCACCCCGAACGATATCCCTGGCCATAATGGAGAAAAAGTATCTATCAGACAACACATAGAATCCAGCCTTCAAAGCCGGGATGATCTGGTTTTCCATCCGGTCAGAGAAGTCGGTGGCATAAAACAAGCTCATGGTTAACGGGCTTAAGGTATGCCCGGTCTTGGCAGCTTCCAAACCCGGTTGGGTCAACGCGGAGCGGCGCAATCCGGTATCTGAGACCGCGAAACCTTCGTCTTCGAGCCAACTGCGTAGGAGTTGGATTTGAGTGGATCGGCCGACACCATCGGTACCTTCGAGGACGATCAGTTTCCCGGGGAGGTCTTTGATGTTAATATAAGGATATCCAGCGCCGTAAAATCGGGTCTTTTTCATATCGCGCCTCCTTCGACCACATCCTGAGGCACTTCCACCTCTTCATCTGGCGAGCTTTCCAGATCCTCGGAAATCTCCAGATCCTTCAGTTTTTTATCTGGATCGACCAGACCATGCCAACTCTTCAGAATACCTTTGACAACCTGACGGACCAATTTTTGTTGTTTCTGGACCGGTATAGTGCCATCGATGCGGGTTAGACCAAATTCATTGACCATCTGCTCATATTCATCCACGATGATCTGTTGGAAGAGTCGGAAACTGGTGACCTTGTTATCCGATAATCCCAGATCCATGCCGGCTTCATAGTACTTAATCTTGGCTCGCGAGGACGTGATGCGTTCGACGGCCACATCGAGGGGAACGGAGAAATACAGGGCGATGTCCGGCATTAATGCAAAGGAGTAAAGATTACGTACCCATTGGCGGTCGACACCGCGGGCAACATCACGAGCGAATGCTGTGAATGCATAACGGTCTGCCAGGACGATGGCGCCTGCTTTTAATAATGGGAATATTCGATTCTCCCACCTTTCAGCGAAATCGGTACATTGGAGCAATGAAAAGGTGGTTGGAGTAAACATCCGCTCATCTTTTGCCAGACGAGTGGTACTGCGTACCAGATCGGATGAATTCCACTCAGAAAAATAGACAGAACGACCTTGAGATTTCAACCACTTATAGAGCAAATCGATTTGAGTGGATTTGCCGCTTCCGTCAATGCCTTCCACTACGATCAATTTGCCGGGATATGGATTTTTCTTCAGCATTATATTCCCCTGAAAAAGTTTGATATATTATCCGGGACCTGCGTCAAGGTCATTGGACGCCACTTCCAACAACTCTCCAGTAACAACGAAAATGGTTCGTTCACAGATATTGCTAACCCGATCAGCGGCGCGTTCCAGGTTATGAGCTGCCCAGAGATAATAATTCGCATGATCGATCGTTTCCGGGTTGGCCAGCATGGTTGTTACCAATTTACGATAAACAGTTTTATATAAGTTGTCAACAAGGTCATCGTTTAGTGGAATGGCACGAGCTTGCACCAGATCTTCGGCAATGAATGCCGTTAATGAATCGTGGAGCATATTCACCGCAGTCTCAGCCATCTTTTCAAGGTCGCGCATTGGCGCTGCTATAATCACATTCTCAAGCAGTATATTGATCTTGGCGATACCTTTGGCATAATCACCGATGCGTTCCAACTCGTTGGCGACTTCCAGGATGGCAGCCAACAAGCGAAGATCTTTTGCCATCGGCTGTTGGGTAGCGATGACCAGTAAGGTGGCACTTTCAATTGCAAAGCGTTTTTGGTTTACCGCTTGATCCGCATTGAAGCATTTGTGGGTGAGTTCAATATCGCGATTACGAAGAGCAGTCATCGCATCGAGCATATTTTGTTCTACAAGACTGCCAAGAGTTAATATCTCGTCCTGGAGTTGGTGGATCTCACGATCTAGTGTTTCTCTGGGCATGCTTTTTCTCCTCGAACAAAATGCAATGGATTAGCCGAAGCGGCCAGTGATGTAGTCTTCTGTACGTTGCTCTTTGGGATTGGTAAAGATCTGACTTGTTTCTCCATACTCAACCATCAAACCCGCTCTGTCCGTATCCATGGTAAAAAATGTGGTGAAATCGGATGCCCGGGCTGCCTGCTGCATATTGTGGGTAACTATGATGATTGTATAATTTTTCGACAACTCGTGCATCAAATCTTCAATTTTCAATGTTGCTATCGGGTCGAGGGCAGAACAAGGTTCATCCATTAAGATGATCTCGGGCTTGACTGCCAGTGCTCTGGCAATACACAGTCGCTGCTGCTGACCACCGGATAGATCCATGGCGCTCTTGTGCAAATGATCTTTTACTTCGTCCCATAAAGCAGCAGCTTGCAAGGTTTGTTCCACTAATTCATCCATGCTACCTGTGTAACCGTTAATTTTCGCTCCCCAAGCAATATTATCGTATATGGATTTCGGGAAGGGATTTGGCTTCTGGAACACCATGCCGATCAACCGACGGACTTGAACCGCATCCACTTGGGGATCGTACAAGTTGAAACCGTGGAACAGGACCTCACCTTCCACTCTGGTATTCCGAATAAAATCATTCATTCGATTGAAAGTACGCAATACCGTGCTTTTTCCACACCCTGAAGGTCCGATGATGGCTGTGATCTTTTGACGGACCACATTTAGGGTAACATTTTTTACTGCCCGGAAATTACCATAATAAAAACTAAGATCTTTGGTTTCAATTGCAAGATCATTCGTGGATTGGCTTGATGTAAATTCAATCATGCATTCCGCCTTGAGAAACGATTGCGAAGTAATACAGCCGCAGCGTTAAGAGATAATAATGATAATAATAAAACAAGAATCGCGGCAGCGGCAATATTGTGGAACTCTTGCTGAGGCCTTGTGATCCAATTGTAAATCTGAATAGGCAATACTGTAAACTGGGAAAAAGGTCCTGTTGGATCCTTTGTAATAAAAGTTGACGCTCCCACAACGAGCAGCGGAGCTGTCTCACCAATCGCTCTGGATACCGCAAGAATTGTCCCCGTCAAGATTCCCGGCATGGCATACGGTAAAACATGTGACCAGATCGTCTGCCATTGGGTTGCTCCCAATCCATAGGAAGCCAAGCGGAGAGTACCAGGGACTGACTTGATCGCTTCCTGGGTGTTGATAATGATAACTGGTAAAACCAGCAATCCCATGGTCAACCCTGCGGAGAGAAGTGTCCGCCCATTTCCTTCAGCAATCCCGAATGCCTGCCCACTGGTCAGGAATGTCAATCCGCGGACGAATATTGCCAATCCCAGAATTCCGTACACTATTGAAGGTACACCAGCCAAATTATCGATATTCGATTGGATGATTTTGTTCAACCGGTTGTCGGCTGCGTACTCCTCGAGATAGATGGCCGCACCGACACCGATCGGGAAGGCGAACGCGATGGTGATCAGGATCATCCACAATGAACCCATCAGAGCAGTTCTTACCCCGGCAATCTCTACATTGCTGGACATTGGATTACTGATAAAGCTGGGGGTGACCCAGGTGCGGAAGATCAATTCACTATCGGGAAATTCATCCGCTTGGGTTTTGAGGATATTTGTTTTATAAAGAAGAGATTCAGTTAATGAAAAGGAAACCTTCACAGTGGGTTCGATTACCTTTTCGATCATGATATCTTTGAGATTTTGAAGACTACGGTTTTCCAGCGGCTGCTCTTTGTCCAGACGGGCGATTATTCCTTTTACCAAATCTTTCTTAAGTATGGCAATTACTTCATCCTTATTAAGATCATTCATTCTCACAGTAGTAAACTCAGTTAGCGGGTGTTTATTTTGAATGATTACATAACCAAAGGACTGGTTGATGATGTTGTAGACAAGAGCAGCAAGCGCAATAACACCGATTGCTGTCGCAGCAAAAAAGACTTTTTTCCAGGTGCTATTCGTGGAGTGTCTTTTTCGGATGACCGATCCGATTGATTCAAAGATAGGGGATTTCATTCATAAACCTCGCGGAATCTCGCTGCTAGTTTTCTACTAACCAGGTTCAATGCCAACGTCACCAGGAACAGAAGCAAACCAATAGCAAAGATGCTGTTGTAATCAGGAGTATCGTATGCCAGGTCTCCCCCACTGATGCGGGCAATATAACCTGTCATCGTTTCGGCCGCACGAAGTGGATCGAAAGTGAATGCTGGACCTGAACCCGCGGCAATAGCTACGATCATGGTCTCACCTACCGCTCTGGAAATGCCCAAGATGACCGCTGCCACAATACCTGATAATGCTGCTGGAAAGACAATCTGGATAGCCGTCTCGAATTTGGTAGCACCCAAAGCATAAGCCGCATCCTTCAATGATCCCGGTACAGCATGCAGTGCATCTTCAGCCATGGAACTGATCAGAGGAAGGATCATCACCCCCATAACCAAACCGGCTGAGAGCATGTTGTACACCATCACCGTTTCCTGACCCAGCAGGGTTCGTAACAGGGGGGTGACAAAAGTCAGCGCGAAGTATCCATAAACGACTGTGGGAACTCCGGCGAGGATCTCCAGTATCGGTTTTAGAATTGATCTAGTCTTCTCGGATGCATACTCGCTCAGAAATACTGCCGCGGATAATCCCAATGGAATTGCCACCAGCATTGCAATAAAAGAGGTTATCAAAGTAGCATTGAGCAGAGGAAGTACACCGAAATTTCCAATCGATGGCTGCCAACTCGTTGATGTCAAAAAAGTGATTATATCCACACCTGGTGTACGAAAGAAAAGCAGGCTTTCTTTTCCCAGTTCATAGACAATTCCAAGTGTAGTGAAAATGGAGATCATCCCACAGAAAAACAAAATAGACCGGATGACAGATTCTCCGATCTGAGGTTTATGCTTCAACCGGGACAGGATTTCTGCCGGATGCATTTCTTTTGTGGGTTTATTTGTTATTGACAATGTCATGTGAGCCATTTCACCTCGCTGCTTTGTTCATCACGGCAAAACAGGCTGGTTCCAGTTGGGGAGACCGGAACCAGCCTTTCGGAAATAGTTATTTTGTTGCATCCAACCAATTCTGCATGGCAACTTTGAGTGCTTCTTCACTGGCGGGGAAATATCCGACTTCTTCAATTACATCATTGACATTGGTCAGGTAGTAATTGATGAAGGCTGCCACCTGCGGTTTTGCTTTCATGATTTCTGCATCAGAGTAGATGAACAATGGGCGGGAGATCTTGTAGGATCCATCTTCAGCACTTGTAAAGGATGGGGTGACTCCGTTTACTGAGACTGCGGTAAGCTTGGAGGAATTTTCATTGTAGTAAGCATATCCAAAGAAACCGACTGCAAACTTGCTTCCTTCCACACCCTGAACCAGGACGTTATCGTCTTCGCTCTGGGATAGGTTCTTCGCCTCAAGGAAGACTTTCTTTGCATTTTCTTTGTCTTCTTTTCCAAAAACCGGGAGCATGACTGCTTCTATGAAGTAATCGAATGTGCCTGAGTCAGTGCCAGGTACGAAGCGCTGGATCTCTTCAGCAGGGTAAGCGGGATTGACATCAGACCACAAAACTGCTTCGGAGGAGAATATCTTTGCCAATTCTTCCATAGTAACGTCCTTGAGGAAGTCATTGTCTTTACTTACTACAATAGCCAGGGCATCGGTACCTACTCTGAATTCAACTGGAGTACGAGCAGGAGTTAAGGCTTTGCAGTTTTCGACTTCTGCATCTTTAATTTTGCGGCTGGCATTGGCTACATCAGTCTCACCAGTCTTACAGAAACGTTCGAAACCCGCGCCAGACCCGATCGAGTCGATCTTGATGTTTCCGGCGAAACCTTCATCTTTGAACATTTCAGAGATCTTTTCTGAAAGCGGGTATACCGTCGAACTGCCGGCAGTATACAGATCACCGGTCAAAGATGCGGGGATCACTTCGGGAAGCATGGAAGCTTCCACAACTGGAACTTCTGTGGGTACTACTGCGGGAGCTTCAGTCGGCGCAACTGGAGCATCTGAAGCGGCAGGTGCAGTAGTCGGTCCCGCGACTACAGCTGGTTCAACTACTACCGGGGTTGCTGCTGGAGCACATGCAGATAGAACCACTGACACAAGCACTAAAATTGCGATTAACGATACGAATTTCGGGGACATTTTTTCTCCTCTAAGGTTGAGTTTTATGTTTTTCATAATTTCAGTTTACCTGGCTGAAGTTAAGGTAAGTGCAAGGTTATGTTAACAATCTGTAAAGCTTTTAAATCCATGGACTTGTCGATGAACTCATATCTGGACTGAATAAACTTTGACACCTGTGAGTTATCAGGTATCATAAATATTGGTGTTTACACATTAGAGCGTGAACAAATCCATAGAGGATGATTATTTACATCCCGGAGGTTGTGCATCCATGAGTACAGGATCCGTTTTGATCATTGCATTTGTATGTGCCGCTGTGGGCTATATTGCAGGATTAATCATCACCAGAATGAATACCAATAGATCAAAATTGGAAAATCCCCCTCCTCATGAGCAAGATGAAACTGATCAAAGACCCAAATTTGTTACAAATCACCTCGAAGTCACGCTTTGGAGCAAGACTCCGGAAGGACTACTTCTGGCTGATGTCTACGGGAAAACGATCAATTCCCCACGCGATCTTACGGAAACCGAACTTAAAAAACTCCAAAAGGATCTTCAGACCATTCAGGCTTGGACAGGCTCATCACTCTCCATTAAAGAAGAATCGAAACCAACAGCCAATGTGGTAATTTCGGAGGCACCAATAAAACCAACTGAAGATATTCCTATGGTTACACCTCCTCTTGAATTGGAGATACCAATGGCAGCCGTCCAACCAGATCCTCGATCTGACGTCGAACCTGTAATAACCTCTCAAATTTCTCCCAAAGCCGAGGTCGAAACAATCCAAACTATTTTTGCACCGCAACCAGAACCCGTTAAGCCAGTTCCCGCAAAGTTAGATCTTGGTTCCAAACCACGTCCCGCACCGATAGCGCCAAAATCGTTGGTTGAGCAGATCGACGAAATTTTGCAGGAAAAAGTAGCCAAATCTGATTTTGCAGAAACCGGAATCAAGATCACCGCTAATCCACAGGGCGGGGTGGAGGTTTGGATAGGGAAACAAGTTTTCAACGGTGTGGATGTTGTTCCCGATGGCGGAGAAAAACAATTGATACTTCAGGCAATTCGGGAATGGGAAAAGAAATAATACAATGTTAGAATTTTGCCTCTTCCAATTTACGATTGGAAGAGGTTTTTATTTGTTGAGGACTGAATGATTATGCAATATTATATAGGTATCGACCAAAGGCAGTAATATTCTGGAATTATAAAAAAATATGGAAAAATTTAGTTATCAGTTCAAGAATGGTTACCTGTTTATTGAGGCGAACGGTTTGAATTGTCTTGTCAGCACAGGCACACCTGAAAGCATGTGCGTTTGCGGCGAAATCACAGTCGATGATCGAACTTTTCCTGTTAAACAACAAACCCTGAGAATGAGTCCAAAAATGCTCAGTGAAGCCATCCAAACTCCTTTGGATGCCGTTATCGGTGCTGATATCTTATCGAGGTTTGATTACCGGATAAATCCATTCAAAAAAGAGATATTACTTTCAACGGACGAAATCCATCCATACGGTTACGCAGCACACTTCAATTTGTACAGGTCAGTTCCCATTGTAAACGTATGTGTTGGAACAACAGATACCAAAGTTTACTTCAATACAGGTTCACCGATTTCATACATGCTTCCCGAGATTGCAGCGAAATTTCCACAGGTCGGGATATCAAAAGCTTTTTACCCGGGGATTGGATGGATCGATACTCCGCTGCACCGAGTTTTGGTCTGGATGTCAGGAAATGACGTTGAATTGGACGTCGGAATACCATCTGAATCTTTGCTATCCACTTTGAAAATGACGAAAGCGAGTGGAGTCATCGGATGCGATGTTTTTAACGGACCCGGTGTATTTATTGCATCCAGAAGGCGGGAAGTCATCTGGTTCTGGCATGATTACTAAATCGTAGAGGATCAACTTTGAAACCCAAAATCGCCTTAATCACCCTACTCACAGACTATGTTCCTGGAATGGTCAAGTTCTATCGAGATGTCCTTGGATTTAAAATCAGAAATGATATGGGCGAATACGTTGAATTGATCAACGATGGAGTTCGATTCGCTATTTGTGATCGAAGCATCATGCTGAAGGCAACAAACCACGAGGATTATTTAAAAGGGGCGAGTGGGCAGGCTGTTGAACTGGCATTCGGATGCGATTCTCCAGAGGAAGTCGATAAAGTATATGATATGCTAATCGCAGGGGGAGCAAAAGGTGTGCAATCTCCAGCAACCATGCCCTGGGGACAGCGAACAGCCTTTTTTGCCGATCCTGAAGGATACATCCATGAAGTTTTCTCAGACCTTCCCACTGCTGCAGAGGAATGATCAATCATGGGCGACCATATTCTGGTAATTGATGACGATCACAATATCGCTGAAATCATGCAGTTAGCTTTACGGTCCGGGGGATATGAGAGCGAGGCTGCCTATGATGCCCGGGAAGGAATGGCAAAAGCATGCCAGAATCCTCCCAAACTCATCTTATTAGATTACAACATGCCCGGGAAAGATGGACTATCCTTATTGCAGGATTTTCGTTCAATCCCTGAATTGGAAGCCATTCCGGTTATCATCGTCACCGCATTATCCATCCCCGATATCGTATCTCACGCAGTATCCATGGGGATTTCAGGTTTTTTAGTAAAACCTTTTGATATTGCCACTCTTCTTGACCGGGTGAAAAAAGCCCTCGCCAATCCGCAAGAAACAGCAACAGAATAACCTAAACATACATCGGCGTGCATTTCTTCTTTCCGCGTGCTATATTGAAAATGGAAAGGAGGACACTCAAATGATTACTCCTGTTGAAGTCTTCCTCGGCATATTAGCTGCTGTCCTGCTTTTGGTATTTACTACGGTTGCTTTTGTCTTAATTACTCAATACGGAAAACCCAACAAGAAACAACACATCGATCCACCGTTACCCGAAGCTCAAATGCCTGTCTGGCATTCAGGCGATCACTTCGTGGATCGGATCCATCACAAACCAATTTCTGCTGATATGGATAATAAGGGCATGGTCTCAACCGGTGATGAGCAGTTAGATGAGTTATCACAGCACGCCAGCAGCTCATTCAAGGGATATGACCCGCTAGAAAAAACTGATCATTCCTTGCACGGAATGATCAGCCATGAAAATGTTGATAACCACGACGAATCAACAATCGACGAAGACGATCGGCTCAGGCATTGACCAGAATCTTTTCTGATTCTTCCCATAATCTGTCCATCACAGATTGGTCATATGATTCGTCGGATGACCTTACAGGTTTAGACTTATCAAAATATTTTCCAGAAATACCTTCAACTTCAGTTGATGACGCAAGATAAATGCTCGTCTTTGCACCTTCATCAGACGAGATGGCACCAATTTGAGCTATACCAAATATGGGTTTGAAGATACCGCCATTACTTTTTCCAAAGTTGGTAGCAACAAACCCGGGATGGAGCACGTTTGCAGAGATTCCAGTACCTGAAAGCAATTGGGAAAGTTTATAGGTAAATAATACATTCATCAGTTTCGAATTACTGTACGACTGCCACCCCGAGAAGTTCTTCAATCCCTGCAAATCATCAAATTTAAGATGTCCGCTGTAATGCGCGGCGGATGAAACACAAACCACCCTGGCTGGGGTGCTTGATTTGAGAAGATCCATAAGTTCACGAGTCAATAGGAAGTAATTGAGGTGGTTTAATGCAAAGGTCATTTCAAAGCCATCCACGCTAAGTGTTTTGCCCATGAAAAACGCACCGGCATTATTCAGAAGCACATCCAAGCGTGGAATACTTGATTTTACTTCCCCGGCCACACGATGGATATCAGCGATGGAAGACAAGTCCGCGACGAAAGGGAGGACTTTAAGGTTCTTGCCTGCATCCATGATCCGTTCTGTGGATTCCTTCACTCTTTGCGGATTGCGTCCCACGATCAGGACCTGGGCACCCATCAGAGCCAATTCACGGGCAGCAACTTCACCTATCCCAGATGTTGCACCAGTAACCAAAATATTCTTCCCGATCAAGTCAATTTTCTTCATTTTTTCCAGCTTTAAGAATGTATTTTCAGTCATAAACTATGTAGGTCGATGTATTCAAAACAGTCAGGATCCCTGTCCATTTTGCAGCATGATATAAATGAAATCGCCATCTTTTGATGGATAACATTCATTTCTGATGGTGATCCAATTTGATCCAAATAACTTGATCAAATAGTTTTCTATCGATGTGTTGGTTGTATAAATCCCTTTGGGATGAACGACGATCAAAATCACCCCACCTGGCTGGATCACTTTAGCAATTGATGCCGCGTATTCTTTTTGGTCGTCAGGAGGAAACCGAAGGAAATCATGCTGATCTAGAATGGTATTGAATTTCTCATTGAGACGGTCCAAGTGCAGGGGGTTTCCTGGTTTGAACCTGGCACATGTTCCACGCCGGACCAACATGAGTTCGGCTGTTTGTTTTGCAACCTTTAGATCATCGATCGAGTTATCAATGCCGAGACTTGGGTAGCCCAATGCAGAGAGATACAGCGCATCATTTCCGGTTCCACAATTGATATCAAGGACGTTACCATTGATATCCCCACGCTCTGCCAGTTCAACAATTAATGGCGATGGATGTTCCTGGCTGAAATAATCAACCAAAGACGGATCGTATGGAATGTTTTCGCTATTATTCATTTCGCAATTCTATATACTGCAAGAGATTATGTCCATAGATGAGTATATACTTTGTAGACAGTTAACCTGTAAGACTTTCATAATTTGGAAAGATATAAGGTAATGGCAAATTCAATCCGCCCAACCAAGTCGTCTCCTTGTGGAATCCGAGGATGGTCATCGATGCAGGATAAACGGTCAATCTTGGGAAATTTACCAGCGGTATATGGAGAGATGTAGCCACTGCCAATTTTATAATATCAGAATGTGAAAAAAGAATTACAACTGAGTCATTCAAGGAATGAGCTTTAATTTTTTGAATACACTGCCAAACTCTTTCACTAGCTTCCATGAAAGATTCCCCACCAGGAAAACCAGTCATTGACGGAGCGCGCCGAATTGTTTTCCAAACCGGCATTTTCTTTAATGTTGTAAAACTAATTCCTGATAAACTCCCGGCGTTCATCTCGACCAAGCCATTTTCGGGAATTATCGTTTTTCCAAGTTTTTCGCTTAGTGGAGCGGCGGTTTCCATGGTTCGTTCCAATGGACTTGAATAGATCTCAGAAATTTTATGACTGCCAAGACAAGCCGCGATTTGATCCGCCTGTTTTTTTCCATCACCATTTAAATGGATACCCGGCAACTGACCCGGAAGAAATTTACCGAGCGATTCATTTGCCCCATGCCGGATCAATAAGAAAATCATATTACTGCAATTCTACTGTGATCGCATCCAAGCCAAAATTGTAACCGGATGAGAGGTCATTCTTTTTGATCACTTTGAACAGCATCTGATGAGTACCTTTTGTGAGGTAGTAGGGTCCCATGCCAACCGGACCGGTCGGGTAAACGAATGGAGCATAAAGATCCACATAATCATTGACCAAGATATCGTCCACTTCCACCTCGAGGATACCATAATCGGGGGAGGTGGTTGCGTAGAGCGTCAACAAGTATACCGCGTCTGCATCCACACTGAATTCGACCATCAAACCTGATCCATAACCGGCGGTCACTCCCAGTTGTTTTCCACCAGACCAATTTCTGGCGCTGTATGGAGTCATATCCTGCACCTGGGATGATGTCCAGCGGTTCTCCAGAATGGTGATATTCTCCATTTCAAAACCATTCTTCAGGTTGCGATTACTGGGAACAACCATCTCATTACGATAACGAAACGCCAACCAGTATCTTGCCCTTGCAGACTGCTGTGGTGTAAGCGTGGTTCTGGGCGGATAAAACGACATCAGATTATTTCTGGGTACTTCAATTGCCGCATTCGCCAGGTTGATGGTGTTTTCTGTTCCACATTGAAATTCTGGCGCCTGAACAAAAATATCAGGGACGGTATCTGTGAATGTATCGCCATCGAAAGAAGCGAGTTGATATCCAGCCCGGTTGTATGCTTCTTCAGCAGTGGTTTTATCAGTGAAAAGTGTTTTGAAAGTGTTCCCGAGACCAAGATAATGACCAATCTCATGAGCCAAACCGGTGTCATCCGGTTTTTCACATATGGTTGTTTCGGCAATGGAGATGACCGCGAAATTGTAATCCCACCAGAAGAAATTTCCTCTTCCCACTGGTTCGGCAACCGGTTTTTGCCTATAAAACACTGTCAATTTGCCAGGGTACTTGGCTGCCAATTCATCCGCTTTTTCAGCATCCACCTGCCATCGGAGATCATTCTGTCCCAACATATTTGCCACCACGGAAGATTGAACGATATCAATATCCGTTTGCGGATCGAATAAAAAGCGGATTCCAGATGAAGCGAAGATCTCATTGGCACGGGAAACCTGTTTACCTATTTGATCAGGAGAAATATTCGCCAGATTCTGTCCATCATCATCGGCCACCCGCACAGCCTGGATATGCACAGAAAACTGCAGCAGATCAGGATTTGTGGTTGGATAAACCATTACAAATGGAGTTTGTGACGGTGCTGCCGTGATGACCATTTCAGTTGGGGTCGGTGAGGCAATAATTGTGGGGGTAGTCTGTGTTTGTTTGGCACATCCAGTTGAAAGAAGGAGCGCCAAAAGTAGAAACATCATTTTACGGGTCATACCACCCTCCGGTATTGCATCTTTAGAAACATGGACAATAATGAAATAGATTCACACCATATAGTTGCACTTTTTATGCAAATTATATGCATAGGAGTGCTGATCCATGCTATTTTAGAAAAGGAGATTTCCTGTGACTGACTACCGTGTTAAACCAAAGACAAAGCTGCATTTAAAAGAGATCGACCCCAACACCATTGGAGACTATCAGGGTGGTAAAAAAGAGGGCCTAATTGAACTCTTGAAACTCAATAAGAAACTGGAAGGGTTGCAAGAGTTGTTGTATGCAGAGCACAAGCACAAGGTGTTGATCATTCTCCAAGCAATGGATACGGGAGGTAAGGATGGCGTCATCAGAAGTGTATTTGAGGGTGTCAATCCGCAGGGCGTGAGGGTTGTCAGCTTCAAGGTA
Organism: uncultured Chloroflexia bacterium; assembly: GCA_963828285.1. GTDB lineage: Bacteria > Chloroflexota > Anaerolineae > Anaerolineales > Anaerolineaceae > DAIOEK01. Next base: position 936,655 of record CAWHEB010000002.1, read on the forward strand.
CCATCACTGGAAGAGCTGGATCATGATTATTTATGGCGAGTCCATAAGAATACCCCAGGCAAAGGGGAGATAGTAATTTTCAACCGAAGTCATTATGAAGATGTTCTGGTTGTGCGGGTTCATAAAATCGCTCCACAAAAAGTTTGGGGAAAGAGATATCAGCACATCAATAATTTTGAAAAAGAATTGGCAGATGAAGGAACGACCATTCTCAAGTTCTATCTGCACATTGATGAGGAAGAACAACGACAGAGATTATTAGACCGCATTGAGGATCCGCAGAAGAACTGGAAGTTCAACCCGAGCGATCTGGAAGAACGAAAACTCTGGAGTGATTATCGAAAGGCATTTGAAGAGGCTATCGAGAAAACCTCCACTTCGTGGGCTCCCTGGTTTGTAATTCCAGCGAACAGGAACTGGTACCGCAATTTGATAATTTCGAAGATCCTTGTTGAAAAGCTTGAAGATTTGAAAATGAAGTATCCCGAACCAGCGGAAGATATTCAGAAGTATGCGGCTGTACTGAAGGAAGGCAACGAAGGATAAGTTATTTTGGCGGGGTGAGGATTATCAGTATAGATCATGGACATGAATTTACATAGAAACTCATTGCTTGGCATATTGATCGGTGGAACTTCCGGGATGATCATTTCTGTTGTCATCAATCAGGTCTCACCGCAAACCCCATTCTGGATGTTTATCATAATCTCCATACTGTTGATCATTCTGTTCACTTCTGTCGGTTTTTATATTGACCGGAAAATATCTTCCCTTCAACAGGTTGTTTCTGAACTCGAGAGGCGTACAAACAGCCTTGAAGAAGAACTTGAGAAAAAAGAAGAAGATCTTTCGACATATATGGATAAAGAGAAAAAGATCATCATTGCCAAAAAAGCATGGGAATCCACGTTCGATGCTGTCAGCGATATGATCATCCTGACCAATGAACAAGGGAAAATCATCCGATGTAATAAAACATGCAGCACAAAACTAAACATGACTTTTAGCATGCTGATCGGGCAGATATTTGATGATGTCTTGAGAAGCAGCACCAGATCTGATACCACTCAAAACCAGGCAGTGTACTTTAATCGGCTGGAGGGTGTATACATCCATTCAACTTACCCGGTGGCGTTGGAAGAAAATCCCAACAGTACGATCCATATTCTGAGAGACATCACCAAGCAGGAAGAAGCCAATCGGGAGATCCTGCGCCAAAAGCAATTTTTTGAAGCCTTGGTCGAAAACAGTCCAGTTGCCATCGTTATCCTCGACACTGAAGAAAATATCTTAAGTTGTAATCCCGCGTTCGAAAACTTATATGGATACGAAAAGGAAATGGTAACCGGTAAGAATTTGGATCGGTTGGTTGTGTTACATGAGGATGTACTCTCCGCAACTGAAATCACGCGTAGCGCATTGACAGGGAACGTTGTCCATGAATATGGACAACGTGTCCGAAAAGATGGGCAAGCTGTCGAAGTCGAGATCTTTGGTGTTCCGGTGATAGTGGATGGAGTTCCACTGGGTGTGCTAGGCATGTATCACGATGTTAGTGAAATTGTCCACGCACGGAGACAGGCGGAAGAAGCTGACCGGGCGAAGAGCGAATTCCTGGCGAATATGAGCCATGAGATCCGCACCCCGATGAACGGAATCATGGGAATGGTGGAACTCACCCTGGATACCGCGCTCACCGATGAACAGCGGGATTTCCTGCTCACAGCCAAACAAAGCGCCGAGGCTTTATTAGGATTGATCAACGATATATTGGATTTTGCCAAGATCGAATCCGGTTACCTGACGCTTGAAAATATAGATTTCGATTTACGATCCACGATCGAGAGTGTGGTCAATAACCTTGCAGCGCGGGCGGATAGCAAAGGTTTGGAAATTGCCTGCTTGATTCCACACCAGATCCCTACGAGGTTGATCGGCGATCCAGGTAGATTAAGACAAATCCTGCTTAATCTATCCGGTAACGCGATCAAATTCACATCGCATGGCGAGGTGGTAATCAGGGTAGCAGTTGAAAACGAAACTGAAACACATGCCATGTTGAAATTTGGGGTGACGGACACCGGCATCGGAATCCCCAAAGAACGGCAGGCAGCAGTATTTGACCGCTTTGTTCAGGTGGACAGTTCAACTACGCGCAAATTTGGCGGCACTGGATTAGGTCTTGCCATCTCCAAACAATTGTCCGAGCTTATGGGCGGCGAGATCGGTCTGATCTCGGAACCCAATATAGGCAGCACATTCTGGTTCACAGCCAAGTTTGAAAAATCCACAGATCAGTCCATAACCCCTATGGAAATACCGGAAGCGCTGAAGGATATGCATATCCTGATCGTTGATGATAATCCAACAAATCGGATGATCTTCTCAAAGGAATTACAGGCATTCGGATGCCGAGTGGAAGCTCTAGGCGAATCGAATAGCGTGATCCCAACCCTGGAAAATGCCTGGAAGAAAAGTGATGCATTCCAGATTGTCCTCATGGATATGCAGATGCCGGATAAAGATGGGGTCGAACTTCTGGCAGAAATTAAAGCGAACAACCTTGTCGATCAAAGCAGGGTAGTGATGCTCACATCCATGGGTCATCGTGGAGATGTGGCGAAGCTGATGAACCTGGGATGTTCAGGGTATCTGGTCAAACCGGTAAAAAAAGACCAGCTCAAAGACATGCTATTAACGGTATTGGGACAAAAGACAGGTAGTAGTGAAGACCGATCTGTTCCGCTGATCACCCGTCATACCCTTTCTGAAAACCGCCGAAGAATGGCCCAACTGCTACTGGCTGAAGACAACCAGGTAAACCAAAAACTAGCAGTGAATTTGCTTCAAAAGGCAGGATACTCAGTAGACATTGTTGATAATGGTCAGATGGCTCTGGATGCCATGTTGAGAAAACAATACACTTTAGTTCTGATGGATGTCCAGATGCCAGAACTGGATGGATTTGAAGCAACCCGATTCTATCGAATCCATGAAGGAAATGTAGCTAATCGTCTGCCAATTATCGCGATGACTGCTCACGCCATGAAAGGCGACCGCGAGAGATGTCTGGCGGCGGGTATGGACGATTACCTGACAAAACCGCTCGAACCACACGAGTTCTTCAGTACACTGGATGAATGGGTAGCGAAACGACTTCCGACAACAGGCGTTTTACCCGTACTGCCCGGGCAGGAACCAACTGTTAAACCAGCGGAGATGTCTGAGCAGGTTGGTGTCATTAATGTAACTGAAGCCTTACCCAGATTTGGAGATGAGATCGCTTTCCTGGTGGAAATGCTAAAGGACTTTATTGCGAGCCTGCCAGAACGCCTTACAAATCTCGATGTGGCGATAGAAACAAACGATGCAGATGCCTTAGCCAGAGCTGCTCACAACTTAAAAGGAGCATCCTCGAATTTTTCTGCTGAACCACTACGGAAACTCGCATACGACATGGAACTCAAAGGTCAGGCGAGTGACTTCAATGGGGTACCAGCACTGATGGAACGGATCCGCAGTGAAGTACCCAAGCTTGAATATACCTATGATCTGCTGAAAGAAAAAATCTCGAGCCCAATTTAGGGATAGACATCGGGATCTGTCGGGTGGAAACCAAATTCAGGATTGAAAATGACGAAAATTCTTATCGTAGATGATGATCAAATCTTTCAGAAATTAGTTACTCATGCATTACAACCATTGGGTTTTGAACTGGTGGTCGCCAATGATGGATATGAGTGTTTAACAAAGGCCAACGCTTCCAACCCTGATCTCATTGTTTGCGACGTCATGATGCCCAACATGAATGGCTACGAGGCGGTAAAACGCATCCGACGAATAACGCGATTTGCACATATTCCGATACTCATGTTAACTGCCCAATCGGATCTCAATGAAAAACTTGCTGGTTTTGAAGCCGGTGCAGATGATTATATGACCAAGCCATTTGCTCCTCCCGAACTGGTTGCCAGAGTTAACAGCCTACTAAGGAAAGCGGAATTGTTTAGATCCATTCCAGAGAATCAACCTTTAAAATCAGGAAAAGTCCTGGCAGTGCATAGTCTGAGGGGAGGAAGCGGGTGCAGTTCGATCGCAGTCAACCTGGGAATTGGTCTAGCCGGTTTGTGGAACAAACCCACCATCATCCTCGATCTCGTTCTCACGACCGGACAGGTTGCGATGATGATGAACGGCGCCCTCCGCCGGACGTGGGCAGACCTGACATCCTTACAGCCATCAGAGATCGACATGGGCATTCTCTCATCAATTATTGGGAAACATGAATATGGAGTGGATTACATCGCTGCACCAACATTCCCACCGGAAGCAGAGCTACTGACGATAGAATATTTTGACGCCTGCCTATCACTTTTGCGAACCCAATATGATTATCTCGTTTTGGATCTACCTCATGACTTCAGGGATGTAACCTTCCACGCATTGGATGCTGCCGATGAGATCATTCTAGTTTCCACACCTGAAATGGCTTCGTTACGGGCGACAGCAGCTGCACTGGAAACCTATAAAAGATTGGAATATCCAGCCGAAAAAGTGCGTCTGCTGATGAACTGGAATTTTGAAAGAAATGGTCTAGCCCGGAAAAATGTTGAAACCGCACTGAAACGAGTCGTGGATACCGTTCTTCCTTTTGATCCTGAAACGACTATCCAGGCGATCAATTATGGGCAACCGTTCCTTCAACAAAAACCGGAAGCGCCGATTTCCCAATTGGTGGAAAACTTCGCATTTTTGCTAAGCAGCAGCGACGACAAAGGAATTCCACCGATCACACCGTCAAAAGCATGGTTAAGGACGATGAAAAGAATCCGCGCCAATCCATGAGGTGTTTCTTTATTTCAGATTGGCAATAATCGGATAGACATCTGCCAGGGTTTCCGCAGTACCCGTAGGCCTAATTCCCTGAGTTTCAGGTAATGGTCCGCCTGGTTTAACCCACCTCTTCACCCAGATACTCATCATCCCTGCTCGATTTGCCCCAGTCACATCAAATGTGAGTGAATCACCTACCATCACTGATTCTTGAGAAGTCACTCCCATTTTGTCCATGGCATGGCGAAAAATCCGGGGACTTGGTTTTGCATATCCGAAACCGGCAGAAGTTACCAATGTTTCAAAATGTCTTTTCAAGTCTAAATTATCAAGGATGATCGATACATCTTCCTGATCAGCCGCATTAGAAATTGCACCAATCTTATAACCTTCATTTTCGAGTTTGGTTAGCAAATCCAGAGCAAATTCATCCAACTGCCAATGTGTCTCTGAGATGCTGTACATCTTCCGAAGTGCTCGTTTCAGACTCTCCTGTTCACATAGCTCGCATTCCAGCGCGACAAGAACATCCATCAACAATTCCACAGAATTCTTTTCCCTGAAATCATCCTTGGGGTTCGGTTCCCGTAATAAAAATTTTTCGGGGAATACTTTATGAAAATTGGCATAATCAATTTGATAACCACAATCTGATCGCAATGCATCCAATAATGGATCGGCGAATTCGTGATAGGACTCCGGCCATGGAGAATCATAATAGAAGAGCGTGGAACCTAGATCAAAGAATACAGCTTTTACTGCCATAAATGGGACTCTCCAAATTAATATCTGATGACAATAGATTTATCAGATAAATATATCAGGTTTCTACAATCTTCGTATATGTCTGCACAGACCGTTGATGTAGTCCAATCCCGCATGCTACACTCAAATTCAGAGTTTAATTATAAGGGAGGAAGTTAATGGTTATCAGTCGGGAAACAAAATTAGAGATGTTTTGGATGATCCTGCTCGCACGCAGGACTGATGAAAGAGCCTGGGTACTTCACCGTCAGGGGAAAATTGCTTTTCATATTTCCGGTATTGGACAGGAAGCCGCCCAGGTTGGTGCAGCTTTCGCGTTGAACAGGGGAGATGATTGGGTGGCACCTTATTACCGGGATATCGCATTGATGATGTCATTTGGATACACATCTAAAGAATTCATGTTGAGTGCCATGGGGAAAAAAGAGGAGCCTAACAGCGGCGGCAGACAGATGCCAAGCCATTGGGGATACCGCAAAGCCAACATCATCAGCCATTCCGCACCAGTCGCCACGCAATGTGTTCACGCTGCCGGGGTAGGGTTAGCCATCAAAATGCGGGGAGATAAACGGGTGGTTTTCACCACTCTCGGTGAAGGATCCACTTCACAGGGGGAGTGGTACGAAGCAGTCAACTGGGCAGCCGTGCATCAACTTCCGGTTATCTTCATGGTTGAAAACAATATGTACGCCATCTCAGAAGGCATGGATAAGCAAATGGCAGTTCCGAGTGCTGCGGATAAAGCATGCGGACTTGGACTCCCCGGGGTTCAGGTGGATGGCACGAATGTGTTCAAAACGTATGAGGTGATGAAACAAGCTGTTGATGATGCAAGGGCAGGCAAAGGTCCCAAGTTGATCGAAGCCAGGATGTACCGCATTACTCCGCACAGTTCGGACGATGACGACCGTTCTTACCGAACGCGAGAAGAGGTGGAGGAAAACAAGAAAAAGGATCCAATTACGATCAACAGCGAGATACTCATGAAAGAAGGAGTACTTACCCAAAAGGCTCTCGATGAAATGGATGAGAAAGCAAAATTGATCGTGGATGAAGCGGTTGCTTACGCCACTGAAGCTCCCTACCCTGAAGTTGAAGAGGGTTTGTACCCCGTTTACGCTGAGGATGTGAAACATGGCTGAAATGACCATGGTCGATGCCATTCGTCTGGCAATGGAAGAAGAGCTTGCCCGCGATCCCAATGTTTTTGTGGTGGGAGAAGATGTCGGAAAACGGGGCGGGGTGTTTCGAGCCACCGTTGGGTTATATGACAAATTTGGTGGAGATCGGGTGATCGATTCACCTCTGGCTGAATTATCGATTGTGGGCGTTGGGATCGGTGCAGCTTTATATGGCATGCGTCCAATTTGCGAGATCCAATTTGGTGATTTTATATATCCCGCCATGAACCAGATCGTCAGTGAAGCGGCGAAGATGTGCTACCGATCCAATGGCGAGTGGACCGTACCTATGGTAATCCGCGCACCTTACGGCGGCGGGATCGGTGGCGGATTATATCATTCCCAGAGTATTGAAGCATTCTTCACCCATGTTCCAGGATTGAAGGTTGTTGTACCTGCAACCGCATATGACGCCAAGGGATTACTCAAAGCAGCTGTCCGCGATCCCAACCCAGTTATTTTCCTAGAGCCCAAAAAGGGATACCGCCTGATCAAAGGGGAAGTTCCTGACGATGATTACACTGTCCCGATCGGTCCTGCGTATGTTACCAAAACCGGAAAAGACATCAGTGTATACGCATATGGGATGATGCATTTTTACACCATGCAGGCAGCCGAGGAACTGGCGAAAGAGGGGATCGATGTGGAGGTGGTTGATCTGAGGACTCTATATCCACTGGACCGGGAGACTGTATTGAATTCTGTCAAGAAGACCGGGAAAGCATTGATCGTCCATGAAGATAATTTGACCGGCGGTTACGGTGGCGAGATCGCTGCGACCATTGCCGATGGGGCTTTCCAGTTTCTGGATGCTCCAATCAAAAGGCTGGCAGGTCCGGATGTTCCGGGAGTACCTTTCAGTCATCCACTGCAAGAATGGTTCATGCCAAATACAGAAAAGATCTCACAGTCAATCAGAGATCTGGCGCGTTACTAAAAGGGAGGGAAAAGCATGGCTACACAAGTAGTAATGCCACAATTAGGGGAATCGGTGGTGGATGGGACAGTTCTCAAATGGCTAAAACAAGAGAATGAAACCATCAAGGAGTATGAATCACTGCTGGAAGTGGAAACTGCAAAGGTAACCACCGAGATCCCATCCCCAGCTTCAGGAACATTATTAAAGATCCTTGTACCGGAGGGAAAGACAGTACTGGCAAAAACCGTGCTGGCGTGGATCGGTAAACCCGGCGAAAAATTACCAGACCTGCCTGCAAAACCTGAGATAATAGACAAAGAATCCGAAGCGGTCACCGTGCAGATGGTTAAGGATGCAACCAGGGAAAAGCGAGATATCGGATTCGTTTCTCCCATTGTGACAAAGCTGGCAGATGAATACCATATCGACCTGGCTCAGGTTCCGGGTACGGGTGAAAACGGACGAATCACTAAAAATGATGTAATGACCTTTGTGGAAACTGCGAAAAATAAACCAAAAGATCTACCCGCCTGGGAGACTCCCGGGACTGGAGATCTATTCAAACCAACCGAGATGTTAATACCCACGCCGGTAAAGAAGAATGCGGCGACTGTCGAAGTGAAACCACCATTAGTACCTTCCAATGGAGATACCATTATTCCGCACACATCCACGCGTAAGACAATCGCTGCCCACATGGTCGACAGCAAGCATACATCCGCTCACGTGACCACTGTTATGGAAGCCGACCTTTCCCGTGTGGTTGCTCACCGCGAGAAAAATAAAGAACAGTTCGTGCAAGATGGAATCAAGCTGACTTACACTCCATACTTTATCAGTTCAGCCAGCAGCGCCCTGCAAAAATATCCGATCATCAATTCATCCTGGTCTGAGGCAGGGATCATTGTCCACAAATCGATCCATATTGGCATGGCAGTCTCATTGGGAGATGAAGGATTGATCGTTCCGGTCATCCATAACGCGGATCATCTTTCATTAACCGGTCTGGCTACACAGGTGAACCAGTTGGCTGAGAAAGCCCGGAACCATCAGCTCAAACCGGATGATGTCACCGGGGGAACCTTCTCAATCACCAATCATGGAACAGGAAAATCCTTATTCGCGACACCGATCATCAATCAACCACAATGCGCCATCCTGGGTATTGGCGCGATCACCAAACGGGCTGTGGTGGTCAATGACGCCATCGCTATACGTCCCATAGTCTACGTTGGATTAACTTTCGATCACCGTTTGATCGATGGATCGACCGCAGATGCATTTTTGGCATACCTTGTGGAGAAATTGGAAAACTGGGAATAAAATTTGTTGTAAAAAAAAGAGCGTCTCGAAGATGAGACGCTCTTTTTTGTTATTGTTTATTTAGAATGGTTCGGGTTTATTCTGTAAGGCTTCTTCGATCAGTTCCATGACATCACTGGTCAATTTCTTTACTATCGTCATTGATTTCATGTTCTCATGAACCTGCTCCACCCGGCTGGCGCCGGTGATCACGGTGGATACATTCTTGTTTTTGAGGCACCAGGCGATGGCAAGTTGAGCCAGAGAGCAATCCATGTCTTTCGCGATCGGTTCCAGTTTCTTCACCCGTTCGATCTTATCCGGTGTCAATTGTTTCCTTAGCCAGCCATAACCTTTGAGTGCCATGCGGCTCTCTTCAGGAATGCCATTATTATACTTGCCGGTCAGGATCCCCGATGCGAGGGGAGACCAGATAGTCGTGCCATAATGCAGATCGCGGAATATGGGTTCGTACTCAATTTCCATCCGTTGTCGCCAAAGCATATTGTATTGAGGCTGCTCCATGGTTGGCGGAGTGAGATTGTACTGCCTGGCAATAGCATCGGCTCGCGCTATATCTGCTGCACACCATTCTGATGTTCCCCAATAGATGGCTTTACCCTGGCGGATGATCAGGTCCATCGCGCGGACAGTTTCCTCGATCGGAGTTTCGGGGTCTGGACGATGGGCGAATAATAGATCGACATAATCCAATTGCAATCTTTTCAAAGAATTGTTGATACCTTCATAGAGGTGTTTGGCGTTTAGACCAGTATCATTAACACCTTTGCCTCCCCAAAATAGCTTGGTTGAAACAATATAACTCTCACGTTTCCAACCGACCGATTTCAATACATTGCCCATCACTGTTTCCGCGTTGCCTTCCGCGTACACTTCTGCATTGTCAAAAAAGTTGACTCCCGCCTCATAAGCGGCGATCATGCAATCGTGGGCAATCTTCTCACCAACCTGTCCGCCGTAAGTGACCCAGGCCCCAATAGATAATTCGCTAACTTTTAGACCAGCTTTCCCGAGATGACGATATTCCATAATACCTCTCCGAATTTTTCTTTGATTATAAGTCCTCACCCCTTCAATGTTATACTTTTCTCTATGGAAATCGCGACTGGGAGACCCAATTTGTTCCAAGCCTGGTGGATGGCCATTCGCCCGCGGACATTGCCTGCTTCCATAGCCGGCGTGGTCATGGGGATCAGCCTTGCCATCCTCAACCAGCAATTTCGGTGGATACCTGCACTTGCCGCCTTAATCATCGGGATCCTGCTGCAGATCGGGAGCAACCTGGCAAACGATGTTTATGATTTCCACCGTGGAGCGGACACACCGGAAAGGATGGGGCCAACCCGGGTGACCACGGCAGGAATCCTTACCCCAAGGCAGGTCAAGACCGGCATGGCTGTTGTCTTTGGTCTTGCCGCCATTTTGGGAATCTTTCTTTACCTGACGAGTGGATGGATTGTTCTGATCATAGGTGTCAGCGCGATCCTATCAGCCATCTTGTATACCGGCGGACCTTATCCGCTTGGATATCATGGTCTGGGAGACCTCTTTGTATTCATCTACTTTGGATTGGCAGCCGTGTGCGGCACGTATTACGTTCAAGCCAATACGGTGACTCCTGTGGTGTGGTTGATGGCTGTCCCAATTGGACTGATCATTGTGGATCTGTTGGTGGTCAATAATCTAAGGGATATCAAAACGGATGCCATGGTAGGTAAGAAAACCATGGCAGTTCGAATCGGAGTCCGCTGGACTAAAGTTGAATATATTACCCTGATGGTGATCGCTTATTTGATCATCCCACTGGGGATCATGCTTCATTGGCTGCCGGTCATCACAGTTTTGGTCTGGTTATCCATTCCACGGGCATTATCGATATGCCAGATGATCCTGACTGAAACCGGGAAACCCTTGAATAAAGCGCTGGCAGCCACCAGCCAACAGGCATTATTTTATGCGGTATTGTTCTTCGGAGCGGTGATCATTCAATTGATTCTTTGAATCAATGCAGATATTTCCATTTGCAGTAGAGATGATCAAGCCAATCCACTGCAAAGTACATCCCCAATCCCAACAGGCTCATAGCGACCACACCGGCGTACATTGCAGGGTAGTTCAGCAAAGTGCTGCCCTGATAGTAGATGTAGTAACCCAATCCAAGACGAGTGGCAAATAACTCAGCGATATATAAAACAGCAACCGCGGTCCCAACCGATTGACGCAACGCGGTGAAGATCGCAGGCAGACTGGCAGGCAGGTAGACATAGCGTAAAAGTGCCCGGCGTCCCGCGCCAAGACTGCGCAGACTTTGGATCAATTGATCAGGGATGGTGATTGCCTGATCCCGGACGAGGACAATGATCTGAAAGAACAGGATCAGGAAGATGAGTGCGATCTTGGCAATGTCACCAATGCCGAGGAACAACAACAGGATCGGGACGAAGACCACTTTCGGAATGGGATAAAGCAAGTAGATCACCGGAGAAAAAAATCGGTCCACTTTGGGATACTGTCCCAATGCCAGTCCAGCCGGAACAGCCAGTAATATGGATAGAATCATGCTAGCGGTGATGCGCCACAAACTCGACAGGATGTGACCGGGAAGTTCGCCACCCAACTCGCGAATGAATACTCTCATCACCAGAATCGGGGATGGCAGGATGGATTGATTCAGCAACATCGCTGTAACCTGCCAGACAAACACGATACCTAACGCAGCAAGAAAAACATCCCGGCGTTTCATGCTTCGTCCATCCGTTCCCGTAACTCCAGGCAGACATTCTGATATTCTGCGCTTTTTTTGTAATCCATTGAACCCGAATTGGGATTCGAGATGATCACAGGCTTCGTGTTCGGAGGTTTTGCCAAAAGGAGGATCTTTTTCCCCAGGATTGCCGCTTCTTCAATGGAATGTGTGACAATGACTGCCGTGATATTCCGTTCTGTGGAAAGTGATAAGGTCAATGTCTGCAGGTCCTCTCGGGTAACAGCATCCAGTGAGGAAAACGGCTCATCCATCAACAGCAGATCCGGTTCAAGCGAGAGGGTTCTGGCAATGGCTGTCCTTTGACGCTGCCCGCCGGATAATTGGGAGGGGTACTGTTTCGCGTTTTCGAGTATCCCCAAACGTTCCATCCATTCTTTCGCAGAGTAGTTTTCAGCACTAATAACCGGAGCGTGAATGCCATCCGCGCCGTAAAATTGGCGAACCTGGTACCCGAGGGCAACATTCTCCTCGACAGTAGCCCAGGGCAACAATCCATAATCCTGCAAGATCAATCCGGTAGAAGGACGCGGTCTGATGAGCTCCTCGCCCTGAATAAGGATCTCCCCTAAATTGGGTTTGCGTAACCCAGCCAATAGATAAAGGAGGGATGTCTTTCCACAGCCGGAAGCTCCCAGAATCGCCCAGGTTTCACCCTCTTCCACTTCCCAGGAAAAATTTTGGAAAAGCGGTAGATTACCCGGGTACTGGAAGCCAAGCTGTTTTACTGAGATCATCCCCATTTTATTCAATTATGGTACTGGGAGAAAACTTGGATTCACACCATCTACATAAGAGGGTTGTGATTCGAGCATGCCCTTGCGCGTCGCCCAGGATAGCGCGTCGTTCCATTCCTCTTCGGTTGGGACGCCAGGAGCAGGGAAAAGTGGTACTTTGTATGATTCCAGGAGCGGATCTGGAACCAGCTTTTTTGCTGACAGAAGATCGGTGAAATCTTTGGGGTTCGCGTTGATCATTTCGACAGCCGCTGCAACCGCTTTGAGGAAACGGCGGATGGCTTCAGGATTTTGGTCGATTACTTCCTTGCGGAAGCTGATCACCGAGAAGCCGTACTGCGGATAATTCGCATCAGCGATGACAATTTTCGATCCCTGTTGCACGGATAACGCGGCAAGCGGATCAGGCATAGTGCCCGCTTTAAGTTCCCCGGAAGCCAGCAATGCCATACGGTCAGGGATCTTGGGAACAGAGATCATCTTTATTTCCAATGGAGCAAGACCGTTATCGGTGAGAATTCTTTCGGTCACATATTCAATGACCGTGCCTTCAGAAACACCGATCTCGACACCCTTGAGTTGATCCACAGTGGTAATACCACTTTCACCGGATGCGAGAATGAAGAAATGTGGATAACCGGGGGCAGGTCGTAAGGCATAGCTGACCACCTGAACAGTAGGCTTTTCGGCATTAAACGTCATGACATTGATGGTCTCGTTGATGACACCATCTGCCTGACCGGAGGCGATCAACTGATTTCTCTCAGGCGCGGATGCAACGGGAATGAACTCCACTTCGACATTATTTTCAGCAAAGAGTCCCTTTTGTTCAGCGACATACATCGGCAATGTATCTATGATGGGGAGCAGGGCAACCTTAATTTTAGTGACAGGCGCTGGCGGTTTCGTTTCTGCACAACCAACCAGTGAAATTGCCAAAATTGCGAGGAGTACAAAAAAAAGGATAAACTTTTTCATTATCTCTCCAATGGTAAATGATAACTAATTATAAACGGCCTGTATCTGAACTATGGGGAGAACTCGAAGTTAAAATTCGCCATCCTCTCAGATAGGTGAGAGGATGGATGACCTAAGGAGGAGGAGAAATTTTCGAATTATTCTTTAGCGCTTGCCGCCGTCCCACACCATGAAGGGCATATTGACAACGACGTTGCTTTTTTCAAGTGTGACATTTCCGGCAGTCTCTGCAGTCAGAATATCCGCTTCAGATTTGAGCAGTGTTGCGTCGACGCCGTCTGCCCAGGTGACAAAAGTGATCTTTCGCAATGGCGAATATCCATCAGTTCCAGGCGGATTGTTGAAAACATCAGGCTGAAAACCCAGCGGCCCTTTACCTTTGACTCCATTTTGGAAGACATAGACGGTTGCCAGCATTTCATCAGGAGCGAGAGCCAGGGAGGGAACGGTAAGGACAGGAGATTTCATCATATTGGTTAACTTTTCAGCAACACCCGGATCAGAGACTTCAGTATGAGAGAAAAAGATCTCAGCACCTTCGGCATAAGCCTGACCAGCTGGAATTGAAGCATAAGTTGGCCCAGACGAAGATGTGACTGCACTGCATGAACTGAAGATGATCGAACTGATAAGTACTATTAATCCAACGATCAAAGTTTTTTTGGTCATTTTGGTTTCCTTAAAATAATTTTGAAGTTAGTCTAGTTTTACACTGCGTAAGCGCAGGCTGTTTGTCACTACGAAGACGCTGCTTAATGCCATCGCCAATGCTGCGAGAATTGGGCTCATGATGCCGGCTGCGGCGGCTGGGATAAGGATGACATTGTAGAAAAACGCCCAGAACAAGTTTTGTTGAATGGTTTTTAGCGTCTTGCGTGAAAGTTCTATCGCCCGCGGAACCCCGCGAAGATCACCACTGATAAGTACTACAGGCGCTGAAGCCATAGCTACGTCTGTTCCTGTACCAATCGCAATACCTACATCTGCCTGGGTCAAAGCCGGTGCATCATTGATCCCATCACCGACCATGGCAACAATTCTTTTTTGAGATTGTAATAGTTTTATCTGATCGATCTTGCCATCGGGTAATACTTCGGCAAAGATTTGATCCACATTCACCTGACGGCCAATGGCTTCAGCAGTCTTGCGGTTATCCCCGGTCAGCATGGCCACCTGTAATCCAAGTTTATGCAAGCCGTTCAATGGCTTCCACGCTCCCAGCTTTGATGGTGTCAGCAACAGCGATCACACCGGACAACTTCCCATTGATGGCAACCAACATGGCTGTCTTGCCTTCAGATTGCAATTTCCCTGTGATTTCCATGGCTGAAAGGGTATCAATCCCTTCTGCCTGCATCAGACGGTCATTGCCGATCAAAACAATTTTACCTGCGACTTCCGCTCGAGCACCACTGCCAACTACAGCAGTAAAGCCACTGACATCAACCAGCTTTACTTCCCTGGTTCCAGCTTCGGCAACGATCGCTTCGGCAAGAGGGTGTTCGCTTGATTTTTCCACACTTGCTGCGGCGGTCAGCAAGTCTGATTCGGATAAATTCGAGTCGATTACATGAATATCCGTTACCGCCGGTTGACCACGGGTGATCGTTCCGGTTTTGTCCATGACGACCGTGTTTATCTTGCCAGCCCTTTCCAATCCTTCGCTGGATTTGAGAAGAATGCCTGATTCAGCTCCCTTGCCGGTACCAACCATGACAGCGGTCGGGGTCGCCAATCCCATGGCACAGGGGCAGGCGATCACTAGAACGGCGACCATGTGGATCAGCGCACGGGTGAATGGAGTCACATCCGAGTTGATTGCCAGGGGAGGTCCAAACACGAACCAACCTATGAAAGTCAATAAGGCTATGCCAACAACCGCGGGGACAAAGATGGAAGCGATCTTATCGACCAATTTCTGGATCGGTGCTTTACTACCCTGAGCTTCTTCGACCAGACGAATGATCTGGGACAATGCCGTGTCTTTCCCGACCCGAGTCGCCTCGAACCTGAATGACCCGACCCTATTCATCGTCGCGCCGATTACCTGACTTCCAGTGGATTTCTCGACAGGAACCGATTCGCCGGTGATCATCGATTCGTCGATGGTGGAAGAACCTTCAACGACAATTCCATCCACAGGGATCTTTTCTCCCGGGCGGACTTGAACCAGATCGCCAACGATCACTTCTTCGACAGGAATTTCCAGTTCAACACCATTACGGATCACTCTTGCTGTGCGGGCATGCAATCCCATCAGTTTCTTGATGGCTTCACTGGTTCTCCCTTTTGCTCGGACTTCAAGCAGTTTTCCGATCTTGATGAGGGTAATGATCACGGCAGCAGTCTCATAATAAACATGACCGCTGATCCATCCAAAAGTCACCGGGAGTGAGTAAAGGAAGGCTGCGGAGGAGCCCAGCGCAACCAATACATCCATATTGGCACTGCCATTTCGCAAGGACTTATATGCACCGACATAAAATTGTTTTCCCACATAGATCTGGACAGGCAGAGCCAAAGCCAGCATGATCCAGTTCATCCAGGGGGCATGGGATATCTCCATCGGAAAGCCACCCAGATCCTTGAACATGGACAAAAGGAAAAGAGGAACAGTAAATATCAACCCGATGGTTAATAAACGCTTTTGTTCATCAATATCCTTCTGCCGTGCGGCACCTTCTGCGTCCTCGACATTCTCATCATTTGCGATCGCTTCAAAACCAGCCGATTTCATCGCCTGGCGGATTTCCGATTGGGTAATTACGGTTGGGATATATTGAATTACAGCTTTCTCAGTCACCAGGTTCACATGTGCTTCGGTTACGCCGGATAATCCGTTGAGCAGTTTTTCCAAGCGAGCAGCATCCGTCTCGTCGCTGAGGTGTCTGACAAAGAACTCAGCTTCGCCTTCTGCTATGTTGTAACCTGCGTTCCTGACCCTGTTGATCATTGCTGGCAGATTCGCCAGTGCTGGATCAAACTCGACAGTCGCCCGTTCTGATGAAAGGTTTACTGTCGCAGTCGAGACGCCATCCACCTTTTTCAAGCTGCGTTCAACTGTAGCAACACAATTGGCGCAGGTCATACCCGTGATTGGTAGTGTAATAAGTTTAGTTTCTGCCATCCATGCTCCTCTATGTAATCATATATCCGTCTGTCATACTGCGGTGACTCCATTTATAAGCTTACATCACGTGGAACTCAATAGGCATTAATCACCATTGCCCGACCCCTCACCAAATGTTAAACTGGCACAGTAAGTTAAACAGAAAACATATTGGTAATTAAATGGAGATCAGATGAATGAATTGATCATCGCTTTTGTAACCGGGATAACGACTGGCGGATTAAGCTGCCTGGCAGTACAAGGTGGCTTATTGGCTTCATCCATGGCATCACAGATTGAAGCAGACATCGCTGGGGAAAAACCCAACCAGCCACGAAATATCCACGTTGCCGCTCCCATTCTATGGTTTCTACTGGCAAAATTGATAGCTTATACCCTTCTGGGATTGTTATTGGGATGGATCGGATCCATGATCCAGCTTTCCCCACTTCCCAGAGCTATTTTACAGATTGCCATTGGCATCTTTATGCTGGGGAATGCACTTAGGCTTTTGAATGTGCATCCGATTTTTCGCTTCTTCAATATCGAGCCGCCAGCCTTCATCCGCAAATATATCCGACAGAAATCTAAAAAGGGCGGATCATTCCTGACTCCAACCTTCCTTGGTGCACTAACTGTCCTCATTCCCTGCGGGATTACCCAGGTGATGATGGCTGCAGCGATCGCAACAGGTGATCCGCTGAGAGGGGCAGCATTACTTTTCTCGTTCATTCTCGGTACCAGCCCCATCTTTTTTGTGGTCGCTTACTTTGCCACCCGGTTGGGTTCAGTTCTGGAGAAATATTTCATGAAATTCGTTGCCGTCGTGGTTCTGGTCATTGGATTATTCACAATCAATACGGGATTAAATTTGCTTGGTTCACCACTTTCTTTGAATAGAGTATTCAGCTCGATGTTTCCAGCGCAGGCCGTACAGGCATCAGCGGCAGATCCAGCGGTGGCAAGCGATTTTGGATTATCCAGCCTGCCATTCAGCACAGACCTATCATCTGGATCAGACACCAGCATCGCAGAAACCAGGTGGATGTGGATGCGGTATGATGAACAAAGGCAATAAGGGAAGTGCTGCTGCCGTACCTGCACCGGTGGTTGAACCAACCGCTGTCACCAATGAAGCTGCACCTTCAGCTTCCCAATTCAATGAAGTAACCGTCGAAGTGCAAAATACCGGTTACTCTCCTGAGACTGTGGAATTGAAAGCCGGTGTGCCAACAAGGGTTACATTTAAAAGCGATCAGGTTTATTCATGCTCACTGGCCATTGTGATCCCGGCACTCGGAGTCCAATTCGTGATGGAACCCAACTGACACGAAAACCATAGAATTACCCGCTTTGAATGCTGGTGATACGCTTCCCTTCTCATGTTCCATGGGAATGTATACCGGAGTCTTCGCTGCAAGGTAATCTTATGATCATCCACATAGAATTTTTCATCGCTGATATGGAATGCAATATGTGTGTGATGCGTCTGGAAGGCATCGAAGATGACCTTCCGGGTATCAAGAAAATCACAGGCAGTTATCATAAACAAAACCTGATCGTGGATTACGATGATCAACTGACCGATGAACATCAGATCATTGGCATGATCCTGAAAAAAGGGTACACTCTCAAAGATTGATAATATTAACCAAAATTTGTCGGTTTTATGAATTTCAGGCAAATAAAATCTAATTCAAAGTCGAGTTGTGCTAGAATCCAGGCATGAGTAATTGCCTGGATTTTTTTCAATATGGAAACATTCGGATTGAAATCTGCCAGGGGGATATCACAGAAGAGAAAGTGGATGCGATCGTTAACGCTGCCAACGCCGACTTACAACATGGCGGTGGAGTGGCAGGTGCGATTGTTCGCAAAGGCGGCAAGATCATCAATGTTGAAAGCGCAAAATGGATCGCTGAGCATGGTCGGGTAGCTCATAAATTTCCTGCGTACACCTCCGCAGGATTGCTTCCAGCCAAGATGATCATCCACGCCGTCGGTCCGATCTGGGGGGAAGGGAATGAGGACCTGAAGTTGAGCGATACTGTCATGGGTTCGCTTGAACTGGCTAAAAAACTTGATTTGTCATCCATCTCTTTCCCCGCAATCTCAACTGGGATATACGGTTTTCCAAAAGAAAGGGCGGCGCGAATCATTTTGATGAGCCAGATGAAATGGAGTACTGAACATTCAGATGAGGATCAGCCACTCCGGTTGATCCGCAATATTTTGCTGGATGATACAACTGTGCAAGTATTCCAAACCATTTTCCATGAACTAACGTCATGATCCTTTCCATTCATAACCCGAAGTTAAAATTTACCAGACAGCTCCTTTCCCGAAAAAAAGAACGGGAAGATGCCGGAAAATATGTTCTGGAAGGAATCAGGCTCATTGAAGAGGCAGTTGCCCACAATCAAAAACCTGAGTTCGTCTTATACTCTTCGAATACCAGTAACCGCGGAAAAAAACTCATCGAAGAAATGGTCAAACAGGATGTAGAGTGTTTAGAAGTCGAACACAACATCCTGCAAAGGGTATCCGATACTGAACAATCACAAGGAATCCTGGCTGTCCTTCCCATAATCGAATTAGCGGAACCTGCAAGACCCGACTTTGTTCTAATTTTGGATTCAATTCGCGACCCGGGGAACATGGGGACGGTACTACGCAGCGCTGCAAGCGCGGGAGTTCAGACTGTCTGGGTAACCACGGATACCGTGGATGTGTATTCTCCGAAAGTAGTTAGGTCGGCAATGGGATCCCATTTCCAGTTACCAATCAAACAAAAAACCTGGCAGCAAATCACTGATCAAACCAAAGCGCTGAACCTAAGTATGTTCCTAGCCGATTCGGGTGGAGGGATGGATTGTTGGGATGCAGATTTCCGTAGTCCTTCCGCACTGGTCATCTGTAATGAGGCTGAAGGACCTTCTGAATCAGCACGAAGCCTGCAGGCGAATTCCATTCACATCCCGATGCCTGGGAATTTTGAATCCTTGAATGCGGGTGTGGCTGCATCTATCCTGCTGTTTGAGGTGGTCAGGCAGAGAAGAGGACTATGAAAATCCGCTCGGTTACAGTCATGTTCGATCCAATCAATACAACTTACTCGCTGGCAGATGCTGCAGCCACCGGTAAGAAATCTGCAGATGCTCTGCAAAAAGTCGGGTACGAATTACAGACTATGCGTTTGGCTACGACACCTTTTCCGACATGGTGCCCGTTGAATGATTCACTTATTGAAAAACTTGCGGATTTTGAAAAGAAAGTGTTATCCCACGGTTTCAATTATGTTTCTGTAGGGCCACTGTCTGCTGTGGAGGCAAGGTCTTCTGTCTTCATCCCTGAGATACTGGCACAAACCAGCGGATTATTCTGCACGATGCAATTATTATCCGAAAACGGCCGTCCGTCGATGAAGGCGATCTCCGCGTGCGCGGAAGTAATCAAAACCAATAGCTCAGTTACTGATGATGGGTTTACCAATCTGCGTTTTGCCGCCTTGGCAGGTGTAAGACCCGGCAGTCCATTCTTCCCAGCTGCTTATAACGGAGATTCATCCCTCAAAGTACATATTGCCGTAGAATCCGCAGACTTGGCGATAAGCGTATTCAGCTCGGCAAAAAATCTCAATTCCGCAGAGCAGACATTGATCCAGGAGATCAATCGTCAGGCTGATACCATTCATCAAGCGATCTATAATTTTATGCCGAAGGGGCAACTCGATAGCGGCATTGATTTCACTCTGGCACCACATCCCAACCAGGAACGTTCCATTGGTACTGCCCTTGAAAAGCTTGGTCTCCCGGGATTTGGGTTAGCCGGATCATTGGCTGCTTCAGCATTCTTAATGAGTGTCCTTGACCAGGCAAACCCCCACCGGGTTGGATTCAACGGCTTGATGCTGCCCATTCTGGAAGATTCCATCCTGGCTGAACGGGCTTCTGAAGGGCTACTTACCATCCAGAACCTGTTACTCTATTCAGCGGTTTGCGGTACAGGTTTAGACTGCATTCCACTGCCCGGAGATATCTCAACCGATGAGATCATCCCCATCCTCATGGATACCGCGGCACTATCCAGCCGGCTGCAAAAGCAACTAACAGCGAGGTTGATGCCTGTACCGGGGAAGAAAATTGGGGAAATGACGACGTACGGATTTGAATATTTTGCAAACAGCAGGATCATGGATCCACAGTCGAAACCACTGTCAGGGTTGTTTGTACAAGATCAGGAATTGCCGATCAATCCATTGAAACAGATCACACGGTCAGAATAAGACTATTGCTTAACTTGCTTGAAATTCACAATAATCAGGTTCTTTTCGCAACCTGCAGTAGTGCTGAGCATAACCTTGTCGGATACCGCTCCGCCTACCTGGTTATACAGTTGAAGCCACATGGTTTTATTGGTCTCGGTCGGAATGTCTGAGATCTTGATCTCATACCCACCCGGGCCATAGCGATCCACGGTGCCAGTCAGGCTACTTACATCTTTCACATTTCCATGCAAGGAACCATACAACTGAACCCTAAGACCCAGGATCGGCGCATCATTCATATCCACAACCTGACCGCCAACACCCATCCACTTACAGTCTGATTCAGGGCGCATGATCAAGCTTGATACTGCTGCAGGACTTCCTGGTTGCAGGATGAACTGCCAGGGACTTGTTGTTCCGATGACCTCGGCAGTTTTTGTTAGGGCAACTGCCTGTGTCGGGTTCACGGTTACCGGTATTGGGGTCGGAGGGATCGATGTTGGTGTCGATGTCGGGAATTGGAATGGTTTTAGAGTGGTTGTCGGAGTGATCGATGGAGTAAAGGTCATCGTCGGTTGCGGCGGTTCTGTCGCTGCTTGGGTTGGTATTACGATTGTAGGGGGAACAACAACAGGCGGGTATGGATTCAGGAAAACCTGTGGATTGATGTATATCCAGATCAGAAGTACTGCCGTAACGAGTGTTGCAATTGCCAGGAGATTCGTCAGTTTATTCCAGGATAAGCGGACAGCAACCTTTGGAGTTTTCCGCTCTGGGAGGAAATCATCGGGAAGATCTAGTTCGGTCTCGTTAGGTGGTGCGATCACTGAATATTTATCTCAACTTGATTGGACTGTTTTTGGTCCTGCAGCCATTGATCGATCATCATTGTTTGCATTGCCTGATATGCACCCGGGGAAAGCGGATGGTCATCAGAAGATTCAATAACCCACAAGATATGGTAGCCCACCTCACTACTGATCACTTCACTGATCTCTCCAGCTTGGAGGGCAAACACCGTATCATCCACAACCTTTTGGGTCAAGTATCCTTTTGGAAACCAGCCAAGATCACCTTTTGTGATGGGATCATACTCTGAAGCCAATGTTGCAAAATCCGAGCCAGCCCTGATCTGTTCCAGAACACTCTTAGCCTCAGCCTCATCGAGCAATAGAATCTGCTGCACATGGACCTGAGGTGCATCCTTTGGAGTCTCCTCTGCGATCTTATCGCGCATCCATGCTGCAGCAGATGACCGAAGATATGCGGCCTTGAAACTATCCGCAGAGTAACCCTGTGCTGATAGCCATGTCTGGTAGACATCTTCTCCACCTATCTGGTTTTTCAATTCATCGATTTTCGCGCTTAATGCAGCATTATCCATGGAAAATCCATTTTTGTAAGCGGAGTCTGCCAGGAGCAATTCAAATGTCATATTCTCTTGTACAACCCGGGCAGCTTCTTTTTGATCAGTGTTGGTATTAGCCTGTTGGAAACGCGTCAACTCAGAAATATACTCATCATCGGTAATCCCGATATCATTTACTTTGATCACAAATGGAATGGGTGTGGGAACACTATCCGTAGGGGTGACTTCCTGAACAGCGGCAGTAGGCGTGACCGGTTCGGTGGGTCGATTGAGCAGATTTACGCATCCTGTCAGAAATAACATAGCAAAAGGAAATATCAGTGTCCACTTTTTCATAAGGTAAATTATACCTGAAACGGGTATGATAGTTGCATCAATGCGATGTGACCAGTCTATTCGGTCAGAATTGTCATGATATGTATTATCACTTTAAATTATGATGATTTAGATTTTGTGCAGGTACAGTGGGTACCGGGAGAAGAGAAATGTCAAAACTAATGAAATTGATCATAGCATTAACAATTATTGTTGCTCTAGCAATCCCGCTGGGTGCCAGTATTGTCAAAGCGAACGCAATCCCTACATTCAATATTGTGAGCGTAGTACCTGACGAGCAGGTTACCATTCAGACTTATGATTTCCCTGAGGATATGGTTTTTGATGTACTCATGGGAGAGTACGGCAGCATGGGTATGGATGGCGTAACCATTACCACCCAGGATTCAGGAAAAGGTGGAACCTTTACCGCTACATACAAGATCCCTGCTGAATTGAAGGGAAAAGAAGTCTTATCCATCCGCTTGGAAAATGTGGATTCTGGATACTACGCCTACAACTGGTTTGATAATCGTGATTATGCTGAAGTCATCGCCCAGGTTGGCGATACTGGTACCACAACCACCGAAGAGACCACCATTGAATTAAGCCATCCATTCTTTGCCATCACCGAAGTCGCCATGGATAAATCAGTTACTGTGAAGGGTAATGATTTTCCGAAGAATGAAGAATTTGAAGTTACCTTTGGCTCATACAGTGCATATGGATTAAGCGGTATCAAGGTCGCTACCCAAAAAACCGGTGACAAAGGTGAATTCATTGCCACCTATGACATTCCGAAGGAATTGGCTGGCGAATATATGGTATCAATCTACATGGAAAATGTTGATACCGGTTACTACGCTTTCAATTACTTCTACAACGCGGATTATGCTTCCCCCACTGAAGCTGCTGCAGCACCCCAACCAACCACCAGTTCAGCCCCCGCTCCCACAACAACAGTTTCAGAAAGTGGTTATTCAGGTTATCCCTTCTTCAGTATCCCTGGAGTAGTAAAAGATACCTCCATAAAGATCAAAGCTGAAAATCTGCCAGTTGGAGATAAATTCGATGTGATCCTGGCGAATTTCAATGGTGGTGATGAAGTCAAGGCAGGAACCATCGATGCATCAAAAGCAGTGGTTGAAGGTACGTTCATGATTCCGGTTGAATTGAAAGGTGTATCCCAAATCAGTGTCCGGTTGTCCAGCCCCACTTCAGGCTACTTCGCATACAATTATTTCTTCAATGACACCTTCCCGATAGTACCTACAGCGGTTCCGACCGAAGCTCCTGCTCCAACAGTAGCCCCAACAACTGTTCCGACAAAAGTTCCCGTCATAGTTGTCACGCCGACAGCAATGCCACCCGCTTCACCAACGGCTACCCCGTAACAAACTTGATTGTTCAAAAACAAAAACCTCTCTTTTCTAGAGAGGTTTTTTTGCAACAATTGATGCTACATCCTTCTCTCTTAAATGATCTGACGTGATAGTTCCTTCCCGATAATCGAGAATCTCCCAACCGTTGAAAAGATTAACAAGTTCTCCAGGTTGAAGCAACCGTTCTGGCGAGATATCCGGACAGACTTGCAGCATACTCTTCGTTAGGGTTTCAAATACGATGATTCCTCCCGGTTTCATCCAATCCCAATATTTTTAAATCAAGGTTCTATCCAGAAAATAAAAGTTGCAGATGATCGAAAAGAATTTGTCCGGAAAGTTGCAAAAACTCAGGTCAGCAATTAAGATATTCAGTCCCGGATAATTGTTATGGGCAAACCAGGCAGCAACTGTAGATCGATCCACACCCAGGACATTCCTGGATTTATTTAGAAGAAAACCGGCGTTGTTTCCCAATCCCATAGCTGCATCCAATGCCCAACCAGAGGGGGGGAACATATATTCGTGATCGACAAGCCACGGTCGAGGCTGTCTTGGGGGTTTGGTAATTTCTGCCCGGTACCGGTCATCCCATTCCATGGAACACTCCTAAATAAACGAATGCCTGCATAGGATTATAATGTGAGAGTTCCAATCCTGTTACCAGCAGAAATGTCCAATGGCAACCACAATTTCTGACACTGATACACTTGCAGCTTTGAGGTTCCCGAATTACCGCCTATGGTTTTTCGGACAAATGGTTTCATTGGTTGGCACATGGATGCAAGCTACCGCTCAAGGATACTTGATCTATTCATTGACTGGCTCAACGGCATACCTAGGATTGATCACCTTTATTGGAGGGATACCCACCTGGCTGTTTACGATGCTGGGCGGGGTTATCGCTGACAGAATTCCCCGGAGAAAACTGCTGGTCATTACCCAAATTGGGATGATGCTGCTCGCGTTAGTGATGTCTGGATTAGTATTTCTGAAGATCATACAGCCCTGGCACATTGCGATCCTGGCATTTCTGTTAGGAGTTGTTAACGCTTTTGATGCCCCTACGAGATTATCCTTTGTCCGCGAGCTTGTTAACAAAGAGACCATGACGAATGCCATCGCACTCAATGCTTCCATGTTCAATGTCGCGACGATTGTCGGTCCTGCCGTTGGTGGATTGGTTTATGCCGCTGTAGGTCCAGGTTGGTGTTTCTTCTTTAACGGAATCTCATTCATCGCTGTGATCTTGAGTCTACTCCTGATGAAAACAAATAAAATAGATCTTCCTTTGATACGGCAGAATGCACTGCTCGATCTAAAGGAAGGTATCAAATATGTGATACAGCACACAGCTATCAGATCTTTGATAGTCAATCTGGGTTTTGTCAGTCTCTTCGGTTTTGGATTGGTAGCATTGATGCCTGCATGGGCTGTTCAAGTGTTAGGGGGAGACGTACTTACAAATGGATGGCTGCTTTCAGCCCGCGGCGCTGGCGCATTGATCGGTACATTGTTGTTGGCATATGTTGCTGGCAGGAAGATACGGGGAAAGTTATGGTCTTATGCTCTTATTCTTGTCCCAATACTTTGGATCGGATTTTCTCTGGTAAATAATCTTACACCTTCGCTTATTGTCCTGGCGGCAGTTGGATTGGTCCTTATTGTTGAAGTGAACCTGACGAATGCAATGGTTCAGACAGAGGTGGAAGATTCACTCAGGGGTAGGGTGATGGGCATCTATACTACGGTCTTCTTTGGATTACAACCAGTAGGCGCTCTTATCGCCGGGATTGTCGCCACCCAAATTGGCGAACAACTCACGGTAACAGCAAGCGGTGTCATATTACTGATCCTGGCAATATTTACCTGGATTAGAATGCCATACTTACGGAAAATTGAATAACCAAGTTGACTAATTAATCAGTTCGTCTATTCCAAAGGATATCTGCCATGCCAACGGCCGTAGCGGAAGAAATCCGCTATGGTATTTGGATCGACCTGATTGCAGAGGTGCCGGGATGGTGAAAGCAAGTAACCGCCATTATTTCCCAGTGTATTGATCGTCACATGGACCTGATCTGAAATCTTTTGCTCGTCCCACGAGGTCATTTCATCAAATGAAAAACCCCCAGAAAAGGATATGGTATTCCCATAATCCCTTTTTAATTGTTTCAAATCCATGCCAGAACTGGGGTCCAATCCATGTAAGATATCCACTCCAAGCAGACTGAAGCGCGAAATGAATGGCTCAACATTGCCATTCGAATGGAATAGTACTTTGCATCCCGGGGCTGCTTCATGGATCATATCGATCATTTTCTTCCAATGAGGAGAAAAATAGCGATCAAATGTTTTTGGTGAAATAATCGGACGAAGGTTCGCATAATCGTCTGCAGGTAGTTCGATGATATCAAGATATTTGCCAACTTCAGTGAGATAGATCTCCATACCTTTCAATAAGGTGTCAGCAACTTTTTGGATCAATACTTCCGAGAACTCTTCCTAAATCGTCAGGTCAGACAGCAAAGTTTCAGTCCCGCGAAGTAAGCAGCATCTCTTAAAAATACCGAACGAATCGATAGAGCGTCCAACCAGCGCAAAATCAGTTTCTTCCTTTATCTTCCTGGCAGCAACAGAAAGCTCGTCTATGCGCATTAGCTTATATGGAGTTGGCCAAGCATAATGTTGTACATCATCAATACACGCATCCTTCAGAGGATGTTCCGAAATCGATTGAGAATAGTTACTTTCAGCAAACTTGATTCCCCAGGCATCTTTGCCACCCAAAGTAGCTGGTCCACCGAGGTCAGAAAAACCAGGGTCCACATATCTTGTGTCAATATCCCATTGTTCCAGGACCCGTTCATCGTAATAGTTGACTGAATGACCTTTCAATCTTCTGAAAGGAAGCTGTGGAGTTCCCAATCTCAGGAAATCAACCAATTGAAAGTACAAATCGTCAGGTATCCCATACGCGCTTCCCCAAAGCATCATAGGAACCAAATCTGGTTCTTCATGGTTTATTGCACAGAGGAACTCGTTCCCTATGATCCATTCCAGTAGACTCTCCTGAAGGGGTAGATCTGTTATTAGAATAGCAACAATATAGTTGCAATAATTATGCTTTAACTTAAATAAAAACTGGCAGTAAAATACTGCCAGTTTCTTAATCTCATCTGCTCATCAACCGATTTGCTCTTTTGCCCACAAAGCCACTCCCATTACACCGGCATTATTGCCCAACTCTGCCTGGACAACTTCCACTTGGGCTACAGGAACAATGTTGGTTCGTTCCCGCAAGGTTTTTTTGATCGGTTCAATCAGGAGTTCACCCGCAGCTGCAACTCCACCTGCCAATACCACCTTTTCTGGCAGTAGGAACACACAAACATTCCGAATGGCAATTCCGTAATACATACCGACTTGATTATAAATTTCTTTTGCGACAGCATCACCATCACGGGCTGCCTGGGCAATCGTATCCGGTCCAATCTTGTTGAGATCATAATTCACCAGTTTGCCAATGCTGGTCGTCAAACCCTGCATCACGGCTTTCACTCCCATTGCACCAATTGCAGGACCTGTGGCATAAGCTTCAAGGCAGCCATGATTACCACATCCACAAACAGGACCATTGTAATCAATAGTTTGATGACCAAGTTCGCCGGCAACACCGAGCGAACCCAGATGAAGTTTAGAGTTGATCACCAAACCGCCGCCGACGCCTGTTCCAAGGGTGAAACATGCCATCGTATCCACGCCACGGCCTGCACCGAATTTCCATTCCCCGTAGGTTATTGCCCGGGCATCATTTAAAATTGCGGTTCGAATTCCGGTCTTGTTTGTAATCGTTTCACGCAGCGGAATATCCGGCCAGTTCCCCGGTAAATTTGGCAGGAATTTGGTAGTTCCATTCGTTAGATCAAGCAAGCCAGGTACTCCAATCCCAATTCCACCAATCTCGGATTTTGGCAATTTGTGTTCAGCAATGATCGCCAAAGCCAGGTCAGCCATGCGTTGCATCACATCATCATGACCTTCCCGGGCGAGTGTAGGAACCGACTTACTACCGAGCATTTTCCCGGTTTGCAAATCGACCAGACCAATTTTTATATTTGTGCCACCCAGATCAATTCCGATGTACTTCATACTTGAACTCCATCCAACCATAATGATTCAATCGGCCTTGCTTTAACTAATTCTGCTTTCGTGCCTTGAACTCATCCAATATTGCAGCTGTTGTTGTTGCACCGGATCTTGTAACCCCGGCATCAATCATAGCCAACAGGGCATCCAGTGTACGGACACCACCGGCACACTTTACCTGCACCTTTTCGCTCACAGAAGCCCGCATCAATTTGACATCATCAATGGTAGCACCGGTAGGGGCAAACCCTGTTGACGTCTTTACAAAGTCCGCTCCTGCCTCTTCGCACAAACGGCAGGCTGTCACGATATCATCTTTCGTGAGGTATGCGTTCTCCAGGATCACTTTCACCAATGCTTTTCCACTGGCAGCATCACAGATCGACTTTATCTCATTCCTGACATAATCTAATTTACCTGAGCGTAAGGCGCCAATATTGATCACCATGTCCAATTCAACAGCGCCATCAACCAAGGCTTGATGAGCTTCAGCAACCTTAATCGTTGTGGTCGAGTTTCCATGCGGAAAACCGACCACTGTTCCAACCCTTACATCGGTTCCTTTTAATAATTTCACTGCAAGGGGAACATCGGAGGGTTTTACGCATACAGAAGCTACATCGTATAAGGCTGCCAATTGACAACCACTGAGCACTTCTGCTTCAGTCAATTCAGGTCTGAGGAGAGAATGATCTATTACTTTTGCCAATTCATGATACGTGATCGTTTTCGAATTCAAGAAAGACCTTTCATTGCGTTATCCTCAGACTAATAAAACTATATTGAGAATCATAACATAAAGGCAATTTCGTATTGGTCATTATCCTGATCAACTTAGTGAATAAAGTATTGCAAGCCGACCAGAACTGCCATTCCAACCAGAATGGTGATGAGAACACTGCGTGTCTTCCAGGCAACCAGTACCGCGACAATCCCAGCCAAGAGACGCACATTACCAAAACTGATATCCAATCTGCCAAGCGGATAAAAAAGACTCTGGGCAGCGATCACCATCAACACACTGGGTGGTACATATTTTAAGGAACTGGATAACCAACCCGGAAGTTCGATTTTATCCACCAGTGCAATGAAAGAAAATCGGATGAGAAATGTGTACAAACCAGCGATAATGATGACCACCCAGATATTCATTTGCGCTGCTCCATCCATACACCGGTCGCTATCCCAACGAATGTTGCCAGAATGATACCGAGTTTGTAAGGTAGAGGGTAAAAAATCAGGGCAGAGATCCCTGCTGTGATGGATGCCATCAGAGCAGGCTTATCCTTCAGCAATGGTACCAGCATGGCAATAAAAGTAAGCGGAAGAGCAAAGTCCAACGGCCAGGAAACAGGAATGGTAGCTCCAACTAGAATACCAATCGCGGTACTTGCCTGCCAGATGGACCACAAACTGAGACCTGCTCCCAAAAAGAACCAGTGCCCATTGGTGGTGATACCATCTTTTTCGTAACCGGTTATGGCGACAACGTAGGCTTCATCGGTCAGCAAATAAGAAAGCAGAACCCTCCACCAGCGGGAGAGATTCTTAGTGAAAGGAGCGATCGAGGCACTATACAAAATATGACGGAGATTAACAACAGCCAAAGCCATGATCATGACCAATCCGGGGACAGCGTTGGCAGTCATCTGCGCAGTGAGGAATTGCGCTGAACCGGCAAACAAGATCGAACTCATTGCTTGCGCAGCCACAGGTTGAATACCGGATTTAATGGCGAGTGCGCCATAGATCATCCCAAACGGAAAAACGCCGATCAGCAACGGCGTTTCGGCTTTTACACCTGCCCAAAATGCACGTAATCGGCTTTGTTTTACGGGTTCCGTTGAGGTCATCGTTGTCATTACAGGCAATTATAACGGAAGCCTTCGATATTCATCGACAACCAACGGGACATTTTCAATTACTTTGCAGGAATTCAGAAATTCCAGACCATCCGCGCCTGTGATCTGGTAATATGCCCAAACTGCGTGAGCTCGAATAAGCGGATCCATTCCGCTGGGTATGATCCGCTTGAGTTCATCAATAAAGTGGTCATCTCTTACATTTCCAGCGACTACGCATAAATTTCGCATCCAACCCTTGTACTTTGTACGCAAGATTGGGGACTTTTTGTATTTATTTTTAAATTCAAATTCATTTATCCGGAGTTCCATATACAAGTCGATCGATTTTCGAAGCAGGTGTTCGTCTTGCCAGGATTTGGGAGCGAAACGGATATTCCACGGACAAACCATCTGACAGATATCGCATCCAAAGATCCAGTCACCTACAAACGGTCGAAGATCATGGGGGATGATCCCTTTATTCTCTATCGTCAAGTAGGATATACACCTTCCTGCATCCAGGGTACGATCGTCGCCAATGCAGCCGGTCGGACAGGCTTCAATACACCGCCGGCAGGATCCGCAATGATCGATGACTTCTTCCAATTCCGCATCAAAAAGTAGTTCGATCTCATCAACACGGATATTGCAGATTACTTCAGCAAGCAGAAAAAATGACCCTGAGTCAGGAGAGATCAGGCAAGAGTTTTTACCTATCCATCCAATACCAGCCTGCTGACCGAAGTCCCGCTCAAGGACGGGTGACGAGTCGACGGCGATATAAAATTCGAAATTCTTGCTAAGTTCCGATTCCATCAAACAGACCAGAGTCTCGAGTCTCTGCTCAATCTCCTGATGATAATCAGCCAACCAGGCATAACCGGCTATCCTACCTTCAACTCTAGGATGAGAAGGTTGGGAGTATAACGCTGGGTTTGGATAAGGGAATGCAAAGGAAATGACAGATTGCGCAGATGATAGAAGCAGTTTGGGATTCTTTCGGGGAAGAATATGCCTGGCTTCAGCCATGTACTTCATGTCTGCGTGGCAACCTGCATCGATCCACTGTTGATATTTTGGGAAACTACCAGGTGGCTGAGCGGATGAAAAACCAAGTAAAGAAAAGCCGAGGCTTTGTGCCTCGGCTTTGAGTTTCTTCATGATTATGGACAGGTAAATGTGTAGGAGTCTAATCCCGTAACATTTTTCGCACCCGGCTCTGAGAAATAGATCTGGGTAGTCTTGTCTCCGGAATTTGTGCAGTTATAAGTGTAAGTCGGCATGGTGTAAGTACCTGAATGGGTATCCTTTACGAAGTTCGGACTCACCTTATCGCCATCCACTCTCCAGCTCGCGATCATATGGAAAGTACCTGTCACATCTATGCTACCTGAAAGATCAAATGTACCATCGCCATTATCGGATACAGAAATCGTTGTCCCAGTCACGCCTTCACTGGAGCCAGTACCACCACTCGAATCGACTTTGATCTTCACATAGAAACCACCGTTGCTCAGATCACCGAAGAATTCCCCTTCTGCATTCTGTAATTTCCAGGTCTGAACATAGGTACCTTCTTCTTTTGGTGCCTTCAGGTTTACAACGATCTGAAGTAATCCACCCGGTGGTACATTGTTTTTCAAAACATAAGTTCCATCACCGGTAATTGCCGGATCGCCAGGAGCATTATCGAACATGCTTCCAGTATAGAGGGTTGTCCACGTGCAGCTACCGTTATTCTTAACGGTCCATTTTTTCACAAATTCAGCACCTGGTGCAATGACAGTATTATCAGGGATGGTGTCATCGCTGACAAAGTAAACAGCATTACAGGTGGATGAACCAACTGATGTTGGGATTCCAACCAGTGTATTGGTTGGGAGTAATCCCAAAGTTGCTACAGGACTCAAATTGAGTGTTGGAATCAAGAGAGTCGGCGTCTGAGTTGCGGCTATGGTAGGTTCCGGTGTATTGGTTGCAGTCGCTGGAGGAGGAGCCATCTGTGTGGTAAGCGCCTCAACGGTTTGAGCAGCAATTGTATTGATCTGGTCAGGGCTAATCTGTGTTGGATTTGCGCCTTGCAGGTTGCATGCAGTTAAGACTATAGCCAGCATGACCAACGCTGTAGTTGCAAAAATTGTCTTTTTCATTATGATCTCCTTCTATTTTCCTTTCCGTTCTTCAACGGTTAGGAGTTTTGCTATTGTAAACCAATTCAGAAAATCCTAACAACCTTGCTAAAACTTGTTCCAGTATAACAAAAAACATTAAAATGGATATCCGGGTCGGACCGATATCGCTATGCACGCCAAACTGGCATAGGTCTCCCAGTACTTATGACGAATCAACCCATGGAAAGGTTCCCTATTGGGTGCATGTTACGTTAAATTTAGCTTTTTCATAGGATTGGTTCACAGGTTCACCTGCATAAAACCTGGCATATCCCAACACTGATCCTTTAAAGATCCTGAAAACATAAAAGATCTCCTGAGTATCCGCACCAAAAAACGTCATAGAAAATGATTTTTTCGGTTCAACACCTTTGGTGCCAACAAATGTGTATTGGATGGTTCCTGCCTTATTCGAACTGACTTTGGCATAAAGCGTGATGGGATAACCCTCTTTTCCGCATGGACCGGTATATGAGTTGGGCAATGCGTATAATTCCACTTTTGTCAAAGTGAAGTCAGATTGGTCTTCAGGGGCGATCATAATCCGCAACCAAAGCGCTTTATTCTCTTCTCCAGTACCAAAACGATAACCTTCCGGGGTTTGGATCTTCCAATATCCAATATGTTCGCCAAAATCTTCAGGGGCAAGCATTTTAAGAATGATCGTTATTGTCTGTCCAGGCTTGATCGAATCGGTGATGAATTCAACGGTACTCCGCTCGGTCATCTGTTCGCCAGATTCAAAAACAAATCGAAATTCCTTTGTCCAGACACATTTGCCGATATTCTTGATCGTCCAGGTTTTGGTAAAAAACCTGCCCGGGGTCATGACTGCCTCATCACTGATGGTTTCGGACACATGTTGAGCCACATAACAACCCGGTTCCACTGCAACAGTTGGACTGGGTTGCAGGGTATTCGTCAATAATGGTAATGGTGTTTGTGCAGATGGGTTGGGGGTAAAGGTTACATCCGGTGTAAAGGACAATAGCGGCGTTTTTGTTGGTTGGAACGCCACTTTGGTGGCGAATGATTGCAACGTAACTTTGAGTGCTGTGCTTGTTGCGTCTTCGGCAGAAATGACCATCCTTCCACCAGGTAAACACGCTGGTAAGGATATTAACAAGCATATGAAGAAGAAGATGGCAAATCTTTTTACTTTTATATTCATTTCTACTCCTGCTCACATAAAAATTATTATACGAGAGGATAGAAACCTAAGCAAGCACAGCAAAAACACAGCCTGTGAATATCTCCAGGCTGTGTTTCGCATTTGGTAACTTCTAATTTAGAAAAGTTCTCTTTCAGTGATCCCAACAGCTTCGATCGGTCCTACGCGTTCACGGGCTTCAGCTTCAGGTACACCTGCCATTAACAATCCCAGAAATTCTTTGGATGCTTCGACCGCTGGAATGACAGCCACGATCTTTCCGCGATACATAACCGCCACACGATCAGCCAATTGCAGGATTTCGGCGAGCTCGGTCGAGATCAGCAAAACACCGACGCCTTTGTCGCGGCGAGCCAGGATCTGGCTGTGGATATATTCGATGGAACCTACATCCAATCCACGTGTTGGTTGATTCGCAATCAGCAATCTGAGAGATCGGGAAAGTTCGCGGGCAATAATCACCTTTTGTTGATTTCCGCCTGAAAGAGACGATGTGTGGGTAAATATTCCAGGCGTGCGTACATCAAATTGCTCGACCAGAATTTCAGCATTTTCATCAACCGCTTTTTGATTGACCACACCTTTCGAAGCGAATGGTTCGCAGTAATAAGTGCAAAGTATCAGGTTGTCTTTGACCGGGTATGACAATACAAGACCATGCTTTTGCCGATCTTCTGGGATGTGTCCCATGCCATTCTCAAATAAAGGCCTGGGTGATCTTCCTGTACCATCAATGTTATCCAAAAATACATGCCCGCTATCAGGAGCACGCAAACCGGTCAAAGCTTCGATCAGTTCGGTTTGACCATTCCCCTGAACCCCAGCCAAACCTAATACTTCTCCCGCCCTTACATCGAAGGAAACACCCTGGACCACTTCTACACCACGGGAGTCTTTTACGTGCAGGTTTTCCACACGTAAAACAGATTCGCCCGGGTTGGATGGTTTTTTCTCAAGCTTAAGGACGACTTCACGACCAACCATGAGATTTGCGAGCTGATTCTCATTGCTGTCACCGGGTTTTACTGTTCCAACCACCTCGCCACCGCGCATCACAGTGATACGGTCGGCAACAGCCAGAACTTCTTTCAACTTATGAGTAATAAAAACAATCGAAACGCCTTTATTTGCCAGATCACGCATGATCTTGAACAAATCATCCGATTCCTGTGGAGTTAAGACCGCTGTTGGTTCATCCAAAATGAGAATTTCAGCGTGGCGGTAAAGTGCTTTGACGATCTCCACACGTTGCTGCACACCAACCGGAAGGTCGTGTACATACGCTTTTGGATCCACATCCAACCCATACTCATGCGACAGGTCAGTAACCTTTTTCGCCACCCCGACCTGGTCTAATTCCAGACCAACCAAGGTTTCAGAACCAAGCATGATATTTTCCGCGACGGTAAATACAGGAATGAGCATGAAATGCTGATGCACCATTCCAATTCCCTGGTCAATGGCATCATTGGGAGAAGTGAGATGAATGGGCTTCCCGTTGACGAAAATATCACCTTTGTCCTGATGATACAAACCATAGAGGATATTCATCAGGGTAGTTTTCCCTGCGCCATTCTCTCCAAGGAGTGCGTGGATCTCGCCTTTTTGCAGATCGAAATTAATATTGTTATTCGCCAGAACACCAGGGAACTGTTTGGTTATCCCTTTAGCTTCAAGAATTGTTGTCATACATTTTCCTCCATTGATCCCTGGTTATTTATCGTAAGGTTCGCCATCTGCAGCCGGTGAGACAGTTTTTCCGATCAAACCGGTGAGGATCAGCATGGTGAGAACATACGGAACCATTCCGACGACGTAGGATTGTTGCAGGAAAGCCCATTGGGGAGGGATCAGCTCACGGAAATACTGCAGGTTGATCTGAAGTGCTTGAGATGCCCCAAATACCAATGCCGCAGCCCAGGCGCCGAATGGTGTCCAGTTACCAAAGATCATGGCTGCAAGAGAAATAAATCCACGACCATTCGTCATCAAAGGCTCAAAAGAAGGAACGGATTCAATGGTGAAATAGGCTCCACCCAACCCGGCCAGCATACCGCCGATGATCACATTCCAATATCGCATTTTATAGACATTGATGCCCACAGTATCCGCTGCGCGAGGATGCTCCCCGACAGCCCTTGTTCGCAATCCCCAACGGGTTTTAAAGAGAACGAAGTTGGCGATGATGACCAAAAGGATCGCTGCAATCGCTATCGGTTGCTGTTCAAAGATCTTTCCAAACACGGGGATATCGGCCAGGAATGGAATATGAATGCGAGGAAGAACTCCTGGGGCATGAGGGATAGTACCGCCAAAGATACTGCCTTTTTCGAAGAAAAGCTGTCGATTCAAGAAACCGGTAATACCAATGGCTAAAATATTTATCACGGTACCACCAATGATCTGGTTGACTTTGAAAGTCACCGATAGCCAAGCGTGTAACAATCCAAATAATCCACCGACAACGACCGCAACCACCACACCGAGGATCAGACTTGGTAAAGGTGATACCTCCATTATGGTGTTCGCATAAATGGAAGCAAACCAACCAAAGAAAGCTGATGAGAGCATCATGCCCTCGATACCGATATTCACTACACCAGATTTTTCGCAGAAAATTCCGGAGAGCGCACCAAGGGTGAGGGGAGTAGCCACCGAGATGGTCGTGGCGACCATGCTGGTGATGATGATAGATGGCGGGGTGTCACTAGACCCGACCAATAAAACCACCCCAAAGAGAATGATAATAATCAGGGCAATAAATCCAAATCGTTTGATGTCCATAGCTGCTCCTATTTGCCCCAACCAGCAGTGGTAAGGAAGCTCTCACTCTTACCTTTGATACGGTAAATGTAACGAATAATCGCATCCGCTGAAACAAAGAACAATATCAGTGCCTGAATTACCGAAATCACATCCACTGGGATCTGAGTCAGGAACTGCATGCGGGTTGCACCGTTCTTCATTGCACCAAACAGAATGGATGCCAGGATAATCCCAGCAGGGTGGTTTTTCCCCAACAGGGCGATCGCTATCGCATCAAAGCCATATCCTGATGAAAACCCAAGTTCATGACGGTAGTTCAATCCGGTTACTTCAACAGCACCTGCCAACCCGGCTAACATACCAGAAAATACCATTGATAAAACTATGGTCTTGCGGACATTAATTCCAGCGTATTTTGCAGCTTCACTGTTGGCACCGGCTGTACGGATTTCAAATCCCAGCGTGGTCTTCCATAATACCCACCAGATCAGAATACCCACCAGAATGGCGATGATAAATCCCCAATGGACACGAAAGCCAGCAAATAACGGTGTTAATCTGGCTGAATTCGCAATCATAGGTGTACGAGCAACCACATTCAGCGGATTATGGTCTTTCATTGGTCCGTTCAACAAGAAGCTGGTGATATTCAGCGCGATATAGTTCATCATAATCGTATTGATCACTTCATGACCGCCGTACCGCGCCTTCAACCATCCTGGAACAGCTGCCCAGATACCTCCCGCAGCAACCCCAGAGAGTATTGCCAGAGGCAGATGGATTATGGTCGGGATTTCCACTTTGAGGATCGCTGGTAAACCATATCCAACCCAAGCTGCCGCGACAGCTCCCAAAGCCAGCTGACCTTCAGCTCCGATATTGAACAAACCGCCTTTGAATGCAAGCGCTACTGCTAATCCCGCGAAAATGTATGGTGTAGCCCAAACAGCAGTTTCGCTCCATGCTTTGGCTGATCCAAAGGCTCCCTCAGCTAACCCGGAGTAAGCGGCAAGCGGATCACCCCCTGCAAATGCAATCACCCCTGCACCTACTACAAGAGCAGAAAAGATGGCTAGAACAGGCACTGCCAAGGAACGTAATAATTGCGGGAAGTTAATTTTTACAGAAAACTTGGGATTTGGAGATGGTGCAGAATCCGTCATAGATGGCTCCTGAACAAATCGGTAGATAGAGTAATTATAGTGTAAAGTATCTAATTTCGATGTAAGGGTTTCGATAATAAAAGAGGAAGGGAAATTCCCTTCCTCTTAGAAAAACTATAGCATTGAAATCTTAGGGTTTGACTGGAGCAACATTGGTTTTGATGCTGCCGTCCAATAAACCTTTGGCGATTTCTTCCATCTTAGCCTTGACTTCTGCAGGAACAACGCTGTCAAGATCATGGAATGGTGCATAACCAGCCTTACCAAAGAAGTTACCAGCCGGGAATGTACCATCTTTCGCCATCTTGATCAGATCAAAGGTACCTGGGGTCAAGAGTTTCATGGCGCTGGAGAGCAAAACCTTCTGAGCTTCGGGAACAGTGAAGTACTGATCGGTGTCAACACCGATGGCGTAAACACCTTTTTCAGCTGCGCCGAGGAGAGCGCCGTTACCGGTCTTTCCACCTGCGCCGAAGAGAACATCGACACCCTTATCGATCATGGAGATCGCGGTGCTCTTTCCCCATTCGGGATCACTGAAGGTCTTATCAAAACCTACATCATTGTGATAAACAACATTGATCTCAATGTCGGGTTTGATGTACATAGCGCCGGCGCGGTAACCTTCACCAAAGCGCCATACTGGAGGAACTGCATCGGTGCCAAGAACAGCGCCGAGTTTACCAGTTTTGGTCATCTGTGCGGCTAAAGCACCAACCAGGAAGCCAGCATTGTCTTCGGGGAAGTTCAAGCCAGCATAGTTGGCAAGGGTCTCAGAGAGGAATTGATCTACACCGATAAATTTAACATCAGTGTATTGTTTTGCAGCTGCCAGAGTTGCTTCTCCAAGAGCGAAACCAACAGTAACAACTACATCATACTTTTCATCGGCGAAAGTGGCGATGTTTTTGGCGTAATCTTTGGAGTCAGTGGTTTCAATGTATTGAACTGTTGCACCCAGGTCTTTTTCTGCCTGTTTAACACCTTCCCAGGTTGACTGGTTGAAGGATTTATCATCGATCTTACCGACATCCGTTACCAAACCAACGCAGAAAGTCTCTGGTTTAGAGCAGTCTAGCTTGGCGGGAGCAGCGGGTGCGCAAGCAGCTAAGAACATGCTGGCAACCATGATAACTGCTATTAAAACATACAGTTTCTTTGACATCTGAATCTCCTCCTATGGGGATATGGGAATTTATTCTTGGGCAGCACGAAACAAAATGTTTCCTGCCCTTATGGATTTCAGTATACTACTGAACAATACGCGATGCAAGCGAGTCAAATGAGGATTAAAGTTATTAACCTGATGATTGATCTGTCTTCTTTGATAACAAATCCGGTCTTCGAAGGCGGGTTCTTTCAACCGCTTTTGTTGTCCGCCACCGTTGAATTTCCGCGTGGTTACCGGATAACAAGACTTCAGGAACCTTCCAACCCCGGAATTCCGGTGGCCGTGTGTAATGCGGATACTCAAGCATTCCCATGGCATGCGAATCATCTTCTGCACCGGTTGGGTCGCCCAGGACACCGGGTATCAATCTGGAAATAGCATCGATAATGGTGAGGGCCGGTAATTCCCCGCCAGTTAGCACGTAATCTCCAACCGAAATTTCATCGTTCACCAGGTGTTCCCGTATGCGCTCGTCAAAGCCTTCATACCGTCCGCAGATCATGGCGATTTGATCGTAACCAGCCAATTCTCTGGCGACATCCTGGGTAAACACTCTACCCTGGGGTGTGAGCAAGATCACCGGGCAAGAAAGATTTGTCCCCAATACGGATTCCACCGCATCAAAAACCGGTTCAGGCTTCATCACCATCCCGCCTCCTCCGCCATAAGGAGCATCGTCAGTCACATGATGACGGTCAGTGGTAAAGCTGCGGATATCATGCACATCCACCTGAATAAGCCCTTTTTCGCGGGCTTTCAATAAAATACTCGCAGAAAGGTAAGCGGGGAATACCTCTGGCAATAAAGTGAAGATGTCAAATCGCATATATTTATTGTACTTGATGAAATTAAAGTAGATTAAGATACCCTAATAAATTCTTTCGATAAAACCGGCTGTCCTTGACTCTCTACAGCCGAAAAGGTAAGATAATTTCCATATGTACCTACGCGGCAGTAAATGGAGCATGCTCCGAAAACATAAACCGTTCAATCCATGGCGGATCTTGATCCTGTTAGCACTGATCGGCGGCGCTGCCTATGTAAACTTTATCATCGTTCCACAAACCCCGCCGTTGTTCATCCCTACCCCAACACCTACCCGACCTCCCGAATCATATGTCGTGGATGCGGATGCACTGGCATCCCAGGGGAAATTCGCCCAGGCGATCGAGATGTACAAGCAAGCGGTAAACGCGGATCCGAATAATCCCAATAATTTTATCAGCAAGGCCAAGGCAGAGATCTCCCTGCAGCAATTTAAAGATGCTCAGACCAGTGCTGAGAATGCCCTGCTATTAAACAATAACAATCCAACGGCACACGCCTTGCGTGGTTGGGCACTGGCTTTGCAGGATGATTACCTTCTGGCGGAGAACAGTATCAAACAGGCGATTCAGATCGATCCGAATTCCGGTTTGGCACACGCTTTTTACGCCGAACTATTGATCATGGTCAATGACGCGGGTCAAGGGACGATCGGTACGGTTGAAAAAGCCATAGAAGAATCACGCCTGGCGTACGCTCTCGCGCCAGACAGCATGGAAGCGCACCGGGCAAGAGGAATCGTTTTGCAAAATACGCAGAATTACGCGCCAGCCATCCAGGAATTCCAGCAAGCTATCCAACTGGCACCGAATGTTCCTGATCTGCACATCCTGCTGGGAAATGCATACCGGGCAGTAGATCCGCCAGAGTTGGATAAAGCAGTGACCGAATACACCACCGCCAATGCGCTCAACCCACCTGATCCGATGCCTGATACGCTAATCGCCAGGACCTACGCCAATATTGGAGAATACCCCAAAGCAGTCCAATCCGCAGAATTGGCGGTGGGCGACGCTCCGACCGATCCATTTATGTGGGGGAACTACGGTACCATGTTATACCGAAATCAACAGTTGGCCGAATCCGCCGCTGCCATGGCTTTAGCGGTACGGGGTGGCACAACCCCGGCGGGTGAGACCGTAGATGGTATCCCGTTAGATTATGGAAGAGTAGCGGAATATTATTACATCTATGGTTTGGCACTGGCCAAACTTAATAAATGTTCGGAAGCTGTCGAAATATCGCAGGTACTGCTCCAGGGTGTACCCGACGATGAAACAGCAGTTTACAATGCCAATGCGATCGTGATCATCTGCCAGGGCGGTGATCCCAATGCAGTGACACCCGAAGCGGAGACAGCCGACACAGGGGAAGTCACAGAGACACCAAGTCCATAATATGAACCTGAACGGCAAACAAGTTTCATTTCACACCAACCGGAACTCCAACTTTCATCCCTACCGCATTTTATTCATGCTAGCGTTGATCTTTGGTCTTGTTTTCCTGGTTCGAGCCATTGACGCCGGTCTGGTAAAGCGACCATATGATCCAACCTCAACACCGACAAGAACCAATCGATCCTTCATTCTCGAAGCTGAAACCCACTTTCAAGCAGGTAACCTGAACGCGGCGATCACCGCTTATCAGAATGCGCTCAGTTTAGATCAAAATGACCCGACCCTCTATGCAGAATTGGCCAGGCTTCAGGTATATTCCTCCGCATCCCTGTCAACCGATGAAGAAAAAGGAACTCGCCTGAAAGAAGCGTTGGATGTCATCAATAAAGGCGCGGAGTTGTTTCCCGACGACAGCAACGTACACGCGGTGAGGGCTTTTGTTCTGGATTGGAATGCTAATCCGGCATTGGCAGGGGATGAATCCAAATCATTCTTATCCCAGGCTGAACAGGCTGCGGTTCGCGCGATCCAATTGGATAACCAGAACACGTTAGCTCTGGTCTATTACGCTGAAGTCCTGATCGATTCACAAAAGTATGACCAGGCGCAGCAATATATCGAGCAGGCACTGCAGCGTGGGGATAATCTGATCGATGCCCATCGTGTCCGCGGACAGCTTTACGAAATTAACGGGCAATATCTGGATGCCATTGACGAATATAAAAAAGCTGTCCAGATCATGCCCAACATGACTTTCCTTTACATCTACATT
The DNA here is from genome assembly GCA_963828285.1 of uncultured Chloroflexia bacterium. Classification (GTDB taxonomy): domain Bacteria; phylum Chloroflexota; class Anaerolineae; order Anaerolineales; family Anaerolineaceae; genus DAIOEK01. Next base: position 978,026 of record CAWHEB010000002.1, read on the forward strand.
GGCCTAAACTACCGTGTTATGGCTGCAAATAACCCTGAAAGCCCTTATTACGATGATGCACTGACTTACTTTGATAAAGCAGCGACAATCAACAATTCACTTGGAATCAAAGATCCAATTCCTTTCCTGGCAATAGCAAAAACCTATTCTCAAAAAGGTCAATTCTTTCCTGCTTCTCTGAATGGTGAAAAAGCTCTGGCTTTAGACCCCACAAACTCGGATGTGTATGGTCAGCTTGGAATTACCTACTTTCAAGGGAAAAACTACGAAGGTTCGATTGAAGTACTCAAATGCGCCATAAGGGGATGTACCCCCGCAGAAAGCTGTAAGGCACGCGGTTGTGATCCGGAAAAAGATGAGCCAATATCCATATCCGGATTACCACTATCCAATACAACTGTAGTTTATTACTATACTTATGGTTCTGTTCTCGCTGGATTCAGCAGAAAGACTAAAAATGATTGTCCGGAAGCAATGGCAGTTTTTGCAGAAGTTCGGGCAAAATATTCTGCTGACAACGACATAATGAGCATTATTCGATCAGGCGAATCAATCTGCGCTTCGTTAGATGGATCAACGGTAAGTCAACAAAACACTCCCACACCGTAAGTCTGAAAAATCCACCCAATATAAAACCTTAAAATCCAAACCAACTATTAAAGAATACGAGTATCTTTCGCAGAGGATATAGGCCAATCTGCCATGGACGGAATTTGAATTATCACTTTCTTAAGATCGCGGTGATGTAATAGTCTCTCAATCCAGTAAATCCACTCTCCGAGATCAGACTGCCCAATTGCGTATCTTCCAAACTGAAACCTGCCTTACCCAAAGATAGTCCTTTAATAGAATTATCTTCAACATTTAGCGGAATGGGACCAGTCGTTTCACCCGCGGGTTGATAGTGTCCCAGCAGGTCCCCTTCTGCCACACGGATGGGAGTCGGGAAGCGATAGGTGGTGATCCCATTTTGTCGGGATTCCACATCATCCACCGGCAGTTCCTGACGGCCAATCACCCGAAATCCACCGGATTCGTGACGCAAGACCAGAATAACGATACTTTCAGGGATTTCCTGTACACCTTGCTCGGAATCATTCAAATACCGCACACCGACCAGCCAACCATCCGATGGCATGGGATAGTTGTGGATAAAGATATGAGTGGCTGCATTCATGTCTCCACCAGAAAGCGATGGGGTGGAATGGCGAAGATCAAAACCAATTTCAGATGTGAACAGATCTGATACACCAATCCCAATTCCCAATGCCAGGCAGGTACAAGTCGCCAGTATGATACACAGAACTATCAGGATAACGATCAGAATGATTTTCTTCATTCATTAAGTATAGCAAACCACCTCAATAATGCGGCAATATCTGCTCGTTCGGCTCAAATCAAGTATCAGAATTGTATAAGAACCCCCATTTTTCCCTTGACTAGTAAATCAATGGCAGTTATCATATAACAGCAATTAGCACTCTACCAGTATGAGTGCTAAAACAAAAAATAATTATCAACACTCTTGTCTTGGAGGAAAGTATGGCACTAAAACTCAAACCCTTAGGTAATCGTCTCGTTGTTGAACCTCTGGAACAGGAAGATGTCACCCCCGGCGGCATCATCCTTCCCGAAACTGCCAAAGAAAAACCACAAAAAGGCACAGTGGTATCTGCAGGACCTGGCGACCGCGATGACGAAGGCAAACGGATCCCCATGGATGTAAAAGTTGGCGACACCGTTTTATACGCGAAATACAGCGGTACTGAAATCAAGCTGGATAGCAAGAAACTGCTCATTCTGCGCGAATCTGATATTTTAGCAATTGTTGAATAATTCAACAGATTAAATAGGAGAACCAAAAATGGGAGCTAAACAACTTGTATTCGGCGAGGATGCTCGCCGCCGCTTAAAGAACGGAATTGATATTGTAGCAAACGCTGTCGCAACAACCCTTGGTCCTAAAGGCCGAAATGTTGCCCTGGATCGCAAATTCGGATCCCCGACCATTACCCATGACGGTGTAACTGTCGCCAAAGAAATCGAACTCGAAGATCCATTTGAGAATATGGGCGCTCAACTTCTTAAAGAAGCAGCCACCAAAACCAATGACATCGCCGGTGATGGTACTACCACCTCCACCGTTTTAGCCCACGCCATTGTTTCTGAAGGTCTGAAGAATTTAGCCGCTGGAGCTAACCCGATGCTGCTCAAGGGTGGCATTGAAGCTGCTTCCAAGGCAGTCGCTGCCAAGATCAAAGAACAGGCTATTGAGATCACAACCAAAGACGAGATCGCCAATGTTGCCACCATCTCAGCCCAGGACCGCAACATCGGTTCCCTCATTGCTGACGTGATGGACAAAGTTGGTAAAGACGGCGTCATTACCGTTGAAGAATCCAAGGGTCTGGAATTCGAAACCGAATTCGTTGAAGGTATGCAATTCGACCGTGGATATATTTCCGCATATTTCGTCACCGACCCAGAACATATGAAGGCAGTCATTCAGGACCCATATATTCTGATCTACGACAAGAAAATCTCCGCAGCAACTGATATCGTTCCCCTGCTCGAGAAAATGGTCCAGGTTGGCAAACGTGACCTGATCATCATCTCTGAAGATGTTGATGGTGAAGCACTCGCAACTCTGGTACTGAACAAACTCCGCGGTATGCTCAATGTTTTGGCTGTCAAAGCCCCCGGTTTTGGAGACCGCCGCAAAGCGATGCTCCAGGATATCGCCATCCTCACCGGCGCTACCGTCATCTCTGAAGAGACCGGCCGCAAACTGGAAACCGCTGTCATCGCCGACCTTGGTCGTGCTGAAAAAGTGGAATCTGACAAAGACAATACCACCATCGTTGGCGGTAAAGGTGACTCACCCGCAATCAAAGGCCGTATCGACCAGATCCGTGTTGAAATTGACAATACCACCAGCGATTATGACCGCGAAAAACTCCAGGAACGTCTGGCAAAGTTGTCCGGCGGCGTAGCCATCATCCGTGTTGGCGCTGCAACCGAGACCGAATTAAAAGAGAAGAAACATCGTGTTGAAGACGCCCTCTCCGCTACCCGCGCGGCAGTTGAAGAAGGTATCGTCCCCGGTGGCGGCGTAGCCCTGATCAATGCAATTCCAGCTCTGGATGCATTGAAGGCCGAGAATGAAGACGCCCGCATTGGTATCGCAATTGTCCGCAAGGCATTGGAAGTCCCCATGCGCAAGATCGCAGAAAATGCCGGCAAAGACGGTTCCGTTGTTGTGGAAAACGTCCGCCAGGCACAGAAGAAAACAAAGAACATGAACATGGGATACGATGTTCTGCGTGAAGACTTCATGGATATGGTCAAGGGCGGCGTTATCGACCCCGCCAAAGTGACCCGCGGCGCTCTTGAAAACGCTGCTTCCATCGCAGCCATGATCCTGACCACCGAAGCATTGATTACGGATGTTCCTGAAAAGGAAAAACCGATGCCAATGCCCCCACCCGAGTACTAGAATAAACTAAGCATCAAAAAAACACTCTTTCGTTATTCTGAAAGAGTGTTTTTCTTTTTCTTCCACAACCAGGAGAAAACTCCTGGTGATATGATCCCGATCACAAAGCCCCCAATCCAGATAGCACGCGGACCGATATTGTCATTCAACCAACCTCCAATCACAGGTCCCAACCCGGTGGCGCTGCCTGCTGCCAGGTTGTAAAGCGACATATATCTTCCACGCATATGGGACGGTGCGATGTTGGCAATATAAGTGGTCACTGTTGGAATCAGGATCAACTCCCCAATGGTGATGATCACCATGCATAACCAGAAGAACCAGAAACCGCTGCCGAAATAAACTGCTCCAACCCCGGTCGCATAGAAAAGTGCGCCCAGTCCCATCATCGGGATGGGATTCCTTGTTTTGGTCAACCGGGTGACCGGAAGTTGGAAGAAAACAACCATCAACGCGTTTGTCGCCGGAATGAATCCATACAGGTTTTCCGGAATCCCAAAATTGGTCTTGGCATACACCGGTAACAAGTATCCATAGGAAAGTGGAACTTACCATGCAAAATAGAAAACCGATGATCAATGTTCGATATTGGCTATCACCCAGGATCAATCCATATCCGCCCAAAGAGCCTTCTCCAGCCAAGCGTGCGCCAGTAGCATGATGGGTGGGAAGAGTTTCTTTGGCAAAGATCGCCATCATGATACCGTAAGTGGTCAGACCGGCTGCGGCAATATAGAAGATCGTTGAATAGGAACGCGCTGCCAGAAATCCACCGATGGTCGGTCCCAGGGCGACGCCAAGGTTATTACTCATCCGCATCAAGGAATATGCTTCGGTCCGTTTTTCCTGCGGGATCAGGTCAGCAAGCATAGCGTCCGCTGCCACACGATACATAGGATTGAACGCTCCCATCATACCCTGAGCAATGGCAAACGCCAGGAATGTCCCCGCTTCGTTTTGGAGCAGATAGACGATCCCCATACCAAAAAGCGCGATAACCAGTACCCATTTTCTCCCAACTTTATCTGCTAGTGGACCAACAATAAAGTTGAAGAACAAGTCCCACCGCTGAATTGAGCATAAATAGGCTCGCGACCAATGTTAGCGGCTGATTGAGCTTTCCGCTGACGTAGATCATTAAAAACGGCCAGATCATACTGGATCCAATGGTGCTGATCAGCATACCAAAAAACATCAGCCAGTATTGGCGGGGATAGTCTTTCCATCCACTTCTTAATGAGGCTAACATAGTTGGAAATTCTATCACAGGCATCGTGAAATCAAACAGCCCCGGTCGTTGCCGGAGCTGTTTGAAAAGTAAATTACAGAAATTAAGCGGTTGCGGGTTTACGCATGGCGTTCAAAACGATCCATAGTGCGCCTAAACCGAAAATGGTGATGACTGCTGCAATCAACCATCCCAGGATGGGGATTGCTCGTAAGATCACAAAGATGATCACACCGATCAACAGAGCAACGAACTTGTTGGGTTCTGCAACGTGGAATACTTTATCCAGCACCCACAGGCCAACCAGATAGGAAACTACTACCTGGGAGCCAATCCCGATCATGAAGACGAAACCTGTGATGAATGCAAGCATCAGAACAGTCCCAGACCAGAAGGTGATGCCACCCAATCCACCAAGACTTATGAGACCAAGGATAATCGCCAGAGCAATGACCACCATGATGCCAATTCCGATTGCCACCCAACCCAGGAAGTAGGTCACAAATCCGTAACCTGCTGAGGGTACAGGTTTTGATTTTATGGTATCCACTAGCTTCTTTACGAAACCAGGAACAAGCCATAAAGCCAAAGCACCAGCCAGGAACAAGGTAATGAAGTTACGGGCAGTGTTGACGATCGTTTTACCGATGCCAACTTTGAAGAACTCATCCATCTTTGCCTTGGGAGTGTTTCGATCGATTTCCTTTTTATCGTCTTCAGTTGGAGCAGGAGTCTTGTAAACTGTGGTGCCAGCCGGTTGACTTTGAATTGCAGAACTTTGATCGACAGTGCTGGTATAGCTGAGATTTCGTCCAATCACTGCAGATTTTGCAATCACCAATCCAGGATTGATCGCCTGGGGTACATCGGGCTGTCCCATGAACATCATAGGCGAGGGTTGGTCTTTGCCGGGAGCTTCCACTGATACTTCCAGGTCACGTCCCACGGTACCATCCAACTGCATAGCACCCAATCCTGCCTTAACATCCCGTTCAACATCTCCACCAAGAATCGCTTGATAGCCGCCAATCGCCAAATCCATACCTACTGATGATTTCGGTTCGGTTTTCAAGCTGTATCCGCCAAAATAGAGATTCCGGGTTACAGATGCTGTGTCAGCCAATTCCAATGACATGCTTCCGTTGAACAAGCTGCCACTTACTTTCCCAGCAACTTTTACAATCTGACCGCCGATAAACAGGTTCCCTGTGATCTCAGCGCCTTCAGATACGGTGATGTTTTGTCCGGTTAGAATGGCATCGCCATTCACTTTCCCGTTTAAAACCACGTCCCTACCGCCAGCAAATAACAAACCATTTACGGTGCCATCCACAGTGACGATATCTCCGCCGAGAAAGAGATCATCGTCGATCACCTCATTTGCACCAACAGTACCATCTTCATCAACTACAAATGCCGATGCCGGAGTAACCAGCACAAACATGAGCAATGGAATCATAATCAAACTAAATATCACATTTCTTTTTAACATAATAATCCTCCTAGAATTACTTACGATTTATGGGAATAGAAGTTGTAAAAGAAGATGACTTTCCATGTGGATCCATTTCTCACATAATTTTGGAATAGCATATAATATAGGCTATGAAGCCAGACGCCTTTTACGCCAAAGTATTAGCTATTTCATATCAACCCGCTGAAAAGCGGGTGAAGGGGATGAACCATCTGCACCTGGAATGTATGGAATTATTCCTGGACGCGATCAGAACCATCGATGAGGAAAGAGCAGCGATGCCCAGTCGGGATGGAAGAACAATTGCCCAGGTTGTCGGACATATCATGGAGTGGGAAAGATATACAGCCCAGGCTGTTGGTGAAATCATAGCCGGAGTAAGAGATCCCCAGATCATGCATTCAAAAGGGTTTATTGAACCCGATGGAAGAGTGATGAATTTTAAAGGGACCGATGATTTCAATCAATATCAAGCACAGAAGCACCTGACGATGCCCTGGAAAACAATTCAAGTTTCTGCAATCCGAATGGCAATGGCACTTCAGGGAATATTCAGCCAGCCAGTAATCCTTCCTTATGAATTGCTGGAATCCACAATGCCTTACCAGTGGAAGTTAGCTGGTGGATCATTAATTTCTCTGCCGGTCGCCTGGTACTTATGGATTGTTACCCTTGAACACGAGGTGGTAGATCACGCTGTTGATCTGGGCATTCAATGAGGCTTTTGTTCGTACCCAAAAGACACCAAGGAGGGGATTAAATGAAGGTGTATATCTCTTATACGAAAGCACAATTGGTGATCCATACCGACGCTAACTGCGCTACGATTAAAGAAGAGGCAAGGGCAGGCGAACGGGTTGTTATTATCACCAACGATAATCTTGTCGATGTAATGCAATTATTTATCAAGCGAAATTGGAAATTTGGTGTGGAAAAGCTCAAAAACGATCTCTGGTTAGATCTAACCTTAAAAGATGCCAAACTCGAAGAAAGCCTGGTTTTTGTCGTACGATCGATCTTAAGTTCGTACTATAAACCATTCCAACATTCTGAAGTGATATTCCACTGCTAGTTTTGGCTGTTTATTTTTGTGCGAGATCATCTAACATTTTTAGAAATTCTTCAATAACCTGCGGATCGAAATGACGTCCGCTTTCTTCATGCAGATACTTTTTCGTTCGTTCGCAATCCCATGCTTTGCGATATGGACGATCAGAGGTCAACGCATCCCAGACATCCACAACCGAAAATATTCTCGCCGCCAAAGGAATATTCTCGTCTGACAACTTGCTGGGGTAACCCGTTCCATCCCATTTTTCATGATGGAACATGGGGATGTCCATAGCTTTTCTGAGGTATCCGATAGGTCTTAGAAGGTCAGCAGCAAATTCCGGATGTTTGCGCATGACAACCCACTCTTCGTCAGTCAAGGGACCCGGCTTGAGGAGAATGGAATCCGGGATAGCCATTTTCCCAATATCATGCAACAAAGCTCCACGGCGGATATCTTCCAATTCAGTTGACCGAATTCCCAGTCTGCTTGCCAACCTGACGGTGATCTCAGCTACTCTCTGGGAATGTCCTTCAGTTTCCTTGTCACGAAGGTCCATTGCGAGGACCCAGCCTTCCAATGTACTGTCATAGGCTTGTAACAATTCCGAATTTGATTTTTGAAGGTTTTCAAAGAGCTCAGCGTTATCGATCGCAATTGCAGACTGGCTGGCAAGCATATTTAGATAATCAACCCACTCACGGTCACTATCCAGATATTGCCTGGAAAATACTTCCATGACGCCTTTTACAACACCTTTGGTAATCAACGGAACCCAATAACCGGTTCGGAACCCTTCACTGATCATCTCCTGGCTGAATAAATTCGGATCTTTAAAATCGCTTTCTTCCCGTGTATAGATGATCCTCCGCTCCATTGCACTCTGGCCGGGATATCCCTCGCCAGGTTTAAGTTTGAATGCAGTTTTTTCATCATGGTTAAATCCACGATTAATAAATGGAGTGAGCTGATGAGTAATTGGATTCAGAAGAATAATTCCTGTGGCATCCGCTTTGAGTTGTTCAATCGCCTGTTCCAAAACAATATCCAATGTAAGATGCAGGTCCAGGCTGGCAGAAATTGCATTTTCGATACTCAACATAGCCGAAAGACGATTTAACTGACGTTGGATCTGCTGCTCATCTTTCTTCCTACGGGTAATATCGTGGGTGACCGATTCTATAGAGATGATCTTGTTATTTTCATCATAGACGGGAACGCAACGTTGATCCATCCACATCGTTCTGCCATCTTTATGCAATGTTCTGAAAGTAATCTGCTGGTTGAAATCCAATTTACAGCTTAAGAGTTTTTGCATTAAGTCACGATCATCGGGATGGATAATGTTAATGAACTTGGATTCTTCACCACAAATTTCTGTTGGTTGATACCCAAGAACAGTGGTTATCGAAGGACTGATATATTTCATCCCCAAAGGAACTACACATGAATAAACAGCTATGATATCTTGCGCATTTTCTGCCAGCCGCCTAAATCTCGCCTCACTCTCTTTAAGTGCTTGTTGTTCAATTGCCAGCTTATATCGGTTGTGGGCATTTTCAATTACTGAGGGCAAATGGAAGAGATAATCCGAGGTTTTCACAACATAATCTGCAGCACCCATTTTTAATGCCTGGACGGCTACTTCTTCATCACCATGGCCGGTGACCAGGATCATAGGGATATGAACCTGCTTCAATTGCAGTTCTTTCATCAATTCCAATGCGTTTACACCCTGCAATCGATGATCCAGCAAGATCACGTCAGGGTAAGGTTCACCATTAGGATTTGAGAAAAAGCTAATCAATTCTTCAGCGCGATTCATGATCTCGAGATGAAGATGGGGTGCATATCTGGAAATGTGTCTGCGGGTTAAATCTATGTCAACCAGATTATCTTCCACGTAAAGTATCCGTAGTGTGGATGTAGGTTTGGTTGATTCTTCGGTGAAACGGTTTTTCGCACGGGATAATACTCCAGGAAGACGTTTGAGGTAGCCGGAATTTTTTGAAATGTAATCATCTGCACCAGATTTTAAGGACGCAACCGCTGTTTCTTCATCCCCTTGTCCGGTAATCAACACAACTGCATAAGGTAATTGCTTCTCTCTTACCCATTCCAGCAAGTTAAGACCTTCCCCATCAGGCAAATGCATATCCACCAAGAGGACATCAAAGAGAATATCATTTGCTTCAAGCAAAATATTCCGGGCATCAGCCAATGTGGAAACGGTCGTTAGCTGATATGGAGTCTCATTCTTGGACAACTCACGCTTCGTCAGTTCAATATCCAGTTCGTTATCTTCTACGTAGAGTATATTCATCATTTATCCTGGAAGAATATTGATCATTGACCAATATTCATATATTTGGCTGGCTACATTTACAAAAATACTATAATCGACTGGTTTAATGATGTAAGAATTCGCTCCGAGATCATATGCCTTTTTTATATCACCGCTATCACTGGATGATGTTAGAACTATGACAGGTGTGGAATGGAGCTGCGGGTCTTTCTTTATTACAGCTAAAACATCAAATCCGTCCTTTTTCGGTAACTTTAGATCCAACAGTACCATAAGAGGTTTTTCAGTGCTGCTGCATAAACCCTGTATCTTCAGCAAAGCCTCTTCGCCATCCCGCGCAACAATGACCGGGTTCAAAATATTCCGTTTCATAAACGCCCTCTGGGTTAGATCAAGATCCATCGGGTTATCTTCGACTAGTACAATAGGTCTGGTAAATATTGACATCTAAACTCCCTTGGGAATCCTCAAGAAGAAAGAAGCACCTTCTCCTGCTTTACTGACCGCCCAACAATCTCCACCAATTCTTTGCATTGCTTTCTTTACGAGAGCCAAACCAATTCCTGTTCCAGGATAATCATCCTGCAGGTGTAATCGTTGGAAAATATCAAATATCCGCTCACTGTACTTCATATCAAATCCTATCCCATTATCCTCAATAGAGAGGACAATCGATTCATCTTCTTCGGCAAATCGTATTCTGATCTCAGGACTTGCCACATTTTGGGTGAACTTGAAAGCGTTATCCAATAGATTTCGTACTGCTTGTTCCAGGGCTTTGACATCCACCCGAACAATACTTTTGTCACCCTTGATTTGTATATTCACTTTTCTTTTATGTATTTCAATTTTTTTCTCGACCAGAATTTGATCAACAAGGGAACGTAAATCAACCGCCTCTGAATTAAATGTGCGACGCTCAAGTCTGGAATATGAAAGTAAGTCTTCAATCAGATCATTCATCTGCGCTGTCGCTTGACGAATGATCTGTAAGAAAGATAAACCTTCCTCGTCCAATTGGTTTGTATGATCCTCCGCTAACAGGCGACTATAGCCTTCGATCCCCCTTAGAGGGGCTTTCAAGTCATGCGAAACGGAGTAGGTAAATGTCTCCAGTTCTTTATTCTTTCGTTCCAAATCAGCAGTTCTTTCTTGAACTCGCTGTTCCAGTGCAACATTGGACCTCTTGATTTCTGCCAATAAAGATTGTTTATAAAGACCCAATGCGATTTCGGTGGCTACATGCTCAGCTTTAGCCAAATCCTCTTCGCTAAAACCCCGTCTCTCGTTGTAACCAAATAACACAGCTCCCAGTTTTTGCGTTCCACCTATCAAGGGCAAGGCCATTGCTGATTTTCCCGGAAATTTGGCTGCAATTGATCCATCAATGTATTCGGAATTGAACAAGTCAGGAATCACAATGGTATGACCTGATTCCATTACAGAATATGTCAGGGTCCTCGCTCCACCAGGAAATTGCATTACAGGGTATTCCTTTTTCATTGACCCGGTAGCTGCCAACGGAATGGTTTTCTTCTCCTGGTCAAGCCAACTGGTTATATAACAGGAGTCGGCATCAAAAATACTGGCGAGTTCATCAGCCATCTCTTGAGCCATCTCGCGCAAGTCTGATTTCTCCAGCGCAAGTCTAGTTATCTTATTCAAGGAAGCGAGGTACTCGGCACGCTGACTGAGCATGTTGACCGCTTCTTTTCTGTCTGTAATATCCTGAGTCATCACCATGCCGGCGATAATATTGCCTTCATCATCTTTCACCGGCAGGGCGAAAATTTGATTGACTCGATCATTCATCGGCAACTCAAATATCTCTGTTCTACCTTTTAAGACTGCACGATAATAAGGCTCTAATACCCGGATTGTCTCTTCGGTGAAGACTTCATATATGGTGTGTCCTTCAAGTATCTCTCTCGATAAACCTGTTTCCGCCAATCCGGTACCATCAGCCACTGTATACCGCAGATCATGGTCAAACAACATCACTGATCCATTAGGAAAATTCCGGGCTAGGATCCTGTATCTGGTTTCACTTTCTTTGAGCGCATCATCTTTCCGCTTTCGTTCGGTGAAATCTCTAGTGTTAAATACAGCACCAAGAAACTCGCCATCGGAATTTAGGAGAATATTGCCGGTAGATTCCATCCAACGGAATGATCCGTCGACATGTAGAATCCTGAATTTCAAATCCACTTCAGTTAACTTGTCCTCAATCGCTCTATTAATTCCCTGAATTACTTCTGCCTGATCCGGTTCATAGATGATCCTGGTAAATTTTATTCCAATAAGTTGATCCGCCGGATATCCCAAAACTCTTTGGAAGGATGGACTGGTGAACTGGATTATCAGATCTTTATCCAGGTAACTCACAAGATCAACCATATGATTTGCGATAAAATTCAAGCGTTCCTGACTTTGACGTAAAGCTGTTTCAGCTTCCCTGATCTTTGTTACATCCCTCATGATCGAACCAGCCATGTATCCACGTGGAGTTCGAATCGGGAAAGAGGTAGTTTGAACCGGGACATTGATACCATCCGGTCTAACAATGACACCTTCCATAATATTTGACGGGAAGCCAAAAGTACCGGTTGTAAGGAACCTGAGAGTATATTGTTTTAATGATTTTGCATCTGAGGCATTTATACCCGGAGCCAACAATTCAGCTTGGACATCCCAAATATATTTATTAAGGACCTTTTCGCTACCATACCCGGTGATTGTGGCAACAGCTGAATTCCATTCGATGATCTGACCTTCTTCATTTGTTAGTATGATTCCATCTGTTGAAGAATTAATCAAAGATCGCAGTTTTTCTTCACTTTCTCTAAGATCCGCTTGTGCTTTGACGCTTTCAGTGATATCGCGGGACGTTGTTTGGATTTCCAGTGGTTCATTGTTCTCCGGATTGGTTATCAAGCGAGCAGATGTATCCACCCAGCGGATCTCATTATCCTTACGAATCACCCGGTATTGAATGGAAGGAAGAATGGGTGTCTTTTCAAGGTTTCGGATAATGAACTGAATAATGGATTTATCTTCAGGATGGACGTGCGCAAGGAAGGAAGATCCAACAATTTCGAATGATTCGTATCCAAGCAATCGGATACTTGCCGGGGATGAATATAGATAGATGCCGTCCAATGTGAGACGGGAAATCATATCGGTTGAATGCTCTGCCAACGTTCTGAATTGGAGTTCACTATCAAACAACGCCTGTTGCATGGTTCTATACTCAGTCATATCCGAATGAGTACCGGCCATCCGGAGTGGTGCGCCTTTTTCATCCCATTCGATGATCTTACCGCGATCAAGGATCCATAGATAAGATCCATTCTTACATTTCACCCTATGCTCAGAGTGGTAAAAATCTATCTCTCCACGAACATGCCGCTGAATTTCGTCCATGACCCATTCAAGATCATCCGGATGCACCCGGCCTGTCCATTCAACTACATTATTTGAAACTTCTTCTTCGGAATAGCCAAGCATTTGCTTCCAGCGGCGCGAGAAAAACACTTCATTCGTCTGGATATTCCAATCCCACACCCCATCTCCAGAACTCTCTAACGCTTTTTCCCACCGTTCTTCCTGCTTGTGGAGTAACTCTTGAGCCATTCTACGGTCGGTGATGTCTCTGCCTACACAAAGAATTGTTGATGGTTTACCTGCTGAATCGCGGATTATGGTTGTGCTAACTTCACTCCATCGAGTTGTGCCGTCTTTCTGATAAAACTCCAATTCCATCACTGTTAAGATTGGATCGGTAGGGTCTGTGAGACGTTCTCTTGTGTGATATTCTTTTATCGTATTGTTAACAATCTTCAAAGACTCTGGGGTTATATGTTGAGCCATCGTCATCTGCTGTAACTCTTCATTTGAAAACCCACGGTTTCGGGAAATCGATGGGCTCAAGTAAGTCACCTGCAAATCCATACTCATCGTCCAGATCGATTCTGACATGTTATCAGTAATCAAGCGGAACTGTTCTTCCGATTCTCGAAGCGATTCCACCGCAATCTGATAATCTTCTCGAGCACGGAGCGTGGAGACTCCAAAGGTAATGTCCTCGGAAAGCTGTTTAAGGATCATTACCTCGTCATTTTCAAATCCCTTTTTATCTTCAGTGTAGATTACCAATACTTCGGGTAACTTACCATTAAAACCAATCGGTATGGCGATTGACGCATTATATGATGACAATCTTGCTTCCCGTTTCCACATGATGCCGGGGTCTTGCTGCATATCCTTGGAAATGACCACTTTTTGTGTGCGCAGAGCAGTTCCTGTTGGACCATTACCTTCAGATGAATTATCCCAACTCAGGTGGATCTTCGTTAAATATTCACTGTGGTCTCCATATGACGCTACTGGAAGAACAGTTTTCTTCTCATCATCCAAACCTAAGCCAATCCAAGCCAAGCTATAGTTTCCATCTTCAACCAGTATTTTACAAACATCTGTTAGTAGTTCCTTTTCATTGTCTGCGCGGACTAGTATCTGACCACACCTGGAAACCATTTTCCATGCGCGATTAATTTTGGATAATTGCTGCTCTGTACCTTTACGTTCAGAAATATCTTGAGCCAGCCCCCAAATGGATGTGACTTGACCTTTGTTATCCAGGCGAGGATTAAATGTGATCCACATCGTTATCGGGGGGGATTTCTTTTTCAGCAGCTGGATCTCGGTATCACAAATCTCCTTGTCCCTCCATACTGTTCGCCAACATCTTTTTAGTAGCTGCCGGTCCTTATGAGACACGGCGTTTAAGATCGTACTAATCGTTGGATGTAATTCGCTGGCGGTTTTTCCATAAATTTTAAATAACTCTGGCGACCAATACATATTCCCAGTATCGAATTGGAATTCCCAAATTCCAATTCGGGCACGTTTACTTGCTTCTACAATGATCGTCTGGCTTAATTCCAGGTCATCTTGTACTTGCAACCGTTCCTGGAACTCTTTTTCCAGATCGTTCGTGCGTAATTTAATTTCACGGACTATTTTTAGATGACGATAAATGATGAAGAAAAAATACAAATTTACAGTAAGCAGTATTCCCGAACAAATGATTATTAAGGGGTTTATTGATTTCTGGATTGAATTCGTCCAGCCGCCTTTCGGTATAGCAACTAATTCCCAAGGCACATCCAGAGTTTGTACTTGAATAACTAGAGGATTCCCTTTTTTGATATTAGAATCACCAAAAATTGTCTTACCTAATTGATCAAAAATACCAAAAGTTACCTGACCTTCTCCATTGGTTGGATCGATGCCTGACATTAATTTGTCAAAATCAATCACGATTATTAAGGTGCCATCAATTTGATCAGAGGTTACGTTCTTATATGCAATGAGGACCGATTGACCATTATCCATTGTAAATGGCCCATTCAGGATGATTTTATCAGCCTGCAGATCCGAAGTCTCGATTGTGATCAAGGATAATAATTTGGGGAAGATCAATGGATCAGGGTATGCGAAATTCTTCCCATCATCGCGTATCAGAATTACTTCTTGGAGCAATTTTTGCCTGGTTAAAACTGGTTCGGTAATTCTGATCAAGTCTTGATCGGTTATGGTGTTTCCCCGGTCGTTTTCCAGACTGATATAGTTACTCAGACCGTCCAAAGATTCCAGGCTTGAAGATAAGCCGTTTTGTATAATTTCTTTTTGGACGACCAATTGTGAGTTAACAAAAGTTGCTTGATTTGCCAACAGAAATTTTACTGCGTAGTCGTATGCAATTTTTAAGGGTAGCAGACTAAGCAAAATCGAAAAGAGTGTGAGTAAAAGAGAACCCATCCACGGGAGAGAAACTAACCTCAGGAAATGATCATACAGGCTGTACCAAAATCGTCTCATTTACCCACCGTGAATATACCGATTTCTGTATTTAGGCAAATTAATATCAATCTAAATAGTACTCCAAGCAAGGTATTCAAACAAATAAATAATCGGTAAAAATGATAATTAAAAAGCGAACCAAAAAATGGTTCGCTTCCAATTATCATTTTCTCTGGTACTCGTTATGAGTTGGTAATCCCACGCAGAAGAAAACTTAACCCTAATCCAATTAGTATGATTGGGCCAATGATCATCCAGGAATAGACTTGTCCAAATGCTACGCCAATACAAACCAGTGCCATGATCAAGGGTGCCGTAAAGTGTTTTCGGGTACCCGGAATAAACGCTCTTGCAACTGTCTCGATCAGCAAGATCACTCCAGCTCCAAGGAAAATTAATGGCCAGGTCTCATAAAATTGAATGGCTTTATCTACACCAGGAAGTTGGATTGAGAAATTTCTAACCCAGCCCATGTTCCCTGCAAGGAAAACAAGTCCAGCCCAGATAAAGATCAGTGCCCAGGTGATCGAAGAAATTCGATCTCGATGATATTTTTGGCCACCAACATACACATTTTGGTTATCTTCACTTTCAGACATTCTCGTTCCTCCATCAGAATCAAACAAAATCTATCGTATATAAACAATATACGATAGATGGATTAAAAAAGTAGCATGGAAAAAATAGTTATTGGATTAGCCGTTTTTGCAGCTTAATTACTGCATCTTGTGCAAAAGCTTGTACCTCTTCTGACGAATCTGATGTGCCTAATGCAATCAATACATCAATTGTTTGGCGCCAGAATGCCGTGGTTCCAACTCCACGGAAACCCAAGTCCGCTAATGCACGAGCCGTGTTTAACCGAACTGATGCATTTTGATCATGCAACAATTCCAATAATGGATTTAATGCCTGAGAATCGCCTAGACGGCCTAATGACCGGGCAGCACATAAGCGGGCAAAGAAATCATCGTCTCTCAACACATGGATCAATGCAGGAATCACTTCCGGGTATGGGCATCCACCTAACCCGGTGGCTGCTGCTGCGCGAAGTGTGGCTATTTGCTCCGAAAGCATTGTGATTAGAACTTTAGTTACTTCGGGTTTTCCGTAATTAGCCAAAGCTGCGGCAGCAGATGCACGGACATTGGTTTCTTTATCCTTCAAGGTATGCAATAAGCCGTCTGCAGCTTTGCGGTCTTCAGTCATATCTTCAAATCGTCCACCCGATTTTTTGGTGTCGTTTGGATAGCGTATCTGACCAAGAGCTCTGGCAGATGTTTCCCGAACGACTGGTTCCGGATCATGCAATCCTTGAACAATAATCTGTACACCCCTTGGATCAGCCATAACACCTAATACCCAGATCGCTGCCTCGCGTACAGCCATCTCCTTGTGGTGCGAGCATAATTCGAGTTGTACAAAATCATAATTTGCATCAAGAACTTGTTGAGGGATTGGTTTATTTCTTTTTAGTGGCGGATAAGACCTGGGTTGGGATGGTTGAGGAGCTTCGCTGACCGCATTAGAGTATGCGAATATTGCACCTGGTGGTAAAGATGTTGTTTTTGATTGGTTTCCCTCATTGGTTCCGTTATCGATTGGAGCAGGATCAATGTGCTTGCCATAAGTAACCAAAGCTTTTGAAGCAGCAATTCTGACACGGTTTTCTCGATCTTTTAATGTTTTTACGAGCTCATTCATTGCTTGAATATCAGGAGGAGTATCCTCAAACACACTAAGTTTGCGGGATAAATTCGGAAGATCCTTTATTTCTCCGAGGGCATAACAAGCAGATTCCCTTACAACAGCATCAGGATCTTTTAGTGCGTTTACAAGATGAATAATACACTCAAAGGTACCGACTTTACCTAAAGCCCAGGCAGCTGCTTCTCTAACCTCAAAATCCGGGTACTTCAAAGCAGCCAATAATTTATGGAAATCTGAACCAGCATCTTGAACGATCTGGGGAATTGGTTTTTCTCGACTGAACTGACTCACGTAGTACCTCCCAATCAAACACTATTCGATTAAATTATAGCTTGTCTTTACAATTTACAATAAAACAATCCTTGCATCTCCATAACAAATTAACTCCGGAAGATTGATACAACAAAAGAAGACAGTCTGTAACTGTCTTCTTTTGTTGCAACCCCTATACCAGTTATTACTCAGCTTCCATGATTCGTAAGAAAGCTTCAACAACAACAGGGTCAAATTGTTTATTTGCATTCTCTTTCATGTAGGCTTTGACCTGATTTACTGGCCAGGCTGGACGGTATGGACGTTTGGAGGTCAATGCGTCCCAAACATCAACTACCGCAAATATTCGAGCTGCAAGGGGAATTTGGTCACCATCCAATCCTTGCGGATAACCAGAGCCATCCCATCGCTCGTGATGGCAATAGGGAATATCCAAAGCTGGTCGAAGATATGGTACACCAGACAACATCTCATATGCAAAGGTTGGATGTTGTTTCATAATGACCCATTCATCATCAGTCAATGGTCCTGGCTTAAGCAAGATATTATCAGGAATACCCATTTTACCTATGTCATGCAAAAACACACCGCGGCGAATTTGGATCCATTGATTTTGAGGAATTCCCAAATCGCGGGCCAGACGCAAGGTTAGATCAATTACCCTTTGTGAATGTCCCAAAGTCTCTTTATCACGTAGCTCAAGCGCTTTTGCCCATCCTTCAATGGTGGCTTCATAAGCAGCGAGCAGGTCAAGGTTCGTCCGTTGCATCTGATTGAATAGATCAGCATTGTCTATCGCTATAGCGATCTGCAAGGTGAGTGAATGTAGGAATTCTTTCCAACCTTTATCAACAGAGATTGGTTTTCGGGTAAATACCTCAAGGACACCCTTCACAGAATCTTTGGCGATCAAGGGAGCAGCAATATATGAGGAGAATTTTTCCTTAAATCGGAGATCAGGTTGTTCGGCGGGATCACTTATATCTAAAACTGGTTGAACGATCGTCCTTCTATCCCTATATGCCGAACCCGCAAATTTTGATTTGATCGGAACCAGTTTATGATAAAGCGTTTCTGAATCCGGGTCTGCACTGGATAATCCCTCATACGCGATCATGGTGAGGTGCTTTCCATCCGGGTGTGGCATAAGCAAGCTTGCCGCATCTACATTTAAGGATGTGACAACATTCGGCATAATTTCTTTTACAATATCAAAAAAAGTATTATGCCCGGTAATTGCGATATCAATATTCCGTAATGCTGTCAACTGCTTCACCATTAATTGCATTTCTTCAAAGTTTTGACGTAACTTCTCGTCTGCAATTGTTCGTTCGGTAATATTTGAATAACTCCAAACCCGGCCTACTATCTTACCCTCAAGTTTTTGCGGCATGGTGAATTGTTCAATCACCCGTCCATCCCTTAGTCTAAGGACATCTGTTGTGATCGTGTCAGGATTTTGGTAAATCTCTGATACCCGATTTAAGAATTGTTCGGGCTCTCTAACAAATTTGGAAATATTCTGTAGTACTTCCTTTTCTGTTTGCAGGACGGGGATAAGATTCCCGAGATTCCAAATTTCAAAGAATTGCTTGTTGGAGCTGCTTACCTGGTGGTTAAGATCAATGACAACAATACCATCCTTAGAAGAATCCAAAGTAGCGCGCAACAAAGATAATGATTGTTTTACATCATTCTCCGCGTTTTTTATCTGGGTAATATCTGTTAGTGTTCCCAGATATCCGGTCAATTTTCCTTCATTGTTGACAACCCTTCTTTCATAATCCGAAATCCAGATGACTTTCCCATCAGGAAGAATTCTGCGATATTCTTCATAAAATACATCCGAATCAATCCGAATTCTTTCCCATGAATCCTTTATCTTTTGGATATCTTCAGGGTGAATACCTTCCAACCACCCGCCAGGGCTGAATACCCGTTCCTTTATCCCGGTTAATTCGTTCCATCGCCGATTAACATAGATACAATTGCCATTCGCATCATTCTCATAAATCCCTACAGGGGCATTCATGGCCAGGTTTCTAAATCGGGATTCGCTGATTTCGAGAGCTCTTTTTGCTTCCCTATTTGTAGTGATATCTTGAACAAGCGCCCAGGCTCCGATTGATTGATTATTGCGGTCTTTTCTCAGCCAAATCTTTACCAGAACCGGAACCCTGCTGCCGTCAACACGGATATATTCTTTTTCAAATTCACCTGAATAGCCTTCTTTTTCCAGCAAATCGCGGATAATGGTATGCTCATGCTCATGAAATTCGGGAGCTGTTAGATCATCGAAGCTTTTATCCATCAATTCATCTGTATTTTTATATCCAAGCATGGTCGCAAATGCCTGATTACATTGGCTAATTCTGCCATATTCATCTGTCATTGCAATTCCGTCATGACTGGTATTGAACAACTCCTTAAACTTCTGCTCACTTTCAACAAGTGCCCGTTCAAAATTTAACCTGTCCGTGATATCCACGGCAATTCCGATCGTTCCAGTTAGGACATTCTGGTCATTGAAAATTGGGTTATACCAAATTTCGTATTTTGTTTCGATCAATTCCGTAATTGAGTTGAATTGATCTCCCCGAATTGCCCGTCGAAGATCGGAAATAAGTGATGGATAATCTTTGTAAACATCGAGAGCAGACAATCCCACCACCTGGCCCGGGGCAAATCCGAGTTTCTTTAAACCTTTACCTTCCGAGACGAGAAATTTTCCTTCCAAATCAAGGGCGAAAACAACAATGGGCGAGTTGTTCAAAGTATTCAGTAACAATGTTTCATTCGTTTTTAATTTTTCTTCTGCCAGTTTCCTTTCGGTAATATCGGTGAACATGGCAAAGGATCCATTATCATGATTGTTCTGATCCACGATTACGGTTTCTGAAACAAGGAACCAGATCATCGAATTATCCCGCCTGCGGAACCTTTGTTCATATTTTCCATTCCGACCCTTGCCCATGGTTTTCGTAAGGTTTTTGTAACCGTGGACATCTTCAGGGAAAAGAAAGTCGGTGATCGGTCTTCGAATCATCTCATCT
The DNA here is from genome assembly GCA_963828285.1 of uncultured Chloroflexia bacterium. Lineage (GTDB taxonomy): Bacteria > Chloroflexota > Anaerolineae > Anaerolineales > Anaerolineaceae > DAIOEK01. The sequence goes on from CAWHEB010000002.1 coordinate 998,481, forward strand.
GAAGAAAAACCTAACAGCTCGCATAATCTTGGATTTACAAAACTTGTTAGTCCTTGATAATCAACCGCCCATATACCTTCATTGGCAGTCTCAATCATTCTCCGGTTACGTTCTTCACTTTTTCGTAATTCCAGTTCCATCACATGTTTTTCTGTCAAATCATGAATTATGGTATGGACATGGAGTTTTCCCCCGATAACGATCGGACTACTAAATATCTCAACCGTCCGTAATTCATCATTTGCCAAACGGTGGATAAATGTATTACCGGTATTTGTATGGTTGATCACATGATCGATAGTCTGCCGGATGTTTTCTTCTGTATCAGTACTAAGGTCAGTTATCTTTTTAGTCAGGATTTCATCCCGACTGTATCCATAAAAATCACAAGCTGCCTGGTTTGCATTCTTTATGAGAAGATCATCAGGATTAATGGTCAACATACAAGCGGTTGATTTAACGTAGATTGCCCGATATCTTTCTTCACTGGACATCAATTCCAATTCCGCCTGGTATCTGCTAATTTCTTGAGCAAGTTGAAGAGAGATAATTTTTAAGGTGGCTGAAATTTCATCAAGATCAACCCGTTCGACAGTATCTGCAACAATAATTGCCCCGATAACTTCTTTATGAGTCAGGATAGGTAATCCAAGCAAGAATTTGGACTGAGTAATATCCAATGCGTGAATTCTGGGATTATTTATTGGGAATGGTCTTCTAAATAATTGTTGCTTCCTTGATTTGGCAATCAAACCTCCCAGACTGTCTTTGAATGGTAATTCGCTATAATAATCCTTTGATAATCCTTGCGTGGATAGAATCTTCACCATCTCTAAATCAAGATCAAATGTTTCAATAATACAAATTGGCAACCGGAATGTATCTACAATTAATTTAGATATTTTTCCAAATATGCTGTCAATAGAATCTGATGTCGTAAAAAGGTCCGAAATATCCTGCGACAATTTGCCAACAATTTCGGCATTCTTACGCTCGGTTATATCTTCGATGATAGTAGCAAATTGATTTTTTGCCGGTGAATAACTATTCACTGAAAACCATTTACCCAACTCAATTGAATAATTTTCGAGATTTTTAGGATTACCGGTTTTGGCAACATCACCGTATGTGGTTATCCAATATTCCTCTGTCTCAGGCAGGACCTCCAGAACAGTTTTGCCTATGATATTTTCCGCTATCAATCCTGTCATTTTCTCAAAAGCTTCATTTACTTCGAGCCATCTATAATTTACCGGGTTGCCGCTTTTATCAAGAATGATCTCATGCAGTGCAAACCCATTTTTCATTTTTGAGAACAATGATTGGTACTTATTCTGAGTAAAGATCAGTTCATTCTGTTTAGATATTTGTTCAGTTATATCTTCAAAAGTGACTACCACACCAGTGGGTTCTTTCTCAAGGCTCAGAAGTGGAGAGAGGTTAAGACTTACGATAATCTCATCATCTCCCCGACGGGTTATTACTTTCCTGGAGATTATCGGCTTTCTAGTCTGCAAAACTTCATAATAGGGAAGGTTATCCTGGGGAATGATTTGACCTGACAAATCTTTCATAATCCACGAAGGATCATTAAAAAACATGCCAATTACTCTATCTTGTTCAAGACCCATGATCTGACAACCGGCAATATTCATATAATTAATATTGCCATCCACATTTACTACACAGATGCCTACCGGAGCAGAATCCATGATCTCTTTGTTTAATGTCTCTTGCTTTCTGATCAGCATCTCCATTTGACGACGTTCTTCTATTTCTCGACTTACGGCTTGGTAGCCATTCGGCATACCATCAGGACCATAATTCAAGCTGATCGTAACCTCACGCCAGATAGTGGAGCCATCTTTTTTCGTAAATTCCAAATCTATTGTTAGTTTGTGTTCACCGGATTCACCGGGTTGATCCAGATACTTAGCGAAGACAATAGATTCTTGCATTAGTCTTTCAAAAGACTCTTTTGTAAGATGATCTTGTATCGTCATCTGCATTAATTCGGCGTAGGAATATCCTCGATTGATCTTTGAAGACATACTGATATAGATCGGTTTGAACTTTAGATCGGTGATCCAAACTGATTCGGATATACTACTCGTAAGCAAATTTAGTTCATCGTTTTTTTGCCTGAGTTCATTCAGCAAACTCTCATAACGCTGTGAGATCGATGACAATTCATTTGAACTTGTCTGGAACTCAACATTACCGGCCGATGGTTGGGATTGTTTGATGTCAGAGGTGGCTGTAAGATCTTTCTTCGTCGATTGGGTTCTTGACATTTTCTAATTCCCTTCCAATTGATTACGCACTTGCTTCTTATATGCTTTTTCTTTGAACATATTTGCATCAGCAATCTTCAGAATATGGTCCAGATCAGTACCTTTATCTCCTGTTGCAAAACCACAAGAGAAATTAACCGGGATTCCTATTGAAGAACTATTATGCTTTTTCAACATGAGGTGAATTCTTTCTAACAACTCACCAGCTGTGACCTCATTCGTCATTGGAAGAACAATTGCAAATTCATCTCCACCAATTCTGGCAACAATGTCCTCTGCTCTAAATACGGAAATTAATAATTCGGCTGCTTCCTTCAGAAGTTGATCACCCGCATGGTGTCCAGATTTGTCATTGACACCCTTTAGATCATCAATATCGATCATAAATATTGTGACTGGGTATGACCGGCCTTTTTTAAGTCTGGCTAGTTCAGTATCAAAGTAAGCCCGATTATAAACACCTGTAAGGGCATCATGCATACTGTAATATCGAAGTCTGTTTTCATCTTTCTTGCGTTTGGTGATATCGCGAAACACACCAAAAGTGCCAATATATTTGTTGGTGGAATCGAATTGAGGTGTAGCGGTGATCAAAATCGTAATTACTTTCGTGTCCGGTCGAGTGATCTCCAGTTCATAATTACTATGTTCCCCATTTTTACGCTTCACTGTTTGTTCCAAAACGGTTTTGTACTGCTCATCGGTCATGAAATCCTTCAGCTGTTTACCAATCAATTCACCTGGTAGAACACCAAATATTGTTTCGGCTGCAGGATTTACATATATAAATTTTTCTTCCTGATCAACAATTCCGGTTCCTTCTCCCTGATTTTCGATCATCGTTCTGAATTGCTCTTCATTAAATTCCAACTCATCACGGATCAATTTCTGTTCAGTGATGTCTCTGCTGATCGCTCCAAGATGGTATCCGTGACCGGTCTTGATCGGGAAAACTGATTGCTGTATATATCTTTTTGACCCATCCTTGGTCTGAATTGGAAGCTCAAAAAAATTATCTCCACCTATTGGCAATTTATTTTGGATAAAATCTTGATATTTACTTCTAACCATCCGGAAGAGTTTCGATTTTCTTTGCTCTGTGGGCAATATTTGGTATAAGAACTCCCATCCGTGTTTTCCAAGTGCTTCTTTTTCCGAGTATCCAGTGATTGTCTCAAGTGCACGGTTTAGCTCGATGATTCTGCCTTGCTCATCCAGGATCATAATTCCTTCACTGGTTTGCTCAACCAGGCTTCTAAACCGGTCTTCACTTTCGATTAATTTTTCCTCTGACTGCTTACGTAGTACCGCATTGGATACCTGGTTCGAGACAAAGTTAAGAATACTCAAATGATTTTTCTCGTACCGTTCACCTTCTGTGTAGGTTTGAACTACAATCGCCCCATAAGTATTCTGGTCAGTGTCCAATAATGGGACTCCCATCCAGTCTACAGATGGTGTGCCAATATTTGTCACTTCGTTTGCGGCTACAAGTTCTTCAAATTTTATAGGGTCAACCAATAAAGCTTTCCCCGTACGCAATAAATACTCGGTCAATCCTTTACTGGGTTTCCTGGGAAGCGGATGTTCATCCTCCTCATCCACATGGTAAGGATAGTTAATCAAATCGTGTTCAGTATCATAGATGGCGATATATAAATTCTTCGCCGGTATCAGACCACCAATAATGTTGTGGACTGATTTATATAACTCGTCCAGGTTTCTGGTGATCGCAGCCGCTTCTGAAATTTGGTAGATCGCCTTTTGGAGCCGTTCGGTTTCGATACGAGCAGTAATTTCCTGGACAACAGAGGCGACACCTGTAACGTGTCCATACATATCCTTTAGAACACTGTTAATCCATTCACACTGGATAATATAACCATCCCTTGTGAGATTTTCAGTGATCATACTGCCGCCAGTTTTTTCGGCAACTATATCCTTAAAGGTATGATTCATTAATTGCTTTCGTTTATCGGGGATGATGAGATCCCTTCCGAATTGTCCAATCACCTCATCTTTTTTCCAACCAAAGATATCTTCAGCAGCAGGATTCCACTGCTGGATCCTTCCCTCTTTGTCCCATTCCACGACCCCAACCGGGGTATTCGCAATAAAAGCCTTCATCCTTTGTTCGGAAAATCGAAGAGCTTCTTCAGATTGCCTGGTTTCAGTGATATCCACAGTAGATCCGGATACTTCTTTGACTGATCCGTTTAATTCGACCGGCGAGAGGATGGTTGAAAAATGAATACCATTGATGGTGGCTTCATAACTTACAACTTCTCCGGAAAATGCTTTTTCTAGATAGGGCTTGATCTCTTCTGCGGTATCATTCCCAAGAATTTCATCCACGGTTTTCCCATAAACTTGAGATGTATCAATTCCCAATGATTTGATGAGGTTCCCTTCATTAAAAAGGAAAATAATTTCCCCATCGGCACGGCGGGCATAACGGGCGACATTATTTTGCAAATGTTTCAATGTCGTTTGATAATACTTATGCAAGTTCTGTTTTTCAACCTCGATCAATTTTCGTTCTGCAATTTCTTTTTGCAGGTCCTGGTTGAATGACTCAGAACGATTTAAAAATTTTTGAAGTTGAGAAATTGCCAACCATTGAATAAAAGCAATCCCAGAGAACATGATAAGGTAAGAGAACAAATGATTGAAACTGTCAGTATTTGAGTAATCAGCAAATAGCCGTTTTGCAATGACATCAGAGATTATTGAGGCTATTAGGATCAACCGTTGATATGGAAAAGATACCAGGGTTCCAGCGAGTAATATTGATATGATGTATCCCAATATTCCAGTCACTGGAAAATGATTAGTGAAAGATGAATACACCCCTATTACAAAAAATCCAATTATGGGTAAGACCGATGCAAAAGAATAGTATCCGCGAAAACAGATTAACAGCGATGATATTGATAAAGTATCAACAAGAACTACAATAAAAATGGTTTCATTATCAAACCCAGTCATCACTCCACTGATTCCCACAATCAGAGTAAGTGAAAAAGCACAAAGCAAAATGACCGTGAGTACAACCCTTGTCAAATACTCGCGGTAAGCTATTTTTAGATCTTTGGATCGCGGCTCGGTAAAATAAACCCACAATCGTTTAATAAGTTCACGCATATTGGTTCTCAACAACGGAATCTTCAACTAGTAAAGAAAATTCTCGTGTCGTTTATTCTGACTCAGAAATTAGAGAATATCCATAATAATCTTGTAAAAACTTGAATCTGATTTTCCTTGTAAGAAACTTCGTCAGTTAGTATTATTCTTGTGGATCAATGTATATACTTTTAAGGGAGAATATTTTCTCAAGACTCTTGGCACAGCTGATTCTAATTTTTATGTTTGACTATCAGGATAAAGATCATGTAAATTCTTAATATTCAATCAGTGTCTTATTTACCAATACAGATTTATTTGGTCTTAATAGTATACTTAATAAATATTTCAAGAAGAGTATATGGAAAACAACTTCTACAAAGATCTTTTGGACAACTTATACGATGGTGTTTACTTTGTTGATAATAAGCGGATGATCACCTACTGGAATAATGCCGCAGAAAGGATCACGGGGTTTTCTAAAGAACAAGTTGTTGGGAGTTACTGTGCCGATAATCTGTTGAATCATGTAAACGATGCCGGCTTATGTTTGTGCGAAGGTGAATGCCCACTAAAGAAAACGATTGAAGATGGATCGGTACAACAAAATGAAGTATTTCTTCATCATAAAAACGGTCATCTCGTTCCAGTGCTTATCCGTACCTCTCCGATAAGAAGTGCTGAAGGATCCATAATCGGTGCAGTTGAGGTTTTTGCAGACAATTCGAACATGGTAAATGTTCGTTCGAAAGTTGACGAATTAGAAAATACTAAAATATCGTGATACTTTGACTGATCTTTCAAATCGACTATATATCGAGATGAAACTCAGTACCTCAATAAACGAATTTAATGCGGGAAGTCCGTCCTTCGGAATATTATTTATTGATATTGATAATTTTAAGACCGTCAACGATAGTTATGGACATTTAACAGGCGATCATGTACTAAAAGTAGTCTCAACCACCTTGCGGAGAAATATCCGAACAACCGACCATATTGGCCGCTGGGGTGGGGAAGAATTTCTTGTTATCGTATACGGTTTGAATGATAAAGACCTTTGGCTGGTAGCAGAGAAGCTCCGCAATCTCGTTGACCAATCAAGATGTTATGTAGATGGCAGGAAAATCGGAGTCACCATTAGTATGGGTGTAACAAGGGTAAGGGAAGGTGATACTGCAAACGTCTTAATCCAAAGAGTTGACCAGTTATTGTATAAAAGTAAAATTGACGGAAGAAACCGAGTTACCATAGATATGAATAACGGTATGGGATGAAGACTGAATCGGAATTGGTTGAGAATTATATTGCCGCTGCTTCTTCAGAACATCAGGATGCGCTCAGGACACTTCGCCAATGGATCCTGGAGGCAGCGCCTAATGTAACTGAAAATTTCGAATATGGAATGCCCACCTACCATGTTGGAAGCAAATATTGCTCCTTCGCCTCCAACAGGAACTATATGTCCATCTATTTGGATTCGAATGTTGTGGAACTGTACCGTAATGATCTTGCCGGTTTAAATATAGAAAAAAATAGTATTCGCTTTCATAGCATCGCAGAACTGCAGAAATCTACAATAGGAAAAATTTTGGAAGAGTTTTTGAGTGGGTAGTCAGATTACTTTTTATATAATCCCATCAATTCAGTTTGCGCCAATATGTGCCCTTGCATAGCTTTTATCAGTTCAGCTTTTGTAGCAGATCCAGAAATTTCCAAAGATGTATCCAGAGCATATAGTTTGAAGAAATAACGGTGTTGTCCTGTTGGAGGACACGGACCACTATATTCTTTTTTCCCACCGCTGTTTACTCCCGTAACTGTGCCATTTTCCACTTTTCCCAAATGATAGATATCTTCCTCCAATCCCGTTACATTGGCGGGGATGTTGAAGTAGATCCAATGCACCCATGTCCCCAATGGCGCATCCGGATCATCCATGATCAATGTGTAAGAGACCGTTCCAGTTGGAGCGTTTTCCCAATTGATTGCAGGGGATACGTTTTCCCCTGAACAGGTATATTTGGCAGGGATGTTCCCTTTATGGGAAAAAGCTGGACTGGAAATTTGAAATGTTGTCACAGCAGCCTCCTCAATAAAATTTGGTTCTATTGGGGTTTTATTATCCCCTTCATCTTTTTTGCTGCATCCAGATAAAAGGAATAAAATCATAATGAACAAATAGCCAGATGTCTGGAAGAATTTGTTTAACGTCATATATGTTAAATAGTAGCATGCAAGTGGCTTTTTTCAACACCTTTCAAAACTGTAAAGAGCTTCTCTCCGGAGTTTACTCAGACCCATATTCGTGGAATAATTGAGTATGATAAGGGTGAAGATCACTATTTGTTATTCAATAAAATCCCAAAAAAGATGATGACCTCTGCCTGACATAATGAGAGGTAAAGTGGCTTCCAAGCGAAACATCAAAGACACAGCCTTAACGAAAACAGAAGCAAGGTATCAGATCCTATTTGATCATTCTCCCATCTCCATTTGGGAAGAAGACTTCAGCCAGGTTCGCAGGTATTTGGCTGGACTGCAATTTGAAAACAGCAAACAACTCCTACGATATTTTAAAGACAATCCTGACAAGATCAGCGAAGCTTTGTCCATGATCAAGGTGGTGGATGTCAACCAAACCAGTCTAAGGGCATGGAACCACCTAAATAAAAAGCAGCTCATTGGCAGTCTTCAAGTCACCTTTGAGCCAGACAACATTAATAGTTTCCTTGAAGAGATCAAAGCCATTTATGATGGGGTTCTTTTTTACCAGGTAAACAATCAGCTGGTTACAACTGAAAATGGTGAACGCAGGAATTTAAGCCTGTATTGGAGTGTCATTCCCGGGCATGAAGATGATTGGGACCAGGTGCTAGTCTCAGCCATTGATATTACTGATCAAAAGGTCATCGAGAAGAAATTAGCCGAGACACAGATTTCTCTATCCAAAAGAGTAAATGAGCTGGAAAAACGCAATCATGAGATGAGTTTGATGTCAGAAATGCTGACCATGCTTCAATACACATCAGAAGTCGATGAAGCCTATTCGGTGATTGGAAAGTACTTGAATCAACTCTACTCAGGCTTGGATGGCTCATTAATGGTCCTCGATGAAATAAAACGAAATCTGACTATACGATACAGCTGGGGTGAAGAACAACATGTAATTAAAACATTTGCAGTAAGTGATTGTTGGGCATTGAGAACTGGAAAAGCATATCTTTCCGAACAGGGTTCTCAACCGATCTTATGCAACCATGTTCAAAAACCAAATCCCAGCAGCTTATTTTGTTTACCGATCATCATCGATTCCGCTCCGATGGGTTGCTTATCCTTGTCCACAAAAGCCAAAACGCCAACAATTAAGGAAGAACATCGCAGACTGGCAATGACAGTTGTTGATCAAATTGGCCTTGCTCTCACAAATATCCGCTTGAAACAAACTTTACGCCAACAGGCAATCCACGATACACTCACCGGACTTTATAACCGGTTATATCTTGAAGAAACTTTTGACAGGGAATTGTATCGTCAGGAACGCAGTAACCAACCCTTGAGTGTTCTAATCATCGATCTGGATCACTTGAAAAGCGTCAATGACTTCTATGGGCATGCCGCGGGAGATGCTGTCCTTCGTGAACTTGGGAACCTGATCAAGAAGAATATCCGCGCTTCGGATATGCCGTGCCGTTTTGGTGGAGATGAGTTCGTATTAGTCATGCCGGACACGAAAATCGACACAGCAGTTCGTCGTGCAGAACGGATAGCAGACGTGTTTCGCCAATTAAGCATTCCATTCGGAACCCAAACATTGGGTGAATTCACACTATCCATCGGAATTGCTTGTGCACCATTGCATGGACATACCAGTTCTGATCTTTTGGAAGCGGCTGATAAAGCGCTTTACGAAGCGAAACGGGCTGGGAGGGATCGAGTAAAAACAGCGGAAAATCCTTCTTTAGAAAATTTAAATGACTTTATTTCCACCAAGTAGAAGAAACCGTAAATTAAATATTCTCATATAGATATTGTGCTTGATAAACATGGCATAATAAATGAAACTGGATAAACTATGGAACCTCAACTATCTCCCAAACTTGATCAAAAACGGCTTTTCTGGTTCATTGGCATTTCATTTGGAACCGCATGGCTGATCGCCTTAATTCTGTTTTTGAATGGTGGACTTGTAAATAGTCCTGTCTTAATCCCCGGTACTCCGATCACGCTGGCGCTTGTTTTACTTGCTGCAGGGTATATGTTTGCGCCTGCGCTTGCGAATGTCCTAACCAGGGTAATCACCAAAGAAGGGTGGAGAGATGTCTTCATCCGTCCAAACTTAAGAAAAGGTAAAAAGTATTGGTTGGCTGCCTGGGTACTCCCTGGAATCTTGACCGTCACCGGAGTAGCTGTTTTCCTTGTTTTTTATCCGAGTTTTCTGGACCCTTCTTTCTCTCAAATTCGGGCAAACATTCCAGCAGCTGTCCTGGAAAAAGTACCCATGGCTTTGATCCTGTTCCTGGTATTTCTGCAATCGGTTCTGATCTCACCCATTGCGAATGGTATTTTCACTTTCGGTGAGGAATTTGGATGGAGAGCTTACCTTCTTCAAAAATTGTTACCTTTGGGAAAAGCCCGAGCGATCATAGTGTCTGGCATTATTTGGGGAATCTGGCATGCACCAGTCATTGCGATGGGACACAATTACGGACTGAAATACCCTGGTTATCCCTGGTCTGGAATACTGATGATGATCGTTTTTTGCGTCGCTGGCGGGACGTTACTTTCCTGGGTAGCATTGGAAGGTGGATCTGTTTGGCCAGCAGTAATTGGGCATGCGGCAATGAACGGCATAGCCGCAATAGGTTTCTATGTTATCCAAGGTCAACCCATTCCTTTGCTCGGACCTTTGCCGGTCGGTATCATTGGAATGAGTGGATATATTATTCTGGCAGTTTGGCTGCTGATCATTGTCATGCGTAAAGATCGAGTAGAGGGATCTACTTTTGTGGAAATCAGTCAACAATAACAAACTTACATCTGCCAATCCGAGGTGTGATGGTAATTATTAGTGGATTTAATCCACTTGAGCCGAAAATTGCCCATGCTCTTGCAACATCTAGAGATTCAAGTTGGTATAATTTATGTTCATCCAACATGCCCAAAAATTTACAGGGAAAATATGAGAGAAATCAATCCCGACGAAATTATGCCCGGTGCCCAGTTTGAAGGACAAGATCTGCATGAAGTAAATTTTAATGGTGCAAATCTTATCGGAGCAAATTTCTCTCAAGCAAACTTGCGCAGTGCTTTCTTAGGAAAAGCACTTTTGAGCAATGCCAACTTGACCGGAGCAGATCTAACCGGTGCAAAATTGATTGGTACGAAATTAATCGATGCAAATCTATCACGAGCCATCCTCTGTGATGCAAGTCTGCAGGGAGCTGATCTATCGGGGGCAAACTTGACAGGTGCCGATCTTCGAATGGGAACCGGAATGTTCGGAGCGAACCTTTCAGGAGCCAATCTCGAGTTTGCCATTCTTCGCGGAAATTATATGGAGACCACCGTGCTTTCAGGAGTATCTTTAGTCGGTGCTGACCTGGAGAAAGCATCATTGATCCAGGTCAATTTAACGAATGCTAATTTGCAGAATGCGAAGTTGATCAAAACAGATTTTGGGGGTTCAGATCTAACCGGAGCAGACCTGCGCGAAGCTGATCTCAGTGGAGCAGACTTTACAATGACGAAAATGGAAGGGGTTAACTTCCATCAGGCTAGGACAGACGAGAAGACTCAGATCGATGCAAATTACAGGTTGGTGTGGGAGTTGGTGAATGAAGGAGGCGCCAGCCGGGATTTAAAAGGTGCCAATTTGGCTTACGCTGTTTTATCCCAGGTCAACTTTGAAGGAGCTGACCTTAAGGAAGCTATTCTCACCGGCGCCAAACTTGACCGAACTAATCTTGCAGATGTTGATTTTTCGCATGCGAATTGTTCAGGGGCAGATTTTTCATCAGCAAGGGTGCAAAATACCAAGTTCAGCCTTGCCAACCTCGAAAACGCCAATCTGAGCAATATCGATCTGCGCTTCTGCAAGTTGAATCTGGCCAATATGCGCGGGATTGAATATGATGAAGGGACTAGGTTTGATCCCAAATGGCGGATGGTTTATGAGATCATCAACTTCGGGTGTCAAAAGAAAGACCTGACCGGGGTAGACCTCGCACAGGCTTATCTATCAGGATCAAAGATGAGCTATGCGATCCTGGTCAATGCCAATCTATCATATTCGTTTTTACAGAATGTGGATCTGTGGAGTGCTGATCTGACCGGTGCGAATTTTGAGAGAAGCCTGATGCAACACTGCGGCCTCCGTTGGGCAAAATTGAATAAAGCCAATATGCGGGGATGCAAGCTGGAGCAAGCTACTTTCTTTGGCGCTGAGATGATTGGTGCAGACCTGACAGGAGCCAACCTAGCTGATGCTGACCTTGAAGGAGCTAAGTTAGACGATGCAATACTCAGCGGAGTAGACCTTTCTCGAGCACGATTGGTTGGTGCAAAAATATCTGAAAAGCAATTGCTCAGTTGCTCTTCCTTGAAAGGGGCAACCCTGCCCGATGGAAGAGCTTTTGTAGATCGGTAGGGTAAGGTATAATTTAGACATTATCTATCTTATTCGGAGAAAAAATGGCTAAAAATACCCCTCACTGCCTGGTTTGTGAACGAACAAAAAACGAGGTTCCGCTGATTACGATAAGTTTTAAGGAAGAAAGCTTCTATATCTGCCCTCAACATCTGCCGGTATTGATCCACAATCCAGAACAACTCACTGGAAAACTACCCGGAGTAGAAAACCTAACCGGTCACGAACACTAAAAAAAACATCCCCGAATGATCGGGGATGTTTTTTATTATAGTTTGATGATCGCTTGGATCACCCAGGAGTACAACCACCCAGGGATTAGACCTAAGATGATTAATCCCACAGCAGCGATATAAGGCACCAGGGTCCCCCATCGGCTTTCACGGACTTCGGGATCGCCTTCTTTCATGAACATCATTACGATCACCCGCAGGTAATACCATCCTGATACTAACGAGGTTAATAAACCAACAATTGCCAACCACAGGTAACCGCTCTCGATTGCAGTCCGGAATAAGTAGAGTTTTCCCCAGAAGCCAAGCATAGGAGGCATACCCGTGAAGGAAAGCATAAAGACCGCCATTGCCGCAGCTAACAGTGGTTTCTTTTTCCCCAGACCGGCATAATCTGCAATGTTTAATCCACCTGCATCAGCTTTTTCAACGAGAGTGACCACTCCCCATGCCCCGAGAGAAGTGATCGCATACGTAAATAAGTAGAACAAGATACTTGCGATACTATTCGCACCGGCTGATGATTGATTGTATCCAGTAAATGCCATTAATAAGTAACCTGCATGGGCGATGGAAGAATACGCCAGCATACGCTTGATGTTTTTCTGGTTGACAGCTCCAATATTTCCAACAATCATAGTCAATGCAGCCAGAACCGCCAGGATCGGAACCAGTTGCCCCGCCAGGGAAGGAAATGCCAGGGTAAAGACCCGGATCAGAGCTGCAAATCCGGCGGCTTTAGCGCCAACCGACATAAATCCGGTAACAGGTGACGGCGCACCCTGATAAACATCTGGAGTCCACATGTGGAATGGTACAATGGCTGTCTTAAATCCAAAACCAACCAGGATCAATCCACTTCCAGCAGCGAATAGCATGGGAATGTGTTTCCCGTTGGCCACAACCATGATGATATCTTTAAGATCGGTATAACCAGTTGAGCCATAGACCAACGCGGTTCCGTACAGAATGAAACCGGCTGAGAATGCGCCAAGAATGAAATATTTCAGCGCAGATTCCTCAGAATCCGATCTTGGAACAGCAAACCCGGCAAGGATATAAAGCGGAATCGACAGCAGTTCGAGAGAGAGGAAAACCATGATCAGATCCGCGGCCGAAGCCATCAGCATCATCCCGGAAATGGAGAATAGGATGAGTGGATAGTATTCTCCGCGTAGAATGTTCATTTTCTCGAGATAACCATGGGTGATCGCGATGACAGCTAATCCGGTAAGGGCAAAAAGGATATTCAGCAATACTGAAAATCCATCCACCACAGCCATACTACTGAAACTTAAACGGGAGGTGCCAATTTGGTACACGACCAGGATCAGGGTAACTACCAAACCCAAAGCTGCAAGTAGAGCAATGATCCCTTTACGCGACTTTGGAATAAATAGATCAAGAAGCAAGAGGAGTGATGCCCAAACTAGCAGGACAGCTTGTGGAAGCAGGGTAAGAATATCAAATCCGGTCATAACCAGCCCTATCTAATTCAGGATGGCAAGCAGCTTTTCAACTGCCGGCGCGATCAAAGCAAAGAATGGTTTTGGATAAATCCCTATCCAAAAAATAACGATCAACAATGGGACAAGGGTCGCAATTTCGCGTGGATTCAAATCCACCAGCGATTTATTCTCATCACGAGTGATCTGTCCCAGGAACACCTTTTGGAACATATGAAGTAGGTAAACTGCTGCCAGTATCACCCCGATCGCAGCCATGATGGCGAAAAAGCCATAACCAATTGCTTTGGAAGTAAAAGCCCCAAGAAGAATGGAAAACTCACCCACGAACCCATTCAATCCAGGCAGACCAACTGACGAAAGCATGACTATCAAACTCAAAGCGCCAAAAACCGGCATCACTTTCCAGATCCCGCCAAATTGGTCTAATTGCCGGGTATGCCGGCGTTCATAGATCATACCGACGATCAGGAACAACGCCCCGGTACTAAGTCCGTGGTTGATCATTTGCAGAATACTCCCCTGTACACCCAGAGGATTGAGGGCGAAAAGCCCGAGCATGACAAATCCCAAATGGCTTACCGATGAATAGGCTACCAGTTTCTTTACATCAGGCTGGACAAATGCGACCATTGCACCATAGAGGATCCCAATTACTGCTAATAAAGCGATCCACGGAGCTGCCTGGACAGCCACCTGCGGGAAGAGTGAGAGATTGAATCGCAGAAATCCGTATGTTCCCATTTTCAGTAACACGCCTGCAAGTATGACTGAACCCGCGGTCGGGGCTTCCACATGGGCGTCTGGCAGCCAGGTATGCATAGGCCACATGGGGACTTTGATAGCGAATGCCAGTGCAAAAGCCAGGAAAAGGATCAACTGGGTCGTGTAGGGTAATCCGGATCCACCGATCAATTCGGGTGCCGCGAAAGTACCCTGGGAGAGTCCCAACCATAGGATCGCCGCCAGCATCAACAATGAACCAAACATGGTGAACAGGAAGAATTTGACCGCTGCATATATTCGACGCTCACCGCCCCAGATACCGATCAGGAAATACATTGGAATGAGGGTGAATTCCCAGAAGATGTAAAAAAGAATCAGATCCTGTGCCAGGAAAACACCGAGCATGCCCGTTTCGAGCAGCAGAAAGAACGCCATAAATCCTTTGACATTCTCCTTTACCGCAGTCCAGGTGGACAGAATGGAGATCGGGAGTCAGGAAGGTGGTCAACAACACCAGCAGGATGCTGAGTCCATCGATCCCCAGGTAGTAGGAGATCGTGTTCCCACCAATGGTGATCCATGGAACATTGGTAACCAATTGCAGATCAGGATTGGCTGATTTGAATAAAGAAAGCACCCATACTGAAACCAGGAAGGTCAACAAGCTGATGCTCAATGCCACCCAACGCAAGGTCTCTTTACGTTCTTCAGGCAGCAATAGCAGCAGAATAACCCCAAGCACTGGCAGGAAGGTAAGCAATGTCAATGGATTAATAGGTAAGTCCATATCCCGTCCCTTATTTCAAGATCAAATAGCCTAAGATCGCCACAACCCCCAACAGAACAAATAGGGCATAGGTTCGTACCATTCCATTTTGTACCATTCCAAAGCCTTTGGAGATCAAAGCAGTCAATCTCCCGGAGCCATTTACAGCGCCATCCACCAGTCCGGTATCAATTGGTTTGGCCAAGATCTCGGAGGCATCCTTGAAAGGTTGAAGAAGGAAGAAATCATAGATCTCATCCACCCACCATTTGCGCTCGAAGACAGTGAACAATGGACCCAGAAGTTTCTTCAGCGGATCAACCTGTCCGCTTTGAATTGCTTTTCTGCCGTAGAAGAACCAGGCTATAAGAATTCCAGCAAGAGCTACCGCAACAGAGATGGTTGCGATTGGCAGCGAAAACTCAACCACGTGGGTGGATTCAATGGTATGTTCCAGCCAATGCCCCATCTTTTCAACTGTGGGTAGATTGAGCGCACCACCAACAACTGAGAGGACTGCCAGGATGATCAATGGAATGGTCATGACAGCCGGGCTTTCTTTCGCACCAGCGGCTGCTTCGGAACGTGGTTGACCAAAGAAAACCATCCACACCTGCCGACCCATATAGAAAGCGGTCAGGAATGCAGCCGGGATGAGCAATCCCAATACAAATGGATTTTGTTTGCTGGCAAAAGCCAGAATCTCGTCTTTGGAGAAGAAACCGGCTAAAGGTGGTATACCTGCCAGGGTGATCGCGCCGATGAGATAGACCCAGAATGTAGTCTTCATGCGAATGCGTAATCCGCCCATGTTTCGCATATCTTGTGGATCAAATTCCACTTCATGTCCGCCGTGGTGATGCGGGGAATGATGATGACCAAATTCCACGCCCTGAATGACAGAACCAGAAGAAAGGAACAACAGCGCTTTGAAAAAGGCATGGGTCACCAGGTGGAACATACCGGCAACATATGCTCCCATACCAACAGCAGCAACCATAAAACCAAGCTGACTGATGGTGGAATAGGCAAGGACTTTCTTAATATCGTACTGCCCCACAGCAATGGTCGCCGCGAACAAAGCGGTCAATCCACCGACAACTGCCACTACATTAGCGCTGGCTGGGTTGAGCATAAATAGCGGTGCCAGAGCGGGCTACCAGATAGACACCAGCCGTTACCATGGTCGCAGCATGGATCAATGCCGATACAGGCGTTGGTCCGGCCATCGCATCCGGCAGCCAGACATATAATGGCAACTGCGCAGATTTTCCGCTGACAGCCAAGAGTAGGAATAAATTGATGGCAAGGAATACGGTCGCGCCGCGGGAACTGATTGCTTCAGCACCAGCAAATACATCCGAAAAATTAAGTGAACCGAAAGTGATGAAGATCAGGAACATGGCTGCGAGAAAACCGAAATCACCCACACGGTTGGTGATGAATGCTTTCTTGGCGGCGATGGCATTCCCGTCGCCGTTCTTTCCTTTCTCGAACCAAAAGCCGATCAGCAAGTAGGAGCACAGACCTACACCCTCCCAGCCAACGAAGGTCATCAAATAACTTTCAGCGCTCACCAGAATCATCATCATGACGATGAAAAGATTGAGATAGACAAAGAAGCGGCTAAATCTGCCTGGTTCACCGTGCAATCGGACGTCTTCATGCATATATCCGATTGAATAAATATGGATTAACGTACCCACCCCGGCGACCACCATCATCATGGTGACCGATAGGGTATCCACGCGGAATGCCCAATTGATCTGGAAGGTACCTATTTTGATCCACTCGCCAAGGGAAACGGTTACAGCTTCAGGATATTTTTGAAGGGATGCCAATAAAAGGCAGGCAACGATGAAAGATGCACCTGAGGCGACGCTGGCGATGATCCCCACTGCTTTTTCGTTTAGGCGTTTCCCGATCAGCAGATTGACCAGCAGACCAATGAGTGGAAAAAAGACGATCCATGGAACAAGTTGAAAAAAAGTTCCTGATGGTATTTCGGAAAAATTCATATCTCTTCCCCTCTTAGCCTCTCAGGCTGCTCATCTGGTCTACATCAATACTATGTTTGGTACGGAAGATCGCCACGATCAACGCCAGTCCCACGGCAACCTCAGCAGCAGCAACCACCATGACAAAGAATACAAAGATCTGTCCGTCAAGCGAGTTGTAAAGCCGGGCAAAAGTAACAAAAGTCAAATTAGCGGCATTGAACATCAATTCAAGCGACATAAACATGACAATCGGGTTTCTGCGAACGACCACCCCAATAACACCAATCGTAAACATCACTGCAGCTAAAGCAAGATAATAACTGATCGGGACCATCTTATTTCACCTCCCCGGTTGAAGGCGGCGATTGCCGGATGCTTTTTCCTTCAGTCTTGGTCAGTACGATCGCTCCGATGACCGCCACGAGCAAAATGAATGAAGTGACCTCAAACGGGAGTAGAAACTTTCCGTATAACAGCGAGCCAATCGCTTCCGCAGTGGCGTCATTTTGAAGGGGTGTGGCGATTGCCAGGTCTTGTGGAATCTTCGTAAAGATCATAAATCCTGCTTCAGCCAGTAAAACCAATCCGACCAAACCGGTAAACACGCGCATAAAACCGACCGGTTCATTTTGGGTCAGCTTTTCTGTACCCAATAACATGATCACGAACAGGAACAAAACCATGATCGCGCCGGCATACACTGTGATCTGCGCCAGAGCAATGAATGGAGCTCCGAGTACAAAATACAGGAAGGCTACCGTGGAGAAATTCAGCACAAGGAACAGTGCGGCATAGACTGTATTCCTGCTGATCAGCATGCCCAACGCGGTAAGAACTGTCACGCTGGCGATGGAGAAGAAAATTATTACTGGTGGTGTTAAGACAGGCATCATCCCTCCCTAATCGGATGGGTCTTTCATTTCAGGTACAGAACGGGTGAATTTTCCGGGTGGAGTCTTTTGAGGAGTCGTCCTGACAGGCGGTTCCACTGATTCCAGTAACATATCCTTGGTATAGATCGCTGAACGCCGATCGTAAAAGGATAATTCGTAATTATCCTCCAGAACGATCGCCTCGGTCGGGCAGGCATCTTCGCAGAATCCGCAGAATATGCAGCGCAGCATATTGATCTCGTAGGTGCTGGCATACCGTTCCCCGGGAGAATACCGTTCAGCATCTGTTTGTTCGGACGATTCAACGAAGATGGCATCCGCAGGGCAGGCAGCGGCACAGAGCGAACAGCCGATACATTTTTCCAGTCCGTTGTCATAGCGCTTGAGGACATGGCGTCCACGGAAACGCTGACTGACCGGGCGTTTTTCCTCGGGATATTGGACGGTTACCGGCTTCGTCCAGGCAGACCTAAAGGTCTGCCACATCCCGCGAAGAATTTCAAAAAAACCATTAAGCATGGTTATTTACCTCCAAATAAAACAATCCCAACTGCTGTGAGAACCACATTGAACAGTGCCAGGGGGAAGAGGACCTTCCAGCCGAAAGCCATCAGGCGGTCATAACGAATACGGGGAAGGGTTGCTCGAATCCAGATAAGACCGTACAGCAGAATGGCAACCTTGACTAGAAGATAGATCGGTCCCAGCCATGGAAGGGCACTTACGAAAGGTCCCTGATATCCTCCCAAAAAGAGTGTCGCCCCGATGATGGAAACGGCAATCATTTTAATATATTCAGCCATGAAGAAAAGCGCAAACTTCATTCCCGAGTATTCGGTGTGATACCCGGCGGTAAGCTCCTGCTCTGCTTCAGGCATATCGAAAGGTGCCCTGTTGACCTCAGCAATGGTCGCAACCATGTAGATTAATGCACCAAGCGGCTGTAGGATGATGAAAGGTAAGGATTTTTGAGCAATCACAATATCGCGCAAGCTCATGGAACCGGCTAAAAGGATTGGACCGACAAAAGCCAATCCCAATGCCAGCTCATAGCTGATCATCTGTGCGGTAGCACGTAAGCCGCCCAAAGTTGCATACTTGTTGTTCGAAGACCAACCGGCAAGGGTGATCCCATAGACCGATATGGAAGTGATGGACATGATATAAAGCGCAGCTATATTGATATCCGCCAGATACAGCTTTGATGGTGCGCCCAAATAGAACGATCTCATCACCCCAGGGAACCACACCAGTGATGATCAATGCCGGGATCACAGTGATGATTGGAGCAACTACAAAGATGATCTTGTCCGCATTGGTCGGGATTAATTCTTCTTTGAAGATGAGTTTGATCCCATCCGCGACCGGCTGGAGGAGTGCCCTAGGACCTGCGCGGTTTGGTCCCCAGCGGACTTGCATCCGGGCCAGGACTTTGCGCTCATACAAAGTGACGTAAGCAAAACCGCCGGTACAGAATAAAAGTATCGCTGCTGCTTTGATAACCCACTCAATGATCATTCCGTTATCCATAACTCTGCATCCTCACTAAGATCTGGTTATCTGAATCGGCATTGGGTCAAGAGCCGGCAAGCCCATGCTGCGTGGTACAAGGACAGCGCTGGTTGGAATTGTTGCATCAAATTTCACATCCACCGGGTAAAGGTTACCCATCAATGTTACTTTCGCTTTTCCACCTTCATCCAATTTAAGTTTTACAGCCGTATCGGGATGAATGATGATAAACGGTTTGCTAATTCTTTCTTCCAGGATATCTGATACCGCAACAGTGCCACCCCGGTCATACAGCACTGTAATGGGGAAGGCGGTTAACTCACCTTCCACCGGATGGATAACTGGAGGAACCACGATTGGCAATTCATAAGGATCCCGCCTTTCAGCCGTTGTGCTGAGTTTGCAGCCTAATCCTTGATGGTTATCATAGGAAGTGCCGCCATAATATAGATCGCTTCTACCTATGATTGGCCATTGTTCCATAGTCGTGCTCAATTTCTGATAAGTCAATGATCCGTAATCAGGAATATGCGCTGCCAAAGCGAGGAAAACCTGTGAGGCGTTCGGATTATCCAGATTCATCCTGGCAACCTGCTGACGCACCCGGGATGCGATCTCAAAATCTGACAACGTTCCCGGAACAGGGTTGATCACCGGAAAGAAACGTTGCACCCGCCGTTCGCCGTTGGTGAATGTTCCTTCACGCTCCATGGTAGATTGAGCCGGGAAGACCACATCAGCCAATTTTGCTGTTGCTGTCATGAACAGATCCTGAACGATGACAAAATTGGATTTCTCGATGGCCTTATGACATCCAGGACAATCGCCAGCCGGGTCAGCACCGGCAATGTAAATCACACCGGCGTGCTCGAGATCGGCATCAAGATGATCTGAAGGACGGTAACCAATATCCCAGGCACCCTGATCGTTCGCTTGCTGCCAGACTGCAAGAAGTCCATTGTTCTTTTTACCGGCATGGCCGGTTTGTTTCAATAATTGCGCACAGGCTACCGAGAGAGCCTGGGATGATTTGTATGACACACCATCTGATCCATAGAGAATGACCAGATTCTCAGCAATTGCGATCAATTTGGAGATTTCGTCCTCAGGGCTTGCTCCAGGCAGCAATGAATTTACCGCATCGACTTCCCGTCCAAATGGGTATCGAATGGCAAAATCAGCAAATTTGTCCAAACGTGTGTCGCGTCCATTGGCAACGATCAGTTTCGCTCCACGTTTCACGGCGTTCTTGATCCGCAGCCAGTAGACGGGGGCTTCCTCGTGCAGGTCGCAGGCAACCACTAGAATGACTGTCCCCTGCCCAAGGTCTCCCAGGTTGGATTCGCTATCCAGTCCCACTTTGGCGACCAGGTCACCACCAGCCATGGTGCTGTAAAGTAACTTCTTTCCTTGCAGTGTATCAGAAAGTTCTTTCAAGTTATAAAGATCTTCATTGGCCAATCTACCACCAGCCAACACAGTGAAGTTGAAGGAGAAATCACGGATCTTTTCGGATACCAGGGTTATCGCTTCATCCCAGCCTACCGGTTCAAGTTTGCCATTCTTTCTTACCAGCGGAGTGGTCAAGCGTGTCGGAGATTCCGCATAATGGTAGCCAAACCGTCCTTTATCACAGATCCAAATCTCATTTACCGCTTCATTCTGGCGGGGCATAGCCCTTTTGATAACGACTTTGCCATCAGACTTTGCTTCCCGTCGAGTATTGTAGGTCATGTTGCACCCGACCGGGCAATGTGTACAAATCGAGGCAGCAGACTTCAATTCCCATGGACGGGCGCCAAAGCGGAAATCCGCTGTTGTCAGTGCGCCGACCGGGCAGATATCGGTGGTGTTCCCGGAGAAGATCGAATCAAATCCCGGGTTTGAAGTGGTCATAATTTCAAGTGAACGGCCGCGATTGTAGAAACCGATCACCGGATCGTCTGCCAATTCCTGTTGAAAGCGAACACAACGCCCGCATTGGATGCAGCGTTCACGATCGAGATAGATCAACTCACCCAGAGGAACATGTTTCGCCAGGTGATTCTTCTCATCATATCTGTAACGGCTTTCACCGGGACCAAATCCCATGGTCAGGTTCTGAAGCGGACACTCGCCACCTTTATCACAAACCGGGCAGTCCAAAGGATGAGATGTGAGCAGGAATTCCAAAACATCTTGGCGGGCGGATTTGACTTTCTCGCTCATCCCGATCACTACCATTCCCTCTGAAACTGGAACCGTACAGGATGTTTCCAACTTGGGTCCGAATTGGATCTTCGGCGAACCATCAGGATTAAGTTCGGGCAAAGATGTAGCCCGATCAATCACCGGTCTACCCACCTCAACCAGGCACATACGGCACATTCCAGCCGGTTCCATCTTGGGATGGTAGCAAAACACCGGAATATCGATGCCGATCTTCTTGGCTGCATCCACGATCAAAGTACCGGCGGATACCTGTACGCGTTGTCCATCAATGGTGAGATTCACTTCCTTGGGCATACTCATCTCCCGGTATTGCTTTCAAAATCTTGAGGGAATTTTTCCATGGCGGAAAGGACTGCCATGATGGAGAATTCTCCCAACGCGCAAAGACATTTATTTTGCATTTGCTCTGCAACCGATTTTAATAATGCGACATCCTCAGACGTTCTGTGTTTTCCATGGATCCTTTCGGTCAAGTGATTCATCCAGTAAGTACCCTCCCGACATGGAGTGCATTTTCCACAGGATTCATGTTTGAAGAATTCGACAGTTTTATTGATCAGCCAATCCATATTCACGCTGTCATCCACAATGATCACGGACGCGGAGCCAAGTTGTGCACCTAATCTGGGAACGGATTCATAATCCATCGGGGTGTTGAGCGCTTCTTCAGTCGCATCTATCAAATTGGATGAAGCGCCGGCTGGCATAATGGCTTTGATCTTCCTGCCGTTCGGAATTCCACCACCCAAATCATAAATAAGTTCACGAAAAGTCGCGCCCAGAGGCAGCTCATAATTGCCAGGATTGACCACATTCCCCGATAGCGAGAAGATCTTCACACCGGGGCTTTTTTCAGTTCCCAAGGATCGGAACCAGGATGCACCCTTATCCAGAATCATTGGCAAATTGGTTAGAGTCTCCACATTGTTGATCACCGTTGGCTTGGCATAAAGGCCTTCGACTGCCGGGAAAGGCGGACGTAATCTCGGCTGACCCATCTTACCTTCGATCGATTCTAGTAAAGCGGTTTCCTCGCCGCAAATATAAGCTCCGGCGCCAAGATGGGTGTAAATTTTTAACCCATAATCGGTTCCGAACAACTTCTCACCCAGGAGGTCAGCCTTTTCCATCGCTGCGATACATTCATCAAGAAAAATTGCCTGCTCCCAGAATTCTCCGCGTAAATAGACATAAGCTGTATGAGCCTGCACGGCAAATGATGCAATCGCCAAACCTTCAAGAAATTGATAGGGATTGCTTTCCAACAATTCGCGATCTTTGAAAGTTCCCGGTTCTGATTCATCTGCATTGGCAACTACATAATGCGGCCAGAGCGTGTTGGGCAGGAAAGACCATTTCACGCCGGTTGGGAAACCTGCACCGCCGCGTCCGCGCAAGCCGGAGGCTTTAACCTCATCTATCACCGCCGAAGGCTGCATAGCCAGGTCACTACTTTTTTCCACGCGGAAAATCCGCCGTGCTTTTGGTAGACCATTTAATTGGTTCAGGTCAGCGATATCGAGGTGGCGTAAAAGGAATTTTCTCGTTCATTTACCCGCCTCCTGCTTCCTGAGTGTTTTCACCAACTCCATGGCAGATTGGACTGTCTGATTTTCGTGGTAGCTGATCCCATCTGCACTCTGCACCTGAAACATGGGAGCACGATGACAGGCAGCCAGACATTTGACTTCTTCCACTGTGATCAAACCGTCAACTGTGGTTTCACCGGGTTTGATATCCAGCGCTTTGCATAGTTGGGACAAAAACTCGTCTGCTCCGCGGAGGGCGCAAGGTAGATCGGTGCAAATTTGAAAGCGGAATTTACCACCGGGATGATCATGATACAGTGTATAGAATCCCACAACAGAAGCAACCTGGGTTGTAGAAAGACCGACAATCTCGGCAATATCCATAATAGCCTGTTTATTGATATGACCGTTTTCCTGCTGGACAATGTGCAACAGTGGCATCACCGCGGATTCCCGGCGGTCTTCAGGATATTTAGCAAAAATACTGGTAATTTCGTTTGAATGTTTTTGGGCAAAAGAATTCATCGATCGGCATCTCCGAGGACAATATCGACACTACCGATGATGCCTACCAGATCTGCAACAAAACAGTTTCTGGAAAGCAGCTGCATAATTTGCAGATTGACAAATGACGGTGTACGGAAATGTACACGGTAGGGTTTGGGACCTCCATCTGATTCAAGGAAGCAGCCCAATTCTCCGCGGGGAGATTCTGTTGCTGCATATACCGACCCGACTGGTGGATTGAATCCTTCAGTCCACAGTTTGAAATGGTGGATCAATGCTTCCATGCTGGTGCCAAGTTCAGAACGAGGCGGCGGAACATATTTTCGGTCGTTCGAGCGGACAGGTCCAAAAGGCATCATATCGATTGCCTGACGGATAATTTTAATGGATTCCCGCATTTCGCGTACACGAACCATGTATCTTGAGAAAATGTCACCACCAGTCTCTGTGGGGATGTCAAAATCGTACTGGTCATATCCCATATACGGTCGGGTCTTACGCAGATCGTATGCCATGCCGGAACCGCGTAGTGATGGACCTGTGATTCCCCAGTTGATACATTCTTCGACACTGATCTTCCCGATTCCAGTAGTTCTGGCGAGAAACAATGGATTTTTTGTCAGGAGAGACTCGTACTCATCAATGCGGTTGGGTAACAACTTGATAAATTTACGTACAGCAGATTCAAATTCCACTGGAACATCACGCCACACACCGCCCGGACGGATGTAAGTCGTCATCATACGTTGTCCGCTGACCATCTCATAAATATCCATGATCATTTCACGTTCGCGCATGGCATACAAAAAGACGGACATGGCAGCCAGATCAAGGGCTGATGTTCCCAACCACAGCAAATGGCTGGCAATTCGTTGCAACTCGGTAAGAATAACCCGTATGGCTTGTGCTCTGGGTGGAACATCCAACTCGCACAACTTTTCGATGGCCATACAATACACCAGGTTGTTACCAATGGTATTCATATAATCCAAACGATCGGTCATGACTTCGGCTTTTTGGTATGTCTTGCCTTCCATGTTTTTTTCCACACCGGTGTGTAGAAAACCGATATCAGGCACGCAGTTTTGGACGATCTCGCCATCCAATTCCAGTACCAGGCGTAGAACCCCGTGCGTGGATGGATGCTGGGGACCCATATTCAAAACCATTGTCTCCCCACGCTTCGCGCGTTCAGAGAAGAGGTGTTCCAGCCCGCCCATGTTGATTTCTTGACTATCTGTCATAGGTTCGTATTACTCCTTGGGTGCTGGCTTTTTAAGGCTGATCTGATCAAAGTTGAAGGTGAATTGCACTTCCTCATATCCCAAAGGATAGTCCTTACGTTGCGGGTGACCCTGCCAATCTTCCGGCATTAATATTCTGCGCAGATCACTGTGCCCTTCGAATCGAATACCGAACATATCCCAGGCTTCACGCTCATGCCAATTCGCATTAGGATAAACAGATTCAATCGTTGGGATCAACGGCGCATTACCGCTGAGTGGAACTCTAAGTTGAATACTGTGGTTTTTCTCAAAAGAGAAAAACATATAAATCATGTGAAAGCGTGGTTCTTCCTGCGGCCAGTAATCCACCACGGTCAGATTCTGTAACATTCCAAAGGAGAATTCGTTTTTTAAGACCTCGCAAATCGCAACAATATCTTCGCCAGGAAGGGTGAATGTGAGTTCATCCCGAAATACGGACGGGACCGCTCCGAATCTTTTTTGAAGTGCTTCACTTACAGGGGTAAGAGTCTCGATCATCTAATCACCCTACTTCCACTTGTTCAATTTTTCAGCTTTAACTTTTTCATGCAAGGTTATGATGCCGTGCAACAGGCTTTCTGGACGGGGCGGGCAACCCGCTATATAGACATCAACCGGAACAACCTCATCCACGCCTTGCATCACAGCATAATTATTGAATACTCCGCCACATGCAGCGCAATCACCCATGGCCACAACCCACTTGGGATCAGGCATTTGATCATAGAGATTTCTGAGAACTGGAGCCATCTTACGGGAAACACGACCAGCAACGATCATCAGATCTGATTGGCGGGGACTGGGCCTCATCAATTCCATACCAAAACGGCTCATATCATAATTTGCAGCTTCCGCCGCCATCATTTCTATCGCGCAACAGGCTAATCCGAACAACATCGGCCACATCGAATTGGTCCTTGACCAGTTGATTGCCTGTTCCAATGTAGTAGTGACAATTCCCATGTCACCGGCTTTTTGTTCTATTCCCATTCAAGCGCTCCCTTTTTCCAGGCATAAACATAGCCAATCAAGAGAATACCAATAAAGATAAGCATTTCGATCAATCCAAAAACACCCAGTTTTCTAAAGACAACAGCCCAGGGTAGGAAAAATACAACTTCCACATCAAAAAGGATGAAAAGTACGGCTACCAGATAATAGCGGATGGACATCCTTCTGGAACCTGGTCCGTAAGGGGTCATCCCTGACTCGTAAGGTTGACCTTTCCTTCTGGTTGGTCTTCTTGGTCCAAATATGGTGCCCAGAACAACCACTAATACTGCAAGAATGGCAGCGAGTGCAATCAAAATAACCAGGGGAAGATATTCGAGCAGCATGGTACATCCTTAATGATCGGAAAGTAATTCGTACTGTTTCAAACATTATACCTATGAAACTCAGTTTCGACAAAGTTCATAATATAAGGCGAAATTAGCAGAATATTCTGAAACATATATCGATCCAATTACCTGCAACCCCTGGCAGGTTGACTCGTAGATATAGTGAAAATCAAGGAGAAAATATGTCAACTGTAATGGTAACTGAAAAGAAAAATCCCGGCTGCCTGGTTCAAATCCTATGGTTTGCCTTTATTGGTATCTGGTTGGGACAGGTTTGGATGGTGGTCGCATGGGTCTTGATGCTGACGATCGTTGGTATCCCATTGGGAGTAATGATGCTGAATAAAATCCCATGGATCATTGCTCTGCGATCTGAACCGTTGACGGTCCGCGTCAGTAAAACTCTCGAAGGAGAATTGCGGACTCAAACTATACAACCAGCGCAGGTACCTATGATCCTGCGGGCGTTGTATTTCATCCTGATCGGTTGGTGGTTAAGTGCCCTCTGGATGGAAGCCGCTTACGCTATGTGCGTAAGTATCATCGGATTGCCAATCGGCTTTTGGATGTTCGACCGTGTTCCGGCCATCCTGAGCCTGAGAATATAAGAGTTTTCAGACTCTCCTCTGTTAACCCGTCCGCGTAAGGCCATTCGCGGACGGATTTTTGTTAAGCACCGGGTGTGTAATCACTTCAACTTGTTCTGCATTGAAGATTTCACTATACTAAAGATACACATTCCTAGAGGAGATCCTTATGCTCAAAGTTAAAGACTGGATGGTAGACCTGCTTGTGTTCGTAGAACCCGATGCGCCGGTAATTGAAGCATTACATTTGATGCGGCGTAGGTATATTCACAGTCTGCTGGTGAACAAGTCCGCTGCAAATCCGGACTATGGAATTATCACCTCAACAGATATTTGCGATCGAATCATTGGCGAGGAGAAAAATCCGGCAAAAACTTTGGTTTCAGAGATCATGCACACACCCATCATTACCATCTCTCAGGAACAAAGCCTGAAAGAATGCGTAAAATTGATGCGCGTAAAAAATATACATCATTTGCCAGTCGTGAATGATAAAAATGAATTGGTTGGATTCATCTCAGCCACTGATTTCTTGTTTGTTGCCGAAAGCATGGCAAATAACGAATGATTTACGGTTAAGAAAAGAACCCTCCCAAAAAAGAGTGGAAGGGTTCTTTTCTTTTAATTAACCAGCTTGACCAATCATCTATAATAGTAGAAATCTTATTGGCGGTGATACTTATGACACATCCCAAAATTATCCATGATGAAACCCCGATCCGGCTGTTCAAATCCGATTTTATGGAGTTCTTCACCCATATCACTCCCCAGGCAATCATCATCATATGGCTGCCGGTGGTGATCTGGTTGCTGGTCACCAGTACTGGGATATCCACGATGAATATATATATCGGATTCCTGGTTGGATTGTTTGTTTGGACTTTTGCAGAATATACCCTGCACCGATTTGTTTTTCACTTCCCGCCAAAAACTCCGCGAATGGAAAGGATAACTTTTCTTTTCCATGGGATACATCACGCACAGCCTCAATGTAAAACCCGCCTGGTGATGCCCCCGGTGGTTGCCATTCCTATGGCTGCGATCTTCTATGGTTTATTCTGGCTGATCATCGGGTCTTTGTTCCAAACAGGTCAATGGGTCCACCCGGTCATGGCGGGATTCATGGTAGGTTATCTCATCTATGATCTCACCCATTACGCGACCCATCACTGGCCAATGCGATCAGGATATTTAAAATACATCAAGCGCTACCACATGGCACATCATTACAAAACACCTGATGCACGCTATGGCGTCAGCTCTCCCATTTGGGATTATGTATTCAAGACTATGCCTGAATGAACTGGTAATTTTGCGGAAATCAATTCCTTTTTTTGGAGAACGCCAAATTTAATCGAACTCCCAGAGCAAATAATCCTGAATTCCCCAACCAGGCAAATAACTTATTTCCGAAACCGGGCACATAAACGGTACTGTGCCCAACTGCATTGAGTGAGCCCTCAACGACCCGTTTGGCAGACATCCACATTGGCTCAGGGATCTTGTCGAAATATCCTTCAGCTTTATATTCCGGTGAGGAATGAAATTCCGTATGGGTTAATCCGGGGCAAACCGCCTGCACTAATACTCCCGTTCCATAAAGTTCTGAAGCAAGCGCTTCACTGAAATTCTTCAGATACGCTTTTGTAGCTGTATACGAAGGATGTCCACCCGGTCCTGTAAATGCGCTGATCGAAGACACATTGATAATCACGCCCGAGTGATTGGCGATCATGGCGGGTAGCGCCACCCGGGTTAAACGGGCAGTGGCAATCACGTGGACCGTGATCATGTTTATGGCATGCTCCACTGAAAGTTCCACATACTTCCCTGGTTCACCATAACCAGCATTGTTGACAAGCATTTGCAGGGATGGGTGAGCTGTAATGTATTCTTCTACTGATTTTATTCCTTCGATTTGGGAAAGATCAGCTTTAAGGGTCTCGATGCGATTCCCATGTTTCGCCATCAGTTCTGCAGCAAGGGAATCCAGTTTTTCTTTCCGTCGGGCCACCAGGATCAAATCGTATCCTTTTAATGAAAGCTGTCGGGCGTATTCCATACCCAGACCAGCTGAAGCACCTGTGATTAGAGCGAGAAGTTTATCGGCCATGCTGACATTTCCTTTGTTCCAGAGTATTGGTATCCATTATAGTGGAAACCTGCCTGATGGTATGCCAATCCCCCGATCTGAAAACAATGCGTTTGGTATAATTTGACCATTCTATTGCATTGGAGCAAAAAAATGGCTCAATCCACGAGTTTTCAATCCATCATCATGAATCTGCAATCCTTCTGGTCTGATATGGGATGCCTGATCTGGCAGCCATATTATTCCCAGGTTGGTGCGGGTACGATGAATCCGGCTACCTATCTTCGTGTATTGGGTCCCGAACCATGGAATGTTGCTTATGTTGAGCCTTCTGTCCGCCCGGATGATGGTCGATATGGTGAGAATCCCAATCGGCTGCAGCAGCATTATCAATTTCAGGTCATTCTCAAGCCGGATCCGGGCAATCCACAGGAGATCTATCTTAAATCCCTTGAAGCGATTGGTATTGATCCCAAACAGCATGACATACGCTTTGTCGAAGACAACTGGGAATCCCCGGCATTGGGTGCCTGGGGATTGGGTTGGGAAGTTTGGTTGGATGGTCAGGAGATCACTCAATTCACCTACTTCCAACAGGCTGGAGGGCAAATCCTGGAACCTGTTTCAGTCGAGATCACCTATGGCCTAGACCGCATTGCAATGGCTCTTCAAAATGTGCGCAACTTCAAGGACATCCACTGGAACGACGATCGTACTGCCGGCGATGTGAATTTAATGGCAGAGTACGAACACTCCAAATACTACTTTGAACTGGCAGATGTTGACCGTTTACGCCAGATGTTTTCCCTATTTGAGTCTGAAGCCAATGCTGCACTCGAAGCTGGACTGGTCTTACCAGCACATGATTATGTATTGAAATGCTCGCACACCTTTAATATCCTCGATACACGCGGTGCGATAGGCGTTACTGAACGGCAGGCATTTTTTGGACGAATGCGCGACCTCTCCCGACGGACCGCAGACATGTATGCTGCACAACGTCAAAAAATGGAGTACCCATGGTTGAAAAACTTTCCTGAGAGTCAACCGGAAAAGACAGTGAATGATCCGAAAGCGGTATATAGTTGCCAACACCGCGCAGACCCTGCTCTTTGAGATCGGGACAGAAGAACTCCCGGTAAACGACCTGGATTCTGCCATTGGTCAGATCAAAGATCTAATGACTTCCCTTATGAAAGATCAAAGATTGGATCACGGTACGATCTCTGTTTTTGGTACTCCTCGCCGATTGGTGACCCTGATTGAGTCAGTTCAAGCTTCCCAGGCTGACAGGGAAGTGGTTGTCAAAGGTCCTCCAGCAAACCGCGCCTACGATGCATCCGGAAAGCTCAGCCCGGCTGGTGAAGGATTTGCCCGAAGTAAAGGTATTGATCCAGCCGCCATGACGATCAAGGACATAGACGGTGGGCAGTATGCTGTTGCCATCGTGCAGGAAAAAGGTAAATCTTCGCTGCAGGTTTTTTCAGAAGAACTGCCGAAACTGATCGCAAAGATCAAGTTTGACAAGACCATGCGCTGGAATTCCAGCAAGGTCGCCTTCAGCCGTCCCATCCGCTGGCTGCTGGCATTATTCGGTTCCGAAATCATCCCATGTGAATACGCTGATCTGCAATCTGACAGACTGACCCGAGGCTTGAGATTCCAATCTCCTGAGACAAAGTCTGTCACCGATGCCACTGACTATCTTGGTTATCTCAGCAGTGAAGGGATCATCCTGGATCAATCAACCCGCAAGGCAGCCATCCGCAAACAAGTGAGCGAAATGATGCTTGCCAATCATGCGGATCAAGTGATTGCCGAAGATCTTTTGGATGAAGTGAATAATCTGGTGGAAGCACCGACAGCCATTCTGGGACAATTCGAGGAAGAACATCTGCAACTTCCCAAGGAAGTGCTGGTTTCGGTTATGAAGAAACATCAACGGTATTTCCCCATGCAAAAGGACGAGAGTTTATTACCCAACTTTATTACCGTCCGAAACGGTAATGCGGAATACGCTGAAACAGTCGCTGATGGTAATGCACAGGTAATCCGTGCCAGGTTTAAAGATGCTGCTTTTTTCATTCGTGAAGATCAGGAAAAGAAACTCACCGATCTACTACCGCGATTGGATACCCTTACATTCCAAATCAAACTTGGATCGATGCTTGATAAAACCCACCGGATCGAGAAAATATCCTCTGATCTTTCCAAGCATCTGCAGTTTTCTGCACAGGACTCGGCGATCATTCAACGAACTGCTGAGCTATGCAAATCCGACCTGGTAACACACATGGTCATTGAAATGACTTCGCTGCAGGGATTGATGGGTCGTTTCTATGCCCTGCGGGATGGAGAAAACAAAGAAGTCGCCGATGGTATTTACGAACATTACCTGCCTCGATTTACCGGGGATTCGGTTCCTAAGACCAAATCCGGGTTGGTGGTTGGTATGGCGGATCGATTGGATACCCTGGCAGGGTTATTCAACGCAGGTCTTGCCCCCACCGGGACGAAGGATCCCTTTGCACAACGCAGGGCCGCACTGGGGTTAATCCTGGCTTTGATCGAATGGAATATCGATTTTGACATTACTGAAGGTCTCAACCTTGCCGCAAAATATCTGCCGATACCGTCACAACCTGCAAACCTGTCAGCCTGTGTGGATTTCGTTGGCGGGAGGCTGAAGAGTTATTTGCTTGATCAAGGTTTCCGTTACGATATTGTGGATGCAGTACTGGCAGTCCAGGCGAACAATCCCGCTGGAGCATATCGCGCGGTACAACAACTCACAGAAGAGGTTGCAAAACCCAACTGGACCACTTTCCTGCAAGCGTACGCGAGATGTGTCCGCATCACTCGTGATCAAAAAGAAGTCTTTACTGTCCAATCGAATACATTGAAAGAAAATGTTGAAAAAGAATTACTGGGAGGCATTGAAAAAGCTGAGATGAATGCTCCGTTCATATCGGTGGATCAATTCGTTACAGAATTCGAGCCTGTCATTCCGGTGATCAATAGTTTCTTTGATTCAGTATTGGTCATGGATGAAGACACGATCATGCGGCAAAACAGATTGGCTATGCTGCAGCGCATATCTCGGTTATCACAAGGTTTGGCTGATTTTTCGTATCTCGAAGGTTTTTAATCTAAAGTGGATATATAAAAAGAAGGAGAGTGAGGGCTGAACCTTACTCTCCTTCTTTTGGGGTTAACCCTAATTGACTGGCCTCATCGAATGAGAGTAATCCCGGCTCTCGCGAATCGCTTAATCGCGCTTCAGAGGTGGCGGACTCCCAGAAATTCTCGACCTCTTCGATTTTGAGATTCTTGGCAGCAGCCTTGGAAAAGATATGTTCAAAATCTCCGCCTTCGACCACAGTAGCAGGTTGTTCTTCTTCGAATTTCACCGGTTCGACAACATTTTGAGAAGTGGTGGCGAGGGCTTCTTCCATTTCCTGATGGATTTCTACCGGGTACTCTTCTCGTAGTTCGCCGATCTTCCGATGCAGTTCTGTCATCGAACTGATCAGAGCATCAAACGCAACCGCCATCCGCACACCTGATCGGGTATGTTTCAGGAAAACCACCAGCAGATAATCATTGACCGGGGCGACAACCATATCGAAAACACTACCACGGATGGAAATCACATTTTCTTCCACTTCAGGCTGAAGGGCTAAATTGATCCGTTTGATCGAATTCGTTGCGGCAATCAAGTAGGGAAGTACTTTTTCAGACAGGTTCTCTTCTGGGACGTCTCCGGCACTTGCCAAGATCTTTCCATGGTCGTCTATCAGAGTAACAGCAATTGCAGTCAATTCCTGGCGCAAGCCGATCAGGACATCCACCATCAGATCGGACCGGAGGTCGATAACCTGCCGGGTAGACATGCGGGCTGGTGCTGATAAAAGGCCGAGGTATCTTGAAGATGTTTCGAGAAAATCACGCATTTCAACAGGCTTCGGATAAAACGCATCCGCGCCTGCTGCCATTGCTTTTTCTCGTAAATGGGGGTCGTTCAATCCGGAAACAAGGATAACTTTGACATCTGTTTTCTGTTTTTTAACGAAAGAACAGAATTCAAGTCCGGACATTCCGGGAAGTTTTACATCGCTAACGATCAGGTGAATGGGAGTTTTGGAGAAATCTCTTTTCGCTTCTTCAGCGGTTGGAACAACACTGACTTCAATATGTCCACTCAGAGTTGCAAAAGCAGCCTGGAGCAGTTGCCCCAGTACCATTTCATCATCAATAATGACGACTCGCTTTGCATCCATCCATTTAAATTATATCATGAGGTTAAATGCAAGCAAAAACGGGAAGAATTCCTTAGGGCAGCTGGTTGGCAAGGATTCATCGCATAATATGGAAAGCTATGTTACAATCCGAACCGAAATATTGGGGCATGGTGCAACGGCAGCACACCAGACTTTGAATCTGTGGATCTTGGTTCGAATCCAGGTGCCCCAGCAGATTAAATTTCCGTTGAGCTCACAAACTCTAATTTCATAGATCCGCGGAGGCAAAATTCCGCGGCTTTTTGTATGTTAAAATAAAGTTGTACAACCATACACTGAAACGGATGTTATAAACATCTGCAAGGAGCCATCCCATGGAAACAATCGCGATAATTCTGGCAGCTGGTCAGGGAACCCGGATGAAATCAAAGTATCCAAAGGTGCTCCACCCCATTCTGGGGAAACCCTTAGTGCAGTACAGCGTGGATGTCGTAAAAGCAATTACTGGTCATCAACCAGCAGTGGTGATAGGACACGGCAGCGATCTGGTGAAGCAATCTCTTGGGAAAACTGTCCATTTTGTGATCCAGGAGCAACAGTTGGGCACTGGTCACGCGGTTCAACAAGTGGAAGCGATCTTACAGGGGTACAAAGGAATGTTGTTGGTCATTAGCGCTGACATGCCTTTGTTAAAAAAAGAAACCCTAACTTCTCTTATGCAAATTCAAAGCGGGAATAGCGGTCCGATGTCTTTGTTAACCGTAAAGGGAGAGGATTCTCGCGGCTTTGGAAGAATTATCCGCGGTTTGGACAGTTCAGTGACCGCGATTGTGGAAGAAGCAGAAGCTTCTCTGGAAGAGCTGTCGATTCAGGAATATAACGTCGGGGCATATTGCTTCGACGCGGAATGGCTGTTTGATGCTTTGAGGCAGGTAAAGCAATCACCCAAAGGTGAGTACTACCTGACTGATGTTGTTGAAATTGCTAAGAATCAAGGAAAGATCGTTAGAGCCGTCTCTGTAAGCGACCCGGCGGAAGCATTGGGCATCAATACCCGTGTCCACCTGGCTGAAGCCGAGTTGGCTATGCAAGAGCGGATCAATCAGTATTGGATGTGTGAAGGAGTGACCATAGTCAACCCCGCACAGGTTTACATCGATTCAACCGTAAAGATTGGTCAGGATACTGTCATCTGGCCAGGCACATACTTGCGTGGAAAAACCACTATTGGTGTTGATTGCGAACTCGGACCGAATACCATCATTCAAGATTCCACCATTGCAGATAAATGTGTCATACTTGAATCAGTTCTTGAGTATGCTACCGTGGATGAGCATGTTGAGATGGGACCTTACTGCCACTTACGAAAAAATGCTCACCTTGGACCGCATGTCCATATGGGGAATTTCGGTGAAGTCAAAGATTCATATCTCGGCAGCGGAACCAAGATGGGACATTTCTCCTACATAGGTAACGCACAAATCGGCACAAACGTAAATATCGGCGCCGGAACGATCACCTGCAATTATGATGGGGTCAACAAGAACCCAACCGAGATCGGGGATGATGTTTTTATCGGCAGTGATACAATGTTGGTCGCTCCAATAAAAATTGGCGTGGGGGCAAAAACTGGAGCCGGAGCAGTTGTCAATAAAGATGTCCCGGCAGGAGATGTTGTTGTTGGTGTTCCCGCCAAATCGATCAAGAAAGATAAATGACACCTAATACGTTAATCTATTTAATCCTGCTGTTTTTATTTCTCGATCTGCTGCTGGCGAGTGTCCGGATCAGTTTAGTTAATGCTCATTTGCCTCGTCTGCTGAATATACGAGAAGAACGGGAAGAAGCCGTTGATTCAACCATTCAACGGATCGAACGTCCTCGGGTTCGCTACAGCTTACGGTTAGCCCATCTGATCCTCCTCACCCTTCTTATCGGATCAGTTATCTGGTGGGGACTCTTATCAGGATGGATGAATACCCTGCATGAATGGGGTGTGGCCATGATCGGTCTTGCATGCATCATCAGTGCAATTCTGATTTATATTCTTGAATCCACAATCGAAGGCTGGGTTTTGAAGAATCCTGAGGAGTGGGCGATCCGAACCGGATTTATTGGATCGACAACCGATTTCATCCTTGGACCTTTTTCTTCGCTGGCGATCCGTATTATGGGACAATCTGAAAACAGTCTGCAAAAGATCACCGCCCCAACCGACGATGAATTAAAGACCTGGGTTAAACAAGGTCAAAAAGATGGCGCGCTCGAAAAAGAAGAACGGGAGATGATCTATTCCATCTTCCAGTATGGGGATACTCTCGCTCGTGAGATCATGGTCCCCCGTATGGATATGCTGGCACTTGATGTGGAAACATCCGTTGAAAGCGCTCTGGATGCGTTCATAGACTCAGGACACTCCCGTGTACCTGTTTATGAAAGTACCATCGATAACATCATCGGATTGTTATACGCGAAAGACTTATTAAAGCATTCCAAAAGCAACCAGGGCAGAGTAACGATCCGTGAGACACTCCGCCCGGCATACTTTGTACCGGAAGCAAAAAAGTTGGATGA
The DNA here is from genome assembly GCA_963828285.1 of uncultured Chloroflexia bacterium. GTDB lineage: Bacteria > Chloroflexota > Anaerolineae > Anaerolineales > Anaerolineaceae > DAIOEK01. The sequence continues at coordinate 1,034,492 of CAWHEB010000002.1, forward strand.
TCTATTGACCGAAATGCAAACCCGCCGAGTCCATATGGCAATCGTTGTAGATGAATATGGCGGTGTTGCCGGTTTGGTAACTTTGGAGAATATTCTCGAAGAGATCATTGGCGAAATTCAAGATGAATATGACCAAAGCGAAGAATTACCATTCGAAAGAATCAGCGAAACAGAATTTATCTTTCAAGGAAGTATCGACCTGGATGATTTCAATGAGGTCATGCACACAGATTTCACCAAAGATATTGCCGACACTCTCGGCGGATATGTTTATGGAGCGATCGGTAAAGTTCCAACCGGCGGCGAATCAGTTCAAGTAAATGACATAGAACTGATCGTCGAGCAAGTCATTGGCCGCCGAATTCATAAAGTCCGCGCCAGGATCCAACCTGATGAAACTCAAGAGGAGACCCAGAATGTTGACTCAAACCCAACGTAATTCTCTCGTTTCAACCGCAACAAGTATCCGAAAAAATGCGCATGCACCTTATTCCGGTTACGCAGTAGGCGCAGCCGTTTTGACTGAAAATGGCAATGTCTATGATGGAGTCAACATCGAGAATGCATCCTATCCTCTGACGAATTGTGCCGAAAGAACTGCCATATTTAAAGCAGTTACAGCAGGTGAGAAAAAATTTACGGCTGTCGCAGTTGTTACTGATAATGGTGGAACTCCCTGTGGCGCTTGCCGTCAGGTAATGGCCGAATTTGGTCTGGATACCATCGTGATCATCGCGAAAAGCAGTGGAGAGATCGTTCGCGAGATGACTGTTGATGAATTGCTGCCGGGAGCATTTACTCCAGAAAACCTTCCACGGTAGAAAGATCCTACGATTTGGCAGACCTTCCTCGTTCATTTAGAGTTGATGCGGTGGTTTTGAGGCACAGTAACTATGGGGAAGCAGACCGTATTCTGACACTCTACACCAGGGATCACGGTAAGCTGAAAGTGATTGCCAAAGGAATACGCAAGATCCAGAGTAGAAAAGCAGGCCATTTGGAACCGTTTACCTACTCAACCATCCAACTCTCCCGCAGTCATGACCTCCCAATTGTCACCCAGGCCGAAACCATTACTGGCTTCTCCAATATCCATGCTGATCTGGACCGTACAGCCCAGGCAGCTTTGGTCATTGAACTCCTTGACCGCTTCACCTTCGAGGCCGAAAATAACACAATTCTTTTTGGGTTGGTGGTCGAAACATTGAAACGTCTGGATGAAACGGAAGATGTATTCATCCCGGTGAAATATTACGAGATCCATTTATTGGATCTATTGGGTTATAAACCTGAATTGTTTGTCTGCTCCATCTGCAGAAAAGAGATCATCGCCGAAGATCAATACTTCTCAGCGCAGCATGGTGGTGTCGTGTGTCCGTCCTGTGGGCGAACGCATGCGGACTGCAGACCTGTGACCGTAGATGCATTAAAATTTCTGCGCCATTTCCAACGAAGCAATTATGTTGAAGCATCTCGGGCAATTCCAAATCCGCTCACCAGGGGAGAGATGGACGATTTGCTGCAATATTATTTTGATTATTTACTGGAGCGGGGTTTGAACTCTTCAAAATTTATCCGCGAAATCCATAACCAGATAAACTAAAAACCCCTGCACTGATCAAAATCGCAGGGGTTTGTTTTATTTACAATACTTCGGGTTCTACAGATTGCTCGGTGACCTTGAATTTATGACCAGCACGCTCATGCATCAGCCAGAAACCAGCCATGGCAACCAGGGACAGTAATCCACCTCCCCACCAGACCCAATTGGCCATACCATTGTCCATCAGCAACCCGGCAGATAACGGACCAATCATCGAAGGGACTATCCAGGCCAATCCATAGACTGCCATGTATCTACCACGCATAGCTTCGGGGGCGAAACTGGCTACCAATGCCTGACTGGTCGGAACGGTGAACATCTCTCCGATAGTAATGATCACCATAGCCAATAAGAACAGCCAGTAGGTATAAACAAACCCATACATGGCAAAACCGATCGCATATAAGAGACAACCAGCCATCATGATCATCATCGGTGGTACTTTCTCCAATTTCCGGGTGATCCAGAACTGCATGATAACAACCATCCCGGCATTCAGAGATAAGATATAACCAAATCCCTGGGGACTGGTATTGCGATAATCCCTCAGGAAAACCGAAAGAGTGCTATTCATTTGAATATAGACAATCACCATGACTGTGGACAGAAGTATAAAGATAAGGTAAAGCCTGTCCTTGAATACTGTCCCATAACCCTTGATCGTTTCAAACAATGACTGCTCTTGATGCTGCTCCGAATCCAAAACCACCGGCTTAGTTTCAGGTAGTAGGAAGAATACCAGGACTGCAGTGATAGTGCTCATAACGGCATCGATGATGAACAGGTACAGGTAATTGATACCAGCCAGCAATCCTCCGATCATCGGACCAAGCATTACAGCTAGGTTTGCAGTTACTCTCAGAACAGCATAACCGGTTGCCCTTTTCTGTTCCGGCAGCAAATCAGCGACCATAGCCTGGTGGGCAGGACCCCCTGTATCAGCCAGAACACCAACCAGAATTGCCAGAAAATAGAACACTTTGAGATCATTAACTAATCCCATCGCGACTGTGGATAAAGCTGACATGATCAGCGAAAAGATAATGAGCGCTTTGCGGCCATATTTGTCGGTCAATGCACCACCGATTGCTCCGCCAACCAGAGATGATAGTGAGAATATGGCTAAAAGAACCCCTACCTCTGTCATGCCCACGTTAAAATGCTGGGAGACATACAGAGCAAAAAACGGAAAGATCAATGCTCCGCCCAGACGGTCGATAAAACTGGCACCCACAAGTGTCCAGAATTTATTTGGTAATTCACGATATGTTTTTCGAATTCCTGTCAACATAGAACATTCTGCCATTTTTGTGTTGAAGACGAGTGTAATTACCCTCGTTGAATAAAAAACTTCCACCGGGCAACCCGGTGGAAGTAATAATTACTTCAAGATACTCTTATCAAGAGCACTTACGGCAAGTAATTATATGGGCTGTCACTAAGACCACTGTATCGAATTTCAAAGTGCAGATGGGGTCCGGTTGAATTACCGGTGCTCCCCAAAATACCAACCTGCTGACCTTGTCCAACTGGTTGACCACAGCTCACCAAAGTAGTGGACATATGAGCGTATAAAGACTGGAAGCCATTTCCGTGATCGATCAGGACGGTAATTCCATATCCACCATTCGCCCAACCTGAGTAAGCAACTACACCACTATCTGCCGCCACTATCGTGACACTGCTGGATGATCCAAGGTCAATCCCTTGATGCACACCAGGAATATAATCATTCCCGGTCATGATTGGTGAAGCAATTGGCCATCCAAAACTGCCATCCCCGGCACCACCAGATACTGCACCACAACCTCCACCACCGGAAAGGTAGGAAGTAGTGCCGGTGTTTCCTCCGGTCAATTGACCCTGGAACCACTGCACAGCTTCGCTTTCCCCTCCCTGGATCATCACATAACTATCCTTTTCAAAAACAGGATTAGTCAGATCAACTTTGTTCCAGACACTTTCAAGGATGATGTCTGGTTTGACACCAAACTGGTCGGATACTGATTGTAAGGTGTCCCCTTCACGCCATTTATAGTAAACCCCATCCACAGGAGGGATGATGATCTCTATACCAGGTGCGATGGAATCCGGACTGCCTTCCAATTTATCAAAATTTGCCCAGAATATGGTCTCAGGTTTGAGTTCATACTCTTTTGAGAGGGCAAAAAGCGAATCCCCTTCCTCCACTTCATGTTTGATGGCTTCTGTCCGACCAATATCCACCATATCCGTATGTGGAAGAAATGCTCTGATAAGCGCTTTATCGGGTTGAACAGCCGCGGCCAAGGCTTTGGGATCCACCGGTTGAGTGGGTTCCACAGTCATGGTTGGCTGCTCCATCGTTGCCGTACTGGCTGGCATAAATGGCAGCGCGGGTTTCATGACGATGATCAAGGCTGCCAGTAAGGCGGTCATGGCTCCTGCTAACACCCAAAAGACAATGGAAATTATGGTGTCACGGGTCCAGACCGTTTCGCGGGGAGCCTCATCCCCGCCAGGATTACTCAATCGGCTCACATATCCTCAGCTAACGTCTCTAAAAATTCGAAATTGTTTTTGGATTTTGCCATTCGCTGAAGGATCGCTTCAGTGGCTACGGCTGGATCCATTCCAGCTCCTTGAGGTTGCTGACTGATCATCTGAATGTACATACGTCTCATCAGCCAAACACGTTGCAACTCTTCGGGGCTCATTAATAAATCTTCGCGGCGTGTGGATGAGCGTTCGAGGTCGATCGCCGGGAAGATGCGTCGCTCCTGCAATCTGCGGGAAAGGTGCATTTCCATATTACCAGTTCCCTTGAATTCTTCATAGACCACATCGTCCAGTCGGCTGCCGGTATCGATCAAAGCGGTGGCGATGATCGTAAGGGATCCGCCTTCTTCCAGGTTTCGGGCTGCGCCAAAGAAACGTTTGGGCGGGTACAACGCAGACGGATCCATACCACCGGAAAGCGTTCTTCCAGAAGGGTTGACCACCAGGTTGTAAGCACGGGCTAATCGGGTCAGAGAGTCCATGAGAATGACCACATCACGACCAATTTCAACCAATCGTTTGGCACGTTCAAGTGCAATTTCAGCAGTGCGGACATGGGAAGAAACCGGTTCATCGAATGTGGATGCTACTACTTCTGCATCCACTGTGCGATCCACATCGGTGACTTCCTCGGGCCTCTCACCGATCAAAGCCATGATCAAATGGACATCCGGGTATTGAGAAGAGATCGCGTTGGCAACCTGTTTGAGGATTGTTGTCTTACCCGCTTTCGGTGGGGAAACGATCATGCCGCGCTGTCCACGGCCAATCGGCGCTACCATGTTGATCAAACGGATGGAGAGCTGTTTTGGATCGAAATCGAGGTCGTAACGTTTATCCGGGAAGATTGGGGTCAATCGTTCGAATTCTGGCCGGCTGCGGGCTTCTTCAGCAGGAATGGCGTTGATACTTTCAACTTTGAGTAATCCCCAGTGTTTTTCAGATTCCCGTGGCGGGCGGACGTGTCCGATCACAAGATCACCTGAGCGGAGATCATACCGGCGTAGTTGAGCCTGAGAGACATATACGTCTTCCGAGCCCACCTGGTAATTGGTTCGAAGAAAACCAACCCCTTCGCTCATGATCTCCAGAATGCCACCACGAACTTCCAGCCCTTCGCGTTCAGCTTCCGCCTGGCGGATCTTGAGAATCAGATTTTCTTTTTTCAGTCTTTCAGCTTTAGGAATGTTCATATCTCCAGCAATTTTTCTTAGTGATGCCAGAGGTGAGTTTTCCAGTTCAAGTATTTTCGTTGTCAATGTAATTTCCTCTACGGAGAGATATGAATCAATTTTGTTAATCCCGAATATATTCGTCCGGGCACGGCAAACAGGCAAAAGATCAGGAATTAATCAAGCAATCGGAAAAATTTTTGTGTGATACGCAAATAAGTGTGTGGGGGAAGTACGCTGTTTAAATTACCCTGCTCTGTATGGGCATTATAGCATGGTGTTTTCTATGATGCAAGCGGTGTGAGAATCAAAACTCGACACCATATTTGGACAGAATTCGGTTTTTTAGGTTGTCCGAGATGCCTATAAGGATAGTTATCCGTCATCAAGCAAACGCTCATCATCGGAATTGGGAAATACCTTCATAATCCGCATGAACTATTGGATATTAAAATGTATGCTCCAACCAATCGGGCTATAATGAATCTATGAAGAAAACCATGTTCCGGCTGTCTGTTATTCTCTGGTTCATCAGTTCACTACTGCTTTTACCTTTACCTGCTGTTGCTAAAACTTCGATGGGATTTGTCATCTCGGCGACAGGAGCTGTAACCCCCGCTATGGAACAGTATATTGCACGCGGCATAGCTGTGGCGGAGCAGGCGAATGCATCACTGATCATTCTGCAATTGAACACACCTGGTGGACAGATCGAGATCATGAACCGTATCGTAACCCTCATCCGCTCAAGTGACATTCCTATTGTGGTTTATGTCGCCCCACGCGGATCGATGGCAGCCAGCGCCGGAACAGTGATCACTCTTGCAGGCCATCTTGCAGCCATGGCTCCAGAAACGATCATCGGAGCAGCTTCACCGGTGGGTGCCCAGGGAGAAGATATCGGTACAACAATGGAAGCAAAAGCCAAAGAAGCACTGATGGCAACAGTCCGCTCCATTACCACCAACCGTCCGCCTGAAGCCATCAAACTTGCACAGGAAACGATCAGCAAAGCCCGTGCTGTCTCAGCACAGGAAGCTTTGGATATCGGATTGGTCGATATCATTGCCGATAGTATTCCTGACCTGTTGAAACAGTTGGACGGGAGGACGATTACCCTTGCCAGCGGACAGGTCACACTTTCTACGGCCGATCTGCCAGTCGAAAATATTCCCCAATCATTTATAGAACAACTTCTGGCAACGCTCATCAACCCGAACATCGTCTTTCTGTTACTTACCATCGGAGTACAGGCGATCTTGATCGAACTTTCCAGCCCCGGAGGATGGGTTGCGGGTTTCATCGGGGTTTGCTGCCTGGCGCTGGCTGTTTATGGACTGGGCATCTTACCTGTAAACTGGTTCGGTGTCATTTTCATGATCATTTCCATCGTATTGTTCATTATGGATTTTTACGCACCGACTCACGGCGCTTTGACTTTTGCTGGTGCAGGCAGTTTTGTGATCGGTGCTCTGGTATTGTTCAATTCTCCCAGCGTACCTTCCTTCCAGCGGGTATCCGTTCCATTGGTCATCGGTACCGGCGCAGTCATGGCTGCGATCCTGATCGCTCTGATTACTTATGCATTACGATCTCGAACCGCACCGATCAGAACTGGTTACGAATCCCTGGCAGGAAAAACGGGTATCGTCCATGAAGCGTTGGAACCTGCCGGTTCAGTGCAGGTTTCCGCAGAATCCTGGACTGCAGAATCGATGGATGGAAGCAAAATCCCGGTAAATACACGAATTAGAGTAGTAGAAGTAAGAGGGTTAAAACTCATTGTTGAAGAGATCAAGGAAAATAAATCATGAAAATCGGAATTGTATACCCGCAAACAGAAATATCTCCCACACCAGAAAACCTGGTCAAATTTGTAAAGGGAATCGAATCCCTTGGTTTCGATCATATCATCGCCTATGAACACGTTCTTGGAGCTAATCCACAAAGACCCGGCGGTTGGACTGGTCCATACACGAATGCAGATCCCTTCTGGGACCCGTTTACCATGTTCAGCTTCCTAGCAGCGATAACACCCAGTATGAGCTACGCGACCGCAGTTTTAATTCTCCCACAGCGTCAAACCGCCTTGGTGGCAAAGCAGTCCGCATGTCTGGATGTCCTCTGCAACGGGAAATTCAGATTGGGGGTTGGTTTGGGTTGGAACGAGCCTGAATATGTTGGTCTTGGAGAGAATTTCCATAACCGTGGTGCCCGTTTGGAAGAACAGATCAAGATCTTGCGAGACCTGTGGCAGAAGCCATTGAATATTGTTGACTGTAAATTCCATAAAATTGAAGATATGGGATTAAATCCGCTGCCTATCCAGAAACCAATCCCTGTATGGATGGGCGGGCACGTTGAAAAACCCATCCGGCGTATCGCCCGTGTTGGCGATGGCTGGTTTCCCGGATTTAAGACGGTGGAAGATGCCGTTGACGCGTTACGCTGGATCCAGGAAGAAATGGATGCCGCCGGTCGTGATCCCAAATCCTTTGGGATCGAACCCAGAATTCCGTTTGGTCAAGGGGATGGTTCTCTCTGGAAGAAAACCATCAGCGGATGGCAGATGGTTGGAGCGGATTACTTTTCGCTCAACTCAATGGGGTTGGGTTTCTCCTCCGTTGAAGAACATCTGAAAGCCGCGGAAAAATTCAGTAAGTCGATCATCCAATAACAGCCTGCCTCACCAATGCTGATTGAACCAAATTACCGGATTCTACAAGCTGATAATTTGGTGAAAACCCGCATGTTATAATCTGCAGCGGAGACCCCTATGGCAGCCACCCCCACCCGCGATCGTATCGATCCGATCAGATTAGACACAACCCCCATCCGCAGACCATCGTGGATAAAAGTTCGCGCTCCAGCCGGTGAAAACTACGAATGGCTGGATAAACTGATGCGGCAGAAATCGTTGCATACAGTATGCGAAGAAGCTGGTTGTCCGAATATGGGTGAATGCTGGGGCAGCGGGACCGCGACATTTCTAATGCTGGGTGATGTTTGTACACGATCATGTGGTTTCTGCGATATCAAACATGGCCGGCCAGAATTCCTGGATTGGATGGAACCAGACCGGGTTGCCCAGGCTGTTGCGTCTATGCAACTCAAACATGCTGTGATCACGAGTGTGAACAGGGATGAACGGCGTGATGGGGGCGCCCCGATTTTTGCCCAGGTTATTCGCAGGATCAGGCAATTGTTAACCGGTTGTTCAGTTGAAGTATTGATCCCCGATTTTAAAGCGTCTGCTGAAGCTTTATCCATCGTCATGGAAGCCCGCCCCGAAATCCTTAATCACAACATTGAAACAGTTCCGCGATTATTCAAACTGGTTCAGCCGCAGGATCATTACGATTGGTCCGCTGCAGTTCTAACCAACGCCAAGGTCATGGATCCGGAAGTGTTAACCAAATCAGGTGTCATGGTTGGGCTGGGCGAAGAACCTGATGAAGTCAAAGAGGTCATGCGAGATTTGCGCAGTTGGGGTGTGGATATCCTAACGATCGGACAGTACCTGCAGCCCAGTAGACAGCATCTACCCATCATCCGTTACTATACCCCCGAAGAGTTTGAAGATTTTAAAAGCTACGGTTTGGAGATCGGATTCCGCTGGGTGGAAAGTGCACCATTGGTCAGAAGTTCCTACCATGCTGTCGAACAAGTGCGTGCGCTGAGCAAGATCCATCAAGAGCTATGCAATCCTTGTTAACCAAGTATCAGCAGCTACACTGTGGGGTGATAAATGAACAACAATCCGAATCAAGCTGCTTTTGAATCCGCCCTCACCAATGCTGAATTTGGATTAATCCAATCTCTCACAACACCATACTTGATCCAACAGTTTTTGGATACCGTCAAATATCCATCTGAAGACTATAACCGATCCGTTTTGCAGGTGATACGTGAACGTCAGGCGCATTGTCTGGATGGAGGTTTGTTCGCTGCCGCAGCCTTGCGGTGGATCGGCCACCCTGCCGTGATTCTGGATATACTACCAGAACCAGGCACTGACGATGATCATGTACTCGCTTTATATAAAGTGAAGGGTTGCTGGGGGGCGGTTGCCAAATCCAATTTCGTTGGTTTACGTTTACGTGAACCGGTTTACAATTCCCTTCGCGAATTGGTCATGTCATATTTTGAAGATTATTTTAATATCCACGGAGACAAAACCATGCGCGGTATCACCCGTCCGATCCAACTTTCAGCGTATGATAAATTCGGATGGATGTGGGATGCTCATGGTGTCGATATAATCGAAAAACGTCTGAAGAAATTAAAAGTTTTTCCATTGATCACACCTGCACAAGCCACTATGCTAAACCAGGTGGATCAAACCATCTATCAGACCGGCTTATCCATGGCTAACCAGGATGGATTGTACAAACCAAATTGATCCAGGGTGTTTAACTGCGCTGGGGACACTCAGCTAATTGAATTCGGGTGGTATCTTCAAATGAAGCATAAGCTGCCCAGCGGCCATATTCCTGGAATGAATATGCCGCAATCCCCATTTCGTCATCAGGGATGTTCGGGGGGATTGTATGTGGGGCAACTCTACGATAGAGATGACTCTTGACCAGAAAATCGACTGCACAGATCGCCAACCAGGAACCACCTCGGACATTTTGAGGTACCGAGTCTATGGATGAAATGATTGCATTCGTATCGAAAAAATCGATGGCTGCACGATAGACCAAAACCCCGGTCCAACTACGCGCAAAATAAAGATGTTTTTCAAAGAGGAAGATATCCCATTTATCTTCCATTTCCCTGGCTTTTACCAAAGCCCCGTCACGTGAAGTTCCACCATGCGGATAACGTAGCTGACAATCTATATGCATGGCGTTATCAGGGATCTTTCCTATGTGTTGGTTACCATTCGATAACCTTAATTCGATGAACCGGTTGGCAAGCTTATTATCCGATGGGGTAGCTACCATCGACATGGTAAAACTGCGCACATCAAGGCAGCGCAATTTATACGGGGTGCTTTCCCGTGATATCCAATTAAGTTCTGGGACGATTGGTAATTCATTCATAATGATTTATTTTGACACAGGTTTTTTATTATAAAGCATCCATAACTCTGAAATTGAATTTTCTAACCGATTTGAAAGGAGAATTCCTCCTCGGGTTGTTACGTCATCTTCGTTATCCATGACAACATAAGGTACCTGAAAGTCTCCGATGGTAGTGTATCCCTTCTTATCCGGTGCCACTTCAGACCAATCGGTAGCTTTATAGAGACGTTCCATCTTTTCGTCAGGAAGCGAATGCTGCAGGATGCTATCCGGCTTGTCGGGGTTAAACCTTTTCTTATTCTTCCGAAGTGATTCTTCCCAGGAAACATCTATATAGAGGATTGCCATCCTGCTTACAAGCTTTTCGGATAGGTTATGAAATGCGGATCGATATCCACCATGCTCTTTTCCTCGAGAAAATTCGATCAACACGGAATTGTTCAGATGGAAATCCGGATTGTCGCGTAATAATTTCGCATAATCCATACCCAGTCGGTGGATCAAAAGATCCCAGAGGTATTGATGCAAAAAATAACCTTCCCCATCAGTGTGCAAACGTGGATGTCCCATCTTCGCAACCAGATCATCTTCCTCGAACCATGTCCACAGCATGGGAAAATCATCCAATTCCCGGAATGGAGCCAGATGGTACTTCTCCTTCAATTGATCTTGTGGAAGGCTCTTTAGAAAATGGATCACTTCGCTTTTTCCGGCAGCTGGTCTGGCTGTGAGCAGCAGCACATCAAAATGATTATTTACCATGATGGCGAAAATCCTTATTTTATTTTCTGTCAAAAATAGGGCTGGTTCAGGTATTTTACAACCATTCATGGATATTCCGATACGCATTTATACTGAAAATAGATTATACAAATCATCGACAGAGTGTTTATACAGATGCTACCATTCATGCATGGAGAGAAAAAACTATTCGGATTACGAACATCCCGCGTACAACATAAAGGCAGTAGCCCAGATGATAGGTTTACTGCCGGTGACCTTGAGAGCATGGGAAAGAAGATACGGACTACCAAATCCTGTTCGAGGTGGACAGGGATACCGTTTGTATTCTGAGCATGATCTCCAGACACTACGCTGGTTAAAATCCCAAATCGACACTGGGATGAATATTGGCCAGGCAGCTCGAAAGCTTAGCCAATTACGAGATACCGGGATGGACCCGGCGGCAAAAGAAACAGTTCCAATTGAAAAACCACTATCCCCGGATAACTTACGAGAACAGGTTTTACAATCCTTATACCAATTCAACGATGCCGCCGCCGCAGAAGCCATGCGTCAGGCATTCAGCCTGTATACAACCGAGCAAGTATTTGGCGGAGTTATTGAACCCGCTATGATTGATATCGGGAAAGCCTGGGAGAAAGGGACACTCCCGATTGCTGCTGAACATTACTGCAGTCAATTCTTTCAGGAACAACTTGTGGGTGTACTGGCTGTCTCTCCTCAACCATTCCGCAGTGGACTCATCGTTGCCGGATGTATGCCCGGTGAATACCATCAATTAGGTTTACTCATGCTGGTCATCCTTCTTCGCATGAGAGGATGGAACGTGGTTTACCTGGGTCCAAACTTGAGCATGGAACGGATTGATGAAGTCCTCAATCCATTACGCCCCAAACTACTTTTGTTTAGCAGTACTATGCCCGAATCGGCGAAATCGGTGTTACAACTCCCTGAAATGATCAAGAAACTGTCCATCCAGACTCCACTTGTTGTGTTGGGTGGTAATGGATTTGTAAATTCCAAAGCAGGAATTGACACCGGATATCCGATTATTGGCAGCAGTCCCACCGAACAGGTGAAGAAAATAGAAGAGATGATGGAGAGCAGAAATCCAAAAAATGATTGAGATTTCTCTGGTCATTTTTCCACCAGAAGGATTTTCACTTATTCATACGGATTTGTCATTCATGAATGAATAAACAACCGATTAAACATATTTAGCTCTGTTTTACTGCCATAAAATTCCGTCGTATCTTATAATTCACATATGTCTGATTCGACCCACGATCTCTTGATCCGCGGAACTGCGGCTGCCCGGGTTGGTGATGTCAAGGAAGCTCTCTTCTATCTGGAGTGGCTCCTTAACATGGACGCTGACCTCGAGGAAAAACTCGAAGCCTGGTATTGGTTGGCAAAAATTTGTCCAGATCCCGTGGAAAAGCGAAAGTATCTTGAAGAAGTACTGGCAAACCAGCCATTTCATCTGCTTGCACGGCGGGAGTTAATGCTTCTGGATGGTAAGTTGGATTCAAAAGAGTTGATCGATCCAAATCAGGGCACCTCCCGTCTCGCACCGCAGCAGAATCCGGACATAAGGAATTTTACCTGCTCGCAATGCGGTGGACGAATGGTTTACACTCCTGATGGATCCAGCTTAACCTGTGAGTATTGCGAATCCCGAAAACGACGGGAACAATCCAATCAAGCCGATTCGCAGGATTTTTTGCTTTCAATGGCGACCCTCAAAGGTCATTCTGAATTATCGGGTACACTGTCGGGAACCTGTCCAGGTTGTGGGGCAGATTTTATGCTGCCCGGTGAAATGATTTCGATCAATTGTCCGTACTGTGATGCGGTATTCGTGACATCCCAGCTTGAAACACATAAAACAAATGCACCGGGAATCATCTACCCACCCAAAGCATCCAAAGATGCTGTCCATGTTATTTTTAGAAATTGGTTAACGAAGGAAAAGATCACCCCACCCAAGCATCCAATCGATTTCAAGGGAGTGTATCTGCCAATTTGGGCATTTGCGATGGGCGGCGAAATCTCATACCGGTATTCCATCAAAGATGACGACAACCGCAAAGTGGAGACCTTCAACGCGTCCCGTTCGATTCTCCGTTCTGATCTTCTTGTCCCGGCAGGGAAGAAATTCGATATCGAGCTGTCTTCCATGCTGCGTTGGACAAAGAAAGAGGAAAAAACCGATTATGCCCCAGATTACCTTGCTGATTGGGTTGCCGAGACCTATACCATCAGTGTTGCTGATGCTTCATTGAATGCCAGAGTTATTGCGTTGGATATTGAGAAAAGAGTTGTTAGCCATCAGCTGCCACCCTCTGCAGTGGATCTCAGCTTTGACACCCACGCCATGATGGTTGAGTCTTATCAATTGGGGTTAATCCCTGTTTGGATTGGCGAATACATCTGTGATGATAAAAAGGAAACCATCCTGATCGATGCCGTCCATGGAGTAGTGCTCACCGATAACGATAAACTCAAAGATCGTAATAGCTTTTGGGATAAGATCATCGGGAATGGAAAGTAGAAAGTTATTAGCTATCCCGAGATCTATCCATCAATTCCTGTCGATGTCTTCTGAATAAGATTACTGGCCCGTCTTGCGGAATCAGTTTTTCACCCATTCTTAGCTGTGTTTTAATTGGGCGTTGGCTGACAACCACTTTTTCATCTTGATTGAGGATAATGATTCCACTCAACATCATGAACCAGCTCGATACCTTTGCTATACCCGGTAGAACTGTCTTTCGGACATAATTTCGCAAATAAAAGATTACATTATCATCATCGATTGGGACGAAATTGACTGTGATCCGAATATCCTCGGCGATTCGATTCATCCAGTTATTCGGAAAGATAAACCGGAGAAATGGAGGACGATTTGGTTTTGATATTTGGTCGGCTCTCAGACTCGGTCGATTATCATCAATACGATTTACGACCCAGATATCCATTTCCTCACCATTCATCTCTACGATTGGTCCATCAGCTACAGTACGATTTCCCCTGCCAATTGTTGTGCCATGAACAAACGGAAGATGGAATACATCCAATTGATTTTCTATTGCCCGTGAGTAGTGCACAGGCCAGTGCTTATGATAACTCGTATATGAGAAAGAGGAATTTATATCTTTAAACCATGGAAGAGCAGGAAGGTTATCTGATCTTTCTCCATACCAAACCCAAATGTAATCATGCTCTTCCCGCGTAACAAATGATTTCACTGAAATTACTTTCGGAATTTCTGCAATTCTTCCGTTTGCAGGAATAAGTACACATTTTCCACTCGAATCAAACTCAAATCCGTGAAAAGGGCACTGAATTGCTTCCCCAGTCATTTTCCCGAGCGATAATGCACAGCCGCGGTGAGGGCATTGGTCCATCAAAATATGAGGATTCCCACTGTTATCCCGCCAAGCGACTAGTTTTTGGCCAAATCTGGTTATACCAATTGGTTTATTCTTCAGTTCGTACGATTCAAGCGCAACATACCATTGATCTTTGATCATTCTGACTCCAAATTAGGATATCTTGATTAATCATTCTGTTTCATATAACGAATAGTAAGGCAATGCCCAAACACCGATAAGACTCGTTATTCACGAATGTTTGTGATTATATTAGTTTATATTAGAATTTTGATCCTGGATGTTGATAAAGACAAATATCTGCATAGAAATTTATTATCGTTTCTAACATTTTCTCACTTGGGAAATATCCCTTGCAACTGAATTCATCCTATGATATACTCTCCCTTCGCGTCTAATGGCGCGAAAATGATTGATATAAAGTAAGGATAAAAAAGATGACCGATTTAATGGCTGCAGCTCAAGCAAAACCAAACGAGAATATACCGGCCCTTCGTCCGGGCGATACCGTCAGCGTACATGTGAAAATTAAAGAAGGTACCCGTGAACGAATTCAGGAATTTAAAGGCACTGTTCTGTACACTTCAAAAAGTGGAAATACAGCATCATTTGCCGTCCGCCGGGTTGCCAGCAATGGTGTAGGTGTTGAACGTGTTTTCCTGCTTCATTCCCCTCGAATTGACAAAGTCGTCGTGGAACGTCACAATGTAGTCCGCCGCGCAAGAATGTACTTCCTCCGCAGCCGGACCGGCAAGTCCGCACGGTTGAAACAGAAATTCGGTTAGTCTTTTCGGTCTTTTTTATGACATTCCGGGTGTAACCTCTTTAACCAGGTTGCACCCTTTTATTATTCCAGTTACAATGCCACAAGGAATGGAATCATGAAACAACCCATCATTGGCATCACAACAACACGAAAAGAAACGGGCGAGAACACCAGAATAAGCTGCCAGGAAAATTACATCCGGGCGATATTGGCCGCAGGTGGAGTTCCAATCCTGATCCCATTGGGTTTGGAAAACTACCAACAGGAAAACCTTATTGATCATCTCGATGGTATCATGCTGACGGGTGGCGGTGATATTCAACTCAAATACTTCAATGGTCCATCTCATCCTACCGTTTCAGGAATCATCCCTGACCGCGATGAGATCGAGATTTCCTTAGCCAATCTGGCAATTGAAAATAAAATCCCACTTCTGGGAATATGTCGTGGGGTTCAAGTTCTGAATGTCGCGCTGGGTGGAACTCTCTATACAGATATTCCCTCACAATTCGGCTCTACGATCAATCACAACACAAAGGATGATAATCCCTGGCCTACTATCGCCCATACTGTCAAAATAGAACAGGGATCGTTGCTGCAAAAGATCATCAAGCATGCAGAAATTGGTGTCAATAGCCGGCATCACCAGGCTGTACTGATACCTGGTCATGATGCTGTTCCCACTGCTTTCGCACCCGATGGATTGATCGAGGCAATTGAGGTGAAGGATCTTCCATTCTGTGTCGGTGTCCAATGGCATCCCGAAGGATTACCTGACGATGTAAACGCAAAAGCACTGTTTTGTGCCTTTGTTGAAGCCGCATTAAGTTATCAAACGAATGACTAGTTCACCCCAACCCATCGGTATTTTGATTCTGGTGTCGGCGGATTATCCGTCCTTAGAGCGATCCATTCGCTGATGCCCACGATCCCGACCATTTATTTTGGTGATCAAATCCATGTTCCCTACGGACAACGGACACTTGAACAGGTACGGGAATTCTCTTTTGAAATAACCCGGTTTCTCATTGATCAGGGAGCGGGGATGATCGTTGTTGCATGTAATGCAGCATCAGCGGCATCTCTTCATTTTTTACGAGAGAAAGTCACCGGGATCCCCTTTGTGGGGATGGAACCTGCAATCAAACCGGCAGTAGAAACCACTCACAGTGGGGTGGTTGGGGTGCTGGCTACCAAAGCCACATTTCAGGGTGCTCTGTACGCTTCGGTTGTCGAACGATTTGGCCAGGATGTAAAGATCCTTCAGGATACCTGCCCTGGGTTGGTTACTCAAATAGAAGCAGGAAAATTGAACGATCCCGAAACCAGGGATATTTTAACCTCTGCCATCAATCCCATGCTGGAACTGGGAATTGACACGATTGTATTGGGATGTACTCATTATCCATTCGTGATCCCTTTAATCCAAGAAATTGCCGGGGTAAATGTGAGGGTCATTGACCCTGCCCCCGCGGTTGCCAGACAGGTCCAGCGGGTTTATCCAGGAGTCAGTCCAATATCAGCAAGCCAGCCATTCTACCATCGATATATAACATCAAGGGACCAGCAGCAGTTGGCTTTACTGATCTCACAACTGATCGGTTTAGATGTAGGCACCGAACATGTAGAATGGTCTTCAGAAGGCAAAATTATGCTGCATCAGCCGGAAAAATATTAATTTCTGCTAATTTTGCGGTATTGATCACGATTCCACGAAATTCGTCAAATATGAGATGTTCAATTTTCCAACCATGTTTATTCTTAAGTTGGTCAAAAATGGATAAATAACTGGATGATATTCGATCATCCCAAAACAGGTTAAGTTTGTCCGCTGCTTCCCGAATTGCCGCAGCTTCATTCCCTTCGATCTCGCAAAAATTACCAAAAGGTAATTCATCAAAGACTATTTCCACACCATCCCAATGCCATGTGGTTCGATATTTCTCGTAAACTACCCGAATTTGGTATCCGAGCGCTTCGAGGATTTTTTGGGTAGTCTTAAGATCGCTTACTTCCACCTCAAGTTCCTTCCGATCAGTGACTTCAGAATTCAGGTCGGCAGATCCTTTATAGGTCAACCGGAATCTGTCATCAGAGCGCAAGCGCAGCGCCTGGCTGGTCGAAGTCAATTTCCCATCTTCTGTATCAAATCGATAATTCCATTCATGGACACGGGGGGATACGAGTTTCGCATCCAGGGTACTCAAAATATGGATCAAGTTTTCGGGTCTTGTGATCAAAAATTTAGCTTCAATCTCTCTATTGTCCATCATCGATCCTTGCAAAATAATTTGATAAATTAGGCGAATAAACGGCCATCCAGAGGATAACCCAGATGATCATCATGATGATCAACCCGGGTAACCAGCCCTTTCGCGTGCCAGGATCTGCCGAGATCCACAATTGATCGATCCAGTAAAGAGCAGAATACCAGAGAAATGTGTAGATCATCACCTTTTGGGCTATCCCGGTTTTATTGATCAATTGAACCAATGCTGGAATTACTGAGACCGTGCCGATCACGCCAGCATTGAGTTGGAGCCATAACAACCCCGGGGTGGTGAGATTGTATAGCATTCTCCAATGTGTCAACGTCGATAACAATTTGAATAATCCGGCAAAACCCAACAGGATCAATAAAAGGAGGAACATAAAATAGATCAATGGCACAGATCTTTTCATGGGTTTAGCAGGTTTCATAGAGTCAATTATACAGGCTGGAGAATTCGAAAGTGGATCTGATCTACCAAATCGGTTGAGAAACATACATCTGACTACTTATATTGAAATTGGTATACACTCTGAACCAGTTGATCTTCAAATACAATTGTTTTGATGTGCTTAAGATGAATATCTGTCTGGATACTTCCAAACAATGGAATACCCTCACCAATTAATATGGGGATTGTGGTTATCGTGATCTCATTGAGCAATTCGGATCGAATAAAGCTTTGAATTGCCCGTCCACCATCAACATAGATCCCGCTGCATCCGGAGACTTCGAGCATTTTCACCAGTTCATCGATCGGTCCCGGGTGGATATCGATTTTGCCACGTAGAGGTTCAGGGATCTCATCGATCTTCATGGTTTTACTCAGCACAATGATCTTGATCTTTGGATAAGGCCATGGGTCAAAATCCAGAACCTGTTCAAATGTGCGCCGACCAATAACCAATACATCCACGCTCTTCATGAATTCGGAATAGCCGTGGTCCAAACCAGAATTATCAGCTTCAAATAACCAATTCAGGTTGCCATCAGTACGGGCAATATAACCATCAAGACTACAACCGATAAATGCTGCCGTCTTGATGGACATAAGTAACTCCTTAAGTTGGATTAATCTTTATCGACAGCCGTCGATTACTATCCGTGGTTCCCCCGTGTTGTAAGCAGCCATTGTTCTTTGTTTGACTATGGAATGATCAACAATTGGATTGGGATAATGTTCTCCCAATTTGACACCGGAATTTTTCAATGCTGTTTCATCCATCATCCAAGGCTTATGGATAAATTCTCCCGGAATATTTTTCAACTCAGGCAGCCACTTGCGGACATAATCACCTGTTGGATCAAATTTTTCGCCTTGAAGGACAGGGTTGAATATTCGAAAGTAAGGTACTGCATCGGTACCAACCCCGGAAGTCCATTGCCAGCCACCATTGTTCGATGCTGGGTCGCCATCCACCAGATTTTCCATGAACCATGCTTCACCTTCCTGCCATGTGACCAGCAGGTCTTTTACCAAAAATGAGGCAGTGATCATCCTGGCACGGTTATGCATCCAACCGGTCTCTTTCAACTGACGCATCGCAGCATCCACAACCGGGTATCCAGTCAATCCATCCCTCCATGCCCGAAAATCGGAGGGCTCATTCCTCCAGCGGATACCGCGTAAATCACGCCTGAATGATCCTTCGAGAACTTCCGGAAAATGGTGAAGAATGGAAATATAAAACTCCCGCCAGATTAGTTCATTCAACCAGGCTTCCGCATTTTTGCGGGACTCCTGATTAGGTGCTTTCTCAATAGCCAGTTGTGCTGCATCAACAACATCATGCGAGGAAATTAATCCAAATCGGATGTAAGGGGATAACAAAGACGTGCCCTGGACATCCAGGCGATTGCGAAGTTCATCATATCGATATATAGGGGATGCAATAAATGCTGACAGTCGTTGGTGAGCTTCTTCCGTGCTTGCAGGAAATGCAGCGTTTGGGGCTTTTAAGGGAATTGGTTCACTCTCTGGTGCTGAATTCGGAAGCGGTGATATATGTACCCCGTGTTTATGATTTTGGGATAATGACGGATGTGGTAACCCCTTCCAGGCTCGATTGAAGGGAGTAAAGATCGTATAAGGACATCCACTATTCTTCACGACCACACCCGGTGGGAAAACAGTCAATCCATGAACCAACCACAATGGGAGCTCCATGGCAATTTTCTGATCTCGCTGACGTGCATAAGGAGAATAATCTGCTTCTGCAAAAATCGCTTCGGCGCCCAAATTGGCGACCAAAGTTTTCAATACTTCCCTTGGATTACCTGAGATCAAAGTTAATCGGCTGCCAACTGTCTTTAATTTACTATCCAGATTTCGCAGCGCTTCAAATAAGAAACTCTGACGGTGGTCTGCCTTATGTGCAAGCAGCTTTGGATCAAAAATGTATAATGGCAAAATGTTTGACGATTGGATGACAGCTTCCTGAAGAGCAGGATTATCCTGTAGCCTTATATCTCTGCGAATCCACCAAATGACTGTTTTCATGTAATCAAAGACTCCCCATGTAATTTTGCATTATTTATGCCAAAATCGCAACGCACAATATAAGGATATTCCAAAAGAAAACTGCGATTATGCGCTCAACTGCAAACATTACAGATTCCTTACATTACGATTTTCTCTAAAGGAATCCAGAAATTTTCCGTTATTATTCTAACAGGGGAAGTGCCAACAATTCAAACCTATTGGTTGAAATAATCACGGGATCTGAGACAAATTAATGAAAAAGCATTTAAATGTAATATTTATCGTCGCAATGATTCTATCGGTTTTGATGAGTCAATCTTTCAAGGCTAATGGCGCTTTTGCGCAGATCCTGGAAACAGAAACACCCACGTTGGAAATCCCTTCGATTTTTACACCAGAACCGGTTGAAATCCCATCGGTCACTCCGGAAATCATTAGTACAGAAATACCCACAACTGAGCTTACAGCTACCCCAGTTAGCGATGTGACCACCGTTCCCGAAGCAACTGAGACACCTCAGCCCACAGAAACCTCCACAGAGTTACCAACAGAATCCTTAACACCAACTTCCACAGAAACTCCTGGTGCCACACCAACGCTTGCAGCAGGTGAGATGGAATGGTCAATAGAAATTGATATCCCGATTAATTCCAATGAACTGAAACCAATGGGCGGATCCAATGGTGGAAAAATAGCCATAGAAGACGCTCTTGATCAAAACATTTCTGATGAAGAAGTACTATATGATGTCGATACCAAAACCAGCACGGTGTCACAAACAACCTATTCAGTTTCATTGACTGGTATTGGTGGTTTGGACCAATTTAAGCAAACTATTTACGATGATCTGCAGAAACAATTCAACCTGCTCAGCGGTCCCATCTCCATGAGTGTGACACTGCCTGTCAGTACCGGCCAGGAAATATCAATCATCCTGGACTCGAATTTATCCACAGGGTATTTCTGGGAATTGACTGATTACGATCAAACAGTCCTCAGTAAACTCGGTAAACCCGATTTTGAGATGGACAAAAAGGGGATAGGGATCGCATCGACTGAGACCATCACGCTCAGGTCATCCACAGATGGATACTCAACCATTATCCTACGATATTGGCAACCTTTTAATAAGACTGCGGCCGTCACCCGCAGAATCAATTTGAAAACCGGGGAAACGAACGGTGAATTGGATATTAGCAATCCGTACCTTCAAATGCTTGGCGGTGGAGGAGCAATAGTCCCGGGATTACTCGCAAACGATGTCCCGGTTGTTACACCGGCAGATTTACAATCTGCTCCCGCCACATTCAATTGGGCTGCCCAGGGTAAAGTCACACCTATTCGAAATCAGGGTGGTTGCGGATCGTGCTGGGCTTTTAGTACAGTCGGTGCCATGGAAGCAGCGGTCAAGATACAGTCCGGCCAGGATGTAGACCTTTCCGAACAATTCCTGGTGAGTTGCAACAATGAAGGATACAGTTGTAATGGCGGCTGGTTTGTCCATAAATATCACACCAATTCCCTTGGCAAACTTCAATCCACCGTCGGTGCCGTATTGGAAAGCGATTTTCAATATACAGCCAGCAACACAGCATGCAAAGCTGTAGCATCCCACCCATATAAAGCATCCAGTTGGTATTCCATTGGCGGCGGAACGATCCCCAGTGTTGAATCGATCAAAAGTACGATCTTGAATTATGGGCCGGTTTCAGTAGCGGTATGTGTGGGTCCAGGCTTCAACAGTTATCGCAGCGGTGTGTTCAATACTGATGAAAAATCTTCGTGCAGTGGGAGTGTCAACCATGCTGTAGTACTTACCGGGTGGGATGATGCGACCCAATCGTGGGTGATGCGTAATTCGTGGGGAACTGGTTGGGGTGAACAAGGTTACATGCGAATTGGTTGGGGAGTTTCAAATATCGGTTATGGAGCAACCTATCTCAACTACGATGGACCACTTCAGCCTGCACCCGCCAATGACAGCATTGACACTCCATTGGAAGTAGTCCTAAACAATAATTCCTTCGCTCATTCCATGGATATCTCGACTGCTTCAAGTGCAGCAAATGATCCAACACTTAGCTGTGTAGCATCCAAGGGTTACAAGACAGTCTGGTACCGATTTTCACCACTGGTTAGTGCAAGTTATAACATCAATACCCTCGGCAGTGCCTATGACACGGTATTAGGGGTATGGCAAGGTTCTGCTGGTTCACTAACCAGCCTGGGTTGTAATGATGATTCCGTCGGAAATACGTCCAAGGTCGAAGTCGTCCTTAATGCGGGAGTAACCTACTATATCGAAGTCGCAGGTTATGATCAATCAGCAGTTGGCAATCTTACCCTAAACCTGAGCCAGATCGCTGTGATTGAACCAACCGCTACGAACACAGCAACAAATACTCCAACAGCAACATTCACTCGCACGCCAACCAATACGGCGACCCCGACCAAAACAAAGACGAACACCCCGACCAATACTGCTACCCGTACACCCACCAATACCAAAACGCCTACCCGCACACCGACATTGGTGGCTGTGGGAGTTGGGACCGTTGATGATAATGATGCCCGGATCAAATACAGCGGATACAAATACCAGGCAATCACCGGTAATTATAAAAATACTGAACATTACTCTGGCGTTATTGGAAGCACAACAAGAGTAAAGATCATTGGTGATGGCTTTGATATTCTTTACCGGATGAAATCGAATATGGGCGAGGTACAAGTCTATATTGACAATGTACTTGCAGGCACGATTAACGAATACTCACCAATAATCACCTATAAAAATGTCCAGTCTTTCCGCGGACTCACCAATGGCGAGCATGAGGTCACCCTCAAACATTTATCAGGTACTTATACCAACTTCGATGCCATTAAAGTCACTGCACCGCCAACAGCAACAAGCACACCCACCAAAACAAAAACTCCAACCTCGACCCCAACCCTGGCTGTGATTGGTGCAGGAACTTATGATGATATCTCTACCAAGATCAAGTATCAGGGGTATGGGTATCACGCAATAACCGGAAATTATGCTAATACCGAGCATTTCTCGTCCGTGCTTGGTAGTATCACAAGATTGAAAGTCAATGGTAGCGGATTTGATATCCTCTACCGGATGAAATCAAATATGGGTGAAATAGAAATTTTCGTGGATGGGATCTCAGTTGGGAAGATCAACGAATACAGTTCTGTGATCAAATATAAAAATGTCTGGTCTTACCGTGGACTGACTGCCGGAGATCACGAAATTACGATCAAACACTTGACTGGTGCCTATACGAATTTTGACGCCATCAAGGTAATAACTTTAATAGCTGCAACGCCAACAATAACGCCCTAACTTGTAGCTATATTTCAGGGAAGGATAAATCCCACTTCTCGCGTAACCTCTGCCACGTAGTTATGAGTTCTTCTGGTAGAACCCGGGTATTTGCGACAGTGGTCATAAAAT
Source organism: uncultured Chloroflexia bacterium (assembly GCA_963828285.1). GTDB lineage: Bacteria > Chloroflexota > Anaerolineae > Anaerolineales > Anaerolineaceae > DAIOEK01. The sequence continues at coordinate 1,057,954 of CAWHEB010000002.1, forward strand.
TAGTGTCGCCAGACCATCTTGGTAGAACATGCAAATGGACATGTTCAGCGACTCCAGCCCCACCGGCAGCACCGATATTGCCACCGATATTGAAACCATCAGGTTGATATACCTGTCCTAAAACAGAAATACTGCGCGTCATCAATTCCATGATTTCGCTGCGGTTGGTTTCACTCAGCAGATCGAGGTTGTGTCGATGCTCAAAAGGAACGATCATCAGATGTCCACTACTGTATGGAAATCTGTTCAAGATCACATAAGCTGATTTTCCACGCCGGAGGATCAGGGCATTTTCGTCCGTTTCCTTGGGGAGAGTACAAAAAATACATCCCTCAGGCTTTTCTTCATTTTGGACATATTTCATTCGCCATGGTGTGAAAATGTGATCCATAATTCCGCCGCTAATTTCCTGAAATCGAAATTCTTATTAACCTAGCAATTTCTCAACAACCTGCCGGCTGTCAGTAATCGTATCACCCAGGTATAAACCAGGGATCAGATCCTTAAGTTTCGGTTTGCGGATGAAAGCTTGACCTCCATAACCAAAATGCGGTTTCGGTTTCAATTTCTGCAATTTTTCCTGCATTTTGACTAATCGCATAGCGGTTTCTTCAACGGTTGCGCTCATACAGATCATCCCCGGATGCTCTTGTCGGGAATAATCAACAATATCGTCCAATGGCAGATCAGGTCCGAGGTATTCCACCCTGTACCCGTCATGGCGTAGTAGGACCGCCAACATCAAGGCTCCAATCTCATGCTGTTCTTCAGGAGCACAGGCGATCAATATTAATGGTGCACCGCGCCTATTGGGATAAGCTTGTAGTAGTATGACCAAACGGTTGATCAAAATCCGGCTGGCAAAATGCTCATCTGTGATGCGCATCTCTCCCCGATGCCAGGCATCTCCTACCATGATCAATGCAGCACCAATCACTTCCATGCATACTGTGGTCAAATCGAACATGGCATTCGCCTGGCGCAAGATATCATTTGCAGTGTTCTCATCATGCTTGAAGAGAACCTCAAATAATTGGTTTGCCATTTTTTCGGGTGGAATCGGTTGGAAGCTGCGAGTTTTGGAGGCAATAGACGGTAAGACTTCTGGAAAATCTCCCCTGCCGAGCATGAGTTTAAGGTCACGGACGACACCAGAAATGGAAATTCCTTGATCTACCTGGGATTTTACCCAACGTAAAACGGCAACATCCCGTTCTGAATATAAGCGGTAGCGGTTTTCACTTCGTTGCGGTTTAAGAAGACCATAGCGGTTTTCCCAGGCTCGAATGGTAACTGCACGGATACCCGTCTGAGTGGTAACCGTTTTGATGGTAAATTTGGGGTCTTCTGATAGTTCGTTTATCGTTGCCATAAATACCTGTAATGAACATTATACAGTATTAATACTTTGAGCTTCTTAGAAATTTGTTAATATTTATTTTGTAAGATCAAGCACGAAATTTACAGCCTGTTCGCGTTCTTCCCAATTTTGTTTGATATAAAACTCGCGATGGTAAGATTCTCGCTTTTTTAGATTAATGAGCATCAGGCGGCTGCATCCCCGGCGATTAGCTTCTGCTTTAATGTATTCTAAAAGCAAAGTACCTATCCCATGCCCGCGGTCGGCTTCACGAATGTACAACTCGGAAAGATAACCCTCCGGACCATCCAGATACAGATACGGAAGCCAATGCATGGATGCATACCCCATCACCTGACCGTCATCACCTTCTGCGATATAAACAGAATGGCTGTCATCGCTGTGACAAACTCTCAACCACTTTTGTGTACGGGAAATGGTGTGTTTCAGGTCTTCGCTGTTTAATAACTCAAACCATTCCAATTCTCTCAGAATGACAGCGATGCCCTTGGCGTCTGTTTCAACTGCCTGCCGAACCATGATATCCATAGCATACCTCCAAGTCATGACTCTTCCATCATTATAGATTGAATCAAGTTTCTTAGTAAGTTATTCATGGATAATGGCGAAGATAGACCATCTAATCCGTCATGCATAAATTAATCGACCCCGTTTAAATTCTGTAACGGTGGTATGAACCACCGTTACATATTAATTAACTATTTATGCGATGTGAAGTAAATGATCTATTTCTTAACTGTGATTTCGACTCCGTCTTTGATGACATGTAGTGGGGCTTCATGCGACCAGATCGCTTCCCAGACTGAACCTGCGTCCAGGACTACCAAGTCAGCATCACAGCCTTCTTTCAAGCCATAGTTAGGGATGTTCAATGCTTCCGCGGCATTCGTGGTGATCAGATCGTACAGGATTTCCATTTCATCGCGTCCGATCATGTTCATGATATGGCTGGCAAGGAAGGCGACTTCCTGCATATTGTTACGACCGTAAGGATAATACGCGTCTGCAATATCATCCTGTCCCAGAGCAATCCGGACACCGGCTTTGTACATCGATTTCACCCGGGCATACAGCGGACCCGTTTGAGGATCGGAGACTACACCAATTTTCGCCTGTTTTAATAGTGCTTCGATTTTCCGGTAGTACGGTTCGGGATACAAAGCCATCGCGCGGCAGTGCTGCGCGGTAACACGTCCTTGCCAGCCTTCTTTGATGGTCTTTACGGCAACCATCTCGAGCGTGCGCAAGTCGGGATCTCCGGCATCATCCAGCAGCATGGAGATGTCTTTATTGTATTTCTTGGCCAAGGCGAACATGCGGTCAATATGTTCCTGTTCATCAGCTTCGGTGTATTCAATCCAAGGGATGCCTCCAACAACATCTGCGCCTAGTTTAAGAGCCTGTTCGACGTAATCTTCAGCGCCCGGATCGCGGACAACACCGTCTTGAGGGAAAGCGACAACCTGAATCTCTACCCGTCCCTTGTATTCTTCGCGGGCTTTGATTAGGGCTTTCACGCCCTCTAGCTTTGCCTTGGTATCAGTATCCGCAAATGCACGGATATGAGTGTTACCATATCTGACTGCCAGATCTACAGCGGCGCGGACGTTTTCGATGATCCATTTTTCGTCATACTTTTCTTTTACTCCCGCAGCCAATTCGATGGCTGTCATTGCCCCGCCCATCTCACCACCGGTGTAGGCATTCGCTGCGGCATCATCCATCATTCTCAAGGTGTAAACTTTACACAGATGCAGGTGGCCGTTCACGAAGGATTCAGTCACCAGGTGTCCCTGGGCATCGATTACCTTCTTTGCATCGCCGCTGACTGATTCGGCGATCTTAACGATTTTTCCCCCATTCAATGGCTATTTGCTGGAGATTTCCAGCTGTTGCACGGGTCTTTGCATTTTTGATCAGAATATCAAATGACATGGTAGCCTCGTATGTGATGTTATGATTTTTGATTATCATTTCGGGCTTACACTCAAATATTCTTGAGATAAAAGTCCGAATTATTCGTTGGTTACTTGTTCCGCTGTTGAACCAATTCCTGTGCGATCAATGCCCCATCACGAATAGGTTCGTAACCCGTGCATCGGCAGAGATGTTTGTTTAGCGCATTTGACATCTCCAATTCGCCGGCATCCGGGTTTGTATTCAGGAGACCAAATAATTCCATGACAATACCGGGTGTGCAGAATCCGCATTGTACCGCTCCGGATTCAGAGATCGCTTTCTGAATGGGATGGAGTTCCATTCCTTTTGCCAGACCCTCAACAGTGATCACTTCAGCGCCGGCCGCTTTTGCAGCAGGAGTATTGCAGCTTTTAATAGCTTTGCCGTTCATCACGACAACGCAAGTACCGCAGGTGGAATTATCACAGCCACGTTTGGTACCGGTGAGATTAAGTACATCCCGGATGACATCGATCAACATCATTTCGGGTTCATATTCGACTGTGCGCTCATTCCCGTTGACTTTAAAGGTAAGTTTTTCAGCCATTATTTCGACTCCTTTCGTGCTTCAAGCGCTTTCTTGATCTTCTCTGGTGTGACCGGTATTTCAAAGAAATCCACACCAATCGCATCGTATATAGCATTGAGAATGGACGGCGCTGGTCCGATAACAGAGTGTTCGCCAATTCCGCGCGCACCGAAGGGACCTACTGTACCGGGATTCTCGATGAAATTAATTTCCTGATTTGCCGCTTCTTTGTAGGTTGGGATGTGGTATTTGAATAGCTGCGGGTTAGTAATCCGCCCCATCTCATCAAAATTCAATTCTTCATACAACGCCGCACCGATAGCCATCGTCACGCCACCGAGGACTGATCCACGGATCTGGAGAGGGTTGATCACCTGACCCACATCGAAAGTGGAGACAAAGCGGTCAACCAGAATCTTGCCAGACTTCTTCTCGATACGGATCTCGGCTGCGGTTGCGCCAAAGGTGTACTCAACACCGATGCTTCCCTGTCCATTCGCATCCGGGTTGGCATATCGGGGAAGACGGGCATCAGATGTGGATTGAGCCAGTTCGCCAATTGTAATTCCGTCACTTGTGATGTAACCGCGGGCAAGGTCTCCAATCGCAACGCGGACACGCGGATCATTGGTCAGATAGACATATTCGCCATCATAAGTAAGATAGTCTTCATCTGTCTTCAATACCTGCGCTGCGGTGCTTTTCAACAGAGCGACCAATTTCTTGGCTGCGCGGATGATTGCACGTCCGCCCTGAGTGGTGAACATCGAACCGATCGTTTGCCATTCATAAGGTGAATATTGGGTGTCGATCTCGGTGTAAACCCTGATCTTCTCAGGAGGGATCAACAATGCCTCTGCTGCAACCTGTCTGATGACTGTCCGAAGACCCTGACCAACTTCAGCGCCACCCATATTGATGTTCACGCTGCCATCCAGATTCATCTTCATGTAGCAGCCTTTGGTGGAGAATGGTGCGCCTTTGGGGGACTTGAACACAGCCGCGAAACCACGCCCATAGTAATAATCGTTGTCTTCTCTGAGCTTGGGAGAGGAAAATACAGCATTTTTGACCTGATCTGCGCATGCTGCCAGATCACCATTTGATTCATACATCATCTCGCCCATTGCGTTCATTTTGCCTGGTCCGAGATAATTCTTCTTGCGTAATTCGAATGAATCCATACCCAGTTTCCGAGCCATGAGCTCGATCATGCGCTCAGAACCAAGCTGGGATTCCTGGTGGCCATATCCACGATATGCGCCAACTGGCGGAGTATTGGTGTAAACAGTGTAGCCAACCTGTTCCACGTGTTTGAACTCGTATGGACCGGTTGAGTTATGGGTGGAGGCCATGGTGACGTTAACAGGTGTATCTGCGTACGCGCCACCGGTATGGTATATGGTGGCTTTGAAGGCAACCAGAGTACCGTCTTTTTTCGCGCCCATCTTCATCACAGAACGAATGCCATGGGCGATCAAGCTGCTGGTGAAGTCTTCCTCACGTGTGGCTACCCACTTGACCGGGCGTCCCGGGACATGGCTGGCGATCCAGGCAATGGTCTGTTCAACGGTAATGTCAGATTTATAACCAAAGCAGCCGCCGATATCCGGAATGTGCACACGAACATCTGAGATTGGCATGCCATAGCTGTTCGCAAGGTCCTCGCGGATGATGAACGGGCAGATGGAGGATGACCAGGCTTCAATGGTCTTGTCTTCCTTGAACCATATGATTGAGCCATGCGGTTCGATCGCTGCGCAGGAACCAAGTGGATAGTTGAATTCGGCTTCAACAACAACATCCGCTTCATCAAAACCTTCTTCTCCACGACCTTTTTTGAGATGATAGACGTTGGCTACATTCGTGCCAGCCATAGGTTTAAGGGTTGGCAGCCGCCAGTAATCCATTTGGTTTTCGTGGATCAAAACAGCATCTTTCTCCATAGCCTTCCGGGCATCAATATAGACAGGTAGCGGTTTGTATTCCACCTTGATCTTGTCTTTTGCTGCGATGGCATGTGCCATAGTATCAGCGATGACTGCTGCAACCGGTTCACCGATATAGCGGACGCGATCGATAGCCATTGGCTGAAGGTCTTTGATATTGTCGCCGTAACGGAATTTGCATCCTTTACCGGTGACTACTTTGACAACGCCAGGACAGGTTTCCGCCTCGCTTGTATCGATACTTACAATCAACGCGTGCGCAATTGTTGGTCGAAGGATGGCGGTATAGAGCATATCCTGTAAGCGGACATCATCTAGATATATCGCTTTCCCGGTGACCTTACTGATTGCATCCGGACGGATATAGGGTTTTCCAACATATTTATATTTCATACAAAAGCCTCCTGATTACAAATGAAGGTGATTGACTATTCACGCCTGTATGCTTTTAACAGCGCAGAAGGAGCTGAAGCATTTCTGCCTGCGATGGATAAAGCAATGATCGTCACCAAATACGGTAAGGATAGGAACAATTCGTAGGGCAGTTTGAAACCCAATGTTTGCAACCGTAATTGAAGCGCTTGAACACCGCCAAATAGTAATGCTCCCCAGAGCACACTGATCGCTTGCCAGTTGGCAAAAATGATCAGGGCGATACAAACCCATCCACGTCCGGCAACGATACCGAAAGTAAATGATCCAAGCTGAGCCAGGGTGAGGAATGCGCCGCCGATAGCCATGAGGGCACCGCCAATTGCCAATGCCCAGGTGCGGATGGCATACACATTCAAACCGGCGGCATCAGCAGCTTCGGGATTTTCACCAACAGCACGGATCTGCAATCCGAACCTTGTTTTTCCGATGACCCACCAAACCACGGCGATCATGGCGATCCCGATATAGGTAAGCAGATATTGATTGGTGATCGGTGCGAAAATATTCGATTCCGGCAGGATGGTCAGCATCGGAAATGACTCGATCGCAGGCGGGATCTTGGATTCACCAAAGATGACCCGGAAAGCGAAAAGGGAAATTCCAGTCGCCAGTAACGTGATCCCTAGACCGGAAACATGTTGATTTACACCCAGCCGCACTGATAACAGCGACATCAGCAAACCAGCCAAAATTCCTGCAAGGATTGCACCCAGCAGCCCCAACCAGAGTGACCCGGTTGCTGCCGCGACTGCAAATCCGACAAAAGCCCCGAGGAACATAATACCTTCGATCCCCAGATTCAATACACCAGATCGTTCTGAGAACAGCTCACCCAGAGTACCAAAGATCAAAGGAGTTGCAACCCGCAGGGTAGCAGCGATCAAACCAACGATGAAAAGTGTTAATTCCATTACTGTTCCCTCCGGATGCGATAGTTTTGCAGGACAAAGAGGGACAATGTAACCAGCAGCAGGGTGGATTGAACAACATCACCCAGGTACACTGGTACTCCCATTACCCGGGATACGGTTTGCGCGCCTGTATCGATCAGTCCAATGAACAAAGCTGCGATTCCCACTCCAAAAGGATGAAGTCCTCCCAGAGTCGCGATGATGATTCCGCTGTATCCCAGTCCATCTGAGATGGCATCGATCAAGTGAAAGTGGATGCCAGCGACTTCGCCAGCACCGGCAAGTCCAGCGATACCGCCGGAAATGAGGGCAACCGTCAACATGGTCTTGTTAACCTTGATACCAGCGAAGCGGGCGCCGTCTTTGCTCAAACCAATCGCTCGCATCTTCAATCCAAATGAAGTGCGTTTGATCACGAACCAGGTGATCACCAATACCACGATGGCTATGACTATCCCAAAATGCAATCGGGTGCGCGGGATCAGTTTGAAGAACACTGTCCCGGCGGCAATCTCGGGCGATTGCGGCCACATGGACACAGGATCACGCCAGGGTCCATTCAGCAAGAAGCTGGTAACGTTTAAGACAATTGAGTTCATCAACAACGTTGTCACCACTTCGTCCACACCCAGTTTGACCTTTAATATCGCGGATGGAAAAGCCCAGAGCATTCCAGCAACAATTCCACCTAGAATTACCAGAGGGATACCTATAAAAGGTGAAACATTCTTAAGGATCATTCCCAACCAGGCAGCAGCAATAGCTCCGGCATAAAGTTGACCCTCGGCTCCGATATTCCAGTAACCGCTATTGAAAGCAAAAGCAACCGCCGCACCAGTCAAGAGCAGCGGTGTTGACTTAACCAATACCTCGATCGCACTGGATTTACTCGCAAGTGGAGCGATCAGGAAGTGATAATAAGCAGTAAATGGATTTGCACCTGCAAGCATAATGACCAGAGATGTGATCAGAAAAGTGACTGGTATTGCAATGATCGGGATCAAGGTTCGAACCCAAACAGGAGCAGGAGCACGTTCAATTTTATATTTCGTCATGGTGTATTCCTTCCCTGTTTATCCTTGCTCACCGGCCATCATTAAGCCTAGTTTCTCGGCGGTGGCTTCCTGTGCAGAGACAACTCCCATAATTCGACCGCCATATATTACAGCTATTCGGTCAGAAAGAGCCATGATCTCTTCAAGGTCTTCTGAAAGCAACAATACGGCAGCACCTCGATCACGCTGTTCAAGCAAAGTTGTGCGAACATAATCTGTCGCGCCAACATCCAAACCTCGTGTGGGTTGGCTTGCAATCACCACGCGCGGATTCTGGCTTAAGGTCCTGGCCAGCATCACCTTTTGCATATTTCCACCGGATAATGTCCGAACCCTGGTCGCCAGCATTTGCCTTGATCTTGAAGGATTTGATCAAGCTCTTCAGCATTTTTTTGGATCTTTTCTTGATCGAGAATACCGTTAAGGACAAATCGATCCATTTGATCCAGGACAAGGTTCTCTGCAACAGTCAGTTCCCCAACCATATTGGCATGACGGTCTTCCGGAATACGACCCACCCCGGCGGCGCATACATCGCTCGGCTCCGCGTTGGATAGATCAACTTTTCCTGATACCACTTTACCGCTGGATATCTTTTGGGTTCCGCATAGAACAGCTGATAATTCCGTTTGGCCGTTGCCGGAAACTCCTGCCAGACCAAGAATCTCGCCCTGATGCACCTCCAGGGAAACATCTTTCAGTGCAGGCAGTCCTTTTTTGTCGGTCGCGCAGATATTTTCGATACGCAGTTCGACATCGCCTTGTTCGCGTTGACCCTGGCGGGTGACGCCAAAATTCTCGCGTCCTACCATCATGTTGGCAAGCTCTTTGAGATTTGTCTCCGTGACATTTACCGTTCCAGCCAATTTACCATCCCGCAAAACAGTTACCCGGTTGCAGATTTGCATCACTTCGTTCAAATGATGACTGATGAAGATGACCGAAAGACCTTCTTTTTGAAGTCTTACCAACGCTTCAAACAGAACATCCACTTCCTGTGGAACCAGTACGGCTGTAGGTTCATCCAGAATGAGAACATGAGCGCCGTGATAAAGCGCTTTTAGAATTTCTACTCGCTGGCGCTCTCCAACCGATAGATGTTTGATCAATGCCTGTGGTTTCACCGGGATGCCAAATCGAACAGAAGCCTCGGCTACTTTCTTTTCCACTTCAGGCAAGTTCAAAGTAATGCCTTCTGTTTCTCCCAATACCATATTTTCAGCAACAGTCAGTGTAGGAACCAGAGTAAAATGTTGGGTCACCATACCGATACCCAATCGGATTGCGTCTTTTGGTGAATGGATCACAGCAGGTTTCCCATCCACCATAATCTGGCCCTCATCTGCGCTGTAAAGTCCATAAAGAATACGCATCAGAGTCGTTTTACCGGCTCCGTTTTCCCCCAATAAAGCATGGATCTCGCCCTTTAACAGGTTGAAATCGACGTGGTCACTAGCAACGAGATCGGCGAACCGTTTTACGATCCCTTTCATTTCAATAGCGTGCATCAGTGCACCTCAGTTCATCATGATATTTGCATCGATGTTTAGGGTAAGAAGCGAAGTTCCCCCAAATTAGGAAGAACTTCGCTTCCCTATCTCATCGAAATCAGATCTTCCCGCAATGGAAATATCGAATGGCTTGCGGAAAGACCTGTTGCATTAGTTAGAGCCAGCAGGCTGGGCTTCGTCTACATCTACACGGAACATACCACTCTTGATCTCTGCTTCTTTAGCCTTTACAGCGGCGAGAAGTTCAGCAGGGATCTTGCTTTCTGTGTTGTGGAAACCAGCCAATGAAGCGCCACCCTTACCCATCATGGAGAAGTCTTTCAGATCCTGGGCGGTGAAGGTTCCAGCAGAAACCTGTTTGACCAGGTAATCTACGGTTGGGTCCATATTCCAAACTGCGCTGGTCACTACCAGGTCAGGTGCAAGTTCATTCTGATCGCTCATATTACCAAAGGCGAACAGACCTTTTTCGGATGCTGCTTCGATGACACCAAAGCGTTCGGCATAGAGAACATCTGCGCCACTGTCGATCATAGCGATGGCAGCTTCTTTGGCAGCAGCCGGGTCGAACCAGCTGTTGATGAAGGAAACCATGACTTCGACGTCAGGATTCTGAGCTTTGGCGCCTGCAATAAAGGCATTGGTCAGACGATTGACTTCGGGAACGGGCATTGCGCCAACGACACCAAGTTTGTTGGATTTGGTAAGTCCACCGGCCAGCATACCCATCAGGTAAGCAGGTTCGTGGATCCAGTTATCGAATACAGCTACATTGGGTTCGCTTGGACCAGATCCGGAACCAAAGGCAAAGGCGATCTGGGGGAAGTCTTTTGCTACACGGCGGACAGCTTCTTCATTACCAAAGGCATCGCCCAAGATAAGGTCGGGTTTCTGCTGTTCGCAAACTTCGCGTAAAACACGTTCCATATCACCTGAGTAGCCAATGGCTTCTTGGTATGTGTATTCAATTGTGCCGGCTTCTTTGGCTTTGTTCAAAGCAGCATGGATAACACCATCCCATGGCTCTTCGATCGGGGTAGCAAATGCACCGAAGACTTTAACTTTTCCAGCTGCAGCAGGCTCAGCAGCAGGGGCGGCGGGCTGGCATGCTGTCAGCACGAATGATAGGACAACCAATATGGTCACAACAAGAATAACTTTCTTTGACATCGTACTCCTCCAAATTTATTTTTAGACTCGAATTAGTATTCGGTAGACCCAATCAATTTGATAGTTCGACCCACCTCCTTCCAATTTATAGATTTTCAAGTTTATTCACCTATGTCTTCAGCCCAAATTTCCGGGTTAGCATGGATGTAGTTCTTCATCATCTCAATACATTCTGGATCACCCAGGTCGATCACTTTGATACCCTGTTCGATCAGCCAATCCTGACCTGCTTTAAAATTCACCGATTCGCCTACAACAATTGTCCCAATCTTGAACTGCTTGATCAATCCGGAACAATACCAACAAGGTGAAAGTGTGGTGACCAAAATCTTATCTTTATAATTTCGTAATCTTCCAGCATTTCTGACTGCTGCGGTCTCTCCATGGATCGTCGGATCATTATTTTGAACCATCAGATTGTGCCCACGACCGAGAATATTTCCTTCGCATCGGCAAGGACACCGCCCACTGGGACTCCGCCTTCTTTTAATCCGGTATATGCTTCATCAAGAGCAAGTCTGAGAAGTTTTTGGTAATCAATCATCCATCAACCTAAATCAAATAATAAAACCTCACACCGTAGAACGGTGGTGTGAGGGTGGGTACATGGAAGGGTCGTTTTATTCAACATCAAACTCGATAAGTGGTAGTTGGATGGAAATTGACCTGCAATTGATTGGATATTTTCACTTCAAAATTACTGTAACGGAGTGAAATTATTATACATGATTAAGCTGATGATTTAGCCAAAATTCAAAATTTGAGTGACAAATTACACCAAAATTACTTACATTTTTTCTTTTTTCCACATCGTCCCAAAACTAATAGTGTGGTTATTACAGGCCAAATCCAGACCAGGTCCCCGGGTCCACCCTTACCGGTCCTTGCCGCTGCCCGGTGTATCCTGAGCATACAATAATCCTTTGTATTTTCTGCGAGGTCTTCATCTGGTATCTTATCCGTGTCAATACCAGCCATGAGTGCGGCAAACCCACTGCACCTTAATACTTGCCGCATCTTTTCCATAGTCCTGTCTTCACCGGTTACTTCTTCGGCGGTACCCACCCACCATCCGTTCGGAGTCCACACCTCCACAGATGGATTTGCCATAATATTTTGGTACCAATCTGACTTGCACCCGTAACCGGCAACACAATACAGGTCACCATCAATTTCGGCGTAGTTGACCGGCTGTCGATATTTTCTTCCGCTGTTCCTGCCTGTGTGAGTAATGACGATGTATTGACCGGTGCCTTGTGGCCATAAGGATAACCAGGGACCGAGACCTAATCTCCAGTTAAGTAACATCAGTTTATTTACATACTTGAACAATAGTCGTACTGTATTAGGATCCATATTCATTGTCATCCATCCCATATTTTGTTTGATGACTTTATTCTAATGATGATTGCAAACCTGTCAATTAATTGGCAGGTTATCCTTGATCTTGCCCATGATACAGGATCATTCGACTGTCAGACCTGCCATCATAAGCCCTAATTTTTCAGGAGTAGAATCCTCAGCCATGACATTCCCCATGATCTTACCTTCGTAGATCACCACAATTCGATCTGCCAAAGCACGAATTTCATCCAGGTCCTCCGAGATCAGCAGAGTGGCTGTACCTGCTTCTCTTTGTTCGAGTAATTTTTGATGAATGTACTCACTCGCACCAATATCCACTCCCCGGGTAGGTTGCGCGGCAATCAAGACATTTGGTTTCCGGGAAAGTTCCCGCGCCAGGATCAATTTTTGGATATTTCCACCTGACAGATTCTTGATGGGAGTCTTTATCGAGGGAGTTTTTACATTGTATTCTTTTACGACCTGTTCTGTACGTTCTTCAATTTTCGCGAAATTCAGAAAAATACCATTGCAGAATGGTGCGTGAGTGTGATCTTCAAGAATATAGTTGTCCGCGACCGAGAAATCTTTAATCGCTCCTTCCCTCATTCTCTCTTCGGGAATATATGACTGCCCGTTGATGATCCTTTGATCGGGTGAAGCTTTGGTAACGTCCTGTCCATTGATGGTGATCTTCCCTTTGCGGACTGAACGCAATCCGGCAAGGGCTTCAGCCAATTCGCGCTGACCATTCCCGGAAACGCCCGCCAGACCAAGAATTTCACCTGCCCTGACTTCCAGATTGATGCCTTTCAGTGCATCCTGTTTCCGATCTCCGATAACGATAGAGATCCTCAACTTTCAGGCGTACATCGCCCGGGGTTCTTTTTGTCTTTTCGTATTGTAAGATAACCGGCCGTCCGACCATCATGGTAGCCAGTTCAGCCCGGGTAATATTCTCATTTAATTTTGTTCCTACCACTTTTCCATCCCTGAAGGACAGTAATCCGATGACTAATCTCCAACACCTCGTGCAGTTTGTGGGAAATAAATATCAGCGCATGACCGTCATCCCGCATTTGTTTCAGCGTTGTAAATAATTCATTCACTTCCTGCGGAGTGAGCACCGCGGTGGGCTCATCCAGTATCAGCAGTTCTGCCCCCCGGTAGAGGGCTTTTAAGATCTCAACCCGCTGCTGTTCACCAACAGCGAGCTGCCATACAAAACTTTTTGGGTCCACCTTCAGGTGATATTGTTCACTGAGTTGGTTTAGTTTTTTCTCGACAGGATCCAGATCAAGAAATGGCTCCCGCCCGGAGCGCAATCCCAGGGCAACATTTTCAAGTACGGTAAGTGAAGGGACCAGCATGAAATGCTGATGGATCATCCCGATACCCGCCCGAATCGCATCCTGTGGATAACGAAAAGATTGTTCGATACCATTAATGAGTATTTTTCCCTCATCCGGACGGTAAAGTCCATAGAGTTGACGCATTAATGTGCTTTTACCGGCTCCATTTTCCCCTAAAAGCGCGTGGATCTCTCCGGCATTCACATCAAAGCAAACATGATCATTCGCAAGGACCCCTGGGAATCGCTTGACGATATTTTCCATACAAAGCTGTTCGATCTTCATGGATCCTTGCGAATTATTCTGTGAGCTCATTTGCCGACTCCAGGGAGAAAAAGAGGTGGCGATCAGGATTCTCCTCCCATCGAGATTAACACCTCGGTGGGAGGAGTAATTAGTCTACTGATAATTTATTGTGCTGGTTTTGGACCGGTCATTGGATCGATCGTTCCACCCATAATGCCGTCAATCGCAGCTTGTGCTGCTGCTTTCGCATCATCAGGAATGGCAACGGCATCATTATATTGAATTCGTAGTCCACTATTCTTGAAAGTTAGGGTGTATGCTTTTCCACCAAGAACGCCGCCTTTGCGGGAGGCTATCATATCTTCAATGACGCCTGTCCAATCATAGATCATACTGGCGGCAACAGTCTCGGGTGCCAGATTGGTCTGATCCCACTGGGCGCCAAACCAAAATGCTTTTTTATCCTTGGCGATACCGATGGCACCAACCACAGATTGTGAAGAACCAGTCAGCATATCGGCACCGGCAGTGATCTGGGTCTCTGCACAGGTAGCCATGAGAGAAACGTCAGAGAAAGATCCGGTGTAGTTGACGGGTGTCTTCACATCAGGTTTGGTCGCGAGCGCGCCAGCTTTAAAGCCGTCCACATACAACTTTGCATCGCCAGCTTCCACTGGACCACAGATTCCGAGGACACCTTTTTGGGACATCAAAGCTGCCAGAGTACCCAGAACATATCCACCCTGTTGAGCTTCAGCTTGATAGGCAAATACATTCGTGACACCATCCGCCTGGAAGGTATTGAGTGATGTTCCCCAGGCAAAACTGGTTTCGGGGAATTCAGGGGCGATCTGTTGAAGCGAAGTTCCATACTGGGATCCATGAGCGATCACCAGATCATATCCCTGGGTCGCGTAATCGCGTAAAGCTGCGGCGGCATCAGGTACTTTGAAAAGGCTTTCAGAATAGGCGATTTCCATTTTGTCAGCGCCCATCTTGGTCTGTACGGCTTTCAATCCTTCATACATGGATTGGCTGAATGCTGCGTCAGTGATGGTTGATGGCATCACGATCGCTACTTTGAAGACCTTTTCGACTACAGGTTCAGGTGTGGCTGTCACGACTACTTCCTGGACAACAGGAGCACCCTCGACAATCCGGGTTACTTCTACAGGTGCGGCCGGAGCAGGAGCGCAAGCTGCCACCAGAATAACTATGAGTGTGATCAAAATACTGGTCTTAAAGAACTTAGATTTCATTATGTCTCCTCCAATTAGTTACTTGTTTGAATATCGATAAACAACCGATACAGCAACACAGGATCTGCTTACCACCTCCTTTCGATTGAACCTACATTTCTCCACGTTCAAATGGTTTGCTTAATGCGGCAGGCTGGGCTGCCCTTCTTACTGCAAAAACCAGCGCGACGATTGTAAGTAAATATGGAAGCATTACAGCAAAATCAGATGGGATATTGATCCCTTTCACCTGCAGCCAGACCTGGAACGCGTTGACGAAACTGAAGATCAACGAACCCACCAACACACCACCCGGCTTCCAACTGCCAAAATAGACTAAAGCCACGGCGATGAACCCCATTCCATTGGTCATGTTTTCCTGAAACAGATTGATCAGCGCAATGGATAAGGAAGCACCAGCAATTCCAGCCATTAACCCGCCCAAACAAACTGTGATGTAACGGGTTCGGACTACATTGATACCGAGCGAGTCTGCCGCCTGCGGATTCTGTCCGACGGCGCGAATACTCAATCCAAATGTAGTCTTATTCAAAATCAGGGAAGCGATCGGCACGATCAGGAACGCACCGTAAACCAGGATATTGTGATTAAAAAATGCTTCTCCCACGAAGGGAATATCACCAAGAAATGGGATCTTGATTGGGGCAAATCCTTCGATACTTTCCACGCCTCCCATCGTCATCTTGAACAAGAGTGTGGATAACCCCAATCCGAAAAGTTGCAATCCGATACCGCTGATACCTTGTTCGGCTTTCAAGGTAATGGATACAAATGCCATCAACAATCCCATCAACAATCCGGTTAATGCCGCTGCTAGTAATCCCAGCCAAAGGTTCCCGGTCTTCATTCCGGTGTAGAAACCGGTGAAAGCGCCCATTAGCATGATCCCATCCACACCCAGATTGTAAACACCGGAAGTCTGCGCAATGGTTTCCCCGATGGCAGCATATAAGTATGGGGTAGCCAGACGGATGCCGCTGTAGAGAATCCCGAACAGAACAGGCCATTGTAAGAGTTCACTCATGGATCTCTCTCCTTCGTGCACGGTACCTGCCCCAAATTTCCGCGCTAACCACAAAGATCACGATCAAGCCAAGCAAAGTATCGATCAGTGCAGATGGGACCTGCATCGCCCGTTGCATTTTGTTGCCTCCGACCATCAGTCCCCCGAACAGAATAGATGCCGGGATGGCTCCAAGCGGATGAAGTTTCCCGAACAATGCTGCCACAATTCCGGCAAATCCATATCCGCTGGAAAGTCCCTCCATCATTCGGTGTTGAACTCCAATCACCTCGATCGACCCTGCCATTCCCGCGAAAGCACCTCCCAAAACCAGAGCCAATGCCTGGTACAGTTTCACCGGGATGCCTGCATAACGGGATGCGTTCGGATTTAAACCAACTGCTCGGATGCGGTATCCAATGTTCGTCCTCCAAAGGAAGATATAGACAATGACCGCGAATACCACAGCGATGATTGCTCCGCTGTGCAGCAAGGTCCGTGGTACAAGCTTGGTCAACCAGACCGCCTTCGGTAATAATGCAGATTGGGCTATTCGAGTACCCGCTTCGATCTCCGCTGGATCGATCATTGGACCGCGCAGCAGATAATTTGCTAATTGCAAGGCGATGGCGTTCATCATCACCGTGCTCAAGATTTCATTCACACCCATCCTTGCTTTCAAAACGCCTGGAATTCCACCCCAAACAGCTCCAGCCAGCGTCCCGGCAAGAATTGTTAATGGTAATAATAACCACCGGGGAAAGGTTGGAAAGCCAATGGATAAAGCAGTTGCCGCCAGCGCTCCGATAACTACTTGACCTTCTCCGCCAATATTGATCACACCACCACGGAAAGCGATCGCAACCCCTAAACCCACCAACAAAAGCGGAGTCGCCTTTACCAACGTCTGGGTGATTCCCGAAACGTCTCCAAAAGCGCCTTGCAGCAGTGAGAGGTAAGCCTGGATCGGATCAACTTTAAAAATCAACAACAGACCCGCGCCGATCAATAACGCCAGGGGTACGGCAAGTAATGGTATAAGCGCATCCACAGTACGGTCAAGGAATGATTTGAGCTTCTTATTCATCATCGTATGGCATACCCCTCTCATCTTCGTGGTGTGTCATCTGATTTCCTAAAGAACGTGTTTATACTCTACTGCGAACCAACCGCATCGTTAAGATTTGGTCATTGTAGTAATTGATCCCATATACCACTGGTTTGCCATCTTTGGTAAAGAATAGATCGTGAAAGCAGATTAACGGATCATTCGGTTGGATCTTCATTAGACTTTCCAATGGGGATGTCAGATTTCGCCGAGTGGATCTCGGAAGTGGAAAAGATCAATTCTAGATCGCAGTATGCTTTCATGAACTCATATATCGTGAGATTCTTGTCGAGCAAAGGCTGTGGATCAATAAAATACTTTATGGGGATGATATTTGTGGAATAAATGACCGGGATCTGATCTGCATAAAAAAGACGCTCGAGCACATATACCTGATGCTCATGATCCAATTCCAATTTTTCTGTTTCTTTTAAGGAAGGTAATCTGGTGTAGTTAGCCAATCCTTGAATACACGGTGAATGACCGCTCTCATTGATGAGCTGCGGAAAGCTCCACAGGTTCTGCAATTGAGCATTGAACTGAAACGCGTGCTGATTGACGTAAGTACCATCCCCATGCCGGCGGATGATCACTCCCTCGCTGACCAGTGAATTTACTGCAAGACGTAATGTGGAACGGCTGACACCAAATTCACCTGCCAATTCCGATTCGGATGGCAGCCTGTCACCAGGGTGATAGGTTCCGCTTTGGATCCGTTCACGGATGATCTGGTTGATTTGAGTTGTGACCGGTTCAGCACGCTCAATCATGTTTTTGGTTTTCTACGACGGGGAAGATGATAAACGTCTAACAACTGACGTATATGAATATCATAGCAAGGTGGGAGTTTTGTCAATCAGGAAAATTTGTTAATAAAAGTGAGTGCTCTGAATAATCTTGTTCTTCCATCCTCCCAATACCAGGAGCTTAGGTTAACATATCTGATCATCACATATCTGAAGATAATGATTACATGTAAATAATAAACTTCAAACCTGATAAAATAAAATCTCTAATATAAAGAACAAAAATGGTATTCAAATGGATAAAACCCAAACCAACTATCCTAAAATAACTACATTGCTCATGATATTGTTTGTTATCACAGCAATATTCCTGTTTTATAAATCTGTCTTTATTAATGACAAGGGAAAGGTAATTTATCCCCGATATTTACCTGAAAACAAATTTGTCGGCAATGACCTATTTATCGACCTTCGGTTTGCCACCAACTACTTCATAAATCATCAGACAGCCTATTATGAAATAACTGGAAAAAGCGGATACATACCCAATTGTTACCCGCCATTGTTCACATTCTATTTGTATCCCTTAGTTACCTTTGGACTGACGCAATTAACAAGTTATTACATTGTCGCTGGATTGATCATTGCTTCCTTCATACTCAGTGTAGTCTTCCTGCCAATGCTCTGGTTTAAAAAACTTAAAATTCCGACTGTAATCAGTCTAGTCATGATCGCATCGATCATTTCCTATGGTCTTCAATTTGAACTGGAACGTGGACAGTTCAACACGATCAGTTTTGCCTTATGCCTGCTTTCCATCTATATCTTCTGGTTCATACCAAAATACAGATGGCTGGCTTACATATTATTCTTCATATCATTTCAATTTAAAGTATTCCCCATATTCTTCCTGCCCTGTTTCATCACCGATATCCGCAAGCTAAAAGAAAATATCATCCGAATTGGTGGGATCCTGGTTGCGCTCTTTGCAGGAATGTTCGTCATGGGGATGGAAGGATTTTTGGGATTTATCCGCGCGTCTACCAATCAAGTTAAGACA
This sequence comes from uncultured Chloroflexia bacterium, assembly GCA_963828285.1. GTDB lineage: Bacteria > Chloroflexota > Anaerolineae > Anaerolineales > Anaerolineaceae > DAIOEK01. The sequence goes on from CAWHEB010000002.1 coordinate 1,076,972, forward strand.
GTCCCCTACATCCGTGATCACGGTCTTTCGTATGGGATCGACTATCTACTTTCCGTCTTAAAGCTTACACCACCTGAGAGTTCAATCGTCGCATTGAAAATTGGTCTGACAATTTTAGGGTTGTTGGCAATCCTCTATGTCGTCTTCCGCTATATCAGGGAATTGCCCAATGGCGGATTTTATCCACCCTTGATCATGGCTTGCACGATCGGCGCTCTTGCAGTATTACCGATCAGTAAAGATTACAAATTAGCCATGATGCCACCGGTTTTTGTGATCTATATTTTATATATCAATGCCCGCGATCACTTGCTGAATGGCAAGCGCCGTTTGATCCATTTCATCACTCTCGGGCTATTCTCACTCGGGAATTTTGTGTTGATTTTCTCTTATGCGTATCGACCTGCTATAATCCAAAACTCATTCCCGATCCTGTACGGAATGCTGTTGTTGGTTCTGGCATCGGAACTCATTTGGCAAAGTAGAAAAGAGAAACAGACTGAAGAAATTACGGCGGATTTTGTCTTACAACAATCTGTTTAAATAAAAAGTGGGCGCGGAGGGGCTCGAACCCACGAACCTCACGGATGTGAACCGTGCGCTCTAACCAGCTGAGCTACGCGCCCTGGTCAGCCGAAATTATAGCAGATGGATGGGTCATCTGCAAGGTAACCATGGATGGCTTTCCTGATCCGTTGAATCCCTTCCTTTGGATTGGATGTACAATATAATATCGAAATGAAAACCCTGAAGGGGTTTCCGTACTACTGTATTCTGTTCGCCGCGTTCCCATCACTGACATTGATCGCCAACAACATCACTGAGGACGAATTGACGGTCGTCTTCAGGCCGCTGTTGCTGTCCATCCTGTTCGCGCTGATCCTTTACCTGACCATCCTGGCTGATCCTGAAAGATACTGCCAAAGCTGGTCTGACCACTACGCTTGATCCTTACTCATCTTTTTCTCCTTCGGACATGTACTGCAACAGATGGAAGGAATGAAGTTCCTCGGACTTGAAATTGGCGGATCCGCGTTTTGGGTATTGTCTTTCTCTTGATCTTGATTTTTGGCATATGGGGGATTATCCGATTAAAAACGATGCCGAATCCGGTGAATGGTTATCTGCTCACAGTCAGTCTTGTGCTTCTTGGTTTTCAAGTGATTCGCATCAGCTCCTACCTGATCGACCGCGGATTGGAAGGATTTTCCAACAGGCAGGAGTGATGTTGATAAAAATAACCAATCTCCAACTGGAAATGGCTCTTTGATCTGTAATTAGTAAACCGGATATTTATTACATTATTCTGGATTCATATACCAGACAGGATGTTTTGGCAGATGGGTATCAGTTTGATAACCAGACATTTCTCGATCAGCTGCGGGAAATGGGCTTTTATGTTGCCGATTGCAGCCGGAGTAATTACCAGAGCACCCGATTTTCCATGCCAGCCAGTCTGAATATGGATTATTTGCCCAAGATTGATGACCGGATCAAACCGGATCAGCCAATTGACAAACAACATCTGGAAGAGTTGATCCAACATAGTAAGATCAGGTCAGAGCTGGCAGCGTATGGCTATCGATTCGTGACTTTCGATTTCAGCAACAAGGGGACCAAGATTCCCGATGCGGATGAAGTGCTTAAGATGCAGAGTTCGGATCAATCGCTCTCAACTGGATGGTCGATCAATCCATTTGAAGAGATGTTCATTAAGACAACTGCTGCGATTGCCCTTTATCGTCTTCCGCTCGGACCTGTGAATGACTGGATTGAACGATAATACATACCCGTATCTTGAACGGGCGGAGGTGCAATTATTCCAAATGCAAACTCTGCCAAAGCTGGCAGAACAACCAGGACCAAAGTTTGTGTATTCCCATCTGCTAATTCCGCATTTTCCATATATTTTTAAACCGGATGGCGAGCTGCAAACAGATCCCGGATTCTTCCTCACAGATGTGCAGCCACTCAATAATCATTATCAGGCAAAGGGATACACGGATCAAATCCAATTTCTGAACAATCGCATTCCTGATATCATAAAATCCATCATCACCAATTCGGAACAAACACCAATCATTATTATTCAAGCTGATCATGGGTTGGATATGGGAAACCGGTTCGCTATTCTCAATGCTTACTACTTCCCTAATCAAATCGGTTATCAGGATCTGTATCCAACAATTTCACCAGTAAACAGCTTCAGGGTAGTTCTTAATAATTTCTTCGGAAAAGATTATCCATTGCTACCCGATCAAAGCTATCGATCAGTTGGTAATGGAATTAGCTCCAAACAAACAACGGAGCGATCTCCATCCTGCCTGCTAGACATTGAGTAACTTCTATTTTCTATAACACTTCCTTCAAACGAAGAATTGGGTTATTCTACAACGGTGCAGACAACCAATCTTCTTCACCTCTTTGACAACGCTCGCCTGGGGAAATTCCATCTTAAATTGATGCTTCTGGCAGGCTCCTGTTGGTTGTGGGCAGCCTACGGAGTAACCATCGTGGGCTTTATGCTACCAGCCATGAAAGCAGAATGGCAGGTATCTTCCAGCGCGATGGGGTTACTCGCAGGGATTGGTATGCTGGGTATGCTGACCGGGTCAGTCCTCGCCGGTTCACTATCTGACAGGTTCGGTCGTCGCCGTGTATTGACTATTACCATGCTTTATTTGGGGCTGATGTTCCTGTTTTCCGCTTTCGCGTGGTCTTACATTATGTTATCCGTACTTCGTTTTTTCACAGGCATCGGATTGGGTGCTATTCTTCCAACCGCTGGCACGCTGGTATCCGAATTCTCCCCGAGCAAACAACGTGGAACTCTCCTGGTAATTATGAACGGATTCTGGGGTTTGGGCGGCACACTGGCTGCCATAATTGGATACACGCTGGTATTAAACTTTGGCTGGCGGCCAGCTATGTTCTTTGGCAGTCTGGCTATTCTCTCAGGGATACTGATCCAAAAGCTTCTTCCGGAATCGCTCCGATTTTTGCTGAATAAAGGATTGACCGAAAAAGCGGAAATCGAAGCGAATCGTGTTGAACTAAGTTCGATCGTATCAGATTCAATCCCCTTGGAAGATATCCCACAGAAAGTTGTTGTGAATGGACCAGCGAATGGAGTTTGGTCAAAACAATATGCGCGGATCACTTTTTCATTGTGGACATTATGGATTAGCCTCAATTTCGTTTATCAGGGAGTGTTTATCTGGCTGCCAACCTTGCTGGCCAGTGGATCCACATCCATCCAACGCTCTTTCCTTTTAACTCTATTCATCAGCCTGGGGCAAATTCCTGGGACATTGATCGTAGCTTATCTGGCAGACCGTATCAGTCGTTTGAAGCTGGTCCTGATCTCATTGGGATTGCTAGCCGCATCTACGTTAGTCTTCAGTTTCTCAACTGAGACCATTTGGGTAATCTCGTTCGGTTTGTTGATCATGGTCTTCAATGGGATGGCCTGGGGATTGGCGCATCCATTCTCGTCCGAGCTTTACCCAACGCGGATGCGCGGTACCGCAACTGGCCTGGCCACTGGTATAGGGCGATTGGGTGGAGTCGCAGCGCCATTGATCGTTGGTATCATAGTGCAGGCAAATGGAAGTATGCCGGTTATCTTCACGACCCTGGCAGCAGCGCCTTTGCTAGCTTTGTTGGTCCTTACCAGAATGAAACATGAAACAACCGGTCGCTCTCTGGAAGAGATTTCCGAATCAACACCTGACTAGAGGCGTTGGATCACAACACTGGCATAAGTCCCGCTCAAGGGAGTGTAAACACGCCAACTGCGTAAGAATTCGCTGTCCTGCATCCAAAAGAGCTGATTTCCTCCGCTCACCCAACTATTGATCAATCCCCACGGACGTTGGATCCCGTCAACGGAGATATGGTCCCGGTCGTATGCTCCCAGCAGCATGGTGTGGTATCCTGCCCAGGTAGGACTCGCGTTCATATTCTGTGAATTTTTACCGAACGTGATCTCTGGTGGTTTGTGATTGAACCATCCGATTGTGACCAGCACTGCTTTGTCAGGTTCCAGTAAGAATAATCGCAGGGTTTCTGGTGATAAATTCGTGTGGGTGGCATCGATTGTTAATCCGTTTTCAACACCCATCCATTCCGCCAGATTTACCTGTTGTGCTGGGAGAGTCGGGCCATTGTCGAATAATCGGTATTTTAATGATCTCGGGAATGCCATATCGTTTACCCGGTCAGCATAATCCTGGCCGTTGATATGACTACCACATAGAATATTGATCGCAGCGGAAACCGCGTGGTACGCACAATTGTTACCCATCTGGCTCTGTTGATAGCCAGCCAGTTGTGATTCTGGTAAATTCTTTATGGAAAAAACAGACATACGTAGATTATACCCACACGGCTATAACTACTCTTTAATTAATCCATCCTTTTAAATACCCATTTTACAAATTACGCTACAATAATTTCATGGATGTTGACCAGATTTTGGTGATCGAAGACGAACCAAGCGTGAGTGAGGTTGTTGCCTTATATTTACGCCGGGCAGGGTACAACGTCCTTAGCGCTCGAGATGGCCGGGATGCGATCGAAATACTTGATCGGGAATTCCCTCAATTGGTACTTCTGGATCTGATGCTCCCCAACGTGGATGGTTGGGATATCCTCAAATGGGTGCGGGCACGCAGCAATGTACCCATCATCGTTCTGACTGCGCGACGGGAAGAAACCGATCGCATCGCCGGGTTGGAAATGGGCGCGGACGATTACATAACCAAACCATTCAGTCCTCAGGAGCTGGTCAGCCGTGTACGGGCAGTTTTACGGCGTGGTAGAACTGATCTTCCGATTAATCAGATGCTGCCATTGATCTTCTCAGATCTGCACATTGATATTGGCAAGCGTGTCGTGACCAAACAGGGCGTCGAAATTGAACTGACCCAAAAAGAATTTGACATGCTCTTATTGTTAGCCCGGCACCCGAAGCAGGTATTCACCCGCGACCAGGTTCTGGAGCGGATCTGGGGTATCTCCGATTTTATTGACCCGGGAACAGTCACCGTTCACATGCGCCGATTGCGGGAAAAGATTGAAGCTGATCCCTCCAATCCAAAGCACATTCTGACCATATGGGGAGTCGGATACAAATTCGAGCCATGAAATTGCCTAACTTCGCACCATTGGACCGTAACAGCCGCCGATTCTTCCGATTTACCATCGTCGTCTTGTTTTCTCTTGAATTTACGTTGGCGTTATTTTACTTCTCATTAAAACCCCCTTTAAGCTCATTCAGTTTTATGGCTGGATTGATGAGTTTGTCGGCTGTTCTTACCCTTTTAACCGTTTACCTTGCTTACCGGTTTGGATGGATGTACCGTTCTCGCAAACTTCAATGGACGATGCTGGCAGGATATGCCATTTCCATGGCGATTGTCCTGATTAATGTTGGATTAATAGCACGCTTGATGTTCGCGGACGTGGATGATGTCATCCTCACTGGGATCATGTTGATCTTTTCGAGTACGATCATCGTCTCCTTTGGCTATATCCTTTCACAAACTCTGACAGACAGAATGAGTGAACTTTCCCGCGGATCTGAAGAAATTGCTCAGGGAAATCTGGCGATGCGTGTCCCTGAGAACGGAAATGACGAGCTGTCTGCGCTGGGAAAGAACTTCAATGATATGGCCACCCAGTTAGAGCAGATGGATCACCGCCAGCGGGAAATGCGGAAAATGCGGAACGAACTGTTAGCCTGGATCGGACATGATCTGCGGACACCATTGACTTCCATCCGTGCCATTCTGGAAGCGTTGGGCGACCGTGTGGTTGAAGATCCGGATACTGTTCAGCGTTATCTGGCAACCGCCCAGAAAGATGTCCGTTATCTTTCCCGGTTGATCGACGACCTTTTCGATATGGCGCAGATGGAAACCGGCGGCTTGCGAATGGAAATTCAGGATAACATGTTGAGCGATCTCATATCAGATACCCTGGAAAGCTTCACCGAGATCGCCTTTCAACAAGGGATCATTCTCGAGGGCAGCATCGATCCCGATGTGGATCCTGTCCCCATGGACGCTCGATTGATCGGACGGGTATTGACCAACCTGACCAGTAATGCACTGCGCTATACCCCACCAGGTGGAACGGTCAATATTTCTGCCAGGCGTCAAACCAAGAAAGTGATCGTGGAAGTATCCGATAATGGTGATGGGATTAGTCCTGAGGATATCCCCTTTGTGTTTGAACGCTTCTATCGTGGAGAAAAATCCCGCAGCCGTAAAACTGGCGGAACGGGTCTGGGATTGGCGATCGCCCGTGGAATAGTCGAAGCCCATAAAGGTCAGATCAAGGTGGAAAGCAAATTGGACGTGGGCACAAAAATGATCTTTTGGATACCTGTGAAGCCCAAAAAGAACGCTAGAATAAAAAGTGATGCGACGGAAGTCGAATAAGATTTATAAACCTTGATTTTGTGAATCACATCCTGTATACTTTCGACAGCAAGCATCTGAATTACCTTTTTGCAAGAAACAAATCATCTACGATTTGAAATCGCAAAAAGCATTCTTTCAAAAGGATTAGGTAATCCCTTTTTCCAAGTCCCCGGAACACCGGGGACTTTTTATTCTCTTAGCATAATAATTAATAAAAACCACCCGGAGATGACTCCGGGCGGATGTTTTTGTTTGGATCCTGCTATTGGCTAGCCTGAACGTTGACGGATGATAAAGCTTTAAATTGTGCCTGTCTTGCCATATCGGTGGCCGCTGCTAATAATCGTAACGCTTCTTCAGGGTTATGAAAACCCATGCTGTTTTCAGCGGCGACAAAATCCCAACGCAATTGGGCAGCCCGATGCAATTGACGGGCTTCTTCGAGTATGACCGCATCGTGAGCGGAATTGGCATCAGCGGCTTTGATTTCAGCTATGGCTGCAACTAAAGCTTCCTCAGTTTTGAGCAATGTTTCATGAACGGTGTCCTGGATGATTTTAACCCGATCAGTGACATATTTGACATCCGTATGGCAGGCACCACAGGATTTTTCCGGGCTGAGCAGCGGACTGAAGACATCATGGCTGGTAAATTTCACCGCGCCGTCGCGGGTATAAGGCATATGGCAGTCCGCACAGGAAACTCCCGCGTTAAAGTGTGTACTGCCTGCTGTGAACATCTCGAATTCCGGATGCTGCATCTTGATCATGGCAGCCTTGCTATCGGGATGTTCCCAGTCTTTGAAACCGGTTTCCTGATAATATTTCTCAATATCTTCCACTTTTGTACCATTCGCCCATGGGAATGTCAGGAATTTGCCTTCACCTTTGAAGTAATACTCCACATGGCAATTGGCGCAGACGACTGTCCGCATTTCCTGGCGGGTGAATGTCGTCCAGTCTTTACCTTGCGCCACCAGCGCTGCTTCCAAAGCTGGATTGGTGACGATCAAACGCATGGTTCCTGCTTCATGGCAGTTCGCGCAACCAATCGGTTCTTTTATGTTCTTGGTCATTTCACTGAACTTCAGCTTGTCGTAGGCTTCCATGCCCATTTCCGACCAGAGTTTGGGATTATTGGATGATTTGCAGGAATAGCACGTAGCGGGAGTTGTTTCATTGATCCTCAATGAATTTTGAACATCGTACACAGACCACATATGTCCGCGCTCTTCCTTGTAATCTTTACTGAATCCATAACCAGCGAACAAAGTTTTCAGCATCGGATCAACATCCAATTTCTGGATGGGTTCGGATCCACCGTATTGGGTGCGGGTGTTATTCTTTTTGGTCAGCACCAATGTGGAATACTGATTGGGGAAATTGATCCCCCACAATTTGGAATCAGGTTCCATAGCTGCAATGATGCGGATCGTATCCACGCCGCGTCGCTGAATGGGTTGGTTCTTGAGGAATAACAGAACGCCAATAGTCGTTGCTGCCAGTACAAGGATGACAATGGTTAAGATAGCAGGTTGAATCCAGCGGCGAATTTTTTTGACTGGTGGAACAGGTACTGCATTTTCTTCTGGTTTCTCGGTCATGGGTTTTTCCTCTGCTGATCGGGTAAAGTGTAAAGTCCTTTGTCCTGGTAAGGCAAAATCGTAATTCCACGTTCGCCATGTGCGACAGTGCGGTGACATTCAAAGCAGTAACGTCCGCTATCCACCATCCCATCGGCGACCTCGGAAACAGTCTCAGCATGACAGCGGACGCAATTCGCCTGGACGATCCCTTTGGTCTCCACAGAAGCGCGGATCGGATTGGGGATCAAGTTCAAGGTGAACAAGGTCACATGCTTCGCACCGTGTTTAGCCTTGATGAAGTATTTTGGAATAAATTCATGCGGAGTGTGGCAATCCACGCAGGTCGCCCACAATTGATGCCCTCCATGATACCAACCCTCGTACGCGGCATCCATCACATGGCAATTGTTGCATGTCGTCGGATCATTCCCAAGATAGGATGTGAAATTCGTGGTGAACATGCCTACAACCAACACCGAAGCAAGGCAGATCACCCCGACAATGACGGGGATTTTCATAGACCTCCGAATATGGACTGATTAAGTCCTATTGTACTCGTATTATGAGAATTAGATTAAAACTCTTGAATTTTGAGAAATCAAAACTCATCCCATCGATGCAAATAACTTCATGATGGGATGATCAGGTTTCTTTACGCTTTCGGACGAGAAGTTACCTATAACCCTTTAAAATATGTCCCAAGGGCTAATAGTACAAAACCAACTACTACAAACCAGAATGCATTCGCGCTAACAAATGGCAGGGTGGTTAGTTTACCAAGGATTCCAAGCACACCAAATATCACAGCGATCCACCAGGTTACATCTTTTGGTCTTGAGAGTTTCATATTCTTTCTCCTTTATTTACTCATCATATACTTTTCTGAATAACATATCAGCGAAAAACAGTTATCGCTGTCGATCACACATTTAGGGATGATCATGCATTTGCATTCACCATCCGAGAATAGAAGAACTTTTTGGTCACCTCAGTAGCAACAACATAAAGAGTGGTCAATCCGATCAACGTTAACATGAGCGGCGCGGGTAGTGGAATGAACCCGAATACATCAATAAATGGCAAATACGGGATGACCAACGTAATTCCAATGAAGACCAGCGTGCTGACCAGTAAAAGTGTCCCTGGTCGGCTGCGGAAGAATGGATGCCTGGTTCGGACAACCAATGCAATCACCAACTCAGTGATCAACGATTCGATGAACCATCCGGTGCGAAATTCTTCCGGAGATGCGCGGAAGATATAAAGCAAAGTCCCGAAGGATAGAAAATCAAAGACCGAACTCACGAGTCCGAAGAGGATCATATAATTGCGGATAAATCCCGTATTCCAGCGGTGTGGTCTCTCAACCATTTCGATATCCACGTTGTCACCAGATATGGTCACCGCAGGAATATCCGAGAGGAAGTTATTGAGCAGAATTTGCGGAGCCAACAAAGGTAAAAATGGCAGCAATATGGATGCGCCTGCCATGCTAAACATATTCCCAAAGTTGGCACTGATGGTGGTCAATATGTATTTAAGAGTGTTGGCAAATGTAATCCGTCCCTGGTCGATTCCCTGCCTAAGTATGGTCAAGTCTTTTTTGAGCAGAACAAAATCCGCCGCTTCTTTTGCCACATCCACGGCTGTATCTACTGAGATGCTCACATCAGCGGAGTGCAGCGCCGGTGCGTCATTGATCCCGTCACCCATATACCCAACCACATGGCTGGTCTTTTTGAGCGCAAGAATGATGCGTTCCTTCTGGTTTGGATCCACCTCGGCAAAGATGGTCGTCTTTTCTGCTAGATGCCATAAAGCTTCATCACGCAGATCATTTAGCTGGCTCCCGGTCATGATGCCCATCACAGGCAATTTCACCGCTTCAGCGATGTGCATGGCAACTTTTTGGTTGTCCCCGGTAATGATTTTGAGCGACACACCACGCTTTGCCAGATCCTGAATGGCTGTTATCACATCCGATTTGGGTGGATCCAGGAATAACAGAAAGCCGATGAAGGTCAATCCAGTTTCATCTACTTTTGAGTAAGCCTTCTGATGATCGGGTTCGGTTTTTTGAGCCAGCCCAAGTACACGGAATCCTTTACTGCTCCACTCGTTGTTCCTGGCATCAATATCAGCCAGGGCTTTTGCATCTAAAGGGAGTGTCTTACCTCCTGTTGTATAGTTTGTACATAGACTTAGAACATTTGCCAAGGCTCCCTTGGTGATCATGGTACGGACATTTTGCGGATCAGCAGTCACGACACTTAGGCATTTGCGGACAAAGTCATACGGTATCTCAGCAATCTTTTTGTCTTTGCTGATATCCAGCTTGCTCTTGATCGCTTGATCCTCAATGGCGTCATCCAGGGAGTTTTCGAGACCGGTTTGAAAATGGGCATTCAGATAAGCGGATCGAAGGACATCATCAGACGGCTGCCCTAAAATATCCAAAGCACCATCGAGGTGGACAATCCCTTCGGTCAATGTACCGGTTTTATCGGTGCACAGAATATCCATGCTTCCGAAGTTCTCTATGGCAGCCAGTCTGCGGACGATGACACCGCGTTTTGCCATCTGCTGGGCGCCGTAGGACAGGGTAATGCTGATGATCGCTGGTAGAAGTTCTGGCGTCAGACCAACTGCAAGAGCCAGGGCAAACAGCAGCGAATCCAACACCGGTTTGGCAAGGAATACATTGACCGCCAGCACGATCACCACAATGACCAGCATCACCTGAGTAAGTAAGTTACCAAAGTGGCGGATTCCCCGTTCAAACTCGGTTTCCGGAGACTTCAAGCTGAGTTTTTCGGCAACCTGACCGAAGACTGTCACTTTGCCGGTCTGTACGATGAGAACCCTTGCGGATCCGCTGCTGGCGCTGGTTCCCATGAATACAGTGTTGGTACGGTTGGAGAGGCTGGAATTAACTGGAACAACATCTTGCTTTTTCTCCACCGGAAAAGTCTCCCCGGTCAAAACGGCCTGATTCACAAAGAAATCATTGGTATCAAGAACAATACCATCCGCGGGTATCAGACTTCCTGCGGACAGTATGACTACATCCCCGGGGACAACTTGATCAGAGGATAAGGTGACCGGCTTGCCACCTCGTAGAATATTTGATTTTATGGTGACTTGCGAACGTAGTTTTTCGACTGCGTTGCTTGCCGTGTATTCCTGAATGAATCCCAGGATGGTGCTGCCAAGGACAATTGCCAAAACGATGGCTGCATCCACCCACTCATGGACGATACCGGAAACAATCGCAGCGAAGATGAGTATGAGTACCAGCGGGCTTTTAAATTGGGATAAGAGCAAATGGAATGCTGTAGTCTGCTGTCTGGCCTTGATGGAATTCAATCCATATTTCTTAAGTCTTTGTTCTGCTTCCGCTGTTGTTAACCCCTGTCCGGAAGTATATAATTCTGAGAATAACTGCTCGGTGGTATAGCTCCAGTAAGGGAATTGAGCCGCCTGTTCATCGATTGGTTCATTTTCAGGTGGCTTCCCAACTGAAAAATCAGTAAGCATAGTCATTAATTTCTCCCCTATGTAAAAACCTTGCAGTCATACTATAAAAACATTATATGCCGTCAGTGTATTGAAAACCACGAATGAAAACTTTTGTGAAACGTCATTAATCTTGATTGAAAATCAATATTCTTTATACGATGATCTGGACCGATTTTCCATCTTTTTATTTTTTATGGTTTGTACTAATATCTATGTGTTAATTTGTTTTGTTATTTTTTGGGTATTCTCAGCATGAGGAATCCAAATGCGGAATGGGATTTTCAAGATCAGTTATGGAAATCTGAAGAACCTCGCAGCCGAAAAGATCTACACCTCCACTTCCATAGACCTCACCAAACCAACCCAGATTTTTGCCATCGTCAATAAGAGATGTGTCTCGAAGTGCGTCATGTGCGACAGTTGGCGGGTGGAGAACCCAACTGAGCTGGACGCTGCCGTGTGGATCAAATTCCTGCAGGCAATGCAAAGATTTAATCCATATTTCAACATCAATTTCACCGGCGGAGAGCCGTTATTCAAGTCGGATTTTTTGGATATCTTGACTTTCTGTAGTGATTCCGGGATCCTTGCAGGGTTCACCACCAACGGGATTTTGCTTACCAAATCCATGGTCGACAGCCTGATGTGTTTGAATATTTTCAATATTCATGTCTCTATTGACAGCATGGATGATGCAGTCCATGACAAAGCTAGGGGAATCCCGGGTGTACTGAAAATAGTCAAAGATAACCTCTCTTACCTGCTCGAACAAAAAGCAATTCTAAACAACAAAACACCGGTATTTCTTAAGACCAATGTATTCAACGAGAATCTGGATGATCTGGAAGATGTGGTCGTATTCTGCCGTGAGAAGAAACTGAACGGAGTGATCTTTCAACCGATCCTCAAGTGGACAAAATCCGCCGTGGAAATGTTTCAGGTGGATCTGGATCATCTGCAGCGGACCATCGAGAAAATGATCAGCTTGAAGAGAAGAGGTTACCCCATCGTCACATCAGAGAATCAGATCATGTCATGGATGGATCACTTCACAGACTCAAAGAAAACCAACCATGATTATTGTCGGATGGCTTTACGCAGCCTGACGATTCATCCGAACGGGGACATCATGCTATGCGATCTGGTCGATTCATCCATCGGTAATATTCAAACCGACGAGATTGGCGATGTCTGGTATTCTGCCCGGGTTCGGAAAATGCGCAGCGAACTGATCCATTGTGCTGGACCATGCGATAATGCCAGTTCCATTCAGCGCAACTTTAATGAATATATGGAAATATTCCAGCACTTTGTGGCGAATGATTGACCATAAAAACAGACGTGGGAAAAATTCTGGAAATTAGGAATCCCGCAAGTAAATATCCAATTACCTCCCCCTTCAAGGAGCCTTCAGTTTAGCGGAGAAGTGTAAAGATCTTTAAAGTTGTTATCTCAGGAGGCAATTCCATAATAAATTATTAGTTTCATAATGGTCTTTCGGGTCGGTTTTTGCAATTATCACATGCGGGATCAGTACATTTTCCCTCTAACAAATTATTACATTGAGCACAAAATAGTGCGTCATATTTATCATAGTATATGAATTTACTATTACAAACGTTGCACACTTCATCGGTTATAAAACCAAAGATCTCATTTTCTCCGATATGTACAATCGAATTATTATCTTCAAATATTTTGATCATTATCATTTTTCTCACTTTGGACAATTAGAAACATCCATGAAATAACGATAATTTCCATTAGTCATTTATCTTATTCATAATAATATTCAAGTAATTAAATGGAAAGTGGGCCCGGAAGGATTCGAACCTTCAACCAAGCGGTTATGAGCCGCCTGCTCCGCCATTGAGCTACAGGCCCTTACGTTATTTCGATTACATTTCAATCTACTGCTCCGTACCCTACGGGCATCATGACCGATTGAGCTACAAGCCTCAAAAGTATCATCTTTCAAGCACAAAAATTATAACATAAGCGGATGATCTTCCCGTAGAATTTCCCCGTTAAATCCCGTTATCACTCCACTCTCTTGATACAATAACAGGAATGAATCGCATCCTCGGAGTCACCCTGCTCTGCATCTCTGGCGCGACCTTCGGCACCCTGCTGATCTTTGGCAGATTTGCTTACGCCAGCGGATTGGATGTGGCTACCATGATGTTCATCCGCTTCACCATCGCCGGGATCATCATGCTGGCGTGGATGTTGATCCGCAGGGAATCGCTGCCAAAAGGGAAAACGTTACTGCTTCTGGTCGGAATGGGCGGTCTGGGATATTTCGGACAGGCTTACTGCTATATGAGCTCCATTCAGTACGCTTCTGCAGGTTTGGCGGTGCTGTTGTTGTACCTCTATCCCTTGTTTGTAACCATTCTGTCGGTAATCTTCCTCAAATCCAGATTGACCCTGGTCAAGGTATTGGCATTGGCTCTGGCGATAACCGGTACAGCGTTGACGGCTAATCCGCAGGGCGGGCAGCTTCCTGGTGTATTGTTGGCTATTTCCTCCGCTTTGATCTATGCCATTTATATCGTGGTCGGGTCAGGGGTGATGCAAAAAGTATCAGCAGTCCAATCTTCAACAGTCGTCTTCCTCTCGGCAGGGGTCTCCTTTGGAATACTCACAGCCTTCCAGGGTCCGCATCTGCCTGACAATGCAACCGGCTGGCAGGCGATCGCAGGGATAGTTGTCGTGGCGACTCTGATCCCGGTATCCACATTTCTGGCGGGCTTGAAGATCGTCGGACCCACCGACGCCTCTTTGCTCTCCACTCTCGAACCGGTGGTGACCCTGATCCTGGCTGTGCTCGTCTTGCATGAAACCATCCAACCACTGATGCTCTTGGGTGGCGGATTGATCCTGGCAGCAGTAATTTTGTCGATGAAACAACCGCAGCAACCAGGTATGGACTGAACCACTATCTATTGTCTATACAATTCTTTTGTTACCTTTATCTAATGCCTTACCCTTGTATTGAACGAACATCAAATACTTCGTTTAAATGAGCCGCGGATATAATTTACTTTTTAAACAAACTTTATTAAGGTACTTTATCAACGACTTTGTAAAACTACTTGACGAAGTTTGATTCAGTGTCTATAATCGATTCATTCCAAAAAGAGAAGAAGATCTGGTCAACCCTGTATGGCTCAAGATTTTTCTACCCCCGCCGATGTCCGTGCCCGCAATCTCAGTCTCACCATAAATATCATCCGCAAAAGCGGATCCTTGAACTCGTGCGTCGCTTATCGAAACCACCCAACTTTCTGCAACCACCATTTCATCACTGGTCAATGTCCTCATTGCCAGTGAATTTGTGCATGAAGCCGGAACCGGTCTATCCTCTGGTGGACGGCGCCCGGTTGTTCTGGAATTCAATTACGATGCACGCAGCATTCTCGGGGTCGATATGGGCGCATCCCATATCACCGCGGTGTTGATGAACCTCAACGGAAAGATCCGTTCGCGAATGACCCGTTCTGTGGATGTGGTCAATAATCCACAGGAAGCATTATCTGTCCTGCGCAGCATGATCTTTCAGATCATGAGCCAGAACGCAGCCCACCAGGTGGATCTGTTGGGTGTCGGTTACACCATTCCAGCTCCTCTGACCAATCCCGAAACTGGGGAATTTCTGACCTACTATATGCCGGCTTGGACAGGTATTCGCCCGGTGGAGGAGATGCAAAAGATCATATCAGCCCCGGTATATATGGAAAACGATGCCAATGCCGCGGCTATGGCTGAGAATTGGTGGGGCAGCGGACGCGGTTTCAGCAATATGGCCTATATCAAGATCGGTACCGGTGTTGGAAGTGGTCTGATCATGGATAACGAAATTTATCGAGGCTACTCGGGAAACGCGGGTGAGATAGGTCATACCACCATTGAAGCCACCGGCCGGATCTGCCGCTGCGGCAACAAAGGCTGCATGGAAGCCTACGTAGGAAAATCGGGGTTTATGAAGGATGCCCGTCGAGCATTGGCTGATGATCCCAGGTGGAAAGACAATATTGATGCATTGAAGCTGTCCGATGTGATTTCAGAAGCACAACATGGCAACGAAGCCTGCAAGGAAGTGATTTCCATCTCAGGGAAATATCTCGGGATCGGCATTGCCAATCTCATCAATTTATTTAACCCTGCCATTGTCATATTGGGTGGCGACCTTACTGAAGCAGGTCCATTATTGATGGATTCAGTACAAACATCCCTTCGAGAGCGCAGCATGCCTTTCGAATCTCACATAGACAAACTCATTCTGGGGGAATTGGGGGGGGACGCGGTAGCGATTGGCGCGGCTACATTCGTCTTGCAAACAGCTTTCAACGAAACAAATCTTTATCAAACATTGCGTCGAAATTAAACGAAAAGGAGGTGGTTACCCCAAAAAACAGAAGTTCAATCGAAATAAACATATAGACAAAATTTTATGGAGGAATAGCATGACTAAGAAGTTTTTGCCACTGATCAGCATCATACTGATCTTATCGTTCGCATTGGCTGCCTGCCAGCCAAAACCAGCCGCACCAGAAGCCGGTAAATTGGCTGTCGGTATCGTTCTTCCCACCAAGGATGAACCCCGCTGGATCCAGGATGAAACCCGTTTCAAGGATGCCCTCACAGCCGCTGGGTATGATGTAGAGATCCTCTTCAGCCAGGGCGATTCCGCAAAGGAAAAAGCCAACGTTGAATCCCTCATCACCAAGGGTGTCAAAGTCATCATCATCTGCCCACAGGACGGCACCGCTGCCGCCGCTGCTGCTGCTGCTGCCCGCCAGGCTGGTGTAAAAGTCGTTTCATACGACCGCCTGATCCGCGATACCGATGCAGTCGACTACTATGTGACCTTCGATAGTGTCGCCGTCGGTGAAGCTCAGGCTCAATACCTGGTTGACAAAGCCACTGGTACCGGAAACCCCCTGTACCTTTACGCTGGCGCTGCTTCTGACAACAATGCTTTCCTGTTCTTCGAAGGCGCTTGGAACAAACTTCAACCCAAGATCGTCGATGGCACTTTCGTCATCAAGAACTCATCCGAAGCCGAAGGCTTAAAAGACAAAGCCACCTTGACCCGTGACGAAATGGGCAAGATCATCGGCCAGGTTACCACAAACTGGGACTTCAACACTGCCAAGAGCTTGGCCGAAGCCAACCTCACCGCTACCACAGCCGCTGATAAAGGCAATGTCTTTATCCTCGCCCCGAATGATGGTACCGCTCGCGCTATCGCAGATGCTTTCGCCGCTGACAAGGATGTCACAACCTATGTTGTAACTGGTCAGGATGCTGAAAAGGCTTCTGTACAGTACATCATCGACGGCAAGCAGTCCATGACCGTGCTGAAAGACGTCCGCACACTTGTTGCCGATGCCATCACAGCCGCAGTTGCATACCTCGAAGGCAAGACCCCCGAGCAGACCAACACCTACAATAACGGCAAGATCGAAGTTCCCGCCAAACCATCCGCTGTTGTTTCTGTTGACAAAGCCAATGTCAAAGCCGCGATCATTGACTCCGGTTACTACCCCGCTTCAGACTTCACCGGTCTCGATGCCGCTGCTGCCCCCGCCGCACCCGCTGAACCCGCTCCATTAAGTGGAAAAGTAGAAGTCTTCTCCTGGTGGACAGGTGGCGGTGAAGCTGCTGGTTTGGACGCGATGATCAAGATCTTCAATGCGAAGAATCCTGGTGTCGAGTTCGTCAATGCAGCAGTTGCTGGTGGCGCTGGAACCAATGCCCGCGCAGTACTGGCCACCCGCCTTCAGGCTGGCGATCCCCCGGATAGCTGGCAGGGTCACGCTGGTCAGGAATTGATCGGCACCTATGTCGCAGCAAACCAGATTGAGGCATTGAACTTCCTGTACGAACAAAATGGCTGGTTGGATGTGATGCCCAAGACTTTGATCCCATTGATCTCAAAAGACGGCAACATCTACTCCGTACCAGTGAACATTCACCGTGCCAACGTGCTTTGGTACAACCCCACTGTGTTGAAAGACAACAACGTGGCTGTCCCCACCACATTGGATGAATGGTTCGCCGCACTGGAAACCCTCAAAGCCGCCGGTGTTGAAACCCCGTTAGCCCTGGGCGAACAGTGGACTACCATGCACCTCTTCGAGACTGTTCTCTTAGGCACCCTCGGACCAGAAAAATACAATGGTCTTTGGGACGGCACCACAGCCTGGGATGGCGCTGAAGTTAAGACAGCCATCGACAACTACACCAAGCTGTTGACCTATACCAATGCTGACTCAACCTCTCTCACCTGGCAGGATGCCTCCCAACTGGTCATCACCGGCAAAGCTGCATTCAATGTCATGGGCGACTGGGCTGAAGGTTACTTCAAAGAACTTGGCAAGACCCCCGAAACCGATTTTGGTTGGGCTCCTGTTCCAGGTACTGTTGGTAACTTCCAGTTCCTCTCCGATTCCTTCACCCTCGCAGCAAATGCCCCCGACCGTGACAACACGATCGCCTGGTTGACCCTGTGCGGTTCCAAGGAAGGTCAGGATGCATTCAATCCCGTCAAGGGTTCCATCCCCGCCCGCAGCGATGGCGACAAATCACTGTATGATGTCTATCTGCAGTCTGCCATGGCCGATTGGGCTTCCAATACAGTCGTAGGTTCCTTGACCCACGGTGTGGTAGCCAATGACTCATGGAAGAGCGAAATCGATACTGCCCTCGGTCTGTTCCTGGGCACTAAAGATGTCGCTGCATTCCAGACAGCACTAACCGCTGCATGCAAATCAAGCGGTCCTTGCAAGTAATCCAATAAGCAATACAATAATTGATAGGGTGAGTGCTAAACACTCACCCTATCATCCAAATTACCGGAAAATATTCATGGGAAAAGATAAAGAACGCCTCATTGGTATAGCTCTCATTACCCCATCCATCCTTGCTGTTGGT
Organism: uncultured Chloroflexia bacterium; assembly: GCA_963828285.1. Lineage (GTDB taxonomy): Bacteria > Chloroflexota > Anaerolineae > Anaerolineales > Anaerolineaceae > DAIOEK01. The sequence continues at coordinate 1,095,446 of CAWHEB010000002.1, forward strand.
ATTTTTGTTTATGGATTTATCCTGTGGTCTTTCAGGGTGTCACTTTCCAAGTGGAAAGGGTTAATGCCCGATTACACTTTTGTTGGTTTTAAGAACTTCACTGAACTTTTTAAAGATCCCCGATTTCATATTGATATCCGTAACACGCTAATCTTTACGGTTCTATTTGTTGGCGGAGCATTATTACTTGGATTAACCCTGGCAATATTGCTTGACCAGGACCTCAAGGGCGAATCTTTCTTCCGCAGTTTGTACATATTCCCAATGGCAATATCCTATATCGTCACGGGAGTTGCCTGGCGCTGGTTGATGAACCCGGCTGCAGGTGAACGTATCAGCGGATTGAATTTACTCTTTCAGAAATTGAATTTGGATTTTCTGATCAGTACCTGGTATACCACCCCGAAATGGGGAATTGCGTTCATTGCCATTCCAGCCATCTGGCAGATGTCAGGTTATGTGATGGCTTTGTATCTCAGTGGATTGCGCGCAATCCCTCAGGAGTTGCGTGAAGCTGCCCGGGTGGATGGCGCGAATGAAGTTGAAATTTACCGGCATATCATTTTGCCGTTGATGACTCCGATCACATTCTCTGCATTAATCATCCTGGGACACATGTCCTTGAAAGTATTCGATCTGATCTATGCCATTTCAGGAAAACAGGTTGCTTTGGATGTACCGGCAATCTACATGTGGCAGGTTACCTTTGATGGTTTATTCTACGGTCGTGGTGCCGCAATTGGCATCCTATTATTGGTCAGTGTCGCATTCCTGGTGATTCCTTATATGCGCTACAGCCTGAAAACGGAGGAATCATTATGACCCGCTCACGATCACGAATCTTCTTATACATTCCTCTCATACTGGCCAGCATATTTTTTCTCATCCCTATGTATTTGATGTTGATCACTGGGTTTAAGAGCTTTGCAGAAATCAATCTGCAGACAATGTGGGATTTGCCGAAAAACGGCATTCACTTTGATAACTTCCAGGCAGCCTTGAAACAGCTTTTGCCCAACTTGACCAACAGCTTCCTGATGGTCATTCCGGCTGCCATTATTTCCTCAATTCTGGGTTCTGTGAACGGTTACATTCTATCCAAATGGAAATTCAAAGGGGCGGATATCATTTTCCCCTTGATCCTTTTCGGCATGTTCATTCCATACCAGTCCATCCTGATTCCGTTGGTTTCCTTTATGCGCGGAATTGGTATGTACGGCAGCATCCCGGGTCTCATCCTGACCCATGTAATTTATGGTATCCCCATCACAACCCTTACGTTCCGTAATTATTACGCTACCATTCCGAAGGAACTCCTTGAAGCAGCAAGAATTGATGGCGCCAATATCTTTAGCATCTACACAAAGATCCTGTTGCCAATTTCCACGACCAGCTTTATGGTGGTACTTATCTGGCAGTTCACCTCTGCTTGGAATGACTTCCTGTTTGCTGTTGCTCTAACGACACCCGAATCTTGGCCAGTGACAGTAGCTCTTAACAATATGGCAGGTAGTCAGATCATAGCCTGGAATGTGCAAATGGCAGGTTCCTTCCTGGCGGCGTTACCAACTTTGCTGGTCTATATCTTCCTGGGTAACTATTTCTTGCGTGGGATGATGGCCGGTTCATTAAAGGGTTAATATCCATGGATGGTCCTCATAGAACTTCGTTTTCCTAAAGGAAAATATCTGTTCAATAGGATGGTTTCTAGTGAATCAATTGTCTGAAGTGTGTTGAGTTGGAGGTGGAATGAGTAAACCAATTCTGGAAATGAGAAGCATCACCAAAGAATTTCCGGGTGTTAAAGCGTTAAGCAACGTCAGCTTTCAAGTTTCTCCCGGTGAAATCCACTGTCTTGTAGGTGAAAATGGTGCCGGAAAATCCACCCTCATGAAAGTGTTGAGTGGAGTGTATCCATACGGAGATTACACAGGCGATATCCTGTTTGATGGTGTCGAACAAAAATTTAAAGGCATCAGCGACAGCGAAAAAGTTGGGATAGCCATCATCTACCAGGAATTAGCTCTCGTTCCTGAGATGACCGTCTACGAGAATATCTTCTTGGGGAACGAGATCGCCAATGGTTTTGTAGTGAATTGGAATGAAACCATCCAGAGAGCTGCAGTGATGTTGAAAAAAGTCGGTTTGAATATCAATCCGACTATGAAAGTAAAAGACCTGGGTGTGGGGAAGCAGCAATTGGTAGAGATCGCTAAAGCTTTGAGCAGGGATGTAAAACTTCTGATCCTGGATGAACCCACCTCCGCGCTCAACGAAACTGACAGTGAGAACCTTTTAAATCTTCTGCGCGGATTGAAGCAGCATGGTGTCACTTGCGTACTCATCTCGCACAAACTTAAGGAAGTAATCGAGATCGCGGATATGGTAACGGTTCTTCGCGATGGAAAAACGATTTGCACATTGAACGCAGCAAAAGGCGAAGTATCCGAACCGATCCTGATCAAGAACATGGTTGGACGTGAAATAGATAATGTATATCCCAAGCGCGAAAGCAAACAGATCGGTGATATTGTTTTTGAGGTAAAGAATTGGTCTGCTTACAGTCCTGTATTGGGTAGGGAATTACTCCATGATGTACATTTCAATGTCCGGCGCGGTGAAATTGTAGGGTTTTCCGGACTGATGGGATCAGGCAGGACTGAACTTGCTTTAAGCCTGTTTGGCAATCCGGATAAGTACCGTGTTCAGGGTGAGATGTATCTAGATGGAAAGAAATGTCATTTTGGTCATACATCTGAAGCGATCGCGTCAGGGCTGGCATATGTAACTGAAGACCGTAAAGCGGATGGATTGATCCTGATCCAGGATGTGAAACAAAACATAACCCTCGCGAACCTGAAAGAAATTGCCAACAACGGAGTCGTCAATAACAACGCCGAGATCCAGGTAGCCACTGAATACAAAAAGAATCTTAATATCAAGACCCCAACAGTCGAACAAAAAGTGGGCAACCTCAGCGGTGGAAATCAACAAAAAGTCTCATTGGGAAAATGGCTTTTTGTTAAACCCAATGTGTTGATCCTCGATGAACCCACTCGAGGTATCGATGTCGGCGCAAAGTATGAGATCTACACCATTATGAATCGACTGGTCCAACAGGGGATGAGCATCATCATGATCTCTTCTGAATTGCCCGAGATCCTGGGTATGAGCGATCGTGTTTATGTCGTTTCCAGTGGAAGGATCGCCGGCGAAATGCCGATCGAAGAAGCAACACAAGAAAAAATTATGACTCTGGCTACAGATTGAGGAGGTAGAAGATGGCATTTTGGGAGAATACTAAAACAGTCTTCAAACAGAACATCCGCGAGTATGGGATGTATATCGCCCTGTTGGTGATCATGATATTTTTTACAATCACCACTAAGGGAGTTTTTATATCATCCAGGAACATCAGTAACCTGCTCAATCAAACAGGTTATATCGCCGTATTGGCTGTAGGAATGACTCTGGTGATCGTTATCCGACACATCGATCTTTCTGTCGGATTTCTTGCAGGGTTCCTGGGAGCAATTGCAGGGATTACCTTGTCAACCTGGGGATGGCCGGTTTATATCGTTATTCCCTTCGTACTGATCTGTGGAATCATCGCGGGACTCATTACTGGCTTTCCTGTTGCTTCATTGGGTATTCCATCCTTTGTAGCTTCGCTTGCAGCCATGCTGATTTACCGTGGTGCTATCTTGTTGGCTACCATGGGAACAGGAACCATCATCATCTCAGACCCCATTTTTAATGCGATCAGTAATGGTTTCATTCCTGATCTACCAGACATGGGTTTCCTGGTTGGTGTTCATAAGGTCACGTTGCTGCTTGGACTGGTCGCAATTTTCTTTTTCATTATTGGTCAGTTAAACGATCGTAAGAAGAAACAAGCCTATCAATTTGAAGTTTTACCAAAGGATATGTTCGTAGCCAAACTGGTGATCATATCCCTCCTTATTGGATACATCACCTGGGTAATGGCAGGTTACCGTGGAATGTCCTGGACACTGGTGGTGGTTTTGGTAGTGGTAGCGATCTACGATTTCATTACCAATCAAACCATTCTTGGACGCCATATCTATGCCATCGGTGGTAATCCTGAAGCCGCTGAATTAAGTGGTATCAGTGTTAAGAAGTTGGTTTTCATTGTCTTCGGGTCAATGGGCATGCTGACCGCGCTTTCCGGGATCATGTTTGCCTCCCGGCTTCAATCAGCGACCACCACTGCCGGCACCCTCTTTGAATTGGATGCCATCGCAGCCGCGTATGTCGGTGGTGTTTCTGCTGCCGGTGGTGTCGGCAAGGTAACTGGATCCATCATTGGTGCGTTGGTGATGATGTCCCTGGTTAGCGGAATGAACCTGATGAGCATAGACATTTCACTCCAGTACATCGTGAGAGGCGCAGTATTGGCAGCCGCAGTGATCTTCGATGTCACCACCCGGGCTCGTGGTAAATAGAAAATATCCCTGTTTTAAATAGTTACAGGTTGGGCTAATATACACGCCCAACCTGTTTCGTTTTTCTTCTTACCTCATGGTTTGACCAACAAAGTGTGTATGACGCTCAAAACCACTTTGCTTCCAATCAGTATAGCGACAACCACCAGAGCACTGAAATCATTCTGAATATATGGTAGTTTGAAACTGAAGATTACGCTCGCACCAATCAAGAGAATTGCAGCACCGAGCACCATGCCCAGAATGGAAAGTGGTTGAGTCCAACTATTCATTGCAGCAACCCTGCCTATACCGGTGGTGCACATTATCATTCCTAGCAGGATGATCACAATCATATCCACACGCAAATTGGATAGGAACGAAAGACGTTGATTTGAATTTGCCAATATAGAAATAGCTGCAATGATGATCCCTGCGACAATGACTGTGGGCGTTAGAGGGTTCGAAATAGTGAGTGTTTTCATGATCCATCTCCCTAAATGTAGTATTTGTTCTGGAATGATCATAAATTGTATTCGAAACTTTCGCCCTCCCCAATAGGACAGACTCTTACCTGACCGGTTGGATAGGATGACTAGGAACCATCCAATGGTAAAAATCGATTATCCAATGACTTGACCCTGTCTACCGATATCTTTACAATACTGCTATGACGACATTTAGCCTGCTTGTCGATATTGCCGGATTCTTCTTGACTGATCACGATCCCCCTAATTGATTCCAACAATTGAATACTTATCCTTATTTGAATTAATCTTTTTCCCCCGCAAAAATTGCGAAGGAGGTTCTTATGTCCCCAAGAGAGTTCCCACGTCTGCGTGCTCCCATCTACGCAGATGTTCCTGACGAAAAATGGAATGATTGGCGGTGGCAATTAAGCCATCGACTCAATACTGCTGAAGAAATTGGGAAAGTTGTCCCCCTGACTCCAAGTGAAACAAAAGCGCTATCCACGGATGGATTATTTCGTGTGGATATCACTCCCTATTTCATATCCCTGATCGACCCGGCTGATCCTAATGACCCTGTCCGTAAACAAATCATCCCCACCGCGGATGAGATCCAGCCTTTTACCGGTATGATGGAAGATTCCCTGGCTGAAGACCGTCATTCACCCGTCCCCGGGTTAGTCCATCGTTATCCGGATAGAGTATTGATGCTGGTCACTACTCAATGCGCCTCATATTGCCGTTACTGTACCCGCAGCCGCATTGTGGGTGATCCATCGGCGACCTTTTCAAGAGCAGATTTTGAAGCACAAATTGAATACTTGAAGAATACTCCACAGGTCAGGGATGTACTCCTCTCCGGCGGGGATCCGCTGACCCTGGCGCCAAAACTTCTCGAAGAGTTGCTTTCACGGCTTCGCGAGATTCCACACATCGAGATTATCCGCATTGGTTCGCGTGTACCAGTTTTTATGCCCATGCGGGTTACTACTGAATTAACTGACATGTTGCAGAAGTATCATCCCCTGTGGATGAACATCCATGTCAATCATCCCAATGAGATCACAGCCGACCTGGCTGAAGCCTGTGACAAACTTACTCGAGCTGGAATACCTCTTGGAAACCAATCCGTACTATTAGCCGGGGTGAATGACTGCTCGCATATCATGCGCCAGTTGGTTCAAGAGTTGGTCAGGATCCGTGTCCGTCCATACTACATTTACCAATGCGATCTGGTAGAAGGCGCCGGACATTTCAGAACCCCGGTTGCTAAAGGCATCGAAATCATTGAGGCGCTGCGTGGACATACTTCCGGGTATGCGGTGCCTACTTTTGTGGTTGATGCTCCTGGTGGCGGCGGAAAAATCCCGGTCATGCCGAATTATATGGTTTCCATGTCAGATCATAAGATCATTCTTCGAAACTATGAAGGTTATGTGACCTCTTACGAAGAACCGATTGAATATAAACCACATGATCCCAAGACCTGCAGTTATTGTCAGAGTAAACGGGAAGAACCCGGTCAAAGGGGAATCTCCGGAATGCTAGATGGCGACGTAATGTTCATCAAACCGGAAGGATTCGATCTCCTCCATAATCGTGGCGGGGAAATTCACCGGTTGAGGCTGGAACCGGATAAATGGAAGCCATTGGGGATAGGTGACGGCACGAATAAGGGTGATTGATTGGATAGGGGCGTAGACAAAACGCCCCATTTCGTAATGTAATATATTGTTTTCAGAAATATTGACGATACTTTATTAAATGGGTGGTTCTTCATAAGAACCAATACCATTTAATATTAGTGGGATTATCGTTTGACAAGATTCAAAAAAATCGGTCCGTCTAGTTCCAGCAAACCTATAGGCTTTCACCTTTATCAAAATCTCTTAATAGGTGTGCTGATTTTTTCGATTCTTCTTTTGGGATTACAAGGTTCTTTACTTGTACTGTTTCAATCTGTAGAAGATAAATCTGTACTAAATATTATTTGTATTTCACTGGCAAGTCTGCTGAGCTTAATTCTGCTAATTGTTACATCCAATGTGATGAAACGACAACAGCCAGGATTGTATCCATCATGGCTGATGCTCACAATCTCGATGGGGTGTAACCCGTTGGCAGGGATTTTAGCAGGTATTATCCCATGGGTCGCCGCAGGTGTTGATCCTCTAGTAATTGTAAATTTTTTCGTTTTGATAGTTTACCCGCTTTACTTGTTGATGGTCGCACTTTTTCCATCCAGAACAACCCGGAAATTGGAGCTCATTCAGTGGATATTTGACAGCCTGATCATAGCTTCATCGCTATCATTGATATATTGGGATTTGATCCTTGCTCCAACAATATCTGTTGGAAACGGTAACTTGGATCATCTTGTTTATTCGATTGCCAGCCAGATAGGTGATCTATTGATCATCTGGGCAATTGTCATGCTGCTATTTAGACCATTGAAAGACCAGCGTTCATTACCATTATGGTGGTTGCTAGCGGGATTCTCTTTACTTTTGATCTACGATCTGATCACTGCTGCAACGAGTACAACATTTAATGCTACAAACTATACAACTTTAAAAGAAACACTCCTGACTGGAAGTATTCTTTTTTTGGGTATTGCAGGAATTCAACAGGTAAATAATCTAAGTAAAACAATAAATTGGTCAAAAACCAAAACCTCAGATACATGGTGGACAACATTTCGGTTGATATCACCCTATCTAAGTTTGGGATTTTCATTCTTTTTTTTGATTTCTGCAATTTACCACAAACAAGATGATTCCCTTTTACTTTCGTATTGGGTTGCGGGAATATTATTATTGGTAATTGCTCGTCAGGTTTTAGTGTTGATGGAAAATCAGCGGTTGAGTAATCAACTGGCAGAATTGAATAGGGACCTTGAACACAGGGTCGTTGAACGAACAGAGGAATTGTCCTTAGTCAATAAGGAGCTGCAGAAGCGTGAGTCCTTGATGGAACATAACGCTTTGCATGACTCATTAACCGATTTGCCTAATCGGGCTTTGTTGATTGATCGGATAAAACAGTCGATCATCAAAATGAGACGAGATCCAAAGTATTCTTTCGGTGTATTGTTTATGGATCTGGATGGTTTTAAAGTGATCAATGACAGCATGGGGCATTTAGCTGGAGATCAGTTACTCATCCATTTTGCAGAACGACTCAAAGGAACAATGCGTGAAGTGGATACGATTGCACGGTTAGGCGGTGACGAGTTTGTTATTCTTCTAGATGGATGTATTTCCAGTAATTGTATGAGCGAGGCAGCGAAAAGAGTTTTAAAGCTGTTTGATGTCCCATTTTCAATAGATTCACAAACAACTTACCTGAATGCCAGTATAGGCATCGTTCCCGGAAATACAAACTATACCGACCCTATCGACCTTCTGCGAGATGCCGACCTAGCAATGTACGAAGCCAAGACTTTAGGGAAAGCCCAATTCATACTATTTTCCGATGAGCTCAAATCAACTGCCCTCACCAGATTATTGATGGAGCGTGACCTGCGCCATGCCCTTGAAAATGAGCAATTATTTCTCGTTTATCAACCAATCATCACATTATCCAATCAAGAGATTTCCGGTTTTGAGGCATTGATTCGTTGGCAGCATCCAGCTCTTGGATTGATCTCACCGGGAAATTTCATTTCAACAGCCGAATCAAATGGGATGATCACGCCAATAAGTTATTGGGTTTTTGAAAAAGCAATCGCTCAACTCTCTATTTGGAAAGAACAGTTCTCTGATTTATCGATCACGATCAGTGTAAATTTGTCAGCTCGATTATTCAATCACCCTGAACTAACATCCAATATTCAAAACTTATTATCGAAATATAACTTATCACCAGAAAGTCTAATCCTGGAGATCACAGAAAGCTCGATCATACAAAATTCCTTATCCGCTGCCACAACCCTGCAAACATGCCGGAATTTGGGAATCCAGATTCAAATGGATGATTTCGGCACCGGTTATTCCTCCCTGAGCTACCTGCATAGTTTTCCGTTGAACGCTATCAAGATTGCTCAGGATTTTGTACTCGGATTGGAGCCTGGTAGTAAAAAAAGCGAGATCATCCAAACAATTGTGAATCTGGCAAAGGAACTAAACCTGGAAGTAATAGCTGAGGGGATCGAAACACATGAGCAAATGAACTTGATATGCAAAAGTGGATGCCAAAGCGGACAAGGTTATTACATTTCCCGCCCGCTTTCAACCGATGCAGCGGATCAATACCTGATCGATCAGCAAAAAAAGAAATCATACCGGGCAGAACAAAAGCATCGATCAATTTTTCCACCCTATGATAAAAATCTTTCAAAAAATAAATAAAAAAATGAGGGGGTGTTTATTCCACTCCCTCATGAATTACTCACATATGGAAAATGCCTAACTTCGCAGCTTCGCGCATAATTCCTGTTCCAGCCGTTTGATGATCCGAAGGCGTATTGGGGTTAAATCATTGTCATTCAAAGTGCGATCCTCCGCCTGATAAGTTAGGCTGTATGCCATACTTTTCTTCCCATCGCCAATTTGTGGACTGCGGAAAATATCGAATAATCTTACCTGGTGAAGCAGTTTCCCGCCTGCTGATCGGATCACCTCTTCGACCTGTCCTGCAGTAACCTGCTCATCCACAACGACTGCGATGTCTTCCAAAATCGGAGGAAATTCGCCAACCGGATCGATCGGGAAGCTGTGCACTGAAGCCAGATTGATGATCTTTTCCAGGTCAAGCTCCCCGGAGATAACGGATGTGGATAGATCATAGTTTTCCTGAACCTGTGGATGCAATTCGCCAAAGGAACCCAAAACCGACTCGCCAACCACAACATGGGCACACTTCCCCGGATGGTACGAAGGTTCTGCTGCGGGTATAAAACTCACAGGGATTTGGAGCGTCTCCATCATTGATTCGATGATTCCCTTCAGATCGAAGAAATCGACCTGCTCATTTTGTTTTACATCCCAGGCGGACGGGTTTCGCAATCCGCTCAGGGCAAACGCCAGCCGCCGTGGTTCAGACGGTAATACATCTCCGGATGGATGAAATACCGCGCCAATTTCGAAAAACGCGAATGAATCGGTCAGTCTCTCGTTCGTTTTGACTACATTCAGAACTGAGTTCAATAATGTACGGCGAAGGACCCGTTTATCTGGAGTGATCGGATTCACCAGGCGGACGAAATCCTTCTCTGGGATGGTCTCCACATCTTTGGGGTATTGCCTCTGCTCCAATTCCGGAGCGGTCATGCGGTGGGTGATGATCTCTTGCAGTCCCAGGGAAACGAGGATATCACGGATGTGTTCTTCTCCCTCAAGGGATGGATTCCCTCTTTGAGGTGGTAAAGGATCTGCCATCCTGGACTCGGGTATATTCTCATAACCGTACATCCTGGCGATCTCTTCCATTACGTCGGCAACCCCGACAATTCCCTCCCCAATATCCATGCGAATGGGCGGGGATTTTACTACTAGGCTTTCTCCAGTGATTTCACCCTTAAACTCCAACCGCTCGAGCAGCTCTTTCACCTTTTCCAGTGGAATAGTGATCCCCAATGCTCTTTTGATTTCCTTCTCGCTCAGGGTAACTACCGCTTCCTTGGTTGGTAGCGGATAGTTATCGACAATACCGGGCGCGATCTTGCCACCACTCCATATCGCCATCCAGTAAAGACACCGTTTAAGTCCTTCCAACGCCAAGCCTGGATGTACACCACGCGAGAAGCGGTAGGATGCCTCTGAAGGCAAAGCATGCTGGGTGGCTGTCCGGCGAATGTTGATGAAGTTCCAGGCAGCAGCCTCCAACAGGATATCCTTAGTGTTGGCGCCAACTTCACTTTCAGATCCGCCCATGACACCAGCAAGCGAAAGTGCACCAGCATCGTCACAGACCAGTACATTGGTTTCGGTTAGTTTTCTTTCCACACCATCAAGAGTGGTGAGTTCTTCACCTTTTTTCGCTGTCCGAGTGGAAATGGTCACCGGTTTATTACCTGACCGTTGTTGTAGCACGCCATAGTCAAAGGCATGCAGCGGCTCACCGATCTCGTACATCGTGTAGTTGGTCGCGTCAACAATATTGCTGATGGCACGGGTTCCCACCAGGCGCAATCTGCGTTGTACCCAGTACGGACTCTCTTTGATTTCGACATCCCGGATCAATCCCAATGTGAATCGTGGATTGAGTGTCGGTTCAGAGATCTCGATCTTTACTTTCCCGTCAATGGATTCGCCGGAAGTTGCCAGTTGATATTCCGGTTTCTTTAGTTTTCGTCCGGTCAAAGCGGCTAGCTCGCGGGCTATTCCCAATATGCTGGTATTGCGGGCCATATTCGGGTTGATCTTCACCTCAAGAACGGCATCTCCCATGTAATCCACAAGGGGAGTCCCGGCGACAGCGTCATCGTCCAGGAAGATCACTCCTTCGTGCTCACCGCTGATGCCCAGCTCTTTTTCTGAGCACACCATGGAATACGATTCGATTCCGCGGATCTTGGCACGTTTTAATGTGGTCAGTACCAAACCATCGGCATGGCCATCGTAAATGACCGATCCTTCTTTGGCATATGCAACCTTGATCGGTTTATCCAACTTGCCAATGCCCTTGAATGGGAATAGGTTGGGTGCGCCGGTGAGAACCACGTTTCGGTCTTTTCCATCATATAGATCGCATAAGGTAAGCCTGTCCGCGTTGGGATGCGGATTGACCTCATATATCTCTGCGACTACGATCTTTTCGGGATCCCATGCAATACCACTTACCTTGAAACCGTGCCCTTCATGGGATGGAAGCGGCAGACCGGCGAAGGTGATGTCTTCCACTTCCATACCGGCCATGGTCAATTTATATGCGATGTCAGTGACTTCCAATCCAGTCAAGTCGACGAAGTCTTTTAGCCAGGATACTGGTATTTTCATGCTGGCCTCCTAGAATTGTTCCAGGAAACGGATGTCGTTTCCCCAGAAATAGCGAATATCATTGATCTTATGCCTGAGCATAAATTGCCGTTCAGGTCCCATACCGAATGCAAACCCGGTATACCGGTTGGGATCGTAACCGCCATTGGCAAGCACAGTCGGATGGACCATACCTGAACCGACGATCTCAAGCCAACCTGACCGTTTGCATACCGCACAGCCTTTCCCGCCGCAAATGAAGCATTCCACATCCATCTCAGCGGATGGTTCTGTGAATGGGAAGTGGTCTGACCTGAAGCGGGTCTTGGCGTTCTGTCCGAACATTCGGCGGGCATATTCCATCAAAGTGAATTTGAAATCGCCGAATGTGATGTTCTCACCCACCACCAAACCTTCCACCTGGTTGAATTGCACTTCCGAACGGGCAGTGATCTGTTCGTATCGATAGACCATCCCCGGCAAAGCGATTCGTATCGGAGGCGGATTTTTCGGGTTGGTCGCTGAGAACTCGCGCATAGCCCGGATCTGTCCCGGGGATGTATGGGTTCTTAGAACCAGCGAGTAATCTCCATCCTTCTGCGGGGATTCCACATAAAAGGTATCCTGCATTTCACGTGCGGGATGATGAGGTGGAATATTCAACAATTGGAAATTGTATTCATCCGTTTCCACTTCACTGGAGGTATAAACTTGAAATCCCATATCAGCCAGAACAGCCAGCATTCTCCGCAAATTCTGTGTCGCTGGATGCAATCTGCCCTGTTTGGGTTTACGTCCCGGTAGAGATATATCCAGGCGGTCACCTTCAAGGGATTTCGAAAGTTCAGCCGATCGGGCGTCTTCAAGACGCACATTGAACGCTTCCTCAAGGGCAACTTTTACAGCATTTGCTGCCTGCCCGACGACAGGACGCTCTTCCTTGGTTAATTGCCCCATTTTGGTAAAGATCCCCATGACCGGGGCATTTCTACCCAGGATAAGCGATTCGCCAGGTTTCAAGATGCAGCAGCATCTTTGGCTGCTGCCAGAGCAGCTAGTCCGTCTTCCCTGATCTTCTCCAATTCCTGTAATATTTCCATTAGACCTCCTGAGTTAGCCAGAATCGGCTTGAGTGCAATTAATAAATAAAAATCCCATCCCAACACTCTGGGACGGGGATCATTTCCCGCGGTACCACCCGGATTGGTCGAATTATCCGACCCTCTCATTGACCAACGGCATCAAGCGATTGGCTATTCGTAATAACGGTGAATTACCGGCCCAAACTACTAGTTCGTTCACTCGGGCAGCTCCGGAGGGAACTTCGCCATTCTTATTCCGGATGGAGGTTTCAGTCTATGCCTCACATCTCCCTGACGGTATTGGAATGGGTACTTTCCTCTTTCATCGCTGTTATGTTACTCATTATCCCAAAATTTCAAAGTTCGTCAAGGGGTAACAATTTCAATACCGTAGATATTTAACTCTCACCTCATCCAGGTATTGACTATCCGCGTCAGGGGAGTAAGATTCAGGGCTGAGAGGATACGGAAAATGCAACCGATATTATTTACCACTTATCATCTTGTCAAAGGCGAAGATATGAATCACCATGGCACATTATTCGCCGGAAGAACCGCCGAATGGTTCGTTGAATCGGGTTTTATCGCTGCCGCCAGCGCGACTAAACCGGAAAATATTGTCTGTCTAAAAATCCACGGGATGACGTTCACCGCGCCGATCGCTCCCGGGTCATTGGCAAAATTTGATAGCAAAGTCGTCTATACTGGGAAATCCCGGATCGTAGTAAACATCAAATTATCCGTAAAAGAAACTGTAGTGGTAAACGGATTTATTACCTTTATTAATGTGGACAAAGAGAATAAACCATTTGCCCACGGAGTCACAATTGAACCTCTAACCGACGAAGATAAACTTCTGCATGATGAAGCAAGTAAATTAAGATAGAACTCTGCCGTTTGGTTACTCTTTGAAAAGTTGGGAGACACCATTCTCGACAACAAAATGACCTGTGCCTGGATGCAGTTGAACGACAGAATTGTGGTAAACCGTTCTAACCAAATTAGTCTTTTAGAATTTGACTAAATATGATGGTAAACAGGGTTAGTTCTTTCTTTCATCGAGTGTGATTTCTTCGAGCGATTGTTTGACAGCTTCCTGTAATTTTTCTTTGGATGGTTTTTTCTTCCCTAGGGATTTCAAGAGAATCCAGCAGATCTTTAGTAATCTTTCGGGTAAGCTCGGTCATTCTATCTTTGGTATAGTTTCTTCCCGCTCTGGAACCATTCTGCAGCCGCGTATCCCATGACTACCGTCACAGAGGATGCAATTGCCGCAGAAAGCAGCCATCCGGGGATGCCACCCAATTTACTGAGTTCCATGAAGATCATTCTGCCCAGGAATCCCAAACCGAAAGCCACAACCAATTCGCGGGCGCGTTCAAGATTGATTTTGTAATCATAGACTCTGGCAATTCCAAGCACCATGACGGTCTGGTTTACCAGCAGCGGACCAAAATCCAGAATGGGCAGCGGAGTAAGCGCAATCACAGCAGATATGGAAGCTGCGCTGATAATACTTCGCCAGGCTAATTGCCAGCGGTATTCAGGGAGAGCACTCCCCAGGGCAGCAACGATTGCCGGTTCAGCAACAGCGATTGCAGATAACAACTGACTCAGGTTTTTTCCATCCTTGGCGGTGATCGGTATGACCTGACCATCTTGAAGACCCAGATGCGAGGTCACCAGTTTCAACACTCCTGCCTGGTCCGATCTGACCAGGTCCACCTTATTTAGGGCAACGATGTATGGTTTGCCTAGCGAGGTTAACTCATCAAAGATCTCTTTCTCAGTCTTCTTGATTCCTTGAATGGCATCAAACAAGATGATCAGGAAATCCGCCTCATCAGCGGCTCTCAACGCTTCGGCTTTTTCCTTATCGCCTACTTCTCCAACCGCATCAGCTCCGGGAGTATCCACAACAGAGAAGACCCCAGCATCCGCTTGCTGGTTGAACCGGGTTGTTCCGGGGATGGGACTTACCTTCGCTGTATCCGTTTTCGCGTGGATAAACTGGTTGTAAAGGGTTGATTTGCCCACATTCGCCGGTCCCACAATGGCAACCTTTGACTTTTTACCAAAGACTTGTTTCACTTGATTTGCTGAAAGTTTTACCAGTAATTTGACAAGTGAAGTTTCAGTTGGGATTCCTTTCAACATGGATAAGAAACTTTCTTTTTCAGCGGGTGCCAAAGAGTTCCAGATCTCCATGATCGTGGTTTGAACATCCGCCGGAAATCGTTTCATGATCTCGTCAAAAGTAGCCATACTGATCCTCCTAATTTATTGCGAATGATCGCTTTATAACATCATATACGAATATGTGGTTAGAAAATAGCATACAAGGATGGTTGGATTTGATACTTGAAGGATAAACCGGGTACAATTCCCGGATACTCGACAAAGGATGAACGATGAGTTTGGATATACAAGCAATCTTATGGGATCTGGATGGCGTGATCGTTGATACCGGTGAACAACATTTTGAATCCTGGAATAGGATACTTCCGGAATATGACATTCCATTCTCAAGGGAATTGTTTACGAAAATCTTCGGTATGAATAATCAACTGGGTGTGACTACCTTGATCGGGAAACAAGCTGCCGATCCACTCTGGCATGAGATCGGTGAGAAGAAGGAAGAGTTGTTTCGTGAATTGCTTCATGATAACCTGATAGTTTTACCCGGGGTAATGCATTGGTTGGATATGGCTGCGAATGCAGGGATCAAGCAGGCTCTTGCCACTTCAGCACCGCAAGAAAACATCGATGTCACCTTTCAGGAAACCCACATTGCGCCGTATTTTCAAGCAGTGGTCTCTGCTTACGGCAAACCTGGGAAACCTGATCCATGGGTGTTTTTGGAAGCTGCAAAATTACTCGGCGTTTCTCCCAAAAACTGTCTGGTGGTGGAAGATTCAATCATGGGAATCGCAGCCGCAAAATCTGCAGGAGCATATTGCCTGGCAGTCACGACCACAAACCACAAAGATATTCTTCTGGAAACCAGTGCGAACTGGGTGTTTGAAAGTCTCCCTACCGCTTTTCCTTGGCTAACTTAAGCAGCTCTCGTGCTGCGATTTCCGGTCCGCTATGTTCCATCCCGGATATGCCCAATTGGGTGTGTAATTCACCGACCTTCAATTTGGCTGTGAAAAACTGCTTGAAGTATTTCTTAGCCAGCTCGTCGTGTTCATCTGGATATTGAGCAGGTCCAAATACATTGGCGAAATAGGTTTGTGTAAGTCCTGTAGTTGTTGTAGTCCCCTTACTCATCACCTTGCCGTCCCGGAACACTTTAAATGCCTGTTCCGCGTCATCAAACCAGTGGATCGTAGTTTCTCCATCTTCAACTCGGGTGTAATTATTCGCATATAGCACGAGATCGATCGGAAAACCGCGGGTGATGGTTTCGTATGTGGTCACCGGAAGTACGACCCTGGCATTGGTCTGGTCTGGATTCATGATGATAGTTCTGTCGATCTGTCCGAATGCGTACCCGGTTTGCAGATCATCCAGGCGGATGAATGCTCCTGTCTCAGTTCCGTAACCAATGATCTGACCGTCGGGAGAAATGGACAACGATCCCATATCATCGGCGATGATAGTGATCTCTTGCACATCCTCGCCGCCTATGGTTCGAAAAGCTTCCAGTGATTCGGATTTTCCAGCTCCGGTATCACCCATGGTGAGTATGGTCATGGGGCGGCCACCGCGCACTCGTAACTGGACCAATGCACCATGGAAAGGCAATAATCCGCGCTTCATCATCACTATATTGTGAAGTGTCAGGACCATCTTCTTTAAATATCCGAAGTAGCCATAAGCATCCGAGTCAGGTATTGCCCCAATGAGGATCTGGTTCGCTTCGTCATCGAAGAAAACGGTTTTGCCTTGACCAATATTGGGGAAATCTGCTTCCGGAACTCCGAACACGAACGCTGCATCCGGTTTTTGTTTCAAATCCTCTTCGCCCGCGATCTCGAATAAATTACACAATGAGAATCCCAACTCGGAGAACTTAAGCGAAAAATAGACCATGATCAGCAGTGGACCTACTTTTGCAGGATAACACAACCAATTTTCCTTCTGTAGATCCAGTGATTCGATCGGATTCCGATCGACTCGCTCAAATTGGCCGCTCCGCTTATTCATCGGTGGATTGAAGATGAGTGGTGGATAGATTAGTATCTGACGGATTACGGGGATCTCATTCAGCTTTTGGTAAACAGATGTGGGGTATTGTACCAGCTTGGGAAGTGCGATCGCAGCTATCTCTGCGCCGGCAGGCACCTGGCGGTAAATCCGTGGATGGTTCCCGGAAATACTCTCTTGAAGATCCCGGTAGGTGCTACGGACCAGGTTGGTTAATGTTTCCACAGTCCGGTTGAAGGTTTGATATGGACGGTGATCGAAACGATTCCCTTCAAAATCACAGATCATGACCCGTTGAAAATGACGCCAGTAGTTGTAAGCGAATTCGATAAAATCAAACAACAGAGACCGGTTGCGGAAGAATTGTTCCGAACCTGGGAGCAACTCGCGGGATGAGCTCGATTGGGATTTTGAGGATATAACGCATCGTCTCAACCAGCAGGGTTATCTCTTCTTCATTAATATCTCTGGAATCAAATATTTTGATCAGCGGAGAATTCCTCCGGTTGAGATCGCGGACACATCGGGAAATCACCTTGTTGAAGAGTCTGCTGGACAGCAGCTCATCTGCATTCTCGCATACCCGGTCTTTTGTCCGGATGATGATCTTATCCCCAATGATTCGATGCGGCCAGCGTGATTCCATAAATACCTGCCTGGATTAATTTATATATTTTCTGAATGATTATACCTTCCCAAGGAAATATTTATCCCGATTATTGGGAAAGCGTCTCACTATTATACAATCTCATCCAAAATGTGTATTGGTATTGCAATTTTTGGAATAATCTGTGGTATACTCTTTTTCTACCGCGCAAGCGGATACGTTTTTGGGAATTGTTTTGATTATTTCGAATGGTGCCCGACGTTTATTGTCGGGTTTTTCTTTTGCCACGGAAAGTAAAGAGTTCCACGGGTATCTTTCAAGGGTAAATCTCGAAATCATCAAAGCAGCCTGTATCTTATAAGGAGTTTTGATGAGTAACGATTTTATTGATTTAAACCTGCAACCTAAATTGGTGCAGGCTCTGATTGACCTTGGGTATGAAAGCCCGATGCCAATTCAAACTGCTGTCATCCCCGTAATGTTAACCAAACAGGATGTCATTGGCCAGGCCCAAACCGGGACCGGCAAGACTGCCGCATTTGCATTACCCATGCTGCAAAATCTGCAGCCGAATGGACATAATATCCAGGGTCTGGTGTTAGCTCCCACCCGTGAGCTTGCCCTCCAGGTTTCTCAGGCCATCACTGGCTATGGAAAACAGATGAATGTTCAGGTGTTGGCTGTCTATGGCGGTCAATCCTATGGACTGCAGATGTCCCAACTACGTCGTGGTGTGGATATTGTTGTCGGCACCCCCGGACGATTGATGGACCTGATGGATCGAGGAGTTCTTGATCTCAGCCATGTCAGCACGGTTGTAATTGATGAGGCTGACGAAATGCTAAGCATGGGTTTCATTGAAGATATTGAAACCATTCTCTCTAAAACTCCATCCACCAGACAGACCGCGTTATTCTCGGCAACTCTTGCACCCGAGATTCGCAAGTTGGCGGATAGGTATCTCAACAATCCACAATTCATTTCCATCCAGAGCAAACAGGCTACTGGCGATGGCATCGAACAGCGTTATTACCTGGTCCACAAATCGGACAAGTTGGCTGCTCTTACCCGTTTATTCGAGTCTGAGGAGGTCACCAGCGCTCTCATCTTTGTCCGCACCAGAGTAGATACCGGTGTTCTGGCAAACGAACTGACAAACCGTGGATTCCCCGCTGAGGCGTTGAATGGCGACCTTAGTCAGGATTCTCGTGAAAGAACTTTGAACCGCTTCCGCAATAACCAGATCAAGGTCCTCGTGGCAACTGATGTCGCCGCCCGTGGCTTGGATATTGACGATATTTCACATGTATTCAATTACGATCTTCCTGAAGATCCCGAGATCTATGTCCATCGTATCGGTAGAACTGGCCGCGCTGGCAAGACCGGCATCGCCATATCCTTGCTTTCTCCATCCGAGAAACGCCGATTAGGGCAGATCGAAAGTTATGCACGCCGTAAGATCGCCTTTGCCACATTACCCACCGAGGATGATATCTACAAGCTTCGTGACCAGAACTTTATGAAGCAATTGGATATGTGGTTAAAACGCGGTCGATACAAGAAAGAACGCGATATGGTCGAAAGCATGATCGCTGACGGCCAAGATCCTATCGAAATCGCTGCCGCTGCATTGAAGTTAGCCCGCAGTGAAGAAAAACAGCGTCCCATTTCCGCCATCACCCAACTCTCCGAATCCCGTGAACGGTCCACCGAGAGATCATATGACCGATCTTCAACCAGATCTTCAGAACGAACTTCGGACCGATCATACTCTCATGAGAATCGTCCTCGCCGTACGCAATCTGCACCTCGTTCATCCGGTGGTGGCAGCGGGCGAAATGCTTCGAATGAAGCCGGAATGGTCCGCTTGAATTTGAATGCCGGAAAACTACAGGGGATTCGCCCCAACGATATCGTGGGCGCAATCGCCTTTCATGCAGACATTCCCGGTTACACCATCGGCAAGATCCTGATCCAAGATCAACATACATTGGTGGATGTGCCTGAGGAGTTTGCAGGTAAGGTTCTGGGTAAATCGAACGAAATCCAGATCCGAAAACTTCCCATCATTGTCCAATATGCATAAATAACAAAACCGCCCTGGTCAGACCAGGGCGGTTTTCATATCCAGTGATTCTATAGCAGGTCCAGGTCGGCGATGAGAGCTTCCCGGTCTTCTTGTTGGCTGATCTCAGTGCTCAATCGGGCAGCCTCAGATTTATACCGGTACATTAGATCCTCATTCCCGGCAATCTTTTCAGCACGGGCTAGAGCTTCATACCCATAACCTAGATAGAACGGACCTTCTTCGCGAGCGTGTTCCACACTAAAATGTCCATACTGCCTGGCCAAATCAGCATATCCAAGTAGTGCATGGACTCTGGAAAGCTGCCAATATGCTACCGATAGGTTCTGATTTGTACAGTCTTCCCGTTGCTGCCAGTGCCAGAGCGATGTGTAAGATGCCGACAACATCAGCGTGTCCTGAGGAATCGTCCGTTTTGGTGTGTCGATCATGTCCCAGCTCAAATTGAAACAATGAGATGAAAAAAAATTGTGAGCATCTTCACCATTGTGAATCTCGGAGAATTCCATCGCGCACCTCTATGTATAGGATGAACAGCCTTAACATGCGCTCAAATTATAGAACAGTTTAGTGATTGAGTAAATTCCAGGTAGACGAAATCTCTTCTAGATCCTTTTGAGTTAGTTCCTTTGGATCCAATGCCTTGATTTCGATAGGTTTCTTCTGAAGGCGATATCTAGCCAATCCAATGGACACCAGCGCCCCGATGAGTGCAATCCCGACAACCACTCCCGATAATTCAGTTATTTTCATAATTCCTCACATTTCAACCCATAGGTGTTTAATAGATATTTCAGTTATCCACGTATATGTAAACCTATTTCCTATACGGATGAGCGAGGAACTTGGTTGTCGGAACATAGGTTTTTTTCTAAATCAACGCGGAATACGACGTCTACCAAGGATTAGAAATAATGACATCTGTTTACTGGATGATGATGGAATACCCGTTGACCATTGTCAGACAATTATGTTAGAATGATATTGTCTGACAAGTATCTTCTTTCGTAACTCTTTTTTGCAATAAGTGTTACAAGTCTGGTGTGATTGTCAGACATTGATTCCTCCACACTATATTTTGAAAGGATTTTCATAACTGATGCAAAGTAACAATAATGTGGGAACTTCTATCCCCAACAAAGGTTGGCTAGTCACTATTGCAGGTACAGGTGCATTACTGGCCTTGGGTGTGTTATATGCCTGGAGCGTTTTCAAAGCAAATATTCCGGCTGAATGGGGATGGGCTGATGCACAAAAATCCCTACCTTATTCAATCGCCTGTGTCGTTTTCTCCCTGATGACTCTGGTTGGCGCCAAGCTTCTTAGCAAGTACGGCCCTCGTGTTGTGGTTACCCTGGGTGGTATTCTGGCAGGTGCTGGTGTGATCATCTCCAGCTTTTCCACCTCTCCCTGGGTTTATGCGATCGCTTTCGGTGGTTTACTCGGATCCGGTATCGGATTTGTATATTCCTCCGCCAGCCCCGCTGCACTGAAATGGTTCCCTGGCTCAAAAACTGGTTTGATCTCCGGTATCGTCGTTGCCGGATTTGGAATGGGTAGCGCCTGGGTTGCTCCACTTGCCCGTGCTCTCTTCGCTACCATCGGAATGCAAACCACCATGCTCTACCTGGGTATTGGGATGTTGGTAGTTGTGGTCTTCCTTGCCCAATTCCTTTCATTCCCCCCTGCCGGATTTGTCCCCGCCGGTAGTGCTGCCTCAAAAACTGCGGCAGTGAAGAAAACCGACTTTACTCCAACCGAAACCGCCAAAACCTGGCAATTCTACTTCCTTTGGATCACTTTTGCTTTTGGCTCCGGCGCCGGATTAATGGTGATCGGTAACCTAGCTTCGATTGTGAAGGATCAAATCGGTTTGGCTGCAGTCAGTGCAGTCGCTGTTTCTGCTCTTGCCTTGGGCAATGGCGGCGGACGGGTACTATATGGCGTCCTGTCTGACAAGATCGGCCGAAAGAACGTTTTACTCATCGCATTCCTTTTCCAGGCAGCCTTGATCGTCAGCCTCTCCTTGTTCGTGAAGGATAGTCCTCTGGCAAATGTTCCTCTGCTGATGGTATTGGTCGCGTTGATTGGCGCTAATTATGGTGCTAACCTGGCTGTCTTCCCCGCCATTACCAAAGACTACTTTGGTCTGAAGAACTTCGCCATGAATTATGGTATCGTATACACTGCCTGGGGATTGGGCGGTTTTATGCTCTCCCAATTGGCTGGTGCAATCAAAGATGCCACAGGCAGCTTTACCAATGCTTATATGCTGGCCGCTGGTATGCTGGTTGTTGCTGCAGTCATGATGGCTGTATTAAAAACCCCTCAGCCCGCTGAAGAAGTTGTTGTTAAGACAATTGAAACTCCTGCCGTAACCGCAGGTAAATAGTGATTGCTTATTACTAGAATTTATTGGTATGTATACCAAAAGGGTCAGGTGAATCACCTGACCCTTTTGGTATAAAACGCCTTTTACTTACACTAACGTTCCCCTTGACAAATATAATTATATTGATAGAATCATTTCTATGTATATCGTAATGTTACGAAAGAGAATACCATGAATGAAGAGAAGCAGCTCGAGATGCTTGAATTCTTCAAAGCGCTGGCGGACCAAAACCGGCTGGCGATAATCGGAGTGCTTGCCAGCAAGCCTTACTCTGTCGAAAACCTGGCAGAGGTGATCGGATTGGGAGTGTCCACAACATCCCATCACCTGGCCAAATTGTCCAGAGCGAATCTGGTATCCGCGCGAACGGATGGGCACTATTATATTTACTCACTGCGAAGGGAGGTTATTAATACCATGGCGCAGAAAATGATGACTGAGGATGCGTTTCCTCATATTGAACCGGAACCTGAACAGGATGCTTTCACCCGCAAGGTCATGAAGGCATTTACCGATGAAGCGGGGCAGATCACTGCTTTCCCCGCTCAAGAGAAAAAACTTCTCATTCTGCTCAGGTATGTCCTTAAGGACTTCGAACCAGGTGTTCGATATACCGAAAAACAAATGAATGAAAAGATATCCAGATATCATGAGGATACCGCGTTCATTCGAAGAAGCTTTATCGTATACAAGATGATGGATCGTGAAGGTGGTGGCGGAGCCTACTGGCGGATCGATGAACCAGCTTCTTAGATGTAACCAGCGATCAGGGATTTACTCTGATCGCTGGTACTTACTCCAATGATTTACCCTTCCTGGGATTAAACCAATTACTAAGCCCATCGCCCAAAAGGTTCCAACTGCTTCCAAAAAGTATCAATACTAGTGTCGTTGGGATATATACCCACCACCTGCCAAATATTGTCCCACCCGGACCAATGATCCAATCACGTGCGTATCCCAGCATGGTTCCCCATTCTGAAGATGATCCTACGCCAATAAAGGTGAATGTGGCTTGAAGTAGGACGAAACCCCCTATGTCTTTTGTTACAAAAACCAAAAGTGGAGAGATCGAATTTGGCAGGATGTGTTTGAAAAATAGTTTGGATTGATTCGCTCCCAATGCCCGGGATGCCTCAACATATACTTCACCTTTGCCTTTCAATACCAATGTATTGGTCATTCGGGTATATGGCATCCAGGCAAATAAGACGATTGCCATCCATATGGGATCGATAAAATCGACGATCCACAGAAGATTATCCGGTATGTGGGCTGGGGATGCACTATAGTTATAAAACAATCGAAACGTTGATGTACCACCAACCATATAGGTAATGATCTGTTCGATCAGCATAATGCCGACGATAAGTGGCAGAGTGAGTAACGCATCGGTCAACCTCATCAGAACAACATCAACCCAACCCCCTTTCATCGCAGCTAAAGCTCCAACCAGTGTACCAATTAAAGCTGTTATTATCGCTGCACTCACTCCAAAGATCATTGCAGTTTTAAATCCGATGATCAAACCGGTGTAAACATCGATTTGCTGGTGAATATCTCGTGCAGAGATTGTTCCAAGCCAGTTGCGAGAATCGGGTTTATGGGATAGAGAACCAAATGGATCTTTTTCCCAAGTGAGCTCGGTCGCCCAAAACATATCAGAACTGGGCGTGATCAGATTCGCAAACAAACTCACCAGTATGAAAAGGATCACCAGAATCATGCCGATCCTTATTCGCCAATTTGACCTGATTTCTATCCATATATTTCGGTGATCATTAAATAGGACAGAACTCGTTCGAGTAAAGTCAGGAATATCCATAATTAGCCGATCATGACCCCTTCCCGAATTCGCGGATCAACAAATGCCTGAACAATATCCAATACTAGGATGATGCCCAGAACAAATAAAATTGAATAAACACCGAATCCCAGAAGTAAAGGAGTGTCTGGAACAGCGGTTAAGGACATAATTAGTTCTGAGATCCCCTTCAAATTAAATGTTTGTTCAATGACCATTACGCCTGTAAAAAGACTGGCCGCGCCGATTGCACTGCTGGTAAAAGCCGGGGAGAGGATATTTTTAAATATATGTCCCCAGAGCAATCGATTTGCTGGTATTCCTCTCGATTTTGCCGCTAGGATATATTGCTCATGGGATTGTTCTATGGTTGAAACCCTCACCACTCTTCCAAGCGTTGCCCATTGGATCAGGGACAATGAGACGACCGGCATGATCAGATGTCTTAATCCATCCAGGAATACATACAGGTTTCCATTCAGCAAAGCATCGATGGTGATCAACTCGGTATAGGTTTTATACCCATCTGATCGCATAAAACCTAGAGCTTCAGATCCGATTCTTTCAAGTGGAAAAATCCGCAACCAGACATAAAAGATGGCCATCATTAGGATTGCAAGAATGAATGTTGGTGTAGAGGAAAAGACAAAAGAGAAGAATTGGAAACCTGAATCAGTTTTTGAACCTTTCCTTGCTCCACTTATCGCTCCAGAAACCATACCTAATGGAATGAAAAATAACAATGAGTAAAGCGTCAACTCTATAGTCACCGGTGCACGCCGGTTAAGCATATCCAACACATCTTCCTGTAGGAAACCACTCCATCCCCAATCACCACGTCTCAAGCTATCTACCCAGTAAAAGTATTGAACCGGGAATGGGTCACGTAAATGCTTATCTTCAATGATCCTTGCAACCATCCTCCGGACGCCTTCGATGGACATACGACTTGCGTTTCGCGGAAGGTAGAGCGTAGCACGTTCCTCAGGCGAGGTGAACATAGCTATACCATACAGCATTGATGTGATCACGACCACAGAGAGGAAGATACCCAGTATTCTTCTGATGAGGAAAATCAAAAAGGGAGGCATATAAAAATTATATCCCTGTCTGAATAAATTTTATCAAATCAATTTTTTGTGGGGATGAAAAGAAAACCGGGTGATTACCTTAATGATCCTGGATTAAGCAGAAAACAAAAAGGGGACTAGGATATGATATTTTGTTGCCGGGCGAATAATTCTGCATTGAATATAGAACCGCCTGCTGCACCGCGGATTGTATTATGCGACAAAATCACCATTTTGATATGGAAAAGCGGGTCGACACGGATTCGACCAACAACTGTAGTCATCCCATTTCCTGTCAGCCTGTCCAACCTGGGTTGCGGTCTATCTGTTTCATGTTTCACTAGGATTACCGGCTTGGGTGCTGATGGTAAATGCTGCGCATCTTCAGGTCCCAGATAAGTGGATAAGACCCGGATCATGTCTTCGACCGTTGGACGAGAACTACATTCCACCGACAAACAAACCATATGCCCGTCACTCACTGCCACCCGGTTGGTATGTGCGGAAATCTGCATATCTGCAAGTCCAAATTGATCATTAAGGATCTTACCTAACATCTTGCGTGGTTCCCATTCCACTTTATCTTCTTCTCCCTGGATATTCGGAATTACATTATCGATAATATCGAGAGATGCCACACCTGGATATCCCGCACCGGACAGAGCTTGCATCGATACTGCAAAAACTTTGGATAACCCAAAGGATTGCTGGATGGCTTTTAAGACCACAGTCATCCCTGTACTGGTGCAGTTTGGATTGGTCACGATACTTCCTGACCAGCCATGATGTTTTCGTTGCGCTTGCAGGATGGATAGATGATCCGCATTGACTTCGGGCAGTAGTATAGGTACATCTTCTTCTTTACGGTATGCAGATGCATTCGAGAAGACAGCCATACCGGCTCTGGCAAAATATGGTTCAACCTCTTTGGCTGTATCAGTTGGCAGCCCGGAAAATACGATTGGAATCCCTCCCAGGTCTTCCGCAGAGCTGGGTAATACTTTCAAATTCCTGGCATTTTCGGGCATGGGATCTGCCAAAAGCCATTTACAGGTCTCCTGATATGATTTTCCGATGGATCTATCTGAACCGGTAACAGCCTTCAACTCAAACCAGGGATGATCTGCTAATAATGAAACAAACCGTTGACCAACGCTGCCTGTAGCTGCCAGAACGGCAACTGGAATTTTCTTTTGCATACGATCACCTTAATGGATTAAGCGGTGTAATGCTTGAACGGCTCGCGAACCATCTTCTGTGGATACGATGAAACTGATGGATACTTCCGAAGATCCCTGTGCGATGGCAATGACGTTAACGTGCTCATCTCCGAGTGCTGTAAATACTTTACCAGCCACGCCCGGTATATTGCGCATTCCTGCCCCAACCACCGAGACAATTACAACCTGTTCAGAAGCCCAAACTGAATCGATGTCGCGTCTGACAAATTCGCGCTCAAATTCAGTATGGAGTGCATTGAGGACCCTTGGTGCCGTGTCGGCCGGTACAGCGAAACAGATCGATTGTTCCGATGAAGCCTGTGAAATTAAAGGAACCGAGGTGTGTGTCGATGCAATCGCGGAGAATGTCCGTGCAGCAACCCCGGGAACGCCGAGCATACCGCGTCCTTCGATCGTGATCAGCTTTAAATCCTTGATGATCGTCACTGCTTTTATAATATTTTCATTGAGCTGGTTGGTTTCCGAATAGATCTCAGTCCCGGGGTGATCAGGATTGAATGTATTGAGGACTTTAAGGGTGATTCCAGCCTCAATCACCGGTCTGATGGTCTTGGGATGTAGCACTTTTGCCCCAAAGTAAGCCAATTCGGAAATCTCTTTGAAGGATAGCGAACGTATGGTTTGGGCATCCGGGCATATCCGCGGATCAGTGGTCATGACGCCATCAACATCTGTCCATATCCAGACCTCATCTGCTGGAAGTACAACGCCTAAAATTGCAGCGGTAAAATCTGATCCTCCCCTGCCTAAAGTCGTGATAGATCCGGATGCCGTTCCTCCGATGAATCCTGTAACCACTGGTATTGTTTTCGATTTCAAGATCGGGAGTAATTTTTCTTTCACAATTGCTTTGGTGATATTCATATCCGGGTTGGCAGCTTGATAGTTTGCGTCTGTTCGGATGATTGACGAGGCATCGATAGCTAGAGCCTTGACACCTGTTTCAGACAATGCACCCGCCAGGATCAGTACAGAGCAGCGTTCGCCAAGGCTGGCTACTGCATCCAATGCTCGCGGAGTTGCTTCCCCCAGGACAAAAATTGCGTGACAGAGGTCCGCAAATTGGTTGATTAAGCTTAGTAATTCCGTGGAGATGCTGTTCCGAAGTTGATCAATTGTGATCAGTTCGGCTAGGATCTGCATATGACGGCTTCGTAAATTTGTAGCAGCGTTTTCGATTTGGGCAGAATTTCCATCCGCCGCCTGGATCGCGGCGTTTAATAAAATATCTGTGACACCTGAGATCGCGGATGTTACCACCACCAGATTCTGGTATTCTTTTGAAAACTTCGACACGATCTGTACACTCTGCTTTATCGCCGAAGCAGACCCGACCGATGTTCCGCCGAATTTCATTACCAGAGTTTTCTTGAACATTTATTGATTCTTTTCTGAATGTCGGACTATATCCAGTGTTTCTATGGCATGGCGCAGGTGCGGAATAACAATACTTCCGCCCACAAGGAGGGATACATTCAAAGCATCATGGATCTCTTCATCAGTCCAGCCAAGTTTTACGCATTCGAGTATATGATAATCAATACAATCATTACAACGTAAGACCATGGATGCTGTCAGACCAAGCAATTCTTTGGTCTTTTCATCCAGTGCGCCTTCCTGGTATGCAGCAGTATCCAAATTAAAGAATCTCTTGATCCCCAGATGATCGATCTCTAAGATACGTTTATTCATCTTTTTGCGGTAATCGATAAAATCATCCACCCGATCTTTCATCCATCCTCCGATCACTCTGTTATCATTTCAAGGGAAAGGTGATCCAACCTGTTGATATAAACAGAAGTGCCATCTTTTTTGCCGATTTCAAAACAGGTAATTCCGGTATTGTTGATCGTTAACCAGCTTCCCTGGGGGCGGTCAATTCGCATGATACTCCAAAAGAAGTGGTTAAAGAAACCATGGTGACTCAAGAATACAACCCGTTCATCTTTTCCTGGATGTGTTTTGATCAGCCACTCCAGTACCCTTTGGGCTCTGATGGGACGATCTTCAGGTGTTTCGTAAGGCTTATCCCACCAACCATGGGAATTCATTTCGACTGGTAAATTGATTCCTGGGTATGCGTTCATGAGTTCGATCCGGGTTCCCCCCGGTTGACCATGAAGCTCACCATTCGTCTCGCTCTCCAGATACACTCCACCGGATTCGTGGAGGTCAATTTGACCATTTAAAGGAAGATGATATGCCTCAGCAAGGGGATACGCGGTTTGCAGAGCACGAACCATTAAGCTGCTGTAAATATGGGTGAAATCGAATTCCTTCTGATGCTTGATACAGTAAGCTGCGAGTAATCTTGCTTGCTGCCCGCCAAGATTTGATAAATCGGGATCAGCGACACGGCCAATCCGCGCACCAGTTTCATTGAATAGGGCGTTATTGGTGGATTGTGCATGGCGGATATAGTAAAGCAGCATGAAGTCAATACCGGTTTTATGCCAATTTGGCTAGTTTTTCAAGGATGATCCCAAGTATTTCTTCGTATGGTTTTACCCTTGTTGTCTTTTCTTCATTGAGAAGTTTCTCTTTTTCCGCCCGTTCTTTCCCAGGTTTGTGGCCAAAATTCTGATTGGATAATGCTCTCCCTTGATATTGTGTCTTTAAGGAGTGGATATCAAACATTAATTCATTTTCCAACTCAGTCAATCTGGCGAGTGCCTGGCTTTTCTCTGTTTTTGGAAGTCCGTCAATTTCTTCGATAGAATGCTGATATTGCGCAATTGTTTTCATAATCCCTCTCTTCTAATTCTATCCTATCCGAATAGGTTTTTCCTTACAAGGTTTTATTTAAGCTAATAGAACAACTCCGATTGATTATAGTTTCGATTCTACGGTAAGCAGATAGTTCTTGATAGGGTTAATGGTTGTAATTCAGCCATAATCAAGTATCATTTCTACCATAACGTTTTTATAGGAGACCAAAGGTGACCGAGCTACAAAAAACAATCTCTATTCCTCCTTCACCCGATCTTCAAATTAGCTGGCACTCGCTCAGCTCGGATGAAGTGTTGCAAAAACTGGATACTACTCTAACCACTGGATTAACCACTGCGGAAGTTGAAGCCAGACGGGAAAAGTATGGATCGAACCAACTTCAGGAAGCACCCAGACCGGGTTTCCTGAAAATGGTATTCGACCAATTAAAAAGTTTTGTGATCATATTGCTCATTGTTGCAGCCATCGTATCTGCAGTAGTCGGTGAATACGTAGAAGCGGCTGCGATCATAGCCATCGTCCTGCTGAACGCCATCCTGGGAGTCGTTCAGGAAAGCCGCGCTGAGCAGGCACTTGCTGCACTAAAAAAACTGGCTTCCCCGGAAGCTCAAGTTATGCGGGATGGGTCCCGTGTATCAGTCCCTGCACCTGAATTAGTCCCGGGCGATGTGGTTTTCCTTGAAGCCGGAAATTTTATTCCAGCTGATATCCGTCTGGTCGAAGCAGTCAACCTTAAGGTGGAAGAAGCTGCCCTGACCGGAGAATCTCTGCCAGTGCAAAAAAATGCAGCCCTTTCTCTCAATTCGGATATCCCGCTTGGTGACCGAAAAAATACGGTTTTCATGGGCACATTAGTTTCCTACGGACGTGGGAAGGGTGTGGTTGTCAGTACCGGGATGCATACTCAACTCGGCTTGATCGCCACCATGTTGCAATCCGTTGAAATGGAAGAGACTCCTCTCCAGAAACGTCTCGAAGCGCTCGGAAAACTTCTGGCTATTGGTGCCCTCATTATTTGTGGTTTGGTTTTCATTGTTGGTCTCATCCGGCACCATGGAAGTATTCAAGAGATCATCGACACCTTCATGATCGCTGTCTCCCTCGCAATTGCTGCCGTTCCTGAAGGGCTACCTGCGATTGTTACCATATCCTTGGCTTTGGGTATGCGTGAGATGGTCAAACGGCATGCACTGATTCGTAAACTTGCTTCAGTTGAAACTCTCGGTTCCGCGACAGTCATCTGCTCGGATAAAACCGGCACACTCACCCAAAACGAAATGACCGTTACCAAAATCTGGGTGGATCATAAATTCTTTGATATCACCGGGACTGGATATTCTCAAATAGGGGATTTTCTTCTGGATGAAAAGGTTATTGATCCAGCCCAATATCCTGCTGTTGGAACCGCTTTATGGGTCAGCATTCTGAATAATGATGCACAGTTGGAAAAGAGTACGACCGATGCAGAATCATTCCGCATTATCGGTGATCCTACCGAAGGTTCATTACTCGTTGCGGCTGTAAAAGGCGGCGCAACCATGCATGGCGTGTTGAATGCGTATCCCCGCGAAGAGGAAATTCCGTTCGACAGCGTCCGTAAACGAATGGTTACTGTCCATGCCATCAAACATCCCGCGGATGAAGATATATCCCCCGTGTATGGGGAGGAAAAACGGCAGTGGTATGCCGTCGCCGTGAAAGGTGCCCCGGATGAGGTCTTGAAACTGTGCACCAGTTATCAAGCCATGGATGATAAATCTACACCTGCTTTGGATGAGAAATCCCGTCAGGCGATCCTGGCAGCGAATGACCAGATGACCCAATCCGCGCTGCGTGTGCTTGGATTGGCATACCGGTTGATCCCCGCAAAACCCGAGGAGATCGCATCGCACACGCTGGAAAATGAACTTATCTTTGCCGGATTGGTCGGGATGATCGATCCGCCGCGGACAGAAGTGGCACCCGCCCTCCTTTCAGCAAAACAGGCTGGCATCCGCACCATTATGATTACCGGGGATTATCCAAATACTGCCCGTGCGATTGCCGAGTTTATTGGACTTCTTGGCGAAGGTCGCCATGTTCGAACCGGGATCGAAATCGAAGCGTTAACTCCCGAAGAGATGCAGGAAGAAGTCAAACTGACTGATGTCTATGCCCGTGTTTCCCCTGAGCATAAGATGAAGATTGTTGAAGCGCTCCGGGCAAATGGCGAAGTCGTTGCCATGACCGGCGATGGTGTCAACGATGCTCCGGCTATCAAACTGGCAGATATCGGTGTAGCTATGGGGATTACCGGCACTGATGTAGCCAAGGAAACCGCGGATATGGTCCTCACAGACGATAACTACGTCAGCATTGTTTCTGCCGTGGAACAGGGTCGTGTGATTTATAGTAATATCCGAAAATTCGTTTATTATCTGCTTTCATGTAATATGGCAGAGATCATGGTCATCTTCCTGGCAACGCTTTTCGGTTGGCCAACACCTTTGACAGCTATCCAATTATTGTGGCTCAATCTGGTTACAGACGGTGCGCCGGCTCTAGCCCTGGGAACGGAAAAAGGTGACCCCGATATCATGCGCCAACCTCCCCGGCCTCCCAAAGAGAACATCATCAACCGCTTCATGCAGATCGGTATCGTCGTTCAAACTATTGCCATCACCACCGCTACTCTGGGGGCTTACTTTATTGGGTTGACAACTGATCCAGCGCACGTTGAATTTGCCGAAACGATGGCATTCGTGACCCTGAGTTGCTCCGAGTTGTTCCGGGCATTCACCGCAAGGTCGGAATACTATCCGTTGCTCAAGATCGGTTTCTTTAGCAATAAGTGGATGAACTGGGCTGTTCTTGCCTCTTTGGTATTGATACTGAGTGTAGTTTATGTGCCGTTTTTGAATGTGGTCTTCAATACGAAGCCATTGGGCTGGTTGCAGTGGAGTGAAATCTTGCCGTTACTACTCCTGCCATCGGTCGCCGCAGAAGTAACCAAATTCCTATTCTCCCCTGAAAAGAAGAAATTCCAGGGAATGTTTGCCAATGTTTTGATGGACAAACCACTTAAAAAATAGTACTGACCGGTCGAAACGACTTTCGATGCACCGCGCAAGCGCCAATTTCCAACAAGGCAGCGCGGTGCATTGCTGTTCCATACCCCTTATGCTGCTTGAATCCGTATCCGGGATACTCAGCATCCAGCGAGATCATAATCGCATCACGATAAGTCTTGGCTAGAATCGATGCCGACGCAATGGATAGGCTGCGGGCATCCCCTTTGATCAGCGGAGTTTGCTTGACCGGAAAGGATGGCAGTTTCAAGTAATCGATCAGCAGGTGATCGGGTACAGAGATAAGCTGCATGATGGCACGCATCATCGCCAAACGGGTCGCCTGTAGAATGCCGATTTCATCGATCTCAATGGAAGATGACGTCCCTACTTTCCATTCCCGGGCATACTCGCGGATCAAGTCCGCCATTCTGTTGCGTTGATCAGCCGTTAACAGCTTCGAATCATTCACCCCTGCTAATTTATCCTGAATACTTTGATCCACCGGTAGGACAACCACCGCAGCAGAAACCGGTCCTGCCCAGGCACCCCTTCCAGCTTCATCGATGCCGCCGACAATTAAACAGCCCTCTTCCCAGAGGGCTGTTTCAAATTCAAGATTTGGCTTGTCAGGCAATATGTGCGTATCAAGCCAGCGGGTCATACTTCCCTCGGATGCCATTCCAGCGGATCTTTAGCAGATCGATGATCATTTGGAATGAGTCTCTGAATACTTTGACCTTGCTGTTTGGATCGTGATACCAGAGGATGCCGATCTCGGTGATCTTATATCCTCGTTTTAGCCCTGCGAAGAGAACTTCCACATCAAAAGTCCATCCCTCAATGGTCATCAACGGGAATAACTCTTCCACTGCTTTACGGGAGAAGCATTTGAAACCGCACTGCGAATCTTGTAAACCTGGTAAAGCCAGGATGCGAACCAGGAAGTTGAAAATACGCCCGATGAAATGCCGGTATTGTGGTTCGTTAAAACGGATAGCTCCCGGTGCTTCACGGGATGCGATGGCGATATCCGCGGTAAGCATGGGAGGGATGAATCTGACAATCTCATCAACAGGCATGGATAAATCAACATCGCAGGCAATTCTGTAATCACCATCCGCGGCCAGCATTCCCTTTTTTACTGCCAGACCTTTTCCGCGACCCTCTTCGTGGATCACGTGAATGATTGGATATTTTTGGGAGTATTCGTTGGCGATCTGAAAAGTCCGGTCATTGCTGCCGTTTTCAACCACCCAAATATCGCCGTCCACTTTGCAGGTGGAAAGGAACGCAATACATTTATCCAATGCAACGGATAATCGCAGCTCTTCGTTATGAGCTGGAAAGATGATTGAGAGAAGTGGATTTGTCAATGAGGTCAAACCAACTAAAATATGGGTAATTTCCCTAAAGAGTCTTGTTCAGCAGGCTGATCCATCATGTGGATCTGATAGCTGTCTTTTTCTCCGGATATGGCAACATGCTCAAAGACTTCAAAAGTTGAGGCTTGCTGTGCAATTCTTTTTCCGGTAGCAACCTTTTTCTTTTTCGTCAGAAATTCGATGAGTCTTTGCCGGTTGACCAAAACCAGATCAGAGTAAGTTGCCCCTCTGCGTTCGTATCCACGTACCTGATCGATCTTCCCATCCGGGCAAAAGCGGACTGCTTCTATAAGGTAATCTATTTTTTCATTAGCCATAGTGTAATTATACAATCTCGCACTGGTAATCGTAAGATTAAATTTCCACTCATCTATACGGTGATCTAATAAACCATTTGAAGATTAGACCTCAAAGGTCCATTCACCTTTGCGAAGGACCGGCTCAGTGACACCATCTGCTGTGATTCCGTCGATATCCATCTTGTTTGAGCCGATCATGAAATCGACATGGATCATGCTGTTGTTCCCGCCTGCTGCCATGAATTGCTCATCGGTCATATTGTCCCCACCAGTCAGGCAGGTCTTGTACGCACTTCCCAGCGCGAGATGACAGGCAGCATTTTCATCCAATAGGGTGGTATAGAAGAGCAATCCGCTCTGGGCAATGGGAGAATTATGCGGCACGATGGCGACCTCTCCCAACCGGGATGCCCCCTCATCGGTTTCGATGAGTTTTTTCAATACAGCCTCGCCTTCAGTGGCGGATGCATTGACGATTCGGCCTTTCTCAAAGCGCAGGTTGATCCCATCCACCACTGTCCCGGAATAATTCAGCGGCAGGGTGGCCTGTACGACGCCGTCCACCCGGTCTCGTGATGGCAGCGAGTAAACCTCTTCTGTAGGCAGGTTGGCTGTAAATGGGAATCCCTTGGTCGTATGCGAAGATGCACCGCTCCAGAGATGCCCCTCGGGTAATCCAACCGTCAGGTCAGTGCCCGGAGCGCGATACTTGAATGTCCGGTATTGTTTCTCATTCAGATATGCCGCCCGCTGGCTTAAGGCTTTGATGTGCTTCTGCCAGGCTGCCAGCGGATCGGGTTGGTCCAGTCTGCATAGATTGAAGATGGTCTCCCACAACAGATCGACTCTCGCTTCCGGTTTTTCCCTCGGGAATACTTTATCCGCCCAGCCCTGTGTCGGAACCGCAATGACCAGCCAGTTGATCTCGTGTCTGCCGGCGATCTTCAGGAATGGATCCAACTTTTTCCATGATGTATTGGTGTAATCTGTGACCTTGTCCGGATCCTGACCCTTGAGCAGATCCGGATCCATACCGTTAACCGAGATGACCGCATCACCATTCTTGACATGCTCGATGGGTCCGCTTGCTTTCCATTCGGAGAATTCCGTGAATGAATCCTTCGGAGCGTAATTGAAGCGGATCAGTTCCATCTGCTCATCGCCCCAGATGACATCCACCAATCGCGCACCAGCTTGATAAGCTGTCCGGGCGATAGCTCTGATCAAAGGAGCGGCTGAGAATGGAGCTCCGTACACCAGCGGACCCCGGATTAGTAACCGTTGTCCCTGTTGTAAATTAAGTCCAACCTTTACCACTAATTCGGCATAGGCATTTATCTTGTCATCGAAGCTCATGATCATATCCTTGTTTCTGGTTTGCTTTCCATCCTATTTTACTTTGACCTGAGCTGTTCCTGCAACGCCCCATTGTCCAAGCCTTGTAGACTGATGGGACGAGGACGCAATCTCCCTGTGCTATAATTTCCCCAGATAATTGCAACCCGTGAGGTACTTATGTTTCAGAATATTATCCGCGTTTTAGGCGGCGACCCTAATAAAAAAGCTGTTGACCGCATGGTCCTCTTTGTGGATCAGATCAATGCGCTCGAGCCCGAATTTGAAGCTCTGTCTGATGAAGCTTTGAGAGCAAAGACCGATGAATTTAAAGTTCGTTTGGCTGATGGTGAAACTACCACTGATCTGATGCCGGAAGCTTTTGCTGCTGTCCGCGAGGCTGGCAAACGGACCATCGGTTTGCGCCATTATGATGTGCAGATGATCGGCGGTATCACCCTCCATGAAGGAAAGATCGCAGAGATGCGCACCGGCGAAGGGAAAACCCTGGTGGCTACGCTGCCAATCTATCTCAATGCCCTGGTAGGCAAAGGCACCCATCTGGTCACCGTCAATGATTATCTGGCGCGCCGTGATGCCCGCTGGATGGCACCCATCTATAACGCGCTGGGTCTCTCGGTCGGCGTCTTGCAAATGGCATCCCGGACTGAAAATGGCCGGATGGCGTTTGTTGTCGACCTGGAAAAAACATCCCCCCATGAAGATCAGCATCAATTGAAGCTGGTTTCACGGAAAGAAGCTTACGATACCGATATCACCTACGGCACCAACAGCGAATACGGCTTCGATTACCTGCGCGATAACACCGCCATGCGGATCGATGATCGTGTGCAGCGCGGACACTTTTTCGCCATCGTGGATGAGGTGGATAACATCCTCATCGATGAAGCCAGAACGCCGTTGATCATCTCCGGACCTGCCTCCGATGATACCGAATGGTACGCCCGGATGGCTCAGGTCGTCCGCCAGCTTATCCCCGAAGATTATGAAGTCAGTGAAAAGGATCATTCCGTATCGCTGACCGAGATTGGTGAAATGCACGCTGAGCAGCTCCTTGGGACTACCCTGCGCGACCCTGACCGCCCGGAGGATATCACCCCCGAGCAGGCCCGTTTGATGGGATACATGGAGCAGTCGCTCCGCGCCCAATTCCTGTTCAAGCGTAATAAAGATTATCTGGTTCAGACCGGTAAAGTGGTCATCGTAGATGAATTCACCGGACGCTTGATGCCCGGCAGACGCTGGTCCGATGGATTGCATCAGGCAGTCGAAGCCAAGGAAGGCGTCAAAGTCGAACCCGAAAATGTGACCTACGCAACCATCACTCTGCAGAACTACTTCCGCATGTACACCAAATTATCGGGTATGACCGGTACTGCCCTGACTGAAGCGGAAGAGTTCAGCAAGATCTACAAACTGGATGTGCTTCCCATTCCGACCAACCTGGAATATGTAGCCAGCCGTGATGGCAGCCAACTGGAAGAGATTTCCACAAAAGACGATAAGGGTTACAAGGTCAATTACTATTCGCGGGTGAACGATTCCAGTAAGGTACCGGTTTACTGGCGCAGGAAAGATTATCCCGATGTGGTCTACCGCACATTCGAAGGCAAGACCCGCGCAACTACCCAGGAAGTCATCCGCTACTATGTGATGGGACGTCCCCAGTTGGTGGGTACCACATCCGTGGAGCACTCCCAGAATCTGAGCTACCGGCTGCACGCGGAACCGGTCCGCAAGTATCTGCAATCCATGATGCTGCGCAATCTTTGGTTCGAGCAGAGGAACGACCAAAACCTGGAAAAAGAGATTCCTGAGCTGGTTTTCCTCAACAAACCTATTGAAGAATTGGATGCCGGGAAAATGCGCCAGCTTGCCCGTGATCTGGGCATCTCCTTCAACCTGGAAGACCAGGAAAACATCGACCGCTTGATCCGCTATCTGGACCTGCGTCCACAGGATAAAGACCGTCTGCTGACCACCCTGCAGGCAGGTGTTCCGCACCAGGTGTTGAACGCCAAGAAGCACGATGAAGAATCCAAGATCATTGCCCAGGCAGGCGCATTTGGAGCGGTGACCATCGCCACCAACATGGCCGGCCGTGGAGTCGATATCAAGCTCGGCGGTGAGATGAACGACAGCATCCTGCGGGATGTCAGCCGGGTGCTCAAGCGCTTCGGTTACGCCAACCCGTACGATATGTCTTTCGAAGAACGTCATGAAGCCCTGAAGAAGATCCCGTCTGAAGAGTATGGTATTTACGAAGGCGGCATCCAGATGTTCCTGGATTATATGGACAACATGGAGCTGGTTCGTGAATTGGGCGGATTGCATGTGATCGGCTCTGAAAGACACGAAGCCCGCCGTATCGATAATCAGCTTCGCGGTCGTGCCGCCCGCCAGGGCGACCCGGGATCCTCCCGGTTCTATCTCTCCCTTCAAGATGAGCTGATGCGCCTGTTCGGCGGCGGACAGGTGGAAGACCTGATGGCGCGGTTGAAACTGGATGATTCCATCCCGATCGAAAGCGGAATTGTCGGCCGGTTGGTCGAACAATCACAGACCCGTGTGGAAGGCGCCAACTTTGATATCCGCAAGCATTTGCTGGAATATGATGATGTGCTGAATACCCAGCGTGCCCGTATCTACGGACAGCGCGACCGCATCTTCACCAAAGCGGACCTCTCCGAAGATGTCATCGAAATGCTGCGCACCGAGTTGACCCAGCGCATTCCCGAAGTCCCTGAAAGATGATGAAGGACCCTGGAAACTGCTCGCCTACCTGGAAGATATCCAACCGACCATCTTCTACGATGGGACTTTTTATCCCAACTACACCCAGCGTTTGATGCTCGAGAACATCGATCTGGATGTGGACATTGCCACCCTGAAATCGCAGCTGCTGGATCTGGCCGAGAAGGCCTACGACGCTGAACAGGACCATCTGGCAGAATCTGCCCGTGAACTGATCAACAAATCGGAAGAGACGCTGAATATGCAGATCGCCGAACGGCAGGATCTGCTGGATACCTACCTGGATGCCCTATCCGACAATGATGAGAATGAGACCCGCAAACCGCAAGAGATCCTGGATGAGCTGAATTCCACCATCCGTCTGCCCATTCGGTTGAACAATGAGCAGATGAGACGGCTGACCTCATCCCCCAAATCGCTGCGCGATGAGATCGAAGACCAGATTCACAGCATCCTGACCGGATTAACCGTCACCCGTCTGATCGCAGCCTTCGAACGCCGGCTTGAAGAAGGTCTCTCGTTGAAACCTTCGCAGTACCAGAATGCCGACTGGCAGAGCATCTCCGGGGATATGCTGCAGGAGTTGGATGTCCTCTTCGAGAAGAATCGCGACCGACTGTTCGGGTCGCAGGGACAGATCTCCCGCGAGCTCGACACCGTCTTTGAGAAACTCGGTCATCAAACCGTCAACGAAGACCTGGTCGTCCAATTACTGGGATACATCAGCCAGGGTTCGCGGATGGTCTTCGACCAGAAGACCCACCGTCAGGTCTGGCAGCGGACTACCCGTCTGCGTTATCTTTTCCTGGCCGCAAAGTATCTGGTGGACCGCGAAAGCCCGGCAGTCACCGCGGATGTTCTGGAACATCTGGAAGATGCCCGCAAGGCGATGATCGCACTGTGGGGATCATCCGAGTGGGCGCGCATCCGTCAGACGAATGCCTCCTTGAGCGAATCCTTTGTCGGAAAGTATTCAGCCGAGCTCGGCGAAGAAAAAGTGCAGGAACTGATCGCCAAGCCTTTGACCGAATGGGATGATGACTCACAGGCTGTCGCCAAGGAAATCCTGGGCAGTAGCGTGATGAATGAGATCTACCGCCAACTGCTGTTGAGTGTGATCTCTGAATTGTGGGTGGATTACCTGACCAGGGTGGAAGCCCTCAGAGTATCCATCGGACTGGAAGCCTACGCCCAGCGTGATCCGCTGGTGCAGTATAAAGGCCGCGCATCCGAGTTATTTGGCGAACTGCTCAGGGATATCCGCAGCGGGACCATCAGCAGAATGTTCACCTACCGCCCGCGGGTCATGACCAACACCAATACGGATGGACAATCCACAACAGGCGTTCCCCAACCGGAGATCGTCAGCCTTCCTGAAGGCGAAGCGGCTCAGCCCGACAATTCCGGCGGTAAAAAGAGACGCCACCGTCATTAAGAAGAAGAGGGAAAATGCACATTTTAGTCACCAACGATGATGGGGTCACCCATCCCGGATTGATGGCGCTGGTTAAAGCAATGCAACCATTTGGACAGGTCACTGTCCTGGCTCCGGATAAGAATTGGAGCGCATCCGGTCATGTGAAAACGCTCGACCGTCCACTGAGAGTGAAAGAGACCAAACTGTCCGACGGCACCTGCGCCTGGACGACCGACGGCGCACCATCTGATTGTGTTGCCCTGGCTGCGCTGGGATTCTTCCCCGATAAGATCGATCTGGTGGTCTCGGGCATCAACCCGAACGCGAATATCGGACATGATGTCACCTATTCGGGGACAGTGACCGCCGCCTTGGAAGCAGCCATCTCGGGCATCAACGGCATCGCGGTTTCGTACGACCGCCCGGAATATGAAAAAAGGTCCATCGATTTCTCAACACCTGCCCGGGTTGCGGCAGTGGTCGTCGAAAGGTTCATCACCGAGGGATTCCCCACCGAAGTCATCCTGAATGTGAATGTCCCCGCGTTGAAATTTGAAGACATTAAAGGTTATAAGATCACCCGGCAGGGACTGCGCATCTATCGGGACGAGCTTGTCCGCAGGGAGGATCCGCGCGGAAGGCCGTATTACTGGATCGGCGGGGAAAGCCCGACCGGTAAGGAAGAGGACGGCACGGATTACGGTACATTGAAGGAAGGTTATGTGTCCATCACCCCGATCCAGTTGGATCTGACCGCGCATGACCTGATTCCGAAATTGCGAACCTGGAAATTCTGAGCAGATGAATGTGAAGTCCACACCAAAACAGCGGTGTGGACTTTTTTTATCGGATGATTGGCGCTGCCGAAATGTAATCCGATTCGGTTTTCCGTAAAATACATCATCATTCGTTATTTGTTTCAAACGAATATTCATATTCTCCGAAAGGCGCAAAATGTGGATGGAGCTGGCGATTGAACTATTCAGTTATCAAAGAGCAATAGAATATAAGTTCTATATATAATTATAATAATTGGAAATGGATTTACAACCTGTCACATGTGACAGTATCTGTGGGATTTGAGGTGGGGGATGTTGTGGATGTTGAGTTCGGGTAGGCAATCATCCGAACCTGCACAGTTAGACTAGACAAATGGAAAAATTGCTGCAGGAAATTAATATGTTGAGTTGTGAGAGAAGCTTTGTGGACTATTCCAATAGCCTCAATTATAATGGATTATTTATTCAGATCCTTGAGTATTAATCATAGGAATTCGAATCATTATCGTCTAATGGTATCACGATCCGTTTTAGCTGAGGTTTTAAGTATTATTGCAGGATCAATTATTGGAATGATTATCGTATCAAGAAAATCTAATAAAAGCTACTGGCTCGCGATACATCATACCAAAACCATTTAAGAATTACTTGTTACGGCAATAATTTCAGGTGTATCTCTTTCAAATATATTCGATATTTTCTGGTTTGTTGATTCGACAACAGTTACTTGGGTATTACATAAAACATCGAGACAAATAGTTACGTGATTGGGATTTCCGAATCCATTTTGAATCACGACTCCAACAAGTATCTCGACCACTATGAATATTTTGTGTTTAAATGGGATGTGAATGTTGGAGTTGAGTAACAACCAAGGATCGATCAAATCGTTTCCATTGACCCACCCCAACCCCTCCCGCCACCTGGATTTCCTTTTTTAGGAATTCGACCGGCGGGAGGGGCTTTAATTCTGCGGGGATGAGGGAACCTTGGGTTCCCTCATCCCCAACCCCCTGACTCTTTCAAAGAATCACTGTGAATACAAAAGTACCAAACAACCATGATCCGAGGGTTTCGGAGAAACTGGGTTGATAGGGATGGAAGATGCCTAGGCACTTCCATCCCTATCTGATTCAAGCCCCTCCCGCAAAGATAACCAAATCAAAAAGATATCTTGCCTGCGGGAGGGGTTGGGGTGGGGTAATGCACATTGATCTTGGGATTTAGGCTAAACTCTTCATCACTTACGCAACTAACCCACATTACGTTTCGGTAATTTTGCGGATAACCAAGATTCCATATAATTAATTGTTAGCCTGAAATCTTGATCCATCATGAAGTGGTCATCCATGTCTTTACAACAATCTTTGACAAACGTACAAAATGACATCGAAAAAGGCGATCTTGGAAAAGCCCGAGACCGCCTTCACGGTTTGATATATACCTATCCTGATCACCTTGAACTTAGAAAAATGCTGGGGAACATCTATTGGGCAATTACAATTGCCGGAAATGGCTGGCAGATATTGGTATCTTGAAGAAGAAAAAGATGAAAGAATGGTCAAAGCCTGCCAACGATTTGAAAATCAATTTCACGATGATCCTGTACATCTCCTTTTTTCGATCCGATATAAAGGTGACCTGGAGTTAATTAAGGATACATTCGCCGGCAAGACTTTACTCAAACTGCACCAGGATGCCAAGGCAAAACACAGTTGGTATGAAGATTTTAGAAATAAAGGTCCTTTAAAATATACTCATACCAAGTATGACCATGAAAAGCATAAAACGAAGGATGCTATTATCAAGTGGTCGTTCATTGGCTTCCTTGCCTTCATCGTAATATTGATCTGCATAGGAGGAGTAACTGTCCTTAATTGGATTTTCTTCTAGGAGGTGGGTGGGAATGTTTGTCCTCACCTAAAACCAACTTACTTGCTGCCACCCCAACCCCTCCCGACCTTATAGTACTAGGCATCCCTATCTTTAAAGCCCCTCCCGCAAAAAATTCGATCATACAGAACTTGATCTGCGGGAAGGGTTGGGGTGGGCGA
This sequence comes from uncultured Chloroflexia bacterium, assembly GCA_963828285.1. Lineage (GTDB taxonomy): Bacteria > Chloroflexota > Anaerolineae > Anaerolineales > Anaerolineaceae > DAIOEK01. Next base: position 1,137,533 of record CAWHEB010000002.1, read on the forward strand.
TAATTCAAAGATGCACACTCACAAACTCTGCGGGTATTTGAGCCCGATCGTTGGAAGTATTTCCCGCATCGTAAATTTCGAGAAATCGGAAATCTCGGAATAAATATTTGGATGTGGAAATAATGTTTATGGGATATTTATTGAAAAAATTGTTATTCGTATTGTAGTATGAACAAGTAAATGCTTAAATATATAGCGGGTTGATAAGAATATTAGCAACCTCTGGGTTCAATTGCTTATTCAGTCAGGGGGCAAATTAATGGTAAAACCAAATATCACTCAAAACTTTCCCCTGATTATCCTTGGAAGTAATAATGAAGCGGAATAATCTTCCAATCGATTTACTTTGAATGAAGATGACAGGTATCTAGCGAATCTATTCTTAAGGATTATTTTGGGATTGATCACAGGAGATATCATTGTCATTGGTGCAGCCGCAATTTGGAAAGATTGGAATACATTTATCGTAGGTAGTATCGGCTGTGTCTTATTTCTTATTCCATTGTGGTTACTTTTCAAAGGTTATTTACGAGTTTGTGGTCTCATTTTCGTATTGCTCACACTCGTTACAGTAACAGTCGCCGTGACGTTTGGTCAGGGTATACATGATATCGGTATCATTGCATATCCTATGATCATTGTGGTTGTCAGTCTGATCTTGAAACGTCGTGAATATTTCATTATCTCAACAATTACCCTGGGAGCTTTAGCGTGGCTGGTTTTTGGAGAGTTATTTGGATTATTCACTGCGAAGCCTATAACAACACCAATTGGGGCGGATTTCATTGTTGTTGCTGTAATTTTTCTGATTGCAGTTGTAGTTGTAGATTTTGTTGCGGAGAATATGCGCAGGAATTTACGCTTAGCAAACCAAGAGATTACTCAACGGAAAGTATTGGAAGAGCAACTCCGTCACCAAAGTACTCATGATATTTTAACAGGTCTCTACAATCGCACTTTTTTCGAAGAAGAGCTGCTGCGGATTGAGAAAAGCCGCGAATTTCCTGTGAGCATCATCGTTGCAGATGTTGACGATCTAAAAACTGTCAATGATACACAGGGACATGCAGTCGGTGACGAACTCTTAAGGCATTTATCCATTGTCACTGCAGGAAGTATTTCGGGCAAGCGATGTAGTAGCTCGAATCGGTGGGGACGAATTTGTAGTTTTACTCACTCAAACGGACTCTACCAACGGTAGAACGAACCTTGTTACGCATACGCGAAAAACTAAACGAGCACAATAACAAGAATCCAGATTTACCATTGAGCGTCTCCCTTGGCGCTTCAACTGTAGAAGGTGGCAAATTATCAGATGCCTTGTCCATTGCAGATAGTCGTATGTACATAGAAAAAGTTGCTACGAAAAACTGGTCGATAAGTTATCAGCTTTGCTAAATCAATGTGTCAAGAAGCAAATATCTATGTTTATAGAATATGAGATAGAAATGATAACTCAAAAGAGAGCAAGTTTTGATAGGCAGAAAATTCCGAGTACCAGGCAGCAATGCTGATTTGATTCTAAATGTTGAAAAACTTGAAAGTCGATAGTCAATTTGGGATGTATCCGGGCATTGGAGAAATCTCTGATGGATCAACACACAATTAATTCAGTTCTTTATCTGATCCCAATTATTGCCTCATTTTTGATAACGTTTGGATTGAGCCTGCTTGCATTCAGACGGAGACGGATGACCGGTGGATTATTGTTTGCCATTGTCTTACTCCTGGAATCAGAATGGTTGGCTGGATACATTATTGGACTGCTCAGCCCTAACCTGGAACAGAAGATCTTCTGGGAGAACATGCAATACTTTGGCACTTTATTAGGGCCGTTGATGATCCTTGTGTTTGCTGTAGAATACGTCGATCAAAATGCATTAGGAAAAACAAAACTTTGGGTTGGTCTTTCCCTCCCGGCATTTGTTACCATTATTCTTTCATTCACAAATCCTTATCATCACTTGGCTCTTCTAAATCAACGGTTGATCCCGGGTGAACCTTTTGCGATATACGCTTACGATTTTGGGATTCCAGTATATGCTGTCTTGTTTTACTGTTATGCTTTAATGATTTGGGCTATTTATTTATTAATCAAGCATTACATTCAACAAAATGGCATATATCGACGCCAAACGGGATTTATCCTGGCGGGCATCAGTATTCCTGTTATTTGCTCCATCACAATTTTTTTTGATCTGCCATTTCTTCCTAATCGAGATATTTCTCCCTATTATTTTGCATTAGCAAATTTATTCACTGCCTATGGATTATTTCGTGTTGGCATTTTTGAAATCGTTCCCATCGGCCGTAACCTGGTTGTGAGTAATATGCGTGATGGAGTGTTGCTTGTTGACGGATCATGCCACTTGGTGGATATTAACCAGTCTGCTCGGGATCTGATCGGGGAGCCTAATCTAGAGGCAAAAGGTCAGCTTGTCAGCAGTATTTCTGGGAAAATGGGGTGGATACCTGAGGATCGAAAGCAACATCGACACAAATTATTCAAAAGAAATATCATTCTCAGAGCAAGGGAAGCAACAATATTTTGACATATCCATAACCCGCATAATCAATAACAAAGGACAATTTGTTGGTTATATGATCATCTTGCGGGATATCACTGAACGTAAACTACTGGAAGTAGAACGCAGTCAAAGTCATGATCTGCTTGAGCAGCGTGTTAACGAACGTACTGCGGAACTTGTAATGGCGAATGAGAAGTTAAACGCAGAAGTGGATCAGCGCAGGCATGCAGAGTTGGAAAAAGAAAAGCAAAGAAGCGAGATGGAAATTCTTTACACTTTGACTTTTGAACTGGCTGCCATGCCTTTGGATGCCGACCTTGAGGGCATGGTGACCAAGCGGATGAAAGAATTGACCGGTGCTTTTATTGCCACGGTTTCCGAATATAACCCAGTGAAGAAACAACTTGAATTACGCCGTATTGAGACGGAAAGCAGCGCTCTGAAGGAAGCCAATCGCTTGATGAAGCGCAGAGTTACTGAACTGAACTTTCCGGTTAGTGATGCAATGTATCAGGAAATGGTTAATGCAGTGGTTGGCCATAGGAACACCCTAAGTGAAGCTACTTTTGGGTCGATCCCGCCTGCTATCAGCACAATCTTGCAAAACATTTTCAATCTGGAATCCTTCATTGGTATGGCTATCCAGTACGAAGGCGAGTTGATGGGTACGATGATGATAGTGATTGCAACGTGGACAGCCTATTACCATCGGACTGGTTGGTCACTGCTCTGGCGAATGTTCTATCGATCGTTTACAGACGTAAACGGGCTGAAACTGAAAGGCTTGAAAGCGAAAATCGCTTTCGTACCCTGGCAGAGATGCTGCCGCAAGCAATTTATGAATGTGATTTGTCAGGTCAGCTCACTTACGTCAATCGGAAGGCATTCGAAATGTTCGGTTTTACGCAAATTGAGCCAGGTCTGGATGTATTCAATCTGATAGTGGAATCTGACAGGGAACGAGTTCGCGAGAAGATCAAACACCTCATCGAAGGGTATGGTGATACGAATTCTGAATATATGGCACTTCGGAAAAATGGTTCGAAGTTTCCAGTGTTGATCTATTCAACAACGGTGATCAAGGAAAATCATCCTGTGGGATTCCGCGGGGTAGTAGTGGATATCAGTGAGCTTAAATTAGCAGAAGAGAAAATCCAACAAAGCGAAAAGAAATACCGTGAACTATTCCACATCAATAACGACGGAATAGCTATCTATGTAACCGGGGAAGATCAAGAATCAAAAAGCTTGGTCGAAATGAATGAAGCGGTTCATAATATGCTCGGATATACCCGAGAGGAAATGTTCAGGTTATTCCCTGTGATTTTTGAATCTGAACTGACAAAAGAAGAACTGCAGCTACATCTGACCGAACTTGAATCCCAGGGAGTAACAAACTTTGAAACGGTTCTGGTCCATAAAGATGGGCACTTCGTGAATGCTGAGATTTCCGAGCAATTAATTCAATACGAGGGTCAAACAGCATTCATGAATATCATCCGTGATGTTACAGATCGGAAGCAGCATGAAAATGAACTTCAGGCGATTGCTACCCTGAGTGCTGCCTTACGTGCAGCACCATCCCGTTCCGAAATGCTTCCAGTGATCGTTGACCAAATAGCCAGTCTCATTAAATGCGATTCAGTGGATATCGAAATTATTGAACCTCAAGCTGGAGATACAGTTGTCGAAGCTGCATATGGGCTGTGGAAGCCACTTGATTGGCACAAGGCAAAAGAAGGGAACCGGACTTAATGCTGTAATTAGTGAAACTTTACGTCCATATCACACAAATAGTCTGGACAAAGAAGAGGATCTTCCTTTCCCGAATTGGGCATATGAAGGGATTCGCGCAAGTGCTGGGAGTACCACTCGTTGCCCAGGAAAATCTGATCGGTTTTATTTGGATAGGACGAAAGTCAGACATCAATCTAAATGAAGTCCAATTGCTAACATGCTATCACAGACATAGCTGCAAACGCAATTCATCGTGCTACGATGCACGAACAGGTTTTACAATTTGCCGATAACCTTTCTTCAGCTTATGACACCACGCTTGAAGGATGGGTAAATGCGCTCGAATTACGCGACCGGGAAACTGAAGGGCATGCCCGGAGGGTAGTCGAAGTAACAATCAACCTGGCACAGAAGATGGGCATTGGTTCAGCTGAGGAAATAAATATACGACGCGGTGCGCTTTTACATGATATAGGAAAGATGGGTATTCCGGATTCGGTGCTGCTCAAGCCCGGACCTTTGAATGAACGCGAATGGGAAATGATGCGGATGCACCCCGAATATGCCTACAGGTTGTTAACACCTATCGAATACTTAAATCCTGCCATTGAAATTCCATACTGTCATCATGAAAAGTGGGATGGTACTGGTTATCCGCGTGGATTGAAAGGTGAAGAGATCCCTCTCGCGGCACGTATCTTTGCAATCGTTGATGTTTGGGAGGCACTCACAAGTGACCGTCCTTACCGCCCCGCATGGACGAACGAAAAAGCTTTGAATTATATCGAAGAGCAAAAGGGTAAGCATTTCGACCCTACTGTGGTTGATAACTTCATGGATTTATTGAAAGGACCTTTGTCGAGTTTAACGAAGAGATTAAGATCCGGATACGATTCCAATCGCAAAACAATTAATTCTAGCTACCCCCTGACTCTCCCAAAGAATCATAATGACCACAAAAGTACCATACAGCCATGATACGAAGGTTGGGGAGAAACTGGGTTGATAGGGATGGAAGAACCCAGGTACTTCCATCCCTATCTAGTTAAGCCCCTCCCGCAAAGAGACCTAATCGAAAATTATCTTTCCTGCGGGAGGGGTTGGGGTGGGCACGCACGGAATCCAGGTTCAATATCAAAAATAATATAGAATAATGATTATATATGGATGATTCAGACCAAAATCTTTTTATTATGAAAAATATATTGGATTCAAAGTTGGGCTTCATATAATCCGCTTTATAGAAACTAAAACGTAGTTCCTTAAGTTATTGAAGAAGGTACAATTGGGCGACTTTAATTTTTACGGCAGTTGGGAAGATAGTCTTATACTTGCAGACCGATTACTCCAATTAGATGGGTATTCTCTTATTCCCGATATGGCATATTTGGAACCGAAAATAGTCAATGTAAAATCTGTATCTGATATGGAATCAATTGTGAATAAAACTACAAGAAGCATTTATATCTCATCGCCTAGTTTTTCTCGATATCCAATACTATTCCATAAAGTTACAGCGAGAAACTACTATTCAATCTCGGAATTGGAATCCGGTCCACTTATCAACCTCCATTTTCCAACCACATTTGCAAAGGATGAATGCACCATCGTAGGAGGTGGATTCCTCTTTTCGAACTCCCTACTTTCTGATTCCAAATACATTTACTCGTTATTCACCTACAGAGGAATTAAGAAGAGCATACTACCAACTAAAACGATTTTTGCAAAAATCTCTTGTAAAGCTACAATGGATACCTTACAAAGATTCGCCAATATTAGAAAACCGTAACAAAGTTGAATCGCTATGGATAGGGCGAAATGGTCTTGATTTATTGAAGAGGGATGGGTATAGGTTACTGATTGGAAAGAATTCTTTGTTTACTTTTTCGGAATTAATCTTTCCAAAATAAAACGATATTTAACGAATTTTGTAAGTTGGTTAGACCAGGAAAGAAATACCTAAAGTTTTAACCACCTTGTTCAATATCCGGAAACCAAAACAAATTCATATCAAGATCTTCTCATAAACTTCATTTTTGGACCAACGCGCGCAGCAGCGTGTTCTGATCGGCGTATTCCAACTCCCCGCCAACGGGGAGTCCGCGCGCAAGACGGGTCACCTGCACCCCCAGCGGAACGATCATGCGCTGCAGATACTGCGCGGTCGCATCCCCTTCCATGCTAGGATTGGTCGCCAGGATCACCTCGCGGATGCCGCCCAGTTTGATCCGTTCGATCAGCGGGCGGATCTTGAGATCCTCCGGTCCGATCCCCTCGATGGGGGAGAGCAGTCCGTGCAGCACATGGTACTTGCCCTGAAAAGCCTGCGCTTTTTCGATGACCAGCACATCCATGGGTTTTTCGACCACGCAAATCTGGCTGGTACCGCGGTTATGGCTCGAGCAGATATCGCACAGCTCCTGCTCCGCCAGGGTGATATTGAAGCACTCCTTGCAGAATCCGATGCCCTCTTTCAATCCGGAGAGCGCTTCAGATAGCCGCAGGGAAATATCTTCGGGGGCATTCAGCAGATAGAAAGCCAATCGAGATGCCGTCTTCGGACCAATACCGGGCAGCCGTGCAAACGCATCCACCAGGTTTTGAATTGGCTCGGGAGTAGCTGACATGGATCTAGAATCCCATTCCGCTGAGTCCGCCTGCCAGCGGTCCCATTTTCTTTTCGGATAATTCGCGTGATTGATCCAGCGCGGCGTTGATCGCTGAGGTCATCAGATCCTGCATCATCTCGGCATCGGCATCCTTCAGCATTTCCGGGTCGATGGTCACACTCCGGCAGACCTGGTCTCCAGTCATCACGATCTTGACCGCTCCGCCGCCGATGGATGCTTCCACTGTCTCGCTTTTCAATGCTTCCTGTGCCACTGCCATCTGGTCTTGCAGCTTCTTGATCTGCTGCATCATCCCGCCGCCTGCCATATTGCCGCCCATCGGACGATTGAATCCTTTTGCCATTTCCGTCTCCTATTGATAAAGAGTTTTATCTTTTAGTCTTATCAGATTGCTCTGTCACATCCACCACTTTACCGCCCAGTTCATGGATGGCGGTATTGACCAGGCTTTTTTGCCCGGGAGTATATTCAACTTTTCCGGTGGATGACTTCGCTCCACCTACCACACAGCGCACCGGGATATCCAGTCCGGTCGCCTGTTGAATGGCTGTCCGCACCGTTTCCAGGTTCGCGCTGGAATCCATTTTACTTTTTAGAATTTCGGAAGCAAACACAAGTACAAGGCATCCGTCCTTGATGGACTGCAACCGGCAGGAATTAACCAATGCCTGGGTACCCTTGTTCAATTTGCCAATCCCTTCAGCGATCTTTCTCCAATTTTGCTGGATCAGGAGGAATTGCCCATCAGGGGATTCGGTCTTACCCTCTGCGCGGACGGGCTGCTCAGCAACTGCCGCTTTGACCGGCATGTCTGTTGGAGCAAAGTTCGGGGTATCCACCTTGGCTTGCGGGACGGTCCTTACCGGCTTGGTAGTTGCGACTACCGGTTCGGGTTCCGCATAGACGATCTGCTGAACGGGCTGCTGGACGAGGATCCTGGCAACTGCCATTTCCAGCGCCAGACCAGGCTGCCAGTTGCTGGAGCGGTTATCCGATGCGGCCTGATTGAACTGGTTCAACGCATCGATCAAGCGCTCGGACGAGATCTTTTGCGATAGACGCGCCATGACTTCCCGGTTCTCCTGGGTAGTGTCCACCAGGCTGGCGTTCCCCAACCTGACGAGCATAATATTCCGCAGGAAATCGACCAACTGGCGCGAGAATTGACGCGCATCCGTGCCTGTATCCAGCGCTTTCTGGATCTGGTTGAGCGCTTCCGCCAGGTCTTCGCTGGCGATGGCGTTCACCAGATCGACCACACTCTGGCTGGCGGCAGTCCCGAGGACGCTTTCCGCGGTGCTCATGTCGATCTTCTCGCTGGTCGAAGCGAGCTGGTCCAGCAATGAGATGGCATCCCGCATGCTTCCGGTTGCCTGGCGTGCCAGAACGGTCAGCACTTCCGCATCCACCTCGATGCCTTCCTCTTTGGCTTTCCTTCCCAGCAGTTCGGCGATGACCGGTACAGCCAATCTGCGGAATTCATGACGCTGGCAGCGTGAAAGCACAGTCGCCGGGATCTTGTGGATCTCGGTGGTTGCCAGAATAAATATGGCATGGGATGGCGGTTCTTCCAGTGTTTTCAGCAGCGCATTGAAAGCCGCTGTGGATAGCATATGGACTTCATCAATAATGTAGACTTTGAACTTGCCGCTGTTGGGCATGAAGTTGATCTTGTCGCGCAGGTCGCGGATATCATCCACGCTGGTGTTGGACGCGGCGTCGATCTCGATCAGATCGAGGAAGTTGCCGTCATCCACTGCCAGACAATTCACACAGGCATCGCAAGGCTTTTCCAGTCCCGCTTCGGCGGTACAGTTGACCGCTTTCGCCAGCAACCGGGCGGTGGTGGTTTTGCCTGTTCCGCGCGGACCGGAAAACAGGTAGGCATGTCCCACCCGGTCGGATGCGATCGCGTTCTTCAGGGTCTGGACGATATGTTCCTGTCCAACCACTTCTCCCCATGTTTTTGGGCGCCATTTTCTATAAAAAGCCTGCGGCATAAGTCTCTTTTCTTATGGAATTTGGAAGGTAGCCTGGATGTTCCCCAGGGGATCGATGAGGGTGGCGGTCTCACCTGTCTGCCAGACCGATTCATTCTGGTTCCAGAACAGGTCGATCACGCTGTCCACCCCGGCGGTGGAATGCAGATACACCGCGCCATCCTTGAAGAGTGTCAAACCCGGGAATTTATACATGTTCCCGTTCGAGTCTTGCAGTTTCCAATTGGTCAGGTTGATCTCGCCATCTCCCTGCCGTTTGAGCATCACCACTTCGCTGGCTGCGCTGCCTGCTCCGATGATATTCTCGATCTTGATCAGTCCCTTGGGATATTCCTTGATTGCTGTCGGTGCATCATCAGCGCCTGGGGTTGTGCTCCCGGGGACGACCGTCCCCTGCGAAATGGGAGATTGATTTCCGCCATGGTTTCAAGAATGCCGGACGATTACCGGGATCCCAGAACCAGAGGATTGCCAGAATGGTGCAGGCGGAAACGATGACATTCAGGATGAGAAAGTAGATCATTCGGTTAGATTGTTTCATCTGGCACTCCCAACAGGATAATCATAGCACAGTCTATTATTTGGGGCTTCCTTCAAACAATCAAATTCTGCGATGGGTTAATTTTAACCCATCCTTCCTCTTTGAGGAATCCGATTAGTGCTTTATGATTCCAATGAAGATTCTAAATGGGAGAAAATTTGTGATCGATACGGAGCAACCATGACCTGGATCATCGACGGGCATAACCTGATTGGGGCGATCCCCGGGATGGATCTATCCGAGCTGGACGATGAGTCTCGCTTGATCGATTGGTTGCTTCATTTCCTCAATGTCAGCCAAACCAGCGCGCAAGTGTTCTTTGATAAAGGTTTGCCCGGCCGTCCCGCAAAAAGAAAACAGGGACGGCTGACAGTCAACTTCGTTCGTCAGGGGACAGCGGACGACGCGATCTCACGTCACCTCGATAAACTGGCGGAACAGGCGAAGAATTTCACCGTGGTCAGCAGCGACCGGCAGGTGCAGGCCAGTGCGAAATTCCACCACAGTAGGGTGATGAGCAGCGCCAAATTCGTAGAACATGCTTTGGGAAGATTATCCAGAAAAAAAACGGATGGGCAGGAACCTTCAATCAGCACCGAAGAGCTGGACCACTGGATGAAAATGTTCAATAGTGATCAGGATCCCAGGTGAAACCATATACAAGATTTAATTTAAGATGAATTAGGTGGATAAAATCTTATTAGACACCAGGAATAAATTTATTGGTAGTACCGGTGTCGCCACCTGACTAGTTTATAACTCGTCCCCCCCGAGCTATAAAGATAGCGGTGGATAACCTCCCTATATAAATCACCAGGTATACCCCCCATATCTGGTGATTTATTATTTATCCTACTTGATCCAATCGCCGATTCCCATCCAGGCATATTCCAGATGGGACGCCATTATTTTCCCGTGTTTTCGCTGGATTGTACGGTATGCCTTCCACATCAGCGCATACCCGCCTATCGCATTTAACTTCACACCAATCTCGCGAGCCTGTCGATGATGGCATGCAGAATCATATTCACCGCCCGGGCGTTCGGAGAGATAGTCAGTCTCTTTTCCGATCATGACCAATGAATCGATCAAAAGTTTGGATTGCTTCTTCTGATCCGCGGTCAGGTTGGGCAGGTTAGGGTCGTTTTGAAAAATGTCTAGTATAAAATCGAACATGGCTTGGTCGCCTTTCCAACCTTAATTATACAATGCGGCGCAGAAAGGTAATTAAATATCCAGCAGGTTTAACGGTCATGCCGGTACACAGCACAGCGAGAGGACCTCATCCTCCACTTGCTCGGCAGCATCCACACCATTGGCGATCACTTCGGCTGCCCGGTTGAATCCCATGAAGATATCGATTCCGCGCGAGATCAGCGGTTGGATCACCAGATCAGGTTTGTAAATTTGCAAGTTCTGGCTGGTAATCCTGGCAGCCATCATCATCACCGATGACATGATATCGAGATAGAATCCCGGCACCGGAATGGGCCAATCGGGCTTGCCATCTCCATCCAGATCGGAAAAATCCCGTTCCGGATGCAGCAGCACATCCACGGCGATGGTCTTGCTAGCTCCGAGGCGATACGCCAGATCAACCGGGATGTTGTTCAATACACCGCCGTCGACGAAGCGGTAGGGCGGCATATCCACCGGCGGGAAAAGCCCCGGCACCGAGATGGACGCCATGACCGCGTCCAGTACATTGCCGCTGGAGATGGATACAGACTGGCTGCGGATCAGATCGGTGGCGGATACCGCCAATGGGATCTTCAGGTCGCTGAATTCCATGTCCGGCGGGATGATCTCTGCCAGCGCATCGTGGACTTTGCCCGCATCCAGCAATCCCCGGTTGGGCGGAGCGAGATGGACCAGCCGCATCAGGTTTCGGGATCGGGAGATGCGCAGCGCGAATTCTTCGATCTCATCGATATCGACTCCAACCGCGATGCAGGCAGCGATGATCGATCCCATGCTGGTACCGGTGATCAGGTCAGGGACCACTCCCCGGTTGAGCAAAACTTTCATCACACCGATATGGGCCAACCCCCGAATTCCCCCACCGCTAAGAGCCACACCTAATTTTTCTGCTGCCATTTGATCTACCCCGTTCAAATAAACTCACTAACATTATAATGATTGCATTGGATTTTAATAGACAAGACCAACCCATGCTCGATGGGCTTATAAAACATACGAACAACGACCTCTCAGGTTGTAAAGGATCGGTATCATGAAATTATCCGGTAAAGTTGCAGTCATCACAGGTTCATCCCGCGGATTGGGATTCGCCATTGCCCGCGCTTATGCAAAAGAAGGCGCTTCGGTCGTCATCGCCGCCCGGTCAGCGAATGGGGTAGCGCTAGCCGTTGACCATTTGAAAAGCGAGGGGTATTCCGTGTCCGGATTGGCTGTGGATGTGTGCAGTGAAGCGGATACCAACCGGTTGCATCAGCTTGCTCTAGACCAATTCGGGCATCTGGATATCTGGGTCAACAACGCCGGCCTTGCCGGACCGTACGGACCGACCCTCGATCTTTCAACTGAGGATTTTGTCAAAGTGCAGAATACCAACATCCTCGGCACCTACTTTGGCTCCCGGGCTGCCATGAAGACCTTTATTAAACAGAAGAGCGGGAAACTGATCAATATGCTCGGTCACGGATGGAAGGGACCCGTTCCCTACCAGAATGCCTATTCATCCACCAAAGCCTGGGTGAGAAGCTTTACCAAGGCATTGGCTAGCGAGACCATGCAAACCGGCGTCAGCGTGATCGCTTTCAACCCTGGGATGGTGAACACCGAATTGTTGACCCACGGACAGGTGATCCGCGGACATGAACACCGTCTCGCCAGGTTCCCCATGGTGGTCACCCTGCTGGCTCGTGATGCGGAATATCCGGCAGGGATCGCCGTCAAACTGGCATCTTCAGACACTGATGGAAAGACCGGACTGGTCGTCTCAGCGTCCTCAACCGGACAAGCCCTGGCTGCATTTCTATCCTATGGGATTAAAAAGCTCATTAACCAGCCGGTACCCCTGGCGGAAATATCCATGGAGTCGATCGACCCAGCGGATTAGGATTGCTTGCGACCAAACTCCCGCCTTTGCGTAGATATTGCAAAAGGAGAATTTGAAATGGAAGCAAAGAAATTAATGCGCAGCAATTCCGACCGGACTATCGCCGGCGTGTGTGGTGGACTTGGAGAATACTTCAATATCGATTCAACCATCGTGAGACTGATCTTTGTTTTACTGGCATTGTTCGGCGGGCACGGATTGTTGATCTATCTCATCCTGCTGCTGGTCATGCCTGATCAGCAATCACAGTAATATACAAACAGACCGCTGAATTCAGCGGTCTGTTTCGTTAATGACTTATGTCATCCCGCAGATAGATACGCCTGCTTCAGCCAGCTCTTCACCGCATCAGAAAACTCGGCACTGGTCGTCAACTTAACAATGTAATTGCACATGCCACCCTTGGGTTGTTCCAACAGGAAAGGATCCGGGGCAAGGTCTTTGGCATTCAATCCCAGTTCAACCCGGCTGCTGGTGACGGGAGTGATCATGGCGAACTGTTTCTTGCGCCGCAGACTGACGTACCCTTTCTTGGGGGCTGTTTCGAACTCGCCCAGAGAATCCACATAGCTCATGATCGCATCGTGGATGGGACGCAGTCCGCTCTTGTTACCTGAGTAGATCTCATCCACCACCACATCCAGGCTCTTGCCTTCCGCGGCTCTTTCGCCATCCGTGTTCAAGGCAAAAAGCACCAGCGCGTTGGCGTCCCCGTAGCCAAGACCATAGGCGGTGATCGCCCATTCCCTCAACTCACCATGTTTGGATAATCCGGACTTGAGGATTTCCTGACGAAGCAGATCCAACGGTTTCCCGGTTTTCTTTTCAATATTGCTCAACTGCGTATTCACAGCCTGCTGCACGGTATTCATCATTTCCTCCATTTCGATCTGATTCTATTTTGTTGGATTTGCGGAGTGCTTGCAACTTTCTGAATAATCTTGCGTAAATCTTAATGTAAAGCTACCTTGACATTTTCAAAAAAGGATTTATACTATTGTAAAGCTAGCTTTACATGTGAGGAACCATGAAAAATAACCTGGAAGAATTTAGAAATCGTTTGGGACTTACCCAGCAAGAGCTCGCGGATCATGTGGCGGTATCCCGCCAGACGATCATCTCATTGGAAAACGGGAGATACAATCCGTCGATCCTGCTTGCTTTCAGACTGGCCAAAGTCTTTTCGGTGCAAATTGAAAATCTTTTTATTTACTCAGATGAGGAGGAGTAACATGAATCAGCAAGAAAAGTACGTGAATACCAAATTACGCCTGAGCACCATTTTCTTAGTGGTGGGTGTGATCCTGTTTGTGGCGGGGATCCTGCTGCAGATCTCAGACTTGAACCTTCCGTTCAACGTCCGCATCATCTCCGGGTTGGGGATCTTCCTGGTCGGTGTGGCAATTGCCTACCGGGTGAAATACGGCTCCGCGAAGAAAGATCCATTGGCTACCCAGCGGCTCGTCAACGCGGAACGGGATGAGCGCATGGTGCTCATCCGCGCAAAAGCGGGCAATCGGGCATATTTCTGCTCGGCGATCCTGACCTACGGGCTGCTGTTGTGGGTGTCGTATGCGATCCGGCGGAAGTCTGCCCAAGCTGAGCGATGATCTGCTCTGGTACGTCCTGTCCGCCATCGTCGTGGTACCGGTCATCCTGTATATCGGCAGCATCGTCATCGACTCGAAACGGTCGTAGCGCTGTGTATCTATGATTTAATTACCCACCCCATCCCCTCCCGCAGATTGAGATTCAGTTTGATCGGCTTTTCTATGCGGGAGGGGCTAAATGGATAGGGATGGAAGAACCTTTGGTTCTTCCATCCCTATCAACCCAGTTTCTCCAACTTCATTACTTCACACATTCTTAGCATGAAGTTACCTTCATTAGGCGATGAGATATTGTGCCTGAAAACTCCACCAACTGTTGTTTTGGCTTCCCTTCATATGGGACATTGGGTGGGATCACACGAGTCGAAAAAATAGCAATCATTTGTTATTTGTTTCAATTAAGTTTATTCATGAACTGTCAACTTTCAGGCACTAAGGATAATTTATCCCGTGTCCACAAATATTCAGTTGGTAAGGTTCGGTAGTGATCCAGAAATAACGGAGCTCATTAGCTCTTATGCACTAATTTCAGTTGTGGCAGGTACCCGTGTGATTTTTGGGTAGGGGCGGTACCTGCTTGTCCGCCCGCTCTGTTTTTCCCACCCCAGGTGTGGGGTCATCGTAACAGACCGCATCATTGCCAGTAGGGCAAGCCTGCTTTTATAAGAGATGTTGGCGGGATCGCACGAGACGAAAAAATAGCAATCATTTGTTATTTGTTTCAAATCCGAAATTACTCCATGTCTGGTTACGTCGGGACCGTGAGTAGACCAACCGCCGCGCAGATCGATGCAAAGAGATCTTTTGCGACAAGACTACTTTAGAATACATGTTCTAATTCAGTATACACGAAACAAAATTGATTGCAACCTGTCATTTGTGACAGTATTTCCGGGAATGTATATCAGTCTAGACATGACCCATCGAACAATATCCAAACCTATTCAGTTTGGGTTTGTAAGGGTATGCTTACAGAACAATTCCACAATCGAAACCAAAATTGAAAAGGTGAAGTATCCATGAAGCCAAAAGAAAAAATGTCTTTCAAGCGGGTTCTGGCAATTATTCTGGGTGTTGTTCTGGTCATTTTCATGTTCGTGATATTGGGTGGCTATACCAATGCTGGCGATACCAAGGGATCGCTGCTGTGGGTGATCTTTATGATGGGAACACTGGCGATCGCGCTGCTATATTTCGGGATCAAGGGCGGCAAGGAACCGCAGGTCGGTTTCATTCCGGAAAAGAAAACCAAGCCTGAAGATCAAGAAAAATAAATCCATATTGCGATTGAGGGAAGAACACGATGGAAAATTTGGAAGCAGCATCCTGCTTTTTTTGCAGCAAACCTGCCGAGCAATCGCTGTCTTTGAGAAAATCATTTTGGTGGCTATCCAACGTCCGGTCGGAACGGGTGGGTAACAATCTGGTATATCAAGGGAACGAGAAAATTGAAGTTGTGATGATCCCCCGCTGCGGGGAATGCGCTAAACGTCACAAATTGGAAAAAAGATACCTCGATCCGTTGAAGCTGATCTGCGGTATTGCAATCATCCTTGGATCCTTATATGTCCTCATCACCTCCGGTTTCTGGAAAGGGGTGGGGGCTTTTGTACTCATCATTCTCGCTTCCATGGCTGTGTATTTCCCCGCCGAAGCTTTGATCTATGGAAAGTGGAAAAAAGGTCCCGGCATGGACCTGTCTGTTGCGGATAATTTCCCGCGGGTGAAAGAGCTCAAAAGCAACGGCTGGAAAGAAGGGGAACATCCCCACAATGGTGATTACCAGGATATTATCAACAAACGGCGCGGACATTAGTCCGTTCGACGCGCCAGCTTCATTGAACCGATTCTGTGTCTTGTTTTCATCGATTTTTATCCCTGAAGAAGGACATCAATTCTTCCTAAACTTGGATGAATCCCCGCAGGGATCCTGTTCCCCGGGGATGTTCTTCTCGCAACCATGAAAGGTTCTCCTATGGCATCATATCAATGCAGCAAATGCAACCACACCTTCTTCAGACAGGAAGGCATTTGTCCAAAATGCGGAGCAAACCTGTTCCTCAAAGAGCCAGTCAAAAAGGATGTCAAGAGACCCGGTCAGGATGTGCCATGCAAGCACTGCAAGCTGGATATTTCCTCAGACGCCTTCGCGTGCAAATACTGCGGCGAGATCCAGACCAGGGTGGTGTACCAGGCTCTGGGATTTTCTGGATTCTTCGGGGTCATCTGGATCGCCGCGCTCATTTTTATGCTGTGGACGAAAAGTCAGGGGAATGAAACTGCTTCTTTCCCCATTATTGCCGGATGTTCGCTGCTTAATTTGGCATCAATCGGCGGATTTATATTCTTCTTTCTCAAATGGCGTAAAGCACTCAAGGCGCGCGACCAAATTCGTAACGGCTATCGGGGGAATCCGCCGGTTGAGCTGATCAAGGTTGTAGAAACGGTGCCCAACCCTATATTCTACAAACCGGAACTGGCTCCTCTGACGACCTGTAAGGCTTTCAAGATGGGAATTTGCGTGGTGGATGGCAAGACGTCAGGCAAGTGTACCTGGAACCCACAGGATTGGAATCACTGTTTTGTGGTGGAGGAGAACCGGCGATTCTACCGCTGGTTTGACGAACCGTAGACCGGATCCCCCACTCCCTTTTTGGACTGCAGACCGCGCTTCGGATATCATGCCCGTAGGGTGCGTACCTGTGTGTCCGCCCGCTCGTCTTGCCCCCATTTATAAGGGGGGTAGGGGGGATTCCCTCTCCCGACGAGGACATCGTGCCATCTTGGTACTTCATGCTGTGCAGAGGGTAGGGAGAGGTCGAAATCTCCGCCCACCCCATCCCCTACCCTACGGGAACCATGTCCCACCGGCAAAAACCGCCTCCGGTAGGGGCTTTAAGAGATAGGGATGGTACCTTTCAGGCATGATAAAGAACCTTCGGTTCTTACTTCGTTATCAACCCAGTTTCTCCCAAACCTTAATATCAATTTCATCTAAAGACTTTGAATTGTCTTAGCGAGGTGGGCGGAGCCCGACGCGGCAATCCTCAAGCGGATCAGAAATACAAATTGGTTAGATTTGTATCCAAAAAAGATTCTCTCGTCTTTAAGCTCGAGCGGCTATGGATTCCGTTGCAAATCCCCCTCAGCACCACCTACAAAAGGTAACGGGTCGTAGCGCTTCGAAATCGGTAAATGCAACGGATTGAAATAGATAAACTCAAATCACGGCGGGTCTAAGACCACCGCCAAGAAAGGTTTATATTGGTTATTCTGGAGTATTACAACTTTCTTCCTCAATTACTTTTGGAGCAGAGAACCAGTATCTCAAATCAGCAAACATATCAAAACCTTTTTCTATCTGCATGGAAGAAGTATCATAGGCATAAAAATTATTATCAGAGAAAAATCCAATCCGATCAGAATTTGCTAATAAGCCTGGCATTTGAAAATCTTCACCTGGTAAGTTTTCCGGACTAATTCTTCCCACTTCTTGACCTGTATCAGAATTGAACCAAGCAATAGCGCGATCAGCAAGTTTGCTGGGATCATTATCACTTGGCAGTATATCAGCAATTATTCTGTCATTTGGTAACCAAAAGAATTCGTTTACCGCAATTACCGAATTTATGAAAATTACGTTGTCAGGATCTCTCGTCTCAACAATACCTATGTAACTCTCTTGTCTCTCTTCGTTATGAATAATGAAAGCAATTTTTTCGCCAGTTGGTGACCATTTCAGAGACCTTATTGTCAAACTCTTTTTATTAAAGTGAGTTTCCTGAATTTTACTAGAACCGTTCGGAGATGAGATAAATACTTGTTGAATACTATCATTGTCAATATCGGCAAAAGCAACCATCGTGAAATCAAATTTCCATGACACATCATTTACGACACCACCATCAGTCAATTTGAAAATCTCATTTGAACCTTTAGATGAAATAGTAACAAGATTTTGAAATTCATATGAGGTAAATTCCTGATTGCCTGTTCCCAGGACCAGGGCTATCCATTGTTCATCAGGCGAAATTCTAATTCGAGCTATTGCAGAACCTAATTTAAGACTGTTGATATCAGATATTTCTCCTAATATCTTGCCCTTAGTGTCAACCTTGATAATACGCTGCTTCTCAGATTCAACAAATAATGTACATCCATTAGTAGCCCATCCAATTACATTGATAACTTTATCTCCACTGATCTCCAACTTTTGTCGATCGCCAGTAGCTAATTCAACTACAAAGATACCTCCATAGTCTTTGCTAGCTAACGCTATCAATGGATTATCACGATTTATGGTCGATGGCGCCTTTGTCAAATTTGTTGGCTGCAAAACAGATGTCGGTGTCTCCGTGGAATTAGTTTGTTGGAATGCTATGTGATGATGTTCCAGGTGTTAATGTGTTGGTATTTGCACAGCCTAATAAGAAAACGACTAAAAATACCATTGGAATGAACGCTAGAATTTTCGTTTTCATCAAATTTGCTCCTAGCTAAGGCAAGTCGCAGGCTCGTATGAGCTTCTCTCCGCGAAACCCAACTCAACATTCATTTACCTTTATCCAATCTTGTTATCGCAATCGATTAAAAATTTAAACATGCTTGTTTATGGATTTAATTCTATATCGATTCTGTGGATTGACCTGTTCTGCTCATATTGGTTTTATCCCAGCAATTATCTTACGTAGGTGTGCGGACCTATGTGTCCGCACGCATTGTTTTCCCTCCCCAGGCGAGGGGAGGGAAGGGGAGAGGTCGCCTTCGAATTTGCTTCAAACTGAATGATTATTTGGAATATCCGTTATAAAATCAATATATGAAGAAGTCCAACAACCCCTCTCTTCAAAATTTCTCCCATGGACTCCGCCTTGAACAAACCCCGGCAGAATCCAAATTGTGGAATCGATTGCGGCGTAAGGATCTGGCCGGCTGCAAATTCAAGCGACAGGTCGTGATCGGACCGTACATTGTGGATTTTTCGTGTTTCGAGAAGAAGCTGATCATCGAGGTGGATGGCGGTCATCACTCCGAGCAGGAAGAGTACGACATAGCAAGAACTGAGTTCCTGGAAACTGAAGGTTATCGGGTAATGAGATTCTGGAACAATGAAGTGATAAACAATTTAAATTCTGTTTTGGATGATATCGAAGAGGCATTGAAGACAAGACAATCGACCTCTCCCTAGCCCTCCCCTCGCCAGGGGAGGGAATCTGTTCCATTTTAGGAAAGTATAACCATTTATAACGGGGGTTAGATCTAAGTGGAGTAACACTTCTTATTTTTGCTTCCAAACTAATTGATATCCATTTAGATAAGTCTATCAGTAGGAAGTCACCCTCTCCAGGCGTGGAGAGGGATGGGGAGAGGTCGCCTGCGAATTTGCTTAGATTTACAGATGGCTGGCGAGAGAAAACTACCATCCTAGGGATCCCTCATCCTCGCAGAATTAAAGCCCCTCCCTACGATCAAGACCCATCAAAAAGAAATCCTGGTGGTGGGAGGGGTTGGGGTGGGTCGCGAAGTCGTTAGATCAACCATGGAATGGGTAGCCCAAATCAATCTACTACTTGACACTACTTGGAATTAGTTTATACTAATTGTTAGTAGACCCGCCAAGCCTCTGTCCAAACGGATATGCGCCACTGTGGCGGGTGTTTCTTTTATGGGGAAAAATGAAATATAACAAACCACCATTATCTTTCGAACAACAAGCGAAGCTCCTAATAAGTAGGGGACTGATAGTGAACACAGAACAAGAGTTGACTGATTACCTCAAACAGGTAAATTACTATCGCCTGAGTGGATATTGGTTTTCTTTTAAATTGATTGATCCAGTTACAGGAGAAGAGACCTTCCGTCCAGGAACTACTTTTGATATGATCCGAGAGAGATATGAATTCGACCGGTCTTTCCGCTTATTACTGATGGATTCTCTCGAAAAGATAGAAGTATCGATTTTCCGTACGCGCCTTGTTGAAGAAATCACGACAAAAAACGGATGCTTTGGATATGCTATGAAGAACAGCTATAATCCAAAATTCACCCAAAGCGAGTTTGATTACATTTTGCTGGATATTGAAGCAGATGAACGTCGGAGCAAAGAAGAGTTTATTTCTCGTTATCGATCTAAATATAACGAAGAGAAATATCTACCATTTTGGATGGTAGCCGAATTGATGTCATTTGGCCAATTGTATACAATTTACAGGAATATTGATCTAAGGGTAAAACAAGCTATCGCAAAGGATTTTTGTTTAGCCCCTCCTGTTTTGGATTCTGGCTTCTCACTTTAAACTTCATCCGTAACGTATGTGCTCATCATTCCAGGCTATGGAATAAGACTTTACCTTTAGCTCCAAGAATACCTGATTTTCACCATGATAGTCGATGGTATAAACCAATAAGAATTGATAATTCCCGAGTATTTATTGTAATAGTAATGATTAAGTTATCTTTTAAAAATAATCAAATCGGGAGTCAATGGAAAAATTCTGTTCATGATCTTTTCTTAAGATATCCGAGTATTCCTTTACGCCAGATGGGCTTTCCTGAGGGTTGGGAAGATCATCCATTATGGAAATGAAGCAATCAATCCCAGGTTAGTTTTTAACAGCAGTTGAAACGGATTGGGATTGCCCTCATAACGTAAAATCCACCATCTCCATCCCCCCCCATCCCCCCCCAACCACTGTCACAAGTGACAGGTTGACTCTTCGAGATTCTTCCGCTATAACCATACATAGAACATTTATTCTATGTATGGAGACCCATGAAGATCCTCGACAAACTCTTCCCCCGCACCACCCCTCCCAGACGCGAAACCCTCTCCGTATCGGTCAGCGACGGATTCATCGAACGGCCGTCCGGCACCATCCTCCAGCGTGAACGCTATTCCCACGACCGGCTCGAGATCCTGCAAGCCTCCCTCGAAGCCTGGCAGAGCAATCCCCTCGCCCGCCGTATCGTCGGGCTCACCAGCCAGTATGTGGTCGGCGGCGGTATCCGCATCGGCAGCAGCCACCCCGAAACCGACCACTTCCTGCGTGAGTGGTGGAACCATCCCCTCAACCGCATGGACATCCGCTGCACCGAATGGTGCGAGGAACTCACCCGCGCCGGCGAGCTGTTCATCGTGCTCTCAACCGATGCCGCCGGCATGAGCTTTGTCCGCGCTGTCCCTTCCTCCCAGATCCAGTCCATCCGCTCGGCGCAGAACGACCTGGAGCAGGAACTGGATTTTCATGAGATGCCTCCAACCGGTGAAATGGAAGGACGGTGCTGGTCCGCCTGGCAGGAGTCTCTTGCCGGGTGCGAAGTGCTGCCCTTCCAGCCGGTCATGCGCCATTACGCCATCAACCGTCCCGTCGGCACACTCCACGGCGAACCCGATCTGGCTCCCCTGCTCAAGTGGCTCTCACGCTACTCCACCTGGCTGGAAGACCGCGTGCGCCTGAACCGCTACCGTCAGGCATTCATGTACCAGGTCAAAGCCCCCTTCACCAATGAGCAGGAACGCGCCGACCGGCAGTCCGCGTTGAATACCACCGCGCCCAACCCCGGTTCGATCCTGGTCACCGACGAATCCGAAACCTGGAGCGTCATCCAACCCTCCCTGGCATCCCAGGAAGCGGGGGAGGATGGACTCGCCATCAAAAGGATGATCGCCGCCGGAGCCGGTCTGCCGCTCCATTTTCTGGCCGAACCCGAAGGCGCCACCCGCACCACCGCTGAAAGTTCCGGCGGACCGACCTTCCGCCATTTCGAACAGCGTCAGCGCCATTTCCTCTGGCTGCTCAGCGATCTGGCGCGCATTGCACTCTTCCGCCGCTCGCAGGTCGATGCCTCGGTCTCCACCGATGAACCCATCACCGCCCGCGGAGCAGACATCAGCGCCCGCGACAATGCCGAACTCGCCCAGGCTGCCGCCGCCATCACCTCCGCCTTCACCACCTTGCGCGACCGCGACCTCATCGATGACGCCGAACTGCTGCGCATCGTCTACCGCTTTGCCGGCGAGACCAAATAGCCATGACCCATCCATCAGGGTATCCCGGCGTTCCATCGCCGATAACCAAATCCAAATTTGAAAGGAGAGCAATGACAGAGATACAAACCCACAGAAGCAAGTTTGCAGTGCGCGCAGCGAACGTAGCGAACGAAATGCAGCCGGGGGATGAGACCTTCCGCGTGTTGGCCATCACCGCCGGTGACGGCAACGGCTGGAAGTTTTCCACCGCTGTGCTGCAATCCTCCCTGCCGTTATGGCAGGGCATCGAAAGCTATATCGACCATGCCGCGAATCCGCCTGCCATCAGGAGTGTTCGCGATCTGGCCGGTGTATGCGCCCAACCCGAATGGGATCCTTCCCAACAGGGCATCTCGCTGGTGATCAGTCCCTGCGGACCGGCAGCCGAACTGCTGCGCGAAGCGGGCAGAACCTGGCTGAGCCTGGCGGATCCGCGCCCGGTGATGGGCTTTTCAGCCGACCTGCTGTTCACATCCGCGGGCAGGGAAGTGCTCGAGATCCGCAAGATCTATTCGCTCGATCTGGTCACCAGACCAGCCCGGGGAGGGAAATTCCTGACCCGTCACATCAAAGGAGAAAACGAATCCATGACCTTATCAGAACAAAATACCAATCTGGGGGATGAAGTCCGCGCCGAAATGGCTGAGCAAAATACTCCCCAGCAAGCGGTGGATGCCTCGCAAGCCGAAAACCTGGCGCTCTACCGTCAACTGCTCGATTCCACTTTGCGGTCAGCCCGCATCCCCAAACCGCTCGCCGAACGCATCCGCGCCCGTTTCCTTGACCAGACTTATGGACTGGAGGAATTGAACCTGGAAATCAATTCCGCACGCGCGTTGGCCGCCGAGCTGCAATCCGGGACGGTCGTACAGGGGGGAGGCGAGGTGCGCCAGATGTTCGACAGCCGCGACCAGCTTCAGGCTGCCTGTGACGACCTGCTGGGCGCTCCCCGCAACCCCGGCGCGGAGAAGGTATCCGCTGCCCGCCTGAGCGGCATCCGTGAGCTGTACCTCACCCTCACCGGGGATGACAACCTGCACGGCGGGTTCCACCCCGAACGGCTCAGGCTCTCCACCACCGCCGACTTCAGCGGATTGGTGAAGAACTCCCTCAACAAGGTGGTCGCCAACCGCTGGGATGAACTCGGCAAAGCCGGTTACGACTGGTGGCAGCGGGTCAGCACCGTCGAGCACTTCAACACCCTCAACCAGGTGACCGGTACGCTGGTCGGCACGGTCGGCAGTCTGCCCGAAGTGGCTGAAGGCGCCGCCTACACCGAACTGCTGGTGGGCGACAGCCCCGAGACCGCCGATTGGAAGAAGTACGGCGGCTACATCCCCCTGACGCTGGAGTTGATCGACCGGGATGAGACCCGCAAGCTGCGGGCATATCCACGCGAGCTGGCTGCGGCAGGTCTGCGCAAGATCAGCGCGCTGGTGGCAGCCCTCTTCACCGCCAACGGCGGTGTGGGTCCCACCCTGGCGGATGGCGGAGCGTTGTTCAACAACACCGCCGTGACCACCGCGGGCGGGCACAAGAACCTGCTGACGGGTGCGCTCTCCGCCGCTGAATGGGAGACGGTCTGCAGCGCGGTGTACCAACAGCCGCAACTGATCAAGAACGCCGCGGGGTTGTACGGCAGCGGACCGCGCCTGGCGGTCAATCCGCGCTTTGCGCTGGTGCCGCGTCAACTGCAGCTCACCGCCATGAAGATCCTCTACCCCACCCTCGAGAACGCCGCCAACATCTACAGCGAGAACCAGCAGCGCGGGCAGCCGGGGGATGTGATCACCGTCCCCGAGTGGACCGATGCCACCGACTGGGCAGCCGTGGTCGATCCGCGCATTGCCCCGGCAATCTTCATCGGCGAGCGCTTTGGGTTGATGCCCGAGGTGTTCATCGCCGGGGACGAACTCAGCCCGGCAGTCTTCACCAATGACGAGCACCGCTTGAAGGTGCGCCACTTCCTGGCGATCTGGGTGAACGACTTCCGTCCGCTGCACAAGAGCAACGCCGCCTAGCGGCAGGAAAGGAGCATGACCGATGACATCTTTACTGACTTCGCGCAAGTTCATCGCCGCCTGTGTCAGCCTGATCCTGGTGCTGGCAGCCGGGTTCTGGCCGAACCTGCCCGATATGCAAACACCGCTCACCGAGCTGTCCGCGCTCATCGCCGCGTACATCCTGGGGACAGCGGTCGAAGCGCCGGTCGTCCCGGTGGTGGATAAGCTGAACGCGCTGCTGCACTCCCGCAAGTTCTGGGCGGCACTGAGCGGCGTGATCCTCATTCTGCTGCGTGCCTGGAAGCCGGACTTCCCCCTGAGCGAGGAACAGCTATCCGCGCTGGTACTGACCCTGACAGCCTACATCTTCGGCAGCGGTCTGCAGGATGGATTGAAAGCGAGAGGAGCAGCACATGGGTAAAAGCAAAAATCCCATCCACCCATCCACGGTCCCGATGAGCAGGGAAGCCAGGTATCTGGTTGCGGCCGCCAAACTGATCGGCGCCCAAATGGAAAGTTTCCTTGCCTGGCGGGTGGATGATGATGGTTCACTGACCGTGATCGACGCGGAAGGGCGCAAGCACCACTTCTCCGCGGAAGAACTGGCAGAGGAATAACGGAAATAAACGGGCGCGGAGGAAATCCACGCCGCGCCCGAAATCTTAATGGAAGAGGTAAACATGGACACAACTTTGGAAAACTTGCAGCAGCGTGTATCGGTACTACTGGTCGATCTGACCCACTTGAGCTACTCCACCAATCTGCTGGATGAAGGCATCCGCCAGGCATTGGGAGAGTACAGCCTGGTAACCGGCAGCCATGAGACCCTGACCGGTCTAGATGGCGCGACCGCGACTACCATCCCGGAGATGGATTGCGGCATCATCGTGCTTGGCGCAGCAGGGTTCATTGCCGCCTGCAAGACGATGGACCGCAAGGAGCAGTTCAACCTGGATGAGCAATCCCCGGGGGCGGTGGCCAGGTTGGGGGAAAGGCTGCTGCAGCGCTTCGACCGCCTGCTGGGGACGGTGCGGTCGGCAAGGCTGCGCGCGTCGGACGTTCCCGGTTGGGGTGACGGTTGGAGCAAGATACCGGTGTAGCCCATGAAAAATAAAACGTATTGTCTGGGAGTGGACGTCTCACGATACGATCCGCAGGTGGATTGGAAACTGTTGGCGAAGGAGGGTGTGGACTTCGCCATCGTGAAGCTGACCCAATCCGACGACTGGAAGGATCCGCTGGCAGAAGCTCATTTGAAAGGCGCAACAGAAGCTGGTCTGACCACTGGTATCTACCACTGGTGCGATCCAATGACACCGGCAGCCGCGCAGGTGCAGCACATTGTGCGCTGCGGATACAACCTGCCCTGGCAGTTCCTCTGCCTGGACGTGGAGCAGTTCGAATACCAGGCTGCTTTCACCATCCGCAAGCCGGGCGGGAAGCACGGCAAACCGGCTGCATCCAAACGGATGGTCAGACCAGTCCGCATCGCGGATACCCGCATCAGCCAGACCACCCGCACCATGGTCAAACTGCTGAAGCCGGAATATCCGCACAAGCAGATCGTGATCTACACCCGGGTCAGCTTTCTACTGGAGTATGCCCGTCCGATGCTGACCTGGATCCATGAGGTACCGCTGTGGCTGGCACAATATCCTGATGCAGGAGCGTTCGGTCCGATCACAAAGTGGTCTGACCTTAAGAGATTCGTCAAGCAAAAACTGACCAGTCCCGTGCTGCCACAGGGCTGCGACAAGTGGCATTTCTGGCAGTTCAGCGGAGACCGTATCCAGCTTCCGGGCTGTCCATCGCGGTTGGACCTGAATGTGTTCAACGGCAACAAAGCCGATCTGCTCCAATTTGCAACATCCACTGCCGGAAAGGAAAAGTGATCCATGCCCACCATCGGACAGGACTGCGACGTGATCCTGTTCCACAACAATGTGGACGGCGGCGCGTATCAAGGCTATCTGTTGGATAAAACCCGGTTATACCGCGGCAATATCTCGGTTTTCCGCACCGCATACCGGCAGGCGGACGGCACTTTCAAAGACCATCAACTTGTATCGTTCACCCTGCTGATGGGAGATGGTCTGGTCAATCCCAACGGGAATGAAAACGCGAATACGATGTCAGCCTCATATCAGCAATTATTCGCCCTGGTGAACCAGCGCAGCGAGATCGGCGTGATCACCGCGGATGGCGTGTTCAGCGGTATGTACTCATCCGGCAACTACGCCATGGAAGACCGTGCCGGAGGCGTTATCCGACTGACATTACAGCTCAGCTCGGATGGCAACATTTTCGCCCCGGCTGACCGCGACCGCTTCGAGCAATCCCGCTGGGTCGAAGACACCGAATCCACCGGCACCATGACCTGGGAGACCAGCTACTGGCGTGCCTGACCAGAAAGGAAGGAAGAATGACATCACCCACCTATCCCGCCTCGCTGGATGTATCCGCGGGGCAGCCGACCAGCTATCTGCAGTACAACCGCCTGCGCGGAGACGCGCTCCGCTTTGGGGCTGCCGAATCTGATGCCGTACCACTGGGTAGATTCCTGGCACATTTCTCCTCAGGGATCCAACTTTCGTACCTTGGCAGTAACCGTCTACGGATCAATCACAATCCCCATTTTCCGCCCTCGATCATGATCGGCGGATACATGTGCCAGGTCTCCGCGAATGTGGATCTGGCATCCAATGCTTTCAGCGGACCGGCTGCCGATTGGTATATCTTCGCCAACCGGGTAAGCGGATCATCCACCTTCACGTTGAGCGTAAATACCAGTTCGGTCGAGGGTCCCGACCAACGGGTGATCGGGGAGTGCCGCTGGGACGGATCCGCTTTGGATTCGACCTCGATCCAGACCTATCAGGGAGTTGAACCTGGCAGACATCTGACCACGATCGTCCTGAACGCATCCATCACCTACACATCCCAAACCAGCTACACATCCAATGTCATGTGCCACCAAAAGATCGATTTCGGTTTATTAAAGCTTGGAGCCAAAACGGCGTATCTGGTCGCCAATATGTTCACCAGCTCGGCAACCGGATACGTGCGGTTCTACGACAGCACAAACGCAATCACCATTGTCGAGATATCCACGACTGCCACGACCGGATTGACCATGGTCAAGAGCGGGGATATCCTCTCCGCACTACCCTCCGGTGAAGTGGAAACAAGATTTGAATACAAGACCAGCGGCAGCCGGGTGGATTGCTACTGGGGTGCAATAATTCTGGAATACTAAGGAGCTGTCATGGAAAAGCAAGTCAATTTTGAACAACTCATGGAGGAGATCCGCGCCGGCAATCCATCCGCTGAACAGATCTGGGGGACGGAGAATCCGCTGGAAATTTGGGCCGATTTGCAAAGGATGGATTTGCAGGAACATCTGGCGAATCACCAGCCGTTATGGATCACCGTCACAGCCTGAAATAATCCGTGCAGATGGAGAATCCGCTATCGGTGGTAACGATCCATTCTCCGAAAAGGGCTAATCAAACGATAAGATTGGAGATCCATCATGGGAGCGCTGAACAAATCGAGTCATTGGAGTTGGATCAAGCCGGCAATAGCATGATCGAGATCATCAGCCAGACAGCAGGAGAGATCCATCTGACCGTTGAATCGGTTTTGGCACGCAGCATCCTTAAAGTGATCGAATGAAAGGTAAAAATGACAAAACGAATCCTGATCAACCATCCCGAGA
Source organism: uncultured Chloroflexia bacterium (assembly GCA_963828285.1). Taxonomy (GTDB): domain Bacteria; phylum Chloroflexota; class Anaerolineae; order Anaerolineales; family Anaerolineaceae; genus DAIOEK01. The sequence continues at coordinate 1,165,411 of CAWHEB010000002.1, forward strand.
AAATGGCGCAAAAAGATCATCTGCGGAATGCCAGACTAAAACTGGAGGGTAAAACCATCCATGAGTTAAAACAGGAAGAGCTTAACGATCTAATCCAATATTTTGCAAGTCAAATGGGATGTCTACAACCCGATGGGAAGCTGAAATTCAATTAAGTAAGAATGGTTACTTGCATAATAGAAAGCTTCTACTATAATTGACATATTCTTTATAGGGAGGGATCCCGAATGGAAAATCCACAGCTCTGGAAGCTGTGCCAGGATGCGAACCAGTTGCTGATGAGGGTATATTTACCCGGGCTGCAGGAAGCAGCTCACGAATCAGGACTGGAAGACAGAGAATGGGCAGGTTGGATACTACCAGCTTATACCATTGATCCGCATCCGATCAATGCGCAACTACTTCGAATCCGCTCGGCATACACCAACCCGGCTTTGCTCACAGCCAGGTTGAATATGTTTGCCGGGCGTGGTTATTTAACAGCACAAGATAACGGCTACCGGCTTACAGAAAAAGGTTTTACGACCGTCAGATCGATGATCTCAGCCGTTGAAACTGCATTAGACCAAATTCAAACTTTTGACGCAGCCAAATTATCCCTTTTGGATGAATTATTGGGGGAATTGTTAGAACAATGCCTGAGCGCTCAAAATCCGGAACAGAAGTGGTGTTTGATCAACAACCGCAGAAATCTGGAGTTGTCTGAGAAATCATCTTTAGTGAAAATTGATCAATCCCTTTCCGATCTATTTGCCTGGCGGGATGATTGTCACCTGGCTGCATGGCAGCCGTATCACTATATCCATGGGTTCGTCTGGGAATCATTCACACTCATCTGGAAAAAAGAAGCAGGAACAGTCGCTGAGATCTGCTCCATCCTCGGTGAAAAACGGGGATTTGACAAGGAAGAATATCAACTTGCACTTGATGAATTGCGAATCCGCGGATGGGTGAAAGAGAATTCAGGGAAATACGATATAACGCCTGCCGGGAATAAAGTCAGACAATCCGCTGAAGACTTTACTGAAGAATTATTCTACCAACCCATCATATCGGTAGGAATTTCGCGACTCAAACAAGTGGAAAACTTGCTTGCTGAATTGATCAGCTTCCTGCGAAAATCAGAACCAGTTTTATAGTCAGCAAATCATATATCTTCCCTTTTATTCACCTTGTTACGGGTTGTATAATGATTTAAATCATCCGGTCCTGCCTGTTCACTGAAAGGAGGCTGGGATGTATAAAAGATTGCTGATGATCTGTTTGTTCGTCATCATTTTCACCGGTTGTGCGGGGAAAGCTCCGATAACTGCGCCGCCTGATGTAACACCAGAATCGGAGGCAACCATCCCTGCAACAACCGCTCCGCCTGATCCAACCATTTCCCCGACCAACACAATATCCCCGACATCGATCCCAGCGCCATTTGATGCGGTTGTAACCGTAGCGACGCTCAATTTGCGCAGCGGTCCCAGCCAGCTTCACGATATCTTAAAACTTTATCAAAAAGATGAGGTCGTCAGCGTTGTAGGTCATGCTCCGGGTTTGGAGTGGATCAAGGTGATCACCAAGGATGGCAAGACGGGTTGGATGTATGCTTCCTTTATGGATCTCAGCCACCCGATCACCGATTCTGTCGAAATGCCAATCTCTGAAAGTCTGGTCGCCACCGGGACCGTGGTGGATGCCAGCGGGAAAGGTGTACCGGGGATTCAAGTTGGACTCACCTATGTGGGGGGAGTGGAGCGGGTGAGGATCACCGGAACAACGATGATGGATGGTACTTTTTTGGCATATGCACCGATTGAGTTTCAAGGTGCCTGGATCTCAACGATCATAGGGGTGGGATGTACAAGTCCAATTGTGGATGTGAACTGCCGTTACAATGGCAAATTTACACCTCTGGCTGGAATTAACGTCAATCTACCTCAAGATGTTGAGATCAAATTTATATACGAATAACCAGGTTATTCAAAGCATATACAAACCGGGTGCTCCGATTTACTTTTCATTATCAACCCATATAATCAAGCAAAGGAGGATATATGACTAAGAAACTTCTACTTACCTTTTTACTTGTTCTGGGAGTGATCCTCATCCTCGCTGCATGTGCACCTGCCGCGGCTCCTGCAGCCACTGCTGCCGACGCTGGTAGCAGCGGCGGATCAACGACAAATATCGATGCAAAAGCTCTCGTGGAAGCACAATGCAGCCAATGCCACTCATTAGACAGAGTTGAGAGCAAAAAATCAGATGTGGCTGGTTGGACAAAAATTGTTGACCGAATGATCTCGAAGGGCAGCAATATCACTTACACAGCTGATGAAAAGGCGGCAGTGATTGCTTATCTCGCCGAAACTTACAAGTAGCATCTTATGAAAACAAAGTTGTTTCTTATTGGTATAGTTCTTTCGATGACTTTGATCGCTGCTGCTTGTGCACCGGCGCTGGTAGCAACTCAACCTGCTCAGACCATCGAGCAAGCAACGGCTACAACAGAAATTCTGCCAAGTGCCACAGTTATGGAACCAGCAACCTCAGAACCACCTATCCTGGAACCTACTGTTCCACCCACTGAGGTATCACCCACAGCTACGAATGAAGTGAGCGGTCCTGCCCTGGATGGAAAAGCTTTATTGGAAACAGCCTGTACAGCCTGCCACAGTTTAGGTAGAGTCGAGGCTGCGCATAAAGATCTGAATGGATGGACTGCCACGGTCAACCGGATGGTGGGAAAAGGTGCCAACCTAACACCGGAGCAAGCCAGTGCAGTTGCTCTTTATCTGTCCCAAACTTATCCGTAGTTATTCGGATAATAGCAAAAGATTACTTCACCTTATCAACTCCCTGAATTAAATAATTCTGGGAGTTTCTCTATACCCGCCTGCCACCTTTCAATTTATCCTGCAAGATCTTGAGTTCATCCATCTTGCCGTCGGCTAGAAGTTTTGCCTGTTCCGCCCAGGTATCAGGGCTGGCAATACGGATGTTTGCCTTATGAAGGATCGCTTGCAGTTCATAAGGTTTCTTTTCAGATAGATCCTTGAAAGAATGAATCCCTGCCTGGTGTAAAAGGGTTTGTATTTTTGGCCCAATCCCTTCGACCAGTGACAGGTCATCACCCATGACCTTCCCGGCGGTTTTTAATGACTGGACAGGTGCTTTCGGTGGTGTTTGTTTTTTGCCTTCAGGCGTTCTCAGCCAGAAAATGAGAATTAAAACTATGATTAGCAGGATAACAGAGATCAGTAAACCGGTGATATTCATTTGACACCCCTTGTGATTGAATAGTCACAGGGTAATCCATTTGTTGAAGAGAATCAAGTAGGCGGGTTATTGGATGAGATTATGGATGAATAGTGCTTTTTTTACATCTTCAACCAGCATATCCATTGACTCGTTCCCATCCAATCTCAACATCGGTTTGGGATTGCGGGTGTCGAACCAATCTAGAAGGTTCGCTTGAAGCGCATCCAGGTCTTCAAGTCGGGCAATCTCCAACTTTCGTTCTCGAATACGAAAACGCTGTAGACAGGTATTTACTTCTGTATCCAACCAGATAAACAAATCTGGCGAGGGTAAACCGGACCTGAGCTGATGGTATAAACGATCACAAAGGGAAAACTCCGCATCATTTAAGTATCCCCGTTGAAAAAATAATCGGGTGAACAGAAAGAAATCCTCTTCCAATCCCCCATCCAGGATTCCGACAGTATCGATTGACCGTAATCGTAATTCCTGTTCAGCGCGGAACAGCAGATAATCAACTTGATTGACGCAGGCATATCGTTGATGATCCGATGCCATTAGTGACTGGAAAGGACGCGAATTGTGCTCTTCTTTCGCTACAATGAATCCAAAAGAATGCGCAAGGTGATCCGCCAGCGTAGTTTTTCCTGCTCCGCTGTTACCGATGATCTCAATAATGGGTGACATAGGGTGAAGGAAGCTGAATTATTCCGTTTTCGAAAACGCTTCGAGGAAATCTTTTCGGGCAATTCCTGCACGAGAAAGGATGGAGCGTATGGTATTGCTTGAATATGTACTGCGATCAGGCATCGTTAGGGGGAACTGTACCCCGCTGCTGGTTTGATAGGATAACGCAATATGGGTCCCCTGCCTGACTAGTCTGTATCCAAGCTGCTCAAAAGCGCGAATTACAGCCTCTTTCGGGGCACTTTCAGGTAGTATGTTCATTCAATATGAATCCCGGTCTCGGTTAACATGGCGTCAAGCACAAGAGGACCTGTTCCAAACACTTCCGGTCCGAATGTCTCGACATGGAATAGGATCGCTGAACGGACATCGGCTAACGCTTCCGTTTCATTCGATCCACAGCCAATAACCGCGCCCTTTAATCCGAGTGGATATGCAATGTAGCCATCGGTATGTTTTTCAATTAAGATCTTTACGGTCTTTTCCATTTACCCTCTACTTAACTCATTATATACACAATTATAAGATCATGAATAGTCCATTTCGAGGAATTGCAAAAAGTATTAGGCATGAGTTCCAAGGATTGACAGATTGATACAAATCAATTATTGTTAATCTTACTTAACAATATGGCTAATGAAACTAATCTCACTGATGCATTGCATCAATGGTCAAAAGTATTTGTCCGTAGATCCATGCATGATTTTATGCAATATACACGCCAATACAATCTGGCGATGCCGCATCTAAGTATCATCTTGCACCTCTATCATCGTGGTCCTGCATCAATACTTACAATTCGCCAAACCATGGCTGGCTCCAGATCGGCGATGACCCAACTTGTTGATAAACTGGTCAAAATGGGATTAGTACAACGAACAGAAGATTCTCACGATAGGCGAATTAAAGATATATGCCTAACAGAGTCAGGAATAAAAGTAGCGGAAGAAACAGTTGCAGCAAAAAAGATGTGGATGAAGGATTTGGCTGAAAGTTTCCCACCAAAAGAGCAGGAACAGCTCATTTCTTCGCTTCAAGCTCTAACTGAACGAGCATTGGAACAAGAGAGTTCGAACCTTTATTCTGAAGAACCCCCGCTTAGTCACCAATAGAATCACAACCGGAGAGTAAAGCTTTGAATCCTCATATCATTGCTGTGCTTGCTTCACCACGGAAAAAACACACTTATCAATATCTGAAGCAAATTGAAGAAATCCTTAATGGGCAGGGTATCAATATGGAAATCCTGACATTGTCGGATTATCAAATCTCGTTTTGCACAGGATGCCAGTCCTGTATCTATAAGACTTCAAAATGCTGGCAGACAGATGATAGTGAACAAATTCTGAACAAGCTAAAACAAGCAGATGGACTCATTCTGGCAGTTCCAGTATATGTGATGTCGGTACCTGGGATACTGAAAGCGATCATTGATAAAACTGCCTGGTGGGTGCACCGTCCTCAACTCGTTGGTAAACCTGTTCTGGTCTTGGCAACAACAGCAAACTCTGGCTTGAAAGAAGTCCAGAACTATCTGGAAAAAGTTGTAATTCAATGGGGCATGCAACCAGCCGGAAGAATTGTCCGTAAAGTAACCGATATACAAATCATACAAAAAGTAGAACTACAAAAGTTTAGCAGTTTTGTCATTCATCAAAATCCCAATATATATAAGCCTTCGTTACAGCAGATCTTATTCTTTCAAGTTCAAAAATTTCTGGCGAACAAGATATTGCCTGAGGATCTTGCTTATTGGAAAAATCAAGGATGGGCTGAATCGGATTACTTTTTCCCTAATTCGATAAACCTTTGGCAAAAGTTGATCGGTAGGTTATTCTTCATTTTTCTCAATTATCGAATAAAACCAGTGCAATCCTGGATCAAATAACAGTTAGAGGTAGATGTGAAATCAACAAAATATGCCCCTGCAATTCTCTTCAGTTCTTTAGTTATCATCATGTTAGGTTTCGGCATAGTTATGCCGCTCATGGCGTTTTTCGTTACACACTTCAAAGCAAGCGGTGGGGCAATGGGATTATTGATGGCGTCATACTCCATCATGCAATTTATCTTTGCACCATTATGGGGTAAACTATCGGACCGGATCGGGAGAAAACCTGTTTTATTAATTGGTATTGCAGGATATGCCATCTCATTCTTAATGCAGGGGTTTGCGCAATCGTTAGTGATGTTAATTTTATCCCGTGCCCTTGCCGGTATCCTATCATCTGCAACACTGCCCACTGCAATGGCATACATGGCTGACATTACCAGTAATGAGAACCGGTCAAAAGGAGTCGGGTTGATGGGCGCAGCCATGGGGGTTGGAATGATATTTGGACCTATGCTGGGCGGAATGATCAGTACGATACGGTTATCACTACCTGAAGGTCTTTTGGCTGTCCTTCAAACAACAACTAATCCACAAAATGGTCAGTTGATCAACCTTTCCATTCCATTTTTGTTTAGTTCGTTCTTAGCGTTTATCGCCTTGCCATTGGTCCAATTCCTCCTGCCCGAGTCTTTACACAGTGATTACCGTAAAACCAGAGTACAACAAAAAGCCTCTGCAACCGGTTCCAGATTATTCCAGCTTAAAAATGCATTATTGGGTCCCATTGGATTTTTATTTCTCATGTCTTTGTTATTAACTTTTGCGTTAGCGAACATGGAGAGCGTTTTATCCTTATATGGGCAGGACCGTTTTCAGATGGGACCAGCGGATATTGGTTACATAATGGGATCCATGGGAATTCTATCTGTAATCGGACAGGGTCTCTTAATCGGACCACTCACCCGTAAATATGGAGAACCGCGTTTACTTTTGGCAGGGTTATTCGTCTCAATGGTAGGATTGATTGGTCTTGCGTTGATCCCAACACGTTGGGGAATGATCATTTCGGCATTGGTCTTTAGTGCAGGGAATGTTTTGTTACAACCCAGTGTGACCTCATTAATTTCTCAGAAGTCTTCGCCATCTGAACAGGGAACTGCAATGGGTTATAGCAATTCTTTCCAATCTTTGGGTCGCGCAATCGGACCATTATGGGCTGGATCGTCCTATGATATTTACGCAACGGTTCCATTTTGGTCGGGTGCCATCATCCAACTGGTCGCTTTAATCATTGGCGCAAAAAGTATGTTGAAAACCTTGAAACCTATTAGTTCATTTAATGGGTTTGTAAAAGAAGTTGATTAGCTGATTACTGATTACTAGACTAATCGGTTACTGCTGGGGTAATTTGAGTCTCCGGTTGGATTGTTGTATTTTTGGGGATAACAACAATACCATCCCTTACAAACCAACTGTCAGTATCGATATCTGTTCCGCGCGGGAATGGCTGAATTAGGACATTGGCTCCGATCCTGGCATTCTTGTCGATGATCGCACCGTTGATCTGGCAACCTGGCCCAATCCCCAATGGGATGACATGCTTTGCCCGCGACCGGGTGGTATCGTATTGATCCGCGCCCATCAGAATGCTGTTACTGATGATCGATCCCTGCATGACATGGCTGCGAATGCCCACGACTGTTTTCTTGATGGTTGCATATTCAATGACGCACCCCTCTGATAGTAATACCTCCTCCAGAGTGCTGTCCAACACCCGTGATCCGGGAAGAAATAACGGTGACGTATAGATGGGGTGTTCCGTATCGTAAAGATCAAACGGCGGTTTTGGCGAGGTCAATTCGAGATTGGTCTCATAGAAGGATCGAATTGTTCCGATATCCTCCCAGTACCCTTCGAAGTTATATCCAAAGACTTTGTTCTTATGGATGGCATATGGAATGACATCATTACCGAAGTCGTCAAATTGATGGTTGCCGATCAGGTCGAGCAATACGTCGGTGTTGAACATATAGATCCCCATGGAACCCAGGAAAGGTTTCTTCTCATCCTTCCGGCTGACCATTCTCTTCAACACATCCGGATCGCGCGGTTTCTCTGCAAAATCAGTAATTCGGCAGTCATCCGACCGTTTTAATATTCCAAAACGGGAAGCATCAGATTTATTCACCGGCTGGACCGCCACGGTGATCTCCGCATTATTTTCAAAATGAAATTCCGCCATTTTCGCATAATCCATCCTATACAGATGGTCGCCAGCGAGTATCAGCGTATATTTTGCCCCGGTACTGGTGATCTGGAAAAGCTGCTTGCGGATCGCATCTGCTGTGCCTTGATACCAGTCGGATGTTTCGACAGTCTGCTCCGCTGCCCAGATCTGCACATATCCGGTGTGAAAGACATCAAAAGTATAGGTTCGGCTGATGTGCCGGTGCAAAGAAACAGAATTGAATTGGGTTAAAACAGCGACCTTATAAATGGATGAATTGATGCAGTTACTGATGGGAACATCGATCAACCGATATTTGCCGCCCATTGGAACAGCAGGTTTTGAACGCAGTTTTGTCAGAGGAAACAGTCTGGCACCACGTCCACCGCCTAAAATAACTGCAACGATATCATTCAACGAGTCCATAGCTACCCTCCTTCAATCCAATGAATACACGATAAGCATAACATTATTAGAAAACTTATTCTACTGGTAGAATCATGAGTACAATTAAGTATACAGGAAATCCTATGGATCTTTTTGACCATTCATTGGAAGACAAACTTCGATCTGAAGCTCCGTTGGCTGCCAGGATGCGTCCGCGCACATTGGATGAGATCATCGGGCAGGATCATATTGTTGGGGAAGGGAAACTCCTCAGACGGGCAATCGAAGCCGACAGAATGTTTTCATCGATCATTCTCTGGGGACCTCCTGGCACGGGGAAAACGACCCTCGCGTCCGTGATCGCCCAAACCACCCACAGCCATTTTGAAACCATCTCAGCGGTGCTTGCCGGGGTGGGCGAACTTCGCAAGGCAATCGAAGAAGCCCGTGAACGGCGCAAACTCTACAATATTCGCACGATCCTGTTTGTGGATGAAGTTCACCGTTGGAATCGGGCGCAGCAGGATGCATTACTACCCCATGTCGAGACCGGTCTGCTCACCCTGATCGGTGCAACCACGGAAAATCCATATTTTGAGGTCATCAAAGCGCTGGTCTCGCGCAGCAGGATCTTTCAACTTCAATCACTAACGGATGTGCAGGCTGGCATTTTATTGGATCGGGCAATTCATGACCCGGAGCGCGGCTATGGAAATCTATCCATCCATTTATGGGATGATGCCCGCAGCCATCTTATTCAGGTTTGCGGCGGGGACGCCCGCAATGTGCTGAATGCCCTCGAATTAGCCGTTGAGACCACTCCCCCCGACGCCCTTGGGAAGATCCAGATCACCCTTGAGGTCGCCCAGGATTCGATCCAACAGCGCGCCGTGTTGTATGACAAGAAAGGGGATGAACATTACGACACCATCTCTGCATTCATCAAATCAGTGCGCGGATCAGACCCGGATGCAGCTCTATTCTGGCTGGCAAAGATGATCCGTGCCGGGGAAGACCCGCGCTTTATTCTGCGCCGTTTGATCATTCTTGCCGGTGAAGATATTGGTCTCGCTGATCCGATGGGATTGGTGGTTGCCAACAGCGCTGCCGAAGCGTTCGATAAAATCGGATTGCCGGAAGGGCTGTATCCGCTGGTTGAGGCAACACTATATCTTTCCACCGCGCCAAAATCAAATTCCGCCGGAGCATATTTCAAGATCGCGGACAAGATTGAAAAGGACGGCACCGGGGAAGTGCCCAACCACCTGAAAGATAACAATCGGGATGCAGAGGGATTAGGACATGGCAAGGGGTATATTTATCCGCACTCATTCGAGGGACACTACACTCCACAGCAATACCTGCCTGATGATTATAAAGACCTGCGGTTCTATGAACCCTCAAATGAAGGATATGAAAAAATCATCCTCGAACGCTTAAATTCCTGGCGGGGAAAAAAGTAATTACCCAAATTAGAACGGCTGTGGTTTAATGGATGGTGATGAAAACCTCCCGGTTTGAAATTCTGCCCTTTATCTACAAAAATCATACAGACCTTTTTTTTAGCGGATTTCTCGCCCTGTTGTTGCTTGCCTTCTCTGTGAAATCCGTCAGCCCATTTTTTCTCGGCGGCAGATCATTCGACGACCGTTCGTTGACGGTTCAGATCATCTACTGCCTGGGATTATGGGTTATCTATACTGCCATCCTGGCGGTCATGATTATTCTCGCTAATAATTCAATGCGTAAGATTACCCAACCAATGTGGATCGGCAAAATTACCGGCTGGATTACCACCCTGGATCGTTCGCATTGGGTCATTCCCCTGGCGGGAATTGTTGGGATAACATCTCTACTAGTGCTTACTTTGATCAATTTGAAGATCATCACCTTTCCATTTCAAATGGAATACCGGGAAGGCGCCATCGTGTTGACCGGGGAAGCGTTTTTGCGCGGGATCAATCCGTGGGCTATTGAGAACAATCCGGTCTATATCAACGTTTACGGATTTTTCTACAACTGGCTGTTGATGCCATTTATCTGGATCTTTGGCAATCAGGTGTGGATCTATCGGGCGGGTTCGTTCCTGGCGATACTGGGTCAGATCGGGCTGCTTACCGCAGTCCTCAGGCAAAGACAGGTCCGCTGGTCGTTCTGCACCATCGCGGCTGCATTTTTGTGGCTGGGACAGATCTACTACACAACTCCGCTGGCAAGACCTGATGCCCTTGGTCAGTTCCTCTTTTTGGCATCGCTTCTGATCCCCATGTTGGATAAGTATTCAACGAAGTCCATCGTGGTCAGCGGACTGATGGCAGTTCTCGGCTTCTACACCAAACCATATTTCGTGCTCGGACTTCCCATCCTGGCGGTGTACCTTTTCTTGTTCGTCAACAAGAAAAAGGCTGTCCTGTATGCACTTCTCACCGGAGCGGTGCTGGCCGTAACTGCGGTTGTTATTAATCGATTTTATGACGCGTATTTCATGAATGTGGTTTTTTCGCACGTTGCCGATACCAACCGTTTTTTTGATTACATGCTGCAACAGACCTGGAAATTCCTGGCAGATTACTGGATACTGCTTGTGATCCTGCTGGGAGTGGTGTATCTATCACTTAAAGGTATTCTTATCAGGATATCCCAGGTAAAGTTGGATCTCATCCAGTTCAGCAAGCCTGTGTTGTTAGACATTGATAATGTGGATCTTGCAGCTTTCTCGTTAGTGATCGGCGCTTTTCTGGTTTACTTCAGCCTGGGACGTCACAATGGGACCATTCAAGCCTACTATTATCAGTTGTTGACTCCATTTTTGCTGATGCTCGTAATCCCTGTTTTACAAAAAATGAGTAAATATCAGGGAATCACTTTGCTTTTAGTCTGTGCCAACCTCTTGATCCACGGCTGGCAAAATCTGAAATCGGATTTTGCTCCCTATCCGGTGGACGGCTGGGCAAAGCTGAATGCGGAGATCGTGCAGGCAAATCATATACTGAATAGTCCCTCTGTGGTAACCTCGTTGATCCAGTATCAGCGGACAGTTGTCAATTCCGGGCAATCCCCTTATTATTATCCGCTGCCTGAATCACCCAATTTTTTCTACCCGGATCTGAAAACAGCAAATGAAGTTGGCGAAAATTATCGTTCATCGATCAAGGATGGATTGGAACAGGGAAAGTATGACCTTTTTCTGGCGGATTCCAGTTATCAAAGCCGCAACGCTCAGCGGTACTTTCAACAGATGTATCCGACAAAAGATGTAGTATCCTTAGTCATGCCGCACACAGGTCAGGAATGGATCATCTGGGTGAAGAAACCTGTAAATAGAAAGTAGCTTATCAATATGGTCGAAATGCAGGATAAACAAATCGAATATACCCAATCCCGACGGCTGCATTGGGATCAGATCGCTGAAAAACGCCACCATTGGAACGGCGCAGGCGGTCGATACCACCGACGGTTACAGCAGATCTATGCCAACCTGGTTCCATCAGGAATGCGTGTTCTGGAGATCGGCTGCGCGGATGGAAATCTGCTGGCAGCGATAAAACCGACCTACGGCGTAGGGATTGATTTTTCGCAGGGCATGGTCGATCTTGCCGCAGCCAGGCATCCCGATCTGATCTTTAAAGTTCTCGATGCTCATGTTGCGGATCAGCTCGGCGAGACTTTTGATTTCATCATCCTGTCCGACCTGGTCAACGACCTGTACGATGTGCAAATGACTCTCGAAGCGGTCAAAAAACTTTCCCACCCCGGAACCAGGTTGATCATCAATGTTTACAGCCGGATGTGGCAGCTTCCATTGGGATTGGCCGAAAAGGTCAATCTAGCTACACCAAATCTCGAACAATCCTGGTTCACTGTTTCCGACCTTGCCAGTCTTTTATCACTGGCTGGATTCGAAGTCATCCATAACTGGATCGAGATGCTCTTCCCGCTGCCCATCCCATTATTGAATGATTTTCTGGATCGCTTCCTGGTCCGTCTGTGGCCGTTCTCCCTGTTCGGATTGACCAATCTATTGATCGCTAGACCCGAACCGGCTGCCGCGGAAAAAAGATCGAAATCCCCTTCTGTATCTGTCATCGTTCCAGCCCGTAACGAAGCAGGGAATGTCCCCGCGATCTTTGCCCGCATCCCAGAAATGGGATCTTTCACCGAGATCATTTTTGTGGAAGGCAATTCAACGGATGACACCTACGCGGCAATCGAACGCGAACTTCCTTTGCATCCCAATCGAAAGGCCAGTCTTTACAAACAACCGGGAAAAGGTAAAGCGGATGCGGTCAGGGTCGGATTTGACCATGCATCCGGGGATATTCTGATGATCTTGGATGCTGATCTGACCGTCCCGCCTGAAGATCTGCCCCGATTCTATACAGCCATCGCCAGCGGTAAAGGGGAATTTATCAACGGCGTGCGTCTGGTTTATCCGATGGAAGAGCAAGCCATGCAGTTTTTCAATCTTCTGGGGAATAAGTTCTTCAGTCTGGCATTCTCATGGCTGTTGGGCCAGGATGTGAAAGACACCCTCTGCGGTACCAAGGTGTTATGGAAGAAAGACTATCAAACCATTGCCGCAAATCGGGCATATTTTGGTGACTTCGATCCATTCGGAGATTTCGATCTGCTATTCGGTGCATCGCAGGATGAACCTGAAGATCGTCGATCTGCCGATCCGCTACCGAGAACGGACATACGGCAGTACCAATATTTCCCGATGGAAACACGGCATGATCCTGCTGCGGATGGTCGCATACGCAGCGATGAAACTCAAATTCATTTAGTTTTGAACTGGAATTAATTCAATTATTGATCAGAGAGCTATCCGTAGCTCTTTGCTTTTAAGCAGTGGATCAGATAGATCACCCCGGCAATCACATGCGGTGAAAAACCGATCAAGATCAACCATTTCTTTGCAGAAGTCCAGCGGATCTTCTGCCAGCAGTATTTGAGTGTGGACACGAATAACAGGAACAACGTGATCTGCGCGCTCCAGCGGAAGTTGCCGTGTTCGAGACGATTGCCATCTTCAGCCAATAAATACAATTGAGCAGCTCCGATGATAAATGCCAGCCAGGCCAGTTGGAGATCGGGGCTGTTTTTGATCTGTTTGAATTCAACGATCAGAATGAGCAACGGGAAGAAAATCGAAAGAAGGAACTTCCAGCCAAGGTAACCTGAAAATGCACTCTCAACCACCAGTGGTTGGAAGAGTATTCCGCCGCTTCCGGCACCGGGCTGCAGATAGGTGAACAGATATTGCCCGGCAAGGATGATCCCAGCAGGTAGAAAATAACCCAACATCCAGCCTGTGTAGTGGAATGGTTTTTTCTGGATCCAATGGATCAGCAACAGGATAAATACTGCCGGGATCAAAGTGATCGCCAGATTCGGCTTCAACAAAGTGGATACGATCACGACGACGGCTGCCAGTATGATCCGCAGGGTGGACAATTTTCGTTTTTGTAAGTCCGCAAGGATCATCCCAAACAGGATCAGCGCCAGCGGTCGCAGCAGGATGATGGTCGGATTGTGATAATTCGCCAGTCCAATGTATCCGAAGTAATACTTGTTATCCAAGGGGAGGAGAGCCATGATCGGTGCGGCGACGACCACGCCAACACTGAGAATAACCCGACATATCTCGCTTCTCCTACCAGCCTTCTTCCCCAGCAATCCATAAACCAGTAAGGCAGTCACCACCTGGCTGGCAACCATGATCAGGATCGTACCGGTATGACCGTTCAATAATCCTCGGCTCAACCAGACGATCCCTCCCAGCAGCAACTGATAGACCGGATGTGCCAACGTGTAAGCAGGGATGGTCTCGTGCTTTAGAAAGCGGCTGGTAAATTCAATATGGGTTCCAAAGTCACTGTTGACCGGCTGCAGCACACGAAATTGATATACAGGCAGCATGATTGCGATCGTAACCGCGATCAGGATCAGGATCGAGAACCAGTTTTGCTCCTTCAGCCATCTTTGGATCAAAGTCGATATCCCTTTAATTTGAGATCATGTTGGGTTCTTTTACCAGGAATACATCGAAAATATACATATGGCTGTCTTCCATTTTCACACCGCATCCGGAATACAATCCACCTTTATTGAAGTATCCGTCTTTTTCGTGAAATAAGAATGCGGACTCGCCATTCAACAAGTTGATCTCCTCAGAAACGGTTTGATTCACGGTGAAATATTGGAACAGGTCAACCACATTGGAGATGAAGACATCATGCGAGAGTTGTTCCACCTGTCGGGGAAGGATGAAATGGACATCGTTATAAGGCAATTCATCCATGATGGTAACGGAGTTTTGACGGATATTCCGCCACACAAAAGGTGTCTGCCCTTCAGGGCATGTTGGGGCAACCAGGTTCGCAGGCAGCTTGACCCCATTCAAGATCAAAGCCGGAATGATCCCTAACACAAGGATGGCGGCAGAGAATCCCCAGACAGGTATCAGGGAGATAGTCTGACCGACTGTGACATTCGGATCGGATTGGGACTGCCCCCTGGATGATGCTCTGGATTTGAGATAACCAACTACTTGTTTGACCAACCAACTTGCGCCATACGCCGGGAGGATCGCAAGGATGGGGACAACCACCGCAAATGCGCGCATGTCCGACTCATCCTGAGGAGGCACGAACGGCACTGAGAGGAGCACTCCAAGAATGACCGCCAGCAGGAATAGCGATGTTTGTTCTTTTCGACTGCGGATGAGTAAGTAGATGCTTAATATGGATAATCCGTACAACACAACCATGATCGCGATGTTGTAAGCATCGACTCGGGCAAACAGGTAGGAGAACATGGATGTGTTGGATTTTTCCACAAAGAAGACATACTGCCTGAGCATGCTTACGATAAGTTGGAAAGGATCCTGCTTGATCAGTTCGAGAGTCGCGTCGAAGATCTGGCTGGTGCGGATTGGCTCAGGTAGTGCCCATAAATCAGGCCGTGCAGAATGGATATAATTCCATCCCTTGCCACCGGAAGCCATGCCGTACACAGAATAGAGGTAATTCGGGAACAGGAAGGATTTACCACCGGAGACGATCCGCAGAATGATGGTATTGACCAAAAAAGCGGCCGCTGACGAAGTGATGATGACCACTGCTGTCTTGATCCGGTCTGCTTTTTTGCTGAAGAACCAGTACACCAAAAGCATAAAGGGCAGGATGAAAAACGGACCAGCGCGGGTGACCAACGCCAGAGTGACAAAGAAGAATCCTGTGCCTATCCACCAGAGATTGTGCTTTCGGAAGGTTGCCAGGAGGAAGGACCACCCCAGACAGGCCAGGATCAATCCCAGACTCTCTGAGGATAATCCGCCCAGATAATTGCGGTACCACATAAAGGTAAAGCTGATCATGACCGCGGCTACCAGGCTGCCAAAAGTTTTCTTTACCGCTTCACCAAGTAGATATATACCAAACGCAGTTAATCCTGCTACCACTATGATCGTTTGCGGCAGGTTGCCCTTGGTGATCCAGAGCAGTCCAGCCAGCATGGTGGAAAAAAGCGGCCTGCCGACGGTCGTTCCCTGCATTGCAAATCCATTCAACAGGCGCAAGCCATTGGCGTAGTATTCTATCGAATCGACCCAGGGAAGCAATCCGAACAATTGAAAATACGCCGATCGTTTCAATTGCCAGTATCCCCGCAGGAAGATGGCAAAAAACGTCAGTAATACAATCCAGCGGAGCGAACGTCCGATCCATCCAGGGATCTGATAAGTGAGCAGAAAGATCAGGAACAGACTCAACAGGATGATCGCGTTTTCCTCGACGAAGAAATTGGTGAAATCGATCAATCCACGCGAGAGACGGGTTTCAAAGAATACAAAGTAAAGCCAGCAGGCGGCAGCGAAAATGACCAATTCCGGGACGATCCAGCTGATCGAACGGCCATTGGAGGTGATGGATAGGATAGGGAGTTTTGATTTATCTGTCATTCATTTACGAGTATCGGGTAAGCAGAAAGGATCTCCATTGCGGTAAACAGGTGATTTCGCGGATCGATAAAACTGGAACCGCATCCAGCGTACCATCCACTGCCGGATGTATACAGGGTTGGTTTGCCTAAAAACCAGGCTGCACTTCCATCTTCAGAGTTTACCCCATATTCCATCACCATCCCAGCCTGGATGTGCTGGAGGACAGTCAATTGGTCCGACATATAGATATCATGCATTTTTCGTTCGACTTTTTCAATCGTGATGCGTTTGATATCCGAGTCACTGCCGTTCTTGATGATGGAAATCGCACTCTGCTCCTGATGATTGAAAGTAAAGTAGGAATCTCCCGCGGAACACGCGATCGACTCGATCTTCGGGTTTCCAGACAGGAAAAAGACTACCGGCAGGGTGAGCGCCAGACCAGCAATGATTGCGGTGGATATCACCATCCGCTTCGACAGCTTTTCAACCATACCTGGCTTCATTGCTTCAACCATAAACGACGGTATTTTTCTGGCGCTGGCGAGAAGAATGAAAGCCATAAAAGGCAGCAAATTCAAGACTGGCACCACCACCGCGTAAGGCCGCATGTGAGATTCGTCCTGGGGTGGGACCAATGGGACGGAGAGTAAAATACCGAGTAACACTGCTCCCTGCAGAAGGACAACAGGATCCTTGCGATTTCGCCAGATCAAGACAAATCCGCCGAGGATGAGCAAGTAGAGAATAATGATCAGGATCAGGTTGAACTGTTCAGTTCTGGCAAATAGATACGAGAACATGGATGTATCGATATTCCCGAAGAAATAGCCGTATTGCGAGAGCATACTCTTGATCAATGTGAGCGGATTTTCCTTGATCAGGTTCAGGGTTAGCTCGATGATCTTGTTGGTCCGTTCAGGTTCAGCAAGACCAAAATAGACATCCGGAGCGGCAGTTTTGATGAATCCCCAGCCTTTTCCGCCGGCAGCCATACCGTAGAGGGAATAAAAGTAACTTGTAAAGTTGGCACTTTTTCCGGCAGATAACAAACTGGTCAGACCAGCATTCAAAATAAAACCTGCCGCGATCGAGCCGATGCTGACCAGGGTCGATCTTAGATATCCTGCCTGTTTGCGGAAGATGTATATTCCAGCTAGCGCCACAAGAGGTAAGACCAGTAACGGACCAGCCCTGGTGACAAATGCCAGGGTGAGGATAAACATCCCTGCACCAAACCAGACCACGGATGACTTTTTCACCCCGAAATACAACATGATCCAGGCAGGGATGCCAAAGATTAGTCCCAGACTCTCTGAACTCAACGCGCCCAGGTAGTTGCGGAAGAACATGAACGTCAGGGTGACCACACCCGCTGCTCCGATCGGACCAGCAAACTTGCGGATCTGTTCACCCGAAAACCAGAAAACAAAAGCCACGATCCCAGTGAGGGATGCGATCGTGAACCATCAGATTTTGGCCAGTCATCCACAGAAGGATGGACAGGAACGCCGAGAACATTGGTCTTCCGTTGGTCGATCCCTGCATGGGAATTCCCAGCAGGATACGCTGCGAGTTGCCATAATACTCAGCGGCATCCACCCAGGGTTGAAACCCATACAGTTGGAAAAAGGCTGTCCTTTTGATCACCCAGTATCCGCGCAGGAATAATCCGAACAAACACGATGATGAATATCCAGCGGATCGCCGAACCAATCTCTCCGGGGATCAAGTACGAAAAGAAGGAAAAGGACGAACAAAACTCCCCATCAGGAGGAAGTTTTCTCCCACCATGGAGCCGGCGAAGTTTAACAGAGGATCAGGAACAGGTTGAAAAACAAGCCAAATGAACAACAAAATTCCGGCAATGAAAGCCGCAATTTCGATCAGGTGAAACCGTTGCAACGCTGGTCTTGATTGTTTTGAAAGCATAGAATTACTGGCGACTGGATGTTATCTTACAATCCAATTATAAAGCCTCATGCCAGTAATTCTTCCAGGATCTGTTTGGCTTTGGTCGGGTCTGCTTTTCCGCGCATTTTCTTCATCACCTGACCCACAAACCAACCCATCAAGGTTACTTTGCCGGATCTATATGCCGCGGTTTCGTTCGGGGATTCTGCGATCACTTCTTCGCATACCGCTCGAATCGCTGAATCATCGCTGACTTTCGCCAGACCCTCATCCGCCACGATCTGCTCAGGAGCTTTCCCGGAAAGTTCGATCTTCTCCAGCAAGGCTTTTCCCGTGGAGGTATTGATCGCACCGGAATCCACCAGCTTGATGGTTTGCGATAAATATGCCGGGGTAAGCTTCAGCTCGTCCGGCGTTAGGTTTTTGTCATTGATCATCCGCAGAACATCATTCATCAACCAGTTGGATATTCTTTTTGGGTCGCCTTGATACGCCAGAACAGCCTTCTCGAAATAATCTGACAGCTTTCGCTCCTGTGTCAGGATCTCGGCATCATACTCCGGCAGTCCATACTGCTGAATAAATCTTGTTCGGCGAGCAAGGGGAACTTCAGGGAAGTCCTTTAAAATTTGCTGCAGCCATTTTTCGCTAATGCGTAGCGGTAGCAGATCGGGTTCACGGAAGTAACGGTAATCCGCTTCAGTTTCTTTGGAACGCATCTTCTTCAAGGTCTGGGTATCTTCATCCCATTCGAGTGTCCACGCCTGGATTTTTCTACCCGCTTCAGTCTCTTTGATCTGGCGTTCGACTTCCTTGGCTATGGCGTCTTTGACCGCTTCGATCGAATTGACATTCTTGATCTCGGTCTTGGGGTTGAGATGTGTCTCACCCTTCAAGCGGATGGATACATTGGCATCACAGCGCAAGTGGGCGCGTTCCATATCCGCTTCGGAGATATCCAACCATCGCAGGATCTGACGTAACCGGATCAAGTACTGCCCGGCTTCTTCAGCAGAACGCAGGTCAGGATCGGTCACCATCTCCACCAGCGGAACTCCGCAGCGGTTGAAGTCGATCCACCGTTCACCGCCCTGGTTTTTTGTTTTTCCTGCATCCTCTTCCAAATGCAGCTTGGTGATATTAACCCGGCGGATATTTCCGTCAGGGAGTGGCAGGTCGATAAATCCACCTTTTGCCAGAGATTGATCGAACTGTGAGATCTGGTATCCCTTGGGCAGGTCGGGGTAGAAATAATTTTTTCGGTCAAAAAACGATTCTGTTCGAATTTCTGCCTGCATGGCACGGGCGAGAAGCACCCCTTTTTCCACTACTCTTTTGTTCAATACCGGCAGAACTCCCGGCATACCACAGCATACCGGACAAATATTGGTGTTCGGTGCATCGAACCAACTGTCCGCTTTGCAGGAACAGAAGATCTTTGTGGTGGTATTCAACTGAATGTGGGTTTCGAGCCCGATGATCACTTCATAATCTGCCATAACTGCTCCGCTAGTGGTTGGTGCTGTCTTCGATCGCCTTGCCAATGCGTAGAATGATATCTTCCTTGAAGTCAGGTCCGAGGATCTGCAATCCCAGCGGTAACCCTTCAGGGCTGGTTCCATATGGGATGGAAACCCCGGGAATACCGGCATGATTGGCTGGAACCGTCAATTGATCCGCGTACTGCATGAGAACAGAATCTCCATATACCGCATCAATCTCAAATGCAGGCGTCGGGGTGGTGGGTGTAATGATCGCATCCACTCTTTTGGGATTGTCAGCACCAAATGCCTGATCAAAATCCCTGCGGATCAAGGAGCGGATCTTCAAGGCACGGTTGTAATATTGTTCGCTGTACTGTGCCGCGCTGACATACATTCCCATCAGAATGCGCAGTTTCGGCTGCAGTCCAAATCCTTCCGCGCGTGACTTGCGATACAGTTCTTTCAGATCGCCGATCTTTCCACGGGTGCGATAGCCGTATTTCACGCCATCATATCGGTGCAAATTGGAAGCCGCTTCCACCCGGGATATGACAAAGTAAGCCGGGATTCCGTAACGGGTGTGCGGCATGGGAATATCTTCAACGATCTCAGCGCCCATTTCCGCCAGTTTTTGGGCAGCCAGCCGCACCGGAGCTGAGATGTATTCAGGTAAAGATTGCTCGATCAGTTCACCGGTTTCCGGATCGGGATAGGTGATCTGGAAATACTGCGGAGATAGACCGATACGCAATCCCTTCACACCTTTTTTCAATTCTTCCAGGTAATCGGGTACAGCCAGTTTCACTGCTGTGCTGTCGTGGATGTCCGCGCCTGCAATGACTTGCAGCATCAAAGCCGCATCAGAAACGGTTCGGGAAACCGGTCCCGGGCAATCCAGGGATGATGCGAATGCGATTAACCCATATCTGGATACCCGTCCGTAGGTGGGTTTTAATCCAACCACACCGCAAAACGCGGCGGGTTGGCGAATGGAGCCTGCTGTATCCGTCCCGATCGATAAAGCTCCTTCAAATGCGCCGACTGCAGCGGTACTGCCACCTGAAGAACCGCCGGGAACTCTACTGGTGTCTTTCGGATTCCTGGTCGTAGGTCTGAAAGCGGATGATTCGCTGGAAGAGCCGTAGGTGAATTCATCCAGATTAACCTTGCCGAGCATGATTGCATCTGCATCTTCCATACGCTGGACCGGAGTGGCAGAAAATGGGGCTACATAATTGGCTAATATGCGTGATGCTGCAGTGGAAGGTGTGTCTTTGACACAAAAGATATCCTTGGTCGTAAAAGGAACGCCGGCCAATACACCAAGATGCTCACCTCTGACAACCTTGAGGTCCACCTGCTGCGCCTGTTTTCTGGCGCGATCCGCTGTTACATGGATGAATGCATGCACCTTCTGCCGATCTTCAGCGGTGATCTCGCCCGCGTCCAGACTGCCGGGTCGGCCGTCTACATCTTCGATCTGCTTGAGGCAGCTCTCCAAAACATCCACAGCTGACGTCTGTTTGGTCCTAACCAGACTGGCAATTTCCATGGCAGAGAGTTCAAAAAGCTCCATAATGCTCCGTGTCTAAATTGAATGAAAAAGGTGAGGGCGATTATCAGCTTCCCTCACCCATGGGCGGATCATAGATATTGTAATTCTATTCCAATTTTGTGTGCGGGATATCCGGTACCACATAGTAATTCTCTTCAATGGCAGGCGCTTGCTGTAGTAATTCGTTCGGTGTTGGATATGGCTTCCAATCATCCTCTCGCAAGTCGGCACTGATCTCCAGTGGAAACGGCACACCATGCCGCGCCGGAGGAACGTCATCTTCCAGCGGGATCAATTCCAATTCATGGATCGCTTTGAGTTGTTTATTTAATTGTGATCGCAGGTATTCAGATTCTTTTTCATCCAATTCAAGCGCGGCAAGCTCAACCAGATGGTTGAAAACTTCCGGGGTGATTTGATCTGTCATCAGGCAGCCTCTACGTTGGGATCGGTGTATTGGTTGGAGTCATCGAAGGTGTTGCGGTAGCTCCGGTATTGATCTTTACATTATACGACTGTTGATCGTATAAACCACCCGCATCTGTAACCTGTATGGTAAAGATAAAGTTGGCAGCTACTTCAGGTACACCGGAAATTCTTGCCGTTCCATTCCCGGCATCCACCAAATGCAATCCGTCTGGTAATGTACCAGCAGAAACTACTATAGTTCTGGTGTCACCAGAATCCACATCTGAGGTGCGAATGGTGAAGGTGTAGGCTGTACCAACCTTACCATCAGGGGGATCCTGAGTGTTGATGATTGGGGCTTCATTTTCATCGCCAACATCTATGGTCAGTTTTTCCTCATAGAAAAGACCTGTCGAATCGGTCACACGCACCCGGAATTTTAGGAGCGCCTTGATCTCGCGGTTATACATCGACGCGGTCTTGAGCAGACCATTGGTTGCCAGAACCACCATATTGTTATTATCATCGCCATCGCCGGATACGAGCCTAAACTTGAAGGTGTCCCCGGCATCCGGATCTGTGGCAGTCAAGGTACCTATCGTCGTTCCTGCAGCCAGGTTTTCTTGTACAGTGATAGAGTTGGGGGAGATGTCCGTCGGAGGATGCATGGAAGCGTCCATAACATAGATATACACCCAGGCAACGCTCCACCAGCCGCCATTGGTCCCATTCTTATACTGAATGGTATCCACGCCTGTGAACCCGGGTTTGGGTTTATAGATGATCCATTCAGCCAGATCCACGCTCATGGAACCATGCTTAGGATAAGTTAAGATCTTGGATAATCGGAGTTTTTCTCCGGTATGGTTGTAATCATTCCCCAATACATTGATCGATATCGAACTGGGGTTTGGAGCAACTGTGGCAATATCGTCTACTGCAGCAAAATATGGAACTCCACCCAATTGGGTCTTGGTTGGGGTGTTGGTCTTGGTAGCCTTGGGGGTCTTGGTCGCTGTCTTATTCGAGGTGGAAGTCTTCCCGGGAACGACTATATTTACTTTCACGGTACTGGTATTGGTTGGTGTCACGGTTTTTGTCTGTGTCCCTGAAGTGGTCGGAGCTGCGGTAACCGCAGTGCCGGATACCATTGTTGTGGGAGGCACCTGTGTTGGTTCTGGTGTTGAAGTATCGGTCGGTACAGTCGGAAGCGCAGTTGTCGGGACGGGTGATTTTGTCCACGTTGCCGGGAATACAAAAGGAGTCTCGGTTGGGGTGGGCATATCGATCTGTTGCGGAACAATAACCGGGCGCATCGACAATGGCAGAACATTTGGCATGGCAAAAACCACGGTGAAGATGCCAGCCAGCGCGAGCGTCCCTATGAGCAGGATAATAGTCAGAATATTCCAGGCGGTTAGTTTCATAGCCAATCCCTCTGATTAAACAAATACAATCCCTCGTCCCGGAGGTTAATGACAGTATATACTAGTTCGAAGTCCTGTCAATAATGCCTTCATTACAGAAAGCTTACAATATCGTGATTATCAGGTGCAAGATTATGACCCAATTCGCAAAAAATGGCCGGATATTCTGTGCTAAAATGTTATTGAAAGAGGGTTATGGATCTAATCACTACAGTAATTCCCGCTTATAACGAAGCTGATCGAATTGGTAACATCCTGAGTGTTCTAAAGGATGTCCCATTCATTCATACCATTTTTGTTGTGAATGACGGTTCCAAAGATGATACTAAACAAGTAGTTGAGAATTTCATTCAACTGGATCCCCGGATCATATTGATCAATAACCCTAAAAATGTGGGTAAAGGCCAGAGTATTTATAATGCCAGGGCTCAAGCCACAACCCCTTACTTATTAATGCTGGACGCGGACCTAAAAGGATTAACCATAAATCACGTGGAAGATCTCTGCCGCCCGGTCCTGTCTGATCATGCAGATATGACCATTGGCTTGTTCAAGAAAGGTCATTGGTCCACCGATCTGGCTCACTGGTTCACCCCATGGCTCTCGGGACAGCGTTGTCTAAAGTTTGCTATGATGGATCAGTTATCCCACGAAGCCGCAAGCGGATACGGGATTGAAACTGCGATGACTGTCGCAGCTCATCAATTCCATTGGAAGGTTCAAAAAGTATCTTTGCTTGGGATGAGTCACCCGCCGAATGAGCTTCACCGGGGATCGATCAAAGGTCTATTAAATCGAATCAAAATGTATGCGCACATTGTACGTGCATGGTATGTCGCTACTGCCAAACTTCCGGAAGGAAAATCCAAGCCTGTCGACCCTGGTTAAGGATTGACTCCCATCTCAGCCAAAAGATCCAACGCGGGGGTGAATCCCTCGTGGTATTTTAGCGCCAGACGAAGGTCTTTTTCCGCACCGGTTGTATCCCCCAAAGCCATCTTTGCGCGTGCACGCCAGTAATAACTTTCTTCGAGGATGGGTTCCGACATGGTATCCAATGTGGTATCTGCAAGACTGATTACGTCCCAGTATCTTTGAGTGAAGTAATACGCGAAATATGGACCGGTTTGATACCACAACGCACGGTATGGTCGGTCATCCTCGGGAATGGTTGCATAAACAGCAAAAGCTGCATCATAAGCCGCTGCTGCTCCGGCGTAATCCTGCAGATCCACCAGATTGGATCCGCGATTGAAATATGCAAAGAATTGATCCCGTCCTTTTAATCCCATGACTTCATTGGCAGCCTTCAAGGCAGCATACTCATAGTTCGCTTTTTCATCTGCCTGATCGCCAAGCAGATCCAGGATCTTTTGTTCATCCTGCGGAGGGTAGATGACAATGTAGGTCCCATTGAATCCACGCCAGTCATCTTCGAGACCTGCGTACGGAACAGCCTGGTCTTCCCCTCTGAGAGAGTCCTGTCCAAGTAAAGTCTGGGTGGAATCATCATATCCGTTAAACACCATGTAATGACCCATCCAGCCGGTGGACCCAGCTCCATACTCTCCGTGCAGGACCTCGCTCTTTTCAATGATGATCGGATAGCCGGCGGAGACGAATTTCTTGATCGTGTCCATGTCGCCGCCAACACGGACGATTGCACTCAATCCCGCATTATTTTCCGCATAGTCTGCCATTTCATACGGCATTACATTCTTGTCTTTGCTGTATGGCTTGACAGCTTTCCCAACGTCCAGCTTATCCCCGTCCCAACCCCAAAACGAAAGAGCCATGGCCAGGTTCGCCGGAGCGCAGTAATTCCACATTCCGCGCTGGGACTGGAATTTTATTCCATCCAGGTTGATGGCAGCCGGAAAAGGAGTTGGTGTCACGGTTGGAATGATGGTTGGTTGTGGGGTCGAATCGAAAACAGTTGCAGTCGGTGTGAGCAAACTGTTCTGGGTTGCCTGGATCGCAGAGAGTGTCTGCTGAACAACTGCTGCAACCTGATCTCGCGGGGAAAATACCACTTTTTCCGGCGGATTGATCATATATTTGATCTGCGCTCGTAAACCGTCAATCCGGTTGACCGCCCGCTCACGGAGTGAGGGTACAGTGAAGATTATGATCAGCGCCAGAATTAGAACAAAGAGTCCTAATAAAAGGACTCTTTTTATCCATTTCATCATGTGGCGATTATATCACTACATTTCTTTGACTTCGCCTTCGATCACTTCACCCTCGCCGGACGGCGGTTCAGGTTTATTCGGATTTGCCTGTCCGGCATCTCCGCCGCTCTGCTGGTACATTTTAGTGCCAATACTGCTCATCAACTGTTGCAGATCGTTGGTCTGCTTTGCGATCTCAGATATATTCTCGCCCTGTGCAGTTTGCTTTAATTCTGTGATCTTTGCTTCCATGCCATCTTTATCCGATGCGTCGATCTTATCTCCCGCATCGCGGATCAGTTTTTCTGCCTGATAGGTGGCCGCATCCGCATTGTTTCTGGCTGCAATCAATTGTTTTCGCTGATCATCTTCAGATTTATGCAAGTCAGCTTCCTTGACCATCCGATCGATCTCAGATTTATTCAAATTGGTACTTGCGGTGATGGTGACCTTCTGTTCTTTCCCGGTTGCCTTATCTTTGGCGACCACACTCAGAATGCCGTTCGCATCGATATCAAAGGTCACTTCGACCTGTGGAAGTCCACGTGGAGCAGGTGGAAGCCCATCCAATCGGAAACGTCCCAGGGTCATATTATCGGTAGCCATCGGACGTTCACCTTGCAGCACATGGATGTCCACCGCGGTTTGGTTATCCTCGGCGGTTGAAAACACTTCTGTCTTCTTTACCGGGATGGTGGTATTTCGTTCGATCAAAGCGGTCATCACACCACCCAGAGTCTCCAGGCCAAGTGTCAGCGGAGTCACATCCAGCAGCAACACATCCTTGACTTCGCCGCCGAGCACACCACCTTGAATGGCTGCCCCAATAGCGACCACTTCATCGGGATTGACTCCCTTGTTCGGTTCCTTGTTGATCAACGATCTCACCAGGTCCTGAACCATGGGCATACGGGTCGCGCCGCCTACCAGCACTACCTCGTTGATTTCCTCTGGTTTTAATCCGGCATCCTTCAGCGCATTCTGGAATGGAATCCGGCAGCGGTTTAAAAGGTCTTCAGTCATCCGGTCAAATTGGGCGCGGGTCAGCTTTAGTTGAAGGTGTTTTGGACCGTTAGCATCCGCGGTAATATACGGCAGATTGATCTCCGCCTCCATTAATGTGGATAGCTCTATCTTGGCTTTTTCAGCAGCTTCTCTCAATCGCTGCAGCGCCTGACGGTCCTGTCTTAGATCGATGCCCTGATCCTTCTTGAATTCTTCGGCTGCCCAATGGACAATGCTTTCATCCCAGTCGTCGCCGCCCAGGTGAGTATCGCCATTGGTTGATTTGACTTCCACGATCCCTTCGCCAACATCCAATACGGAAACATCGAAGGTACCGCCTCCCAGATCAAAGACCAGGATGCGTTCGTTTTTCTTTTTATCAAGTCCGTATGCCAGAGCAGAAGCGGTGGGTTCATTGATGATCCGCAGCACCTCAAGACCGGCAATTCTGCCTGCATCTTTGGTTGCCTGACGTTGACTGTCGTTAAAGTACGCAGGGACGGTGATGACCGCCTGGGTCACAGGTCCGCCTAAATAGGACTCGGCGTCTGTTTTCAGCTTGGAAAGGATCATCGCCGAAATTTCCTGCGGAGTGTATTCCTTTCCGGTAATGGGGATCTTTACCCGGGCATCGCCCTGGGCGCCTTTGACAACATTATAGGGAACGATCTTGCGTTCACTTTCAACCTCGTCAAAGTGACGTCCGATGAAACGCTTGATCGAGTAGATGGTGTTTTCAGGGTTGACTACCGCCTGGCGTTTTGCTTGCTGGCCTACCAACCGTTCATTATTCTTTGTAAATGCGACCACGGAAGGCAATAGTCGCGAACCTTCAGCAGTGGAAATAACCACCGGACTTCCAGCTTCCATAATTGCAACAACACTGTTTGTTGTGCCTAGATCAATTCCGACAATTTTTGACATATGACTCTCTCCTTGCAGTTCAATTTCATTTTCAGAATAACCATACTATGCAAGAATTTTGTTAATACTGCGTATGAATTTCATATAATAAAAGGAGGTGACCTGTAGGTCACCTCCTGAAGATATCTGAATTGTTATGTTACTTGGCTTATTGGTGATTGGGACCGTCGTCCGCACCATGTCTGCCACTACCTGAGCCATCTTTGCCACGCTGATGATGGGTACCGTCTTCTACTTTTGGTCCACTGTCATCAACACCCGAACCTGGATTAGAGTTATGGAAGTCTTCGTCGCTGTCGTCCAGATCAGATGGGCTGTCCATGCCCGAGTCATCGGTTTCACCATTACCATCCTGTCCATTGTCGTCACCGAACTCAGTGCTGTCTTCGATTTTGATCGCCCGGGCGAGCCATGATCCATCGGATTGCAGGTCGCCAGTCACTTCTACGAAACTGCCAACTGCAGGAGTTCCGCGGAACATTGTGGCTGCACTAACTTTGAAGGTTACGCCACCGATGGTCCAAAGATCTCCACTGATTGCTTCGACCGTTCCCTTGAATTCGACTTCATCGCCCTGTGATGGAGATGATGGTGCGGCTGTTTCGCTGGACTCGGGTTTGGGATTGTCATCCGGGATGCTCTTGGCGAATGCCGGTGAGACAACTAATGCGACCATGATTGCTAATCCGCCAACTGCCAGTGCAGCGATGCTGCCGATACGAGTAAGTTTGTTTGTAGTTTTCATTTGATTTCTCCCTTATTGATTAGGTTTTTTTATTGTTTGTTGTTTCTAATCAATATGTCGCATTCAGGAGAAATAAGATACGTTTTGTAGGATTAAAATAAGTTAAGAGAATTTCCTCATACGAAAACTACATTCCCAGCACGGATTCTGCTGCCAGCCAGAATAATTGTTCGCGGATGGTATCCCGATTGCTCCATTCGCGATCGTCCCAGCCGCTCTCGTGGACTGAATCGCCCCCATACAAGAGCTGCCCAAATTGGACGTTGCGAAATTTTGCGATGGCAAAAAACGCCGCAGATTCCATCTCAACCACTTTGCATCCCTGCTTTTTGCGTAACCTGACCAGGTCGGCAGTCTCACGGTAGATCGCGTCTGTGGTCCAGGTCTTCACTTCATCGTACGGGATGGTATGCTTTTCCAGCGCTCGTTTGATGGCTGTCAATGCGTTTGCTGATGGGAATACCCTCTCTCCCGCCGGCAGATAAGCATAGGATGTCCCTTCGTCTCTGACCGCTTCGGTCGGTATCAGCACATGCCCGACCTTAAATGCCGGATCGAGTACTCCGCAGCCCCCGCAG
This sequence comes from uncultured Chloroflexia bacterium, assembly GCA_963828285.1. Classification (GTDB taxonomy): domain Bacteria; phylum Chloroflexota; class Anaerolineae; order Anaerolineales; family Anaerolineaceae; genus DAIOEK01. The sequence goes on from CAWHEB010000002.1 coordinate 1,193,951, forward strand.
GCGATGAATTGGTCGCAACCTCGCGCGATCATCTCTTCAAAGAAAGCCCCAGCCAAAGGCGCTCCGACGCACGGATTCACCACCATGATCTTTCCATCGGGCTGATCCACCTGATAGATGGGATTTTCTCCCATTTCGGATTTCAATCTGTCCACCCGTACTGCTTTCCCATTGGATACCAGTTTCTCGATGACATCCGAAAAGAAACACAGGACTACTTTTTTCGAATAGTCTCTTTTTCGGATGATCTCCCCTGGTTCAATGATCGCGGTCGGTGCTGGATCAAAATCCAGAATGGGGATTTTCTTTGCTCTCATCTCCTAATCTTCCGCCAGCACAATGATCTTGTCTTCGTCGGTTAACACGAGCTCACGGTCTTTCTGCGGATTCAGATGAATCCCATATCCATGCTCCGGTTGATTCGCTTCCAGCTTAACTCTGTATCCGATCGCGGTCTGTTGTGATCTGGCGGCCGCTTCAAGAATGGTATAGAAGTTGACAGGCTTCCCGGTTTGCACGAACATACTCGCTGGTTTTAAGTAGATCTCGGAACCTTCCGGATCGAAGATATCTGTAAAGACACCGTTCAGTTTTTTATTCTCCGAAACCTGGGCGAGCATCAGGCTGATCAGCTTATCGCTGACGATAAAATCGTCGGCACGAGTGACATCCGCCAGATTGCGGTTGCGGATATCAATCATCTCGCTCACGATTGAGAATCTCTTACCAGACTTCTCGGCCATGTCCCGAAGATGCAGCAGGGTCACAAGAGTGTGGGCATCTGCGCGCTGCGGAGATAAAGTGTCGGAATAACACAGGATGATGATATGTTCATAAGAGGTGATGTTAAGGTCATCCAGGGTTTTTCTGTCAGTAATGTCACCCTCTTCAAAATGAATCTTGATCTTTTGGAGGTCTTTCTTTACCGACTTGACCTGCTTTTTGACAGAATTATCGTCTGATATAACCACTACTTCAGAGTCCTCTGACAGGTAATGGTCCAATTCCCGGGTGATCTTCTCTCCACGCCAGTTCCAACCCAGGATGAGGATGCGCTCGGGTTTCGGTGGAAACACCTGTTTGGGTTTAATGAAATCGGATGATGGGGGTTGGAATTTCTGCGCTCAAATGGATCGTGTCGTCATCCGCTGCGATAAAGATCAATTGATCCCCGTCGCGGATAAGCGTATCCATGGGCGGATTCAAACAAGGAACGGACCCATTGCCTACCAATCCGATCACACTGCTATCCTGATAGCAAAACAACGCATCCCGGTAAGTTTTTCCTACCAGGCTGGGTTCAGATTTGAAATACATCTCATCGCCGCCAAAATCGAGTAATTCCGTGTAAACCACAGACAACCCCGATTGACGGCAGGTCTGGGCAATGATCCGCGCGACCAGTGTGCTGACCAGGATGAATTCCACCTCGTCCTTGCCGACCAATCGACCGACCTCCAAATTCTTTTCATCGCGTATCTCGGCCACGATATGATACGGCTCCGGTCTCCGGTCAGGGTTATTGGTGATCGCCAGGACGGTCTTGATCACTTCCACATCGGGATCTTCCGTTTCAGGGGATAGCAGGATGATCGATCTGGAAGTATTCAGGGAAGTCAATTCCAGGTCTTTCATTTCAATCGGTGATCCGGTACGGCAGACGATCCGGGTGGTTCTAGTATCGGGCACCCGTAAGCGGATGGCGTCCTGCATTTCGATCTTGTCCATTTCTCCCATGACCACAATACAGCCATCTTTCATGTTTTCATTTGCAGCGATCAATTCCGAAATGATCGTATAGATCTGTTCGGACCACCCCAGAATAACGGTGTGATTCTTCTCGATCACCCTCGTGCGGCCTTTGCGCAACTCTTCAATTTTGTTTTCAAGTCCGCTGGTAAGCACACCGATCAGCGTGCTGATGATGAAAACTCCGCCCAGTGTGACTGCAAACATAGCCCAGCGAAATCCCCAACCCTCGTCACCACCCATCGTTCCGGCGTCCAGATGTGCGCATCAGACTCAACCATGCGGCTTCACCAAAACTCAACTTTTCCTGTCCCGTCGGGGTAAGACCTGTCAAACTGATCAGGATCCCGGCAATAATGATGATGACCAATGAGATCAGCGCGAGCCAGCCGATCAATGCGATCGTCCCCTTGGAGAGGGTATTGTCAAACTGGTATCGGATTCGATCGAGTAAGGTGGGTTCTTTTTTCATTTTCTCGCCTCTAATTCTTTGATTGCGTCTTTCGCCGCCCATCTGGCGGCGCGGGACTCATGGTGTAATAATCGGTAACAAACTTCCAACACTGGAGTTTTTAACCCGTCATTGCGCTTGCCAATCTGGCGTAAAGCCCAGTTGACCGCTTTCTTGACGAAATTCCGTTCATCATCGGCATGCGCTTCAATCAGTGTTAAAAATTCAAGAAATAGGCTGTCGTCAGCTTTCTTATCATGAACAGCCAGCCAGGCCATGGTCACGAAGCCGGCTCTTTTTACATATTCTTCATCCCGTAAGATCCATTCGCGAGCTTTTTCCACCGCGAATGGAGTCTTATCGAATAGATTTCCGCAGACACCGTCGCAGATATCCCATGAGTTGATATCCACCACCCAGTCCTCCATCTGTTCACGGGTGACCTGGCTTGGTATATCCACCAGTGTAGCCAGGAATCTGGCTTCGTGGACGCCGCTATCCCAGAGCTCCAAAGCCAACTGGTGGTCATGCAGCCCTTTCGCGATACGGTGTAGTTCCTTGTTGCTGATTCCGAGTGTATTGGTTGAATTGATCCCAAAATGAGCCATCCCCGCGACGTTTGCGGGGTTGGCTAAAGAATGCAATTCATCCAGGATAGATTGGGTGTCTCTGTTCATTTCTATCCTTTCGTGAACTATTTAATTAAATTATATTACATTGGTCAATTTGAGGGCCAGAACCACCAGCAGGAGAAGGATCACCATGACAGCAATGATGACAAATAACCAGTTGGTTTTTCTGCGTCGGCGGGTTGGCCGGGGATTCTTCACCGATTCTTCCAGGATCATCGGAATGGGTTGGTCAGCTTCACTGGCGCTGCTTGAATCGAAACCGTAATCTTCAAGCATGACAGCTTTACCGTCTTCAACCGGCTCGCTCACAGAAGGTCTGATGTCGATGCTGGAGGCCTCTTCTCTCAGTTGATCCATATCCAAAGGCTGATAAGCCGCCGTCTCTTCAACAGGGATCTTTTCCAGAACAGGACCATTTTCAAACTCGAAGTCTTCTGGAATGGGTACAATTTCTTCCTCGGGTTGCGAAGTCAGCTCGCTTACTTTGCTTTCCTCATTTGCTCTGTCACCCATGGCTGCCGTCAGGTCGCTGTATGAAAATCCATTGGATTCTTTCCCTTTCGAGGATTCTGTAACGACTGGTGGTGGAGCAACAGGAGCGGGCTCCGGTGCAGCACCATATACCTCGAGACCCTTGCGGGCTGGCTGGTTATCCGGATTGATCTGCAGCACTCGCTTCAAGCAGTAGATCTTCTTATCCTGATCAGGTACACAGGCAGACATCCACAACCACGCTTGCTCGTCTTCGGGGAAGATCTGTATCACAGTTGAAAGGATCTTCGCTCCTTCAGCCACGTTTCCATTCCGGATCAATTCAATTGCTCGGTCTGTATCTAGATTTGACATAGATACCTCCTCGGATTAATTCTCACAGATATAGGTGCAACTTTAGTTCCACGTTTGATGCCAGGTTTGGGGGAAATTTCTTGTTAAAGGTATTCGACTTCCAGTGTTTCTTTGAATCTTGTTCTCATCACTTCAATCGCCTGTGGATTGCTGTCCACCAGAATGAACTGGCGCTCCATTTCCAGACACACCGCGCCGGTGGTGCCCGATCCGGCGAAGAAATCCAACACCAGGTCGCCGGGGTTGCTGCTGGCTTTGATGATACGGCGCAGGATCCCCAATGGTTTCTGGGTGGGATAACCTGTCTTCTCTTTGCTGTTGGTCGGGACGATGGTGTGCCACCAGGTATCCGTCGGCAGCTTGCCTCTATCGGCTTTTTCTTTTCCTACCAGACCAGGCGCCATATATGGGATCCGGTCGATTGCGTCCAGATTGTAAGTGTAATGCTTGGGATCTTTGGCGTACCACAGGATATTATCGTGCTTGGCTGGCCACTTGTTGCGCGCTCTGCCGCCGTAATCGTATGCCCAGATGATCTCGTTCAAAAACGAATCCCTGCCGAAGATCTGATCGAGCAGTATCTTGCAGTAGTGGACTTCCCGATAATCGATGTGAAAATACAAACTCCCGGTTGGTTTCAGTACCCGGTGAGCTTCTTCCAGGCGCGGCTGCAGAAAAGCCAGATAGTCATCAAAGATATCCACATACGCCCGGTTGGCACCTTTGGTGGTTTCATATCGGTGACCGCCGAATCCGGTCCGGTCGCCTTGTTCGCTTTTTTCGGTCTTGATCTGGGTGCGGGATTGGATCTTTTGGGTGTTGAATGGTGGATCGATGTAGATCAGGTCAACAATTCCATCTTCCATGCGTTTAAGCACTTCGAGGTTATCCGCCTGGATGATTTTCCTGATCATGGGGAGATTGTAGCACAGGCTGTCCTTCCCCGCTTGCCAATCTCATCCCTTATTCTTATATCCGCTCAAGTTCTGATCCCTCCGTTCTGCTATAATGAAAAAAAGTCATTCCGGGGAGTGAATAATTATGGCAAATAATGACGAATTTTTTCTTGGACGAAAGTATGATCTGGCTGCTCAAAAGGTCACTGATGAGATTGTCTCCTACGATCCGGCGGACCTGACAACCCACGCGGTGGTCACCGGTATGACCGGTTCCGGCAAGACCGGTTTGTGTATCGGTCTTCTCGAAGAAGCTGCCCTGCAGGGAATCCCTGCCATCATCATCGATCCCAAAGGGGATCTGACCAACCTGGCTCTCCACTTTCCGAACCTGGCGCCCACAGATTTTGCGCCCTGGGTCGACCCCGATGCTGCCCGCAAAATGGGAAAATCGGTCGCGGAGTTGTCCTCCGAAACCGCTGCCAACTGGAAAAAAGGGCTAGACGGCTGGGGCATCACCGGTGAACGCATCGCGAAACTTGCTGAGAAAGCGGACTTCGCCATTTACACTCCCGGGTCGGATACCGGCATTCCGGTCAGCATTATCGCCTCATTGAAAGCGCCAACCATCCCCTGGGAAGGCAACCGCGAGATCCTGCAGGAAAAGATCTCCAGTACAGTCAGTGCGCTGCTGGGTCTGGTCGGGTTGACCGATATCGACCCTGTCCGCTCACGTGAGCACATTCTCTTATCCAACATTTTTCAGACTGCCTGGAGCCAGCAGAAAGATTTGGATCTTTCTGAGCTCATCCTGCAGACCCAGAATCCCCCATTCAACAAACTGGGCGTCTTCCCCCTGGATAAATTCTTCCCGGAAAAAGACCGCACCGACCTTGCCATCCTTTTGAACAACTTCCTCGCATCCCCGGCATTTCAATCATGGATGAACGGTGAACCGCTGGATATCGCCTCCATGCTGTACACTCCGGCTGGCAAGCCTCGCCACTGCATTTTCTATGTTGCCCATCTCGCGGATGCTGAACGAATGTTTTTCATCACCTTGTTGTACTCCGCAGTCGAAACCTGGATGCGCACCCAGACCGGTACCACCGGGTTACGCGCTCTGGTTTATTTTGACGAGATCATGGGTTATCTCCCCCCGGTCAGCAATCCGCCTTCGAAAATGGTCATCCTGCGCATGCTGAAACAGGCCAGGGCTTTCGGTGTGGGACTATTGCTCGCCACTCAGAACCCGGTGGATGTGGATTACAAAGCCCTGTCCAATGCCGGAACCTGGTTCATCGGCAAACTGCAGACCGATCAGGATAAACAGCGTCTGCTGGACGGCTTGGAAAGTGTTGCAGGCGGCGTGGACCGCGGCAAGTTCGACACGATCATCTCCGCCTTGGGCAAACGGGTTTTCCTGCTGCATAATGTGCATTCTTCCGGTCCGGTATTGATGAACACCCGCTGGACAATGAACTTTCTAGCTGGACCACTTACCCGGGTGCAGATTCCAGCCTTGAACCGCCTTATCGGGGCAGGTAAACAATCACCTTCTGTTTCATCTTCTGCTGGCAGCCAACCTGTGGGCGCCGTTGCACCGCAGACGACTTCAACCGCACAGCCGTCCGCGGAATTCACCCAGACCAAACCGCAGGTTCCAACCGGGATCACTGAGGTGGTCCTGCCGAATAACCTCACCTTCCAGGAATCCGCTGAAAAAGCAAAAAGTATCGCCTCCGCGGCGAATGCAAAGATCGTTTACCGTCCAGTCCTGATCGGACAGGTTCAGATCCGCTATCTGGACAGAAAATACGGCGTCGATCAATTGGTTCGCAAACAGGTGGTCGTTCCCAATCCTGATCCGCGCGGATTCATCCAATGGGCTGATTTTAACTCCACCGCTTTGGATCCACGGCAGATGACCTCACAGGCAGTTGGCGGAGCCAGGTTTGCCGCGCTGGAGCAGCCATTGGCTGATCCAAGGATGATGAGCAACTTGCAGAAGGATTTTCTGGATTGGATATACCAGACTGGCGAACTTCGCATGAAAGCCAACCTCACCTTGAAACAATTTGCTGGTCCGGAAATAACGATGGACGAATTCAAGGAAAAATGCTCACAAGTTGCGGAATTATTGTATTCTGCTGATGTATTCAAATTGAAAGCGGCTCAAAAGTCGAAAGTTACCGCGCTGCAGCAGAAAATTGCCCGGGAAGAAGCGGAACTGACCGCCGACAAAGCGGATTTGAATACCCGCACCATGGAAGAAGTCGGCAGCGGCTTTGAGACAGTTCTGGGGTTGTTTGGCGGGCGTAAACGCAGCATCAGTAAAAACCTGACCAAGAGACGCATGACCGCCAATGCCAAGGCGGATGTTGATGAGTCAGTCAAGATGATCGCGTCCATGAAGGAACAACTCGCCGCCATGGAGTTGGAATCCAAGCGGTTGGATGACGAAGTCAATGAGCGCTGGGCAAAAGTGGTTGAAGACATCACCGAGATCCCGGTCATCCCTGCCAAGGGGAACATCTTCACAGAAGTGTTCGGTGTCGCCTGGGCGCCGTACTACCGTATCGAAGGAAACGGTCCGCCGGTCGAACTCCCCGCCTGGGGTGGATGATTGCTCATTACTGGAGATTCAGAGTATCTCTCTGCATTTGCAAGAGCTTGGAGAAACATGATTGATAGGGAGGGAAGAACCAAAGGTTCTTCCCTCCCTATCTCTTAATGCCCCTCCCGCATAGCAGATATACTCAATCACATTTCGTCCCGCGGGAGGGGTTGGGGTGGGCTTCATATCATAGGACTATATAAACTGATCCGCTCCAAGTCACCCTTGTCTTCCTGAGGCGACAGCCGACACTTGCGCCTGCGCGCAGTGCAGTTGAGGATCTCTGGTTAGATCATACTGTTGATTAACTTTGCCAGAGATTCTTCACTTCGTTCAGAATGACAATCCAGATCAGCACAATTCAGCAAACACCTGTCACAAGTGACAGGTTGTACTTAAATATTTCCTGTGTATACTCCTTAATTAGAACGTATATTCTAATTAAGGAGACTATGGAAACCAACTCAACCACCCCCAAACCCGTCCGCGGACGCGGCGCCCCCAAAGGCAATCTAAACGCCTTCAAACACGGCTTTTATTCCAAACGCTTCCGTGTTGGCGAAATCGACGACCTCCTTCAAATCCCACTCGGCAGCCTGAAGGGCGAGATCGCCATGCTTCGGGTCATCACCCGCCGTGCCGCCGAAATGCTCGATGCAGGCGAACCTATCGAAAACCTGCTCCCAACCTATGATTTTATTGGCAAAATGTGTATGCGCTTATCCAGCCTCATGCGTACCGAAAAGATCATCGAAGGTCGTGCTGACCTCACCGAAGAACTAACCCAGACCATTGAAACAGTCCGGGTGGCTATCCAGGGTCATGAATCTGAGCAGGAAAGCCTATGACCGATCCTTCCGTCCTTTTACTCAACGAAAAACTTCAGCGCACCCTGGACCTCCTCGATTCACGCCTGAATCGCCTCCTCTCCAGTCAACAACATCAGATTGACCTGCTCTCGAAACGTATCGAATCTCTCGAGCAAAGTCAAACCGATCAGGAGACCCGCCTCCGCGCGGTCACCGAGACCCTCATCCGACTCAATACACAGGGATCCCTGGCTGCCATCGGGCAGAGTATGCTCTCCCTCATCCTCGCCGCCATTGCCGCCTACATCGGAGCGCGTTAATGGCTGTCAACCGCGAAAAGCTCGAGCAGTACATGAGTTATGCCCTCGCGGATCCGGTCCGGTTCGCCCTTATCAATGCCGGCATCGAATTACGTTCTTACCAGGTCGATGTCATCCGCACCATCACCGATTCGGTCCTGAATAATAAGGGATTCACTTTCGCTGTCATGTTTCCACGCCAGAGCGGCAAGAACGAGCTCCAGGCGCAGCTCGAAGCATATTTGCTAACCCTGCTGTCCTCCACTGATGCGGAGATTGTAAAGATAAGCCCCACCTGGCGCCCCCAGAGTCTGAATGCCATGCACCGTCTCGAACGCATCCTGAAGAACGGCAAGATCACCCGCTATCTGTGGAAAAGGAACAATGGCTACATCTTTAATATTGGACGCGCCCGCATTAGCTTCCTCTCCGGAGAACCGCAGGCACATATCGTCGGGGCCACCGCCTCAACCCTGCTCGAAGTGGATGAAGCCCAGGATGTGACCATCGCCAAGTATGATAAAGAGATTGCCCCCATGGCAGCCAGCACCAACGCCACCCGCGTTTTCTGGGGCACCGCCTGGACCTCTCAGACACTCCTCGCCCGTGAGATCCGCGCTTCACAAGATCAACAGTCGCGGGATGACCAACCCCGCGTATTTATTCTCACCGCAGCCGATGTCGCTCAAGAAGTGCATGGTTATGGCAATTTTGTCCGTGATCAAATCGACCGCCTGGGCAGAAATCATCCCCTGGTCAGAACACAGTTCTTCTCCGAAGAGATCGAAGCCGATGCGGGCATGTTCCCCCTCACCCGTCAGGTATCGATGCAGGGAGATCATCCCGCCCAGACAAACCCCATTGCCGGGCGTATCTATGCCTTTCTAATAGATGTCGGTGGCGACGACGCTCTCTCAAACGATGGTTCAACCCTAAATATCAAAGACCGCGATTCCACTGCCCTCACCATCGTCGAAATACAGCCCCAAACACCCATAAGCAACCAGGGTTCAGGTCCGATCTATCGCGTGGTGTATCGACAGGTCTGGACCGGTGTAAGCCAACCGGTCCTGTATGATAGGATCAGGGACCTCTATCAGCATTGGAGACCACGCCGCGTACTGGTGGATGCCACCGGTATCGGTGCCGGTCTGGCTGGTTTTCTGCAAAAGTCGATACCGGGCAAAGTGATCCCGTTTATATTCACCACCGCCAGTAAAAGCAGCCTCGGCTGGGATTTTCTCACCATTTGTGACACCGGCCGCTTCCTCGATTATCTTCAGAACCCATCAGACACCCTCCAAAAGCTATTCTGGCAGCAGCTAACCTTCTGTCAGATGCTGACGAACGCCGGGCCGGGTAGAACCCTGCATTGGGGAGTCCCCGATGGTACCCGTGATCCGCAAACCGGAGAGCGAATCCACGATGACCTGATCATCTCCGCCGCGCTCTGTGCCCGTCTTGAAACATTCCGTTGGGTTAGCTCCTCTGGCGGCAGTCTCATCCCCGGTAAGGACCCTCTCATCGATAGCCGCCGTCAACGATATTAACTTTTCGTTTTTTGCCCTCCTTGCCAAGGGACATCGTGCCAGTCTGCTTCATCGACTGGTAGGTGGGGGGATCTGAATTGAAACAAATAACAAATGATCGCTATTTTTTCAGCAGAAGAAATTTTCTCATCCCCGCTTCGTCAACAAATCCAGCAACAAAAAACCCGGGGAGAAAATCCCCGGGTCTATCACCAAATTGGGATTCGGTTACATCCCTGCCATATATGCGATACTCACCGTCCCCGGACCAACATGTGACCCTACCACCGGACTGACTTCACTGAGAATGTTCTCCACCGGGTGGAATTCTTTTTCGCAGGCAGTCTGCAATTCTTTCGCGGTAGATTCATCAAGCGCATGGAAAACAGAGATATGTACCGGGGACCGACCGTCGATGCCTTCGCCAACCAATTTCACGATCCGCTCCAGCGCTTTCTTGCGGGTAATGGCTGAACCGGCTGCTTCGATCTTTCCCTCGTGGATCTGAAGGATGGGTTTGATCTTAAGTGCAGAACCCAGTAACCGTTTTGCGCCTCCGATACGCCCGCCTTTATGAAGATACTTCAAATCGTTCACAGTGAAGTAAACCCCGATGTGGGAATAGGCTTTTTCGGCGACAGCTTTCGCTTCCTGTAGATCCGCACCGTCACGGACTGCGCGGGCAGCCGCCAGTACCATGAAACTTAAGGCCATCGAGACTAACAGCGTATCCACCACTTCAACCGGTTTACCGGGGAAATTCGCCTTCGCCAGAACCGCATTTGCGTGCGAAGCTGAGATGCCCTGGGAAAGCGGTAAGACCAGCACTGATTTGCCTTCATCCAGCCCCTGTTGTATGCCAACTTCAAAATCGTGCACGGATACCGCACTGGTGGTTGGAAGCTCATCGGATGTTTTTAACCGCTCATAGAACTCACTTGCGCGGATATCATAGAAATCGCGGTAAGTCTTTCCCTGCCAGGTCACCATCAATGGAATGACCCCGATCTTGAACTCTTCAACATATTGTTCGGGTAAATATGCAGTAGTATCGGTAATGATCTTTACGCCAGCCATACTTTCTCCTTATAACGATATCAGGATGAGTATACCTTAATAAATCTTAGAGGGAAGTCACAGCAGATCAGATCCACTAGCAGGACTGATCAGGTGGTCTGAATCAAAATGATATAGACAATGATTGCCAGGATCAATAGAAGTACACCGCCTATACTTGCTGCGGTCACAAATGGTCCTTGATATGGATCCTTCATCTTGATCCGGTTCTGCTGAATGTGAGGTGCTTTCTTCTGCTGATAAGTTCGATCCGATAACTCCGTGGATTGCATGGGCATTTCCCACGGCGGGACATCCCGGGTGTGTTGCGGAGGAGAAACCGGCATTGGTTCGGGTTTCCACGGGGAAGGTTCAGCAGGTTTGTAAACCGGCTGGGGTACAGGTTCAGGTTGTTTAACTGGTTCCGGCTCAAAAACTGGCAGGTCTGGCTCTTCCCAACTGAAAGGGGCGCGAATTGGTTTTTCTACGGCAGCTTCGTCTGTGGTGGTGATGCGAAGTTGGTTGATCCAATCAACCGCATCCTCCTGAGCTGTCTTGATCGGTTTGGATGGCTCTTTTTTAACCGGCTGGCTTAATGCAGATGTCTGCCAACTGGCCGGGAGGTCGCCTGGTTTGAAATTATCTTCAGGTTCCATCGCTTGTGCCAGATGAGGAAAATACGCAGACAGATCAGATTGTTCGATACTTTCGCCTCTATCCTTCGCTTCCTGGATTTCCTCCAGCAGTTTCTCGATTCCACGGAGGACCGGTTGCGAGTTGGGGCAGTATAAACTCGCCATCCTCATCACCTGCAGTTTGTCTTGCGGAGAAATAAATGTAGAGGTGAACCATACCCAGGCGGCTTCGTTCTCCGGGTTAACCTCCAATACAGGCCTGAGCAGCTTGCGGGCATCCAGAGGACGCCGTGCTTTGATCAGATCGATGGCTTGCCGAATCGTGTATTCATCCATAGCACAATCTCACGGAGAAAGGATCTTCACATCATCAAACAGGACGGTCAATGGTCCTTCCGAATAATTTCCTGCAGTCACACCGATACGACCTTTGCTGAAGGTATTGTCTTTCACCTGGGTTAAGGCCACACCATCCACCCCGATCGTAAGAATATTACCAATACAGGATGTGGTGATCCTGGTCTTCCCATCTTTTGGTATCAAAGGTGAATACTTCCATCCAGTCAGGTTGGTAAAAATATTCTGCTCATTTTTGATAATAGCGTATGAGCCATCGCTCAAGAAGTCAAATAGATAGTAATTTGCGTTATCCATAAACCTGCAGATCACACCATAGTCCGCATTCGGAGATTCGGTGATGATATCTGAAGTCACTTCAAATAAAGCATCCGAGAATTCCTTCGGTATATAACCGGAACGAGCATTCCAACCAATTTCATTTATTGTGATCGCAAAAGCATCGTTCCAATACTTCATGTCGCCGTGTTCATCTGATCCTGTCGCCCATCCTGAGTTGGGATCTGAAAAATTATCTTCGAGGTATACGACACTCCCGGTTGGCATTTTAATGTTCTCTTCAGAGGGTTCTGGCAATTTCACTTCACCCCGACGGGCTGCCTCGATCATTGCAGACGCCAGATTGATCGGACGGAGCGCATTGATGAATCCACCCAAAGGTACACACATATCCTGTTGATTGATCTGACCATCACCGTTGGTGTCCGCCATAAACCGGCAATCCACTACCTCAACATTGCTGTTTCCGGATCCAGCCCTGGTTGGAATACCCACCAAACGCCCTTCCGTATCCACAGCCATTCCACCGCTATTTCCGCCAGAAATCGCGGCAGATGTTTTAATAAAAGCACGGTCGCCATAAGGATCTTCAGCGCTGAAGCCGCTTACTTCACCGCGAGTCAGTGTAATTGTCTCGCCTCCAATTCCCGGAAACCCAAGAATGGTCAGGCTATCTCCCAGGTTGAGATTATTCGAGTCTCCCATCCGTATAAACGGAAGAGATATATCCTTTGGATCCAGCTTACTGCCATGGATGTCGGTCACAATCCGCAAAACTGCAAGATCCAGTGCAGAATCCGCCTGGACCACCTGTGCAATATACGAGGCTTCAGGCGGACGGTCCTGCGCTGATAACGTTGATATCACCAATTGGTCGACAGAAATACCTTGATCGGGTAAAACCACATGAGCATTCGTCAAGATCAATCCATCAGGGCTGACGATACTGCCTGAGCCGTACCAGTTCGGGATCAAGTTTCCGTTGCTATCTTTCGCGAAACTGGTGATCAGTACGGTTGCCTGATAAGGTATCTCTTCGTTTATATTCGCCTGTGCGAATGGATCAGCCGGTGAGACCGCGAATAACAAGGGTTGTGAGATTTTGCCCATGTCTGTATACAAATATACTTTTCCACTCAACGCGGTCATTTTTTCAGAATTGAGTGTGACTGTGATGAATTTTTCTTCCCCGGCACCAAGAGGGATTTCGACAGGAAATCCTTCACCATCATCATAGCTGTTTTGAACAGTGAAAGATGGAACGCTGCGGATGATGGCGATCTGGGAAGTTAATTCGCGCGGAAGCACTACTTCATGAATGATGGTTGCGATTTTGTTGGGATTCTTAACCCTGATCAGCAGGTCAAAATCTTGTCCTGCATGTATGTTTTCCGAAACGTGAACACTATACTCCAGCGGTAAAATGCTGGGAGTGGCGGTTGGTTGAATGACTGGTTGAGCTTGAATTCCGGCAACCAGAACGGGTTGAATTAATCTGATAGCACCCAGGATAATCAGGATGAATAAGGCGATATCGACGATGACAGCGAACCAGAACCACTGCTTATATCTAGATTTCAACTGGCCTCCATCATCTTGAGTATATTAGCTTAGGTACTCTTTCAAATTCTTACTGCGGGTTGGGTGGCGAAGTTTTCTGAGTGCTTTCGCTTCGATCTGGCGGATCCGTTCACGGGTCACACTGAAGTAACGGCTTACTTCCTCAAGGGTATGATCCTTGCCGTCGGTCAACCCGAAGCGGAGTTCCAGTACCTGACGTTCTCGTTCGGACAAGATGGAAAGGGCACTCTGGACCTGTTCACGCAGCATTTCGCGTGCTGCAGCGTCCATGGGTTCCAATGCTTCTTCGTCCTCCAGGAAGTCACCCAATTGGCTGCTTTCTTCATCGCCAACCGGTCTTTCAAGGGATACTGGTTCTTCAGCAGATTGTAATACCTTTTGCACTTTTTGGGCGCTCCACTGCCACCGTTTTTGCAATGCAGGATCAAGAGGCAGATTGTGACTCTGGGCGGATTTTATGGCATTGACATCTTCTTCTTCCAGGAATCCACCTTCAAGCGCCAGTTCCTCATGGGTAGGTTCACGTCCCAGGTCCTGCACTAATTTGCGCTGCACTCGCAATAGGCGGGTGATGGATTCAAACAAATGAACCGGAATTCGGATGGTACGCGCTTGTTCGGCAATGTAACGGCTGATCGATTGTCTGATCCACCAGGTTGCGTATGTAGAGAATTTGAATCCTCTGGTCGGATCGAATTTGGTCACTGCGCGTAATAGCCCAAGGTTGCCTTCCTGGATCAGGTCAAGGAAGGAAATACCACGTCCAAGATACCTTTTGGCAATGCTGACCACTAGTCTTAAGTTCGCCCTGATTAAAGTTTGATTCGAGTCTTCCGAGCGCCGCAAGACGCCATTGATTTCTGCTTCCAAGGCATCCTGGCCTGGCAATTTGCTGGAATAGGTATCATGTGAATAGAATGATCCTGTCTTTGTCAGATGCGTAACCATCGGTTCCGCGGCTTCCGGCGGCATCAGATACATGCATAAATAAACATTAAAACCGTTCCTGACCAAACCATCCCAGAGAGGATTCTTTCCCCACTCCCCGTTATCGAGGTAGTTTCGCAAATAAGACGGATCATCCATCTGCCACTGTCTGCGGAGAACTTGAGCTTCAGCCAGCATCAATGCAGCCACTGGAGGTTCATAACCCAATCTTTTCGCGTCTTCTGCAAGCCGATTCCAATAGGTTAATAATTCATCATAGACACAGCAAAATATCTTTCGGTTAATGAGGTCTTCTTTACAGGTAGGTGAACACTTTTCGCGGATGGCATTGAGAAAGCGGATGGCTTCGATACGGGCAGCCAACCGGAATTCGCTATCCGCGTCCAACAAATGAATCTGTCCAATCTCCTTAAGGTATAACCGGACAGGATCTTCAGACATCTCAACAACCAGTGGGGGAATTTCAATTTCTTCCACCGCTTCGGCAGTGATATCCCCTAATTCGATTACCTGCTGGGATAGTGATTGTTCATCAGGCTCATCTGCAATCAGCAGTTCTTCATTCAATAGAAAATCACCCAAACCGATCGATTCATCCTGCGAGGACGAGCCTGTTCGTGAGCCAGTTCTACGCGTTTTCTTCCTGGTAGTAGTCGATTCAGTTGGTTTTGGTGGAATTTTTCTTATTACCATAAGAGGAACCTCATCTTTTGAAGATCTAATAGATCTTTGTAAGACTATTCAATGCCTTGGAAAGCCGATTTAAATAAGTGGTACATTGGACCATCATACTTTGATAGTCCGCGTTCGAAGTTTCCCCAACCAGATCATCTTCCATAAAATATCTCAATTCGTTAATTTGATTGTGTACCTGAGATTCTCTTATCCGGATGATCGTTCTGAATAGATCAGCAATAAAAATATCTTCACTGATCTTTTCCTGAAGTGGAACAGCAAGCAAAGTATTAACACTCTCCAGGAATAATGGATTGCATCTATCTATCAAGAATTCCTGTGGCTCAATCTCATCCTGTAGAAATGTCTTCCGAAGATGATCAACCAGGTACTGATTCTCAGAACCACGAAAATCCTGAGCAGATAATTGGCTCAAATTGCCCTGTTGCAACATTCGGTCCAGCCGTTGCAGTAAAGCGGGCTGCTGAAACAGCACTGCCAGCACATGCCGTTCCATGGTAAATATCGGATCAGACAAATTCGTATTGGCTGAGTTTTCGGACAATTCCGCTTTGACCTGATTGACTTCTGCTTCTTTTCGCGCACGCCAGTTTGATCTCTTTTTCCCAGTACCAGCGGATTGCATAGGCAACGACTCTTCTGAAACCCGTAACAACCGAGCCAATTTTTGGCGGTATGTATCGCGTTCAACTGTACTTGGAATATCCTCGATGAGCGGGATCACCTGATTCGCGATTTCATTTTTTACTTTGGGATCTTGAATATCGCGGTCTGAAGCCAATGTATCCATCACATGAATTACCAATGGTTTCGCTGTGTCCAGTATCTTCTGCCATTCAGCCGGATCGCGAATGACTACTTCGTCCGGATCCATTCCTTCTGGTATTGTGGTGACTCGAATATCTGCCTGCAAACGCGCTTCGTAGCGAAGCAATCCATGTACATCGAACTGGATTTCCGATTCTCGATCCATGGCATCGCGGGCGATCTGTAATCCCCTGAGGGTTGCTTTCTGACCGGCAGCATCGGCATCCATGGCCAATATCAGGCGTTTTGTATATTTCTTCAATTGGTGCAGTTGGTCTTCAGTTAATGCCGTCCCCATGGGAGATACAGTGTTTGTGAACCCGCCTTGATGAAGCATGATTACATCAAGATAGCCTTCCACCAATACAACCTGGTCCATCTGGCGAATGGATTTCCTGGCAGCATCCAATCCATAGAGCAGTCGACCTTTATCAAACAACATTGTCTGCGGTGAATTCATGAACTTGGGCATATCTTCCGGGTTTCTGATACGCGCACCGAATCCGGTCATTTGTCCATTAGCATCCCTGATAGGGAATGTGATGCGGTGTCTGAATTTATCATACACGCCACCGCTATCCCGTTGGCTCACCAATCCACAGGCAACCAGCTGTTCCTCAGTTCGGCCTTTTTGATAGAGGTGCTGCATTAACCCATCCCATTTATCAGGAGCGTAACCCAACCCGAATTTGGTGATGGTTTCATCGGTCAATCCCCTTTTATGGAGGTATTCCAATGCTTCCTGACCTGCTTGTGTATGTAAAAGTTGGTTTCGGTAGTAGATAACTGCGTCTTCCAAAAGTTCGCGAAGCTGATCACTTTCTCCCTTTGCCTGTTGCTGTTGCGGCGAGAATGCTTCGAGGGTAACGCCCGCACGTTCAGCAAGAAAATGAAGAGCCTGGGTGAAATCCAAGCCATCGCGCTTCATTACATATTTGAAGATGTCGCCACCTTCGTTGCATTGACCAAAACACCGCCAGGTCCCGGAATTGGGGAAAACCACGAATGCCGGAGTATGAACATTCGGGTGGAATGGACAAAAACCTGAAAAGCTTTTGCCCGCTTTTCTGAGTTTCACCGTTTCAGATACGAGATCAACAATATCCAAGCGGTTTTTTATATCATCTACAGCTGTCATAGGGTATGCGAATTATAGACTCGATGTATCTTATTTGCAAAGATAATACAAAATTGCTGTATAGACAAGGGAGATGGCTGGTTAGCCATCTCCCAAAAATCTCGATCATTTGCATCCGGGTCCATAATCAATTTGCTCAAGACTCCAGAGGCTGCTTCGCGAAGTGGGATCCATCCCATAACCGCATAAATCTTTGCGGGTTACACTGATTCGAAGCAGTTGGTAGAGGGGAATGGCGGGCATATTCTGATTAAAAAACGCTTGAGCCTTCACTTGGTCTTCCTGATAGGACTCTTCACCAGGGAGAGAGGATTCGGCAGCCTCGCATGCGACATCATAGTCAGGGTTGGAAAAACCGGTAACATTCACTCCAACCCAATTATTCTTTGCTGAATTGATCTGGTCTGACCTGTAGAACTCGCATGGATGCATCGTGGAAGGACTCCAAGAGAATTGGGTCATATCAAATTTCCTACCGAACAAATTACCTTCGGGTCCGGTTTTGAATAATTCTTCAGGCGACTGATATTGTGGTATGACCTGTGCTCCACAGGATGCCAAGTCTTTTGCGATCATCTCAGTAACCTTCTTGCGAAGGACAGCATTGGTCGTGTAGTAAGTAAATTGTAGCGGTGTACCCAGGTAAACTGATTGCATATTCACAGCTACCCGTGGAGTAGCAGGATTACCATCCATATCTTTCCAACCGATTTCTTCCAACAATGCTACCGCTTTATCCGGAGAATAATCCCAGGTGGGATATCCGGTACCCGTCGTCGGATTGTTCTTAGCTTGATAAGTTTGTGGAATAGTGGTCAGACCTGCCCATAATTCTTCAATTAGCTGTGGGCGATTAATGCACATTGCCAGTGCCTGACGGGTCCGGGGATCGCCCAAAATATCAGGTCGATCATCCGGATTGACCTTAGATCCATCGTCATAAGTTGCCGGGTTTATTCCCAGATACAAACCTTCCCAAACACTGGCGGGGGTGATCTGTGCCTGTAGTCTACCTGCTTTTTGTAAGTCGTTAATGGCAGCAAGCTGTTCATCGAGCAAGGTGCTTTCATCGATGACATCACATTCGCCAGTCAGTACTGCTTCCAAGCTCGTTTGAGGTGCAGATGCCAGAAACCTGAAGTTGATCGTATCCAGTTTGGGTAATCCTTCAGACTGTCTGAAATAGTTTGGATTTTTATCCAATCGAATGTGATCATTGGCCAGCCATTCGGTGATCGTAAAAGGACCCCATCCGATTGGTTTCTTTGCCGCATCCGGATCATCCAATAGTGATCGGGGGTCTTTACCCGCCAGAATGTGCTCCGGCAGTGGAGACCAGAAACGGGTCATAAAATTTTGGTCACGGTACCCTGGTATACCCTTCCATTCTGTAGTGAGACCGTCTAAAGCAGTGTAAGATTCTGTTTTTTGGATGAGCTCGTTTGATGAAGTTGAAGTGGATTGTCGGGCAAGAGAGTAAGAAAATACGGAATCTGATGCTTTAAGCGGAGTACCGTCTGACCAGTTAATGTTCTCTTTGAGAGAAAACCGGACCACCATTCTATCTAATTCAATTTCACCAGTGCCATCGAATACTTTTGCACAATCAGAGGTTTGACAATCTGCAGGGTGGTAGCGGATACCTTTTTGAAGTGTTCGCGCGTTGCCGTCGGCATCAACCATATCTTGACCCATTAACACTTTTACTTTTTCGATTTCCGCATCTCCATCGGCCAAAGATGGGATCTTGGTTAAGATCACCGGCTGATAAGTATAGTTGACATAGTCAATTGGACCATCATAAATACCTTCGAGAACAGACCACATAGCCTGAGTGCGTCTACCATATAAGTAAAGGCTCTCCGGCTCTTGTCCCAAGCAGACTGTCAGTGCCCTGGGTTGAGGTGTCGCCGTTGGTGGAATTTGTGTGGGCTGTTCAGTTTGAGCAGGTTGTGTAGCAGAAGGTGGAACAGCTGCTGGTGAACATGCGGATATGATCAATATGCTCGCTAAAATGATGAATATAGGTTTTGGCATGGCTAAACTCTCAAAAGGGTTTGTTTATTGTTGAAGTAAAATATCTTTCGCATTTGTTTCATTCAATTCAAATGGACCCAGATCAAATCCATTTGCACGCAGCATCCATGCTGTTAATTGCCAGTATTCCTCCGGCTTCAAATATCCTGGTTTCCACCACGGCATCGTCTCAACAAGATAGTCATGCAATTCTTGTGCGTTGTTGTATGCAGAAAGAACATTCGGTCCGATGACTACTGGAGCTTCAGAAGGTATCTCAAATCCTTCCGGTGGGTGTTTCTTCCCATGGCACCCCGATTGAAAACAATTATTGTCCGGTGGATCCAATTGCTCACGCCATGCAGTCAATCCTTGACCCATGTCTCCGTGGCAGGTCATGCAAACCTGGCAGTAAACGTAAGCCCCTTCATCAGCTTGATTTGGTGACGCTGGAATCGTTGGACAAGTCAAAGGATCGCTTCGCTTCATCTCACCTGGTACGGCAGTCTTGGGTTGGATCGGCATGCGGACTGGCTTAGATTGGCATGCAACAAGCATGATAATGATTAATAAACATCCAGCAAGTACAAAGAAACCTGTCCGAAATATAATCTTCCAATTTTTCATTAGACTTATTATAAAGGTGAATCTCATATGAAATAAAACAGACTCCCTGCAACACAGGGAGTCTGTCATTACCTGTAGTTAGTGAGAATTAAGCTCCTCTACCGCGCATACGTGGGTCCATAATGT
This sequence comes from uncultured Chloroflexia bacterium, assembly GCA_963828285.1. Lineage (GTDB taxonomy): Bacteria > Chloroflexota > Anaerolineae > Anaerolineales > Anaerolineaceae > DAIOEK01. The sequence continues at coordinate 1,214,045 of CAWHEB010000002.1, forward strand.
CGCGTAACGCGTCACCAACCAGGTTCCAACCGAGAACGAAGAGGATGAGGGTTACACCAGGATAAACCACGATATACCAGTAGCGAATAAGTTGTGGAATCCAGTTTCTGGCAAAACTAATAAGTTGACCCCAGTCAGCATATCCAGTTTCGGTACCTATACCCAGGAAGCTCAAGGCGGCAAATGAAATGACGATCGTTCCAATATCAAGTGAAGCGACCACGAGGGTAGGGTATATGGCATTTGGAATAATATGGCGAAGAAGAATCCGCGAATCTGTCGCACCAGTAACTCTGGCTGCCATAACATAATCGCGCTCGCGGATGGATAGGATATCACCACGGATCAAGCGGGCATACCCCATCCAGCCAAATGCTACCAATGCGATGGTGGCCGGCCACAAACCTTTCCCTATAATTGGTGTCAAGATAGCTGAGAGTGTCAGGGCTGCCATCAAAAACGGGAAAGCCATAAAGACTTCTGTGATTCTCTGTAAAAGCGTATCAAGCCATCCGCCATAAAAAGCAGATAAGGAGCCAACAAGGATCCCTAAAAGAAGTGTTAATCCTTCAATGATCACACCCACCTTCAAAGCTGTTCGGGCACCCCAAATTACACCGTAGAAAATATCCCACTGACCACTGGCTGTTCCGAAAATATGAACCCAGGTGTCTTTTCCAGTTACGGCTTTATACCAGAACGGGATTTCAGGACTATTGGATTTCCACTCAGTACCAGGTACTTTTGGAACAGGTGAAAAACCGTCGCGGGGGATCATATATGGATCTCGTTGGTTTACGGCTGGAACCAAAACTGGAGCAAGTCCAGCGATAATGATAAACAAGAGAATTAATACTGTTCCAGTGACCGACAATGGATTTCGAATTACGCCGATAAGTATCCTATAGAATTCTGGACCTATAGTTTGTTCGAGCTTGCTAATTTTCCGCTGTGGAAGATCATCAATATCAATTTTTTGGATTTCAGTGGCAACTGTCATATCTTATCTCCTGATCAGGCTAAGCGGACTCGTGGATCAAGGAACGCGTATAGGACATCAACAATCAGATTGGCAATCACCAAAATCGCTGAAGTCATTAATGTAAAAGCTAACACCGTAATTACGTCCAATGTGGCGGCTGCGGCACCTGCTGCGGATCCAATACCCGGATATTCGAATATTGTCTCGGTGATCACTACTCCACCTAACAACCCAGCAACCATTAATCCACCAAGTGTTGCCACAGGGATCAGAGCATTGGGCCGAGCGTGCTTGTTGACCACATCACTTTCGCGAACCCCTTTTGCCCGGGCGGTGATCACATAATCCTGACGCAAAGTCTCGAGCATGGATGAGCGGGTCACTCGCAAGAAGGATGCCCAGTTTACATAAGACAACGTCAAAACTGGGAGAACCATGTGTCTAAGCGCATCCAGGAAAACATCAAATCTGCCGTTCAAGAGTGCGTCAATGGTGATAAGCGATGTGAAATGCTTGAATGTGGGATTATCGAGAACTGCTGTTGCCCAATCCGATGTCCTTCCAGGTGGGAACCATCCCAATTGGACATACAGGAACATCAATACCAATAAGCCGAAAACAAAAGTTGGAAATGAATAACCTACAATACTAAATATGCGTGCAAACTGGTCAATCGGTTTGTTGTGATTGACAGCAGCTATTATTCCAAGCCAGATTCCAACTCCCAAAATTGGGATGATGGAATATAGAGTAAGTTCTATTGTTGCGGGAAAGCGTCTTTTTATCAGGTCGATGACCATTTGGTTACCAGTTCTTGAATAACCAAAGTCACCGCGGAGGATACCACCAACTGGTTTACCGGTATCAGGGTCATTTCTACCAACCATCCAATGCCAGTATTGAACTGGAATAGGATCATTCAACCCGTAACGTTTGATTACACCATCCATTGCCCTTTCATTTCTTGGAATATCACGGATATACAGCGCAGCACGCTCAGCCGGACTCAGAAATGACAGCATCGCGAAGATCATCATGGTTACACCAACGATGATGACTGGTAGTAATAACAAACGTCTGATTATATATTGGGTCATGGATTAACTCCACAAAACGTAATTGAAAGGTATGGCTAGGAGAATCGGTATTCTGATTCTCCTAGCCAGAAAACTACAGAAATACTAGTCTTTTGATAAAGCGTAGAACCAGTTATCTGCGTACATTGGGTTGTTGTACCAACCATGTACATAGCGTGGTTCGTAGTGGTGGCCACCAGCTGAGAACAGCAGGAGACCAGGAACGGTATCATAGAAGAGTTGATTGAATTCCTGGTAAATCGCAGCGCGTTTTACAGGATCAACTTCGGATACACCACGAGTGTTGATTTCAGCGAATTTCGCCTTGACATCAGCTGGCATGTTCTGGCGGCCACCGTAAGTACCGGTGGTGTAGGGAACAACCCAGTTGTGGGGGTCGAAGATATCAGACTGCCAACCAACAGTGAACAGCGGCAATTTCTTGGCGCGCTGATTCTGGAGGAAGGTAGCCCATGGTAGCCCGGTAACTTCCACGATGAATTTTTCATTGACTGCGCTGAGTTCACCCTGGAGAATCTGAGCGATGGTCTGGCGGGCGGTGTTACCAGTGTTGTAGGTTGCGGTCATGCGGAAGCCTACATCATTGAGTTTGATATCTCCAGCAGGATCAGGTACGTAACCGTCTGCGGTCTTCTTCCAGGTTGAAAGAGCAAATTCTTCTTTGCATTTTTCTGGATCGTAGTTATAGAATGCACCATTCTCATCGTAACCGACCATGCCTGGGAAAATGACTGATTTGGAACGGGTGCCTTCACCCTGCAGCACGTCAGATGCATACACATCATAGTTGAAGCAGTAAGAGAAAGCGCGGCGGACATGAACATCAGAGAAGAAGTTGGCGGGAATACCATTGCCATCTAATTCACCGGAACCAATGAAGTTATTTCCACCTTCGGTGTTAACTTCGAAGGCGAAATATGCATCGGTTCGGCTGCTGATACCAGGATTGCGGATCAGGCGGAAGGCCTTGTCGCTGGTAGCTTTGCAGTCTACATAATCCAAACCGCATTCTTCACCAACAAGTTCATCTACGATCGGCCAGTCAGCCTGTGAGCCGAGGACCAATTGGTCAGCGTCACCAGCCTGGAACATGGCTAAGCGTGTATTGAATTCTTGAACTGATTTGATGATGACTTTCTTGAGAGCGGGAACGCCAGAGGGTCCACCTTCCCAAATGGGTTCAGTTCGCCAGTAAGCTTCGTTGGCGGACATGACAATTTCCTCACCAGGAGTCCATTTGTCCAGTTTGTATGGACCAGTTCCCATGGCAGTGGTGCCTAAGCCGGTTTTGTTCAGGTCTTCTGCAACCTTGCCGTAGAAGTTCTGCCAGGTATCGCAGGAACCATCCCAACCACCATTAGCGGCTACCCAGGCTTTGCTCTGAATGGAGCCCCATGATCCGGTGAAGGATGCAATGAAAGGAGCCCATGGTTGAGCAAGATTGAAGGTAACGGTCATGGCAGCGTCATCAGGAACGATGGCGGCAACAGTCTTGTCACAAGCGGCTTTAAGGGCAGCGGGGTCAAAAGCCTTTACGGCTTCGGCATCGTCATCAATAGCGCCGGTGGGATCTAAAACTTCGGCTACATCATAAACGCCAGAGCCATAGACTGGCTCGGTGAACAGCCACTGGGGAGAGGCGGTTCCACCCTGAAGTAAGCCACGCTGGAAAGAGTAGGCTACATCAGATGCGGTCAGGTCAGTGCCATCATGGAATTTGACACCGGGGCGAATCTTGAAGACGACTGTCTTGCCGTCTGCAGAAATGCCACCGTTTTCCAAAGAAGGAACTTCGGTTGCCAACTGGGGAACGAATTTTGCTGCATCCGCTTTGTCGTACCAAACCAGGGTGTCATAGACTTGCATCAAAACACCACCACCACCGGTTTCATAGTCAAAGGCGGGGTCTAATGTCTCCGGATCACCAAAGGTAACTTCTACCCAGGTGGTCGGATCTTTTGACTTGAATTCTGCTGCAACAACCGGTTCAGGTGTTGCAGTAACAACCATCGGCGTGCCTTCGACAATAATTGTCTGAACGGCGCCGGGTGTAGGCTGGCATGCTGCCAAGAGCATGGAGACAGCTACTAACAATGATAGGGTTACTAAAGTCAGTTTACGCATTTATCTCCTCCAAAAGATGAAATACTTTTTATTTCTCAAGCGCTGAATTGCGCTAGAGCACGAATGTAATGGCTTCTCTCCTTCTTCCACCTCCTTAAATGTGATCTATTCTTAAATGGTTACCATGTGACAGGCAACAAAGTGCCCGGGTGATACTTCCCTAAATTCCGGCTTTTCTTCAGCGCAAATCGTACCAGCTAATGGACAGCGGGTCCGGAAACGACAGCCGGATGGCGGATTGACCGGTGATGGAACATCTCCCTCAAGAATGATCCGTTGACGTCTTTCTTCAATCACCGGGTCGGGAATCGGTACCGCAGACATCAAAGCCTGTGTGTACGGATGTAATGGATTGGTATAAAGCTCATTACGTTCAGCCAATTCAACAATGATTCCTAAATACATTACCGCTACACGGTTGGAGATATGGCGAACCATCGATAGATCGTGCGCAATGAACAAATAAGTGAGCCCAAGTTTTTCTTGCAGATCTTCAAGCAGGTTGACCACCTGTGCCTGAATCGAAACATCCAAAGCGGAAATCGGTTCATCGCAAACGATCAAAGCAGGCTCAAGAGCAATTGCCCTTGCGATGCCAATTCTCTGTCTCTGTCCACCCGAGAATTCATGCGGATAGCGGTCAACAACCCGTGATGAAAGACCAACCAACCCGAGCAGATCTTTGACCCGTTCCCGCAATTGTGATTTCGGAAGAATTTCATGAACCATAAGGGGCTCACCGATTATCTCTTCAACGGTCATACGCGGATTTAAACTCGCATAGGGATCTTGGAAGATCATCTGCATACGCCTACGCATTTTCCGGAGCGATTCGCCATGCAGCTCAGCTAAGTCTTTTCCTTCGAAAAAAACATGTCCAGATGTGGGTTTATAAAGCTGAAGAATGGTTCTTCCTGCGGTGGATTTTCCACAACCCGATTCACCAACAAGACCTAAGGTTTCACCTTTATAAATATCAAAACTAATACCATCTACCGCTCGTACAGCTCCAACCTGCCTTTGTATGACAATCCCGCGAGTTATCGGGAAATGCTTAACAAGTTCATCAACCTTTAATAAAACATTTTCCTGGGTCATGGTCACCATTAGCGCGCCCTCCCGGTTTGAGGATCTACCCAGCAAGCTACTCGATGTTCATATCCCACTTCCATCAATGGGGGATTCTCTACTTTACATCGATCTATTGCGTATCGGCAGCGGGAAATAAATGGGCAATAGTTAGGCTTTTCAACAAGCACAGGTGGTAAACCAGAGATCGAAGTTAAGCGGGAGTGTCGTTGCTCATTCAATCTTGGAAGACTTCCAAGAAGTCCTAATGTGTAAGGGTGTTGTGGATTGGCATACAGGGTCTTGACTGCTGCTTCTTCGATAATATACCCACCGTACATTACATTGACACGTTGAGCAAGGCCGGCAATGATACCAAGATCATGTGTGATCCAAATAATGGCCATGCCCATCTGGTCACGTAGTCTTTTGACAAGTTCAATGATCTGCGCCTGGATGGTTACATCCAAAGCAGTAGTTGGTTCATCGGCAATGAGAATTTGGGGGTTACAGGCTAACGCCATCGCAATCATCACGCGTTGACGCATTCCACCTGAGAATTGATGGGGGTAATCATCCAGTCGCATTTTTGCTTCTGGGAGTCCGACGTTTTGTAGAAGTTCTACTACACGATTTCGAGCTTCATCTTTATTCATGCCCATATGAATCATGAGAGGCTCGGCGATTTGTTTTCCGATTGTTATGACGGGATTTAACGATGTCATCGGATCCTGGAAAACCATCGCGATCTGGGCGCCGCGAACCTGGCGAATTTCTTCATCTGACATCGCCAGTAAATCTCTTCCCTGATAAAACCCCTTACCACCAACGATCTTTCCAGGCGGTTGCGGGATCAATCTCAAGAGAGATAACATGGATACACTTTTACCGCATCCGCTCTCCCCCACAACCCCGAGAACTTCACCTTCCTTTAGTCCAAAGTTGATTCCGTTTACTGCATGGATCGTTCCTTCGGGTGTCAGGAAATGCGTCTCAAGACCTTGCACGTTGAGCAATTCTGTCATGCAATTCTGTCCTTAAGAGATAGATTGTAAGTACGTGTGGTACTACGGGCTAATCAGATTTAATGGATTAAATTCTGATAGACGCAAAACCAAGTATACCTAAGTGTAATATACCTGTCAACCGAACGGCGTTTGGACGACCTGAGTACCCATGCCACTTGAATATCAGAAAATATTATTCTTTTTAGATTAATACAGCATTAATTCCAGATTAGAATATTTAATATTAGTCTTACAGTATCCGATTGATTTCAATTGGTGTAGTAATTGGAGATGACATGACATGCCAGGAAATGTCCTGTTTGAACCTCAATTAAAGCAGGACTATCCTGTGCACATCTTTCCTCCACTAGCGGACATCTGGATCGGAATCTACAACCAGAGGGTAGATTCCTTGAGGAAAACGTTTCAAATCGAATGTCGATACGTGAATGTTTGCTTTGACTGAGAGGATCAGCGATGGGAAGTGATGATAGCAAAACCTGGGTGTAAGGATGAAGGGGATTGCTGAAGAGTTCATGTGTGGATGCAATTTCTATAATCATTCCAAAATACATCACTGCAACAGAATCGCAAAGATTATTGATAAAGTATTGGTTCGTGTCAAGAATAAGAAGAGACACTCCACCTTGCTTTTTTTGATCTTCCAAAGTATTGATAATTTTTGCTAGAGCTGATGGATCTACCTGTGATACTGCCTCGTCGAGAATGATCAGAGATGGAGTTTTTGCTATCGACTTGGCTATTTCCAGACACTGCCGTTGACCAGGTGAACATTCATTCACATGCCATTTCAAAAATTCCCCGCTCAGACCAACCTTAAGGAGTAATTCATCTACTGAAACTGAAGATCTCATTCCGGTTGGTAAATTCCCCTTGTTCACTGTATCAACCAGTAGCTTTTCAATGACCTGGTTGCTTATGTTGCTTTCAGTTTCTTGAATAATCGCGGATATATTCTGTCGGACTTTTCGAAGTTCATCATCTTTGATTGAAACCAAATCTATTTCATTAAAGTAGACATGGCCTGATGTAGGTTGCTCCATCTGAGTAATTGTTTTTGCAAGTGTCGTTTTTCCACATCCGGCATCGCCAATGATCCCGAGTGATTCTCCGGCTGTGATTGCGAACGACACTTCATCGAGAGAGTAATTTATACCTGTTTGTTTCCGGATAACAGATCCCTGAACGATGGGGTATCGTTTCGTGAGGTTTTCAACTCTTAGGATTTTGTGTGATGAAGATCCCGTATTCATCATCGCGGTCTCCCGGTATAAGTATCCACCCAACAAGCTACCTGGTGTTGCGGACCTACGTTTACTAGTGCTGGATTTTCCGCACGGCAACGTTCAATTGCGAACCGGCATCGATTTGCATACGAACATCCCACAGGTAGATTGTCGAGAGTTATCGCTGAACCAAAAATTTCATTCAATCTTAAGTTAGCATTTCGATTGATTTTTAATTGTGTCCCCAATAATCCGAGAGTGTATGGATGCAATGGTGTTGAATAGATGGTCCTTACTTCTGCTATTTCAACAATTCTCCCCGCGTATAAGATCATGACCCGTTCGGCTATGGACATTGTTAATCCAATATCATTTGAAATCCAGATGATCGATCTTTCCGATTTTTCAATGTTTTTTTTCAAAATGTCTAATATAGTCACCTGGTTTATCGTATCCAGCGAGGGCATAATCTGATCAAAGATCATTAAATCTGGTTCGCGAACCATCGCTTTGGCAATGAGCATCTTTTGAAGAAAACCCGCCGAAATCTGGGAAGGAGTTGAGTTTAATAAAAAGCTATCATCCGGGATCCCAACTTTACGGAAAGTATCATATATCCAATCTCTGGCATCAGGTTTCCCTATTCCAAGAGATTCGCTAATTGTTTCCGATAATTGTTCTTCGATTGTCTTTGAATGGTTAAAGGCTGAGATGTATTCTTGTGGAGCATAACCAATCTTTCGATTGAAAATATGTTTACTATCATTAGAGCTGGGGTTTAATATGTCCTTGGAATGAAAAAGGATTTTTCCTTGAACGACCTTACCGGCTGGCTGCGGTAAAAGACCCAGGATAGATTGAATGAGAGTGGTTTTTCCGGACCCGCTCTCTCCTATTATTCCTAATATTTCGCCAAACCCTACGGAAAAAGAGACACCATTTATGGCATGTACTGTTTTTGTACTTGTCTTGTATTGCGTTTCAAGATTTTGAACGTCGAGTATTTCTGCCATGAAATTGTCCCCGTAATATTACTATTCAGGCTTACATTTTTTTATAAATATATCCTTGATATTAGGTATTGCTAATGAATTGTCAAGCCATTCTTTCCGTTTTGTAGGCTTTTCATTCCTCTACTCTGGTTACAACATCAATTCTCGGAGGATGTTCCATATGTTTTTTTACTGCACATTGTTCTGCACTGCGAATCAAAGCGTCTTTATATTTCTCCGGAAAAGATGCAGGCAAATTGATCGTCAAACTAATATTCTCTACCATACCAGTCATGGGTGAACTATTGATTTCCTGCCGAAGAGTGATGCCCTCGGTGGGTAATCCGCGCTGGCGACAAAATCCCAAAACATAAATCCCTGCACATGTTCCTATGGATGAAAGGAAAACCAGAAACGGAGTCGGATACTCTCCTTTTCCTCCCCCAGTCGGGGGTTGATCCGTCGATATTGTGAATGCACCAAAGTGAGCGTCGACCCTTGCACCACCAGGAAAATCAATCAACATTTCCATGTAATAACACTCCCAAAATTGTTTTGATTATTAGAGGCTGATTAAGCAAAATAGTGACAAAAATTTCACTAAGGTACAGAAAGATAGTATGCTCTTCCACGATAAATTTCAATCTCCATTTATGTTGTGAAAAAAAAGGGGTGATCGGTAATAGTTACATATATCATCAGGAATCAGGGGAGGTTTTCCACTGTCTCTATTGAGATTATCTAGTTATGATTGAGGACATGATTAAAGATAAACTGGCTAAAACCAAATTACTCACTGGATTAACATCGCAACAGTTGGATGATTTCTGCAATCTTGCCACACCTTGCAGTTTTCAACCCGAAAAGATGATCTTCGAACAGAATCAATTTGCCGAATATCTGTATATTATCTTAACCGGTGAGGTCACCATCCTCTTTAAACCAGACGATGGTGAGTTAATCACTATTGCCAGATTATCTGACGGAGATGTATTTGGTTGGTCATCGGTACTGGGAAGGGCAATCTATACTTCCGGAGCAATTTGCATTTCAGCAGCAGAGTGCGTGCGAGTACGAGGGAAAGACATTCAAAGTTTGTGTCAGAGTCATCCGGATACCGGTATAATCATCATTGAAAGACTTGCAGCCGTAATTGCCGAACGGCTAACCCATACAAACGAACAAATACTTCACCTGCTATCACATAACCTGGATGCAAAAGGCGAATGTATGCGAAGGAGAAGCGATGACAACAACCAGTCCTGAATATTCAGCTCAAGAACGGATGCAGGCACTCGTTGAAAAGTTAAACGCCTACATCGAGACTTACCATGGCGGCTCTGTTGAATTGCTTTCGTATGATGGGAAAAATGTGAAGATCCATCTCGGTGGAGCATGCCTGGGATGTCCATTATCTCCAAACACAGTCCATGGTTGGGTCGAAGGTACCATTCGCCAGTTTTTCCCAGAAATTGAAAAAGTTGAAGCAGAGTAGATATCAAGTAAAATACTATTCGATATAGACTTCTACGTGCTCTCCATCATCATCATCATAAACATCAATAACTTTACCAGTCTCGCCTGATTTTATAAATTGGGCAAGGGTTTCCTGGCTTAATCCCTCAACTTGAGGAGAAAACTTTGCGCCCATTTTCATGCCGGCATTTACCAAACTGATCGGTAGACGAACATTTACTCTCGTTTTACCAGTAGTCGTATCAGTGACCACCACCCGGAACCATTGGGCAGTAGGTTTGGATGGTTCAGGAACTTCCTGGCCATATTTCCCTTTTCCCTGCTTGGGATTTAGCATTTCCAACAGTTCAATACCTTCTTCAGGTGTGATCTTACCCTGTTGAATGAGCTTTAATATTCTGAGTTTTTCAGGCGAAGTGCTCATTTTTTGGCTCCTGAATTAATTATAAGCTACGACGCTACGAAATCCACCAACATTATAGTATGCTCATCTCTTGTTTTACTGCCTGATACAAGTTTTCAGCTTTTAATTCGCTTAACGAGTAGCATGGTGCTTCCAAATGATCTGCCAGTCGCTGCGCCAAGCCCTGATCGAATGCAGCGTGCTCCATATTGATGACCACACTTCGATAACCTTCAAAAGCCATTTGGGCAGCCATTCGATTAGATTCTTCTTCCGGGGGCAAGTTGCCTACCGAAACATTACCCGCACCATCGGTAAGGACGATCAATAACGGTTGGATATCAGGATGAAGGTTCTTCTCTCGTCTTAATACTTCGTAGGCCATCTTTAATCCCGCCGGGAGTGGAGTCTTTCCGCCGACAGGGATCTCGACCAATGCTTTTTGCGCGAGAAAAATTGAGTTTGTAGGTGGAAGTACCAGTGTGGCTCGATCTTTTTGGAATACGATCAATCCAACTCTGTCCCGCCTTTGGTATGCGTCAGTTAATAAGGAGAGGATGGCACCTTTAGTCGCTGCCATTCGTTCGGCAACAGCCATGGACCAGGATGCATCCACCAGGAACAAGACCAGGTTTGCTGCCCGTTTTACACGAACTTTCTTTTGATAATCGGTTTTTTTTACAGAGAACGCAACTCTTTTTAGGTCAGCGGAACGCTCCCGTTGAAATGGAGCAGCGGCGCGGATGGTAGCGTCGAAAGCCAGGTCCTGTGCCGCATCTTCAGCCGGCCTAGCTTGAATGTATCTGCCTCGTTTTCGGTCTGTTTTGGTTCGGGATCGTCGGCCGCCATGTTTGCGGACCATTTTATCCAACGGAGTATCCAATCGCCGCGGGGCAAAAGTTTCACCAGTCGAAATCTTCTTGCCACCTTCCCACCATTTGGTGTTGCGGTCATCGAAAACACTCTGTACCGCTCTCATTTCCCCGGCGTCCTTGGATTCTTCGCCTTGTTCTTCTTCAGTTACATCGTTTTTTTTTGAGCCTTTTCCTCTTCGTGAGGACTCATTTCCTGTTTAGGTTCCTGTTCATCATCACCAGTCTGACTTTCAAGCTGGCTGATGCGTTCCTGCAAATCTTCAAGACTAACTTCCAATTGCTGGAAAGGTCCACGCTTGATACGGTGCGGAAGAGCGAGTTCGGCTGCCATGGCAATATCATGTTCTTGAATCGCAGTTCTACCTTCAAACGCGGCTTGTGCCCGGGCAGCTTTAAGAATTACCAGATCGCTGCGATGTCCATCAACGTTCAAGGAGGTGGTGAGAGCGGCGATCGATAAGAGATCTCGTTTTGTAAATGTGACTTCATCGACAAGATGTCGGGCCAGATCGATCTTATGGGATAGGTCATCTTCCTTGCCACTGAACTGTCCGCTGAATCCTTCCGGGTTTAATTCGTACGCCAGGTTACGCTCCATGATCTGTACGCGCTCGCGGGGATCACGAATACCATGAATATCCACAGATAAGGCAAACCGATCCAGGAGCTGCGGACGCAGATCGCCTTCTTCAGGGTTCATCGTACCAACCAGAATAAAGCGGGCTGGGTGGCTGAAGGAGATACCTTCACGTTCAACGATGTTCATTCCCATCGCGGCAGAATCAAGCAGTACATCCACCACATGGTCATCTAAGAGGTTCACTTCATCAATGTAAAGCATTCCACGGTTGGCAGCTGCCAAAACACCTGGTTCAAATCGTCGTTCGCCATGCTGAATAGCCTTCTCGATATCCAGTGTTCCAACCACCCGATCTTCAGTGGCAGATACAGGGAGATTGATGAAAGGGGTTGATCGCATTTCAAAAGGCAAGTCGCCATTGTTGATTGCTCGTTCTTTACATTCAGTACACCAACTCATCGGTTCTTCAGGATCGCACCCAAACCTGCAGCCGGTCACTACTTTTACGCTTGGTAACAATGCTGCCAGAGCCCTTGCAGCGGTAGATTTCGCTGTACCACGTTCACCCCGGATCAACACACCACCAATACGTGGATTCACCGCGTTCAATATCAATGCACGACGCATCCGGTCTTGACCGACTATTGCAGAAAATGGAAAAATGGTTGGCATGAAAGATCCTTATAAGTGAGTTATCGTCACGCTCGGAAGTTTACCACTATCAATCGCCTGAATCAACCACAGGGTTGTGCAAGCTGTCTACAATGATGATTAATCTTGTAACGGTGGAAAACGGTAATTCAATGCAAGTCCGCCTTCGCTTGTTTCTCGATAAAGAGACGGCAAGTCATGTCCGGTTTCTTTCATCACCCTGATCACTTCATCCAGGGAGATACGATGACTACCATCCGAATAACACGCAAATTCAGCGCAATCCATTGCTCTCGTTGCAGCAAAAACATTCCGTTCTATGCATGGGATCTGGACCAGCCCATTGACCGGATCGCAGGTTAATCCAAGATGATGTTCCAAACCCATCTCCGCTGCATATTCGATCTGCCTGATCGATCCACCCATGAGCTGAGCTGCCGCAGCTGCAGCCATGGCGCACGCCGCTCCGATCTCGCCCTGACAACCAACTTCGGCACCCGAAATGGATGCATTTTCCTTGATGAGATTTCCAATTAAACCAGCTGTGGCTAATGCACGGACAATACTGATCTCCGGTGTTTTAACGGTATCTTCAATGTGATGGATCACTGCAGGTAAAACCCCAGCAGAGCCGCATGTCGGAGAAGTGACTACCAAGCTGCCAGAGGCATTTTCCTCTGCCACCGCTAATGCATAAGCTGGTAGAAAACCCATCTTCACCACTTCACTGCCACTCAATTGGATCTTACGATGGAATGTCCACGCCCGACGGGCAACGCCCAATCCACCAGGCAGAGAACCTTCCCTCGATAAACCCCTGTCAATGCAAGCATGCATGACTTGATTAACCTGAACAAGATAATCCCAAATCTCCTTGCCTTCACACTCTTCGACGTACTCCCAAAATGTTTTTCCGTGATGGGTACAGTATCTGAGAAGTTCCTGCATATTCGAAATCGGATAACAACCAATCGTCGATTCTTCCTGTCCTTCAACTTCTAGTGCTCCACCTCCGGTGCTGTAAACCCGCCATCTTCCCATGGATTTTCCCACTTGATTCAATGCTTTGAATTCCATGCCATTGGGATGGAATGGTAGGACCTCGTCTGGTTTCCATAGAATTTGTACAGGCTTGGGGTCAAACGCCTCTTTGACGGCAGTATCAGTCATATGTCCACGTCCCGTAGCTGCCAGGCTGCCGAATAGCGTTACCACGAAAGAAAATGCTTCGGGGTGCAAGGCAGCAAATTCCTCCGCTGCCCGTCTGGGAGCCATGGTATGACTACTGGATGGACCATGACCGATCCGATAAAGTTCTTTAAGCGAATCCATTATTTATCTTTTCTTTTTGATCTGATCATTATTCTATATTTCCGGATATTCGAAGGTTATCAAGAATGGAATGTGCCCATTCAGAAATACTTTTCGGATAGTTGTCTACCTGCTTGAATAAGACATCCAGGGTTGTCATCTTCCAATGGATTGGATGCTCATATGTACCGAAATTGTTTGGCGTTGATTTAATTTTCCATGGACGGGTACTGGAATTGACATGGTCGGTTATTTTTGAACGCATTTCTTCAGGAGTGACACCATCAATGATAAATTCTTTCAGCATATTTTTTGCCTGGGTTAACCAGTTTGCAGATAACATGGAAGGATGCTGCATGTGGTAACAAAGAACCATCAGATGATGAACCAATTTATCTTCTTCATCCCCTTCATTTTCCCAATACAGAAATTGGTAAAAAGCATCCTGACATGTAAGATCTTGATCAATCTCTGCACCGCACTCCTTACAGGTCATCTGTTCCATCTGAATATAATTCCCAAACTGAATTAATTCTGACTGGTTAGAAAACGTCCCATAAAAACGCCGTTCATACTCGCCTGCATTAACCCTCTTGTTAATCCCGCACCATCGCCAAGCGCGTACAAGTGATGAATACTGGTCTGAAAGTGTTTATCCACAACCAGCCGGTTGGAATAAAATTTTACTTCCACTCCGTAAAGCAGAGTCGCTCCACCTGCAATTCCGGGCATGATCTTGTCGAGGGCTTCCAGAGCCTCATCAATAGCCAGCATTATCCGGTAAGGAAGGACGAGACTCAAATCTCCAGGGACTGCATCTCGTAGCGTTGCTTTAACTGTATTCTTTGCCAGTCGTTCCGGGGTAGTCCTCCGACCGCGCTTGAAATCCCCATAACGTTGAACGATCACTTTGTTCCCGGAAAGCATATTCCCCATCTCGGCAATATAGCGTCCGTATTCAATCGGAGTCTTGAAAGGGTGGGTGAAGTTTTTAGAAACCAGGAGCGCGAAATTTGTGTTCGTTGTCTTTAATTTCTCATCCGCGTAGGCATGTCCATTGACAACCGCAAGGGATTCTCCATATTTCTCTTCGACAACTTCACCACGGGGATTCCAGCAAAAAGTTCGCACCTTATCTTCAAAGGTTGGTGTGTAATACACCAGTTTGGCTTCATATAATACCGAATCGATATCAGAGGTGATCGCCGCATCTGTTTCGATACGGCACCCGATGTCAACCGGTCCGGGTTTGGATGAAATCCCATATTTGTTGCACAAGCCATTCAGCCATTCACTGCCCTCCCGACCAATCGCAACAACTATTTCGTTCGCATGGATCTGGTGACCATCACCCAGGAGGACTCCTACGGCCTGTTTTTCACCGTCAGATGTTTCTTCCATCAAAACATCCTGAACCATGGTGTCGAACAACATCTCGACCCCTAGCTCTTCCAGCTTATGTTGGATCCGGGAATAGATATCATATGCTTTCTCCGTGCCCATATGCCTCACACGCGAGTCGATCAGTTTTAGGTGGGCATGAGCAGCATTCCGGCGAATCGCTTCCACTTCAGGAGATTTTTCATTTCCATACACACGTCCATCAGCTCCAAAAGACGCATACAGTTCATCCACATACACTAAGAGTTCGCGAAACTTCTCCAAACCAACATAAGATGCCAGATCACCACCGATTTCCCCATCCGCATTTATCGATAATTTGCCATCGCTAAAACTCCCGCCGCCAGAAAATCCGGTGGTGATGGCACAGGGTTGACAATTCAAGCAGGTACCAGTCTTCCGCTTGGGGCATTTTCGTTTTTCAATAGATCTACCTTTTTCAATCATTAACACATTGGCCGTCGGCTTGCTTTTACGGATCTCGTATGCGGTAAAAATTCCCGCTGGACCGGCGCCAACAATAATAACGTCATAATTGGAACGGATGGGATGATCAACCATGAGATTTCCTTAAGGGTAATTTCGGGATAATTTGAATTATAACGCCTGCAGTTGTCCATATCTCAATAGATGGAACTTTCTAATCTTCAGCCTGAACGAAAAAGGAAGGTATAAATCACCTTCCATGAAGAAAATATCAAAAATCCGATTTGTAATTCTTTATGAAGTCTCAGTCACTTTGGTGATCGTCCGGGGAGTATCCACGTTCAATCCACGGTGGCGGGTAAGATGATAAGCAAAGAGCTGTCCAGGGATGATCGCTATGATCGGACTTAACCATTCTGGAATACCTTTTGGCAGCGGCATCGGAACATGCGCAAGAGATAGAAGTTTTTCATCATCCGATATGACCGCAAGTTCAATTTTATGCTGCTGAACCATCTGCTTCAATGCCATACTCATCGAATCAAAGACCTTTCCAGACGGCGCGACTGCCATCACAGGGAATCCTGGCTCAACTAAGGCGACCGGTCCATGCAAAAAATCTGCAGTAGAATAAGCTTCTCCAGAAATATAGGCCAATTCTTTCATCTTCAAAGACCATTCAAAAGCGGTGCAATAGTTGTATCCACGTCCTAGCACAACACACCGCTGCATATATCGATAGCGTAATGACGATTGCGCTATCGCCGAATCCCGCTTCAGAGCTTCCGCTGCCCAATGAGGAAGCATCGCCAGTTCATTCCAGTGTTTGGCACTACCATTCAAAGCAGCCGACAGCATGGCAATCGCAAGTAACTCACCAGTATAAGTTTTTGTAGCACCAACCATTTCTACACCCGCTGAAATGGTTATGCAGTCATCGGCAGTTTTTCCCAATGGTGATTCTGGATGATTGGTGATTGCCAGGGTGAAGCACCCTTGTTTCTTTCCCTCGCTAAATACAGAATTAATATCAGGGGATTGTCCGGATTGGGATATTGCGATGACAAGCGCATTCTGCAAATTTGGCGGCTCTTCATATATTGTAAAGAGTGATGGAGTAGCCAACGCGAGCGGTAGGCGATTATGTGCACCCAGTAGATAGTTTGCATATCTTCCAGCATTATCGGATGTTCCCCGGGCAACTAAAAAAACGTAATCTATGTTCTTTTGCTGGATTTTTTTAGCAATGCGTTCAACTACAGCTTTCTGCGTTGAAAGCATATTTTCCAATAACTTCGGGTTGTTCGAAAATATCTGCGTAAGTGGTCATGGTCTTCCTTTAGATAAGTTTCATTTTCATTGCAGACCAGGTTTCATTTATCGAGATCATAGATACTGTTTGATATCCCAGTTTGAGGCAATATGGATAGATCGTATCTCAATTTAGATCGCTTTTCAATTTCGATGTGAGTTTGGGATAACACAACCAGATGATCCCGGTAGATTTTAGCCATTTCCGCAAACCTGGGACATCTCGTTCCAACTCTTTTTGATGATTTACGAGAAAACTGACCACATCCATTTCGGATTCTGGTCGGCTTGTACAGACCAATCGTTCAGGGATTACCGCATACAATTCTTCCAGATCAGCAGGAATATTTCCAAAGAATACTTTCATTCCTGGTTTAAGAAACATTTTCTGAAAGATGGATTTTTCAGACATCGATACGACCTCTAGTCGGATTTATTGTTCCGTTTTGATTATATCTTATCGTTGTCTGACTATTTTTCGTGATCAATCAGGGGAGGCTACCACTCTATTGCGCCCTGTATCCTTGGCAAGATACATCGCTTTGTCGGCTGAATTGATCAATACCTGCAGATTTGGGATATCAGGGTTCATAGATGCAACACCAATACTGGCTGTGATTGATATTTGATCGGTTCCAATGCTGATCTTAGTGTTTTCCACAACCTGTCTTAATCTTTCAGCAACCAATAACGCCTGGTTAAGTTGGGTTTCAGGTAATAGGACGACGAATTCTTCACCCCCAATTCGTCCTGGAATATCCATTTTACGTAATATACTCGCAAAACCATGTGAAATTTCCTGAAGGACGTGGTCTCCGGCATCATGACCGTAGAGATCATTTACTTTCTTGAAATGATCCAGATCGATCAACAATACTGATAGTGGACTATGATACCGTTTGTTCCTTTCGATTTCCCGTTCGCCTAAATCATAAAAATGTCGACGATTATAAAGACCCGTCAATGTGTCTGCTATCGCCATTTTTTCTACTTTTTCGAATAAATTGGCGTTATCAATAGCGATGGCAGCTTGGTCGGCAAAAATTTGTAACCTTTCAATATGGCTGTTGTCAAAAACATTAGGACGAGTGCTGTCCAGGTTGATATACCCGACCAATTTTCCCTTTACCTGAATGGGAGCACCGAGATAAGACCTAACCCACTCCATACCTTCCAGATATACCCAACTACCACCTCGGGCAGTGTCCGGGACCACCAGTGGTGCCCCGCTGACAGCCATTTTTAATAGATTCGGAATTTCGATTACCTGAAGATTTAGCTGAGTGGCTTTTTCCAGCCCGGCTGCGTCGTATCCTCGTGCACGGACAATCCGTGCCATCCCTGATTCATCCACAAGCATGATATTTGCCAGGTCATGGGGAATCACTTTTTCCAGACTGGTTAATAATCGGTCCAGTACCTCATCAAATTTCAACGTACTGTTCAGCGCCGATACACTATCCCTTAGCGCTTCTGCAAAAACCCTTTGCTTCCGCTCTGCTTCTTCTACTATCTTCCGGGCTGTGATTTCATTGAATGTCACAAATAGAGCATCGTGATCTTCAAACTTTGTGATATTTGCGGAAAGCAATACCCAGATCTTTCTGCGGGTAAATGTGAGCATCGGAGCTTCATAATCGGTTACCAGTTGATTTTTTTGAGCCATGCGAAGAATGCGGTAGAGTTCGGTTTTATTGTCAAAATGACTATCGATAACCAACCTACCATGGTTATCAGGCAATATTTCCAGAAGCGATTTCATCCTCTGGTTCGAGTAGAGTACTTGATTTGTATGCTGGTCAAGGATGACCACTGGCAGGGCGGCATTATCCAGTAGGTCATGGTAACGCTTCTCGGATTCGATCAGGGCATCCTCTACATGTTTCTTGCTGGTAACATCTGACATAAATACAGAAGTGCCTAAAATTTCTTGATGATCATCATGTATGGGGAAAGTGTGAATATCAACAAATACCTTCCCATCACCATCTCCAGGAAAAATCACCTCGATGTTTGATCGATTGAGCGGTGAGATACGAGACAGTTCCGGAATAATCGAACCAATTTTTTTGCCGATTCCGTCAGTTATGGTTAAATTTAATAAAATCGCTGCCGAACGGTTGAGATCTACGATCCTGTTTTGATCATCCAGGGTGATAACGCCATCAGGGATATTCTCGATGACATGCTCTCTGCCAACCGGCGAGATATCAAACAGGCTATTGCGGAAGATGCCCCAACTCAAAATGACACCGGTTAATAAGAATGCAACCGGAGTCATATCAAATCCCATCAATGGGCTGTATCCAAAAACATATACGATATTGTAGATCACGGGGATTGGGATGCTGATTAGGATCGTGATCGCCTGGGTTCGGTACAAATTGCGATTATGAATCGCATATAAAACCAAAATCCCTGAGGAGACAGTGATCAACGTGTAAATGTAGGCAATACTGATATAAAAACCGATTCCATGTGAATAGATCAGAATGGTGGAACCGGGCATAAATGATACGCTGCTCCAAATCAAATGGTGAATTTCATTGGTAGCTGCGAGGATGAACATTAAGAAAGGAATGATCCATAATAGGATGGATAAAAATGGATTATCCTTTTTTGAATAGCCTGTATATTGGGTGGCAAAAAAATAAAATAGTGGGGCAGAGCTAGCTATTCCAATATAACCAGCTTTTGACCAGAACAATTTCTCGGGTATTGTGATGGCAACTGACTCGAAAGCAGATGTGAATGACCAGATTACCACTGACAACATCATAAGGGCTAAAGGGATTGCGCCACGCGATTTTCGACGCTGCCAGATTAATACCGCAGTCACACTACCTATTAGTGCGGAAATAATTAAAGATGCAGCATAAATGATTACTCTTGGGTCTCGGGTCATAATAATTGATCAAGATAATATATAACACTGCAAGTAGACGTGGTAAGTAAAACTAATGTGAATCTTCCATAAGGTCTCTAATAAAAACCCTATCGCATGTTAAACACGGATAGGGTATCTTATTACTGAATAATTAGAAGGATATTCTTACTTGATAAGATCCTGTAATGATTGGCTTAGATCTTTTGTTACTCCACCAGTTAAAATAGATTCTACCTGTGTTCCAAGTGGTTCTGGAAGACGTTGCTTTAAAAACTCAATGACTGCTTTAATTGCCAGCCTCGATTTATCTTCCGGTAGTCCGGATTTGCTCATAACAATCTTGACGATTTCGTCCATGAATTTCTCCTTTAGTTTACTTCTGAAGTGCAATGCGGGCAGCGGGTAGCCTTGAGCGGTATTGTGGAAAGGCATCGGGGACACTCTTTGTTTGTAGGCACCGCTTCAACAACTGGTTTCTTGAATGAATTTGCCGCTTTGATCACTAGAAAAATGACAAAAGCGATAATGACAAAATCAATGATATTGTTGATAAACAAACCATAGTTGATTGTAGGAGCTCCTGCATCCTGAGCTGCTGTTAGATTGGGATATCCTTTTCCTGATAGATCTACAAAAAGATCCGAGAAATTAACATTCCCTAACAATAGTCCAATAGGCGGCATAATGATATCATTTACAAAAGAAGTAATGATCTTCCCAAATGCGCCGCCGATGATAACTGCGACTGCCAGATCTAAAACATTTCCACGCATTATGAAGGTTCTAAATTCTTTCAACATTTTTTGTCCCCTTCCCAAAGACAAATACTCCTATGTTCATCTTATCGAATCAGCAGTGAAG
Organism: uncultured Chloroflexia bacterium; assembly: GCA_963828285.1. Lineage (GTDB taxonomy): Bacteria > Chloroflexota > Anaerolineae > Anaerolineales > Anaerolineaceae > DAIOEK01. Next base: position 1,234,744 of record CAWHEB010000002.1, read on the forward strand.
ATTCAATATCTTCCAGGGTGATTAACATAGTTTATATGTAAACGGTGCACAAATCAGAGATTAATATAATTAATTTCGATTAAGAATATCCCATATATCAAGCTATTGATTAGACAAATCGAGATCATCCCTCACCGTTACATTTATGATTGTGTAAGGAACATGGATGATTTATACACGGAGAAGAAATGAACACGCTTCATAAACAACCCAATAAACCAAAATCCTCGGAGATCACCCCGGAATCATTATATATTTCGAGAAGAAGGTTCTTAAAAACCTCGATCCTCACCGCATCGAGTATCCCGATTTTAGCTGCATGCGGTCCTAGTTTGATACCATCTGAGACTCCTTTCCCAACTAACTCCGGACCAGAGAAAACCGATGAGATGGGTGATCCGATCACCTCATATGATGCGATCACCCACTACAATAATTACTATGAATTTTCTGTGGATAAACAGGCTGTGGCGGGACTATCGAATAAATTCACTGTCGATCCATGGTCGGTAGAAATCGGCGGATTGGTAATAAATCCCACTACGTTAAGTATTGATGACATCCGTAAGACTTATACACAAGAAGAGAGGATCTATCGGTTGCGTTGTGTTGAGGGTTGGTCCATGGTCATTCCATGGGATGGCTTCTCGCTTTCTGAAATATTAAAAAAAGTCGAACCAACCACTGATGCGAAGTATGTTGCCTTCGAGACTGTTTATCGACCCACAGAAATGCCGGGATTGAATGAACCATTCTATCCCTGGCCATACACTGAGGGATTACGGTTGGATGAAGCCATGCATCCTCTCACTACTGTTGCCACCGGAGTCTATGGACTTCCGTTGCTGCCGGCAAATGGTGCTCCGATTCGCATCGTAGTTCCCTGGAAATATGGTTTCAAATCGATCAAGTCAATTGTTAAGATCACACTTACTGATAAACAACCCGCAACTTTATGGAATACAGTTGGACCGGATGAATATGGTTTCTATTCAAATGTAAATCCCAGCAGATCGCATCCAAGGTGGTCTCAAGAAACCGAGCGTAGGATAGGGGAAGGAATGCGAAGAGCATCTCATTACATGAATGGATACGCTAAGCAGGTAGCCTCGCTCTATGAGGGTATGGATCTGATGAAAGAGTATTAAAACAGCATATTTTGGATACTCTTTGCGGCGAACAATGACTATACGCGAATTTTTTAACGGACCAATTGCGATGAATTGGATCAGGCGGTTAACCCACGTTGCTGCTTTGATTCCACTTGCGGTATTGGTCTATGACTACCTGACCAATCAACTTACCATTAATCCCATTCAGGCGGCAACGCAGCGGACAGGAAAAATAGCGATTACGCTGCTTACGATTATGCTTTCCCTCACCCCATTAAGCTCGATCACTGGGTTAAGACTTTTTTCAAAGCAGCGTAAACCGGTCGGATTGTATAGTTTTTTGTATGCATCGATTCACTTTTTGATTTTCGTGATTCTTGACTACTCCCTGATCTGGGACAGGATATATCGTGTAGTGGTGGAGAAACCATTTATCCTGATCGGTCTTGGAGCATTTACCATCCTCCTACTCATGGCGGTCACCTCATTCAAGATCACCAAAGTTAAGTTGGGCAAGTACTGGAAATATCTTCACCGCTTTGTTTATCTTGCATCAGTTTTAGTTGTGATCCACTTTATCCTTGCCCAAAAAGGAAATTTCCTCACAGTTCGAGGAAACATTCTGGAACCAATGATTTATGGGGGAATGATCCTGATCCTTCTGTCATTCAGGATACCTTTAATGGTGAGTGCGTTTAAAAAGCAAAAACCCCGCAAACAGTATCATGGCAACCAAAATACCGCTGACGAGGAAATCCGCGGTAATAACATCCCATCCAAAGTGATCGCTGCCAGAATAGTTGACGAGGTACCTTCCAAACAATAGCAAATATTCCTTATAATTGGATGAGGCTGGTTTGTGTCCGGAACATCGACAAACCAGCCTTCTGTGAATTTTTTAAGACTAAGAAATATGGCTTCTTCTATTCCCAGTTCTTGAGGATCTCTTTTACCGATCTGTTCATTTCATAAGAAAACGCGGCGTTGAATTTCCTGAAGAACACCTGCTGGGCATAATTATCAATTCCTTCACGGTATTTTCCGTCTGGATGATATCTCTTCACTAACGGCGCCTCAAAGGTTGCGACCTCATCCTTGGGGAGAGGACGATAAACATCAGAGTGGATCACGTATTCCCGTGGGAATCTGGGACTCATTTTTTTAGTCAACTCAGTTTCCACCGGTTTTCCCAGGCACAATAAGGCAATGGGGAAAACGTAACGAGGGAGCTTAAATAGTTCTTTATGGATCTCGTATTTCTCCATGATATCGCCAATATAACAAGATCCCAGACCCAGGGAATCGGCGGCGATTACGGCAGTTTGTGCGGCGATCAACGCGTCAGAGAGTGCCATCATCAGATCGCCCATTTCCGGCTTTCTCATCTCCAGGTTTTGTACCTTGCATTTTTCATACACGCCTGAATATGTGAAATAATCCCACCAACGCTGAAAATCCGCAAGAAATAGAAGCACCCATGGTGATTTTGCGATGAATGGCTGGTCATCACATGTTTCAGCTAATTTGTCTTTTGCAGCCTGACTTTCTACATCGATAACTGAAAATAACATCATATTTCCAGCTGTCGGCGATCGGTGGATGGACTGCAATATCAATTCTTTCTTTTCAGGAGGAATCGGTTTTTGTTCAAAAAGCCTGACCGATCTGCGATTCAATAAATTTGTAACAGTTTCAGACATTCAAATCTCCATTAAAAAGTATTCGTCATAATATTTTATCGTTAATTTTTTCTCTTTTTCAATCGGGAAACTGTTGATCTATCTTTTGATCTACCCAACTAAATCAGACCAGATCAACAAATAATCAATCGGTTCATATTCAATTATCAATGTAGGATAAGAGGTCTACCGGTATTACTTCCCAGCTGCAAAAGACAGTTTTCTTCGCTCAGACAGGTTTTCAACAGTGAAGATGATCAAAGCTAGCCAGATAATTCCGAATCCGACCAAGCGGCTCGAATCGAAGGGTTCATGAAAAAGTATGATCCCCGATAAGAATTGCAGTGTCGGAGCAATATATTGCAATAGTCCAATAGTAGTTAATGGGACTGAACGTGCACCGGTTGAAAAGAGGAGTAAAGGTATGGCAGTAACCACACCGGTTAGCGATAAAAGCACAGTAGTGAGAAGTGGTCCGTGTCCAAATTCACCGGCTCCATTCAATTCAGCAAATAGTAAAACGATCAATGCTGGAATGAAAATCGCTCCGGTCTCCAGGGTAAGTCCAAAAAGTGATCCCAGGGGAGCTACTTTTTTGACCAAACCATAAAATCCAAATGAGAAAGCCAGCACCAATGCGATCCAGGGTAACGATCCATAAGTAATGGTAAGGTAAGAGACACCGATTACAGCTAAACCAACAGGGATCCATTGCGCAGGGCGAAGACGCTCTTTAAGAAAAATCACCCCCAAAAGAACACTGACCAAAGGGTTGATGAAATATCCGAGGCTTGATTCAATCACGAAACCTTGGGCGATTGCCCAGACATAAGTTAGCCAATTAATTGCCAACAGGGTTCCTGCACCCAGGTAGATCATGAAACGCTTGAAATTGATCTCTTTCCAGAATGGTCCTACTTCCTTGCGCACAACCAGAATCAGAAGGAGGAAAAGGAAGGACCAGACCACCCGATGGGTCATCGTTTGCAGTGGAGAGACGCTATGCAGCATTTTGAAATAGATCGGGAAAACTCCCCAGCAGACATAGGCGAGAAAAGCAGACAAGACACCTTTATTCATGATCAGCCTTGATTAAACAGAATACCGCTATCATACCAGTGTAATGATTAAGCGGTAATAATTGTCTCAACTTTTGTAAAACAGTCGGGGTGGGCGGACTTGAACCGCCGACCCCCGCGTCCCAAACGCGGTGCTCTGCCAACTGAGCCACACCCCGGCAGACCGAGTATAATGCGAACAATGCACAATCGTCAAGGCAACCTCCTTCCCGCTCTCCTGTTCACGGCAAGCCTTTTTGTAGCTGCGTGCTCTGCCCAGGTCGATAAAAATAACGTTGTCCTTCAGCAAATTTCTCCTTCTTTTACATTTCAAGCGGATCTCACTCCCACGAATACGCCCCTTCCACCAATCCCTGAAGTTATTGTTACTCTGGTTGAGAAAAGCGATGGTTCAATATGCACTGCAAAGAATGGGCATATCACCCGTCATTCCATTAAAAGTAAAGTTCTAGCCGGGGACTTGGAATTTTCCATCTACCTGCCTCCTTGTTACGACCCAACCGAAATCTACCCGGTGTTATACATGTTGCACGGTCTTACCTATACAGATGATCAATGGGGCCGCCTGGGGATAGCCTCCAGCGCGGATTCGATGATCACAGATGGTGAGATCAAACCTTTGGTTATCGTGATGCCTTACAATCCCAGCCCGAAGCTGCCTTCCACAAACCGCTTTGGATTGGCTTTGATCGATGAACTTATCCCACATATCGAAACGAATTACACAGTCTGTAAAGAACAATCTTGTCGGATGATCGGTGGACTTTCAAGGGGAGGCGGTTGGGCATACGATCTTTTTGTTCATCATCCGGATGTGTTCAGCAAAGTCGGCGGACACAGCCCTGCGATGTTCAAGCATGATCCCAGATATCTGGTCTGGTGGATCGAAAATGCGTACCAGGGTCAACAACTTTGGGTGGATGTTGGAGACAAGGATGCTGAAACTGGTTATTTGCTGGATATTCAGAAACGATTGGCTGAAAAGGGCATCGATATGACATTCCACATCTGGCCGGGTATCCACGAAGAAGCTTACTGGCAGGAACACGTTACCGAATACTTGTCGTGGTATATGCAGGGATTCTAGTTTTTGGCCTGCAAATCGATCCAGTAATCGGCATACCACATCAAATAATCCTCCAAGTGCGATGACCAATAATCTGAATTGTGAGTTCCTGAATTCATATGCCATTCATGCGGAATGTTTAACTCGCCAAGTTTTAGTTCCACTTTTCGGGCAGAGTCTTTCAATAAATCCTGAAACCCAATGTCCATATAAATGCGTGGAAGCTGGTCATTTTTATATTTTCTACGGAATTCAGCCAATTTAGCAACATCTCTTCCATCGATCGCGGGACTGTGGGCTCCGATGCTGCCGAAGATTTCAGGGTGATCAATTCCCAGCCTGAATGCCCATCCGCCGCCACGGGACATTCCACCCGCAGCAAAATACTTTGGTTCCTGTTTCAACGGATAATTGGATTTCAGCCAGGGGATCAATTCCGCCACGATCAGGTTTTCGTAATCCGATTCATCGGGATCATTATGCGTGTTCTGTTCCTGTGGGAATACAATGATCATTGCATACCTTGGATCATCGAAAGTCAATCGGTCTGCAACAGCCGGAACACCGAGATCGATGATGTGGTCATAAGTGGCTGACTGTCCATGGAACAGGATCAACAAAGGGAAAGTTACATCATCGTTCAAGTCAAAACAAGGTGGGGTATATACCTTGAAAGCCAGCGGATACTTTTTTGTTGAAACCGGTATTTCGATGGCGGTTATCTTTCCAGCGGTTTGTAAACAGGTGGGGGTTGGAGTCGGATTGGATATGGCAGTCAACGTTGGCGCAATGGTCGCGGCTATCGTAGCAGCGAACGTATCTTGAGGCGGATGACTAGCCTGAGTTCTGCTGACCTCTCGGGTAAGCGAAATACATCCGACCAGAATACTACAAATGAGAAAAGTGTATAAAAACCTCGTGTATGTATTCATGTTTTCATTATATCCGTTCTCGAACTGTAGGTTCCCTTCACAGATTGGAACATTGAACAGAAGCAAAGACCAGCGCTGGTATAATTAATCCATGACCCTGACTGAAGCAGAAGTTAAACATATCGCTCTATTGGCACGCCTGGAACTAGGCGATGAAGAGATCGCCCGGTATCGGGAACAGCTTTCCTCGATCCTGGATTATGCAGCCAGCCTGCAGCATGTGGATACAACCGGAATTCCACCGACATCCTCGGTGCTGCCAGCACATTCGGTATTACGGGATGATGTATCCAGGCCGGGCTTGCCCACAAAAACCGTCCTGGCGAATGCTCCGCGGCAGGAGTCTAATCAGTTCAGAGTCCCCCCTGTATTGGAAGAATAATGTCTGAATATACCGATCTCTCCATCGTTGAAGCAGGAAAACTTTTACGTTCTGGTGACCTTTCCAGCCGTGATCTCACAAAAGCCTGCCTGCAGCGGATCTTTGAACTCGAGACACAGGTACATGCTTTCTTGACCATGACAGAAGAAGAAGCATTGTTCAGGGCAAACCGGGCTGATTATTTTTTCTCCGAATGGCGTAAAGATAAATCAAAAGAACTTCATCCGTTATTGGGAATCCCAATCGCAGTCAAAGATGTACTAACTCTTTCCGGTGTCCGCTGTACTTGCGGATCAAAGATCCTTGAAAACTTTATCCCTCCTTATACAGCAACATCAGTCGATAAATTAATCGAAGCCGGGGTGGTTATCCTTGGGAAAACCAACACTGATGAATATGCCATGGGATCATCTACCGAAAATTCCGCCTATGGTGCAAGTCATAATCCCTGGGATCTCAGCCGTGCCCCTGGCGGATCGAGTGGTGGTTCTGCTGCAGCAGTGGCTTCCCGCATGGTTCCCGCTGCCCTGGGAACCGATACCGGCGGCAGCGTCCGCCAGCCTGCCTCGTTCTGTGGACTGACAGGAATTAAAACTACATATGGGAGAGTATCCCGCTATGGACTGGTCGCCTATGGATCATCACTGGATAGTGTTGGAGCGTTGGCACGATCTGCTGAAGATGTAGCCATACTTTTCACAACCATGGCAGGTCACGATCCCCTGGATGCAACGTCGATGGATGTCCCAGTGCCGGAAATTAACTTGGGCGGGGATATCGATCTAAAAGGATATCGCATTGGGGTACCTGAAGAGTATTTTATAAAAGGAATTCAACCAGAAGTAGAAACCGCAGTCCGTCAGGCAATTCTTGAATATGAAAAACTTGGTGCTGAGATCATCCCGGTGTCACTACCTTACACCAGCTACGCGCTGCCAGTATATTATCTGATCGCACCAGCCGAAGCCTCTGCCAACCTGGCTCGATATGATAGCGTCCGGTTCGGTTACCATCACGAGATGGATTCTTACATAGACCAGTTCAAACTCAGCCGTGGAGAAGCATTCGGCGCAGAAGTCAAACGCCGGATCATGTTGGGAACTTATGCTCTATCTGCCGGGTATTATGATGCTTATTATGGTCAGGCGCAGAAGGTGCGCACGTTGATCAAACGGGACTTCGAAAATGCTTTCACCAAGGTGGATGCAATCGCCGCGCCGGTGGCGCCCACAACCGCATTCAAGCTGGGTGAGCATACTGATGATCCGCTGGCTATGTACCTGGAAGATGTGTTTACCCTTCCAGCGAACCTTGCCGGAGTACCGGGAATCGCCTTTCCGGTTGGTTTTGATCAAAATAAGATGCCCATCGGAATTCAATTGATGGGGAGGCATTTTGAAGAACCTACCCTTTTCAAGCTCGCTGATGCATATCAAAAGGTAACCCGCTGGCATCTGGAAAAACCAGCTTTATGAATTGACCTGAAATTTATCTTTGATTTCTTTCCCGGAGGAGAGATGACAATTCATCTACCAAAGACGACCGCAGAATTAATGAGCCTTACCTGGGCGGATTTTGAGGCAATGTACACAGATGTCGAAAATCAGCCTGTTTCGGCTGGAAATATTGATCAATGGCTGGCTAGCTGGTCAAGGGTATCCGAATGTGTTGACGAACAATATCAGCGCTTGATCGTTGCCACCTCGGTGAATACGGTCGACGAAACTGCAGATAAGAAGTACGCTGAATTTCTTGATAATGTATATCCAAATGCACAATCCCATGAACAAAAATTGAAAGAAAAGCTGTTGGCGACGGGATTGGAACCAAAGGGTTTTGATGTCCCCCTGCGAAATATGCGCTCCGACACAAAGATCTTCAGGGAGGAAAACCTGCCTCTCCTGAGTGAGGAGCAAAAACTATCCTCCGAATTTGATAAGATCTTTGGCGCCCAAACTGTTGATTACAACGGAACCGAAACAACAGTTTACGGATTATCTCCATATCTGCAATCTCCAGATCGGTCAGTCCGTGAAAAGGCATGGCTGCTCGAGATGAACCGTCAGTACGCCGACCGGGATGCGATCAATGCGCTCTGGGTAAAATTTATGGAATTACGCTTGAAGATCGCGAAAAACGCTGACCAGAAAGATTACCGCGACTACAAGTGGAAACAATATTACCGTTTCGACTACACACCTGATGATTGTCTTTCCTTCCATGCTGCAATTGAAAGCGTAGTTGTTCCCGCAGTGACAAAACTGCTCAAGCGTCATGGGGAAAAGATGGGCGTTCCGATTCTCAAACCGTGGGATATTGACATCAAAAATTATGTCGATCCTGTGGATCGGCCATCACTCAGGCCATTTAAAACTTCTGAAGAGCAGATTGAAAAAACAAAGGGTATTTTCAATAATATCGATCCCAAACTGGGTGAATTTTTCCGGGTGATCGTTGAAGAAGGACTGATCGATCTACCTAATCGAATCCATAAAGCCCCGGGTGCATATTGCACAGGATACAACCTGATTCGCAAGCCCTTCGTTTTCTGCAATTCAGTTGGGACTCACAATGATGTCTCGACTCTCGTTCATGAAAGCGGTCATGCCTTCCATGTATTTGAGAGTGCCAAGCTTCCTTACATGGCACAATTGAATGTCACCATGGAATTTGCTGAAGTGGCTTCGATGGGTATGGAATTTCTCGCTTCACCCTTCTATCACGAAAAGTTTGGTGGATTTTATAACGACAAGGATAATGCTCGGGCGGAGATCGAGCATCACATCACTTCATTGATGTTCTGGCCATATATGTCTGTGGTCGATTCTTTCCAACATTGGGTTTATCAGAATCCACAGAAGGCTATGGACCCGAATAATTGTGACCAGGAATGGGGCTTACTTTGGGACCGGTTTATGCCAGATCAGGATTGGGCTGGATTTGATCACTTCAAAAAAACCGGTTGGCATCGCAAGATCCATATCCACCAGGTGCCTTTCTACTATATTGAATACGGATTAGCTCAACTTGGCGCAGCTCAGATCTGGGCAAACTCGAAAAAGGACCAACCAAAAGCGGTCGCGAATTATCGCCATGCTCTCTCCCTGGGTGCTACTGCCACCCTGCCAAAACTTTTCGAAGCTGCCGGAGCAAAACTTGCCTTTGATGTAGAAACATTGAAAACCAATGTGGACCTGATGATGGAACGCATTGACTCATTGGAACAGATCTGATCGGATCAAACTGAATGACCCTTCTGTGGAATATCTTCATCCTGTTCACACGTGTCGCCCTGTTTAGTTGGGGCGGCGGACCAGCGTCTCTAGCTTTGATGCAGCGCGAAGTGGTCACCGTGGGGTGGATGGACAGTGCGGAATTTGCCGATGCAGTTGCTTTCGGGAATGCATTACCCGGACCGATCGCTCCGCAGGTATCAGCGTTCATCGGATACAAGCTATCCGGTACCTGGGGAGCAATTGCCGCAGTCGTCGGGACGGTGATCCCAACCACTGTACTGATGATGGTTTTGGTGGTGTTTTTCTACAATATGAAAGACAGCAACGTGATAAAAAGCATGTTGACCGCCATAAGACCTGTCGTGGTTGGTCTGCTTTTATGGACAGCTTATGACATGGCGTTGATCGTCTACAGCTTACGCAATGGAACGGTAACTCAGATTTTTTCCCAAAGTTGGGATAAGATGCTGATCACGTTGGTCACCTTTGCCGTCCTGGTGTTCACTAAAGTTAATCCGGTTTACATCATCATTTCAGCCGCTGTATTCGGATATTTCATCTATCGATAGGGGAAGACTATGACTGAGACAATAAAGATCGTTATTCCGATGGCAGGTCTGGGCACCAGACTTCGTCCGCATACCTGGTCAAAACCAAAGCCCCTGGTTCAGGTCGCTGGAAAGACGGTTTTGGCTCATATCATGGATAGTTTCAAGACTCTCCCAAACCCTGACCAGATCGAACTCATTTTTATCATCGGTTATCTGGGTGACCAGGTTCCTGAGTACATGGCCAGGTATTATCCCGAAGTGAAAGCTAAATACGTCACTCAGGAAAAGATGTTGGGACAATCCCAGGCGATTTGGCTGGCAAGAGAGTACCTGCACGGACCCATGATGGTGGTATTTGCGGATACGATCGCTGAGACTGACTTCTCGATCGTTGGCAAGACTGACCTGGACGGTATCGCATGGGTCAAAGGTGTTCCCGATCCACGCCGGTTTGGTGTGGCGGAGATTAACCAAAACGGTTACGTGACCCGCATGGTGGAGAAACCAACCGAAATGGAAAACAATCGGGTGGTCATCGGGATGTACTACTTTAAAAAAGCTGAGGATATCCTTACAGCCATCGAAAAACAGCTCGCTTCTGGACGCACCTTCAAAGGAGAATACTTCCTGACCGAAGCGATCAATGTGATGTTGGAAACTGGTGCAAAAATGAAAACTCAGGAAGTTGGCTCCTGGCTCGATGCCGGAACACCGGAAGCAATATTGGAAACCAACAAGTATCTGCTTGAACGGGGAAGCGCCAACTCTCTCACATTCCCTGTTGAGAATAATGTGAAGATCATTCCCCCGGTGAACATCCACCCGTCAGTTACGATCAAGAACAGCCAGATCGGACCGAATGTATCTATTAACGCCAATAGTAAAATCCAAAATTCCACGATCATCGACTCGATCATTGACGAAAATGTAGAGATCGATCATTGCTCCTTGCACAAGAGTCTTCTTGGTCGATCCACCCGGGTATCTGGGGTAACCGGTCAATTGGATCTTGGTGATAACAGCAGAGTAATCAATGAATCAGGAATTGAGTAAATCAACCTTCACGCAAAAAGAGAGAGAGGATTTCTATGGCTAAATCGTATATCGCCAGGCGGGTCGCGGACCTAAAACCATCTGGGATCAGGAAATTTTTTGACATCGTTGCTACGATGAAAGACGTCATCTCTCTCGGCATCGGCGAGCCTGACTTTATAACACCTGAACCCATCATGCAGGCTGGGATCCGCTCGATCCAGCACGGCGATACACATTACACTTCCAACGCGGGGATTTTGGAAGTACGTCAGACGCTTAGCCAGCACCTGGAAAAACTCTATGGTGTTCACTACGACCCCGTAAATGAGATCATTCTCACAGTCGGTGTCAGTGAAGCCCTGTATTGTACATTTACCGCCATCCTCGACCCGGGAGATGAAGTGATCATCCCGACACCCTGTTTCGTGGCATATCAGGCAGAGGTGATTCTTTCCGGTGGAGTGCCAGTGGAAATCGCATCACGGATCGAGAACCAGTTTCAACCCGATCCCGAGGAAATCCGCAAGGCGATCACCCCGCGGACAAAAGCCATTTTGCTCGGCTATCCCAATAACCCCACCGGTGCAGTTGCCTCCCTTGAGGTGTTGACTGCCATCGCAAAGATAGCGGAAGAACACGATCTGGTCGTGATTTCTGATGAGATCTACGACCGTCTGGTTTACGGAATCAAACATGTTTGCTTCCCCAGGATCGATGGTATGATGCCGCGGACTGTATTATTGGGCGGATTTTCCAAGGATTATGCCATGACCGGTTGGCGTATTGGTTATGTTTGCGCTCCTGCAGAACTGATCAAAGAGATCAACAAGGTACACCAGTACACCATCATGACCGCCCCAACCATGAGTCAGCGGGCTGCGCATGAGGCATTATTGAATGGCGAACAGCACGTACTGGATATGCTGGCTGAATACGACCGCCGCCGTAAATTGATCGTCTCGGGATTTAATCGCATTGGCTTGGAAACCTTCGAGCCCAAGGGAGCGTTTTATGCCTTCCCACGGATCTCTGTCAGCGGAATGACTGACGAGGAATTTGCTCAGAGATTGCTGCAAGAAGAGAAGGTGGCAGTCGTTCCAGGCTCTGCTTTCGGTGCCGGCGGTGAGCATTTCGTACGCTGTTCGTATGCAACCGCATATGAAAAAATCGAAGAAGCACTCTTCCGTATGGAAAAGTTCATGCGGCGGGTCGGTTGATTTGATAGGAATTAAATGATGAATTGGGAACCGGTAATCGGATTGGAAGTTCATGCGGAGCTGAAAACTGCTTCGAAGATGTTTTGCGCCTGCCCGACCGTGGATGTGATCCACGCGGATCCGAATAGCGCGGTCTGCCCGGTCTGTCTGGGAATGCCAGGCGTCTTACCGGTCGTCAACAAAAAGGCGGTCGAGTTGGCTATCCGCGCAGCTCTCGCCGTGGAATGTTCCGTTCAACCGGTCAGTATCTTCGCCCGCAAGAATTATTTCTACCCGGATCTTCCCAAGGGATATCAGATCTCGCAATATGAAGAACCTCTGGCGGTCAACGGCATTCTGCCGATCCATACCAGTCAGGGTGAAAAGATCATCCGCGTCCGTCGGGCACATCTGGAAGAAGATACCGGCAAATTGACCCACATCACCAAAGATGGGGAATCTTACAGCCTGGTGGATCTCAACCGGGCGGGCGTTCCGCTGCTTGAGATCGTATCGGAACCCGACATGCGGACTGTGGAAGAGGCGAAAGCATATGCCGAAGCAATCCATCTCTTGCTTCGTTACATCGATGCCAGTACCTGTGATATGGAAAAAGGCGCCATCCGTTTTGAAGCGAATGTCTCCATTCGTCCGGTCGGCTCGGATGAACTGAACACCCGCACTGAGATCAAAAACCTGAACAGCTTCCGTGCCCTCGAAAGATCAGTCGCTTATGAGATCCAACGCCAGATTAAAGTGGTCGAAAGCGGTGGACGGGTCATTCAGGAAACTGTGGGATGGAACGAGAGTGAAGGTGTCACCTTCTCGCAGCGCAGCAAGGAAGAAGCGCATGATTACCGCTATTTCCCGGAACCTGACCTGCCTCCATTGGTGATCGATAGCAACTGGCTGGAAGAGATCCGCAGCGCCATGCCCGAATTGCCAGCACAGAAGACCAGACGCTACCTTCATGAAATGGGATTGAGCGAGTATGAAACCCGAATTCTGGTTGAGAATATTACCCTCGGCGAATATTTCGAAAAGGTCTTATTATCCAACAATCAACTCAGTCCGAAGTCCATTGCCAACTGGGTGTTGGGTGAAGTTCTGAATCAGACAAATCAGTCTGAAGGATCGATCGATCATATCCCTGTACCAGCGAAAGAGTTGGCAAAGTTGATTGCCATTGTCAATGCCGGGACTGTTAACCTGAATACAGCCAAAGCAGTCTTTTCTGAGATGTTCAGTACTGGTAAATCAGCGGACGAGATCATTTCCACCAAGGGATTGACCCAGATCACCGACGGTATACATATCAACGAGTTGATCGATAAGGTGGTCGCTGAAAATCCAAAAGAACTCGCCAATTATCTGGGCGGTAAGGAAACCCTGTCGAATTGGTTCTTTGGTCAGGTAATGGCAAAAGCCAAGGGGCAAGCGTCACCAGGTGTAATTCGATCCGAGCTCGAAAAGAAATTGAATAGCTTGAAAAAGTAATCATCTGATTAATGAGATTAAATAGGAGGGTTATCACCCGTCTTTCGGCTGGTTGTCATATTGACGAGATTCCAGATCACCTGTATCCTTATAGTATCAATTGATAGGTGCTAATTATGATCTCTGTGAAGCAGACGTACATGGAGTTACACTAGCAATTCAGGCGGGCATTTCCGTAATGCCCGCCTATTTTATTCTTAAGCACCAGATCAGATCCCACTTCAGGAGGAGAAGCAATGGCAGTATCTACCAATGCATTCGAAATGGCGCAGCGTCAGTTTGACCATGTTTCTGGTCTACTGAAACTCGACCCACAGGTTAGCGAAATCCTACGCTGGCCAGCTCGCGAATATCATTTCAGAATCCCTGTTCGCATGGATGATGGAACTCTCCGCGTCTTCAACGGATATCGCGTTCAGCACAATGATGCCCGCGGACCGAACAAAGGCGGAATTCGCTTCCATCCATCAGAGACAGTCGACACGATCCGCGCTCTGGCAATGTGGATGACCTGGAAATGCGCAGTTGCTGATATCCCGCTGGGTGGTGGTAAGGGTGGTGTCATCGTTGATCCCGCGACCTTATCGGTCAGTGAAAAAGAACGACTGGTCCGTGGATGGATCGACATTATGTGGAAAAATATCGGCCCACGCCAGGATGTCCCCGCACCGGACGTTGGTACAACTCCCCAGATGATGGGCTGGATGATGGATGAATACTCCAAACTGGTTGGTCAATTTACCCCCGGCGTTATCACCGGTAAACCAGTTGGTGGTGGCGGCTCCTTGGGCAGAACCGAAGCAACCGGTTTTGGTGTGATCTACACTGTCCGTGAAGCCATGAAACAATTGAACCTTGATCCATCCAAATCGATTGCTGCAATCCAGGGATTTGGTAACGTTTCCCAGTATGCTGCCATCGGATTCATCGAAATGCTTAAAGGTAAAGTCGCCTGCGTTTCCTATTGGGACCGTGAAGACCGCACCTCCTACACCGTCAGCCACAAAGACGGGGTCGATCCTCGCTTCTTGATGACCATCACCGATCAGTACGGCTCGATCGACAAGGGCAAAGCCCGCGATGCCGGTTATGTGATCGAAGATGGCAACGCCTGGATCTCCAAGGAAGCTGATGTCCTCATTCCTGCAGCGCTCGAAGGGCAGGTAACCGGGGAAACAGTTCAAAAAGTAAGCAAACGCGTTAAAGTTGTTGCTGAAGGCGCGAATGGTCCGACCACACCCGAAGCGGATGAAGTCTTCAAGAGTCGCGGCGTCTATATGATCCCCGATTTCCTGTGCAATGCCGGCGGCGTGACCTGCTCATACTTCGAAGGTGTTCAGAATGATATGAACTATTACTGGACCCATGAAGAAGTGCTCGAACGTCTGGATACCAAGATGACCCTGGCATACCACGGCGTACACGATATGGCTCAGAAAGAAAAAGTCTACATGCGCGATGCAGCCTACATGGTTGCCATTGCCCGTGTCGTCAAAGCCATGGAACTGCGCGGAATGATCTAGAAATAAGTTTTCGCATACAAAACACCCTGGCGATGAAAATTTGCCAGGGTGTTTTTCAATTTTAATCTTAGTCTAATCGGTCTAGCTCTCCTAGATTTACACCTTCTCCATTAATGAGTGTTTGTCCTACTTTGGTTGAAAGAATCAAGTAGCAGGGAATTGTCAATATATTCTGATCGAGAATGATCAAATACGCCCTTCATACCGTAAACGCAAATAGAGCTATTACCGGCAGTGAGATTAGCCGGCTGATCAGTCCAAACCTTGTATCGTGCCAAAAAAATATCGACCAGACATGGTTGGCTCCATTCAGTTGTTGAGAAGAGCAATTACTTCAAAAACAATTGCTCTTCCCTCCCAATTCGTCTTAGGGTGGTGGAAGAAATTTAAATAGCTGGGTAGCCAGCGGACCATATACCAGCCCCCAGAAGATGCGGATGACAAAAGCTAGGGCGAAACCGAGAGCCCAGAAGAATAGAACAGAATGTCGTTTGGATTGAAGGGAATTATCCCAGAGGAGTTCCGCATCAACAAATATCAGGGGCGCCGCGATGAAGCTGGCATAGACGAGTGTGTAATACGCTAGAGTCAGGGGGGCGAAGTAGAACAAAGGAGACGCAATCTGTGAAGCCAGAACTCCGGTGAAGATTATCCCCTCTGTCAGGCTCTTACCACCGGCAAAGAAGAATACTTTCTTGAAAGAGGCGTGGGTTCGCCTGATGACGAAGTACGACACAATCGCAATCGGGATGTAATCCCCTTGAGCCAGGATGAAGGAAGGCACGGTGTTCGGGTGCAAACCGCCGACTCCCTCACCAGTAACGGTGAGAGTCAGCTCGTAGATCATGCCGAACAACCAGACTATGAAAATGTACGCGAAGGGGGCAGCCACCCTGGATAGGCGAAATATCTGCGAAATGGGGTGGCCTCTTGAGGCTGCCCACATGCCCCCCACCATTAGGGCATACAAGCCCAGCTCGGCTGGCCAATACGGAGACCTTGGTTTTGTAGAATTGCCCAAGTTAAGCGCCCAGAAGGTGAGGCCTGCCACAATCCAGAGCCAAATATTCCAAAAGCCTCGCCCAAACATGGTTTGGGGCTGCGCAGGTGCTGTCAAGTTGTCTTCCATTCAGACTAACCCTCGCTGATCCGATCTATGATGAACTGCCCAACAGATTGCGTTTGCCCTGTGTGCTCTCCATTGGGTATCTGTGTGCAGGCGTGGACTCTGCTTGGGACAGATTTCCTTTTGTGTGTTGGAAAAATCCCGATAATACCACGGACTGGGTGCATTAAATATACCTTCTTACCGCCTTTTTATAACGGAAGTATTCTT
Organism: uncultured Chloroflexia bacterium; assembly: GCA_963828285.1. Classification (GTDB taxonomy): domain Bacteria; phylum Chloroflexota; class Anaerolineae; order Anaerolineales; family Anaerolineaceae; genus DAIOEK01. The sequence goes on from CAWHEB010000002.1 coordinate 1,251,368, forward strand.
CTCTAAATCGACATACATTGGATTCCGACTAAAGCTATAAATTCCTTTTGTCTTTATCGCGGTATTCTCGGTTGGTAATCCCAATCTTGTTGATTTTCCTAAATTAACCAAACTTAAAGTCACGAATACGAGTCCAATGATTAAGATCAATATTAAAAACCATTGCAAATATATATATTTTGAATTCTCGGATGCGGAATAACATTAAGAAGGTAATCCAGGTGCTATAGCCGCTTATTTTTCCCGAATAGAATATTACTGGATGTATTGTCGTTTTACCGATAATTTTTATATTACCCTTATTATATGATCACCTAACATCAGGAGTTACGGGCAAAGGTTGTATTTGACGGGCACAGCCATGTCTGGAGGATCACTTGCCAGCCACTCAATACGATCTGTCATTCCGGGTGAAGCGAGGAATCTCTGCTATTATTTTGGTATCTGAATATCCAAAGTGACTCTTCCTGACCTCCGAAAGGTCGCTTCTGTCCTAATGCTTTAGTGACCGACCTTATCCTGTCTTTGAAGACGAAGCGATCCGATTGCTGAGAAAATCTTGTTGGAGATTGCTTCATCACGCGAAAAAACGCGGGGTTACCCTACGGGCACTATGTTGTAATGACAGGCAACTTAAAACACAAACGCTCCCGCAAAATCTGCACGGGAGCGCATGTTATAATACTTGTGCCGAAGGTGGGAATTGAACCCACATACCCTAGGGTACACGATTTTGAGTCGTGCGCGTCTGCCAGTTCCGCCACTTCGGCTGAAATCCAAAAGGAAGTATATCCAAATCGGGCGGTGCGGTCAAGCCCCGCTTTTAGGAAGGTTTTATGAAGCTGGGAATTATTGGTCTACCCCAATCCGGAAAAACAACACTATTCAATGCACTTACCCGCGGATCCATCCCCACCGGCGCTGTCTCCGGCAAATTGGAGATGCACACAGCCGTGGTCGATGTCCCCGATCCCAGAGTGGACAAGCTCTCGGAGATGTTCAAACCCAAGAAAACCATCTATACCAAGGTCACTTATGTCGACATTGGCGGTTTGGACGGCAGCGCGGGCAAGAACGGCATCTCCGGAGCATTGCTCAACCAGCTTACTCAAATGGATGGTTTCATCCATGTTGTCCGCTGTTTTGAAAACGATGAGGTACCCCACGCGGCCGGCAGCATCAATCCGTTGCGGGATATCCAAACAATGGACAGCGAGTTGATTCTAAACGATCTGATCGCTGTCGAACGGAAGCTTGAAAGACTTGCCGAAGAACGAAAAAAAGGCGCTGGCCGGGAAAAATCCATCATCGACCGGGAAGTGGAATTATTCACCCGTTTCAATACTGCACTGCAGGAAGAGAAACCGCTCCGCGACCTGGATATCAGCGCCGAAGAGGATAGGATCCTATCAGGGTTTGGATTTCTGACCCGCAAACCGATCCTGGTCGTCCTCAATCTAGCGGAAGGTCAAACCGCACCTGTGATCAATTATCCGCATAAACATGCCCAGGTGGTGGCGCTTCAAGGAAAACTGGAGATGGATATTGCCCAACTTCCCCCTGAAGATGTGGCTATGTTCCTCTCTGAATACGGCATTGAAGAACCCAGCCTGTATAGGATGATCCGTTTATCCTACGACTTATTGGGGTTACAATCCTTCTTCACCGCCGGTGAAGATGAATGCCGGGCGTGGACCACCCACCGCGGTGCAACAGCCCCGGAAGCAGCCGGCGAGATCCATACCGATCTGCAAAAAGGATTCATCCGCGCAGAAGTGGTTGCCTACGATGACCTCATGACATTGGGCGGGATGAACGAATGCAAAGCCAAAGGCAAACTGCGTTTGGAAGGCAAAGAATACATCGTCAAAGATGGCGATATTTTAAACATCCGCTTTAACCTGTAGATAAAACAATTCATTGAAAGGATTTAGAAATGACAAAAGTATCCAAGCAGTGGAATAAGACCCCAGATTACGTGATCGATGCCAAGAAGAAGTACACCGCGGTATTTAAGACTGCGCTGGGTGATATCAAGGTGAAACTGTTCGCTGATAAAGTCCCCACCACTGTGAATAATTTTGTGTTTTTAGCCAGAGAGAGTTTCTATGATGAGACCATCTTCCACCGTGTCATCGGGAACTTCATGGCACAAGGCGGTGATCCCACCGGTACTGGCATGGGTGGACCTGGATATAAGTTCAAAGATGAATTCGACCCGTCCCTCAAACATGATCAACCGGGAATCCTTTCCATGGCCAACGCCGGACCCGGAACCAATGGCAGCCAGTTCTTCCTGACCCACGTTGCCACTCCCTGGCTGGATAACAAGCACAGTGTTTTCGGAAGAGTGATCGAAGGCATGGATGTGTTACTATCCATCCCGGAGCGCGATCCACAGCGCCCTGCCTCCGCGGGTGTCGTCCTCAATACGGTTGAGATCATTGAAGAGTAATTAAAGCAAAAGCACTTCATTGCAAACTCTGGATCCCCTAAACATTAGGGGATCTTTGCTTAACTGACACACAACTTTTCCATACAGGGAGCGTAAACAAAATAGACAAATCCAAAAAATGAAAGAATGAACGAAATGAAAAAAAATACTGTTGTAATACTGCTAACCCTGGGTGTTCTCATCCTCTCTTCACTGGCCTGCTCAATGGGTGGAATCACCTTATCCGGCAATAAAGCTACCGTTGATATCACTTTGACCGAGGATCAGGTCAACCGCATGATCGCCAATTCCACATCAAACACGGTGGTAGACGGTGAGGAACTGTTGACCGATGTGAGCAAAGTCGAATTCCATGATGGATATGTACGGTCCTTTGGAACAATGCGAAACCCGGACGGGGATGAGGTCGATGGAAGCATGGATGTTGCTTTCAGCACCGCGGACGATGTGCTGGTTGTTGAAATCACTGCTGTCGATTTCCCGGGAGTAACGATGGATGACCCTAGAATCGTAAAAGCAAATACAGAGCTTGCCCGCAGCTTTACGCAATCAGTTTCCGAAAACAACGGTGATGTCAAATTCCTCGAGGCTAATGTCGGTGACGACGGTCTGCACCTGAAGATCGAAGTAAAGGCAAGTAAGTAGTAAAACCTGGAAACACCAGAGTATAAAAAGAGGGACGGCTCAAAGCCGTCCCTCTTTTTATAATCATTAATCTAGTTTTCGATCAATTTCTTGATGATCTCTCCCTCTTCTTTTGTCACCTTGAAATTGGTGGCAGCCTGGTATCCGTGGAAAGTGGACATGTTCTGCAATCCCGGCATCTGCTTGAGGAATTCCGTATCCAATAGCGGAAAATGCTTCAATAGCTTGACATCCACTTTGTAGAGATCGCTCCAATATGGCTCATTCGGATTTGGCGGAATATAGTAAGGGTCTGAAGTTGCCTCGAAGATGGCGAAAATTCCGCGGATATTCCCAGTCCGCCATAAAAATATGATATCTCCGGTTTTGATCTCGTTGCGGTAACGCGTGACCTTCCATCCGCGGGGAGGTTTTCCTGCAGCGATACTTCCTTCTACATCATAGATATCGGGATTAGCTTTAAAGATCCAATAATTCATCACCCCTCCAAATTTATCTTCATTGGCCTGTTCCACATTTGATGGATCATTATTTTATTATTGTTCCCGCATAAAATTATAGCATCTTCAATTTTGCATAAAAACATTGATCAAAGAAAAACCCCGCTATCCGGCGGGGTTATGAGCAATTCAATTCGTATACGAATTGTTTATGAAATGGAAAGATCAATGACCGTACTCTGTGCTCTGTCCCTGAATATAATTTTCCAGGCTGATGATCATGGTTTCCTTATCATGGATCAATTCCTTTACCAGATCCCCGATGGAAATAACACCAACAAGCTGTGTTTTATCCACTACCGGCAGATGACGGATATGTTCTTGCGTCATTAACTGCATGCACTCTTCCAATGATTGATCAGGGTGAACAACGTAGACTTTCCGGGTCATATATTCTTCAACATCAGCATCCGGATCAAACTCAGAGATCTCAGCTATTTTTCTAACAATATCACGTTCTGATACGATGCCCACGATCTTGCTCTCTTCAAGCACCAGCAAAGCTCCTACCCCTTTATCTCTTAAAAGTTTGAGCGCTGTTAACGTGGATGCACTGGGTGGTACCGACCAGACCTGATGACCTTTGTTCTTTCAATAAATCATTCACGGTAGCCATATGTTTCTCCCTATTTCCAGAACCTGGAATTAAGCTATTAAATGGCATCCTTCTGTAAATACAGTTGTGGATTGTTGACTGTATTTCCATAATTTTGCCGGGTTCGTTTCTGAACCTAATTCTGAGGTTAGTCTACTCTTGTCGGATTCCAACAATTTGTATAGGGAGATATACCTATCAAATCGATTCCTGTCACCTGTTATGACCCGGAATGCGTATTTATGTATCCATCTGGCTAAAACCACAGGCTCGCAAATAACCTTTCGGTCATTAAAATGGTAGAGGAATATGTTCATCCCGTTTATAAATTAATTCTCTATCAATTGATCAAGGTCGATACCAATCAAGAATTCACGCTTATAATAAACCTGAACCCTTTATTGGAGGAACCATCATGAGCGAATCCCGAGTTGTCCGTGCACCTCGCGGCACAAAATTGACCTGTAAATCCTGGCAGACTGAAGCTGTGTACCGCATGATCCAGAACAATCTCGACCCCGAGGTCGCAGAGCGTCCCGAGGATCTGGTGGTATATGGTGGCCGTGGTAAAGCTGCCCGCTCCTGGGAAGCGTTCGATGCCATTTTGGATTGTCTAAGAAACCTGGAACTCGATGAAACTCTCCTGGTTCAATCAGGAAAACCAGTGGTCATCTTTCCATCCCATCCGGATGCTCCCCGGGTATTGATAGCAAATTCGAACTTGGTTCCGCATTGGGCAACCCAGCAGCATTTTGACGAATTGTCCGCGAAAGGGTTGATGATGTATGGGCAAATGACTGCCGGTTCATGGATCTATATCGGCACACAGGGAATCCTCCAGGGTACATACGAGACCCTGGCTGCCCTGGCTACTCAAAAGGGTTGGCCTTCTTTGAAAGGTAAATTCGTCCTGACTGCCGGACTTGGAGGGATGGGTGGCGCCCAACCTCTGGCAATCACCATGAACGAAGGTGTAGGTCTGGTGATCGAAGTGGACCCTGATCGTGCCCGACGACGCCTCGAAATCGGTTATGTGGACATGATGGTGGATACATTGGAAGAAGCAATGACTCTGGTGGATGAAGCCAGACACAATGGAAAACCGTTATCGGTAGCATTGATCGGCAACGCTGCCGAGATCTACCCTGAACTGGTTCTGCGCGGTATCGTTCCTGATGTGGTTACCGATCAAACCCCTGCCCATGACGTTCTGTATTATGTTCCCGTGGGAATGTCGGTCAGCCAGGCGAATGAGATGCGCGAAACCGATCCTAAGGAATACGAGAAACGATCGACAAAATCGATGGCTGCCCATGTAGAAGCCATGCTGGCATTCCAGAAAATGGGTGCTGAAGTATTTGATTACGGCAACAATCTGCGCCAACGTGCTTTTGATTATGGCGTGCTGAATGCATTTGACTTCCCCGGATTTGTACCAGCATATATTCGTCCGCTGTTTTGTGAAGGAAAAGGACCTTTTCGCTGGGTGGCTTTATCCGGCGATCCTGAAGATATCTACCGTACTGATGAAGCGATCGCTGAACTATTCCCCGAAGATGAACATCTTCAGCGTTGGTTAAAAATGGCACGTGAGAAAATCCCGTTCCAGGGTTTGCCCGCCCGTATTTGCTGGCTTGGTTACGGCGACCGCGCCAAGGCAGGACTCAAATTCAATGAGATGGTAGCTAAGGGGATTGTAAAAGCTCCCATCGTGATCGGACGTGACCACCTGGATGCGGGTTCAGTTGCTTCCCCCAACCGGGAGACTGAAGCCATGAAAGATGGCACTGATGCTGTTAGCGATTGGCCGATATTGAATGCCATGATCAACGCAGTGAACGGAGCCACTTGGGTCAGCTTCCATCACGGTGGTGGAGTGGGTATTGGCTATTCCCAGCACGCCGGGCAGGTGATCGTTGCCGACGGCACCCCTGAAGCTGCGAAACGCCTCCAACGGGTACTGACTTCTGACCCCGGAATGGGGGTCGTCAGGCATGTGGATGCTGGATACCCGGAAGCGATTGCCGCCGCGAAGAAAACGGGAATGAAGATCCCAATGATGGGGAAATAAAATTTAAAGATGAGCCGCCGTATTGTATTTTTATTGATGATCGGGTTGGGAGCACTCGCCGGGTTGGCGTACGGTTGGTTATCTCCGACTGCCGTACGCATCGATAATCCACTCCGTTCGCTCAGACAGGATTATCGAGCGGATTATGTGTTAATGGTCGCTGAGATATACGATAATGACAGCGATCTAAAAATCGCAACTGAACGATTGCAGCAGCTGGATCAATCCCTGCCAACCAAGTTGGTTCTCGATTCAATGGTTTACGCCCGCAACGCTGGCTATTCCATCGATGATCTCGATTTGATGACCAATTTGGTAAAAGACCTTCAGACTGCCATGCCCATCCCTACGGAGATTGCTCCATGAGAGGCCGTGGCGGTTGCATGTTCATCCTCACCGGTCTCGTAATCGGTATTGGTCTGGGATTACTGATATCGCTTATATTGTTCCCGGTCAAGTATTCCAATATATCTCCGGACCTTCTGGGGAACACACAAAAAGAACAGTATCGGGCATTGATCGCGACATCCTATAACGCCCGAGGTGACCTGGGCCGTGCAAAAGCCAGGCTGGCTTTATTGAAAGATACCGACGCTATCCGTAAGCTGGCCGAGCAAGCTCAGCAGACCATCGCCCAGGCTGGACCAGCGCAGGAAGCGCGGGGATTGGCTATGCTGGCTGCCGCGATGAATCAACAAATAGTCGGACTGCCTACAAATGTTCCGACTATTGCCGTTCAGATAACCCCGTTGATCACGGATACGCCGGAGATAATTCTCGATGAGACAGGTACTCCACAGCAACCGGATTCAACCCCCTTGGTCGAAGCAACCGAAGAAGTAATTTTCCCGACTCTCGAACCGAGACCGGAACCGGTGGATCCATATGTTTTAAAAGACCGTAAACCGGTTTGCGATGTTGAGCTAAGCGGATTATTGCAGGTGTATGTCATCGATAAAGCTGGCAAGCCAGTACCCGGGGAAGAGATCATTGTCTCCTGGGCTGATGGCGAGGATCATTTCTTCACCGGATTAAAACCCGGTATTGATCCTGGATATGCAGATTTTGAGATGGACCCGGAAGGTATTTACAATTTGCGCTTGCTTAATGGCAGCGAGATGTCCACAAAACTTTCGTCACCCAACTGCAAAACGGATGCAGGGATGGAATACAAAGGCAGCATAAAGCTGATCTTTGGACAACCTTAAGGCTTATTCCATAGCCATTTCTTCGAGAAAAGTAATCGTTTCCTGCTGCATACCCATAAAGGCTTTAACTACGTCGCCCATCGAAATTACACCTACGACCTTAGCTCCTTCAACAACCGGTAAATGACGGATATGGTTATTGCTCATTCGGACCATGGCTTCTTCCAGTGTATCTGCGGTGCTTGCCACTAAGATCTTCTCGCACATGATCTGTTGTACTGATGTATCTGTAGGGGACTTTCCATTCAGCACCACTTTACGGGCGATATCCCTTTCTGAGATAACACCGATAAGTTGATTTTCTTCCATGACCAGCAGGAATCCGATATCTTTCGATGCCATTGCCTCCATGGCATGAAGTACTTTTGTATCCGGTGTTACGGACCAAACCTTACCCCGTTTACCCGGTAAGATCTGCGCTACTCTGTTTGCCATAATTTCCTCCCGGAATTGAACCTTCCTGGTTCAGTGGTCATCGGAATAAACTCGTTTGAGTCAAATCCTACTTTCATTATAGGGAGCCATTTCCGCAATAGTCGTCTATACAAGTTAATTCGCCGTAAATAGTCCGTGAATCTTTAAATGGATCATCCCCGACAAATTGTCGGGGATGGAAAAGAGGAGGAAACTTTTACTGCTGTGTGGGCTGAACCGTAGGCGCTGTAGTCGGTTGTGTATTCTCTGGTTGCCCTGTCTGGTCACTTGAGGAAAATCCCTTACCGCCAAACCCGAAACCGTGCATACCCATACCGAACCCCATGTGCCCGTCGTTCTGCTTCATGAAATCTGCCTGCGCCTGGGTGATCAATTTGTCCTTCAGAGCTTGGTCGATCACCTGAGTTTTTACATCGGTTTGCATCTGGATCAACTCGGCTACAGTCATGTTTTTCTCTGCAGCGATGTCGAGTAGAGACTTGCCATCCGTAAATTGTTGATTCAATTCGTCAACGGTATAACCAAGTTTATCAGCCATTGCAGCGATCATTTTTTCGTGAAGCAGACCAGGCTCAAAACCTGCTGTCCCTGCGAAATTTCCCCGGCGGTTCTCATCGTTATCGTTGAAACCAAAGCCGTTCATCATTCCGCGGTTCCCGCCACCCATTCTACCCTGGCCGTAGGTTCCACCATCACGATCAACACCGTTTTGGTTATTAAAGGCAAAGCCATTTCTGGCTTGGACCATCATTCCTACGGGAGAAAGACTATGGGAACGGAATAATGCAACTGCTCCTAAAGCTACACCCGCAACCGCGATCACCGCGACTATTGAAACTACCACTATTGCTATTTTGCTCATATATCACTCCTTTTGTGATTGATACATTCATTCTATTTGATGGTTGTGAAGAAGTTGTGAAGGAGAATTGAAGATATTATGTGGAAAAAATACAGATATGAAGATTTGATGAAGCTTTTTACTCGAAATGGTTCGCTTGAAGCCGCCTTTGCTATAATGTCAGCATGCGGACTATATTGATCATAGAAGACGAATTTGAACTCGCCAGGGTTTTAGCCTCATATTTACAGAAAGCGGATTATTCGGTTCTGATCGAGAATCGCGGAGACAGCGGTTTATCTGCCTGGAAAAACCGAAAACCCGATCTTGTAATATTGGATCTAAATTTACCGGGCATGGACGGTCTGGATGTCGCCAGGGCAATCCGTAAGGAAGGCGAAACTCCCATCATCATGCTGACTGCCCGTGTCGAAGAGACTGATCGTCTCATCGGTCTTGAACTTGGCGCGGATGATTACGTGACAAAACCTTTCTCTCCCCGTGAAGTCGTAGCCAGGGTAAAAACGGTGCTTAAGCGGTCAACTGCTTCCCCGGTCAATGTCATCAAAAAAATTATAATTGGCGAACTGGTCGTAGATATTGACTCAAGGCAGGTGACTTTGAACGAAAATGAGATTGATTTTACACCTTCCGAATTCAATATACTCGCCGAACTTGCTGGTCATCCCGGTAGGGTTTATACCCGGATGCAGTTATTGGAAGCTGCCCAGGGAAATACATTTGAAGGTTATGAACGCACCATAGATGTTCATGTAAAAAATATTCGTGCCAAAATCGAGACCGATTCCCATGATCCACAATATATACAAACTGTTTTTGGGGTTGGATATCGTTTCCAACGAGGCGGGGAAAACTCATGAAGACCAGGTTGTTATTGGCGATGTTACTGGTGATATTGGTGACGGTATTGAGCATGGTCGTGCTTGCCCAGGTCAATGCCGCCCGGGAAGTCTACACTTTCATGTTCCGCGGAGGAATGTCCGGGTTGGATAATATGGTTTCTTCATTGGAACAATATTACGCAGTCAACAATTCGTGGACAGGTGTTGATAAGATTATGACTGATCTGGAACCCGGTCCCGGTATGATGCGTGGTTCAGGAATGGGCGGACATGGAACCGGTCAGGAGATCATGCGCGCGGATGCCATATTGACCGACGTGGATGGAAATATTCTAGCGGAGACTGGTAATCCTTCGGTGAGTAGAACGATTTCGACAACCGCGTTGGAGACATCAATTCCACTTCGGAATAATAACCTGATCATTGGATACTTGTACGCATCTGGTGGTGTAAACCTCAGACCCGGTAGTGAAAAACCTCTGGTTCTAAGATTGAATCAAATGGCTTGGAATGCCGCACTGATCGGCGCTGGTATCGCAATTATTCTTTCCTTCGTTCTGGGAACCTGGTTCCTCAAACCTGTATCCCGGTTGACCAAAGCAGCGTCAGCTTTGGGAAAGGGGGACCTTACCCAGCGGGTTCCTCATCAGGGGAACGACGAACTTGCCCAACTGGCGTTGTCATTTAATCAAATGGCTGAATCGTTGCAGACCGCGGAAAACAACCGCAAAGCAATGACCGCGGATATTGCACACGAACTTCGTACTCCGCTTTCCATTCAGCGTGCAAATCTTGAGGCGATGGAAGATGGGGTTTATCCATTGACTGCCGAAAATCTCAAACCTGTTCTGGAACAAAACATTTTATTAAGCAGATTGGTTGACGATCTGCGGATCCTCGCATTGGCTGATGCAGGCGAACTCCGATTGGATATGATCAACACCGACATCAATGGACTCGTTACAAAATTGGCGAACCGGTTCCAACCACAGGCGACAGCTCAGCAAGTGGATCTCACAGTGAATGTGCCTGACGAGGTCATCCATTCTGACATCGATCCCATGCGCATCGAACAGATCCTGACTAACCTGATCGGCAACGCATTCCGGTTCACACCGACCGAGGGAAAGATCAACGCCCAACTGGAATACGGAAATGGTTCCATCTCCGTGAGTGTCACGGACAGCGGTCCAGGAATTCCCGATGACGAACTCCCCAGAATCTTTGAACGCTTCTATCGAGTGGATAAAGCGCGGGCAAGGGATCTTGGCGGTAGCGGGTTGGGATTGGCCATCTCGCGTCAGTTAGCCCGGGCTCATGGTGGTGATATCAAAGCAGAGAATGTGCCTGAAGGTGGCGCACGGTTTACTATGATCCTCCCATTACGTGGATAATCAGAAAAGAAATCAAGAACAAAAAATTCCCGGGAATAACCGGGAATTTTGATAAATCAAATTATATTGTTAGTCGAGCCGGAAATCGTAAATCCCATTGCGGATGGGATACTCGTGCTTGCACTTTTGACAGACTACTTTTTCTTTTGTCTCATTCACATGGTCGCTGCCGCAAGCAGGGCAGTGGAAAAAACCGGGTGATGAAGTTTTTTCCATATACAGATCACTTTTCACAAAAACACTGGGGGAAAGCTGCCAGTAATCTCCTGTTTTTTGGAACATCGAATCCAGCCAGACCATGGTCTTTAACGAAAGGATCCGTTTGATGAAACCTGAGCGTAAATGCGAAACTGTAAGGATCTTATTTATGCGGAAACCCGCATCCTCCAACCATTTTCTAATATTCTTCGGATGGAAATTGAAATTTAATTTGGTGAATTCCAACGGCGTAGGCAGGAAGGGGTTTTTACTGGTCAGGAAGAATGTCCAACGCAGGATAGCTTTCAGGTTCTGTTTGTTGGCGAACTCAAGAATGAAGGTCGCGTCCTCAGCTAACACTCGTTCCACTTCATTGATCGCTTTTGGAGCATCCGCCATATGATGCAGTGTGCGGATCATGGTAGCGCCGTCAAACAATCCCTCCACAAACGGCAGGCGATAGACATCTGCTGCGACGTATATATATCTGTCCGAGTTGCCCAATTTTGCTTGGGCTTGTTCGAGTTGTGACATCGAATAATCCAGCAGGACGATCTTCTCATATCCCTTGTATCGTGGAGTATTACGGCCTGCTCCTGCTCCAAGTTCCAGCAATAATTTTCCGCTGGTCGGCAGCATTCGTTCGAGCGCAACAGCTTCGACAGCATCTTCGTACTCACGACCGCCCTCTTCCCAGAAACTTTTCTGGTAATCGGACCCTTCGTAACTGCATATAGGTGGTTTGTTTTCTGTCATATTTGGGTGTTCTAATTTGAAGTTGAGTACCGAACAGGCTTCCCGGCGGCACCCGGAGAGATCTCCTTACCGCTGCTTCCTCTCGGACCTGACGGGTTTCGAAGAATTCCGCCGCGCCGGACCCATCCGGTACTCGTGTCAAAGGATACCTTGAGGTAGCTTGACCTGTCAAGGTAATCACAGCATTCCGAAAGCCTGTAATTGACACGGCTACTTCGCAAGGGTAGAATGACTCTCGTGGAATTCCTATCCGAACTCAATGAACAACAAAAACTGGCAGTCAATGCCCCCGATGGTCCTGTTCTGGTTCTGGCCGGACCCGGATCAGGCAAAACCCGGGTATTAACCCGCCGCATCGCTTACCTGATCGGTGGAAAAGGGATCCGTCCTCACAACATCCTGGCGGTCACTTTCACCAACCGGGCAGCCCGTGAAATGGAAAACCGGGTATTTGACCTGTTAGGCGGCGAGCAGCGCGGCATGATGCTGGGGACATTCCATTCAGTCTGCGCGCGGATCCTTCGCCGTGAAGCAAAATATCTGGGACTCACTCAGGATTTCACCATCTTCGATGAAGACGATCAGCAGTCGCTAGTCAAAAAAGCGCTCCGTGAACTCAACATCGACGACAAACTCAATAAACCCGCCGCGGTATTAGCCAGCATCTCCAGAGCCAAGAACGATATGATCGACCCGGAAGGGATCGATATCAAAGGTTATAAAGACCAGGTTGTCCAAAAAGTCTATACCCGTTACCAGCAGCTTCTATTAAGTTGCAATGCAGTGGATTTCGATGACCTGCTGCTCAGTACTGCCCGCATCCTTCAGGAATACCCGGTCGTACGCGACTTCTACTCCCAACGTTTCCAGCATGTCCTCGTAGATGAATTCCAGGATACGAACCGTGCCCAGTATATGCTGTTGCGTCATCTAACCTCCACGCATGGGAATATATTCGTGGTTGGTGATGAAGATCAATCCATCTACCGCTGGCGCGGCGCGGATTATCACAACGTTCTCCTCTTCGAGAACGATTATCCGGGATATAAAAAGATTCTTCTGGAGCAAAACTACCGTTCCACTCAAAAGATCCTGGATGCTGCTAAAGCGGTTATTGATCGCAATACCAACCGGACCATCAAGAATTTAAAGACAAATCGCGATGCGGGTGAGCGGATCAACCTGTACGAAGCCAATGACGACCGCGGTGAAGCTGAATACGTGGTCAATAAGATCAAAACTGAAATTGAACATAAACGCTTTCAACCCAAGGATTTTGCGGTGATGTACCGTACCAACGCCCAATCACGGTTGATGGAAGAAGCATTCCTGCATGCCGGTATGCGCTATCGTCTGGTTGGCGCCCAACGCTTCTATGGACGGCGCGAAGTCAAAGACTGCATCGCCTATCTGCGTCTGGTCCACAACCCTGCGGATGATGTCAGTCTGGAACGGGTCATTAATGTTCCTCCGCGTGGGATCGGAGATAAATCCATCTCAGTACTGCGCGATTATGCCACCTCGTTACGTTCACCGGAAGCATCGATCGTGATGGAACTATCCAAGGGGACAGGTTCGGCACATTGGTCCGCGTTCAGCGGAGCGGCAGCTAATCGCCTGGCCGACTTCGGCAGTCGGCTCGAAGAGTGGATCAGCCTGAAAGACACTACGTCGCTGCCGGATTTATTCAAAAAAATCCTTGCCGATGTGAATTATCGCGAATATATCGAAGATGGTACCGAAGAAGGCGTGGATCGCTGGGAAAACGTGGAAGAGTTGATGCGTCTGACTTATGAATATGAGCAGACAGGCATTGTAACCTTCCTTGAAAACCTCGCATTGGTTGCCGATCAGGACACCCTCCCCGATACACCCGATACACCGACTTTGCTGACTCTCCATGCAAGTAAAGGTCTGGAATTCAGAGTGGTCTTTATCGCGGGACTGGACGAGAAAGTACTCCCTCATAGCCGGTCGTTTGACGACCCTGAACAAATGGCTGAGGAACGGCGTTTGTTCTACGTCGGCATCACCCGCACCAAAGACAAGCTTTACCTGACACGGGCTGAAAGCCGTGCCATGTTTGGTGGATACGACTATACCGATGCATCCCGGTTCCTGGAAGATATTCCCTCGAACCTGATGAATAAAGAAAGCAAACCCAGAGCCACACAATCCCGCTATGATTGGGATGATAATAGATCGGGATCTTCAAGTTTCGATCCATCCGCATATGCCTGGAAAAGACCGGTCACAAAACCGGTCGAGCAGAAAGTGGTGGAACAAAAATATAAGCCGAACATGCGTGTCAATCACCCATCCTGGGGCGAGGGATTGGTGATGGCCAGTAAAATCCTGGATGGTGAAGAAGTGGTCGATGTCGCTTTTGAATCAGTTGGCTTCAAAAAACTGATCGCATCCATGGCCGGATTGGTGATCGTCTCTTAGTCAATCGAGTTGAAAGGCGGGATAACTCATGAATATTTTCGTTACTGGCGGTGCAGGTTATATCGGATCGGCAACAGCAGCCACTCTGCTTGAAGCTGGTCATTCTGTGACAGTGTTCGACTCTCTCGTCAAAGGTTATCAACAGGCTGTTCCGCAGGGTGCAAAATTTATCCAGGCGGACCTTGCTGACGTATCCTCTGTTGACAGAGCTTTATCTGCCGAGAAATTTGATGCGGTGATGCACTTTGCCGCTTTCATCGAAGCCGGCGAAAGTATGCGCCAGCCCGGGAAATTTTTCTCCAACAACTTCCACAATACCATTCACCTGCTTGATGCCATGTCCAAAAATGGGATAAACAAACTGGTGTTCTCATCCACTGCTGGTGTCTTTGCATCTTCTGACGAACCGCTTCATGAGGACAGTCCCAAAGGTCCGACCAGCGTATATGGTCATTCGAAATATATGGTCGAGCAAGCCCTGACCTGGTATCAACAGATCCACGGATTACGCTATGCCGCTCTAAGATATTTCAATGCTGCCGGCGCGCTACCCGGTCGTGGCGAGGCGCATCAACCTGAGAGTCATCTCATCCCATTGGTTTTGCAGGTGGCATTGGGACAGCGCGAGAAGATCGCCATCTTCGGCACCGATTATCCGACACCCGATGGGACGAATATCCGCGATTACATTCATATTCAGGATCTGGTCAGCGCCCATTTGCTTTCTTTGAACGGATTGGATCACAAAGATAAGATGGTCTACAATCTTGGAAATGGCAAGGGATATTCAGTGCGTGAGGTGGTCGATACCGCCCGAAAAGTGACCGGGAAATCCATCCCTGTGGAGGAATCTCCACGGCGTCCGGGTGATGCTCCAAGGTTGGTGGCAAGTTCAGAGAAGATCCGCAAAGAGCTGGGATGGAAACCTGTGGTTCCCGGATTGGAAGAGATCATCCAATCTGCCTGGGATTGGCATCAATCTCATCCCAACGGATACAACTAATCCGTTATCTGATATCCCGCTGCTTCAAAAATAGTCCGCAAAAAATCTGCCCGTTCTTCGGCAGTCATTGGCCGGGGACGAGCGTAATCTTCCAGCATGGCTGTATCCAACTTGATGCTGATCAGTTTTCCGCCATAGACTAAATAGCGGTCTATGAACTCGCGCCGTGTTCCGTGGATAGGCGTATCCATCTGGTCGAAGAATAAGTTTCCCAATCCATAGTGGATGAATGATCCTTCATAGAACTCCATCATCTGAGGAAAATGTGCCTGGCTGCCGCTGACGATATCCGCCCCAAAGTCCGCTGTTTTGCGGAAGTCTCTGCGCAAGATCTCGCTGGCTTCGTAAATATTATTTTCATTGTGTTGAAAGGTCATGATCACAAAGTAGCTATCTTTTTTTAGATCATCGATCTCGCTTTTTAGATACGAATAATCGCAGGGCGCAGCTCCTGGGATATTCTCTGAAGCATAGACACTCTCTGGTCCAGCCGCGTTACACCCAATAAAAGCGATCTTGTTCCCCTTCGACTCTAACAATATCGGCTTGCGGGCATCTTCCAGATTCTTTCCACCGGCGTAGTATTGCCAGCCATGTTCTACGATCTGTTTAAGTGTATAGGTGAACGGTTTGATTCCCCAATCTAACAGGTGATTCCCGCTAAGTTCGATCACGTCCGCGCCAACATAATCCAGCAGTTCCATATATTCAGGTCTGCTGCAAAACATCATACTGCGGGTATTGGGTTTCCCCAAAGGACAGGTGGGTGTGAACGACACCTCGTTGCTAATGTGAGTGATATCCCCATCCTTTAGCCAGCTACGGATGTCTTCTCCCGGCCAGGTGGAACCATGGATATCCATGCGGTTGGCGGTTGCCCTGGTCAGCGCTGTAGTGCCGGTGAGGACAATGGAAGTGAGCAGTCCATGGTCAAAATTGTTGGCACTCAAGGTTACCGACTGGTTTAGAAAATCCAGATGGTCTTCGGGTGCGGAAAACCCAAAATTCATCGTCAATGGATAACTGGCAGGATCAAACTCAAAATCCAATGGGGAAACACCATCGATGCTGATCACTTTCAACTCAGGCGATAATTGTTCAAATGGCACGATCGCAAGCGTAAACTTCTTGCCGCGAAGTACTTCATCGACTTCTTCGCCCGGAGTAACGATCAAGACCTGTTCTCCGGGTTTTCCCCATACTTGCGAAAACAGGAGATAAGCTTGTTGGGAAACAAGGATTGACCAGCGGGTACTCTCACCCGACCAGTTCCTTTTCAATTCTGATAAAGATAGATCATCGGTAACTGTTGCGAATGGGGCAGTCAGAAAATATGTCCATTGTGATACACCCTCTCCTTGGAGAAAGCCAAATTGGACCGTATTCGAAGCGTCAGTGGACAATACCAATCCGGCTGGGAGAATCAGGGATTTTGCCAGGTCCGCAGGAACTTCTGCCCCCACTGTTATACGGATTGGAGTGATTGTTGGAGAAACTTCTGGTGTCTTCTCCCCGGAATCGGAAATATTGGGTATCGAGACCTGATCTTTTTCATTCGCTGAAATGCCGCAGGCAGCCAGAACAATGCCAAACAGAATGGTTAAGATCAAAGTTCGACGCATAATGCTGTTAGTATAGCACTATCCAAAATCTGTAAAACCCGTCGAAAAATGAAATTAAACATTACAATAATGATGCTATTTCAAATTCATGAGAGGGTAAAACATGTTCATTACTCCGGAATATAATCCACTCGAAAAAAGATATGATGCTATGAAATATAACCGCTGCGGACGCAGTGGAATTAAACTGCCTGCCATCTCACTGGGTCTCTGGCATAATTTTGGCGGAGTCAACTCGCTCGAAAACAGCAGGCAGGTTCTCCGCCATGCTTTCGACCTTGGCGTGACTCATTTTGACCTCGCCAACAATTACGGTCCGCCTTATGGCTCTGCCGAAGAAACATTCGGAAAGATATTTGCCAAAGACTTCCGTCCCTTGCGGGATGAATTGATCCTATCCACCAAGGCTGGCTGGGATATGTGGCCAGGTCCGTATGGCAACTTTGGCTCCCGAAAATATCTCATTGCTTCCCTCGATCAATCCCTGAAACGGATGGGTGTGGAGTACGTGGATATTTTCTATCATCACCGCCCCGATCCGGAAACTCCTTTGGAAGAGACCATGATGGCTTTGGATCATATCGTCCGCTCCGGAAAGGCATTGTATGTCGGCATCTCGCAATATGGACCTGATCTCACTGTGAAAGCGGCCAAGATCCTCAAAGATTTGGGAACTCCGCTCTTCATCCACCAACCTTCTTACAATATGTTCGACCGCTGGGTGGAGGATGGTTTGCTGACAGTATTGGAAGAGGAAGGCGTCGGCGCGATCTGTTTTTCGCCTTTAGCTCAGGGACTGCTGACAAATCGGTATCTAAATGGGATCCCCGATGGTTCCCGGGCAGCCAGACCTGTTTCGTATTTACGTCCGGAACGGATCACCGATGAAGTGGTCACCAAAGTGCGGAAATTGAACGTCATCGCCGAGAATCGCGGACAGACCATGGCGCAAATGGCAATCGCCTGGGTGCTGCGTCAAAATTCGATCACATCCGCGTTGGTTGGAGCCAGTTCTGCTGGCCAGATCGAAGATACCGTCAATGCTTTGAACAATCTCGAATTCTCCTTTGAAGAACTGCGTGCAATTGACGAAGTATTGGTTGGCTAAAAAGTTGGAGATATCCAATGGGTGAATCAATTCAATTCTATGGACATGCGGCATTTCAAATAACCTTGGGTCTTACCCATATCCTGATCGATCCGTACTTGGACCATAATCCGGATTCTCCCGTCAAATCAAGTGAAGTCGAGGCTGCTTATATCGTCGTCTCCCATGGGCATGGCGATCATGTTGGCGACACGGTCGCGATTGCCAAACGAACCAACGCTCTGGTCATCAGCAACGCGGAGATCTGCGATTGGATGGAGTCAAAAGGCATGAAAGTTCATGCCTTGCATCTGGGTGGTGGATACAACTTCCCATTTGGATATTTAAAACTGACCTTTGCTCTGCACGGCTCCATGCTGGATGATGGTGCGAATGGTGGAAATCCGGCAGGCATCCTCATCACAACAAAAGCGGGAAAAAAACTGTACCATGCCGGTGACACCGGTTTGTTTGGGGATATGAGCCTGATCGGCGAAGAAGGGATTGACGTGGCCATGCTGCCCATCGGTGATAATTACACCATGGGTCCCTCAGATGCACTGCGGGCAGTCAAGCTGCTTCACCCGAAAATCGTCATACCCATGCATGTAAATACCTTCCCGTTATTAAAACAGGATGTTGCTGCCTGGAAGTCATCTGTCGAGTCCGAAACTGACACAAAAGTGGTGATCTTGAATCCGGGCGAGGTTCTCGAAATTTTAATCTGGCTGGATAAATCCTCTGGATGTGAAAATTCCCTGAAAAGCCTGGCGGGCATCCGCCAGCGCTTTTTCTTTCCAATTTTCTCCCTTTGGACAGTACAGTTCCGAAAAATCGTTCCGGACCCTCTCTTCAATTGCTTTATTTTTTGACCCATACCAGGTCAGTTGATTCTCAAGCAAGGTGATATGCAAGTCCTCGATCACTGCAGCGGTTGAATCTCCGTTCGTGCCAAACTCGAATGCCGCGGCAAAATGGTCCAATCCAGGGACCTTCCTTCCAACCAGCTCATATTCTGTATCGATCAGGTCTCCAAGCATCGAGTAGAACTCTTTAGGATTGGCTTTGACCACCAGCGGATAATGGAACAGTTGACTGAGATCGATCGAGCTTTCAGGCTCTTGCCCGGAGCAGACAACGGTCATTCGATCCGATGGACCGTATCCGGTATGACAGTCGATGTGAGTCACCTTTCGGAAAAGTGGATAATATGTTCCGAATAGTTCCAACAAAACCTGTGATTCAGGCTGCAGGCGATCTCCTCCAAAATACAAATGATGCGGATTGGAGTACTGTCCGCCAATGGTGGATTGATAAACAGCCTGTCGTCCGACGGTTACCAGAGATGCGATCAAATTGATCCACAACCCGATCCTGCTGGTAAAAATATCTCCGACCGGTTTTTGCGGATTGATGTATGTGCTCAGCTGCGGAGTAGGCAACCTCTTCAGCTGGTCAAATTGTGCCGGATCCAGAATAAAATTCCGATTGAGATCCACGTTGTTGTAATTTACTCTGCGGTGGTGCTTCATTCCCCATGGGTTGACTGCATGCACCAGCAAAAGTCCGCATTTGTCCGGGTCGAATTTGGGAATGAACTCCTGGAGGAGTTGCTGTAAAACCACAGCGCCAAAATAGGCTTCGATGCCATGTTCACCCAGACTGTAAGTAAATAAGTTCTCAGGTCTCTTGACCGCCGGGCAGTAAACAACATCTATGGTCAGATTAGGCTGATCAGGGAGAGGGTATTCAAGGCGCTGTGGTCTCCATCCCATGTTTTCGAGAATGTCGGAATACTCTCGAAATTGCTGACGCGAGGTTTCATATGAACTTGGAATGGTGTACGTATTCATAATCTCCTCAGAATGGTCCGAACCGGATGGCTGAAGCATATGCCAGGAACAAAATGGTCACTGGTAGTACCCACAACCACAATTTCAACGACCATTTTAACCACACCGGAAAGCTAACCACGGTCAGTCCAAGAGAAATGAGCAACACAGGGTTTGTCGGATAAATCAGGTTCGAAAAGCCATCGCCAAAACAGTATGCCGTCACAGTGATCTGTCGGGTTACTCCGACCAGATCAGCCAGCGGCAGCAGAATTGGCATCAGCAAAAACGCCTTAGCCGAACCTGAACCGATGAAGAATTCAATGATCAAGGCGATCGCGTAGATGATCAATGTCGCCACAAAGGGAGTCGTCCCTGTAAACCATGTGGAAACCGTGTGCAGCAGCGTGTCCATGATTCCACCATGTGCAACGATGAATTTAATACTCACAGCCATCAAGATCAACGGAATACCCGGAGCGATACCAAGAGCGCCATCTTTTGCGGCTGCCCAAATTTCAGTGGATCTTGCTCCACTTAGAAATCCTGCTCCCAATCCGGCAGCCAGAAAGAGGACTGCAACCAAAGGAAGTGAATAGGAAGACAAAAAGTCGACGAACGGAGTGGCAAATAAGATTACGGCGATCGATGCGATGAATATTCCAAACCAGGTCACTGCTCGTTTAAAACTCCATCCAGAGAGCTCTGAATCTGATCGCCAATCGTA
The DNA here is from genome assembly GCA_963828285.1 of uncultured Chloroflexia bacterium. Classification (GTDB taxonomy): domain Bacteria; phylum Chloroflexota; class Anaerolineae; order Anaerolineales; family Anaerolineaceae; genus DAIOEK01. Next base: position 1,272,048 of record CAWHEB010000002.1, read on the forward strand.
ATCGTTTCGCAAACCCATTTTATTTTCCAACTCCCAAACAGGCGAGCGGGTTGGATCCTTTTCGATCTTACGGGCATAGCTGACCAGGAATACCGCGAAGATAACATAGATGATGACAAAGAAAACAAGACGTACGCTGGCGCCTGAAAACAAAGGCAGGTCAGCCAGTTTTTGGGCGACCCCGATTGTGAATGGGTTCGTTATTGCGGTTGAGAATCCCATATTGACTGCCAGAATGCTCATCCCCAGCCCGGTCAAAGAATCCCATCCAAGATGAATGGCCAACGCGACCAGGATTGGGATCATCGGTACAGTCTCTTCGAATATCCCGAAGAAACCGCCCAGAATCATGAAGAAAAGTGAGATGATCAAAAGCAGCAGATATTTTTGTTTGCCGAATCGGTCGATGATCGCTTGTACGACCGATTGAACAATGCCGCATTTTTGCAAAACAGCAAACGAAGCTCCCACCATCAACAGAAAAACCAGAATGGTGATAATGGTCAGTCCGTCTTCGCTGCCCAACACCTCGATCGGAGCGGTGAACCAGCGCCAGATCGGAAAGACAGGACGGTCGATGAGATGAAACGACTCGGGTTGAATGACCGTTGCCTGTCCCTGAACTATCCGGTCAAATGAACCCGCGGGTATGACCCGTGTTAGGACGCCGGCCAGCACCATCAAGATCAAAAGAATGACAAAGGATTGGATGAATGACTTCCGGCTGATTTGGGCGGGTGAGGTGGATTGCATACTAATCTCCAATGTGCAGTGATTGAAGATATTATGACATCATTTCTCGATCTTGAAAGAGTGGACAAATTCGAACCCGCAAGGCGTCAGTTTGCTATAATCGAGTTGGGAGCCAGATAAATGTTTGATTCAATCTTTGGAAGAAAAAATGATGAGGAAAAAAAGCGGATGGAAGGTAGACTTCCACCCGGTCAATCGTTGACCCAAAAGTTCCCGGTATTGCACTATGGACCGGTCCCGGGTTTCAATCCGGCTACCTGGAATTTCAAGGTGTGGGGCGAAGTAGAAGAACCAGTTGAATGGACTTGGGAAGAATTCAATCAATTACCGCGCGAAAAACTGCTGATGGACATCCACTGTGTCACCAGGTGGAGCAAGTTCGATACAGTCTGGGAAGGTGTCTCAGTCAGAACTCTGATAAGAGAGGGATTCATTAAACCACTTCCTACTGCCACCCACATCATGCAGCATGCCGAGTACGGATTTACGACAAACCTATCCCTTGAGGTAACTTCCGGTGAGAATTTCCTGATGGCTACCCATTTCAATGGCGAACCCATATCCCCTGACCATGGCTACCCACTCCGCGGCGTGGTAGGTGCACGGGTTGGCGAGGTGGATGATAGCGTCCCCTATTTTTGGAAAGGGGCAAAATGGTTGCGCGGATTGGAATTTATGAAGAATGACCGGCGAGGATTTTGGGAACAAGCAGGGTACCACAACCGGGCGGATGCCTGGAAGGAAGAACGATTTGGATAGTGGGAAGGATATTATTTCTTGCGAAAGACAAAATAAGCGCCAATCCCGATACCACCCAGGATCAGGATACCGCCGATGATCCCCAAAATCGGATTACGTCCACCTTCGCTGGTTGGAACAGGCTGCGCCTGACTGCTCAGTTGGGCTCCAAAATTGACAACCGAAATATTCCCTGCCACCAGTTTTAAGGGTGCATTCATACTGGTGGTTGGATTGTAGCCCTCAGGAACAGCGACACTCAGGTTGTAATCGCCTTCAGGGATCTCGGTAAAACACACCGGTTCTTCACCGCTAATTGTCTGTGCCGTCTTATTGATCTGACCCACACGGTCAACCAGGCTTACAGCGCCATTGGGCAGAGAGTTCTCGCCAGTCTGGCGGCTGGAATCACCATTCAAGTCTTCGAATAATTCGATGCAGATCTCGCCGTAACCTTTTCCCACAGGCGTGAGTAGATTTGGGGTGGGTGTATTTGCCGATGGAGGAGGAACGGGGGTCGCTGTCACAATTCCAAGGAGGATCTGCTGCCCTTCCAGGATCGGATCTTCCGGTTTGGTATTATTTAATTCGTAAAGTGTTTGCTCGAGGACGCCGGTTTTAATTCCGATGATCCACCAACTGTCACCAGGTTGAGCAATGTAGATGATGCGACCGTCTGGTTGAGCGGTTGGAGTTGGCAGCGCAGACTGGCCGGAGGGTGATGCGGAAGCAGGCAAGGTAAAGAAACTCACCAATGAGGTTGTAATGACAAGAACAGCAACAAGTATGGATATGATGGTTTTCTGTTTATTTTTCATAGACGTATGTCTGGATTATAACATTATTCATCTGCCGGCAATTCGTGAGGCGATCCCATACCATGGATGGGACGATGGATATCGAATTCCTTCCTGTTATTAACCGTCTTTAATTCACCTGAGTATAATCAAGCTTATGCTTCGTAAAGTCAGATCTATAAAATTTTTGATAGTCATTATCCCTCTGGGTTTGGCGGTCTTGCAGGGCTGCCTGCCGGTCCAGGGATTACTACCCACATTTACACCTACAAGCGCTCCCCTGACCGTTGAGCCATCTGCGACAATTATCTGGTTTCCGGCTACAGCAACTGGTACCGCCTATCCCACCGGAGAACTGATCCCCACGGGAGAGGTCATTGTGGACCATGGTGATCTGATCATCGATGATGATTTTTCAACTTTGACTGATTGGCAGCAGGGAGTCTTCCCCGCTGGGAACATTCGACAGGGGGATGGCTATATATCCCTGGCAGTGGCTAAACCCCAAAGTAATCTGACCAGTTTTCGTACAAAGACGTTGTTGGGAGATTTCTACCTGGAAACTATAGCCCAACCTGGTTTGTGTTCAATGGATGATTCATTTGGGATCATTTTCAACGAAGTCAATGATCGAAATTATTATCGGTTGGTCTTAAGCTGTGCAGGGCAATTCCGCGTTGAACAACTGAAGGAAAATCGGACCAGAGTAGTGGTAGATTGGCAGCCCAGCTCACAGATTCCTCGAGGACCGCAGCTCCCATTTAAAGTTGGCCTGTGGTATGGTGGCGGCTTGATCCGTATCTATATTGAGGATATCTTTCAGACTGAATTAAAAATTACTCCGGTGAGCGGTGGAGTTGGCTATTTTGCGAAAACCATATCCAGCGAAGCCCTCACTGTCGCGTTTTCTGACCTGAAGATCTATCAGGTGGGAAAAGAAAATTACCCGCCGACACCTACCCCCACCCCGACTGCAACAAAAAAACCATATCCGACCGCGCCTACACCGTGAGATCATCCCGGCAAAGTCAACGGTCTTCCTGGGTATTCAAGAAGATCAATCTTCGCTATCTCTTCATCCGAAGTTTAGGCTAAGGTTCGCAGCGGTTGATGACTACCGAGTCTTCATTAAACTTGTCAGGTTTATACGCGTAATAACTGGTATCGTCCAATAATGGAATTTTCGTATTGAATAGACTGTTGAAAATAACCCTGAACGAATTTACAGGTGTAATGCTCGGATACAAACTTGATTTCGCCTGATCATTTACATAATAAGCGTTCAATATGGAAAGACGCATCTCGGGGGTGACCTGGTTTCCCGCAGGGCCATGATCTCCTTGTAGCAGGATGATGGGAGCTGATGCCGATGAATTGATGATCTCTTGCAAGACTGGCAATATGGCTCGATCAATGAATTGGACATTGTTCTGATATCCCTTGATACTTCGATCCACTTCCTTGTATGCTCCTTCGGGAGTAAAAACATACGGATCATGTGGTACAAGAATGTGAGCATAGATAAAACGGGGTGTGCCGGATTTCGGAATCTTTGGTAGATTTTCAAGAATATAGTTGGTTTGTAAATAATGCTCCAGATACCTGACCCGTGAAAAACTTACACCTGGAATAAGATTTGGCATATCGAAGAGGACTCTGAAAACAGACGTGTCGATAAGCATTGTCTCAAATTCGTTCAACCCACCCAGGAACATTCCCATCCGCAATGGGGATGTCGTGCGACTTAACAGAATGTCTTCTTTAAAATCAAAATGCGATGCGGAATAATTCTCGAAACGGATGAATGTATAACCACGTGAGTGCAATTCACGGCTGACCTTACTGGTGCTTAATGGAGGAAAAGTATCCAAATTAGAAAATTCGTCCTGCAGATAATTCATATTCATTAAAGAGGTAATCGAAAATTTTGTCGTCGGATAATTACTCTGGCTGCAATTGGCCACATAAAATCCCATGGACGACAATCCATCAATAAATTTCTGATTGTCATAGTTGTACTTTTCTTTTAAAACATCTGACCGTGTGTGAGAATCGAGGACGATCAAATAAATATCTGGAAGTTCATTATTCACAGAATTTGTGAATTTGTTTGGAATTTGCTGTTGACGGTTATTGAGGTTTGTTTTTCCGGTTTGATAAATAACCTGTGCCAATGGAAAAAGATTTGCTAATCCGATCGAAAGTATTAAAAATAATGGCAGGAAATCTGGAATGATCTTGCGGGTTTTGATAAACCAAAATGCCAATATGACAATAGCAGCAAAAATCAGTGCCAGAAGGCTGTGGGGAATTGCCGTACCGGTCTTGGACTGGGTTGCCATATAAATATGACCGTAGCTAAATATGCAGATAACCATGACTGAGGTAAATATGGCGGCTTTCGGAATGTTATGGAAGATCAGGTAGGCAAAAATCAAAAGGATTGCGGTTATAAGCAGGGTGACGACAACAGATCTAATAACATCGGATACCAGCAAAAACTCAAAATTGTGGTTTAGTAGAGAGATGATCGGGTAAATGGAAAGCAGGAAAGGATACAACAGTGATGAATTGGTGGATTTCATTCGTGTGCAACTCCGCGAAAAGGACGTGACTTATTATAAATCGATGGACCAAATTTCGAGTGTACGATTGAGAATCGCTATATTTTACTCTCTTAAGGAAAACGCTTTATTCTTGATGGATGACCTATCTTGGTTTGGAAAATTTCGTCAGTAATTTTCCACTCGTATATAATTACGACATCAATTGATAAGTCACGACTGATCTTCTGCAAACCTTATAAATTTATTGGATATTTACTTGCAATAATCAGTCTGATTCATATACTCAAAGTATATCGGCTTTGTCCGAATATTATTATTTTTTGGTGGAGGAGGGAAGCATATGTACTGGAAAATTTTCAGACCCTTTGTATTCATGGCACTTTTCATTTCTCTAGTCGGCATGGCCTGTTTATCAGGCAGCGGAGGTTCATCATCTGACCCTACGAAAGAGTCAGCAGATGTAGTTACTGAAGCTCCGACAACATCAAAGTCGGACTCATCTGGGGCAGTAAACAACCTGGAAGATGTCCAAAAAGCTACTATCCAGATCGTCGCTCAGGGAACCAGCGTGGATCCCGTACAAGGTACCCAGCTCAACTCCGGTTGGTCAGGCTCCGGTTTCTTCATCAGTGATACTGGACTGGCTGTAACCAACAACCACGTGGTTACCGGTGCCGCCATTCTCAAAGTATATGTTGGCGGAGAATCCAAATCTTATTCAGCCAAAGTGGTCGGCGTTAGTGAATGTGCCGATCTGGCAGTCATCCAGGTGGATGGCAGTGGATTCCCCTACCTGGGTTGGTATGATGATTCGATCAAAGTGGGCATGGAAGTCTATGCTGCTGGTTACCCACTGGGTGAACCGGAATTCAACCTGACCAAAGGGATTGTATCCAAAGTTAATGCGGATGGACAGACATACTGGTCATCACTTGATTCTGTGATCGCTCACGATGCCACCATCAATCCCGGCAATTCCGGCGGACCATTGGTTACACCGGATGGGAAAGTGGTTGGCATTAATTATCGCTCCCGCGCGGAACAGAACCAGTATTTTGCGATCAGCGCATCAGATGCAATGCCGTTGGTAAATACAATGGAAAGCGGTAAAGATGTCGATTCCATCGGCGTCAATGGCGAAGCCTTTGTCTTTGGTCCCAACAGTGAATACCCTGGCATTTGGGTGTATTCGGTAAAATCCGGATCCCCCGCCGACAAAGCTGGCGTCAAAGCTGGCGATATCCTGTTGGAAATTGAGAGCATCTTGCTTGTCAACTGACGGTACTTTCGCGGATTATTGCGATGTACTCCAGGGGCATGATCCAGACCAAACCCTGGCATTGCGTGTGTATCGCCCAACAACGGATGAGATCCTCGAAGGTCAATTGAATGGCCGCGTTCTTGAAGGTGCTGGCTTTGGTGGTCTTTCCGGAGTAGCCGGACAGGATACCACCACAACAACCGGCAGCACAGGCACTGAGGGTGAATGGACAGCCGATGTCATCAACACCGAGTTTGATACTGACTTCATGCAAGAAGGTTGGCGTGAGTTCTTTATCGGCGGTGAGCAAAAACCTGGTGAAGATGCCAAGGCCGAATACATTGTGACTTATAAACCCGGTCGTGCTTATGTTGAAGTTAATACAGCTGGTACTTCAGTGTATGTAGTGAACGACACATTCTGGACGGAAGATGTCCGTCTGGAAACATACGCGACAAAACTTTCTGGTCCAAACAGAATGAATGTCAGTTTGATTTGTCGGGCAAGTGATATAGGCTGGTACGAATTTAGTATATCCAATGGTGGCTTATGGTGGATTTGGAAGTATGACCCTTCAACCAAAGGATTGTATTCAGCGATTGCAAAAGGGAAATCCGCAGAAATTAACGTTCAAAAGACACCAAATTTAATCCAGGCATCCTGCATTGGAACAACTTTATCTCTTTATGCGAACAAGGAATTAATTGGTACAGCAGAAGATCGTGATTTTACAGAGGGACAAGTTGGATTTGGGGTTTCAACATTGGATCTAAGAGATTCGGTCATGGAGTTTGAATACTTCTACGCGGATAAGAACAAATAGTCATATAATTTTTACAACAGGCGAGCAGTAAGCATCTCTACCAAACCCCCTTGATTTTACGATCGAGGGGGTGTTTTTTTGCATTTTGCATCATCAATGGAAACGGGGTTACTCGAAGTACTGTCACAAGTGACATGTACCAATTCTCAAACATATCCGGTAAAATGGTTTTCAGGTTGGGTAGGCACGCTCATACGTGGATTAGGCTTTTTGAGTGGTAAAAGCGAGTCTTATTTGAAACAAATAACGAATGATCGTTATGTTTGTGAACTCGTGAGTATCTTTATTTACTGAGATCTGTTGTAAGAGCGTCAAAGGGATATTCGAATTCTTTTCATTTCGTAGGATTGCTATGGACTATCTTCTAATCACAAAAATTCCTGCCAGTATGTGGAATGCCTTCCGGATGGTGACCTGATCGACAGTGAAGCCAAAGCCCTCGATCTGGTCGGCGTCTGCGGAGAACTGCAGAACAGTAAACTCCTCATCCACGCCGACAACCTGCCTGGTGAATTCTACGACCTCAAAACCGGCCTGGCTGGAGAGGTCATGTTGAAATTCTCCAACTATCGGATCACAGCAGCTCTGGTCATCCCCGCAGAGAAAATTGGACAGGGACGGTTTTACGAGATGGTGCTGGAAACGAATCGCGGAAATCAATTCCGCATCTTTCAAACGGTCGAAGATGCGGAAGAATGGTTTTCAAAAATATCCTAAGTCAGATAACGGGATGGTACTAATTCGCCTGGGGATTACTTCCCGCTGTTGAATTTATAGAGGATCGCTTTCGTGGAGCAGCCATCCACGCAGGAACCGCACAGAATACACTCAGAGTTCTCCATCTGTTCCCTCTGGACCATGCCGTTTACATCCAGGCTCATCGGGCAGTTGGAGGTACAGGTTTTACAGTTACTGCAAACGGAAGCATCTGCTGCCAATCGCAAGGATGGCCAGGCAGACAAATTACGCAACTTCCGTCCAAGGATCATGAATGGTGCCATCCAGCAGATACTGTGGCATCCGGCTCTGCGCCCGAAAATGATCGCCAGCGCAAGAAACAGGATGATGACGATGTAGTAGATGAAATAGGCGAAAACGATCGGCCTGTCAACATCGCCTGCTACAGAGATGCCATTCTGTGTGTCCAAAAAGAAATCGAAGGCGTGGTATCCCCCCGCTTGGATCACCAGCCAGACGATCAAGCTGATCCACGGGATCCAGATCAACCATTTGATCCAGTCCATTTTTCGGCCGTTGACCGGATTGTTATTGATGGTAAACGCCATTTCACCCAATCCGCCGGCAGGGCAAACCCAACCGCACCAAGCTCGTCCAAGAAAGAGGCTCGAAACGAAGAATAAGCCGAACATTACCAAACTACCATTGACGATTCCACGGGATGCACCATCGAGGATGACATAGGGTGAAAAGTAATTCATCGTGATCGGGAATGTCAAAAAAGTGATTAGGATGATTGCTCTGCGAATACGTTGTCGAACTGATTTTGCTGCTTTCATGAATTCTCCTGTTATTTTTCGGGGACTCGACTGTTTTTTAGATCGTCAATCACTTTTTCTGCCCAGACTAGCTGAGTCTTCATAGTCTCGATCCCCAAATCCAGGGTGAGCATCCAGAAATATGCTTCACGTTCAGAACCGACCATCTTGATATATTCTTCCACCACATAGGGAACCTGTTCATATCGCTGCAGAATCCCTCGGAATAATCCGGCAGCTTCCTCCATCTTCGCCAGAACTTCCTGGTTGGTTAGCTTACCGGAAAAGAAAATCTGTACCAGAGGTCCACTGTGCGATTCTTCCATGGGGAAAGGACCGAGCAGCCACCTTCGCAGATCCTCCAACCCGGCAGGAGTAATGTGATAGACTTTGCGGTCCGGTTTATCAGTCTGGTTGATGATTTCGACCGTCGTCAGTTTCTCATCGGTCAATTTAGCAAGTGTCCGGTAGATCTGGCTCTGATCCGCATACCAGAAATGGCGGACGGAATTGTCGAACATCTTTTTAATTCGTAACCGGAAAATGGTTTATAACTCAAAAATCCGAGTATTGCTTTTTCCAATGACATATATGCTTTCTCCTATATAGGATATAGCATATATTATAGGATATGTCATATATTGTCAAGGGGTTAAGACATCTCCACATCCGTGTACTTAATTTCTCTCAATCTGATAAACTTCAATTCTGGAGATCATGATGACCGTGTTACCAATGAAGAAGAAGCTTTACATCGCTGCTGGAACTTTTTTTCTGGGGCTAGGTATCATAGGGATGTTTGTGCCTCTGATGCCTTCGACTGTTTTCTTGTTATTGGCTGCTGCCGCTTATGCCCGTGGATCCGACCGTTTTTACCATTGGCTCATCAATCATCGCTGGTTTGGCGGGATAATCCGCGATTACCGTTCTGGTCTTGGAATACCACTCAAACAAAAACTAACCACAATGATCCTATTGTGGTCCACCATTGGCGCCTCGGGGTATTTTTTCGTTCATATCATCTGGGTAAAATTCTTACTCGTCCTCATTGCCATCGGAGTGAGCATTCACTTGATATCGCTCAAAACAAAATCGGAAACCACAGTCAAGACAAAAACGATAGAACCGTCGATTTCCTCACCTGAATAACCTGGATCAACCATTTATCAAAACGGATAAGATATATCCGATTTCTGGTGTTACAATTTGTTGCATGGCTAATCGGTTTTTGGTCACCACCCCCGAAGAAATGAAGCACCTCGGCTGGGATGCATTGGATGTCATCCTGGTCAGCGGCGACAGTTATATCGATTCACCATTTATAGGTGCGGCGGTGATCGGTAGAGTCTTGGAAGCAACCGGTTACCGGGTGGGCATTATCGCCCAACCTGATATCCATTCGCCTGGAGATATCACTCGACTGGGTGAGCCGCGCTTGTTTTGGGGCGTCACCGGTGGATGCATCGACTCGATGGTGGCAAATTACACCGCAAATAAAAAACCCCGCAGGACAGATGACTACACTCCGGGTGGAGAAAACACTCGCCGCCCCGACCGGGCTGTCATCAGCTATACCAATCTGATCCGTAGATTTTTTAAGAATACCCGGCCAATTGTACTGGGCGGTATCGAAGCATCTCTACGACGGATTACCCATTACGATTTTTGGAGCGATTCCCTTCGCCGTTCCATTTTATTCGATGCCAAAGCGGATTTTCTGATCTACGGCATGGCTGAAAGACCCGTTATTGAATTTGCCGAATCTACCCGGGAAGGTAATGATCCTAGATCCATCCGCGGAATCAGCTTTATCAGCAAAGAACCAAAAGATGATTATCAGCTGTTGCCATCCTTCGAATCATGTGCTGCCGACAAAATGCAGTTCATCCAGATGTTCCACAATTTCTATCAAAATATGGATCCGCTAACTGCCCGAGGATTGGTCCAGCAGCATGGAGACCGTTATCTCATCCAAAACCCTCCGGCAACTTACTCCACTCAGCAGGAACTGGATGCGATCTACGCGCTGCCTTTTCAACGGGAACAGCATCCATATTATGAAAAACAAGGCAAAGTCCGTGCGCTTGATACCATTGGATTCTCGGTCAGCACCCATCGGGGATGCTATGGAGAGTGCAATTTTTGCGCTATTGCGGTGCATGAAGGACGGACAGTCCGTTGGCGCAGCGAAGATTCGGTCGTGAACGAAGTGGAAAGGCTGACGAAATTACCTTCTTTCAAGGGATACATATCTGATGTAGGCGGTCCGACTGCGAATATGTATGGATTTGAATGTCAGAAGAAAATAACCAAAGGTGTTTGTCTGGATAAACGCTGCATCTCGCCTGCCATCTGCAGAACGCTAAAAATTTCACACCAACCGCAAATCAAATTATTGCGCAGATTGCGCCGTATCGATGGGATTAAAAAAATATTTGTCGCTTCAGGTCTGCGTTACGATATGATCCTGAATGACCAGGTCTCGGGTGACGAATACTTGGCAGAGATTGTAGAGCACCATGTTTCAGGACAATTAAAGATTGCGCCTGAACACACCGTCGATAAAGTTCTCAATCTGATGGGTAAACCCGGGCAGGACGATCTACTGAAGTTCAAAGAGAAATTTGAGACTTTGAACAAGAAGTCTGGGAAAAAGCAATTCCTGACCTACTATTTCATCGCCGCCCATCCGGGTTGTGATGAACGGGATATGATCAAGTTAAAACAATTCGTCAGCCGTGAGTTACGAATCTCGCCGGAACAAGTGCAAATTTTTACTCCGACACCGTCAACCTATTCCAGCTTGATGTATTACACCGGGTTGGATCCGTTCACTCTCAAACCGCTATTTGTTGAAAAAGAGTTTGTAAGACGTGAACGTCAAAAGCAAATCATTACTGCTTAGTCAAATCCCAGGGCTTTATTCAAATCTTCAACCGATCTCGGTTTTCCTTTATTGCCAAGCAATTCCTGCCAGAATAAGTCATCATATCTGCGTGAGCGGACAGGAAGCGGCATGGGAACACCCCATCCCAGCAGCAATACCTCTTCTTTCGGCTGTAAATGCGATAACATACCCCGTAAGGTTTCTTTCCCGGCGACTCCAGCTAAAACAGCGTTAAGATCAGCATCATCCTCCAACTTGCCAGTAATCCTGGTACCCAGTTGTGACATGACCTCATCATAGATTTGTGAAGGACGTTGGTCTACGATCAACAGGGTGACGAAGTATTTGCGCATCTCTCTGGCGATGGTGCTAAAACTGGTCTGGCCGGCCATCTCGCGATTCAACAGCTTGTGCGCTTCTTCGATCACAATCACCAGCGGTCTGGGAGGTGTGTCGCCCTGACTGCGGTATTTGTTGGTTTTCTCTTCCCATTTTTCACGTATCTTGCGGGTGATCAGGTTTGACACTAGTAAATAATCCAGATCGCTCTCATATTTCCCGAAAGATAAGACCACATGCTGACCACCTTCCAAAGCCTTGATGATCTGGTCCAATCCATTTGCCGCGGGATTTGACACGATATATGGCAGGTTATAGACCCGATTCATCTTGATCCGCAGCCCGACTGCCGCCGCGGGGTTGGCATTATTTCCAGCCGCCCATCCTTCAACACTATCCTCGGTAAAGATCTGCTTGCCGTTATCAGGGTCTTGTTCAGTTTTTCCCGGTGTCAGATTTTTAAATTCACGGAACCAATCACTCCTGAAACAGGTGGTCAACGCGTCCAAAGTAGTCGCGGTGGTTTCCTTCAAGTTCAATTCCCGCGAGAGGATCTCTATATCCTCAGGACGAATATCCCTTTCGTCGATTTCCAGAGAAAAATCCGGATTTTGTCCGCGGATGCTGGTATTGCTTCCCAATCCCACCACTCTTACCTTGGAAGGAAACTTGGTCTTCAACCCTGTTACCCTTTTTTGGGTATCGGAAGCAATATCATCCAATCCATATTCATTGTGCATGTCGAACACCAGTACAGATGATTGATCGTAGTGAATCAATCCAGCCATGATGATGCGGGTTAAAAAACTCTTGCCTGTTCCGGTGGATCCGAATATCCCGGCAGATCGCTGAACAAATTTATCCATACTGATGCATACCGGTAATCCCTGCTCACGGGTGGATCCGATGCGGAAGTTGCCAGGTTCCTCTTCGGACCCAAAGACATTGGCAATATCTTCTCCGCGGGCAAGCCGTACATTCGCGTGGTGCGGCGGGATCGTTTTTACCGGAAGGGGGGATTCCTGCCCTTCAGTGTGCTCCTTGAGCCAAATCGCATACTCTTTTGAGGACAGATCAGGACCGATTTCCTGCATTAACGCAGGGAGCACTTCGAGGTTTGTGAAGAGGGTTTGACCATGGAGTTGACGGGTAATGTATGCAGGGTAGCGGTCTTCACTTTGCTCATCCGCAAAACGCGGATTGGTAGATCCAAGCTGCTGATCGGTTACTAATCCATAATATTGCCAGGTACCACTGTTAATAACTACAAATGCGCCTTCCTGAACTTCGTAAGGAGGAACAGTCAAACGGACTGACAAATTATTCTTCAGGGAACCGCCAACCACATATCCGATCGTATCTTTCGTTTCCTTGCCCTGATCAGCCATTAGAAGCCTCCGCGTCAAGCTCGATTCCCATATCAGTCAACGCACCAAGTACATTGATCAACATCTCATAATCATCACGCAACAAAGTGATCAATTCCTTGGCAGCTTTTTCCAACCATCCCGGGTTACCTGTGGATTGGTGCGCCAGGTATGCCTGCTGTAAATGTGCTGCCAGCACTTCAGCTGTTGGGATATCATCCGCGCGAAGTATGTGGCGAAAGTATCCAAAACGGGTATTTTCAGTGAACTTAACCAATTCATCGGTAGAAATCTGGAAGATCGCATCCAGAGAAAGCGGAGGTCGGGGTGGCAGAAGGTGTGAAACCCTGCCGTTCAGAATGTAACCCACAGCCAGCACATCCATCTCTACCGGGACATTCCTGTTCAGTCGATTATCTGCGATGATCTCAGGCGAAATGTTTGATCCGGTAACCAGTTGACGAACCAGTCCGTCATCATCGATATGGATATTTGTGAGCAATCCAAAGACCTGGTATCCATGTTCGAGATCCACACGGACCATTTCACCAAGAGAGGGGATGGTGATTTGAGACAATTTGCATCCAACCACAAAACCGGTAGTGGATGCACGCAAAAGCTTTCCAATCTCTATCGTGCTCATATTTTAATACCTCGTCCTTCCTGGTGCGTCTTTGTGGGTCTGTTTGCCAGATTTCTCGCCAACGAACCCATGTTGTTGGTATAGTTCCTGAACAATCATATCCTCAAGCCTGGCTGATTCTTCCAATGTGATCACCGCCTCTTCGTGGGCACGGTGCAGAATGTAAGGAAATGGCGGTCTCATGGAATGGCATTGATCGATCAGGACACGATGAAGGACATCTATCATCCCCTTGTTTGCCGCCACCCAACCTGGGATCTCGATTCTGGCTATCTTAGGATGGTTCTCCTGGCTGGTATTGAGATAAAAGAAATGGACAGCATGATCCGCGTTGGTATCCCTGTTTTGGTTGGATACTATCTGATACACAGCAGACCGACTCCCTGGTTGGACTAAGATCCGCTCAAATAGCATCCGGTCTATTCCAACCGGTAGTTTTCCGGGATCCTTCGTTCCCGCCAAAATATCAAGCATTTGCATCACAAATGAGCTTCCTGGTTTATCTACAAAACCTGCGGTGATCGCCTGAATTTCCTGTAATCCATCCAGATTTTTGCGGTATTCCAGTAATGCTTTTTCATAATCCATGGTGGAGCGTTGCTCCAAATAGAGCTCGATCCCCCCATCGGTCAGAGCCACAACGTGTGAAGGGTATTTTCGTGCCACTTCCAGCAATCTGCTTCTCTCGGCTAGATCACGGTGTAGGGCGATATATCCCTCGCTGAGTTGATCTGAATTATTATCATCATCATAATTTAGAAGCTCGCTAAAGCGCAAAATAGCCGGTGCTTCTCCGCTGCCACTCGCGAATACAATCAGCCCAACGTTGATCACCGAAAAGTTGACCTGCCTCTGGCGCGATGGCAGAATCTGTGACCCATCTGCTGCCAGGATCACGCCGGTGAAAGCCAGCTCCGGGAGCGGATAAGATCCATCCATTCTTTCTGAAGTCGGTAACGCACTTCGTAGAAAAGGATTCTGACTGATCTCATATCGTATTTTGTCTATGGCAGCTTGTTGGTCTTTTGACTCGTGCCGGAGGACCCTTTGCGCCGAATCGACTGCAGAACCAATCCGAATCTGTTGGTCTTTCATGCCTGTACAAAACGCAGGAAGTTGGTTTTTTATCTGTAAATAGTCTACCGGCATGCCATCCTCACTCTTTAGAATAAGCGTTCTAATTATAAATTCATTTGGTCAAATGTTCAAGTTTGCTATACTAATTGTATGGGATAGGAAAAATAAAAGAAAAGCCAATGATCATGTTGGAACTTTTTTAGACAATTTTCGTCTTGATTATACAAATATAATATGGAGGAACTATGAGAGCCAAGTATGTATTAATTTTAACCGCCGCGATCATTTCAGTCTTTGGTCTGAGCGGATTCGTGAATGCTGGTGGAGGTGGTGGAGGTGGAATAGTACCACCCAGAACGATTTCGGTAACCGGTAATGGAAAGTCCGTGCTGACCCCGAATGTGGCAACCATCAATATCGGCGTTCACAGCGAGAATGAGGATGTCGCCACTGCTCTCCAGCAGAATACTGCTTCATCGCAATCGGTTGCCGATGCCTTGACCAGTTTTGAGGTAGAGCCCAGGGATATTCAAACGACCAACTTTGCAATTTATCCGATCCAGAATTATGGACCGAATGGTGAAATGCTGCAGTTGAAATACTCTGTGGATAATACTGTCACCATAACTGTTCGAGACCTGGCTAAAATGGGGGATATCCTGTCGACGGTCGTAGCCAACGGTGCTAACAACATCTATGGTATCAGCTTTTGATGTTTCTGACAGATCTTCAGCTTTGAAGGAAGCTCGATTATCTGCCATGTCTGATGCTCAAAAACAGGCTGAAGCACTGGCAGAAGCATCCGGCGTCAAATTAGGCAAGGTCACCAGCATCAGTGTATCAATGAGTAGCCCTCCCGTACCCATGTACAACATGTACGGTGGTATGGGTGGAGGTGGTGGTATGGACGCTGCCGCGCCTGCCCCGATCTCGGGTGGCCAGTTGACAGTCAGTGTCGACATCTATGTAACCTACGAAATTGTAAAGTGAGGAAAGAATGAAAAAGAATATCTATCTAGTTATATTAGTCGTCCTGGTCGCCAGCCTGCTTACAGGATGTGGAATCCTTCAGAGGACAACCAGCAGCGGTGATCAGAATACACCACCGATCCGATCCATTTCAGTAAATGGTAACGGTCAGGTGACAATGATCCCAGATATTGCCTATATCACCATTGGTGTCCATACTGAAGGTGCGGATGTAAAGACAGCGTTATCGGAGAACACTGCTCAATCTCAAAAAGTATCTGATGCATTGATAGCCATGGGTGTGGAACAGAAAGATATCCAAACCACAGCTTTCAACATCTATCCCCAACAGCAATATGGTCCACAAGGTGAAATGCTTGATATAAAATACGTCGTGGATAATTCAGTATATATCTCCGTCCGAGACCTGACCAAAATGGGCGAGATCCTTTCGACAGTGGTTTCTTCTGGTGCGAACAATATCAATGGTATCTCCTTTGATGTAGCAGACAGAACCAGTGCAATTGCAGAAGCACGTAAGAAAGCAGTGGATAATGCACGCAGCCAGGCGGAAGAAATTGCTACCGCAGCCGGCGCCACTCTGGGCGAGATTCAAAGCATCAGCTTGAATACATACACCTCAAATTATGGTGCTCCCGGTTTGAAGAGCGATGCGGTAGGTGGCAGTGCTGTCCCAGTATCCGCGGGACAAATGGTCCTCTCAGTGGATGTATACGCAGTTTACGAATTGAAATAACCTGGAAGAATATCAAAAAAAACCTTCGGATTTTCATCCGAAGGTTTTTTGTTTATTTTATGGTTACAGGAACGAGTTCCTTCCAGAGACCAAGTTGCGATATGCACACGCCCACCAGGCTGCTGCCGGTATGAGCTCCTAAAATAGGACCGACGTGCACTGTCGGAAGCCATTCGCAGGAGAATAGCTTATCGATCTCGGATTTTAAAATTTCAACTGACGTTTGATTCTTGGCATGCAACATCTGCGCTCGCAGTGGTGTGCCTTCCGGGTAAAACTTAGTGATCAATTCAGCAAGCTTGGCAAGTGCTTTCGGAGTGGTTCGTTCTTTGCCAAGTGTATAATACTTGCCGATTTCTTTTTCAACTGCCATGATCGGACGGATCTGCAATAATGATGCGATCATCCCCTGTAAATGACTGATGCGGCCGCCATGGATCAGATATTTCAGTGTTTCCACAGTGAAAATGCCTTCAGTTGCCTGCCGGATCTTTGTCAACATGTCCAGGATCTGCTGCATAGACCAGCCTGCTTTCGCGGCTAGGGCAGCTGCTTCGACCTGCCATGCTTGGGGTGCGGATAATGTCAGAGAATCCCAATGTGTTATTTTTGCATTTGGGACCATTGACGCAGCAGTTGTGGCTGAATTCAAAGTTCCACTTAACCCGGACGAAATATGGATTGACAATATTTCAGGGTCGGATTTTGAGACTTTCTCATATAAGTCTACGAAATCACCGACCGTCGCCTGAGAGGTGACCGGCATGGATTCGGTATTTTCCATGAGTGTGTAAAATTCTTCGGGATTCAGATCAACGCCGCTGGAATAAGTTTTATCATCCAGGGTCAGCTTCATAGGTGCAAAATGGATATCCAACTTATCCGTTTGTCCCTGTGTAATATCACATCCACGATCTGTTACGATTTGCATGAATTCTCCTGTAAGACTGACTAGCCATCTATTCTAATTTTGTACACCAAGTGTATCATTTTTTGGATTAACAGGGGGTATACTAGGGATGGTTTGGGGAGCGGGCAGCGCGAAAACAGCGGGGTTTTTACACTATACTATCTTCCGAGGGAATCTTCCTCTGGTTGTTTTTTGATTTACAGGAATCATCATGTTAGACAAAATCAAGATTCAATACAACCGGTTCCCATCTAAATTTTGGGTACTCGTCGGGACTGTTTTCATCGATATGATCGGTGGAACTCTCCTTTGGCCATTTTTTGCGTTATACATCACACAAAAATTTCAAGTTGGTATGACTGAAGCCGGATTGATACTCGGAGCATCGTCTTTGAGCGGATTATTCGGATCCACAGTCGGTGGAGCTTTAACTGACAGATTTGGTAGGAAGTCGATCATCCTTGGTGGACTAATTTTTTCCGCAGTCAGCGCATTAGCCCTGGGTGTGATCAACGCACTAAATCTGATGCTCGTCTTCGCAATCATCACCGGTTTCTTTGGCAGTATAGCGGGTCCTGCCCATAACGCCATGGTGGCGGATCTTCTTCCTGAAGAGAAAAGGAACGAAGGTTTTGGGATCATCAGGGTGGTGGCTAACCTATCCTGGATCATTGGTCCATCCATCGGCGGATTCCTGGCTTCCCGGTCATACCTTGCTTTGTTTATTATCGATGCCGTCTTCAGTTTGATCACTGCAGCGATATTCTTTAAACTGATTCCGGAAACAAAACCTGAACATAAAGCAGATAGTCAACACGAAAGTCTTGGAAAAACCATTTTGGGTTATAGATTTGTTTTCAAGGATCTGGCTTTTATTGGATTTTTGGCAGTTTCAGTGATCATGCTGTTGGTCTACCAACAGATGTACAACACTCTATCAGTCTACTTGCGTGATTTTCATCAAATTCCGACTCAGCAATACGGTATGTTGATGAGCGCCTCCGCAGTCCTCGTTGTTTTGACTCAGATATGGATAACCAAACAAACCAGGAAGTACCCGCCGCTAACCATGATGGCACTTGGGGCTTTGTTTTACGCTATCGGTTTTTCTTCTTTCGGATTCTTCTCCGCTTACCTGATCTTTGTACTAGCGATCTTAATCATCACTGTAGGCGAAATGATCACAGTCCCTGTGAGCCAGGCTCTGGCAGCCAAATTTGCACCGGAAGATATGCGTGGGAGATATATGGCGGTATTTGGACTATCCTGGTCAATTCCACAGACGATTGGTCCAGTCGCCGCCGGTCTTATCCTGGATAACTCTGATCCGCGGTTGTTATGGTATATCGGTGGAGTTTTATGTCTGGTATCTGTTTTGGGGTACATGATGCTCCACAACCGATTGAAACATCAGGAACGGTTTGCTGCTCCATCTGGAATGGAGACAGGAGAACTGGCAGTTCCGGAAACATAATCTGGGATTGTAATTATGAGACATAAAAAGACCATCCTCATTGTTGAAGATGGTCTTTTTACGTAGTTGCTTAGATACTAGATAAAGATGATCTGTGAGCCTTCAGTCATATCCATAAAATCACCTGCTGTAACAATATCTTTCACTCCGTCGATAAAATCATCTTTCTTGAGATCGAACATATCGACAGACATCTTGCAAGCATACAGATTTGCACCGGCGTCAACCATCATCTCCAAATATTCACGAACGGTGGGGACCTTGAGTTTCTTCATTTTGCTCTTCATCAATGCACTTGCGAATGCAGTCATTCCGGGGATTACTCCAAAGATCTGAGGAATACCTACGTAGCCGGGAACGCCCATCATATTCATCTTCATGCTGGCATTGGCGATCGGCGGAATTTCCAGGTGGTCCACACGGGCTTTATTGATCAGATCCATTCCCCAGAAAGTGAAAAAGAGTGTGACTTCAATACCGTTGCCCAGAGCTGCCCAACCCATCACCAGGGCAGGGTAAGCCATATCAAGGTTACCTTTTGAACAAATAAATGCGATCTTGCGAGGTTCATCAGCCATGCTAAATTCTCCTATTTATGTATTCCACCAGGAAGAATCCAGGTGTTGAAACAATCTATACACAACCTTCCGGTTTTCCCAAACCGGAGATCCTGGCCACTTTCTTGGCAGGTCCTTTGGGGAACAGTGCGAAAAGATCTTTTGTACTAACACCTGATCCGGTAGTTATGGTTCGGATGGTAGGTGCAGCACCATTTGACGCCGCGCTGGACCTGCAAAAATCGATCACTGTCCAATGGGCTGGTGTCAATTCCGGGATTCCTTCTTCTTTCGCTAGTTCAACGGCAATCTCCTTGGTCCATTCCGCGGAATTGGTCATGAATCCTTCATCGTTGACCTGTACTTCTTTTCCTGCAATAATCTTAGTAGCCATATCCGGTTCCTCCTGATTGATTTAATTCCTGATCATTTAAAAGACTTTGCCCGCCTTGCTATATTCATTCGGCAGGGGTACTTCAATTCCACGTAGCATTAGATTCCAGTACATTTCTTTGAAAGCCAACTTTCCCCAATGGTTAATGGTTGTTTCCTGAGCAATGAGAAAGGACCAACAACCGGCAGCGGATAGGTACCCGGGACAGGTTCCTGGTCATAGCTGAAATCGATTAATACTGCTTTATCAAATCCGGTTTCGATGTAACAAAGTGAGTGACCATCAAATTTATGGGTCATTTCCTTACCTTTGATGTGTTGCATGATGTTTTCGAATGCTCCATGCATCTGGAAGTGTATTACAGCGCCAGCTTTGGAAGCCGGAATGTTGGCGGCATCACCTAACACAAAAATGTTCTGCCACTTCTGAGCTTGAAGTGTCTGCTTGTCAGTGAGTACATAATTGAGCGCATCGCCCATTCCCGACCGACCAATGACTTCAGCTCCCATATTGGTTGGTACACTCACCAGTAGATCGTAATTGATCTCGCGTTCGTCATAAGATCGGATGACATTCTTCGCCGAATCAACTTCACTGATCATGAAATCGGGTTCCATGATGATGTTTTTGCGGGTAAGCATTTCACCTAAAGCATCAGAAGCTTTGGCTTTGGTGAATGCACCGGAAAGCGGAGTGGCGTAGACCAACTCCACCTTGTCGCGCATTCCCTTCTTGGTAAAATACCAGTCTGCAAGGAAAAGAAATTCTAATGGAGCAACCGGGCATTTGATGGGGTTTTCGACCACATTCACGACCAGTTTCCCGCCCTTCCAGGTTTGGAAGAATTTGTTCATGGCCGCTCCACCTTCGTAGGTGTAAAAGTCGAAAATGTTTTGTCTCCAACCATCTCCCAACAATCCTTCAGTTTCCTCCGGGTGGATATCTGCACCTGTAGCAACCACCATATAGTCATAATTGATGACTCGTCCAGTAACCAGTTTAACCAGATTGTTGTCAGGCTCAATGATCTCGATATCTGAAAGAATGAACTCAATACTGGTCGGGATATATTTAGCCTTTGGCTAAATCACATCTTTTTCTCCGTACATGCCAAACGGAACGAAAAGATAACCAGGTTGATAATAGTGCTTGGCATCTTTGTCTACTACGATAACCTTCCACTCACGCGAATCCAGAGTATTAACAAGTTTTCTGGCAATCATCGTTCCGGCAGTTCCTGCCCCCAGGACTAAAAATGTCTTCATGTGTTGAATCTCCCTATGCGATTTGAGTCAGATCTGCAATCTTCTGCAGTCGTTGTAAAAAGCCAGACCGCTCATTCAAGATGCTGTGAATTGCTTTGGCGGCAGAGATCGGCCATCGAGATGCATTATTGTTATCGTCTGATGTCATCACAATGATCTCTCGACTGGCATTAAGCAATTGAGAAACTTCGATATTGTGAGCTCTGGCTAGAGCAGTCACCCGGTCATATTCAGTTTCTGGGTCATTTTTATTCAGGTAAACCTGCCCGCTTAAAAATGCACCGATTTGTTTTCCCTGATCATACAAAGGGGAAGCATGATAATGCAGCCCTGCATGGCACTCGAATTCCGTTTGACCTTTTCCACTTGATACGGCGATTTGCATCCAACTTTCCTGGCAGGCTTTTTGTCCACTCAAGGAAGTGGTCATTAGTTGGCAGAATTGACAGGGAGAGCTCATCTGTGTCAGTGGATTGCCGCTCATATCTACAACAAGGGATGCAGTATTACTGATATCGGTAAACAAGTTTTGAATTGTTTGTACACAATGTGTGGGGATATTACCTTCAGATGAAACCATGATGGATTCGGTTTCATCATCTGATCCGGGAACACCGGAAACCAGTTTTTCGACTTCTTTCATAGGGAAACGCCATTGTTGACCAATTTTGATTCCCTTTAACCGGCCATCTTGAAGCATTCTGTAGATGGTAATCCGGTCTACTTTTAGAAGGTCTTGCACCTGCCGAACGGTATATAGATTATCCATAGCTATATATTGTTATAGCATGTTATAAGTTGTTATACTATATGACAATCCGCAATCAAATTTCGACAAATGTCATGATGCCGGAATATTTATGATATTAGGCCAATCGATAACTTAACGGGAATTCCGCCATTGATCAAATGCATCTGCCGTTCGATGCTCAGACGGGTGTGTCCGAAAAGGATGGGGTCTGAACACAAGATGGCATAGTTCCAACCCGAAAACTTATCCCTAAGTACATCGCCCAACCTTGAGTACAGGTCACGGAGATCCCTCCCGCTTGTCACACGAACACCATATGGTGGATTGGTAATGATCCAGCCCTTTTCAGAAGTTGGTTCTATGCTTGAAACTGCCATGTGATTGATTTGGATCAAGCCCAAAACTCCTGCCCTTTTTGCATTAGCAGAAGCGATCTCGACGGCACCTTCATCTCTATCAGAAGCATGAATGGATGAAATAATCGTATTTATGTTTTTATTCTCTTTCGCTACAAGCGATTTCCATTGCTGCGTTGAGTAATTTGGCCAATCAAAAAATGCAAATTTCCTTTTTCCACCAGATGGGATACCTGACGCGAGCAGTGCCGCTTCAATAGGGATCGTCCCTGACCCGCAAAATGGGTCGATGATAGGTTGTGAGGTTTTCCACCCACTGCCCATCAAAATACCTGCTGCCAGCGTCTCCCGAAGCGGAGCTTTCGCGGTCTGCAACCTATATCCACGGCGATGAAGCAATTCACCGGAAGTATCCACACTGATCATGCATTTATCATAGGCAATCCGGATCAAGATCAGTTGTGCAGGATTATCCTCTTCGCCAACGGTGGGAATATTATTGACCGGCTTTTTCATTCTGACACCGATCGCTTTGGCTGTTTCGCGTGCTACTGCTGCTGAATGGTAGAGTCTTGATTTATGGCAAGTAACCCGAAAACTCACTGACTGCCCTGGACTGAGATATTGCTCCCAGGGAATTTTCGATACACCTTTGGAGAGATCTTCGAATCCTTCGGCTTTAAAAGTTCCGACACGAACAATGATCCTCGATGCCGTGCGGACTAACAAGTTTGCGCGATATATATCGAGCAGGGATGCATTAAAAGTAACACCTCCCGAATCTGGTTCTTTAACATTTCCATTTTCGGAAGTAACCAGGTCCAAGCCCATAGTATGGAGCTCATCATAAGTTACCGCCTCCAATCCGGGTGCTGTAATTGCGTAACAAGTATATGTCATGAAATCATTATAAGCTCTGCCTGATTGGATGACTTGATTTTGATATAATCAACGCATGAATGAGTATAAATTCAAATTGCCAATCCAAATTCGCTATTCAGATCTTGATCCGCAGTGGCATGTGAATAATGCTCGTTATCTCTCTTTTATCGAGTCCGCTCGTTTGGAGTATCTGCAAGAACTTGGATTGTGGGATGGGAAAAGCTTTTTGAATCTTGGACTAATCGTTGCCAGTGTTCAAATAAATTATCTAAAACCGATCCTTATGGAACAAAAAGTTTTAGTTGGGGTTAAAGTGACCCGAATAGGGAATAAAAGTCTCGATTTTTCGTATGTCATTGAGGATGTTGAGACAGAAGAAGTTATGGCTACTGCTTCAACTATTATGGTCACATACAGTTATGAAAAATTACAAGCTGTGCCTGTATCCGTGGATTGGCGAAAGAAGATCGCTTTATTTGACGGTATTCCAGAGTTTTCCCCAAAAACCGTATCTTAGGTAACAAGGATTTCGGAATTACTTTTCCAATCCATAAAGTGTGTACGAATCTCCATAGATTTGTTTTACCGGTAGAGATTGCAAGCAATTTTCCAGAGCTGATAGATCAGATAGGGTATGGTGCGGATCATTCGCAGTTGTAAAAAAGCGGACGCCGGCAGAATTTACCAACACGCTTGAAAACCCTTCTGCTATCCAACTTTCCTGAATTACCGCACAAGATCCGTATTCTAGAAGATCTGTATGCCAACGGTCAAGGATCTCATCCGGTTGACAGTCGGGAATACAGGTGTATGGACGCGGTTCGTACAGCATTAGAGTCTGCTGGTGAGATGCATGGATGTCATTGACCGCTGTGTCATACCATCCCAGGTTGTGAGTCGTGAATTCATTGCGTGAAACATTTCCATTCAAATATGGTAAAACAACCTTTTTCTGCAAGTCATTCCATAAACCAACTATGGTGAGAAGAGAGACAAGAAGTATCACCACGTTGGCGATCCGCTCAAGACGTATCCCTGGAATTGTTACTTCTGATAATGCCTGATATCCAATCCCTGCAAGAATGGCAAACAATGGGAAAGCAGCATAGTACAAACGGCTTTGCACCAGCAGTGCATCCAACTGGTTGCCAATCACCCACAAAATAATAATTACCACCGATATTACACCCGCTGCTCTCGCAAATCTACGGGATACCTCTGGAAGTTTATTCGGTAACAGACTCAATACGGCGAACATGATGAGGAGTGGACCAATATCGTGGCTGTAGCCAACCCCGCCTTCCACACCCAAAATGGACGCTCGAATGGGAAGAAGCAGAATATCGAACCAGTTGCCAAACGGTATGGCGATCTTCATCATCGCCTGGTGTGAGTTTGGTTCATTGATCAATGGAATGCCAAATGGAGCAAGCGGATTACCTGTGAAGATCCAATTCTTGGTCATCCAGGGCAAAGCTGTGATGAAAAATCCGCCTAATATCGCAAGAATATCTCCAATGATCCTGTTCTTTTTTCGGAGTGCATCAATCTCCAACCAAAGGACGATGCCGATCAGCAAAACCCCGCCTGTATATTTGGCAGCAAAACTCAAACCACAGAATATACCAATCAACCATGCAAACTTGGTATCTCCTGATTCTAAATATTTGCTTAAACAGATGGTCGCGCAGAATCCGAACAGCAAGCAAAACCAATCGATATATCCCCATCCCATACTCCCTGAGATGGAGGCTCCACCGAGCAAAGCCAGGACTCCTGCCAAACCAGCTTTCAGAGAAATTTTATTGCCCATAAATGAAATAAATCCAAGCAGAGCCACAAAAGCGAACAACCAACCGGTTACTGCCGGAGCTGAATCATTCCCTGAGGCTAATGCCCATGTATAGATCATCTCCCCGGTCTGTGGCATTCCTGAGCGGATCCAACCAGTCTGAGGAGTAATCCCTCCGCTGTTGAGGTACTGTCGAGGAAGCGCGAGGTGATAAGTGAGTGCGTCGTAATGTATGGGTGGAGCTAAAGCTATCAGAAGACTAATTCCGACCAAAAGGAGGATAGCCACAACAAACCACCGTAAAATCCCCCGGCCAGTGGAAACGGCTTTAAGTTCTATAAAGAATTGCTTCCACCAATCCAATCCATAACGCCAAAGAAATACCGTTGGGATGATGAATAACAAAATGAGCAATATTTGAAATTGAAAAGAAAGTACGCCGAGCAGTAAAACGATCAGGGAAAACACTCCCATACCAAGAGCAGCGGGTATAGCCAGGTTTTGCATAATCCCGAATCCAAACCATATCAGCAGTTTTTTACCAAGCGCAGCGCTAAGGCTGAGGATCCAGAATCCTACGATCAGACTGGAAAGAGATTTTAACCAGATCAAAGCTGTCTGTGGTGTAAGCGGTTTATGGAAAAGGTAATATCCCAAAAGGATGGCGATCATCCAGAAAAGTACGCCAACCAGAATGAGTATCGAATAAGATTGTTTGGTTTTCACGGGAATTACCTTTGACATGTATTATACATGCCATGCCATCCTGAGAAAAAGGCACCTTTTTAGGGTAGAATCGAATTAACAAATTGGGGCTGGATGGAACTATTTTCTTATTGGCAACCATCCAGGGTCATAAATTAGCATCATCGTACTCTGGCAATAAACTATCCAGGTACAAGGAGGTACAAACATGGCAGGCATGGAAAGATTTACCGCTCGGGCTCGCCGGGTATTATCGATTGCTCATCAAGAAGCTCAGCAGCGCGGGAATACACGAATCGGTACTGAACATTTACTGTTGGGTTTGATCCTCGAAGATGGTGGGGTAGCCAGCAAGGTGCTCCGTGAACTAGGGATGGAAGAAGACCGGGTAAAAGAGATCATCAAACGATTGGGACAGGAATTGCCTGAGATAAGTTCTCAGATTGAATTAGGTGATGACACACAGGCTGTACTGGAAGCCGCCATCGAAGAAGCTCGAAGAATGGGACATCACTATATCGGAACTGAACACATCTTACTCGGACTTGTGAACGCCAATTCCGGTTTGGCAATAGATGTCCTCCGCTCCTTGGGAATAACAGCAGAACAGATTCGCCGGCAAACACGACGTATTCTCCAGGAGAGTTCAACAACCACATCCACATCAACCACTCCAACAAAGTCATCACAGACCAAAAAAGAGGAAGAGAAATCTTCCAAATCAAAAACTCCATTGGTGGATCAATTAGCTGTGGATCTAACCCTTAAGGCTGAAGAAGATAAACTCGATCCGGTGATTGGGCGTCAAATGGAGATCGAACGGGTGATCCAGATTCTGGCGCGCCGGAATAAGAATAATCCAGCCCTTATTGGAGAACCTGGTGTCGGCAAAACAGCCATCGTCGAAGGGCTCGCACAGAGGATCATCTCAGGCGATGTACCAGCCTTGCTGTTGGACAAGCGTGTTCTGCAATTAGATGTAGGTTCACTTGTTGCTGGGACGATGTACCGTGGACAATTTGAAGAAAGACTTAAACGGGTCATTGATGAACTGAAAGCTTCTGGAGCGATTCTTTTCATCGATGAAGTGCATATGCTGGTCGGTGCTGGTGCGGCTGGTTCATCAGTGGATGCGGCCAATATTCTCAAACCCGCCTTGTCGCGTGGCGAGTTACAGGTCATTGGAGCAACAACGCTGGAAGAGTATCGCAAACATATCGAGAGTGATGCTGCACTTGAAAGACGATTCCAACCTATTGTTGTTAACGAACCTTCTGTGGAAGAGACCATCCAGATTTTGCGAGGCATCCGCGGTAAATACGAGGAACACCACAAACTTCGCATCAGCGATGATGCTCTTGAATCCGCAGCCAGGTTATCTGCGCGATATGTTACAGAAAGGTTTCTACCTGATAAGGCCATAGACCTGATCGATGAGTCATCATCTCGGGTTCGAATGTACAAAAGCAAATCCGCGATAACTTTTAAGGAATTAATTACCCAATTAAAAGATGTACGCACACAGAGAAATCTGGCACAGGAAAACGCCAGCCCGGACGATGTTAGTGAATTGGCTGAACGGGAAGAATCCCTGGCACGTCAGGTGGAAAAACTAAAAACCACCTGGGACCCGGAAACGTCCCCTATAGTGACTGCGGATGATATCGCCGAGGTGATCTCGATGTGGACAGGGGTTCCGTTGATGCAGATCGCCCAGGAAGAATCGAGCCGGTTGATGTTGATGGAAGAAGAATTGAAGAAAAACATCATCGGTCAGGACGAAGCCATCACAGCAATTTCAAAAGCGGTCAGACGAGCCAGGGCAGGTCTCAAAGATCCTAGACGGCCCATTGGTTCGTTTATCTTTCTTGGTCCCACCGGCGTTGGCAAGACCGAGCTTACAAAGACGTTGGCAAAATTCCTGTTCGGCAGTGAAGATGCATTGGTACAACTGGATATGTCCGAGTTCATGGAACGTCATACTGTCAGTCGGCTTGTAGGCGCACCTCCAGGATATGTCGGATACGAGGACGCAGGTCAATTGACGGAAGCCTTACGCCGCCGGCCATATTCGATTGTTGTTTTCGATGAGATCGAGAAAGCCCATCCTGAAGCGCATAACATGCTCCTGCAGATCATGGAAGAAGGTCATCTATCAGATTCGCGCGGTCACAAAGTGGATTTCAGAAATGCGATCATTGTGATGACTTCAAATATTGGCGCAGATCTGATCAAAAGACAAACCTCGTTCGGATTTACAGTTCAAAAAGATGAAGCAATAGAAGAGCAGCAGGAATACGAAGAAATGCGTAAAAAGCTCCTCGAATCTCTGAAGCGTGTATTCCGGCCAGAGTTTATGAACCGTTTGGATGGAGTCATCGTATTTAGGGCATTGAACAAGGAAAGCATTCAACAGATCGTTTCGCTTGAATTAGACAAAGTAGCCATTCGGTTACAGGAACATGAGATTGTGTTGCATGCCAGTTCGAAAGCATTGTTCAAGATCGGCGAAATGGGTTACGACCCGGATATGGGTGCACGTCCTCTCCGTAGGATCATCCAACAATATGTCGAAGATCCACTTTCAGATGCACTTCTCTCAGGTACATTTGAAGATGGCGACGTAGTCCTGGTGGACCTCGCTGAAGGTGATGAGATCGTCCTGAAAAAGGAAGGCTTGGATTTGATCGAACAACCCACAGAAGAATTATCTTCGTAACAAAGAATTTTCAAAAGTTTTAACTGCTCTTCACTTGTTTATTCAGTGGAGAGCAGTTTATTATTATCTAGTAACCAAATTATCTGCAAAGGATTGCTATGAAAACTATTGGATTGATCGGCGGCATGAGTTGGGAATCGTCAATTGAGTACTATCGAATCATCAATGAAGAAACTCATAAACGATTAGGCGGATTACATAACGCCATCAGTATCATGTACACCGTGGATTTCCACGAGTTGGAACAAATGCAGCACTCAAATCGCTGGGCTGATGCAGACCGGGTAATGATCTCTGCTTCAAAATCATTGGAAGCAGCTGGGGCGGACTTCATCGTAATCTGTACGAACACGATGCATAAATCCGTGCCGGCAATTGAGAAAGAAGTGAAATTGCCTATCTTACATATTGCAGATGCCACCGCCGCGCAAGTCAAACAGGATGGATTAAAAAAAATCGGTTTGCTGGGTACCAGATTCACAATGGAGGAAGACTTTTACAAAGGTAGACTTCATTCCCTTTTTGATATTGAGGTTGTCATTCCCGATGAAACCGAACGCGCTCAGATCCATAAAGTGATCTATGAAGAATTGGTTTTGGGAAAAGTAGTTCAAAGATCGAAGGAATCATTCCTTAAGGTCATCGATCGCCTGGTCCAACAGGGTGTCGAAGGGGTCATATTAGGGTGTACAGAAATCGGTTTGTTGGTAAAAGATACAGATACCAAATGCAAACTTTACGATACTACTTTGATCCATGCTAAAACTGCTGTTGATATGGCGATCGAATAATCAAAAAGCCTCTTGACAAAATAGAATACTTGTTCTATTATTGTATATATTCTTGGGAGGGAAAAATGTATACAAAATTCGAAGTTAAAGAACGAACTGAAGTCAATACAATATGTATCCGCACTCATTCTCCCGTTGAGAACTTGAAGAATGTACTAGGCGCATCCTACGGCGCTGTAGCACAACACATCATGTCTCACGGTGGCCAAATCATCGATGCTCCATATGTAGCATATTTCAACATGGATATGACCAACCTGGATCTAGAGATCGGTTTCCCGGTGGCTGCACCGTTGTCAACAACCAATAACATCTCCACAGGGAAACTGCCTGCCGGGAAGTATATAACGACCATCTACACAGGACCTTATGAAGAGATGGTGGCTGTTTATGACGCATTAAATGAGTTTATGAAAGAAAACGGACACCAACCAACAGGGACTGCTTACGAATTTTATTTGAACGGCCCTGAAACTCCACCCGCCGAGTTGCAAACCCGCATTGAGTTTCCCCTCATCGGATAGGAATTAATTCGATTAATGTCGACCGCCTCATGGTTCAGAAAAAGCTATGCTATATTATAAATAATCGATAATGAGGAGGTTATGATGAAAGGTTCAGATATTGTTCTACAAGCATTAAATGAGCAGCTTGCAGATGAGTTGACTGCTGTCAATCAATACATGGTCCATGCTGGTATGTGCGAAAATTGGGGATACGAGAAATTACACCAAAAGATTGAAAAGCGTGCCATTGAAGAAATGAAACATGCAGAAAAGTTAATCAATCGTATCCTCTTCCTAAATGGATCGCCTACGGTTAGTAAATTGAATAAGATTGCGATTGGGGCAAAAGTTGAGGTTCAGCTATCCAATGATCTCGCAGCTGAGGTCGGTGCCATAGCGACTTATAATGCCGCTATCAAAACATGCGTTGCCGAAAGTGACAATGGCACCAGAGAATTATTGGAATCCATCCTGAAAGATGAAGAAGCCCACCTCGATTGGCTGGAAGCTCAATTGGATCAGGTTAATCAGATGGGTATTCAGAATTATCTTGTTGAACAATTGGGATAATCCAAAAATTTTTCGACATCAGCAGAATATAAAAAAACAATCCCACCAAGCTGCGGGATTGTTTCATAATTCCAATAATATTATCGACCACAATTTACTAGTAGGGATTCTGAACTAATGCTTTTTCTTCTTGCCCCTTGATTGTCCATTGAATTCACTGCCGATATGGATCCCCATGCGTGGAAGAATTACTCGATGGATCAATAAAACCAATCCGGTCAATCCAAATGCAACCAGGAAGATGATCAACGAACCACTAAGTTGATTCATCAACTGTGGATTTACCAACATCACGACTGATAGAGTTAGCATTAAGATGCCCCCGATCAGTTTCAATATCCGGCCTTGTTTTTCTTCAAGTTTAGTAGCTTTTAGTGTGAAAACCGCAGTGAAGAATATGGCCAATTCGTCCAACTGATAGATCGCCATATAAAGGAGAAGAAGTAAGCCAAATGTTAACCACGAAGCGTTGTTCGCATTGAGTAAATTCGTCCAGACTACAGGAAAACCAGCTGTGCAGGAAAATTCGACGAGTGATACTCCTGCTGCCATGACGATTGTCGCTCCGGCTAATCCCCAAAATGAATCCTGCGCGTCAAGTACTTTGCGCATACTTTTGTAAATACCAGGTTTCTTTTCATCGGAGATTGATAAAGTGACACCCTCTTTGTACCAGAAGTAATCCTTTATATTGATGACGCCAAAGATGATCGCAATGACGGCAACAATCGCCTGGATGATCCCCTGATAAGGAATGATGGACATCACACTGAATAAACCCAGGATGAAAAGTGCATAAACCAAAGCAGTCACGCTGATGAAGATCAGACCAATGATGACGATCTTTTTACGTGATCCGGTATGGAGGGTCAATGCGAGCAACATGGATAAAACCCAGATCGAGCATGGATTCACGCCGTCGACAAAAGCAATTAACAATGTACTGACCAGTAATGATTGCTTATCAAGATCAACCTTACCAATTAATGGGATATCGATCACATCGGACAATCCACCCTGGGTGATCGTTGGCTTGGTTGGTTCAGGTTCAACAGTTGGTACGGAAGCCGCATTATCCGGTTTGGGCAAGTCAGATACGATTGCCCCTGCATCAACACATCCAATTGCAAGACAACTTTCCACTGTCTGTTGAATTTCTCCCTGGATTTGATCGTTAAAACCAACCCAGTATTTATCTCCTAGAAACGTTGTCGGTACAGCCTTGGGTTCAAATCCATATGCTTTAGTAAAGTTTACGAATACATCTCTGTTGGGCTGGCTATTCCAGACTTCATAGAACCGTAACTCTACATTGGGGTTATTTTTCGCCAAGGCTTCAAGAATTGGTTTTTCTTTTGCACAATGTGGGCATCCATCTCCCCAAAACAGATAGATAATTGCCTTATTTTCGGTGGAAGGTTGCTCAGATTGAGCTTTAGCTAATCCTGTAAAAAAGAAATTTGCTATTACCCCAGCAAATAAAATAAAGATGATCAGCCAGGTATTGTTACGAGTTTTGCTTTGCACGATGGCCTCCGATGTATGACCGCCCAGAAAATAGTTAAGGAAGCATATACTCAGAAAATGAACAGATTAGATGCGAATTGTAGGAATTATAAGCGTGTTTCATTAGATTCTGATGAAAACATCATGGATTTTCCACTCTTGGACTATCTATCTGAATAACCAAACAACCTCACAAATTACATATGAATATCCCTTCAAAACTTGTGACACCTTTAATAATTGATTATTATATAATTGTCTAGTCACGTGTATGTTAATGGAGAATGAATGAAAAGAATCGCATATCGCGGAATAAGTCTGCTGACAATTGCCTTGCTTTTCTTGGCTGCATGTGTTCCTTCGAGGAACTCCTCCGACAAGAACAATCCATATCGTTTAGGAGCCATATTTCCCGGAGTAATCACAGATGCCGATTACAACAGTATGGGTTTTCTTGGCACTGAAGCAGTGAAACGTGATTTAAAAATAGAGACAGCTTATAAAGAAAATGTATCGGTTAGCGATCTCGAACGTACAGTTCGCGACTTTGTACTCACTGGTTCTAATATTATCTGGGTGCATGGTGGACAATTTCTTGATAAAACCATCGAAATGTCGAATTCCAACCCTGAAATAATCTTCATAGTCGAAGGTGATGCAAAACCCGATAACCTACCTGGAAATGTTTGGTTTATTGACCGAAATGCTCAAATTGGTTTTTATGGCATTGGAGCGTTAGCAGCAAGAACAACAATCACAAAAAAGGTGGGGTATATTGGCGGAGTAAAATTACCCTTATCATATTCTGAAGTCCATGCCATACAACAAGCGATCAACGATTACGGTGAACCGATCGAGTTGATACCCATATGGACCGGTGATTTTAATGATCCCTATTTGGCACATGAAGTTTCCAACCAGATGATCCTGGATGGCGTGGATGTGATCATTGGTTCTCTCAATCTGGGAATGCAAGGGGTTTTTGAATCCGTCAAAGAAAATAAAGACAGAAAAGTCCTGGTAACCGCCAAATATTCTGACAAATCACAATTTGCACCAAATAATTACATCACATCTCTTTTATATGATTTCTCCAAACCTCTAAAAGATATAGTTTCAAAGATCAAATCAGGAGAAAAAAGCGGGTATTATCCTCTCGGATTTGATACTGGAGTGCGATTGCAAACGCCTCTCACCAATGTACCACCCTCTGTTAGTATTACCATGGAAGAGATAATCAACAAATTGGTCGCTGGAAAGATCCAGGTCGTAAAAGATGTAAGTCCAATTGAATGATGCTTTACCCCAGATTCCCCAACCTTTAAATCCTTCTTATAAAATCAATATCGCATGGATATTTTGCAACGGAACTATTTCTATGAATTTTCGTCATACATACAAAATCCTGAACCCTTAGAAGCTGACCATTGAGCAGGGTATTCAAAATGGACTAGATCCATCCACTTAAATGTTATAATTTTTCTTCATGTCAAACACAATATTTATAAAACAAACACGAGAGACACCATCGACATCGATACCAGTACTGATTATCGGCTATATTTCCGTTTTATTTCTCGGTACATTAATCCTCGGGATTGGATACTCGTTGCTGTATTCTGGAAGAATTCTTCCGGGAATATCAGTAGGAAATACAAACATTAGCGGATTGTCTCTTGAAGATGCTGCAATAAAAATTGCCACACAGATCGACTACCCATCCAGGGGTAATATAAAAATGACCTATGGAGATCAATCATGGGATGCAACTCCACTGCAGTTGGGGTATTTCGTGGATGCAACCGAATCTGCCCGGAAAGCAATGTCCTATGGACGAAGCGGATTTGTCTTTACCCGATTGATTTCCCAGTTGACCACCCGGATGATTGGAACCAACCTATCACCAGTCTACATTCACGATCAAAGGTCCACACAACAAGCACTGATTCAAATTGCCAATGACATCGACAAACCTATCAAAGAAGCTAGTCTGAAATTGAATGGTTTGGAGATCACCGTCGAAAAGGGGGAATATGGCAGACACTTGGATATCCCCGCGATGATGGAGATCCTAAAAGTACAGTTGAGTACACAGCAGAATGGCACTCTGCCACTCGTGGTCAGAGAACAAAGTCCATTGGTGGTTGATCTTACTCCACAAGTTGAACAACTCACCAGTATCCTCAAGTCTCCGGTTACTATATCAATTCCACAAGCGCAAAGCGGGGAAGCAGGTCCCTGGCAAATCGATCAGATGACCCTTTCCGGGTTGATCCAATTTATCCCGCCAGACCCATCCACTGGAAAAAGCCTCTCTCTTGAAGTCAACCAACAGGCATTATCGGTTTATCTCCAAAGTATCGCAGATACCATCAATAGACAGCCTGAAAATGCACGTTTTATATTCAATGATGATACAAGAAAATTGGATCTCATCCAAAATGGAAAGATTGGCCGCCAGTTCAATTTGGATGCATCTGTCTCAGAAATATCTAGAGCTATTTTGAATGGCGAACATGAAGTGAATCTTTCCATGGTCACCACTCAGCCGGCGGTTCCCGATTCTGCGCAAGCTGAAGAATACGGCATCAAAGAATTGATCCATCAGGAAGTATCGTATTTTTACGGATCTAGCGGATCTCGCATCAGCAATATCCGAACGGCAGCCAGTAAATTCCACGGAGTCATGGTTCCTCCAGGAGGAATCCTATCCATGGCTGAAGTCATGGGTGATGTCAGCCTTGATAATGGGTACGAAGAAGCACTGATCATCTTCGGAGATCAGACCATTAAAGGTGTCGGAGGAGGAGTATGCCAGGTGAGTACAACCCTCTTCAGGGCAGCATTCTTCACAGGATTCCCTATTTTGGAACGTTGGGCTCATGCCTACCGCGTCGGATATTATGAACAGACCGCCAATGGCAGTACTAATCCAAGTCTGGCTGGTTTGGACGCTACTGTGTTTGTTCCAGTTGTGGATATGAAATTCAAAAACGATTCCCCCTACTGGTTATTAATGGAGACCTACGTTACAGATTCGTCTATCACTTGGAAGTTTTACTCAACTAACGATGGTCGAACAGTCGAAATGGAGACCACTGGTCCAAGGAATATCAAAGACGCTCCGAAAGCTTCATACACAGAAAATCCAGATTTGGCGAAAGGGAAGATCAAGCAGATTGATTATTCCGCTGACGGAGCTGACATAAACGTTGATCGGACAGTTTATAAAGATGGGCAAATCTATTTTCAAGATAGCTTCCAAACTCATTATGTTCCCTGGCAGGCAAAATTTGAATATGGTCCCGGAACAAAAATACCAAAGAAATGAGATCTAAACATCCTGGTATTTCTCACGAAAAGACATCTGACTGGTTTATGGTAAGATTAATTGCATCAGCACGGAGGAATTATGGTACATCCTGACCTATTGGAAATACTTCGCTGTCCCGCTTGCGTTAAAGAAAATGACGGGATTTTAAAGTTGGAACATGAATGTTGGCTGGTTTGTCAGAATTGCGGAAGAAAGTACCCAATCTCTGAGGATATACCTGTCATGCTTATTGATGAAGGTGATAAGTGGATTTCGACAAGTGTAAAAGACTTGCCTGTTCCACCCCCGTCTTTCAATTAATTTCATTTTATTATCTAAAAGATCAACTCATCCATTCCGTTCTCTCGGGCGGGCTGGTACTTCTCTTGCAACAATCCGGGAAGGTTTTCACTCCGGAATCATAGGTATCAAAATCATATGTCACAACCTCGTAACCCAAGATCACGCAATCGCATGTCAGACAAAACTTTCAAAACGGTTATTTTCGCAGGTTTCGGTCTGCTTGCTATTGTTGGTGCAATCGTTGCTTTCTTTACCGTTCGAAGTATCGTCTCGCAATGGACCTTAGGCACTCTGCCAGGCGCTCCCAGTTTGGCAGAAGCCACACCAGGTGTCAATGCCTCGGGCACCTCGTTCCCTGCAACTGGTGACCTGTTACAGCCATCAGGCGGTCCGACTCCTCAACCTTGGGATGGTTCGAGCAGAGTAACCATTCTCATCATGGGTTTGGATTATGATGATACTGAAGCTCGCAAGATCCCCAGAACCGATTCCATGTGGGTTGTCTCCATGGATCCCCAGACAAGAACCGCGGGGATGATGTCAATTCCCCGGGATACCTGGGTAAATATTCCTGGTTTTGATTATGCAAAAATTAACACCGCCTATTTCCTTGGCGAGTCCTATAAACTCCCTGGTGGCGGTGCTGGTTTGGCTATGGAAACTGTTGAAAACTTCCTCGGAGTACCTATCAATTATTATGCCCAGATTGATTTTGACGCCTTCGTCAAGTTTATTGATGAAATTGGCGGGGTAACAATCGATGTCAAACAGAAAATGAAGGTGGGCGTGTTGGGTAGAGAAAAACAGGGATTTACGAAAGAAACTGTCGTGATCAAACCTGGCGTTCAAACCCTGGATGGCGCAACTGCTCTGGCGTATGCCAGAGACCGTCACGCAACTGCGGGATCGGATTTCGACCGGTCTGCCCGTCAGCAGCAGGTGATTAGATCTGTCCGACAGAAAATTCTCTCATTGAATATGTTACCCACTTTGATCAGTAAAGCACCAAAACTATATTCTGATCTCTCACAGGGAGTAAAAACAAATCTTTCCCTGGATCAGATCATCCAACTTGCTCTCTATGCATCTCAGGTGCCTGGTAAGAATATTCATTACGGATTATTGGGTGCTGATTCCGCAGTAGGTGGAATGTCACCAGATGGGCAATCCATCCTGATCCCGATCATGGATATTGTCCGAACTGTTCGTGATGCCACATTTGCCACCGGAGGTCCCTTGGGTCCCGGAATAGTATCCGCCGACCCGACTGAATTGCTAAAACAGGAGCAAGCGCGGGTGTCCATTCGGAATGGAAGCTATGAACCAGGGTTGGCAGAGACTTCGACCAATTACTTTAAGGGACAAGGGTTGAATGTAGTTGAATATGGCAATGACAACCCTTCTGATGCATCCTATGTGATCGATATTACCGGAAAGCCTAATACGATCAGTTACCTGGTGAGCGTTCTGAGACTAAGCCCAGCACAAATCCGTAATGCGGCTTATGATCCAAACTCACCTGTGGATGTTATCGTCGTCCTTGGTAATGATTGGGCAAAACAGAATCCGATCAACCAGTAATCGAAAAATTTACTATTTTGCAAAATATCAAACACCGAATTTTCTTCGGTGTTTGTTTTTATGAGATACTAATTAACCAAACAACTGCAATCTTGCTCAGATAACCATATAATTAGAACATAATTCAATGTGTACAGAGTAAATAATGAACATATACTTCTCATGCTCCATTACTGGTGGACGCCAGGATCAACATATTTACGCCCGGATTGTTGAATATCTAATTGATCATGACCATGTTGTACCCACCGCCGACCTGGCAAATCCTGATATTCTTATCGAAGAAAACAAGGTTTCCGCAGAAGAAGTCTATTCTCGTGATATTGAATGGGTGGATGACTGCGATGTTGTAATCGCAGAAGTCAGCACCCCGTCTCATGGTGTTGGCTATGAGATCGCCTATGCGCTTTCAAAGAACAAACCGGTTTTGTGTCTATACGAAAAGGGGAAACGGATCAGCAAAATGCTGCTCGGCAACCACCAAACTGGCTTTACCATTCATGTGTATTCAGATTATTCGGAATGCTTGAATATTATCAATGGTTTTCTTGGCGAGTGTACCAGCAAATAATTATGTGTGAACATCTAGTAATTTTAAATCCAGGAGGATTAACATGGTAAGAATTCCCGTATCTAGCCCAGATGCACCTAAAGCAATTGGTCCCTATTCACAAGCTGTGAGAGCTGGAAATCTGGTTTATCTATCTGGACAGACTCCAATCGATCCATCAACCGGGAAATTGGTTGATGGCGATATCGCCTTACAAACCGGAAGAGTCTTCGCAAATTTGGGCTATGTCTTGAAAGAAGCCGGTCTGACTTTCGAAAACGTTGTAAAAGTGAATGTGTACTTAACAGATATGAAAAATTTCGCAGCAATGAATGAAGTATACGGTATTCAATTTACAGCCCCATTCCCAGCCAGAACGACGGTAGCAGTTGCTGCGTTACCATTAAATGCTTTGATCGAAATTGAGATGATCGCCCTACGCGAGTAGTAGAACTCCCCTAAATATATAATCTTTCATTCTTCTGAGATGATCAGATCTTGGAAATTGAAACAAACGGAGAACGCTTTATGACTTATCCCCTGATTCAGCGTGAGCTAACCATCCACGTGAACAATGGAAACTGGTATTTACGTCCCATCGATAACATTTCCATCCTTGGACCAGTGGATTATGGATGGCACCGCTATCGTACTTATCCTGATAGTTTTACATTCGGAGAAGGATTATTAGCCGGCAGTAGTATCCCCGGTTCCCGTCGTCTGGTATTCTCCGGATGGTCTCCGCAATGGGATGGATTTTACATTTCAAGTATGGGTGGGGCAGCTTATACCTTCCATGGTGTAGGAGTAAATTATGTAGCCCTTCGTGGAAAAGCGCATGAAACCAGCATCCTTTTGCTGAATCACAAACAGGGTGAGATTCAGGTACGGCTCGAACCAGTCAACATCGAAGCTCTTTGGAATGGTTACGCGGATCCACAGGGAAGACCATTACTCGGTTTCTTTGCTTTACAGCAAGCACTTTTTGATCGATACGCTTCCGAATATGCGCCGGGTAAGATTCGTATTTGTACAGTTGGCCCAGCAGCAAGACACACCAACGAAGGCATCATTGGGTCAAGTCCGTACCATAAAGGCAGCCTGTCCGGTGTCGTGGATTGGGCAGGTAGAGGCGGAATGGGTTCGAGGCTTCTCCAAAATCACGAAATCGCAGCCATCATCTTTGGGGGTGAATGGGACGACCCAGATCTCCGCGATTCCAAAGAGATCGATGCATATTTTATGGAACACTTTGGTCAAAAGACCATCCAGACTGATATGGCATTAACTGAAAAATATCGCTACGTCCCACAGTTTGAAACGGGGGGCACTTTCGGTGTAAACATGCGTGAGATGAACGAGCGTGTGATGAGTTTCAATTACACCAGCATTTATCACAGCGATGAAGAACGGTTGAAACAACACAAGGATTTCATCTTAGATCACTATTTGGCACAATTTAATGAAGAGACCATCAAAACCAGGAATTTCCAACATTGTGGCGAACCATGTCCTGTTGCCTGTAAGAAGATGAATGAGATCTATAAAAAGGATTATGAACCATATCATGCTTTGGGTCCTCAGATTGGAGTATTTGACCAAAGAGCAGCCGAAAAGATCAACGACTATGTAGATGCCATGGGATTTGACGCAATCCAGACGGGTGGCACGGTTGCATGGATCATGGACTTGATTTCATCGGGGATCATTCAACCTGAAGAATTCGGATTCCCGCCTGCGGATCAAATGAATTTCAAATTTACCCCTGAACTATCTGAATTCGATCTTATAAATGACAGCTTGAGAAATGCTGATTATGCTCAAGCTGTAGTTGAAGCCATTCTTTTTGACCCAAAGGCAAGAAATTTCCGGGAAGGTATTCGAAATTGTTCGGAAAAATTGGAAATGAAATTGAAGAATTCTTCTGCGTGTGCGGTTTATCTGCCGCATGGGGAAGAAGGATGCATGGTTCCCAATCAATACTGGGTGGCAGGCATGCTAAGTCCCATGCCCATGATGGGTAAGTATTATGTTTACTATGAAGGAAAATTTCTACCTCCATATGAACTGGGTAAAAAGAATGTCGAACGAATGACATACGAGTTATTTAACGATAACAGTGGAATTTGCAGATTCCATCGAAAATGGGCGGAAACGATCACTGATGAGATCATTATGGCTCATTTCAATATCGATCTGAATTATAAGAAACATCAGTTTGAACTGGCTAAAGAGATCTACGATGGGGAGTGCTCAAAAAGTCTGGCAGGGTTTACTGAACGCACCATTGATCTGTTGTTGACTTTTCTTCAACAGTGGGATCGCTTTGGATTGAAAGACGAAGTCCTAAAATACTGGCTGAACAGATTTGAGGAAGATAAATATATAGCTGCCGGAGATTGGTGGGCGGAAGTAAAGCGTGGGATTGATGATGCTTTTAATAGCAGCGCAGATCTAATCCCCGATATGCTCACTCCTGGTCAAGCAGATAAATTGAAAAACAGTTAGATTTGTTTCTTTTTTTTCGGAGGAAGTGGAGTTCCCGGTTTAAACATGGATGCCGCTATGCCGTATCCAAGCATGGAAACTGCCATATAAACCGGGAGGTTGACCAACCTCAGATATCCATTCCAAAAAGTCAATCCCGCTCCCATACCTATCGTCACCATTACCAACGCCAGCCACCATTTGTAATCCGCTGGATGCGATGCAACACCCCAAATAAAAGCAATGATCGGATAACCGATCCAGAAAACATTTTGCAAAAATTGATCCTGGGGAGGTTTTAACGCAGCAACAATAACCATCGTCAATCGCATTGCTATAAATAATGTAACGATCACAACCAGGGTTACTTCCAGGGGGATCTTCTTAAATGTTCTCATCAATTCTCCGCACTGCATGGGATCGGAATCAGATTAATTATGATATTGATTATAGTGGATAGCCGAGGAAAGAGATACTTTGATCTATTTAAATCGAGGGAATAGCATAGGTATCCGTTTTTGATACTCGATATACTCCGGATATTCCAGCCTGAGTTTTGCTTCTTCCAATTTTGCTCCAATATACACATAGATGGTTAAACCAATATTTAAAGCTAGAATATTTGTGTTCATCGTGGGGATCAGCCACAGGATTATCAATCCTAATGTATAAAGTGGATGGCGAACATATCGATACAATCCCCGTGTCACCAAACCCTGTCTTTTTTCAAATCCATTCATTAACTGCGACAATCCTATGAATGAGAACCCGCCTGTATCCCCAACTACCAGAACAATCGCGATAGATGCTGCAATCTGGATCAGAATAGTAATATATACCCATGGAGTTTGAATCGTGTACAATCCAATGGATTTCATCTTCCAGACAAGATAAACCACAGGGATAAAACTGATCACTGCAAAGAAATTAAAAAACAATCGGTAAAAGTGATTATGGAATATTGGCCAATGTCTGGCAATCCACTGTTTGGATTGGTTGGAGGCTTGCAAGGAATGTACTGCGGAGTATACGCCGGTGGCTACCAGAATAATGACAAAAGATATCAACGCCATTGGGTAATTATAGATGGTATATGACATTAATCCATATATATGTAGAATTGATACCCCTTCACAATCACCATGCACTCTGTTATGATAATCGAGCAAGACCGTGACCTCGGCTTTCGCCGGGGTTGTTCTATGTTATAGAATGTGATTGGATCAGGAATGCTAACCGAACGAAAAGATATCCGAAATATTGCAATTATTGCCCATGTTGATCATGGAAAAACTACATTAGTAGATGGATTATTAAGGCAAGCCCGGGTTTTCCGCGAGAATCAAGCCGTTAT
The DNA here is from genome assembly GCA_963828285.1 of uncultured Chloroflexia bacterium. Taxonomy (GTDB): domain Bacteria; phylum Chloroflexota; class Anaerolineae; order Anaerolineales; family Anaerolineaceae; genus DAIOEK01. Next base: position 1,313,288 of record CAWHEB010000002.1, read on the forward strand.
AGAACGGGTGATGGACTCAAACGACCTTGAACGGGAACGCGGAATTACCATCTTGGCGAAAAATACCGCAATCTCCATTCCTCACCCCGATACTGGTGAGATAGTAAAGATCAATATTGTTGATACTCCCGGACACGCTGATTTTGGAGGCGAAGTCGAACGGGTCCTCAATATGGTTGATGGAGTACTTTTGCTGGTGGATGCTGCTGAAGGTCCGATGGCTCAGACCCGATTTGTCCTCAAAAAAGCTCTAGCGATGGGTTTGAAAGCAATTGTGGTGATAAATAAGATGGACCGCAGAGATGCCGAGCCTGATCGTACCCTGAATGAAACTTTTGACCTTTTTGTTGAACTTGGAGCCAGTGATCGTCAAGCTGACTTTCCGATCATATATGCAAATGGGATTACAGGGCAGGCTGGTTTCAGTGAAGATATGGGACCCAACCTTCAGCCATTATTCCGCGCAATTCTTGATTCAATCCCATGCCCTAAAGTTGATAAAGAAGCTCCATTACAGATATTGGTAACCAACTTGAGCTATGATGAATACCGCGGTACGACCGCATTGGGACGTGTCACCGCTGGTGTGATCAATGCCGGTCAACCAATAACCCGAATCACATTGACCGGTGAACTTATTCCCGAAAAAGCCAGATATCTATATATTTTCCAGGGGCTTGAAAAAATTGAAGTCCCGTATGCTGAAGCAGGTGAGATTATTGCCATCGCAGGACTTGAGAATATTGCCATCGGTGAAACATTGGCTGATCCTGCCAACCCGGTTGCGTTGCCCCAGATCAAAGTGGAAGAGCCAACTGTCCGAATGACTTTTGGTGTGAATACCTCACCATTCTCCGGTCGTGAAGGTAAGTGGAGCACCTCCCGTAAGTTGCGCGAGCGCCTGTTTGACGAATTAAAGAATAATGTAGCGCTACGGGTAACTGAAACTGAATACGCGGATACATTTGTTGTAGCTGGTCGTGGAGAACTGCACCTGGCCATCCTGATTGAAACTATGCGCCGTGAAGGATATGAATTCCAGGTATCACGCCCCGAAGCCATTATGATCGAAGGCGAGAACGGTGAGATGCTTGAGCCTTTTGAAGATGTTCACATCGAAACAAGTTCTGAAACCGTTGGAACCGTAGTAGAAATGCTCGGCACACGCCGTGGACGAATGATCAACATGGTCAATAACACGGATAATTCTGTATCTTTGAATTACATCGTCCCAGTCCGCGGATTGCTCGGCTTCAGATATCAATTCCTGACCGCCACTCGCGGTATGGGAGTATTGCATTCGATCTTTTATGGTTACGATGTGTTAGCCGGACCCATCTCACAACGTTCTACCAGTTCCATCGTAGCATGGGAAGCAGGAACCACAACCAACTTCGGTTTGAAGAACGCGGAAGAACGCGGAATGCTCTTCATTGGTCCTGGCATCGAAGTATATGAAGGCATGGTGATTGGTGAAACCATGCGGGCGAATGACCTTCCGGTCAATGTCTGCAAAAAGAAACATCTCACCAATATGCGGTCATCCAACAAAGATATTGAAGTACGTTTGACTCCTCCGCGGGATATGAGTATTGATGAAGCTATTGAGTATCTGGCTGAGGATGAGCTTCTTGAAGTGACCCCTATGAATTTCCGCATTCGCAAACGCATCCTCGATTCCGATGAACGTGGTAAACAGACCAAAAAGGCAAAAGAAGCCCTTGGGGAAGAATGATTCTGATCAACTCTCTGAGAGGAGCATGAACATGCTCCTCTTATTTTTTTTAATCATCTAAATTGGCCCTGACTTTAAATTTGGTATTGATAAATAGCCATGAAGGGATTATCTGGCGAAAAAGATTGTTGTCGGTTTCGGAAGTAATTTGTGGGCAGTTGACGGGTGGGGTATAATTGAAAGGTTATCTTTCAAAGGAAATTATATGGAAAACGGACTAATTCAGTCAGTAGACATTGATCAGCAGATGCGTTCTGCATATCTCGATTATGCCATGAGCGTGATCGTCGCCAGAGCACTACCGGACGCAAGAGATGGTCTTAAACCAGTTCATAGGCGAATTCTCTACGCGATGGAAGATCTTAATATGCATTCCAATGCTGCATATAAGAAATCCGCTCGTATCGTCGGTGAAGTGTTAGGAAAGTACCATCCACACGGTGATCTGTCCGTTTATGACGCTATGGCACGTATGGTCCAGGACTTTTCGATGCGTTATCCATTGGTTGACGGTCAGGGTAACTTTGGGTCCGTGGACGGTGACTCTCCGGCGGCAATGCGTTATACCGAAGCCAGAATGCATAAAATGGCAGAAGAAATGATGGCGGATATCGAAAAGGATACCGTTAACTTTGGTGATAACTTTGATGGTTCATTGAAGGAACCACTTGTATTGCCGGCAAGGCTTCCCAACCTGCTTTTAAATGGATCATCCGGTATCGCGGTTGGCATGGCAACGAACATTCCCCCGCATAATCTGACCGAGCTGGTCAATGCAATTATTTTCTTGATCGACAATTATGATCATGCTGAAGATATTTCAACTGAACAATTAATGGACTTTCTGCCTGGTCCGGATTTCCCAACCGGAGGTATCATCGTTGGCCGTGAGGCAATCACTCAGGCTTATTCGACCGGTAGGGGCAAACTCACCCTCCGTGGACTCGCCAGGATTGAAGAAGGTAAGAATGGTCACAATGTTATCTATATAACAGAGATCCCTTACCAGGTAAACAAATCCACATTGATCGAGCGCATCGCAGATCTGGTTAGAGAGGGCAAGATCGATGCGATCTCTGACCTGCGTGATGAATCAGATCGTCGCGGCATGCGTATCTTCATCGAGCTTAAACGAAACGCTCAGGCGAAAAAAGTCCTAAATCAGCTTTATAAATACACATCACTTCAAACCACATATGGCGTTCACCTGCTCGCACTGGTCGATAATGAACCGCGCAATCTATCCCTTCGCCGAGCACTACAGGTTTACATTGATCATCGACAGGAAGTGATCAGACGCAGATCTGAATACGAATTGAACAAAGCCAGGCAACGCGCCCATATTTTGGAAGGTTACCTCATTGCGCTAGCCAATCTTGACGAAGTGATCAAAACCATACGTGAATCACCGGATGCTGATACAGCGAAGACTCGGTTAATGGAACTATTCTCGTTGACTGAAGTTCAGTCGCAAGCCATCCTTGATCTCCAGTTGCGCAGGTTGGCAGCTCTGGAACGAATGAAGATCGAAGAAGAGCATAAAGAGGTCATGGAAAGAATTGCCTACCTGGAAGACCTGCTGACCCATCCCAAGAAGATACTGGATGTCATTAAAGAGGACTTGCAGGAAGTTTCCGGTAAATTCGGAGACAAAAGACGCACCCAAATCACCATCCAGGCTAATGAAGCTTTCCGGGAAGAAGATCTGGTGCCTGACGAACCTGTGCTAATCTCAATCACTCAACGTGGATATATCAAACGTGTCTCCACCAGTACATACCGTGCTCAGGGAAGAGGTGGACGTGGGATCATCGGACAGAATGTCCGAGGTGAAGACGTAGTCACGATGTTTATTCCAGCACAAACCCTCGATACCATCCTCTTTTTCTCGGATAAAGGAAAAGTCTATTCAGAAAAAGCCTATCAAATCCCCGATGCGGGGCGAACGGACCGTGGTACTCCGATCATTAACATACTGGCCATGGGACCGGATGAAAAGATCACAGCCGCCGTGGATGCACGCGATTTCAGTTCCGGTTTCTGTACCCTGGCTACCTACAAGGGACGGGTCAAGCGTCTGCCGCTCAAAGAACTTGCTGCGGTTAGGCCATCTGGTTTGATTGCTATTATTCTTAATCCTGGTGATAAATTAGGTTGGGCGCGTATCACATCCGGTTCTAATGATGTAATCCTTGTCACTGCAAAGGGACAAGCTCTAAGGTATTCCGAAACCAAGATTCGTCCCATGGGACGTGCAGCCGGTGGAGTTACCGGGATCAGAATGCACCCCGGTGATACTCTGGCAAGCATGGAAGTTGTCGAAGATGGCGGAGACCTGTTGGTTGTAACCGAACGTGGACATGGTAAACGTACTCCGGTTAACCTATACACACCCAAAGGTCGTGGTACTCAGGGTGTCTCTACGATCAACAAAGAAAGTCTTGAAGAAAACGGTCCCATTGCTGTTGCCAGAGTTGTTAAAGAAAAAGACGAATTGACCATAATCTCTGCCAGTGGTGTGGTGTTGAGATTGAAAGTCAGTAATATTTCAGAATCCAGCCGCGCAACCCGTGGAACCAAGATCATGAACCTGGAACCGGGCAATACGGTCGCAGCATTGGCGAGAATTCAGATGGACATCCTGGGAAACGATAACCACATTGACGAAAAAGATTCCGATCAGGATGAAAACGAGTCAACCGAATCAGATCAGGTGGTTTCTGACGAACAGGATCCATCCACAACTGAAGAAAATGACAAAGTTTGATGATTACCGAACAAGCTTAGCTGAACTTCCTGATTGGATTCAGTATCTTGAAGAGAACAGCAACCTTCCTGGTCCGCGGGCGAATTTGGAATTGGCATACGCCGCTGGATTGGTTGCAGATTTCGAACGAGCATTGGAATTAATTCAAGGAGATCTAGAAAAACCTGCAGGGGATTTCCCGCAGGTTTTTCCTATCCTATGCGGAGTCATCAGTCTTGCCAGACAGTCAGGAAAGAATGCTCAAGCATGCGATATTGCGAGGCAGTATGCCTGCGATCATCGCTGGCGCCTTCGCGAAGCAGTAGCCATTGGTCTGCAATTCCGCGGAGATACAGATCCGAACGGCTTGCTCCAATTGATGTCAGAGTGGGTTGGCGGGAATCTATATGAACAGCGTTGTGTAGTAGCTGCTCTCTGTGAACCACGGCTATTAAAGGACGATCCGATAGCAAATCAAGTGATCGGCATTCTGGATCAAATATCCCGTAACCTCCACAACCAAACCGATCGAAAATCCGATGAATTCAGGGTATTACGTCAGGCATTAGGCTATGGGTGGAGTGTTGTTATAGTCGCCGCGCCACAAACCGGCAAAATGTATTTTGAAAATTGGCTTAAAGTGGATGATGGTGATATTCGTTGGATCGTTCGGGAAAACCTGAAGAAAAACCGCCTGATCAAACTTGATCCAAAATGGGTTAAGTCTTGTTCTATCTTAATAGCGTAATTTTTACTCAACTTTTACTGATATCTAACACGAATGCGTCTATCCTGTGAATTATTACTGACAGGAGAGTGATGTATGCCATTAATTTCATGGAGTTCCGCAATCGCCATCAATGATGATGCAGTGGATACTCAACATAAAAAGCTGTTTGATATGATCAATGCCTTGCATGATGCCATGAGCCAGGGGAAAGGCAAAGAGGTTCTTGGGAATGTTTTAAATGGGTTGGTTGATTACACTAAGACCCACTTTAGCTATGAACAGAATCGGATGCAAAAAGAAAACTATGTTGGTTTCCTTGCTCACAAGGCAGAACATGACAAGTTTACAGCCAAAGTAGTTGATCTACAAAACCAGTACAACTCCGGTAAGTATTCCATGACGATAGAAGTATCCACCTTCATGAAAGATTGGCTGGTTAACCACATCCAGGTAAATGATAAAAGGACATTCGGAAAGTAGAATCGGAACTGTTCACTATTCCGAATTTATGCCCAACCCCAAATTTTGATTTTTCAAAGTAATTCCTGCAAAAAGGAGTATCTAACATGCCGATTCTACAGTGGAACCAATCTGTATCTGTAAACGATGCCGATATCGATGGACAGCACAAGAAATTGATTGATATGATTAATAATCTCCACGATTCGATGGGTCAAGGAAAAGGAAAAGAAACCCTCGGATCAAGTTCTTGATGGATTGATCGACTACACTAAAATCCATTTTACGTTTGAAGAAAACCGTATGAAAAAAGAGAATTACATAGGTTACCTCGCCCACAAAGGAGAACACGATCGATTTACTAAAAAGGTGGTGGACTTACAAAATCAATTTCATGGGGGCAAATTTTCATTGACTATAGAAGTGTCCACTTTCTTGAAGGATTGGCTGGTTAATCATATTCAGGTGATTGATAAGAAAGCTTTCGGTAAATAACGATCAGTTTGTCCCTTAAGAATCACTCACATAGGTTTATCATATTGCAATTGCCATGTAATTCTTTATAATTATGAAATAGACTTTTTGCCGCAACTGCGGCATTTTTTTTGAGTTGACTTGAGAGCGCTCCCAGTGATTACGATGTGATAAGGATTTAAATCTTTCAACCCGCACGTTTTATATTCATTGCTATCATACAAATACCACAATTTATGAACATGTAAGGAATCACTTATGGGAAAGTATGGATATTTTGATCAACAAAATAAAGAATATGTGATCACGAACCCAATGACTCCACGGAAATGGATAAATTACATCGGCGACATGCAGTTCGGTGGATTTGTGGATCAAACAGGTGGTTCTCTTCTTTGCAAGGGAGATCCCGGTCTTAATCGCATTACGAGATATGTTGCTCAATTACCTGCGTCCGATTTTAAAGGCGAATCTCTTTATTTACGCATCCACAATGGTACAGAGTATGAAATCGTAAAACCATTTTTATCACCCGGATCAAGAGTTCCGGATTTCTATGAATGTCATATCGGTCTTGGGTACACTCGGATCCTTTCCAGTCGTGGACGGTATCCAGTCTGATACACTCATTTTCGTACCTCCGGGAGCTTCTTGCGAGATTCGTCGAATCAATATTAGAAATTTAAGATCCGAAAATGTATCTCTGGATTTGATCCCTGTTGTGGAATATTCCCACTTTGATGCATTGAAACAATTTACAAATGCGGACTGGGTTCCGCAAACAATGCAAAGCAGCCTGATTGAATTGCCAAACAAGATGATCATCTTGAAGCAGTGCGCTTACATGAAAAATGGGGTGGCAGAGAATTACTTCTGCTCGGATCTTCCCGTCAGTTCTTATGAAACCGATCGGACAAAGTTTTTAGGGAATAATGAATACGGCACCTGGGCTGAACCGGTAAGCCTACAATCCGAGGATCTACCATGTACCCTCGCCCAAAATGGGGATAACATCGCAGCATTATTAGTTACTATGACCGATCTGGCTCCCAATGAAGAGAGAACAGCCATATTCCAATTGGGACAGGTCGATCGTGTGGCTGATCATATTGAAACCATCATGAATTGGCTCTATCCCGCCAATATTGAATCCGCCCTCAAGAAACTGAATGATTTTTGGTCTGAATACTTATCCAAAATTCAAGTGGAAACGCCGGATAAATCTTTGGATCTTTTGTTGAATATACATAATCCCAGACAGTGTTACACAACAAAAACCTGGTCCAGATATCTCTCCTTATACCAACTGGGATATGGTTCACGGGGTATGGGTGTAAGGGATAGTTCTCAAGATGTGATGGGAATTTTGTCCTCCAGGCCTGCTGAAGCCAGGGAATTGTTATCCAACCTGTTGCAGGTTCAGAAAACTGCCGGGAATGCCATGCACCAATTCTATCCGATCAACATGGAAGCTTCAGTTGGAGATGCGGTGGAGTACCCGGACCATCCACAATATTACGGTGACGATCATCTGTGGATCATTCTGGCAACCTGCGAATATTTGAAGGAAACCGGTGATTTCTCTTTTCTTAACGAAATGCTTCCATACTATCCTGATAACCATATCGATGATCCTGTTATGGCCAGTGTCTTGGATCACCTTGAAAACGCATTGAGATTTACGATAAATAATATTGGTAAGAACGGATTACCGCTGCTCGGTTTCGCTGATTGGAATGACACCATCAATTTACCTGCTGGGGCAGAATCCATGTTTATTGCCTGCCTTTTTGGAAAAGCATGCCTTGAGATGATCGAACTATGCAAGCACCTGAGTCTGCCCGAGCGGGTACTAAACTACACCACCTGGTATCAAGAAATGAAAACCGGCTTTGAAAATATCGCGTGGGACGGTGAATGGTTCCGAAGTTATATCACCGCGGATGGAGCGATATTGGGTTCTGCAGAAAACAAACATGGCAAATTGTATACCTATGGACAAGCCTGGCCGGTGATTGCAGGTTTTGCCACACAGGATCAAACTCTCAAAGCATTGGATTCAGTCTATCAGAAGTTGAATACCAAAAACGGGATTAAACTCAGCACGCCTGGATTCAACGGATACGACAGAAATATTGGCGGCATCACAACCTATCCCCCGGGAGCGAAAGAGAATTGCGGAATTTTTGTCCATGTAAATCCATGGGTGATCATCGCCGAAACCATGAATGGAAATGGTGACCGTGCATTTGAATACTACTCGCAGATCAATCCGATCAACAAAAATGACGATATAGATACATACGAGATGGAGCCTTATGTTTTCTCGCAAAATATTTTAGGGGATGAGCATCCTAAATTCGGTATGGCAAGAAATTCCTGGCTGTCAGGGACCGCTTCGTGGATGTACCAGGCAGGAATACAGGCAATCCTCGGAATTAAACCTGGATACAATGGTTTGATCATTCAACCCTGTATCCCCCGAACATGGAAACGATACAAAATCTCCCGTGTGTTCCGCGATGTTAAGTATCAAATTACTGTTACGAATCCTGATGGAGTAACCAACGGTATAAAAGAAATTCGCTTGAATGGTGCTGTTTTGGATGGGAATGTGATTCCAATTATCGCAAGCGGAAAAACAGTTGAAGTTATGGTCAAATTAGGTCAGAATCACCAATGATCCACAATAAATAATGTTTTGATCATGATGTCTTTTTAACTGATGTTTTATTATGATATGGACATGTTGACTCCATGTTTTCTTTGATAATTCCATTGATATAATTAGGCGAAATTTACTCCATCCAATGGGACATGTAATGAAAATTTGTATCGCCACAGAAAATAGAGGGAAACTCATTGAGCTTCAATCTTTGTTGATTTCTCCCAATCTACAGTTGATCCTTGCCTCTGACATGGGCATAGATTTACATGTTGCTGAAACCGGTACTACCTACGCACAAAATGCTGCCTTGAAAGCTGCTGCTTATGCCAACGCTACCAGAATCATAGCCCTTGGCGATGATTCTGGTTTGGAAGTTCAGGCTTTACAAGGTGCTCCGGGGTTGTATTCAAAACGCTATTCGTCTGATCCGCTAGCAACAGATGCGGATCGTAGAAAATTGTTGATCACAAATCTCCGAGCTTATCCAAAGCCATGGAAAGCCCGATTTACCTGTACTGTTTGTATTCAATCTCCGGATGGAGAACGCTGGTTTACCTCTGGGGAGTGTAGAGGAGAAATTATTGAAACGGAAAGAGGTGAAGGTGGGTTTGGTTATGACCGCATCTTTGAGTGTGCTGGTATAGGGAAAACAATGGCGGAGCTATCCATGGCTGAAAAAAACGTCCTTAGTCATCGCGCCAGAGCTGTCCTTGCAGCTCTCCCAATTCTTGAAAGGTTGGCATCTGAAGAGAAATGATGGACAAACCACATCAATTCACTGAACATGTTTGGGTATTCAACAGCAAGTGGATGAACTACCACAGTGGTTTGATCGCTTCAGGCGATCACTGTTGGCTTATCGACCCCGGGATAACTATCGCTGAAACGGAATCCATCCGCCTGTTCATGGATGATCAACACTTGTCATGCCATGGGATGGTTCTTACCCATTTCCACTGGGACCATATCTTGGGTGCAGGCGCTTTTCCCGAGGTTCCCATCCTGACCCATCAGCTCTTCCCGGCATTACAACATCAATTCCAGAAGCAAACAGAAAAATCAATAAATAAGTGGTTTGTGCAGGAAGGTCAAATTACCCCGGATTGGGATACCAAATTTTCGCCTGCTTCTCTTATTTCCACCAGAACGCGCTATCATTTGGACGACCTGGAGATCCAGTTGATTCCATTACCAGGGCATACCGCTGACCAAATTGGCGTGTATCTGCCGGAAGAGAAATTTCTCTGGGCGGCAGATACACTCAGTGATATTGAAATCCCTTTCATCAGTAGTTCCGGAGCGGCTTACCTTCATTCATTGCAAAAACTTCAATCCCTGGCAATTGATGTGCTGATCCCGGGTCACGGTAACCCGGCTCTCTCACCTGAGGAATGCTCAACCAGGTTGGAAACAGATACTGACTATCTGGTTCAGGTTTCAGCGAGAGTGATCCAGGGTGTGGCAAGACAATTTTCCCTTGAGACCATTCTAACTACTTGTAAGAATATCCCTATAGTTAACGAGCAGGATAATAAAATACCCCATTTATGGAATGTGGAAAGTCTTTTCCTCGAAGCAGGTGGGGATCCTAATGGTAAGATGATTGGTTGGGAGCGTGAGTGGGAATAAATCCTGCGAGTGTTTGGATCCGCAGGATGAATTCGGATTTTGCATCCGTGTATCCACTGCGGTCAGAACCATACTGAGTTGCCAAGTTCTTTTTTAATTCACCATATTCATCACGTGATTCCGGATGATCTCTCATATAATCACGAAAAGCGATATGTCTGCGCCAAAAATCAGAATCCACTACTACCATATGAATGTGAACCCGATCAGATAAGTCGCCTTCTTTAACGAAATATCTTCGTTCAGGCATATCCTCTTCGTAGATGGATATATATTCGTATCCCAGAGAACAAATGTCTGGGATCAGTCCATTTGCGATTTCCAGGCTTTCAACCCCCGCCAGGATATCTATCGTTGGTTTTGCGGGTAATCCAGGTATGGATGTACTTCCTATGTGTTCAATCTTGATTATTTGACCAACACAGGCAGTATTCAGAGTTTTCATTTCGGATTTGAATAAATCCGGCCATTCCGGATTGTAGTCTTCAATCCTGATAGCATACTGCTTCATTTTACCAAGACAAGGATCCACGAGAGAATGAGAATGACTGAAACGATCACAAATACGATGCGTTGCAATCTCATTTTTCTTTGTTCATGATTTATATTGCTTTTATTTTTTGTATTTTGGGTCATTTTCTTCAACTCTTTATATGTAATTTCTAAATTGTACCAGTAATTCATTTTTGCGATTTCTAAATTAAAATCTCAGGTGGATGACCTTTCAGTCATCCACCTGACCGACTTCGTTGAGGTTTCGGGATATTACGAATCGGTACATCGACCGATCAATACCTCAGTATTGCTGCAATATTTCCAACTTGTTCTAATTCCGGATTTTGATGTAAAACATCAACTTCTCCTCCAGACTGTAGGACAGATCTGACCGCGACATCAACTACATCCAGTACTGGCTGAGTTTTTTCGCTACAGATCGGGCAGGTTTCCAATTTGTGCGCGGAGAGGAATCCGCAATTGGGACATTTGACGCCTTGTGAAAAGAACCCTTCGTTGAAAAGTAGATTCATCACCCTGTTTTCGCTCACGGCCGAAAGGGTCTTTTCCAATCCCACCGCTCCACCGGATCCCTTCGCGGCTGAAGTGATCGACATATCCACCAGTTTGCCTTCCCGTTTTTGTTCCGCTTCCAGACCTATTTGCATTGCCTTTTGTAGAACTTCATTACCACTCGCTGTAATTGGCAGATTAAACGTCCCTACGACCAGACTTTGCCAGGATTTTGGGAGCAAGCTTAGGAAGAAAGATACATTTTCGTCTGTTCCGCCGATGACAATTCGTCTGACATGTTTTTGTTCAAAAAAATGGACTGCAAAATCAACTGAATCCTTCATGTTTCTGTCAACTACTTCATCCGCATACCCGGTTTGACCGGATGAGCCGCCTCTTCTGCCGGGTACGGAGGATGCTCCACCCCGTTTCGTGTGTTTTACTTCTTCTCCCACAATCCCTTGTTGTTCTTCAAGCATCCCAAGATTGAAAAAGAAAGAACGGGCACCTTGTTTATCAACCAGTACAACTCCGTAACCACCAAAGGAGTCCCACAGATCTGCCAGTGGTTTAAAGTGGGGATGGTCGCTAACTCGAATCCTACTTCGGACTGCGATGGTCAAGGGAAATGCCTTGAAATAATTTTGACCAACACAGGAAAATACAGCAACACTGCGCCCGCTCCAATCATATTCTCTGGCGAAATACTGCTCAACACGTTCAGTGTCCGCTGCCAGATCAACTCCCTTAAGCAAGGTCCGCATCCTAAGCCGGTATGCATCCGCATTACCTTCGGATGGATCGGTATTCAAATATAGACTCAGAACAGGTTCAGGCGCAGTAAAGTGCAACAGCTCCTGCAAATCACTTTCTGTCAACATACTCCCTCCTTTCAGGGTAGCAGGACGTACTTGATTATGGGCGGGAACCTAATGTGAGCGTGATCTCCTTTTGTTGATTATCTCGGATAACAGATAGCACAACTTGATCTCCTGGCGCCTTCTCGTTGATCAGGTATTTCAACAGGTCTGCAAAAGTTAATATTTTATTTCCGTCTATAGCCACGACCAAATCACCGCCTGCTAATAGACCTTGAATATCAGTGGGTTTCGTTCCTGCAATTACACCTGCGTTTTCTGCAGGACCTCCAGGTACAACCTCGACGATATATGCACCTGTGGATTGGGATAAACCGAGCGACTTCTGGACTGACAACGACATATCCGGTAAGCTGGATAGTCCAAGGTATGGGTAATCGTACTTCCCGTTTGCGATCAGTTCAGGGATAACCCGCTTGACAATATTGATTGGAACTGCAAAACCGATCCCAATATTCCCTGGCTCCCCGCCCACTGTAGCTCCACTGGTTCTAATAGCCCGGTTGATCCCGATGACTTCACCATTAAGATTTAAGAGTGGGCCACCAGAGTTCCCTGGATTGATGGCTGCGTCTGTCTGAATAATGTCACCGGCTGTATATACATTTCCACCACCAGAATCGTGCAATGAATCCAGAGTTCTGCCTAGGGCAGATATAATCCCAATGGTCATTGTCCCATTCAACCCGAACGGATTACCAATTGCGACTACAGTTTGACCTACTTTCACCGAATTGGAATTCCCCAGGGATAATGGATGAAGTTCACTTTCAGGAGCATCTACTTTAACGATGGCTATATCCGAATCCGTATCAGTCCCGATCACCTTTCCTGTTGTCTTAAATCCTGATGGAAAATCGACTTCAATATCAGTCGCACCTTCCACAACGTGGTAATTGGTAATGACATAGCCATTCGTATCATAAACAAAACCAGATCCCTGCCCATCCCCGACGGTGGAAGAAACCTGAATAGAAACGACTCCGGGACTGACCTGCTCATACAATGCAACTTGTACAGCATCTTTTTCACCCAGGTTTAAGGATGGGAGGTTTTGAATAGGCAGATTTGATATTTGGGTTGGTATTTCAGCAGCTATCGTTGGAAGAATACTCTTCTGGACTAGTGATGTTGGTGAAACACAGGCTAATATACTTGCCATGATGATAAATAATGGTAATAGTATTTTATATCTTTTCATTTTTACTCCTATACCGGTAAATTATTGATGGTTTCCGGCTAACTTTCTCAAGACTGCTTTGTCTTCCTCGGTAAGTGTTCGCGGGATGGTGATCTTCACTCTTACATATAAATCTCCAAACAAGGATGGATTCCGCAATGAAGGCATTCCCCGCCCGCTTAATCGTATACTTTGACCAGGTTGTGTTCCCGCTGGTATGGTGAGGGAAACACTTCCTGCAAGTGTAACAACATTTACTTGCCCACCCAACATGGCAGTATAAACATCCACACTGATATCTGTGTAAAGATCATTATCTTTTCGTTCGAAACGACCGTCTGGAGAGATATCTACAACCAGATATAGATCTGCTCGCAAATCAGGAGATGAACCTGCTGGAACACGAATTTTTGTTCCAGTTTTTGCTCCTTTGGGTATCTTTAGTTCCAGCTTTTTATTTCCTGTCAAAATGGTGCGGGTGGTTCCAGAATATGCTTCATTCAATGAAATCGTGATCTGTTGTTCCGTGGCTCTGGGAGTGGCAGACCGGCTTGTTCGCTGCCGAAGATCACCTGATCCTTGTGGATTTGTTTCACCAAAGAACATCCGGAAAAAATCCGAAAAGCCACCTCCAAATAGGTCTCCGAAATCTCCCACTTCCACCCGTTGAGCACCTCCACGGCTTGCTCCACGAGCGGATGTCCATTGATTCCAATCAAACCCATTTGGAGTTCCACCTGCCTGCTGATATCTAAAGTAGGAATCTCCTAATTGATCATAGCGGCTTCGTTTTTCAGTATCGCTAAGAACTTGATAGGCTTCGTTTATATCTTTGAACTTGTCTTCTGCCTGCTTATTCCCCGGATTCTTATCGGGATGGTATTTCATAGCCAATTTTCGATAAGCTTTTTTAATCTCCTGGTCCGATGCAGATCGTTCAACGCCGAGAGTTTTATAATAATCTTTGTAATCCATATTAAATTAATTATGATACGCTGCGGGGTAGAGTCAAGTGATAGTTGGATAATCATACATAGTTCTAATACTTTACTAATCGTTTGAACTCATTCTGGCTTGTATGCAACTAAATTTCCGCTCCATCGTATGAATTGTAGTTATATCAAAACAGGAGCAAACAAAATGTCAGAACAAGTAATTACAGTCAATAAACCTTCCCGTGTGCAGGGTATGGAAATTATTCTTTTGGTCAGTGGAGTATTCAACATCCTCGGTGGTCTCGGATTTATCTGTGGAGCATTGGTATCCATTGTTGGTGTTATCTGCCTGCCTGTGGTTGCGTTACCCCTCATCCTTGGTGTTTATGAAGTGGTTTATGCTTCAAAGCTGATGAATCACAAACAAGTAAACGCAAATGATCTGAAAACAATCGCAATCCTTGAAATCGCCACCATCATTTATGGAAATGCCATCAGTCTGGTCGCCGGCATCTTGAACCTGGTATTTCTCGACGACCAACCAGTAAAAGAGTATCTTGCTTAATCAGTGGGGAAAATAAAGACACCCGTGAAAAATCACGGGTGTCTTTGATTCTAATCCGAGATCAATAGATCCGATTATTATAAGTCTGTAAGGCTTTCATATAATTTCCGCGTTCAAAAGCAGCAGGATCGGACACAGATTTCTGGCTCATCGCACCAAGCATCTCGGCAACCGACTCATACTCGTGTTCCACCATCCACTTGGTATATTCAGACAAAATACCAACGGCTCTGCTTGGTCCTTTTTCAACGAATTCCGAAGCAACCATACTGATGGCAGCTCCAGCCAGAGTTGCCTTGACCATATCTTCACCGGTATGGACTCCACCAGTAAGGGCAAGGGAAGCATTGATCCTTCCAAACAGGATGGCAACCCATCGTAACGGGAGGATTAATTCAGCAGATGTAGACAGAGAAAGGGATGGTATGACTTCCATTTTATCCAGATCGAAATCCGGCTGGATGAACCGGTTAAATAACACCAGACCATCCGCTCCTGCTGATACCACATCAGCCGTAAAATTGGGCAGGGAGGTGAATGAAGCGCTCAGTTTTACACCCAGTGGAATCTTTATTGCAGCTCTGATGTCCTTCACCAGCCGCACATATGATTTTTCCAATTCAACAGCAGTTAAGTTTAGTTGTGTTGGAATATAGTAAAAGTTTAATTCCAATGCATCTGCACCAGCATCCTGAATTTTGCGGGCATATTCCACCCAACCACCGCTGGAAATTCCATTCAAACTGCCTATGACAGGGAGGTTGGTTCCGCGTTTCAGACTTTCAATTTGGGACAGATATCCTTCAGGTCCAACATTGTATTTTTCCATATCAGGGAAGTAACTCATGGCTTCCTGGAAGGAATCGGTGCCAAACGAAAGGAAATGATCCAATTCTCTGCTGTCATGCAATATCTGCTCTTCAAAGAGTGAGTACATGACTATTGCCGAAACACCCGCATCTTCTAATTTTTTGACATTCTCAATCTTTTTTGACATTGGTGAAGCGGATGCCACCAACGGATTCGCTAATTTGAGTCCCATATAAGTTGTGGTTAAATCTGTCATACTTTCCTCCCATGAAACGAGCAGGGGCATGATGAATGCCCCTGCGTTGATTTATCTTTAATCAAGATTCTTCTTGTTTGTATTGTATGGCTGCCATCTGACGGTAGAGATCCAATTTCTTCCTTACGTCTTCTTTGGCATCTTTCAGAAGGGTTTCTGCACGCTGTTCGTCTGCCTGAACCAGCATTCGGTATCGTGTCTCGTTGTAAACGTAATCTTCCAACGGAATGCTCGGATCTTTGGAGTCCACTGTCAACGGATTCTTGCCTTCATCTGCTAATGCAGGGTTATAGCGGTATAAAGGCCAGAAACCAGAGTTGACAGCAGCTTTTTGCTGATCCAATCCCTTGCTCATATCGATACCGTGGGCAATACAATGAGAGTATGCAATGATCAAGGATGGACCTTCATAGGCTTCAGCTTCGAGCATGGCTTTCAGGGTGTGTTGATCATTAGCGCCCATGGCTATACGGGCAACATAAACATAACCATAAGCCATCGCGATCAATCCAAGATCTTTCTTGGGCAATCCCTTACCTTTGGCGGCAAATTTGGCGACTGCAGCCCGGGGAGTGGATTTTGAAGCCTGACCGCCGGTGTTTGAGTAGACTTCGGTATCCAGTACCAGGATATTAACATTACGACCGGAAGCGATTACATGGTCCAGACCGCCGTAACCAATATCATAAGCCCAGCCATCACCACCCAGGATCCAGACACTCTTCTTTACCAGGTCGTCCACCAGAGAAAGCAGGTTACGGGCACGGGCATCATCCATTTTGGAAAGTTTGTTTTTCAATTCAACAACACGCAATCGCTGCTGGGCTATGCCAGCATCGGTTGTCTGATCCGCGCTGACAATACTATTCACCAGATCATCGCCAATCTGCGAACGCAAACTCTGGAGCAATTCCATGGCATATTCGATATGCTTGTCCAGTGTCAGGCGCATTCCCAACCCAAACTCGGCATTATCTTCAAATAGGGAGTTCGACCAGGATGGACCGCGTCCTTCTTTATTGGATGCCCATGGAGTTGTAGGCAGATTACCACCATAAATGGATGAGCAGCCTGTCGCATTGGCGATCAAGGTTCGGTCACCGAATAACTGCGAGAGAAGTTTTACATACGGAGTCTCGCCACAACCAGCGCAGGCACCAGAGAATTCAAACAAAGGTTGTAAGAGTTGGGAGTTTTTGACTGTGGTGGGTTGGAAGAGGGATCGGTCTGCTTCGGGTAGTCCGAGGAAGAAATCCCAGTTCTTAGCTTCCTGTTCGCGTAAAGGTGGTTGATCAGCCATGTTGATTGCTTTACGGCCAATTTGGGTCTTATCCTTTGCCGGGCAAGCTTCAACACAAAGAGCACATCCGGTGCAGTCTTCTGGAGCAACCTGAATGGTGAATTTCATATCCGGCAGTTCTTTAAATTTTGCATCAATGGATTTGAATGATGCAGGTGCATCCTTCAAATTTGCCGGAGCATACACTTTTTGCCGAATTACGGCGTGTGGGCAAACAAAAGCGCATTTACCGCATTGAATACAAAGATCAGATTCCCATACCGGGATCTCAAGGGCAATGTTACGTTTTTCCCACTGAGAAGTGCCAACCGGGAAAGTTCCATCTACCGGCATAGCGGATACCGGGAGATTATCACCATCAAAGATGACCATCTTACCGAGTACATTCTTTACAAAATCTGGAGCTTTGTCAGAGATCGGTTTTCGGCGGGTTATCTTGCTATTTACAGCAGCAGGAACCTTTACTTCCTTGAGGTGAGCAAGGGTATGATCAACTGCGTCAAAGTTTTGCTTTACAACAGCATCGCCGCGTTTCCCGTAGGTTTTCTTAATGGATTTCTTGATCTCTTCGATCGCCTCATCGCGTGGAAGAACCCCGCTGATGGCAAAGAAACAGGTCTGCATGATGGTATTGACACGGTTGCCCATGCCAGTCATCTCTGCGATCTTATAGCCATCGATCACATAGAATTTGAGTTTCTTCTCGATGATATCTTTTTGTACTTCGCTAGGAAGGTGATTCCAGACCTCATCAGCATCAAAGGTTGAATTCAACAGGAAGGTCGCGCCATTGGCTGCGGTCTTGAGCATATCGAACCGCTCAAGGAAGGAAAATTGGTGACAGGCGACGAATTGTGCGTGGTTGATAAGATATGGCGCCTTGATTGGGGTTGGACCAAATCGAAGATGAGATACCGTCACCGTGCCAGACTTCTTTGAATCATAGTAGAAGTATCCTTGAGCGAAATTGTTGGTCTCTTCGCCAATGATCTTGATCGAATTCTTATTCGCACCAACTGTACCGTCCGCTCCCAGACCATAGAACATGCACTGGACGGTCTTTGCATCCAGAATGGTCAAAGTGGGATCGAAATCCAGGCTGGTATGGGAGACATCATCGAAGATACCGATGGTGAAATGATTTTTCGGAGCGGATTTCTTTAGCTCGTCGAATACAGCTTTGACCATCCCCGGAGTAAATTCTTTGGATGATAATCCGTACCGTCCGCCTACGATCACAGGCATGGATTTGAATGGAGCAATTCCCTTGGCAATAGCTTCAGAAATTGCAGTGGTCACATCCAGGTAGAGTGGTTCACCGCCAGCGCCGGGTTCCTTGGTACGGTCCAATACAGCCACACTCTTGGTGGTAGCAGGCAAAGATTTGACAAACAATTCCATCGGGAATGGGCGGTAAAGGTGAACATTGAGAACGCCCACTTTCTCGCCTTTTGCATTTAAGTATTTGGCTGTATCGGCTGCGGTTTCAGCACCTGAACCCATCATGATGATGACACGATCCGCATCGGCTGCCCCGTAATAATCATACAAGTGGTATTCACGTCCGGTCAATTTTGCAAATGCGTCCATCGTCGATTGAACGATCTCAGGAGTGGCTTCGTAATACGGATTCACGGTCTCGCGACCTTGGAAATAAACGTCTGGATTCTGGGCTGTTCCACGCAGGACAGGCTTATTGGGAGTGAGTCCCCGTAAACGGTGTTCGAATACAGCTTTTTCGTCGATCAAGGCTTTGATGGTTTCGTCATCTACCAGTTCGATCTTGTTCACTTCTGCAGATGTACGGAAGCCATCGAAGAAATGGCAGAATGGGATTCTTGATCGTAAGGTTGCAGAATGGGCGATCAATGCCATATCCTGGGCTTCCTGTACTGAACTTGAAACCAGGAAAGCAAAACCGGTGGATCGAGCGCTCATCACATCGGAGTGGTCACCGAAAATGGATAATGCCTGTGCAGCTAATGACCGTGCGGCAACATGGAAAACGGTCGAGGTGAGCTCACCGGCGATCTTGAACATGTTCGGGATCATTAGCAACAACCCCTGGGACGCGGTGAACGTGGTGGTCAACGCACCTGTTTGAAGCGCACCGTGCACAGCTCCGGCTGCCCCACCTTCAGACTGCATTTCCATTACTGACGGAACAGTTCCCCAAATATTGGGTTTGTTCGTTGCTGCCCATGCATCGGAGAATTCTCCCATGCTGGATGATGGGGTGATCGGATAGATCGCGATCACTTCACTCACTTTGTACGCCACACCGGCGACCGCCTCGTTGGCGTCTATCGTAATCATTTCTTTCTTCATATGGGTATCTCCAAATCTTGGAATTAACCGCCTTGGTCAGGCGGAAAGGATCAATGTCCAGACAACATTCAACTACTAAGATTACCCCCAATCATACCAGCACTTAAGTAATATTCATCATGATTCGACATGCGGGCTGTCATATCGGGTACAACATTGTCCCGATGAACAATACAAATTATTGCATATTTTATTGTAAAAGTTAAGCGGATCCTTTTGCCCGCATTAGCATCAAACCTGCCAGGCTTTTTGCGTCTACCATCTCTCCACAGGATATCATGGCATAGGCATCCTCGATGGATATTGCTTCAACCTCAATAAACTCATCATCGTCCTGGTCCAAAGGAGCAGGATATAGATCTTCAGCCAGGTAAAAACGCAAAAATTCTGTGGAATAACCCGGCGCCAACCAGAGATTGCCGAGATGAGTCAGTTTCCGGGCAGCCATGCCCGTCTCCTCTCTCACTTCGCGGGCAGCACATTCCAAAGGATCTTCTCCGGGATTTAATGTTCCTGCCGGCAGCTCCAGCAAAACCTGACCGGTAGCTGGCCGATACTGGTGGATAAAAAGGATCCTTCCGGTCGAATCGATTGGAATGATCGTGACTGCTCCGGGATGATCGATGATTTCATAGATGACTTCACGGCCATCTGGAGTTCTGAGGTGATCTTTGCGAAGTCTAAAAGCTCGTCCCTGAAACCCGATTTCAGAACTGATCAAATCAAACTTTTTTATTTGGCTCATGTCAACCTCTATGATAATAAAAGAATACTATCCTCAAAAAGGATAGTATTTGGAAAGCATCTGATTAAGTTTATTCTCACCGGATAATTAATCTTATGGTATTTCAATGATAAGTCCGGCAGAGAGTTCATATGGCTCAGTCAATTTATTGACGACAATGATAGCCTCAGGACTGACATCGCCATAGAGACAAGCAACTGTATAGATCGTATCACCTGCACGAACAGCATATTGAGCAGGGTGAGGGAGCAGCCATCGTGAACCGCTGGACCATTTATGCCCCGATGGAATCGACAGTACGGTGCCAGCCACTGGCTGGGATTCGGTTGTCAGACTATTAAGACTGAGCAACTCTCCAATATCCATGTTGTATCTTCTTGCAATACAATATGGATTTTCTCCGGGTTTGAGCGTGTAGCTGCTTGGTCTGACAAGGGTGGGAATGGCAGGCGCTTCTGTCACCTTTCCCGGCTCCGGGGTGGCGATAATGTCAGAACCAGTAACTTCAACTGTGGCTGGGACCGCGGTTGGTGGTACCTCGGTCGGAACCGCACCTTCAACTGTCGGGGTTGCAGATGGATGCAGTACTGCCTGTTGTGTTTGAGTTTGGGCGATCAATATCTGAGCGGGATTGGATGTAGCTGTGGGATGTCCTGACGGTTTGGCAGGTTCCAATTCTTTAGTTGCGGTAGTCGCAGAGCGTTCACATCCGACTAGCACAATAGCCAAGACAATAAATGGGATAATCAGAAATGGTTTCTTCATCTTCTATGCTACTCCTAAACCTTAGGTGAGTCAGTGAAATACTCTTCCTAATGCATCAGAATAGCATAGGGATGGAAAGACGTCAAGAATTATTTAAACACACCAATAACTTAATCAGATATGTAGACTCATGATTACGCTAAATTGGATTATCAAGACTCTATTAGTTTGGAGGAAATACTTGGAAACCGATACCGTAAACGATTTCTCCATCAATATCCCCGGTTGGTGTTTTACAGTATTACTTCGTCTATACATCCAGCCATTTTAAAGATAGTTACAAATTCCTTTTCGGTTAATCTCAGAATCCGACATTAAAAATCCAACAAAGAAACGGTGTAATCAAAGAATCTATTGAGATTGACAGATTGTAATCCCAGGGATAAAATCATATTCAAGGATTTGAATATGATTCCGAGTTGAATTATGGAAACTATGCCTATTGCAAATCAAATGCAGATTTATAAGGCACTCACACATACTGCCCGAATTGAGATATTGGATGTATTACGTGATGGGGAACATTGTGTCTGTCATATCGAAGCTCAATTGGGTTATCGACAGGCATATATCTCTCAACAACTGGCTGTGTTACGCGAAGCAAACCTGATCAGTGACCGTCGAGATGGGTGGAATATCTTTTATCGGGTGGTGGATACCCGTGTATATGAAATTTTAGATACCGTTGTTTCGATGACCGGTTCCAAAAATGTAAAGAAAAAGAATAAAGTGGTATGCACTTGTCCCCATTGCAGTTCGAAAAATGAATAATTAGGAGATAAACAATGATCAAAATAAAAGTACTAGGCTCAGGTTGTGCGAATTGTAAGCGCCTTGAAGCAATGACCCGTAAGGTGGTTGAAAATCTCGGAATTGAAGCCGAAATAGAAAAGATCACAGATTATGCAGAGATTATGAAATACCCAATTCTGTCTACTCCTGGATTAGTGATCCACGAAAAAGTAGTTTCTGCCGGTAGAATTCCAAGTGAAAAAGAAATCACTGATTGGCTTACTGCAAAGTAATTTCTGCGAGGATATTCAGATATCCGTTTTTTCGATTTCATTTTATTCAATTCATTGAAGATGATAGGATTTCCTTATAGACCATCAACTCTCCCAACCAACTAAAAATCAGCGATTTCGCCTTTTAGGAATTCTGGTTCTTGTTACAGCATCCTGGTTTTCTGCTTATAACCTTATTCAAACACTGGCTGATTGGATCACTTATTCCCTGCTCCGCTTGAAGCATGGATCACATCTCGGCGAGTCGGTCGCTTTCTTTTTATACGATGTACCAAAAATCCTGTTACTACTTTCAGGAATGATCTTCTTGATCTCAATTTTGCGTACTTTCTTCAGTCCCGAGCGGACTCGTGCTTTGTTGGGTGGAAAGCGCCAGGGAATCGGAAATGTATTAGCGGCTTTACTAGGAATAGTGACTCCCTTTTGCTCATGTTCGGCTGTACCGCTATTTATCGGTTTTGTCGAAAGCGGAATTCCACTCGGGGTCACTTTTTCTTTCCTGATCGCCGCGCCAACGATCAACGAAGTAGCAATCGTAATGCTATTCGGCTTGTTTGGATGGAAAGTAACTGCGCTGTACATCGCATCAGGGTTGATCATTGCAATCGTTGCTGGCATGGTCATAGGGCGACTGAAATTGGAACGATACGTGGAAGATTTTGTTTGGAAGATGCAGTCTACTGGAGTTATCGAAGGGGAAATATTATCCTGGCCTGATCGTCTTCAACGCGCCTGGGAGTCGGTAAAAGAAATTGTCGGAAAAGTATGGCTGTACGTAGTGGTTGGTATTGCAGTAGGCGCGGGTATCCACGGATACGTGCCCGAATCAGCCTTGGTAGGGATCATGGGTAAACAAGCCTGGTGGTCTGTACCTGCCGCGGTATTACTGGGTATACCGTTGTATTCCAACGCAGCTGGGATCATCCCAATTGTCAGTGCCCTAATGGAAAAAGGAGCTTCATTAGGCACCGTTTTGGCTTTCATGATGTCTGTTGTTGGCTTGAGTTTACCCGAGACAATCATCCTTCGTCGGGTTCTCAAACCCCAGCTCATTGCTGTGTTTGTGGGGACCGTGGCTATTGCCATCATTATAACTGGCTACATATTTAATTTAGTCATTTAATCTTGGACTATTATTGCTTTATTATCCTTTGGTATAAGTTCGACATCTTCATAAATCATTCATATTATATTCACATGGTCTTCATAAGACTTGGTTAAGATTACTCCAGGTTAATAATTAACCAAATCAATAAATGGAGTATTTGCATGTCTACAAAAATCATAAAAGTATTTAGCGGTATTGCCGCTGCGCTGATCCTGTCTGTAGGATTGATCGCTGTCATACCAACGGGAACTGTATCTGCCGACACACTCGAAAGGGGTGGTGGTCCCGGAGGTGCAGGTGGACGAGGTGGAAACGGCAATGGTGCCCTCGCAGGTATGCGCGGAGCAGTCCCTGGTGCTGCCCTGGCACCGTTATCCGCTGTGGAAATTTCTGCTCTGAATGAAGCAGTACTGGAAGAATATGGTGCGCTGAATTTATACCAGAGTATCATCGACCAATTTGGTGATGTGTACCCATTCAGCCAGATCGTACAAGCAGAACAGCAGCATGTTAACGTTTTAACCCGCCAGACAGAAAAATATGGCGTCACTGTACCTGCAAATCCGGGGACAAATTCCGGGATGACCTTCACTTCACTGGATGAAGCGTTCGCCACTGCCATCGCCGCCGAAAAAGCTGATGCAGCCCTGTATGACGAACTCAAGCCTGGTGTTACCCATACCGATCTCCTGAGAGTCTTTGATAACTTGAAAAACGCGTCATTGAACAATCACCTGGTATCACTTGAAGCTTACCGTTAGGCCGAAGCTTACACCAAAGCACCCCCTTCCAGATTTGGAAGGGGGTGCTATATTTTCATGATAGTTCGATCATTGAGTGGTTGGGTTTACGGGCATTGAATAAACCCTTGTGCCCAAAGACAACCTCCGCAGGTAGGTTGAGTGTTCCCAAAACAATCTTCCAAATTACTCTCCGCATTTCCGCAGCTATTACATACTGTGCATGGTGAAAAGTCGAATACTGTTAGCTTTTCTCTAAATTCCAGATAAGTAGGGTCGTACCAGATCTCCTTTAGATCCTGCTTGTCAAGATCCCCCATCGAGTAAGCATGCGTGACCCGATGCGTATCATCCAGATAGCTTTGATGCGTGTGCATTAATGGCAAACATGGACTTACTTTCCCATCCCAACGGATGGATAGACTGTTTTTATCGATGAATGGGCAGGTATTAGTACCAGCATAAATATTCTTGTTTATCCGATCTTTCTCTCTCGCAGTTGGCAAAAAATCGCTGAACGCACCTCGGGCAATCTCTACCATATCCATCCTCGGAAACTGAACGCCTTCAATCATCCTTTGCGGAGATTGGTCTAGGTAATATAACGATTTTTGATACAACATTTCGTGACGAAGTTCTTCGGTATGTGGCAGAACATTACTTACGGAAATCCTATCAGCTCCTATTTGCCTACCCAACTTGATTACCTCAGGCAGATCGGAAATATTCCTTTTCATTGCCACAAAGGCAATACCTAATCTTGGGAGTTCCCCTCCATGGTTTGTCCTTATTCGATTCAGTTCAGTTAGATTCTCATATATTTTGGGAAGTTCATCTCCAAGCCGGACATCCGCATAACTCTCAGGTGTTGACCCATCTAAAGAAACCCATATCCGGTCAAGACCCAGTTCGATCAACTTCTCAGAAGTGGGAGCTGTTAACAAGGTCCCATTGGTGATCAGCTCCACCTCGCATCTGCTTTCTTTTGCCATTTCGACCATATTTAGAATGTTTGGATGAGCAAGTGGTTCGCCAAATCCACCAAAGAATATTGATGGCATTCGCGTAAACTGATCCATTCTATTTAGGATTTTTTTGTATATCGATTCGGACATAAACCCGGTTGATTCATCCCAGACATTCCGCATACATGTACGACAACCCAGATTGCAATAATTCGTGGGCTCAATATAGATTCGGGACGGATCATCAGATCGGTTAGTCATCACCCTCTATTATTATTCTTTCACAATGCTTACTTATCGCAGACAGTAGATTTCCTACATTAAAGAAAAACTCCAGACAGGTTTTATGATGCTGTCTGGAGTCAAAGGTCTTAGCAAATTTCCGGTTTTGATTTCCCTGCGGACATTTCTCCTTTGAACATTCTTTTCTGCAGCCAGAAAGCCACATTGACCAGTCCGATCATCACAGGGACTTCGACCAATGGGCCTATCACTGCAGCAAAAGCCTGCCCGGAATTAAGACCGAATACAGCGACAGCCACAGCGATCGCCAGTTCAAAGTTGTTCGAAGCAGCGGTAAATGCGAGTGTGGTTGTTTGTTTGTAATCGGCGCCGACTGCTTTTCCCATCACAAAACTGACCAGGAACATTCCCACAAAGTAAATAAGCAAAGGAATGGCAATTCTCACCACGTCCAACGGAATGGATACGATCAGGTTTCCCTTGAGCGAGAACATCACCAGGATGGTGAAGAGTAGGGCGATCAAAGTGATCGGGCTGATTTTTGGAATGAATGTTTTGTAATACCAGTCTTTTCCCTTGACCCGTGTCAGGACCATATTCGTGATGAACCCGGCTATGAAGGGAATCCCCAGATAGATAAAGACCGATCTGGCGATTTCCCCGATCGTGATCTGCACCACTGATCCTGTCAATCCGAACCAGGTTGGCAACACAGTGATGAATACATATGCATAAACACTGTAGAACAGAACCTGGAAGATACTGTTGAATGCCACCAGCCCGGCAGCGTAATCGGTGTCTCCTTTTGCAAGTTCGTTCCAGACGATCACCATGGCGATGCAGCGGGCGAGACCGATCATGATTAAGCCGGCCATATAATCCGGGTATCCCCGTAAGAATATGATCGCCAATAAAAACATCAGAATTGGACCAATGACCCAGTTTTGAAGTAGGGACAATCCCAGAACTTTCCAGTTTTTGAATACCTTTCCCAATTCATCGTAGTGGACTTTTGCCAGCGGCGGGTACATCATCAGTATCAAACCGATGGCTATGGGTATATTAGTCGTTCCGACGGAGACAGCTCTATTAAATGCCTCAACAACGGCTGGCATTAGATATCCCAGCCCGACCCCAACAGCCATCGATAAGAATATCCACAAAGTTAAATATCGATCCAGGAATGATAGCTTTTTGGTCACACTTTTTTCTTCCATAGGTCTCTCCTGAGTTATTTGGATTCTATGCTGACCGGATGTAAATTCTGGCATGAATAGTCAGAATCTTTTTCCGGATGACACTGCGGGCATGGACAATTCGGGTATGGTCTGGTCGCCAGGATGTTCAGTGATTCTGGATCGACATCAGTCAATTCGGCAATATTGCTAAAGGGTTGTTATCATGTCAGGGTTCGTAATATGGTAATAAATATTGCGTCCCTCACGTTCGAAATAGACGAGACCAGCCTTGCGCAATGCCATTAAATGCTGTGAAATACTCGCCTGTCTAATTCCCAAAACCGCTTCCAGGTGGCAAACGCAAGCTTCCTGTTTTTGAATGATAAATAGGATCTGGATCCGCACCGGTTGACCAATTACCGTCAACAGATCGGAGATCTTTTTTACGCTGGATGTTTCAGATAATATATTCATGAGGACGAATATATTATATGCTCTCAAGAATTTTCGACAAGTGTGATTCTTAATAATCACGGCCTAAGGCTAGGCTTATGCCAGTTTTCCTTCATACTTATTCATGTTACAATCCCTGCAATACTGGAGGAGACCCATGTCTGACACAATTCTGGTCGCTGTTGCCTGGCCTTATGCAAATGCTGAGATCCATGTTGGAAACCTTACCGGTTCTTACCTTCCGGCGGATATCTTTGCCCGTTTCAACCGGCTGCGCGGAAATCGGGTATTGATGGTTTCCGGCTCGGATGCACATGGGACTCCGATCACCATCCGCGCGGACGCAGAAGGTACAACCCCATATCAGGCTTATCAGCGCTTCCACCACTCCTTCATAGAAGTCTTCCAAAAACTAGGACTGAACTACGATCTCTTCACCAGTACCCATACTGAAAATCATTTTGACGTATCCCAGAAGATATTCCTGGCGCTAAAAGAAAACGGATTCTTGTATACCGACCGTCAGATGCAGTGGTTTTCCACAGCACAGAATCGTTTCCTTCCTGACCGTTATGTGGAAGGAACCTGTTACATCTGCGGATATACCAATGCCCGTTCCGATCAATGTGATAAATGCGGGAATCTTCTCGAAGAAGACAAACTAATTGATCCCCGTTCCAAGATCGATGGGTCGACACCAGAACTCAGGGAAACTGAACATTATTACCTTGATCTGGGAAAACTGCAGCCCGATGTGGTAGCCTTCCTTAAAGAACGCAAAGATTATTGGCGTCCAAATGTTTTGCGGCAATCCCTCGGGCAGATCGAAGCGGAAGCTCTTCACGGTCGTGCGATTACTCGCGACCTGGATTGGGGCATCCCGGTTCCGCTCGAAGGTTGGGATGGCAAATGTTTGTATGTCTGGTTTGAAGCAGTGATCGGATATTTATCTGCCAGCATCGAATGGGCTCTCTTAAATGGCGAAAAAGACGATTGGCAAAAATGGTGGACAGATCAGAGAACAAGAGCTTATTACTTTATCGGTAAGGATAATATTCCATTCCATGCGGTCATCTGGCCTGCTCAACTCACCGGTGTCGCGGAATCTTTCTCGCTTCAAATGGGTTGCGATTCCAAAAAGTTGGTCCTACCGTACGATGTCCCCGCTAATGAATTCATGAACCTGGAGGGACAGAAAATTTCGGGCGGACGGCAATGGGCAGTCTGGGCAATGGATTTCCTGTCCCGATATGATCCTGATCCACTGCGTTATTACCTCACCGTCAATATGCCCGAAACCAGGGACTCCGATTGGGATTGGGATGACTTCTTTCACCGCAATAATGATGAATTGGTCGCCACCTGGGGAAACCTGGTTAATCGGGTCCTTGCCTTCACTTACAAGCATTGGGAAGGCGTACTACCCGATCCTGATAGTCTACGTCCGGCAGACGAAGCATTATTAGCCGAAGTGGATAAGGGATACGATACCGTAGCGGACCTAATCGGAACGGTCAAACTCCGCGCAGCGCTGGCGGAAGCCATCCGTCTGGCGTCTGAAGTAAACAAATATCTGGATACCAATGCCCCCTGGTTTGAGATCAAAACTGACAAAAATCAGGCAGCCAAATCTGTGTTCACTGCCATCCAGGCGATCGATCAGATCAAGCTGATGCTGGCTCCTTTCCTGCCTTTCACCTGTGAGCAACTGCATATCTTCCTGGGTTATACCGATCCCTTATTCGGATCACAATATATCGAGACCATGAAAGACAATTTGGGCGAGCACGAAGTGTTGCGTTTCAAGACCCTGCCATTGGCAGATTCTTGGAAACCATCCAGGTTGGAAGCTGGTCGTAAACTGGTCCAACCCGGACCGTTATTCAAGAAATTGGATATCTCTATCGTGGAAGAAGAACGCAGTAAACTGGGAAAGAAATAATCCAGTTACAAAAATAATGTGTTATTTTTCATCCGCGAGGTTTTTTTCAATGAACCCGCGGATAATTTTTTCCGTTAATTCCGGCTTTTCTAGTGGCATTAGATGACCTGCATCGGGAATGCAAATATATTCGCCCTTCGGAATTTGGGCAGCCAGGTCTTTTCCAACCTCTGGTCCAAAGAATCGGTCATTCTCCGCGGAGCATATCAGCACCGGTATTTGTAGTCCTCCCGCTTTTTCGGTCAGATCCACACCTTGCCCGGCTAGGATATCGCCATTCAACACCTCTCTGGGGATGCTGCCGACGGCCAAACGGGTTTGCTCAACCCATTTCGGATCTTGCTGTGGATTTCCCAGGTGATGGATTAGCCAGTCGAACGCCTCATGAAATTGCTCAGGGTTCAGGATCTTCAGGGCGATCTCTGCAGGGATGGGATGTCTGGCTGAGGAACATACCATGATCAAGCCTGATAGCCGTTTTCGGGTTGTCAGTGCGAGTTGAAGTCCGATCAATCCACCCAGCGAATGCCCGGCAATAAATACACTTTTGTTTACGATATCAGTAAGGAAAGAATCGATCGCGCTGGCATAATCTTGAATAGATGACAACGCCGGACCTTCAGACCTTCCGTGCCCCGGCAGATCCAATGCATAGACATCCATCCCGCTCATTCGGCGTATCTTGCTGTGCCAACCCAGATGGCTGCTACCCGCGCCGTGTATCAGGATCAACACTGGTACATTTGGATCGTTCGTTAGGGATTGAGCGGAATACATTAAATATGCAATCTTCTACGTATGGCCGTCGTGACGATATTGATCTCTGGTATTCGGAACAACCAGAGCAGAATGGTATATACTGATCCACCCAGTAATATTCCACCCAGCGCCTGGATCCAGTAGGACAATGGAGAAGTGAAAGTGATCCAAACCAAAAGGGCTAGAGCCATTGCTCCGCCAGCGGCGAGAGCTTTGAAGAAACCGTTCCAGATATGGTCACCATTGAAACTCTGCAGCTTGTTTCGAAGCAATATCAGTAAACCCACCATCTCTAATGCGGTAGCCAGTGAATTTGCCAAAGCAAGTCCACCGGGTGAGAGCCATCCCAGGTTGCTAAATAATCGGGTGAACAGAATGCTGAAAACCAGATTTAATCCCATCGCTATAGCTCCCACGATCACTGGGGTACGGGTGTCGTGCAAAACATAAAACGCGCGGCTGAGTACTTCCACCATGCTGTGCCCGACCAATCCAGCCGCGTACCAGAGCAGAACCCAGGAAACCAGGGTAGTGCTTTGATTGGTAAACACTCCCCCCTGATAGATCATCCCCACGATCGAGGTTCGTAATATCATCAATCCAATCGACGCAGGTATAGCCAAAAGCAGCATTCCACGCAAACTGGATGCCAGTGTCTTTCTCAGATCATCCATCTTTTCCAGGGCTGCCTGGGCAGAGAATGTAGGCATGGCAGCAATGGCGATCGATTGAGCGATTGCAGCTTGTGGCATTAACATCAATTGAAAAGCATATACCACACCGTTCAGACTCCCGTCCGGCAGGAACGATGCGATCAAGGTGTTCACCCAGAAGTTGAGTTGTACGATCGCAGCACCGAACAATCTCGGCAGCATCAATCGCCCAACCCTGCGGATCAACGGATCAGCCAGATCAAAAGATGGGAAGTATGTACCCTTTAACTTGAGTAGGCTCGGAATTTGAAGTGAAAGATGCAAGATCGATCCGATCACCGCTCCCCAGGCTAAACCAAAGATTCCTATCTGCGGAGAAAGAACGACCACACCAAAGATCATCCCGAAAGAATACATCGCAGGAGTTAAAGTTGGGATGAAGAAGTTCCTGTTGGCGTTCAAAACGCCCATCATCAAGCCGCTCAAACCGAAAACAACTACCGAAGGCATCAAGATACGGAGCAATCTGATGGTGAGTTGCTGCTTTTCGGGTGAGAATCCCGGGGCAAGCAGATTTTGTACGATCCACGGGGCAAATATGGCAGTGAGTACGCTGAAAAAAATCAGGATGCATACCAGCAGATTCAATACCCCGCTCGCAAGCTTCCAGGCATGCTCCTTTTCATCTTTGACGAGTAATCCTGTAAAGGTGGGGACAAAAGCGGAAGCGAGCGCACCGCCTGCCATCAGGTTGAACAGGACTTCCGCTACCCGGTTGGCCGCGAAAAATGCTTCCAATTCAATGGATGTGCCAAAGTTGTGGGCAATGATGATCTGCCTGGCCAAGCCAACCAGATTACTGATCACGATGGCGATCATGGTTACACTGGCTGCGCGGGCTATCTGTCTTCCTGCGGAGGATTCGTTTGTCATTATAGGTAGATTATAAACCAGGTAGATATGCATCCTTTTTACAGGTTTTTGCGATAAGCCTATTGCTGAATTAGAATTGACTGAATATAGATACAGAATGGAATTGTTTATGACAACCACGATCATTCACTTTGTCAGACATGGTATCGTCCACAACCCGAAAAATATATTCTATGGAAGGTTGTCCCGTTTTGGTCTTAGCAGGGAAGGTTTACAGCTTACCCATGGATTGATTCCCTTCTTCAGCAGTAAACCAATCCAGGCGATTTACACTAGCCCGCTGCTGAGAGCCAGGCAAACTGCGAATGTTATCCATAAGGGCTTGAATAACATACCCCTGTCAATCAGCCGGTACTTACTGGAAGTCAAATCCCCCTATGACGGGCACCCGCTTGCAGATTTGGAAGCAAAGTATTGGGATATTTACACAGGTACCCGACCTCCGAGCGAGCAGCCTATGGATATTTTCAATCGATCTCAAAGATTTATCGCCCGAACGATAAAAACACATCATGGACATCAAACGATTGCGGTCACCCATGCAGATAACGTTGTTTTCTTGACTCTCTGGGCAAAAGGGTTTGATGTGTCTTATGCCAGCAAATCTTTGATCGAGCATAAGCAGATCGATATTCCATTTCCAACACCTGCGTCTGTTACTACTTTGATCTGGAACGATGGAAAAACGCTGCCAGAAGTGGAGTACTTCTCTCCCGACGGAGTGATCTAACTGATGAACAGGGTCCTTTTGGCAGTACTCGCTCATCCAGATGATGAGACATTTGGTATTGGAGGCACGCTGGCTTTGTATGCAAAGCAGGGAGACGACGTCTACCTGGTATGTGCAACAAAAGGGGAAGCAGGCATGGTTAGCCCGGAACGCTTGAAAGGATACTCCTCCATTGCAGAATTGAGGGAAGCAGAACTACAATGTGCAGGTGCAATTCTAGGGTTGCGAAGTGTCATCTTTCTTGATTACCGTGATTCAGGAATGCCTGGATCGTCTGATTCATCTCATCCAAAGGCACTCATAAATGCCCCATCTGATGAAGTTGGATCAAAGTTGGTACAGATTATCCGTGAGATCAAACCGCATGTTCTGATTACCTTCGATCCCTATGGGGGGTATGGACATCCGGATCATATATTCATTCATCAGGCTGTTCACAACGCCTTCAAAAAAGCATCTGATCCAAGTTACCGCGGAAATGGAGAAGAACCACATCAGGTTCAAAAGTTTTACTATTACACGATCTCAAAAACAATTATGAAGTGGATGGTTTGGATTATGCCGCTTATAGGAATGGATCCGACCAAATATGGTCAGAATGGCGATATAAATTTGCGGGAGATATCAAAAGCAGTTTATCCAATCCATGCAAAGATCAATTATTCCTCAGTGAAGGAAATCCGGTCTGAAGCATCTTTCTGTTATGTCAGTCAGGGTGGGAAGGATCAGAATAAAGGGGCAGCTGGTCTTTTACGAGGATGGTCGTTATCAACTGAAGTGTTTACACGGGAATATCCAGCACCTGTAACCGGATATGTGGAAAAAGATCTATTTGAGGGTGTAATTGGCTAGAGGTTCGGATTTTCGCTATGATTTTTCCGATACAACCTCTTCATAAACCGTTATGATCTTTTGGGTGATGATCTCCCATGCATAGGACTTTGCATACTGCGCAGCCTGTTCACCGATTTGATTTCGAAGTTGAGGATCTAAGACCAGTTGGGATAATCGTTTTGCCAATGCCTTCACATCACCACCCTTAACTGTGAATCCGGTTACACCATTTTGGATGAGATAAGCCAATCCACCAGTATGAGATGCTACAACAGGTGTCCCGCATGCCATTGATTCTAAAGCCACCATACCAAAAGACTCATAGAAAGAAGGCATAACCAGCATTTCCGCTGCAGAATAGTAATAAGGCAAGGTGGATTGGTCTCGTTTTCCAAGAAATACAACTGTCTCATCCAGACCCAATTCGTGGCATAAGTTTCTTAGATGATAGATCTCTGAATATGGATCTTCTGGACACCCATCCGGATCTCCTCCGATGATTGCTAGATGGTATCGACACAAATTTTGGTGATACTCATCCTTGAGTAAAGCAATTGCTTTAATCAAAGTATCTACACCCTTCAGTGGTTCCAAACGTCCAACAAACAGCAGCATACACGAATCCTGAGGGATGCCTATAACAGCTTTTGCTTCATCTTTTGGGATGGGATAAAAATGACTATTGTCCACTCCTGGTGGGATGATATTTATCTTCTTTGCATTGATGGAATATAGGGTGGTTAATTGCTCAAACTCAGCTGGAGTTGCCGCAATTACACGGGCAGCATTATCCATGGCTTGTTGTTCTCCATCAAGTCTGTACGCGCCTTCTATGATCTCAGAATGTCTGGCTACTTTATTCTTCATATGCCCAAGTGTGTGGAACATTTGCACAATAGGTATGTTCCATTTTTTCTGTAAAAACCCCGCTGCGACTCCCGACATCCAATAATGGCTATGGATCACATCATAGTGAATCCCTTTTCGACTGGAAAATTCAAGAATCCCTTCAACAAACTCGGGAATGTGCCTTGAAAGCACACTTTTTGTTAGAGGTATCTCAGGACCTGCATTGATATGCACAACACGATTTGAATATCCGAGATCATGAAGAACATGCGGTACGTGTTCATCCTGGGAACGTGTGAAAACATCTACTTGCACACCTGCGTGTCCAAGGAATCGGGTAAGTTCTCGGACATAGACATTCATTCCACCAGTATCTTTTCCACCTAGTATGGCCAGTGGACATGTATGATATGAGATCATGGCAACGCGCATAGATTTCACCTAAAAAAACACTACTCATAATGTTTACGACTATCCATAAAGTATAACGGCTACGTGGTTTACTTACCCTGGATGTTACAAGATTGATTGCTCTTCAAACTCATAATTGACATGTCGATAAATTCCTCCTATACTGGTACTATACCAGTATATATAATCAGGATCATATGACAGACACATCTCCTCTGCCGGTTTACTTACAGATCATGAATTCTATCCTGCAATCGATCGAGCGTGGGGAATACCAGCCCGGAGATCAACTTCCCTCTCAACGGGACCTTTGTGAACAATTCCATACCAGCCAGATGACCATGCGAAGGGTTCTGGATGAACTTCATCGCACAGGCATGATACGCACAATTCCAGGCAAGGGTATCTATATCAAACAAAAGTCAAAACCATCTGATTATGGATCCCTCCAGGGATTTGAGGTTCAGATGGCAAGGCTGGGGATGAAACCGTATACCAAAACCCTCGAAGCAAAAATCATAACTGCAACTACTTATCTGGGACAAATGCTCCACATCCAGCCTGGTTCACAAGTGGTTTATATCTATCGGCTAAGGTACGCGGATGGCAACCCCATATCTCTATACAAAGTCTATGTACCGCATGCACTATGCCCTGGAATTCTGGATAATGGTGTAGCCAACAAGTCATTGTTCTCTGTCTTGCGTGAATGTTACAAACTTACCCTGGTCGGCAGCAGAAATACGGCTACAGCGGTTTTACCGGATGAAAATACCCGGCAATTACTTGAGTTAAATGAGCCGGTTGCGCTGATGTTGAGGGAACAGATCACATTTTTGGATACCGGAGACATTATAGAATACAGTAGAAACTACAGCCGTGGAGATATGTACTGTGTTCAGTATGATGAGGGACAGGTATTTTGACAGTAAATTACCGAAATTCTCGGATTATTTCCAAGGAGGATAAGAGTAAAGACAATTAAAATTTTTGTTCTACGCCGTTTATGATAATTCAACCATCACGAAAGAGGACAATAACATGAATTTCAAAAGAATTGTTTATCTACTGATTATGGTCACCATGATGGTGAGCATAGCAAGTTGCGCTCCAGCTGCAACTCCAATCGCAGAAGCTCCAGCAGCCCCGGTGGAAGCTCCAGTAGCAACCGAAGTCCCTGCCGCCGCTCCTGCTGCTCCAGCTGAACCCGCCGTAGAAGCAGTGACTTTCAAAGTGTGGGATATTTACTCCCGTCCTGCTGAAGTTGCCATCATGGATACAATTGTGGCACAGTATCAGAAGGATTTCCCCAATGTAACTGTCGTTCGCGAAGCAAAAACCATGGATGACCTGAAGACTACAACCGCCCTGGCACTGAAAAGTGACGAGAGCCCGGATGTTGTTATGGTCAACCAGGGAGAGTCTGACATGGGCGCACTGGTCAAAGCCGGTTTACTTGTTCCATTGAATGACTATGCTACCAAGTATGGTTGGTTCGATAAATTCCCCGCCAGCCTGGTCCGTCTCAATAGCTGGACTGCAGATGGAACCAGGATGGGCGAAGGCAATTTCTATGCACTTCCCCAACAGGCAGAATTGATTGGCGTTTACTACCGCAAAGATCTTTTCGCAAAATACAACATAGCCATCCCCAAGACATTTGAAGAATTCCAGGCTGCAACCCTGACATTGAAGACCAATGGCGAAACTCCCATCATCTATGGTGGCCTTGATGGTTGGCCTGCCATCCATCTCTACAGCGAACTTCAGGGTGTCTACCAGGGTTCTCGTGAATGGTACGACAACTTCATGTTCCAATCCGGAACGGTCGACTTCAATACACCCGAGAACCTCGAAGCAGCCAAAGCGCTTCAAGGCTGGGCGACCGATGAAATTGTGATGAAAGATTTCGCCGGTGTAGGATATGATGACTCTTGGCAATTGTTCTCTTCCGGTAAAGGCGCAATGCTCATCACCGGTAGCTGGTTGAGCGGTGATCTTGCTGCCAGCCCCGAAATCGCCAACATCGGTTTCTTCCTGGTACCCCCCAAGGATGCCGGTGGATATAAACTGACCGTTGGTGGAACCGGCTTTGGCTTTGCCATCAGCGCAAAATCCAAACAGCAAGAATTGGCTTCTCAGTACATCAACTACATGTACTCTGAACAGACAGCCAAACTCTTGCTTGACAATGGGTATCTTCCAGTTTACCCGGTCGATACCTCCAGTCTGCCAGATGGTTTACTGAAAGAAATTGCCACAGCCTGGACAACCCTGAACACAACCAATTCAGTAGGTTATTACATGGATTGGGTTACACCAACCATGTATGGCACGATCACCAGTGCATTGCAGGAACTCATGGGCAAGGCAATTACTCCCGAAGAGTTCATTACCAAAGTAAACGATGATTATGTTAAAGGCCTTGAAGCAAAAGGTATTACCATAACCAAGTAATCTCAGTCTTATGAGTGCAAGCCCGCCTTTCAGCGGGCTTGCACCATTACAGAAAAGCAGACTTCATGACCTCTTCAGTTGTAAACAGAACAAACCACCGGAAACGATTCTCGATCACTCCCTATCTTTACGTTCTGCCCGCATTTGTTTTATATGCCATTTTCATTTTTATTCCTATTTTAAATACATTTCGTTTAAGCTTCTTCGATTGGACTGGATTCGATGCAGAAAAGTGGATTGGGATCAAGAATTATGTGGAGTTATTCGGTGATTCGGTTTTTCGAACCGGATTATTCAATAACCTGAAATTCATCAGCTTCTTTACCATCTTTCCGATAGCGATTGCATTAATTCTCACTTCATTCCTTGCAAGGCGGGGCATCAGAGGAAGAAATCTTTTCCAGACCAGTTTTTTTCTATCTTATATCATGCCCATGGTGGTGGTGGGAGTAGTCTGGCGTTGGATCTATAACCCGATTTTCGGTCCATTGAATTCCACACTCAAACAGATTGGTTTGGAATTTCTGGCAAAGCCGTGGTTGGGTGACTTCAATCTTGCTTTGCCGGCTGTTGGTCTGATCGCGACCTGGGTGGAGTATGGTTATTGCCTGACCTTATTTATGGCTGGGGTTCAACGGATCGATGAATCCCTATATGATGCTGCCAAAGTCGATGGCGCCAATCGGTGGCAGCAGCTATTAAATGTGACCATCCCGGGGATTTCTGCTGAGATCAATGTTGCTCTGGTGACCACCTTTATCGCTGCTTTGCGTGTCTTCGACCTGGTTTTTGTAACAACGAAAGGTGGACCCGGACAGTCCACTATCGTGACCAGCTTGTGGCTCTACGAAAACGCGTTCCAGATCAACCGTGTGGGTTACGCAGCTTCAATAGCTGTAGTGCAGACGATTATCATCCTGATCATTTCTTACTTCCTTTTGAACCGCTCATCTGACCACAGCAGGGAAGAATAGCATGCAAGATTCTTTATCCTCAAAAAACAATTCCAATAGACTTGCTGCCATCTCAAGGATCGTAGGCATTTTGTTTATTTACATCATCCTCATACTTTTCCTGCTCTCCACGCTGCTCCCATTTCTATCTATCGCGCTGGCCGGATTCAAAGCCCCAAGTGAATTGATCGAGAGCGCTTTTGCATTGCCAAAACAATTTCGTTTTGAAAACTTTGTCAATGCATGGAATCAGGCTCATTTTTCCTGGTATTTCAAAAACAGTGTAATTGTCGTTATTCCTGTTGTAGTCATCGGCACAATTCTTTCAATAATGTCGGGCTACGCTTTTGCGCAAATGAAATTCAACTATAGCAAAGTGCTTTTTGCGCTATTCCTGGTCGGTATCATGGTTCCGCAGGAATCCTATATTATTCCGCTGTATTATTTGCAGAAATCATTAAAACTCACTGATACCTATTTTGGGATGATCCTACCGCAGATTGCGATGAGCGTCTGCTTCGGCTCGTTCTGGATGCGTGGATTCTTTAAGTCCCTGCCCAAAGACCTTTCCGATGCAGCTAAAGTGGATGGTTGTAATACATGGAAAACGTTATGGAGTGTATTGGTCCCAAACGCCTGGGCAGCAATTTCCACCATGTGCGTGCTCTTCTTTATTTGGACCTGGAATGATTTCATGATCGCACTGGTGAATATATCAACCGACACATTGAGGACTATGCCTCTCGGACTTGCTTTCTTCCAGGGTAGATATTCTTCAAATGTGCCTCTTGTTTCAGCGGCAGCAACCATTGTTTCGTTGCCAACAATACTGGTCTATCTTTTCTTCCAACGCCAATTTACCCGCGGAATTACTTCCGGTACTGTTCACGGGTCTTAACCAAATTTGAAGGGATGTCACGAATGAAATTATCGCTAATCGGTGGAGGAGGAATTCGTGCCCCACTTGTGATTCAATCCGCACTCCGCAGGGCAAATAAGATCCATCTGGATGAGATCTGTCTGATGGATAATGATGCCAGAACAGCTTGAACTGATCGGGAAGATCTGCAAACTGACCGCAAAAGAAGCCGGCAGCAATGTTAAGATCACATTTACCACCAAACCTGAAGAGGCTTTGGATGGAGCCGGATACGTAATCACCACGATTCGCGTAGGTAAAGAAAAAGGCCGTGTTTTGGACGAACGGATTGCCCTCTCCCATCATGTTCTGGGTCAGGAAACTACCGGTCCGGGTGGTTTTGCTATGGCCATGCGCAGCATCCCGGCTATTATTAAATACGCTGAGATGATGGACAAGCTGGCTCCCAATGCCTGGATGTTTAACTTCACCAATCCAGCAGGATTGGTTACCCAGGCAGTTCGGGATAGCGGATTTTCCAAATTTGTAGGTATATGCGACGGTGCTAATCAAGGTCAACATTGGGCAGCCCGACACTTCCAGGTACCTCCGGAGCAGGTTCGTGCTGAGGTTTTTGGATTGAATCATCTTTCATGGTCAAGAAGCTTCACTGTGAATGGTGTAGAAAAACTCCCCGAACTTCTAGCAAATGACAACTTCTTGAAAATAAGTGACGAAAAGGTGTTCGAGCCTGAGCTGGTCAGGCAGACCGGTCTGTGGATGAATGAGTACCTGTTTTATTTCCATTATGCTGACCGGGCGATTAAGAGCATCCTTGCGGAAAAACAAACCCGTGGGGAAGAGATACTTCACCTGAATAAAGAACTGATGGATAAACTTTCTGAGGTTAATCCGGATCAATTCCCAGTGGAAGCAATGCGAACGTATTGGGCATACAACGAACGGCGTGGAGCAACCTATATGAACTACGCCAATCCTAACGGTCCTTCCATCGAAGAAGCAGATCACCTGGAATACAAGGGAGATGAAGATAACACATTTAGCGAAGGTTACGCTGGAGTAGCTTTGGGGATTGTTGAGGCGTTTGAATCTGGTATCCCGGTTCACATGGCCATGAACATACCCAATCAAGGATCCATCGATTGCATGCGTCCCGGTGATGTGGTTGAGATCAGCTGCGATGTGGATAAACAAGGGATCCATCCTGTCAAGATCGGAAGCATCCCTGAATCTCAGGAACTATTGATGCGCTCTGTCAAGCAATATGAACGATTGGCTGTTGAAGCGATTCTGACCAGGTCCAGGCAGAAGGCATATCTCGCTCTGATGGCTCATCCATTGGTTCTGTCCTATTCTCTGGGAAAGACTCTGGTTGACGAATATCTTCAAGCTCACGCAGCTTTTGTAGGTGAGTGGAAGTAATTATGACCCAAAACAATATCCAGCAAAAACCATTTTTTGATGTGGTTGTGGCAGGCTCATACTTCTGCGACATGATCTATACCGGACTATCGGAAGTACCAAGGTTGGGTGCCGATATCTTCAGCAAGAGTTTTGATATGGTACCTGGTGGTACCTATTACATCGTCAAAATTTTGAAAAATCTGGGGATGAAGACTGGTTGGATCTGTGAATTTGGAAATGATTTCTTTAGTAAATTTATTCTGGAACAAGCCAAACAGGATGGTATTGATATCTCGCTAAGCCGCTTTTATGACCGTCCAAAACGGGTGGTAGCTTCTAGTTTTTCCTTTGAACACGATCGTGGATTTGTCAGTTACGAAGATGAACCATATCAACAGCCGACTTATGATGAATTGGAAATGCTCAACTTTCGTGCAATTCTTTTCCCCGGGATCAGCGATTGGAAAGTGATTGAAACAGTAGATGCTCTCCCAAACCGCAAAGATTTCGTCCTGTTCATGGATTGCCAACATTCATCCGAAACGATCCATACGCCGGGGATTGTTAATGCCTTGCGCAACCTGGATATTTTCGCCCCAAATGAATGTGAGGCTTTACACTTTACCGGTGAATCTGACATATTAAAAGCCCTCGATATCTTGGCAAATATTGTTCCTTGTGTTTTGTTAAAGAGGGGTGCCAAAGGAGCGCTGATTCGCAAGGGAAATCAAACTTGGGAAGTCCCAGGGATCAAAGTGGAAGTGGTCGATACCACCGGAGCAGGGGATAGTTTTAACGCTGGTTTCCTGTATGCTTTGTTGCAAGACCTGCCTTTCGAGCAATGTTTACGGTTTGGAAATATCATCGGGGGATTGAGTGTCTCCGCAACCGGACCATTGAATTGCCCGGATATTCAGATGATCCGTGAGATGGTAAAGCATTACGAACAATATCAAGTGACTGATCTGTGATGGTTACTGGCACGCTCTACATTCAGGGTTGTCAACTTA
Organism: uncultured Chloroflexia bacterium; assembly: GCA_963828285.1. Classification (GTDB taxonomy): domain Bacteria; phylum Chloroflexota; class Anaerolineae; order Anaerolineales; family Anaerolineaceae; genus DAIOEK01. Next base: position 1,354,026 of record CAWHEB010000002.1, read on the forward strand.
CCATTATCGCTTTATAATGGTAAGACATTTCACCGAAGTGGAGTATTTAAACCGTATGGATCAGCATGAAGCCCCCCTCGAGCAGGGAGACGCCACCGATAACAACATGAGCATGGAAGAATTGCTCGCAAAGCAAGATATAGGTGATTACGATTTTCCTATAAAAGGCGAAACCCGAAAAGGTACTATAGCTAGTATCGGCACCGGGCAAATTCTTGTCAGTATTGGCACCAAGTCAGAAGGTGTCATCACCGGTAAAGAATATGAAAGCATCCCTCAGGAGATTCTGGCAAAACTGGAAACAGGCCAGGAGATCGATGTCTTCGTGATTGATCCCGAAGATGATAGCGGTAATGTCATTCTTTCTTACCGCAACGCTCTTGAAGCAAATAGTTGGAAACAAGCCGAGGATCTCCGTGATTCCGGTCAGGCCTTCTCATCCGAAATTGTTAAATACAATAAAGGCGGTTTGATCGTTCCCATTGGTACGTTAATGGGTTTCATCCCTGCCTCACAGATTAGCCTATCCCGCCGCGCAGCTATGAGCGGCGATACCCCTGAAGCACGTTGGGCAAAGATGGTCGGCGAACCGATTTCAGTCCGTGTGATTGAAGTTGACCGCGAACGCCGCCGCCTCATCTTATCTGAACGTGCCGCCTCAACAGAGACTCGCGAACAGGTCAAAGATCGCATCCTTGAAGAACTCAAAGAAGGCGACATCCGGGTTGGTAAAGTTACCAGCCTCGCAGACTTCGGCGCTTTCGTCAATATCAACGGCGCTGATGGACTTGTTCACCTTTCCGAAATCTCATGGGATCGCATCAATAAACCTGATGAGGTATTAAAAGTCGGACAGGAAGTCAAAGTTAAAGTTATTTCGATTGATCGTGAAAAGAAACGTATCGGTCTTTCCATCCGTACCCTGCTTGACGACCCCTGGGCAAGCCAGGTAGCCGCTTTCCAGGTTGGGCAATTGGTCGAAGGCAAGATCACAAAGCTTGCTCCTTTTGGCGCTTTTGCACGACTTGAAGGCGAAGTTGAAGGACTGATCCACATCTCCGAGATTAGCGAAAAACGTATCGAGCACCCCAAAGAAGTCCTCAAAGTTGGAGATGCCCTGACTCTACGTGTGATCAAGATTGACACCGAAAACCATCGCATTGGTCTTAGTCTCCGTCGGGTTGACTCCCCTGCCTATGCAGATCTGGATTGGCAAACCCTTTCTGGTCAGCTTGAAGAAGAAAAAAAAGAAGCTGAAGTGATAGCTGCACCTGAGGAAAAAGCTGAACCAGTAGTAAAAGCTGAAAAACCAGCCAGAAAACCAAAAGTCGCAAAAGTAGATCCTGAACCAAAAGAAGAATAATAACTGCAATATAACGAAAGCGCACCTTAGGGTGCGCTTTTTTTATCCGTTATAATCTAGCCACGATAAGTCACAGTGATCTTCGCTGAGAGTTGGATTTTGAATGATTGAAATTATTGATAGTCATAAGCAAATTCCATATTTAATAGACGCACATCAAGATTTGGCATGGAATATGCTAACCTTTGGGAGAGATTACACCCTCTCAGCATCGCAGATTCGGACTGCTGAAAATGGCACAAACACAGTAGCAGTCAATGGAGACACTACATTGGGCTGGCATGAATACCGCCAGGCGAATACAGCGGTCATTTTCAATACCCTGTTCGCCGGACCTATCCATACCAAAGAGGGAGTTTGGGATACCCAAACCTACATTACACCAGCCCAGTCATCTGCACTTTACCATCAGCAAATGGATGCATACGAACGCCTGACCGATGAGCATCCAGACAAGTTCCGGCTTCTCAGGTCAAATAAGGACTTACGGACCTTGTTATCCGAAAGGGAGCAAAATCCTGAAGCTCCTATTGGATTATTGACCTTAATGGAAGGGGCGGACGGGATAAAGCACCCCAAAGACCTTCCGGAATGGGTCGAAAGAGGTGTTCGTCTGATCGGTCTGGCATGGCAGGCAACTCGATATTCAGGTGGCACAAAGGAACCTGGTCCACTGACAAGAGATGGCGTAGAGTTACTGAAACAAATGGAAGAAAATCAATGTATCCTCGACCTCAGCCATATGGATGAGCAGGCAGTCTGGCAGGCATTGGATCGGTTTCATGGTCCAGTCATGGCCAGCCACGCGCCGCCATTGAGTTTGCTTCGGGAGCGGAATTCGAACAGGTTCATCAGTGACGATATCATTCGGGCAATTGCAGAAAGAAATGGAGTGATCGGTCTGGTAACATTAAATATCTTTTTGGATAAGATTTGGATGAAGGGAGACGATAAAAACCTGGTACCCCTTCACCGGCTTGTGGAACAAATGGATTACATTTGCCAACTATTGGGAACATCCAAACATGTCGGAATTGGGTCGGACCTGGATGGTGGTCATGGTTATCTGGAAACTCCTGCAGAGTTGAACACGATCGCAGATCTTCCAAAAATCATTCCGATGCTCGAGCAGATTGGCTACTCCGGTGAAGATATTGCCGGTATATACGGAAAGAATTGGAGCAAATTCATTTTGGAGGTTTTACCTTAATATATGAGTACACCTACAAATCCGCCAACCAAACCCAGACGCCTTTTCAGCATGGCTTTCATGCGGACGCGCGTCGGATTAATCGCAAGTATTGCAGGTCTGCTGATCTTCTTACTCGGTGCCAGACCATCCCTATTCGGATTGGATCGAAGCCCTATCGTTGGCTTTGTTCAAATCACCGTATTCCTGGTCGGATTGGGTGTGATCTGCCTCGGTGGATACATTACCCTGGTGAGTCTTTGGGCTGGTAAACCGCGCAGCATTCTTGCAGACTTCGGTGCACGCTTTGTCAGTTCCGGTTTTATAATGGCCGCTTTTTCCGGAATGGCTGATGTATTCGGATTCGGTAGTCAACCTTTGCCGGATGTTCCCTATTTCGGTCCCTGGCAGGCAACAGGTGTCGTAATTGGTGAAGCGGTTATTGCGCTGGGATTGTTATTATTGGTCCCATACCAGAACAGATTCAAGTTTATTTCCAGAAAACATTAATATCATTATTTTCGTCTGACATTAATAAACACCCTGTTCATATTAATGAATGGGGTGTTTTTTATCAGTGGACGGTTCTTTTAGCCAGTTCTTATTTATCTTTCAAGAATTTGATCATTTTCTCATTGGTGTCGAATTTGAATTCTTCAGCATTTAATTCTGCGGCAATACGTTGCTCTTCAACTTCCAAAACCTGGATTTCGGAATAGGTGACAGCCTTTTTGATCCTTTGGGTCACACAGGAACAGATTGTATCAAGCGATTGTGTTCCTTTTGGGGAGTGGTTTTGTAGGTAAGTTTTGATTGCTTGGGCTGCGTTCATCCCATCTTTTCGGGCAATACCCACCACCCCGGAACTGGCTTCTCTTGCCCAGCCTCCCACAAAGAACTTTGGCCCGTCATAATTTGGATTCCGGTTAGTGATCTCATATGAGAGATTTTCGACCGGGTAGATTGGATTGGGATCGATTTCAAATCGATTATTCACTACGGGTAGCCCTAAAGGCTGATCCACAACATCTCCTATGGCAAAAATAACCGAATCAACATCCAGAATCTTGGTTACTCCTGTTCCCACGGCTTTGATTTCGCTGCCTTGAAGAGCAAGCTTGGTTTCTTCTATGAGTAATCCCTCAACTTTTCCATAGATATCGCTGATGATCCTTCTGGGAGAGGATAGGAATTTGATGGAGAATTGAGTATTCGAAAGGGGTTCTGCTGCCTTTTCCAAAGCACTTTTATAGATCTCTTTACTTGCCTCGGGATCCTGACCGACTTCCAACATCGCAGGAGTGGCTCTCAGGATCTCCTCATTCATCTGCTCCATATTCATATTACAGATGACCGATTCCAATTCCTTCTTACCAAATTTAACTTCAGTTGGTCCTCGTCGCGCAATGGCGATCACTTCATCCACTTTGACGATCTCGATCAGCCATCGAGAGATATCCAACATGACATTGCCAACACCGACAATGGCTACTTTCCTGCCAAAATCGAATGGTTTCTTGCTGAAAGGAGGAAGTTTATTGTAATGATAGACAACATCCTTGGCATGAAAAACACCTTCCAGTTCTTCCCCTGGTATTCCGATCTTTTTCTCTGCCTGAGCACCTACAGTGACTAGGACTGCTTGAAAATCCATTTTGAGCAGATCGCCAATTGAAAGATCTCCACCTGTACCAATGATCACATTCCCAAGGTAACAAACTTGTGGAGATGAGAGTACTCCGCGGAATTGTACTCGTAGACCTTCCTTCATTTTGTGTTTGTCAGGATAAATACCATATTCTGCCAAACCACCTGGTTTGATGTCCCTGTTGAAGATGACCACCTGGTAACCTTCGGCGATTAATGCTTTCGCAGCAAATAGTCCAGCCGGACCTGCTCCAATGATGGCGATCTTCGGAATTGGGTTTTCTTCCAAGAGATACTCCTATACTGATAATTGTCTAACAAGCAATATTATACATGGTTATAAGAAGGTTTTTTCCGGCAGTATGATATATTAATTACACAGTCCCAATTATGAATAGAAAGGGAGGATTAATGACAGATCCCAATTATGCCAGGCGGAAATTACCAAACGGATTAACCATCCACTTGAAGGAAATTCATACTGCTCCTATTATCAGCAGTTGGATGTGGTATCGCGTGGGTTCCCGCAACGAAATGAAAGGCATCACAGGGGTCTCCCACTGGGTTGAACATATGCAGTTTAAAGGTACCGAGAAGATCGTTCCGGGTATTCTTGATAAGATCATCTCCCGCGAAGGTGGCGCTTGGAATGCCATGACCGATATCGATTGGACCACATATTACGAAACAATGCCGGCGGACAAGATCAATATTGCATTTGAACTTGAATTTGACCGAATGTTAAATAGTAAATTTGACCCGAAAGAAGTTGCCTCCGAGCGGACAGTGATCATATCCGAGCGTGAAGGCAATGAGAATGAGCCCTTCTTCAAATTAGGCGAAGCGGTTCAAAGAACAGCTTTTCAACAACATAGCTACCAGCATCAGGTGATCGGGGATATGGCAGATATCCGCAGTATGTCCAGGGATGATTTGTATAACCATTACAAAAAACACTACTTCCCGGACAACGCTGTTATGGCAGTAGCGGGTGATTTTGATACCGCGGAAATGTTTGACCGTCTAACCGGATATTTTGCAGACCTCCCATCAAGACCCGTAAACGAAATCCACATCCCTGTAGAACCTGAACAAAAAACGGAAAATAGGGTTGAAGTCCATGGACCCGGGGAAACCACATTCGTGCAAATTGCTTACCACGCCCCAAAAGGAAATCATGCGGACCTGTTCCCGTTTTTGGTGATGGACAGTCTGTTAACTGGACCATCCAGTTTGAATATGTTTGGCGGTGGCGGAATTTCAAACAAGACCAGTCGGTTGTATCAGGCACTCGTCGAAAAAGAATTTGCCGTTGGCGTTCATGGTGGCGTTCAGCTATCTGTCGACCCGTACTTGTATGAGGTCATGCTGACCGTTCACCCTGAGCGAACAGTTAAGGATGTACTAACTCATTTTGATGATGAGATCAAGAAACTTTTGGATACACAGGTAACTGAAGCGGAGATAAAACGGGCAATGAAACAGGCAAAAGCACTATTTGCCTATGGATCAGAAAATATAACCAACCAGGCATTCTGGATGGGATATGCCGAAATGTTTGCTGATTATTCCTGGTTCCTGAATTATATCGACCGGCTTTCTGAGGTAAAACCTGAAGATGTTCTTCGGATCGCACAAAAATACTTATGCGAAAACAACAGGACAATTGGTATTTACATTCCCAATGCTCAAAAGGAGGATGCATCATGATGAGTGAGCCTTTGAAACTGCATTCTCTACCTTCATCGCGCGATATTACTCGTGTGGAATTATCCAATGGGATCACTGTCCTGGTCCGTAGCAACATGAACAGTCCATCAGTCATCATGAATGGATACCTCACTGCCGGCTCATTATTTGACCCGGAACCTAAACTTGGAATCGCATCTTATACTGCCACCATGCTGACCCGGGGGACACGCGAGAAGAGTTTCGGCGACATCTTCGAACTCCTCGAGTCTTCTGCCGCAAATCTATCTTTCGGCGGAAACACCCATACCACCGGGTTCAACTTGCGCTGTTTGGTTGAAGATCTTCCGCAGATGCTCGATCTTTTCTATGAAGTCCTTACACTTCCGGTCTTCCCTGAAGACCAGATGGAAAAATTAAGGACACAAATTCTCACCAGTTTGTCGATCATGGCGCAGGATACCGGTGAGATGGCTGGTCGCGCATTCGATGAGATTCTCTTTGCCAATCATCCATACCGGTTCCAGGAAATTGGATATCCCCAGACTGTCGCAGCGATCACCCGCGATGACCTGATCAATTTCCATCAAAAGTGTTTTGGACCCAAAGGGATGGTGATCGCCATCGTTGGCGCGGTTACCCCGGACACTGCCGTTGAATTGATCCGCTCTCGATTGGGAGAGTGGGCAAATCGTGCACAGCCGGATCTTCCACAATTACCTCCCATAACGGTTCTGGAAAAGGATACCCGCAAGAACATCAGCTTGCCTGGTAAAAGCCAGGCCGATGTGGTCATGGGTTGTATCGGCCCCATGCGGAAATCTCCAGATTATATGCCTGCATCCTTGGGAAATAACATCTTGGGTGTATTTGGAATGATGGGTAGAATTGGCGATATCGTCCGTGAGCAGTCAGGTCTGGCTTACTATGCATACACTGGTTTGAACGCCGGTTCAGGTCCCGGATCGTGGTTGGTCAGCGCCGGGGTCAATCCCTCGAACATCGAAAAAGCTATTGAATTGGTTAAGGCAGAGATCAGGCGGTTCATTCAGGAACCAGTCAGTGAAGAAGAATTAGGCAATAGCAAAGCTAATTTCATAGGCAGGCTACCACTATCCCTGGAATCAAATATGGGGGTAGCCTCAACCATCCTGAATATGGAACGGTATCAATTAGGGCTGGATTATCTTGTCAATTATGCGGAAATGGTGAATAAGGTCACTCCGGAACAGATCCTGGAAGTGGCTTCCAAATACCTCAATCCGGACAAGATGGCCATCGGTGTCGCAGGTCCGTGATGTAAGTATGAGCGAGATCGTTCTTTTCACCGGAATCGATATCGAGGAAACCAGTAGAATTCCGGCACTTACGTCTGCAATTCGCCAGCGATTTCTCAATCGGATTTTAACTCCCAACGAGATGGCAATTAGATCCACGGACTACGCTCACGTCACCGGGATCTTCTGTGCGAAGGAAGCGGTAGCAAAGGCGTTGGGTTGCGGAATTGGCGTCATCTCCTGGCAGGAAATTGAAATCCTACCCGATGAATCGGGAAAACCGATATGTTCCCTGACCGGCAAAGCACAGCAAATTGCCACAGAGATGCAGATCGCCAATTGGTCGATCAGTGTCACCCACACTAGAATGTTTGCAGCAGCAATAGCTGTAGCCTACGGACAAAAATGAAGCTGTTATCGATCAGCGATGTTGAATTAGGTATTCTGTACAGCCCTCAAATCGTTGAACGGTTTCGTGGTATTGATTTCGTAATCTCCTGTGGTGACCTGCCATATTTCTATCTTGAATATGTCCTGACGATGTTGAATGTACCATTGTTCTACGTCCACGGTAACCATGCCAATCAAATTGAGCATTCGGCCTCGGGTGATAAAACAGCGCCGGAAGGTGGATTTGATCTAAATTTAAAGCATATTCGCTGGAATAAAATTTTAATGACCGGAGTCGAAGGTTGCCTTCAATACAATTATGGACCTTACCAATTCACCCAGATGGATATGTGGACAAGAGTTTTGTCGCTTGTCCCCGGTTTGATCTATAACAAGTCCCGCTGTGGAAGGTATCTTGACCTGTTCATCACCCACGCACCCGCCTGGGGAATCCACGATCAAGCTGACCGTCCCCATCAGGGAATCAAAGCGTTTACCTGGTTGATCAAAACTTTTCAACCCCAATATCATGTGCATGGGCATATTCACGTTTATCGCGGTGATATGGTCACCTCCACATGGGTCGGAAAGACGCTTGTGGTGAACACCTACGGTTATAAAGAACTATCAATCTCTCCGGGTATGGCGAGAGCCAACCCCGATATGGTGCAGCATTTATGAACAATCAACATAACTCGGATAAATACGGATGGCAGGACCAGGAAGCCCATTCAGACTTTGAACGCGCCCATTTTAAATCTTTCGTGCGTGAAATCTTAAGCCAGGTCACCCGTTCCAATAATGATCTGTTGCCTTTTGATGAAGTTCGTAAAAGATTGCCATTAAAAGGACAGCACGATACTGGCCAACATACCATACCTTTGGATCATGTGGTTGGATCGGTAAACCGCAGCCATGATTTTGACCGGGCATTCCTCCCACGGGAAGTCCACATACGGGACCGTTGGGAAAATATCGACCGTGCCAGATTGAAAGAAATATCGTTGCCGCCCATCGAAGTTTATAAGATAGGTGATGTCTATTTCGTGAAAGATGGCAACCATCGTGTATCAGTAGCCCGTCAAAATGGACAGGCATTCATCGATGCAAATGTGATCGAAATTGATATATCAGTGGAACTAACCCCGGAAACAAATATTAATGATCTGATCCTGAAACAGGAATATAGTGAATTCCTTGAAGCAACCCATTTGAATCAATATCTCCCCGATGCAAAAATTGAGCTGTCTTTACCTGGGATGTACGACTCGATCCTGGAACATATCCACGTTCATCAATGGTACATGGGGCAGAAACATGAACGTCCGTTTTCAGACGAAGAAGCCATCAAATCTTGGTATAAAAAAGTATACCTGCCCATCATCAAAGTGATCCGGGCGCAGAACGTCCTGGCAGATTTTCCCGGACGTACTGAAACTGACCTGTATTTGTGGATCGTCACTCATCAGTACTATCTCATGGAACGCAGACAGGGTTATGTCAATTTTGAAGAAGCCGCAAAGCACTATGTCAGCCGATATTCAAATAGACCGATGCGTAAACTCCACAACTGGTTTAGAAAATTCAGAAAATCCCTGGGTATGTGATCCGCTGTCTTAAGAGGTTTAATCTATATCCACTTCAATATTCCCGCAAAAACGATCAGCATGAGTACGTTGATCGCAAAAAGTCCCCCGATGAACCGTCTCTGAGTTGCGGGTTTCCAGTCGTAGCAGAAAAATGCGGCCAGGAAGAAGGGGATATATACTGTGATGAATACCGGAAATGCTCCCCACCATGGATATACCCAGGCAAAAACCGGAGTTGTCGCCAGGAATATTTCCAAAACTCCCGCCAGAGCCGCGTTCCCAACCGCAAAAAAGATGCGGTTGTTGATTCCGAATATCTTAGCCTTGGGGTCTTCTGGCAGTAGCTTGCTGGCAGCCAGTCCTGCAACCGAAAACATCAGGCTTAATTCGATCCCCACACCCACCAACAAAAGATAAGATGTTCCAGACGGGACAGTCCATAGCGCGTGCCCTGAAAAGTGCTGAATGAGTGCGTTCAAGATCTCATAAAACCAATGCACCATATACAATGCCAGACCTGCCGCGATCCCTTTCCAATTCTTTTTACCAATTTCAGAAAAATAAATGTAAAGGATGATGACAAAGATGGGCAGAATGTACCATTGAAAATTGCTGCCATCACGCAAGATGGATAACGCTTGCTGGGTAACTTCAGGATGATTCACAGGATATTCTCCTCGAGTAGGGATGGATTAATTCTATACCAGGTTGCATTTGAACCAATAAAATAATCTACTTACTGGAGAAAATGGGGGTTGGGGTGGGCAATGACAAATAATATTGCTAATCGATAACCAAGCCACAATCCATCTACCCGGAGAAACTGGAGGTTGAGGATGGAAGAACCATAGGGTCTTCCATCCTCGTAATTCAAAAGCCCCTCCCGCCAGTTGAATACAGTCTGATATGAGCCATCCCGGCGGGAGGGGTTGGGGTGGGCAATGATGATTCCAAATGGTGGTTTTGAAAGTTTCAGATTTGATAAAAACCATATTCAGATAATGATCCTTCTGCCTGGAGAAACTGGAGGTTGAGGATGGAAGAACCTGTGGTTCTTCCATCCTCGCAAAACAAAAGCCCCTCCCGCTAGATGAATACGGTCAGAAACTAATCTTCCTGGCGGGAGGGGTTGGGGTGGGCAAAGATTAATACTAATTGTGGATTGATCAGCCGTAATTAATTGTAATAAGAAGAATTATATTATCTCAAGCGATAGGATCCATTTCGTGTTTCCATTAAAGAGATGTTTTTTTAGAATTATTGCCGAAAAACCGGATACCATTTTTAGACAAATTCAACCTCAAACACTTTTCTAAGCTTTTCCCTCAAGAACCGATGGATCATACTTCTCATAACTGAGATCGCGCTCATCTGGGATTCCCCGTGCCTCAACCTGGATCAATAAACCACAGCGAAGACATTGTTGATTCACCTTATAGATATAAACAGTACCACCATGGTATTCGCTTTCGATTTCTTGCTCCAATTTCATATCAACATCCTGAAAGTTATGATCATGCTCATAAGTTTTGTAACCACAATGTTGGCAGACCCTTTTCTTCTCCTCGCAGGGGACGTTGGGATCGTTCAACCGCACCCAAACGAAATTGTGCGGTTCTGGTTTATCCACCACCTGGGTGGCACCACAGTTTTTGCACCGTTTAAATTTTTCACAGGAATCTTTGTCGTGATAACTGTAAGCTTGATCCTGAAATTCGTGGTCCGATATTTTATGGAAAAAGCCGTTTTTACATTTTGGGCATAAGGTTAACTGGTTGCATCCATCCCCATGGGGACGCAGTCCAGGTTCTTGCGGTAGTGATTCAATGGGGATCTCCTCCTGCTTGATTTCAACATATTTACACTTTAAGCATCTCCGCGATTCTTTTTTACGAAGAAGGTGGTTAACGGAGCTTGCATTGCAATTGAATTCGATAAATCGCCAATCATCATAATTGTGCGGAGTTTTTAGTTCAGTCACTACAGTTGTATGGCACCGTGTACAGGTGGATTCTTGAGCACATCTGCCATGATCATCTTTTCCATAAAAGAAATCGAGGCTATGTCCCGAAATGGTACAGATCAAATTAAAACTCATGATTCCTCAATGAATGATCAGGGATAAATATCATTATCCCATAGAAATTCGGGGGCACTTGAAATAATCAATTTATTAAATGCTTTAGGCTTGGAATTAAAACAAAAGAGCGGGCAACGAGAATCGAACCCGTGGTTCTTCGTTCCCTGCTACACAAAAGCCCCTCCCGTTAATTCATTAAAGTCTGAGACGAACCATCCTGGCAGTATGGGTTGGGGTGGTCAAAGATGGATCAATATGATTTTTTGAAAGTTTCAGGGTTTCAAAACGAATATATAAATTAAACTGGTCTATCATCTTTTGAATTTGACCGGAATTAACCAAATCATGATCAATCTGTCTGGAGAAACTGGGGGTTGGGGAATGAAGAACCCGTGGTTCTTCATTCCCCGCAACACAAAAGCCCCTCCCGCCATTAATTACATTCATAAAAAACTATCCTGGCGGGAGGGGTTGGGGTGGGCTAAGGATAGTGATTCTGGTGGGTATGAAAACAAAGCTGTTTTCGTAACTCAATATAATTTAAAACAAAAGAACGGGCGTTGGGGTTTGGATATCACACCCTTCAGGGTGCGCACGAATAGGGTATTTAAAACAATAGAGCGGGCGATGGGATTCGGACCCACGAATAGTAGCTTGGAAGGCTACTGCCTTACCACTTGGCGACGCCCGCTAATGGCATCCGCTATTATACCTGAAAAATTATGATGTGTACAAAAAAAGCTGCCCTTATAAGGCAGCTTTTTTTAAGGAGGAAATTGACTAAGTGTGTTTGACTTTGAGCGAACCTTTTTCTTTACGGGTCTGAACCAGAACATCCGTATAGAACTTATTGTAGGTACAGCAGCCAATCGGCTGCTGGCGGATTAATAATTCCAGGCAGTTATCGCAGACTGAACACCAGTTGATCTCGCTTTCCTTGCCTTCGCGGTATTTCAACGGAAGCAGCGGATCGGCAAAAGACTGCCGTCCAAGAGCAACCATATCCACATAACCGCGCTCGATATTGGTGGCGCCGTAAGCGAACATATTGCTGTCTTCCTCGGTCACCGCGCAAAGACCTTTGTTGCGTCCGTCGCGGAACACAGAGTAGTTGGAACCAATCACTGCGGTTTCCTTCTTAAGATGGTCACGCATCAATTTCCCAAAATATTGGTGCAGATAAGCAAAGTAAGGTGCACCCTTATCTGCCTGGGTCAAACTGACCGTAATTGACGGGCTGCCCGCGGATTGAATGAAATACTGCGCTCCTCGTTCTTCCAATCCCTTCAACAGGTCTAGTGGCTCGGTCGGGTCAAAGATCGGTGAGTCAGGGCTGACGGTGCCAAATCCACCAGGGAAACCTTCCCAGATCGAGACTTTCGAACCGATCAGGAAGTTCTTGTCATTGACTGCCTTGTTGATGCGCTCGTAAAGATCGAAAGCGAACTGGCGTCGTTTTTCCCACGGTCCGCCGTACTTCCATTTACGGTCATTGTACGGGCGCAGGATCTGTGATCCCAGGTAGCCGTGGCAGAGTTTCATATCGATACCGTCTGCTCCGGCATCATGGGTGATCTCAGCAGCCAGTACGAAATCTTCAAAGATGCGGTCCAATTCTTCTTCGGTGAGGATCTCAGACTGGAAGGTGGGCAGTGGTTTAACGGATACTCGTTTGGAGAATTCCGGGTTACTCAATTCGCCGGAATGGGTGAGTTGGAACACGAACAGCGCCTTGGGATTGATCTCCTTGAGGTGGCGGACGAATTTGGTCAACGGCTCAAGATTGCGCTTCATGATCATCAACTGATTTTCACGGCTGTGGCTGCGGTCTGTGATCGAAATGGCTTCCAGCACGATCAAACCGGCTTCACCTTTGAATAGATTCTCATACCGTTTGTAGGTCAATTCTGATGGATTGCCGTCAGCATCCGCATCGGTGCATTCCATGGGTTGGATGACGAAGCGGTTCGGGCTGACACGGTTGCCGATATTGATCGGGGAAAGAAGCAAATCCTTATAATGCTGTGCTTTTACGGGATCCATTGCCATAAGAGTCTCCTGTTGGTTATACCGTTATAATTTTTCGCAGAATTCGAGTGTAACACCATTCGGGTCTAAAAATAATACGACCCTCACACCCAGGTTGGGAAGATCACAGGTGGGTAAAGTGATCTCCACACCGGCTGCCAGCAGTTCTTTTTCGTGAGCAGCAACATCTTTCACTTCAAATGCCAGATGCCGCAGCCCGGTGTCGCTTTCACCATGGGATACTTTCGGAGCATTTCCATGATAATCGAACAACTCCAGCCTTCGTCCATCCGGAAGTGCCAGATATTGAATGACAAAATCACCACAGTCCACAGCTTCCAGAGGTTTAAACCCCAGAATCCCCTGATAGAATGCCAGCGATTTTTGAATATCGTTTGTATTTACAGAAATATGCTCTACACCAATAATGTTCAACGGGGATCACTCCTGAAAAGTCACTGCAGCCCGGAATCCGGGCTGCAGCATATTGATAAATTACAGAATTTCCCGTTTGGTGATCTCTGGGGAGACGAAGATCTTGAACAGGTTCGGGTCTTTTCGTAGCTCATGCAAAGCCCAATCCAGATCTTCCAGTGGAACTTTCATCGAGAAAAGTGGTTCTGGTTTGATCCGGCCACTTGCCAGCAGGGTGATCGCATCGGGGACATCCTGACCCACACCTGCGCAGGAACCGGTGATCTTCTTCTCGCTGAGCACAAACTCGTATGGACGGATCGCCATGGTATCCATTTCACCGACGATACCGAATGCGGATAACACACCGCCGCGGCGGAGCATCTTGAAAGCTTGTTCGTAGGTGACGATCTTGCCCACGGCTTCGATGGCATAATCGACACCACGGCCGTTGGTGATCTTCATCACTTCCGCTACCGGATCCGCAACTTTGTGGATATCGATGATATAGTCAGCGCCCATTTCTTTGGCAGCCTGGAGTCTCTTCTCGTTATCGCCAATGACGATCACGGGAGCGCAGGCGCGTAAGACACCCATGCGGGCATGCAGAACACCTAATCCGCAGCCGATCACAACCAGCGAACTGCCCAGTTTTGCATTCAGTGCTTTGGCAGCGTGGATGGTGCAGGAAACCGGTTCAACGAAAGCGCCGGCTTCAAAGCTCAAATTATCTGGTAGTTTATGAACCTGTTTCCAGGGCACACTTACGTACTCGGCAAAGGTGCCATCTCGATGGATACCGAGCTGGCTGAAATTATCGCACAGCAGTGGTTCGCCGTGTCGGCAGTAGAAGCAAGTCCCGCAGGTGATATTGATATCTGCAGTGACCCGGTCGCCGGCTTTGAGTCCTTTTACATTCTTCCCGAGTTCGGCGATCTCGCCGGAGAATTCATGCCCGGGGATCATCGGCAGTTTGTCTGCTGAATACCAGCCGTTATAAATGCTCCAGTCAGTTCCGCAGATACCGGTATATTTGACTTTGATCAAAACTTCATCGTCATTGAATGCGGGAACAGGTACCTGCTTGACAACGATGGTACCAATTTTCTCGAAAACAGCAGCTTTCATTGTCTTGGCCATATCAATAATCTCCTCTTGAATTAGTTGAACAGAACGTCGTTACGACCTTCGTACGGATTTTCGATCATCAATGGTTTTAAGTAGGCGATCGTCTTGGTGATACCATCGTGGCGGCTCATGGTCACATCTTCGTGTTCATAACTCATGACATAGTTGTAGCCGATCATCGAAAGCTCAGTGATCACTTTTTTCCACGGCACGGAACCCCAACCGGGAATACGGAACCGGAATCCGCGGTCAAGCCGTTGCCAGTCACCCTGCGGGATCATGCCCGAGCGTTTGATGTTGTGGGATACCAATTCCCCGTCTTTGGCGTGGACATGATAAATGCGCTTGTTCAATGTATCAACGAAATTCTCAACATCGATGCCCATATAGATCAAATTGGCTGGATCAAAGTTGAATCCGAATTCTTTTCTGCCGCCCATCAACTCAACTGCGCGGACAGCGGTTTCGATGTTATAAACCAGTTCATTGGGATGGGGTTCGTGGGCAAACTTGACGCCGTATTCACCAAACTTATCCAGGATCTTGCTCCAGCGTTCAACAAATTCCTGTTCCATATCAGACCATCCCTTGGAATAAGGCCAGGGGAAGAATCTGCCAAAATTTTCACAACCAATAAAACCTGTAACTACCGGGACTTCCAACGCGTTGGCAGCCTGTGCAGTTTTGATCATCCGTTCAGTGCCGAATTTGATTTTTTCTTCCTTGGTTCCAGTAACGATGCCATCGGTATCTTTACCGTAGGGTCCCAACACGATCTGACCTTCCGGATGATTTGCCAGTGCCGAGATGATCATGCCATAGCTGTTCACCATCTTTTTGAGGTCTTTGGCATAGGTTCCACTCAGGGTTGCATCGAGATCCAGGTGCGGATTCCCGCTGAAAGCAGGAATTTCGACTGCCTCGTACCCTAAACCGGAGGCCATTTTGCAGACATCTTCTAAACTTTTATCCATAAAAGTCGCAGTAAAAATCCCAATTTTCATATTTTGTTCCCTTTCTAAAAATGGATTGGAAGAGGATGATTAATTTGATGGATTTTTGGAGATGCAATTTACAGTATACAGAGTTTCTCTATAAATCATCCTTTCAAAAAGGATTGGCGTACGAGTGGGGATAGTAAACAGGAAGATAAAATCGTGAATTTTTTTTAGATCAGGCATTGAGATTATAGGTTTTAGACAATGCGAAAACACATTCTCCAGAGATGATCTGGATTCATAATATTTTGATCTGATCCTTCAGATCTTTCGATTGTGATGTGTTTCGGAGTTGACTGAGTAAACCAATGTTCATCATCTGACGATGAGTCACCAATACCCTTTTTGAGTCTTGTAATCCTGTTATTACAAGATATTATAGAGAAAAGTCGAGTGTCTGTCAATACTTGGCACTCGACCGGTTTGGATTTTCGAACCTTATCCCTCCCGAAATGTAACCTTTTCCGGGTGGACGATCATACGTCAAAATGATCTTTAGATCTCGACATTTCGCAAGATATCAGAGATCTTTGCCTGATACGCCGTTGCTTGCTCAAAGACAGGCAGCAGCTTTTCATATTTTGCGTTATATGCCGGGTTTGGCTCAACAACCTCAATACTTTTGTGGACTTGATCCACTTTGCTGAAATCTTTCCATAATCCGCTGCCTACCGCCGCGATGGCCGCTGCTCCCAGAGCTCCCGCATCCTGATCGATATTGGTCTTCAATACCTTGGTGTTATAAACATCGGCGAAAATTCTGCGGTACAACTTGCTCTTGCTGCCCCCGCCTACCAGAAGGATCTCATCCTGGATCTTGGTGTACTTTCTCAAAAGATCCAGTCGCAGACGAAGGTTCATCGCGATTCCTTCCATGGCCGCGCGGATCAGATCTGCTTTCCCATGCTTCAGATCTAATCCCATATATGCTCCGCGGATGTGAACACTCGGATCTTGTGAAGTTCCGCCAGCCAGACTGGGATTGAATAACAACTTATTCGCACCAATGGGTGATTGTTCTGCCAGAGCAGTCATCAGATCATAAACATCTTTATTTTCATTTGCAGCTTTTTCGATCAATTCAGTCGCAATGTTATCCCGCACCCACTTGAAGGATGTTCCCATTGAGAAGATGCTCACCGCCGAAGTGAACATCCCGGGGATCACATGGGCAAACACATACGGTTTTGCTTTTGCATCGATCACCGGTTTGGTGGAAGAGACCGCGATCCAAGCGGAAGACCCCAACGAGGTGTAAACCCTCCCGTCTTCCGTGTTCTTCGCCCCAAGCGCCATACAGGAATTATCCACTCCACCGCAGATAACCTTTACGGACGAATTCAAACCGATCATCGCCGCGATGTCCTCGCGGATGGTCCCCAGTACTTCAGTGGATGGGAATATGTCAGGAAACAATTCAGGTTGTAGTCCGCTTGCTTTGATAAATTCGGGTTCATAGCCCCATTTCAGCAGATTATAGATCCCTGAGCCGGATGCATAGGAATAATCGGTCGTGAATTTGCCGGTAAGTTTTAAGTTGATATAGTCTTTCGTGCCGAGGATCTTGTACACCCTGCCGAACATCTCCGGTTCATGTTTCTTGTACCACATGACTTTAAAAATGGTGTAACACGCCGCCGGGAAACCGTTTCCGGTGGTTTCATACCAACGGGTGGGATCGATCGTAGCAAAGAACTCGGCAACTTCTTCCTGCGCCCGCACGTCGGACCAGATCGGCGTAGCTTTCCTGAGTAATTCGCCCTTACTGTCAACCGGAACAGCTCCTAGGCTGTGACCGGATATCGCCAGACAGGAAATATTGTCTTTCTCATCAGGATTCCGGGATAACAGTGTCCGGGTGCTCTCGACTACCGCTTGCCACCAATCCTCAGGTTTTTGTTCGTGCCAACCAACATGTGGATATTCGGTTGGGTAAGCTACAAAAGCAGTATCCAGACAATTGCCATCGGCATCGTAAAGTGATGCTTTATTCCCACTGGTACCCAAATCGAAAGAAATGATCTTCTGCTTCGTCATAGCCATCCACTCCTTGGGATAAATATCAATTAGATGGTGATCTTACCGCCCCGGCTGATGCAATCCTCGAGGATCAATTTTCCACTTTTGATGTTCACGCCAAAACGGTTTGCCCCGCAGCGGATCATCTCGATCATGGTATCCAGGTTGCGAATCCCGCCGGAAGCCTTGATCCGGATGTTATCTCCCACGAGAGATTTTAGCAGTTTGATATCCTCTACACTGGTTCCCTTTTCTGCCCAGCCGGTCCCGCTCTTTACGAAGGCGACCCCGGTTTGGAGACAGATCTCACATGCTTTTTCGATCTGGGATCGATTAAGATAGGACATCTCGATGATCACCTTGAGAGGAATCTCCTGAGTGACATCATACACAGCCTGGATGTCATCTGCCACATGTTCAGTCTCACCAGAGAGTAGTTTGCCTATATTCATGACCATATCGATCTCGTCCACGCCCATCGCGACCATTTCCCGCGCTTGAAATACTTTCACTGTGGTCGAATCCGAACCTGATGGAAAGCTGACATTCCCCACGATCCTTACCGGTGATTGATCGGGCAATAATTCCTTGAGATAGGGAATGAAACACTGCAGCGTTGTTACCTGTCCAATTCCATACTTCACTGCTGCTTCTACCATTTCTTTGATATCTTCTTTTGTACTGTATGTACGGACGCAGCTGGCATCCATCATTTTCGCTAGATCATGTACGGTGAGCTCCATATTCCATTTCCTTTCACACGGAAGCAAGAACAAAAACCATTTTCGAATGGTGTATTTTATCCTGTAATCATGTAGTTACATCTTAATCATACCAGCAAATTCAGAAACGAAAAGAAGTATTCTCGTGAATCGGTTTATTTAGTTTTGTAACAATTTTGTTATTATTTTGACTATATGGATATCAATCCAACGGCAGCGACACACAAAACAACCCCAAACCATTGGGTTTTGGTTACCTTTTCTTTGAGTAACAACCACGCCAATAATACATTCACTGCCGGATAAAGAGAGGAAAGTACGACAGCCACATCTTCCCTGGTATATTGCCGTGAGAACATATATAACGCATTCCCGCCGGCATCCAGAACTCCTGCCAGAAATGCCACCGGATTTGAGAAGAATGCCGCCTTCCCCTCCCGTGAGATTAGGATCAACAAAATCGAGACAATAAAAGCAGTCGACCGTGAGATGATCAGCGGAGTAAACACCCAACCCTTTTCCACCTGCGCAAGGAACAAAAAGAATCCGCCAAACCCGAGACCGGCAATAATGGTCAATATCCAGGCTTTTCGTGTCAGCGGAGTGCTTCCTTCTGCGGTTCGGGATACCAGCCAGATCCCAATCAAAGCGACCACAAATCCAGCCATGGCGATCGGTCCGGGTAATCCCTGCTTGAATGATCCATAGATAACCGGGAT
Organism: uncultured Chloroflexia bacterium; assembly: GCA_963828285.1. Classification (GTDB taxonomy): domain Bacteria; phylum Chloroflexota; class Anaerolineae; order Anaerolineales; family Anaerolineaceae; genus DAIOEK01. The sequence goes on from CAWHEB010000002.1 coordinate 1,373,278, forward strand.
TGCCGTGCCGATCACTGCGGATGTCGGTGCAACAATAGCCGAGTGGTTATCGGATAGTGCCATGTAGAGTGATCCCAATCCAAGCGATCCGCAGATACCGGCAAACACCGGCCATATTAACATCGAGACAGGTGGGAATTTTTCTTGAAGTATTAAAGCCAAAAGCACAATAATCGATAGACCGGAGATGAGCGAAATGGCTAGCGCGTGGAATTGCTTGCTGCGGCGCATGGCCAATCCGCCCGAAAAATCCCCGCCGCCCCAGGAAATTGACGAAGCGAGTGCGAAGAAAATACCGATGATGTGGTTTGATATCATAATTTAGGCATACTTTACTGCAGAATATTGGTAACCATTATAAACGAGCATTCGGTTTTAGAATCCATCAATGAATTTCAAAAACAAATCCCTGCTATACTAACCATGAATCATGACCACACTGTATATCATTTTGTTGATTGTTATCATCATCTTGCTGATTGGATATTACTTTACCAGTAAGGTGATCTTTCCGCGGACCACAACCTACGCTCATAGGTGGAAAAAGGATACCGAATCTGGGAAGGTCATTCCCGAGGTATGGGAGTCTTACCCAAAAGAAGAGATCAAGATCAAATCACCCTTCGGATATGACCTCGCTGCGGTTTACATTTCCACTACAGACTCGCACAAAACGGTCATCATCGCTCACGGCATCACGTTGACTTATCACAGCTCGATAAAGTACATCCCCATCTTCCTAAAACGTGGATTCAATATACTGCTTTACGATGAACGCCACCACGGAATGAGCGGAGGGAAAAACACAACCTTTGGATACTATGAAAAATATGATTTGCGCGCTGTTGTGGATTGGGCTTTGAAACGTTTGGGTGGTGCAGGGATTATTGGTATTCATGGAGAGTCTATGGGTGCAGCTATTGCGCTGCAATATGCTGCCATTGATGACCGCGCAGCCTTCATCATTTCGGATTGCTCATTCTCGACATTACTGGCTCAACTGATCTACCGTCTTGAAAAGGAATACAGCCTGCCGCCTTTTCCGCTGTTGAAACTGACCGATTTCCTCTGTACACTCATCACCGGAATGTCGTTTGAATCAGTATCGCCTTTACGCGATGTTGCTACCGTGCAGACTCCCATCCTGTTCATCCACGGACAAAAAGATGGTTACATCCCAATGCAGATGAGCCAGGATCTTTATAACGCAAAAACGACCGGCATCCGCCAGATCTATCTGGCACCGGAAGCCGGTCATGCAGAATCTTTTTGGAACAATCGCTTGGAATACGACCAGGTTGTTGGCAGCTTTCTCCAGCACCTGGGGATGAACCAGTAATTTTAGAAGATCGATCTCAGCATCAACAGTAATCCGAGAATGAACATGGGGATTCCCACGATCATCCCGACGATGGTCAAACTAACGATCACTCCGACAACCATAAAAACTAATCCCAGTATCACACCGACAAATCGACCGGTAAGTTCAATGATGAAACTGATCAGTTTCCAAATAGCCCAGAATGGCCAGAGGTACCATGGTACTTGCTTTTTGTTCGTAGCCATTTTTTGATTCCTTTCTTACCTTGTATACGAGCAAACAACAGACTCGTTGCAGAATCTGTTGTTTTCGTTGGTTAGAAACGGATTAGAGGAATAGTTTTGCCAGGCTTTGCTTGAACGGCGGATATGCGATGCCTTTTTCGGTGATGATTCCGGTGATGTACCTGGCGGGAGTGACATCAAAAGCGGGGTTGAAGACTTTTGCATCCTCAGGTGCTACTCGATTCCCTTCAATAACTGTAACTTCTTCCGCGCATCGTTCCTCTACAGGTATGTGACTGCCATCCGGGATATTCATGTCGATTGTACTGGTCGGTCCGACCACATAAAATCTTACACCCAGGGTGTAAGCTGCACAGGCCAGGTGGAATGTTCCGATTTTATTGGCGGTATCGCCATTGGCTGCCACCCGGTCGCAACCCACCAGACAAAGGTCCACACCGCGGGTTCGCATCACATGTGCTGCTGCGCCGTCGACGATGATCTGATGTGGTACACCGATCTGGGTCAGTTCCCAACTGGTTAACCTTGCCCCCTGCAGCCGTGGACGAGTCTCATCCACATACGCGAAGATGTTCTTTCCGTGTTCATGTGCTGTGCGGATCACTCCCAGGGCGGTCCCATATCCGGTTGTCGCCAGTGCACCCGTGTTGCAGTGATGGATGACCCTCGCGTCCTGTGGAACAACCGCTAGACCATTCAATCCGATCTGGATATTCGCCTGGTAGTCTTCATGAAAAATCGCTTCAGCTTCAGCAACTACCGCTTGCAGTACATCCACTCGAGAATCAAATTGTCTGCTGGATATTCGCTCCAGCACCCGGTTGACTGCCCAAGCCAGGTTGACTGCAGTGGGTCGTGAATCGATCAATATCTTGGCGGCAGTTTTGAGATTATTGAATACATCTTCCACACTTCCCGACTTTACTTCCAGCGCAGCCAGGGCCATCCCGTATGCGGCTGCAGCTCCGATAGCCGGTGCTCCGCGCACCACCATGGTTTGGATTGCATCGGCAATGTCTTTGTAATGGGTATATTTCAAATATTTAATTTCCCCTGGAATGACCCTTTGATCGATCATTTCCAGATGGTCGCCTTGCCACTTTAAACTAAAATAATCCATTATTGTCTCCTGCCGTTATTTTTGTTTATTAATTCGGTAGATTTGAACATGCTTGTATGTGGTTATGGTACGGATCGTTTCAAGGTCCAGTTGCCCTAATAATTTATTTTTTGTGATCACCGTGTTGAGTGTCATATCATATTTATCACTGGTAACCACCAGGACTGAATTAAATGGCTGCTGGATATTTGTATTGTAAAACATCTTGTCGTAAGGCTGCTTCTGGTACACATAGAACTTGATCTGGGTGCTGATCGGGGTGATCGCAAGTATGACTTCATCAGACTGCAGATTCTCGAGCAGTAGCCCGGCAACCACCTCTTCCACACCGGATTCTCTTGCCAGATCTCCGCTGCGATCGGAGACGATCATCGTTCCGCGGACAAGGATCGGCGCGAAAACCAGTACTCCGATCAATCCCAGATAGGCTGCCTTGATCCGATCCACATGGATGAATTCAAATAGATTTGCCCACCCAATTCCGCTGTAGAGGAAATACCAACACATTGCGAAATGCCAGATACGCGCCCAGGGTGCAACCCGTTGAATAGCAAGGATAAGTCCAACAGCAGGAATAAATGCCAATGCGAGGTGTATCTTTTTATTGCCGCCATGTCTGGTTGGAAAGAAAGAAAACGCAAATCCCAGGAGCATGATAATGGTTAACCACACCGGAATCTCGACATTCCATTCTTCCCAGGTTCGCCGGGACCTTACCAATAGGTTTGTCAAAAATATTGCCCATTTATCCGGAAGTATATTTCCATTCGCTACGATGGATTCCCAACCGGTTCCCCAGATGATCACCGGACTGTATAAGGATCAAAGTCAAAGCGATCATTCCCAAACCGGAAAAGATCATCCATTTGATCATCTCTCGCGTCGGTGTAGAAAACCCCAGTGTGATCAATGTGGAAATGAGTATCCAAAGGTAAATGACGGCAATGGGATAAAGCATGATCGGGATGGTGTACATCCCCAACGCGCCTACCAGTGCGAGCATAACCCAAACTATCGGTTTCGGATTTTCCATCAGCTTGATGGCAAGGTAAAGCATTAACAAACTAAAACTGCCCACAAACGTGTATCCACGTGCTTCAGCGGATAAATTGATCGCGATCGGTGAGGCTGCCAAGAACACAGCTGCGATGACTCCTGCAGCCGGATGGAACAGCTTGCGGCCAACCAGATAGATCAGCCATATTTCCAGGATCCCGGCAAGGAATGCGGGCATCCGCATGATCCAGATGGCATTCCCGAATAACCGGGTGAAACCTGCCACCAGCAGGGTGTGGAATATATGATTGTTCGGATGGGAGTAATCGGTCAGGATGGTGATCAGCGGCTTGATCGCAAAGCCGAGAAAAGTATACGCTTCATCGTTCCCGACCGGTTGAAGGATATAAGCCAACCTGAATATGATTCCAGCCAGAAGGATGACGAGAAAAGCAGCCGTCCACTTTGCGTTTCGGTTCGATGTCTTGCTTTGGGATCCAATCACATCATCTGAATGTGTTTGTTCTGGCTGGGGTACCTGCATAATTCAGAATTATAACGGCTATTCGGGTAGCGGATCAGCTTCAGGCGCCGAGAGGACTTCGCATCCGTCGCTGGTAACCAGAACATTGTCCTCGATGCGGATTCCCCCCATCCCGGGGATATAAATTCCCGGTTCGATACTGGTGACCATTCCGGTTTCTAACACCTCGGTGCTCCCGGGGGCTAATATCGGCTTCGCTTCATGGTACCGGTATCCCACCCCGTGTCCCGTGCCGTGGATGAAATACTCGCCGTACCCTTCTTTTGAAAGGACATCCCTGGCAGCTTTATCCACATCGCCACAGTACACTCCAGCTTTGACTGCCTTGATCGCTGCCTTTTGGGCAAGCAGCAATGCTGAGTATGCTTTTCTCTGAGCATCATTTACTCGGCCAATGCTATAGGTGCGGGTGAGATCAGACCAGTAACCATCCGCTTGAACTGCCAGTTCGATCATGACCAAGTCACCGCTTTGCATGACCCGGTTGGACGATGGGGTCATCATGGATTGCCTGAAAGTTCCATCTGGACCTGAAACCAGATGAGCAAAACCTCTCACCAGTCGTGCGTTTTGATAACCCGTCCCCTCAATCCGGATGACGGATTCAACCAATGCTGCTGCTTCCACTTCGCGCATCCCTGCTTTGAGTTCACTGGATAATGCGTTTCAACCCCAACTGGGCGATCTGATTTGCGGTTCGAATTTTTGCAGCTTCGTCAACGGTTTTGGTGGCAAATGCGCTCGTCATGATTGGTTTGATATCGCAAAGATGTACATTCGGAAAAGTCTCGGCGATCATCATCTGCCAGGATGCGTCTGGAAGCAGGTTTTCCGCGGAGTTGAATCCTGGCGCGCTGACTGAAACATTGATCTCTATTGCCATCCGGCTGACCAGACCCGTAAATCGGTTACAGATTTTTTCGAACCAGTTGAAGTATGTTTCCTGCAGGACTGGTTCCCCAAGGTGACCCCATTTGAAAAGATCCAGCTCTGCACGATCGGGTGTGATCCAAAGATCTTCACATTCCGGTTGCAACAAAACCGGATTGCCTTCCAATGGATAGAAGGCGGCGCTCACCCCGTGAACCGGGAGTGTACCTGTCAGATAAAGAACATTTTCCGGCAGCCGGCAGAGGATTGCATCTAGATGCTGCTGCCGCATTATTTCGTCAAGTCGGATCAAATGAGGTGGTTTCACGGTTCACTCCCTGGGCTCGTCTTCCATGATATTATACAACTCTCAAATTTAATGCGGCAGCACAGGAAACTATGGATAACAATCTACCAGTGGATTTTTCAAAGAAGTGGGCTGTCATGACTGCCGTATCACTCGGTATCTTTCTGGCGACCATCGACAGCAGCATCGTAAATATCGCTCTTCCCACCCTTGTAAAAGAACTGAATACCACCTTTGCTTTGGTGCAGTGGGTGGTATTGGGATATTTATTAACTGTGACCACGCTGATGCTCAGCATCGGCCGTCTTTCCGATATGATTGGCAAGAAAAAGCTCTATACTGCCGGTTTTATCATCTTCACCTTCGGCTCCCTGTTTTGCGCGTTGTCAGAAAACATCTACCTCCTCATCGGTGCCCGCATCTTTCAGGCAATTGGAGCATCCATGATGATGTCACTGGGAACAGCCATCATCACAGAAAATTTTCCGCCTTCAGAACGCGGACGCGCAATTGGCATCAGTGGCGTCATGGTTTCGCTGGGTATCATCGCCGGTCCTACCATCGGCGGATTGATCCTGGGCGTTGCTTCCTGGCACTGGATCTTCATCGTCAACCTTCCTTTGGGCATTATCGGGACCATCGTTGTCATCCGCTCATTGCCAAATCGGGTTCCTGGAATTAAACAAAAGTTCGATTTCCCCGGCGCGATCGTACTCTTCCTGGCGTTATCTGCAGTATTGATCGGGTTGACATCCGCAGAAGAATGGGGGATAACCCATCCTGTTATTCTTGGTTTGTTGTTTGCTTCGGTGGTACTGGCGGTAGTCTTCTTACAGATCGAAAGCAAATCTGATCATCCCATGATCGACTTGAAATTATTTCAGTCCAGGTTGTTCAGCATTAACTTGATTACCGGATTCATCACTTTTATTGCTATCGCCGGGATCACCCTGATCATGCCGTTCTACCTGCAGGATATTCAAGGTTATTCGCCGCAGATGGCCGGTTTCATGATGGCTATTGTGCCAATCATGTTGGGGATCATGGCGCCTCTATCGGGGATCCTGTCTGATAAATACGGAACGCGCATCCTAACCATCATTGGACTGGTTTCCCTGTGTATTGCCTACTGGGGAATTGGTACTTTGCAGGTCAATACAGGTGTATTTGGGTTTGTGCTTCGCTTTCTTCCCCTGGGCATGGGAATGGGTATCTTCCAAACTCCCAACAATAGCACCATTATGAGCTCGGCTCCACGTGAACGGCTTGGTGTTGCATCGGGATTACTATCCCTGACCAGAACGCTCGGGCAAATCACAGGTATTGCCCTGATCGGTATGCTGTGGACAAGTCGGGTGATGGCATACAACTTATCCCCAATTAAAAGTTCCATGGAAGCGACGCCCATTGCGCAAGTAGCCGGACTTCAGGACACGATGCATTACGTTCTGGTGCTGATCATCATCGCGCTTGTATTATCTATCTTCGCCTGGTACACAGAAAAAAATCAGGTTCTTCAAACAGAGGTCCGCGACTTCGTCAAGTAACTCTCTTTTAAAATTGCCAACAGCAGATAACAAAACTATAATTAGCTGGTCAGACCACTCCTTGGAGGAATAATGCCTGCTGAAACTGCTGAACTTAAATTAATTTCTGCAATCCTGAAAAATGAATATCCCCCGAATAGCAGCCTGCCTCCGGAACGGGAATTGGCAGGCATCCTGGGTGTAACCCGGCCGACTCTGCGCGAAGTCCTCCAGAGATTGGCAAGGGATGGTTGGTTGGATATTCAACACGGTAAACCCACACGTGTTAGGAATTATCTTGTGGAAGGCAGTTTATCCCTGCTTGGTGACGCAGCTTCCGATCCTTCCATTCAAACAAGCTTGTTATCAGACATACTGATGCTGCGGGCATTGTTAGCCCCCACTTACGCCCGTATCGCTACACAACTTCATCCCGAAGAAACCACAAACTGTATGTCTGCGATTCAAAATACTTCAATATCTACTAAGGAATTTGCTGAGGCGGATTGGCGGATACATTACAAATTGGCACAACTTTCAGAAAACACGGTCATGACACTGATCTGGAAAAACCTCGAATCCTGTTATATTCAATTAATGGCCGGTTACTATGCGGATGAAACAAAACGGCAGCAAGCAGCAACCGCATACCGGATGGTTGGGAAAGCTGCCAGGGTTCATGAACCTGAAGCGGCAGAGGCCATGATGAAAAGATACACCCAGGAATCTGCTCTCTGAAAGAAACAAAAACTTCCTCTTTTATCAGAGGAAGTTTTTATTATGTTTGGTATTTAGGTTACTTGGGTGGTAATAGAACACTATCAATTACATGAATGACGCCGTTGCTGGCTTCAATATCCGTGATAATGACCTGTGTTGTTTCATTGAGATATACCATGCCATCCTTCACACTGATGGTGATTGGTTTCCCAAGGACTGTATCTGCGCTGGTCAAAGTGACTACATCAGCCGCCATTACTTTTCCGGATACTACGTGATAGAGCAGAATATCTTTTAATGAAGGTAGATCCTTCAATAATGCTTCAACGGTCCCAGCGGGTAACTTCTTGAATGCATCGTCAGTTGGGGCGAATACTGTAAAAGGACCTTCTGAAGACAATGTCTCTGCTAATCCTGCTGCCTGAACCGCTGCAACCAAAGTGGTAAATCTGCCGTCTGCAACTGCCAAATCTACTATGGTTTTCTTTTCCATCATGGCATCGGCTTTAGGTTCTTCAGGTGGAAGTAGAACGGAATCAATTACATGGATGACACCATTGCTTGCTTCAATATCAGTGATGATTACCTGTGTGGTTTCATTCAGGTAAACCTTACCGTCCATAACCTTGATTGTGACAGGCATTCCGGCAACTGTGTCGGCAGAAGTTAACTTGACTACATCTGCAGCCATTACTTTTCCGGCTACAACATGGTAAGTCAATATTTCCTTAAGCTTCGGTAGATCCTTTAAAAGTGCATCAACTGTACCTTCCGGTAATTTCTTAAAGGCATCATCAGTGGGGGCGAATACAGTGAATGGACCTGCACCCTGTAAGGTTTCAACTAATCCGGCTGCTTGAACTGCAGCGACTAAAGTAGAAAATCTACCATCGGCAATTGCGATGTCAACGATGGTTTTGGGTGCCATGGTTGGCTCTGATGTCGGTTCAGCCATGGTTGGCTTTGGTGCTTCGGTAGCCATTTGTGCGGTCGGGGCTGCCGGGGCACAGGCTGCTAAGATCATGGTGAAGATTGTAACTAGTGACACTACCAATAACTTTTTCATTTCTTGCTCCTCTTATGTTGGTTGAATAAAATTGGATACCCAAGTTATCCTTATACAATACTTAATGCAAGTATATACAATTTAAGTACAAGATATACTACCGTATAATATTTGTGGAATGTTATTTAGATTAGAAAGTATTAATCTATACAAAGCTTGTAATAGGCAAAGTTACTCTTTGGACATTTTCTAGTTACTGCTAGAATTAGCTAATATGGATAAAAGTCGTATCAGGGAGACATAATGACCGAGCAGACCATTTTAGCTATAGATAACGGTACCCAGAGTGTTCGAGCACTATTATTCGACCTGCAGGGGAATTTACTCGCAAAAAGCCGGGTCGCCATCGATAATTATCAATCTCCCCAACCTGGATGGATGGAGCTTGATCCGCGTGAATTCTGGAAATCGGTTTGTGAAGCATGCAACCAGTTGTGGCAAATGCCGGGTGTGGACAAGAAATCCATCGCCGGGGTCTCGGTCACAACCCAACGATCCACGGTCATCAACCTGGATGAGAACAATCAACCCCTTCGTCCTGCTATCATCTGGATGGATCAAAGACGCACATACGGTTTGCCTCATGTCAGCGGATTATGGGGACTCCTATTTGCCGCGTCCGGAATGACCGAAACCGCTGCCTATTTGCAGGCTGAAGCCGAATGTAATTGGATACGCACCCAACAGCCTGAGATCTGGCAGAAGACCAAAAAGTACCTGCTTCTTTCAGGTTATCTCACTTATCAACTCACCGGCAACCTGGTCGATTCGGTTGGCTGTCAGGTAGCTTACATTCCCTTCGATTATAAGAATCGCGCCTGGTCAAAGAAATGGGATTGGAAATGGCAGGCTGTCCCGATGGATCCATCCATATTACCGGATCTGGTTCCGCCTACCGGAGAATTGGGACGTATTTCCCAGCAGGCATCCGAAGCGACCGGAATCCCGGTCGGACTTCCCCTCATTGCCGCCGCAGCGGATAAAGCCTGTGAAGTGATCGGCGCCGGTTGTTTGAAACCGGATATAGCCTGCCTGAGTTACGGAACTGCCGCTACGATCAACACTACCCACACCAAATACACCGAAGTAATCCCATTAATTCCTCCTTATCCATCAGCTGTGCCCAATGCATACAGCTTGGAAATTCAAATCTATCGCGGTTACTGGATGGTGGGTTGGTACAAAAAGGAATTTGGTATCCATGAACAAAACCTCGCCGATGAACGTGGGATTGAACCGGAAGAGATCTTTGATGAACTGGTTCGTGAAGTCCCCCCCGGTTCCATGGGATTGATCCTCCAGCCGTACTGGTCGCCGGGTCTCAAAGTCCCCGGACCTGAAGCCAAAGGCAGCGTGATTGGGTTTGGCGATGTTCACCGCCGTACCCATCTCTACCGGGCGATCCTCGAGGGGTTAGCCTATGCCCTTCGTGAAGGTGCTGAGAAAACGGAGAAACGCAGCGGAGTCAAAATAAAAGAGGTTCGGGTGGCTGGCGGCGGTAGTCAGAGTGATGCAGCCATGCAGCTTACCGCGGATATATTCGGATTACCTGCTTCGCGACCTCATGTATATGAGGCATCCGGTTTGGGTGCAGCCATTGATACCGCAGTGGGTTTGGGATTGCACTCCGGCTTTGATTCGGCAATTAAAGAAATGACGCGCATCGGAACCAGGTTTGAACCGGATCCCACCGCGCATCACATTTATGACGCTCTGTATAAGAAAGTTTACAGCAAGATTTACAAGAGATTGAAACCGCTTTATGAAGATATCCGCAAAATCACTGGATATCCGCCCAGTTTTTGATCTTCACTTACCCTGGGATAATGCGCGTTTAAACTCTACGAACCAGTCAGAGATCACCATGCCCGCTGCTCCGAAAAAGCTGATCTTCAAGCCTTTCATCGGAGTCTCTAATTCGCGTTTATCACAAACCGTAAATTCATTGGAAGCGTGAACACGGTGTTTTAAATCAAGGATCTTTTCCCGTCGAACCACTTCATCTTGAATTTGCATCAGATCATCGATTTCAGCGATCAATTGCACTGCCTGATCAATTCGCGCTTCGGTGGCGGCAGCTTTTTCTGCAGTGATTACCCCGTACTCGGCTTTCATCGCATTCATCCGTCTGCCGGCTTCATAGGTCGCAGCCACGATCTGGTCGCGGTTCATCCACTTGGTTTCATAGTTCAAAACATACTTCCAACTGGGTTCCAGGAGCCGCTGCCGGTGCTCTTCAAGCGTTTTTGCGAACAACTTAAAGCCGTGTTTCTCGGGATCTTCAAATGCCCTGCTGCCAGGATCGAGGAATGGTGCCATCGGGGAGATAAATGGAACGACATGATGAACACCATCTTTGGAATACTTCTGTAGTAGCTTTCGTGAGTATTCGACAAATTCCATAACGCTTTCATAGGTCTGTTCTTTGATGCCGACCATGAAGAACAGATCCAGGCGCTGGCAGCCTGCTTCAATGGCATAATCGATCGAATTTTCGATTTCTTCGTTGGAGTATGGTCTTCCAAATGCCCGGCGGACTTTCTCGTCATGTGATTCCATGGATATTTCGATCACAAACTCCGGGATTGCTTTGGCTAGTTTTTGGAAGAATTCCCGCGGCCAGGCACTGAACAGTTCAAAGTAGAGCGGTTTTTTATAGCCTGAGATCGCTTTCAAAAAGCGGTCTGCGTATTCATCTCCAGCCTGGCGTATGTCTCCTAGCACCATCACCGGACCCTTGCTGAAGGAACCAATCCTGCGAATGTCATTTGCCAGGTCTTCCGGATTTCGGAATGCCGGTTTTTGTCGGTTGTGGATATTTCGGAATACGCCGCATCCTCCACCGCAGGTCACACAATTGTATGAGCAGCCGCGGACAGTCAGAGCTGCCGTGATCGGGTATCGGGTCCATGCCCTGAATGGAATATAACTCGCTAGGTCGCGGTAGCGAACAACTGACTTCACCACACCGGAATAGTCCAGCAGAATGCCGTCAAGTGAATCAGGGCTGTAGGTGATCGGGTTGATATGGCTCGTCCCCGCGTTATCTTTCCAAACCAGATTGGGAATTCGCTCCAGTTCTTTGGCTTCAACTGAATCCGAAGATGGATGTGGGTTGCCTCCCGAGCGGATGTATTGAGCCAGATTTAACATCGGAAGTTCTGTTGAATCTCCCCGCATAACAAAATCCACTGACGGATACTGGATCAATTCCGCGTGGTAATAGGTGGATGAGATTCCGCCAAACAGTACCGGACGATCAGGGTGGAGACGTTTAACGATCTTTGAAATCTCTATCGAGCCGTGGGCATGAGGCAGCCAGTGTAGATCAATTCCAAAGATGGCGGAATCCAAATTGGCTATGGTCTTTTCTACATCGTAGTGCTTGTCTTCCAGCATCCGTACTGCCAGGTTTACGATCCGGCAGCGGAATCCGTTGCGTTCAAGATATTCTGCGATGGTGGTGAAACCGATCGGATACATCTCAAACACGGGTGTCGATGGAACCAGATCGGAAACCGGTCCGTAAAGGATCGATTCTTTACGGAAGTCATATACAGAAGGTGCGTGAAGCAAAGTGAGGTCTAATTGTTTCATGAGGATCAATCATCGCGGAAACCGCAGGTGTATTTAAGGAATTTGGATATAAATTATCCAATAGCACACACGCGTTATTATAGCACCCGGCGTGTGATTGTCTTGTGTTGAATGTAATACGTTTAATAATGAGAATCAGTCATACAACTTGAGGTACCCTGCTTCACCTCGAACACATTCGTAATCCGGGTCGTGTTGACTCCACTCCTTCAGATCAGGGTGGATCTTGAGAGCTTGTCCCAGAAGTTCGATCGCCTTCTCCTTTTTACCGCTTAGCGCGTAAGTGCAGCCAAGATTATAGATGGTCACGCCTTGCCAGCGGGAATTATCGTCCAGAGACAACAGGTCTTCGATGATCGCCTGATGCACTTCCACGGCTTTCTCCGATTTCCCATATTCAAAGTACAGGCAGGTCAGGTGTGAGACTGGATGTATGATGGTATCGCTCAGGATCACCTGCCACAATGGACGATCCGTCATATTCGGGACAATATTGGTACTGACCAACTCTTCTTCAGATAACAGTCTGATCAAGTGGCTGGTTTTTTCATAGACAGCATCCAATGACTTGATCGTATCCACAAATAAGATGTTTTTGGTACGTTCGAAGATCTTGGCATTTTCCTTATCAATATCAGTGACCTTATCTTTATCGGTGTTACGTTTTGCCAGCCTGTCTGCGAAGTGTTCCATCCAATGGACCATATGGGCGTAGTGGTCTTTCACCGCCCAGTGATCCACCAATCCGGTCTTCTGCTTTTCCTCGTCATCGATCCCGTCTAAGAACGCATGTAGAGAGCTTTGACCGAAATTGGTCAAACGGATGACCTGTTTTTTACGCTCCATTATTCCTCCACTAGTTGCTTACAGGATTGGTCAAGTGAAAATTACGATTCGATCTGCACAGGTTTGGTGGGAGGAGTGAACGATCTCCTCTGGACAATGATTCCAATGATCATCAGGACAATGAAGATCACAATCCCGACAATTCCATCGACTTTAATCGCCTGCAAAATGATTCCCGCTCCGCCAAATGAAGTGATCAGGATCAATCCCCATTCGAACAATCTCACGACCAGGATGACGCCGATGATTCCTCCGAGGATAAATGGGATCCATCTCAATGAATCCGTATCCAGCCATCCCAGGGCAGAGAATATTGCTGCCAGGCCGTATCCGCCGGCTAGAAAACCGGCCACCGAAAGCATGACCTTTTGGAGTAGCAACGCCAGAACAACTCCCAGTAAACCTCCACCCAGGCTGATCACGATCTGCAGCCAGAGCGGTTGGTCTTTGAAGAATTGGCCAACGATCACCAATCCCAGAATAAATCCCGCCGCCCCGATGAAAAACCAGTAAAGCTTTCGACCGGATAGTAATAAGACGATACCGATGATGATCGATAGAATAGCAATGAATGACATGAGCTCCTCCAGACAAACGATTAGTTATTTAAATCATAACCGTTTTAGGCGATGTTTCAAGATAAGCCTTCTGCATATAAAATTGTATTGATCAATTATCTACGAAGCAAACGCAACCAACGAACCATAGGGGAAAATTATCGCAATGGATTACGGGTCAGCAAAGAAATCTCTCTCTTCAAAGCAGACTATATATTACAAGTTTATTCTCCCCGCCTTTCTCATTTTTGTTTCTGGGTTGGGAGCTTTTGCGACCCTGATCACAAATTCTAAATTCGCTGGCGGACTTATTGGGTTGTTAATATTTGTCATTCTCATTTGCGCTCTGATTTGCTTTCCACTCAAGACTGTGAAAATTGACGATTCTTATTTGTTTATATCCAATTATAGAAAAACGATTCAAATTCCGGTTACTGAAATTGAGGAAGTCACAGATATTCTTTATATTAGTCCGCGGTTGATCTGGGTCAAATTTAAGAACACAACGGAATTTGGCGAATCTATTCTTTTTATGCCTTACTTTGATCTCGGCGAAATGGTATTCATGGCTCATCCCGTGGCTGTCCTATTATCAGAAATAGCAAAACGAAATAAGAATTGATCTTTAATGTTTTGGCAACCTTGGGATTAGTAGTAGGTTGGGTTTCGCGAAATCCGCTCAACCCAACTCCGAAAATAATGCCTACTCCGGCACAATATGCCCATTTCTTATAGAATTAAGGAATGGAATATCGGCGAAACATTCTCCCAGCGGGACATTTGAGATTCCCGGATTACGTGTATAAGGGATTTTTGATTTGGATTAGTCGGCACAAGAAGTCGATGTTGTCGGGGGAAAAGCGTCTGATGGTTATGAAGGTTGAGTTGGGTTTCGCGAAAAGCCTCAACCCAACCTACCCGCTAAATTAAAAACCATAATTTTGAGGCAAAATGAAATTTACTAGAGTCTGGTTTTATTTTATATTGCCTATTTTATTAACGTCTTGCCAGCAAGATTACATTTCACGTATCTTCGTGGAAACACAAGATTGTAAATCCCCATGTTGGTCAAGCATTAGGCCATCATATTCAACCGTTGATGATGTTTATCGAGAATTTGGTAATAACTCTGAAATCCGGGAATTTGATCAAGCTGTTACCCTCAGGGATGGATTTTCCATAATCAATGCTAAAACAACAAGACCTGTAGAAGATATTTTTGTTGATTTGAAGGATGATACTGTCTATTCGATTTACTTTGATATAGAGGCCACACGGTTAGAAGATGTCCTTCCGAAATTAGGAATGCCAGATGAAGTTGGTATTGGTCGAGTGGATTATGGTGACTACTTTCAATATCACAAATTTTTACTATATAACGAACAAGGAATTATCTTATGCGTCGTGCTTAAAGGCACTGATAAAGAGATTAATGAAAGATCTCAAGTTACTGGAGTTATTTATACAGAAAAATTAAATTTTGAGGATGTACTTGATATTTACAATAATGAAGAACCAGTTAGTATTGTTCCTTGGGTAGGTTTTGGTTTTTATAAAATTGAAAAACATGAATAGTCGTAGGTTGGGTTGAGCGGATTTTGCGAAACCCAACTCCGAAAATGTGGCTTACTCCGGCACAATATACCCAAATCATCTAGAATTATGGAATGGAATATCGACGAAACATTCTCCCATCGGGACATTCGAGATTCATGGATTTCGTGGAGGACGGGATTTGTGAATTGGATTGGTCGGCAGGAGCAGTCGATATTGTCGGGGGACGTGCCCTGGGAGAATTGGGAAATATTGTGAGTAAATTTTGATTAATCATCATCCTCAAATATTATTAAAATGGCAAAAACCACGACGAAGATTTATGAGATGTAAATGATGATCAATCAAGGTGAAATCTATTGGGTTCCAATAAATGAACAGGGTATGTCAGAACCGGGTATTACCCATCCTCATGTGGTAATCCAGGATAATGTGATTAACCACAGCCGCATTAATACTGTGGTGGTTTGTGCGTTAACGACGAATATCAAACGGGCAAAAGCTCCCGGGAATGTACTGCTCGAAGTTGGTGAAGCCAATTTACCCAAACAAAGTATTGTGGTGGTTTCACAGGTGTCAACCGTGGATAAGTCACAGTTGGGTGAATACATTGGCTCCCTATCTCAGGAGAGGTTAAACCAGATTTTTACCGGCATGAAGTTCCTCCAGACGATTTCTGAGCATCATGAATTGGGTAAGGAAAAGTAAGTGAAAACCTCTTAATACCCACATGTAATGAGTCGCTATAATAAATATGTGTACAGTTACTCCTGATTTTCCAACTGGAGGAAATTATGCAAATGTTCGTGCAGTGGGCAAAAAAATCGACTACGATTTGGCAAAGAATTTTAATATTGGGATTCGGAGCATGCCTTTTCTTGTTCTTGATCCCGTATTTGTTAATTTTCCAGGCAACGAGAATTGATGAATCATTGGGCATAAAGTCCCTGCTGTTCTCACAAATAGGACTTGGCTTGGGATTCCTGCTGATTATCCTCGGTGGTATTTTCGCAATCTGGACGATCGCGATTCAAGTTGATCAAGCCTCAGGTACTCCATTTCCGATGATCCCGACAAAAAAGTTATTGACAAATGGACCTTTTGCATTGTGTAGAAATCCCATGACGCTGGGGACAATATTAGCTTACTCGGGAGTATCCCTGATGATCGGATCGATCGCCTCATTGATCATTGTCTTCCTGTTTGGGGCATTATTATGTGTATATCTCAAACGAATTGAAGAAAAGGAATTGCGAATTAGATTTGGTGAAGAGTACGTAAGATATAAAGCGGAAACTCCGTTTATGATTCCCGATCTCACCAGGTTAAGGAAGAAGTAGAAAGTCATTTTAGATTCTTTCCGTTTCGGACATATTATTGGAATTAATTTGTTGATTCCGCAAAATAAAACTATAATAGACATACACAAATGTGGATTTCCCGGAATTTGAAAATCAAAATTCTTTACTTATCCGAGTTGGAGGCGAATTAATGACTGACAATCTGCAAGAGATGATGGAACGGGCGCGTGCAGCGCAGAAGATTATTGAATCATGGCCGCAGGAAAAAGTGGACGAAATGGTTCTGGCAGTTGGCTATGAAGGATACAAAAAGGAACTTGCCGAAAAAGCAGCCCGAATGGCTGTGGATGAGACCGGTCTTGGCGTCTATGAGAACAAAGTCGCCAAACACATGAAAAAGACCCTCGGTGTTTTGCGCGATCTCGATGGCGTCAAAACTGTCGGCGTCATTGAAGAGATCCCCGAAAAGGGATCTAGTCAAAATCGCTAAACCAGTTGGTGTTATCGGTGCGATCACCCCCATGACCAATGCTTCATCCACGATGACCTGCAATGGACTGCCGATCTTGAAAACAAGAAACGCGGTCATATTCGCCCCGCATCCCAAAGCTAAAAAGACTTGCGATATCGTCTGCGAAGCGATGCGTGAAGGTTTACGGAAAGTGGGCGCCCCCGTGGATCTGGTACAGAATATCAAAGAACCCACCATGGAGCTATCCAATCAACTCATGGGAATGGTTGACCTGGTTCTGGCAACCGGCGGCGCAGCCCTGGTAAAAGTTGCTTACTCCAGCGGAAAGCCTGCCTACGGTGTCGGCGCTGGAAATGCCACCATCATCGTCGATGAATCCGCGGATCTCGATGATGCCGCCAAACGGATCTTCCTCGGTAAGACCTTCGACAATGCTACCTCCTGCTCTGCAGAAAACAACGTCATCATCCACGAATCAATCTTCGATGGCATGTTGACTCGATTGAAATCCCACGGTGGTCACCTGGTGACCGGTGAAGATCGCGCCAAACTGAAAGCAGCCATGTGGCCGGATGGTACTCACCTCAGCGGTAAGATCGTCGCAAAGAACGTGGAAGTGATCGCTGCTGAAGCTGGCATCAAGATCCCGGATGGCACGACTTTCCTCATGGTTCTGGGCGAAAAAGTTGGTCCCGAAGATATGTTCTCAGCCGAGAAACTATCCGTCGTGGTCACCCTCTGGAAATATACGGACTTCGACAAAGCAGTCCAGCAGGTGATCGATATCACCGCCTTCAGCGGATATGGTCATTCCTGCGGTATCCACTCCACCAACATGGATCACATCATGGATCTGGCTATGAAAGCCAAAGTCAGCCGCATGATGGTCCGCCAATCCCAGAGTTATGGCAACAGCGGAGATTGGGTCAACGGTATGGCCTTCACCATGACCCTCGGTTGCGGAACCTGGGGCGGCAATATCACCACTGAGAATGTCGGTTACAAACACTTCATGAATGTAACCTGGGTTTCCTTCCCCATTCCTCCGGTCATCCCTGATCCCGAAGTGATGTTCGCTTCCCACTTCAAGAAATTCGGACGATAATCCGGATTAATAACCAATCAAAAAAGGCTGCCACAATGATGGCAGCCATTTTTTTATTGAAATACCTTGCTTCTATACAGAAGCTTTTAGAGAAGCTTCGAAAATTCCCAGCGCTTCGTCCATCTGCTCTTTGCTCACGATCAGCGGAGGGATCCAGCGGATCGAGTTATCCCATGGACCGGAGGTCAACAGGATCAGCTTGCGGTCAAAAGCCTCATGGACCACCGCCTTGGCAGTTTTCTTGTCCGGTTTGCCTTTGGCATCGCGGAATTCAGTCCCCACCATCAATCCCAATCCGCGAACGTCCACGATCTGTGGATATTTTTCGCGAAGATGGTTTAATCCGGTCATCAACTGCAGACCGCGCTCACGGGCGTTTTCGAGCATCTTTTCTTCTTTCATTGCTTTGATGGTCGCCACGGCACCTGCAGCAGCTACGGCATTTCCACCAAATGTGCCGCCATGGGATCCCGGAATCCATTTTTTCATGGTATCCAGTTTGCTGACTATGCCGGATATGGGTAACCCTGATCCAAGCCCTTTGGCTACCGTCATGATGTCAGGAACCAGATCGAAATGTTCAAATCCGAACCATCGTCCGGTCCGGCCAAATCCTGATTGGATTTCATCCAGGATGAGCATGATCCCGTATTGGTCGCAGATTTCACGTAAGCCCTTCATGAACGACTTGGGAGGCACCACATACCCGCCTTCTCCCAAAACCGGTTCAACGATGATTGCAGCCGTCTCCTGCGGAGCGGTCTGGGTGAGCAGCAATAATTCCAATTCATCCAGGCAGAACTGGCTGGTTTTTTCTTCATCCCATCCATAGCGGATTGCGTACGGGAACGGTGTCACAAATATTCCCGGCATCAATGGTTGGTATCCAGCCCGGTAGATGGTCTTGGATGTGGTCATCGACATCGTTGCCACTGTCCGGCCGTGGAAACTCCCCTGCATGACGATCACATTCGTTCGTCCGGTTGCATGGCGTGCCAGCTTGATCGCGCCTTCCACTGCTTCAGCGCCGGAGTTCGAGAAGAAGAACCCATCCAACGACTTTGGTACGATCGTACGCATCTCTTCAACCAGTTCCAGCATGGGTTTATGCGTCACCAGATTCGCCTGTCCGTGGAGTAACAGTCCTGCCTGTTTTTGGATGGCTGCCACCACCTTGGGATGGCAGTGACCGGTGTTGGTCACTCCGATTCCGCAGGCGAAATCCATGAACTTCCGTCCGTCTGTCGCGTAGAGGTATGTCCCTTCCCCATGGTCAACAATAATGTCTGAGTAATGTGTCCAGACAGGAGATAGATGTTCAAACTGTTCTTTATAATCGGTCATATTTCCCTTCCAATGTGTTGTCTTCGTATTGAATATTAATAAGCAACCCAATCAAGACCCAGCTCAGCCATCCTGGCTGGTGTTGGGATTCCCACATTAGTCCATGCCATCATGTCATAGTATTGATCCAGTGCAGCTTCAAAATCAGTTTTGTCCACTGCGACACCGGCGGTTGGACCCGTCCCAACCAGAGGAACATAGAATTTTTCTGGCAGCGAATCTTGTTTGCGGTCAAATCCTTCACGAACATTGAAAGCACGCATCATATTGAGCCGGCGTTCGCCGAGCTTCATTAATTCATCAAGGGTCACATCCCAACCGGTGACTGCCTTAACCATTTCGACGGTTTCCGCAGGTCCATAGAGTGTCCACGCTGGACCCCACACGAATTGGCATAGATCCAAAACATCCAGCATGCTGTAGAAGATTTGCGACAGGGTGGCAAATCTCACCTTCTCTGGACCAAAATCTCCCGGAGGCGGCGGATTGTTCAATCCCATTAACGCTAATCTCTCCAGATATAAGCGGCGCAGTTCCTTCTTCGTACATCCAATCGTGTTCCGAGGATTGATGATCGGCGCCAAATGGATTGACTGCATAGATGAGCGCAAGCGACTTTTTGCACTGCGGCATATGCGCCGGGGATTCTTCATTTTTGCAGGTCACGATGCATTTCTTCGCTTCTGGTCCCCAGACTTCAGCAGCTCTGGCTGATCCTTCTGAAAGGATTCGTCCCAGCGGTGTTGAGCGGTTGACGATCTCGTCCAGCACCTGCATCATCGCTGCTTTGTTACCAAATTTCAAGCTCAATACCACCCGTATCTTTGGTGGTGATGATCCCTTTTTCAAAGCATTCCATGGCAAAAGAGATGGTCGCCCCGCATGAGATTGAATCCACGCCCTGTTCATTGCAGATCTGGTTCGCCAGACAGACGATTTCCAGATCATCAACACCGCAGTAAGATCCAAAGGTTGCCAGGGTTTCATATTCCGGTCCACCGTGATACGGATCAAGCTTGAAATCTTCTCTTTCCGCTTCGACAACCCGTTTACAACGGACGACACAGGCATAGCAGGTCTCACGTTTCTTCAGTAAGGTTTCCGCCAGGTTCTCACCGCTTAATTCCTGGGCATGTTCAAATTGCGCTTCGGAATAATTCCGGGTAGGAAATGTTCCCAGCGCGTTTTGCGGCAGGACCACAGAAGCGGTCCCCAATTTCCCAACAGCATCAACGTCCGGATTATCCGGCATTAATTTCGGACCTAATTTGGCAAGCTCTGACAATTTTGCCTGGTCTGCCGGTTTCGGTTGCGCGGTTCCCCGAACTACGATCGCCTTCAGGTTCTTGCTGGCCATAACCAATCCCATGCCGGTACGGCCGTTGTTCCTGTTGGCCATGTTCACAATACTCGAGAATCGCACACCCTTCTCAGCAGCTGGACCGATCTGCGCGACTTGCGCTTTTCCGTCCGTAGCTTCTTTCTTAAGGATCACATCAACCTCTTTGGTATTCTTACCCCAGAGATGTGATGCGTCCTTCAGTGTTGGTGTTCCATCAATGATCGACAGATAAACAGGTTTTTCGGATTTTCCACGGAAAACAATTCCATCAAAACCGGTAAACTTCAACTCAGCCGGGAAGAACCCTCCCGCCTGGGAATCGCCGATTCCGTTGGTCATTGGAGATTTGGCATTGACATTGATCCGGCTTTGACCCGAGATCGAAGCTCCCGTAGTGACAGAGCACATGAAGGTGAGTAGATTATCGGGTGAAAGCGCATCTGTGTTCGGTTTGACTTCGTTCAGGATGTAATACATCGCCATCGCGCTGCCGCCCATATACTTGCGGTAAAAAGACTCGGGCGGTTGCTCAACTGTGATGGATCCCTTGCCGAGATCTACATGAAGGATTTTTCCGTTATATCCGAAAGGCATGTTCTCCTCCTATTGATGGTAAGTCCTCCCCTCAAAATATTGAAGGGAGGATTGTTTCAGTTTTTTCTTACTGCCTTATCTTACCTTACATCCGGGCATATTTATATTCGACGATTACAAATTACTACCACTCACGAACTCCCCACGGGAAGCCATATTCTTCCATCGAGATCCATGAATGGGATCGGGTCAAAGTACTCAGGACCTTCCACGCCGACCGCTTTCCATTTTCCGTTTGCCAACAGCTCCATACCGATGACCGCGTTGAAACCTGTTTGCGCTACAACAGCCTGAACGCCTAACTTCTTCATGCAATCATCATTATCAGCAACCTGGTACAGATAAACCTGTTTTTCCTTACCGCCTTTTGTACCTTTTACCCAGGTTCCAGCAGCAAGTTTTTCCTTCCATAGCATCACCAAGGTGAGCTGGATCAGGCAGACAGGCAGCTACAACATCGCGTGGAGCTACTTCAACACCCTTAACTTTGATGGGTTCCTTGTTGTCCAGACCGAGCATGTGCAGCGTCTTCAGAACACCAATAAATTCGTCTCCCAGACCATACTTAAAAGTAACCCGGTTGCATTTAATGTATCTGGGGACCAGGAGAACTTCTTCGTGTTCCACGTTAACACATTCTACGTTCCCTATGCCATCTGGGAATTCGAATACTTCCGGTTCAGAGAAAGGAGCGGTTGTAAACCATCCCTTGCCTTTTTCCCAAATCACTGGGGGATTCAAGCATTCTTCGATGGTTGTCCAGATTGAGAAGTTGGGAGCAAAGTCATAACCATGAACGATCAGGTTCGCTCCATCCCGTATTCCAATTTCATCAATTTCATCGAACAGGTAATCCTGGGCGTATCGGGCAAAAACATCAGCCATGCCAGGTTCAACACCCAGACCAAGCAGCGCAAGAATACCTTTCTGTCTTCCATGCGTCGGCGCGTTCGAATTGATAGTCGCCTAGTTTTATACCAGTTTTGTGGTGAGGATCGGTTGGGTGAGGCTCAGAGAGCGTCATTGCCATATCCATATAATTGCAGCCTACATTATAAGCAGCGTCAAATAATGGAATATTGAAGCTGGGATCGCACGAGTTCATGATCAAATCAACTTTGTACTTCTTCGCTAGTTCTTCAATCATTTCCTGATTATTTGCGTCTACAAACTCAGCTGGGAATTTCTTTGGATCATTGAATTTTTTCTGAACTTCTTCTGCCCGGCTTTTGTTGTAGTCTGCCAGCACCATTAGTTCCAACCAGGGTCGTTTAGCTGCGATTACTGCTATTGCTTCACCAACACCACCTACACCAACGAGTAAAACCTTCATATTTCTCTCCTTTGTATTATCAATTAGTCAATATATTGACTTAGTCTTCAGCGCCACCAAGAACGTACGGATCGACATCCGGTACACCTGGTTTGATATACTTGCGAATTGGGAAGTACAAAACCGCTCCCACCGCCATGGCGATCAAACCCCAGCCAATGGAAGATTCCCAACCAAAATCGGTTATCTGACTGGTTATTGCCAGGATGATAATCGTCAAAGGTGCGATGACAATGTAAATTAATCCGAACACACCACCGGGTACTCTGTTTCGTGGCAGTTCTGGTTTCTTGATTCGCAATGCCACCAGAGCAAAGATCTCGGCCATCAGAACCAGCATATTGAGGAATACGTCAATAACTACCAGGTTCTGGAATGCTGAGGTGGAAAAGATAAGGTAGAACACTCCGCAGACAATGATCGAAACCCATGGAGTGCCAAATTTTGGATGTACCTTATTTAGCCAACGAGGCATCATACCGTCTTCTGCCATGGCATATGGAACACGGGTTCCACCCAATCCATTTCCGATGAATAGCCCGATCATCGAGAATATTGCCGATATACCCACGATCGCACCCAGGAAAAAGGATAATGGGCTGTCCTTTCCGGCTACTTTATCACCAATGGCATGTGCGATGGATGGGAATTCCCAACCGGCATCAGTTGTTGGATCTACTCCCATTTCATCAATTTGCTCGTTCGTTATCCCATATTCATTTAAGACCGGTCCAATGCCAACTCCTTCTTCAGCTTCTTCAATACCCCAGACCTGGTATCGGCCGTTTTCGCCAGCGCCGCCATATAAACCGGCGACGGTTGGGATGGAGTAAGAGAGTATGGCAGCAAAAAGAACCAGCACCATGGCGCGGGGATAGGTTTTCTTGGGGTTCTTGATCTCATCGCCAGCCGCGGCAGGTAATTCCCAGCCCATAAAGTTCCACATGGCTACATACAAACCCACGCTCAAAGCAGCCAGGGTATTTGCAGGTGTAATATCTGCTCCGCCGGCGAGGAAAGGTATTTGTGGAGTAGTGCCCGAAGCGATCCAGGCGTAAATACCAAACCCGGACATGATGATCAGTGGGATGATCATCAAAATTCCCAACCAGTTCGTAGTCAACCCGGATAAACGTGCGCCTCGCAGGTTGAGTAACGAAATACTGATGATCAACACCGCAGCCACCAGCCAGGACAGGAATCCCGATGAGAATTCAATTCCAAAGATGGTTGCCCCGGTTCCCAATTCAGGGATGAAATAGCTTAGATACCAGGCTGTCCAAACAGGGTAAATGGATACATCCACCCAGGAAACAACCCAGTTCATCCATCCGGACATGTATCCGGTGAACGGTCCGAACGCCTGCTTCACCCAGTGGTAATATCCACCTTCAACCGGCATCATGGATTGCATTTCCCGCACCATCAGCATGTTTGGAATACTGAAGATCAAAGGGGTGACTATCATAAGTACAAGTGCCAACCCTGGGCCGGATAAGCCGACCATGGGTTCCGCACCAAACGCACCACCGCATACCGTAAAGTAGATCAAACCAAAAAGGGGCAGCAGGGTTAATTCCCTTTTGAGCTTGCTCTTTTCTTTAGCGGCGCTTCTATCAATATTGATATCGATCGCCATGTCCCATCCTCCTTAAGAATCTCGTGCTTGAAAATCAGCGCTGACTTTGTCAGGCTGTCAACTCCCAAGAATTTCTTACCGGTAAGATAATTTAAAAATACCCATTCTGCGAATGGGTTACTTCTTATTTAGTGAGGTAACATAGCTGGATGGGATTGGCCACTTCTGGTCATCTTTGATGATCAATGGAACGAACGAAGTATGCGTCCGCCTTACACCAGGAATTCGGCTGAGTACATCGGTAACAAATGTATATAATTCGGTGTTGTCTTTGGAAAATATCTGAACGGATATATCTCTTTCCCCGGTCGCGCAGGCAACATAACTGACATACTCAAATTCTGAAATTTTTCTGGCTACTTCCAAAACAAGTCCTGGCTCAACTTCGATGAAAACATCAGCAAAAACACTAAATCCTAAAGCCCGCGCGCTTACATTTCCTTTTACTGAAATGATTCCTTTTTTGATTAATCGATCAATGCGATATCGGACGGCTCGCTCCGTAATATTGCCGATCCTCCGGGCAATCTCAACGCAACTCATCCGACCGTCTTCGATGAGCAAATCCGAAATCTTTTTGTCTATTTCGTCGATTTTCGACATATAACCTTGTTTTTTATGCTGAAAGATACAATTATTATATCAATGCATGTACAAATTACAAGGGCAAAACAAAAACTCGCCAGCTAATTGCTGGCGAGTTTAGATCAGCGAACGATGATCTTATTTCTTTTCTTCCACTGGTTTAGGATGTGCCATGAAGAAACTCCACATATGCTCAGTTCCATCTACGGTCACAACGCCATTTTTCTTCTTGGATGTTTCTATTCCTGTTGGCCAGGTATGGTCACCGGTGACCATGCTGATGGCTTCTACGCTAACCCCGCCTGAACAATCGTTATAAATATGGAACAGGATGTGTTCATTCTTCGTCAAACGGACTTTAGGTTTGGGTGTGCAGCCATTCACTTTGGTCCAATACGATTCCGCCTCGCTAAAGCTCAAGAATCCCGCTGGGGCTTTCTTGGATGCACCGCTAACACCAAATGGAACCACTGCATCTTTCATCCCATTGATGAAGAATACCGAGATTGGAGTTTCTGGTTTTTGGATCTTTTCGGCATCTGCGCCTTTTTCAGCGCGGTAGCCAATGGAACCGGCCACAACACCCACGGCTGCCACCTGATCAGACAGTGCGCTTGCAGCTTTGTAAGCCATGATTCCACCGCCGGAGTATCCGGTTAGATAGATCTTGGCAGGATCGATGTTGAAGGTTTTTTGTATCTCATTCATCAAAGTTTGGATGAACAGAACATCATCCGGTCCGCCTTTGTTTTTTCCGAACCCATGGTTCCACTTTGCCCCTTCACCAAATGGATCGGGATAAACAACCACAAAGCCTGCGGCATCGGAGTATTTTTGATACTTGGCCATGTTTTCAAATTTCTTGGTTGATAATCCATCCCCGGTTAATGCGACCAATAAGCCCACAGCTTTTTCGCCATCATAATTGGCTGGTACGTGGAGTGTATAACCGCGGGTCTGGGCAGCTTCAACTTTCTCTCCGTCCACTGTTATGGTTAGGACATAATCCCCTGGGGGAGTGGGAGTTGATTTTGGCTTGAACAGGTCGCTAAAAAGACTTTTACTGACCTTGGGTTTACTCTTCTCAAGACTCGATGTGGATGAAGGCACTGCCCGTGTACATCCCGAGATCGCCAGTGCAGTCAAGATCAATCCGATAATGAATTTTTTAAGTTTTTCTAACATAGTATGCTCTCCCAATCTGGGCAATATACCCAATAATTTCTGCTCAAATCTATGCAAGTTGCTTGCCAGACGGAAGAACAGTAGACGATAAATTGATATATATATGAAAAAGAGCTGATGATGTCGTCATCAGCTCTTTTTTGTAGAAGCAATGGGGTGTTTAGAAGAAAAGGTCTTTGGTTGATCGGGGTTCCTGGACAAGGACCCAGTTGTTTTCCATTTCAGAGAGGATATTGATTTTACGGTTATGGATGTATTGCTTCAGCATTAGCTCCTGGCGAATCGATAAGTTTGTCTCAATTCCCACTTTTGATAGGATCTGACTGATAAAGTGGAAATTGGCAATCTTGCCGGCTAGTTTGAGAACCTGTTTCTCATTAGGTAATCTGAAAGCAATATGGATTGGGCTCCCGACTTTTGCTTTGATCGGATGTTCTTCATATTTGTAAACTAAAACCCCGATTCCATTGATCGACAGATTATCCAGATGACCTGCGCAGACCGTCGGACCGCAACTTATATCCACTTGGATGGGTTGCGAAGGTTGTACCCGGTCTGATTTCCTGTCCAGCCATCGATTTGAAGAAGTCACCAGGTCTGATATGATGATCCAACCACGCTGTGGATTAATTTCATCAATTCTGGCAATTATTTTTTGGGGTATTGATGGGCTGTGAATAAAGATCCGGTCGTGTAACCCGGCACAGATTCGTTGGTTCGGTGATTGTAAAACTGCATAATCTTCTCCGGTATGCAGTAATCGAATCTCTTGCGAAAGCATTAATCCTTTATATGGAACTGCGATCGTGAGAGGTTCTCCATGATACGATAATGACTGAATTAACCCAATGGCACTGTTTAATCCAGTACTTCCTTGTAAAACCGTATGCATAAGCTTCCTCCTTTCCGATCGAATCGGTAGATATTAAGCCGTCTGACATCAGGCGTTCTATTCGTGTTGAAGACTTCGGGGTGAAATTTCGATGCAATGGGCTTCCATGTACAACACATCTGGTTGCCTAGATCGCCTTTGGGACTCATACTATAGTACAACGAACCATTAGATACAATAAAAAATTGATTAATATCAGATTAGAGTAATGCGAATATGTCTCATTATTTGAGAATCATAGGGGACTTGGAAGGATTTCAAAATATGAACGAAAGACTTCTCCCGCAATCCAAGATCATTCCGGATGAAGTACGCCATGCGGTAAGTATCAATTCGTCTGCGCGCGAGATCTTTCATTACATCAGCACCACAGAGGGATGGAACGGATGGTTCACCTCTGATATGTCATTGGATCTCCAGCCAGGTGGAAGAATCATATTTCACTGGAAAAATTGGGGCGCGGATAAACTATCCGCCGGTGACTATGGAACGATCCTTGAATGCATTCCCGACAAGTTGATCGAGTTCACCTGGCACCCCGACCAACCAGAATACACCACCAAAGTCGCCATCTCATTGGTTGGTGAAAGTTTGCCTTGTATTGTGCGGGTTTTGGAGACGGGTTTTGCAGATACCCCCGAAGGGTTGCGGGCAATGATCCAATCCGCCGCGGGTTGGGGAGAAGCATTAACGCTGCTCAAGATGTATATCGAGCATGGAGTCAGTTTGGTCGTCCGGGAAAACTAATCGTTCGCTAAACCAGCGTCAAAACTCGCTGCGCTTCCTGTATATGGGCGGATTTCCCATTCCTCTTCCAGGTTGACCCAGCGTCCTGGCTCAAGGGTGATCAATCCACTCAGGCTTTCCAATTCCAGGAATTTACCATTCGTATAGATTTCGGTGTTGCAGCCGTAATCAGGGTATTCCGCGTTGCGGTCAAACGGTGATCGTTTAATAAAAGCCATTCCATCCAGCAGATACGCTATCCATCCTTGCGGATTTCGGCCGCCAAATTTCATGGGTCCATCCACTCCCTTGTCGTTGACAAGGATTTTGTCATCCTCAACGGAAAGGTGAGGATCATTAATTTGTGTATACGGCCAGAGTGTAACGGAACGGTCAGGTAATAACATGGAGCCAGGTTTTTCTGCCATTCGGAGCGGGAAGATGGCAGTACCGCCTGGTTTCAATTGAGTGATTCCCCAGGCTGCCATTATTACCGTATTTGTTGAGTCATTTCGAATGGAATGCATCAGATGAACTATTGGTTTGTTCGAATCAAGCGAAAGGTGAATTTGTTTGTGGTGAAAAACAGGAGGTAATCCTGGCATGATCAGGTCGACGCCTGACCCGGAATGTTTGACCTGCAAACCTTTGTCATCCAGAATATAAGTAAATTCGACTGATTCCGGAGATGCCCACAATCGATGCCCGCCCAGCATCATATACTTGCCACTGGGTGTATCGATCCCTACATCAGGGATTTCTGCGAATAGGTTGGTTTGGGTGGGTTTGTAAACTAATCGAACGATGCGCGGACCACCATGGATTAAATATTCAAGGTAGATGGTGTCATTTTCCAATTTTTCTGTTGCGTGACCGAAAAATCCCATGGTCCCTCCCATGTTTCCGTAATAATATTATTCTATCTCAATAACAGATTTTGGTCGGTTGTTATCCATTGATAATAATTAAGAATTTATTCATAATAAATTGACAATCAAGAATATTTGTGCTACGATGTTTTGCGTAATAGAAATTATCCCAGTTTTATCAAGCAGTGTAGAGTGAAATCAAACCGTCATCCCTTGCGGCTCAATGTTGGATTCATCGTCAGCCAGTCAATTGGATCTAACCGCGACTTCGGATTTGAATTCCCATCCATTTATATTCAACCTGATCTGGATCTGACCTCCTTTATAGGAAATTGTCTGATCACCCGAACCCCCCAGGGATTACTTGCGCAAGGGAATTTCAGCGCAGATCTGAATGCGGATTGTGTACGCTGTTTGGAACCCACCATTGTTCACTTACAAACTTCGTTTGACGAGTTGTATGCGTTCAGTGAAAGGACTGTGACTGATTCTGGTCTGATTCTTCCGGAAGATTCACAGATCGATCTGGAACCTCTGGTTCATGAATACCTTACTCTGGAAATTCCCATCCAATCACTTTGTAAACCTGATTGTCTGGGTCTCTGTCCGGAGTGTGGAGAGAATTGGAATAACAAAACTTGTGAGCACCAGTCCCATCCGGCGGCAAGCCTGTAAGTTCAATTATTGACGCCTGATGACTTCCACGCAAAACGAGGCGGGTGAAATGGCTGGAAGATCAGAAAAAATTGGATTGTGAGGAGGGTGCAAGTGACATATCCAGGCCGGCATCGGCAAAATTCGGAAGTACTTGGCATGCTGCTTGAAAAAGCAGATGTCCAGGGATATCTCACCACGGAAGATCTCATGGAATTCTATCCGGATGGCGAGGATGATACTGAACACCTGAGCACATTAATGGTAGCCCTCAGGCGGCATGGCGTTGATATTCTGGACCATGAAACTGACTTTGGTCTGCGCGATGAGGAACCGTTACCTCCCAGTGATT
This sequence comes from uncultured Chloroflexia bacterium, assembly GCA_963828285.1. GTDB lineage: Bacteria > Chloroflexota > Anaerolineae > Anaerolineales > Anaerolineaceae > DAIOEK01. Next base: position 1,402,940 of record CAWHEB010000002.1, read on the forward strand.
TTGACCCCGCATTGGATATGGAACGGATCTCGACAGATGACACTGTCGGGTTATACCTGAAAGAAATGTCCCGGGTACCCTTATTAAAAATTGAAGAAGAGATGGACCTGGCTCGCAGGATCGAAAGCGGGCGATCAGCTAAGAAAAACATGATCATCCTTGGCGGGAATATGGTTTTTGCGGACCAGAAAAACCTCGAGCAGGTCGATCAGGACGGACAAACCGCCCGGGAACACCTGATCAAAGCAAATACCCGACTGGTGGTTAGTATTGCCAAGAAATATATTGGCCGGGGAGTACCTTTTCTCGATCTGATCCAGGAAGGGAACCTCGGATTGATGAAAGCCGTTGAAAAGTATGATTACCATAAAGGTTTTCGTTTTTCAACTTACGCCACCTGGTGGATCCGCCAGACCATCACCCGTTCGATCGCAGATCAGGGTCGAACCATTCGCGTTCCGGTACACATGATCGACCGTATTCGGCAGTTGTATAAATTAACCCACGAGATGGAACAGAAATTGGGTCGCGTACCAACAGTGGATGAACTTGCTGATGAATTGGGTCTTTCGTTACGCAAAGTTCAGTGGATGCTTCGTGTATCCTGGTTGCCACTTTCCCTGGAAAGCCCTGTAGGTGATGAAGAAGACTCTGAATTGGGAATGTTCGTGGAAGACGATATCACCCCCACCCCCATCCAGACGGCGTACCGCAATATGCTCCACGAAAAAGTGGATGAAGTGCTCAATACCTTATCTCCACGCGAAGCCCGCATCCTGCGTCTCCGCTTTGGGCTGGATAATGGTAGAACCTACACCTTGGAAGAGGTCGGGCAAAAGTTTGGTCTCACCCGTGAACGTATCCGGCAGATCGAAGGTAAAGCCCTCCGCCGGTTGCGCCATCCGCGCCGTTCCCGCCAGCTAAAAGAATACTTATAATCAAAACAAAAAGCTGACCATCAAAAGGTCAGCTTTTTTTCTCCTCACAGAGCATAAGCCTCCTTTCAATGGGAGTGGCTCAGCCAATCAGATCTTTGCCTCCCTTACAAGGGAGGTGGCTCGGTGTTCTTCCGAGCCGGTGGGTTTGGTTTTCGAACCACCCATCATCCGCTCTTTGGAAAAAAGACAAACTGCCATTTTTCAAGCAATCTGGCTCGATAAACAGGTCTTTGCCTCACATAGCAAGGAAGGTGGCTTGATAATTTGGTCTTTGCCTCCCTTAGCAAGGGAGGTGGCTCGGTGTTCTTCCGAGCCGGTGGGTTTGGTTTTCGAACCACCCATCATCCGCCTATGAAAAAAACCAAACTGACATTTTCATGCATTACGGCGTGATAAATAGATTTCTGCCTCCCTTATCAAGGGAGGTGGCTCGGTGTTCTTCCGAGCCGGTGGGATCGAATAACGAAGTAACATGCTTTCATGATATATAAAGTGGAAGACTTTCACTTTCAAGCGAATAATTTATTGGATGTTGGCAATTTTCACTCCATCTCGCCCAGGAACACTTCCAACACCATCCGCGGATTGTTATAAGCTTCGATTCGCCGCAAAGCAACATCACAGGCGCTGATCCATTTTTCAGCATTCGTAGGCGTCATCTTGCTTGCCAGATTACCGACCTCTTCAGAAAAATCGATATTCACCAAATTTGCATTTGCCCCGGCACTGGTCATTAAAATGTCACGAAAAAAACTTTGCCACACCTGAAGAGCTGTTCGCGCATTCTGTCTTTTTGCGTTTGTATCGAGACGTACAGGGAGAAGTTCTTCCACCAGGCGAAATCTTCCCCTCAAACTGCTGTTCATCGCAGCCATCAGGTCCCCGATCAACTCCTTACGCTGCTCAATAAAAGCCTGATCGTTCAGTAAACTGATAGCATAACCATATCTTCCGACAGACAGATGATCGAGAAAGTCAGCTTGCGACTCAGTTAATTGATAATTATCGACCAAACCCTTTGCCACCATACCTGTGGACAATGGACGAAGTCGGATCAATTCACACCTTGATGCGATCGTCGGTAACAGGCTTTCGGGTGTATCTGCAGTGATCAAAATTCTGGCACGGTCTGGCGCTTCTTCAAGTGTTTTTAACAAAGCGTTCTGTGCATGAAAATTTGCCCGTTCAAAATTAAGCAACAAACCAACTTTATATTTGGCATCATACGGAGCCAGCATAAGGAATCCCTGCAATTCGTGGATCAGATCGATCGGGATCTCGCTTTTTCCATCAGGGACCTGGATAATTTTTACATCAGGATGCTGCTGATTGCCAATTTGTCGGCAATGTCGGCAGGTATCCAATAAGCAGGGAATGCCCGGTGAAGGCTGCTGTGGACAATTCATCGCCTGAATGAAACGCGTTGCCAGGGTCCGGCGCCCTGATCCTTGAGGTCCGCTGAAAAGGTAGGCGTGCCGGGCATTATCGGTGACCAAATGCTGTTGCAGCATATGTACTGCCCAGTCATGGCCCAGGATTTTCCAATGAGAGTTGGGAATTCTGCTTTCTGTCGTTTCCATATACTCTAATTCTAACGCATCCCCTCGATTACCCGGGTGTACATCCGTATTACCACCGGCACAAAAATTATCAACCTGTCACAAGTGACAGGTTGATAATTAAATCTGTAAGCTATATAATGGTACAGAACAATTGTTCTACTTAGATTTTACAAACCGGGGTTTTGCCCGGCACTTTATCAGACGAATAGCTATTAATATATTTTTCGAAAAAGAACGTATTCTCATTTGAAACAAATAACAAATGATTGCTATTTTTCTGGCTCGTGCATTTTGTCATTCTCGTGCATGATGCAAAGATCGGATAAGAGTTGGTTGTGATTTGGTTTCACGATCTTCTGATTAAAAAATTACGCCAATTCTGCTTGAACGCATAAATTCGGATCCTTCATGCTCGGGTGATTGCGTAAATGGATCGGTCGGATCGGGTTTAGTATTATTTTTACGAAATTGAAATTCTGAATGGGAATATCTTAGCCAGCATCACACCCTGTATCACCGCTGGGTCATCCTTCATTAGTGCTTCTGCAGCAGCGTCATCCTCTGCATAAAAGATCACGATCCCAAAGGAGTCTTCACTGGTCGTCAATGTACGTCCAGCCATCCAGACGACTCCCTTGTCATGCAGATCCGAAAGATATTCAAAATGCGCACTGATGATCTCATCTTCTCTTGCAGTCGGACCAACGCTGAGCATTTCCGGTCTGGTCGGTTGTATCTGGTAAAGGTAGGTGTTCATCTCACTCCCCGAACCTGAGCCGAATATATGAGTCATACCGCAGAGGGTTGATCCTGCCTTCTTCTGCCGCTTTTTTCACTGCACACCCTGGTTCTGTCCGGTGGGTGCAATCCGAAAATCCGCACTGCGATACCAGTGGACTGATCTCCCGGAAATAACCGTCCATTTCTTCGGGTTCCGTATCCCACAAAGCAAGTGATTTTAATCCGGGGGTGTCCACCACGAAACCTCCTCCATCCAGAGGATACATCTCTCGTGTGACCGTGGTATGTCGTCCTTTCCCGGATTCCCAACCCACATCGCGTGCAGCCACTCCTAATCCAGGTTGGATGGCATTTAAAAGGGTTGATTTCCCCACCCCTGATGGACCAGAGAAAGCGGTCAGTTTGTTACTCAACAACTCTCTAAGTTCAACTAGACCAGCTCCACTTTTTGCAGAAGTAAACAACACCGGATATCCTATGCCGCGGTAGAAACCAAAGCTCTCTTCTGCGGGTCCCTCTCCAAAAAGGTCTAATTTGTTAAAGACGATCACAACCGGAATTTCCTGCTTTTCAGCGATAACCAGGAACCTGTCCAGCATTCTTAAATGAGGCGTAGGATTCGTACAGGCAAAGATCAAAACCAGCTGATCGATGTTCGCCAGTAAGATTTGCCGATGAAATCCCCGCGGGGTGGGATCCAATCTGACCAGCATGCAGCTCCGCGGCAGGACCTCTTCAACCATGCCTTTCCCGTCCGCGTGGATGGTAAACCTAACCCTGTCACCAATCGCGATCAAGTCAGAGTTGGTACGCTGCTTCTTCAATTTTCCACGCAATTGGCAGACAAATAATCCGGATTCAGACCTGACGGTCATGAACCCGGATTGTGATCGAATGATGGTACCTGTATTAACTTCGTTCTCTTCGGCCATCTAGTTTACTTTTTCTTCTTGGGTGTATTAGTCGGTTTTGGTGTCGGCTGGTTTGGATCAGTCGGTGTTTGGGTGACGTAATATGAACTTTCCCATGGGTATGGGCGGATGATCTGGCCGGTGTAATAAAGTTCCACCATCCGTCGGAAAACGGGGGCAGCCCAATCACTGCCTTCACCCTGGAATTCCAGCATGACCACAATGGCAATATCCGGTTTTTCGGGATTTCCGGCATCTGTGTAACCGGCAAACCACGCGTGTGGTTTATCGCTCGTGGTCTGTGCTGTTCCTGTCTTGCCATAGATCGGCGTAGACATATTCACAAAGGTGCGATAAGCAGTTCCACGTGGAGAAGCGACTACCGTCCGCATGGCATCCTGGATGATTTTTAGATTCTCAGGAGATACCGGCAGTTTTCCCTGTTCCACCTTCTGAAAGGTAAAACTCGCAGCTCCATCGGGTGGTGCGATCTTTTCGATGATCTGAGGCTTATAAAGTGTGCCGCCATTCCCCACCGCAGCGACGAATCTGGCAACTTGCAATGGAGTAACTAATAATGTTCCCTGACCAATTGCGAGTTGGGTTGCGTCACCTTCACTGCCGTTATCCGGAACACTCCCGGCTTCTTCCTCAACACCGTCTATGTCCGTGAGGCTTCCAAGTCCAAAAGCTCTTGCCATATCCGGTAAGGATTGGGTTAATCCAACCTTATATAGGGTCAATCCGATATGCCAGAACCAGGGATTACAGGAACGCATAAGACCCTCTGGCAATGTCAACATACCACTTGCGGGAACCTCATGGGTATAAGTCCAGTCGTAAAGGGTAAGGTTTGGGAGTTCAGTGAACTCATATTGGCAGTCATAACTGTCTTCAGGTTTAAACTGCTTGCTTTCCAACGCAGCTGCGAGGGTGATGATCTTAAAGACTGACCCCAGTGGATATTGTCCTTGTGCAGCGCGGTTTACTAAAGGATTCCGTGGATCGGATATTTCTTGCCCAAGGAATTGGAAGTTGGCATTATACGGGTCGAATAAATTCGGGTCATATCCCGGTGATGAAGCCATTGCCAGGACTCTTCCTGTATCCCGTTCCAAAATAACCACTGACCCGGTCAAACCGCCCAGAGCTTTTTGAGCCCCTTCCTGCAGATCCTTATCCAATGTAGTGTAGATGGATTGCGCCGGTACGGGCTCTGATGATGACATACGGGTGACAATTTGTCCTTGTGGATCGATGACATAAAGGTTTCCGCCATGCTTACCGGCTAGTTTGTCTTCAGCCCATAATTCCAGTCCGGAGACTCCAACTTTTTCATCACCAAGGTAGCCCTTGCGTTTATAAGCATCCAATTCCTCTGCAGGCACCAATTGTACATAACCGGTGACCTGTGGAGCAATTCCCCCATCGTAATAATATCGTGTATTGTAGGGGGAAACTTCAACCCCACTGAAAGAAGCTAGTGAACCGGCAAATTCTTGATATCTATCTGCTGTAGTCTCACCTACATTAATATAATAATTTTCTGTGCCAAAATATTTCGCCCTGATCCATGGAGCAGGAATACCTGTCAATTTCGATAGGATGACAAGCAGATCCCCTTCAGAGTCTGCGTTGATGTTTGATGGGACGATACCCAGAGAAACAGCATCGCTCTGGGCTGCGATAGCCTTCTCGTTGTGGTCATAAATATTCCCGCGGGCTGGGATTTTGTAATCCATGGAGAGATGATTCCCGCCTTTTAACTCAGGCAGGATCAAGCCATCTTCCCACTCCACCAGCCAGTATCCCTTATCAAGATCCAGGTTCATGGATATATCCCGGGTGAATTCACCCAACAGAACGGTTTTATAAGTGATCCTGAATGCGATCTGAGCGTTGGTCGGATTGGTTAAAGTAGACAGCACACTGTAATCGATCCCGCCAAGCGAGAGATTGGCTGCCGTATCTTTATACTTCGCCATGAAATCATCAAGTGTTATGGAGTCTTTGCTCAAAGTAGTCAGCAGGCTGTACATCTTTGGATATTCTTCTGCTTTCCATGCATCCAAGAATACTTTGGCGGCAGATTCCGGGTCGGGAACATGTGTTACCAGAATCTCCGGGGTTGGAAGAGCCATCGGTGTGGGAGTAAATTTTGCTTGAGCAGGTTTTCCTCCAGTAACCGCGGAACAACCTGAGGTAAAAATTACAATTATCGCTAGGACTCGCCAAAGCTTCATATGGATCTCCTATTTCGTTCCATCGATATCCAGGATGGAGGCAAAAACAGGGCAAGTGTAATGCAGTGCCTCTTGACAGGCGGATGGGATATCTTCAGAAAATTTCAGATCGAACTTCATAATACTACGTGCTAGGTGGCATAAGGGTAAACCCATAACACTAGCAAAACAACCGGATAAACCGTTTACCGGGTGAAAATCAGTATTCTGTATCGCGTATGCCCCGGCTTTATCCATCGGATCTCCCGAATTGACATATTTGGCAAGTTCATCATCGCCATAGTCCCTCATAGGAACATCCGTCGAACAAACATCGGTGGTAAGATCAGCATTTCCTACGGTTGTGATCGTTATCCCGGTAATTACTTGATGTGTTTTATTCCGTAAAAGTTCCAGCATTCTTTTTGCGTCTGTAATATTTCTGGGCTTTCCTAATATTTCACTCTGATAAACAACCAGAGTATCCGCTGCAACAATGATCTGGTCGTGTGGAAAACCCAATTGTACGGATTGTTCATGAGCTGCCCTTGCTTTCATTTCTGAAAGTCTCAATACGCAGCTTTCCACATTTTCGTTTGGGGCTGGGGATTCGTCGACATCGACCGGCATGACGATAAATGGCAATCCGGTGATCGAAAGTAATTCTCTCCGGCGCGGAGAGTTCGAAGCAAGGATTATTGGGACCATGTAATGATGTTTACCTGTATCATTCACCAGATTCTAACACATCTGTTACTGTTCTTTGACAGTGGTGTGTTGTAAAATGACCATACAATCTGGTTGGAGGTATAAACATGAAAGAACTTCAGGAAAGAATACAACAAAATGGGGTGTATCTGGGTAGGGGTATTCTGAAAGTGGATAGTTTTATAAATCATCAGGTAGACCCGATGCTGATGGATTCATGCGGTAAAGAATTTGCTCAGATGTTTAAGGATGTGAATCCAACCAGAATCCTTACTGCAGAAATATCGGGGATTGCTCCAGCTGTCATGGCAGCAAAGTATCTGAATATACCGGTAGTTTATGCCCGAAAGACAAAACCTGTCACCATGCCCGATACCGTTTACCTTACTGTTGCACCTTCACACACCAAGGGAGTAATGACTGAACTCATCGTCTCTCCTGAGTATCTCGCAAATGGTGAAAGAGTATTGATCATTGATGATTTCCTGGCATCTGGAGCTACGATCCTCGGATTGGTCCGCCTCGCAGAAGCCGCCGGAGCAACCGTCGTTGGGATAGGAACATTGATCGAAAAATCCTTTGAAGGCGGTCGTGAAGCACTTGAAAAATTAGGTGTACCGGTGATTTCGCTTGTAACCATCGACCGTATGGATGATGCGGGTATTTTCTTTAAGCCCGAATAATTTCCTATTTCTAAATAAAACAAGGTTCTTTGATATTCATCAGGTAACATGAAACAATCCATTGCCATACTCGATTTTGGTTCTCAATATTCTCAGCTTATTGCTCGTCGGGTGAGGGAACTGTCTGTCTATTGTGAACTTTTTCCATGGGATGCGCCGCAATCTGATATTCAAAGAATAAATCCAGCCGGATATATCCTCTCTGGTGGTCCGAATAGTGTTTATGATTTGAATGCCCCGCAAGTCCCTGATTTTATTCTGAATTCACAACTTCCCATTCTGGGTATCTGCTATGGGATGCAAACCCTGGCGTTCAAACTCGGTGGGAAAGTATCCCCTTCCAACCAGCGTGAATATGGCTTCGCAACAATAAAAGTGATCTCCGATTCTCCATTGCTGGTATCCGGAGAAGAGAATGTTTGGATGTCTCATGGAGACCGCCTTGAAGCAATCCCTTCAGGATTTGTCAGTCTGGCCGAATCTGCTCACAGCCCGTTTGCAGCCATGGGCGACTTGAACAGAAAAATATTTGGAGTTCAATTCCATCCGGAGGTTCGTCATACACCTGGTGGTAAGAATATTATTAAAAAATTTGTTCTGGACGTATCTGAAATTATCCCTAATTGGACACCGGATTCGATCATCTCTCAAAGTATTCAACAGATTCGTTTAAAGGCGGGAACAAACAAAGTTCTATCTGCGGTGAGTGGAGGCGTCGATTCGTCTGTGGCCACAGCCTTGGTTCACAAAGCCATCGGTGAACAACTCTCTGCAGTATTTGTGGATACCGGATTATTACGCTTGGGTGAACGGGAACAGGTAGAGAAAGCCTTTGCCGAAACCCAGCAGATGCAACTTCACACAATTGATGCTCGTACAATCTATATGAACGCCTTAAAAGGGGTTCATGAGCCGGAAAAAAAGCGAAAGATCATCGGTGAGACTTTCATTCGTCTCTTTGAAGAACAAGCTCGTGAATTGGGAGACCCGGATTTTCTGGTACAGGGAACCATCTATCCTGACGTAGTTGAATCCAATGCTCCCGACCGCAACAAGGGCGACAAGATTAAAACCCATCACAATGTTGGCGGTCTACCCGATGATATGAAGTTTTCGTTGATTGAACCTTTGCGTTATCTATTCAAGGACGAAGTCCGTAAGGTGGGTGAAGCGCTTGGGTTACCTCATGAAATGGTATGGCGGCAGCCGTTCCCCGGGCCCGGGTTGGCTGTTCGTTGTCTGGGAGAGATCACCCCGGAAAGAATTGATTGTTTGCAGCATGCAGATGCGATCTTTACACAAGAATTGGCAAAAGCAGATCTGCTTATGATGGATCTCGATCTGGGAGTTGGAACATCACAGGCTTTCGCTGTACTGTTACCGGTTAAATCTGTTGGTGTGATGGGCGATCAGCGCACATATCAGGAGACGATCGTATTGAGAGCTGTGACAACTGAGGATTTTATGACCGCCGGTTGGGCAAAGCTTCCTTATGAATTGTTGGCTCTGGTATCAAGTCGAATAGTGAATGAAGTTCGCGGGGTAAATCGTGTGGTTTACGATATCACGACAAAACCCCCCGCGACGATAGAATGGGAATAGTAGGAGGAAACGATGGATTACGGTGAAGTCTTAAGTAAGGCATGGAAAATCGTCTGGAAATACAAAGTACTCTGGATCTTTGGCATCCTGGCAGGTTTTGCTCAGGGTGGCGGCGGCGGAGGCGGTGGCGGAAGTAATTACAACGGTGGGAATAATGATTTTAATCCCCCCAACTTCAGACAAGGAGATTTTAATTTTAATTTCCTGCCATTAGAAATGCAGCGTGGTTTTGAAGAATTTGGTCGTGCAGTATCAAGCATTCCCTGGTACGTCTGGATGATGATTGTACTTGGACTGCTCTTCATTGCACTGGTCTTTTGGTTGCTTTCCCTGGTTGGAAAGATTGGACTTGTCAAGGGAACAAAACTCGCCGACCAAAGCGAAGAAAAACTTCCATTTGGCGTTCTATTAAGCAAGGTCTGGCCATATTTTTGGAAGTTCTTGCTGCTCGAATTGTTGATTTGTCTCGCCGGGTTTGTTCTCGGACTGGTCATTGCGATCCCGATCGTATTGTTCGCAGTAATGACTTTGGGTATTGGAATGCTCTGTATCCTTCCATTACTTTGCTTGCTCGTCCCGGCTGGTATGTTGGTGGAGACTTTCATCAAGCAGGCTGAAATTGCTCTTGTAGCTGATGATCTGGGTGTTTTTGACTCGATCAAAGCCGCATGGAATATCATCAAAAAGAATTTCTGGTCTTACGTGATCATGACGTTGATCCTGGTAGTTGGTGGTGGGATCGTCGCCTTCATTATAGGCTTACCGTTCCTGCTGGTCTTTGTACCACCATTTATAGCTCTGGCTGGTAACGGATTTAGGAGCTTTGATGGATTGCAGACTCCATTGATCATATCTTTGGTCATCTGCTGCATCCTTGTACCGATCTATTGGTTAGTAAACGGCGTATTGACAGCCTATCTACAATCAGCCTGGACATTAACCTACCTAAGATTGAAACAACCTAAAGAAGTTTTACCAGAACCGGTAGTAACCGAACCTATAGCGTAATATGGAAGTATGAGGAAACTTGCTTTCCTGATACTGGTCATCAGCCTGATCTTTCCTGGGGCAGCAATTGCCCAGGGAGAGTATCAGGCTGTTCTGCTAAAACCTGATCTTGGTTCGTTTCCACAGATAAAGACTTATCTGGATGTTCATAATCCAGATGGCTCATTTGTCCATGGATTGGATACATCATCGGTTGCCATCATAGAAGACGGTAAAACCAGACCATCTGATTCACTACAGGAGCTGCGCCTGGGAGTACAGGTATCTGTAGTGATGAATGTTTCACCTGCTTTTGCAATTCGCAATAATCTGGGTGTATCACGTTTTGACACTATTCATCAATTCCTCGAAGTGTGGGGGTTGAGCCAAAAAGATATCGCGATCGATCAACTATCCTTGTTCACAAACAGTTTTGTGAACCAATCTCAAATGACGAATAACCAAGCTTGGCTCACCGCACTGACAACATATCAGCCTGATCTCAAACAATCCGCCCCAAGTCTTAAGCCATTTTCGGAAGCATTGCAACTGTCACTGGATACGGAAATATCTCCCCCAATTGAGAAAGCAATCCTTTATTTTTCTCCCCTACCTGGAGAGGAGATGACAAATTCTGTTCGTGACGATCTGATTGATCGCGCAAAAAAAGCAGGAGTTCGATGCTATATCTGGATGGTTGCTGCGAAAAATCAATTTGGTGAACCAGGAGCTGATAGTCTTCGCAGAATCGCGGAAGAGAGCGGAGGGCAATTCTACCTGTTTTCCGGGTCAGAAGCATTACCTGAAGCGCAGAGTTCTGATTGAACCACTGCGTTTCTTATACCAATTGGAATACACATCAGGGATTGTACAAAGTGGAAAGCATCAAGTTGCGGCTAAGGTCTCGTTTCTGGAAACAACAACCACATCCTTGCCTAACAGTTTCGACATAACACTATTACCGCCTAATCCGATTTTTGTGAGCATTCCATCAACAATTGTCCGGGTAAACCCTAAAGGTAACGACGCTAAAGACATATCTCCGCAACCATCCTCTCTGACTGTTGAGTATCTTTTGGAATTTAATGATGGTTACAATCGCAATCTAAGAAGCGCAAGCTTCTTAGTAGATGGCAAGGTCGTTTCCACGCTGAATTCTCCTCCTTACAACAAGTTTGTTTGGGATCTTAATCCCTATTCTGAGACAAAGACCCACCAGCTCCAAGTCTCCATAATCGACGTATTTGGTTTCAAAAACGAATCTGCGTCTATTCCGGTTGAAGTGATCACGAACAATCAAAAACAAAACTGGTTAACTTCAATTACATCCTCTCCCTGGGTATATCCTCTTTTGGTTATTGTTTTTTCCGCAGGGATCCTTGTTTCAGTTCTAGTTATGAATTGGCGAACCGGAAGGAAAAAGATGCCCTCCCGGAAATGGAGAAGTGATCCCGCAAACCGGGTTGTTCCTATCTCAGATGAGCGCGGAATCTTGACCACTCGCTTCCAACCATCAGCCAAACCTGCAATTCCTGTAACCGAAATCAAAGCAACATTAACAGAAGTGAATGGAAACCTCGAAGAAACTGGTGAGGAAACGATCATACTTGAGACAAATCCACAGTCCTGGGGATCTGAACAGAATCTCGTGGATCATTGGATAAATGATCCTGCACTTGAAAGTGTTCATACTCGAATCTGGAGAGACCCTAATGGATTTTTCCTAATTGCTGACCAACAGACTCAACTCGGGACATTGGTAAATTTTTCTCCCATTCCTCCCGATGGAGTGACCTTGATGCATGGTGATATCATACAAATTGGAGATATTCGTTATCGATTTTTGGAAAATACCCCAAGATCATCCTGGCAGGCAGAGGTTCAGCCTTATAATTACTCTTAATGATTCGTCTCAACTCCCCTCATTTATTGGTTTCAGCTCAAACCCACCCCGGAATGACCGGTAAAAATAACGAAGACCGTTTTGCGGTTGAATCTTACCGGGTAAGTTCATCAAACAATACTCCGGTAGTATTTTCAGTCGTCTGCGATGGTATTGGTGGCCACAGGATGGGAGAAGTAGCTGCCGAATTGGCTGTGAATAGGATCATTTCAACCGTCGCCGATAGCTTCGGTGATAGACCACTAAAGACAATGTTGATGGCTATTCGGGAAGCAAATGAAGCCATCTATCTAAAGGCACAGCAATCCGATGACCATAAAGGAATGGGAGCAACGGTTGCTATGGTGTGGCTGGAAGGACAGAGACTATATACCACCAGTCTCGGAGACACACGCATCTATCTGATTCGCGATCACTCAATCCGTCAGATCAATGTAGATCATACCTGGTTACAAGAAGCATTGGATAATGGGACGATCACCAAAGAACAGGCTGTTAATCATCCCAATTCGCATGTTATCCGGCGTTATTTAGGAGCTCCAGTCGTTCCTCAGGCAGACCAAAGGTTATTCTTGCGGAATGAAGAAGAAGATCCTCAAGCCTTGGCGAATCAGGGCATGGTATTAAATCCTGAAGACAAACTATTGATCTGTACAGACGGATTGACTGATCATGTGCAAAATCCTGAGATCATTGATTTGATCAATCAATATCCAGATGAAGGCGACCTGGCAGTTGAGAAACTCATAAACCTTGCTTGCGATCGGGGCGGTCACGATAACATCACCATCGTGTTATTAGAGTATCCTGCAAAGTCTTTTAGTCTGTGGGGATGGATCAACGACAAAATTGAAAGGCTGAACAGTCAGGATGAAACCGAAAGTTAATTCCACGATATCGATGTGGAAGATTGTGGTCATCTCTCTTTTTGCCCTTGAAACTCTAGCTGCTGCAATATTCACTTTTCTCCAACCTGCATTGAGTGGGAGTCAAATCCGGGAAGGATTTTCTCTATCTCGAATTCTGATTCTGTTGGTTTTGGCAGGTGTATTTGGAATTTGCCTTCGTTTCCTAATTTCCAAAGATCAAACCGAGATTGATAAATTCAGAGGAATCTCACCATTTGTACAAAAATCGATCCTGTTTGCCACTTACTTGATCACCTTAATTTTGTCCACTCTTCTTTTTTTCCCCGTGGACTCATTTTCTTCCCAATTCCAACCTTACTTTTCCCGATTTTATTATTTGCTGATTTTCGGATCTTTATTTTTTGCCCAACTATTTATTATGGTTTTATTCATAAACAAAAAGAATACAGAGAAAACTGAAAAAAGACTTTCGTTCGCATGGATCCAAACGGCAGGATGGATCCTGTTCTTTTTTCTCCTCATTTGGGCTGTAGTAAGTTTTACTGGGATAGGTAATCTTCCTGATACCCTCGGTTGGCGTCAACTCGGTGCGCCATTGTTGACATGGCAGATGTGGTTGGCTGTCTTTTCAGGTGTAGGGATAACCTTGGCAGGGTATCTCTTCCCCGAATTGGCAACTGATCAGAAAAAAAATGCAACCACATTGATGCTTGGATTGTTGATTTATATACTTGCTGTTGTGGTCTGGAACAGTCAGCCTGTCCAGACTGCCTATACGGCTCCGCGTTTGCGCGAACCGAATATGGAACGCTATCCATATTCAGATTCAATGTACTACAGCGCTGCTGCAGAAAGTGTACTGACCGGGAATGGACTGTTAAAATGGTCTGTGGTTCCCAGACCATTTTTTATTACTATCCTTGCCTACCTAACCCAACTTGCAGACGGTAAATTTGATGCTATTGTTAATCTTCAGACATATCTGTTGGCTTTTATCCCCGTTCTATTATTTTTAATTGGTTCTAGGCTTCTACATAATGGACTCGGATTCTCAGTTGCAATCGCTGCTATCCTGCGTGAGCTGACGGCAATCCACTCGACGTCGTTAATTCCAGTTTCTCACAGCCGGCTGATCCTTTCGGATATGCCTACCCTGCTGGTTTTACTTTTATTTTGCTGGGTACTGATCCTATGGATGAAGGATCACCGCAAAAATTTGATCTGGTCCATCTTATCTGGTGGAACATTGGGATTATTGTTGCTCTTCCGATCCCAAATGGTTTTCCTACTCCCCTTTGTTATTATATTGTTGGTTGTGGGGCTGTGGAAAAAATGGAAACCTCTCACCACCCAATCCATTGGTTTTATTCTGGGAATGATTCTAGTGGTTTCTCCTTGGATCATCCGTAACCAAGTCCTTTCCGGTCAGTTTGCTTTTGATGATCAAAGTACCCAAACCTCAGTTTTATTGAGCCGATATCAGATCGATTCCGCAGACGAAGATGGATCGTCGACCAACAATAACGATTCGATTGTTAAGACGATTTTGGAAAATCCCGGATTTGTCGCGGGGTTCACAATGAACCATTTTCTCCGCAACCAAATCGCTGTCCTCTTGGTCACCCCTCCACAGCCTGTTGGGGCAAATTTACTATCATTATTTGAGACAACAAATTTTTGGAAGAAATCTCCTCTAGAAATCCCTGCTGGGACCATCTGGCAAATCCCTATTTTGATAATTTTACTTTCAGCCGGAATCACCTTTTGTGTCAGCAGAGCAGGTCTAATAGGCTGGATCCCTCTAGTCATTGAAGTGGCATATTCGTTGAGCAACGGACTTGCCAGGAACTCTGGTGGACGCTACAACCTTGTGATCGATTGGGTTGGTTATTTTTACATTGCTTCTGGAGCAATTGGAATAATCAGTTGGTTCGTTGCTCCACCTTTATTAAACAATCACGTACATGATTATCCACAATCATCTCTGAGGAGAAAAAGTTTATTTTCAGTTGTGATTGGATTAGTTTTCCTCGGAAGTTTGATTCCGATAACCGAATTATCCTTCCCAAATCAATACAAGTTGCTGAATTTGGAAACCGCAAAACAATGGGCAGCCGATTTAGAACTCAGAGATAACATTTGATTTTAAGAATAACATCACAAGTGATTCACACGTTGTTTCAGGCAGAATGCTGTATCCACGCTTTTATCCCGCGGATGATGGCGAAGGCGGCAGTTCATGGGCTGCATATGCTCCCCTACCTTACCGGAGACTGGGTTTTCTGGTGATGGGTCCTAATGGATTGATTCAGGTCATTGCCAGGATGAAGAATCCACCGGAATCCTTCCCTAATCGCAGCGATGTTTTGGTCATCGGAAAGACCGCTAAGATGGATGTTCGTGGAAAAGACATTGAATATATCGACCCGGAATTGATCATTTTGAAAAGCCGTCCGCCGTTGGTATGTACGAAGTCATCGAACGCTTTCCTCCTATGTAAGTAACTCATATTCACATTGGTATTCTTTTCCGGTATTTTGAGATGTGGTAAAATTCTGACTCTACACTGAGGGACATCCCTCTTAGTGGAGGGGTGGCCGAGCGGCTGAAGGCGCCTGTCTTGAAAACAGGTTTGGGGCAACCCAACGTGGGTTCGAATCCCACCTCCTCCGCTCCAATTTCATACACGGGGAGGTGCCAGAGTGGCTGATTGGGCTCGCCTGCTAAGTGAGTGTCGGGGTTAAACTCGGCCGCGGGTTCAAATCCCGCCCTCCCCGCCAGCCAATACAAATAAGTCGAAGGGCTCATTTTTTTGATTCAATGATCATTACTTCGAGCAAACTCATCGATACAAGTGCCCATTGAAGTCGTATAATTATTTTTTAAGGATTGCCGTGGAAAGTGGAATTGTATTTGACATTATGCACTTTTCTACCCATGATGGACCGGGTATTCGTACAACGGTATTCCTGAAGGGTTGTCCTCTTTCCTGCGCCTGGTGTCATAACCCCGAAAGCCAATCATTCGCTCCGCAATTGATGCTCCGTCCAAAATATTGCATTGCTTGTGGAGTATGCTTGGAAAACTGTCCAAATGGCGCGATTACCAGTGGTACCGGGGCGATCAATACCAACCTTCATGAATGTAATATTTGCGGAACCTGTGTGGAACTTTGTACTGCCGGCGCGCGCGAAATGGTCGGTGAAAGTATGTCCGCGGCTGATGTGATTGCCGAGGTATTCAAAGATATTCCTTTCTTTGAGCAATCACATGGCGGGGTCACTTTTTCAGGTGGGGAAGCTCTTGCTCAACCCGAATTCCTGCTCGAATTATTGAACATGAGCAAAGAACTTTCCCTCCATACAGTTATCGACACATCCGGATATGCTCAGTGGACTCACCTAAAAGCAACTATTCCATACACAGACTTATACCTTTACGATATTAAATCACTCGATGATCAAATTCATGAAAAATATACACAGGTGAGTAACCGGATCATCCTTGAAAACCTGGATAATTTGATCCACGATGGAGCAAAAGTAATGATCCGTGTTCCAATTATTCCTGATATCAATGACCGCCCGAAAGACATCATCTTGTATCAAAAACTGGCAAAAAAATACCCCGAACTTGTTGGGATTGAATTGCTTCCATATCATCAGATCGGTGTGGAAAAGTATAAACGGCTGCAGCGGAATTACCCTTTCAATACTGCCAAGTTGCAAAGTGAACAAAATATATCGAGAATTGTTGCAGCTTTGAAAAATGCATTTAACAGTATAAGTATTGGTGGATAACCCATGTCACTTTCACAAAGAGTAAAACGGCTTCGCGATAGGAGTTTGGCCGCTGTGCCATCATTATCTAGCCAGCGGGCGGAGATTCTCACCGATTATTATTCTCAGAATTCGGGGACACACTCCATCCCTGAGTTTAGGGCTCGTTCTTTTGCTTATCTCCTCAACAATATCGATATTTACATTGGTAAAGATGAATTGATTGTTGGTGAAAAAGGACCTTTGCCAAAAGCATCACCCACCTATCCCGAGCTTTGTTGTCACTCATTGGATGATCTGGACACTTTGAACAGCCGTGAAAAGATCCCTTTTAAAGTGGATCAAACCACCCGGGCTATCTATTCGGGTAAAATCACTCCATTCTGGCATGGCAAGTCAATGCGCGAGAAGCTTTTCAATAATATGTTACCTTCCTGGATTGATAGCTATAACGCAGGTATTTTTACCGAATTTATGGAACAGCGCGCACCGGGTCATACCGTCCTCGATGGCAAAATATACCATACTGGCATATTGGATTTTATTCAAAAAATCGAGACCTCCCTAAATGAATTGGATAATCATGATGATCCACTAGCTGGTCAAAAACGGAATGAATTATTTGCTATGCGTATTGCTGGACAGGCTATTATGAACTTGGCCGAAAGGTATGCTGCCAAAGCAGATGAACTTGCAGAAATCGATCCAAGCATAGATAGGAAAGTTGAACTGAAAGAAATTGCACGTATATGCCGTAAGGTCCCTGCGAATGCTCCCTCGTCGTTTCATGAAGCTTTGCAATATTACTGGTTTGTTCATCTGGGAGTTACTCTAGAGTTGAACACCTGGGACGCGTTAAGCCCAGGGAGGCTGGATCAACATCTGGTCCCGTTTTATAGGCGCGATATTGCAGCTGGAAATCTCACTAGTGAGTCTGCTGAAGAATTACTACAGTGCTTTTGGATCAAGTTCAACAATCAACCTGCACCTCCCAAGGTGGGTGTGACCGCTGCTGAAAGCGGAACTTATACTGACTTTGCACAGATCAACCTGGGTGGTCTTCAGGAAGATGGCTCGGATGGCGTCAACGAGGTAACATATCTGCTTCTTAATGTTGTCGAGGAAATGCGATTGTTACAGCCAAGTGCATCCATTCAGGTTAGTAATAAAAGCCCGGATGAGTTCATGATTAGAGCAGCTAAGATCATTCGGACTGGATTTGGTCAACCATCCATCTTCAATACCGATTGTATTATTCAAGAAATGTTGAACAAAGGCAAAAGCCTGACCGACGCTCGTAATGGTGGTACCAGCGGATGTGTGGAGACAGGCGCATTCGGAAAGGAAAACTATTCACTAACCGGATACTTTAATCTGCCAAAGGTTTTAGAGATCACCCTTCACAATGGGATCGACCCAGCGAGTGGAAAGTTAATCGGTCTTCAGACAGGAATTCCACAGGATATTGCTAATTATCAGGAATTATTTACAGCTTTTCAAAAACAGGTGGAACATTTTGTTGCTATTAAGATAGAGGGGAATCGGAAGATCGAACAGTTGTATGCCCGGGATCTCCCATCGCCTTTTCTATCAATTTTTATTGATGATTGTGTAATAAAAGGTTTGGACTATAACCAGGGTGGTGCGCGATACAACATCGGTTATATCCAGGGTGTGGGAATTGGGTCGATAACGGATACCCTCTCAGCAATTAAAACCCACGTTTTCAAAAATGATACATTCAGTCTTACCGAACTTCTACAAATATTACGTGTGAACTTCGTTGGATTTGAACGGGAACGGCAGTTATTGTTGAACCGAACACCAAAGTATGGCAATGATATTGACGAAGCTGACGATATCATGGAGGCAGTATTCAGCACCTTCCATGATGCAGTCACCGGAAAGAAAAACACTCGCGATGGGATCTACGCCATAGACATGTTGCCAACCACCAGTCATGTCTATTTTGGATCTGTCCTGGGTGCAACCGCAGACGGTCGTTTTGCAGGGAAACCAGTTTCTGAAGGCATTTCGCCAGTTCAATCCGCAGATCGAAAAGGACCAACCGCAGTGTTGAAATCAGCCGGGAAGATGGATCATATAAAAACTGGTGGCACTCTCCTCAATCAAAAGTTCTCACCATCTCTTTTGAAAGACGATAAGGGCATAATGAATATGATTCATCTAGTCAGAACATATTTCAAAATGAATGGACACCATATCCAGTTTAATGTAGTCGATGCGAAGACTCTCAAAGATGCAAAGGAACACCCTTCTTTGCACCGTGACCTGATTGTGAGAGTTGCGGGGTACAGTGATTATTTCTGCGACCTAAGCGATTCTCTGCAGGACGAAATTATCGAAAGGACCGAGCATTCCCGCTTTGCATAACTGAAATCCCAACATATAATCCGATCATGCCTTTTTACTGGATCGTCATAACCTTCGCCGCCGGAATCGCTACTGCTTCGGTATTAATTACCAATGATTTTCCCTGGCTGATCTTTTTTCTAATCGCATTAGTTTTCTCACTAATCCTCATACTTCTCCCTATTGGGAAAAAACTTTCCTCTCGTTGTTTCCCGGGATTGATCCAACCAATTCAATTTACCCGTTTACCGATCATTTTTCTTGTTGTTTTCTTTACTTTTGGTGGTTTACTTTTCCAGTCCAGGCAAGTTCATCTCAAAGCTAATTCCCTCTATCAAAAGAACGATTTCGGATATTCTGTTCAGATGACCGGCATCGTTTGTGATGCTCCCGATAATCGGGAAAAACTTATCCTGACCAAGATTCGTTTATCCAGTTATAAAGATAGATCTGATCGTCCAATTCGATCATCAGAATCTATAATGATCTTTCTTCCTCCTAAGATTCAAATGGAGATTGGGGACAAGCTAACACTTAACGGCTATCCGATCACACCTATGGACGATGAGGAATTCTCTTATAAGGACTATTTAGCCTCTCAAGGGATTTTTACTATGCTCCAATATCCTCAAGTGGTTTCCATCGAACCTTCCGGAGCATATCGACTACAGAGAATTTTGTATCGATTCAGAGAGAAATCTCTAAGGATTCTGGCCGATCTATATCCCATGCCAGAGTCCGCTTTGGTGCAGGGGATTCTCCTGGGTAATGACAATCAACTTCCAGCTGAATTAAAACAATCCTTTCAGAATAGCGGAACCAGTCATATTATCGCCATCTCTGGATTCAATATTGCCATTATCGCCGGTTTGGCTATTTCTTTTTTTGGAAAGTGGTTTGGAAAGTGGAAAGGTGCCATTGCTGCGCTCTTTGCAATCATCCTGTATACCATTCTTGTTGGGGCTTCGCCTTCTGTCGTGCGGGCGGCTATCATGGGATCTCTCAGTCTGGCTGGTATTTTGATAGGCCGTCGAAATTCGGGTTTGAATACTTTGTCTCTGACTGCAGCTGCAATGCTAGCAGCCGACCCATATCTTTTGTGGAGTGTAAGTTTTCAGCTATCCGTTACCGCTACACTGGGATTGGTCCTCTTCGGCAACTATATACAGACAAAAATCCAGACCATCCTGAAAAAAATTCTCCCGTTGGAGAAAACAAAAAATGTAGGTTCATGGATAGGTGAGTATTTATTTCTTACCCTTGCAACTCAGATCACTACGATCCCGGTTTTATTATTCCATTTTCACCAACTGCCATTAACCTCATTATTGGCAAATCCGGTGGTTTTACCTGCACAGCCTTTATTGATGACTACATCTTTACTAGCTCTTGCCCTGGCTTGGATATCTCCCGGGCTGGGACAATGGATATCGTGGATCAGCTTGCCGTTCATTAGCTATACAATTCACGCCGTCACTTTGTTCGGATCTCTCAATTTTCCTTATATCCAATCTGATCAAGTGGGCATTTGGCTAATCTTGACCTATTATCTGCTATTGACCATTCCGGCGGCTCTTCCTGGGAAGATCGTAATACCTGCACTATCGGTAAAGCCGGCTGCACTCATCATTCTGACCGGTATTATTACCAGTTTACTGATCCAGGCAGCTTCAAGATTACCCAAAGATAAGTTGCAGATTACCATCTCTGGCCCCGAAGCGGAGTCGATCCTAATTCAAACTCCGTATGATCAGCACATCTTAATCAACGGTCAAAAAGATCGGATGAAGTTTAGAGGTTTTCTTGATTCACGTTTACCTTTTTACAACCGCAGACCTGGTGCCATCATCGTCCTTCCATCAGAAAACTCGCCTGATGGGATTGTAGATCCGTCAATCTCTGGTAAAAAAAGTCAGATATACTTTGCTGGTAATCCTCAATCTGATGAATTATCAACCATAAAGGAAGAAAAACTGGCAGAAGTTCAAAATATCCTAATTGGCGACAGACTTGAGATAGGCGATGGAATTCTGTTTGAGCTGATATTCATAGGGGGAAAAAATAGCCTATCCACTCTATCTTGGGCATCATACCGGATGAATATTGCATATGGTGATGTGACCAGTCCTCTTCTTTGTCTGTCGAATATTCTGATATCTGATAAAGCACACCCTGAATGCACCTCGACCCAGGTGATCGTCTCCCCTGGTCGCGAATGGAAGTCTGCAAACCATATAGATCTGACGAGTAGTGAATGGGTGAAATTGATCATAGAAGGATCAGATCTTTGGATAGAGGTCTCAAACACACCAAATTAACAATCATTATCTGTTCGTCTTTTTCTTTCTCGATTAGCGGACAAGCATTACACTATTATTTCGAATATGTTTTTTACCGCAGCGTAAGAATCGCTCGCTCTACCGGTCTGATTGTAGTTGCGGGTTTCTTCTTGCTCCTTCTCAACTTCCTGAAGCAATTTCAGTGCATACTGCATCTTTTCTGAAGCAGACACGGATCCATCTTGATTGAGATCCTTCTCGTCATACGATTTGGATGAGCCTGAGGTTTTACTCGAACTGGAGGTGGATGATTTTGATCCTCCACCAGGCGGAGGTCCTTGAGGTTTCGAAGGTCGTGTTCCCTTAGCTGCTATCTGCTGCATGGCTGAAGTATTTTCAGCGTTGTCGATCTTGCCATCACTATTAGAATTGATTTTAGCGAACATCTTTTCAGCATTTAGGTCTTGGACACCGTCTTTCTGCTTGGCATTCGCCAGAAACTCGTTTTTATCAATTCCTCCGTCACTATTGCTGTCTAATTTTTTGAACATTTCCTGAGGACTGATTTTCATCCCTCCGTTGATTGCTTGTATACCCATTTTCCCATCCACCCTTCCTGTTAAGATTTTTCTTTCGCCTATATTTCTACAAGAAGTATCGTCTGATGATATTTGAACTGAATGGATTTTTGCATATCTACATAATTTCTCCATAATGGTGATTAGGCAGTTTGATGTAGTAAATTCACGATTACCTTTTTTTCATCTATAATCTATGACATTGACCAAAACCTAATCAGGAGAAACTATGTCTGCTGTAGTCGATCGCTTCTTAAGATATGCAAAAGTCCATACGACTTCAAAATTGGATCAAGTTGAGCAGCCCAGTACTGCAATTCAATTCGATCTTGCAAAAATCCTTGTCAAAGAAATGCAGGAACTTGGTTTACAGGATGTTGAGTTAACCGATCATTGCTATATCTATGCTACATTACCAGCGAATTCAACTAAAAACCTTCCGACAATTGGATTGATCGCGCACCTCGACACAAGCTACGAAGCACCTGGTGATAATGTAAACCCTCAGATCATCGAGAATTATGATGGTAAAGACATTCTGCTCAACAGTAAAGAAAATATAGTCCTCTCACCTGCCGAATTCCCTGAGTTGCTTGATTACATCGGCCAATCGATCATCACTACGGATGGCACAACCCTCCTTGGAGCTGATGATAAAGCCGGCATCGCAGTCATTCTAACAACAGTTGAATATTTGAATCAACATCCCGAGATAAAACATGGCAAGATCCGCATTGGGATCACTCCAGATGAGGAAGTTGCCCGAGGAACGGATAACTTTGATGTGAAAAAATTTGCCGCTGATTTTGCTTACACGATTGATGGCGGAAAATTAGGCGAATTGGAATATGAATGTTTCAACGCAGCTCAGGCAAGAGTAAAAGTTCAAGGACGCAGCGTACATCCCGGGTCAGCTAAAGATCAGATGATCAATGCCATTGAATGGGCAATTAAATTCCACAATCTGCTACCTGCCGCTCAAAAACCGGAATATACTGCCGGATATGAAGGTTTCTACCATACTTTTCATTTCTCTGGTGCCGTGGAAGAAACCGAAATGATCTATATCATCCGTGATCACGATCGCCAGAAATTTGAGCAAAAGAAAGCCTATTTCCTTTCCTGTGCAGCTCTGATCAACAAACAATTAGGATTTGAAAGAATTACTGTCCGTATGGAAGAGCAGTATCAGAATATGAAAGAAGTAATTCTTCCTACCATGCACGTGGTGGATACTGCTAAAAAGGCGATGGAAGATTTGGGCATAACACCAAAAATAGGACCTATCCGCGGAGGAACCGATGGAGCAAAACTATCCTATCTAGGATTACCTACTCCAAACATCTTTGCCGGTGGTTTGAACTTCCATGGTAAATTGGAGTACCTGCCTATTCCCTCCATTGAGAAATCTGTCCAGGTTGTAGTAAAAATCATTGAGTTGTATGGTAATAAAGAGTAGATATGACATTTTACAGTCTGTGAATGGACGAATAACATTGACTATTGAAGCATCGTTATGCTAATCTAAACAGGATCGTTTATTAATGAGAGGAAGGTAAATTATGGCTTACGTTATTACTGATGAATGTATCTCTTGCGGTGCTTGTGAACCAGAGTGTCCAGAATCCGCTATTTCTGCCGGCGATGATATCTATGTCATTGAAGCAGCCAAATGCTCTGATTGCGGCACCTGCGCTTCTGTTTGCCCAACCGAAGCACCTAAACCCGCATAACTAGTCTTCTCGAATTTAAAATAGCCTTCGGAATATTTATCTCCCGAAGGCTATTTTGTATTAATGTTGAAATCGATCAATTCAATATGGGGTAAGTGATTCCACCATTTGGGAAAACCAGGACATCACCGCCGTTTGGATATTTTTGTTTGGCAAGCTGTATACCCTCCTCAACTGAACCAACAAAACTAACAAATGGCAGTCTTTCATGGATATCCGCGGGAATGGTTGGACCAAATATAAGCAAGGTTCCCATTCTCATAGCTTGTAGTGCGAAATATAAGAAGAAGCGATCCTCCTCCCCCATCCCTTTCAATTTAAGCTTGGTAACCAACGGAAGTATTATCGGAGCAAGCAACCTTAATAGCAGACTTACCCAACGGTAGTTTTTTATTAGCCAGACCAAATACACCCACGCCTTCTTCGGCTTGAACAACTGTGATCAAAACCCCGCCCGGCTTCAATGCCCGGACTGTATTCGCTAATGCTTTTACTCCCTGTCTTAGATCCGAGTTCATCGGATGAGAATCTGTGATCACAATGTCGGCTTTGCCAGGAATTTCCACACCATAAAGTCCTGCAGAAACCGCAACACCTGCTCGATGGGCCTGGATGGGGTCTCCGCTTACAATCCGCACCAATTGTTGATGATTATTCAGAATTGCATTCACGATGAATACAGTTCCTGGTAGCATTTTTCCTGCTTCTTCCAGATCCTGACGCATTGGATTCTGATCAATTGGCTGCCCAACCATATTGAATGTAGTTGGTTGACAGTTAAGTCCGTGATTATGGGCGATCGATATCCTGCCCGCTATTCCAGGTAAAATATTTTTATACCCACCACCGAAGCTGGCGATAATGTGTGGTTCAATGCATCCTATCGAAACAACTAGGTCCGCATCTGCAGCAGTTTTATTAATCCAAACCGGTGTACCCCGCGATGTGATCCCAAGATATTTCATTTTTGCTTCATCATCCGGATCAGGATTCTCCCACAGGATTCCATCAAGGGATGTTAATCCGGTCCTGGTCAGAATTTCGGACTCTTCCATGCCCCGATGCACTCCTAATGCAGGAACAATGGTAATTTGATCTGGTTAATCCCGACTCCCAACAACCGATTCAATACTCTGGGAAAAATTTCATGAACCGGTGTTGGACGACTGATATCATCGATCACAATAACTACTTTCATTTGGGGAGTTGCCAGTTTTTCAAGCTGCTGCAAACCGATGGGTGAATTCAAAGACCGCTCTACTTCCATGGATGGAATATCCACAGGTGGAATGGAACTGGGTTCAAGAATTCCGAGAAGATTCCAGTTTTCTGGAATTTGTAGGGTTATATTCCCTTTTCCCCATGGTAATAACAATTCTGTTTGTTTCATTTATCCCTCCCCATGTCAAACGATATCAAAAGTGTACATCAGCCTTAATATTCTGCCAAATCAATCATTAAATATGAATATTACAAACATAGGATTTATTACTTTCCAGCTATAATTTTTGTATGAAAAAGTTTATCGTGGTAGCCGGGAACATCGGAATTGGTAAAACATCCTTGGTCAATAGTCTCAGCAAAGAACTTGGATGGAAACCTTTTATTGAAGCAGAAGCAGAGAATCCTTACCTACCAGATTTTTATAAAGATATGACTGGTTGGGCATTTCATTCTCAAATCTTCTTCTTGACCCACCGTCTGAAAATGCATCGTGAGATCAACCAGCTACCTGAACCTGTAATTTTGGATCGTAGTATTTACGAGGATGCAGAAATTTTTGCAAGAAATTTGTGGCTAAATGGTTACCTTGCAAAACGTGATTTTGATACATATTGCGAACTATATCAGACCACATTGAGTTTTTTGAAACCACCCGATCTGGTGATCTATTTACGTGGATCTGTAAAATTGTTGCAAAAGAGAATACTGAAAAGAAATAGGAATTATGAAAAACAGATTCCTCAAATATATTTGGAACAATTGAATATTCTTTATGAAAAGTGGATCGCGGACTATACATTATCCCCAGTGCTAACCATCCCGGCTGGAAATCTGGATTTTGTTGCCCGCCCTGAACATCTGGCTTTGATTACCAGAAAAGTGCAGGAAAAACTAACCGGTAAAGATATTGTGACCTTTTCGGATGAAGAATTAATAGATTAGATTATTTCGGCTCTGGTGCAGGGTTAACAATCAGCTTAACCGCTGTTCTGACCTTTCCGTCAATTTCCACATCAACAAATTCTGGTACACAGACTATCGGTATACCATCTGCTTCCAGGTATCCTCTGGCTAATACCAATGCTTTTACAGCCTGGTTGACTGCACCAGCGCCAATAGCCTGGACTTCTGCGTGCCGATGTTCTCGCATGACCCCTGCGATTGCTCCCGCGACGGCAGCTGTGCGGGAGTTTGCGGATACTTTGATGATGTCCATAAAATTCTCCCTTTTGTTATTAATGCTTTATTTTAAGAATGCAGGGTCGGACGTTGTCCATACATTAACATTCACAATTATTGTACATTTTTTTAAAAAGGATACAAGAGAATGATTTTATAAAAATACTTTTGCAGAAAATGTAGATATTGAGAAGTGTAATTGATTTATTTAACTTAATAGTATTAATAATAGGCTTTGTGTATAAGTGGATAATTATATTATTGGTAGGAAAAAGGTATATATATGACAAAAATGTCTTTCCATCCCCTGCATATGAGGTAAATTCTTCGTAAAGTTGTTAGATACAGTTTGTGGAAAAGAAATTAGAAGTATATGATTTTCACACGGACAATAATTATTGTTGATAACAAGGGATATTACTAACATTTATCCACAATTTTGAAGCAGGTTTTACACACGCTAAATTTTTTATTGAAAATGGTTTGAGGATCAAATTCTTAGGAATCAGATCATTTAGACAGATTGATGATTGTGAATACTAAAATAAATATATACTTTTTAATAATTCGATCAAATTAAGATTAATTCCGTTGGTTTCTAAGTTATCCACAAGGTTTTCCTGGTTTTCCACAAATGTGGAATAACCAGTCACGCGCCGTTTCTTGAAGACCAGGTATCAAGGACATCTTCCAATTGGTCAAGGTATGAATCTAATCCCTCGATACGTTCATCAATATCTTCTTTGCCAAGGTGAATAGCTGACATTGTCTTAATCCAAACATCATACTCAGGTGTCGTTGACATGAGAGCACAAACCGATTTGGTCCATGTTTGTAGTAAGGGAAAAACTACCATATCAGGAGTGTAGGTATCCAGAATGTAATGAAAGGATTTGAGATAATAATCCTTACTGACCAATTGAATATCTTGCGAATGTTTTTCCTGCAGACAGCTCAACAAAAAAGCCTTTTCCCAGTAAGGTATAAGATCGAATAGATCCTCTTTTTCAAATGTGTTGATCTGGCTTAATCCTGCAAAACCAGCATACATTTTTTCCTCACCTGCGCGGTTCATGAGGTTCTGAATCTCTATTCCAAACCTTCGCATGGTTATCGGTGCTCTGTCCAAAGCCACAATCGAATTTGCTGCTGCATAGAGTGATTTAAAGTAAAGACGTATACGCTCCACATGAGGACGTTTTAATTCGTTCAACCGAACCCAGTGATTTCTTGCATCAGAAGAGAGTTTTCTTGCACGACAAATTGTATTGTCAGCTCGATAAAATTGAGAACCTATACTTGCCTGTGTAAACTCAAACCAATGACGGACATCATAGAGTAATATCGGATTCGCCTGGACAGAAGTTCCAATCCATGGATCACCCCGTAATTCTCTCGGTTGCTGAAAGATCCGTTGTGACAGGTGTTGTATATCCAGGTGCAACTCGTCATTGACCTTTAATAGTTCTCTTGGTTTGGTTACGTCTCCACCGTGGACAAGAACGATATCGATATCAGTAGTTCCACCCAATAACGGATCATCGGTTAACACCGATCCAACCAGGTACGCAGCAATCAAATCTTTTTCAGACTTTATCCTGACGTTGACCGCATCCTTGG
This sequence comes from uncultured Chloroflexia bacterium, assembly GCA_963828285.1. Lineage (GTDB taxonomy): Bacteria > Chloroflexota > Anaerolineae > Anaerolineales > Anaerolineaceae > DAIOEK01. The sequence continues at coordinate 1,430,831 of CAWHEB010000002.1, forward strand.
CTGTTTTGTGGAGTAGCTCTTGAGTAATTCGCATCGTCCCCTGAACTTTCTTATAATCTATTCTACTTCATTGGCAGTTCCGGCTGGAATGGAGCTATTTCAAGAGCTTGGCGGATTTTTAAATCAATGAGTTTCAAATCATCTTCATTATTTACAAAGTCGAGGTGTGTTGATTCGATCACCAGAACTGGACTGGAATGGTAATGACGGGTAAAAAATTCTTCATATGCATTATTGAGGTCATCAATGTAGTTGCGTTGCATTTGCCTTTCATACGGACGGTCGCGTAGAGCAATTCGTTTCATCAAGCAGTCTGTGTTCGCTTGAAGATAAACAACCAGATTCGGGGGAGGGATCTTCTCAGCCAAAGCTTCTTGAACCCGATAGTACATATCCAGCTCATCTCCTTTGAGGTTTAATCTGGCAAATAAGGCATCTTTTTCAAATGTGTAATCGGAAATTAGATCCTGACCTTCAGCTAAACATTGGGGAACAATCGATCGTTGCTGTCGGTACCTGCTTAATAAGAAGAAAAGTTGGGTTTGAAAAGCATAACGATCTCGATCTGCATAAAAATCGGATAGGAAAGGGTTTTCTTCAAAAACTTCAAGAAGCATAATGCATTGGAAGTAAGGTTGAAGCATCCTTACAAGCGTGGTCTTACCAACCCCAATTACACCTTCAATGGCAAAGAACATAGCTTAGAATTCTCCGATGATTGATTTTATAAACAAAATATTATTCGATTCTGATCAATTCAAGCTGCTCCACCAGACCGCGTATGACATCGAAACCACCTTGCCAGAATTTCTGTTCATGAATATGAATACCAGCATCTTCCAATACCGTCACAGGTGATTGAGATCCTCCTGCGGACAGGAGTTTTATGTACCGCGGCTTGAAGCTTTCGCCTTCAGCTTTGAACTGTTTGTATAATGCCATAACCAACAATTGGCCAAATGAATAGGCATAGACATAGAATGGGGTATGGTAAATATGCGGAATGGAAACCCACTCCCATTTGAATTCTTCTGAAAGCTCAACAGAATCACCAAATTGCATATGTAGGTTCTTCATATATGCCTCTGCAATTTCATCCACTGAAGCATTGTTGGCAACCATCTCATGTGCATCCTTTTCGAAGATTGCAAAGTATGCCTGTCTAAGGATGGTTGCGTATGCATCATCAACCTGTCTGAATAACAAATCTCGGCGAACACCTTCGTCTGTTTCTTCTTTCAACAACTTATCAACAAGCATCATCTCGCCAAAAGTGGAGGCGGTTTCTGCCAAAGGTAGGCATGCATGCTGAGTAAACGCGGTATGCTGGTTTGCCAGAAGCGAATGGATACCATGCCCTAGTTCATGCGCCATGGTGGCGACATCATCGGGTCTTCCTTGGAAATTAAGCAAGACCCATGGTGTCAGATCAGGGGTGACCGTCCAACAGAAAGCACCGGATCGTTTACCCTTTCTGATCTCGCTATCCAAATGGTTTTCAGCGGGTATCATACGAGCAAGATCGGCTAACCTTGGGTCGAATTCCCTGAAGGATTCAAAAACCTTATCAGCTGCTTCAGCGAATGTATAAGATTTTTCTGACTTGGCTACCGGCGCATATATGTCATACCTTCTTAACTTGCTCATACCCAACCAACGGGCTTTTAATCTAAAATATCGCTGGAAGATTGATGAGTTCTCTTTTGCTACATCCAAAAGGGTATTGACAACATCATCAGGGATGTCATTGGTCAGATTCCTCGCTGCGATCGGATTTTCAAAATTACGAAGTTGAATATTCTCATTGCGCCAATCTCGGACAGCGGTTTGATACATTTGTCCTAAAATTGCACCATCTGCAGCGTAAACACGGTAAAGCTCCTGGTATGCTTGTTTACGCAGTTCCCGGTCGTGATGCCGGGCAAACACCATCAATTCGCCACGGGTGATCTCTTTTTCTTCACCGTCGATGACCATTTTATATACGTAGCGGTTGGTCATGGAGTCATATAAATTGATCAACGCATTTGAGCCAGTGACATTCTTGATATTTACAATCTTCTCTTCAGGCTCACTTAATGTGTGAGGTTTATAATGCCGCATTTCCTCCAACCAGTAATGGTAATCGCCAGTATTTTTCATTAATCGATCGGCAGAAACATCGTCTAGATTTTTCCACCAAATTCCAAAAAATAAAGTACGGTTCCCATATTCTGCCATCAGCTGATCGACACGGGCTACTAAAGATTGAGCTGATTGGTTTTGGGTGTCTTCAGTAAACCAGAGACCAGGGAAACTGGCCAGGCGGTTTTCCAATCTTGCAATCTTTTCACCCAACCGTAGCATATCCATAAACCGGTCAGTAGAAAGATCTGAATTTAGCTCATCACGGAATGATTCAAAATTTGAAATCTGTCGATCCAATTCCTTTACTGCATTTTCGAATTCAGGACCTTCGGCAGTTGGAAATAAGTCCGTAAGACTCCAGCGTGTTTGATTAAAGATTTCAGATGTCATGATTCTTCCTTCCCGATAATTTGTGTTTTTCTGATCATCATTCTCAAGTCGTTAATAGATCTTCGTTCACTCGATTCGTTATCCAGGTAGAACCAGGCATCCCATCCATTAACTGGTCCTTGACGAATTAGTCTGGCAATTTGATGTATTGAACCGGTCTGGCGATTGTATTCCAGCGATCCATCTGATAATACCTGTGCAGTGATCTCACCTGTTGGACCAAAAAATAACCGCTGGCCTGCTTTGAGTAGCTCATTTTCCAACAGACTCCCAAATGGGATTCTGGTTTCTTTCCGTGGATCAGGAGTAACAAAAATGGGTGGATTAAATTCCACCTGATGTACATTTTCGATTCTCTCTCTCGCAGCTGCAACATACTCAAGATCTCGTTCGATCCCGATATAATGTCGATGAAGACGCTTGGCAACCGCACCAGTTGTACCTGTTCCGAAAAATGGATCAAGTACTATATCGCCGACTTCGCTGGAAGCCAGCAATACACGATACAACAACGCCTCCGGCTTTTGGGTTGGATGTAGTTTTTTACCATCCTTCTTTAATCTCTCACCACCGGAACAGATCGCTAGATTCCAATCACTGCGCATCTGGAGGTCCTCGTTCAATGCTTTCATGGCATGGTGATTAAATGTATACGAGGATCCTTTTTCCTTCTGTGCCCAGATTAATGTCTCGTGCGCGTTGGTAAACCTGACTCCCCTGAAGTTTGGCATAGGGTTGTGTTTGATCCAGATGATGTCGTTTAATATCCAATATCCAATATCTTGAAGTATCGTTCCAACTCTAAAAATATTATGGTAAGAGCCGATTACCCATAGTGTCCCATCCGGTTTTAATATCCGGCGGCATTCAGTCAACCATTTACGGGAAAAATCGTCGTATGTTGAAAAATTTTCAAACTGGTCCCATTCATCATCCACCGCATCAACAAGAGTTAAATTAGGACGCCAGAGTTCTTGGGCAAGTTGTAAATTATAGGGGGGGTCAGCAAAAACCAGATCAACACTATGATCTGGCAATTTCTTCAACTCCGAAATGCAATCACCATTTAAAATTACATCTATCGGTAAAACAGAAGAAACAGTGTTGGGGAGTGAAAGAATACTTGATTCAGTCATAATCATATTGTAACCCGAGGTGACTCAGTCGGCAAAGCGATGTGAATCGAATGCAAAGATTGCTGTGGTATTATCACTCATAATTCTTGGGTATACCTGTTGGGGTGGAAATGACAACCAATAAAGCCAGGGTCTCTCTCTTTTTTTGCTGTTTATCTTTCTTTTTATTTGGTACCTCGATAGCTGCGATTGGACCTTCATTATCGGAATTATCCAGTGTGACGGATTCCTCTCTAGCTGCAATGGGGGCGATCTTTACCAGCATTTTCGCCGGCTCTCTTCTTACCCAGTTTGTACTTGGCCCACTAACAGATAGAATCGGACAACAGCGTGTATTATGGATCTCCATGATTGTTATGGGTGCCGGGATACTTGGTTATACCAATATTCCTGACTTTTGGTTAATGCTTATATTTGCTTTTATTGGCGGGATTGGTCAAGGTGGGGTTGATATCTCGGCAAATGTGATTACTTCGAATCTATATGCTGAAAAAAGGACTTCAGTCTTAAATCTCCTCCATTTCTTCTTTGGTTTTGGCGGATTGATTGGACCGGCGATGGTAAGCTTCTCTCTGAGTACGATAGGAATTGCACGATCGGTCCTTTGGGTATGTGGAGCTCTTCTCATATTTTCTGCAGGATTTGTCTATTTACTTCGGATACGACTAAACCCGGTCGATATTCAGAACACCGGATCAAAAACCAGCTGGAAAGATGTATACCAATCTCCTTTAATTTGGATGATAGGGTTTTTGCTATTAATGCATGTTGGCGTTGAAAACGGATTAGGTGGCTGGGTAACTACATATCTTCAACGAACCACCAATATCAATATTGAATCGGCAGCTTTAGCAACATCCATTTTCTGGGGATCGATCACTATTGGTCGCCTTTCTGGGATATTTATCGGAAGAAGATTTACTAATATGCAATTCCTAATCTTTTCATTGATTGGTTCCTTGATTGGAGGAATACTTTTTATCATAACTAGCGGAAATATTGTCCCAACATTAATATCGATTGGAGTGATCGGATTCACAATGGGAGCAGTCTATCCGACTGTAATGGCTGTTGTATCTTTGACTTTTCCTCAGAACCCAGGAGCCGCTGTAAGTTTATCCGCATCGCTCGGAAGTGTCGGAGGAATGCTTATTCCACTGGGTCAAGGATTCATACTAGAAAGGGTCAGCCCGCTGGCCAGCGCATGGTACGTTGCTATAGTGTTTTTAATCCTGATTTTCATTATCTGGTCGATTGCCAGGCTGATGAAAACCAGTATTAATCGTCAAGTTGTCGTTAGAGGGTGAACTACGAAACGACCGTAGAATGAATTAGGAATTATCCACTACCGCTGTCTGGTAGCATTTTTGCTTTTACCTGATTTTTGATACAATATAATGACATTTCAATAACAATCAAACAATTGAGGGTTAACCATGAAAGTATCCGTCTCACAACAAAATCTTGCACATGGTTTAAGTATCGTTACAAAGGCCGTAGCCCCACGGACTACTCTCCCGGTACTCTCAAATATTCTATTAGCTACTGATGGTGGAAGGTTACGCCTTTCAGCTACCAATCTGGAATTGGGTATCACTTGTTGGATAGGTGCGAAAGTTGAAGAAGAAGGCAGCTTTACTGTTCCTGCGCGTACATTCAGCGACCTGATCAATACTTCTCCTAATGAGATCTTAAACTTGCATCTCAATTCCCGTACACAAAGTCTTGAGCTGACCAGTACTGCGGCTACATCAGAGGTTAAAGGTATTGATGCCCAAGAATTCCCTCCCATGCCTGTACCTGATCCAAATTCGGGAGTGGTTTTGAATGTGTCGGATCTCAAAGAGATGATCCAACAGGTGGTGTTCGCGGCCTCGGCAGATGAAGCGCGTCCTGTCCTGATGGGAGCGCAAATTACGATCGTCGATAACGAGATCGTTATGGCAGCTGCGGATGGTTTTAGAATCTCTGTGAAAAAAGCTTCCATTTCATCTGCTTTACCAACACCTGTCAGTGTGATCGTCCCGGCAAAAGCCCTGAGCGAACTCGCCCGGGTTGCAACAGACGGCGAGCAAACTGTAACAATGTCTATCCCGGCTGGACGCAGCCAGGTGATCTTTACTTTGAAAGACATCGAAGTGGCTTCTCAATTGATCGAAGGTAAATTCCCTGATTACAATCAGATCATTCCACGAAATTTTAAAACAAGGACGATTATTACGACCTCATCCATTTTATCCGCCTGCAAACGGGCAGAAGTATTCGCTCGGGAAGGATCAAATGTAGTCAGGGTTAAATCTTAAGCCCGCCGGGGAATCTGAAATGAGTATCATCGAGCTGTCTGCCATGAATGAAGAAACCGGTAAGAGCGAAGAAGCGATTGATGCTACCATTGAGGGCACCAGCTTATTGATCGCATTCAATGTAAAATTCCTTCGCGAAGTACTTGAAGTTGTTAAAAGCCCTACAGTTGCATTGGAGACGACGGCAGCAAATACTCCGGGGGTTATCAAACCTGTAGGTGATGAGAGTTTTGTTCACGTCATCATGCCGATGCATCTATAAGTTTCTGAACTTAAAAGGGCTGATATTTGTCAGCCCTTTTTTTGTCGACGAATTGCATCCCCCGTAAATCCATAAGTAATAATCGTTCGTATTCCCACCCACAAACTTTTGCTATAATCATTTTATGAATCCAAGTAATCATTACCCGCCTTTTAACGAACGGTTATTACCGATATATCTAACACTGAATCAGTATCCGATTTTGGCCGATCGGATACGATCAAAAATGCGCAGGCGGATGTATGTTAAGGGCGTGGTGCAAAAAGATGTCTTTGATGAAGAAGTAAAACAGCGCGCAATCCAGTCACAGCTACGGGAAGGATTACGGGATCCAAGTATCGAAGAAGATTCTGATACCTGGGAAAAAAGGTTATGCGCAAGCCGAAATCAATTAACCGACTATTATTTCAGTATCCATTTTATTTTACAGGATCTGGAGACTGTAATTTCTGATGTACTGCAGGAAAAAGGGGTAGAACCACAGGAAGCCATTTTATCGTTAAACCCCGAGCTTGCTCCACTCGAAATGATCTTGGATCAAGCTTTACGTATTGAACAGATGAATGAGTTAGAGCGGGTAAAGTTGGAAGCCCGTTTGAGTGAACTTAAAGTGGTGTTGATCCGTCAGTTGATCAGCGACCAGCTCCGCTATATCAATATTGCTAAAGAATGGTTTACTGCCTTTGACCTGGCTGACGTTCGCAAACATAAGATCGGCTCTGGAAGAATTGGTGGTAAAGCTGCAGGTATGCTTTTAGCGAATCGGATAATCCAACGGGTGGGTGAGGAAGAAGTAAAAAAATGCGTTTCTGTTCCTGAAACATTTTTCCTCGGATCAGATATCTTCTATAACTTCATGGAGATTAATAACCTGGTCCATTGGAACGATCAGAAGTACAAACCTGAAGAACAGATGCGCGCAGATTATCCGCAGATTCTCGCAGATTTTGAATCCGGATTCTTCCCGGCTGATGTGGTTGATAGATTTGAAAAGGTGCTCCTGAATTGTGGGAACAAACCACTCATCGTGAGATCGTCCAGTCTGCTTGAGGATAATTTTGGATTCTCGTTCGCCGGAAAATATGACAGTTGGTTTTGTGCAAATCAAGGCGAACATACAGAAAATTTACAAGAATTAATTGTTGCCATTGCCAGGGTGTATGCATCCACATTGAATCCCAATGCACTACTCTACCGCCGTAGTAAAGGTTTTCAAGATTACGATGAGCGCATGGCAATCTTGATCCAGGTCGTAGAAGGGGACTTCTATAAAAATTACTACTTCCCAATGGCAGCCGGAGTTGCATTCAGCAGAAATCTCTACCGATGGGCGCCACAGATTAAACGTGAAGATGGTTTCGTACGCCTGGTTTGGGGATTGGGCACCCGGGCGGTAGATCGGGTTGGGAACGATTATCCAAGATTGGTTGCACTATCCCATCCGCTGCTTAGACCCAATTCATCTCCGGATGCTATCCGAAAGTACTCCCAACAGTTTGTAGATGTCATAGATACTCAATCGAATCAATACTGTACTGTCCCTTACCAACAAGTCTTGGGTATGGATTACGATTTACTTAGATTTGTTGTACAACAGGACCAGGAAGATTATTTCAGTTCGTTACGTTCGAACGTAATCGAAGGAGGAATGAATAGTCTTCGTATCACTATGGAAGACTTTTTACACCGAACCCCTTTTGCTAATCGGATGAAGTTGATCTTGCATACGCTGGAACAACATTATCAATCGCCGGTCGATATGGAATTTACAGCAAAAGTGGTCGATGGTAATTCTATCAAACCAGAAGTATGCATCACCATTCTGCAGTGTAGACCACAAAGCCAATTGGAACTTTCCGCACATGTGAGCATTCCCGTTAATATTCCCCCTGAAGACGTGGTATTCAGTATTCAGTTTATGGTTCCTGAAGGACTCATACCGGATATCCGTTATGTAATATTTGTCGCACCTGAAGAATATTATGCCCTTGAAACCCCCGAACTGAGAGTTGAACTAAGCAGGACGATCGGAAAACTAAATGCGTTGCTTTCACGCGAAACATTTATTTGTATGGGACCTGGAAGATGGGGTACAAGTAATCCCGATCTGGGAGTTAACGTAAATTACGGTGATATCTACAATTCACGGTCTTTGATCGAGATCACTGGCGAAGGATTTGGACATGCTCCTGAACCATCTTTTGGTACACATTTTTTTCAGGATTTGCTTGAATCACAAATATATCCATTGGCGATATATTTGGATGACCCCAAGACGGTATTCAACCGCGATTTTTTCTATAACACCCCTAATCATCTGCTTAGATACCTGCCCGATGAAGGAAAAATAGAAAAATGTCTTCGCGTGATCCAGGTGGATGATTATCGAAAAGAACACCGGTTGGTATTGGCGATGGATGATACAAAAGGAAAGGCGATCGCTTACTTTACCCCTGAGTCACTATCCTTTTAAGAGTTCCGGTCGTTGGCAGCTTTCCTTCGGGGAGTTGAATGGTGATTGTGGTGCCTGATCCTTCTCCATGAGAAGATGCCCATATTTTTCCACCATGAAGCTGAACGATTCCACGGGCGACACTCAAACCCAAACCCAAACCTCCGTAAGTCCTGGTTAAGTGCTGCTCAATCTGATAGAACTCCTTAAAGACGTTTTCCAATTCATCAACAGGAATCCCAAGACCAGTGTCTTGAACGGTTATTTCTATATAATTTGCAATTCTGGTCGCTTGGACAGTAATCCTTCCACCATCGGGAGTAAACCTGATCGCGTTGTCAAACAAACTAGTAAAAACGTGTTTTAATTTATCCGCGTCGGCATTGATCATAATGGGCTGCATGGGTAACAGCCATTCAATTTGATGTCCGCGTAATTTTAATTGTTGCAATTTTTCCTGCAATGCCTGATCCATGACGGATTGCAAAGAGACTTGTTTGAATTCAGATACCATCTCTCCTTTCCGAATTAGCTCCAGATTGGTCATGGTATCGATGATGGACTTCATTTTATTTCCTGCTTCAACAACTTTCCCGGCGGCTTCGGTGACATGATCATCTGTGGACTGCTTCATCAATCCGGCATACCCCAGAATATGTTGCAATGGAGTTCTTAACTCATGCGAGGCGAGTGCCAGGAATCGGGTTTTCATTTCGTCTGTCCGTTGGATCTCTTCAAGTGCATTTTGAATGGCATTCATCTGTCGGGCGTTTGATATGGCGACTGCTGCCTGATTGGCAATAATGGAGAGAATATCTGCATCATCCTTACTAAAGGATCCATTGGTCTTGTTCAAAGCCTCAAGAACCCCGGTGACCTGTTCGCGGATGCGCATAGGTACACCAACTAGATTCCTGGTTTGAAAACTAACCTCTTCAGAGACATGTTCGTAATGGCGAGGATCCGTTGCAGCATCTTCAACAATTACAACTTGATTTTCACGAAATACAGCGCCAGCAATGGAGTGGTCTTTCGGAACCGGTATATCTGCCAATCGCTTGGGATCTGATCCGGTGGCAGCCGCAAAGTATAGTTTCTGACTGGTTTCATCATAAAGTAATAACGATGCTGCTTCGCACTCCAATAGATCGGTGGCGCTTTGGATGATCGATTGAAGCAACTGCTCCGGATTCATGGTTGAATTCAGTCGGATACTGATCTCAACTATGCGAATAAGTTTACGAAGCTGTTGACGGAGATCTCGTTCGGCGGGGGAGAGAGTGGCTGTAGTCATAGACATTAGTTTAATGCGCACAGCCCTCTATAACAAGAGGGCTGCGAAAATCAATAAGCAATTGAAAACAGAACAAGTGTTCTTATCAAGGATAATGTGTAAATGGTTGGTTTACAATGCATCTGTAACCGGACGCAATTGTTGCACGTGAAACAATTAATCCAATTTCTTTTCGATCTGGGTAAATCGGACGTATGAATAGACGAATAATCCAAATGCACTTGCCAGTGCTGGAACCAACACAAACCACATCGCCGCAGTAGGAAAGAAAGCTCCGATTAGGCAGAATAAACCACACATCTTAAATAAGTATCCCCCAACCCGATGAGTATCATCCCAGACAACGGAATTACTCAACGTCCACGGTGTTCGAATACCAATAAAGTAATTCGGTTTGGCGACTTTGACTAATTCACCAACAGCGTAGAAGAATAACGCCATTCCTGGCAGCATCCAACTAATGAATTCAATCTTTATGCCGAGATTAAATACAAGGGTTATGATGTGAAGGTAAGTGAAGAAGGCTGTGAAGCAGACTAGAAATACATTGTACTGATTTCTGAATGTTGATATATTCTTCTTGAGTGGATCCATTGAGGGAACAACCGATAATAAAATGGCGAAAATAATCTGCATTCCAGGGAATAAGAACAATGCACTAAGCTTTGAGGAATAACCATCTGCCTGACCCTGCGCGTTCCAGTGTGACACCATTGTGTCGGGTAGTCTGTTCGATAAAAAGAGGCTGACTGCCAGGGACACTAAAATTAGAACTATCATTACCATCCATGCATACTTGGTTTTCATTTTTATCCTTTTCTCGTATCCACCCCAAGAACTATTTTGTCCCCGGTGTGGATTGTTTCACGTGAAACAATAATTATTTTTTATCCGTTACATTCTGCTGGGCAAGAGAAATCATCCCGCTTAATCCGCCCAGATTCATCGTGTCTACTGCGCTGCTGGGGACGATCACCAAAGCGCCTTTTTCTTTTAGTCCTTCAAAGAGCATATTCATCGCGCGCAAATGCAATGCGGTTGGATTGGTGATGTATGCTTTGGATGCTTCAGCGAAACTGGATGCGATCTGCATTTCAGATTCGCCCAGGATCACCCGGGCTTGTCGTTCCCGCTCAGCTTGGGCTTGCCTGCTCATGGCGTCTTCCAGATCTTGTGGGATGACTACGTCCCTGATCTCAACGGATTGAACGGTAATACCCCATGGAGTGGTCCTCTCGTCGATGATCCTTTGTAGATCAGCATCCATTTTTGCGCGACCGACAAGAATGTCGGCAAGTGTCATTTGACCGATGATTTCGCGTAATGCGGTTTGAGCTGCCCAGGAGATTGCCGCCCGGTAATCAGCCACTTCCAATGCCGCTTTTTCAGCATCCCAGACCACCCAGAATAGAACGGCGTCCACGTCAACGGGGACGGTATCTCTGGTAAGCGTTTTCTCTGCGCTAAAGGAAGTAACCATCACCCGGTGGTCGATCCAATTTGAGACTGAATCCACCAGTGGTGTGATCCAGAAGATGCCAGGACCCTTAAGCCCTTGGAATCTTCCGAGACGTAGGACAACTGCTTTCTCCCATTGATTGGCGACTTTGATGGCATAAAGAAATAATGCCGCCAGAAGGATCAGGATGATCACGAACACCCCTATCCATAAATCAGGCACTTTTCCATCCATAAGAATTGCACCTACGATCGCTTTCACCATGATCACTACAAAGATGGCTATGGCGATGGGAGGGATATGGGTAGGTGTAATATCCACTTTTGTAGCTGATTTCTTTTGTTGCATTGAAAGATTCATTCTCTTTTCCTTTCAGACTTTATATAAATGATGACCCGTTTTGATGGGTAAAATGTTTTTCTAATTCTGTAATGACATCCTGGTGGGAATACCCCAGCTTCTTTGCTTCCTGTAGAAGATTCTCGACCAGCCCTTCAATCGTCTGCTCTTTAATATACGTTACTACGTCCTGCGTAGATGTATCGATCAAATAGGTTCCCCTACCCTGTTGGGTCGAGATCATCCCCGCTTCATCCAAAATCCGATATGCTCTTGCAACCGTGTTGAAGTTGATCCGCAGATCCGAAGCCAATTGTCTGACCGTTGGGAGTTGGTCTCCGGGTTTAAGTTCTCCATGGATTAGGAGAAGCTTGATCTGCTCAACGATCTGTAAATAGATAGGGATTCCTGAGCGAAAATCGATTTTGAAGGTTAGATTATTCACGCCATTTTTCCTCTACATTGTATCTTTGTATTATTGTATCATTGTATACAGTTTTGTCAAGGGATTCTGGGTTGGTGGTGATTTTCCGATAATCATTCGCCTGCTTCCTTGCGATTAGCCTGCCGCGTGGTAGAATCTCATTAGAATAGGTATATAGGAGGATTTCTTATGGATAGTATTACAGCGACATTTGCCGTCAAAAAAGGTTTGGCGCAAATGCTTAAAGGCGGCGTGATCATGGATGTGGTCACCGTCGAACACGCCAAGATCGCTGAAGATGCCGGCGCCTGCGCTGTTATGGCATTGGAACGTGTTCCTGCAGATATCCGGGCGGATGGTGGTGTTGCCAGAATGAGTGATCCTGAATTGATCATCAAGATTAAACAAGCGGTTACCATACCGGTAATGGCAAAGTGCCGAATTGGACATTTTGTTGAAGCGCAGATATTAGAAGCAATCCATATCGACTATATTGATGAATCTGAAGTACTTACACCTGCCGATGAAGCACACCACATTTACAAACACGATTTCAAAGTTCCTTTTGTCTGCGGTTGCCGTAACCTGGGTGAAGCGCTTCGTAGAATAGGCGAGGGTGCTGCGATGATCCGGACCAAGGGTGAAGCCGGTACCGGCGATGTGGTCGAAGCGGTTCGTCACGCTCGTTCAGTTCTTGGAGAAATTCGTCGGCTTCAGAACATGCCAATTGAAGAAGTGATGGCATTCGCCAAAGAAATTGGCGCTCCCTACGAACTCGTTCTGGAAACCCGTGAACTTGGCAAATTACCGGTAGTCAATTTCGCCGCCGGTGGTATTGCCACTCCTGCAGATGCAGCGCTGATGATGCAATTGGGTGTGGATGGTGTATTTGTAGGTTCTGGCATCTTCAAGTCAGGTGATCCTTCAAAACGTGCCGCGGCAATCGTAAAAGCGACAACACATTTCAAAGACGCAAAGATTTTAGCTGAAGTTAGCCGTAACCTTGGAGAACCCATGGTAGGTCGACAGATCTCTGCGATTCCGGAAAATGAGCTTATCGCTACCAGAGGTTGGTAATTCGCGAGATGTCTCATCGCATAGGGGTACTTGCCTTACAGGGCGATTTTCGTGAACATCTGGTAATGCTTCAGAAGATCGGTGTTGATGCTTTTGAAATTCGTAAAGCTGATCAACTTGATAAGCTGAATGCGTTGATCATTCCCGGTGGAGAATCTACAACTATCGGGAAGTTGGCTGTGGATTTTGGCCTTATCGAACCATTACGGGAATTTGGTAAGACTCAAGCCATTTGGGGTACCTGTGCTGGAGCGATTTTTCTCTCCCGGGATGCTAAACGAACGCAACCATTACTGAAATTAATGGATATCACGGTTGAAAGGAACGCTTTTGGGAGTCAGATCGATAGTTTTGAGATCGACCTTCAAATTCCAGTGATTGCTCCGTTTGGAAAAAATGGGACCCCATACCATGCTGTATTTATTCGCGCACCATTGATCGATCACGCGGGAATTGGTGTACAGATTCTCTCCAAGTTGGATAACGGGAAAATAGTAGCTGCCGTTCAAGGGAAGTTGCTGGCAACATCATTTCATCCCGAATTAACTGAAGATGATCGTTTTCATCGCTACTTTGTGGAGTTGGCCAAATAACCATACGTTCAGTAGATCTGATGGATTTACCCGCACTTTATCGGCTTCGCGGACAGGTTCTCTCTTTTGATACGATCAACAACCTAACCCGTGGAAATCCATTGCAGGCGCGCGCCTTTTTAGATTATCTGGATCCTGCAAGGGGTATCTATACCGCGATTAATGATGCTTCTGGAGCCAATTTTTATGCAGGTCAGATCACTCATAACTTCAATTCCAGATCTAGTAATTTATCTTTTGTAGCACCACCTCGTGCACTTAATTCACAGGATGTAACTAGCCTTGTGGACCACCTTGCTGAACAGGCGGGTGAATGGGGGACATTTCACTTGCTTGCAGAAGTGGATGAACATTCACATGCTTTTGATATACTGCGAAAATGTGGATTCTCTGTGTATGCCTGGCAACGAATCTGGAAATATACTCCAACAATAGACGAAGAACCTTCGACTGAGTATTTAAATTTCACCTGGAAGAAGATTTCGTCCCAGGAACATGTAGCTATTCGCAGCCTGTGTCTGTCCCTTGTTCCAGCTTTCGTCCAACCCGTGGAAACCTTATTCGATAAACATATGGACGGACTGGTTTGCCATTATGATTGTAATATCAATGGTTATGCTGACATCATCACTGGCCGAGAAGGGGTTTGGGTGCAGCCCTACATTCATCCGGAAGCTGACCATGTTCCAGAGATGATAAATGAACTCCTCAGGATGATTTATAAAAAAGGATTGGGACCAATCTTTCTGTGTGTTCGGTCATATCAAGCTTGGATAGAATCAGCATTGGAGTATTTGTCTGTCCTGGCAAGCCCCCGGCAGGCACTGCTCGTCAGACATCTGGCATTGATGCAAAAAGTGACCTCGCCGGTATCAGTAAATACATTCCAAAAAAACGGAGCCAAAGCGACAGTAGTACATGCAAAAAGGCAAAATCAGGTTTAATTAAAAGATGACACAATTAAGAATTACTGATGACTTAAATATATTATTAGGAGTACTTCCTCCCAGGATTGCCGACGCTGTCGTCCGCGCGGATAACAGCGATCAGTTGATCGAGGTAATCCTGGATCTTGGGCGAAAGCCGACTGCCCGATTCGTCAGCAACGAAATGAACTTGCTTGAGGAGGAAATTACTCATCAGGATATCGAATTCGTTACAGGTCGAATTGGCGAGTTCGATGCGGATAATCGCGCTGGACTGGAACGAACACTACATCGAATTTCTGCATTGCGAAACCGTAGAGGTCATTTTGTCGGTCTCACTTGTCGAGTCGGCAGAGCTGTTTATGGCACGATCGATATTATTCAAGACTTGATCGAGAGCGGAAAATCCATTTTGCTTCTAGGCCGGCCTGGTATTGGAAAAACAACCATGCTCAGGGAAGCTGCCAGAATGATGGCGGAAAAAAGCAGAGTGATCATCGTAGATACCTCCAACGAAATTGGTGGAGATGGCGATGTACCCCATCCCGCCGTTGGTCTTGCCAGACGTATGCAGGTTGCAACCCCCTCGCTTCAGCATGAAGTGATGATTGAAGCTGTGGAAAATCACAATCCTGAAGTGATCGTAATTGATGAAATCGGGCGCGAATTGGAAGCAGCGGCTGCAAGAACTATCGCGGAACGCGGTGTTCAGCTTATTGGTACTGCCCATGGGCGTACCCTTGAAAATCTGCTGATCAATCCAACTCTCTCCGATCTGATCGGAGGTATTGAGTCGGTCACATTGTCAGATGAAGAAGCCCGGCGTCGTGGGACTCAAAAAACGGTTCTGGAAAGACGTTCTCCGCCCACCTTTGATGTTTTGGTCGAGATTCTCGACCGAGATCGCGTCGCGGTTCACGCTGACGTAAGCGCTTCTGTGGATTCTTTGGTCCGTGGTTATCCATTACCTCCAGAAATTCGTTACCGGGATGAAGATGGTGATATCAAAAAGGAAAAGGCAGCTCCGCCTCCTCAACCTGTTGCCCGGCAGTCCTACCAACGTAATGATTCTCAGGCCACATTCCAGGGGAATCAGGGTTATAGGCGACAGCAAGTGCAAGCACCATCCACTATGGAGACTATGGATGAGTATTCTGAACCACGCGAATCATTAAACTTAAGTGCCAATGGAAACAAATCCGTCAGGATCTATCCCTATGGGGTGGCAAAAAATCGTCTTCAGCAAGCCGCCAAACATCTTGGATTACCGGTCATAGTGGTCCGTGAAGTGGATGATGCCCAGGCTGTCATCACCCTGAGGTCATATTATCGATCCAGACAAGCCACGATCGTCAATGCCGAAGAACGCGGAAAACCAATTTACGTATTACGCGCAAACACTGTCAGTCAGATCGAACAATTCCTGGCAGATATTTTCAACCTCGCAGAAAATCCATCTTTGAACCAAAATATGGAAGGGGCGATCCAACAAGCCCAGGCAGCCATCGATGCTGTTCTGAACGGTGAACGATTTGTGGATCTTCCACCTGCAGCTGCCACTGTCCGAAGATTACAGCATGAATTGGCTCGACAATCCCAATTGATCTCACAATCATACGGAAAAGAACCCTATCGCCGTGTTAGGATCTTCCGCGAATGAGTAAGGGTGTGTTCATCACACTGGAAGGTCCGGATGGATGCGGAAAGACCTGCCAGATTCCCGGTCTGGTTTCCTTCCTTCAGGAAAACGCATATGACGTTGTAGCCACACGTGAACCTGGCGGAACGATTATTAGTGAACAAATTCGTGAAGTGATTATGGCCATGTCAAACCAGGGCATGCATCCGCGGACTGAGATCCTCTTATTTCAAGCCGCGCGAGCTCAACATGTGGAACAATTGATTCGTCCTTCCCTTGAAGCCGGAAAAATTGTCATCTGCGACCGTTATGCAGATTCCACGCTGGCTTATCAGGGTTACGGTCATCAGACAAATATGGAAGATTTACGGCTTCTAGTGGATTTTGCCACAGCCAAACTTAAACCTGATCTTACTCTTTACCTCGACCTGGATGTAGAAGATGGGTTAAAAAGAAGGCTGGTTGGCGGAGGCGAATGGAACCGGATGGATAATTATGATCTGGAATTTCACCAGCGGGTAAGGGTTGGCTATCATAAACTGATCGCTCAAGATCCTGATAGATGGGTGACCTTGGATGCTCATCAATCCATAGACGAATTACAAATCCAGATTCGAAAAATTGTATTAGACTTCTTACACAGCTCCACGGCAAAGAAAGGATAAGATGAAATTAACCCCTGTTGTTTTACTGGTAATTCTGGGGATGTTGCTGGCAGCTTGCGCACCTGCTACAACAATGCCATTGGTAACCCCTCTTCCCGATTCGCCAACAGTACCGAATCCAGTTGATGGAACACCACCACCAACATCTCCTCAGGCGTCTGCTCCTGCTTGTACTCCCGGCACTGCTTTATTCCCTCCACCGGATGCGGAAACAGCGGCTGTGATTGCTGCCATTCCGCCGGTTACCGATCAGGATCACATGCGAGGCAACCCGGAAGCAAAGATCACTATTATGGAATACAGCGACTTCATGTGACCGTACTGCGGCCAGCTTGCTCCCGTGTTGGAGCAACTCCTTGAAGCACATCCTAATGATTTCCGTTTAGTCTTTCGCCATTTCCCTCTTCCCAACCATCCTCTTTCAATGTTAGGGACACAGGCTGCTGAAGCCGCAAACCTTCAGGGGAAATTCTGGGAGATGACTGAACATATATTACAAAAACAATCTGAGTGGACAAGTATGGATCTGGCTGGTTTTGAAAGCTACCTGATCAAGACAGCCACAGATCTCGGTTTGGATTCTAGCAAAATTTTACTACTGACCTAAAGAGTGATGCCATAGTGTCTTTGTCCACATCGTACCTGGAAGCAGCGGGAAAAGCGGGAATTTCATACACTCCATTTGTAACGATTAATGGAAATATTCCTGAAAATCCAGTCAATCCGCAGTATATGGAATTGATGATCCGGTTGCTTATGCTCGAAGACACCCAATACAAGTCTTGTCCCCCTCAGGTTATTCAATCCGGAACCACATATCAAGCAACCATTGAAACTGATAAAGGCAATATCGTGGTGGAACTATATCCTGATAAAGCTTCCTTGTCGGTGAATAGTTTTGTATTTCTCGCAAAAGATGGCTGGTATGATAACACCAGTTTCTTTGAAATCGTCAGAGATACTGCAAACGATGGTTTACAAGTAGCGCTAGCGGGTGATCATAGTGAATCTGGTTATGGTTCAGCTGGATACCGCATAGGGGTTGAAAATACTACAGCCAAATTTGATAAAAAGGGATTGCTGGGTCTTGTGAATGGCAGTCAGTTCTTTATCACTTATGGAGCTCAAAACAAACTTGACGGTAAATTTACTGTGATCGGAGAAGTAGTTGAAGGAATGGACATCGTTGAAGGTTTTCCGTTAACAACCGATGCAAGCGGGAATCCCGTGAAAGGTGTTCTCATTAAAACGGTTACCATTACCGAAAAATAATGTCAGCTGAACTATCACGTCCCCATAAGCCAAGTATCTTCATTTTTGCCGTTTGCGGTTTGATGATCCTGAGTTTATGGGGATTTGTTTTAACCACAATAATTCTAGGTTTAATTACCTTTTCCGCACCAATAACTGAAGGATTCACCCCCCCTATGTATTTTTCGCTGTCTGGGGTGATATTTTTCGTTTCTTTACTTTTGATTCCATCTTGTTACTTAGCTTTCCGGCGAATGATCAACCATCCAGTACCAGATTCGCATTTCAACTCTTCAATTTCGTTGATGATCGGCTCAGTAGGTATATGGATGATTATTCTTGGGTTGGCGAAGTTGATTGAGAATAATCAAACAGCTATCACCCTGGTTATGCCGATACTTCACATTTTGGGATTTGGCATCCCGATATACTTTATCCTATCACTTGTTCTGCGGAATTCTCCACCAACAAATCCACAAAGACCCTGGTTTGTTTTTAATTACGCAACCATAGGGGGTACCTTTTTAAGTTTGATTGCTGAAGCCTTGATTGGATTGATTGCAATATTGGGAGTTACTTTTCTATTTATGTCCAATTATGGATTTTTTGAGAACTTTTTGCCGCAATTTGGAAGTACATCCGATTTGAATCCGGAAAAGATTCAAAAGATCGCGGAATTATTATTCTCGAAGCCACAGGCAATTTTGGTATTAATGCTAATGTTGAGTGGAGCAACACCGATCATTGAAGAAACGTTAAAACCGCTCGGTTTATTTGCCATGCGTAAGAACCCCCTCACACCTGCGGATGGATTCAAGTATGGCGCCGTTAGTGGAGCTGGATTTGGTCTTCTGGAAAGCCTTTTTAGCTCTATCCAGGTTACTGGGTCAGAGTGGGTTCAATTGGCAGTGATCCGTATCGGATCTGATAGCATGCATATCCTCGCATCAGGTTTGGTGGGATGGGGAATTGTGAGTCTTTTTTGGTATAAAGGTTGGAAAAGGTTTATTGTGAATTTTCTCATAGCTGCTGGTCTCCATGGACTATGGAATAGTCTGGCGATCTTGATTGGGGTCAATCAAGCATTTCCTGAAATACCTCTGCCCGGATTAGCATGGGCGTTTCCTATTGCACCTTATATTCTGCTTTTAATTTCCATTGTGAGCTTGATTAGCCTTTGGTTCTTAAACCGACGCTTTTTCATGCCTTTACGAGCAGAATCGGTCTGATTGGAATCATGCTATAATCCCCCGCTAACTAAAGACAAAGGGAATACTAATGGAACTTATTAAATTCTTGATCGATTTTGTATTACATCTGGACGTTCACCTGGCTGAGATTATTGCCCAGGCAGGTGGATGGACCTACGCGATTCTTTTTGCTGTCATCTTTATGGAAACCGGATTGGTGGTGACCCCATTCTTACCGGGTGATTCCCTTCTTTTTGCAGCAGGCTCTCTGGCTGCATTGGATGGCAGTCCTTTGAATGTGGTTCTACTCTGGGCTATTTTAGCTGTGGCTGCAATCGTTGGAGATACTGTAAACTATGAGATCGGCAAATTCATAGGTCCAAAGGCTTTTTCTGGAAGCTCTCGCTTCTTAAAAAAGGAATATCTCGACAGAACGCATGCTTTTTATGAAAAACATGGCGGAATAACCATATTCCTGGCAAGGTTCATCCCAATCATTCGGACTTTTGCTCCATTTGTTGCTGGGATTGGGAAAATGTCCTATAGATATTTCATCAGTTATAACTTCTTTGGTGGTCTGGTTTGGACTGCTTTGTTCACCTTCGGGGGATACTTTTTCGGTAATCTGCCATTTGTAAAAGAAAATTTCTCAATTGTCATCATCGCGATCATCATAATTTCTGCTCTACCGGCTATCTATGAGGTGATCAAGGCTCGACAGACTTCGCCCAAAAAACTCGAAGATGCAAAAGAGTAAGGCCACGTATGGCATTGATCAACCGTTATAATCTGCGTAATATCTCGAGATGGTTATATAAAGCTTTGTTCGATGTGACCGTGGAAGGACAGGAAAACATTCCGTTGACCGGTGGATGTATCCTGGCTACAAACCATATGAGCAGATTGGACACACCGTTGCTTTTGAACATCATACCCCGCGATGACCTTGCTGCGCTGGTGACTGATAAATACAGGTTCAATCCACTCTTTGCGTTGTTTGTAATCACAACCGGTTCGGTCTGGATCAATCGGGAAATAGCAGATTTCCCGGCTATACGTGCTGGTTTGGCGATTATCCGCAAGGGGGGTATCTTGGGGATCGCACCCGAAGGTACTCGTAGTAAAAGATCGCAGCTGCTTGAAGCGAAGAACGGTACTGCCATGATTGCCGAAAAAGCAAATGTTCCGGTGATCACTGTAAGCATTTATGGAATTGAAACAGCAATGTCTGATCTATTGCATTTCCGTAAAACGAAGATCTATGCGATATTTGGCAAACCTTTTCAATTACCTCCAGTTGGTAGGGATAATCGCGAATCGGATCTGACAAGAAATACCGAAGAGATCATGTGCCGAATTGCAGCGAATCTTCCTGAGAAGTATCGCGGTTTTTATCGAGATCATAGCCGCACGCAGGAATTATTAAAATATCCAGATAGTAAGATCTAATCCAACCATTGAAGATTATAAGCATCCATCAATAACTTTCGGGTTATTCCAGTTTTTTGATTTGCAATCCACAATTCCCGATTTCCCGTCAAAGATGCTGTATTGAACACGGTATATGCGATCTGAGATCCGTCAGGGCTCCAACTGAATCCGAGATGGTTGATTTCGGGCTCATTGGTGATAGGACGTGGATTACTTCCATCTGTACTGATCACCCATAATTGTCGGCCGGGTGACCAATCCTGTGCATTTAAGAACCTTCTTCCGAATGCCATTTGTTTACCGTCAGGTGAAATCATCGGTGAAACATCTTCTGATTGATCATTGGTAGAAACTGCCTTTGTAATACCAGTATCAAGGTCGAATGAATTGATCTGGCTGTAGTAACTTGGGGAAGAAGGATCGATGGACTGGGCATAAATTATTTGGGAAAAGAAAAAGATATCTGCGACCGGAGACCAAACTCCTGGTTCTCCTGTATCGTTGGCTAAAAATACCCGTTGACCGCTATTCGCTTGATAAAACCCGTATCCTTTTGCATCGTCGTCATAATAAGCGATCCATCCGCTGGTTGACCAGGATGGATCGCGGGTGATATGGTCATTTCCAGCAACTGGGATTGGGTCTCCAACCTCTGCGAATTCATTTAACGACAGGATCCATACAGTACTTTCGGTTTTTATTCCTGTCTGCGGAACAGCGCCACTGACAAAAGCAAGATACCGGAAATCCTTCGAAAGCATCGTCTGATAACAGGTGGCATTCACGCAGGTGTGTAATAGCTTTTCACTTCCTTCTATAAGATCGTGAAGCCGGATCTCGGTATTGTTCCCAACTTTTACAGCGTATAAAATCGTTTTTCCATCCAGATTGGACTGATAATCAAGGATGCTTTCAGACGGATTGATTATTTTCTCGGTTTCCGTTCCTTCAGGATCTAATCGATACAATTCGGTTTTACTCCCCTGATCGATCAGATAAAGCAACCAGAAGTGTTTTGTTGTAAACCCCCATGATACGGTGTCGATCAATGGTAATCCAAGTCTTGAACGCAATCCTGATCCGATTTTTACTCTTACTTTCTCGCCTGGCACCCAGGTTGTTACCGGTGTGAAAACGAGGGTATTGTTCACCCATGTAAAAGACCCTTGTATAGCCGGATCAAACGTCAGCAGATTGCTTGTATTCGATATGTCCATGGGTTGACTAAATGTAACCTGGATTGTGCTCTTGGAAAGGACATCGATTTCGTTTGGAGATGGCGATATTTCAATGATCCGAGGAGTGAAGAAATACCACGCCGCTCCAGAGACTACAAGGAGCAATGCAATACCAATAACAAGGAAAACCCTCCAATCACGGATGATAATAATTGATTTCCTTGGCTGTTCGTATAAATCGAGCATGGTTTTGTTGCTTATTCCAAAGTAGATTTGATTGATTTGGCAACTGTCAGTGTAATGCCCCTGACCTCTACAAGTTGCTCAATGGTCGCTTGTTTGATCGCCTCTAGAGACCCAAAATGGATCAATAATGCTTTTCTACGTGATGGTCCAACTCCGGGGATGCTGTCTAATCGGGAGGCAAGTCCCTGTTTGCTTCGTAACTTTCGATGGGCTGTGATCCCAAATCGGTGGGCTTCATCCCGAATGCGTTGGATAAGATAGAGTGCCTGACTATGCCGGGGAAGAACAACAGAACCAGGCTTGCCGGGTCTGAACATCTCTTCCAGTTGTTTGGCCAAACCAACTACAGCAATACTTTCCTGTAATCCATATTCAGCCAGCACTTTTACAGCACGTCCCAATTGACCTTTTCCACCGTCAATGATGACCAGGTCAGGTAAAACAGCAAACACTTCATCCACTTTTTTACCAGGTTCATTTTCTTCGTGAGCGGATCTCCATCTCCTGAATCTTCGTGACAAAACTTCTTCCATGCTGGCAAAGTCGTCTGGTCCAATAACGGTCTTGATGTTGAAATGCCGATAATTACGTTTGCTGGGCACTCCCTGCTCAAAAACAACCATACTTCCAACTGATGCAACGCCCTGCGTATTAGAAATATCATAGCATTCGATTTTGTTTAATGGTTTGGGTAGTTCTAAAGAAAGCTGTAATTCACCAAGCGCCTCTGATTGTTTGTTCGTGTCTGCCTGCCACCTGGCTCTCAGTGACCGGAGAGTTTCAGCCGCATTTTCTGCAGCCATCGAAATCAGATTTGCCGAGTCTCCCCTGCGAGGTACAAGAAGTTCGACTTTTTGACCATTTCGCTGGGTTTTTAACCAGGTTTTGATAATATTCGCTTCTTCGATCTCAACCGGAAGCATTACCTGTGGAGGAATGACAGCAGCCTCAGCATAGAACTGCTTCAGGAATTGCGCGATGACTTCTTGGTTGTTTGTGTCCTCTGTTCCTTCCAGGATGAAGTATTCCCGTCCGATCATCTTTCCTCCGCGGATAAAGAAGATCTGAACACATGCTTCACCTTCCTCCCTGGCCATTGCAACTACATCTGAATCTAGCTGGTCGCTGGAAATTACTTTCTGTTTTTCGACAATTGTGTTGATTGCTTGGATTTGATCTCGAATGAAAGCTGCTCTTTCATATTTCATCTCTACAGCAGCTGAATCCATCTCATTCTTCAACCGCTTTACGATGGGTGATGTATGGCCTTCCAGGAAATCGCAAAGATCCTGGATGGTCTGACGGTATGCAACTTGTTTGATCACACCGATACAGGGAGCGGAACAAAGTTTGATGTCGTAATAAAGACAGGCTCTGGCATCCATCCCGGTGATGTCTCGGTCACAGGTCAGATATGGGAATATCTTTCTCAGCAAGTCCAGGCTTTGGTGAACTGCCCATACCGAGGTATATGGACCAAAATATCTGGCACCGTCTTTTAGCATTTCGCGGGTTATCGTAACTTTGGGAAACGGGTCTTGCCAATGTACTTTGATATATGGATATCGTTTATCGTCTTTTAACCGGATGTTATATCGCGGACGATGCTTTTTGATCAGATTCATCTCGAGGATCAAGGCTTCTAACTCGGAGCCAACTACGATCCATTCGATTGCGTTGATGTTCCTGACGAGTTGTCTGGTTTTATGATCCTGCTCATTTGGTAATCGAAAATACGACCGCACACGATTGCGCAGATTTATGGCTTTCCCTACGTAAATGACCAAACCTTCTTGGTTCTTGTAGATGTAGCATCCGGGTTTGGTTGGTAGGGTATCAAGTATGCCTTGAATTTCAGTTGATATTTCCATACTGTTTAAAATTCTAACATCGGATTTGAGTCTCAGCGAATAGTCTGGATAACAAAACTCTTTACCGAAGTTGATTATAATGAATGGCATCTTTTCAATGGAGTTGTTAATGGCGGATCTACCTGAATATTTGATCAAAGACTTGTTCATTTCGGAAGGTCTTACTTTGGCAACCGCAGAATCTTGTACAGGGGGTTTGATTAGCCATCGCATCACCGAAGTCCCTGGCAGTTCCGAATACTTTTTAGGCGGAGTGACCGCTTATGCGTATGAGGCAAAAGAACAACTTTTGGGTGTTGCACATACAACACTCTTAGAACATGGAGCTGTCAGCTCAGAAACAGTCCTTGAGATGGCTTGTGGAGCGAGAACCGCTCTTTCATCAGATATCGCTGTTTCGGTATCTGGGATCGCCGGTCCGGGTGGTGGATTGCCAAATAAACCCGTTGGTACAGTATGGTTTGGCATTTGCACACCGACCGGAATGTGGTCAAAGGTATTTCATTTTTCCGGCTCGCGGTCAGAGATAAAACAGAAATCGGCAACAGAAGCATTAAATGCATTATTGTGTTATTTAAAAACCGGACTTCCCTGGCAGATCGAAGAATAACCGGCATTTGGTCTGAAAGCAAACTTGGGGTGGAATATGCCTAGTCGCAAAACAAGAATTTTGATTTTGTACGCGACCGCGGGATTCGGTCACCGTAGCGCTGCTATCGCGGTAGATGAAGCACTCCAGGAAAAGTATGCCTATAAGTGCGAAACCTTCCTAATAAATCCATTGGAAGATGAACGTACTCCTTTGTTGTTAAGGGATCTACAATCCGACTACGACCGTATTCTACAGCATGTACCTGAGTTGTATAAGATTGGGTACGAATTCAGCGATGCCGGTTTTCCGATTACCGTCGTTGATGGGGTACTGATCCTGATGCTTTATGATGTTATGGCAGAACTGGTGGATAAATACCACCCTGATATCATTGTTGCCACTTATCCCTTGTACCAGGCTGCCTTGGACGCGGTCTTCACAATCAAACAAAAGAGTATTCCGATCGTCACTGTCATTACCGATCTGGTATCAGTCCATCGTATCTGGTTCAATATTGGTGTTGATCTCTACCTGGTCCCGACCAATTATGTCGCCGAAAGTGCAGCGAATACTGGGATTGTCGCGTCTAGGATAAAGGTTACTGGTATCCCAATTCATCCAAAGATCATTGAACAGGACGATCCCAAAAAAGAGATCCTTACATCCCTTGGATTGGATAATTCAAGATTTACAATATTAGTTACTGGCAGCAAGCGTATGGAAGGTATGCCGGAAACATTGCACGGATTGAATCACTCTGCTCTTCCAGTCCAGTTCATTCTGGTCGCTGGTGGAGATCAATCTCTTTACCAAAGTTTTCAACAGACTTTGTGGCATGTGCCGGTAAAGATTTTCGATTTTGTAGATTTTATTCCCCGATTAATGCATGCTAGCGATGCATTGATCTGTAAAGCTGGTGGGCTTATCGTTTCTGAAGCGATGGCATGTGGTTTGCCCGTGATATTGACCAATGTTTTACCGGGGCAGGAAGCCGGGAATGCAGAATACGTGTTGGAACGTGGGGCGGGAGATATGGTTCAGGATTCAGCACAGCTTCTGGAAACCGTATTTCACTGGCTGCAAAATGATCGGGAAATGTATAAAATACGGGCACAAGCGGCAGTCGATGCTGGGTTTCCTCAGGCAGCTTACAATGTTGCGGATATTATTTGGGATGCCGCTAATAAAAAACCCGCGGAACGCACGGTCACTCATCTGGTAGAACGAACTCGGTTAATGCAAACCCTCAAAAGATATCGGAGATCTCTCATAAATGATATCAGCCATGTCAATTAGTCCGATTATTGTTTTGATCAGCGCTGACCAGGAATGGCGCGTAGTATTGGACTACTATTCACCAGGATTGGTGGACTCAGCCCCTTTCGGAGAATGGTTTGATCAAAGGATCTTTCTATCTGGCAAGGACCTTATGCTCCGATTTTGCCATGGCGGTTGGGGAAAGATTGCCGCAGCAGCAAGCACGCAATATACCATCAGCGAGTGGCATCCGGAATATCTAATTAATCTGGGTACTTGTGGTGGTTTTGATGGTTTGGTCGAAGTGGGAGAAATCATCCTGGTGGATGAAACCATTGTTTACGACATCTATGAACAGATGCTTGATCCTGATACTGCAATTATTAGCTATACCACAAAATTGGATTTATCCTGGCTTAAGTCTCCCTATCCGCAGAAGGTGATAAAAACACGCATGCTTTCCGCGGACCGCGATCTGATTGCTTCAGAGATCAAAGTTTTGCGTGATCGGTTTGGCGCCATAGCTGGGGATTGGGAATCAGGTGCAATTGCTTATGTTTCTGACCATAATCATGTTCGCTGCCTTATTCTCCGAGGTGTGTCGGATGTTGTCGACTCCAACGGAAGCGATACATATCAAAATGTTGATGTATTCATTGATCGGGCAAAGATAATAATGTTCGAATTGCTGGATCACTTACCCGCATGGCTGACAAGGTGCGTCAGTAAGGAATAATGCCGGTATATTTTTCCTAAATTAAATGATAGAATTATCTGAAGCAAATTCGACAAATTTTACCAATATTACCAAAGAGGAAGCAGTATGCAGATAACTCGTCAAGCAGATTATGCAATTCGCGCCATGTTGTATCTTTCTGCCTTAAAACCCGATGAAAAAGCAGCAACAAGCAAAATTGCAGAATCAAAAAAGATCCCTTCTTCCTTCCTTGCAAAGATTATTTCCCAATTATCTATTGCGGGTCTAATCCGCACTACTCGCGGAGCTCGAGGTGGCGTGACCCTGGCTCACAACCCGGAAGATATTTCTATACTGGATGTTGTTGAAGCCATTGATGGTCCGATTGCATTAAATGATTGCACAAATGATCCATTAGCATGTAGTTTTGGTGATGAGTGTCCCATCCGGCCTCTTTGGTGTGAAACCCAATCTGAATTGGTAATGAAATTAAAATCTACGAACTTTGCCAGTTTCCTATCCTAGAAATTTTTTAAGTATTTTCAAACAGGTGCCTTATGCAAAAAGGAATCCCAGTCAGTCGTCACTGCATCGTAACCTTAAAAAGTAGTATTGTTGTTATTGACTGGGGGAATGGTACCTGTCAGGATATTCACACTGGTGCTTTCCTGACTTGTGAGGAAGGCGATATATCCCATACCACTTTGGATGGTGAGATTGAATCCTTGCGTAAAGCTGGTTTGGTTGATCGTTTCGACCAGAATCAGGTAATCATTACATCCTTACCAGAAACCCCCAAGCGCATGATCGAATGAACTGGATAAAAACAAAAGTACATCCATTAGTTGGATTTTTGCTTGCCCTGTGCCTGGCCGGGGCATTTGCTTTTTTTGCACCATTGGAACGAACCTTGGGCTCTGGGATACGATTGGTCCTTTTCCATGGAGCGTGGGTTTGGGTGGGTATTACTATCTATGCAATTGCTGGGATTCTTGGATTGTTTGGACTGATCACCCATAGGGAAACCATTAATCGCTATTCAATTGCTGCAGGAAGAACTGGGCTGGTTTTCTGGGTAACTTACCTGCCAATGTCCCTGATTGTTATGCAAGTATTCTGGAATGGATTCTTTTTTGATGAACCCCGCTGGAGAATCCCATTCATGCTCGGCGTGGTGGGTTTGTTGATCCAGGTGGGTTCTTGGATGTTGGATCGATTGATCATTGGTTCGAGTTTGAATGTGATCTTTGCCTTGGTAATGGGGATTAGCATGTTGGGTTTGACCAGTATATTACATCCCGATTCACCTGTTACCTCATCAAATTCGATAACCATTCAATTCAATTTTGTTGTTGTTTTTATCATTCTGATCATCGCAGCATTATGGATGATTCGATTTTGGTTTGGACAAATGTCCCCCAAAAAGTAAGGGGAATAATGACCCTACTATTTAATACATCTCAGGTTGTTACTTTGGTTGGTGGACCACGCCGTGGTCCCCGGATGAATGATCTTGGTATCATCTCAAACGGTGCTGTCATATTCCGCGACGGAGCCATACTGGAAGTTGCCGATTCGGATTCCTTGATCAATAAATACCCGAACGAACCTCGATTGGATGCACAAGGAAATGCTGTTATTCCTGGATTTGTTGATCCGCATACACACTTAGTCTGGGCTGGGGATCGTGCCGCCGAATTTGAGATGCGTTTACAGGGGAAAACATATTTGGAGATTTTGAAATCTGGTGGCGGAATAATCTCGACAGTAAAAGCCACCCGTCAGGCAGATCTTCTGACACTGAAAGAACAGACTCGTTCAAGAGCGAATCGCATGTTTTCATATGGAACAACTACGGCGGAAGTGAAAACAGGTTAC
Organism: uncultured Chloroflexia bacterium; assembly: GCA_963828285.1. Taxonomy (GTDB): domain Bacteria; phylum Chloroflexota; class Anaerolineae; order Anaerolineales; family Anaerolineaceae; genus DAIOEK01. The sequence goes on from CAWHEB010000002.1 coordinate 1,459,508, forward strand.
GGGTTAAATCAAGAATCTGAAATGAAGCAGTTGGCTGCTATTCTAGACCTTTCAAAAGAAGGTCCTTTGGAGATGGTGCCGACCTATCTGGCAGCGCACGCTATTGCACCTGAATATACAGATGATCCAGATGGCTACACCCGGTTGATATGTGATGAATTGTTACCTGAACTTTTCCGCTGGTGGAATAAGAATCAACCCGAACAGAAATTACCTTTTATAGATGTCTTTTGTGAACAGGGTGCTTTCACTCTCGAGCAAACCCGTAAGATACTCGCCACAGCCCAAAAAGCTGGCTTCCCGTTAAAAATTCACGTGGATGAATTTATGAATCTGGGAGGAACTTCTTTGGCAGTGGAATTAAATGCGATTTCCGCTGATCATCTGGTGAAGACATCACCGATGGAAATAAAAATGCTGGCTGAAAGTGATACGATTGCTGTATCCCTGCCTTGCACACCTTTCGGACTTGCCGATCCTTCTTATACGCCTGCGCGTAGTCTGATCGATCAGGGAGGTAGGCTGGCAATCGCGACCGACTGCAATCCGGGAACAGCTTGGTGCGAAAGTATGCAATTCGTGATCGCGTTAGCCTGCCGATCTCTCAAACTGACACCCGCAGAGGCAGTCTGTGCTGCGACCATTAATTCCGCAGCAGCGATTCAAAAGGATCATAAAGTTGGCTCTATCGAAAAGGGAAAACAGGCAGACCTACTTATCCTAAATGTGGGTGATTTCCGCCATCTAGCTTACCGTTTTGGAACCAATCTCGTTTCCACCATCATCAAAAATGGAGAGGTTTATATAAATAAATGAAAGAATTCACTCTGCAAGACGCCAGACAATGGTATAGCGATGAAGATCCGGTTCACGATTTTGCTCATATCGAACGGGTATATAAAATGGCTTCCCGTTTGGCTGTCCAAGAGAAAGCAAATTTACTGATTGTCCAAACTGCTGCTTTGCTTCACGATGCTGAAGGAAGTGCTCCTGGTGGAGATAAATCTGAAAGGGCAAACCATCATCTAAACTCGGCGGAATTTGCAGAGCAAGTCTTGATTCATGCAGGTTGGCAAAAAGACGATATCTCCAGAGTTCTTCACTGCATCCGCGCCCACCGTTTTCGCAGTGGTTTGGAAGAACCCGCCACTATTGAAGCAAAAGTTCTTTTCGATGCCGACAAATTGGATGTGCTGGGAGCAGTTGGCGCTGCCCGTACTATCGCTTATGCGGTTCTTGATCATATGCCGGTTTATGCGGATATCTCGGAGCAATTCGAACTGACCGGGAAGGAAGAACCCGGTGAAAAGCACAGCAGTTATCATGAGTACATCTTCAAGTTGAGAAAAGTGAAAGACCGGCTCTATACAAATTCAGCCAAAGTCATTGCACGAGACAGGCATCGATATCTGAAGAATTTTTACGAGCGGTTGCAAAAAGAGATGCGGAGTGAGATTTAGGCAATCCATGGAGAAACAACCAACCTTAATGGAACTTGAGGAGATTGCCAGAGGTGCGGGTGAGATTTTACTCAGTTATCAAAACCGTGACCTGCAAATCGCTCACAAAGGCCGGATCAACCTCGTAACAGACGCAGATAAAGCAGCAGAGAAGTTTATTCTCTCCAGAATTAATCAAAATTACCCGGATCATCGCATCATCGCCGAAGAATCAGGTATCCACGATAATAGATCCCCATTTAGTTGGTACATAGATCCGCTGGATGGTACGGGAAACTACGCACACGGAATCCCAATCTATTCTGTGTCAATCGGAATAACAATTAATGATGAATTGCAACTTGGCATTGTGTTCGATCCAACCCGAAATGAATGCTATACAGCCGAAAGAGGAAAGGGAGCCTGGTTAAACGGGAATAGTATCCATATTTCAACTGCCGATATTTTGGAAAATGCTATGCTCGTGACCGGATTCCCGTATGATATCACGACAACCAAACGAGACAATCTGGATAATTATGCTCGATTATCCAGATTGAGCAGGGGTGTCCGTAGATTGGGTAGCGCCGCCCTGGATCTTGCTTATGTTGCCTGTGGACGTCTGGATGGTTACTGGGAGCTTGACCTTCATCCGTACGATGTTGCTGCAGGAGCGCTGTTGGTTCGTGAAGCAGGTGGAGTTGTCACGACTACCGAAGGTAGTTCGGAATTTATGGATGATGAACATGCTTCCATTCTGGTAGGGAATCCGATCATCCATGGACAACTTCTTGGTGTGTTGCGGGATGCAAATAAATAAACAATAATTAGTAGAATTGGTAGATCAAAATCCTCGGGAGGGTCTTATGAATATCGCGCCGAAATATTCCTCAAAACACGTCCGTTGGATCGCTTTTTGTATATTGATATTCTTTTTATCTGCCGCATGTAATCTGGGAGGAATGATAGGTTCATCCAAAGAACCTACCGTGGATTTAGCTGCTACGGCAGAGATGATTCAGCTGACTTCAGAAGCTCAAGCCCAGGAAAAGTTATCTATGGATTCTACATTGGTTGCATTAGGTTTACAGCAAACCCAGATAGCTGTGAAGAGTACTGAAGCTGCCTTGTTGGTCCTCCCTTCTACAGAACCTACCGTCGAGCCTGTTGTAATTCAACCAACGATCGAAATCGCACCGACAATTGAACTTACACCCGGTGAACCGGATTACAGTGTTCAGATTACCAATGCAAAAGTCCTGCTCTATGAAGATACAACTGAATTGGGGATTGGAAACTGGATTTCGGATACTCTCGATCGAATGGGAATTAGTTATACGAATACGAGTGATTCCCCCACGGAATTCCTCAAACATCTCAATAGCAGCGAGTACTACGACCTGATCATCATCGGAGGAGAGAATCATACTGCTATTCAGGGTGAATTCTGGGATTCCATTATGGAGCGCGTCAATAAGAAAACAGCTGTAATTGCAGAAGTATATTACCTGGACATGGTTGGTAACGGGAAGATCAAAAATTTTACCAGCGCATGTGGTGTCTCCTTTGAAAAAGATTGGTCTTTGGCGGATTCCATTTATTGGGTTCAACCCGAACATCCTGTACTCAACCAACCGAATAAGGTGCTCCCACTCCTTCATTACAATAGATATTGGACTACAAACGCTGGAGATATGGTCAAATTGCGTTCAACTGGTGATGCGCAAATTGTTGGAGCAGTGACGAAATTTAATTTGAAAAATGGCGGATTGATCACAACCTGCATGGAAGGCCGGACTGTTTTACAAACTTTCTGCAATCACGATTTTCATCGTGATGAGATCATGAATCTCTGGGAGAACTACATTACTTATACCCTCACAAACCACTTTATTGCGGTTGAAGGGGTGCTTGAGGGCGGATAATACCAAAATTCAATGAATAAACAGTTCGGAACAGAGACTTATTTTTGTTTCTGGGCTTTTTTTATCCTTGAGACGGGATAGCAAAAAACTAGAACAAATTTGCTTGCAATTCGGAATTCATATACAATATATTTATCCAACAGGTAAGAAGGTCCTCCTTCCCTAACCTGATTAAACCATCTTACATTTTCAGGAGGAATACACATGTTTCACACAATCATCATCGTTGGAAATCTGGGGAAAGACCCCGAAATGCGTTACACACCATCCGGTCAGGCCGTAACTTCATTCTCATTGGCGACAAATCGCAGCTACACCGGCAGTAATGGACAACAGGTCAAAGAGACCATTTGGTTCAGGATTAACGCTTGGGGAAAACTTGCAGAAACCTGCAATAATTATCTCCACAAAGGATCAAAGGTACTTATCGAAGGTCGTCTACAAGCTGACGCTACCACAGGTGGCCCCCGAACATTTACCAGGCAGGATGGGACAACATCAGCGAGCTTTGAAGTTGTAGCCAGCACGATCCGATTCTTGTCCACCCGAACCGGAGAAGATGATGGTCCAACCAGTGTCGGTGCGGATTATCCTTCAGCAGGCGGTGAAGGCGAAGGTGAAATACCATTCTAAAATTGGTGAGATATTCCAATAACCAACGACAGATTTGTATGCAACCAGTGCTTCTGTCGTCCAATCTTCAACACAAATTGTAGGGACCATATCCGTCTGCTCTTCGAACGAGCAGGCGGATATTTTACCGGAAGGAAATCAGATGAATGACCTGGACCAAATTACCGAACGAATTCGAGTGGAGTTTGATGCGCGAAATACCGCTCGTGACGAAGCATTGGCTGTGTGCCGGATCCTCACCCGCCATTCAGCCCATGCGATCCGGGCAATTCACCGGGGAGAGACGGATCTGGCAAACCAACATCTTAACGATGCCCGTACACTGGCTGTCAATTTGCGTACATCTCTGGCAAAGTACCCCGAACTGTATTATTCTGGTTATTGTCAGGATGCTCTGAAAGAATTATCGGAAGCCTCCATCACTTGTGCGTTGATCCAGAATCAACCATTGCCCACACCCGAAGATATCGAGGTCGAGTTCGCTACATATCTAAATGGATTGGCTGAGACGACAGGTGAATTACGCAGAAAATGCATGGATATTTTGCGTCAGGGTTACAACCAGGAAGCTGAGAGATTGCTGGGTTGTATGGACGATATTTATGCGGTCCTGGTGACGATAGATTATCCTGACGCGATCACCAGTGGATTGCGCCGGCATACTGACCTGGTTCGTGGGATCGTGGAACGTACCCGGGGTGACCTGACCATCAGTCTTCGTGAACAGCACCTTGAACAGGCACTTTCAGAATTCTCTGCAAAACTGGATAACCACCAAAATTAATGCGCATTATTCGTGCTTCCGAAATCGGAAGGTATCTCTACTGTCGCCGATCTTGGTTTTACCATCTTCAAGGAATACAACCCGCTAATACTCGTGAGTTGAATCTTGGGACGGAACTTCATGCTGCTCATGGCAGGAAAGTGGCTGGCAGCCTGATTTTACAAGTCATCGCAATCATTGCATTCCTGGTGGCTATTCTTATACTGTTCTCCAATCTGGTCAAATGATATGACCTGGTTGTTTCTGGTTCTCATCCTTTTAGCTGTTCTGCTATACTTCCTCTCCCGGAAACTCAGGAAGGATTCGGGTTTACCAGGTGGAAGGATCGTCAGCTCTGACATAAAAATGTGGGGAGAGCAGAATACGCATCCGCTCTTCGATGGTAGCCTTGGCCTGACCGGAAAACCGGATTATCTGGTGGATATTGGAAATGCAATAATCCCTGTTGAGGTAAAGAGCTGTCGAACCCCTGAAACTCCTTATGATTCCCATATTTATCAACTGGCTGCCTATCTCGTCCTGGTGGAAAAGGTTTATCAAAAGACGCCTCCTTATGGTTTGATCCATTATCCTCAGCGCACATTCCAGATCGATTTCACTGATGAGTTGAGGGACAATTTCCTTAGTTTGATCAGCGAAATGCATCGCTTGGAAAATTCCCACCAGATCGCACGTAGTCATGATGAACCAGCCCAGTGCAGTCGCTGTGGATACAAAGATATTTGTGACCAACGGTTATAATCATTGAGCGGAACGACTGATTTCACATGTGGATGTTTATAGAACTAGTCCATAAACATCAGGCTATAATTAGCAAATACGTTTTTACTGGAACCAGGTCAGAGTAAATATGAAACCCGTTCAAAGTCCGAAAAACATAGCCATCTTATCTCACCCGATCATATCTGAGGCAGTTGCTGAGGCGGAATTGGTTACAAATTATCTGCTGCAGCGTGGAATTAATGCTGTCAAAGGTAATTTGGATGATCATGAATTGAATACGGGTTTACGGAATGGTGAATTTGACCTGGCGATAGTCTTGGGAGGTGACGGGACTATCCTCCGCGCGGGTCATCTTTGTATTTCATCGGGAACTCCGATCCTTGGAATTAATTTCGGTCGGTTTGGATTCTTGATGGAGATCCAGCGTAAAAACTGGAAGGATTACATGTCTCGCTTGTTGGAAGCAGATTATCGCCTTGAAGAGCGCATGCTGCTGATCACCGAACACTACCGAAAAAACGAGATGATTGAACGTTGGCTGGTGTTAAACGAATCCGTTGTTTGCCGGGGACAATTGGTGAGACCCCTGCATTTGGATGCTTACGTTGATGGTCATTTTCTGACCACCTATGTTGCCGATGGATTGATCGCTTCAACCCCAACAGGATCAACAGCCTATGCACTTGCAGCTGGTGGTCCTATCATGCCGCCTGAACTGCGGAACATCATGATGATCCCGGTTGCTCCACATCTCTCGGTGGATCGAGCAATTATTCTTGCCCAGGGAGCTCGGGTGAGTATTGAAGTGATGAGTGACCACCCTGCTGTATTAAGTATTGATGGCCAGGCTCCAATTACAGTTGAAAAACATGACCGCGTTGATTCGTATGCGAGCGATGATAATTTATACTTCGTTAGATTCCAAAATGCGGGTTATTTTTATCGCACTCTTTTATCCCATATGGATCAAAACCCATCCACTGGAATTTCACGATGACAGAATCAATCCCACAAATATTATATTGCGCAAACCATCCTGACCGCGAAACCACCCTGCGCTGCAATCGGTGTGAAAAACTAATCTGTCCGAAGTGCGCTGTACTCACTCCAACCGGATATCGGTGCAAGGAATGTGTGCGTGGACAGCAAAAGATTTTTGATACAGCAACAACGGTCGATTATCCTCTGGCATTCATCACAGCAGGGATCTTAAGCTACATTGGTAGCCTCATCGCCCAATTTCTTGGATTTTTTATCATTATCATCGCCCCGATCATAGGACTGGTGATCGCCGAAGCTGTCCGTTTCGTTATCCGCAAACGACGCTCTAAGGGACTGTTCCTGACTGCAGCCGGGGCTACGGTGTTGGGGAGTTTGCCGAATATCCTCCTTCCATTGACATTTCTTCTGTTCTCAGTACGATCGGGGGCAGGATTGGAAATGGGATTTACAGGGATTTCTATTATCTGGCATGTTGTTTATACAGTATTGGTGACTTCAAGTATGTTTTATCGACTCAGCGGTTCTCACCTTCGGTTATAAATTGAAATGATCAATCGATTACAGATCGAAAATTTTGCAATAATTCACCACCTCGAGCTACAACTCGAGAGCGGTCTGGTAATTTTGACTGGCGAAACCGGCGCCGGGAAGTCCATTATTCTGGACGCGATCCAAGTACTCCTTGGTGGAGCTGTTCAACCGGTTATGGTTCGCACAGGTGCTACAAAAGCGAGACTGGAAGCCGTGATCTCCTTCGATACCAACCAGGAAGATCTTCACGAGATATTGGTTAGGGAAGATCTCGAAGAAGACCCTGGCGTGATTACCCTTGAGCGGGAAATTCGTCTCGAGGGGCGGAGTAATGCCCGGATTAATGGACATTCGGTTAGTCAATCTATTCTAAGGGAAGTTGGCAGCTTTTTAATTGACATCCATGGTCAATCTGAACATCTATCACTGCTCAATTCCCGATCACATATCCATCTTTTGGACCGGTATGCCCGAAATTTGGAACAACTATCAGGCTACCAGACGGTTTTCCACCAATTAACCAATATTCGTAAGGAGATTCGAGAGCTCGAAACATTGGAGAAAGAATCCCATTCAAAAGCCGATCTTATCGCCTTTCAATTAAATGAAATAAGTACTGCGAAATTGACTTTGAACGAAGACGATGAACTGGAAACTGAACGGAACCGACTTGCAAATGCTGAAAATTTATCCAATCTTGTGAATGATGCTCTCGTATTACTTGAAGAGTCTCCGGCGGAGCTCCCGTCAATTTCTGATCAACTGGGGCAAGTCAGCCGCATCCTTCATAATCTGTCCCGAATCGATCCTTCACAGGATTCACTGGATATCGAGATTAATAATGTGATTGATCAGCTAACGGATACGACCCATGCATTGCGGATTTATAGTGAAGAGATCGAAAACAATCCCAAGCGGTTGCTTGAGATCGAAGAGCGTTTGGTTCTGATCAATCTACTCAAGAAAAAATATGGCGGTAGCATTGAATCAACGTTAACTTTTGCTAGAAATATCTCCGAAACAATGGAAAAATTTTCATCTGCTAGTGAGCAGATCGAAGAGCTTCGAGCCCGGGAGAAGACAGTCAAGCCCCTGTTATCCGAAAAAGCACTTGAATTGTCACAAAACCGAAAAGACGCAGCTCGGTCTCTTTCTACGGCCATTGAATTGGAGCTGAAAGACCTTCAAATGGCTGGAGCACGGTTTGAAACCCGCATGCAGACTATCCCGGATTCGAATGGGATCCCCGATGAAAATGGGATTCCTCAGCAATTTGATCAATATGGAATTGATCAGGTAGAGTTTATGATTGCACCCAATCCTGGGGAAGGACTGAAACCGCTTGCACAAATTGCGTCGGGAGGTGAAACTTCCCGTTTGATGTTAGCCTTAAAGAATGTCCTCTCGTACGCTGATCCAGTACCCACTCTGATCTTTGATGAGATCGACCAGGGAATTGGAGGTCGAGTGGGTATGGTTGTTGGACATAAGCTGTGGCAATTAGCCCGCAACCACCAGGTGTTTTGTGTGACACACTTACCTCAACTCGCTGCATTTGGTGATACTCACTTCCATGTCAGCAAAGAGGTAGTAGATGGCAGAACAAATACCCGGGTGACCTTGTTGAATGATGGTCATCGGAAACAGGAACTTGCTCAGATGCTGGGAACGGTCAGTGAGAATACTCTCAAATCAGCCCAAGATTTATTGGATACCGTAAAAGAAGATCGAAAAAATTGACCAGACAATAGAAACATGCAGGGGTTTTGTTGTTAAAAGTCCTTCTATTAGGTTCTCCTGAATTATTCTGGAATGAAGTACCCATCCAGATAAGTCGCAGAATACCAAGAACTATTCTGTATTATCTAGCTGCACATACCAATCCCGTCAGTCGTGAAGAACTGCAATCCATCTTTTGGCCTGAAGAACCTGAACAAGGTGCCCGTGAACAGTTTCGTGATAACCTGGCTAAATTAAGGTCAGGATTGCCTGATCCGTCAATGGTCATAGCGGAACATCAGACTGTTCGGTTGAACCCTGAAAAGGTTTATTGCGATGTAATTGAATATCTTCATACCATGGATCGCATCGGGCGAAAAGCATGGCAATTGCCTAACGATACAGCTTTACCAGATGAAATATATTCGAACCTCTCCTCAGCTCTGTCATTGTGGAGAACACCGGGTTTTATTGTTGGTGCTAGTCTGCCCGATTCTTCATTGCTGGATGATTGGCTGACACAAACGGAACAAAACCTTTTGCACGTAAGGGGGATTTCCCTAAACCGGCTAAGGGAACACAGCATAGTGATCCACGATCATATTCAGGCAATACATTGGCTTGAATTGTCTTTACAGGCGGATCCTTATAATGAAGATTTCCATTTAAAGTTAATGCAGGAATTGGATGCCTCAGGAAACCGAAATGAAGCGATCAAACATGGAGAGTACGTTTCGGAGCTTTTTTTCAAAGAATATGGCGAAAAACCCTCTACAAGCATTTCCGCATTAACTCATCGGCTGCGAAAAGAGAAACCCGTCCCCAGAATTCTGGGTATTCAAAACAAGCCTTTAGTTAATCAAGGTCATACTTTTGTTGGTCACGAGAATGAGTTAAAACGCCTTGCAGCTGCTTTGCGTAGAAATAAGACGGTAATTGTTCGGGGCGAAAGTGGTATAGGAAAAACCAGATTAATTTCCGAATTTGTGCAACGCATAAATCCTGCACCAAGAGTTTTGGTGATGGCTTGCCACCCGGCAACGATTCACCTGTCTTATCAGCCGTTGATCGAAATGGTCAGAATATCCTTGTTTCCTGATGAGTATAACCAATTAAATATGACTCAAAAGAGAATACTGACTCAAATAGCACCCGAACTGGATATGTATTTGACGAATATTGATAACAATTTAGCCCAAAAAGTGGATACAACGCCTAAGTCTATCCGGGAAATCTTTATCAGTGTCTTCTCATCCATCGCTCGTGGCAAGAAAGTTTTCCTGATTTTGGAAGATGCGCAATGGGTGGATGAAGCAACGGTTCAGATTTTACAGTTTTTAGCACAAAAAGAATTCTTTATCGGTCATGCTGCTTTAGTGATCTCCCTGGATCAGGGTGAGTCGAATACTTCATTAAAAAGACTTATTGATCAAAAAATTGAAAATGACAGAGGTGTCGTGATCGATCTTCCGGCATTAAATTACCAGGAGACCGCTGTCATGATCACGGACATGATTCGGACGAAGTTGGATGATGGGTTTATCGAGAGGATTTTTCTGGATACCGGTGGAAATCCTCAAATGATCCAGGAAATCATAAGACTTAACTTACCATTAATTGAATCCTCGAATGGTAAGAACATTCCTCTGGAGATGCCCGGTAGTGTCCAGGCGATGTTAAGACACAAATATCAAAGACTCACGGATGATGAAAAGAACATCCTATCCCTGACTGCAGTCAGTGGACCTCAAATTTCTATTGAATTACTCGAAATGGTTTCCCAGATCAATCCGAATGAAATAGTCGAGATCCTTGATAAACTCGACGAACAAGGCATTCTTGCCCCGATTGAAGATCAACAGCAACACACGCTCGGTTATGGGTTCATCCAGAAAGCTTTTAGGGATGTGATCCTGATGGATATGAGCTCGGCCAGGAAGCGGTTACTGCATCGAAGGATTGCTCATTCCCTTGAAACGGGATTGGCTGCTGAACACCGCATCAGGTATGCAATTCTGGCAGAACACTTTGAGGCTTGTGGAGAATCTCTTCAAGCATATAAATATTGGAAAAAATCTTCTGAATTCGCAAAGCGTAAACTTGCTAACGATGAGGAAATAACAGCATACAGACATATTGAATACTTATTACCATTGATCGAATATCAACTCACCGATTTGGAAATTCGTGAATTGTTTAATGAATGGTCTGATCTGGCTTTCAGGATTAACCAAAAAAACCTTCTCGAAAGGATTGGCAACAAACTTTGTGAGATAGGTCAAAAGCGTGGATCCATGGTTTTGCAAGCAGTAGGGATGGATCTCCTTGCTGGATTCCATTTTGCAAAAATCCATTACCAGGAAGGACTGGTGATCAACTCGCAAGCACTCAGATTTTTGGATAAAAAGGAATATCCATTGGATTGGATGGAGATCACTGCCCATAGATCAGAGTTTCTGTACATGATGGGTAAACCGGTGGAAGCTCTCAAAACTATTCAAGAGGTGTCGTTTGATGACAAGGAAGTAAATTCCTTGGAAGAAATGAAGATTAAGGCATTAGCCCATTATGATAGTGCGGTTATTCATACCATCATGGGTTACCCGGCCGTAGCGATCGAACAATCGGAACTGGCGCTCCAATATTATATTCAGACCGAGAATCTGATTGGACAGGCTGATTCTTATTCCATTATGGTTTTAGCCCTCTATTATGCCGGGGAATTCACTCGTGCCGAAATAGAGGCAGAAGCCGGGTTGGCAATTGCCAGGAGAATTGATTATAAAAGGGCTGTTGCTTATCTAACGATAAATCAATCCATGTCGAAACAAATGTTGGGAAAGCTCGATGAAGCTTGGAATTTGATAGAAACAGGTATTCAACTTGGGAGAGAAAATTACAATCCGGAAGCTGTGATCCTTGGTTATCGAACACTTGGCGATTTATACAGCTTCTTGGGAAATTCCAATTCTGCCATTGCATCGTTTAACCAGGGATTGAATATTGAAGTGGATAGTTTTGTAAAAATTGATATTCTCGCAAGGTTGGGTTGTGAGTACGGACGGCAGAAGGATATTGAACTGTCACAAAAATACCTGAGCTCTGCAAAAGAAACTGCGGGCAAAATAAAACTAAATCATGTACTATTCAATGTTCAACTGTATGAAATACTCAATAAGGCTGTGAAGGATATTGAAAATGAGTTTATTGATGCGATCAGCCATATCAAAAATCAATGCGAAAGCATCAACCTTTATCATCAAGCATTGGCCGCAGAAAAAATTCAGTCGAATATCCTTGTAAATAGTAGAAGGATTAGCGAATCCCAAAGACTGCACGAACATATGATAATTAATAGTCAGCCTAACGGTGATTATTGGGCTGAGATCAGAGCTAGATCCATGTTAATCAAACTGGGGGAGCTTGAAAACTCAGTCCGTAAGAACCACCTCAACAGAGTTAAAGAAATGCAAAGTAATTTGATCAAACAATCAACACTTCCGCAATTACAGACCGATTTGCGAAATTTTATAAATTCCATCGACAAAATCATTGATAATTAGTAATTTGTCTACGATTTGTCTACGCCTGTGTGTTATAGTATTCATACACGGGTATGATATTTCACGCATGAGTACCAGGGGTCTTATGCGGAGAAGTCGATAGTGATGACAACACTATCGACTTCTTCATTAATCATCGCGAAGCGTTGCAACGGTCACTCCGTCACCACCTTCATTTTCCATTCCTGAATCAAATTTGCGGACATGCCCGGAAGCTCTTAAAGCCTCCCGAATAACCTGGCGAAGTCGACCCGTCCCCTTCCCATGGATGATGCGAACGAATGGCATGCCACTTTGGTAAGCACTTTCAAGATATCTGTCCAGTGCTTCAAGTGCATCTTCTGCTCTTTGACCTCTCAAGTCGATTTCCATACCCGGACTGGCAGGTTTTTCAGGTAAAACCGTTCGTGATACAGTCTCATGTTTCTTTTCAGTAGTTTTTTTCACTTCCTCTTCAATTGCGGAACCGGATAGCCTGAGATCGCTCAACCTGGCGCGTAATCGTAAAGACCCGATCTGAACTTCCACATCGTTTTCACTGATGGCCGATATCACCCCATCCATATTCAGTGAAATCACATGCACTTTACCGCCTAACTTCATTTTCTTCACCGGAGAAGATTGCGTATCCTGCCGCTTGACTGGTTTGAATGCTTTCTCTTCTGTTCTATCCAGAGAATCTTCAAGGGTTTTCACCGCTTCCAGGGGTTGTCTGGCTCTACTCAGGGCTTTCTTAAGGTTTTCCAGTTCATTCCGCAATTGGGCGGTTTCGATTTCCAGGTCTTTCCTGGCGCTTTCGAGAATCTGAATTCGCTCATCCTCGATCTTATCCAATCGATTGTTGAGCAATTGCTCCTTGCGCTGAGCTTCGATCTGGCTGTGTTCAGCAGATTCGCGAGCTTCACGGGCTGACTTTCTCTGCTGATAGATTTCATCCAGTAAAGTCTCTGCCCTTAATTCATCCGGGTGAATCTCTGCCCGCGCTTTTTGGATGATCGTACTCGGCAGTCCCAGCCGTTCAGCGATCGAGAGTGCATTCGATCTCCCTGGAATTCCGAGCAGAAGGTGATAAGTGGGTTTAAGAGTTTCCACGTCAAATTCTAGGCTGGCGTTGATCACGCCTTTTGTATTGTGAGCGAAGGCTTTCAATTCTGGATAATGGGTGGCAACCATGCAGGTCACCTTTCGTGCTAAAAGTTCCTCCAGGATGGACATCGCCAATGCTGCCCCTTCCTGTGGATCAGTCCCGGCGCCTAATTCATCAAGTAACACCAGCGATTGCGCATCTGCTTTCTTCAGGATTTGGATGATATTGGTAATATGCCCGGAGAATGTGGACAATGATTGTTCGATGGACTGTTCATCCCCAATATCAGCAAAGATGTAATCAAATATGCTGATTTCTGACCCTGATTGTGCCGGAATGTGCAATCCGGACTGAGCCATAAGTGCCAGCAGCCCCACTGTTTTTAAAGTGACGGTTTTCCCACCGGTGTTCGGTCCGGTGATGATCAATGCATACGTCTCTGCATCCAGATCGACATCGATTGCAATCACTTTCTGGGGATCCAGTAACGGGTGCCGGGCATGATACAGCTTGATAGTTGTCCCGGGATGATCCTTACTGGCATTACGTTGAATGGGTACAAGCAGCGGTTCGGCGGCGTTGATTGCATCTGCATATCTGGCTCTTGCCAAAATGGCATCCAATTCGGCCAGTATCTCGATTTGATGGGTGATATTTTCGGCTTGAAGGGCGATCTGTCCGGAAATCTCAGCCAGGATTCTTCTCTCTTCATCCCGTTCAGCCAGTTGAAGTTCTTTATAAGTGTTATTTAATTCGATCGTAGTCAGGGGTTCAATGAACAAGGTTGCCCCGGAGGATGATTGATCATGTATGACCGATTTGATCTGTCCCTTGAATTCTGCACGCAATGGAATGACATATCTGCCGTCCCGCTGAGTGATGATCGCTTCTTGCAGCATTGGGGTGTTCTTCGGATCGTTGATCATCCGCTCCAGTTTGCTGAGAAGTTTATCGTGGGCTGTTTTCACTTCCCGCCGGATCTGTGCCAGTTTGACTGAGCTGCTGTCCATCACATCCCCGCGTTCAGAGATGCAGCGCGAGATCAATTCGATGATGCCATTTGGAAGTTCGCTCGTTCCAATAACATCTGCGATTGCCGGGAACTTGCTGGTCTGTTTTTCAAATGCTCGGTGCAGACCGCGGATGGCGATGAGTGTACTCTTGATGCTCAGCAACTCTTCCCCGGTGAGGATGCCGCTATGTTGGGCGAGAATTACCATCGGGCGGATATCTTCAACTCCCCTGAAGGAAAATTCATCAGAATTGAGGATCAATCGCCTGGCTTCGGTTGTTTGCTGTAACCATAACTTGGCCAGTAGGATATCCCTGGTCGGTCTGATTTTATGAACCAGTTCATTGGATGCGGAGAATGAAGTAAATTGGGCAACATTCTCTTTGATCTTTGGGAATTCAAGTACGTTGAGAGTTTTTTCGTTCATAACATCCCGTTTATAACATAATTCTACGCAATTCTGTGTTTGATCCGACGTGGTACAGATATATTCTGACCATTTTATAAGAGCTATAATGATTTTATGACAGATCCTCTAATCAAGCTGAATGATTACACCAGAGTTGCTGATCTGGTTGATAAACTTCCAGATGGGGAAGTGCGTTGTACCGCGTGCGCGCATCATTGCCTTATTCGCCCCGGTCGGCGTGGAATTTGCCAGGTAAGGTACAACGAAGGCGGCGAATTACGTGCTCCCTGGGGATACACAGCTGGCATCGGTGTGGATCCGATCGAGAAAAAACCATTTTCACATTTTCTCCCCGGTTCAATCGCTTACACTTTTGGGATGCTCGGATGCAATTTTCACTGCAGGTTCTGTCAAAACTGGGTCACATCCCAGGTGGGGAAGGATGATAATTGCTACGATCTATCCATCCATCCAATATCAGCAAAAACAATTGTTCAGCAAGCCAAACAGTATGGAGCAGAGGTCATCGCAAGTTCCTACAATGAGCCGATCATCACCGCAGAATGGGCTCATGCTGTATTTACCGAGGCGAAAGAGCAGGACTTGAAATGTGTCATGGTATCCAATGGATACGCCAGCCGGGATGCTCTTTTTTACTTGCGACCGGTGATGGATGGATACAAGATCGACCTGAAATCCATGCAGGAGCTTAACTACCGCTCCATGGGCGGAGTGCTTTCTCATGTACTCGAAAGTATCCGGGTGGCGATTGATCTGGGATACTGGGTGGAAATTGTCACCCTGGTCATCCCGGATTACAACGATGAGGTGGATGAACTGTGGTCAACCGCAAGAGAGATCGCTTCGATTTCACGGGATATTCCCTGGCATATTACTGGTTTCCATCCTGATTATAAGATGCTGGATCATAATTCCACCAGTGCAAATCAACTCATTCAGGCTGCGGAAATCGCCCAGGAGGCTGGCCTCCGATATGTATACGCTGGCAACCTCCCCGGCAGAGTGGGTTCTTTGGAGAATACTTACTGCCCGACTTGCTCGACATTATTGGTTGAGCGTAGAGGGTATATGGTCATTCGCAATGACCTGTCTGGCAGCGGTGTATGTCCTCAGTGTCATTCCAAAATCGCCGGTGTTTGGTAGTCTTTCTTACGCCAGTTCAACGATCAATTGGTCGATCAGGACGCTCAAATCCACGCTTGTTTCTCCGGTTGCGCCGCCTTTACTGGCTTCTTCTATTTCCATCAATCGGCGATAAACCCATTTCAATTTGGCCATGCTAAACCGCTTTGCCTGTTCATACAGTTTCTTTGCCTGGAATTCAGCGATGTGCATTCCCTGGATCAGATCACTAATACTGCCGCCTTCATCGATGATCTCCCGTGAGAGTAATAATTGTCGGAATTGCCAGATGACCATGGGAAAGATCTCACCGCGCAGGTCGAGAGTTTCTAACAACTGATGAAAAATGCGTTGCGCCAGACGGATATCCTTCCCCCCTATCGCGTCAGTGAAATCCCAGATGCTGCTTGAGGCAATGGAAGTGCTCAAGGTCATCACATCTTCCGGATCAACCTGCCGATATCCGCAGTAGGTGATGAGTTTGTCGATCTCCAGTGTGGCCAATCGGGTGTCAGTGGATACATAACTGGCCAGTTCAACTGCGGCTGGCAGCGAGAACTTGCCGCCCATTTCTTTGGCTTTTTTCTGGATCCAACCTGGCATTTGATTCTGAGTTGGCAGCGGAAACGAGTGGATCTTGACAAGTCGTGGATGAGCGGCTATCCATTTGCTGAGAAAGTGTTTCGGACTCAGCGATTCCCACTGCATACCGCCGCCCTTCCAGCGTTCATGGTCATCAATGATCAGGATTAATTCACTGGATTCCGGGATATCTTCAAGTGTTTGCAAAAACCTCGCACGGTGTTCTTTGAGTTTTCCGCTTTCCTTGCCTTCCTCGCTGCTTTCTTGTTTTCGGCTTTCCAGTTTTGCAAGAGGATTGGATAAGATCACCAACCGCTTACTGGTAAAGAATGGCATGACCATGATCGCGCCGGATAGGTCGAATTCCCCAAGAATTTTCCCATCCAAACGGGTAATATTCATATCAGCCATTTCCGAGTCACCCAGATCATCTATCCGCTTCTGGACGAATTGTTTGATGGCTATTTCATCATCACCGTGCAGAATATACACGGTACCTGATGACGTGATTTCTTCAGGTCGAACTTCCATTAATACTGTTTGGGAGGCTGACGGATAACAATGGTTCCGGCAATGAAGTCGTGCAAAGCCTGTTTCTTCGGAGTAAAGAAGGCGATCAGGTAGCCGATGCCTAGTATGATGGCTGAGATTCCTTTGCCAAGAAATCGTCCGGTGGCCATACCGAAAGTGATCCGGTCACCGTCCGTATCGGTGACGATGATCCCCATGATCTTTTTCCCCGGGGTTCCCTGCATCGCAGAACTCTCAAAACCGGCAAAATATAACCAGGAAAGTATAAGACCGCCGATGGTCACAAAGAATTGCACATCAGTGATCTGGCTCATTAATTCAGGCGGCAAGGTTGGATTATTCGGGTCAGGGACGAAACCACTGGCCATGATCTGATTGACCATCCCGATTCCCAAAGCGCCTCCTAAAAGCATACCGATCACCCCTCCGACGGTTCCGGTGATCAGATTATCCAGGAATAATGCCACCCACCGGCGGAAAATCCCCGAGTATTCGATCTCGTATACTTTTTGTTCTGGTAAAGAGTTCTGAGAATAAAAGGCAGATTCAAAGTTTTCCATCATTCCTCCGGTTGGTCAGTAGTATAAATTCGATGTGCGGGTATACTCCCCCGGGATGAATCCTCAATTCTTAAGACACGCAGAGAACCGATCGCAGCCTTCGTAGTGAAGCGGATCTGGATCTGGTGGGCATACGGCTGCGAAAAGATCATGGCAGCTGTCGAAAACAGGATCATATTCGGCAGCCGGTCGAAGCGGTTTTTCCAATTTGGCTTAGCCCCAAGCGAAGCAACCCAGGCAGCCAATCCGGCCGCGATGCCCATGACTGCAAAATTGGTCCCGCAGTTGGGATGGAATGCCAGCTGACTTTCACCCTCGTTCAGGCGTTTCACCGCCTCGTCCACTGCGGTCCGCAGATCTTCTCCATTGACATCACCGATGATCCAGAATCCCTTCTGATCCGAATAACCTGCCATCGATATGTGGGGAAAGCGGTTGCTGAGGACCCTAATGGTGGCATGCTCCAGGGCATGATTTTTGCGGATGGATAACACTGTGGGTTGTTCGAGGAGGTTCATTTTCATTCCTTGATGATGCTGAATTTACTCATCATCTTTATTGACTGGTTTTGCCCATTCACTGACCAAGGCGTGATTGAGTGCTTCCCTCAAGCGAGCGGGCTTCGATGACATGCAGATTTTCTGGGTAGGGTTCACCCGCCTTCATCCGGTGGGGAACGATGGCCGTCTTGAATCCGAGTTTGGCAGCTTCCTTCAAGCGGGTCGACATCTGGTTTGCTTGACGAAGTTCTCCGGATAAGCCGATCTCGCCGATCAGCACCGTATCCGCTTTCACCGGGATATCCCGGTGCGAGGATGCAATGGCTGCCGCAAGCGCCAGATCCGCGGCGGGTTCGGTTAATCTCAGTCCGCCGATGACATTGGCGAACACATCCTGCTCGATCAGCGGAATACCCGTTCGCCGGGTGAGGACTGCGATCACCAGCAGCAGCCGGTTGATGTCGAATCCATTCGGTGTTCTGCGCGGATTTCCAAAATTGGTGTGGTTGGTGAGTGCCTGTACCTCGACCAGGATTGGCCGGGTACCTTCCATGGTGACCGCGATCGCGGAGCCGGGAGCGTTCACCATCCGTTCGATCAGGAATGCCTCTGATGGATTGCTGACCTCGGTCATTCCCTTTTCGGTCATCTCGAACACGCCCACCTCGGAGGTGGCTCCAAAGCGGTTCTTGACCGAACGCAACAACCGGTAACTCTGGTAGCGGTCGCCCTCCAGGTAGAGGACGGTATCGACAATGTGCTCCAATACCCGCGGACCGGCGATCATGCCTTCCTTGGTGACGTGCCCGATCAGGAAAACGGTGATGCCGCTCATCTTTGCCAGTTCGCGCAGACGGGAAGCGCATTCCCTCACCTGTGAGATCGATCCGGCTGAAGAGCGCAGATCCGGCAGAAAAGTGGTCTGGATGGAATCCACGATCATGATCGATGGTTTGAGCTGATTGGTGTGCTCGAGAATGGTATCCAGATTGGTCTCGGTTACCAGGTACAGCTCGGATGGTAGGGTGATCTTCTTGTCTTCATTCTTCAGCAGACGGACCGCCCGCATGTGGATCTGTCTCTCGGATTCTTCTCCGGAAACATACAGTACCTTGGACGATGCCGCCATGATCACAGCCATTTGCAACAGCAGTGTGGACTTGCCGATGCCGGGATCGCCACCCACAAGCACAATTGAGCCGGGGACGATGCCGCCGCCCAGCACCCGCGAGAATTCAGCGATGGGCAGCGGCCAGAAGGTTTCCGCGCTGGTATCGATCTCGCTCAAACGGCGCGGATGGGATTGCGAGGATAATCCGGAAATCGGTTTTAAGGTATTCGAAGTCGATTCAACGACTTCCTCGATCATGCTGTTCCATGCCCCGCATTGCGGGCATTTCCCCATGGACTGGGCTGTTACCCGTCCGCATTCCTGACAAACAAATCGGCTGTGCAATTTTGGCATGGAATAATTATACAGGACGCAGGATTATTTTTTCCTGAATGGTCAACCAATTTCAGGATTGGCAGCCCCGGCAGAAGTAGGAATTCGAGCCCAGCAGATTCTTGACCTCGATAGTCCCGCCGCAGCGGACACACGGCAGACCTTTATTCCTCCGTCCGATCTTGCGTGCATACCTGCCGGGATTCCCCATAAAGTCCACTTCGTCCATGCAGCCGTTCTTTTCTACCGCCTCGCGGATCACAACCAGACTGTTGTGGTGCAGCTTCTCAAAATCCGCGTCGGTCAGGGCATTCACTTTTCGTGACGGCAGCACTCCTGAGAGATACAGCACCTCGTGCCAGTAACCGTTGCCCAACCCGCCGGCTTTGTACTCGATACCGTAAACATTCATCTGTTTGGCGATCTTCCTTTTTGGTTCCGCAAAGACCTTGGCCATGTAATCCACGGTGAACCCCTCCGATAGCGGAGAGATGCCGGCTTCTTTTGCCCGGCCGGCGGCTTCAGCCTGACTGATGACGCTGCCGAACCCGTACAGGGATACTTGATAGTAGAACGCCGCCCCATCATCCAGATGGAAGATGATCTGCGCTTTTTCCGGGACCGGCTGACCGGCTCGGGACATACACCAGCTTGCCGATAAAATCCCCGAACATGAGTATGCGCTCACCAACCTGCAGATGGACCTGATCGCCGTGCTGGGTCACCGCGGAGATGGGTTCACCGGCAATATCCACCTTGTCCAGATTCGAGAATTTCCACTCGAAGATCTTGGCTTTGGGGTTGGTGATGGTGACTTTGGAAATATGCTTTCCAACGATCGTTTCATTCATTTGTCTGGAGATGTGGTACATCTCCGGGAATTCCAGTGACATTTTCCCTCCCAATTTACTTGAATTACAATTTTCCGACAACCTCCAGACCGGCATAACTGCCTGTCTCGTTGAACAGGATTTGCCAATCCTTCCGGTCGCGGATTTCCAGTTTGACCGCCACCACTGCCGAAAGGGTCTCTTCGATCCTGCGGTCCATCTGGGTGCGGGTCGGCGCCTGCAGCAATCCCCCCTCCACCTTGGTGGCCAGACACTTCCAGACGGTATTTCGAGTCGGTCATCTGCATCCTGGCGGTGGTATCGCTAAATTCAAGGATGTTCAGCTTTGCCCCAGTGTAGGTGGCGAATTTGTACAGTTTCCCCTCCAGCCACAACCCGGCAATGAATCCGCGGAAGGATGACCCGCGCCAGGGGATGTTCGCCGCCGAGGCGGTTAACGACACATTGGCGGTCTTGAAATGGTTGGTCTGCGTCCAGACCCACGCGGATGGAAATGACAGTCCCCAATCCTTTTCGATGTATCCGATGCCGTCGGAAAAATCCACCGCCGCGCCGTTGATTTCCAATGAACCCTGGATGCGGTGGTTCAGGCTGACCACCCCGTGATAGCACTCCATGCCCGGAACCCAGGCGTACCATCCCATGATGCCGGGTGAGGTCAATTTCACCGGCCAGGGAGTGGTTCCCACAAACTCGAGCGTCCCTGTAATCTTCATCTGCGGATGATCGATGTTGAGGATGATACCGGTGCGGGAAAAGTGGTTTTCAGCGATGTGGATCTTGAACTCGTCCTTCTCTGACCGGAAGTCGGCAAATGGATAACTCTGGTAGATGCTTTTGCCGCTCACCCCATCCATCACCTGGATGAACGCGTGCGAGTCTTTCGGATCCCTGCCGATATACACCCCGGGGATGATGCACCAGCGCTGCTGTTCATCCGCGGAGACCAGCTTGTAGTACCAGCCTTCGAAGAATGGACCAGTCTTGCCGTTGCCGTGGTAGCCTTCCGGCTGCAGGGTGGATCGGAAATAATTGAGCATGATGTGATTATATGGAAAGTTCTGATCCTTGACAAACCGGCTGTATATTCGGCAGAAGATTATAATGAGAGGTATCCGATCAAATGAGGTATATTATGGCAAAGATCGATCCCACCCACCGCTTAGGCACACTGGCCATCCACGCCGGTGATGTTGACCACCCGTACCACGCCCACGCCACGCCGATCTACGAGACGTCCACCTTCTCCTTCCCCGATGTGGAGACGGGACAGGCCATCTGGCGCGGAGAGAAGGAAGGGCACATCTACACCCGCCTGACCAATCCCAACTTCGATGAGCTGATCGAGAAGATCACCGTGCTGGAAGCCATCGACCTGATCCGCGACAACCCGGAAAAGGAACTGAAAGAGATCGCTGGCGGCTGGGTGTTCTCCTCGGGGATGGCGGCGGTCACCACCGCGATCTTATCCAAATTGAGCAGCGGAGATACCATCATCGCCCAGGAAGCGCTTTACGGAGCGACATTCTCCTTCCTGCAGACCATTGCGCCGCGTTACGGCATCAACGTGGTCTGGCTGAAGGACCCCACCCCTGAAAAATGGGAGGAGGCTTTCACCATCCATCCCGATGCCAAACTGGCTTATGCCGAAACGCCTGCCAACCCGACCATGAAGATCGTGGACCTGAAAGCCGCCGCGGAATTTGCCCACCAGAAAGGCGCCTGGTTGATGGTGGATAACACCTTCGCCACGCCGTACTGCCAGCGTCCGTTGACATTGGGAGCCGACATCGTGGTCCATTCCACCACCAAATATCTCAGCGGACATGGACTGGTGATCGGCGGCGCCATGGTCACCACCCAACGTGGACTGGCTGAAAAATGATTTCTGCAAAATGGCCACCACCCTGGGAGCCACTCCCAGCCCGTTCGATAGCTGGCTGGTCGCCAATGGCATGAAGACCTTCGAAGTGCGCATGCAGCGGCACTGCTTCAACGCCATCAAAGTCGCCCAATTCCTCGAGGATCACCCTGCGGTTGGGACGGTGCATTACCCCGCTCTGCACAGCCACCCGGATTACGAGACCGCCCGCGGACAGATGGGGCACTTCGGCGCGATGATGTCCTTCGAGCTGAAGGGTGGATATAAGGCCGGCGAGAAGATGATGAACAAGGTGAAACTGGCCACTCTGGCGGTTTCGCTGGGGATGGTGGATACGCTCATCCAGCACCCGGCCAGCATGACCCATTCCAAGATCAGCAAGGAAGACCGCCTGAAGCAGGGAATCAGCGATGGTCTGGTGCGCCTTTCGGTCGGCATCGAGAACATCGACGACATCCTCGCCGACCTGAAGCAGGCGCTGGAGTAGAACGATCTATCATTGCAGAAAATACCATCACAAAATTTGCATCATCCCCGGTCAATGTGCCGGGGATTTTTTTATTCTGTTGTCAATGTACAGTGAGCCAAAAAAATATGAATCATTTGTTATTTGTTTCAAATATGAAATTTACCTACCCGGGAATGGTGCTTGTGATTGTGTTGTGAAGTGAACAGATAGATGATCAATGATTGTACCCATATAGAATATATGTTCTATATCCATCATACATAATTATCTTTGAAAATGCAAGATGGTATTTGTGACAATTTTTTCGATCGAACCAAGGATTGTGAATATATCGCTAAGTTTCGCAGTAAGTACTCAACCCACCCTGTGACAACTTTTCCTAATCAAACTAAATGATCAACGGTTGATCATCGAATTAATATTAATAGATGAAAGAAACATAATAACCGAAATTGTGATAATAATTACGCCAGTCAAAAGGGTACAAAACCCACCCAAAGATCTCACTAATCGAGAATTTGATTGTTCAACCTGCAGGTTACTTGTTGACTTATTTCTGTTTGAGAAAAGCAATTTTAGAAAGTTGTTTACAAAGGTTTTAGTATTATATTTTCCCAATTGAAGCAATGAATATCCTTTCATGATTTCAATTATTCCAATAGGAAAGAGAAATAAACATCCAATTAGTATGATAATTTTCACGGTTGTATCCTAATTTTGATCCCAATATGGATAAATTATTTACACTAAACCCACATATAAAATTGGATGAAGTAATTGGTGTTCAAATGAAAAACATAATATCCATACGCTAACTGTCATTCATGTTACAAAGAATTATTTATACAAATATTCTATTTCATCACAGATTTAATGCATAAAATAATAGCCAAGTACAAAAGACTATCAGAAATATCCCACTTAGAAAGTATTTATATCCTTCGAGTGTCATCCATCTTTCACAACTTTTTTGGTCATTATTATTTTGGACTGTGAGATTAATATCCGAGTTTATGTGAAACAAACTATTAAATTTCTTGATGGTTGGTGGAGGATATATCTTCTTTTTTAACATGTATAACCCATCTTGGATTAACAATGCTCCTAATATAATAAATATTGGGGACCTTAATATCGTAAAATTTTTATCGAGAGGTTCCATAGAATAATTCTTCCTTTGTCGATACTGGACTGCATAGAAACCTTTGCTTACTTGTTAGGTAATATCAGTAATGCAAGTTGTAGGTTAGGTTGAGTTATGTCCTCTAAATCCAACTCAATTCTTATATTCATCCTCCATTCCCAACCAGACGTCACCTGCTCTGCTATCAGATCTCTCATAGTTCAAATAGGGGCGGACCTGTGTATCGAACCTCACGTGTCTAACCTCACGTGCCAAACCCATCTTACACCTTTTGTATTATGGCATATTCCGCCGTATATTAAGAATCCAAACATGAACAGTTAAACCAAAGGATACAAACTACCCCTCACCATCACCACAGGCAGGAGGTCACATGAAACGAGTCACTGGCATCGGCGGCATCTTCTTCAAGGCCAAAGACGCTCCATCACTGCAGGCCTGGTACAAGCGGCACCTGGGAATCGATGTCCAGGACTGGGGCGGAGCTGCCTTCGATTGGACCGACGCCGAGGGCAAGCCGGTTGCAGGCACAACTGCCTGGTTGATCGATCCGCAAGAAAGTGATCACTTTGCTCCGAGCTCTGCTCCCTTCATGGTCAACTACCGAGTGGAAGACCTCCACGCCTTGGTCAAGGCCTTGAAGGAAGAAGGCTGCAATGTGCTCGAGAAGATTGACGAATCCGAGTATGGGAAGTTTGCCTGGGTCATCGATCCGGAGGGAAACAAGGTCGAACTGTGGCAGCCGCCCAAGGCCAATGAGCGATTATCGTAGGGGCGGACACCCGGGTCCGCCCTCTTTTATGAAACAGACGTCCAGCATTTCAATCAATCGCCGTCGGATTACTCTCGATATACTCCCATACCTCTGCGTAATCTTTCTCGTCTCGGATCACATGCTCGTAATAATCCCTTTGCCATAATCTCTTTTCAAATTCCCGCCATCCATTTTCTTTTACATTCCGAATGTAATCATTGGTAGTCATGGTTTTAAACCATTGAACGATCTCGGGAATTGTACGGCGTTTTTGACTATCATTTGGGCGGACACGCAGGTCCGCCCCTACCAGATCATTAATCGTCATAATCACGTGGACATGATCTGGCATGATGATCTGTTTATCTATTTTGATGTTCGGAAATTTGGGTTCACACTCGAATAACCAGCGTTGAATCAAATCTCCCGCTGAATTCAGTTGCATTTGCCCATCTATAAATTGGCCGAATAATGGTTCACGCGCTTGGGTGACGATGGTAATAAAATAACCTCCGGGTTGGGAATAGTCGTATCCAGGCATCCGAATTGATCGCCGATGATGGATCTTGGGATCGTAAACCATACCCAAATTATACATTCCGCTCGAAAACAATTTCGGATAGGCGGATACCGTACTCGTAGGGGCGGACCTGTGTGTCCGCCCTCTTCAAACCGCAACCACGCCAATCATAAAATCGGTATAGAATTAAATCCGGGTGGGTAATTAAATCTCTCAACTAACGCTTATTATTTCGGAAATTAAAGACTATTTTAAGTTGAGTTCCACACGCATGCTCAAACCAACCTAAATGTTATTGTATTAGTTTTGCGAACATCATCGAAAGGGGAGAATAGTATGGAATTTCGCAAAAAAGTATCCATTCTAGGTTTTGTAACAGGTTCATTAGTCGACATCATCGGCACGAATATTTGGGGCGGCATCATGACCATTTATGTCATGTTCAGCTTCAATCTTTTACAGTCCGCAGTATTGTCTCCTACTGAGCTGACCGCAAGTGTCATGAATATTTTTAAAACAGATCCTCTTGTCATTTCATTACTTCAAATCGTTGGGATGATGTTTTCAATCCTGGGAGGATACATAGGCGCGCTGATCGCCAAACACGATGAGCTCCTCAATGGAGCGTTGTCATCCTTTCTCTGTGTGCTTTCTGGTTTATATGGTTTGTTTTCCGGAACATACCCGATTTATATAATCCTTTTGGAAATTTTGGCATTGATCGTCAGTCCCTTGCTGGCAATGCTGGGCGGCTATCTCAGACTTAAGCAGAAATCCCGTAAACAAATAAAAACGCCGACACCTGCATGATTAACCTGGATAATTGTTTATAAGTCGCGTGTGACTTGGATATGTGTGTCTGCCCTTAAATTCTCACTGACTAGAAACAGTACCCACACCCGCTTATTTTCCGTAAACAAAGGATCCGTTGTTACAGCCGAAAAGGGAAAATTCTAATAATCTGTTTTCAGATGAAGTTCCGATTTACTACCAAAGGAGTCCATCCATGATTGCGTATTGTGGCATCAATTGTGATGAATGCCCCGCCTACAAGGGGACGATAACCGGCGATGAGTCGATGCTTGTAAAAATGAATGAAGAGTTTGGCGATGGGAAAACCGATGCGATCGACTTTGTTTGCCTGGGCTGCAAGTATCCCGATTTGAAACTGATCGCCACAGATTGCTCGCGCTGTACAATCCGCTCGTGTGCGGAGTCTAAAGGCAGGGATTTCTGCTCGACTTGCGACGAGTACGAAACCTGCGACAAAGTAAAACCATACAGAGGCGACGGCACATCGGCTCGTGACAAAATGAATGCCTTCCTACGCGCCAAGTACATACGAGCAAACGGTTGATAAATTTCCCCTGAGTGTCTGGATATGGTTCCGTGAGGTCCACCGCCGTGTTTCTCAAAGGCAAACCAAAGTGCTATTTCATCAGGTCTTAAAGTATGCAGAAAAGGTACTGTACCCATGAGCATCATTGACAAAATTCTTTTGGGAAATATCGTCAAAGACTTCGGGGTTTATTATGAAAGATCCTACGGCCTTGGGAAATACAAGCGAAGTGCTTTCCTTGTTGAAAAATACGGCAGGTTCTATTTTGTGCTGAAATCTTCGGCTTGGTTCCTATTAACCGGCAGTGTTATTTTCGAAAGAATTCATCTCGAAGATGCAAAAAAGCTGCAAGATTATATTGCTGAAAGTGAAACAATTGCCAGGAATACTCCCCCGGTAGATTATGATATCTCGCAACGAGCACTTCGAAATGCCTTGATTGGCTTGGTCATTGCCTCTGTGCTCATCTTACTTATTCAAGTCCCTGGTTTCATACTGATCACAATAATTACCATCATCGTTCAGGCTAATCAAAGCTACGAATTTAATAATCACCCCGATGTGGGATCCGGGACAAAGAAACTGTTGATCTCTTTTCCATTCATTACATTGTTGATGGCGATACTGAAGGGTCTCTGGCTTATTTATGCCAAGTGACACTAAAATAATCATGATGAGAAATTGAGGCTTTTTTCACGCCTCTTTAATAAGTCAGTGCTTACGTGGTTTCTATCTTTACAGTTCGAGATCGCCAGAACCAGCCTAATTGATCTCAAACCGTTTGGCAGCAGTAGAAAGAAGGTTGTCAAATGCTGAACAAAATACGAAACAGCATCCGCGACATCATCTCCGTTTACCCAGTCCTCCCGCAGCTCACCGCCGCTGAACGGACCAGAAGGTCGTGGGCCAGATCCATCGCAACCTTTGACGAAGTCCCCGACACCTACAAACCCTTCCTCGAAACCCTGCTGTCACCCGGAATCAAATTCCCCTATACCATCCTTACCCCCGGGTATGAGGGATTTATCCGCCGGGAAACCGAGAAACTCGTTTGTGTATTCGACCACGAGATCCAGGTTCTGATCAAAAGCGGCAGTACCTGCGAAGTGCAGAATTATCCCCTCGATGGGATCAGCCATCTGGAGGTGCGTGTCATCCTGTTGGACTCACACATCAGAATCAGTGGATCGAATAAACAGGGAAGACCGATTTCCACCATGATCCGCTTCAATACGGTCACGGACTATCTCTTTCGTCCAATGTTGGAAAAGATCCGCATCGCCAATGCAGGCATTCAGACAACGATGGACCGTCCGAACCTGGAACAGTTCGATAAATGGATGGATGCGAATTACAAGTTTATGAACTACGCCAGGCGCAGCATCCTGCCGGGGGAGACGGTGATCCACTCCGTATTGCAGCCCGAGATCCGCGAAGCAGTACCATTATTCTTTGGAAAGATGTCCCGTGCACTCTCGCCAACTCATGCCGGTATTGTCACTGACCGGGAGCTCATCCTGATCCGCGAGGAATTGAGGGTGAGGGGCGACGAAAAATATGGAGGGATTTGGGATTATATTCCGCTGAAGAAAATTGTCCATCTGTCGCTAAAGGAAAAGAAAAGCAGCCTGCTGGCATTGTCCATCCAGTTGGCAGGTGGGGATAGCATTGAAAGGCTTTTTGAGTCGTCCAGGGAAACTGAGATCCGCCAATGGGTGACAAGGATTCAGGAAATAACGATAGTATGACAGGGAGAAATGGCAGGCAGACTCCACACCCGTCCCAGCACCATGCTCCACGAACACAAATCGTTGGTACCTGCTGTGCCAATTCCGATTCGTATCGCAACCACCTTGACCACACGTAAATTGGAGGTATTGGTTTGAATCAACGAATTCTCGCCTGGGATGGCTGTTCAAATGTTCGCGACCTTGGCGGTCTCAGAACTATTGACGGTCGAACGACTCTTCGGGGAGTATTGGTCCGTTCAGATACCCCGGCCAGGCTCACTCCAGCAGGATGGACAGCACTTTATACTTATGGCATTCGTACCATAATCTCGCTATCCACTTTTGGCATGGAAGAAGACGAACTCAACTTTGCCTCGCCATTTTCTGATCTCGAAACGATTCAGATAGCTATTGAAGATGTCACTGATATGGAATTCGTACAGATGTGGGCAACCACAGAATTGTGGTGTACACCACTCTATTACAAAGACGCACTTCGGCGCTGGCCGGAGCGATATGCAGCGGTTGTTTCTGCAATAGCACATGCCAAACCTGGCGGAGTCCTTTTCCATTGCATTCGTGGAAATGATCGCACAGGGATTATTGCCCTGTTAATACTAGCGCTTGTTGGCGTTACACTGGATGATATTACGGCAGATTATGAGCTAAGTCCCGACTCTGAGAGAGACCAACTGCTTTCAAGCAAGGGTTCTTCTGTTAGAGAAGCTTTAGTTAGTGCACTTGAAGAACTTGATATCGACAGCTATCTTCGCATGGGTGGCACAAGTCAGGATGATTTGACCGCTGTAAGAGAGCGCCTTTTGGGATCGGCAACCCGTGTCTAAATTTATCAGATAGCCCAACACCGAGTACCGGGAAAGGCACCCGGTTCTGTTCATAGGGCGGGTGGGATTCGTCAAATTTTCAAGGAATTCGCACAACGTAGCTTCGGGTATATACTGTTTTTAAACAAACTCCACGCCCACCCCAGCGACAACTTCCGCGGAGGCAAACCGATGGGGAATTGGTTGAGGTACTAACATGGGAAATTCTGAAATCAATCCAAATTCGACTTTCACTCCACAGGCCAGGACTCTCGGGATCGCCGCTGCCTGGATAGGCTTTGCTGTATGCGAGATCTATGAGATTACCTCAGGAGTGGCTTACGCGACGCAGGGGTCGCCTATAGAGAGCGGACCTTTACTCGCGGTGATGGCTCTATTTGTAGTCCTCATGGGGCCGTTCCTGGTGCTTTCGATGGTCGCCGTCCACGCGTATGCGGCGCCGCAGCACAAGCCATACAGCCTGGCAGCCCTGGCTTTCATGATCTGTTGCGTCACCATCACCTCTTGCATCAACTTTCTGCTGCTGATGGTGAGCAGTCAGCCGGATCTGTTTTCCGAGTCCTGGCGCGCATTGTTCCTGCCTTGTAAGTGGCCTGCTCCCGCGTTCATCCTGGACAACTTCGTCTGGGATTGGTTCTTTGGGATATCGATGCTGCTGGCGGCACCCATCTTTGGCGGAGACCTTCTCAAAAACTCGCTGCGTTATGTGATGATCCTGAGTGGTGTTCTTTGTTTGGCAGGATTGGTCTGGATCGCAGTCTCGCCGGCACAGGCTGTCATCATCGGGATACTTGGCTGGGGGGCAGCCGGTCCCATCGTCTTTCTGCTGCTCGCGAAAGTCTTTAGTCGTGTTCCGGCAGAGACCGGAGGGACGTCTGTACCCAGATAAGCACCTTGCTTCGCGTATGAAAAAAGTTGAAAGGTGCCAATGACGCGTTTCAATATTTACTGCACTATCAGTTGTCGTGGGCACAATTATTAATGCCGGAGGAACAATGGACACAGATCAGTTACAACAATTAATTACACAATTGCAAAACGGGAATGATCAACAGCGCAGAGCAGCCTCATACAAATTGAGCAAATCCAAAGATCCATCAGTAGGTCCTGCACTCATGAATGCTTACAACGATAAAGATAGTTCTGTACGTCAGAATGTATTCGATGGATTGCGCTCAATTGGCTCTAAAGAAGCAATGGATTTTCTTGCTTCTCATGAAGAATTTATGAATAACGCACTTCCATCCATGGATAGTGTGATGATCGAGCGCGACAATAAAGGCGTTGTCACTATCAAACCAAATCCGCTTTTGGAATATGTTGTGGGGGTGATAAGCGGCTTGTTTGGACTTGGCTTTCTGGCTAGAGGAGAAATCGTACCGGGGATCGTAGGGATTGCTGTTGGGGTTATTGGGTTTTCTATGGGCAGGAAACTCGAGAAGATCGTTTGAATTTAATCCAAATACTCGCATATTCAAAATTGGATCAGGCTTAAAAACAATCAACATCTCATTTGATGATATCGTGTCTTTTGGTGTAGCCACAGAAAAAGAGAGAGGAAATTTTACCGAAAAAAAGATTCTGGTTGAGTTTAAAGATGGTCAGACAATGGAAATTGGTGTAATTACGGATGCAAATGAAAAAAACAGAGAAGAAAAGGTTACCAAAATGATGGAATTTCTAAACAAAACAACCGGGATTGATACGACAATAAAGCCAACCAAACCGGATTGAGGAACTGAGATAGTTTTGTACATCGATCTATTCAATTATTAACAGCCGTGTAAAGTTCGAATTCAAAACTGTATTGGAAAGTCTGCCCAACACCGCTTACCGGGAATGACAATCGGTTGAACTACCATGCTCCGTGAATTTAAACTGGAACGCTCAAATACAGGATCACCTGCCATGAAATCAAAAATCTTATTGTTAATTGTTTTCATTCTCCCGGCATTCCTCACAGCCTGTGGGGGCATGTCTGCTCAAACTCAACAAACGAAGAATTGCCCTGATATGCAGAGTGTGGTCGAATCATTTTACGCCGCCAATGACGCCTCGGAATTTGAAACCAGTATGCAATACCTAACCGATGATATCGCGCTGGTCA
Source organism: uncultured Chloroflexia bacterium (assembly GCA_963828285.1). Lineage (GTDB taxonomy): Bacteria > Chloroflexota > Anaerolineae > Anaerolineales > Anaerolineaceae > DAIOEK01. Next base: position 1,490,736 of record CAWHEB010000002.1, read on the forward strand.
CCTGGGCGGAGGGGGCAAACGGACATCACCTCTCCGCAAATTTCGCGGTGGGGAAGAATCAGATCGTTGATTTTCTGGATAAACCCGGTTTGAAAAGAACCAGCAGCAGCCCGGATCTGCCGAACTTCACCATCGAAAACGTCCAATTTCCGAAGGGAAGATGATGTTCAAGCTCCTGCCAGACCGGCTCCACCCCGATAATCGTCCCTACAACCATTATGCTGTCGAAGTCTTTTTCTCGGGATGCAAGATCGAACTACTGAAGGTGGTCGAGCGCGTCGTCTGGTTGTAAGATCTGCTATAGAAGGCAGGGAGTGGTTTGAGTACGATATGAGATGTCCATATGGATATCTATCTGGTCTCTGGTCAGTTTTCGGAGAAACATGGTTGACAGGGAAGGAAGAACCAATGGTTCTTCCTTCCCTTTCTCTTAAAGCCCCTCCCGGAGGCGGTTTTCGCCGGTGGGAGGGGATGGGGTGGGTTATTGAAATAACCCATCCAGTAAGCGCACCCAGTAGAGGGGACTGTCACAAGTGACAGTTGACATCCCCAATCCATCTTGTTATGATTATAACTAGAACATCCGTACTATATAACAATCTCCAACAAAGCCAATACCTTGTACCTTTCCAACCGCATAGCCTTCAATCAGCCCCATGAAATCGTTGAACGATTTGAAACAAATAACAAATGTTCGCTATTTTTCTGGCTAATATTTTTCTTCTCCTTGGAAACCACCCTATGGGCAATGCGGGGACTGAGGAGGGGGAGGTATTGTTATCGAAAATCAATTCCAGTTCGCTGTTTTCCACCGAACTGCAAAGTGTTATAATAGTGTTACCTTCGGGGCAGGGTGCGGGGTACTCCCCCAATTCCCGATCGGTGGTACAGCCCACGAGTCAGCAATGACATGATCCGGTTAGACTCCGGAGCCGACGGTTACAGTCCGGATAAAAGAAGGCAGCACAGAATGCATCTGCTCTGTTGTGTGCTATCACCCCGAAGAGAAATGGTCTTCGGGGATTTTTTGTGAGTATTTTCGCCAACAAACGCTGGGTCATCCTGCTCCTCTCCGCCATCGCCGGGCTGGCATTGTGGGAAGCCGCCGTCCTGATCTGGAAATTCCCTGACTTCATCCTCCCATCCCCGGCTGTCGTGTTCATGCGCTTTATCCGCGCCCTGCAGGACGGCTCACTGCTCAAGCACGCCGCCATTACCCTGTTCGAGGTGCTGGCCGGACTCTCCATCGGCGCCGGCTGCGCCATGATCCTGGGATATGTGCTGGCAAAATCTCCATCCACCGAACGCTTCATGGCACCGTTCCTGGTGGCCAGCCAGGCGGTTCCGCTGGTGGCGATCGCTCCCCTGCTGGTGATCTGGTTCGGCCCGGGTCTCTTCTCCAAGATCCTGATCTGCTCGCTGATCGTCTTCTTCCCGGTGCTGGTGAACACCATCGTCGGGCTGCGGGCAGTCCCCGAGAATCTGCGCGACCTCATGCTCAGCCTGGGAGCCAGACGGGGTCAGATCCTGCGCTTTCTGGAAGTCCCCTCCTCCCTGCCGGTCTTTCTGGGAGGGATGCGTATCGGCGCGACCCTGTCGGTGATCGGGGCGGTGGTCGGCGAGTTCGTCGGCGCAGACCGCGGTCTGGGATTTCTGATCAACATCGGGCGCGGGCAGTATGATACCGCGCTGGTCTTTGTCGCCATCTTTGCCCTGATATTCATGGCTTTATGCCTGTATGGGGTGGTCATTCTGGCGGAGAACCGCTTCCTGCGCTGGCAGGAAAAATCCACGACAAATTTATGAGGAGTCTTCATGCGTCTTAAGAACCTTTTATTCGGCATCATCATCATTGCGCTCTGCGCCTCCTGTGCACCGAAACCTGCTGCACCAGCACCTTCACCTGATGCACTGGTGGAGATCAGCCTGCCGGTCGGGTATATCCCGAACGTGCAATTCGCTCCGCTGTATGTGGCCATCGAGAAGGGCTATTTCCGTGATGCGGGTTTGGATGTGAAGATCGACTACAGCTTTGAGACCGACGCCATGGCGCTGGTGGGAGCCAACAAACTGAAATTTGCCATCGTCTCCGGGGAGCAGGTCATCCTTGCCCGTGCCCAAAAGCTGCCGGTGGTGTATGTGCTGTCGTGGTACCAGCAATTCCCGGTGGCGGTGGTGGCTATGAAGGATCAGAATATCAGTCTCCCCTGCCGACCTGAAGGGAAAGCGGATAGGCACACCGGTGCTCTCCGGTGCCAGCTACATCGGACTGGAAGCATTACTCTCTGCCGGGGGATTGAAGGATGCTGATGTCCAGTTGGACACCATCGGTTTCAACCAGGTCGAAACCTTGGCAGCCGGGAAAGTGGATGCGGCGGTGGTCTATGTGGCCAATGAGCCGGTCCAATTGCGGAACCAGGGATATGAGATCAGCGTGTTGAAAGTATCGGATTATCTGCAGTTGATCGCCAACGGCATGATCACCAATGAAGAGACCATCCAGCAGAATCCCGAGCTGGTGCAGAAAATGGTGACTGCCACAATAAAGGGGATCGAGGACACCATCAACAATCCCGACGAAGCCTATGAGATCAGCAAGAATTATGTCGAAAACCTTGCATCCGCAGATCAGAAGGTCCAAAAGGAAGTCCTCAGCCAGTCCGTCGCATTGTGGAGGACGGATAAACTAGGCGTATCCAATCCCGACGGCTGGGAGAACATGCAACAGGTATTGCTCCAGATGGGGTTATTGACAGAGGCTCAGGATCTGAGCAAATCCTACACCAATCAGTTCATAAAATAGGAACTTATGACGCAATTACTGACTGTCCAGGATCTATCGGTCACCTTTCCCAATGGGAACGGCGGACTACACGCGCTGAGCCATTTGAACTTCGGGCTGGAAGAGCAGGAGTTCTTATGTCTGCTCGGTCCGTCTGGCAGCGGAAAGAGCACGATCTTGCGGGTGATCGCCGGGTTGGTCGAACCCACCACCGGCGGGCTGGTCTACGGAACGGACGATGGGCAAAAACCCCGCATCGGGGTGGTGTTCCAGCAGGCGAACCTGATGCCCTGGCGGAGTGTGATCGAAAACATCATGCTGCCGTTGGAGCTTTCAGGAGTGGACCGGGATATTGCCGAAAACCAGGCGCAGGAGCTGATCCATCTGGTTGGTCTGGAAGGATTTGAAGACACCTGGCCGCGGGATCTTTCTGGCGGGATGGCCCAAAGGGTGGCAATCGCCCGGGCGTTGATCCACGACCCGGACATTCTGCTGCTGGATGAACCCTTTGGCGCACTCGATGCGCTGACCCGGGAAAAGATGGGGGCAGAATTGATGCGCATCTGGCATGCCAGGCAAAAGACTGTTCTGATGGTGACCCATTCGATCAGTGAAGCGGTGTACCTAGCAGACCGGGTATTGGTGCTGACATCCCGCCCGGGGAAGATCTGTCTGGATGAAAAGGTTGATCTGCCGCGTCCTCGCCGGGAAGAGATGCGCTATTCTGCGCAATTTGCAGAACTGAGTAAAATGATCAAACAAGCAGTATTTGAGACAGAAAAACCCGTATAAAATTACTACTTGACAGCATTACGTTATACTGTTATTATATATTTATCAAGACCAACGAGGGTCCATGCAACTTCTTACACAACAACTCCTCATTCATGAATTGGCGGAGTTAGCCCAGGTCAGTATCCGGACGATCCGCTACTATATTGCAGAGGGGTTACTCCCGGCACCCGAGACCCGCGGCAAATACACCTCTTACAGCCAGGATTATGTGGAACGAATCCGCTTGATCCAGAGGCTTAAGGATGCCTACCTGCCGCTGAGGGAGATCCGCGCCTTGCTGGATAACATCCCCTTTGAGGATACCCGCCATTTGTTGGGTCGCACAAGACAGCTTAGCTCTGAAGATTTTGTCAAATATATACGTGAACATTCACAACTGAATAGTCCGCGCAGGAATATTAATGAGGATGTGGTTGCCTACACCTCGAAATTACTGCGCCAACCTGGTCCACAGTCACCAGTCCCTTCAAAAAGGATTGATCAAGGCATCGATGATGAAGAAATTCTGGACAATTTCCGCACTCAAAAAGAAATGGGTCCGCCAAAGTTATTCCAATCTGATCGATCAACTGGGGTAAATCCAAACCAACCGATGATCCTGGAAGAAAACCAGTATTACCGTTTCTCGATCATTCCGGGTCTGGACATTCATATTGACCAGGTTGTATATTCCAAATTCCGAAGACAGATCGATCGTCTGATCGAATTTGCTAAAAGCCTGTTTTTCAACACGTAGGAGAGTCTCATCCCGGCCCTCTCCCGCGATCCACCGCCGGGGCAGGAGGGCAATATGAGTACTGAAACATTCCAAATCAAGCTGGCTGCTGAAGCCGAATTAATCAACACCAATAAACCCACCCAAAGACGAATTGAAATCACCGTCAAAGCGCCTGCCATGCAGCAGAAATCTGAGCGGACTCCGCTCAACTTGTCGCTGGTTCTGGACCGATCCGGTTCCATGACTGGAAATAAACTGACCAACGCGAAACTGGCAGCAGAGCATATCGTCAACAAGTTGGAAGAAACCGATAGTGTCTCGATCGTAGCCTTTGACGACCAGATCGCGACCATTTCACCTGCCGTCCACCTGACGGAAGCCAACAAGCAAGTACTGCGGACGGGAATCCGCTCCCTGCACACTGGAGGGTCCACCAACCTGGGGGACGGGTGGCTGCGCGGCTGCCAGTTGATCGGTGAAGTACAGAGTCCCAACTATCTGAACCGCTGTCTGCTGTTGACCGATGGACAGGCAAATCAGGGCATGGTGGATCTGGAGGAATTGGGTTACCACGCCAACCAGATCAATCAGCGCGGGGTTTCCACATCCACGTTCGGAATCGGGGAAGATTACAACGAGCGCCTGCTGGAACACATGGCTAACCAGGGCGGCGGACATTACTATTTCATCGAAACCGCCCATGATATTCCGCTGGCTGTTGCAACCGAACTGGAAGGACTGACCGCCATCAGCGTCCGAAACTGCACGATAACGTTAACTTTTCCGGAAAACATTGATCTACGCCTGCTCGGAGATCACAAGCACACAGATTCCGCGGGAAAGATGTTGATCCAGGTGGGCGACCTGGTTGCGGAAAGCGAAGAATCCCTGTATTTGATCGCCATGACACCTCCCAAGACTGTTGAAGAGGGAATAGAAATCCACGCGGCAATCGACGGATTGGGAGAAGACCAACAGAGTATCCAGGCAGAATCTCAATTGAAGTTCGTATACGCCAGCGAAGATGAAGTCAATAAGGCAATCATCGACCATGAGATCGTGAAAAGGTATACGGTGGTTGAGTTGGGAATCGAGGCTGAGAAAGCTCTCAAATTGGAAAAAGAGGGGCGCCGCATGGAAGGATCGGATCACCTGCGGAACTACGTCCACAGTGCTGCCCCCTTCCTGGGACAGGAAATGTCACAAAAATTATTTCAAGTGGCTGATTCGATAGATATGGGTCTTTCGCCTATGGACCAGAAACGGATGCACCGGGATATGTATAACAACCGGAACAGAAGGCACGAAATGACCGAAGAAGAAAAGGAAGAAATGCGAAAGAAGCTGCTCGGCGAGAATAAACCGACACCATAATTGCAATCAGAACTTTGCGGCCAGGGGGAGCAAAGAGGGTCTACCGTCCGGGGGGAATGGTAGACCCTTATGCTATACTAAACCCAGAAGCATCCGCTTGAAGGAAGCCTTCCTGTTATGCCACGAGACTTAATCCATCTTGAATCATTAACCATAGATCAAAAGAAGGTTGTTGAATATATTTCCGGTACCGGAGCATTGACCGGAATTGCCGGGACCGGAAAAACAACCGCTTCTTACTTCCGGCTAATGGAGTTACTCAGGGCAGGCGCACTTGAAAACCAGATCCTGATCCTGGTGCCGCAGCGGTCACTGGCTCTCCCATATCAACAAATCTACAAGCAAAAACAAATTCCATTGCATGGCGAGATAGACATTCTCACGCTGAACGGTTTATCGCAACGCATGCTGAACTTATTCTGGCCATTAGTCGCTCCCAAGGCTGGTTTTGAAGATCCGCAATCAGCACCCACTTTTCTTACGATCGAAACAGCGCAATATTACATGCTGAAGATCGTTGCAGACAAGATGCAGCATGATGGATATTTTGCCCAACTGCGCATCGAACAGAACCGTTTGTGCAGCCAACTATTGGATAACCTGAATAAATCTGCTCTGGTGGGCTTTGACCACCGCGAGATCGCTGAACGGTTGAAGTCCGCGTGGGTGGGGCAGAGCAGTCATCTGCGTATGTATGACCAGGCTCAGGAATGTATCAACCTTTTCCGGGATTTTTGTTTACGACAACAGTGCCTGGATTATTCACTACAGATGCAAACCTTTCTGGATTATGTCTGGACTGAGCCGCTTTGCAGGGAATACTTGATCGACAGGTATCGTCATATCATTGGCGATAATCTGGAAGAAGACACACCCTCCACACACAGAATCCTCAGCGAGTGGGTGCCGGAAACGGATTCGAGCCTTCTGATCATGGATGAGAATGGTGGATACCGTAAGTTTTTGGGAGCAGATCCGCTAAGTGCTGATGATCTGCTGGGGACATGCGAGAAAAAGTTCCGATTTGATGCATCACATATCAGTCCCCGAGCGATTCAGGGATTATCTTACCAGGTTGGCAAAGCATTAAAGATCCCACTGAATGATAACGATAGTTACGCTATTGAACCTCTCCTGCTTAAGGAGCATCTGGTATTTCACAGTCAACGGTTCTTTCCACAGATGTTGGATTGGTGTGCTGATATTGTGGAAAAGCTTATTAGGGAGAATGCAGTTTCTCCCGACCAGATCGCAGTCATCTCTCCTTTTATGCCAGATACTTTGAGATTTGCCCTTGCGCGCAGGTTGGAGGATAGAAATATTATCTTTCGTACCTTACGTCCTTCACGGTCACTCAAAGAAGAGCCATTGGTTCAATGCCTGTTGACATTGGCGAAACTGGCTCATCCGCACTGGCAAAAGCCACCCCAGAAACAGGATGTGATCTTTATGTTCCTGCATGCATTGGGGGGGATCGATCTGATCAGGGCGAAGATCCTGGCTGATCATGTTTATATACCCGGAAAGATGGATACAAATTTTCCGCCTTTTGCACGAATCCCAACACTGGAACAGGAGCGGATCACATACGTGATCGGAGACCGTTACAACCGGCTGGTCGAATGGATCAATGAATATTCAAAATCACCCGTAAAAGAATTGGATATATTCTTCCGCAGAGTATTCGGAGAGATACTCTCCACCAGCGGGTTCGGTTTTGATGAATCGTATACAGCCGGGGAGATCACCGCCAACCTGGTGGAGTCCGCCCGGAAATTTCGCAACAATATCAGCTCAATGGTTGCAGATGAGACAAATATTGGACTTGAATTCGTGCAATCTCTTGAAAACGGACTGGTAGCTGCCCAATTCCAACGGAATTATGGCGAGGAGAATCCCGATGCTGTTCTATTGGCACCTGCACACACATTCCTGATGCAGAATAGAGCAGCAGATATTCAAATCTGGCTGGATATTGGGTCAAATGGCTGGTGGTCCAGATTGGAACAGCCGCTTACCCATCCTTATGTGCTGGGAAAAGATTGGCCAATCGGGAAAAAATGGACGGATACAGAAGAATTCAATGCCAACCAGGAAGCTTTATATCGAATGGTGCATGGTCTACTTACCCGATGCCGAAACCAGGTTTATCTGGCGCATATTGAACTGAATGAACAGGGATCGGAACAACGCGGTGAGCTGTTGAAGGCTCTGCAAACAGCCATTCTGAGAATCAATAAACAGGATCTGATCATCACAGCGACTGGAAGCGAAAATGCAGCCTAAGTTTCGCCCTTCGCAACAAAGGATTCTGGAATACAAGTCGGGATGGATGGGCATTTCGGCTGTACCCGGCAGCGGAAAAACTTTCACACTCTCCGCACTGGCAGCCCGGATCATTACATCCGGAGTGTTGGATGCGGATCAAGAAGTGCTGGTGGTCACACTGACAAACACCGCTGCCAACAATTTTCAACAACGAGTCAGCAGTTTTCTGCAGGGTGAAACACTCATCCCGGGGTTGGGATTCCGGGTTCGGACTCTCCATGGGCTGGCGCATGATATTTTGAAGGATCGTCCTGCCCAGGTTGGATTGACCGGTGATTTTTCGATCATTGACGAACATTCCGCGCACCGGGAAATCGAAAAAGCGGTGTATGCCTGGATCAGCATGAATCCCAACGAAGTACATGATCAGCTGGATGAATCACTTTACGATTCTTATAAACAAAAAGATATCCTGCGAAAGAACATGCCAGACCTCTTCGTGGATGTTGCATCAGCGTTCATTCGCAAGTCAAAAGATTACCAGCTCGATCCGGAAGTATTACGGCAACGGATGAGTGACCTCGATTATCACCACCCGGTTTTGGAAATGTGTATTCAGGTTTACGCAGAATACCAGAGGTCACTCAGTTTTCGAGGCGGCGTAGATTTTGATGATCTCATCCGCTGGGCTGCTGAATTGGTAACCCGTGACATTGAATTGCGTGAGCGTTTGCACAATAGATGGCCTTATATCCTTGAGGACGAAGCTCAGGATTCCAGCCGGCTGCAAGAGTTGATCTTACGCACACTTGCAGGTGAAGGTGGAAATTGGGTGAGGGTGGGCGACCCGAATCAGGCGATCTATGAGACATTTACTACCGCATCACCGGAGTACCTGCGGTCGTTTATCCATTCTCCGGGAGTGATCTCAAGTGATTTACCTGCAAGCGGACGGTCTACAGAATCGATTATCAATTTGGCAAACCATTTTCTGGATTGGTGCCGGGAAGATCATCCCAATCCGCTAGTGCATGCTGCATTGTCTCTGCCGCACATCATTCCGGTTGAAAAAGATGACCCGGCGGCCAATCCACCAGATGATACGACGGTGATCAAGGTAATCGGCAAGGTTTTTACACCTGAAGAAGAACGGGATAATATTGCCAAATATTCCAAAACATGGGTGGAGAACAATCCGGAGCGAACCATTGCGGTGTTGTCCCAGATGAACAAGCCCATGGAGGATTTAGCAGAGGTGTTGGATCGCTACAAAGTGCCTCATTTTGAACTTCTGAATTCATCCAAGGATGCCCGGGAAACTGCCCGGTTGATCTCGAATGTGGTCAAATATTTGGTCGATCCGCGCAATAATAAGCTTTGCGCAGATGCATTCTTATCGCAGATTCAAGCGAGGACTGAGGTCAAAGACGTCTCAGCAGCTGTAAAACAAGCTGAGCATTTGATCTTAAAGATCAGAAATCTCGAAGATTACCTCTATCCGCTGGAAAACGACCTTTTTACAGATTGGGCAGAAGCAGAAGTCGATGGAAGTACTTTGCTCCTATTGAAAGAATTCCAAACTCAGTTGCGAGGTTGGCTGGCGATATCCATGTTGCCGGTCGATCAATTGATCCTCTCTATTGCATTGGATCTGTTCCACAACCCAGCGGACCTGGCTCTAGCGCACAAACTTGCTTCTGTTGTGGCGGTTGAAGCTGGTTTGCATCCAGATTGGCGATTACCTGATTTCTCGACTGAACTGATCACGTTCGTCACCCGGGAAAGAAAGATGAAAAGCTTCGACTTTGTGGAAGAACCATTTGATCCACAAAACTACAAAGGGAAAGTGCTACTTACGACCATCCACAAAGCCAAGGGATTGGAGTGGGACAAAGTTTATCTGACTTCACTCAATAATTATGATTTCCCATCCGGATCTGCCGGAGATCCATATATCAGTGAGAAATGGTTCATCAAGGGTAAGTTGAATCTACAAGCCGAAGCGCTGGCAATGCTAGATTTTCTTGCCGAAAATGGAGAAATGTCCCCACCCAGGATGGGGGAGGCAACCTTGGATGACCGCCATAAACTTGCTGCAGAACGGCTGCGATTGATCTTTGTTGGAATCACCAGAGCACGGCAGGAGCTTAGCATCAGTTGCAATAACGGTAAAAGCAACAGCTCTCAGAAGTCAATTGCATTACTTGGATTGGAAGATATTTACGAGAGATATTTCAGATATTCAGGGAATGATCAATGAAAAACGCTGAACTGATCTTTCATCAGCATATGATCCAGGATTATCTGGATTGCAAGCGAAGGTTTCAATTACGATATCTGCAACAACTGGATTGGCCGGCTGAATTGACCAGTGATCAGATCGCATTCGAGCAACATATCCGCCAGGGGAATGAGTTCCACCGATTGGTGCAACAGATTGTTCTCAATATCCCCGAGGAGACCTTACTGGCAGGAATATCCAATCCGGATATCCGTGATTGGTGGCAAGTGTTCGTTTCGCATTTTCCGGAAATAGCCATTGCCTCCAAACGAAATCAGGACTTCAAGTACCTAGCTGAATATTCCATTCGAGGTATTTCAGGGGGAGAGAGTGTTTTTGCCAAGTTTGATCTATTGGTGGTTGATCCTGGTAACCGGATCTGGATCTATGACTGGAAAACCACACAATCACCCATCAATCCACATAAGTACTTGAGTCGAGCTCAAACGAAGATCTACCGTTGGATTCTTGTGAATGCCGGCTCCGTTTGGAATTATGGAAAACCTTTACCCCCTGAAAGGATCAGTATGACTTACTGGTCGCCTTCGCAACCTGACGATCCGATACTCTTCCAATATGATACTGAACAGTATCAGGCTGATTCAATTTGGTTAGACCAAATCATCAAAGAGATTCGCTCACTTAACGAAACCCAATTTGAGAAAACAGCAGATGATAGCCGTTGCAGATTTTGTAATTATCGCAGTCTATGCCACCGCGGAAATAAAGCCGGCAACAGCGGCGAGATGGATCAGACATCTGACCTGGAAGATCTCGATATATCATCCATAGAAGCAATCGAGTACTAAGATGCAACAATATTCATCCAGAGTAGCTTGGACTCTTGCCAGCGAAGAACCGGTTTCTGACGAGTTGTTGCAGATCGCAGGTGGTAACTTGTTGGTGGCACAAATTCTACACCGCCGCGGGATCACGACTTCAAAGCAAGCTGCTGGATTTCTTGATCCATCCAAGTATGTACCGGCATCCCCGTATGAATTTCCCGGCATGGAAAAAGCTGTTACCAGGATCAAATCCGCAGTTCAAAACCATGAACAAATACTAATCTGGGGTGATTTCGACGTTGACGGGCAAACCTCGACCACAATATTGGTCAGCATGATCCGGCGGATTGGCGGTACTGTGGATTATCACATCCCAGTTCGCGAAACCGAAGGTCACGGAATTCATCCTGAAGCGTTGAAGCAATATTTGGATGGCAGTTATAGACTCTATTATCACCTGCGATACGGGTATCAGCGCGAATGCATCCATCGAGATGATCGTCGAGTCCGGTGTTGACGTGATTGTGACCGATCACCATGAATTGCCAGACGTATTACCTGAACGAACGGTCGCAATGATCAATCCACGGTTCCTTCCGTCAGGTCATCCCATGAGCACACTGCCCGGATGCGGGGTGGCGTATGAACTTGCCAAAGCGCTTTTGGATCTGTTCCAGGAGACGGATTTCCATCAAGAACTCCTCGACCTGGTGGCATTAGGAATTGTGGCAGATGTTGCCGAACAGACTGGAGATACACGATATCTGCTGCAAATGGGATTGAGGCAATTGCGGACCACCAGAAGGGTTGGGTTGCTTGCTCTTTTGTCCATAGCCGAGGTGGAACAATCCAATTTGAATGAAGAGCATGTAGGTTTCCTTTTGACTCCCCGGTTAAATGCACTCGGACGGTTATCCGACGCAAACATGGCAGTTGAATTCTTCTTGACTGATGAGGCTACCAAAGCTCAGTACTATGCGTCCGAATTGGACGGGTTAAATATTCAGCGCAGACTCCTGACTGATCAAGTACTTCAAGCTGCTCTCATGCAGATTGACAATAATCCACTATGGTTGGATAACCCTATCCTTGTGGTGGGTCAGGAGGGCTGGCCTGGAGGTGTGCTAGGAATTGTTGCTGGAAATCTAGTAACCAGGTTTAACAAACCTGCGATCGTACTCCAACTTAATCCAAACGGAACTGCAAGGGGTTCTGCCAGGTCTATAGCCGGGATTAATATCACTGAAGCGATCAAGGCACAACAAAAGATCCTAACCGGTTTTGGCGGACACCCTATGGCTGCCGGTATGGCGCTGCCAACAGAACTGGTGCAGGATTTCAGGCAGATGATCTCACACACTGTTCAGGACTATTCAGTAGATCTACCACAGCAGAAAATCGTCATCGACGCGGTGGTCCCGATCAGTGACGTGGATCTGGACTTTACTCACGGATTGGAGATCCTGTCTCCGTTTGGGAATGGAAATCCGGCGCCAAATCTAATGGCGAAAAATTTATCCATTATCCAGGCTGGTTTGATCGGAAAAACAAAAGATCATGTGATCATCCAGATCGAAGAAGAGTGTGGCAATCAAAGGGATGTGGTCTGGTGGCAGGGAGCCGGCCAACCTCTCCCAGAGACCCGTTTTGATCTGCTTTATCACGCAAGGACAAATATTTATCGCGGTGAAGAGCGTTTTCAACTTGAATGGATCGATTATCAAACCAACCACGAGAACATGCCTATCTCCGCTTCACGGGATAAGATAAAGGTCATCGATTACCGTTCAACAGAGGACAGCGAATCCATCGTGGAAAGTTACCACGATAAAGAGAATACGATCATTTGGGCTGAGGGAGCGGATCGAAAGAGAATTAATGGAAATGATCGGTTGGAGTTGGTTCAAGCGAAATGTCTGGTGATATGGACCACTCCACCTTCCCCGGATATCCTCGCCAGAGCTTTGGGTATCACCTCAGCAGAGGAGATAGTGATATTCTGTGTCGAGCCAGGACTGGATGATCCAAGGTCGTTGATCAGCCGCTTGGTGGGTCTTTTGCGCGGACTTGCACCTTCGGGAGGGATTCCGGTACCAATCAGTAAACTAGCCGCTGCATGCGCGCATAAATCGGGGGCGATCATCACGGCTTTGAACTGGCTGGCTGGGCAGGGAGAAATTCAGATCAGGAAATTGGATCGGGAAGAAGTTGTCTTTGACTGGAAACAGGGAAAGAAATCGATCAGCTTATTGGAATTGACCAGTAAACTGGAGCGAGATCTTCAAGAGGCAGCCGCTTATCGAAAGCACCTTTCAGATATCAGCATTAACGATTGGCGCACACTAATAGGAACGAGCCATCACAATAATGGAACAAGAATACCCAATCCAAAGTAAACCACCATGCTGAAAGATATCTCAGCGCTTGACCAGGAAGAATCCCAGTTTCTCCAATACTCCTGCAGCGCCTTTCATCCCTCCGACAAACTCAGTATCGAATAATTGGACATTCTCCATGGTGGCAAACTGGTGGGCAGCACCAGCAATCGCTTTGGTTGGATAGATCTTTCCACGATATTCAATCCAGAATAAGCGCGGTTTATCAAAACCATATTTTTCCAAGAACTTTATTTTGCCCAATTTGTCGTACTCATCCATGGCTTTAATCACGGCTTCACGGGTAAGATCATCCAGACTCATCTTGTCCATCCTGAAAATGTATTATTTCCAGAAGTATATCTTGAAAACCTTCCACTTTTCGCATTTTTCCCAATCGGATAAAATAAACCCATGGAACCTAATCAAACTGATATCATTCGTTGTGGATGGTCTGGTAGTAATGATATGAATCACTATCATGACACAGAGTGGGGAGTGCCCCTGTATGACGAAACCAAGTTGTTCGAGTTCTTTGCCCTGGATATGATGCAGGCTGGTTTGAGTTGGGCAATCATTCTCCGCAAACGGGAAAGCTTTCTGAAAGCTTTCGATGGTTTTAATATACCGGTCGTGGCCAATTATGGAGACACCAAGATTGAATCACTCCTTCAAGATACCGGAATAGTCCGAAATAAGGCGAAGATCAACGCCATTGTCCATAATGCCAGGTTGCTGACAGATTTAAAACAGTCCCATGACGGATTTTCAACCTATTTATGGAGCTTCGTAAACCACAAACCAGTCGTCAATCAATGGAAAACCTTATCTGAGATTCCGGCGAAAACCGAATTATCTGACCGGATCAGTAAAGACATGATCCAGAGGGGGTATAAATTTTGTGGCAGCACCATTATCTACGCGTTCATTCAGTCTGCCGGCTTGGTCAATGATCACCTGACCTCTTGTTTTCGCCATACACAGGTTGGTAAGGAAGCACGGAAGTGAATCTTCGTTGGTTGGGGACAGCAGGGTTTGAAATCACTACAGCATATGGAACAATTTTGATCGATCCATACTTTACCCGTTTACCCCTCACCAGATTATTCTTTGGACGGGCCAGGTCGACATATGACCCTAACCAGAAATTACATGCAAAAGCGGATGGGATACTGATCACACACTCCCATGTGGATCACCTGCTGGATACCCCCGTAATTGCTAAACAGGACGGCTGCCCGGTGTATGGATCGACAAATACCTGTAGGATCTTATCCAGCCTGGAGATACCCGCATCGCAGATCCGGGAAGTCAGGATTGGCGAGCCATTTACCGCAGTTGGGGCAATAGTTACAGCTTTCCACGGAACCCATATCACCATTCCGGCATATGGTCCACGAATTCTGCCGCCGCGCAGTCATCCACCGCTACGTGCCAGGGATTATGTCATGGATGTCGTCCAAAGCCTACATATTCAATGCGATGATTTTTCTATGTTGACCGAACCGGGCGCTCCGCTCAAAATCGATTTGCCAGTGGATATCCTTTTGCTTTCCCCGTTACATCCACGTAGACAGCTACGGAAAATCCTGCTTTCGATCAAACCGCGAATGATCATCGCATCACACTACGATGAGTTCTGGCAGCCATTAACCTCGGGTCCAAAAGCCATGCCGATGGCTCGTCTGGGCTGGCCGCCAATCCGCAGGGTTAACCTAAAGGAATTTTCAGAGATCATCCATACAGTACTGCCGGGGATCCCTGTGATCTTTCCGAAGGTATTTCAACCGATCCAACCGAAAGATTACCTGTAATTAGAGTTTATAAAACGGAAAAATACCGGTTCAGTTTGGTCGTGAAACAGCGTAAATCTTCTTCAGCATTTCATTATCTTCTTTGATCAATCCGGCTTTTGGTAACCGTTTTAATAATTCCAACCAGATCGGCTCCTTGCTAAAAACTTCCCTGAAGATGGGCAAAGCTTCATCAAGTTTACCGGTATCCGCCAGGGTAACCGCATTCCAAAATGGAATCTCAACAATTTGGGGAGCAAACTCGACCGCTTTTTGATAAGCTTTCATGGCTGCCGGGGTATCACCGACTGCCAACGCATCATCTCCGGTGGACATGTGGTGATAACCACGCTGAATTTGAACCAGGCGGCGTAATTCTCCCAATGGATCCGGATGATCTTCCACATTCAGGGCCATCAAGATGCCGCCCCAGCTTTTGGTTGTCTGTCCGGATTCTACGATCTTGATGGCTGCGCTCTGCTGTCCACGTATATCGCCACCGGATGACTGGGCTGCTTCAAGCGCCAGCAATAAGCGGTCAGCAAGATCAAGCGACTCATTAAAGAGGGAATTCTGATAAGCTGTTGCCATCGCTGCAGGAACCTTGTCGTACAGCATCATATTCGCCTGTACAGAGAATCCATTTCCGACGATATGTCCGGCGAAATCAATGCAGCGACTTCCGGTGTGTGCAGCTACATTTCCACCAGCATCCACGATCGCAACCTGTCTGACTTCACGCTGTTCATCCGCAATAAGAAGAGCATCCAGGGTTTGTTTGGCTGTTTTTCCGCCGCGCAACAACTCCAAACCCAAAGGACCATAGCTGACCTCTGTCAATGATTGGGTGGCGATAGCTCCAATCCCAGCTTGTACCCACGGCACAACCGACCCAACGGAGAACCAATGCGATTGGACCGCAGTTCCCATCTGACCGGTTTTAGGATCTCTGGCAACAATTGAATAGGTATGGGCGAAAGGGATCTTCATTTTTCTTTTCCTAGTTTTATTTCATTATAAGTTATCTTGATTCCACGGGTTGTTCATCCCATAATTACATAGACAGAATAGCATATTTTTCAGAATATTCCTTCAAAACTCAACTGACTTCAAGGCTGCATTGATTTATGGAAAAAACTCTCACCACACATCACATCCAACACATTCGACAGGGGAGGTCCGATGATGTAGATTCCCCCGTGATCACAGAAACACGTTTGACACTTTCAATCAACGGCAAAGAATGGGTAGATTTTCTCTGTTCGCCAGTAGATCAATTTGATCTGTGCAGTGGATTTTTATTCACCAACGGTGTGATACAGAACATCAATGAGATCACCAGTCTTGATCTGGTTCATTGTGACACCCTGGCAGATATCTGGTTGAGTCACCCGGCTGATCCACCTGAAAAGTGGCAACGCAACAGTGGTTGTTCCGGTGGAGTTTCCAATCCGGCTGTCAAACTTTATCCGCTGACTGAACCGGAGAAATTTTCGATATCTCAAGATGCCATTACTGAATTATTGCGAACCTTTTATTCAAAGCAAACCCTCTACCGAGAATCGGGAGGTGTACACAGTTCCGCTTTGTGTGATTGCACAAAGATCCTAATGCTTGCCGAAGATATCGGCAGACACAACACCCTTGATAAACTCGCCGGTCATTTGCTTAGGGAACCGGCGCAGACTGATGAACGGATCATTATTACCACCGGCAGAATCAGCCTGGAAATGATGCAAAAAGCAGCGCAGATGCGGGCGGGTTGGGTCATCTCGCGAACTTCGCCAACCTCGGCGTCAATCGATCTGGCTGAAGATTTGGGTATGGGTGTGATCGGTTATGCACGCACAGACGAATGTACCATCTATTGTGGAGCTGACAGGTTTTTTCGGAATTAATGATTATTCATAGTTCCTGAACAAATCTTTCAGCTTTTAATAGATCCTCAGGTGTGTTGATATTCCAAAAGCAACGACCATCCGGGTCATAATGATCCAGCGTACTTTGCGGAATCCGTTCCACATTGACTTTGTCATGCCATGAGATCATGCGTTGCTCTCCATTTTCCAGTGACTTGCGGACTACTGGCAGACAGGTCTCACAGCGGTAAATGGCGTGCATTGGTTCGGGTCCGGTTTTCGGCCATGGAATGGCCACATCGATCCCTTTTTCTTCCATTTGTGACGAAAGGAATTTGAATAGACCATAGGACAGGAATGGCATATCACAGGCAGCATTGATCACATATCTTCCCCTAGCGAAATACAAAGCCGCATATAGCCCGCCCAATGCTCCAAGTCCAGGCATTGGATCGGAGTAAATAGGCAAACCGAGGAACTGATAATCTCGATCTGATGGAGCGATCACAAAACGCTCATCACTAAGTGCCTTCAAGCATAGTGATACGTGTTCAATGAGTGGTATTTCTGATAGGAGGATTAAAGCTTTATCTCTTCCCATCCGGCTGGATAAACCTCCAGCTTGAATTGCTGCAGAAATGAGCATATTATCTTTATATAGTATTGCGTGAATGAGGTCAACTTCTTGTCTATTTTTCGAACGTTTTAACCTAGAGACTCTATACATTAGACCTTTGATTGTTATCGACGTCTTAATTGGTAATTATGATATTTATATCAAATCTAGCATAATTACTGTCCCAAAAATATTAATCAACTGGAGAGCATATGTCAGAGATTGATTTAAATCTCCTTGAACCTACAT
This sequence comes from uncultured Chloroflexia bacterium, assembly GCA_963828285.1. Classification (GTDB taxonomy): domain Bacteria; phylum Chloroflexota; class Anaerolineae; order Anaerolineales; family Anaerolineaceae; genus DAIOEK01. The sequence continues at coordinate 1,508,631 of CAWHEB010000002.1, forward strand.
TGGAAAAGTGGACGGGTAGAGGGCGAACAGGGTTACTACCTTGTTTACACGACACTCAAGAATTGTACGGTTATATTCCCGAGTCGGCAGCCAGTGTAATTGGTATCACTCTGGGAGTTCCATTGGCTGATATTTATGGTGTCGTTACCTTTTATTCACATTTCTATGCCAAACCGGTAAACAAAACTGTAATCCATGTATGCAACGACCCGGCATGTGCAATGGCAGGGGCGGATGGATATTTTAAGAGAATGCGCGAGTCCACTGAAGTAATAGCAGACGGGGTCGTCATAGAACGGGCTCCCTGTTTGGGATTATGCGATATGGCACCTTCTTTCATGGTGCAGGCGGACGAATCACAAAAGCTGAAGATGCGCAGTTGGCGTTCGATGGTAAGTAATACCAGCCGAAAACACCTCACTACAGTAGGTGGAGATGAACGCCAATTAACGAAAAACTGTGGAAGGGGAAAGACTACCTGGCTGGAGGAATATCGAGCAGTCAAAGGTTATGAAGGATACGCGAAAGCATTGTCGATGACTCCCACGGATGTCATCAACGTGGTGAAAGGTTCCGGTTTGGTTGGCAGAGGCGGTGCGGCATTCCCAACCGGTGTCAAATGGGAAGGTGCTGCAAAAGCAGAAGGCGATGCCCGTTATGTTGTTTGTAATGCAGATGAGGCAGAACCAGGTGCGTTCAAGGATCGGGTCATTCTTGAGGACGATCCCCACCGGATCATCGAGGGATTATTGATCGCTGCCTATGCCATTGGAGCAAGCCGGGGCTTCATCTACATCCGCGGAGAATACACCGAACCATACGAAATCATGCAAAAAGCATTGGCAGAAGTTATTGATGCCGGGCTCATGCATAAGTTATCCGATGGGCAACATCAAGATTTTGAAATCGAAATCCGACGCGGCGCAGGTGCATATATTTGTGGAGAAGAAACCGCATTGTTTGAGTCGATTGAGGGTAAACGAGGATTTCCGCGGTTGAAACCTCCATTCCCAGTTACATACGGGTTATTTGGCATGCCTACAGTGATCAATAACGTGGAAACACTTTCCAATATACCAACAATATTAAAAATGGGTGCTGAAGGATACCGGCAATTGGGAACAGAAAAATCTCCCGGGACGAAGTTATTCTGTCTATCCGGGGATGTAGTTCGTCCAGGCCTTTATGAGGTCCCCTTTGGGGTGACATTCAGACATGTCCTTGAGGATCTAGGTGGGGGAATCCGCGGAGGAAAGAAAATGCAAGCAGCCCTATTCGGTGGTGCTGCAGGAGCTTTTGCGACCGAAAAAGATCTGGATACACGGTTGACATTTGAGGATCTACGCACGGCAGGAATTCCACTTGGGGCAGGGGTGATCACGGTATTTGATGAAAACAGGGATATGCGCCAGGTTATTCTGCGGTTGGCGAATTTCTTTGCGGAAGAATCATGTGGCAAGTGTTATCCCTGTCAACTAGGTACGAAACGGCAGGTTGAGATCGTTCAACGTGTTGCTGATGGAAAGGCATTGCCACAGGATGAGAATCGCTTGATGGAGATTGGCCAGACGATGACAGACGCAAGTCTGTGCGGTCTAGGCCAGTCAGCCGCGATGGCAGTGTTGAGTGCGATGAAACTCTGGCCGCAATATTTCCTCCCAGTTGGAAAGGAGGCCTAACCATGAATGACCAGATCAAATTGACCATTGATGGGATAGAAGTCGCTGTACCTGCCGATAGCACAATCTTGCAAGCTGCCACAGGGATGGGAATTGAGATCCCAACAATCTGTTACCATGAACATACAACTTCAAATGCCCTTTGTAGGATCTGTGTGGTAGAGGTCGAAGGCTCCAGAGTTTTAGTGCCTTCCTGTACTGGGAAAGTATCTGAAGGAATGAAAGTTCAAACTTCTTCCGCACGGGTGCAGCAATCCCGAAAGACCATTCTGGAGATGATGGCTTCAACGATTGATCTTAGCGAATCACCAGAGATTCTGGAGATGTTCCCCAAGTATCATGCGGATGAGAATCGATTCCCTGATGCAGAGAAACGCGAAACTGAAATTCTGGATGACAATCCGATGTACATCCGGGATTATTCCAAATGTATTTTATGCTGGCGTTGTGTTCAGGTCTGCGCAGAAGATGCGCAATACACCTTTGCGATTAATTTTACCGGACGCGGTTATGAGACATCCATTGGAACCTATTTTGACAAAGGTATGACGGAGACAACCTGCGTTTTTTGCGGACAGTGTGTAGGTGTCTGCCCAACAAATGCTTTAAAACCGCGACGTCAATGGTTGTTGGAAAACGATCAACTTTGAAATACCCAGTCTCAAGAAGGAGACTTTTATGCAATCAGACCGAGTAGTAAGCACCGTGTGTCCATTTTGCGGGGTTGGATGCAATATGGAATTACATATCAAAGAAGACAAGATCTATCGGGTAACTGCGCCTTTTGATTCACCGACCAATCATGGCAATCTGTGTGTCAAAGGCCGATTTGGTTATGATTTCATCTACAATCCACGCAGAATCACCACTCCTCTACTTCGGAAGAATCCCCAGAGCGCGGGGAATCGGCATTCATCCAAGGATCTGGCGGACTGGCGCGAGGTAAGCTGGGATGAAGCGCTGGATTTCACTGCAGACCGTATGGCTGAGCTCTATCAAAGAAATGGATCAAATGCGATGGGGGTTTTCAGTTGTGCAAAAGCAACCAATGAAGAGAACTACCTGCTTCAGAAAATGTTCCGCGCTATCTTACGGACCAACCATATCGACCATTGTACGCGGTTGTGCCATGCTGGCAGCGTGGTGGCATTGCAGATGGCGGTAGGGTCCAGTGCGATGAGCAATACTGCAGCGGAAGTAATGCTGAATGACGTTTTCATCATCACCGGATCGAATACTTCAGAGACTCACCCGATCATTTCCATTCAAATGAAAGCCGCTATTGAGAAGAACGGTGCCAGGTTGATCGTTGTTGATCCGCGACGGATAGAGATGGTCAATTTCTCGACATTGTGGTTACAACAAACACCAGGAACGGATGTACCGGTATTCTCAGCCATGGCACATGTGATCCTGAAGGAAAAGCTTTTCAATCAGAACTTTATAGATACCAGAACCGAAAACTTCACTGAGTTTGCTGCATCGATGGAGAAATTCACTCCGGAATACGCAGAGACCATCTCGGGTGTGCCGAGGGAGAAGATCATCGAGGCTGCGCGGATGTACGGCACGGCGAAGAATGCTGCCATCTACTGGGCGTTAGGAATCCCCGAGCATACTCATGGGACAGAGAATGCGCTCTCATTGATCAATTTGGGCTTGCTCACCGGGCAGATCGGAAGACCTGGAACCGGATTGAATCCGCTGCGCGGACAGAATAATGTGCAAGGAGCATCTGACTCAGGCGCGATGCCCTGGCATTATCCGGGATATCAGGAAGTGGATAATGAAACCAATGCCCAAAAATTTGAAAAAGGATGGCACATCGAACCAGGTGGATTGAATCGTAAACGAGGACTGACAAACACCGAAATTGTTGATTCAATCGGTCCAAATGGATTGAAATCACTATTCATCATGGGCGAAAACCCGGTGATGAGTGAGCCGAACAGCAATCACGTCCGCGAAAAGATGGAAGGTCTCGAATTCTTCGCAGCTCAGGATCTTTTCATCAATGAAAGCCACGCGTATGCTGACGTTTTTCTTCCGGCTGCAACATGGGCAGAGAAGGATGGTACTTTCACCAATACCGACCGCCGGGTGCAGCGAATCCGCCAAGCCTTACCAAAGGTAGGAAATACCCGACCTGATTGGGAGATCATCTGTGATCTAGCTTTGAGGCTCGAGAAACGATTGGGAGTTAAAGAGAGCAGTGGATGGGTATATAGTCATCCTTCAGAAGTGATCGAAGAGATGGGAAGGTTAGTCCCTGAATACGCTGGTATCAAATATTCAAGGTTGGATGGCTGGGGTCTGCATGTTCCGGTTTGGGATGATAATCACCCAGGCACTCCGGTATTGTTCACTGAAAACTTCCCAAGGGGAAGGGGAAAATTCCATCCGCTAGAGTACGTCGAATCTGCTGAAATGCCAGACCAGGCGTTCCCTTTCATATTGACTACTGGCCGTGTTCTGGAACATTGGCATGGCGGGACTTTGACCCGAGCGTCAAAACTGGACGAACTGTATCCACAAGCGCTGATGGAGATCCATCCAGAGGATGCCCGGATTTTAGGAATCGAGGATGGCGAACCGGTAAAAGTCAGCTCACGGAGAGGAAGTATTGGAATAAGAGCGCAAATTGTAGAAAAAACCAGACCTGGTGTGGTCTTTATCCCATTTTTCTTCGCCGAAGCATCAGCAAATATCCTCACGAACAACGTGATCGATCCACGTGCAAAAATTCCTGAATACAAAATCTGTGCAGTCAAGATCGAGAAAGCAACTCCCGAAGAGGAATTCAACCTTCCAGGGTATTTACAACGAGGACGTTACTAATTATTTTGCAGACAGTGCTAATATAATCTATCAAGATATCTAATCATCGTTGGAGTATGTCCATGATAGATTCATTAAAGCATTCCTCAAATATTCTCTGGTTGAATTCTGAATATGCGGATCTTCAGAATGCAGGCGGGAAAGGTGCCAACTTAGCACGTCTTGTCCGCTTTGGATACCTAGTCCCAGACGGTTTCATCATCCCGATTGCCTCATATTTGGAATTCATCGAACGAAATAAGATCCAGGCCTATATTGCCGGACAAGTATTCGGCTTGAATCTGTCAGATCCCCAAAATCTGGATGATGTATCTAAAGCAATTCAAAGCAGGTTCTTATCCGGCGAGATGGATCAAGGGATTTCTGATGGTATCAAAGCTGCCTACCAAAGAATTGGAGCCAGTCAGGTCGCGGTTCGATCATCTGCCAATGCAGAAGACTTACCCAACTTGTCGTTTGCCGGTCAGCAGGATACATACCTCAATATTCTTGGTGAAGAATCCCTGATCAATGCGGTAAAACAGTGCTGGGGGAGTTTGTGGACCGCACGTGCAATCGGGTATCGAGCCAGGAATGGAATCGATCAATTCAGTGTTGGTCTTGCTGTTGTAGTTCAAATAATGGTTCCCAGCGACGCATCAGGTGTTCTATTTTCCGCTGACCCTTTGACAGGTCTTCGCAGTGATGTGGTTATCAATGCGACGTTTGGATTGGGTGAAGCGCTGGTATCAGGTTTGGTGGAGCCAGATCAGTACATAGTTGATGCGAAGTCCTGGAATATAAAGGAGAAGGTGTTAGGCACAAAAAGCATCAAAATAATCGGGAAGGTTGAGGGCGGGACCGAATCGATCACAAAAGATAGTAGCGAGAACTCAAGCGATACCTGATGATGTGATCCTTGAGCTTGCCAGAACCGGACACAAAATCGCTGCCGATTTTAATTTCCCTCAGGATATTGAATGGGGGTGGTCACATGGCGAGTTATACATTTTGCAAAGCAGACCAATCACTTCACTTTTCCCGGTACCTAACGAAGTATCCAATGGACCATTGAGAGTTATGTTCTCATTTGGTTCTGTTCAGGGTATGCTGGATCCGATCACTCCGCTTGGACAGGATGCAATGAGACTACTCATGACGGGCGGGAGAAAATTGTTGGGATATCCTGGAACATACGCCACCCAACGTGTTGTTTTACCAGCTGCCGAACGGTTCTGGGCTGATATTACATCGATTGTCAGGAATTCGGTTGGAAGAAAATTCCTTTCCGGGGTTTTTCCATTGATCGATCCAGCGGCAGGACGGATCATGGTTCAAATATGGGACCATCCAGACTTAACTCCCACCAGACAAGGACTAAGGTTAAAATCTGCCCTTCGGTTGTTCAAATTCTTGTTACCCATCTTCGGTCACGTTTTAAGGAATTGGTCGAATCCTATAGGCAGGCAACAATCCATTTCCAGGATGTTGGAAGAAAAAATAAACACATTACGAGAATCAATACCTGAAAATGTATCTCCACATGAAAGACTCGCTGCCGGAATCAGAATGTTCACTGAACTGGACCGACTTATCCCAACTTATTTTCAGTTGCTTGTCAGTTGTATCGCTTCCGGATTTGCCATGCTCTATCGAATCGCTGATGCAGCAGAGGATATTCATGATGAGAATGGTTCATTAGGTTCTGTGGTGATGGAATTGACCAGGGGAATGCCAAATAACGTCACCACGGAAATGGATCTGGCATTATGGAAAGTATCAAGACAAATATTCAATGATATGGACGCCAAAGCCATATTCGGAAAAAATACCACATCAGACCTCAGCGCCATGTATTTAGACGGTAAACTGCCAGCAGTGGCACAAGTTGTGATAAAAGAATTTCTTGATAGATATGGATTACGTGGATTGGCAGAGATCGATTTTGGCAGGCCGCGCTGGTGTGAAAATCCAGAACCGATCATGCAGTCATTACAAAGCTACTTACAGATTGAAGATATCAATTCTGCACCTGATGACGTTTTCGAACGGGGAAGGATCATTGCTGAAAAAACTGCTGAAAGGCTTATCGCCGCCGTTGCCAAAGCCCCAGGTGGCTGGATCAAACAAAAGATTTTCCGTTTCGCAATTTTCCGTCTGCGTACATTTGCCGGAATGCGAGAAACTCCAAAGTTTTTCATCATTCGCTGGATGGGGATTATTCGGGAGTGCTTGTTGGATGCCGGAAAAGGATTTGTAAAAATGGGGATTCTGGATGACGCGAATGATGTTTTCTTTATGAATCTTGCGGAATTACAAGCCTTTGCGGAAAACCCGAGCCATACATGGCAGAAAATCATTACAGAGAATCGCGAAAAATATGACCGGGAAAAGATGCGAAGACAGATTCCCAGATTATTACTGAGCGATGGTCGAGCATTCTTTGAAGGAATTGGGGCAGCTGCGGATGGAGATGGAAAAACCATAATGGGAAGTCCTGTTTCAGTTGGAGTATATGAGGGTGTTGTACATGTTGTTTTCGATCCTCATAACACACAATTGATTCCCGGAGAGATCCTTGTTTGCCCTGGGACAGACCCAGCATGGACACCGCTATTTCTGTCAGCCGGAGCATTGGTGATGGAGGTTGGAGGAATGATGACCCACGGCGCAGTGGTTGCCAGAGAATATGGTATTCCGGCAATCGTTGGTGTGGACCAGGCAACGACACGATTGAAAAATGGCGACAGGATTCAAGTGGATGGATCAACCGGGATGATCGTCCGGGTCGACAAGGCTGAATGAACTGATTATATACAAATCCAACTTTTTGATATTTTTGAGCGATGCAAATTTTCCAAATTAAAACGCTCAAGTAAGAAAACACAATATGATTTTGACGCAAAAACGAATATTCGAGATCATCCTTCAACATCTTGCAGCATTGGGTGTTGTTGTTCTGACTGTGATTATCTTATTTCCGATCAAAGCTTATCTGGCAGTCCAGATCGTAGTGCTAATTTACCTTCTGCCAGTCGTAATCAGTACTGTTGTTTTCGGGCTGTCCCCAGGCATTCTTGCAGCGTTTGCGGCTTCTCTAGCATTTAATTATTTTCATATCCAGCCGTACCATACCTTTCAGGTTCATGGTACAACGGATGTAATCACCCTGATCATCTTCCTTGTACTGGCTGTTCTCATCAGTCAATTATTGGGAAAAGCCCGAGAGGGAATCCGGATGGCTCAACGAAGAGAATGGGAAGCTACACGAATGTATGAGTTGATCTCATCTTTGGCTGGATTACAAACAGTCGAGGACTTCGCCCCGGACTTTGCAAACCACACTCTTGAAACATTTCACTGTTCGATAGTTCAGGTCAAAATCAATCAGAATAATGATGACCCCGAATTTTCTTTAGTCGTCCCTAATCAAAACATCATTTTTGGAGATCCGGATATAACGATCATGATGACAACGACACGCGAAGTGGAAGGTGAGCTCCGTCTCTGGCGTGAAAATTTACCGTTATCCGTAGAAGAGTTTCGATTACTTCAGGCTTATTCTAGTCAAGGGGCATTATCCATAGAACGTATCCGGCTGACAAAAGGGGAAAACAAAACCCGGATCCTTGAAGAGAGTGACAAACTTAAAACCTCGCTATTAAACTCGGTCTCACATGAACTTAGATCTCCACTTGCAGCAATTAAAGCATCGGTCTCCAGTTTACGGAGTAAAACGATCATCTGGGAATCGGGTGCAAGGCAGGATCTTTTGGCAACGATTGAAGAGGAAACTGATCACCTTAATATACTCGTCGGACATTTATTGGATATGTCTAGAATCGAATCAGGAGCTTTAAAACCGGAATTGCATTGGAATTCTCTTAGCGAGATCTTAATGGGAGTAGTTACTAAAATGCGTCACTCGCTTGTGGATCATCAACTTGAGATCAATTTACCGGGCGAATTACCACTTGTACCGACGGATTACGTTCTCATCGAGCAGGTTTTTATGAATCTGCTTTCCAACAGCTCAAAATACGCTCCATCGGGGACAATGATCCATGTGGATTCTTATGTGGATGGAGATTATCTGCATACGATTGTCGCCAATCAAGGACCTCCGGTTCACGAAGGAGATCTTGCACGAATCTTTGATAAATTCTATAGAGTGACAGCAGCTGATAAAGTCACTGGGACTGGATTGGGTTTATCCATTTGTAAAGGGATTATTGAGGCACACGAAGGAAGAATTTGGGCACAAAACCAACCGGATAGATTCGAATTTCACTTTCTACTGCCATTAACCCTTCATGGTTCATTACCGGAATCTCCCAGGGAGGTACTAGATGGATAAAGACCCCTTGATCCTATTGATAGACGATGAACCGCAAATTCTGAGAGCATTAAAAACCATTCTTTCAGCGAATCGATTTCGCCTCGCCACAGCAACCACAGGGGAAGAGGGGATTGCACTTGCAGTTTCTCAGGAACCGGACCTCATCATTCTGGATATGACTCTCCCTGATATGGATGGATTGGCAGTCTGTGAGCAAGTCCGCGAGTGGTCGCGGATACCAATCATCATTTTATCGGTAAGAGATAATGAAAAAGATAAGGTGGCTGCCCTGGACAAAGGCGCAGATGATTATCTGACAAAACCATTCGGGATCGAGGAATTATTAGCCAGGATCAGAGTTGCCCTGAGGCATTCGGAGCAGTCATTGGGGAACAAACAAAGTGTTATTACCGCCGGACCTGTAGTTATCGATCTGGCGCGGCATATTGTTACCCGATCTGAGCAGGAACTACACCTAACAGCAACAGAATTTAAATTGTTATCCTATCTGGCTGCCCATGCGGACAAAGTACTTACCCATCAGGCAATCCTTTCCCATGTTTGGGGATTTGAGGATATCGATCATGTAGAATACTTAAGGGTTTATATTGGCCAGATTCGAAAGAAATTGGAAATCAATCCAGACGAACCACAAATCCTTCTCACAGAACCGGGAATAGGGTATCGGTTTAAAACCAGCGACTAGATAACGCACTTATAATTTCTTTATATTTTCCGCTCTTTTTTTGTAAACAATTTATTTTATCTGCTTACACTCATTGAAAGATCTACTCTCAATGAGTTTTTTTTGTTTCAACAGAGTGGTTGGAAGGGAAACACGATCATCATTTATCGAATATCGGATTTTCCTAATTTATCACGATTATTTTCTTTAATTCTTAACCAAAATTTGAAAACTGTAAAAGGAAAAAATGATTACAAAAGAAATCCTTGGTGCGCCGGTATTTGAACATGAATCAAATCATGCACCACGCCGAAACTGGCGCCACTGGCTAATAGGTAATCCCCTTCAAACTGCAGACGCTCCCCATCAGACGATTGGAAAACTAGTGGGATTGGCAGTATTTGCATCGGATGCTTTGTCATCCACCGCGTATGCCACTCAGGAAATCATGCTGATCCTGGCCATTGCTGGCAGTGGTGCTTTGGGGTATGTATTTCCAATTTCTGCGGCAATCGTGACATTGATGGTTATTGTGACCATATCGTATGAACAAACCATTCATGCATATCCAGGCGGGGGTGGGGCTTACATCGTTGCCCGCGATAACCTGGGAGAATTACCTGCACAAACAGCAGGTGCCGCATTACTCACCGATTACATTCTGACGGTAGCAGTATCAATCTCGTCCGGGGTTGCCCAGATCTCCTCTGCTTTCCCGGCTCTTTTCCCATATAGAGTATGGATGGGTATCGCGTTGGTCATGTTCATCATGCTCATCAATTTGCGTGGTGTCAAAGAATCAGGTGTGACATTCGCGATCCCAACTTACTTCTTTGTAGTGATGATGGTGTTTACAGTTGGATTCGGTTTATTTAAATTATTGACTGGTTCGCTTGGAACAGTGATTAATCCCCCAGCCCTTTCATTTGAAGGTGCTTTGGGAGTAGTAACTCCGTTCCTACTCCTACACGCATTTTCCAGTGGAACTTCAGCCTTAACCGGAATTGAAGCAATATCAAATGGTATAACCGCCTTTAAAGAGCCTAGAAGTAAGAATGCCGGTATCACTTTGATTTGGATGTCCGGAATTCTGGCAACATTATTCCTGGGAATTTCACTACTTGCCGGAAAAATTAGTGCTGTACCATCCGAAGCTGAGACAGTGATATCGCAATTAGCCCGAACCATTTATGGCAACCAGGGATTCTTATATCTGGCTCTAATCGGGGGAACGGCAGTCATCCTGATCATGGCTGCAAATACTGCCTTCGCAGATTTTCCCAGGTTAGGTGCCCTGCACGCAGGAGATGGATTTCTTCCGCGTCAGCTAACAACTCGTGGCAGCAGATTGGTGTTTTCCCGCGGGATCATCACATTAGCGGTGCTAAGTTCATTATTGATACTTGTTTTCCAGGCAAGCGTGACCCGGTTGATCCCATTGTATGCCATTGGAGTATTTTTATCATTTAGCTTATCGCAGGCAGGGATGGCAAAACGATGGTGGAAATCAGGAAGACTTAAAGTAGATCAGGTGATTGAAGAACCAGGATCAACCATTAGTCATGACCCTCAATGGAAATTCAAGATGGTGATCAATGGATTTGGCGCACTTTGTACATTTGTGGTTATGTTCGTTTTTGCAATCACAAAATTCAAAGATGGTGCCTGGATCATAATTATATTGATCCCCATCATGGTTACTGTTTTCTTTGGGATTCATCATCACTATAAGAATCTTGCGAAAAAATTATCCACCAAACAAAATTTCGCCCAATCACGCATTGATCGACACAGAGTTATTGTGTTGATTGCCAGTGTTCATCAAGGATCTTTGGCTGCATTAACCTATGCAAGATCACTCTCTCCGGATGTAACGGCAGTCCATGTTTCGGTTAATGAGGAAGAATCTAAAAAAGTCCTGGATAAATGGAAGTTTTATGGTGAGGGAGTCCGGTTGGTTATGCTTGAGAGCCCATACCGACTATTCCTTGAGCCTCTGGTTGAGTATATCGAAAAGATCATGGCAATCTGCAAGTCGAACGAATTACTTACTGTGGTTGTTCCTCAATTCGTTCCTGCACATTGGTGGGAAAACTTGTTGCACAGCCAAACAGCATTGCTGTTACGATTTGTCCTCATTTTTAAGCCGGGGTTGGTGATTATTGAAGTGCCCTATCAGGTGTAGTTGATATATTAAAAATTAACCATATGATTGAAGGAACCGGTTGGTACTATACCAACCGGTTGTTGTGTTATTTGGTATTTTCTAAGTGCTCGACTTAATCGGTTATTTATTCAACAAAACACCATGGATACAAGCAATCTCTTGCTATAATTTTGGTATGAAAAAATCCCTTTTCTCCCCGTTCTTTAGACCAAAAGGTATTGTGATCAGCGGCGTATCGCAGGACCCGAACAAATTGGGTTATGGACTAGCCAGAAATCTTGTCCGCAGTGGATATCCAGGTGCGATCCATTATGTTAATCCACGAGGTGGTGAACTTTTCGGGCAAAAGATTTATGGGAGGATCAAAGACGTTCCCGACCCCGTGGACCTGGCTGTATTATTGGTTCCCCCGCCAGCCGTTCCGGATGCTATGGAAGAATTGGGGCAGAGAGGAATCAAGGCAGCCATTATTGCGACGGGCGGATTCAAAGAAACAGGCTCAGAAGGGGCCGCGCTGGAAGAGCGTGTATTTCAAATCGCACAAAGATACGGAATTCGTTTTGTAGGACCGAATTGTGTTGGCATCATCAATTCCCATTTCCCATTCGATACTACTTTTTTGCAACCGCCAGGTCCGCCAGCAGGGGAGATTGCATTCCTATCCCACTCGGGTGCCATTTGTGCAGCTGTGATCGATTGGATCCGTGGACAGGGAACAGGGCTATCTCATTTAATCAGCCTGGGAAACCAGACCAGTGTTACAGAAGTGGATATGTTGCCAGAAGTTGCCGCTGACCCCAACACCAAAGTGATCACCCTCTATCTTGAAGGGGTTAAAAACGGTGAGAAATTCCTGTCAGAAGTTCCGAAAATCGTGAAGCAAAAACCCATTGTGGCGTTGAAAGTCGGACGGTTTGATAGTGGAAAAAGAGCAGCCGCCTCCCATACTGGTGCCCTAGCGGGACAGGAATCTGCTTTTGATGCGGCTTTCGAGCGAACGGGTGTTCTTCGGGCTGACACGACTGAAGAGCTCTTCCAATGGGCAAAAGCTTTGGCTTGGAGCCCATTACCGACCGGTAACAGAGTGGCTGTCTTGACAAATTCCGGGGGACCGGGGGTGACTGCTGCCGATGCATTGGAAATGCACGGCATGAAATTAGCCGATTTGAGTCCAAACTCCAAAGCAGAGCTGGGAAAATTCCTCCCAGCGGCTGCCAGTTTGAATAATCCGGTAGATATGCTGGCTTCAGCAACAGATGTTCACTTTGCTGCAAGTCTGAAGATCCTTTTGGAAGATGAGGGTGTTGATTCGATCATAGTGATCTCTCCTCCACCACCACCAACGACAACCGGGGCGATCGTGAAATCCATGCTACCAATCATTCAATTACACAATAAGCCTGTCATCCTCACATTGATGGGATCTGAACAAATCGGAGAAGGTGTTTCTCTTGCCAGAGCCGCCAGACTTCCTGAGTACCGCTTTCCAGAATGGTCGGCTTCAGCTTTAGGTGCATTGACCCGATACGCTGCAATTTCACGCCGCGCTGAGAGGACATTACCGTCTTTGAAGCAAATTAATAAGGGGGATGCTTACAAGGCGGTGGCAAACTCAAAACCCGGAAAATGGATGAATCCTGGAGAGACACTGGATATGCTGGATGCTTATCATATACCGACTCTCAGGCTGCAGTCTGTGGTGACTCCCGATGAAGCGGTCCAAGCGGCCAAGAAGATAGGATATCCATTGGTGATGAAATTGGCGTCTGAAGATATTCCGCACAAATCGGATATCGGGGGAGTCTTACTAAATATCCAGAATGAAAAAGAAGTTCGCGAAGGTTACAAACTCATTATGGAACGTGCCAGGATCGCTCGACCTGATGCAAGGATTGATGGTGTGATGATCCAGAAAATGGTTGGTAATGGACAGGAAGTGATCACGGGATTTGTTCGCGACCCACAGTTCGGTCCCATGATGATGTTCGGTTCCGGCGGGGTCGAAGTAGAAGGATTGAAGGACGTCGCGTTTTCCCTTGCTCCTTTAACCAGGGAAGACGCAGAAAAAATGCTTCAATCCACCTGGGCAGGGAAAAAATTATCCGGTTTCCGCAGCATCACTGCAGTGGATCGGGAAGCAGTGATCGATGTACTTCTGCGATTATCCAAATTAGCGGTAGATCTGCCAGAAATTCAGGAATTGGAAATTAATCCGCTACGAGTATTGACCAAAGGCAGTGCGGCAATCGATGTACGGGCAAAATTGAGATAACAAATCACTTACCGAAAAGTAGCCAATACTGCCTGATTTTCATCAAGGCAACATTTAGCGATCTCCTGCCGGGTTAATGGCGGGAGATCCGCCTTAATCCAATCTCTATTGGCGGCTTGCGAAAAGATTTCAGGAATTGGTTTAACACTATCATCCAACTGTATGGGGAGGTCGATATACTGTCCACTCCGCAGCAATGATTTCCTTTTTTCACAAACTTGTAAAGTATTGAATAATAATCTAATCAAATGTTTATTATCAAAACTAACAATATGACAGTTTTCCCCAATCATTTTATGAATTGCCACATGAACTGCATTGGGATAAGGCATACAACCTTTTATGTGCTTATTGGAAAGATGGGATAAGCTGGAACAAGATCCAACCGCCAAAGTATTCGGGAGATTCTTGATCTCAGTATTGGCTATTGCATAGCCATCATCACCGTAATAGTAGCGATGACCATCCTTTGTTGGAACACCATCACCAATAAAGATATTCAATGGTTTGTCAATATGAACTCCCTCGCGCATGATCATATCAAATGCAAAACGAGTAGAAGCCAGGCACCCACCTCTGCAACGCAATTCCATCCTTTTGAGAATTTCGGTTGAGATTTGTTCATTTGAAGAAGCTCCGTCAATGATGGAGGAAAACCCAAAGTACATGCGGACAGTTGGAAATTGTTCCTTAAATTCTTTGCTAGTCAGGGTCGGATCTGCTGCTTTAAAACGAATCGGATCCGCAAATCCTTTCAAATTGGTAGTCTTTGCAGCAAACCCAGCTTTATCAGCAAGTGTGATCAATGGGATGGTCTCTGGGTCGAATCCCATCATTCTTGCTGCAACGCGATCAGCTTCAAGTACGTGATCACTACTAATGATTACTCTGCTGTCAATTATGTCAACCGGGGCGGGACAATTTCCTTCTCCACCAACAATCCCGTCAATAATGGTGAGATCCGGTTGGACCAGGTACAAGAGATCCACGAGCTTTTGATCCAGAGAGAAATTATGGTTTCTCTGACGCAGATTGTATGGTAAAAGTCCCATTCCGCTTTTTATTCCCAGTGTCACACTGGTATACAGGTTAGTTTTCATTTTTGGAAGACTAATGTAATAAGCGCTACCGTTGACAACCCGGTCGAGTATTTGGGGTAAAGCAGCTTCTTTCATTACTTGTGCTTTTGGGAGGAAGTAACGAGAGATGGGTTGTTCTTCGAGTGGTACAAGTTGAATGTGGCGGAATTTTGCGATCCGGTCATAACCGGCAACGTGAAATGCACCACGTGTTGGAATTCCGCGACCAGACGATTCGATAATCGAAATAATGGATGAATATTTCTTTAGAAAACAGATCAGAGCGTCCATAACCCGTGGATCCGTAGTCTCCGGGAACTCTTTTTGTTTGGTACCTAGATCATGAAATACAGTAACCAGATTGGGTTTAATCAGAATTTCTTTTCCGCGAAGTTCCTCGACAAAACCAGTCATCGAATTTAGATCATTTAAATTGGATTCCACAATCTGGTTAATTGCGCGGATGTCCTCCCGATTAAAATACCGGTCAGTACCGTAATCATCCGGCAACGAAACATACCCATGCAAGTAATCGAGCATGGGTGCCTTTGTAATCACAACATGAGAATCAGGCTTATTTTGACGATACATTTGGACGAAGAAGAGCAAGAATTTCGGGAATTTCCAATTCTGTCCAGGTTTTTTCGGTCGGTATTCCCGTCTCTGGGTCCCAGCCTATCATCTCCCAGTATTCGGACACACTTTTTTCGACATTAACCGTACGTCCCCTATTGGCACCCTCTGTTAAAGGTGGATTTCCTCTTGCGCGTTCATGGATGATGTTATCAGCAGGATTAATTCCATGTTTGATATTAAATGCCTGCCTGAGGGTTTGGATCCGTCTACCGATCTCGAGATATTCCCGGGGGGTCTTTTGCCATCCTGTAGCAGCTTCCAGCCAGGCAAAGACCGGCATACGATCAGCTCCCAGGTTCGCTCCAAACATGCACAAACCAGCAGCAGAGTATAACCAGGTCCATTCACTGTTACCCACAGCAGCTCGCGCCTTTTCGTATCCATTCGAATACTTACTGTCTTTGGAATAGAACATGGGTATAGATGGGAGGGTGTTATCCACCTTCCAGAGTCTGTACATTTCATAGTACATTTGGGAACCGGTCGTATGTTTCCCAGGGGTGGGATCAACACTCATATGTAATGCATAACCCGGATCCAGGCGGGTATCATGATAGGATAATTCCTGACCACCAGCGTGCATGGCAGCTTGCTGAGAACCATTTCCAATACGTTTCGCTGCAGCAACTACCCCATCTGCCAACAAATCGCCAATCCCTTCGCGAGATATCATCAATTTAAGAAGGGAAACGACTGCATTTGGGTCACCCCACTTTAGTTCCAAACCGCCAGTTTGTTCCAGAGTGATCCAACCCTTTTCGAAAGCTTCGAAAGCAAACGCAATGGTTCCACCCGCAGAGATTGAATCCATACCGGCGCGATTAACGAGGTCATTCATTTCTATGATCGAATCAAAATCGTTGTTCAGGAGCATTGCCCCGAAAGCATTGGTTGTCTCGTATTCGGGTTTATGGGTTTCACCTTTTCCATCATTACCAAAAATCCCACCGCATCCAAGGGGGCAAGCATGACAATGATACTTACGGAGCTCGCGTTTCGATGATTCGTCCGGCGAGACACCGATGGATCTTTTCAGCGGAAAATCTTTGTCGGACCCTGCCCAGTTTTTTACCGGTGCATCTCCCATTTCGACTGCAAATTGGTTGTAACTTGAAGTACCATACTGACGAAAGATCGGAACAGACATCAATCCATCCAATGCCATCTGGAATGGGAGAGCCCGCATCAGAGTACCGGCAAACGCGAGTAATTTGCCGTTTGGTAGTTTCAGTTTGGATTTTGTAAAGGGGGCAAATTGGATATTAAGTTGTTTCAGCTTTTCTTTATCCACAATTTGTACAGGTTGATTCCCAATTAAAACAAGGGCTTTTAGCTTCTTCGAGCCCATCACTGCGCCTAATCCGGACCTGGCAGCAATCCTACCCTTGTCATTGACGATACCTGAGATCAGGGAAAGCTTTTCGCCAGAAGTTCCAATCGATGCGATAGCTGGTTTCTTTTTTGTCTGCAGATCATTTAGTAATTTCTCTTCGGTCTCAACACAATCCAATCCCCACAAATGTGTTGCGGATTTGATTTGGATACCAGACTGATCAACAAGAATGTAAACCGGTTCACTACTACAACCTGTGATGAATATTCCGTCATATCCACACTGTTTGATTGCCGGAGCAAGAGTTCCACCACAGTTGGCATCACCCCATGTGCCAGTCAAAGGGGATTTTGCAGCTGCCATCCATCGCCCGGAAAATAATGCCATCGAACCGGATAGAGGACCAGCCGTAAACGCCAGGATGTTTTCAGGTCCAAGAGGATCTGTACCTGCAGGGATCCGGTCAAACAGGATTGCCGCAGCCAGACCGACACCCCCAACTACTTTTTCATAGACAAAATCAGGAATTGTTTCTTCTTTGGTTACTTTATCAGTTAAATTAATCCAACAAATACGACCGGTGTAGCCTTTCATGATGGTTCCTTTATGCGTACTGGTTGTTATAATGCCGGCAGGAATGAATTCGTTTGATATTGGTATTAAATATAGCATGAAAAATGGGCAGTTTAATGGATAACTGCCCATTTTCAATTTGAGTCTTGCTGCCTAGCGATTCGTAAAATCCACTTTCCAGGCACCAGAAGCAAGCTGTTCAGTTTCTCCAATATGTTGAATCACCTCAAACCAGGTATTTCCGGGTTTATAAGGGAATGGAGAACCATCTTCATTGAAGAAGCGGACTGGACCCAATGGTGCAGTTGTGGACCAGAATACTTTATAAGCTTTTCCATCACGGAAGAAGATCGCGGGAGCTTTCTTAATGTACATCAAGTTCATTTCAATGATGTATTTATTGATGTAATTATGTTCCACCGGGAGGATAACGACGTTATCGAATGCCAGTTGCTCGCCTGTCAACTTATCGGTAGTTGGATAATAGATCCCTGTACCATCCGCTTTGTCTTGTGCGCGTAGATACTTACCATTGGCGGGATCATAAGTCCACTGCACGCGGTTCAGACGATTCCAGAAAATTTCGATATCGGTTCCCTGAAGACCACCGGGATGCAATGAAGGACTGAAGACCCCAGGTTCAAAACTGGGAGAACCTCGTTCATCCGACCGGTTCTTTGCCAACTCCTCGATACCATCGAAGTTGATCTTGGTCCGGAATACCGTAACTCCCAATTGGGATTTCACTGGTTTGGCTGCACCTGCCATGACGATCAGACCATCATACATGGTCCGCAATGCTTCATAAGGTAACCGTCCTGAACGTATTGATCCGAGGTCGGTCTCTGTCTTTTCTTCGGGTCCATAATTGCCATAATACACTGCCAGGAATCGGGTTTCGCCATCACCAATGGTAATTTCGTAGACATGCGGAGCGAAGGATAATCCGCTTTGGGGACGTACAGACACGGGGAAATTTGATACAGACACCAGAATTGGAGAGAGATTCAATAGTGATGGATCTTCTACCGGTAAACCGGTTAGCGGGTTCAACACCTGGGCGGAAGCGGGTGATGATGTTGGATTTGGAGTTGGGGTAGTTGCATCTGCGGTGACATTTTTAACATTTCCAAACCAAAATGCAGATACCATCACGCCAATCAATAAACTATTGATAATTTTTTGACTCATTATTACTCCTGAAAGCAGTACATAATATATAGTACTTTTCCCCGAAATTATAGTCTGCTGAACCGGAAAAGAGTCGATCCAGTAGATGCTGTAAGGAAACTGTAATGAATGTACAAACTAATTATTTCTCCCAATAGGGTGTGATATACTCCCGAAATCAGAGGAAAAATTATGAAAAAAGTCATCATAACATCCACCAATCCCGTCAAAGTCAAGGCGACACTTGAGGCATTCAAGACAGTTTTCCCAAGCGAAGAATTTGTCCATATTGGTCATAAGATCAATTCAGGTGTTTCCGATCAACCGGTTGGGAATCATGAGACATTCCAGGGTGCGGTAAATCGGGTTGAAACTGCGAAGAGTCTAATTCCGGATGCCGATTTTTGGGTAGGTATCGAAGGTGGTGTTGAGAAGGATGGTGACGAGCTATTTACGTTTGCCTGGGTGATCGTGAATAGCAAATCCCAAATGGGAAAAGCCCGCAGTGCATCCTTTCAACTTCCACCACAGATTGCCAGACTGGTAGAAGAGGGAAAGGAATTAGGGGATGCTGATGATCTTGTTTTTGACCGGAAGAACTCGAAACAAGAAAATGGCGCGGTTGGTATATTAACCAATGATTTGATTGACAGACAGAAATTATACGAACCAGCGGTTATTCTGGCGCTGATACCATTCCTGCATCCCGAGCATTATCCGCCGAATTCTGTTTCGGTCTGAATACTTGAACCAGAATGACCCCAGCGATGATCAATCCCATGCCGAGCAATTGCCGGGATGTGATCGTTTCCCCCAGAAATAAAACAGCCAGAATCGGAACCTGTACCATTAAGGTATTGTTGATCATGCTAATCTCGGCAGCAGCTAAAATACGCATAGCTTTATTCCAGACAACAAAAGCAAAAGCGGTATTTGCAAAAGCCATCCATATGATGATCGCCCAAGTTTTTATCGGGATAGGTGGAAAACCTTCCGTAACCACACCACCGACCAACATGAGGACGCTACCGATAGTGATGCTCAGTGTAGTCAAGATCAGTGGAGGAAGGTGATCGCTGCGGTTAATATCCCGACTCACAATGGTTCCTACAGCTCCGGAAAATAATCCAACAGTAACAATCAAAAGACCGATTTCAGCCCCTGACGGGATCTGTACGGGGAAGAAGTAAAAGAAAGCCCCCAACGGGGTGAGCAGTACCCCCAACCATTGAATCATGGTGAGGTGTTCTTTTATTAGTGTTGTCCCCAAAAGGGCAACTACGATGGTGGATAATCCAAGGATAAGGTTAACGGTAACAGTCGGCAGATACTTTAATCCAAGATATTGAGATCCTTGGGTGAGAGCGTAATAAAACAATCCGATCAAGCAGATGCTGATCCAGGTCTTTGCAGTTATTGAACGGATCAATTTCCTTTCTGGAGAGAACAGGAGAAGAATCCACAAACTCAAGGCGGCGATGGCGTACCGCAATCCTGCAAATAATAGGGGTGGAACATCATTAAGCCCGACCTTGATGAACACCCAGGAAGTGGACCAGATGAATGCTACAAATAACGCCTGTAGAATTGCTTTTAATCGTACTGACATGATTTCTTAGCGGAAAATCTGCTCCAGTTCTTTCAGATTTACTCTCGAAGTGAAATCAATACTTAACGGAGTGACCGCGATCTTTCTGCTGACATGCAAGGAATAATTATCACTACCGGGTTCTAGGGTAGTGGCTTCGGGGTCCACGCGATACCGGATATGTGTATGGGTGTTCAAATCCTCACGCGGCGGGATACTCAGATGATAGTAAGCCATTCTGGCGAGACGGGTCATTTCCCACTCAGTAGTTATTGTGGCATCATCTGGTACTTCAACCTTCAGAACATCCACATCATTTGGTAGGCGACTGGATAGGATCTTTTGAGCGAAATATTTAGTAAAGTGCTTCGCTGCTGCAAAATCGATCTCATCAGAATAGCTCAGGTGATATTTTGGATGAGTTTCCAGCGAGACGGCCATAGCTGGAATTCCATGGGAAGCAGCTTCAATGGCTGCTCCAACTGTCCCAGAAGCAGTGACACCACTTGAACAATTTTCACCATAATTAATTCCGGATACAACCAGGTCTGGTTTTTGATGACAGATCTCGAAGAGAGCATGTATGACAGTTTGGGCCGGGGATCCTCCAACCGAATAGATGGTCCATTCCTTGCCGTGAACGGTAAGTTTTTGTTCCTGTATCCTTCCATCCGATGTCACCGGATGACTTCGTCCAGCTCCTGACCACTGGTCACGAGGGGCAGCGACGGTCACATATCCCAATTCGGATAGACATTCAGCGGCTGCCCAAAGACCGGGGGAATTTATACCGTCGTCATTTGTCAAAAGAATGTTGATCTGGTTTTCTGGCATTTTGACCTCTAGATACGAAAAAGGAGCGGATGAACCGCTCCAATTGAGTGGTAGTGCCCTCGCGGCGACTCGAACGCCGAACCTACTGCTCCGCAAGCAGGCGCTCTATCCAATTGAGCTACGGGGGCATGCTTGAGCGAAAGGATTCTAACCTGTGGACGCATGCATGTCAAGAGAGAGGATAAGGAATGGGTAGCTAGGTGGTTATTAACAGATGGGAATATCCCAAAACAGAGAGTCGACGACTCGGAACATTATGAAATCTATTCGAAATCGGGGATTCCATAGCCGGACATTGTTTTCGAGATACTTGGATTAATACATTCCACCTATAATTGATTAATCGCGTTTGAAAATATGGTCTTGATGGGAGAATATGATGAATAATAGGAAATTGATTTTTATCCTGATTAGTGTGGTACTGGTTGTTTCAATAGGATGCTCTTTTATTCCAAAATCATTACAAAACTTATCGCAAACCGCCATACCGGCAGTACAAGAGCTCGTCCCAACTTTATCGTTATCAACGACTCCGGGCGTGGAAAGAATTGTTGGGGAGTTTAGCTATTCGAACGATTTCGTATTAGAGACCTATTATGTTGAACAGGCCGTTGCCCTAGCAGATATGACCGGTTTTGTCCTTCGCGATAAAGAATGGTTGGTTCCGATAAATTCCCAATATCTCGGGTATATGGGTGTGGATTATGCAAATAATAAAGGTAACTTTGCGTTGGATCTGCCAATTCGTCCACGGGGTGAATTCAATGACGTGGATAATAATGGCAAAAAGGACACTGGAGTTCAGATCTATGCTGTTTCTTATTGGCCAAACTTAACCGGAGGACCTTACTCAGAAGGAGATGATCCGACGTATGGTTGGCCATCTTACCTTGCTTCGGTGAAAACCGATAGTGAGAATCAGGATGAAGTCAACGGCGGAAAGCTGGTGATCTGGTCACCGGATGACAAGCAGCAATTCCCAACCGGATTTGGAAGCGATGACCTTCTGTTTACAAAGGATGACCCGGTCGGTCCCATTCAGGAAGGTTATTCCATCATCAATCTTGAATCGGAACCATTTGGGGTAACACGTAACACTGAATCAAATCTCACTATTTACGAACCAGCAGACTTGGCTGTTAAAGACTATTCCGCAGATAGCTACTCGGAAGCTTTCAAGAAGATGTTTGACATCATCAGTAAGGAATATGCATTCAATGATATTTTAGGAAAAACTCCGGATTGGACGACCCTTTATCAAAAGATCGAACCAATGGTAAAAGAAGCTGAAGCAAATAGTGACCCAGTTGCTTTCTACAAAGCATTACAAGAATACACATTTGCTTTTAAAGATGGCCATGTTGGTGTATCCGGAGGTGAGGCGGAGAATCAGGTATTTTCCGAAGGTACCAGTTCCGGTTACGGCATGATGCTGCGGGTCCTTGATGATGGGAAGGTTCTAGCCACATTTGTAACCGAAAATGGACCAGCAGCCAAAGCCGGTGTCGAAAAAGGAAGCGAAATCATCAGTATCAATAAAGAACCGATTAGATCAGCAATTGACAAGGTTCTGCCATTATCCGGTCCTTTTTCTACTGATTTTTCTTTGGTTTTCCAGCAGGCGCGGTACCTCATGCGCGCACCAGCGGGGACAAAAACCGTTTTTGAAATTGTACTTCCGCGCGGTACGAAAAAAACTGTCACCATCACAGCAGAATCTGAACGCGAGAGTTACACACGCTCAAGTGTTTTTTATGGTTACGATTACAATTCATTACCGGTTGAATTCAAGATCCTGGATTCAGGTATCGGCTATGTAAAGATCAATTCGAACTATGATGATCTGGGTTTGGCTGTTCGATTATTCCAGCGAGCGATGACGACATTCACCAACAACCAAGTTCCGGGAATAGTTATAGATATGCGCCAAAATTCCGGAGGAGCTCCATTGGGATTGGCTGGATTCCTTTATGATAAAGAAATCCTGATGGGGCAATTGGAGTATTACAGCGATAAAACTGGAAAATTTGAACCTGAAGGACCACGCGAGAAGGTCCGCCCGAATGTGGAAAAATACACTTTCGATAAAATGGCTTTGTTGGTAGGACAGGCATGCGCTTCTGCCTGCGAGATCGAAGCGTACGGATTCAGTCAAGTACCTGGAATGATGGTATTTGGTGAGACTCCGTCTGCAGGCGTTGAAGCAGAAGTTGCGCGTGGGCAGTTCAATCTACCGGAAGGATTCTCGATTCAGGTTCCTACCGGAAGATTCAAACTTCCTGACGGTAGTATTTTCCTCGAAGGTAAGGGTGTTCAACTGACGAATCCCGTGCCTGTCAATGCCGAAAATGTACTCTCAGATACCGACTATATTCTCACTGCAGCTGAAGCGGAAGTGTTGAGACCGGATGGCGCAGGCGTTGTGCCGACGGCTCCCCCTGCCATCGTTTCGGTTGCCGATGCTCAATCGATATTACTTCAGGAATCAACCAGATTCCTTGAAAGCAACTCCAAAGAATACTATGAGAATGTCCTACAAGATGGAGAAAACTATATATACAACATTCCGATGGCAGCTTCGGAACCTTTGATCTGGAGCTTCCAATGGTGTGCAAAAGATCGAACTACTTTGGATGAAAATTATTCCGCAATCAAAGTCGCTTATAAACTTGAGACCACAGATATTAAACCTGAAAATATGAGCATTTTTGATTTCGATAGTCAAGACGGACAGTCGTGCCGGATAAATTATCTCATTCTCACAGATTGGCCGGCAGGTGAGCACCACTTGAAAACCAATGTCTTATTCACAAAAGCTATCAATGATGGATTTTTGGATTACCCAAAATCCGGCTTCAGTTACGATTACACGGTTTATATACAGCCCTGATCAATTTAACAATATAACGGCCTCACTCTGAGTGAGGCCGTTATATTGTTTCCACAGGATTATACCGATGATTCTGCGGTCAATAACTTTTTCCGAGACCAAAACCAAAGAAAAGCCAGAATTAAGCCTCCAATAAGGAATGGATAAACTGGTCCGAATCCCTGAAATATCGCCCCTCCGGCTACAGGAGCTATAGCGTTTGCCCCCGACAGTAAAGCTGCAGATATTCCCAGTATGCCACCGATCTCATCAGGATTTACCGACTTTGTGATCATGCTATTAATGGAGGGTTGAAGAACCCCGCCGCCAATCGCAGCTGGAATCATGGATGCGAGCAACCAGATCAATCCAAGATACCCCTTTGAACTTTCATCCGGTAAAGAGATCTTCAGTGAATGCGTCGGCGGTGTTTCACCTGGAAGAACCCGGGTCTGGGTCATACTTTGTTCCGTGGTCGCGCGGTTGTACCATGGAACGGGTATGGCTGGTGTGAGCGAAGAGATGATCAACCCAAAAGCAAGAACGATCAATCCCATTTTGATCAACCAGGAATCTCCAAATTTTCGACTCCAACGGCCAATAAAGTAACCTTGTACCAGGACGACCAGGATACCAACAAAAACAAATAAAATCGCATTTCCACTCGCGTCCAATCCCAATCTGTTTAATGAGAACAGGCTTAAAAGTTGTTCAAAACCTCCGAAGGCAACCTGTTGAAAAAACATGAGAACAAGCAGGTAACCAACCAATGGTCGTTTGAGTGTTTCAAACATCGCTTTTAGGCTGATTACATTCTTTACCGATTTCAATTGCGTACTTGCCTGGTGGGTTTCTTTCAATAATAACCAAGTGGCCAAGATTGAAATAAAAGAAAAACCGGCAGCCACCAAAGCGGGAACGTGGAAATTATTGTTACTAA
This sequence comes from uncultured Chloroflexia bacterium, assembly GCA_963828285.1. Lineage (GTDB taxonomy): Bacteria > Chloroflexota > Anaerolineae > Anaerolineales > Anaerolineaceae > DAIOEK01. The sequence goes on from CAWHEB010000002.1 coordinate 1,533,612, forward strand.
TCAATAACGAAAGAAAAGCGATCACCGGACCAAACACAAATCCAATCCCGAATGCGGCACCTATCAACCCAAGTCCCTGCGTACGAGTCCTGGGAGTTGTACTGTCGCTGATGACTGCTTGAGCAGTTGAAATGTTGGCTCCGGAGAGACCATCTATGACTCTGCTTAGTACGATCATCCAGATCGACCCTGCGGTTCCAAGAAGGATAAAACCAATTAATGTCCCAATCTGACTGGCAAGGAGGATGGGTTTTCGGCCATACCGGTCAGATAGTCTGCCGAGTATAGGTGTCCCCACAAACTGTGCTACTGGATACACAGCACCTAATAAGCCGATCATTAACGGGTTTATTCCAAACGTTGCCGCATACATAGGCAACAATGGAATAATGATGGTCAGACCCAATAGATCAATCAGGACGATAATAAAAACGGGTACGATCTTTTTAAAATCGAGTTTTTCTGAACTTGGTTCAATAACAGTATGTTTAGATTCCATAAACCAGTTACCTTTAGTAATAAATATTTTGAGTTATTTCTTTAGATGAGAAAATAAGCCAGGCTAGTTTCCAATTCCGTTTCCACCCAGGGGATAGCAAGCAGAATGAGAACCAGAGCAATCGCGACCAATACACCCAATTTCCTATATTTATCCTTATCCGTAGAGAGTTTCGATATTTGAGGTTTGATCAGATGCAATAACACTGCTGAGGCGATCATTGCAATGGGATGAACAACTCCGATCAATATATAACCGGGAGTCTGAACAGTGGAAAGCAAATTTCCGTATATGGCAGTTGTTTTAGGACTGAGGACAAAGTAAAGGATTAATCCAAGCACCAACTGCAGATCGACCAATCCTCCTAATGCAGCTACGATCCGAGCTTCAAATATTCCCCATGTTTTTCCTCTGCGAAAACCTATCCAAGACCAGTAGATGGATCCCAACATTATCAAGAGCAATATCCACCTTACAATTGAATGTGTTTCTTTAATGATCTCGTACATATCCCCTCCTTTTTGAAACCTTTATTTTGCTTTATGTTTAAGCCGGTTTAGAACCTCTTCCAACCAATCCAATTCGTGCTCCAAATGTAAATGTAAGTGTTCCAACATCCAACCAGTCTTACCTTCATGTACTGGCGCCTGTGAGATCCGGTCACGTTCATTGGATAGGGCTAGTTTTCGATTCTCCAGTAGTGAAATTGCCTCTGTTTGATCGATATCATCCATGAATACCATCCCAAAGTCTCCGCTAAAGCTGATCGGGATGAATTTTGCCAGGTTTTCACGGAGCAACCTGAGATAAGCAGATTCTCCATCCGGGGTAAGTGTATACACTTTTCTTGGAGGACGTTTCCCATCCTGTTCTTCTTCTGAATGGATCCAACCAAGCCTGTCCATCTTTTCAAGTAAAAAATATGCTGTTGGACGTTTCAGGGAATTACAAGACAACATGGCTCTGTCGATAAATTCCAGAAGTTGGTAGCCATGCATGGATTGTTTTCTTAGTAATCCGAGTAGAAGAAGTTCGTTGTCATCCATAGTCAATATTTATTAGTCAATTCTGACTATATTATAAAGATATATCCAAGAATATCTTCTGCTTTGTATAAGCAGAAAATATATTAAATCGTTTATTTAACCAATAGTTGAATTTTTAAACTCGTTGATATATTCCCTGCTTGATCTTCTGCTTCCACAACAAGAGTATGTTCACCGGGTACGGAATCCCAATTAATCGCAAAAGGTTCGCTAATAAGTGCGGCCACGATACTACCATCGATGATGATCCGAATTTCTTTGATACCAACGTTGTCCTTGGTGATCGCGCGGATGAATATGGAGGGCATGTCATTCTGATTGATGGTCAGGTTAGCTGCCGGATATGCGATTCCCACTTCCGGTTTAATATTGTCGACGACAACCTGGGTAAATGTATTTCTTACCACTTGCGAAGTATCAACCACCTGGAGTCGCAGCACAGCCAACCCATTCAATCCGGTGGTATCCCAGGTACCTAAAACAGATTCAACAATCGGTTTTTCTCCATCCGTTCCGATCTGCTGCCACTCAGTGGGATTTAATCCTATACCATAATGCAGTCTATAGACCGCAAAATCCTTTGCTGATGCACTTCCGTTGATTTCCACTTTCCCCTTGACGATTTGGAAAATCTCCGGAGTACTAAAGTGGACTGCTGGATCAACTTGAGCATTCCTGATCATGTCATAATCGGTGGGTGGAACCGGTAACCCGGCTTTAATCGCCCATTGGCGATAATCAGTTGGAGTATTCAGAAATGTCTGTTCTTTCACCAAATTTTCCGGGGTAAATACTGTAGCCAACCGATTGGTTTCCGCATTGATAGCATACTTAGAATAGAGAGTATCGATGGTCAAAGGTTCATTCCCTATCAGGAATAGATCTTCCTGGACCTGCGGACAATCAGTCGACGGGAGATTGCCAGATGGAACGCAAACCTGAACATGAGCTATTCCTGCGGGTTCAATGAACCTGGTTTCAGCATAACCCTTTAATGAAGTCAGCATGGCTGCCCGCCAGAGACCACTGGACCAACGGGGATCAACCTTTACTGATTCGCTGTCAGGTTGTGTTCCGATCCATGCGATGATCGTCCTTTGGGGAGTATAGCCTGCTGCCCAACTTTGGTTGAACAACCCAGTCGTATCCACCAACACCGCAGTATCCCGGCTGGTTTCTAAAATCGAGGAGATCCCGGTTGATTTTTGCCTGGTATTCGAATCGTTCAGAACAGAGGTCAGCAGATAAGTTACCTGGGGGCTGACAATCGAGATTTCTGCGGGTGTTTCAAATTCATATATCAATTGATTATTGGCGTCCCAAACTTTTTCAATAAAAACAGGCTGAGGGTTGCCTTCAGATCTGGTCTGGAGGCCACGGATATAGCCGCCTGATGCGATCTGATTATAAAAAGCAGTCACCTGGATCTCAGAAATGAGTTGCGCTTCAATTTTTGGATCTTCACCTTCCAGTTTTACATGAATCTCATTGGCGTCCAGAAATCTATTGAAGCTGGAGGGACCCATACGATCAAGAAGCTGGGATATGGGTGCAGAATCATTTTGGATCAACGCTGTTCGGATATTCACAGGGCCAACATGCTTTTCTTTCGAACTAATCACTTCTTCAGTGGTTGCAGGAACATCCCAAACCAACGACGCAGGAGCGAAGCCCTGGGTGAAGGCGTTAAGGTAAACAGCAGGATACAGGATGGAACCGGACGGATGTGTGGTAGCGCCTTTTGATGAACCGTTATATTTCAGTCCACTAACATAGGCAGCTACCTTTGAATTATCCACATCCATCACGATTATGCTCGCCGATAAATCGTCCTGTGGTAAGGAATCTCCCGGTGGTAAAAGAGGCAAAAGCCGCGATGACTGGCATGTCCGCATAAGGGCTATATTATCTCCATCATTACCACCGATGGCACTTATTTGTGCTCGGATCATACATTCCATGGCATTTTGAAGGTCTTGATCGAGTGTGGTCTGGACGATGATGCCACCCCGTTCCAAGCGTTCTTTACCGATCACCTTCTCCAATTGCAGCATGGCATGATCGATGAATGCCTGGTTTTTTTGATCTGGGGTTTTTGCTGCTGAAGGAAAAGGAACAACCACTTGAACAGCGACATTAGCTACTCCAGCTGTGATCACCTTTTGAGAGGCCATTGTTTTCAAAACCTGTATCTGCAATGCCCGTGCACCTTTAGGGGAATCCCATGGATTTAAAGCCGGAGCCGCTGCAGTACCAGCGAGAATGGCTGCTTCGGGAAGTGTCAGGTCTGTGCTTGATTTACCGAAGTAGGTTTGGGCAGCCGCTTCCACACCATATGCGTAGTTCCCATTGTTAAGGCTGTTTATGTACCATTCCAAAACTTTTTCCCGCCCGTACCGGGCAACCAGTTGCGCGGCGAGAATTCTCTCACGGACCGCCCTGCGGGATTCACTTTTTTCCTGGGACAGCAGTATGCTATATACCAATCTCTGGGCAATGGTGGGATGCTCATCAGGATTGGTGATGTTTAATGTAAATCCCGGAGAAGACCAGAATCGGGGTTCAAGAATTGCCACTAACGCATCCAAATAATCCTGTGAGACATGCCCGCCAATCCCTTTGATTCGTATATACTGACGTTGAACACCAGGAGTTGTTAATTCGAACAGGACATTAGAACCATCCCTGTCAAGAAGACGTGAGGGTCTGGTAAAGATCGCAGATTGAGCATTAATTTCAGCGGGGATTCTATCAATGGAAGGTAGATCAGAGGTGAGTGATGTGTATTGCCAGCCGAAAATAATAATGAAAAAGATTAAAACACTAATCAGTAAAGCAGCCAGTGACCAAGCAACACGACCAGCCAGTTGCATGCTTTTTATCCGAAACGAAAGACGGCGATCTTTGCGAGCTTTCGTCAGCAGGTAGATGTGAATCTTGCTCATGATCTCCGCACTATCGCATCTGTCATTTTTGCTACACGAATAGCTGCCAACACATCGTGAGCACGAATAATATCTACACCGCGGACGATCCCAACACTGATTGCTGCCAGTGTCCCCTCAAGACGTTGATCAGGTGGCACATCCAGTGTATAGCCAATAAACGATTTTCTGGACGGTCCAAGCAAAACCGGGTAACCCAATTGCCGGATCTCCCCTAACCGGTCTATGAGATCCAAGTTTTGTCGCACGGTCTTTCCGAAACCGATTCCGGGGTCGAGAATGATCTGTTCTTTTTTTACCCCTGCCCGTGTGGCAATCTGTACACTCTCCAACAATTCCCTTTTTACATCCTCAAGGAGGTTCTTGTAGTCGGCTCCCAAATACATTCCGCCGAGTCTCTCTTGCAGTGCTATTTCATTTGGTTTTGAGCGGTTGTGCATAAGGATAACCTTACAATCCGCTTTGGCCGCGACTGATCCAATTTCCGGGTCTGCCCGAAAACCCCAAACATCATTTATCCACTTTGCTCCAGCAGCCAATGCGGATGATGCAACAACAGCCTTGGATGTGTCAACCGAAATCGTAATCTCCCTTTGTTTTCTGATCGCTTCAATGACTGGGATAACCCTATCGATCTCCTGCTGTATGGACACAGGTTCAGACCCGGGGCGTGTTGATTCACCACCAATATCCAGGATATCCACTCCGGCTGATATAAATTTTTCTGCCTGTTTCAATGCAGTTTTAATGACATCCCGCGTTTTCCAGATTCCATCACCGGAAAAGCTGTCGGGAGTTACATTAATAATCCCCATAACATAGGTTCTTGCACCCCATATCATCGAAGTATCAGACAACAAGCTGCTCCCATTTCTTGATCCCATCGGATCCTATTGCCAGATACACCTCACTCACTGTTCGATCAATCCCAGGAATGATCAGATCGGGAGTCAGATCGTTCAATGGAGCCATCACAAAGGTTCGCTCGGTCAATCGCGGATGTGGAATGATCAATGTCTCAGTGCATAATTTGAGCTGGTCAAAGAGCAAGATGTCAATATCAATATTCCGCGGACCATTCTTAATTGTCTTCTGTCGACCCATCATTTTTTCGATAGATTTCAATGTGATGATAAGTTCTGTTGGAGCTGTATTACATTCACAGATAATCACCATGTTCAAAAAATCGGATTGTTCCAAAAATCCCCAAGGCTTTGTCTCGTAAATGGGAGACCTCTGTTTGATGATGATATTCTTCTGCTCAATGGATTCCATCGCCTTCTGCAAATTTGTGAATCTGGGTTCGATGTTCGATCCCAGCGCAAGAAATACAGTATGCAATGCCGTGACTTTAACCATGATTATTGAATCGCACCCAACGCGCGCAAGCAATCCGCATACATTCCATAGGCGGTTGTCTCGGGACCAGGGTCCGATTCAACAATTCCCAAACCGGGGAGAGTATCCAGTTCAAATTGGCAGTATGAACTTGTTCCATTAATACTATACAGCACTGAATCGGGGGAAACCTTTTGAGGCTTAACGCTGGTAAAGAGCTTATCGCCGGTCCGTTTCGCTTCACAAACCAACTTCCATCGTTTCCCTTCTTTAGCAGCGGATTCAATATCACTTTTTGTAAGATTGCCTATACCGGTTCGGTCTACATCCTGCGGAAGACATGGAATTCCCATCAATACTGTGGCGAGTGCTGCCACTTTTATGGACGCATCCCAACCATCCACATCTGCACTGGGATCTGTTTCAGTAATTCCAATACTCTGCCCATAGGTTATTGCCTGCTGAAGGGTTTCACCAGATTCCATTCTTCCAATAATCATATTTGTGCAGGAATTCAGGATTCCCTTGAATCCGCGCAGTTCTGCCAATGGGAGGGTTTCACGAAACAAGGAAAATATTGGAGCACCATCCATTACTGACGATTCAAACAGGAACCGTTTGTGGTTATCAGCAGCAGTATTTGTGAGAAGCTGAAATCCATGAACAACCGGACCTTTATTGGCAGTTACCGCGTGCATACCGGTTTTTAACGCAGTTTCCAGATGGTCAATCGCCGGTTGACCTGTGACATGATTGACCGGGGTTGTTTCCACCATCACGTCTGCAGGGCAGTTTCGAATAAAGTCGACTCCATTATGAGAAGCCTGTACCTTACTCATACTATCAATTTCTTTTCCATCAGCTAAAAGGTGTAATATCTTTTCAAGATCCAAACCTGAATGATCGATTGCTCCTCCATGACGACCTGTCAGGATACCTGTTACTATAAATTGGATATTCTTCTGTTCATTTAGAAGACTTTTTTTTCGTAATAATAGTCTGGCAAAAGCTTTTCCTACATTGCCGAATCCAACAAGTGCTAATCTAATCGTTGACATCATTCACCTCTTGAGCATAATTATACAATTTCGTGGATCAGATGGGTGGGTATGGGAACATACGTCGATCATTCCCAGGTAGAGGGAAAATCCGACAGTCGATATATAAGGTGGCACGCTGGAGGATCGCGCGGATCTCCGAAACTCTCAAGTAAGGCTTTAATAAGTCAATTAATAAACCGGGCTGGTCAGTTAACCTGAGTAGAGATTGGAGCATATCTCCTGGTATGGGTTGACCAGCAAATTCCCAGATCACTGTGCGTAGTTTATCCTCAACATGAAAACATAGCCCATGATCAATGCACCAAATGTGGTCCCCTGTTCCTAACATGACATGACTGCCCTTTCGATCGGCATTGTTACAGAGCAGATCGAAAAGGACGACTGGCTCCAGTTGATTTCGGTCGTGATCCTTAAAATTAAAATAATGGTAAGCTGGATCATGTTCAATATAGAGCTGCAATGAACCAGGTCCGAAAGGCAGATTCTTTTTGCGGAAAATTGTTGGTGGAACAAGCGACCAACCCAGAAATTCGCTAAGTAGATAAGCCGCGACTTCTCGTTTTGCCAGAGTTCTTGATTGGGAAATCCCAAAGTGGCTGTTCCCCTCGGGTCGGTTTGTAAACCACTTTCGTTTCATCCTGGCCAAGCTTTACCAAGCCAAAGAAAGTGTAGTTCGAACCTCTGGTGAATTGTGCCTGCATGGTGTATTCGCCATGCTCTAGTAGCAACAGAGTTTCTTCTTTATTCATCATGAGTTTCATTGTAATAGAGAGTTAATTAACTCCGCCAGAGGATTTCTCTGGCGGTAGAAAGATTACTTCTTATGTCCATTCTTCTTCGGGCATAAATGCCCTTCGGGAGGTATTGGTTCTCCACACTGCGGGCAGATGGGGCGGCCGCGATTGGTAACTTCAGCTCCCCATTTGCTAACAGCACCAAGTTGGGAGCGGGTACACCAAATGCGGACATTATTCAAATCATCAGCGACTGATTGATCGGTCAGGATTTCTTTAACCAGTATGATGACACTATCTTCTTCCGCGGAATATGCCAGACCGATCTCTCCAGCCCGGAACAATGGATCCAGCGGTGGAAATATCTTCATTTCTGCTTCGTCATAATCATAAGCCGTTGGTGAAAGGATGGGAAATTTTTCCTGTATTTCCTCCAGGAATTGGAGTGCACCAATGCACATCGTTTGTACCTGGATCTTTTCGAGAAGTATGGTAACCACCTGCTCTGTGTTTTTAGCCTGTAAGTAAAAAACCCGAGAACCCGGCTGGCCGATAGCATCGACAGTTACGAAATCAACATTCTTTACATCCAGATCTATGGTTGGCATGTTTCTTCTTTCTATTTGGCCAGCGTGAGAGCCATATCATAATAAGATTGATTGATCTCTTTCTTTTTTGTAACCACATCTTCAATAGAAACCGGGACAATATCCCGACCATTTAACCCTGTCATCACATTTGTTTTACCTTCAATTAGATAGTCAACTGCGTACATTCCAAATCTCGATGCAAGAAGTCGATCATAAGCGGATGGTTTTCCACCTCGTTGAATATGTCCAAGGATGGTCACGCGAGTATCAAAACCCACTTCTGCTTTTTCGATTTCATGAGCGAGTTCAGTTGTGGGGATATTAAAACCCTCAGCAACGATAATGATCGCATGAGTTTTTCCGCGCAGGTATGCATCCGAAATAGCATTAATTACTTCTTCGACTGTTTTATTAACCTCAGGAACTAGGACCATTTCAGCACCGGTGATCAGACCTGCAATGATAGCGAGATAACCATGAGCCCTTCCCATTGTCTCAATTAAAAAAGCACGGTTATGGGAGGAGGCAGTATCTCTTAGGTTATCAACAGCGTCCATAATGGTATTAATGGCTGTATCCACACCGATACACATATCTGTTCCCCAGATATCATTATCAATACTTCCAGGGATACCGACAACTCGGACTCCTTGCTGAGCGAGTTTGTATGCACCATTAAGGGAACCATCACCACCGATAACAATCAAGCCATCAATTCCGGCATTATTCATTGCCCGAATCGCCTCTCGCTGTCCGGCAGGTGTCTTAAATTCCATACTTCTCCGGGTTTGCAAAATGGTTCCTCCGCGCTGCAAGATGCCACCAACGTCGCGTAATCCCATTTCGTGAAAATTGCTATGCATCAATCCTTCGTAACCGCCGGTAATTCCCAACACTTTCAATCCTCTCGAAGTGCCTGTTCGTACAACGGCACGAACGCAAGGATTCATACCCGGGGAATCACCACCGGAAGTCATGACTGCTATTGTTTTCATCTCATTCGGCATAATTATCACCTGCTATTGAATTCTTACTTTTTCAATGGTGAATGATGTTTCATCGACCAGTTTCTTCAATCGATCCAAGAGCTCTGGACAGATTCCCGTAAAGTAATTGGGAAATTCTATCAGATATCCCTTATTTGATTCAAATATCTGGAAAATAAACTCATCTTTACCATGGTATGAGAGGAGCGCAGATTGGATATTCTTCATTTTTCGCAGGTCTCGTTCAACGTCGCCGCTTGCATGCAATATTACTGTCAATCTGTTACGAGTATTCTGATCAGGTATCGGAATAACATAGTCAATGGCAGGAATTCCAGGGGTAAGGATACCTTCCACAGGGTTTGCGGAATCGAGGTCGCCTGGAATTGCTTCGGTCATAGGTAATACTTCCGAGGTAGCATTTTTCGTTATGGAAAGAGGTTTAGCGATTGAATTAATAACAGATATTTCTTCTATGGAGGGATGATCCATTTCAAGGAGATTCTCAGTGGCGGATGCTCTGATATTCCCTTCCATATCTTCAGGATCTCCAAAAAAACTTCCATCCACGAAGAAATTTTCCTCCCCATCTTCAGTTATCGAATCCCAAGCAATCTCGGGTTCAGGATTTTTAGGCGTCAAGATAATTTTTTCGGGTTTAGCTACCAGGCCTTTTTTTGTTTCCGTGATTGCTGGTGTTTGCTCAATATCCATCGGTTCCTTACTGGCGACATCCTTCGAAACAAAAGTGACTTGATCAAGCAACACCTTTGGAAGTGCTCCATCATTGTCAACCCGACCTTCAGCGATCACAACCAGATCGACCTGTAATTGTCTATTACATTTCTCCCACGACCGTGGGAAGGCAACCATCTCAACCTCACCCTGGAGATCCTCAATGGTGATGAATCCCATCGGTTTTCCTTCACGTGTCTGGTGAGGTCTGAAGCGGGTGATCATTCCGCCGATCTTGATCTTATCTTTGGCATCCACTTCTTTTAAGTTGGCGGAATTGTTGGTGGTATGTTTTTTCAAGTATGGAAGATATGGAGTCAATGGATGAGCGGAAACATAAAGCCCGATCAATTCTTTTTCCCAGGCTAACAATTCTTTACGGTCCGGCTCGTTAACTTTGGGTAGATGGATATCTTCTTTCGCCCCGTCAACAGAGCCAAACAGACTGAGTTGACCAATTTCTATTGCGCGATGATGAGATGTTGATACGCTGATGATTTGATCAAGCGCCTGTAAAAGCGCATACCTGGTACCAAATTTGTCCAGCGCACCAACTTTAGTGAGAGATTCCATGGCTCGACGACCGACTATCCTCAGATCCACGCGGGTGGCAAAATCATGCAGATCCATAAATGGTCCATTTTTTCGGGCACGGAGAATCTCATCCACTGGTCCCTGACCCACATTCTTAACCGCGCCTAAACCAAACCGAATCGCCGATGGGATTTCCTGCCTGTCTTCAATCGTGAAATCCCACCCACTGGTATTGATATCTGGTGGCAAAACGTCAATACCCATTGAACGACAATCTGCGGAGTATTCAGCTACTTTTTCCGTTTCGCTTTTAGATGCAGATAAAACAGCAGTCATGTACTCAACGGTGTAGTGAGTCTTAAGAAAGGCGGTTCGAACTGCAATCACCCCATAGTCCGCCGCGTGAGATTTATTGAATCCGTACCGGGCGAAATTCTCCCAATCCTCGAAAATTTCTTTTGCTGTTTGTTCGGGTATATCTTTGCCAACAGCACCTTTTATAAATTTCTCGCGGTGTTTGGCAATTGCATCAGCCTTCTTTTTTGAGATAGCTTTTCGCAGGTCGTCTGCTTCTGCTGCGGAATATCCACCCAATTCCATGGCGGCAAACATCACCTGTTCCTGGTAAATAGCGATTCCGTAAGTTTCCTCCATGATCGGTGCCAAAGCAGGATGTCTGTAGGTAACAGATTCTTCCCCATGCATCCGTTTAATATAAAGAGGGATGAACTCCATTGGACCTGGACGAAATAAAGCGACCATGGCGATCACGTTTGCCAATGTGCGTGGCTTCATCTGGACCAGATAACGAGTCATTCCGTTGCCTTCCAGTTGGAAGACACCTAATGTGTGTCCTTTGCCGATAAACTCAAAAGTCTCTGCATCATCGGTTGGAATATTCTGAAGTGTAAAGGAAATACTATGTCTGGCTTTGATCAGATCGCATGCTTTTTGCATGATCGTGAGTGTGATCAAACCGAGGAAGTCAACTTTCAACAATCCAAGTTTATCTACGTGCGTCATCTCATATTGCATGACGCTTTTGATCGGGGTTTCTTCTGATCCGCTAGTCGGCCGGTGTAACGGAGCATATTCGACAATAGGTTTGTCAGCGATGATGACACCCGCAGCATGCGTACCTGCATTTCGGACTGTACCTTCCATTCTCCCGGCAGTATCAATCAAGGTTTTTACTGTAGCATCGGAATCATAAATCTCACGAAGCTCGGGAGATTCTTCCACTGCCTCTGCGAGCGAAGTCTGTTTGGCAGGATTATTGGGGATCAGTTTTGCGATCCGATCCACCTCTGAGATGGGGATATTCATCACCCTACCGACGTCCCGTAACGCACCGCGAGCGCCCATGGTGCCAAAGGTGATGATCTGGGCAACCCGATCCGAACCATATTTATCCGTGCAGTACTTCAAGATCTTTGCACGTTGGTCATCTTGAAAGTCAAGATCAATATCCGGCATTTCTATACGACTGGGATTAAGAAATCTTTCAAAGATGAGTCCATGTTCAAGAGGTTCAACCAGGGTGATATTTAATGCATAACCAACTATGGAACCGGCAGCGGATCCGCGGGCGTTATACCATACACCTTCACTACGGGAATACCGGCACAGATCGTAGACGATTAAGAAATAAGCATCAAAACCCATTTTGTGAATGACTTCCAATTCGTATTCCAACCGCTCACGAATCTTTGGATCTTTCGCCTGATTACCATACCTGTCGATCAATCCTTCTTCGCACAATTTCCTTAAATATGAAGCGGTAGTAAATCCTTCAGGCACATCAAAGACCGGGAGGTGATACCCTTTCTTTTCCAGGTCGATCCGACAACGGTCAGCAACCAATTGGGTGTTGGATAAAGCTTCGGGAACTTCGGCGAAGATTTGTTGCATCTCTTCTGGTGGACGCAAATAATAGGATGGGTCATCCATTTTGAATTTACCGGGATCATCCAGTTTCGAACCAGTTTGAACAGCTAGTAGCACATCCTGCAGCCGGGCATCCTCCGGATTTATATAATGTACGTCATTGGTTGCCACATACCTGGCTTGATAGCGAGGACCGAGATCGAGCAGTGCTTTGTTGATCATCGGCAATTCTTTGATATTATGTTGTTGAAGCTCTAGGAAGTAGTTTTCCTTACCAAAGACATCATAATACCAGTCCAATTTCCTACGAACTGGTTCCATATCTCCGACCATGATCGCCCGGGGTATCTCCGCGGCCATACAACCTGAGGTCGCGATGAGACCTTCTGCGTGTTTAGCTAGAAATTCATGATCAATTCTTGGAAAATAGTAAAATCCATCCAACTGAGCTGCAGAAGCAATTTTTAATAGATTTTGATACCCAGTCTGGTTCTCTGCCAGCAGTAACAAGTGACTGCTTTGTTTATCCAACTTTCCATCTTTATCCCCCATGCTCCGGGCTGCCATATAAGTTTCGAGACCGATGATCGGTTTGATTCCTACAGCAGTAGCTGCATTGTAAAACTCTATAGCCCCAAACATGGTCCCATGGTCTGTTAGAGCGATGGAATCCATACCCATCTCTTTTACCCGCGTCACTAGCTTCTTTACATTGCTGAAGCCATCTAACAAAGAATAAGTGGAGTGAACGTGAAGGTGGACGAATGACATATGCCTGTAAGATGTGGTCGGGATGATGTGTTTGCTGAATAAACCCATTGCAAAGACAATCCGATTATAGCACGGGGCTTCAGGACCGGCCTGATAGCGTATATATCAGGATTGTCTGTTGCATCGAATCCGAATCAAATGGATAATGATGAAACAATGTAGATTTAAGGTTATGTTTTGGAGAAGAACAATGGGGATAGCATTTGATTTTCACGATAAGACAATTCTTGTAACAGGTGCGAGCGGAGGAATTGGAAAGTGCATCGCTCGATCTTTCGCGCAGGCAGGTGGAAATGTAATTGTCCACTATCATACAAACGAACAACGTGCAGAAGAATTAGTTTCTGAACTCATAAGCATGAATGTACGATCCATTAAAGTGTGTGCGGATCTATCCATACAAGATGATGTTGATCGTCTATTTCATAAGGTCCAGAAGGAATTTGGGACTGTGGATGTGTTGATCAACAATGCTGGTTTATATTTATCTTCATTCCCGATCAATGATATGCCATTGGAAGAATGGCAAAAATTGATGGATGCAAACTTGAATAGCGTGTTTTTATGTACGCAATCTGCGGGAAAATTGATGTCAAAAAATAAGGAAGGTGGAACGATCATCAACATTTCCTCGGTTGAGGGAATGTTCCCGGTAAAAGGACACAGCCATTACAACACATCCAAAGCAGGATTGCTGATGTTTACCCGATCCTCAGCGCAGGAACTGGGGGCAAAAAAAATCCGGGTGAATACCGTTTCCCCCGGTTTGATCTGGAAAAAAGGTTTGGAAGAAGAGTGGCCAGAGGGAGTGAAAGCATGGCAGCGTAATAGTCCGCTTGGATCGATTGGATCACCTGAAGACATTGCGAATGCATGCATGTTTCTAGCTTCACCGCTGGCAAAATGGATCACTGGAGCAAATCTGGTGGTGGATGGTGGTTATAGCGCCAGGGTTTTTTATTAATTTATTAGTGAGATTGACATGAGAAAACCCTCAATAAGTGACCTTGTCAAACATTTTCATCTCACGGAGCTTCCGATTGAAGGAGGATTGTTTTTTCAAGGATTCCTGTCCCCTGAATTGTTAAGGATTGAATGTCTTCCTGAAAGATATCAATCGGATCACCCATTCTCAACTGCCATCTATTATCTTCTGACACCTGAGACTGACAGTTTCTCCGCAATGCATGTCCTCAATTCTGACGAGATCTACCATTTCTACCTGGGCGATCCGGTTGAAATGCTTTTGTTGTACCCATCCGGAGAACACCGGAACATCCATCTTGGTCAGGATGTATTGAATGGTCAAGAGCTACAGTTTTTGGTACCGAGAGGTGTTTGGCAGGGATCGAGATTAGTTCCCGGCGGAGAATATGCATTGCTCGGTACGACCATGGCACCCGGTTATCTGGATGAAGATACGGAATTTGGTACTTTTGCTGAATTAAGTTTGAAATATCCAGATGCGGAAATGATGATCAATAATCTCACCAGAAGTTAATCGTTATTTTCCTTCTGCAAAAACTTCCACCCGGTCGATCAAAGGACCAACAGTGTATACGATCATTGAAAAACCGATCCTTCCCGAATCGGTAACGGGTTTCTGATACTCAACTTTTCTAATTCCAGCTGGATAATCCTGACCATACACGGCCGTTACCACCGATATCAGATCGAATTGATTTGCTTCAGTGAGTATCTCTCCGCTCACAGTTGCCGATAGTTTGTCTTCATCAATCCTTATTTTTAGGTTTTCTACAGGTAACGCGGTTACTGGAGGTTTCTCGGCTTCGACGGCAGTCTGGAGATTGAAACGCACATGATATGGATAAGCTGGTCTGTTTTGTATGTAAGCAATTAGCGGAAGTTCACGCGATGCCGGGATCGTATCCAACAATCCCGATACCTGGTAACTGGAAATTTGGCCATTACTATCAAGCAAGAATTCTCCTGTAGCATAGTAAATGTTCGTGTTCAGATTATTCTTAATTGATGTCAAACACCACATATCATTGTCACCGGCAGGATAACACTGAACTTCGTCATTTTCCAACAAGACTGGCGTTGGTGTAAAAAGAATAGGTACAGGAGTTGCTTCAGGCGGGGGAATGACCAATTCTGTTCCCTCTATCAAGAAATTCAAGTCAACATCAGGGTTAGCAACCTGTAATTGTGGCAAGGTAAGTTGGAATTTTGCAGCAATTGTCCATCCAAAGTCGTCTTTTTTTACAATGTACTTTTGTGGAGCAGGGGTAGGTGTCGGTATAACTTTTGTATCATTTACGTTTGTGTCGGTTGGCGGGATTACAGTCCGGGTAGGAAATGGCGATAACTCACCAGAGAAGATCTGTTTGGTGCTCTGTATCGAATTATGATCAACTGGAACACAAGCGGATAAGCAAAAAACTCCCAGAATGAAAATCCGGAACGAATATTGCATAGTCATGTAAAAATTATACCAGAAGGCTATTGCCCCCATTTTTCCTGTATGCTAGACTAAACACTATGGCAGAAGACCCATTACTTGAGCAAGCACTAACCGCTTTACGAGGATACGACCGCAAACAGGCTCGTGAAGTATTGACACGCCTGATCAAAGCGGATCCTAAAAACATCCGTTACTGGTTATGGCTAAGCACTGCGGTAGATACTCCCAAGGAGATCATCTATTGTTTACAAGAAATTCTAAAACTTGATCCAAACCACCCGATTGCAGTAAAAGGATTGACTTACTTTGGTGTATTGAAAGCCGAGAAAAACGCCCAAAACCTATTCACTGAAAAAAAAGACTGGCAGACTGATCTTAGAAAGAAAATCGCGCCAGTCATCGTACCAAAGACAAAAAAACCAGCAAGAGATACTCGGAAACTGATCGTATCCGCATTAGGCGGAGCTCTGATTATTGGTTTCATTGTTCTTGCAGCCATCTTCATTCCTCGACTTACCAAGCCTCGAACCCAGGTTATTACGATCAATAGACCTACCAGCAAGCCTACAGCCACTTATCTGCCAACGAATACACCTTTCGGGTATAAACCTTCGCCTACACCAGTCAGACCCACTCCATTGTCAAATTTGTTGGAGCAAACCTACACTCCAACACCACTGTATGTCGTTACTCCGCATAATACAGAGGCGTATACGATGGCAATGAAAGCTTATTTGGATGGAGAATGGGACCTGGCTACCTATTATTTTGAACAGGCGATTGAAGCGGAACCGGGTCAGGCTGATCTGTTTTTCTATTTGGGTGAGATCGAGCGCCAGCAGGGTGCCTGGAATGAAGCATTACGCCAGTATGAAAAGGCAATGAACTTGAACACCAGTTTTCCTGCAGCCATGTTGGCTCATGCCCAGGTTTTGCAGAAAGTAAAGCCGGACACGTTTATTATCGACGACCTCAACGAAGTGATCGCTGCCGATCCATCCATGGTCGAAGCCTATATTGAAAGGGCATATCAATTTCTAAACCGAGCAAATTACGATGAAGCGTTAAAGGACTTGTCAGCCGCAAATGACCTTCGTCCAGATTCAGCTATAGTGTATTCTGTGATGGCGCAAGTATATCTCTCGGAAAATATGCCTGAATTGGCATTGGAAAATGCAAAGAAAGCATACGCTGCAGATAAGACAATGATCGACAATTACCTCATTCTAGGGTCAGCATATATTGCCAATGGACAGATGGAAGCTTCAATTGATCCCCTGGAGATCTACCTCAGTTTCCATAAAAAAGATTTTAGTGTTTATGCAAAACTTGGGATCGGTTATTTTGCTGCGGGTAATATCGATAAGGCTATGGAAAACCTGAATGAGGCATTGCGACTTGAACCGAAACAGTATCAGGCATTGGTTACTCGAGGTATCATCCGGTTAGATGAGGGAAAACTTCTCGATTCGGTGGAAGATTTTACAGATGCACTGAAGGTCAACGACAATGGATTTGACGCTGTCTATTATCGCGGAAAAGCCTATATGGCACTTCGGAAATACTATGATGCTTATAATCAATATTTGCGCGCAGAAAACCTAGCTCCGACCCCAATAAAAAAAGCAGAGTGTATTTACCTGCAAGCCAAAGCGGCAACTGCCCGAGGTGATAGGGCATTCTATATAGATTCATGGACAAGACTACTTGCAGAACCTGCAGAAAACATGCCCATCGAATGGAGAATCGAAGCTGAATTAGCAATAACACCTTGTGATGGGGATGCCTGCATCCAGCGAACAGCGACGTATGACGCTCTATTCACACCTACACCGTAATTTTAATAAATAAAAAAGCTCCTTCAAGGAGCTTTTTTATTTATTCTCTTGTTACCCAACGTGCTAAATTCTTTGGATGCTGATAATTCTCAAGTTTATTGAGTAGTTCTTTTGGATCTGAGGAGGATACCAACAGCTCAGCATGTTCCGGATAGATGAATCCTTCTACTTTTGCATGCTCGATCATCATTAGCATCGGATCAAAGTAACCCTCAATATTTAATGCCCCGATCGGTTTCTGATGCAATCCAATTTGGGACCATGTCAATGCCTCAAAAAGCTCGTCAAATGTGCCAAAACCACCCGGAAGGGCAACCAGGACATCTGCCAGATCATTCATCCTTTTCTTGCGGCTCTGGATATCCGGAGTCACTTCAAGGTTTGTCAGATTGTCGGCAATGAGTTGAGACTGGTTCAAGTTCTCCGGGACAACACCAGTAACTTCTCCACCAGCATGCAAGACTCCACCGGCGATTGCACCCATCAACCCGGTTTTGCCCCCACCGAAGATCAATCGTATTCTTCGTTCTGCCAATTCCTTCCCAAAATTTCGGGCAGCAGTATAAAAAGAAGAATGGATCTCATCTGAAGAACCGCAATAAACACAAATAGACTGAATCTTCATGATTGTTTAACCAAGCTCCTCTGGATTAATATTGAATAGTGCTGACATCTCTGCTGTTGCTTCTAGAATAAGATCCGCACCCGATCGCCGTAATTCTCTTTCCTCACCAAAACCTGATAAGACTCCAATGGATTGGGCGCCAGCCCTTTTGGCACTTTCGATATCAACTGTGGTATCACCGACCATCAACAGCTGATCAGGTCTTAAGTGAAATTGTTCTGCGGCGAAGATCAGAGGATCAGGATATGGCTTGGTATGTTCACAGGTTGTTCCATGTACGATGATAGTAAAGTATTTTCGCAATCCTGCAGATTCCAGAAAAATATTCGTTTCCCATTCACCACGCACCGTAACAATTGCCAGGGGATACTTTTGGCTGATATTACGTACCAATTCCTCGATATGCTTTCCTACAATGAATTTTGATTTGTGATTTGTACGATAGCGGATCTTATTCATTAAACTTGCAATCTCGTCGTCAATTCCGATCCTATCCGGTATGGAGTAAATCCAATTGCCGGGTGATTCCATGCCCATGATGATGCGTCTGGCAGCTTTTTTCGTATCAAATTTGATAATTACTAGTTTAATTGGGAGAAGGATCTGTGCCAACCTGTCCACAAATAAATCGTCAGTTTCACTTAAGGTGCCATCAATATCAAAGCAAATCGCTTGTACTTTCGCAACATCAATCGGCATGAATATCCCTCAAATCTGAATAATACTAGTATATCTGATAGCAGGGAAATCCGAACAAACAGCACATTTTTAAAAATATATATGATATACTTGCTACCGCTCTGTCAAAAGCGGAGTAAATTCATTTCACACGGTTCTTGACCTGACTGGGTGTGCCTTCTATCGAGAGGGTTTCAGCCGGGGTAGACGGAACCGGAGGCTAAACGCCAGGGAGATTCTATGTCCACAGTTATTTCCATGAAAGCACTTCTGGAAAGCGGTGTCCATTTTGGTCACCGAACAAATAAATGGGATCCACATATGCGTCCGTTCATTTTTACCGAACGCAATGGAATCCATATCATTGATCTGCAGCAGACTGTAAAAACCCTCACCACTGCATACAATCTAGTCCGTGATACAGTCGCCGAAGGCGGTATTGTATTATTCGTTGGAACAAAGCGCCAGGCACAGGAAACCGTCAAAGAAGAAGCAGAACGATGCGGTATGCCCTATGTTACCGAAAGATGGTTGGGCGGTATGCTCACCAACTGGTCAACCATGTTTGCCCGTATCAGCGAATTGGACAGATTAGCCAAAATGCGAGATACCGGTGATTATGGCCGTCTGACAAAAAAAGAGATCTTGCTGATCAACCGCGAAATCACCCGTCTTGAAACCCATCTGAGCGGTGTTCGCAACATGAAACGCCTGCCTAATTTAGTATTTGTTATCGATGTTTCTCGTGAAGACACAGCCATACATGAAGCAAACCTCACTGAAATTCCCGTCATTGCCATGGTTGATACAAACTGCGATCCTCGAGGCGTTGATTACGTCATTCCATCCAACGATGATGCCATCCGCGCCATCAAACTGATGGTAAGTAAAATCGCTGACGCGGCAATCGAAGGTAAGGCAGTCAGAAAAGATGATGGTGAAATGCCAGAGTCCGTATCTGTTGAGACCACAGCTGTACCTCGCCGTCAGGTAATTGAACTGGAAGCAGAATTGGAAGATAAAGATTTGCTCGGAGCTGCCACTTTAGCAAAATTAGCTCCCGCTGCAGTTGAAACACCCGAGACTACCGTAACACCAGACGAAGAAGCGTAAGAACGATATTATTTTAGGATCAGGGAACGATATGCAAATAACAACCGAAATGATTAAACAGCTCCGTGAGGCAACTAAAGCGGGGATTCTGGATTGTCGTAAAGCATTGGAACAATCCGATGGCGATTATCAGAAAGCCGTTGATTTCTTGCGTGAAAAAGGACTGGCAACAGCAGCCAAACGAGCTGATCGAACAGCTTCCGATGGAGTTGTTGAGTTATATTCACACGGCAATGGCCGTGTAGGTGTGATGCTCGAAGTAAACAGCGAAACAGATTTCGTCGGACGTTCAGATCAGTTCCGCAAGTTCGCTCACGAATTGGCATTACAGATTGCAGCTGCTGCTCCCCGTTGGATCAAGGAAGATGATATTCCGGAAGCAGATCTGGAACGTGAAAGCCAGATAGCAACTGCAAAAGCCCGCGAAGACGGCAAACCCGAAGCAATCCTCCCCAAAATTGTTGAAGGATCAATTGAGAAATTCAAAAATGAAACCGTCCTTCTTCGCCAGGCATATATCCGTGATGATAAGATGACTGTTCAACAATTGATGAACGAAGTTATCGTCAGCCTGGGCGAAAACATCGTCATCCGGCGTTTTGTCCGCTGGGAATTAGGCGAAAGTACAAGTGACTAGGAAATCAAAGCCAACCGTAAGGTTGGCTTTTTTATACCAGGAGAAAATAGGACTCTCCAGGTGTATTGTCGACCTATCCAAATCTGACATACAATAAATGAATAGAAATTCCTACTGGAGGCGCAAAAGATGGAAAGCCTTAAATATCATAGGATCCTACTGAAACTCAGCGGCGAATCATTATCCGGGATGCACGGATCGGGTATCGACCCAGAACGAGCACGGGATATCGCCGTACGGATCAAAGAAGTCCGTGAATTGGGCGTGGATGTGGCCATCGTTATCGGCGCCGGGAATCTCTGGCGTGGAAAAGTGGGACTTGACAGTGGCATGGACAGAGCTACCGCAGATTATATGGGTATGCTTGCCACGGTGATGAATGCACTCGCCCTGATGGATGCTCTTGAAAGCAAGGGTGTGATGACCCGGGTACAATCTGCGATCGAAATGAGATCAGTCGCAGAACCTTATATCCGCCGGCGTGCCATCCGCCACCTTGAAAAAGGCCGAGTAGTGATCTTTGGCGGTGGGACTGGAAATCCATACTTTTCCACTGATACTGCAGCAGCATTGCGAGCAATGGAAATTGAATCAGATGTGGTCATAAAAGCAACAAAGGTCGATGGTGTTTACGATAGTGATCCACACACAAACCCGAATGCAAAGAAATTCGATCACCTGACATATATAGAGGCATTGAATCTGCGCCTGGAAGTCATGGATAGCACGGCTGTTTCTTTATGCATGGAAAACAAGCTCCCCATTTTAGTTCTCAATTTATGGGATCAGGAAGCATTGAAAGGGGCATTGCTGGGCAAACCGGTTGGGACATTGGTTACTGCAGAATAAATAACATTCAAGGGATGTTATCCCTTATAATATGAGTATTAACCCTCGAGAGTCGCCGCAAAACATTGGAGGAGATTATGGTTAAAGAGACTATCCGAGAATGTGAAGCCCGGATGAAGGGCGCATTAGAATCATTATCCGAAACACTCGCAACAATCCGAACCGGTAGAGCATCTCCAGCTTTGGTTGAGAGACTTCAGGTTGAGTATTACGGAAGTAATACTCCGCTGATGCAATTAGCAAGTATATCGGTTCCTGAACCGCGCCAGCTATTGATTAAGCCATTTGATCCTACCACGATCAAGGCTATTGAAAAAGCGATCCTTACCTCTGAACTGAGCTTAACTCCAAATAACGATGGAAAAGTAATTCGGTTAAATTTACCAGTTTTAACTGAAGAACGCCGCAGAGACCTGGTGAAAGTAGTTCATACCCATCTTGAAGAAAGCCGAATTGCTGTAAGAAATGTCCGCCGGGATCTAATTAAAGATTTACGCGATTTTGAAAAAGAGAAATTGATCTCTGAAGATGATCTCAAACATGCAGAAGAAGAATTGCAAAAGCTGACAGATAAGCATATTGATCTAATCGATGGGTTGGGAACCAAAAAAGAAAAAGAAATCATGGAAGTCTGAGGCCTATCCGAATGCCAAAAAGCAGGGGTGAAAACGAATTACCTGTTGTTCCGAACCATGTTGCCATCATCATGGATGGCAATGGGAGATGGGCGAAGCAAAGAGGTCTACCAAGGCTGGCTGGTCATCAGGCTGGCACTGAAAATCTGCGCAAAATCATTAAGGCTTGTGTTGAGTTTGGGGTGCGCTACTTAACGATCTATGCATTCTCAACTGAAAACTGGGGAAGACCCAAAGAAGAAATCGAAGGTTTGTTGAAGATCCTCGAGAGTGTCATCGAGAAGGAATTAGGAGAACTTCACAAGGAGGGAGTCCAATTACGCCACATTGGCAGATTGGATAAACTTCCAGAGGGTTTGCGACATAAGGTGGAAGCCGCAATCGAGCTAACCCGGAATAACAATCGACTCACTGTTGTAGTAGCTTTTAATTATGGCGGCAGGGATGAAATTGTCCACGCAGTTGAGGAGATTGCACGAAAAGGGTTAAAACCCGAAGAAATTACCGAACAAGTGATCAGCGATCACTTGTTCACAGGTTCAATTCCAGACCCAGATTTGATCATCAGAACATCCGGTGAGATGAGATTGAGCAATTTCCTGATTTGGCAAGCGGCCTACTCCGAATTGTATATCACACCGGTATATTGGCCGGACTTTGGGAAAGATGAATTGAAAATAGCACTTGATTCATTTTGCCAGCGGAACCGACGGTTTGGCGGGCTGGAAAAGGATGATCACGAACAATACCATTCATAATTATGCTTAGACAACGATTACTGGTCATTATCCTACTACTTCCAGCAGCGATTTATTTTATTGCTGTTGGAGGTATCGCTTTTAATATCCTTATCACCATTATTATGTCCGTTGCTGCATACGAATACTATATGCTAATGCAAAAGGGCAGCTGGCAACCAAGTAGATGGTTGGTTGTTGTCGGGACTGCAGCCATCTGCATCATGAGAGCCTTGTTTAGTTTTCGATACAGCGAATTTACTTTCAGCATTATCATTCTCACCGCCTTAACCGTTCATCTGATTGCTTTTGAAAAAGGCAGGGATCAGGCTCCGATCGATTTTGGCATCACCATAGGCGGGATATTCTATATAGGATGGCTGGGAGCTTACCTAATCTCCTTACGGTCACTGGATCATGGTCTTTGGTGGTTCATGCTCATGCTGCCTGCTGCCTGGTTGGCAGATTCAGCCGCCTATTTGATTGGTTCACGGTATGGCAAACATAAGCTTGTCCCAAGATTGAGCCCAAAGAAAACATGGGAAGGATTCTGGGCAGGTGTGATTGGAGGTATTATCGGTGGCGGATTGCTAGCATTGGTTTGGGGATTGCGCTTCCCGGTATTCACCTTCGCAAAGGGAGCTATTGCAGGTGGAGTGATCGGACTTCTCACACCGTTGGGTGATCTTGGTGAAAGCATGTTCAAACGCATGGTGGGTGAGAAAGATTCAAGCAACTTTATTCCCGGACACGGCGGATTCTTCGATAGGATCGATTCGTGGCTTTGGGCGGGCGTTATTGGTTATTATTTAGCCACCCTTGTATGGAAAATGTAATACTTGCTATTGTGATTAAATTTCCGGTCTGTAAACTATAAGTAGTACGAATCCCAAAGGTAGTTCTCCACGGAGAAAAAATGAATACTGAACCAACCCGTAATCTGGCACTTGAGTTAGTCCGCGTAACTGAAGCTGCTGCCCTTTCGGCTGCCAGATATATGGGCAGAGGAGAAAAAGAAGCCGCTGATGGTGCAGCTGTTGATGCCATGCGCATGATCTTGAACTCGATCCAAATGACTGGTGTGATCGTGATCGGAGAAGGTGCAAAAGACGAAGCTCCAATGCTTTTCAATGGCGAAGTTCTAGGAACTGGCGATGACCCACAGGTTGACATTGCGGTGGATCCAATTGACGGGACACGTCCCCTGGCGAATGGAGCATTAAATTCCATTGCGACAGTTGCTCTAGCTCCACGCGGATCGATGTACAACCCCGGACCATTGGTCTACATGCATAAATTGGCTGTTGGTCCGCAAGCAAAGGACGTTATTGATATCGATGCACCAGTCCAGGACAATTTACAAAAAATTGCCAGAGCAATCGGGGAGAGGATTGAAGACCTAACTGTGGTCATCCTTGATCGACCCAGGCATGAACAGTTAATAAAAGAAGTCCGAATTGCAGGAGCCAGGATCCGTCTGCTCCCTGATGGGGATGTGGCAGCTGCATTGATGACCGCCTGGGAGAATACAGGTATCGACGTCTTGATGGGTATTGGGGGTACTCCTGAAGGAGTATTGGCAGCCTGTGCATTGAAATGCATGGGTGGGACCATCCAGGGGAAATTGTACGCTCGTACACCCGAAGAAGAAAAACTTGGTAGAGACCTTGGTTATGATTTCAACAAAGTTCTGTTCTTAAACGACCTGGTTTCCTCTGACGATATCTTCTTTGCTGCGACCGGCATCACCAATGGCGATCTCTTACGTGGAGTGGATTATAGAGCGACCGGCGCGATGACCCACAGCCTTGTGATGCGGGGGTTGACAGGTACTGTCCGCGAGATCATTGCCACCCATCGCTTGGAAAAATTAAGCAAAATCAGCCGTGTAAAGTATTAATTTCCCATCCACTCTTTTGCGGTTGCTTCGCCTTCCTGCGAGATACCTTCCCGGCGGATCACTTTCCAAAGGGTCATGAACAAAATTTTTATATCCAGCCAGAATGTCCAATTATCTACATACCAGACATCCATTTTGAATTTATCTTCCCATCTCAAGCTGTTTCTTCCATTTACCTGTGCCCATCCAGTAATTCCGGGTTTTGTATCATGCCTTCGATTTTGCTCAGGTGTGTAACGGTCAAGATAGCTCATTAATAAAGGCCGCGGACCAACCAAGCTCATCTCCCCTATTAGAACATTCCATAGCTCTGGTAATTCGTCCAAACTACTTGAACGAATGAACTTGCCCATAGGAGTGATTCGTTTGTGGTCTTCCTGAATATTAATCGTTTCAGTAGATGCAGGAAGCATGGATCTGAATTTGAGAATATTAAACGGAATGGACTTCCAACCGGGACGTAACTGTTTGAAGATGATCGGTAATCCCAGGTTAAGATATATGATCAGGGTCAGGATAAGTAATACCGGAATTAGAATAATGAGTAGAAGAGAGCTGACCAAAATATCAAAAACTCGCTTGGTATGAGGAAAATGAGTTGGAGTTATTTTTTCTGTCATTTACTGATTGAAGTAGCTTGAATTGTACCGTTTAATAGATCTGTAATGACCTGGTTTATGAACCGCATTTTTCCTTCGCTAATCAGATTTCCATCAATGGGTGTCACCATGACCTGTCCAGTATATGTCCCGGGAGATTTTCCTCCGATCGCATCCTGCAATGCAGCGGTTACAGAAGTGGATGAGGTTTGATTAATCGTAGCAAGATATGCAGGACGTAGTGGTTCAATGACAGGTTCACCGCTAATTATCCGTAACCCGTTTTGAGCCAGGTATACCAGAAGCTCTGGAACCGCGACCTCCGGATAAATGTAAACAGTTTTTACACCACTATGAATCATATCGTCTGCTATTGGCTGCCACTCCGATTGAGTGGCATTCGCATTTAAGGCTAAAGTATACGGATAATCCACGAAAGGTGGATACAGGGGATTACATAACCCGCAATAGAATACACCCCCATTGACAAATCCATCCGCTGCTTTTGCCCCATCACCGGAACCAGCGTGTGTTACCATGCCAATTCGCCATTCGGAGGTTACCAGGGCGGACACGAACCCTCCCAGAAAACCTTCCCATTCCGGATGCCCTTCCGCGTTTGTCATGATGTAGAGATTATCCCTGGCGGTCAAACCATCAATTCCGATTGTGACGAAGGCGATGTCGGGGTACTGTTCGGATATTCGTTGTACATCAGGATCAGGCGGCATTACGATGATTAGCTTCAGCCCGGCGGCCTGGGATGCAAGTTCGGCTGTGTTCAATTGGGGTTTTTGTTCAAGTACCAAGCCTGTAGTTTTTGAGATCGAATTTGCACTTTCCACTACAGAACGGATAGTCTGTTCAGGAAGAACTCCACCGAGGATCACCCATACTTTTGTTTTCTCAGGGATTGGTGTCAAAGTCGCGGGAATCGGTGTTGGAGATACATCGATCCTTATCGTAGGGGTCGAACTCTGTTGTCCTGATCCACACGCGGCGAGTAACAAAAGGAGTATTATGTAAATCGGTAAGTGTCTCATTGGCATTCATGACTCGAATTGCAGAATTTGACTGTATTATAATTGCCTAACGACTCTCTGGTACACTCTCTTTTTTTACCATTCAGGCGATTGGGGTATTCTACAACCCGAAAGGTAAGTTATAAGCAATCAGGAATGAATATGATCAGCGAACAACTACCAGATGAAGGTTCTCCTCTCCCTGGATATAAACGCAGGAGACGACCCACGTTCGGTGTATTTTGGCAAGACGACAGGGGAGAGTTTATAGAAAAACTCGCCAAGCAATACGAACCCAGTTTCGATTATTTTTGGTTAGCTTTTGTTGCAGGAATCCTTTTTTCTATAGGAAATCTAACTAATTCGCCTGGAATCCTGATCTTGGCAGGGCTTTTCTGCGCGAACTTATATCCTGCGCTTGGCATGGGTTTTGCGTTATCCATAAAGTCCATTAAGGACTTTGGAACAAACCTGGGAGCCGTCCTGGTGGGCATTCTCTTCACATTAATTTGTGGATGGATCGGCTCATGGATCAGCCACTTAATAATCCCAGATAAACCTGTTTACAGTTTCCCGACTACCAACCAGACCCCATGGGATTTGTTGTTCTTATTGGTAGTCAGTATTTGTTTTGCAGAATTCTATTCCATAAAACAAAACCAACTTGCCAGGATCGGTTTGATTGGTATTGGATACGTTATCTTTGGCCAGGCGAATTTACTTGGCATATCCATATATCTGTCAAACTGGGACAGCTTCTTTTTCCATGGTTTATGGTTGATCACAACATTTATGATCACAATTGCGTTTGTGATCTATATTATTCAAGCATTAAAAATAATAAAACAAGATAGCAATATTCTTGTTATTGCCATTTTATTCACTGTGTTTAGTATTTCCATCATATTAGTGAATGGTGCTGGAATCCGGAATCATCTCAATATTTCACCTTCGATGGAAGTAATCCCTTCTCGAACAATGATTAGTACGGATGCAATCGTGATCCGGACCACCACTACCAGCCCATTTCCAAAGGCTACTGCGACCTTGCGACCTACCTCAACAATGATTCTTGCAACAATACCATCCAAGACCCCTGAGCCTATTTTAATGATCGTTCGTGCTGAAGGACAACGCGGTGCACGGTTGCGAAAAACAGCCGGTTTGGATGGTATTGTTCTGGATGTTCTAGTGAATGGGATGACTGTCACCTATTTGAATGAATATGAAGTCAATGATGAATTTCGTTGGTTAAAGATCGTTACTAATGATGGTAAAATTGGCTGGATGGTAAACTCAGCTTTAAGCAGTGAGCTGATTGCCACCGTAGTTCCAGTATCCCCCACGGTTACTATCACAAATTAGGAGATCACTCTCAAAGATGACGATACATTTTGGCACTGATGGATGGAGAGCGGTAATCTCCGATACATTTACATTTACGAACTTACGTCAAGTCACACAAGCAATAGCAGATGCAGTTGCCTCTGACCACTGGATCAATGGATGTTGTCCCGAAATCCCGCCAGATCCGAATAAAATGGTAGTCGGCTTTGACACTCGCTTCTTATCTGATCGATATGCGAGTGAGGTGGCTCGCGTTCTGGCTGCCAATGGATTTACAGTCCTACTGGCGCAAGCGGACGCACCCACACCGACTATTTCCCATGCAGTGCTGACCAATCATGCCATTGGCGGAATCATGATCACTGCCAGCCACAATGCTCCCCGATACAATGGTGTAAAGTTGAAGGCATCCTACGGAGGATCCGCCTTACCTGAACAGTGCCGGCGAGTGGAAGTGTACTTAAGCGATAATGAATCGCAAGGCCGTGGACCGAACCTGATGGACTTTGACCTGGCAAGGAAAGAGAGTCTTATCCAACGGTTTAACCCGATCCTTGATTACAATGATCACTTACGAAAGCTGATCAACTTTGAGCTGATCGCGGAACATCCACAGCGATTTGTGGTAGATTCCATGTTCGGATCAGGGCGGGGTGTGATCAAAGGGATCCTCCAGGGGACAGGTTGTGAAGTCCATGAAATCCGCGGCGAGATAAATCCTGGTTTTGGCGGCGTTCATCCTGAACCGATCAGCAAATATTTGGGTGCATTGGCAGGAGCCATCTCAATGGGTCTTGGTGATTTTGGTTTGGCTACTGATGGTGATGCCGACCGCATCGGCGCAATGGATGGACGGGGCAATTTTGTTGATCCTCATAAGATCATGGCGCTTGCGTTCAAATACTTGAAAGAAAAACGGGGCTGGTCAGGTTCTGTTGTCAGGACGGTTTCCACAACCCGAATGATCGATAGGCTTGCCGCGAAATATAATGTGAATTGTTATGAAACTCCGGTCGGGTTTAATCACATCGCAGATTATATGATGAAAGAAGATATTTTGATCGGCGGAGAAGAATCCGGTGGTATCTCCTTCAAGGGGCATATTCCTGAAGGCGACGGTATTTTGATGGGGTTGCTTTTACTCGAGATCATCGCAGAATCGAAGACATCACTTTATGAATTGGTTGAAGATTTGGTCAACGAAGTTGGACCGGCGTTTTATGAACGGACAGATATCCGCTTGAAACATCCTGTTTCCAAAGAAGCTTTGACACATAAGCTGACCGATGAAGCTCCGCAGAGTATCGGTGGAGAAAAAATTGACAAAATCACCACCCTGGACGGCGTGAAATATATCCTTTCTGATGATTCCTGGTTATTGATACGACCATCAGGGACAGAAGCGGTTTTACGAGTATATGCTGAAGGACGAACACAGGATATGGTTAAGGAACTATTGCATTACGGTGAGACGTTCGCTGCTTCCGTTGTATAAATTATTCAATAATTTACATTTAAACCAAAAGGACGGCTGCTCATGGCCGTCCTTTGGTTTAGAGAGAATAAAATGGATAGTACCTTATTTGCTTCGAGCCAGACGGACCTGTCTGGTGACGAAAATCACACCGAACAAGAGCACGCCCAGGATCATCATGGTTGGGATACCCACTTCATCTGCAAATCCAGTGGTGGGTAAGGCGGTTGCAGCAACCTCGGGAGTAGCGTTTGGATCAAATATTCCACCTTCAGCGGTAGGTTTGGTGTCTGATGCCTGCGTAAGAAGTGCAGCAACAGTTGCTGTCATGGCTTGATCTTCAGGGAGCACTTCACCACCTAAAGCAACCTCAGTCTCGACAGGGATAAATTCCGTTGCGGTCGGAGCTGGTGTTTCTGTCGGTAATTCAGTTGCGGTAGGTTCAGGGGTTTCGGTAGGCGCACTTGCGGTGAGAAAAACAGAAGTGGCAGCCATGACCGTTGCGGTGTTTTGAGCGTTGATCTTGACTGCTTCCTGGGCTTTGGCAGCATTCGCTCTGGGCATGATTAAAATAGCATAAGCGGCAGCGGCAACAAGTGCAATTAAGATAATTGCGCCCAGAATACCCGCAACGATTACAAATGTACGATTGCCTTTTGGCTTTTGTTCGGGTTCTGGTTCAAAACTAGAGAAATCAAGATCTGACATATCTCACCTCACGGACAAATCAATTCTTACTGAATCACATCTAAATTCATTAATGGCACAATGGTCTGATCCCCATTTTCCAGATTCACCACTGCAGCTGGTACTCGTAATCCGTTGCCAATAGGTGTCTGTTCTGACCTTAATGCAATAAGCTTGCCAACTAAGCCAGCCAGGGGTGTCTTTACTATACGAACATATTGACCAGGCGAAAAAACTGTCGATGCCTTTGGGATGTCAGGCACTTCAGTTGTGGGAAGCGGAATAACAACCTCAGGCCGGGTATCACTGTACCTGTCCCATACACAGGCGTTTACAGCTACTTCGCGTTTTTCATTATTCACAAGTACTTTAAATGCTGATGAATTCATTGCTATCCTGCCAAATCCATCCATTACAAGAAGCGGAAAGGCGTATTGGCTAGCAAGAGGAACCAGATTGGTTGCAATCGAAGCTACGATTACTCCACGGATCCCAGCCTGTTGTATTGCCTTCAATGTCTCGGGTCGGGTGATATGTCCTGCCAGGATGATCATCCCGCGCATCGAGATATCGACCATTTCAGGCACCAATTCATCCCGTGGATTGGTCGCCGCAAGAATCAAAGTTCCCTGGTCAAGCTGCCCATTTCCCCAAACTCCTTGAACAAGGGCGCCGGTGGTCTCGATCAATGCTCCACGATCTGCAATGATACCTCGGACTATACCTTCCATACCGGCTCGTAGCTGAAAAGGTTGGTTTTCAACCTCAAAAAGCATCTGACCTTTACTGTAATGGACGACCTTACCTGCTTGAGGAGCTCGAACTACACGCGGTATCACTCCAACAGGACCCGCGAGGATATCCCCTTCGCTAACGATCTGGCTAGGGGTAACCTTTAACACGTCCAGCACATTCGCGGATCGTATGCCGAGCATATCTGCCAGATCGATCAAAATGTGTTGGTTGGTGATCCGTGCTTCAGCGATGATGTCTGTTGCGGATACTTTTTGTCCGGTGTGTACAAATACTTTTCCGGCGATTGGGAGCAATCGCTCCCTGCGGATTTTTGTAAGTGGTAGGAAGTGTGTAATAGGTGCAAACATAATCTTCTCAGTTGAGAGATTATGATGCAAGAACTATACCTTTCGTAAGAAATGCTTTATTGACCGAGGATAGTGAGCCACTGATTCAGCAGCTCTTGCCTGGCGAGAATTTCCACAGGTGTATGGATAGGTCGTCCGCGGGCATCAATCACAATCCCCAGTGCACCAGCGGTCATTTTGAATAGTCCGGTTTTACCAGGGATAGACACTCCCAATTCAGTATTATTGACTGGTTCAATATATGCTTTTGCGGTAACACCCTGCGATAATGGAATTACCGATAAGTTCCCCTGGTTTATTTCCATATCTATTTCCTGGCCATCGTCAGCTGATATGTGCAAGTTCAGGATGTGAGAACCTGTTCTACGATTACTCACTGGTGAGATCACGGTTGCCAAATTGAGCAACCCGCCTGTTTCGAGAACTTCTACGGGTAATCGGGAAACCCGCTCTCCTGCTGCGCCAAGGACAGAAAGGAGATTGTTGTTGTCCAGAACGATTGTAGTGACTCCGATGGGTTGGATGCTATCCAGGATCATCAACAGACTGTGAGCCAGACTCGGAGCGTTTGAGATAGCTGCTCCGGAAACGATGATCGGCTCAAATCCCGCCTGCAAACTGGAGCGATGCATGAGGTTCAATGCCGGGTATGCCGTTGACATCTGGCTAAATCCTTGTTGAATTCGATAACGGATGAATGCGTATTCGAGAGCTAGATCCTCGTTGGTGGTTGGTATCGAAGCGGGGAAAATGGCTTTATTCATCAAGTACTCTCGTATGTATTCCTCCGAGAGGTTGTAACCGATCCATGGAGTGAGATCGGCTGCTTTTATTTTATACAGCATCTCCAGGTAACTGTCCTGGTCAGATCCCGGTTGGGAAATCCTCATGGTCAACTTGCCAGCACAGCCCACAGCAATCGTGGTCTGGAATGCGCCAACATCCACCCCGATGACACCCTTCTGGCTGTGATACAGCTTGCCAAGAAAGCGAATCATCCTTCCGAAGGAGGATGGGGTTGGCAGCATCTTGCCACCGGCAAGGTTATTGAGTTCATTAGCACCCACAATTCTACGGAAGTGGATGCGGTTTGAAACTTCAATCAAGGATTGGTGTGCGGCATCCAATCGTTCTACTTCGGGTTGAGGTCGAATATTGGATGCATAAGTCACTGGCGCGTTTACTTCGATGCTGCTTCTGATGTAGTCCTTAAGATTTTGATTCCCGGCAAATATGACCTCAGGTCTTTTATCTTCAGATAACATTCCCAGGACCAGACTCATGGTAGTCAGTAGACGCTTTAATGATTGTCCAGCACCTTCTTCGGATCCACCTGAGAGGATGATCAATTCGGGAGTAATCTTAAGGATCGAGTCAATTTAGAAGTCCATCATTCGTTCGTCACTGATAGCTATTCGATCCAGGATACGTGTATTCAATGTCTTTGCCAGATTATCCGCGCTCACCATGGATACATCAGGAAGCAATCCGGCAATGACTGTCTTGATCGGCTGTCCGACTGAGATGGTTGCAGTGATCGCATCCACACCCTTACCGGAGGGTAAAGAAGGTAGGATGAAGCGACCGTCCGGTCCTATGATAAGGTGGTCAGTGATCTTTTCCAATTGTTGAATGGCTTGAAGGATACCTTCACCAATATCCTTTACCGGAGCATCTGCTGTTGTTCGAGAAGATCCCTGTCCAATAAAACGAAATAAGTCGCCAGCAATTTCAAACAATATGGCGCGGGTATGGATGGTACCAACATCTATTGCGAGGACCGCTTCAAAATCATTTCCCTGGTTGTTCGTCATCTCAGCCTATTAATCCTAAAATCAGGTTCCAAAATGAAGATAATCGTTCAGATAAGGCTGATATAGCCGTAAGATATATACCTGCAAAAATTGCTCCCAGCGACACAAGTATGAATACCTGTCCAATTTTTGCGCTGATCTCTATCCAGACTGGTCTGCGCAGTGGTTTACCGATCTCCAGTTTTGCACCAAAATAGAAATAAAGCAAAGAAGAGATCGTGGCGATCAGGATGATCACACCCTCAACCTTTTCTGATATCTGGGTTGATGTTCCAAATGGATTGATAGTCGCCATGAATTGGGGGAATATTGTTCCCAATATTACACCACCGACGGTTATTGACGCACCGGCACCCAGCAGGTATGCCGATGGAATTGCCCCGATCTGACCCGACTTGGGTGAGATCTTGGCAAGCAACAAAAGCCCCATAATCAGTGGAACCATTGTGATCAGTTTCTGGGTTGACGATCCCGATAGAAGCGGCATGATCAATCGGGGATACAACACCTGATAGAGCACAAAAACACTGACGACACCAGCAGATACTCCGATAAATAGGTGGACTGCGAATCGAAATAGAGGATTGTCACCTATCAGATAACTAAAGATACAGATCGACAGGAGAAAACCGATGATCGCCCAAACTATCTCTCCGGGTGGCAGATTCATGAGGTTTTTTGCTTTCTTACGCGGAGGATGAGTTGACCTATGTAGTTCAAAATACCGCCAACCAAAACCAGGATGATAGCTGCCAATACTCCAGTCTGGAAGGTATTCCATTGCAACCTAGCCAGTCCAGGCTGCTGAAAAATTCTTTCGTAAAGGGATCCGCCATATTCACCAGCAACTAAACCTTGAATTTGACCTGACCGGACATAAGGCTTTAGAATTGGTGCAGCTTGTGAGGTTACCACCGCCCATAATCCGGGTTTACCATCTTCCTGTTGAATCTGTTCGATCCAATAACGCAGGGTATCTGCCTGATCCGATAAGACCAACATCCCATCGAATGTTCGCACAGGCATCGGTCCGCTGAGTCCCGGGATATTCGTAGTCTTATCCAAATTAATATCAAGGGGAATGGTATCCGTAAGACTATTGTTCAGTGCTTGAACTCCAGCCTGTCCACCGGGCAGGTATCCAAGAATGTGGTATTTCTCACCAGTTTTATAAGGCTGATGATAGCTCTGTGGAATAGTATCAATATCATCGATTAATTTTTGTCCCAGAGCAGAACCTGTTGGATTTGTGGAGATCAAGTATAAATCAGCAGATTTGACCATCAACTGGTTCAAAACGGCATTGGCTGCCATTTCGATCTCTCCAGCGTATGCAGGTTCGTAATCAATGACCACAAGTACTTTTGCGTCAGATCCTAGACCGTTGATGGATTTAAACAATTGACCGGTTTCGATCGGTATAGTATTTGTCAGGTTGACGGGAGGTGTTCCGGAAAGAATAGGATACATCATAATAGCTATCAGTAATACCATCACGATCCACCGCACAGTACCAGCCGCGCGAATCCGGCGATACCCGGGAACTGGATTCTCTATTTTTTCTTCCCGCAGCATCTCATTGAATAGGGCTACCTTTTCTGCTATAGGCTTTTGAACTTCGCTGCTGATGTTATATCCGACTGCTGCTGAGTAGGTAAGCGAAGGTGATTCACCCGGTAAAATTCCCCGAATTCCAGCGAGAGGTCCTTCTTCCTCAAAATGACGATCCTGTACATCCTGGGAGGATTTTTCTTTGGCATTTATCTCAACCGGTCGCATGGCTTGAACCCAATTCGGCAAGGGACTGGGTTCAACTTGTTCACCTTCGTTTATCTCCATACCAGGAGTTTGGACCGCATCCATTGAGGGAGCTTCAGCCTCATTTTCGCCGAGGATATTGGATAACCACGATGGAATATCCTTACTGGATATTTTTTCGCGCGGTTCTTCATTTCTTTGTAGCATCTCTTCTTCCGAAGGTATGTATTCCTCAGGAAGTGATCCTTCTTCTATTTGGGGAAGACTGTTCCGTAATGCCTCGGGGATTGGATGTTCGGATTCATCTGAAACAGCAGAGAATGGTTTCTCCGGGAAGACATTCAAATCGTCATCTGGAAGAATGTTTTGACCAAAGTCATCGGGTAAATCATCCGTGAATGGGCTAACGGATTCTGGTTGTGGTGTTACCACTGGGAAGAGTTCAATAGGAGGGATCAATTCCACCCGATCCAACCATTCGGGATTGGGTTTTTCTGGTTCAGGCTCATCAGGAACCATAGCTGGATTAAGCTGGTCCGTTTGTTTTCGGAGTTTACTCAGCCAATCCATTCCAGATTCAGATTCCGGTGTCGGTGGTCCGGTAATCTCCTGATCGGTGGATATTTTCTCGCGGATTGTTTCCAACCATGCAGGTCTTTGTGCCCCATCATTTTTTTCTGATTCCTGTGAAATAGACGGGGTATCGTCTTGAACACTGGAATCGGAAGGGCTAGAATCTGAATTTGGATCCATATGGTTGAGCCAGCTATCCAGATCAGAGGCTCGTGCACTTGTTGCTTCGGGTTGGGCTTCAGATTCTGAGACTTCGGATGGATTAAGTGATCCAAAACGGTTGAAGAATTCTTCGCCAAGAACTTTGGCATCTTCCTCTTTTTTTTGCCGCAAGTTCTCGAGCCAATCCTGGAAGTCATCATTAACCGGTTCAATATGTTCAGGCTGTTCGCCTTCAATCTGGGGTGGAATGTAGGCTACCAACGGTTTATCGCAATACTGGCAGATATACGCTTCATCAGGATTGGGTCGTCCACACTCAGGGCAATGTACTGTCATCTTATTTCCCTGATGGTAGATCTCTACCAATGATTAGTCTAAGGCCTGTTACAAGGGCACCTAACGCGATTCCGAGCAATATTCCGCGAGTACCTCCAATTTGAATTGTGTTCAAAAAGGTCAAAACAGGCTGCAGGATGGTATTGGTTTGCAATGGAATTAATCCCACCCCTGCCCACAGAAAGATCAAGACAGCAGCAATGAATAATATTGATGCCCCATTCATTCCTGGACGGATTGCCCTGATCAAGGCAGCAATGAGGGTGACACTCAACAGCGCTAATAAACTAGCTTCAATAGGGAACTGGATCGAAGTAACCAGATGGTTAAATGCTGGATGGGATGGTTTAAAAATCATTCCGAAAATGAAAGTAGCTCCAAATGCCATTAGAAGAACCATGCTATTGAACCAGTCCGGTTTTTCTTCTCGAACCTTTGCGGCGTGA
The DNA here is from genome assembly GCA_963828285.1 of uncultured Chloroflexia bacterium. Taxonomy (GTDB): domain Bacteria; phylum Chloroflexota; class Anaerolineae; order Anaerolineales; family Anaerolineaceae; genus DAIOEK01. The sequence goes on from CAWHEB010000002.1 coordinate 1,569,499, forward strand.
ACGATTACCAGATTGATTACACCGATGATCGTAGCTACACCAGCAAGGGTTATCGCCCAATCGATCAGAAGATATCGAATCGCTTGCAATGGCGGATAAGGAACAAAATAACCAGCCAATATGGCCAGGGAGATAATGATGACCACACTCCAACTCAAAGCCAGTCTCATATCGCCCCTACCAATTTTAAAATAACTCCGACCACCATCCCTGCAACCAGGAGAATACGAAGCAGATCCTGTGTCTTAATACTAGATGTATGCAGCAGATTGCCATGAGTATAAGCACCAGCAGCGAAGAATTCCTCGCCGATCAAAGGCGCTCGAGTAGTAACGAATAACATAGCCTGAGCGGAGATATCATCAGTGCCGCTGATCGTGTGTGAGCGCGACCGTTCAGCCATATCGGCTATCAGAGCCACTTCAGCTCCGTAATGACCGGCTATGACCATTACAGCCTGATTATCATCCCTTTGAGCCATCATTGTCCCGGCGGTATAAGAGAATGGGGTGATACCGGTCACCTGTGAACCAAGGTGCTGGTAATCTTCGGGCAATTGAGCAGAGGCTGATGCACTGTCCAAAGTCTCCTGGGAAAGAATATTGAGCAAGCCATCTCCACTTGTTGCGAGAGGTGGAATATCTCCATTCAAACATTGCCGAGCCAAAATCTTGAGAAAGTGTAGTGACATTAGCGAGCCGGCAAATTGAGGGGATAAAGAACTTCCTCTTCCCAGGGATATATGCATGCCTTTTCCACCCTCAACGACCAAGTTGATCGCTTTTTGGAGTGTGTCGAGGGAAGGAAGATGGCGAAAATTGACCTTCACGCGTTTTCGGTCAAGAAAAGCGATCAGTGCCATTGAAATGAGTGTGAGGAGGATCAAACCTATAGCAAGAAGACTAGTGATATTCATGATGGTTCACCAGATTTTAGTTGATGGGTGAAGTCATGAAAATGTTGATCATCTTCCAATAACTCAGCGGCTGCAATCATTGTTGTTTTAGAAATCATTGGAGAAAGTAAAGGTGTACCCAGATAGATGAATTGAGCAGCGATTATCGAAACAGGTTTAAATGCGTCCAATAAGGAAGCAGTAATAACTCGCATACCCCCTTGAACGTAACCTGGTGACCCATTCTGACCAGACAGCTTGACTGGTATTCATCTTTTCCTCAAGTATTTAAGCACAACTATCCAGCAATTCTGCTGGTGACACCATATAAATTGTATATGATGCAGAATCTTAAGTCAAATTTAACTCCTACTGCATCTGGGAATCCTAAAGGTTTGATAAGAATCAACCGATAACCTAGAAACAATCTCATGGACGAGACAGGGAAAGCATGGATGCGATTCATTCCCATAATATTTGTGATTTAATGACCGTGCGGCGACTTATGATCAAGGCACGGGAAAATGATTTAAAGCGGGCAGATCCCAATTCAAAGACAACCTCAGCCAAAGAAGCGTTCGAAGAAGACCAGGCATTATTTTCAGGCAGCAACACTAATAAGACTTCAGAATATTGTCAACAGCCAAAAGCATCCATGGATAATCTGGATGTCAAACTGAAAGACATTATTCACACGAAAGCCGAATCTGGGGTTAACCCAAACCACCAGTTTGTCTTTCAGGAATTGATTGATGTGCAGATGGATCTTGTGGTGGAAGAAGAAAGCTTGACCGTAGTCAATCTTGAACGAGTTGATGGGCTAGTCTTAAAGAATTCCCGCATGGCTGAAACAGATCGGTATAGGTTTGATTTTATTGACGGATCCACGCTGAAGATCACTGATAAATGGGCATCACGAAGCACAACGATCTGGGGAGATCCGCATATTGATTCATCTGATATTGAAGGAAATTGGGATGGAGATTTCAAGGACCTGAAACAGAGCAATTCACATACAACTTTTATGCTGCAAGACGGAACCCGGTTGACTATCACCGCAAAGGACGATGGAATTATCGAAGCGGTGGATATTTTTCGTCAGGGGCAGCACATTTACGGACTTGGTGCCGGATCGAGATCCTTTTCGGATAAAACGGGATATTTTCAAAAACCCGGGGAAGGCTCAGACAAGGGATCAATGAGTGTGGAATTAGGTGATGTGATTTACGCTGGTGGGGATGGGAATGATTGGTATGATGCCGGAAAAAAACTGATCTGGGGAAAGGTAACAGGTCCGCAGGTGATCAGCAGGCCATCCTCAGTTTTGGTTTACGAATATCAGAAGGTTGAAATCTCGGTTGGTGTGACCGCCCAAGTAATTGTTTAGTCAGAGGGTAACAAACACGGCGAGTCCGATCGATCAGTGACATCAAGAAAATGATGTTCTGTTTTTCGATTTGAAAAATAAATTCGGTCATCCAAAATTCCCAATCCAGTACCAAACAGGCCGTTCAAAACTATCCGAAATGAATTGACCGGTGTAATGGAAGGGTAAAGTTGTTGTTCCATATTTTCAGGTACCAGATAAGCATTTAAGATGGATGTTCTTTCAAGTAGACAGGTTTGATCAATATCTGCAAATGAAAGATACGCTCCAGGCCCATGATCGCCCTGAACAATAATGATGGGTGGACTTGTGGATTCGGCAAGGATTGTTTTTACTGTTTTCAAAACCAGAGAATTCACATATTCCAGTTGACCAGGATACAGTGATAAATACTCCTCTCTCGGCCCCTGATAGTTTTCACCATCGCCTATATAAAAACGAATATTCGGATAAATCGGGCTACCATCTTTTGCGAAAACAAAGGGAGGATGGGGAGATAAAATATGAGCGAAAGTAAAGGTGGGTTCAGGGTTTTTAGCAATTTCGCCCAACGTGGAAAACTCAAACCTGATCTTCTTTCGCAGTTCGTCATAAGGAATCGATCTTGTTTTAGCTTGTTGGAGTTGTCTACGTCTAATATCCCTCAGATAACCAAATGTAGTGTTGTTCAAAAAGGTGGTTTCAAACCCATTGAATGAAGTCTTTGATGCTGCATACTGAATATCCTCTGGAAGTGAACTGGTGTGTTGAAAGCCTGTGTCAAACCCGACCAATGTATAGTCTTCTGCTTTCAAAAATGTGCTTAAGCGGTTTTCTTTGAACAAGTTCAGCTCGTAGTAACCATTAATCGAAAAAGGCGCGTCTTGTAGATAATCCAGGTATTCCGAGTTGAGGGATGATGCGATCGAAAATTGAGTCCGGTGATAATTACTGTGGCTTTGATCTGCTACGTAGAATCCAAGGTCTTGAAGCGATTTCAGAAAACTGGAGTTATTGTAGCGATAGTATTTCTCGAGAACATCGTTCCTACCGTATCCATCCAAAATGATGTAATAAATATCTGGCTTATTTTCATCCTTGGTCGCCATATACGGCTGAAATGGTGGTTTGAGCGTATTATAAGGATCTCCATAAAAAGAGATGAGATATCCTGATAAACTGACCACTGGAGTGATAATCCATAATAAAGAACATAAGTTGAGAAATAATCTAAGACGTATCGGGTTGATAAATCTTCCAAACCAACGGGTCAGACTGACGCCAATGATCGCAAAGACCAGGATCATGACAATAACTTGAATCAGGATGTTCTGTTGGTAAATGTTGATTGAATCAGGAATTTTGCTTTCCTGTCCAAAATAGAGAGTGACAAACACCAAAAGGGTAGTTGAAAATGCCGCTTGATCTGTATTACGCGTTATTATATAAAATACTAGAATCAAACCGCTGACGTAGATTAGAATAAATAAGAATAATCTCCAAACATTAGACAGAAAATCTGGAGATGGAGATTGAATATATATATTAAAGATAGGGAATAACGCGAATAGTAATGGGTACCAGGTTGGCAGCTTGGACAATCGTGAAATGATACCGGTTTGCATGAAAAGATTATAACATTTCGCGATTTGAGCACAGAAAAACCTCACCGAAGAAGAAAATTCCTGATAAATGACCAAATTGAAAATTGGTATCAAATTGGTCTTATGAATCCCTTGACAAGATAGTTGGAACGCATATAATAAGCAACGCACTTGAGAACGACGGTCTAGCGAAAGCAGATCATCACAACTGAACAGGACGATAGCTGGTCATAACAGACCGTAAAGCATATCTCGTCGGTGAGGGAGCCGATGTTGAAAAGACATCGGTTTTTCGTTGCGAAATACCCTTGACAAGGGTAATCAAGACGAGTAGAATCCAAACCCTTGCAGTTGAAACAGAACCTTAACAGCTGAATAGTGATAGGAAGTAATACCAATCGTTCAATTTCTTGAAATTCCTAAAACTTAATCCCGCAAGGGAATATTTTTGTGGAGAGTTTGATCCTGGCTCAGGATGAACGCTGGCGGCGTGCCTAATACATGCAAGTCGAACGGAGATATTGTAGCAATACGGTATCTTAGTGGCGAACGGGTGAGTAACGCGTTGGTGACCTGCCCCGAAAAGGGGGATAACAGTCCGAAAGGATTGCTAATACCCCATACGGTCATGGAGTTTAGAAGTCCATGACCAAAGGCGAAAGTCGTTTCGGGAGGGGCCTGCGTCCCATCAGCTAGTTGGTAAGGTAACGGCTTACCAAGGCTACGACGGGTAGGGGACCTGAGAGGGTGGCCCCCCACAATGGAACTGAAACACGGTCCATACACCTACGGGTGGCAGCAGTAGGGAATATTAGTTAATGTGCGAAAGCGCGAACTAGCAACGCCGCGTGTGCGATGAAGGTCTTCGGATCGTAAAGCACTTTTCGAGAAGATGAGGAAGGACAGTACTCTCGGAATAAGTCTCGGCTAACTACGTGCCAGCAGCCGCGGTAAAACGTAGGAGGCAAGCGTTATCCGGATTTACTGGGCGTAAAGCGCGTGCAGGCGGTTTAACAAGTTGGATGTGAAAGCTCCTGGCTTAACTAGGAGAGGTCGTTCAAAACTGTTAGACTAGAGGGCGGTAGAGGGAGGTGGAATTCCGTGTGTAGTGGTGAAATGCGTAGATATACGGAGGAACACCAGTGGCGAAAGCGGCCTCCTGGACCGATCCTGACGCTCAGACGCGAAAGCTAGGGGAGCAAACGGGATTAGAGACCCCGGTAGTCCTAGCTGTAAACGATGTGAACTTGGCGTCGGTGGGTTTAAATCCATCGGTGCCGTAGCTAACGCGATAAGTTCACCGCCTGGGGACTACGGCCGCAAGGTTAAAACTCAAAGGAATTGACGGGGCCCCGCACAAGCAGCGGAGCGTGTGGTTTAATTCGATGTTACACGAAGAACCTTACCAGGGTTTGACATACAAGTAGTAGGGATCCGAAAGGTGACCGACCCCTCGGGGAGCTTGTACAGGTGTTGCATGGCTGTCGTCAGCTCGTGTCGTGAGATGTTCGGTTAAGTCCGCTAACGAGCGCAACCCTCACTATGTGTTATATGTGTCACATGGGACTGCCGGTGTCAAGCCGGAGGAAGGTGGGGATGACGTCAAGTCAGCATGGCCTTTATATCCTGGGCTACACACACGCTACAATGGTCGGTACAATGGGTCGCTAAGCCGCGAGGTGGAGCCAATCCACAAAGCCGATCTCAGTTCAGATCGCAGGCTGCAACTCGCCTACGTGAAGATGGAGTTGCTAGTAAACGCAGGTCAGCTATACTGCGTTGAATACGTTCCCGGGGCTTGTACACACCGCCCGTCACGTCATGGGAGCTGGCAACACCTGAAGCCGGTATCCTAACCCGCAAGGGAGGGAGCCGTCGAGGGTGGGGTTGGTGACTGGGACGAAGTCGTAACAAGGTAGGTGTACCGGAAGGTGCGCCTGGATCACCTCCTTTCTATGGAGATCTGAGTGACAACCTTAGGGTTAGAGCTCTACTCTACGAAAAACCGAATAAAAAAATCCTTGCATGTTGTGTCAAGGTCTTGATTTTGAATGATTATAAAAGCTTCCTATCACTCCTCAGTTGTTAAGGGGAGATCGACATGGGCCTTTAGCTCAGTTGGTTAGAGCGTGCCTCTGATAAGGGCAAGGTCTCAGGTTCGAGCCCTGAAAGGCCCACTACCCGTGGGTAAAAGAACGGGGATGTAGCTTAGTCGGGAGAGCGCTGCTTTTGCATAGCAGAGGTCAGGGGTTCGAATCCCCTCATCTCCACAGGCTGCCAGATTTGCAGGAGAGAACACTGAAATATACAAACAGCAATACAAATTGAAAGCAGTACGGCAAAACCTGGAAGGTCGACGACCCGGTGAATGCCGGGTCGATTTGTGTCAAAAGTGAATAGGTTGTAAGAAGTCTCCTGGTGGTCCCGATCGAAAAGATGGGGAAAACCCGGAGCCGGACAACCGGCAAGCAGTAACTGTACATTAATAATCGAATAGTGATGATGTAGGCCAAATTTAGAATCTAACTTTCCATACTTGCAAGTATGGAATATTGAATATGAAGTAGTATCGAATTCTTCGCATCACGTGAAAGCTACTAAGGGCTGACGGTGGATGCCTTGGCGTCAAGTGCCGATGAAGGACGTGGGTCACTGCGATAAGCTTCGGGGAGCCGTGAACAGGCTGCGATCCGGAGATTTCCGAATGGGGAAACCCACTGCGGCGAACCCGCAGTAACTCCAGCTGAATATATAGGCTGGTTGTAGGGAACCTGGGGAACTGAAACATCTAAGTACCCAGAGGAAAAGAGATCATTCCCAGAGTAGTGGCGAGCGAAATGGGAAAAGCCCAAACCTTTCAAGCTTGCTTGAGAGGGGTTGTAGGGTCTGACATATGGGAGTTACAAAACGAAGCGCTATGAGAATGGTGTGGGAAAGCCAACCAAAGAGGGTAACAGTCCTGTAACTTAAAGCGATTCGACTCCCGTCGGATACCTGAGTACTGCCGTGCACGCTAATACGGCAGGAATCTGGGGAGTCCACTCCCCAAGGCTAAATACACTTGACGACCGATAGTGCACAAGTACCGTGAGGGAAAGGTGAAAAGTACCCCTGTTAGGGGAGTGAAATAGAACCTGAAACCGTCAGCTTACAAGCAGTTGGAGGGCTAATGGCGTGTCGGTGCTCCGGTGAAAGCCGGGTGCGCGGCGCTATGCCTGACAGCGTGCCTCTTGGAGAATGAGCCTGCGAGTTAATTTTTGTGGCGAGGTTAAGGGAGTTACACCCGTAGCCGGAGCGAAAGCGAGTCTTAATAGGGCGTCTAGTCGCAGGAATTAAACCCGAAACCTGGTGAGCTACTCATGGCCAGGGTGAAGCGAGTCTAAAAGCTCGTGGAGGCCCGAACCTACTAATGTTGCAAAATTAGGGGATGAGCTGTGAGTAGAGGTGATATGCCAAACGAACTAGGAGATAGCTGGTTCTCCCCGAAATAGCTTTAGGGCTAGCGGTGTATGTTCAGTACCGGAGGTAGAGCACTGAATGGGCTAGGGGGCTTAGTGCTTACCGAACCCAATCAAACTCCGAATGCCGGTACTCCAAAGTACGCCAGTCGGACTACGGGAGATGAGTTTCGTGGTCGAGAGGGAAACAGCCCAGATCATCAGCTAAGGTCCCTAAATCCAAGCTAAGTGGGAAACGATGTGGGGTTACTTTAACAACCAGGAGGTTGGCTCAGAAGCAGCCACCCTTTAAAGAGTGCGTAATAGCTCACTGGTCAAGTGATCCTGCGCGGAAAACTTAACGGGGCTAAGCTTGGTACCGAAGCTATGGGTTTCATCGTAAGATGGAGCAGTAGGGGAGCGTTCTGTCAGCAGTGAAGGTCGACCGTGAGGACGGCTGGAGCGGACAGAAGTGAGAATGCAGGCATGAGTAGCGCAAAACACGTGAGAACCGTGTTCACCGTAAATCTGAGGTTTCCGACGCCAGGTCAATCCGCGTCGGGTTAGTCGAGACCTTAGCCGAGGCTGAAAAGCGTAGGTGATGGACAATCGGTCAACATTCCGATACCACTTTGATGGAGCGATGTGGGGACGCAATTAGGTAGACCAGCCTCCGATTGGTTGTGGAGGTGCACCATATGTCAAGCGTTGAGGACCGCAGGAAAATCCACGGTCTGAGCCGAGATATGGTGACGTGCCCTTGAGGCGTAAGTGAGTTGACCCTAGCTGCCGAGAAAAGCCACTAAGCGTTGAGATCAGAGTGCTCGTACCGCAAACCGACTCTGGTAGATGGGTAGAATATACCAAGGTGAACGGGGAAACCTTCGTTAAGGAATTAGGCAATTTAGCCCCGTAACTTCGGGATAAGGGGTGCCTGCTGACGTGAATGTATAATGAGCGTCGGCGGGTCGCAGTGAAATGGTTCTAGTGACTGGTTAACAAAACCACAGGTCTCTGCTAAGCCGAAAGGCGATGTATAGGGGCTGACACCTGCCCAGTGCCGGAAGGTTAAATGGAGAGGTTAGCGCAAGCGAAGCTTTGAAATGAAGCCCCGGTGAACGGCGGCCGTAACTATAACGGTCCTAAGGTAGCGAAATTCCTTGTCGGGTAAGTTCCGACCCGCACGAACGGTGTAACAACTAGAACAGTGTCTCAACGAAGGACCCGGCGAAATTGAAATGGCTGTGAAGATGCGGCCTACCCGCAGCAGGACAAAAAGACCCCGTGGAGCTTTACTGCATCCTGGCATTGAGTTTGGACATTGTCTGTGTAGAATAGGTGGGAGCCTGTGAAGCTGGCGCGCTAGCGTCGGTGGAGGCATCGTTGAAATACCACCCTGATTATGTTTAGACCCTAACCCCATACCGTAATCCGGATGGGGAACCGTGCCAGGTGGGCAGTTTGACTGGGGCGGTCGCCTCCTAAAAGGTAACGGAGGCGCCCAAAGGTTCCCTCAGCCTGAATGGAAACCAGGCATAGAGTGTAAAGGCACAAGGGAGCTTGACTGCAAGACCAACGCGTCGAGCAGAGACGAAAGTCGGGCTTAGTGATCCCACGGTTCTGAGTGGAAGGGCCGTGGCTTACCGGATAAAAGCTACCCCGGGGATAACAGGCTGGTGAAGTCCAAGAGTTCACATCGACGACTTCGCTCGGCACCTCGATGTCGGCTCATCGCATCCTGGGGCTGGACAAGGTCCCAAGGGTCGGGCTGTTCGCCCGTTAAAGCGGTACGCGAGCTGGGTTCAGACCGTCGTGAGACAGGTCGGTCTCTATCCGCTGTGGGCGTAAGGGATTTGAGAGGAGCTGCCCCTAGTACGAGAGGACCGGGGTGGACTGACCTCTGGTGTGCCAGTTGTCGTGCCAACGGCATTGCTGGGTAGCTACGTCAGGCAGAGATAACCGCTGAAAGCATCTAAGTGGGAAACTCGCCTCAAGATTAGATCCCTATAATCCCGTAAGGGAGTAAGATCGCAAGTAGACTACTTGCTTGATAGGCGGAATGTGTAAGTCCAGTAATGGATTAAGCTAAGCCGTACTAATGATCGAGTGCTTTCTACGTGGTGCGAGGAACTCGGTACTTCTTCTTCTAAACTACATCGTCATTATTCAAACATACTTCGTAAATATAAGTCTCTTGGTGATTTGAGCGGCAAGGGTATACCCGGACACATACCGAACCCGGTCGTCAAGCTTGCCAGCGCCGATGGTACTTGGGGGGCGACTCCCTGGGAGAGTAGGTCATTGCCAAGAGGCTTTTATTTTATTAAGTATTTCCGACATCATCATAAATCTAAAAAAATGAGACCTGGAACAGGTCTTTTTTGTTTTAATCCGAAATATTTGCAGACCTGATAGTTTCGACTTGTTGGAGATTTCAAGAATCTATGGGAATACGTGTAATGAATTTCACAACTGTAAGAAATTCTTAATAATGAAGCGTTGACGCGTTATGTCGGCAATGCTACTATTTATAAACGATAAATATGCCAGATGGAAGGACTGGACATTCCTTCTTCATTCCAGAAATGTTCTAAATGCTTGCTTGAGTTTTGCGATAAATATTGGAAACGGAAATTATTTCCTAAAGGCCACCCGAGGGGGAAGAGCTTGATAATTGGAAAAATAACCCAACGCAATTCTTCTTGCGATCTGCTTACTCTTCTGTCGAGAGCTGCAGTCCAATTGATCGTAATCTGGATCCAAATAAATCAAATAAACCACCTCGCGAATCTACGGAATTAGCCATAAATACTCCCATGGAAATAAAACAAAATCCAACACTCAATGGAAAATCAACCCATGTATCCGGTGATGAATCGACACACGAACCATCCCCTTATTCTCCTCAACCCGGGGACGAAAAATTGAACCGAGGAAAGGTTTTCATAGACTCTTTGGAGTTAACCACCAATGCTCTAACACCACTGTTATTAAAACTCTCTAAGCCGACGCCATGCCATGTGGTCAGGGTTGAAATTGACCAATCCAATGTAGACAACATCATCAATGTCGAAGTGTATTCTTTGATCGATCCTAATACTGATGTGTGCTCAGGTGATCACTTCTGAAGAAATCCCATTAGCTATCGATGTCATCTGAGGAGGGGGATTACACAATATTCATCAATGAAAAAGAAATGCTATCTGTCCATTTGCCTTTACAATAAATTCTATTCAGCAAAATTTAGGAGGGGAATCATGAAGAATGCTCACCGTTTTTACTCGATCATTGTCGTTCTGGTGATGATATTAAGCTTATTTGCATCTCCAGCATATCAAACCAGTATTGTTTATGCACAGGATGAAGTTCCAACGGACGTTGTGGTGGATCCGACCATATCTCCGGAGCAACCAACACCGGTAGTGGAAGAACCAACCATTGAACCCACTGTGGAACCGGTTGATGAACCTACTTTAATTCCTACCGAGGATGTGACCGAGGAACCCACAGAGGTACCCACCGAGGTGGTCACTGAAGTACCCACATTGCTGCCAACTGAAACCCTTCTACCAGAACCGACCGAACTACCAGAAGTGGTTCCGTTAGTCGAAGTTAAGGATGAGGTGGCTGTCCCCGGCCAGTATATTGTGGTCTATAAAGATGATCCTGAGGTCTTGGGGGCGATGAGCACAGATGATATGAGTGCTCTCGAAATGAACGTCATGTCATCGGGAAGTGAACTTCTTTTCTCATACCGCGATGCAATAAATGGGTTTGCTGCAAAACTCACACCGGAAATGTTAAAAACCCTACGGCAAGATCCACGCATTGATTACATCGAAGAAGACCAGATCGCGTCAATCGCAGATGAAGAAGATCCCTTTACTGCGACTTCCATCCAAAACTCCGTGCCCTCATGGGGATTGGACCGCATCGATCAGCGTAATCTGCCATTGGATAGTAAATACTATTACACCTCATCCAGTGGAGCCGGTGTGCATGTGTATGTGCTGGATACCGGAATCCGTTTTGATCATCAGGAGTTTGGCGATCGTGCAGTATCCGGCTATGACTTCATAGATAATGATGACAACGCCAGTGATTGTCAAGGACACGGTACGCATGTCGCCGGAACCATCGGTGGTATTACGGTTGGGCGTTGCCAAAGGCGTAACCTTGCACGCCGTTAGGGTACTGGGTTGCGATGGAAGAGGCAGTTATTCGCAGATCATCGCTGGGATCAACTGGGTGGCTGCAAATGCAGTTAAACCGGCAGTAGCCAATATGAGCCTGGGGGGGCATGCCAGCTGCTTCCGTCGACACAGCGGTGAAAAATGCCATAGGTAAAGGGATTACTTTCGCTGTAGCAGCAGGGAATGATGGAGAAAATGCCTGCAATTACTCCCCAGCACGAACTCCGGCAGCAATCACTGTTGGCGCTACAGACAGCACGGATAGCGATACCAATTTTTCGAATTACGGTTCCTGCCTGGATCTGTATGCACCCGGAGCGGGAATCTATTCTTCAACCATGACTTCGACCAATACATACGATGCATGGGATGGTACTTCCATGGCTACACCGCATGTGGCGGGCGCGGTTGCGCTCTATCTTGCAGGCAATCCAACAGCAAGCCCATCGACAGTCTCTTCTGTATTAATCACGAACTCTACTAAATATGTGATTAACTTTCCTTTTGGTCAGGGTGGTTCACCGAATCGGCTATTGTATGTATCCAATGCGATAGCAACGACTGCGCCAACATTGTTGTTGCCGACCACCGGGTTCGTTACAAACGAAACACCTAACCTCACATGGAAGAGCCGTTACAATGGCGATGGTTACGATTTCCAGGTATCCAGTTTATCCACCTTTATTTCCCCCGAATACACAGGTAACACAGATGCCACTTTGGCAGGATTGGGAACATTACCGGATGGCAAATGGTACTGGCGTGTGCGTGCCGTAAACGCGTTTGGGCTGACCAGTTCGTGGAGTTCAAGCAGATATTTTACAATCGATACCACTCCACCAGCCGCTCCTATTCTAAATCTGCCCCTGGATAATGCAAACCCAATAGGATCCCCTACTTTTTCCTGGAAGACTACTCCGACAGCCTCCAAATACTGGTTCGCCTATGGTCTCAACAGCACTCCATCAGGATTTGTTTATGATGCGATTGATCTGTCGACAACTTCTCATAAGCCGCCGACCATGGCTCAAAAAATCATGTATTACTGGTTTGTAAGAGCCAGGGATCAGGCCGGTAACTGGAGTGATTGGAGTTTGCCAAACCGGGTGACTGTACAACCGTTGGTTCCAGTTGCACCCAAGCTGCTGACCCCGATCAGTAATTTCCTCACGAATGACACCACACCTGAATTGACATGGGGAGCGGTGCCATACGGCGATAATTATCGAGTTCTGATCTCAACAAATTCATCATTTACCGCGGAACTCATTGATGTAAGTGATATCCATTCTTTGAGCTATACCCCCGGTCCTTTGTCAGACGGAAAGTATTACTGGAAAGTACAATCTAGAAATCTCAATGATGTATATGGTCCCTTCTCGTCAAGCCGGTACTTCATCATCGATACTGATGAACCATTAGCTCCAAAGTTAAAACTGCCATTGAACGGCGCGACAGTAAATGGCACACCTTCGTTCTCATGGTCGACCTCTTCGACCGCGAACAAATACCAGTTCGCTTATGATACTGAAGTAACCACTGATCCAGATTTATATGTATCTGGTGACCTTTCGACAACCACGCATAAACCTCCAACAATGGATCCGCTTGTGCAATTCTACTGGTATGCCAGGGCCCGCGATGCAGCCGGGAACTGGAGTGATTGGAGCGCTCCATTTAGTGTGACCATCAACCCCACCGTACCTGTGGCACCGGTATTGACTGCACCAGCCAGCGGATTTTCAACCACATCCCTGGAATTCTTTGAACTGAAGTGGAATCCGGTAGCATATGGTGAGACGTATCAGATCTTGATCGATAATACCTCCACATTCACAAGCCCGGAATACACAACCACCTCAGCTCCCAAAACCCCATCAGTGACAGTGGGTCCGTTGCTCAGTGGGAAATGGTACTGGCGGGTCAGAGGAGTAAACATCAACGGCGTTCCGGGAGCATGGAGCAGCAGCAAATACTTCACAGTTTATACTGCTTTTGATACCCAATTCAATACGAATGGGAATTTTGAGAATTGGACCCAGGGACCTGGTGCGGCGTGGAGCGTGGACAGCGGGTACTTGAAGAATCCGGGCTCGACCGGTCAAATGACATCCAGTGTCTCTTACAGCGGAGGTTTGGTTACGGATACGACCTACGAAGCAAGAATTAAAACGGATTTTGGAAGTTTAGGTAGTGTATTCGGGCTGCTACTAAGAGGTGATGCATCTTCCGTTAGTATGTACAATGATTGGAAATACGCCTATGATGTTTATGTAACTCAGGAGTACGATGTCAGTTATGCTCTGTACTATTCTTGTATCGGAATCAGAAGAGTCATAAATGGATACGGGACTACTATTGGTTCTACCTGTTGGACCGGGCTGGTCAATAGCGGCGGTTGGAACAATCTGAAGGTGTATCTAAAGGGGTCAACAATCAAGGTGTATGTAAACGATACCCTCGTTCTGTCAAAAACGATCAGCGGTAGAACTAGCGGATCATTTGGGATTTACTCCTGGGCAATAAATGGTTCCGAAGCGTTAAAAACCGAGGTAGATTGGGCAAAAGCCGGCATGCCCTTGTTACCAGCAGCAATGTCGATTCCACAAGGTGCTCAAAAGTTCGTTCCGTCCGCCCCATATGGTTTTAGTGAAATAATCTGAGGCTTTGCTGCAAAAAGTATGGACATCGATCAGGTTTTCTTCATTATCCGAAGAAGCCTGATCGATTATTAGAAACATATAATTTTGGTCCATTGCGAGACTGGACACGATCGGGAATATTTTGGCGTCGATCCGGATCGGTTGAATTAATGCAGTGAAGTCGCAATTATGGTGAAAAAACTATAGTGGCGTGAGATAATCTTGTTTCGGTACAATGCTTACTAATGTATAATATTTCAGGGGTATTGCAGGAACTACATCGTTGCAATGAATGGTAATCACCACTTCGAGGGGGAAATATGAAATCTGCCAACCGCTGGGTCAACATCATCGTCACACTCGGGATGTTGTTTAAGCCTATTCTCTGCGCCGGCATTTCCGGGCAACACTGCATCGGCGCAAGGAGAAACTCCGACCGAAGTGGTTGTTGAACAGACTGCGACTCCCCGTCTGATCCCACAACCATACCGGTGGAACCAACACTACAACCAACAGATGAACCCACAATTGAGCCAACCGGAGAAATTACCCCAGAGGTGACAGAGACTCCTCAAATACTCCCCACCGAAGTATTAACGGAAGAACCCACTATTGAACCCACAGTGGAGAACACGGTGGAGGCTATTGAGCTGCCAATCATCGTTCCGCTTTATGAAGCACCAGATGATACCGGTATTCCCAATCAATTCATCGTGATCTATAAGGAAGAACCAGGTGTGAATGAGGTAATCGTTGAGGATATGGAGCGCATCCGCACCTCAGGTGGCGAGATCATTCAGGAATATAAAAACGCTGTTCTGGGTTATACCGCCATCCTCACCGAAGAGCTTTTAAACAGCTTGCGGCAGGAGACTGCCATCCTCCTGATTGAGCAAGATCAAAAGATCAGAGGCTGAAGACTTGGAACCCGATGTGCATGCTGAGTTCTTCAGAATATCCTGACACCTTGGGGACTAGATCGGATCGATCAAAGAACTCTTCCATTGGATCATTCTTATTACTATACGCCTTTTATGGCATCTTCTGTCAATGTCTATGTTATGAGTTCTGGCATAAGATTGGATCACACAGAATTTGGCGGGCGAGCAATTTCTGGACGAGATGCGATCTACTTTGGACCGGATGCAAGTGACTGTTATGGTCTTGGCACCCGAGTAGCTGGGGTTATCGGTGGAAATACATATGGTGTTGCCAAAAAAGTTAGAGCTTATCTCGGTTCGCGTTCAGGAACGCTCTCTGAGGTTCACTGATACTCACATCCTCACAGGTGTCGATTGGATATTGGCAAACGTTCAAAAACCGGCTGTAGTAAGCATATCTTTACCTGGGTCAAAAAGCATAGTCATTGATCAAGCTTTACAATCGAAGATCGCAAATAATGCGAGGATTTCATAAATTATGCAGGTGATCACTGAACTAAAGATGTATGCAAAAGGATCATTACTGAATTTCTACATGTAACGGTTACAAGGTTATCAGTAAATACATCAGTGGTCCAGTAAGCGGACACATCAAGCACTGGTGCTCACATAGTTATCCATCAAGAACTACCCGAGTTCATCGGGCGGTTGCTGGTGCACCAATACTACCGACTTCTACTGATTGGAAATGCAACATCAACCAGGTTTATAGAGTTTGATCTAAATGATTTTCAGCGGTAACACCAAAGTACGATCTTATAAATAACAAAAACCATCGGATTGGCAGTTGTCAATTCGATGGTTATCATAACACTCCGTTTAAGCACACTCAAATGTATATATAACCATTAAGGGTGTATGCGGGGTTTGTCATATTGTCGAAATCACGATTGACCGCCATAATGCTTCCAATGAATCGTTGTCCGGTATGCAGCAAAAGATGATTGTAATTAGTAACAAAGAACGGTTAGGTATATTGGAAGTACGAACGATACCACCCCGACTTTCACATGGAATATTCCAGCGAATGCATCAAGTTTTGCGATTTAATTTGCCACCGATTTAGCTTTTTTTCAATCATCGAAGAGGTTTCAGGGGTAATGCCTGGTTATACATCAGGTACCCTCCTAGATCGAAAATACTATTGGCGCGTAAGTGCGATGACCGCCAATAATGAATATGGACCTTATAGTGCAGCCAAGAATTTTACGATTGATACTATTGCACCTCTTCCCCCAGTTCTAGCCCTTCCAGTAAATGGAAGAACCACAATAGGTACGCAGTATTTTAGTTGGACACCTTCGAAAATGGCATCGAAATATAAATTTGCTTACGATACTGAAGCAGACACTATCCGATGACTTCATATCGGATGCGATCAGTACATTGAATTACAAACCACCAGCTATACCACCGAATACAGTTTATTATTGGCGGGTAAAGCGGGGACGCTGCTGAAATTGGAGTTCCTGGTCTGCACCATTCTCGATTTTTGTCCTTCCAACAATCCCTAAACCGCCCACGTTGGTTTTGCCAACCACATCTGATATGGGAAGCTCCAACGAGCAAGTTACATTGAGTTGGAATGCAGTTGATTATGGTTACACGTATGATATTCAGATCGATGATGTTTCCAGTTTCTCGAGCCCTATTTATACATACACATCCGAAATTGGCGCGACATATATAAAAGCTCACACATTACCGAATGGAAAGTGGTACTTCCGAGTTCGGGCTCGTAATGTAAATGGGGTAGCTGGATATTGGAGCTCACCCAGATATTTCATGGTGTATACATCATTTGAATTAAGTTTTAACACAAATAGTTCCGAAGGTTGGATAAAAAATTCTGGGGGAACCTGGAATTTAGGTGACGGAAAACTTTACAATACTGGTTTGTTGGATAGTAAAACATCCAGTGTGTACTATAGTAATGGGATTATCACAGATTCAACCGTTGAAGTAATTATGAAAGTGGATGAAAAAATAGAGGGGGGAGAATTTGGAATTATCCTTCGAGGGAATTCGTATAGGTACGATAGTTATTACGATTGGTTAAATGGATATTACATTTATGCGACACAAGAGTATGAAGCGTCGTATTCTAGATACTACTCTTGTGTGGAATCGGAAAAGAATTGATGGAAAATGGTCCGGAATAGGAGGGTCGTGCTGGTGGGATCTTATAAATATTGGCCAATATAACAAACTGACGGTGAACTTAAAGGGATCGACAATTAGATATTATGTTAATGATTACCTTGTTCTTAAAAAAGAAATAACCGGTCTTCCGAATGGGAATTTGGGTATCTATTCATGGTGTAATAATGTACCAGTGTCAACTTATATTGATTATGTTAGAGCTGGTCCACCTATCATACCCGAATTATCGGCTCAATCGGTAAAGCCAACCGAATTCATCCCGGCAACCCAACATGAGCTCATAAGGTAATCCGGTTCGCATAAAATCAAAAAGGCTGTTTCTTTTGAAAAACAGCCTTTTTGATTTACTCAGATTAATACACCCATAATTACCTCACGAACCGATTGGTAATACGAAATAAACGGTCGTACCGATACCAATTGCGCTGTTCAACCAGATCCGTCCACGATGCTGCTCGATGATGGTCTTGGCAATTGCCAATCCCAATCCCGAACCGCCGTTAGTTCTTCCTCGAGAATCGTCCACTTTGTATAATCGCTCAAAAACACGATCCAGGTCTTCTTCGGAGATCCCATTTCCAGAATCCGCGATGGAGAATTGAATCCCTTCTTCTACCTGTTCAGCATCGATACTGATCTTACCGTTTTCCGGTGTATTTCGCAGAGCATTTTCGATGATATTGCTTATAACCTGCATGATTCTGTAGGAATCAATGGAAATCTCCGGAAGGCCAGCAGAGTAATTTGTCTGGAATGAAATTCCATGAATATGAGCTGGATGTGAATATCGTTCGGAAATTTTATCGATCAATGTACCAGGGAAAACTTTAGCGAATACCAGCTTTAATTCTCCCGCTTCGGAAAGAGATAATGTCCTTAGATCTTCCACCAGTTTTTCCAATCTAATGGCTTCTTCTCGAATGATGTTCAAGTTCTCTGCTGATGGTTCAATGACACCATCGTGAATACCCTCTGCGTGACCCAATATCACACTGATGGGAGTCGCAACTCATGGGCAATATCTGCCGTCATCTGCCTTCTGGATTGCATCAATTGCGCAAGCTTTTTGGCCATGGAATTGAACTCTTTTGTTAGTGTACCCAATTCATCATCTGATCTAACTGGGATGTGTTGATCCAACTTTCCACCTGAAATTTCCTGAACTGCGGCAGTGAGTTCCAAGACCGGCCGGGTAATGATCCTGGAAAGCAGATAACCGACTACCAGTCGCGATCATTAAAGCAGCCAATCCACTATAGATTAGGATGGATGACACATTACGCGTGAAATCTCGTGGCGGAGGCATCATCTCAGGCAAGGGTTTTGGTATTACCAGATAACCCTCGGGACCATTGCTACCGATCATGATCGCACCCTGTTGATCTTTGAGAAGCAAAACATCTCCCTTTTCGTAGAAACCTCCCGGGAGAATGACACGAAATGTTGGATCGGTGAGAGTAAACGGCATATGATCAGGATTTAACTGTTTGATCTTTAGCGAAATCGCCAGATCAGGTAATGTGGAATCGATTCCCTGCCAGCTTGAGTTTTTTTCATAGTATTGGGAAAAGTAATTCGCGATTGTATCCTGATAATTCGTATATAAGTAACTGTCAAACTCTCGAAAGGTTCCTCTCTGGGCAAAAACGACGACAATTAATACGGTTAGTAAACTAATTACCAGGAATGCCAGAACAAGTTTGATGGTTAATGAATGTTTCAAATTACCCTCTCCGAAACCTGTAGCCGACACCATAGATGGTTTCAATATATTTTTCACCGTTGGAAAGTTGTTCCAGCTTCGATCGTATATTCTTCACATGCAAATCTATTGTTCGTTCATACCCTTCAAAATGTGTTCCCTGTGTTTCTTCAAGGATATCCATTCTGCTGAATACCCTTCCAGGCGAGGACATCAGAAGAGCCAGAATCTCAAACTCCAAGGGTGTCAGGTCTTGGAAGGAATCAGCTAATTTTATTGAGTGTGAAGAATATTCAAGGATCAATTCCCCTACCTGAATGACTTTGGGAGCTGATTGTGTCAGGTGTTCCCTGCGCAATACCGCCCGAATTCGCGACATTAGCTCCCGTGGATAAAAGGGTTTGGTTACATAATCATCCGCACCCAGTTCCAAACCAAGAACCCGTCTCATCCTCGTCCACTTTTGCCGTCAAAAAGATCACCGGTGTTTGTAATTCTTTCCTGATTTCACGCAGACAATCATATCCGTTCATGCCAGGCATCATGACATCCAGAATGATCAGGTCAGGTTTTTCTAAGCAGAGCCAGTTTCACTCCGCTTTTTCCATCAGTTACGGTCAGAGCAGTATAACCTTCCCGAACCAGATATGCCTTTGACGAGCGACACGATATGCTCTTCATCGTCAACCACCAGTATTTTTACTGTCATCGATCACCTTTTTTATTGTAATCTGCAATTTGCCGGGGTGGTTATTCAATCCCCGGCATAAATTGTGGATATTGAAGGATTATCCTTCTGATAGCATCTTAAATTCCGCAATCAATGGATCAATCAATTTTTGGGCCATGGTTGATAATCCCGTACCTGATGCCCGAGATGCTTGCAAAGTTGCTTTTTGTTCAGTTGTAAGATTGGGCATTTGCCCATCCGGTCCTCCTGCAAATGCCATATCGGCCGGAGGTCGTCCACTACCATCAAAAGCTGGTCCTCCACCACCAAATCCATTTCCACCAGCGCTGGGTACTTGAACTGTGTTTGTAATGCTTGATGACGTATTTGAATTCACTCCCACTTCCCTAACCAATCCAATCACATCCTGAACAGTCAGATCAAGATCGGTAAACTCTTGAGTTTGCTTTTTAGTGAAGGTGTTTTCAATTTGCGTAAGTATCGCTTCCTTCTCTTGAGTTGCGGCAGTATCACGACTCAGTAATTCTTTGTATGCCTGCCACAATATCGCCATCTGCCTGGCTTCGTCAGAAGTGAATGTTCCTGCTACCTGGGTCATTTTGTACGATCCAGCGATCAGTTTGACTTCGGTGGGAATATTATTTTCTGAATCGGGAGTTGAACTCCCATTTGTTGAAGCTGATGTACTTATTGCAGCATTCGCTGATGCACATCCACTGCTGAGGAAAGTAATCACCAGAATAGCTGATATAAACATGATCTTGGTTTTCATTTTTTTACTCCTGATTATTCGTATCGTAATGCATCGATGGGATCTAATTGGGCAGCCTGATTGGCCGGATAGTATCCGAAAAAGACTCCTATAATTGCTGCCGATGAGAATGCGAGAATAATGGATCCTGGTTGGATGACCGTCCGCATGGAACTGGCTAGTCCGTAAATCCAGGATGTTCCAATGCCGGTGAAGATACCGATCACCCCTCCAATCAAGCTGAGTAGGAGCGCCTCACTCAAAAATTGGAATCTAATATCGTTAGGTGTTGCTCCAATAGATTGTCGAATTCCTATCTCGCGTGTTCGTTCAGTTACACTAACCATCATGATATTCATGATGCCAATACCACCGACGATCAATGAGACTCCCGCGACCCAGGAAAGGAGTGAGCGGAATGCCGATGTGGTTGATTCCCGTGTGGCAATGATATCTTCCTGGCTGGAGATTGCAAAATCTGCTTCATCAACACTGACATCATGGCGTTTGGCAAGTAACAAGGTAATTTGTTTTTCTACCGTGTCCAATGAGGATGTATCATCCACTTCCACAACGATCGTCCTTACCCGATCCCCTATTATTTTGGCGAATTCTGTGGGACTAAATTTTTGAAATACAACTGAGATGGGTGTAAATACCTGAGCGTCGTAATCCACATTACCAACGGTACCTTTTTCTGCCAATACTCCGATCACATTCATTCTTGTGTTTCCTACAGTGATCTGCTGCCCGACCGGGTTATCCTGGCCAAATAATTCTGCTGCCACATCGAATCCGAGTACCACTACTTTTGTCTTTCGGTCCAATTCTTTGGTATTAAAGAATCGCCCGGATTTAAGTTCCATATCCCGAACAGAGAGGAAATCTGGTGATGTTCCAAGGATCGTGACGCTTTCGAGGCTGGATGTTTCTGATGTTATGTTTTCAGTGGCATCCTGCTCAACCACAACTCCTTTTACGCCGCTAACCTGATCATCGATTGCCCAGGCATCATCATAAACCAATCCACCTTTTTGACTCTGTATAGAACGAAAACCGCCTTGTGCAAAGTTTTGCCGTACATATAATAGGTTCGATCCCAGGCTAGTAATTTGATCTTTGATGGTTGCTTCAGTACCGGCGCTGATCGAGATCATTACGATCACAGCGGTTACACCGATGATGATCCCTAGCATGGTTAACAATGATCGGACCTTATTCTTGAGCAAAGCTTCCCAGGCAATTTTGATAAACTCAAAAAGTCGCATGGTTTTCATCCCTTCCTTTTGTCTTGCCATTAGATTGGATCTTGTCGATGAGACCATCTTTCAAATGGATGGTTCTTTGAGTGTGTTCAGCGACCTTGGCATCATGAGTGACGATGACTATTGTGGCTCCGCCCTCATGAAGTTTGTGTAACATATCCATCACCTCTATGCCAGATTTGGAGTCAAGATTTCCAGTTGGTTCATCCGCGATAATGATTGCCGGTTGATTGACCAGGGCACGGGCAATTGCTACTCTTTGCTGTTGACCACCGGACAATTCATGGGGCTGGTGTAAGATCCTGTCTGAAAGTCCCACGATTCCAAGCATCTCGCTGGCACGGGCTTCGGATTCCTGGTTGGTATATCTGTGTTCCCTGTTATATTGCAAGGTCAACATCACATTCTTGAGAGCACTAGTACGTGATAGGAGGTTATAAGCCTGAAAAATGAAACCAATCTTCCGATTGCGGATATATGCCAGTTCAGTCTTGGTCAGGTTACTGACATCTTGATCGTCAAGTGTATAAGTACCTTCAGTGGGACGGGAGAGACAACCCAGGATATGCATCAATGTACTTTTTCCTGACCCGGATGGACCCATTATCCCGACAAACTCTCCCGGTTCGATGGTGAGATCAACTCCATCCAGAGCAGCGACAGTAGCATCTCCCATACCGTAGTATTTCTTGACACCCCGGATTTCGATGATCTTTTTATTGCTCATTGGGCTGACTCCAGTAATCCGGTCGAAACAATATCACCTGCCTGTAAACCAGAAAGAACTTCAGCGGTGAACGAATCTTTGATTCCAACCTCAACCACTTTGAATTCCAATCCAGTGGTGTTGACTACATATACACCAAAAACATCCGGGCTTATTTCATGAAGCGCATCGACCGATACAAGTATTGCGTTTTTGGCTTCCCCGCCGATGACATTAATCGATGCGTTCATGCCTAATAACAAATTCTGGCTTGCAGTTGTAGCATTGCCATTGAGCTCCGCGGAACCTTTGACCAAAGTTGTTCCTGAACTAGAATTGAGTACCGGATCCACTGAGGTTACCAAACCTGTAAATGTGATATCAGGGAGCGAGTCGAATACAACTTCGACTGGATAATCTGTTTTTACTTTGTCCCAATCAGCTTCGTCCAGATAAAAATCCAACACCAATTTACTCATGTCTGAGATGGTTATGATCGAGCCAGAGCTAACAATATCTCCAACCTGGGCGCTAATTGAAGTAATGGTTCCAGAAATTGGTGCGGTTAAAACCATTTCGCTTAAAGCTTGCTGTGCACTTGAAAGAGTCAATTTAGCCTCTTCCAGTGTTTTTAAACTTGCACCGGTAGCGTCATCAGGTACTTGTTCACCCTTTTGAGCTGCTAGATAATACTGATCTTCCACCAATTGGGCTTGAGCTAAAGAGTAATTTGCACGTGCAGCAGCAATATCGGTCTTGGATGGGGCTAGTATCTGGATGAGGGTCTTGCGGGAGCCTTCAACACGGGTTTTTACTGTGAAGTTATCAGGTACATAATCAGATTCGTACCAGGACCATGCTCCTTTCAAATAACGCGACATCCTTTCAACTGTGGCTTGTGCTTTATCCACTGCAGCTTTGTTTTCCGCAGATGGTGACTTGGTATTCTTCTGCTGAGCTTCTTCAAGTGCAATTTCTGCGTTGGATAAATTCACTTCCGCGAAAAATACATTAGGGCTGATCTGATACTGCAAAACTTCTTTTGTATCAGCGATGTTCTTGATATCAGTCGCGATAGCTTCTTCAGTGGTGGCTATGGCAACAGCAGATGTCAAATTGCGCAGGCTGGTTTCTGCCTGTTTCACCGCTATCTCAGCATCGGTTGTGTCCATCCGGGCGATAACATCGCCGACGTTTACTTTATCGCCAACTTTGAGGTTGAGTTCCTTGACCCTTCCACTGGTTTGAAATCCTGTATTAGATTCTTTGGCTGCTACCAGTGTTCCAGAACCAGAAGCGTATAATATAAGATCTCCTTGTTTCACAGTAACCGTATTAAGGGTCTCTACTTGAGCAGCGGTTACGTTTTTCGCAGATAATCGAAAATATGCATAAGTACCTCCGCCCAGAAGTACAAGAACAATGAGCAGGGGTATGAGAATTTTCTTTTTCTTGGTGATGTTGGTGAGTGCTTTATGCATGGCAAGAATTCCTTTCAAGAATATGTTCCGATGCTTGTATGTTATCAATCGGTTGTGAATAAAACTTGGCTAAGAATATATAGAAATTGTGTAGATTTTCATTTAGACAAATTACTCGATAGGAATGCCCACAGTGATCGTTAGAAACTTGTACTTATTGCATCAATTGTCTTTCTCAGGTATAATGATGCTTGGTATATTACGCGGTGAAGATTTAATCACAATGCGAGGAGGTCAATACAGTTAACCTGACGTGTCATTAAGATGCGAGTTTCTGGCAAAATCTCCTCGGCAATGCGTAAAATTGCCGAGTTTTTATTTTTATATCCCCCTCGATGATGGGAGGTGAGTTAACATGGCATCAGTAGTATTACGACCAAACGAATCGCAAGATCAACTGTTGCGCCGTTTTCGCAAGAAAGTGGTGAAAAGCGGTGTGTTAAGCACAGTTAGACGTAAACGTTGGTTCATCTCCAAGAGTGAATTACGCCGCATTGAAAAGAAAAAGGCAGCTCGCCGTATGCGCAGACGTACATTCTCCAAGACTGTGGATATGGTTTAGCCCCGATTATCCGGAGGTGATTATGGCAAAAGAAGAAGATAAGATCCAGGTTGAAGGAAAGATCGTTGAAGCTTTACCTGGAACCCAATTCAGAGTTCGGTTGGAAAATGGGCATGAAGTTTTAGCCTATCTTTCTGGAAGGATGCGGAAGTACTATATTCGCATCTTATTGGGCGATCATGTTCGGGTCGAGATGTCACCTTACGATCTTACCCGCGGACGGATTGTCTATCGCGCCAGACAACCAAATCAACCCGCTCTTTCAGAATAGGTCTCATTAACCCCAAGGATTTATCCCTGGGGTTTTTTGTTATTCTACAAATCCCCGCTTTTTAGAATCTAAATATTGCCTTCTACTTGCAATCTATTGTTAGACAGCATATAACAATAAAAGGAGATTGCAATGAATAAATGGCCGCAGAATCCGGTGATCTATGAGATCAATACGCCTGTTTGGTTGTATGATCTTTCAAGGAAGTATGGTGGGGATATCACTCTGGCAAATGTTCCTGCTGCCGAATGGGATTCCCTGGCTGCTTTTCATATCGATGGAATCTGGTTAATGGGGGTCTGGGAACGCAGCCCAATGGGTATTCAGATCTCCAACCGGGATGTGACATTAAAGGGCGAGTTCCGAAAGGCGTTACCTGATTTCGCTGACGGGGATAATATAGGTTCTGCGTATTGCGTCCGGCAGTACCAGGTGAATGATCTCCTCGGTGGAAATCAAGGATTGGCAGCCGCCCGAGCCGCGTTATCTGTTCGTGGAATGCGTTTGATTCTCGATTTTGTACCAAATCATACAGCTCGAGATCATCCATGGGTGATAGAGCATCCGGAATATTACATCCACGGTGAGATCGACGGTCTGCTGGGAAAAAGCGGCTACTACTTTGAGTCCAATGAAGAGATCATCGCCTGTGGAAAAGATCCGTATTTCCCACCCTGGGAAGATTGTGCTCAATTAAATGCATTTCACCCAGGTCTACGGTTGGCGGTAATTGATTCCATTCGGATGATCGCATCCATGTGTGATGGGGTGCGCTGCGATATGGCAATGTTAATGTTAAACGATATCTTTTCCCATACCTGGACTGATAAAGCTGGTCCAATTCCATCCGAAGAATACTGGCTTCAGGTGATCCAATCCATCCGGGATGAACTTCCTGATTTTATATTTTTAGCAGAAGCTTACTGGGATAAGGAATTGATCCTTCAACAGCTTGGTTTCAATTATTGTTATGACAAAAAGTTTTATGATCGATTACTCCATGATCAGGCAGACTCGATACAGGGTCATTTAAAAGGGGATATTGATTTCCAGAATCATTTGGTTCGGTTTATCGAGAATCATGATGAAACTCGTGCCGTGAGTGCATTCCCTTTGAAGAAATCGGTTATAGCAGCGTTGGCTATGTCAACTATTCCGGGGGCTAAACTCTATCATGATGGACAATTTGAGGGAAGGAAAGTAAAAACCCCAGTGTTCTTAAGGCGCCGTGAAATTGAATTTCCGAATGAGGATCAAGTTCGGTTTTACCAACGTCTGGTAAGGGTTGCTACATCGGAGTTGATCCATTACGGGAAATGGTCATTTTGCGAATTATCCGGATGGCAGGATAATCCGAGTTTCCTATCTCTGGCTTCGTGGACCTGGAAAAAGGATGATCAGATCTTGTTGGTAATATTGAACTTCGCTGATCAAAAATCCCAGGGCTTGGTGAGAGTTCCCTGGGATTCTGTAGGCGGTAATAACTGGCGTCTGGTTGACTTAATCAAAGGTGATATATTCGAAAGGTCCGGATCAGAGATGATTGAAAGAGGAATGTATGTCGATCTAGAGCCTTGGGATTTTCACCTGCTCTGGTTCTCGCGGAAGATCTGACCTTACTTGACCTGTTCCAGAATAATCTCGACATTGGATGGATTCCCCTTGGTAACGACGGGGTATATTTTTGTGCTAGCAAAGATCACTTTACCGTTAAGGGTGATCTTTGCTTCGACTACGACGGTCGCCTCAGGGTCAATGACGTCGGGATTATATGGGAGCACGAATTGGTATGGAGGCTGTTCACCGTCCGCGGTGAAAGACAGTTCTTCAAGAAGAACCGCAGGAGAATCGGCTTTTGAGATATCCACGAGTTTAATAGAAATATCTGCTTCCGGTTGAAGTGAGATACGTTGCAGGTAGGAAATCGTACCACTGACAGCGAATGATTGGACAAGATCCATTCCATTTTCGTCCACCTCGATAATCTCTCCTTCGCTGACCGTAAAATATCTGCTCAAGGGTACCGATGGATCATCGGTCATGGGTTGATCCTCTTCCCTGGTTAGATAATCCACGCGGATGGTGTTATT
Organism: uncultured Chloroflexia bacterium; assembly: GCA_963828285.1. Taxonomy (GTDB): domain Bacteria; phylum Chloroflexota; class Anaerolineae; order Anaerolineales; family Anaerolineaceae; genus DAIOEK01. The sequence goes on from CAWHEB010000002.1 coordinate 1,596,259, forward strand.
TTCAAAGGATAATCCGATTTGTTTCACCCGGTCATCAATGATGGAAGGATACAATGAAGTAAACTTTCCATCTTCGTTCAAAAGTATAGAGAGCATTGTGAATATACCTGATCCCCCAGTATTCAGGGAAAGTAATGCTGCACCGTCCAAATCCCCATCCTGGTCCAGATCGGCTTCAAGGGAGAACTCGGATAAGATCAATGTGATCAAGTCTTCCGAATTTTCATACTTTCCATCTATAAGTTGGACGGGATCTGTGGATCCTTCCAATAAATACAATTCATTCTTGAAATCAATTTTGACCGCAGGTACAGTGGGGGAGACCTCGAGTATTGCAGTTGAAATTAATTCGGCAGTATTAGGTAAGGTTGGAATAGCTGTTTCAACAACTGTAGTAATTGTTGGGACTACCGTTGGAATGGCTGAGGGAAACACCACCGGAGTTGGCTGTGCAAAGCATCCGCTGATCAACGCCGATAATATAACCAGAAGTCCGATTCTATTGTTATGTTTCATTTTATTCTCCCGCATCGTTTTAATATTTTCCGGGCATGAATGTTTATTTCATTTCACCATATTGAACATTGCTTCTCAATTATTGTAAACTAAATGAAGAAAAGTATCGAAGTCCGCAACCGAGAGGAAGGATTTACGTTATATATTAAGGAGGAAAAAATGAACTCATTTTTATTACGTGTCTTGATCAATTCGATTGCTATCGCGGCAACAGCCTGGTTGTTGCCCGGAATTGAAGTAGGCGGAAACAAGGTCCTTACAGTTGTGCTGGTGGCGGTGATATTTGCTTTGGTGAACTCGATCATTAAACCGGTTTTCTCCTTCTTTACCTGCGGATTGTATGTGGTTTCACTGGGATTGTTCACTTTTATCGTCAATGCATTGATGCTCCTTGCAACCAGCCGAATCGCTGAGTGGTTTGGTCTTCAGTTTGCCATCAATGGTTTCTGGACAGCAGTCCTTGGTTCGATCATCATCAGTATAGTGAGTATCTTGTTATCATTGACTCTGGGTGGTCGAAAAAGAGCTTATCACGAGGAATAGATAAAAGAAGTAAAGTTTATTATGGGACGGGGCTAATTTTAGCACCGTCCCTTTTTTGTTTTCCCAAGATGTTCGATGGGTTCGGTGGTACTGATTCAGTTTGTATTAGAAAAAACTTACAATTTTGTTAAGTCAAAATCTGCTCAAGGTAGTTGACATTCACAATAAAGGTTCGTATTATGATGTATGGTAGTCAGACCAGTATACAAGGTATATTATGCCAATCAAATTCTTGGAACACAGATCATTAACTGAAGTTGTCGCGGGTAAATTGGCCACCTTTATCTTGGATGGCACATACCCTGCAGAAACGCAACTTCCCTCAGAACGAGAGCTGGTGCAAGAGTACGGTATCAGTAGATCCACTCTCAGGGAAGCTTTAAAGATCCTTGCTGAGCACAAGCTGATCGAAGGTAAACACGGTGTGGGTTGGTTCGTAAACCGGATCAATTCTTCCAATATGGCAAAATCGCACGAACTTGCCGGAATCCCTAAAGAAAATACGCGTCCTCGGCCAGCTACATTGGACACAAATCAACCGATCGGACCACGAAGACTTCCGGTGGCTCCCGAGAAACCTTTACAGATCCCCAACCTGCGTTCAGACCGCCAAGGTACGTTTAAGTTAATTTCCTGGTGGGAACGGGAGAAGGTTGCTAATGCAAAAGTTCTTGTAGTTGGGGCCGGTGCATTGGGGAATGAGGTTATCAAAAACCTGGTATTAATGGGGATCGGTAATATTTTCATTGTTGACTTCGATACGATTGAATTAGCCAACCTCAGCCGGTCGATCCTGTATCGCGAATCGGACACTGGACGGGAAAAAGCCGAAGTAGCGGCTGCTCAGGCAAAAGCCATCAATCCGAATGTGAAAGTTCAATATCTTCATGGAGATATCTCTACACAGCTTGGACTGGGAGTATTTCGCCGCATGGATGTGGTTATTGGATGCCTGGATAACCGGGAAGCCAGGTTGGCTGTCAACCGGTTTTGCTATTGGATGAACATTCCCTGGGTCGATGGCGCCATTCAAGAATTCCTCGGCTTGGTACGAGTTTTCATACCTGGCCAGGGAGCTTGTTTTGAATGCACCCTCACTGAACAAGCCCGCCGAGATCTATCGATGCGTTATTCCTGTCCGCTATTAGCAAGGGAAAATGTACTTCTCGGAAAAGTGCCTACAACACCCACCATCGCCTCCATAATTGGAGCAATGCAAGCACAAGAGGCTCTAAAGATCATTCACAAACTTCCGGTGGAAGCAGGAAAAGTCATCCATTTTAATGGAATGACAAATGAGATGTACACGAGTGCTTACCAACACAAGGATGATTGTGAAAGCCATTGGAATTATGGGGAAATCACAGAATTACCTGCCCGGGCAGATCAAACCACTCTGGCAGAAATGTTACATATCGCTCAGGCTGATCTTGGTCCGGATGCAATTCTGGAGCTGGATCAGGAGATCATTCTTTCATTACGTTGCCCGGTTTGTCAGACCATCGAGAATGTGCTTAAACCCATTTCGCAGGTCAGTTTTCAAAATGCACATTGTGCCATCTGTGGAACATTGCGTGAGATCGAGATGGTACATGTCATTACCGGCAATGAAGCTTTCTTGAATCGAACTTTGTCCAGTATGGGAATACCGCCTTTACATATCATCCGTGCGAACAACGGAGTGGAATATCGTTTTTATGAATTGACCGGTGACCAGGCAGAATCACTGCACTTCAATCACTTCAATGCCCCCAATAATGGAAAAGAGATACCCAATATCCGCATTCGTTTAGGAGAGGAAATTGTACAGGAACCTCTCATTCTGAGACCACCCCGAGCCCGGGTAGTGCTACGGGATGAAGCATGATCAATAGTTCTTTCCAACCGGCTACACGATCCGGTCACCCGATGGGAATTTTCTTCAAGAAATTTTTGTTTCAGATAGCGATTCTCATCATTGTGATCCAGTTATCTCTTGCTGCCAGTTGGGGATGGACCTGGCTACTGCTATGGAATCAAATGTTTGGCGAAGTATTCCTAAAGGTGGCCACTGTCATCGGTTCCGGTTTGCTTGCAGGACTGATTTCGCGGGTGATCTTGAAAGACCACCTTCCTATCATCCGCTGGTTATCTGCACAGATTTCTGTCATTTGCAGTCTGGTTGGTATCTCCTATCTGACTCGAAACCAGGTGGGATTTCATCTTTCCATGGCGCCTGCAACAGTAAATAATTGGGATGGTCTTTGGCAGATTGTGATTGGCGGATTGCTTACCTTATTAATATTGAATGCCTGGAGTAAACCTCGTCAGCAATACCTTGAATATTTGCCTGACGAATCCGATCTGGAATTTATGCCTGAATATTCGGACCCAACCATGATAACTTCGGTACAGGTGATGCCGCGCAACCAGGAACCTCCCATACCGGCACGACAAACCCCCCGTCCCAGAAAGAAACCTGCCGAAGGTGGACGAAATACGAAAACCTCAAGACAATCCAGTGAAACGCATATTATGCGATTACAAACCGGGACTGGGCAAACTGGCGGCCATGTCCTTAGGCGTGATCCTATCGGGAATACGAAAAATAAAGATGTTCATTTCCCCAGAAAAACTAGCGAAAACACGGCAAAACCGACTAAACGTAAGGTGATCTCCAGAAAGAATAATCCCATACGATTGATGGGACATGAGGAACACCGTTGTCCATATTGTTTGGAAACCGTGGATGTAAATGACCCTGAAGGTGTGGTGGTATGCAAGATATGCCACGCCAAGCACCATAAACGTTGTTGGGATATATCCGGTACCTGTCAAGTGCCCCATATTCAAAATTGATCTTATTTGAAATTTTCTTTGTTCATTGTTGGAGGATCGCATGGTGGATGTGCCAGTGACAATTGTTTTACCAAGTGGAGGAGCACGGAGAGCAGATATACCTGACGATGTGCCCGTTGTTGAAGTCATTGAGGAATTAACCTCCCTGCTTAAACTACCCACAGTTGGTCCCGATGGCAGACCGATGGGGTACCGTTTGGATAGCAAAGCTCTAGGCAAGGAGCTTACAGAGCGAGAGACCTTGGCAAGTGCACAGGTTCCTGCTGACGATCGGTTGATGATCACTGCTGATATCACAGCCGGATCTGTTATAGCCATCGACTCCAGCCCACGGATGCGCCGTTTGAAAATGGACCATCAACTCATTCAGGAAATGGCTGCCAGAAGTGACCTGATCAAAGTGGAACCTGTCATGATTCGCCCGGGTATACCACCGGAACACTACATCATCACTTTCAAATGTAAGAGCATTGTTGGAATCGATTCAAAAGGTAATCCAAAGATAGGTGAACATCATCAGGTGGATATTTATCTTCATGCGCAATATCCGCAACGATGGCCTGGGATGAAATGGCTCACACCGATCTGGCATCCTAATATCAACCATTTGAATGGCAGCGTTTGTATAGATGCAGCCTGGTGGGCAGCATCCAGATCATTGGACCGCCTGGTCATTATGTTGGGTGAAATGCTTCAATATAAAAACTTCCACGACGATCCGACCAAACCTCCCTTCCCCTGGGATGCAGAAGCAGCGCGTTGGTGTCGTGATTATCGAGCAAAACATCCGGATGTTTTCCCACTCGATATGCGCGAACTTCTCCGCCCTGAGCGGATCAAGCTCAAGAAGGTTGAACCGGTCGTGAGATCAAAAGTACGGTTGAAGTAATTTGTCGTGAGCGCTCAAAAACTAACCTGTAAAACAAAACAATAGGAGAACAAAATGTCTGATATCAATGTTACTTTAGTGCTTCCATCCGGAGGCAGTCGCGTGGCTGAAGTCCCCGGTGACGTGCCCGTCAAGGAACTCATCCCGGAACTCGCAACATCATTGGAATTGCCCACAACAGGACCTGATGGACGACCGATCAACTACCGCCTGGATAGTAAAGCCCTGGGTCGTGAACTACAAGAAACAGAAACCCTGGTTGATGCCAAAGTTCCTGAAGATGATCGCATCATGATCACCGCTGATATCACAGCCGGTTAGGGTGTCTGTCAATCTGTTTTCAAATCAAAAAGGAATTGTCATGTTCAGCAGTACTGAACCCGTGAAGCCGAGTGTACGTTTGCTGCCCACCGAGGAAGTTCCTCCCCGGTCAACCCGGATTCCTTATCCGCGGTCGATCGCCTGGGCTCCACCGCATATCAAGGAAGACTCTCCAGAGCCTATCGTATCAGTCTTTATGACACGACCGTCTCTATGGGAATGCTGCAATCAAGCTCAAAGTGATATGGATAACGAAGTAGGTGGATGGCTGCTTGGAAAATACCGCCAGGACAAAGTGACCAATGAACAGTTTGTCATCGTCGATACGGTATTGGCTGCTCAATATGCAATTCATGGCAGTTCCTTTTTGAGATTTACCCAACAAAGCCAGATGGATCTGCGAAATCGAATGGATGAAGAGTACCCGGACAAAGACCTGGTCGGATGGTTTCATACCCATCCCAAAATGGGAGTCTTCTTTTCGAGTTACGACACCTGGCTACACCAAAATTTCTTTCCGGAATTATGGCAGGTCGCCCTGGTGATCGAACCTCATTCACGAACAGGGGGATTCTTCATTCGGCAAAAGGATGGTGCGTTGGATCCACGATTATATTTTGGATTCCACGAATTGGCAGACAGTATGGAACAAAGTGTAGTCAATTGGAAGAATTTGACTCCACAGTTCCATTCTGATGAATAGGAGATAACCATGACGCGAATCATGCGTTTGTATTACTATGGCGTGGCAGGTGCTATCGGAGGCTTATTTGCCTGGCAATTAAGTAACTTGATCGGGCTATCTTTTACACCAAATATATATCTTACCGAGATGATCGTTGGCGCACTGATCGGCATGAGTGTTGGTATCAGTATCGGTCTTGTTGAAGGTCTCATGCGCCAGAACATGGTTTATACATTTCGGTCAACATTGGTTTTTGCCGGATTGGGTGCTGCTGGAGGAGCAATTGGTCTGCCTTTGGCTGAAGGTATATTTCAGTTCACTGGTGGACTTGTATGGGGTCGCTTGGTCGGATGGGCAGTCTTTGGAATGTTGATCGGTGTGGCCGCTGGATCCATGGGTGGAGCACAAGTCTGGAAAGGCGGATTGGGAGGTTTGATCGGCGGATTGTTGGGCGGTATTCTGTTGAATGCTATGCAGGATTGGCTGTCTGATACACTGCTCGGCAAGGCTTTCGGGTTGATCCTTCTGGGTGCTTCAGTCGGCGTTTTCATCGCTCTGATTGTTTATCTCCTCTCCCGTGCCTGGATTGAAGTGAAGAGCGGTAAATTGAAAGGGATGGAATTCATCCTTGATAAATTTCTGAGGCAAAACAGTCCAAGTGCTTTTATCGGCAGTGATGCTCTCAAAGCTGAGATCGTCTTACCAGACCCGGATATCGCTCCACAGCATGCCATGCTCAAAGGGTTTGAAACACACTTTACCCTCAAAGATATGAGTCTCACAGGTACTTTCTTGAACAACAAGAAAATTGAGCAGGCGCGATTGACTGACCATCAGGTGATCCGGATGGGTAACACCGAAATGGTGTATTACGAAAAGAGGTAGATGATGCACCAAAAACAAAAAACCGTAATTATTCTGATAGCTTGTTTTATCCTGGTTTTCAGTTCGGCATTTGTACCCGCTCCCGTCCAAAACCAACAGGATGACGGAGATGTGATCATCCGCGTTACTCAGGTGGATACATCTCATTTTCCCCAGGTCGTTGTCTACATTTCAGCAGTGGATGCGAGCGGAAATCCGACTGTCATTGATGCCAACAATATTGTATTGAGGGAAAACGACCAGCCAGTAAAAACCGGATTGATCGAAGGGGCAGGTGACAGCGGACCATTGACTACCATGCTTGTCATGGATGTTTCGGGCAGTATGAAAAGTGGTGGAAAACTTAAGATGGCCAAGAAAGTCGCTGGGGAATATGTAGCACAAATGCGGGCTAATGATATGGCTGGGATCATTGCATTCAATACCCAGGTGGACCAGGTCCAACCAATAACTCAGGACCATGTTGCGCTTCAAGCTGCAATCGAAGATCTGACTGCGGAAAATGACACCGCTATGTACGATGCTTTAGTAAAAGCTGCTGATATTCTTAATCCACTCACCGGAAGGAAGGCAGTGATAGTTCTGACGGACGGATTGGATAACCGCAGTAAGCATTCTCCGACGGACGTGATTAATAGCATTGGAGAATCGGGCTTATCGATTTCCACGATCGGACTCGGGAATCCCGGGCAGAGCACAGGTAATATCACTGCATTGGATGAGAAGACTTTGGCTGCTCTCGCGGAAAACGCTGGTGGAAGTTATAGCCTAGCGACAGATCAAGAATCTTTGCAGAAAGTTTATGAGCAGTATGGCAGAGTATTACGAAGCGAATATGCCATAACTTACACATCCCAATCTACTCTTCGCGACGGTATCAACCGCAATTTGTCAGTTTCGTTGGAAGAAGGTGGGATTGCAAAGTGGTCCAGTCCGGTCAAAACCCGTTACAATCCCGGTGGGTTGGTTCCTGAAGTGGCGTCTGCAGCTTCCTGGCCGATTTTTTTCGGAATTCTGGCTGGACTAGCTGTGCTCTTGTTCTTGCCGGCAGCCTTCCGTTTGATCAAAAGACCTGAAATGATAAAAGAAAAGGCGCCTATGAATTCACCTGCCAAGCCGCCCAGAATAAAACTTAAATAGTATTTGACTAATAAATGACAGATCACAAAAGCGATGCATTCGGGCATCGCTTTTGTTTTCAATCTAGTAGATGGATATCCTCTTTCTTTAACCTGTCCTGGATCAGATTTATAAGACGCAGCTTCAAATCCGCGCCATGTCCGAGTGTGGCTCTGGCGATCACAGTCAGTTCGACCTTGGATGCTGACAAGTTCGAGCCGCTGATGACTGACCATGGTTCGATTTGATCCGGAATTTCATTGAATGCTTCATTCCCCAGAGGTCGGATAATCTCGAGTGCATGCTGCAGATGCTGTGGTGCCACATAGAGGGTGATGTTGACCAGGGAATATTTTCCACGGCTGAAGTTCCGCACAACACGAATCTCACCGTTCGGGATGGTGAATTGTTCTCCGGTTGGTGCGCGTATGATTGTTGTCGTTAGATTTACTTCCTCGATCACACCTTGAGTATTGATGCCGGTAAGGATAAATTCAACTTTTTCGCCAATATCAAAGGTCTCACTGAAGATAAATCCAATCCCTGCGAGGACATCTGATACGACTAGTCTTGCACCAAATCCGAATGCTGCAGAGAAAAGTCCGAGAATCCATATCAAGGTACTCGAGGAAATGAACATGGATAGTGACACGATCACAGCGACCATAAAAAAGAAGAAGCTGATCAGGCTGGTGATCAATGTTTGCAGTGTGCGTGTTCGCTCCAGGGATGGACGGCGTTCTTTCGGCGCCAGTTTACCAAGTGTCAGCACCTTTCGGACTAAAAGGTTGACCAGCAGGGAGATAACCCAAGCAGCGAAAAAATACCCGACAACCATGAGTATTGTAGGCAGATTGGGAACTTGTTTTAATGCAATACCTGTATTTGATGGATCCATGGAGAAAATTATACTTTACTGCACCAATCCGAGCAGTTCGAGAACCCAAACCAGCAATGGAGCGATAAACAAGGAGGGAATAAAATTGCCCACCCGGATCTTATAAAGGTTCAATATTCCACTGACTCCAACTGCCATCAAAACCACGCCACCGGTGGCAGTTAATTCAGCCATCATCGTAGGATTCAATATATTTTGTAATTGAGCTCCGAAAAGGGTAAGGATCGCTTGATACACAAAAACTGGCAATGCAGAAAAAGCAACACCGATTCCCATGGTGGAAGCGAAAGAAAGGGCAAAGAAAGCATCAAGAATGGATTTCACAATTAATAGTTGGGGGTTCCCCTGAGCGCCATCCTGAATTGAACCCAGGATTGCAACCGGTCCAGCACAGAAGAGGACGGATGCCAGTAAAAAACCGCGAATAAATTTTTCACGATCCCCAGCATCATCGGTTTTTGAGAATTTTCTCTCAAGCCACCCGCCTAATACGGAGACGCCTTCTTCGATTCTCATCCACTCGCCTAGCAAACCACCGATGATCAATGCACCGAGTGGCAGGATCGAGTTTGTTGTTTTTAGAAACATTTGTACACCCAGCGCTATAGTGAATAAACCCATACCGCCTAATAAAGTGGATTTGACTTTTGAGCTTAGTTTTCCACCGATGAGCATCCCGAGGGTGCCGCCAATAATAATTGCGAAGAGGTTAATCCAGGTTCCAATCATAAGCATGAATTGTACACATAACCACGCATTCTGCAATCTTTACGTCCCGATAATTCGAAATTCCGTCAGGATCTCCTTGCATTCTAAACTGAAATCGGTATAATTAATACAATATCGGAACAATTTAAGACCGAAACGGAACAAATGACACGTAAACATTTTCTAGACTTAATCGACTATCAGATCATTAAGGAGCTCCGTACGAATGCGCGAATTTCCGCGGTGGACATTGCCTATAAGATCGATGCCAATGAACGAACAATAAGGAAGAGAATTGACCGCCTGGTTGAGAGTGGAATTGTCAGGTTAACGACCATCCTTAATCCGCAGGCATTTGGATATGTGGTGGCGGTGGATATATTCATTGAAGCAAGCATGGATCGGGAACAAGAGATCATCAATTCATTGCTGGACATGCCATCCATAACATATCTCGCGTACGGGCAGGGATCTACTGAATTATCCATCGAAGCTAGGTTCAAAGATAACGATGAAGCCAGAGATTTTCTAAGAAAAACACTCCCATCCATTTCAGGTGTGACAGTAAAAGGTAGTACGTTGGTCCCAAAAATATTACGGAATATTGACGAATGGATCCCGCCTGAAGAGGAATTCAATTCATAATGTAATGAAGATACCGAAAATTCTTATCATGAAGCCTTAGAAGGAGAAAATAAATGACCAAAAAACATTTTATTGACACAGAAGACTTTTCAAAAGAAGAATTATTAAAGATCATCGAACTAACCCGATTAATCAAAGCAGCAGACAAGGAGGGTTGTACCCCGAAACTCCTTCAAGACGCAACCCTGGCAATGATCTTCGAAGAGCCGTCTACAAGGACCAGAGTCTCATTTGAGGTTGCTATGACTGAATTAGGCGGACATGCGTTATATCTAAAGCCCGGAGAGATTCATCTGGGTGTTCGTGAATCCCTGTATGATACCGCCCAGGTTCTTTCCCGAATGTGTGATGTCATCGAAGCACGGACATTAAAACACAAGACGGTAACCGATCTGGCACAGTTTGCGAGTGTTCCTGTGATCAACGGATTGACCGATTATAACCATCCTACCCAGGTAGTCTGCGATGTGCTCACCATGATCGAACATGCTCCGGAAGGGAAAAAACTGGAAGACATTAACGTTACATTCATCGGAGATGCCACCAATGTCCTCAGTTCCTTAATGTTGATCTGCACACGTCTGGGGATCAATTTCACTCAGGCTGCTCCAAAGAAGTATCAATCTCCCGCGGATTGGCGAGCATGGGCAGAACAGAATACTGCAACAGCTGGTGGGAAACTGACCATCACTGATGATCCGATTAGCGCCGTACGTGATGCTGATTTTATTTATACAGATCTCTGGTGGTGGGTTGGTCAGGAAGATCAGATACCTGAGCGTCGGGCGGCATTTATGCCAAAATATCAAGTCAATAAAGACTTATTTGCCAAAGCGCCTGCTCACTGCAAGTTTATGCACTGTTTGCCGGCTTCAAGAAATGTGGAAGTAACCGATGAGGTAATCGATCATCCACGTTCTATAGTTTTTGATCAGTCAGAGAACAGGTTGCATACTGAAAAAGGATTGCTTACCTACTTTGTCTATCCAACACTAAAAAAACCTACGGACGGGATGAAAGCATATCATCAGGACAAAATCCAGGATTTCCTTGTAAAGTAAAGTTATCCATCCTGATTACTAGCATTGATTGGTCCGGGAGGAGAAAATGAGTCGAAAACTGGATACAACTCCTACAGAAGATGGTTTTTGGATGCCGGGAGAATTTGGAAAACATTCCCGAACATGGTTATTATGGCCAGAAAGACCAGACAACTGGCGAAATGGTGCAAAACCTGCGCAACAGGCTTTTACCGCAGTAGCACATGCCATTTCTCAATTTGAACCGGTGACTGTGGGTGTCTCAGCAGAACAATTTCTGCATGCCAGGTTTTTACTTCGTACTGAGATCAGAGTGGTAGAAATCACCGCAAACGACTCCTGGGTCAGGGATACTGGTCCGTCATTTTTACGCAATCAATCCGGCCAAATCCGCGGGGTGGATTGGCAATTCAATGCCTGGGGAGGCTTACACAGTGGTTTGTACTTTCCATGGGATAAGGATGATATGGTGGCACAAAAGATCCTCGAAATGGAGGGGGTTGATCGTTACCGTGCTCCAATGATCCTCGAAGGGGGTTCCATTCACGTGGACGGGGAGGGTACTCTCATCACTACGGAAGAATGTTTGCTGCATCCGAATCGTAATCCGGATTTATCTCAAGCCGAAATCGAAGAAAAGCTGAAAACTTATACCGGTGCAAAAAAAGTGATCTGGTTGGGAAAAGGTGTCTACAATGATGAGACCAATGGTCATGTAGATAACCTCGCCTGTTTCTTGAGACCAGGGATGTTAGCTGTAACTTGGACGGAAGACCGGACAGATCCGCAATTCGAGATTTCCCATGATGCTGTGGATAGACTTTCCAGATCTGTAGATGCGCAGGGACGTAAATTCGAAATCGTTAAAGTGCATCAACCTGAACCATTATTAATCAGTATTGAAGAATCTTTGGGTGTGGATGTCGTTGAAGCGACTTATCCGCGTAAAGCGGGCACACGTATGGCAGCTTCATACATCAATTTTTACTTTTGTAATGGTGGGGTAGTTCTTCCCGCATTTGGCAGTAAATACGATCAACTTGCAATAGAAACATTGCAAAAGTATCTGCCAGACAGAAAACTTATCAACATTCCTGCACGCGAGATTTTATTGGGTGGTGGAAACATTCATTGCATAACTCAACAGCAGCCTTTGCCTTAATATATATACTGTATTCGGTACATCCAGAGTTTTGGTTGTCAGCCGATAAGCGAATAAGCGGGATAAGAAGAGTCGGGAAGCGGAACTTACCTTGACTCCCATATTTTATTTATTAATGCTATTATTAAATACATGGGTACAAACCGGGATCGTATATTAATTGTCGAAAATGATGCTGATATCTGCGATCTCCTCGGCAGACAGGCACTCCAATCCATGGGGTACCAAGTCCAAACTGCTGGAGACGCGCAATCAGCCATTTCAAAGGCCATTCAATTCTCCCCGGATGTGATCGTCGTGGATTTAAACCTGCCTAGTCTCAGCGGCAAAGACCTGATGGTCGCGCTGACTTCGCAAGGAATTTCAATTCCGATCATCGCGCTTACCAAAAAGGGTGGAGAAGAAGACCTTGTTCAATCTTTTCGGCTGGGGGCAACCGATTTTTTGCTCTGGCCGGTAAAGGAAGCTGAGGTCATTGCCGTTGTCGAACGGGTTTTGACTCAGGTACATGACCGCCGTGAAAGAGAGCGGTTGGATCGCCAACTCCAGCAAACCAATATGGAATTGCAGAATAGGGTTCGCGAATTAACAACCATATTCTCCATTGGCAAGGCAGTCACATCAGTTACCGATCAATCCATTCTCTTTGATAAGATCGTGGATGGTGCCTTGAAAGTTGCAAATGGCGACCTGGGTTGGTTCCTGGTTCGTGATGAGGGGGATAAAGGATTCCTTTTGGCTGCTCACCAAAACCTGCCGTCCTCACTGTTGGGAAAGATCGGTCAACCCTGGGATGACGGAATATCATCACTGGTTGCCATGTCCGGGGAAACCCTGGCAATTCATGGCGATCCGCTAAAAAGGTTTAAGGTAAATGACCTTGGCCAGTCCGCGTTGATTGCTCCAATCAAAGTCCAGAAACAGGTTATCGCGCTGCTGGTAATTGTACGAAGAGCTCCCAGACCTTTCAATGCCAGCGAACAAAAGCTCGTGGAAGCTGTTGCTGACTACGCATCCATCTCTCTGGTTAATGCGCGTCTCTTTAAAGCTCTTGAAGAAAGAGCAAGATATATGCAGCGGGCTGCAGAAAGCGCCCAGGCAGGTGCGAAATCCAAGAATGACATCATAAAATCGGCAGGAAAAGAATTAGCTGCTCCATTGGAAGAAGCCATTCATAACCTGAATCAGATCGCTGCTTCGTTAACAAAAGAACAACAGGATATGTTGGAACCTGCCAGATTAAAATTGAAACAAAGTTTGCTTGCTCTTGAAAAAGTTTCAAAGATCCCTACGAATCCACTTTCAGCTCAATTGGAGCCATTTGATATAGTAAAAATGGGTCAGGAATTGATGGAAGGATTCAAGCGGGTGGCAGAAGATGATGATATCATCCTCACCTCTGACTTTTCAGAGGACGAGATCTTGGTTTATGCGGATCCCCCACAGATCAAACAGGTTTTGGAAAATCTGATAACAAATGGTTTACGTAACTGTCCACATGGTGGACAAGTGTCGCTGCGAATCGAAAAGATGATTGACGGTCAGGTTCACGGGTTGATCAAGAATACCCTGGCTGAGATCGAAACTCATCAGTTACCTCCACTTGGGGAATCGGGAGGAGAAAAATCTGGTGGTTCAAAGAGGTCAACCAGCAATGGACAGGTATTAAGTCAAGTTAAGGACGTAGTAACTTCACACGGTGGAAAAGTTTGGGCTGAATCAAATCCCGGACAGGGGGCGGTTTTCCACTTCACTTTGCTACCACCTGCATAAGTGATTATTTTTTGAAAAACTGAAAGACCAGGACCCATTACAAATGGCGGATAACAGCAAAGACCATATTGTCGTAATCATATCTGATAATCAGGCCAACTATCTGTTGGAAAGAGTATTGCGTTCTTCAGGCTACACCGTTTCAGCATTCAAGGATAAAACATCGTCAGAAAAAGCTTTGGAGACAACTCAGCCAAGTATGGTTGTTTTGAGCGACAAACTCACCGATGGCAATGGATTGGAACTGGCGAAGAATTTGATTCGCAGATATCCCGCTTTGCCAGTACTTTTATTTGTCACTGAAGACTCTCCAGATTTGCTAAAAGAAGCCATGAGGGCCGGGGTAATGGATTATCTCTGCCTTCCATTGAAAACCGATGACATCATTCAAGCTGTGCAAAGATCGATCAAGCAAGCAAAATTTAGAAAAGACTGGGTTATTCTCGAATCGAAACGGGCAACAGCAAGTTTGCAACGACGGATGGACGAGATAGAAACCTTAGCCCAACTAGGTAGATCGATCACTGCTTCTTTAAACCTGGATTATGTTCTTGCTTCCGTCGTGGATGCTGCCGTTGATTTGACTGGTGCTGAAGAAGGCAGTTTGCTTCTGGTAGATGAGGACAGCGGTGAATTGTATATGCGTGCCAGCCGCAACTTCCAGGAGGATTTCGTTCGAACATTCCGTTTGCCGATCCACGACACACTTGCCGGATCGGTCATCCGTACAGGGCAGCCTGTTTTATTGGATGAACAAACTCCCCAGAAGATTAAGACATCCTATCTCGTTCACAGTTTAATCTATGTCCCACTGCAGAGCCGTGGACAAATCGTCGGGGTCCTTGGAGTGGATAACCGTCATAACCGCACCGCTTTTACCGAACACAATGTAAAACTGGTATCAACTGTTGCGGATTATGCTGTGATTGCAATTGAAAATGCGCACCTTTATTCAACAGCTACTTTTGACCGCAACAAGCTCGAGACTATCTTAACTAATATTCAGGATGGGGCGATCGTTCTGGATCCTGATCAACGGTTTATATTAGTCAATCAGACCGCTAGATCGGCGTTTAACCTTGGCGATAGCAATCTACAAGGAAAACTTTTTAGCGATATAGTTCAGAAACCCGAATTGCTTGAATTATTAAAAACACCCGGAAGTGAACATTACCCAAATCAGTGTGAAGTTGAGCTGGATGATGGTCGTGTATTTAGCGCCCAACTCACCCCGATTGTGGAAGTTGGAATCGCGATCACTTTCCACGACATTACATATCACAAAAAATTGGATCGCCTGAAGAATGATTTTGTGTCAACGATTTCGCACGACTTGCGATCACCACTGACTGCAATTCTGGGTTACATAGAATTACTTGACCGAGCTGGTCCAATCAATGACCTACAAAGAGACTTTATTCACAGGGTACAGGCAAGTGTCCACAGCATTACGGCTCTGGTAAATGATCTTCTCAATTTAGGCAGGATTGAATCCGGATTTGATACCCGGAAAGAGACTGTATCCATGCCATCTATTATCGATGCATCATTAACCATGTTCGATGACAGGATGAAAGCGAAAAAGCTTCAGTTGACAAAAACAATACCAGAAAAACTGCCTCCTCTCTTTGGGAATCCTATCCAATTGCGTCAGATGATCGATAACCTTCTGGATAACGCCATCAAATATAATCCTGAAGCAGGCAAGGTAAAAGTTGAAGTTCAGGTGGATGGAAATCAATTGATTTTCCAGATCGCTGACAGCGGTACCGGTATCCCGCCGTTAGATCTGCCATACATTTTCGATAAATTCTATCGTGCATCCAATACATCTCCCGAGGTTCCTGGAACTGGTCTGGGATTGTCGATCGTGAAATCGATTGTTGAGAATCACCAGGGAAGAATTTGGGTTGATTCAACCCAGGAAAAAGGAACCAATGTTACCGTTGTCCTGCCAGTGGCTGAAGCGGCAGGAACTTAATTATTTGATGCCAGAAATAATCTAACCGCACGGAAGATCATTCCGTGCGGTTTTGTTAATCTTTTATATGAACCTTGTTGTGCTTGCTTGACGCTCATTTCGTAAAATGTTATCATTATTGGCAACTGATTAGCACTCTAACAAGGAGAGTGCTAATTTATAAAACTTATGAAAGAACTTAGCGAGCGCCAAAAATTTATTTTGACACTGGTCATTCATGACTACGTGAAATTCTCGTTGCCAATCGGATCGCTTTACCTTGTGGAAAAATACAATCTGGAATTGAGCCCAGCTACTGTTCGTAATGAGCTGGCTGCTTTGGATGATGCTGGTTATCTGTATCAACCTCATACTTCTGCCGGACGTCTTCCGACTGACGAAGGGTACCGTTACTTTGTGGGGAAGTTGATGCAGGAGAAAGACCTGCCGGTCACGACCCAGCGGACAATCAGTCATCAATTCTATCAAAGCCAGCAGAACATCGAACAATGGATGAAATTGGCAGCGTCAGTATTGGCACATCAATCTCATGCTGCGTCTATTGTTACTGCTCCACATCCGGAAAATGCGCGTATCAAACACCTTGAATTGATCGCAACTCGCGGACAACAAGTCCTTATGGTGCTGGTATTGGTTGGCGGAGAAATTCACCAGCAAGTCCTTACTCTAGCAGAACCTGTGTCACAAGAGCAGTTATCCTCTACGGCTAGCAGGTTGACCCAGATGATTAACGGTCTTGATCTAGCTTCAATTCGTAAGCTAGTTTTTCAACTGACACCTTTGGAAGAGGATATGTTGAAATTGATCACCCAGGAATTGGATCAATCCACAACTGCAGTGGCAGGAGACTTGTATATTGACGGATTGACCAATGTCTTGACTGAACCGGAGTTTGCCCAATCCGAAGATGCCCGAAAAGCTCTACGTCTGCTTGAAGAACGGTCTCTTCTGGACAGTCTCCTTACCAATACAGTCCTTAAAACAAATGTTAATGGAGTTCAGGTGGTTATTGGCGGAGAAGGCAACTGGCAGGAGCTAAAACAATGCTCAGTTGTACTCGCTCGATACGGAGTTCCTGGTACAGCCTTGGGAACCCTTGGAGTTATTGGTCCGACTAGAATGTTCTATGGAAAAACAATTTCAACCGTGAGATTTATGGCAGGTTTACTAAGTGATCTTGTCACAGACACACTGGTTGACTAGAAGATCGAGAATCATGATCCGGGAGTAAGGATGACTGATAAAAAACATAAAACAATAAAAACAGAACAACCAGAAGTTGAACCGACCTTGTCGATCGAAGAACTTCAAAAACAGGTGGATGAGATTGCGGCGAAAGCTGCTGAATATTTCGACGGTTGGCAGCGGGAACGTGCCGATTTTATGAATTATAAGAAACGAATCGAAAGAGATCAGCAACTTACACAGCAAAACAACGTAGCAAATATTACAAAAAAATATCTGCCTGTACTGGATGATCTTGACCGTGCACTTAGGGCTAGACCTGGTGAATCTGAAGGAGCGAAGTGGTCGGAAGGGATCGATCTAATATTTCGGAAATTGCAGGGGATTTTGGAATCAGATGGAGTCAAAGAGATCCAGGCAGTTGAGCAGATGTTTGATCCAAACTTCCACGAAGCATTAACGCATGAGGATTGTGCTGATTACGAGAGTGGTCAAATCATAGAAGTTATTCAAAAAGGCTACCAGATCGGCGACCGTGTCATTCGGCCGGCGTTAGTGCGGGTAGCACGTTAGGAGAAAACATGGGAAAAGTCATCGGAATTGATCTGGGTACAACGAACTCTGTAGTGGCAGTTATGCAAGGCGGCGAGCCTATTGTCATCCCATCCGCGGAAGGCGAACGTCTGGTACCATCTGTCGTGGCAGTCAATAAGAACCACGAACGGTTGGTCGGACGTGTTGCCCGCAACCAGGCGATCGTAAATGCGGAAAACACAGTATTTTCGATCAAACGATTTATGGGAAGGAAATTTGAGGATCAAGAAGTACAACGGACAATAAGCCGGATCCCTTACCGAATTTCCAAAGCCCCAAATGGTGACGTACGGGTCGCACTCAATTCAAAGGATTATTCTCCGCCAGAGGTATCTGCAATGATCCTGGCAAAACTAAAAGCGGACGCCGAAGCCTACCTTGGCGAACCCGTCACTCAAGCTGTGATTACAGTGCCCGCCTATTTCAATGATGCCCAACGAAATGCCACCAAAGATGCCGGAAAAATAGCGGGATTGGAAGTATTACGTATCATTAATGAACCCACTGCTTCGTCCCTTGCATATGGTTTGGATAAAAAGAAAAATGAAACCATTGCGGTTTATGATCTGGGCGGTGGTACTTTTGATGTATCCATTCTTGAAGTTGGCGATGGTGTTTTTCAGGTAAAATCCACCTCGGGAGACACATTCCTCGGTGGTGATGATTTTGACCAGCGCATTCTCGATCATCTGGTTGACGAATTCAAGAAATCCAATGGGATCGATCTAAAAAATGATCGTCAGGCACTGCAAAGATTGAAAGAAGCTTCAGAGAAAGCCAAGATCGAATTATCATCCACCATGCAAGCAGAGATCAACCTGCCGTATATAACAGCAGATGCCTCCGGACCAAAACACCTGGTGATGACACTGACCCGTGCAAAATTAGAACAACTCACCACGGATCTTGTTCAAAGGACATTGGAACCAGTTCGCAGAGCTATTTCGGATGCTGGTCTATCCGCATCAAACATCGACGAAATCGTTCTGGTTGGCGGAATGACCCGTATGCCGTTGGTTCAGGAAACGGTTAAGCGGGAATTCGGGAAAGACCCTCACAAGGGAGTGAATCCGGATGAGGTCGTAGCCGTTGGGGCTGCCATTCAAGCTGGCGTTCTAGGTGGAGAGGTCAAAGATATTCTCCTACTGGATGTGACCCCATTAACTCTTTCCTTGGAAACTTTGGGAAATGTAGCCACACCTCTGATCCAACGAAACACTACAATTCCAACCCGCAATAGTCAGATTTTCTCGACTGCTTCCGATAATCAAACCCAGGTTGAGATCCATGTATTACAGGGAGAACGTCCAATGGCTATGGATAACAAAAGCCTTGGCAAATTCTCTTTGGATGGAATCCCATCAGCTCCACGAGGAGTACCGCAGGTCGAGGTTACTTTCGACATCGATGCAAACGGTATCCTAAAAGTTACGGCCGCAGACAAAGCTACTGGAAGATCACAGCATATTACCATCACTGCTTCATCCGGTTTATCTGAATCTGAGATAGAAAAAATGCGCCAAGAAGCTGAAGCTCATGCTGATGAAGATTTGAAACGGAAAGAGTTGATAGAAGCGCGTAATCATGCTGACAGCCTGGTTTATACAACCGAAAAGACCATCAAAGACCTTGGCGATAAGGTCGCTCCGGACATGAAATCAAAAGCTGATGATGCCATCAAGAAAGTTAGAGATGCCCTGACAACTGAGGACACAGAAACCATCAAGAAATCAACTGATGAACTCGGTCAAATCCTACAATCCATCGGTACAGCAGCTTACCAGCAACAAGGTCCTTCGTCACCGGAAGCAGGTCCAGCAGGCGATGCTTCGGGTGGACCTGCTCCCAGCGGGGAAGATGTGGTTGATGGTGAGTTTAAGAGCGTATAATCGCTGAGATTAATATCCTCAATAATATAAACCACGAAGCACACATTTTACCAAAATGTGTCCTTCGTGGACTTAACGGGAAAATTCGTATACATGGCTCAAAGAGATTATTATGATGTGTTGGGTGTCCAGAAAAACGCCTCTCCAGAAGATCTAAAATCCGCGTTCAGATCCCTCGCACGTCAGTTCCACCCTGATATTAATAAAGAAGCAGATGCCGAAGAGAAGTTCAAAGAGATCAATGAGGCGTATGCGGTCCTTTCAGATCCAGATAAGCGGGCTGCTTACGACCGTTTTGGGTTTTCTGGTTTAAATGGTATGGGTGGAGTTCCAGATTTCTCTTCAATTGATCTCTCCGACTTGTTTAGTGAATTTTTTGGCTTTGGAAGCATGGGCGGTTCCTCAAGACGGTCGCGAAATGCTCCACGTCGTGGTCAGGATCTGGGACAAAAATTACGCCTAACATTTGAGGAAGCTGTTTTCGGGGTGGAAAAGGAACTGCAATTCGATCGCGAAGAAACTTGCTCAAATTGTCGTGGAACAGGTGCAGAACCCGGATCACACCCAACCAAATGTACGAATTGTGGTGGCAAAGGTGAAGTTCGCCAGGTTCGACAAACATTCCTTGGTTCCATGGTTCAGGTGGCAACCTGCCCTACCTGTAGTGGATCTGGGGAGATCATTTCAAATCCATGTAAAGTCTGCCGCGGACACGGTCTTGAAAGAAAACATGTAAAAAAAGTTGTGCCGATTCCAGCTGGAGTGGATACAGGCACTCAAATACGCCTGGCTGGCGAGGGTCAACCCGGGGCAAATGGTGGACCGAATGGTAATCTATATATCGAGGTTGAAGTAGAACGTCATAAATACTTTGAACGCAGGCAAAACGATATCATTTTAAATTTGAGTATAAATTTTGCTCAAGCTGCTCTTGGAGCTGATATCGAAGTTCCTACTGTTGATGGAAAGGCAACCCTGAAAATTCCTACCGGAACGCAACCTGGAAAGATATTCACTCTTCGAGGAAAAGGTGTCCCATTCTTGAAATCTTCGGGAAAAGGCGATCAATTGGTTGTGATCAATGTGGATATTCCAACAAAATTGGATGATGGACAAAGAAAAATAATTGAAGAACTCGCCAAGACATTAGGTACAGAGGTTAAGCCGGCTGAAAAAAGTTTTGTGGATATTCTGAAAGAGGTATTGGGTGCCTGATCCGAAGTGGTTTGAAGTTTCATATCAAGTAAATGGCGAATTAGCTGAGGCAATATCCGACGTTTTAGGAAGATTTGTGGAAGGTGGAGTGGCTGTCGAGCGGGGTGTGGAATTTGTAAATGATGAAGATGAAGGTACCCCATTCGGTCCAGTTCGAATATTCGGATATATCCCGGCGGATCAGAATTATGAAGATAAGCGGCAAAAATTAGAGCAAGCGATCTGGTACTTATCACGTATACAATCGATCCCTGATCCTGTTTATACTCCAATAGAAGATCAAGATTGGATGAATTCCTGGAAGCAACACTATCGACCAATTGAGATCGGAAAAAAACTGCTCATCCTTCCGGCGTGGATTGAGATGGATCCTGCACCCCGGATTGCATTGCGAATCGACCCAAGCATGGCTTTTGGCACCGGCACACACCCGACAACCCAATTATGCCTTGAAATGATTGAAGAATATTCGAAGCCTGCAATAAATGTAATAGATATTGGTTGTGGATCAGGCATTTTATCCATAGCAACAATTAAGTTAGGGGCAGAGAAAGCATTGGCTGTTGATATCGATCCGCTTTCGGTAAAAGCGACAAACGAAAACTCAGATTTAAATGGCGTGACTGAAAGAATCATCGCTGCCCAAGGGTCAGTCAGAGAGGTTCTTGCTGGATCATTTGCCTTTAAGTCAGCAACAATGGTATTGGCTAATATTCTTGCTCCAATCATTATTCGTCTTTTTGATGATGGACTTGCCGATTTGGTTGAACCCGGTGGCACCATAATCCTATCGGGTATTTTGGAAGAGCAGGCGGATGGCGTGATCGAAAAGGGTAAATCGAAGGGTCTGACATATATTAAACGACTCCAAATCGCGGATTGGGTCTCTTTGTCCTTTTCTAGATAGCTATTCCATATTCGATACACCCTAAATCGAAAAGATTTATACTAGATTTATGTATTAATCCGGATATTATTGATTTAATATATAGTATGGGGCCATAGCTGGTGCCAATTGAATGATACAGAAAAAAGCTAGTTTGTTCGGTGTCCTTGCTCTCTTCTTATTAACGATTGGGGTTTTACCTGCCCTGATCGTAAGTATTTCTGCGTCTCGAGTGGCAAACGATGCGATTCGTACTGAGGTCATTGAATATTCTCAGGATATCATCCAATTACAAGGTCTGCATATCTCTGAGAAGCATGCAGAAATTAACTCATTGCTTAATTTGATCGCAGATAATCAGGAAGTTAAAGATTTACTCCAGGCAGATAAACAAAACTTTCAATCCCGACAATGGCTTCAGGATAAATCCACTTATCTCTCATACGAATATGCAATTACAAAGGGAATAGCTTCTATAGACATCATCCGGCTCGATGGTTTGACCGTCTCCACGGATCGGGGTATTTCCACATTTCAACCTTACGAAAAGACAACAATCGAAGTTCTATTAAAGAACTCGGAAATATCCCCCAATCATATTTTGCACACAGGTAATATCCTTAAACCTATTTCGGGAACCTCCCAGATCCAATCGACCTCGACAATGCCTGTATATGCTTCCATCAACTCAAACCCTGAACCAATTGGTTTGATAGTTGTAAACTATTCGGTGGATTTGATCACTGTTCCTGATAATCAGAGTCTAGACCATAAACTCTCCTGGATAGTGATTGTTGATAATCTGAACCGGGTAATTTATGATGAACACAAACTTTGGAATGGCGAACCGCTTCCAATCGGACGCAAGAACATTGATCAAAAACCCATTGGATATTTTAATGATTCCGTTCGCGGCAAGAACACAATTGTTAACTTTTTCCATGTTCAACCCAGTGGCTGGCTTGTGCTGAGTCTTACGCCGGAGTCTGTACTCACCCAAAAATATCAGCAGATCAACAAGAATACCGGAATTATCCTCGCTGGCAGCATTCTACTCTCTTTAATTAGTGCAAGCTTGGCGACAGTCCTTGTGCTGCGCCCATTACGAAAATTTTCGGATATTTTTCAGAAGATCCAAAACAAGTCCATCGAACCCGAAACAAGACTCCAGGGAAGTGCGATAAAGGAAATTGATGATTTGGCAACATGGTTCAATGCATTTCTGGAAAGTCGCGATCTGCAAAGAAATACAGAAACAGCGTTAATTGAAAGTGAATCAAGGTACCGTAGTCTTTTCGATAAATCACCTGTGCCACTTTGGGAAGAAGATTTTTCTGGAATATTAAGTGGATTGGCAGACCTGGACACTGGCAAGTTGTCTTTGGAAGAATACTTGATCCGAAATCCCAAAGTTGTCGTAAAACTGATGTCCCAATTGCGAGTTCTCGATATTAACAGGGCAACACTTGATTTGTATAAAGCAAACAGCAAGGAAGAAGTATTGGCAAATACTTCAAAGATGTTTGCCGGTGTTAGCATCATGGAACTCCGCGAAGAAGTCATGCGTATGGCTGCCCGCACTCAGGTGTTTGAGCATATTCTTGAAAACTCTACACTAACAGGCGATGTGATCGGAATTCGCCTTCGTTGGTCGGTTTATCCGGGTTACGAAAAAACCATGGGCAGAGTGATTGTCAGTACACAGGATATTACTTCCCAAATCAAATCTGAAAAACTACAAGGTGCCTTACTGAGAATATCTCAGGCAGCTTCCATGTCCCCTACATTGCAGGATCTGTATCAATCAATACACCAAATCCTGAATACACTAATGCCTGCTCAGAATTTCTATATAGCATCTTATGATGAAGATTCCGGTATTGTAAGTTTCCCATATTTTGTTGACCAATTTGATGATCCACCAGAACCGAGAAAATTTGCAAATGGTTGGACCGAGTACGTGATCAGGACCGGAAAGCCATTACTTCTTTCTCCTGAAATTGTTGATTACCTAGCAGAAGTGCATGGGATTGAAGAGATCGGTGCAAATTCTGTGGATTGGTTGGGGGTTCCACTCGTAGTAAAAGACAAGACAGCAGGTGTGTTGGCGGTACAAACCTATAACAGTGGTGTTCGGTATACTGAAGAACACCGTGATCTGTTAATGATCGTTTCAGCTCAAGTGGCTTTGTCAATCGACCGAAAACGCGCTGAAGAAGACCTTAAATTTGCCAGCACCCACGACAAGTTGACCTTGTTATATAACCGCGCTTATTTCGAAGAGGAAATTAATCGGCTCAATGCCGGGAGACGCAATCCTGTCAGTGTGATCATGATAGATGTGGATGGTTTGAAAAAGGTAAATGATACTTATGGTCATGCTGCTGGAGATGATCTATTAAAACGGACAAGCAAGATTTTGCATCAGGCATTCAGAACTGATGATATGGTCGCGAGGATTGGTGGTGATGAGTTTGCTATTGTTCTTCCGGAAACAAATGAAGAGACTGTCACAGCTAGTGTTGAACGGTTAATGAAATGCCTGAATGAATCAAATGAGGCGGACAGTGAATTCAAAGTTGGATTATCGATCGGATATGCAACAACATCAACTGAAAACCAACTCTCTAATGTAATCAGAGAAGCTGACCAAAAAATGTATGCTGAAAAAGCTGAAAAGAAGCGTAAGCTAGACGATATTTTTTAAATCAGATCTATAAATTGACCAGCCGTTTGTATTCAAGTGAGTTACTGTAAGTTTTGATGTGATCGATCCGTTTGATAACCAGAGGATGGTCAAGTAACAATTCAGACATTTGCCCCATCAGATCATCATCTTCCCTATCCACAATTTTAATTAATCTCTCTGTATCCTTCTGGCTAAGAGACCGAGCCCCTGAAACCAGTTTCAATAATGCTGTAATCGCTTTTTGCGAATTTTGGCAGGCAAGTAACCCTGCCCGATCAGCAGAGTATTCGCACGCTCTATTCCACCACCTGAATGAAAACGCAAGGATGATCGCTGCGCCGTATGGTGCTGGGATACCCGCCATACCACCCAGGATCGTATTCAGCCAGGTATGACCCAGGCGGACATGTCCCATTTCATGTCCAATTACGAAAGCCATCTCATCTGAATCCATCAACTTAAGTAGTGAAGAATAAACCACAATTGTATGTGGTTCGGACATATCCAAAAGTGTATGCGTTTCTTTCGGCTGAGTTTACAACATATAAATGCGGTTTTCCAGGATCGATTCGTTTTTCGCATAGTTCTTTCACTTGTTGTAGATCAGGTGATGATTTCTGATCTATCAATATTGCATTTTGCATCAATGATTCATGGTGTGTTTTGTTGGCGTAATATGCATAGCCGAGGATTACCAGAGTAAATACACCAGCCAGACAGAATGTGGCAACAGAGGTAAAAGCGATCACCGCAGTCACTAATAACAGGGTGATCCAAAGGATGATCGTCTCGTTTGGATATCGGTATGTGGTGGGCATAGCATCATTTTAGCGGATTCTGAAAAGATAATATAAATAGTGCAACTTAATATATTGACAAACGTATTATTATAGATGTATAATACTGTATGTAATATAGTATTATAGAAAACGAGGTAAAAATGGAAAATGAACAGATTTTGGACAGCTTGTTTTTAGAATTACGTAGAGGAGCAACAACAATGGCGGTAATGCTGCAATTAAGAGAGGAGCAATATGGTTATTCCTTGCTTAGTAACCTTGCATCCGCAGGAGTGGACATCGAGCAGGGAACGCTATACCCATTGTTGCGCAGATTGGAAGCTCAGGGACTTTTATCTTCTATCTGGCGATTGGAAGGTACTCGTCCGCGAAGATATTACGTATTAAGTGATCAGGGTTTACAGATTCTGCCGCAAATTGAATCAGAATGGTCCCGATTGGTCAAAATTATGTCTCAGCTCTCAGCTGAATAGAAAGGTGAAGAAAATGGATTACATCAATTCTTATGTAAATGAAGTTGGCAAAAGGCTCCCATCAAAAACTCGTGGTGATATTCAAAAAGAACTTAATTCCATATTGATGGATATGATTGAGGACCGTGCGGCATCCTCAGGGAAAGAAGTAAATGATTCCTTGGTTAAAGATGTTCTCAAAGAATATGGTTCGCCCGACCAAGTCGCAGCTCGATATTTACCAGAGCGATACTTGATTTCTCCAAAAATGTTCCCATTGTTCTGGATGGTTATTCGCATAGCAGCTGTGGTACTTACCATCATCATTACCCTCGCATTTGGTCTAAAACTCGGGCAGGAAATAGATGCGGGAAAAAACCTGGCAATGCTGTTCCTTGAATACATAACTGGAATTATGCAAGCTCTTATCCAGGCTTTCGGGACGATCGTTGTTGTTTTCTACTTAATACAGCGTTTCTCGCCCAGTCAAGATTTTCTGGATAAATCATGGGATCCGAATTCTTTGGAAGAAGTAAAAGAATCTGCGAAAGTTGATCGAGGGGATCTGATGATGACAATGGTCTTCGTTCTGATCGGTCTGACTGTCTTTGCATTCTTCCCTGATAGGCTGCCATTTGGTTATACATCTGACCAGGGTTGGGTGTCGTTCAATGTCTTCACCGATACGTTCTTCCGCTATATTCCAGTCTTTTGTATCATCTGGATAGCCGAACTTTTCTTGAACGCTTATGTGTTATTCCGCAATGAATGGGGATATACGACCAGGATTATGGATATTGTTCTAGATGTTGCCGGTGCGATTTTATTACTGGTCATGATCACCGGACCAAGTATTGTTCAATTGCCAACTAACTTAATTCCAGCAGGAGTTTTTACAGAGACAGCATTTGAAACTGTTCAAAAGGCTTTTGTTTCTGGCATGGATGTTGTTATGGGGATTGCCCTGATTGTAACTGCGGTCAAAACCGGTAAGAATATATACACTTTAGTCAACGAGATAAAGTAAACATCGTTCATCACGAAACGAACCAGATTATTCCTGGTTCGTTTTGATTCCCTTGACCCACAGGCTGTACCGTTTATAATTCAGTCATTGAATATTGAAACCGCTGTTGAAATAACACCTAACGCGATACGCGATCTTACGCTTCTGGAAGAAATTGAACAGGACCCGGATGTTAATCAAGCTGCCCTTGCCAGTCAATTAGGAGTTGCAGTTGGCACAGTCAACTGGCATTTGAAACGACTGATCGCAAAAGGCGCAATTAAAGTCAAACGGGCAACTCGCCGGAAACTTCGATACATCATCACTCCAGAAGGAATTGCACTCCGCGCTGTTCTGACCCTGGATTTTGTCTCCCAATCTTTTAAGCTGTATCGATTGATGAGGACACGATCCATTGAACTAATCCCCCATATAAGAGAAGCAGGATATGAAGAAGTCAATATTAGGGTGAATGGCGATACGGCAGATATAATCCGCCTGACCTGCTTGGAATATGGCATTGTTGTCACAGATAAACTGGATATTCCCTACATCGAGATGATCGGTTTGAAACTCAATCTTCATCTTCCGGGGGAGATCACCAATGCAGAATAAATATCTGCTGGCTCTCACCAGCCATGGGAATGCTCCATATCTGATGTCCACGCGACTGGCGCATGCTCTTGGAAGTTTTCCGGTGATTATTCCTGATTATTATGGCGCCACCCAGCGAAAGATCATTCAGGAAGAAATATCAGGCTGCAGCGGATACGTCTACTTTTCCAAAGAATTGGGAAATCTATTCAAACCGTTACTGCTGGACGCTAAGAATGCCGGTTCTTTTGCTGATTTTGCGGAAAAGCTGGTTGAGCCGCATAATCCGGATCGTATATCGGAAATAGAAAACAAGTTAAATAATCTTCTCCGTGAAGGCTTAACAGTTTCATCCTTCGACTTAAATTCGCAAAAGATTATTTATAGCGACCAGGTGCTGATGGTATTAAACAGCGCCCTGCCGCTAAGAACAGTAAATATTCCCCAGGTCTATTTCTTCACTGGAAAACTTTCACGTATTTATGGAGAATCACCCGATCCGCATATGGATCGGATCATATCCAAGCAACATGGATTGGCTGAGGCATGGAATCTGGTGGAAAGAGATGCTGCTATCCGATACGTCCCTAGAATCAACGCTTTCAGTTATCAAAACCGGATTGAGAGTGATTTGGTTTATACCCCTCCATTTGCTCCGCGTAGAGATCGTACGGAATTGCTTGAAAATGAGACGATACTCTTTGTTCCCTCTGGGACGGGTACTGATGTTCAAAAGTTGGAAAGGATCAAAACCAGTATTCCGAAACAATTTCAAATTCTTGAAATGACTTCAGACGGTTTTTCTAAGGCTGGATTTGACAAAACAAACTCCACCGGACGTAGTGCGATCTATGGTGACACTCAATTGCAGGCTGTGATTTTCCGCGGAGGTTGGGGAACAGTATGGGAATGCTTACAAAACGGGATCCCAATGGGAGTGGTCAGAACTACCTACCTTGAAGACCCGGAAATGGGTCATTCGCATCTCTCTTTAGAAAGGCTGGG
The DNA here is from genome assembly GCA_963828285.1 of uncultured Chloroflexia bacterium. Taxonomy (GTDB): domain Bacteria; phylum Chloroflexota; class Anaerolineae; order Anaerolineales; family Anaerolineaceae; genus DAIOEK01. Next base: position 1,624,577 of record CAWHEB010000002.1, read on the forward strand.
ATTGGGCAGGATTTTGGATGAATCCATAAAGCCAATGCTCCAAGGAACGGAATTGGAATCGATCCGAACCAGAATCACGGATGAGCAGAATCAGGATATACTCGAATTCGGAAATTTATCTCAGAATGGATTTGAGTTTATAGCTGAAGATTTGCAAAGATCATTTCCTGAAGTACTCCATTGGCGGGGATTACAGTCAAAGGATCTCACAAAATCAGGACAGGAGAACCATGATGGAAAAGTCACAATTGGCGGGTAAACGGGTGTGCGTCACCGGTGGTGCCGGATTTTTGGGTACTCACCTGGTAAAGAGATTGGAATCCCGAGGAGTTAAGGATATTTTCATACCCAAAATTGAAGATTATGACCTGGTGAAGCCAGTTGATATTCAGAAAATGTTGGATGACAGTCACCCCGACATTATCATCCACCTAGCTGCACATGTTGGTGGTATAGGAGCAAATCAGGAACATCCAGCGGAGTTCTTCTATGATAACCTGATGATGGGTGTTCAATTGATCCATGAATCCTGGAAGAGGAAAATTGAAAAGTTTGTCGCAATCGGAACTGTTTGTGCCTATCCCAAATTTACTCCGGTGCCATTCCGTGAAGATGATATCTGGAATGGTTATCCGGAAGAGACCAACGCTCCTTATGGATTGGCAAAGAAAATGCTTCTGGTGCAATCGCAAGCTTATCGTGACCAGTACAACTTCAACTCGATATTCTTGATACCGGTCAACTTATATGGACCTCGGGATAATTTCCATCCGTCCAGTTCCCATGTCATACCAGCGTTGATCAAAAAATGTATTGAGGCTCGAAAAAACGGTGATGCGGAAGTGGTTATCTGGGGTGATGGCTCCCCAACGCGGGAATTTATCTATGTGGATGATGCCGCCGAAGGGATTGCCCTTGCAGCGGATTCGTATAACAAGAGCGATCCGGTCAATATCGGATCCGGGTATGAAATTAGTATCAAGGACCTTGCTCTCCTTATTTCCAGGCTAACAGGTTTCCAAGGCCGAATGGTTTTTGATACATCCAAACCCAACGGGCAACCGCGCCGTGGATTGGATGTCAGTAGAGCTCAAAAAGAATTCGGTTTTAAAGCTGTGGTTTCTTTTGAGGATGGTTTAAGAAGAACCATTGACTGGTACGAAGAAAGTATCAAACCAAAATAGACCGTTCGATATGATCATGATGATAAATCTACTGAACAATTATGGAATAAAACATGGCTGAAATCACCATTATCCAACCCTCCAAAGGTTGGGTTGCCCTTAACCTGCGCGATCTTTGGAAATATCGTGAACTGGTTTATTTCCTGATCTGGCGGGATATAAAGGTGAGGTATAAACAGGCCGCGCTGGGTGTTGCCTGGGCAATTCTACAACCAATCCTGACCATGGTGATCTTCAGCGTCATTTTTGGTAAATTCGGAAAATTACCCACAGACCAATCCATCCCTTATCCTTTATTTACCTTTGCAGCTTTGCTGCCCTGGCAATTGTTTGCAAACGCGCTACAGCGTTCAGGAACCAGTTTAGTGGGCTCGGCTAATCTCATCACCAAAATCTATTTTCCCAGATTGATCATCCCAATCTCAGCCGTAGTGGGCGGAATGCTCGACTTCCTGATCTCGTTTGTGGTTCTTATTCTATTAATGTTCTATTACAAGGTTTATCCCACATGGGCAATGCTCTGGACGATCCCGTACTTGCTGCTGACCTTGATCACAGCATTGGCTGTGGGTTTATGGCTCTCAGCTCTAAATGTTCGTTACCGGGATGTTCAGCAAATGATCCCATTTATTATTCAAGCTTGGATGTTCGCCTCACCGGTAGCTTATTCGGCGAAGATCATTACAGACCGAACCTGGCAGCTAGTGTATGGACTCAATCCATTGGCTGGAATTATCCAGGGATTCCGCTCTGCATTGCTTGGAAGCACTCCACCGGGCGAGCTGCTTTGGATTTCCTCCACTGTGATGGTTTTGCTGTTTATTTCCGGTTTGTATTACTTCAGGCGGATGGAAAAAACATTCGCGGATACGGTATAACCCATGAGTGATTACGCGATAAGAGTAAACAAGATCGGTAAGAAATATCAACTCGGGGCGTTAGGAACGAACTACAACACCTTGCGGGATACGATCGTTGACTCATTCACATCTACGACTCAAGTGCTCTTGGGTAGAGAAAAACGTAAAGGTCCACGAGAAGAGAACAAATTCTGGGCTTTGCGTGATATTACTTTTGATGTCCATCAAGGTCAGGTACTGGGGGTAATCGGTAGAAATGGAGCCGGTAAATCCACATTGCTCAAGATCCTCTCCCGGGTGACCGAACCGACTGAAGGTAGAGCTGAAATGCATGGAAGGGTTGGTTCTCTGTTGGAAGTTGGTACAGGTTTCCACCCAGAGCTTACCGGACGCGAGAATATTTATCTCAACGGCGCCATCCTGGGGATGCGACGGACTGAGATCGATCATAAATTCGATGAAATTGTTGCCTTCTCAGAAGTAGAAAAGTTCATTGATACACCAGTGAAGCGTTATTCAAGCGGGATGTATCTCCGTCTAGCTTTTGCTGTGGCTGCTCATTTGGAACCCGAAATACTGGTTGTGGATGAAGTGCTAGCTGTTGGTGATGCGGAATTTCAGCGCAAGTGTATGGGAAAAATGAGTGATGTTGCTCAACAAGGACGAACGGTTCTCTTTGTATCTCATAATATGAGTGCGATTTTGCGTTTGACAGAAGAGACTATTGTTCTTGAAAAAGGTCATTTGGTCAAACGATCGCCCACCCAGGAAGCGGTGGATTATTACCTATCCAGTGGATTGGCCAACCAGGGTGAACGTGTATGGTCAACGGATGAGGTCCCGGCTGATTCCAAACCGTTCACTCCGATTGCTTTACGGTTGAAGGATTCGCAGGGGAAAGTGGTCGATACACTTCGCTCGACAGACGCAGCCAGTGTTGAATTTGAATATCGACTCTCTGATCAGGTTTCTGGCTTGAGGATCGGACTTTACTTTCAGAGCACCCGGGGAGAATTTATATTTACTACATTCGACACTGATCAACCTGCGGTTTTTGAGAAATTTTCAGCCCGGGCAGCTGGGAGATATATCAGCAAGTGTTTACTCCCTGCAGACCTTTTTAATGAAGGCAGATTCTCTATTGGGGTTAACGCCAGTTCATACCGCATAAAACGTTATTTTCAAGATGAGCAAGCCCTATCATTCAGCGTGGATGCGACCGGTGCACCCGGTATGCAATGGATTGAAAACCGTTTGGGACCATTCCGCCCAAGATTAGACTGGAAGATTGAGGCTGACCAATGAAGCAAGCATCTACCAAAAATCAGCTCAAAGACCTCCTGGGAAGAATCCCATTTACAGCCGAATTGTATTGGATGCTCCGGCAGCCGGATAAACCCATTCGCAGCCGGTTCACGCTAAAAGAGTTACAGTCCCGGGTACCAGAGCTAGTCATGCAGACTGCCGGCTTTGCCGAACAATCCAAGCCTGGAAAAAAAGTTCTTATCTTCGCTACTCTACATTACTGGATCGAACAGGCTGCATTATTGGGACTTACCTTGGCAGGTCAAGGACACGAGGTTACTCTGGCATATTTACCGTATGCAGATTGGCAAAAACCGATCAACCGGTTCGATCTTCGCCGTCAGGATATCTACGCCAGATATGTTCTCGAAAAATGCCAGCCGTATTTAAAGGTAATCTCACTCTTGAATTACCCAAATGGGCAGCGTTTACCGGAAAAACTCCAGCAAGATGTGAATCTCGTCAGTCAATATGACGCGCAATATACTCTCCAGGTTGAAGAAGTGGATGAAGACAACGATGTTTATCAAATGCGAGTACTTCGTAATAAATATGCCGCAGAGAAACTTCTCACTTTGATGACAGATCTGACACCAGATGTGGTAACAGTGCCGAATGGCACAATTCAGGAACTTGGAATCGCATATCGGGTTGCCCGTTTTCTCAACACAACTGTAACTACATATGAATTTAGCGATCAAAAAGACCGTATCTGGCTAGCGCAAAATGATGAGATCATGCGACAGGAGACTGACGCCATGTGGCTTGCCAAAAAAGTTCTTCCCTTTACCGACGAGCAGAAGGAAAGGATACAGGCTTTATACCAAGCTCGAGTACAGGGAAAGACCTGGGAAAACTTTGTCCGTAACTGGCAGTCTGTGGAACGTGCAGGTAGAAACCATGCTGCACAATCTCTTGGATTGGACAACCGACCGATCGTTCTGTTGGCAACCAACGTCCTAGGAGACAGTTTGACCCTTGGTCGGCAGGTTTTTAGCAAGAATATGGCTGATTGGATAACCCGCAGTGTGCAATACTTAGCTGCGCGTAAAGATATCCAGTTGGTTATTCGGGTACACCCAGGCGAAATCCTCACTCATGGTCCGTCAATGGTTGATGTTGTTCGCAAATCGCTACCGGAAATTCCGGAGAATATTCACTTAGTGCTACCTACTGATAAAACCAATACTTACGACCTAATAGAGATGGCTGATCTTGGATTGGTCTACACTACGACCACTGGTATGGAGATGGCGATGAGTGGAGTGCCTGTGATTGTGGCTGGTTTTACTCACTATCGCAGCCGTGGATTCACCCATGATCCTAACAGTTATGAAGAATACTTTAATAAGCTTGATGAATTACTGAAGGACCCTGCCAAAACCAGATTATCGGTAGAACAGACCGAGCAAGCCTGGCATTATGCATACTGTTTCTTCTTTGAATATGCGATCCCATTCCCCTGGCGGGTGGTGGATATGTGGAAGGACCTTAAAGAGAGACCAATCCCATACGTTTTGGGTGAAGGTATGGGAAAATATTCAAATACATTCCGGTTCATAACCGGTGATCCTATTCAGTGGTAGTCTATGGCAAATTCAGAGATCAAACAGGAAGTACGCAGATTTTATGACCAGGTCGGATGGCAAGTTGGAATCTGACGGGTTGTACCAAAATGCACATTACGAAGATCTTCGTCCAGTTTCTGCGGAGTATATTCACCGTTGCCATACCCGGGTTGGGCGTCATCTGAAATCGGACAGGCAAGTATCTTCTCGATGCGGGTTCCGGTCCGGTCCAGTATGAAGAATACATGGAATATCTTCGTGGTTACCAGTATCGGGTTTGCGCAGATATTTCGATCGTTGCATTAATGGAAGCTCGCAAGAAGTTGGGTGATCGGGGACTATATGTTGTTATGGATATTGCCAATCTCCCTTTCAAGGCGAATACATTTGAAGGGGTCATGTCCATGCACACCATCCATCATCTTCCACGTGAGGACCATCAACAGGCTTATGGCGAACTGTATCGTGTGCTGCAACCTGGAAACACTGCAGTCATTGTCAACGGTTGGAGCGATCCCGGTCTGGTCGGTTGGATCGATCGATTGGTCAAGAATTTCAACCGAACCCGAAAACAGATCAGTCGTCAGGTAAGATCGCAGAAAACACCAAAAAGCAGGTGAAAGAAAAAGGGACATATGTCCAAAAATATAATGCCGCTTGGTTGAAACAGGAACTTTCTGGGAATCACCCCGATCGAGATCCTGGTCTGGCGAAGTGCCAGTGTTCGTTTTCTTCGGACTTTTATACACACCTGGCTGGGTGGAAAATATTGGCTCAGATTACTTTTCAATTTGGAAGAACGATATCCGCATTTCTTTGGAGAGAATGGACAATATCCGTTGATATTGATGAAAAAGTAAACCCAATATCATAATGAAATTTAGATCGGGAAATGTGGATATCATTTAGACTTTCCTCGGATCACTGGAAGAAAGAAGGAACAGGCATGAATTGGAATGAAAAAGTTGTACTGGTAACTGGTGGTACGGGATCTTTTGGAAAGAAATTTATCGATGTGATGCTTCGGGATTATCATCCGGCAAAGATCATCATCTACAGCCGGGATGAATTGAAACAGCATGAGATGCGCGTCAAAGGATTTGATCATTCAACCCTTCGGTACTTCATTGGGGATGTTCGTGACCTGGACCGGATGAATCGGGCAATGCAGGGTGTGGATATTGTGATCCATGCTGCAGCATTGAAACAGGTGCCAGCATGCGAATACAATCCAATGGAAGCGATCAAGACAAACATCCTCGGAAGCAGCAATGTTATCGACGCAGCATTGAATACAGGTGTGGAAAAGGTTTTAGCACTCAGTACCGATAAGGCGGTGAATCCGGTCAACTTGTATGGGGCTACCAAACTAGCCGCCGAGAAACTTTTTGTTCAATCCAATGCCTATGCTGGAAATAAAAGAACCCGTTTTGCCTGTACCCGTTATGGGAATGTGGTTGGCAGCCGCGGAAGTGTTGTTCCCATCTTCCTGAAGCAAAAGGGAAGTGGCGAACTTACACTGACTGACAACCGCATGACACGTTTCTGGTTATCGCTCGACCAAGGGGTGAAATTCGTGATCAAGTGTGTTGAAGAGATGCATGGCGGAGAAGTATTTGTTCCCAAGATTCCGTCAATGAACATGGTGGATTTGGCAACTGCGATCGCCCCTGAAGCAAAGACCAGGGTCGTCGGTATCCGTCCTGGTGAAAAACTGCACGAAGTTCTTATCTCAGAAGATGAAGCACGAACGACAGTTGAGCTGGATGAAATGTATGTTGTTCAACCCGCAGAAGTTCTCTGGTTTGGTCAGGAATGGAAAGCTGTTGGAAAACCCGTCGCAGATGGTTTCAGGTATGCCAGCAATAATAATAACGAGTGGTTGGATATTCCGGCGATCCGAAGTATTATCGCCAATGTAGAAATTGAATAGGAGAAATTATGCGTATCCTGATCACTGGGGCAAGCGGATTGCTGGGTATAAACCTGGCAATGGAAGCATCAAAAAAGCATGAGGTGTACGGGGTTGTGAATTCACAACCACTCAAGAATCCACCATTTAAATGCATTGTTGCAGATCTTCTTGCACAGGATGCGTACAAAGAGATCTTCGAACAAGTCAGACCTGATTGGGTGATCCACTGTGCTGCTTTAGCCAGTCTAGAAGAATGCGAGCAGGATCCGGCATTTGCTGAATTAATGAACACCATTTTACCCGGCGAAATTGCCACAATAACTCGTGGACGAGCGCGATTGCTCCACATTTCCACGGACGCAGTCTATGATGGACAAATCGGGAATTATTCAGAAGACGACGAACCAAATCCAGTCAGTGTATATGGAAAGACAAAGCTTAATGGTGAATGGTCTACCATCGAGGCTGATCCTGATGCATTGATCACCCGGGTTAATTTATTCGGTTGGAGTTTCAAAGGAAAACGCAGTCTTGCTGAATGGTTCTTCTACAATCTTCAAGCTGGTAAGCACGTCAAGGGTTTTACTGATGTTCATTTTTGCCCCATCCTGGCAAATGACCTTTCGATGATTCTACTGAGGATGATGAAACAGCAATTATCAGGTCTTTATAATGTGGTTGGTGCAGAATGTGTCAGTAAATACGAATTCGGGAAAGCATTAGCAGAAACCTTCCAACTCGATTCGTCTCTTCTTCATCCAATTTCTGTCAATGATTTTGGTTTGAAAGCTTTTCGCGGAAATAACCTAAGCCTTAAGACTGATAAATTATCCACAGACCTGGGACAAGTTCTCCCTGGCTTTTCCACAGGTTTGAAACAATTTGCAGCACTTTTTCAACAGGGTTATCCACAGGAATTAAGAAAGATGGTGGATAACTCGAATAGAGATATCAATCCATACAAAAATGGAGGTTGATATGCAAATCAAGATTGGTGATATATCCATCGGAATGGGTTATCCAACCTACTTCATCGCGGACATATCCGCCAACCACGATGGAGATCTTGAGCGCGCGAAACTGTTAATCCGCCTAGCCAAAGAATCTGGAGCGAATGCCGCAAAATTCCAGAACTTCCAAGCTGCAAGGATCGTATCGGATTATGGGTTCAGGCAGATGGGCTCACAAATTTCCCACCAATCCAAATGGAAAAAGTCGGTCTTTGAAGTTTACAAAGATGCTTCTATTCCTTTCGATTGGACCCCGATTCTTAAAGCGGAATGCGATAAAGTTGGAATCGATTATTTCTCCTCCCCTTATGATTTCGATGCGATTGATATGTTAAATGCTTACGTTCCTGCTTATAAGATCGGATCCGGTGATATTACCTGGGATGAAACGCTGATTCGTATGGCGAATACCGGGAAACCGATATTATTGGCAACCGGGGCATCTAACATTGGCGAAGTGCAGAGGGCTATGCATATTCTACTGTCCATAAATAAACAGATTGTACTTATGCAGTGCAATACCAATTACACAGCAAGCCTTGAAAACTTTGACCACATTCATTTGCGTGTATTAGAAACATACCACCTGATGTTCCCTGATGTAATTCTGGGATTGTCAGATCACACACCCGGTCATGCAACGGTTCTTGGGGCGGTTGCCTTGGGCGCACGAGTAATCGAGAAACACTTTACCGATGACACAACCAGGGTAGGTCCTGACCATCCTTTCTCGATGACACCCGCCACCTGGCGTGATATGGTCGATCGAACCCGTGAGCTGGAAAGGGCGCTTGGCTCCGCGGATAAAGTGGTTAATGACAATGAAGCTCAAACCGCCTTGGTTCAGCGCAGATGTATCCGTGCGGGACGCGACCTCAAGGTTGGCGAAACGATCACCCGGGATATGTTGGATGTACTTCGCCCGGTCGTTCCTGGTGCTATACTGCCTTATGAGATTCCGACTTTGATTGGTAACACAATAATTAAGGATATTCCTGCTGGGAAAGAACTCCGCTGGACGGATATCGGATGAAAATTCTTTATTTTTCCAGAGATTACTGTCCGCATGATCATCGATTTCTCACTGCGATTCGAGATGCTGGGAATGACACCTATTACCTGCGTCTCGAAGATTCCGGGAGAAAACTTGAAATCGAGAATTCTACCGGATGGTGTCACGAATATCTCCTGGAAAGGTACAGGAACACGGTTCAATCCTTGGGAAACTGTTTCTTATGTGTTGAGTTTGAAGAAAGTACTTCAAGAAGTCAAACCCGATCTCTTACATGCCGGTCCAATTCAATCAGTTGGATTCGTTTCCGCGTTAAGTGGATTCCACCCTTTGGTTAGCATGTCCTGGGGATTTGATCTTATGCAACACGCTGACCGTTCTGCCTGGTCAAGGTGGGTTACTCGTAATGTCCTCAGTAAGTCTGATTGGTTATTTGGCGATTGTAAAGCGGTGTTAAAAAAGCGAATCATTATGGTTATGATTTGAAGAACTCCACATATTTTCCTTGGGGTGTGGATCTAGATTATTTCAAACCAGGAGAGAACAATGCCATTTGTGAGCAACTCGGCTGGAAGGATGCATTCTGTTTTCTCTGCAACCGTTCATGGGAACCTCAATACGGTGTAGATATTGTAGCAAAAGCATTTGTGATCGCAGCAAATCAAAATCCCAAAATAAGGATGATCATGACTGGCAGCGGATCACAATCCGGACTGTTGCATCAAATATTCTCTGAAGCCGCTTTGCTTGACCGGG
>CAWHEB010000003.1:0-30364 GCA_963828285.1 uncultured Chloroflexia bacterium
CAAATGTACATCGAGTCGATATCCAATGGATAAATTCATCACCTTGCAAGAGATCGACAAGATTACTGAACAGATCAAAAAACTGGTTCCTAATGTTCCCAAAGTTATGATGATTCTGGGCTCAGGATTGGGCAGTCTGGCTGACCGTGTAGAAAACCCGATCATCATTAAAAGCAGCGAACTCCCTGGTTGGCCTGTATCAACAGTATTGGGACACGAGGGTAAACTTGTCTTCGGCAATCTCGAAGGTCAATATGTTCTCTTCCTGCAAGGCCGTGTACATTATTATGAAGGTTATCCCATGGATCAGGTCACCCTCCCTATCAGGGTGATGCAGCGATTGGGAATTCCCAATCTCATTGTGACCAATGCCGCCGGGGCGATAAATCCTGACTACTCGCCGGGAGATCTGATGTTGATCACAGATCATATCGCCATGATTGGGATGGCTGGTTTAAATCCCTTGCGCGGACCTAACATGGAAGAGTTTGGTCTACGTTTCCCGGATATGAGTCAGGCTTACGACCGTGGATTGATTGAACTTGCACGAAATATCGCAGTAAATAAGAAGATCAATCTTCATGAAGGAGTTTACATTTGTCTGGCAGGACCATCTTTTGAAACTCCAGCGGATCTCCGATTCTTAAAGGGGCATCGGTGCTGACGCTGTGGGTATGTCCACAGTCCCGGAAGTGATCATAGCCCGTCATGGTGGAACTCGTGTTTTGGGTATCTCTGGTATTAGTAACAAAGCGAATCTGGACGGTAACACCCTAACAACCCATGAAGAAGTGCTTGAAGCTGGAAATGTGATCGTGCCTAAACTTGAGATGATTGTCCGCGAGGTTTTAAAATCGTTGTGAAAGTGTTTTAAGATATAACAAGTTGCCATAAATTGGTAAAGGTATTTGGTCGTTTGCAACAATGGTAGATATTTTTCGGTTTTTAAAACCAGCTGAACCCTGGATCTACGTCATATTAAGCATTTTGGGAGTTTATTATCTCCGTATGCTTTTTCTTGCTATTCATGAGTACAGAAATTGCCTTTTCGGGCTGGAAAAGAATAAAGCCCGTGGAAAACTTAGCGGATCGATCGGGGCATTAACCGTCCTTTTTCTACTAGGAATCAGTGAATTTGTTTTCGTCACCTATGCTAGCGTAGTTGTGCCTTCCCTTGCACTCCTGCCGACGCCAACATTAAACCTTCAATCCACAATGACTCCCGCTGGATCCCTTCCTCTTGGTGGTGAAATCATCCCGCAAACTACTATTGAGTTCAGTGCGGGTGGAAGTCCGGGTGGTGGCTGTATCCCCGGTAAGTTGGAATGGTCGGAACCTGCATCCGGTAGTGAAATATCCGGAACTGTGATGCTAAAAGGTACAGTTAATATCCCTGATTTTGGTTTTTATAAATATGAGTATTCGCAGGATAATCTCAATTGGAATACAATTCAAGCAGGAACAAATATCGTAATAAACGAAAAATTGGGGGATTGGGACACATCCATACTTCCATCAGGTGATTATTCTTTACGATTGGTGGTTACCAACCATCAAGCGGAGGCATTTCCTCCGTGTCTATTAAACGTCAAAGTTGTCCCCGTTAGGTGAAAAAATGCCAAAAATCGAAGTTCGCTCCGCTGTCCTTGAAGATATCCCTAAGATTATGGAGATCGATCACAGCTACCATACGGATAGAGTCTGGCAGTTGGATATTGTTTCTGATGAAAGATATATCGGCGTGAATTTTCGCGAAAATCGGCTTCCTCGTTCAGTCAAAGTTGAATATCCCAGGTCGACAAAACTCCTGTTCAAGGATTGGATCCATCGCGACGCACTCTTGGTTGCCATCGTGGATGATCAACCCGCCGCTTACATTAGTATTTCTACAGACCTCGCCCCACTTTCTGGATGGATTACAGATCTTGCTGTCAAACCTGGCATCCGAAAACAGGGTGTCGCTACTGGATTGATCATGGCTGGCGAAGATTGGGTGGTCACGCACGGTCTAAGGCGGATGATCGTGGATATGCAATCAAAAAACCTTCCAGCGATCAGTTTATTCAGAAAAATGGGATACGATTTTTGTGGGTATAACGACCATTTTTATTCAAACCAGGATATTGCTCTTTTCTTTTCTCATTATTTGATCTAGCAGGGAGCCATGCAATTCAATCAGGTTTTAGATGGATTAATGGTAGCTTTTCGGACCATCAGCCAGATCCTGGCTGCGGGTATCGCCATTAATGCTTTCTCTCTGATTCTCTTTGCGTCCAGTTTTAACCTAAAAGATAGAATAACCAGATCGTTCATACTAATCCTGGTGTGTGTTTTGGTAATATTTTCTGCTGATGCTCTCGGAAGTTCATCAGAACTCCGATCAGAATCTGATTTTTGGCTGCGTATCCAATGGTTTGGATTGGTCTTTTTACCTCCTTCTTTTATTTATTTCTCGGATGCTTTGTTGGCTACGACCGGAAAACCCAGCCGAGGTAAACGCAGGTGGGCTGTCCGGCTTGCATTTTTAATTTCGTTCGGATTTGTATTTTTTCTGCCTGTGTCCTGGTATCTCGGATCCTTGCTCTCAGCGTTGTCACCTGCAGCGGGTTTATTGCGGATATTGATCACCCTTTCTTTTTTGATTTATTACGTAGTCAGCATGCTGGCAACCTGGTTTAATTTGATCCGCGCGTACCGCCGAACTACCACCCCAACCACCCGCCGTCGAGTTCGTTACTTGCTACTCGGTGCATTGGCTCCAGCTCTAGGATCATTGCCTTACCTCTTGTTCGGTTCCAAGTTGGCTGAAGCCCATAATCTGATTTTCTGGTTCACAGTCGCCATCAGTAATGTATTTACTGGTGCCCTGCTCACATTGATGGCGTATGCTATAGCTTTCTTCGGTGTTACATGGCCGGATCGGGTGATTAAAAGGCGCTTGTTCAAATGGATTATGCGTGGCCCAATTACCGCTATCGTCACCCTGGGTATTACAACGATTTTACGCAGATCCGTAGTAGTTCTGGGCATTCAGGCAACAGAGATCATACCAGTCGCCATGATCTTTTCTATTCTTGGTATGGAGTTTTCGATCAATGTTTTTTCACCATATTGGGAAAGATGGCTCTTCTATGGCAATGATCGATCTGAAATTGATATGATGACCGATCTCGGCGATCGGCTATTTACAAAAAACGACTTGAGACAATTCCTTGAAACAATCATCGCAGCCATATCCGACCGATTTCAATCCAAACAGTCTTTCGTAGCCTCATTGGACAATGGTTCATTAACTACCCTCGTCTCGATTGGATCACCGGCAATCTCACCGGAAACGGGTTTTGAAAAGTCGATTCTCAGCCAAATCGAACAATCAACCATGTTTTCATGGGATGGTTTCATTCTGATCCCATTGAAAACAAATAATGGATCCCAATCCCGGTTGATTGGTATTGTTGGTTTGGAGCACGATAAAACAAAGATGTTAGATGCTGATGACCAACAAGTTCTGTTTGCTCTCTGTGAAAGGATCAGCCAGGCTTTGGAGAATCGAGAACTTCAAACAGAAATCTACAATGCCGTCCGGGAATTAAATCCTCAAGTTGAACAATTCCAAATTTTAAGTGCCGAATCCCGATTTGCGAACGCAGATGAATTGGCTGATCAACGTATCGAAATGAGCAGCGAACTTGCAACTCATGTAAAAGATGCTCTGACACATTTTTGGGGTGGACCAAAGTTATCGGAAAATCCGCTAACGCAATTGGAGATTGTGCGACAGGCATCAGAAAATGATGGTCAAAATCCAGCAAATGCACTTCGGGGGATATTAAAAACAGCAATAGAGCGTGTAAAACCCGCAGGGGAACGTAAATTCACTGGTGAATGGGTGTTATATAATATCCTTGAGATGAAATTCATTCAAGGCAAAAAAGTTCGTGAAGTAGCTATGAGGTTGGCGGTTTCTGAAGCAGATCTCTACAGGAAACAAAGGGTTGCCATTGAAGCCGTAGCAAAAGAAATGATGGAAATGGAAAATCAGTTGGAAAAGATCGAATAGAACGGGGAGGGGATTATGGCGGTAGAGGTAGATAGCGGTGTAGCGATTGAAGGTGTCAACCCACCAGACGAAGGTTGGTGGAATGCCATATTGGCAGATGATGGGCAATTGATCGAAGATGTGGATAGTCCGGCGAGTATTGAGCATCATACTTATCGTAATCAATCCTGCGACTGGGACACACTGCAAATCATCTACGAAGAAGACAGCATTATTAATTTAACCGTGATCGGGCATAATCGGGGTGGATTACTCGTTCAGGGCAAGAACGTTCAAGGATTTGTTCCGATTTCTCACTTGATAAACGCTCCTTGCAATGGGGATGAATTGGAACGGAATCAATTCTTAACCAGTTTTCATGGTAAAGAATTAAATTTGAAGATCATAGAATTTGAACCATCTGAAGATCGGGTTGTATTCTCCGAAAGGGCTGCCCAGGCGGGTGAAGGTAAACGTAGAAGTCTTTTTGCGAATATAAAACCAAACGATATTATTGTTGGAACTGTTACCAACGTAACTGATTTTGGTGTTTTTGTTGATCTCGGTGGCTTGGAAGGCTTGATTCACGTTTCCGAGCTTTCTTGGGGACGGGTTGATCATCCGGGTGACATTCTTTGTGTCGGACAACGTATTGAGACAGTTGTGATCAACGTATCTGAAGAAAACAGCCGGATTGCCCTAAGTTATAAACGACTTACCAAGAATCCTTGGGAAGATATTGAAAACATATACCATCCAGGTGATCTGGTTTCAGCAAAGATTTCCGGTATTACCAAGTATGGTGCATTTGCCCGGCTTAAAGAAGGTGTTGAAGGATTAATTCACATCTCCACGATTGATTTTCCAGAAGAAACAAGCAATTTGAATGAAATTCTCCGAAAGGATTTTTGTGTACAGGTCAGAAATCTTGCACATTGATCCTGAGAAGAAGCGTATTGGCTTGTGTCTGGAGAGTTGATCGGAGTTTATGCCAGTAAAACCTGTAACCAGAAAATCTAACGCCATTCCACGACAAAAGAAAAATTCCCAGGCATGGAATGACTTTTCCAGTCCTTTCAAACGGGGCTTGAATAGTGTTTCCTATGTGATCACCCATTTTGGTCGATTCGGGCAGGATGTTTTCAGTATTCTGCTGGGATTATTCTCCATTCTGTCAATGCTTGCTCTTCTTGGTATAACAAGTGGATCACTTCTTTCCCCATGGGCTGAATTCTTACAACAATGGTTTGGCTGGGGTGCTTTCCTTTTGGTTCTTTCATGTGGATATCTAGGGATCGTTGGTTTGCGTAGAAAGAAAGCCCAACCCGGATCATTTTTCTGGAAAGTTGTGGTGGTGGAAGGTTTATTATTTAGCCTGATGGCTTTCCTATCCGCACTAAGCGGGTACGATCTGGATAAAGCTGAATCAGGGAACTTTGGTGGCCTTCTCGGATGGGGACTTAGCGATCTTTTCCGCAGCTTTTTTGGTGAATTTCTCGGTGGTGTTGCCTGGTTCGCCGTCTTTATTATTTTCCTGGTTTTTGCGTCTAATCAGATCAAATCACGTACAACCACATCAAATCCATCTTCATCTGATTTGGAAAGCAAAAAGATGAGACGGGTTCAGATTACAAACCTGGCTGAACAAAATGTAGTAGATCAAACCTCCTCAGCGTTCATTCCTGATGAGGATATTTCGAGAAGTACTTCAAATCCTCGACACACTCTCATTTCAGAGAAGCCATCCTCAAACATAACTCCAACCAAAAACCCATTTAGTACGCCTTCTAAGCCTTTGCAGAATCTTGGTTCAATGCCGGTCCATAACAAGCGGACCGGGGAGATGATCAGCACCAAACCCGCTTCCAATATGAAACGGGATGCGGTTTTGCCCCCACTAAATATTCTCATGGATGAACAGGTCATCCGTATGGATGAATCGGCAATCAATCAGGCAGCTTCCATACTTGAAAAAACCTTGATGGATTTCGGAGTCCCGGCAAGGGTGATTGGCTATCGTATTGGACCTACTGTTACTCAATTCGCTGTTGAACCTGGGTATGTGGAAAAACCTGGAGTGGATGGTATTCCATCCAAACAAAAAGTACGTGTAAATCAAATTTCCACCCTCAGCAGAGATCTGGCACTTGCGCTCTCGTCAACAACAATCCGAATAGAAGCACCGGTACCGGGCAGATCTTATGTCGGAATAGAAATACCAAATGTGCGTACTGTTACCGTAAGGTTAAAACCAATTCTGGAAAGCGAAAAGTTCACCAAGATCGGTACTCCCCTCGCAATCGCGCTAGGACGTGACGTTTCCGGTCAACCTCTTGCAGCTGACCTCGGACGAATGCCGCATATGCTGATCGCGGGCACTACCGGTTCGGGAAAATCCGTTTGTATTGCTTCCATTGCCGCCTGTCTGGCAATGAATAATTCTCCAGAAGACTTACGAATGGTGATGATTGACCCCAAGATGGTGGAACTGGTTCGTTTCAATGGGCTTCCCCATATTCTCGGAAAAGTGGAAACCGAACTGGATCGTATTCAATCGGTTTTGCGCTGGGTAATTGCTGAAATGGATCACCGTTATAAACTATTCTCTGAATTGAATTGTCGTGATCTGGCAGCCTACAATCGCAAGATGGAGAAACGGGGAGAATCTTCCTTCCCTCGAATTGTAGTGATCATAGATGAGCTAGCAGATTTGATGATGACAGCCCCCACCCAAACCGAACCGGCGCTTGTCCGGTTGGCTCAATTGGCACGGGCAACGGGAATTCACCTCATCGTTGCTACTCAACGTCCCAGTACGGATGTGGTCACCGGGTTGATCAAAGCCAACTTCCCGGCAAGGTTGGCGTTCGCAGTCGCGTCGAATATGGACTCGCGTGTAATTTTGGATACCCCGGGTGCTGAAAGTCTACTCGGTCGTGGTGATATGCTCTTCCTAAATCCTGAAGTCGGCTCACCTGTCCGTGCGCAGGGTGTCATGATCTCAGACGAGGAAATTGACAAGATCATCGCACATTGGCAAAAAGAGCTTCCGGAAAGCATGGAAAATAGCGCACCTTGGGAAATGATCGTGGAAGAGGAAGCCAGCGGTTCAGATGACTTGATCCAGCAGGCGATCGATGTGATCAAACAAACCCGCAAAGCCAGCGCATCACTGCTTCAAAGACGTCTTCGGATTGGTTATCCTCGGGCAGCCTCATTGATAGACGAATTGGAAGATATGGGCATCATCGGTCCTCCAATGGGGGGTAATCGTGAACGGGAATTGTTGGTCGAATCCGATGACGACCTCGATACAATTGAATGAATCCACGGGTATGCTTGACAGGGTAAGGTCTTCAATTTACCATTAGACGACTCTAAACCTTATAGGATATTCTCGTGACCCAAACTACCAAACCTGAATCATTTAGTTTAGAAAAATTCCTTAGAACCTTTTTCAAGGGTTTTTTGGATAAAGCCGCAGGCGCAGTAAACAAGACGGGGATTTTACCCAACACTATTACACTGCTCGGTTTGATCGGCAATACCATTGGTGCCGTGCTCCTCGCCACCGGTAGAATCCAATTAGGCGGATTGATTATCGTACTGATGGGACCTGTTGATGCATTAGATGGATCCATGGCGCGTCTTCGTGGTGATTCCACTGAATTCGGCGCCTTTGTTGACTCTGTTACCGACCGTTATTCAGAATTGGTGATCTTTGCCGGTCTCCTTGCCTACTATCTGCAGGCTGGTGATTGGTTGTACTGCGGATTGGTTTATCTGGCTGCAGCAGGATCCGTTCTGGTTTCTTACGTCAAAGCAAGAGCTGAAGCTCTTGGATTTACCGCAAAGGTTGGTATCCTCACCCGTGTCGAACGTTATCTTGTCCTGGCACCTGCCTTGTTGCTCAATATCCCCTGGCTGGCCATCTGGATCATTGCAATCTTCGCCAATTTCACCGCCTTACAGCGGATTCTCAAAGTCCGTCAGCAGGCCGCAGAACAGAAAAAATTACTTACCTATACACCCAGAAAGTAAGCCAGAATATACATGTTACTATCAGATTGAGGTATTATGATCCCAAACGGCATACAAATTGGTCCGCTAAATATACATTTTTATGGGGTAATCATTATGATTGGTGCAGTTCTAGCTGCCTGGCTAACTTCCAGACAGGCTAAAGCTGCGGGCCAGAATACGGATACAATATGGGATATGCTCCCGTGGTTATTGATTGGGGGAATCATAGGGGCAAGAATATGGCACATCCTTACTCCTCCAAATTCTAACGTCGCACAGGGTTTAACTACCGCATATTACTTCAGCCATCCTCTCGATATGTTAATGATCTGGAATGGTGGATTAGGTATTCCGGGTGCAGTAATTGGTGGTGTTGTTGCGCTGTATGGGTATACAAAGAAACACCAACTAGTTTTTGGTCAATGGGTTGATTTTATCGCTCCCGGTTTGGCTATGGCGCAGGCGATCGGTCGCTGGGGAAATTTTGTCAACCAGGAACTTTATGGAGCTCCAACAACCTTGCCGTGGAAAATTTTCATCGATCAAGCTCATCGAATTCCAGGCTATCAGGATGTGGCTTATTACCACCCGCTGTTCCTGTATGAATCCATCTACAATTTTATTATTATGGGAATTTTGATTTTTGTTGGTCGTAAATATAAAGATTGGCTTAAGACCGGTGATATCTTCCTGATGTATTTGATCCTGTATCCTCTTGGGAGATTCCTACTGGAATTCTTGCGATTGGATCCATCATCTTTGGGGTCTTTCAATGCGAATCAAACGATAATGGGGATCATAGCCATTTGTGCAACCGTGTCCTTAATATTACGGCATAAGAAACCTGTTACTCCGACTCAGGAAACTGAATAGCAGATCCAGATGTCAATCTCACCTTATATGATTGAAGCCGAAGGGTTGTCGAAGAAATTCGATGATTTTGTGGCTGTCGATTCGATTTCGTTTCAGGTCAAACTGGGTGAGATCTTGGTCCTCCTTGGTCCAAATGGTGCCGGGAAAACTACTACCATCCGCATGCTGACATCCATTCTCAAACCTACTGCTGGATGGGCGAAAGTTGGCGGATTCGATGTCGTCGCCCACCCAAATGAAGTAAGAAATGTTGTGGGCGTCCTTACTGAGCATCACGGACTTTACGGGCGCATGAATGCTCTGGATTATCTGTTGTTTTTCAGTAGATTATATAGATTACCTGAATCGGTCGCGAAACCGCGAATCCTCTCTCTGCTAGAGAAATTTGGATTATCGGATGCTGTCAAAAAACGTTTGGGCGAATACAGCAAAGGAATGAGGCAAAAGCTGGCTTTGGTTAGAACACTGCTGCATGAACCACCGGTTATCTTGTTGGATGAACCAACCTCAGCGATGGACCCTGAGAGCGCTCGTATTGTTCGTGATGCAATCAAAGGACTGAGGAGCAGTGAAAGGACCATCATTCTGTGTACACACAATCTGAAGGAAGCTGAAGAGCTGGCAGATCGTGTAGCAATTATCCAATCTGGCAGGATCATCCTGAACGACCAACTAGGTTCCATTCAACGGGATCTGGCGGGTGAACCCGAATTCGAGATCCGATTTACCCAATCATTAAATGGGAATTTCCCGACCAGTCTGCCCGGCGTGAACATCACAGCTTCTGGAGATGATTGGATCAAATTCAAGAGTGCTGATCCGGATAAGACCAATCCATTGCTATTAACCATGTTGTGTAACCAAGGTCTTCCTGTTAGAACCATTGAGGAACAAAAACAAAGTCTCGAAGACATCTACCTCCGAACGGTGACCCGTGGAAAATAGTCTTAGTCTGGCTGCCAAATTACAACCTGCTCTATTTATTGCTCGACGTGAGGTCCGCGATCAGTTCAGAGATTGGCGTATCATCTTTCCAATCCTAGGTTTAACAGTATTTTTCCCATTCCTGATGAATTTTACAGCTCAACAAGCACTTGATTTCGTTGCCGAATATGGTGCAACCCTCATAGCAGAACGTCTTATACCTTTCCTTTTCATGATCGTTGGTTTTTTTCCGATCTCTGTTTCCCTTGTTATTGCGCTTGAATCTTTTGTTGGAGAAAAGGAACGAGGTTCGATCGAACCCTTACTAAATACTCCTCTGGAAGATTGGCAGTTGTATCTCGGAAAACTGATCGCAGCTACTATTCCCCCATTATTATCAAGTTACCTGGGAATGGCCGTATATCTCGGTGGATTACTCGTATCAAAAGTAACCATCCCCGATCCGGTCATTCTCCTCCAGTTGGTAGCGTTGACATCCGTTCAGGCAATCGTCATGGTTGCTGGTGCAGTGATCGTTTCGACGCAAACAACAACCGTGCGGGCTGCTAATTTATTAGCTTCATTTATTGTGATCCCTTCTGCCCTGTTGATCCAGGGAGAATCGATCATGGTTTTTTGGGGCAATTACTCCACACTTTGGTGGGCCGTGTTTGGAATGGCTTTATTTGGATTACTTCTTGTCCGTGTTGGTATGGCTCACTTTAGACGCGAGGAATTGCTTGGGAAAGAAATTGATGTACTCAATTTTCGCTGGGGATGGGGCGTCTTTAAAAGCGAATTTATCGATAATGCTCGACATTTCGGGGATTGGTACAAATCTGTCTTTCGATCTCTAAAGAAATTATTATTCCCAATTTCAGCGATGGTCATTTTATTGCTGATCGCTGTATACCTTGGGCAGCAATTCTCCCATCAATATCTTCTTCCACTTGAGCGGAGTGGGCTTCAAAACCTGGATCAACGTATGGGAGAAGTATTCAAAATTTGGCCTGCGTTTTCCTTTAAACCCATCCTTGCCATCTTCTGGCAGAATTTACGGGTATTACTACTCGCTCTTCCGCTGGGAATGATCTCCCTTGGAGTATTTGGAGTCCTCCCTGTATTTGCATCACTGGGAGTAGTGGGCTATCTGATGGGTTTATTACAACAGGCAGGTATCTCTCCCTGGTTATATCTGGTCGGTTTTATTTTACCTCACGGTTTGTTTGAGATACCCGCAGCGATAATTTGTTCTGCAGCCATTCTGCGGATGGGCGCAGCCATGGCTACTCCAGATCCGTCAAAACCTGTAAGCGAAGTCCTCTTACGTTTGTTGGCTGAGTGGGCTAAAATAATGTTGGCAATCGTGATACCCTTGTTGATCATTGCTTCGATCGTCGAAGTCTGGGTAACTCCAAGAATAGCTTTATATTTCTTTGGTTAGTTGGCAGGTGGGATATGGCGAGATTATATATTATGGGTTCGGCAAACGCGATTCCTTCAATGGAACAGGAGAATTCGTATTTCTTCCTTCAGAACGAATCTAAATCCGTTTTAGTCGACTGCGGCTCTAATGCTTTTGTCAAATTACAGACAAATAAAGTTAATATCAACGATATCAGCGATATTATCCTGACTCATTTTCACCCAGACCATGTTGCAGGTCTACCGCTAATGCTGATGGATTGGTGGCTATTGGGTCGAAAAGAGCCATTGGTTATTCATGGATTGAAATTTACACTTGATCGGGCACAAAAGATGATGGACTTATTCGATTGGAAAAATTGGCCTAACTTTTTCCCGGTCACTTTCAATGAACTTCCCGAGAATTATCACAAAGTTATTTCATCTGATCAGATCGAAATTCATTCCACACCAGTCAAACATCTGATTCCAACCCTGGGATTGCGAATGAACCTCAAAGAGCCAAAAATCACAGTAGCCTATTCCTGTGATTCAGAACCGTGTGATGGTGTGATCCAGTTAGCTCGCAACGCAAATGTATTGGTCCACGAAGCAGCTGGCGAAGCCAAAGGGCATTCCTCCGCCCAGCAATGTGGAATGGACGCACAAAAAGCCGGTGTTGATAAATTAGTCTTGATCCATTACCCAGCTGACCTTCGTGAAGAAGATATGATCAAAGAAGCCCGTAAGGAATTCTCAGGAGAAATCATCCTGGCCAAAGATATGATGACGTTTGGCTAAACGAAATCAGACAAGATAAAAGGGATTGCTTTTCGTCAGGCAATCCCTTTTTTTTATCGAATCTTTTGAAAATAAATTTATCCTAATGGATTGAAGATACCTGGAACTATTCCGCGTTGTCTGTTGAGCCGGTTTCTACTTTCGTATGTCAGGTCAACGATCTGGCGCATAATCCGGTCAGCTACACTTCGAACCAGTGTTCGGTCGGCTGATTCACCATTAAAAACCATCTGATGTCCAACTGTAATGTGATATGGACCTTCTATGTACCAGCGTCCGATCTCGGCTTTGCCTTTAACGATCGAGGTGATCGAATGGACTTTCTCCCATAAGAGATGGATCCCGACAGGGATGACTGGGGCTCCACTTTCCAATGCCAGACGGGCTACACCTGTTCGCGCCTGGTGAAAACCACCGTCTGATGGGCTAAGGTCACCTTCAGGAAAGATCATGACTGTGTGTCCATCTTTTAAGTATTCGATTGCTCTATCAACCGCCTGCTGCCCGGATCCCACTTTTACAGGGATATGACCTGAATAACGTAAATATCTACCGAGAATTGGAACCTGGAACAATAGGTTATTGATCAAAATGAAAGATTGCTTTTTAACCATGGCTGCTACAAAGAATGGGTCCGTCGTGCTTGGATGGTTCGCAGCAATGATCTTGGGTCCATCCGGCATCTCATCATGCTTCTTTACATTCATCTGTAACAATGTTTGTGTGTAAGTCCCGACAATGGGTTTTGAGAGCCAGTACATTAGTTTTTCAGAAAGCATTTTTTCCTACCTGACCTTTAATACCAATAAAGCTACTGATTCTGCGCACATTATGAATGCTATCTTACAATAACAAATTCCAGTAAGCATCCCACTATGGTTAGAAATCACGATCAACGCAAGTCATATCTTTGAATGCTCCATATATATGACCTTTGCTGGATACAGTAATAGAAACCCTGTATGGATGGTAAAGGTATGCAATATTCAGGCTAGAAGGTGGTTTTTAGGAATTTTTTACGGAATCAGTGTTTTTTGAATATAAATCACGCAGATAAGGGGTTAACTGTTCCTTCCAGATCGCATATCCCGAACCCAGCAAATGGAGATGATCATTAGTAATATCATTTCTGAGGGCTCCGGAAGCATCAGCAAAATGAGGAAAGAGCGGAATATATGTACAGTGGTATTTATTACTAAGAATTTCAATTTCCTTGTTCATAAACAGGATGCGGTTTGTATAACTACGACCTCTGGGCAAAATAGATTGAATATAGATCTTAGTCTCAGGAGAGTCTTCTCTGCAATTACACAGAATGTTTTCATAAGTTTCAAGGATCTGATTGTCCGTTCTATACTCATACCAGGGAAGATCGTTCGTTCCTATCAGTAGAAAAATAGCCACCGGGTGTCGATCGGTGATATCTTTTAACCGGTTTAACACACCCGTAGTCAGGTCAGCATTAATACCACGATTTTTAACTGGATATTCTGGAAATATCTCGTCCCAACGGGCGCCATCTGTGAGACTATCCCCTACGAATACGATATCGGTACTTTGTATGGGATGTTGTTTGAAGAAATCGTTCTTTTGATTGTAATGTTGATGAATTAATCGATCAGCCGTCTTTTTGGTGATCACAAGAAGTATTAAAGTTGAAATCAACATTGCTACTAGAAAAGAATTTAACATCAGGTCCCTCGTAATTTGGGGATTATACTATGCCAATTGCGTAATTTGATAATCCAGGTCATTTTTGTACATAGTATCTATTACAATCTTTATACATATGTTGAATAGCTATGGATAAGAGCTATTATGATTATCCTTGGCAAACAGGAGAATCGGAGAAAACAAATGAAAATAATCATCAGTGGCGGCACTGGGTTGATCGGGACAAATCTCACTGAAGCATTGTTACGTGGAAGAAATGATGTTGTCGTACTAACCAGAAAAGTGATACAAGGAGCTACGCCAACCAAAGCAAAATATGTTTACTGGGACGCGATCCATCATGACGCCTGGGCTGAAGAATTGGAATCCTCGGATGTTGTGGTAAACCTCACTGGAGAAAATATCGGCGCAGGTAGATGGACTGAAAAAAGGAAAGCCAGGATAGAAAACAGCCGAATATTTGCCGGAAAAGTTTTGGTTGATGCCATCCGTAAATTGGACCATCGTCCCAGGTTATTGATCCAATCCTCAGCGATTGGCTATTATGGTCCCAGTCTGACACAGACTTTTACTGAAGAATCTCCTGCAGGGAATGATTATCAAGCTGATACAGCAACTCGCTGGGAAGACAGCACAGACGGATTAAATGAAATCGGTGTCTCAAGAGCCATTATCCGGTCAGGTGTTGTTCTGGATGCCAGACAAGGTGCTTTAAACCGGATGCTGCTTCCTTTCAAGTTCTTTATCGGCGGTCCATTGGGAAGTGGACAACAATGGTTCTCCTGGATCCACATGGATGATGAAATCGGTGCTATTCAATATATTATGGATAACAAGCTGACCGGTATTTATAACCTGTCTTCCCCTAATCCGGTTACTAACGCGGATTTCGGAAAAGCGGTTGCGAAAGTTCTTCACCGCCCATATTGGTTTCCAACTCCTGGCTTTGCAATAAAACTCCTGTTCGGTGAAATGAGCACATTGGTCTTGGATGGTCAACGGGTAGTTCCAGATCAGTTGATCAAAAAAGGGTATCAGTTCAAGTATCCTGAGATTATTGAAGCTGTTAAGGATACATTGCGACAGAAAATCGATTAATCGTATCTTTTGTAGTCCTTTTCATTAAGGTATAATTTGAATATGGTTGAAAATGCTTATTATTACGCTCGAGGAATTAATTCCGGGCGGTGAACCGGCAGATCGGAAATCAAATGACTGATCGCCCTCTCCGCTGAGGGCGATTTTTGTTAATTATCTTGGGAGGCGCCATGAACATTGATGAACAAGTCCAATACCTGATGCAGGGTACTGAATACGGCGACGACGCATTGAAGAATGCGATGACTCGTGAATTGAAAGATCGTCTAATAGAAGCTGAAAAAGAAGGCCGTCCGTTAAGAATTTATACTGGTTACGATCCCCGGACCGCCGACCTCCATCTTGGTCATACAGTAACCATGCGGAAGATGCGCCAATTTCAAGAATTGGGTCACGAAATCGTTTTCCTGATTGGAAACTTCACCTCCCTTATCGGTGATCCTTCAGATAAAGATGTTCTACGTCCTCAGCTTACTCCTGAGGATACTGAAAGAAATGGTCGCACTTATGCAGAGCAGGCTTTTAAAATACTTGATAGCAAAAAAACTCAGGTTCGGTTTAATGCGGAGTGGTTGTCAAAGCTTACTTTTGCAGATCTTATAAAAATTGGCAGCAATTTCACAATCCAGCAATTTCTGACCCGCGATAATTTTAAACTCCGCTGGGAAAAGGGTGATGCGGTCTACCTGCATGAAACATTTTATGCCATTATGCAAGGATATGATGCTTACGCCCTCCGAGCAGATATTCAGATCGGGGGTACAGACCAACTTTTCAATATTCTTACCGCTGCCCGTAAAATCATGACTTACTTTGGTGTCAAACCTAATATTGGAATCATATTGGGTATACTCCCGGGCACCGATGGAGTGATCCGAATGAGTAAAAGTCTCGGTAACCATATTCCATTAAACTCCACCCCCGAGGATATGTTCGGGAAAGTGATGAGCATTCCTGATTTTGCAATGCCTTCGTACTGCCGTTTGGTCACCCGCTGGACGCCTCCGCAGATTGCCAGCATTGAAGCAAACTTGAAAAATGGATCCTTACACCCAAGAGATGCGAAAATGCAGCTAGCCTGGGAGATCACCAGTACTTTCAATAATGATGAGGCTGCAAATCGAGCACAGGATGTTTTCATCAAAACCTTCCAGAAAAAGGATGTGCCTGACGAGATGCCTGAACAGAAGATATCTCCAGACCTTGCATTGGTGGACCTGCTTGTTAATGCCGGTTTTGCAGGCTCCAAAGGGGAAGCTCGCCGGTTGATCGACCAGAAAGGTGTCAAACTGGATGGAGAAGTGCTCACATCGGCTAACACTCCCCTGGCGCATACTGGAGTGTTGCAGGTAGGTAAACGGCATTTTCTTCGATTAATAAACTGAGTAATTGACCGCCGGGAACCCGGCGGTTTTTATTTCATCAAATACTCTATAAGTACATTTTCATTACTATCTTCCTCATGGTAGAATGCCTCAATGTCTCTTGAACATGGAAAAACTTGGCGTTATATCTATCATCCTCCAGCCGTTGGAAGTTGGAATATGGCCGTGGATGAAGCGCTCTTTGAAACTGCAATCAAAAATCATGAACCGCCTACCTTAAGAGTGTTTTCCTGGGATCCTGCCTGCCTATCAATTGGCTACGCGCAGTCCATCACAGATGTTGACTTTGATCTGCTCAACCAATATGGATTCACTTTTGTTCGGCGTCCCACCGGTGGCAGAGCCATCTTGCACGTGGATGAGTTAACTTATTCGATCACAGCCCCTGTGGATGACCCCATCATGGCGGGCGGGATCCTGCCAAGTTATCAGCGTATCTCATCCGCCCTTCTGGCTTTTCTACAGAATCTCGGCCTATCCGCCGAAGCAAATGAAAAAGCATCTGCCCTGCCTCTTCAAAAAGCGGAAGCAATCTGCTTCGAAGTACCTTCGAATTATGAGATCACAATCCATGGGAAGAAGATCATCGGGTCTGCGCAGGCACGGCGAAAATCCGGTGTTCTGCAGCACGGTTCAATTCCACTTTTTGGCGACATCGGTCGTATCTCGGATGTATTATCTTATCCAACCAAAGCTGAAAGAGAAACTGCCCGATCCAGAGTCCTTCAGCGGGCAACTACCGTGGAACACGAAATTCACCAATCAGTATCTCTCCCTGCTGCTGCTGAAATCTTCCGAAAATCATTTGAATCATCATTAAATATCGATCTGATCAACTCACAACTATCCACAGACGAGTATCAATTGGCAAAAGACCTTCAGAAATCAAAATACGCTCATCCGGATTGGAATGGGCGTATTTAATCTGATCAAATCTGATCTTATCTACTATTTTACAAATTCAACGTTTTTATATCCCAATGAATACAAAAATCGTGTCAGGAAAACCTCAGCATTAGATTCCGCCTGGGCTAGAATGCCGTCTTTTAGTGCGGCATTATTGATCTCGATTTCCGCCGCTTTTCTTGCTTCAGTCTCAAGATTGGCGTCGCCTTTGGTGAATAATCCGGTTTGACGGTCGTAAATATATGATTTCTGGTTATCCAACGATGCTGCAAACACTTCGGCAGCTGGAAGTTTTATTTTTATGATGCCGTTCTCAAGCTGGGCATCGCTTACCTGAAGTTTTTCCAGATCGATACCCGCAATCACTGTCCCATGGGCAACAAAAAGTAATTTTTCTCCGAATAGCTCCTTGAAATGCTCCCTGGCCAGTTTCAGCGGTGATCACTTTCTCGACCGAATATTCAATGGTTTCCAGTCTTGCCAGACTGCGGATCTCATGAATGATGGTGATCGGATCAGGGCGGATCGTCGGTGTAGGTTTCAATAAAAAGGCTACTTGCGTAGCAGCAGCGGAGTTCACGCTGACCACTGGTTCCAATACAGATTGAACTGAGCTTTTCAAGTTCAACAAAAATATTAACAAAACTGCTACTACCCCAACCAGTAGAATGATACTGATTATGAAAGCAATATTTTCTTTTTTCATTCTTTCCCTTTCATCGAGTTCATATGTCAAAACACAGTCGATAACTAAGAGATACTATAGCAAACAATTTTCAATGGTACAATTTTTTGGTGTTGAAGAAAATGATCCAGATTATTTTTCGATCCCTGATATGGTTAATTGTTTTAGTAGTTTTGATCACGACTCTTTGTCGTATATATATACTCGCAGTTACCACAAAAAGTATCAAAACTGAAGAAAATACTTCCAACATGCCTGCGGCCATAGTATTTGGAGCTGGTTTACGTAGAGACGGCTCACCAACCTTGATCCTTCGGGATCGCGTTGAGACTGCAGTTAAATTGTACAAATCAAAAAAGATCCAAAAGATTTTAATGAGCGGAGATAACCGTTTCCTGGAATACAATGAACCGGCAGCGATGCGTGAATATGCCATATCCCTGGGTATTCCAGCTGATGACATTGTTATGGATTATGCAGGCCGCCGAACTTACGATACCTGTTACCGTGCCAAATATATTTTTGGATTGGACCAGGCATTCCTGATAACCCAGGCATTTCATCTTCCGCGGGCTGTCTACCTATGCCAACAAATCGGTTTGGACGTAATTGGAATCCCAGCAAACAATGCCACCTTTCGTAAGTCTTCCAACCTGATCTGGAACATACGTGAAATACCGGCATCAGCTGTGGCACTCTGGGAAAGTCATTTCGTCCATCCAAATCCGGTTCTTGGCGATCCGGAACCAATTTTTCCAAAGTAATTCTGTAGTCCATCCTATCCATTCAAGATTATCCGGGCATAGTTCTTGCAATTCTGCAAGTGAACTTACTATTTAAGGATGAACTATGAAGCGTGATGAAGCGTTTAATATTGTTCAGGAATACATAAAAAACCAGGGTCTGTTGAATCACATGTTATCAGTTGAAGCAGCCATGCGGTTTTATGCCCGAAAATATAATGAAGATGAAGAAACCTGGGGTATAACCGGGTTGTTACATGACTTCGATTGGGAGATCCATCCAACACTTGAGGAACATCCTCAGGCTGGTGCACCAATATTGCGCGCCCGTGGAGTACCTGAAGAAATCGTATATGGCGTTCTTACCCATGCCGAAGAATTGCACCTCCCTAGAGTAACTTTAATGCAAAAGGCACTATTTGCCTGTGATGAAATTACAGGTTTGATAACAGCCGTGGCTCTCGTTCGTCCATCCCGTTCGTTATATGACCTTACTTCTTCTTCGGTTAAGAAAAAATGGAAAGATCGGGCGTTCGCAGCAGGAACAAATCGGGAGGAGATGGAACGTGCTGCCGCAGAATTTGGTATGGAGTTGTGGGAACATGTGGATAATGTGATCGCAGCCATGCGTGAGATCGCACCTACACTCGGTTTGGTTGGCAACATCACTCCTCCAGAAAGTTAGCATCGGAGAAATAATTATGGGATTACAAGGAAAAGGCTTCTTCATCTGGAAAATACCCAGTTGCGAAAATGGCAATGCAGAATCGATTGCCACACAAGCAGCTGCAGCCAAGTTTTCCCATGTTCTGATCAAGATTGCTGATGGCACCAGTTATTCCAATTACGATTCAACAAAGAATCTGGATTATATTCCTCCAGTTATTACCGCTTTGAAGAAACGCGGAATACAAGCATGGGGTTGGCATTATATTTATGGCTCAGACCCCACCCGGGAAGCGAAGACCGCGGTCAACCGCATCAAGGGATTGAACCTGGATGGATACGTCATCGACGCGGAAATGCAATTCGAATATAGCGGCAAGGATGTAACTGCCAGTACCTTTATGACCGAGTATAGAAGAGGATTACCCACTTTTCCAACTGCACTGAGTACATTCCGCTATCCAAGCTACCATTCCAAATTTCCATTCAAGGCTTTCCTGGATAGGTGTGATTTTTCCATGCCGCAATGTTACTGGGAGCAAGCCCATAATCCTGATGCTCAACTGCTAAAATGTGTTTCAGAATATCGTGCGTTGGCACCGACCAAACCCATCTTACCCACTGGACCAACTTACAAGGTCGGCAGTTGGTCCCCAACGGCTTCTGATATAAAATCCTTCATGAACACCGCAAAAGCTCAAAACTTACCTGGAGTGAACTTTTTCAGTTGGGATGAGTGCCGTCGTGATCTGAACGCAATCTGGACATATATCCGCGATTATCAATGGCCTCCTCCGACCGTGGAGGAATTCCATACCCGATTCATCGCAGCCTTGAATACCAGGAATGTGGATACAATAGCCGCATTTTACAATTCCGCTGCAGTTCAGATAACCAGCTCGCGGGCTGTACAGGGTATTGAATCGATCAAGACTTATTACTCCGCATTATTCAGCCAACTGCTTCCCAATGCCGTTTTCTCCCTCACTGGTGCTACAGGAACTGGCGCAACAAGACATATTCACTGGACAGCTACATCCACTCGTGGGAATGTAACCAATGGATCCGATACTTTAGGGTTGATCAGCGATAAGATCGTCTATCATTATAGTTTTTACAAAATAACCTGAGCATTACTCAGTTCCAGCACATTTATCCATAACTCCCCAATGATATTGGGGAGTTACATTTAGCGAATTCGAATGAATTTATGTCATATTCGTATTACGGATTATTGACATCAAATACCCACTGGAATATACTCATAATTATTAATCCGTCAGTCGGTTTATAAATGAGGAATGAATGGCTAGAAATAAAATAGAAGCGGATTACAAGGTCAAGAAAAACGACATTCTTGAGTCTGCTCAAAGGTTTATCATGTCCAAAGGATACGACCAGATGTCCATCCAGGATATTATCCAGGATCTGGGGATATCCAAAGGTGCTTTCTACCATTACTTCAAATCTAAATCAGAATTATTGGACGGATTGACTGATAAATTAGTGGTGAGCAGTATGTCGATCGTTCAACCGATTGTGGACGATCCCTCCCTGCCCGCGATTGAAAAGTTCCAAGTATTGTTCAACACTATCGCTAATTATAAAACTGCCAACCGTGTTTTACTAATGCAATTACTCCGGGTCTGGTATGCGGACGAGAATGCAATACTGCGTCAAAAACTTCTATTATTTTCAAAAAAGGAAATTGCTCCACTCATCAGTAAAATCGTTCATCAAGGTATCAATGAAGGCACGTTTAATCCAAAACGCAAAGAAATGTTTGGAGAAATTTACATGACTTTGCTCCAGGATTTGGGTGATTCGATTGCCCTGCTTATTCTGGATGAAAAATCCGATCATCCACCTGAAAAGCTGCAGCAGATGGTAGATACCTATACCAGTGTGATCACAGACCTGCTGGGAGCACCTGAAGGATCCATCTGTTTGATCGAACCAAAAATGTTGGAGCAATGGGCTTTATTATCTGATGAATTACCTTCATCAAAAGCTTCACATGTATCGAAAAGCATTGAGGAGAAAAGGTTATGAAATTGTATCTCATGTTAGCCTGGCGGAACCTTTGGCGCCACCGCCGGCGAACGCTCATTATTGTCCTTGCAATGGGGATGGGTATGGCACTCATGATGTTCTATGATGGATTTGTGGCTGGCTTCGAACAGGCCATTTACGCAAATGCCATCAAAGTCCTTGGTGGCAATATTCAAGTCCATGCTGAAGGCTATTCTCAGGATAGCACCCAAAAACCCCTTCTTCCAGTTGCAAATGATTCTGCAATAGCAGAACAAGCTCGAAAGATCCCTAAAGTACTGTCAGCAAGCAGGCGGATCAACACCAGCGGATTGGTTACCAATCGTGAGGGTGCGTTCCCAACCAGTATTGTTGGAATCGAGCCTGAAGAGGAAGCCAAAGTCAGCCTGATCGCCAAAAATATATCCGATGGTCGTTTCTTGGCTGCTGAGGATACAGATCAGATCTTGATCGGTCGGGGATTAGCCGATGCGATGGGTGTTGGGATTGGCGACCGGATATCCCTCGTTGGTAAATCGACACATGATCAAATGCGTCAACGCTCCATGACCATCTCAGGGATCTATGATTTGGGAATGAAAGATATTGAGAAGCGGACTGTCTACATTTCATTATTTGAAGCTCAATCTCTTTATGATCTGTACGGTTCATCCTCCGAAATATCGATCTCGCTTGAAAAGATAGGTCAGGAAGCCGGGGTCATTACCCAACTGAAGCCGTATATCAATGGGTTGGAGATCGGGTCCTGGCAGACGAACTTCCCGGAAATGACTCAAGCGCTGGGAACGAAGAACTATGTGATGGACATCTTTAGCATCATAATCCTGTTCATTGCAGGGATTGGCATTCTAAACTTGCAAATGATGGCAGTCTTTGAACGCCGTCGCGAAATTGGTGTATTGGGAGCACTCGGAATGCGGCCGCCACAAATCAGTTCTTTGTTCCTCCTCGAAGGCGCTCTGATTGGTTTCATTGGTCTTGTCGCTGGTGTAGCTTTGGGATTGCTTTTGAATGGTATTTTCGGAACGGTTGGAATGGATTACAGCAAATTCACCTCTATGACTTCATATACCGCTTTGATCACAGGAAGAGTGTATTCAACCATGGGGCTGGAAAAGATCGGAATGCGAAGCGTAACTGTGGTTATCATAGCAATTCTGGCTGCGTTTTATCCAGCTCGCGAAGCGTCTCATAATGAACCCGCAATTTCACTACATACGGTGTGAGGTTATCCATGATAAATTTAATCAAGCTTGCTTATCGTGACCTCTTACGAAATCGGAGAAGATCCCTATTCTCTGCACTGGCATTGGGTATGGGAATTGGTCTCTTACTGATGATCGCGGCAACTGTGGAAGGTGAAATGCGTGGATCGTTGGAGTCCAGTATCAATCTACAAACAGGTCATCTTCAGATTCGCGCGAAAGACTACAACCCTGATAAAAACAGTCTGGCATGGGAAGATTTGGTTGAGGATCCTGATCGGATCGCTTCCCAAATTTCTACGGTCACAGGAGTCAAGGTGGCCACTCCACGATTAATCTCATCGGGCATCGTGAATTTTGGCGACAAGACCAACGGTGTTGCTGTCCTGGGGATTGATCCCGGTTCAGTTGCCAATGCTCCATTCAGAAATGGTCTATCTGAAGGGGATTTCATTGAAGCAGATGATCGGGATAGTATTCTCATCGGGAAAGAGCTGGCGAGAAAGATGGGAATCTCCCTCCACGATAATATTCAACTCCTCGTGAACACATCCGATGGTTCGGTGAATGAACAATCTTTCACGGTAAAAGGGATCTATAACAGCGGTGTGCCATCATACGATGAAACCACTGCATTTCTACCCATTTCCAAGGCACAGGCAATCGCAGGAGTGGAGAAACGTGCCAGTACAATCCTTGTCTTGTTAAATGACCGCGAAATGACTGACGTGGTTGCTGCCTCGCTTAAATCGGATAAATATAGCATCGTCACCTGGAAAGAACAGAATGAAATGGTGGTCCAGACCGAAGAATTTGCACATGGATACATGGTCATCATCAACCTCATTGTCCTGGCAATCACTGCAACTGTGATCGTAAACACGCTGGTCATGGCTGTATTCGAAAGAACCCGTGAAATTGGCATCCTATCCGCCATTGGAATGAAGAGTACCCGCATCATGGGTATGTTCATTATTGAATCTTTCCTGCTGGCGTTATTGGGAACACTGATGGGGTTTATCATCGGTGGAGTGCTGGTTTGGTATTCGACCAATGTGGGTTTCTACATTGGCAACATGGGATTGAGGTCAGGGTTCCTTCTTGGTGAGCGCATATACGGTTATCTCACTATGCAAGATACTGTTTCACTAACAATTACCGCATTTGTTGTCACTATGTTGGCAGCATTGTATCCAGCCATACTTGCCGCGCGCATGGAGCCTGTCAAAGCTCTACACGGTGGGGAATAATCAAGGAGAACATCATGGAAGTCGCAAAAATTGAAAATGTATTTAGAAACTATAAGGTTGGAGATCAGGAAACCCAGGCGCTACGAGGGGTGGACCTAACCATCCAATCTGGTGAATTCACTGCATTGGTGGGACCTTCCGGCTCCGGGAAAACGACATTGCTGCAACTCATCGGATGCCTCGACCAGCCATCCACCGGAAAGATCTATATAAACGGACAGGATGTAAGTAAATTGAACCGAAATCAACGTGCAGATGTCCGAAAAGGGACCATTGGTTTTGTCTTCCAGTTCTTTGCCCTGATCCCCACTCTCAACGCTTATGAGAATATTGAAATGCCACTCTTGTTGATGGGGAAAAATCCAAAAGATCGGAAAGATAGGGTGAAATTTCTATTGGAAGAAGTTGACCTGGTAGACCGCGCCCATCATAGACCCGATCAGCTAAGTGGCGGTCAACAGCAGCGGGTAGCCATTGCCCGTGCCTTGGCAACCAATCCGACATTGATCCTGGCAGATGAACCAACAGCAAATTTGGATACTACAAACGGTCAACAGGTTATGGAAACCATGGTAAAAATAAATCATCAGACTGGGGTAACTTGTGTTTTCGCCACACACGATCCAAGAGTCATCAAATATGCCCATAGAGTAGTTACTCTTCGCGATGGTCTAATCGTTGAAGATGTAGTTTCTACGCCGGTAAAATAAGGAAGAAGGAGCTCGAATGAAGAAAGTGATTTTGCCAGTTATTTTAATGTCATTATTGATAACCGCATGTGGAACTATTGCCACCCAACCGCCTAAGGTTTTACCTACCGTAGTGTTGGATGGAGATGGTTCAGTAGATGGTACCCCTGTAAGTACCAGTGTGCCATTTACCGGCACTATAAGTGCCTCCGGGGAAATTGTTCCTGCTCAGATGATTACAATTGCCTCATCGGTAGGTGGAAGAGTGCAATCATTCAGAGTTTTGGAAGGTGAATCGGTAAAAGCCGGTCAGGTTATGGCTCTCCTTACTGGTGCCGATCAATATATTGCCGCTTTATCGGCTGCAAAGATGGAACTTTTATCTGCTGAACAAGCCCTGGAAGATTTAAATAGCACCTCAGCATTGGCAAAAGGTCAGGCCCAAATTCGTTTAGCAAAAGCAAAGGATGAGCTGGATAAAGCAAAGACCAGACGGGCAAGCAAGGAATATCGAATTGGTGATGAAAATCAGATTGCGATCGCCAAAGCGGAATTAATTCTTGCCGAAGATAGGCTCAAGAAGACCGAAGAGCAATATGGTCGAATTGCCCGTAGGGATGTGGAAAATTTAAATAAAGCTGCTGCATTAACCGCAATTTCCAATGCAAGAAAAGCAAGAGATAAAGCCCAAACTAATCTCGAGTATCTGAAATCTTTGCCTGATGTATTTGATCTTGGGATTGCTGAAGCGGAACTTGTCTACGCCCAGGCTGAAGTGGATAATGCCCAGCTCGAATTTGACAAATATATAAGCGGACCACCCGAAGATGTTTTGGGATTAGCCCAAGCTCGCGTGGATACTGCCAGAGCCCAGGTGGAAGCAAACCAGGCGCTTCTTAACGAACTGGAAATAAAAGCACCCTTTGCCGGTACACTGAGTAAAACATTTTTACACACCGGTGAGTATGCTGCTCCCGGTCAATCTTTATTGGTTCTCGCTGATTTGAAAACCATGCAGGTGGAGACCTCGGATTTAAGTGAACGGGATGTTGCCGCTGTGAAAATTGGCCAGACCGTGAGTATCGTTGTGAAAGCCTTGAATTCAACCCTTACCGGGAAAGTGAGTAAGATCGCTATCATTCCTGATGAATTGGGTGGCGACGTGGTCTATAAAACGACTATCGTTCTTGATAAGATCCCTGATGACCTCAGGGTGGGAATGTCTGTGGAGGTCCAATACGGGGATTAAATAAAAAGGTGGTGGAGAAGTTCTCCACCACCTTTTTTTTAGATCTTGAGTTCCATTTGACCGGGATCTGACTTCTTTGGTTCACTATCAGTCTTTTTTGATCCTGATGGTTTTGGAGCGGTTTTTTTCTTGATAGTTTCAGTTTTACTTTTCGTGCTGGTCTTTCGAGCAGGTGTCACACCAGGTTTCTTCACCGTTTTCTTTTTATTGTTCTCTTCTGGTTTTGCAGGTGCTTTTTGGGCTGCCTTAACCGCTGTTGGTTTGACTTTCTTCTCCGCAGTGACAGTGGTTGGTTTATCAGTTAGCGTCCTGGATCGCTTTTTTCGTGTATCGCTACCGGTAGAAGATGTGCCATCACCTGATACATTTATGGATGCGATAGCTCGGACGATCGGTGTCAGACTGATCACCTGATCTCCTGGTTTTACCTCAAACGCAGATTTCCCAACGGCTGCCCTGCCGCCAACTTGGACATCATCCATTTTCTTTACTTTTGAAGTAGATTTCAGGAAATGGGTGACAAATTTATCCGATTTCGTACCAATAACCATGCCCACTACATGAACTCCCGGTCCAAGTTTCCAACCGATCACACCCTGCCCGTATCTGCCTTGAATCGGGAAATCCTTTTCTAATATTCGCTTGCCTCTGCCATCTGAAACACCTAGCACGACTTCCTGGTTTTTCTCGATCACATCTGCTGAAACAACCTCATCTCCCACAGAAAGTTTTATTCCTGAGACACCTGCTGCAGCTAATCCCATGGGTCTGACTTCCTCTTCCACAAATCGGATGCACATACCTTTCATGGTGGCAAATAACACATGATTCTTTCCATTAGTGATGACAGCCCAACCAAGACTATCACCATCATTTACCTTGCATAAAACAAAACTCTGAGAAGAAGGTCCCGGAAGCTCAATGGTTTGGGTTTTCTTCACCATCCCGCCTCTGGTGATGGTCATCACATAACTTTCTTCTGCGGTTTTCGATCGTGGTGGTAGTACAAAGACAGCTCCCAATGGATCATCGTCGGGTAGAGGCGCAACTTTATAAACTGGCATTCCTTCAGTAACGTGCTGTGCCTCAGGAACTGCATGGACCGGAATGGCTGCTGCCCGTCCGGTGGTAGTGATCATATAAATAGTCTGGTGAGTGTCTGTTCTCAGCAGCCAGATAGGTGCATCCTTGCCGGTGAACCAACTGGTGTTTTCGGTGGATGTACGTGCAATCATCCCTGATTCGTTGATACCAACCAGTACCTCCTGAGAAGGAGTAACATCGGTAATGGTCAACATTTGGTGAATGCTATCCCCTTCTTTAAGCCCGATGATTTGCGTCTTCCTCTTTTCATTAAAGTTGCTTTTGACTTCTGCCAGCTCCTCAACACAAACATCCCTGATCATCCTGGGGGATTTCAGCAAGGTCTCCAGTTGTTTGATCAGAGCAATCAGCTCCTTATACTCATCTTCTATCTTCTTTCTTTCCAAAGCAGCTAACCGGCGTAATGGCATATCCAGTATCGCTTGAGCCTGGATATCGCTCAATTTGAATCGTTTGATCAGGCGTAACTTCGCCTCATCGGCATCTGCTGAATTACGGATGATTTTGATGATCTCATCCAGGTTACTGATTGCTATGCGCAAACCCTCAAGGATATGAGCTCGCTGCCTGGCTTTTTCAAGATCATATTCGCTGCGTCGTTGGATCACGACCAATCGGTGGTCGATGAACACTTTTAGAGCCGCTTTGATGGATAGTAACCTGGGCTGTTGATCGACCAGCGCCAGCAGTATTAATCCCAAATGTGGATTGCATGGGCGTGTGCTTGTAAAGTTTCCGCAGGACATTTTCCGGATCGGCGGATTTCGATAGTTCAATCACGATCCGCATTCCGTTACGGTCGGATTCATCCCGAAGGTCAGAGATACCTTCGATATTACCCTCCCGTACCAATTCCGCAATCCGGCTGATGAGGGATGACTTATTCACCATATAAGGAAGCTCAGTCAGATGATCCGGCTTTTACCGCGTTCCATCTCTTCGATATGAGCCCGGCCTGAACGATCACCTTGCCTTTTCCGCTTCCATATATACTCGGTAGTCCTTCGCCGTTTGGATCCTGTAATATGATACCGCCGGTAGGAAAATCCGGTCCTTTAATAAATTGCATAAGATCTTCCACTGACACATCATCTATCTTCTCCCACTGATGAAGTAGATACGTGGCAGCATCCACCAGTTCCCCGAGATTATGTGGAGGGATATTCGTTGCCATACCTACTGCGATACCGGTCGCGCCATTAAGAAGTAAATTTGGGAATGCAGATGGCAGTACAACCGGTTCTTTCAGAGTGCCGTCAAAATTCGGCGAAAAATCTACCGTCCCCTTCTCGATCTGTTTGAGCATTTCTACTGAAGCAGCACTTAATCTCGCTTCTGTGTAACGCATGGCTGCCGGTGGATCCCCATCCACACTTCCAAAGTTCCCCTGTCCATCAACAAGCATGCAACGCATGGTAAAATCCTGCGCAAGGCGTGCCATCGCGTCATAGACAGCCATATCGCCATGCGGGTGGTATTTACCTAGTACTTCACCTACAATACGCGCAGATTTCTTGTATAGCGTTCCAGGACTCAAGTTCAGATCATGCATCGCATATAAAATTCGTCGTTGTACAGGTTTCAACCCATCTCGGGCATCAGGGAGTGCACGTGAGACGATGACACTCATCGCGTAATCGAGATAGGATTGCTGCATCTCTTGATCGATGTTAACCTTGCGTACTTCTTTTCATCCATAATAAATCTCCAAATATAAATTTCGAAATCAGATTATCTTAAGTGCAATGCATAACCCGTCAAGCTTGACCATCTCAATATGATTCTTACTATGAATTACAGTAAGTACGTTAACAACACAACCCCTATTATCAGAGGGTTGATGATTATTAATTCTATCTGTTATTCTGCGCTGGCAGATCATCTCTGGTACCCACCATTTCCTATCACCTGAGTTCCGGAGCAAGGTCAAGCTCGATCCAGGCGTTTGAATCAAAACCCGTTCCTGCAGGGATTAGCTTTCCGATGATCACATTTTCCTTTAGACCAAACAATGGATCTTCTGTACCTGCAATGGCAGCTCCAGCCAGTACTTTTATGGTGTGTTGGAAGGAAGACGCAGACAGGAATGAGTCTGTACTCAGGGATGCCTTGGTAACACCCAAAAGAACTTCGCTGAATTTCGCCGGTTGTTTACCTTCAGCCACCAGTTCATTTTCATTCTGTGGCGGATTTCCAATCGGTCAACTGGATCCATCGGTAGATATTTTGAATCTCCGGGTCGGGTTACCTGAACTTTTCCAAGCATTTTTCGGATAATGACCTCGAAATGTTTGTCATTGATGTTCTGTCCCTGAGCACGGTAAACCATTTGGATTTCTGTAAGCAGGTACTTTGGCAGGCATCGCGTCCTTTGATCCGTAAATACGGTATGGGGATTCAGGGATCCTTCTGTTAGGGGTTCACCAGCCTCAACGTGGTCGCCATCTTTAATCAGCAGCCGGGAGGTCGGCGGGATATCTTCCTCCAACGTCTCCTTTATCTCGTAGGATACAATCACTTTCCGGTCTTCAATTCTTACACGACCAGAATTTTGGGTAGTGATGGTGGCTTCACCCAGGGAAGCAGTATCACCCCCGGAATTGACTTTATCTTCATCCTTGACAGTAATCAACCACTCTTCGGGTATTTCAAATACATCGCTTCTCATTTCGCTTTGTTCTACTCTAACAACACGTTGATCGCTGTACTTATCGGACTGGATCACGTGGGCTACTCCCTGGAAATTCGCGAAATAACGGCTTCACCTTTTGGCATTCTCCGGGCTTCAAATAATTCTTCAACACGGGGCAAACCAGTCGTGATATCACCACCGGCAGCGACACCACCGGTATGGAAGGTACGCAGGGTCAACTGGGTACCCGGTTCACCAATAGATTGGGCAGCAACAATCCCAACCGCTGACCCAAGTTCTACCATTTTTCCCCGGCCCAGATCCATACCATAACATTTGGCACACATCCCCTGCAGCAAACCGCAGGTTAATGGAGATCGCACATAAATTTCTTCAATACCGGCATTTAGGATTTTTCGGACAGAATCATGATCAAGTACTTCGTCTCGATCAAGAAGCACTTCGCCGGTCTGTGGATCGACAATCCTTGGCTGCGACAGGCGTCCATACAACCTGGATTCCATGGATTGACCAGCAATATCATCCGATTTACGGATCCAGATACCTTCACTGGTTCCACAGTCAATTTCATTGATGATCACATCCTGGGCAATATCAACCAGACGGCGGGTAAGGTAACCAGCATCAGCTGTTCTCAAGGCAGTATCTGCCAGACCCTTTTCTGGCACCGTGGGTGGAGATGAAGTATTCCAGTGCGTTCAAACCTTCGCGGAAGTTGGATTGAATTGGCAGCGGATAATTCGACCCGCAGGATCCGCCATGAGACCACGCATACCAGCCAGCTGCGAGATTGGTCCAAAACCGCCTTTGGTCGCTCCGGAATTTGCCATAGTAGCCAGGTTGCCAACTGGATCCATATACACTTTCACTGCCTGCCCAACTTTGGTGGTTGTTTGTTGCCAGATTTCAATCACCCGCTCGTTGCGTTCCTGTTCAGTCAA
>CAWHEB010000004.1:0-271242 GCA_963828285.1 uncultured Chloroflexia bacterium
TTAGGTGATGGATTTTGTGCCAGAGAAACTGGAATCAAAAAGTTCCATCTCATTTAGAAAAACACCCCCTGTTTTCCAGGGAGTGTTTTTATTTTTAGTCTACTTTGATAAACTTGGATGCCAGCGTATTGCAGATCGGGCAATTCTCAGTCATCACCCCGATATGGGTGTTCCCGCACACCGGGCAAACATAGACCGCCACATCCTTGGCATCCGCGCCAAGCGTTGCAAGCGCCTGCTTGTACAGCTCTTCGTGACCCTTTTCCACCTCAAAAGCCCACTTGAAAGTACGGGTGGCTTTCTTCTCCTCAGCGGATTCAGCTTCAGCGATGAACTCGGGATACATGGTGGTGATCTCGTAATGCTCGCCTTCGATGGCAGCTTTCAGGTTCTCACTGGTCTTGCCGATCTTGTCCATCGCGCGCAGATGATTACCGGCGTGGATGCTCTCAGCCAGCGACGCAGCGCGGAACAGACGGGCAACCTGCGGAAAGCCTTCCTGCTCGGCGGCAATGGCGAAGAAATGATACTTGCGTGATGCCTGTGATTCTCCGGCGAATGCTGCTTCCAAATTCTCGATAGTTTTACTCATAATGTTTTTTCTCCTTTAATTTAGCTTGATATTTTTATGCAGTCCGAGTAATTTCCAGACCCGGAATGCTGCTTCGAACTGGATTCCGAACGACATTTTGGATTTTCCCCACCTGCGGTCTGCAAAGTGGAAGGGAATCTCTTTGTAGGTGCATCCCAATTTGGTGGCCACATAAGCCATCTCCACCTGGAATACATACCCGTTGGATTTGATCTCGTCCAGCGGCATCTTTAGCAGGAACTGCTTACGCCAGACCTTGAATCCGCCGGTGATATCGTGGATCGGCAAGCCGAGGATCGTCCGCGCGTAGAAATTGCCAAACCCGGAAAGTGATTTGCGCCACAGCGGCCAATCATGGTCCAGACTTCCGCCGGGGATATAACGCGAACCCAGCGCCAGATCGATCCCATCCACACCCGCCTGATACAGCTCGGTCAGCTTCTCCACCGGATGGGAAAAATCGCAATCCATCTGCCCGATAAGGTCCGCGCCCATCTCGAGCGCCTTCTTGAAACCGGCGATGTAGGCGGTCCCAAGTCCCAGCTTGCCTGCACGGTGAAGTACCTCCACCCGTCCTGTGGATTGCTTCAACTGCTCCGCGATCTCGCCGGTGCCGTCCGGGCTGTGGTCGTCCACCACCAGAAGATGCAGGTCGGGGATGGGTAGTTGAAATAAAGCGGAGACCATCTTGGGAAGGTTCTCCGCTTCGTTATAGGTTGGAATGACAACAACTAATTTCAAAGGATCCTCAAATTACAATAATTTCGTCAGGTCTTCTGCGGCGCGGCGCATATCCAGGAAGATCAAACCCAGCTTGGCATGGTCGCGGGCAAGCGCTGTCAGCACCGCATCTTCACCGATGCTCATAATGATCACATAACCGGCATTCCCCTTGATGTACACCTGCTCCAGATGCCCTTTTCCCAATTCCTTGGTGATCTTCTCGCCGAGATCCCAACATCGCCGCGGACATGGCCGACACGCGGTCTTCTTCCGCTTCTTCAGGCAGCGCGGACGCGATCGTCAAGCCGTCAACACTGACGACTGCAGATGCTTCAATATCAGGCGATGAAGCCTGTAATTCACGAAGTCGGTCAACCATGAGTTGTGCGCGGTTCTGCATCAGGGCTGTTCTCCTTAGGTTGGATTTTTCAGGAACCGGTTATCGTTAGCATCAAATACCCACCTGAAATCATGCCGGTAAATCTCTACTTCACTAATTATATATCAGATTTTCCAAACGCAACCTACTGACCAAAAACTAACCGCTGCGCCTACCAGGTCTTTTTGCAGACATATTTCTCATACCCCAGCCAGGGTTGGATCTGTTCATCAGGTTGGGGATAGCGCTGCAGCGCTTCATCCCAGGCGGATGGGGTGTAAAAGTACGACCACGACAGCAGGGTGTCTTCCTTGATCTCGTAGGTCTTGCGCAGCTTTTTCCGCTCCAGCGTCAGCCACATTTTCTTGTCCGGGAATAACAGGGATGCCCGGCACCCGCCAGCCAGGATATCCACCGCCACGGACTCCGGTTCGCCAAAATGGGAGAGGATATCCCCCACTCGCAGATGACTGCCGGTATTGCCGAACTCGAACTGGATGCGGTCGATCGTTTCGTCTGCGGATGCAGCGAAAACGGTCACACCGTGGAATTTATCCACCCCGTCCAGGTTGAACCAGTAGCTGTAGGCTTCCCCGTCCAACGGCACCTCGGATGGATAGAATCCCAACCGGTTGGCGGGGTCGACGGCGGCATCATCCACCTGGGCAAGCCGGGTTTCGCCGGGGATGATCCCCTCCCAGCAGGGAGCGGCGCAGGCAGGGTCTTCCAGCCAGCGGGTCACCCAGGGCAGGTCGGCTTCTGTGTAATCGTGGCTGGGGATGCAGGCGGATAGCAGCACAAGCAGGAGGATTGGCAGAAGGATTCTTTTCATCAATTCACCCCGAAAACGGATGATCTTGCTTTCATTGTACGGCGGATTTTGGGAAGCGAGGATGAGACAAAAAAACCAACTGTCACTTACGTGACAGTTGGTTTTTGGAATGCACCAAAGATAGTGAATGTTAGAAGCGTTTTACATAGTTCATTCAACCCAAGTCATGACCTTAGTCTAATACCTCTTACAATTAATATTCATTATTTACCATAGAAAGACCCTTGATCAATTGTAAAGCACGCAATTTTTGTGTGCTTATTTAGCATAATATCTGAGAATTGACTTGAATTCTGCCCTGTTACTTCTTCAAATGATTTGCCATTTTTTGAAGGAGTGTTGAACAATTTATCTCCCATCCATATATTTACTCCTTCTAGTTCATCATCTAGCGGGCAAATATCAATTTCGTTCCCATGGTGCGTAAATTTTGGGCTGAAATATTTGACAACTAAATCAACTCTATCAAAGAATAAAACAATTTCGCATGAAATGGGCAAATTATTTCCATCACTAGGACTTCCAGGACCCATAGGAAGTGATAATTCCACTCGAGATGGATCACCAAATTCTGTTATCAATGTATTTGGAGAAAAAGCTAGCCAATCTTTGTTGGAATATGACCCTGACGAAGTATCTACCTCCAAACGTGTAACAAGTGTTTCCACAATTCCATTTTTTACAGTCAACGATAACGAAATCTCTAAATCATCTAAATATTTATATCTGACAGAATAATAATCTTTTTGTTCTTCCGTAACGGTAAATTTAACATCTAAACCATATTTATAGAAAATTCTTTCTGTCTCATCTAAGGTAGTAATTCCAGGTATTATCCCCAAAAAACATGCAGTATTGCATTGGTTTGAAATATTCAAATTCCTACTAAATTCTTGATACACTTGGGTAGGATTGTAAGGAATAATTTCTTTTGATGTTGGAGATTTCTGAGGGGATAATGTGACTTTACTTGTAGCTGTATATGGGGGTAGTGTTTTATTATTTTGATGACTTGATTTTGATATTTCAGTTTGTTGAGAAAGTGTACTTTGTAATTCATTTTGAAGATGTACCTGACAACCAAATATACTAGTTAATACAGCTATCGAGAAAAACAATCTAGTAAATATTCTATTTCGCATATTCTATCCTTGGACAAAATAGCGGGTATGTTGGATTGAGGATTTTCGCGAAA
Source organism: uncultured Chloroflexia bacterium (assembly GCA_963828285.1). Taxonomy (GTDB): domain Bacteria; phylum Chloroflexota; class Anaerolineae; order Anaerolineales; family Anaerolineaceae; genus DAIOEK01. The sequence goes on from CAWHEB010000004.1 coordinate 3,722, forward strand.
CCCAACTCAGCCATCATAACCTTCAACCGCTATTCCTCCGACATCATCATCATCCGCCGACCAATCCAAATCATATACTCCATCCTTCACGAAATCAATGAAACCTATTATGCGAACATAAATAGAATAAACATACCAACGCCGATTATTAGAAAAATCCAGCCATACATAACAGCTTCAAGCTGTGAGTATTTATATAAAATCGCAAAAGGGTATTCTTTCCTAATTATGATAGGTATCCCTGCTAAACCCAAAATAAGAAAAGCTGAAGCGAAAAGAAGATTACTGATAAATGATAAGGTCTGCCCATCTTGCGGGATTATAGTAGAAATAACAATACAAATAATCGAGAGAATTGAACAAATTCCAAATATTTTTTTTGTACTTGAATTAGATATTACATTAATGGTTTTTTGAAATATCTTATTCATTCAATATCTCCCAAATACTTGAAAAAGATCATATGTTGAGTTTCGCAAGATCCACTCAACCCAACCTACGACTAAACTAATAGCACATAATAGAGCCAACAAAATACCTCTATAGTAAGAATGCCACCTATCAGGCTTGAGAAACCTTCCACTCGTCTTCGATTGGCAATGATTTTTTGCTCGAAAGGCGTAATATCCTCCTCTATGTTATTTTTCTGTCGAATCATTCCTCTGATTACTTTATCAATTACGGATGGATAATACCCTTTGCCACAAATAATGATGTAGCCTCGTTTTATCTCATAAACCGCGTAGACGATCATGATGGGTGTGAGGAAAAACAACCATTTTTTTTCATAATCAGTCATTGACATCTCCATAAAGATATTTTTCTGATGAAGTAAACCCTTTGCCAAATTGATAAAAAATGTCGAGAACATTTGGTGTAGACCCGATCTCAACAGCCGAAGGGTGGGTCGAGCTGTATCCCTTGCAATCCAATCACCGATCAATTTCTAATTCTTCAAATATACAACAGACTGTCACAAGTGACAGTTGTATTTTTATTTCATATCGGTTATGATGTCATATAGAACATTTGTACTAATTATTGTATTCCCGGTCATCCATCGGGTCCGCTCTTTACCAACCGAATAGCCCTGGCAAATACTCAAGGGGAAAGACAATTTTCGTTTGAAACAAATAACGAATGATCGCATTATTTTCGCCGAATGGTTATTCATCCCCCCATTTTTCCGGTTTTTGGCAAATGGGGGGACATGGGGCGGCAAATGGGGGGATCATCGCACCGTCTACTGCGGCAGGGGGGCTTGACGAAATAGCTCACTCGCTCGCAAACGCGCTCAATGATGACTTTCCTCAGCAAGCAGCTTCGGGGAGGTACGATGTGGGCTTTTTCCGAGAAATGCAATTGAATTCGAAAATCAATTCCGCGCACGCGTGCTCCAACGAGCTGCAACTCCCCCATCACCCGATGCAGGGGGGTGTGCCATGGCAGTCCGGAAGGGTTACTTTCCCTGCAGCTTGTAGATGCCCGCCGTTCAGGTCCAGCAGATACACCTCGCCGTCCTCGCCTTCCCCAAACGAAGCGATCTTCAACCCGGTGCGGTACAGCTCCTTCATCTCCCAGCCGCCGCCATCCGTGGGGATCAGTCCCCACACGATACCGCTGCAGTAATCGCCAAAGATGTACACACCGCTGAATGCCGGCAGTGCACTGCCGCGGTACACCACCCCGCCGGTCACCGAGCAGCCCATGCCGTGGTCATACTCGGCAATGGGGTCGGTCAACCCGGCCGTATCCCCGTTGGCATAGGGGTGCGCCCCCTCGCGGATATTCCAACCGTAGTTCATCACCGCTCCGCTGTACCCTGCCGGCAGCAGGTCGATCTCCTCCCACTGGTTCTGCCCCACATCCGCAATGAACAGGTTCCCGGTCTGCCGGTCGAAGGTGAACCGCCACGGGTTACGCAGCCCGATGGCATAGATCTCAGGTAGTCCGCCGCCATTGTGGAAGGGGTTATCGTCAGGGATGACATACGGGTCGCCCTTATTCACATCGATGCGCAGGATCTTCCCCAGCAGGGTATTATGCGATTGGCCGTTCCCATTCGGGTCACCCTGTCCGCCGCCGTCACCCAGCCCGATCCACAGATAGCCGTCGGGACCAAAGACAACCTGCCCGCCGTTGTGATTGGCATACGGCTGATCCACTCGCAAGATGCACCTTTTCGCTGGTCGGGTCGCCGGTCTTCCGTTCAGAACCGGCATCACCCGACGCGGTGAACCTGGCAACCACCGTGTTCCCGTTGTAATCGGTGTAATCCAGGTAGAAGTAGCCGTTCTCCTTGAAGTCGGGGTGGAAGGCAATGCCCAGCAGTCCCTGTTCGTTACCACCGCTGCCGACCCTGTCGCGGATATCCATGAACGGATCAGCCAGCACCTCCCCATTTTGCAGTGACGCGGATGATGCCCGCCTGCTCCAAGATGAACATCCTCCCGGATCCATCCCCTGCCGGGACCATATCCACCGGCCGCCAGAGTCCCTGGGCGATCAGCACCCAATCCGCTGTGGCGGGGTCGGGGAAGGATGGCGGCACAGACGGAGTCTCAGTGGGTGCGATGGTGGGTTCGGCTGTAGCTTCGGGGGATGCCGTCTCACTGGGTTCAGGCATCAGGGTGGGAGGCACTACCGGTTCAGCCACGGCAGTGGATACCTCAGTAGGTTCCACCGGAGCAGTCACAGTTTGGGAAATCTGTCTGGTGCAGGCAGTGACCAACACGGTGATAAATATCACAATTGGAAATAAGATTTTTCTGTTCATAAAATGAGTGTAGCGAAATCTGATGGAGGTTTTGATGGGTTTGTACAAGCCTGACCGTAAAATCGGGAACGATCCATCCCCCAAATTCGTCCGATTGTATAGGCGGTCCACCCAACCGGAGGATTTCTTTTGGTACAATGGAAAAATGATTGCAACAAGAGGTTACCCTTTGACAAGAACTTTTCGAATATTCATCGTCATCCTGATCCTGATCGGATTCCTCCCACAGGTGACTCCTGTATCTGCCAGCACGAACACCGCTGCAGCGGTGGAGCCATTCACCGGCAGCACGGTATGTGTCCCCGGTTCGGAAGACTCCGCTGACTGCCTGTTGGTCGGTCCGGCCGCAACTGTACAGTCCTGGCAGGAATTAGGCTTGACTTATCCGCTGAAGGGTTTGCCAGCCTACTCGCCTGATCCCGGTTACACCGAAATGCCTTACAAGTACGCCCGCATCTACGCCAACGAGAAGAAACCGATTCGCCTGTTCGCCTCGCTTGAGAACGCGGTCACTGCCGATAATGAAGTCGGCACCATCCCGGCAGGGTTTTTGCGGTACGTCGCATACATCAACCAGGTGGATGTGGATGGCAACCACTATCTGCAGATGCCTGACTTCGAATGGGTGCGGGCATCGCCAGCCGACTACTCCCGCTTCCAGGGATTGATCTTCCGCAAGACGCCCGCCACCGACTTTGGCTGGATCTTCGAGGATGTCTACAGTCGCACCAAACCCGCCTACGATGCTCCAAGTTCGGGAAACCAGTACATTCGCGACACAGTGGTGCAGGTATTCGATGTCTCCGGTGAAGGGGATAACAAGTGGGTGATGGTCAGCCCCGGCGAGTGGATCGAAGCACGCATGGTCAAGACCGTCCGGGTCAACACTACCCCGCCTGAAGGCACGACCGGTGACCGCTGGATCGAAGTCAACCTGGAAGACCAGACCATGTCTGTCTATGACCGACGGCAACTGGTTTTTGCCACCATTATCGCCTCCGGGCTCGATCCGTTCTTCACCCGTCCGGGTGTTTTCCAGATCCAGCAGAAAAAAGACACCGAGACCATGACCGGTGCTTTTGAGGCTGACCTATCCGATTATTACTATCTGCAAGCAGTCCCCTGGACGATGTATTTTGACGGCGCCCGCGCGCTGCACGCCGCCTACTGGCGGGCCAGATTCGGCATGCCGCAATCCCACGGCTGCGTGAACATCTCCCCGGGAGATGCGCATTTCCTGTTCGATTGGGCGAATGTGGGTGATTGGGTGTATGTCTGGGATCCGTCGGGAAAGACTCCCACAGACCCGGCTAAATACACACAGGGCGGCGCCTAGTCCGCTACTTGAATATCCGCAGCACCACGCTGCTGACCGCGATATCCTCCCCGGTGAAGACATCCTGCTGATGAAACAGCAGGCGCGCCCAGGAGGATTTTTTTAGCTCCAACTGGAAATCAAGATTCAGCTCCGAGTATTCCAGAGATGCCTGATAGATCTCCGGAAGCTCCAGCACTCCCAGTTGTGCACTCTGATTATCCAGCACCTCGAAAACCAGCCGGCAGTCTTTACGGCAGCGGAAAGCGCCATCGATGTGGATCTTGCCTTTGTAGATCTCCATCTCATTGGTTGGGCGGGTGATGGCAAATGCCTCTTCCAGATTGTTCGGCTCTGTTAGATCGTTCTCACCATAACTCATCAGAACGATATCCTCAGCTTGCAGGTTGATGATCCGGCCGTACTGATCCAGGGTGTAGATGACCATCCGCGCGGATTCCGATACTCCCTGGATGTCAAAGGGCAGATTATCGATGATATTGACCCGGCGGTTGCTGGCGTTGGGGAACGACCAGGTCTTCTCGATCAGGAATTTCCCATTTTCGCCGATCAAGTCCATATGGACCTTCGATTGATATCCGGGCAACACGGAGATGGATACCGGCAGAGGTGAAACCACACGGGAGAGCGACGCCGGAGAGATCACCTTGATCAGGGATTCCTCGATCACCGCGGTGGGGGTTTGGGGTGTATTACTGGCGGTGCGCGTGTTCCGCGGGGTGAACGTTGGATAGGGAGTCCGCGTAGGTCTGAGTGTTTTGGTCTTGCCGTTATTGGTAAACGAGGGAGTGATGGTCTTTTTTAGTGTTGGCTTCTTTGTGGCTGTTTTGGTCACAAATTTTGGAGGGGTGATCGTGCTGGTCGATGTCGCTTTGGGGGTTAGCGAACCGGCCTTGGCGGTATCTACATACTCGCGAAGCGATTGTGTTTTCTGAGTGGGAACGCTGGAATTTATGGATGGTGATTGCGGCAGGCAGGATGAAAGGAAAAATACTGCCAGAATGAATAAACCGATCAGCCTGATGAATTTTTGCATACAACCAATTTACTGTTGATGGTCGTCATACTTTTTTATGGTGTTCATGAGTTCCTGAAGCGGTACGGGCTTAAATAGATAGCCCTGAGCACCTGCTTCGATACATACCAGCGAATCGTCCAATGACGCTCCAGCGGAGAGGATGATGACCGGGATCTTTTCGGTGAGCGACTTTGATTTCAGCTTTTTCAAGACCTCCAAACCATCCATATCCGGCATCATCATATCTAAAAAGATAACCGAGGGTTGGATTTCGACAGCCATTCTGATGGCTTCCTTGCCGCTTCGGGCAAGCTTAGCTTGATATCCCAGGAGCTTGGCTGCCTGGCCCATCAATTCGAGTGTGATGGGATCATCATCGACGAACAAAATATCCATAAGTAGAATCCCCTATGGGTCTGATTAAAACATAAAAAGCTGAATATGGGAAATAAAAACAACTCCCAGAAATATGTCCGGGAGTTGTTGGCACGATGCGGAATTTTATTAGAGCTGATAAATATCGCTGTATTTGGATTTCAAGTAGCGCAAATAGGGTTCCGGTTTGATCTTAGATCCGGTGATCTTCTTGACCATCACCTGCGGATCGAATTTCGCGCCGTGAACGTGGACCTTTTCACGCAGCCAACCTAATAACTGACCGAAATCACCGGTGCGGATCTGGCTTGGCAGCGAGGGGATATCCTCGAGCATCTTTTCCCATATCTGAACCGAGACCAGGTTACCGAGAGCATAGGTCGGGAAATATCCCATGCTGCCGCCGGACCAGTGGATATCCTGAAGGACTCCCTTGGCATCATTGGGCGGGGTCAACCCCAGATACTCCTGCATTTTTGTGTTCCAGATCTCCGGCAGGTCTTTTACCTGAGCTTTGCCCTCCATCAGCGCGATCTCGATCTCGAGGCGGAGCATGACGTGCAGATTGTAGGTCGCTTCGTCGGATTCTACGCGAATTAGGGACGGCTCAACCTTGTTGATCCCCTTGTAGAACTGCTCCAGACTGACATTGCCCAGTGTATCTGTGAAGGCATTTTGGAAGTTGCCATAGAAAAAGGTCCAGAATTCTCTGGATCGGCCGACCAGGTTTTCCCACAAGCGGGATTGGGACTCGTGGATGGCCATGGAAGCACCGTTAAACAAAAGGGTTCTACGGAGTGATTCACCGATTCCCTGTTCATAAAGAGCATGTCCGCACTCATGCATGGTGGAGAACAAAGCGGAAGAACCGGAGTTGGGAATGAACCGGGTGGTAATTCGGGTATCGCCGTAGCCGAAACTGGTGGTAAAGGGATGAGCGGCTTTATCCTGACGTCCACGCTGCCAATCATAGCCAAAGCGCGTGATCACATCCACGCCAAAATCCCATTGCTTTTGTTCATCCAGGGTGACTTTAAGGAAAGAGTCATCAATAACCGGCTTTTCCTTGATCTGTCGGATGAGTTCAACCTGTTCGGTGCGAAGTTTATTAAATATGCTGATCACTTCGCTGGTCTTCAATCCAGGTTCATAATCATCCAATAGGGGATCGTAAACATGGTCGAATGGTGCGAAGAAATCCGCATATTGGCGGCGCAGATCAACGATCTTCTCCAGGTGTGGCTGGAAGGTGCCAAATTTTGATTCAGCTCTGGCAGACACCCAGGCTTCCTGGGCAACTGCGGTCACCTGAGCAAATTCCCCAACCCAGTTTGATGGGACTTTGACCTGCTTGTCGTACTCCCTTTTGGTCACATGGATCAAACGCGCATCATCGGAATCTGATTCGAGGGTGTCAGCGAACGGAACCAATGATTCGAGTAACTCACCTATTTCAGGTGTAGTCAGTCGATCATGGGTGATGCGGGCTAATGTGGAGAGCTGTTCACCGCGGGTTTCTCCACCGCCGGTTGGCATGTAGGTCTGTTGATCCCAACCCAGTACGGCTTGCGCACCGATCAGATCTGAAATTTCATACAGACGTTCTTTAAGTTGTTTGAGTTTTTCCTGCATTAGGCCACCTTCCATCTTAATTCTTCGCCCTTAAGCGCACGAAGGATCTCACTGGCAATATCATCGGCTGCACGAGCTTGGGCTTCGATTGTCTGAGCACCGACATGGGGAACCGCGATGACTTTTGGATGGGCAACCAGGTCGGTTAGTCCGGGTGGTTCGGTGGCGAAGACATCCAGAGCTGCGCCGGCTACCTTGCCGGAGTTGAGAGCCGCGAGCAAGGCGGTTTCATCGATCACACCGCCACGAGCAGCGCAGATGATATAGACTCCCTGTTTCATTTTCGCGAAAGAGGCGTCATTCATCATTCCCTTGGAATCAGGGGTCAGCGGAATGTGCATGGTGATCATATCCGCCTGCTTGTAAAGCTCGTCCAGGCTGACGGGATCGGCGCCGCGGGCTTTGATTTCTGCTGCAGGGATCAAGGGATCATAACCGATCACTTTCATATCAAAAGCTGCTGCCCGTTTGCCAACAGCCGCGCCGATACGTCCCATGCCAATCACACCCAGAACTTTCCCATTCAGTTCCGCACCTTCAAATTCCTTCTTGAGCCACTTGCCTTCTTTCATGGTTCGATCTGCACGAGCCAGATCGCGAACGATCGAAAGCATCAATCCCATTGCGAGTTCAGCTACAGCGACGGTCGTTGCCAGAGGAGAATTTACAACAGTCACACCAGCAGCTTTAGCAGCTGCGAGATCGATATTATCCACACCCACACCTGCACGACCGACCGCTTTCAGTTTCTTGCCGGCAGCGAACACTGCAGCGTTCACTTTGGTCCGTCCGCGGACAATCAGCGCATCATAATCCCCGACTACCAATAACAGATCCTCTGCGGAAATGCCCGTTTTTTCATCCACCACTGCGGATTTTTTCAGCATTTCCAACCCATTCTTATCCAAACCATCGGTGATCAATACTTTCCAATCAGTCATAGTAAATCCTCCAATTTATTGATCTGAACAAAAAATCATCATGCATTTGTATCTGCATGATGATTCTACACTATTAACAATCTTAATTCATCAGACTATTTCAATAATTAATCCATGAACATTTTTTTCGTAATGCAACGCTTTAACCGGTTCGAGCTCGGCGGCGCGGCTAGCCGCATAAATGCCAAAGAAAAGTCGCAAAAACCGTCTTGAATCTCAAGAGGGTATCTACTTCTAATTTCCTATATCTTTTTACCCACCCCAACCCCTCCCGCTGAGATGATCTCTTCCATCCAAAATTCTATATGCGGGAGGGGCTATTAAGTTCAGGGATGGAAAGTTCTGCGAACCTTCCATCCCTATCAACCCTGTTTCTCTTAAGATGTCGAATGATTATTCGTAACGCAATGCTTCGACCGGTTCGAGGTTGGCGGCGCGATTAGCCGGGTAAATGCCAAAGAACAAGCCAACCGCTGTAGAAAAAACGGTTGCCAGGATGATGAAATCCAGACTGACGTTCGGGACGAATGGTGTATCGCTTGCTGCAGCTATTTGCCCCACACCGATGGCTATGAGATAGCCGAAGGCGATCCCAATTATTCCGCCCAGCATGCTCAGGAGGGAGGATTCGGTCAGGAACTGGATCAGGATATCCCGCTTGCGAGCGCCTAGAGCCTTGCGCAAACCGATTTCCTTGGTACGCTCGGTTACACTGACCAGCATGATATTCATGATGCCAATTCCGCCGACGAGCAAGGAGATTGCCGCAATGCCGCCTAGGAAGATGGTCAACACACCGGTGATGGTCTTCGCCGTGTTCACAAAATCAGCCTGCGAGAAAACCGTAAAGTCATCTTCGCCCAGACGGGTGCGGTGGCGTTCCCGTAATATCTGGGAAATCTCATCGGATGCATCCAAGACTTTATCGGCATCCGCAGCCTGGACCAGCATGAGGTCGACCTCATCACTGCGCTTCCGGGTAAGGATGCGGGACTGTGCTGTGGAAAACGGAACCAATACAACATCATCCTGACTTCCGAATGATCCGCCGCCCTTTTTTGTCAAAACACCAAGGACCCTAAAAGGAGATCCCTCAATCCGAACTGTCTCACCGACCAAGCCGTTCGTCCTATCGAAGAGTTTGGTCGCAACATCCGAGCCTAGCAGGACCACCGATGAACGGCTGATCAGGTCTTCCTCGGTGATGAGGGATCCTTCTTCAACCGCGTAACTTCGCATTTCCTGGTAATTGGGAGAGATCCCATTCAAGGTTGTTGTTGTTTGTTCACCAGAAAATGAAACTTTCACCTGACCCTGGATCACTGATGATACTGCCTCAATCGATGGAGCCTGGAAGCGGTCAGATAGCGCCTGAGCGTCACCAAGGGTGATGGGTTCAGGGTTGCGAACATCTGCCGCAAAATTACCTTGAAAGACAAACAAAAGGTTAGTTCCGATTCCACTGATCGACCCGGTGATGGTATCCTGGGCACCCTGACCCACCGCCAGCATGGCGATCACGGCGGCTACGCCGATAACAATACCAAGGATGGTCAGACTGGAACGTAATTTGTTGCCGGCCAGACTATCCAATGCTTCAAGAATTGCCTGTCCAAGGTTCATGATTGCGCCTCCACCAATCCATCACGGAGACGGATGATGCGTTGGGTCTGCGCAGCAACAGTCGGGTCATGGGTAACAATGATCAGAGTTGTCCCTCGTTCACGGTTCAATTTGAGCAAAAGATCCATGATCTCCCTACCGGATTTTGAATCAAGATTGCCGGTAGGTTCATCGGCCATAATGATGGCGGGATTGTTCACCAGCGATCTTGCGATCGCAACACGCTGCTGCTGACCCCCTGACAATTCGGTAGGTTTATGGGTCATACGGTCGCCCAATCCCACCAGCGAAAGCGCTTCGGACGCACGTGGTTTTCTTTCCTTGGTTATGCCAGCATAACGCATGGGAAGTTCAACATTTGCCAGGGCTGAAACCCGGGTGAGTAAATTGAAATTCTGAAAGATGAAACCCACCTTGCGATTTCTGATCGATGATAATTGATCATCACGCAGGTTTGAGACAAGCTCACCATCCAGGTAATAATCACCTTCTGTTGGATGGTCTAGGCACCCGAGTATATTCATCAGGGTGGATTTTCCTGATCCGGATGGACCCATAATGGCAACAATTTCGCCACGCTCGATGCAGATGGAGACGCCATCCAATGCTCTAACCTCAACATCGCCCATCTTATAAACTTTAGTGAGGTCGGTTGCGGAAATTACACAATCAGCCACTATCGCCCCCCGCCCATCATTCCCGGGCCAAATCCACCACCGCCAATCAATTCATTCGATGGATTGAGAACCAGCAGATCACCTTCCTTCAAATTGCCGCCGGTCACCTCAGCATAATTATCTGCAATCGAACCAATCTGGATCTCAACAGATTTAGGTTTTACGATATTGGGTCTGACGACAAAGACAAAATGTTTGCCGTCGATCAAGCGCACTGCACGATTTGGAACCATCAAAACATTATCCAAGGTTGTGGTGACGATGTTCACACCGGCAGTCATAAGCGGCAGCACATCAGAATCCATATTCAGGAGTTCAACAGTTACCGCATAGTTGACCACACCGGAAGTGACTGTCCCCACCCTGCCAACTTCACTTACTTTTCCCTGGTATTCTTTATTGGGAATCCCATCGAATGTGAGGGTCACATCCTGACCGACCTTGATACGGTTAATATCCACCTCGGAAATCTCAACATCAATGTACAAATGGGTTAGATCATCCATTCTGAACGCTTCGACACCTGGTGCGACAATATCTCCAGGTTTACTGCTGACATCGGTTATCGTACCGTTAAAGGGAGCCTCAATCCGCGCAAGGTTAATCGTAGCCTGGGCGGCAGCAACTCTCGCTTCCGCAGCAGCGATATCGCGTGGATCGGGTCCGTCCTTAAGACGATCAAATTCGCGCTGTGCATCTTCCAATTTTGCTTCAGTAACAGCTAATCGTGCATCTACTTTATCCATTTCACGTTCAGTCGGGTTACGGATTTCTTTCTTCTTCCGTGGGCCAAAGCGGGTCATCACTTTCTTATAAACGGTGATCTCACCGTTATAAGATCTGCGGCTGGCTGCTGCATCTTCCCACTTCTCAGTTGCATCAAGCAGTGCCTGTTGAGCATTGGCAAATGCAAGGCTGGAATTTCGGGCATTATCGAGTGCTTGTAGAGCAGCATTATAATCAGCTTCAGCAAGAATAATGTTCTGCGAGAGCGAAGTAGATTTCAAGTTGGCCATCTTATCGCCAGCGTTGACCTGCTGATCAAGAACAACATCGACAGTTTCGACTGTCCCGTTAGTTTGCCAGGTGATCACAGCGGATTGATTCGCACGGACAGTACCAGTCGCACCAACGGTGCCGGTAAGCGTTCCCTTTTTCGCAGGCTCGGTCTGATATTTCGATGCTGCCTGGACTTTTTGAGCTTGTCCATTCCAGATAAAGAAACCAACCAAACCAAGTGCTGCGATGATACCTACAATGATGAGTACTTTTTTCATTTTCAATTCCTTGATCAATTCTTTCGTTTAATTAGGTTACCTAATCAATCACAAATTATAATTGGTTTAAGCAAGATTTCTGTAAGAGTCCAGTGAAAATCTGGTAAAACGATTATACGCTCGTGAAATCCATTCATACAGAGGTTATACAATAGCATATTACAGATAGAATCCCTATCTCAAATTCATACTATATACGGTGGTCGATATTGAGAAGTTTTAGATTAGTACAGATCGTTTATAAGAACCTGGTTGCCTTCCTTATTCTGGTCATGCTTTGTCAACAAAGCCTAGTTCCGTTCCGGGAACCGATAGAAAAAGTCCGTCGTTTCACCCGTTCCATAGAGTTCGATTACGGGTCATGGACTGATAACGCGATTATTGAGAAAATAAAATCATCCCTGGTTAAATTTGATAAGTTGATTCCTGAAAATAATCAAAAAAAAATAGTTATGTACTACATCGAGCTGATCCGATCAAAACAAGATCTGGAAGATCAGATAAAGATCGTTTACTCAGATCCAAATGAAAAGAATCCAGATGCGTCTTCGCAACCAAATAAAAAGCAGTTAGACAATTTGTTGTCTGAACTATACATAATCAGCCCAACAGTTGAGCGAATTCTGGAGAGACAAACCGCTAACGCGATCGAAAAACTGGGATTAAGTACATTGTCTGCGGATTTTCCTCCGGTCTCTTTTCATACATCCCCGCTTCCTCTTGCTCTTATCATTTCGCCCAGAGATGTCATTCGTCAAGATGGGCATATCTCAATAGATTTCAAATCTGACTTTGGATGAGCAAATACAACTGGAGAATGAGGTAACGGCATCACTAAACTATTCCACGCTCGTAGAAGAAATCGGAGGTTTGGGTACCTACCCCACCATGGTTCAGCAAACCAGCGATCTGAATTGGATGTTGGAAGTCATTGCCCATGAGTGGACACATAATTATCTCGGATTGCGTCCATTGGGATTGAATTATGATCTTAATTCCGATCTACGGACCATCAATGAGACCGCTGCGAGCATCGCGGGAAAGGAAATCTCGGTGGAGGTTATAAAGACATATTATCCTGAACTGCTTCCACCAGAACCGGAACCCGCAAAACCTGATCGACCAGAAAGCTCCACACTGCACCAAGAAACACCGGAAGAACCAGATACAAAATTCTTTGATTTCAGAGCTGAAATGCGAATCACCCGGGTGACCACGGATGATTTACTCACACAGGGGAAGATCGCAGAAGCTGAACAATACATGGAAGACCGCCGGCAAATGTTCTGGAATCATGGGTACCCGATTCGCAAGCTCAATCAGGCGTATTTCGCTTTTCATGGTGCTTATGCAGATACACCGGGAGGTGCTGCGGGGGAAGATCCGGTTGGGGAAGCGGTGCGTGAACTGAGGGCATACTCAGCTAGCCTATCCCAATTTGTGAACCGGATCTCACGGGTAAATTCCATTCAACAGCTAAATCTGTTGGTCCAAATATCTAAACCTGGAGGATGAGATTCTATACATCCCCCGGTGTGGATCCGAGATTCGGCATGGATTTTTCGATATCTGCGGGTTTTTCACCTTTTTCGAGGCGTCCGACTACCTCATTGAACTCTGCTGGCATGGGTTCACCGGATTCCTGGCTCATCTTTCGCATCATTCTCGCCATCCCCTGAGGATCACTTTCCATGGCATTTAATGGCGTATCTGCGTATTGATCCATACGGGAATCATCACCGTGGGCAACCCGAATTCTACCGATTTTGCGCTGAACCTGGTCGCTCCCACAAAAGGAACAGGCAGGTTTTGCGTTATCATATTCCTGATAACTCAATGAGATTGTAAACTTCTTACTACATTTTGAGCATAGGTATTCATAAACAGGCATAACAACCTCTTACTTCGGTTTTTTCGAATTATAATCAATAAAATCAAACCTGTAGTCTAAAGGATCTGAATGCCTACTGATCAGTTGAATTTTAATAGTATCAAATCTAACCCATTGTTGATCGTGATTTCAGGTCCTTCAGGGGTAGGGAAAGATTCTGTTGTTAAAGGATTAATGGAACGCGATCATCATCTGCATTTTGTGATCACAACAACTTCCCGCTCTCCCCGAGAAAATGAACACCATGGTGAGGACTACTACTTCACCACAAAAGAAAACTTTGAATCGATGATCGCGAAAAATGACTTCATCGAATATGCACTGGTGTATGAACAGTATAAAGGTGTGGCAAAACAGCAGGTACGAGATGCATTTGCCAGTGGCAAAGATGTGATCATGCGGTTGGATGTTCAGGGAGCTGCAACCATGCGTAAACTCTTCCCTGAAGCGGTCCTGATCTTTCTCCTACCATCCAGCGAAGAGGAATTGATATTCAGATTGAAAGACCGGGGCACCGAAACAGACGAATCGATCTCACTTCGCATGGCGACTACGAAAAAAGAACTTGACTGCATGCCGATCTTTGATTATTTTGTTTACAACCCAGCAGGACAATTATGCAAGGCAGTTGAACATCTCGAAGCGATCATTACTGCAGAGCATGATCGAGTACATCAACGCAAGGTGGAAATCTAATGGATAATACAAGCCCATCCACTTCTCAACCTGAGATAACCAAACCACCATCCGAATCAATTCGGCTCGAAGTGCCACAGGTCAAACCCACGGTCACTTACACAATACTGGCGGTGACGATCATCGCTTTCATTCTACAATATATCTCCAAAGCGATATTTGGCGGGGATCTCCTTTTTGCAATTGGCGGGAAAATAAACCAATACATCAAAGCAGGCGAATTGTGGCGATTGATCACCCCTGTTTTACTGCACGGCTCCATCCTGCATATTGTATTCAATATGTATGCCCTGTTTGCAATAGGTTCAAGCCTGGAGAGATTTTTCGGACATACCCGCTATTTAACCTTGTATCTGGTTGGCGGATTTGCCGGTAATGTACTCTCTTACTACTTCTCACCAAATCCATCGCTTGGATCTTCAACTGCAGTGTTCGGTTTATTGGCTGCCGAAGGCGTTTTCGCTTACCAAAACAGGAAATTCTTTGGTGACCGCGCCAGGACGATCATCATCAATACGGTTTCAGTTGCTGTAGTTAATTTTCTAATTGGGCTTTCCGGTCAGGGAATTGACAATTGGGGACACCTTGGCGGACTATTTGGCGGTTTGATTTTCACGTGGATGGCTGGACCGAGCTGGCAAGTTGAAGGATTATATCCTGCGCTGAAAGTATCTGATGAAAGGAGCCGAACGCAGGTTTGGCTTGCTGCTTTAACGGTTTTAGTCATCTTTGGAGCGTTTGTAGTCTTCAGAATGTTCCAGTAACTATACAGATAAGATACTAATCATCAAAAACTCCCTCACGGGAGTTTTATTTTATCTCATAAGAATTGTTCAGCAAAATGGCAGGCAACCTGGTGCCCGGGAGCCAATTCGCGCAGTTCAGGTTCTGCCAAACTACATCTAGGTTGTACCCAGGGGCAGCGAGGATGGAATCTGCATCCACTGGGTGGATTTAACGGACTTGGAACATCACCGGTAAGAATGATCCGTTCCTTTTTCATTCCTGGACGCGGGTTGGGAATAGCCGACATAAGTGCTCTGGTGTATGGATTGAGCGGCATCTTGAATAGATCTTCCCTACTGGCTATTTCGAAAATTTTACCGAGATACATGACAGCAACCCGATCTGAAATGTGTTCAACCACACCCAGATTATGAGCGACAAACAAGTAAGTCAGACCAAATTCTCTTTGGAGCTGCTTCAGCAGATTTAACACCTGTGCCTGTACGGATACATCCAATGCAGAAACCGGTTCATCCAATACAATAAATTTGGGTTGAAGTATCAACGCACGCGCAATACCTATCCTCTGGCGTTGACCACCTGAAAACTCATGGGGATAACGCATGGCATGATAATCTTCCAGACCCACTTTGGACATGATCTCAAGTACTTTTTGGAAACGTTCCTGGTTGGTCCCAATCCCATGGATTTTCAAACCTTCTGCGATCGATTCACCAATTGGTAACCGTGGATCCAAGGAAGCGTATGGATCTTGAAAAACGATCTGCATGTTGCGCCGCATCGCTTTCAATTCCTTGCCTTTTAATTTGAAGATATCCACGCCTTCAAATTCAATCTCTCCGCTGGTGTGTTCAAGCAACCGGATCATGGTATGACCGACTGTTGTTTTTCCACAACCAGATTCACCAACCAGACCCAGTGTTTCACCTTGTTTAATGCTGAAGCTGACATCATCAACTGCTTTTACATGAGCGACAACCCGTTTGAATACTCCACCCAGAACAGGGTAGTATTTCACCAAATGCCGGACATCAATCAAGTTTTCATTGGAAGTTGGGTTAGGTATTGTCATAGGTTATTCCCGGCTGCGGCAGTAATTTTGGAATTTCCCAATGGAGCCTGATGATTTTCACCATCCTGGTAAAGCCAGCAACGCGCAAAGTGATCGGTTCCTTCCACCAGTAATAATTCGGGCTCGACCTTTGTACAGATTTCCAACCCAAATTTTTCTCTTGCAGGGCAGCGTGAGCTGAAGCGGCAGCCGACCGGAAGATTGATCAGATTGGGTACATTTCCCGGGATGGTATCCAGACTATCTTTTATCTCCCCTAGCACCGGGACGGAAGCGATAAGCCCGGAAGTGTAAGGATGTTTAGGATTATCAAATAATTCGGCGACCGTCGCCAATTCTACGATCTTTCCCGCGTACATAATTGCAATCCGGTCCGCCATCTCGGCGATAACACCCAAGTCGTGGGTGATGAGGATGATCGAAGCCTGGAATTCTTTTCGAAGATCAGAGAGCAAGGATAGAATCTGTGCCTGGATGGTTACATCAAGGGCTGTAGTAGGTTCATCAGCGATCAGCAATCTGGGATTGAGGGCAAGTGCCATAGCGATCATGACACGCTGCGCCTGTCCACCAGACATCTCATGAGGGTACGCATCTGCTTTTTTCTCTGCGTCCGGGATCCCGACGAGCCGTAATAGTTCTATGGCTTTTTTCTTTCCGTTTGCTTTATCCACCTTGCCATGGATCTCAAAAACTTCGACAATTTGGTCACCAACAGTGAAGACAGGGTTTAAACAAGACTGAGGCTGCTGGAAGATCATGGAAATCTGTGCACCACGGACTTTTTGCATTTCGTCGTCAGTGAGAGTGAGTAAATCTTTCCCCTGAAAGAAAATTTCTCCCCCCATGATTTTTCCGGGCGCATCGATCAAGCCCATGATGGATAAGGATGTGACACTTTTACCACATCCAGATTCTCCAACCAGTCCCAATATTTCTCCGGGCATTACCGTAAAATCCACACCATCGACGGATTTGACTATTCCATCATCGGTGAAGAAGTAGGTTGTCAAATTTCTTACATCAAGTAGAGGTTCTTTATTATCCACTCGGACAAACTCCATTCTTATTCAGCAGATCGTAACCGTGGATCAATTGCATCACGCAAACCATCACCCAACAAATTGAAGGCAAGAACGGTAAGCATAATTGCAATACCCGGGAAAAAGACGAGATGGGGAGCGGTAAAAACCTGATTTCGCTCAGTGCCCAACATGGTACCCCATTCCGCTAATGGCGGTTGGGCACCCAAGCCGATAAATGAAAGTGCAGCTGCATCCAGAATGGCTACACCAATTCCCAGTGTCCCGCGGACGATCAGAGGCGGAATCGCGTTGGGGAGCACCCGATTAAAGAGAATATGCATGTGATTTCCACCCAGTGCTTTGGAGGCAGCCACATAGGAATTTTCTTTTACCGACAGAACGCTGGCACGAACCACCCTGGCATAGGATGGTATGGAGACTATTGCAATCGCCAGTAAGGCGTTTTGCAATCCTTTCCCCAGTACAGAGACGATCGTAATGGCTAATAAGAGTGATGGAAATGCCAGCAGAACATCCAGAACACGCATGATCACATTATCAAGCCATCCACCTGTATAGCCAGCGAAAGCACCCAAAAGCGTACCGATGATGATTGCCACCCCAACTGTTGAAAAACCTACCAGAAGGGAGATGCGGGTTCCAAAAATAATCCGGGTAAACTCATCACGAACATTGCCATCGATACCCAATATATGCTGGGGTTGATCAGCAGGACATCCTAAAAGATGGATACACGGATTGCTTCTGCTTTTTACATTCTCTTTGCCGATCAGGACTTCTTCCGGTTCATATGGGGTCATTAGAGGCGCAAAGATGGCAACCAGGAAGATAATTCCCAGAAGTACCATCCCAACGATCGCAGATTTTTGCTGAAAAATCCTTCTGAGAGTCAATCTCCATAAGCTGTTGGAGCGATAATCTTTTATTGCTAACTGTCCATTGGTTACTGTGGTAGCTGTCATCTTTTACTCCAACCTGATGCGCGGGTCGATGAATACATACGATATATCAACAATCAAGTTGACAAACACATATCCAATTGCAATGACCACAGTAAATGCCTGGATAATTGGAAAATCACGGGCAGTGATCGCTTCAAAAAGCATCCTACCTACACCAGCCAATCCGAAGATCGTCTCTGTAAGCAACGCGCCGGCGAATAAGATGCCAAACTCCAAACCAATGATCGTCACGATTGGAAGCAAAGCGTTTCTGAGCGCGTGTTTCAGGATCACTAAATTCTTACGGAGACCTTTCGCCCTGGCTGTGCGAATATAATCCTGTTTCAGCACTTCCAGCATGGAAGATCGCGTCATACGGGCAATAATGGCAAGGGGAATGGTTCCAAGGGCAATCGCAGGAAGGATGAGATGCTTGAAGGCATCCCGAACTACTTCCCAATTGCCAGTGAGAATACCATTGAATATGTACAAATTGGAAACAAACTGCAGGAAATAATCCTTCGCGGATCCGGCGACGGCTGTCCAACCCCATAATTCATAAAATGGAATTGAAGCCAATCCTGCAGTGATTCGACCTGATGGGGGAAGTTGTAAAAACGTATCCTTAAGTAATAAGGCGAATGTATAAATTAACATCAGCCCAAGCCAATACACCGGCATCGATACTCCAACATTAGCAACAACCATAGTGGTTACATCAGCCGCGGAGTTTCTCTTGATAGCTGATAGAATCCCGGCAGGAATACCAACAATTACTGACAATATCAGAGCGAATAGACCCAATTCTGCAGTCATCGGGAGGCGTTCTACAAGAATGAGCATGACTGGCCGGCTAAATCTAATTGAGTTACCAAAATCTCCCTGCAAGACTTTTGCGATGTAGATACCAAACTGGACAGGGATTGGTTTATCCAGCCCATATTGAACTGTGAACCGGGCACAAACATCTGCGGTTGCTTTTTCACCTAACATCGCCCTGCATGGATCCCCAGGAATCATTCGGGATAACGCAAAAGTGACCAACATGATCCCAAAAATTACAGGTATGGCTAAAAGAATTCGTCGAATAATAAACTGAAACATGTACTAGTCCATCCAGTTTTTCGGAAATGGTCAACGCGGGAAGGAAAACCAGTGAAGGTTTTACCATCCCGCGTTGTACTACGTCAAAGAACTACATGTACCAGCCTGGCTTATTCGGCAGGAGCAGGGGGTACATTCAGAAGGCTCAGCCAAAGAGTACTGAAGTACTCAAAGGAGCCAGTGTTACCGATGTGAAGCGGATTGGCGGCATCCCATTCAACCATCCAGGATGCAACAACATCGCCTGAATCGAGATCGGAACCATCGTGGAATTTCACACCTTCACGTAGGTGGCAAGTCCAGGTAGTCAGATCTTCGTTCGGGTCACAAGATGTGGCCAGACCGGGTTGAACTTTTGTTCCACCAACTTCGTAGGAGAGCAGTGATTCAACGACCTGCTCGCAAGCGCGGAGTGATTCACCGTCGGTTTCATCACCGCAGTACAGTGAAATAGGCTCAGCACCCTGCATCCAGACGAAGGTATCGCGGTCGCCAGGTTTGACAACCGAGAAGAGTTCGTTGGTAAGAGGAGCAGCGTGAGCGCCTTCAACATCCGCGCGATATGCTACACCGGAACCACCATGCGCGATCGGAACCATGGGAACCAATTCTTTGATGGCGTTGTTGGCCGCTTCATAGTATTGAGCTGCTTCGTTTACATCAGCAATTGCAGCACCTTTGACCAGGTTATCATAGATTTCCGGGTAAGCAGCACCAAATTGAGCCTGTGATTTACCAAAGTGGTAATCAAGGAAGTTAGTAACGTGCGGGTAGTCAGCACCCCAACCCAACAGATGGAAACCGTTCAAACGGCCATTTGCGGAGTCATCAATGAAGGCACCAGATTCCATAACGGTGATCTCTGCATCGATGTTCAAGTTTTCCTTGAGCTGGCTCTGGATATCGGTTGCAACCAGGGTAACCTGGGGTAGGTATCCACGAACGACATCGCGGTAGAACAGATTGGTTTTGAAGCCATCGGGGAAACCAGCCTCAGCCAACAATGCCTTTGCAGCGGTGGGATCGAATTTATACCAGTCTTCTCCAACACAAGCGTTGGGGATGGCGCAGGGGGTGAAGTGTGAAGCGACTTCAGATCCGGCGGGGTAGAAAGTATCCACAATACGCTGGCGATCAATACCCATGGCAATTGCCTGGCGGACTTTGACATTGTCAAAGGGCGGGTATGTATTGGTCATACCCACATAGAAAACATTCAATGCTTCGCGGTCTTTCAATTGAAGACTGGCATCAGCACGGATGGTGTCGAAGTCCTCGGGAGCCGGGTTATCGATACCATCAACGGTTCCAGATTGGAGTTCAAGCAAACGGGCAGCAGATTCAGTGCTCCATTTGAAGACGACAGTCGGAACTTTTGCTTTTTCGCCCCAATAGCCATCGAAGGCTTTGAAGACGATGCTATCACCACGTGTCCAGGTATCCAACATGTATGGACCTGTGCCAATGGGTTTCTCAAGGATTTCACGAGATACCATTGCTTTTTCCAGCCATTCTTTTGGTTGAATGGAGAATGGGGTGAATGCAACTTTAGATGGGAAAGCAGGATCTGATGCGCAGAGGCTAAACTCAACGGTCAGATTATCAACAGCTTTGATCTCTTTGATCAAACCACCGTAAGCACAATCCACAGGGCCAGCAGTCGGGTCAACTGGAACAAATGGAATTGCTGTGGGTTCGACAACTGCAGGGGCTTCGGCAGCAGGTGCCTCAGCGGCAGGTGCTTCAGCAGCTGGTGCTTCCGCTGCGGGTGCTTCAGCAGCAGGTGCGGGTGTGGCAGCAGGTGCGCAAGCTGCCAATGCCATGCTCATTATGAGCACGAACGACATAACTACAAACAAACTTTTCTTGTTCACTTTATCTCCTCCGTTATTAACTCTTTGATATCAATTGGAATTTCTTAAATACAGGTACAAATATAAACACCTCCTCCCGAGAAGTGTTAAATATCGTAGTAAGCATTATATACCAGTTAAAAAACAGTTGTCAATAAGATAAATCCCCAAATATTGGAAAGGTGTATTATTCTGCGGGACAATGTACTAATTTATCCGACCATCCACCCTGGAGGTGTCTTTTCATCATCCCCAGTTGGGGGTATACTCACCAACAATATCCCAAATCTGGAGGACCTGATGAAAAGAGCTGTAAGCGTAAGCATTGGTTCATCTCAACGTAATAAATCCGTTGAAATTAATCTGCTAGGCGAGCAAATCAACATCGAACGAATCGGCACAGATGGTGATATGGATCTCGCCGCACAATTGTATCGGGATCTGGATGGAAAAGTTGGTGGATTTGGGGTTGGCGGCGCGGACCTGGGAGTGCTTGTCGATCGTAAATGGTACCCCCTATATTCAGTCCGCAATATGGTCAAGGATATAAAGATCACCCCCGTTGTTGACGGAACGGGACTGAAGACTACACTTGAATTAAAATCAGCATCTGTGCTTGATCAAGTTTTGGGAACCAAAGAACGAGATCGAAGGACACTTGTTGTTACCGGAGTTGATCGTTACGGAATGCTGCGCTCATTTGTCGAAGCTGGGTACGACTGTGTTTTTGGCGATATGATGTTTTCATTAGGACTGCCCTTTCCATTACGAAAAATCAGTTCCTTAAAGACAATGGCAGCTGTTTTAATGCCAGTGGCTGGACGAATCCCATTTAAATGGGTATATCCAACTGGAAAAGATCAGGAAAAACGAACACCAAAATGGACTGAATGGTTTGAATGGGCGAATGTTATTGCTGGTGACTGCCATTACATCACCCGATATATGCCGTATCAATTAAAAGGTAAGACCATCGTCACCAACACCACCACTCCGCATGATATACAAATGTTCAAAGATGCCGGAGTAAAGCATTTAATTACTACCACACCAGTACTTGATGGACGATCTTTTGGAACCAATATGATGGAAGCCGCTTTGATTGCAGTGACCGGAAGAACAAAACCGGTCGACTACGCGAATCCCGGAACCTATTTCGCGGAACTTGCAGAGGTCGTTGAAAAAGTAGGATTCTCGCCTCAATACCAGGAGCTAAATTAGCATGGACGCAATTGTCACTGCAGGTGGGATCCCATTACCTGGTGAACCTTTATACGAATACACTCGCGGCGGACCAAAAGCACTTCTGGAAGTGGCAGGCAAACCGATGATCCAGTGGGTCCTTGACGCGGTCAGTGGATCGCCGTCAATAGACCATATTATCGTGATCGGGTTATCTGAATTGGGAAAAATCCAAATCAATAAACCAGTTACTTTTTTACCCAACCAGGTCGACATGATCTCCAATGTGCGTGAAGGGTTAGACGAACTCAAACGAATCAATCCATCAGCGGAATTTGCCCTCCTGGTTGCCTCAGACATCCCTGGAATATCATCAGAAATGGTCACCGGAATGGCGGAAGCGATACAAAAGTACCAGGTGGACCTTTTATATACTGTCATATCACGACAGGTTATGGAAGCCAAATATCCAGCTTCCAGACGGACTTATACGCACCTCAAAGATATCGATCTCTGCGGTGGAGATATGAACGCCGTCAGGGTCTCGATCATGGAAAAAACATCCAAAGTGTGGGAAAAACTCACTTCTGCCAGAAAAAATCCGTTAAAACAAGCTGCGATCCTGGGTCCAGAAATCCTATTCAGCTTAATCTTTAGAACTGCCACTCTCGAAAGTGCAGCCAAAATGATCTGCAAGCGAATCGGTATCACTGGAAAAGCGCTTGTTGGAGTATATGCTGAAGTTGGTATGGATGTTGATAAACCGCATCAATTGGAAATCATGCGAGCTGATCTGGCCAGGAGGAAGACTGTTTGAATCTTGACGATTTCCTACACTGGGACAAACAAACATCCAACAAATTACGGATCATCGAAACTGACCATGCTTTGAAACCAGCAGCAGTAATTTTTGCTCATTCTGGTGATTCATGGTTTTGGTTCATTGGATTATTACCTGTAATATTTTTCGCCCCTGATTACTGGAAGTACCGCGCCATCGTCTTGGTCATCAGCTTCTTGGTTCTGGCGGTTGTAGTATTGTTGATCAAATTCACCGTCCGCCGCAGGCGTCCAGAGGGTGAATGGGGCAGGATCTATCGAGCAACCGATCCACATTCATTTCCATCCGGGCATGCAGCCCGATCATTCCTCATTGCGACGTTAATCGTCATCCTTGGACCAATTTGGTTAGCGATCCTCCTTCTGCTCTGGGCTCCGTTGGTTAGCCTGGCCAGGGTAAGTACCGGATTACATTATGTTTCGGATGTTGTCGCCGGTGCAATTGTTGGCATCATCGCGGGAGGGATAGCCATGTTAATTCTTCCTTTGATCAATCCCTTTTTAAGTTTTATTCTCAACTTAATATAAAATCCGCCAGGTGAACCTGGCGGATTTTTGTTTTATCTCAGTAGAGATCTAGCCCGCATTGCATACGGAGCCCGGCTAGCCGGCCGCTGGCGGTTCAGTCTTACCGGAACTACTTCGTTGATTGGAATATTCACTTCAATATCAGGTGCCTTTTCAACCAATCCCCAGCGGGATGCACCCAGGTAAAGAATTTCAAGGATCAAGTTTTCGTAGGAGATCCCTTCCGCGTTGGCAATTACACAAAGATCACTGAAACCCGGACTAAGACCAGGCAAGGTATTGATTTCGATCAAGCATGGATCTCCATACGAATCACAACGCATATCCACCCGTGAAACATCCAGAGCACCTAGAGCCTGATGTGCACGTATGGCAAGATCCTGCATTCTTCTAGCAAACTTAGCAGAGATAGGCGCCGGGCAGAGAAAATCGGGGATACCCTGTTCACCCGGGACCAAGGATTTTGCATCATGACCGTAAACACCGGGAGTTACCGACCGCGTGCTTTCCACTTCAAGTACAGGCATACGGTGAAAACCATCCCGTTCGTAGTATTCAGGATGAATACTGTATTGCACTCCATCAGGTCTACCGAGAACACCAACAGTGAACTCACGGCCTGGCAGGTATTCCTCAACCAGGGCGGGTTGTCGATATTCAGTAATCACCCACTTTACCCTTGCACGGAGTTCAGATGGGTTATGGACGATTGAAGCACTCCCCATACCCATTCCAGTTCCCTCGCGGGCTGGTTTTACAAACATTGGATATTTCAACGAGCGATCAATCGGTTCAAGTCCTGTTGAAAACTCTTGAAATGGTGCTATCGGCAATCCGCAGTCACGCCAGATACGCTTGGTTAAAGTTTTGTCAAGACCAATCGCATTCGCGGTTACACGAGATGCGGTGTAAGGAATATGCATCATTTCGAACACTGCTGGTGCCTGGGCTTCCCGCCCATCTCCACCCAGACCTTCTGAGATATTAAAACAAATATCCGGAATGAGATCACGGAGTGCTTGAGGTAAATTGATATCAGCTGGGATAAAAATTACGTTATGACCATTAGATTCGATCGTCTTGCGAATTGATTCGATCGTCTCTTCTTTGTCAAATTCCGCACCGGCATCGGCTGGTCCGTCCTTCAGTAGCGACTTCTCCCCCTTCACATTGGCAACAACGGCTACCCGCCAGGGTCTTACCGGTCGCGGAAGACAACTGGGAGGTTTGTCACCTTCTTCCATATCACTTTCGTAAGTAATTACTTCATTCATTTTCATTTACTCCAACACAAATTTTCCAATTTGATAGTATATATCCAATTGCCAATAATACAAGGTTTTTAAAGCGAATTAATACGAATCTTATACATGTTAAATGACGTAATTTGTCATCAAAAGTTTCTATAGGTTCCATCTTTTCTTTATACGCTTGAGGTTTAATCAAGGTTTCTAATCTAAATAAACTTGAAATATTTTTTTGTGTGGTTATTATTGGAATTGGGAAGGCTTTGCACATTTTGCAGGAACTGATCTGCCAGATCCACAATCCTGCTGGGATACACCAAATGAATCCACATTGTGCGCCTTCCCGTTTTAATTGCCCAAAACTGAGATTAATCCCCGAAGAATAATAATGCCCAGACCTGCCAATTCTCTACCGGTTCCACAGTTACGACGGGTGTAGGTTCAGGTGTCGATTGGTAATTTGGATCGGGGAGCATGATTATTGGATGATCCCCTGGTCTAGCCATGAAGGCTTCTTCACGAGCCCATTTTTCGACCGCAGCATCCGAGTTGGCATAAGCGATCTGAGTTTGTAGCATCACTTCCGTTTGTTTGACTACTGCCACCTGCGTCGCCATCACTTCCCGCTCACTCGAGAGGCGGATCAACTCTTCCACACGGTGGTTTAAATCCAAAAGCAGATAGGCGATCAGAATCAAACCTATCACTGCCAGGATTTTTTTACCGGAAGAAAAAAATTTTTGTAGAAATGCCATATGGTTTTATTGTAAATCGGTGCAAGAAAATTACCAGTAAAGAAATACCCCGAGAAAATCGGGGTAAGGTGCCGAAGGAGGGATTTGAACCCTCACAGGAGTAATCCCACTACGCCCTGAACGTAGCGCGTCTGCCAGTTCCGCCACTTCGGCTTGCGTCATGAATTTTACGCTGTTTTAGCGGATTGTCAATGTAATCAAGCTGTTTCAATGGATTATTGATCCCATTCAGAACCGATGGCATATTTCATGCACAAAACGATGTATATACGAATATGGATTCACAATCAATTGAACTACCACTTTCGCAACCACTATCCGGGATGGCCATGCATGCCTTTCTGGCTCTTGCTGCCGAGAACCGCCCAGATAAGATTCCTCAGGCTATTGCCCGAGCGGTTGCCCACGCAATGCTTGCCGACACATGTTATTTGATCAGCGCACCTGAAAATGGTGAGGTAACCTGTTTTGATGGATTCAACAGGGTAAAAGAAGAAAACTTATCAGGATTCATTTTTCCGGCCGATCAATTCCCAGAGATCGCTGCCAGCCTTACCACACTGAATCCAATTATTATTAACGATCCCTCTCAGACGGAAATTACTTCACAGCACATTTTATCCATCCTTGGTCAGGTCAGAGCAGCACCTTCCTGCCTGATGCCAGTCATTTCTCCCGATGGGACTCCACTTGGTGGATTGCTATTGATCTCCCCGTTTTCGGGCAGACAGTGGTTGGAATCTGACCTGACACAATTAACTGCAATGAGTGATTCGATTGCAAAAATACTGCAGCGAGTTTTATATTTAGCGGACCTTGAGGAGCAGCTACTACAACAACCAGAACCAATATCCACTGTGACGGAAACACCCGGTCCCTGGGTAGTTGAGGATACGGGAGAAACTGCTGCGGTTGAGGCAACCGGGGTCACAACTGTCCGGGATATGGAAGAAACCAGTGTAATTCATACCAGGATCAGTAAATATATTCACCAACCGCACGATGAGTTGACAATTTATAAAGCCGAGAATGACCTGATGCTTTACGAAATTTATTCATTAATGTCCAATCTCGAGCATCTTGATCAAACCGCGATTGCAGCGGGAGAAGAACCCACCCATGATGGCGCCAGGGAAGCGTTAAGCCGCATCCGCGATGAAGTTCGGAATATGCTTTCACCATTATCAGCAATCACCGGATATCATGATCTTTTGATCAGCGAATCAGTCGGCAACCTGACCCCGATGCAGCAGAGATTCCTCGATCGAATCCGGAATGCGGCAGACAAGCTTCATCATAGTATTGAAAATGTCAGTGTGGTAGCGGAGACATCCCAACCGTTTGCTCTCGAAGAGCCGTTGATCTCAACCATTGCTCTTCAACCGGTTATCGAAAAATCATTTAATTTCTACCAACAGATCATTCACGACCGTGGACTGGAAATCCATTTGCAATCGGCGGCTGATATCCCTGAAATCACAGGGAAAGAAGAGGAAATTTCACAGGTAGTCAATAAAATACTCAATTCTTTATTAGCGGTCACTCCGAATCATTCTGCAGTTCACAGCCAGTTATCGATGCAAATGGAACTTGATGGCAGGAAGAACGTCTTATGGAAGGCATCTGCATTGGCCCAATCTGACCTTGCACCGGGAAAAGAACTTGACGAGTTTTCTGAATATTTACAGGAAAATGTGTTCAACCTTGCTGAGAGATTGAATTGCCAATTATGGATGGATGCCGCTGTTCATACTGAACGGCAGGTGAATCTACTTTTCGCAGCAGTCTAATTCTTTATCAATCCACGATTGACAATGATCCATAATCTTCTCAAAACAAAAGAAATCATCCCGTCTAAAAACAATCCCCATCCAGCATCAACGGAATCCATGAATTGTTTATGCAAGAAGAATCTTCGAATGATAATGCTCGGGATCCTTATCTTTGTGCTGCTATCGATCAGCTGTTCTTTGCCATTCAGTTTTAGAATCAATCGAGATCCTGAAGGTCCATCCAGGATCGAAATCGCGACCAGGGATCCCAATTTTGAAGCAACATTGTATAAGCTGTTAACCCAAACCTATCTCCCCAAAACAGCAACTCCCGAACCAACAGTTACTGCGACCCAACAACCAACTCTGCCATATTTTATTGATGGGGGCGCTGAACGCATTCCACAGGCTGATGGTTCAATAAATCTGGTGATATTGGGATCAGATTATCGACCCGGCGCCGGATATCGAACTGATATTATCTTGCTCATTCATATTTCGCCAAACTCAAAAGTAAGCTTCATCTCATTCCCTAGAGATCTTTTTATCCCCATTCCTGGGCATCCTGATGAGCGGATCAATACAGCAATGCAAACGGGCGGATTTGAGCTCGTCCAACAGATGTTCGAGTTCAATTTTGGGATACATCCCGATTACTTTGTAATGACCAACTTCATAGGATTTGAGAGTATTGTGGACACAATGGGGGGTCTTGATATCAATGCTGAATATACACTGACGGATTGGTGCGATCTACCCTCAGGTAGGAAAGGATATTGCACCATATATGCAGGCGAGAACCACCTGGGTGGCGAAATGGCGTTGTGGTATGCCCGATCAAGGTACTCAACCAGTGATTTTGACCGCGGACGTCGTACACAAGAACTAGCAAAAGGATTTTTTAATAAGTTGATCAGCCTAGATGCACTTACCAATGCACCAGCCATTTATCAGCAGATGGCAGCAGCGGTGGAAACGAATCTGTCCCTGGATGCCATGCTGCCATTAGCTCCACTGGCTTCTGGGTTGTACCAGCAAAACAGTTTCTCGCACTATACGATCGGTCCAGAGCAAACAACTGTGTTTATCCCAGCTTCGGGTGCATATCTTCTTTTACCAAACACCGAAGCTATTCAGGATGTATTAACAGAAGCTTTTGGCAATTGACAACTATACGCAAAAGATGTACTATCTATACGCAAACGTGATTCAGGAGGAATAAGATGGTAACTTTCGAGCAGACCGCACATGTCACTCAATCCACGAATTTAATCCCAGCGTTAAACGCATGGAAAATGTACCTTACGGATCAAAACAGGTCATTGCATACCATTAAGGCATTTATTGCAGATCTGACCCTTCTCACTGATTTCCTGGCACCGGATAAAACTCTCGGAGCTATTACAACCGATGAACTCAATCAATTTGTCAGTTGGTTGGAAAAAGGCCGGGGTGTCCCCTGCAGTCCAAAAAGTCTTTCCAGACGAATTACTTCACTGAAATCATTTTTTTCCTGGCTGCACAAAAATGGTGTTGTGAGTATTAATCCGGCTGAAAAAGTTTTACAACAATCAGTAATTTCTCCCCTGCCAGAAGTATTAAGTGCATCTGATATTGAAGTGCTCTACGATACTGCCAATAAGTATCGAATGTCCGCTAAACCAGATGCCAGGTTTTATGCCCTGTTTAGATTGCTGATGGAAACAGGAATCAAGAAAGGCGAATGTTTAGCCATTGATCTCAATCACCTCGATATTGAGCATCCTGACGGACCAACTTTATTTATCCGCTACGCTGATCCACGCAACCGTTTCAAAGAGCGCAAGATCGTATTGTCCACAGAATGGGTCGAGGCATTCAAAGAATACTCCATCCAATACAAACCGAAGAACCAACTCTTCCCATGGTCACAACGACGATTGGAGTATCTGCTGGAGGACCTTGGGAAGGCAGCAGGACTATCGAAGCACCTCTCATTTGATATGTGCCGATGGAGCAGTGTTCTGCAAGATTACCGCGAGGGAAAAGATCCTGATACGATCAGACAAAAATTGGGGATATCGAAAATCCAATGGCGTGAGATAGCCATGAAGCTTAAAGAGTTGTCTGCGAAGTAGATATGAGTTGAAGGTGCAATAACCGTTTGGTCTCTCTGGTCACCTTAAAATCATCCGCAATTTGTACAGCAGGAATCCATAAGATGGTTCCTGCTGTTTCCATGACTGGGTAATGTTCGCGTGCATAAACAGGTACTTTGTGATTGATAAATACATCTGCCAGTTTTTGAGACCTAGAATCATCTCCCAATAATTGGATCCGGTCCCCCGGTCTTCTGTTTCGAACAAGAATTGCTCCCGCGATCTGATCAGAGTCCAAAAACGCTTCGCCTTTTCCGGTTAGTTTAATGTAATCAAAAAGACTAGGTGTTAATTTGGTCTGTTCAGCAAGTACAACCCATTCCGCGTTCAATCTGGTCTTCCCCGGGATGGATAGCGGAATTTGATCCTTATCCATTTGTGGGTACCCGATCACGGGTGGTGTGAAACGAGGTAAACATAGATAGAAAACATCCTTGCGCAACTGAATTGTCAGACCTTCGATAATCTCCATTGCATCTGAATCCGCCGCTGAATGGATCCATTTCCCGATACGATCAATCGTAAAAAAATCCAAATCACGGATGGATGGACTTAGACTGTGGATGGCTTTGCGTAAAATCTCCCTTTGCATTGGTTGAGTGAATCGCATGTAACTTTCTACATTTAAGCCCAACCAGCCTGTTCCTTGAGACGAGATAA
The DNA here is from genome assembly GCA_963828285.1 of uncultured Chloroflexia bacterium. Taxonomy (GTDB): domain Bacteria; phylum Chloroflexota; class Anaerolineae; order Anaerolineales; family Anaerolineaceae; genus DAIOEK01. The sequence continues at coordinate 33,849 of CAWHEB010000004.1, forward strand.
TTTCGAAAAAGGCTTTGTCAACTGCCTCCATTAGGATTTGGCGCTGACCACTAGTAACAATAGACATACGAACCAGACCATTTTGAAATTCCGGATTTTTGGTCTCAATTTGAGGAATCAGGTTGTTTCGAAGCCAGTTTCGATAATAGCTACTTTCCAAATTAGTGGCATCTTCAAGATACCCAATCTGATTTTGCTTACAATACGCAATGATCTCATCCTTCCAGATGTACAGTAAGGGACGGATCAGTGGTATTGAAGGATGATATTCCGGATTAATGTTGACTGTTTGCATTCCACGTAAGCCGTCCAAACCTGCACCGCGGATGAAATGCATCAATACCGTCTCTGCCTGATCATTGGCATGATGCGCGACAGCAACTGCGTCGGCATTCCAATCGGAAGCCGCCTCAAACAAGAATTTGTACCTGGCATTTCGGGCTGATTCTTCGATACTCTGGCGGGATTGTGCTGCCAGGGTTGGAACATCCACACGGAGAATTTTGCATGGAATTCCCCATTCTTGGCAACTTTGCTGCACAAATTCTGCATCCGTGGCAAATTCATCCCGAATTCCATGATCGAGATGCAGTGCGAGCAGTTTGTAACCTCCCTGATGAAGAAGAGACAACAAACACATGCTATCCGATCCACCAGATACTCCCACAGCAATTCGGGCATCCGTAGTAAGATGGCATTGTTCTTGCAAAAAGAAATCTAGCGGTTGCATATTCATTCAACCGGATTATAGCATTATCAGATTTCTCTCATATAATAAGTGAGATAGCGTTGTGTGAATTCTTGCACGGGTGAGGATGAAATGCCAGAAAAAATCCTGATAGTAGATGATGATATAGAAACGTTACGCCTTGTAGGTTTGATGCTCCAACGTCAGGGATATAAAATCGTTGCCGCAAACAATGGATCACAGGCATTGGCAATGGCTAAAGTTGAACTTCCTGATCTGATCCTGCTGGATATTATGATGCCCGATATGGACGGATATGAGGTAACCAAGCAAATCCGTTCGGATCCCAACACCAAGACAACTCCCATCATCATGTTCACCGCGAAATCCATGGTAGATGATAAAGTCGCCGGCTTTGACGCCGGTGTTGATGATTATCTGACGAAACCCACTCATCCCGCGGAACTTACTGCTCATGTGAAGGCATTGCTATCCAGGAATGTCAAAAGAACCACAGAAACACCATCCGCTAAAGGATTGGTTGTGGCAGTCATTTCAGCAAAAGGTGGAATTGGTACCACAACTCTAGCTGTCAATGTGGGTGTAGCCCTTCGTCAAAGGACAAAGAGTGAAGTCATCGTCGCCGAGATGCGTCCATCACAAGGAACACTCGGCATCGACCTGGGGTACACGAATGTCACCGAACTCAACCGCTTACTTAAACACCCTGCGGCAGAAATCACCTCAAACATGGTTGAGAATGAACTCGTCTTACACTCCACAGGGGTAAAACTCTTAATGGCTTCCTACCAGCCCAAGGATATCGAGTACATTACTGCAACAGACCGTCTGGCTGCGCTAATCAAGCATCTGACCAATCTTGGTCAATATGTCATTCTGGATATCGGCGCAAATATGCTGCCTGGAATAGATAATATTTTGAATCTTTGTAATGAAGCCGTTCTGGTTGTTGAGCCCATGCCGAATACGATCACCCGTACAAAGATTCTCCTAGATGAACTGGCAGACAAGGGATTCAGCAAGTCCAGGGTATTGACCCTGGTCCTGATCAACCGCATCCGCTCAGATATTCAAATGTCATGGACACAAGTACAGGAAGCACTTGGCATTCCAATCACATCCATCATCACACCTGCACCGGAATTAGCATACCAGGCTTGTATGCGGAATACACCCATGATACTCGCCCAACCGGATGGCATTGTAGCCCAACAATATATTAAGATCGCAAGCGCAATTGCGCAGCGCGGTCCACAAAAATGATTGATCCAGCTGTTGAAACACTTGAAAATCTAGATACTGCTGCCAGGCTGATCAAAGAAGCTCACCTGGCAGTTGTATTTACTGGTGCCGGAATATCTACATCTTCGGGAGTATCTGACTTTCGCAGTGTGAACACCGGTTTATGGACAAAGAATAACCCAATGGAGGTTGCTTCGCTCTCTGTGTTCCTGCATGAACCGGATAGATTCTTCAATTGGCTTCATCCGCTTGCCAGAGAGATTTCCTCGGCAATTCCAAATCCCGGGCACGTCTCATTAGCCCAATGGGAAGCTGCCGGGTTGATACAGACGACCATCACTCAGAACATCGACCATCTACACCAGGTTGCAGGTACAAAGAATGTATTGGAACTTCATGGGTCATTAGCTACTGCCATCTGTATAGGATGTTTAAACCGGTATCCAGCTTCTGATTATCTACCGAATTTTGTAAAAACCGCAGAGATTCCACGTTGCCCCATTTGCGGGAGGATCTTAAAACCGGAGATCATCTTATTTGAAGAGCTTATGCCGCCTCTCGTCTGGGAATCGGCTGAGAAGTTTAGCGAGATCTGTGATCTGATGATCATCATAGGATCATCGCTTGAAGTTGTTCCTGCGGCGACATTACCAGCCAAAGCAGCCCGCACGGGAGCTCAGATCATTATTATGAATCGCACTCCCACACGATTGGATGATCAAGCATCAGTGATCATCAGGGATGACCTATCCATTTCATTGCCATTACTGACCGAAAGATTACTATGACTGAAAGTTCATCTGCCATCCTGCGCCTGGAACACTACCAAAAGTTGGTGGAAATCTCAAAAGAGCTTGTCACCAATCACGATCTTTCATCCCTGCTCACGCATATTGTTCAAGCAGCGTGCGAGTTAAGCGAATCGCAGGCATCATCCATCCTGTTATATAACGATGCTTCACGGGAATTGTATTTCCAGGCAGCAACAGGGATGGAAGAACCCACCATGCGTGGGATGGTAATCCCATTAGACGGCAGCCTGGCTGGTTGGGTCATCCAGAACAAGCAGCCGATTAACGTTCCAGATGTACACAAGGACTCGCGTTATTATAGAGCAGTTGAGGAAGATTCGCAAATTGAAACAAACTCGCTGGCTGGTTTGCCACTAATGTCTCAGGGGAAAGTGATCGGTGTTCTTGAAGTGATCAACAAAAGGAACACATTATTCAGTTCCTATGACCTAGAAGTACTTACTGTCCTGGCATCACAGGCAGCCATGGCAATCGAAAACACCAGACTTTTCCAACAGTCTGACCAAATCGCTGAATTAGTCCACGAATTACGGACACCACTTTCGTCGATCAGCACAGCGTCATATCTTTTGCAACAATCCACGATGCCAGATGAACAACGCATGGCACTTTCAAAGACTATTTATAATGAGACCCAACGGTTGAGTGAACTTTCATCATCTTTTCTGGACCTAGCCAGACTTGAAAGTGGACGGGTATCGTTCAAACCCATCCAATTGGACCTGCACGAACTCGTCAATGAAACCATCCAGGTATTCAACGCCAGAGCGGCACTGTTGCAAATCAAAATTGAGACGGAAATCCCCGAGGATTTACCACCTATCACAGCCGATCGGGATAAATTGAAACAGGTTTTCATCAATTTGATCAGCAATGCCTTGAAGTACAACAAACCGGGCGGTGAGATTCGGATCCAGGCTGAAAATCATGGTATGGGATTCACGGTGAAAGTCAGCGATACTGGTATTGGTATGCACGAAGATACCGTACAGCATTTATTTGAAAAGTTTTACCGGGCAAAGAACACTGAAGATTCCATCCCGGGAACCGGTCTCGGTCTTTCAATTTGTAAGACGATCATCGAAAGTCACCACGGGGAAATGTCTGTGGAGAGTACTTACGGTCAAGGCACCACTTTTACTATCACCCTACCAGGTAAACCGGTATCTTAACGCGCACCCCGGCGACCGAATTGCCGTTCCAATAAATCTACTGATAAGTGGATCATCGTGGGTCGCCCATGCGGGCAAGTCCGTGGGGATATGCACTGTTGAAGATCATTCACTAATTGCTTTTGTTCATCGCCTGAGAGGGTTTGACCAGCTTTCACCGCAGCCCGCTTACAGATTCTAGCAACGAGCTTCGCTTCCAGTTCGGTTTGCAGTGGTGATTCGTCTTCTTCGAAATCTTCAACCAATACTCTGATCGCCTGCTCGACTGACAGTTTTGAAAATATGGATGGAATTGCCCGACAGATGAAACTATTCTGACCAAATGGTTCAATGTCATATCCCATTCTCTTGATAATATCCAATTCCTTATCTATCATGACTGCTTGTCCGGGTGTAAGCTGGGTCACAACCAATTCCAGCAACCGCTGACTGGGCAATTCAGTTCTCTTCAACTGACTGTATTTTTCGAATAAAATTCGTTCGTGAGCAGCGTGTTGATCGATCAGATAGAGACCATCGGGTCCTTCTGCAACCAGATAAGCGCTGCCGACCTGTCCAACCAAACGTAATAAAGGCACCAATCCGGGGAATACACTTTGTGGTTGAGATGTGGTTTGGGCAGGAGTATATGCGGGATTCGAAAGCTGATCCATAATAATTGGTTGGGTATCAGCTGAACCGGTTTCAAATTGATTTGACTGAGAAGTGATCCCAGACTGCCACGCTCGTTCTGTTTGAATTTCTACAACCGGTGATTGGAGTAACAATGCTTTACGTATCGCCCTTTGAATTACCGAAAAGATCTGATCGGGATTATGGAACCGGACTTCAGCTTTAGCTGGATGAACATTGACATCCACCTCTTCCGGAGGGAGACTGATAAACAGTGTCGAAATTGGGTATCGCCCCACCATGAGGTAGGTGTGGTAAGCCTGAAGCAGGGCAGTTGATAGTGAAATATCCTGCACCCATCTTCCGTTTACAAAAAAAGTAATCTCCCGTCGAATTCGATCTCGTCAAAGAAATCGGGCTGGTAAATCCACTGACCTGAATGTCCCAATCTGAGTGGGATACATCCAACATGGCTTTCCCCAACTCAAGTCCGTTAATGGTACTAAACACTTCACGAGGATCTCCCGAACCAGAGGTACGCAAATGCTGCAGGTCATCCTGCCAGATCTGAAATTGAACCTGAGGGTAAGCCGTAGCATATTTCGATAAAAATGTAAGATTGCTTTGGCGTTCGGTATTGTCTTTCTTAAGGAACTTCAAGCGGGCAGGCAAGTTATAAAATAGATTTTCCACACGGACCATGGTTCCAGAGGAAGCGTGAATGGTCTGTTGATTGATGATGCGGCCGGCTTCCACATTGATCTTTGAGCCTAATTCCGAACCGGTTGAAGTGGATTCGATCGTTAGATGAGAGACAGAACCGATGGAAGCCAAAGCCTCTCCGCGAAAGCCAAGCGTGGTGATATGAAATAAATCTTCGGCTATGTTGAGTTTACTGGTGGCATGCCTGGTGACTGCAAGCACTAATTCGTCCCGCGGTATGCCATACCCATCATCAAAAACTTCTATAAACGGCTGCCCGGATCCACGCAAGCGAACTTCGATCTTTTTTGCTCCAGAATCCAAAGAGTTTTCAACAAGCTCTTTGATAACAGAGGATGGTCTTTCAATCACCTCACCGGCAGCGATCTGAGATGTGACATCATCCGCAAGAAGTTTTATGGGCATAATGGAGATTATACTCTGAAGATGTTTTCCTTAAGCCATCACAGGATGGCTAAGGAAACTCTTTATATACAAATAAGTAGTCATCGTTTCAAGGTATACTCAAGCTATGCAGATCAAAACCATCCTTTTTGACCTAGATGAAACACTATATTCCCCTGATGCCGGTATCTGGCAGGCGATCAAAGTCAGGATCGAAGACTATATGATCAACCACCTAGGAATACCTCATGACGAGGTAGATGACCTTCGCCAAAAGTATTATGTAACCTATGGTACAAGCTTGAGAGGTTTGGAGAAGGATTACAACGTTAAGGCATCAGAATATCTTGGATACGTCCACAATATTCCCATCGAAGAGTTCTTACAACCTGATCCAAGGTTACGGGAGATCCTTCAAGAGATCCCCATCCGCAAGGTCATCTTTACCAATGCCAACCTTCCGCACGCAAACCGGGTATTGAATGCCTTGGGGATAGCGGATCAATTTTCGATGATCATCGATATCATCGAATCCACCCCATCCTCAAAACCCTTTCCGGAAGCATTTCTTAAAGCGATGGATCTGATCGGCGATCCTGATCCTTCAAATTATCTACTGGTTGACGATGCTGAGATGAATGTTCGCACGGCAGTTGAGATCGGTATGCATGCCATTCTGGTCAATGTGCATCATTCAAAGACCGAAGAATTTCATCAGATTTCTTCAATCTATGAACTTCCTATGATCATACCTGATGTATATGAGCAAAATCCATGATCAAATCAAATCCAACACTGTTCTATACCATATTGTGCGGGATCTTGTTCTTGATCATTGCCATCAATGTGAGTCTGTTTTCAGCATTCAAAAACCGATCAAAAAGAAATCCGTTGAAGATGGGACAGTCTATCTTTGACCGGGCAAAGTCCCCCTGGGAACCGGAAGATAGACAGCGTGAGGAATTAGCCAATCTGGTCCATGGAATAGATAAAACTGCCGAGATCGAACCTAAAAAAGTTGATCCATTTATTGATGATGACGATGTTTGAGCAAATAAAAATTGGAGAGTATTGAGATGTCAAAGGGTTTAAAAATTACATTAGGTCTGGTAGCTGGAATAATTATCTTTGCGGGAGCTTTTTCCGGAGGATTTATTGCTGGTACGATATTCGATAAACGTGATTTAAACTGCTTTAATGGAAATCCTCCACAAGTTACGGAAAGCCGTTCTGAAGCTGACAATCTACAGAGTGTAACTTCGACTCCTCTTGTCTATGAAGGCAAAGACTTACAGAAGCTGTTCGAACCGTTCTGGTCAACCTGGGAAAAAGTTCATTCCATGTATGTCGATCAACCCGTTGACGATGTAAAACTGATGCGGGGAGCGATTGCCGGAATGCTGGATTCATTGGGTGATCCACATACTTCATATATTGATCCTGAGCTATTAAAACAGACCAATATGTCTATGGAGGGTGAGTATGAAGGAATAGGAGCGTGGGTGGATACCACCGGAGAGTTCCTGACAATCATCAGTCCCATGCCCGGATCACCAGCAGAAAAAGCAGGCGTCAAAGCGGGTGACCAGGTTGTTGCGATAAATGGTGAAGCGATGACGGGCAAAGATGGGGATTATGCCCTTACAAAAGTCCTCGGCAAAGCAGGCACCGATGTAACCCTATCCATTCAACGAAAAGATATTGCTGATCCATTCGATATCACTATTACCCGCAGCAAGATCAATGTCCCCAGTGTAACAGGTAAAATGTTGGATAACAAAATAGGATATGTCCAAATTGTCACATTTGGAGAAAAGACCGCACCGGAATTGAAGAAAGCATTAAAGGATCTACGAGATCAGGATATGCGCGCCTTAATCATTGATCTGCGTAACAATGGCGGTGGATTATTAACCTCAGCAGTTGATGTTGGCTCCCAATTCAATAAAAGCGGCGTTTTCATGTACGAAGTATATGGAAACGGTGAAGAAAAAGAGTATAAATTCCGTCCAGGCGGATTAGCCACCGATATACCCCTGATCGTTCTTGTAAATGAAGGGTCAGCATCCGCAAGCGAGATCGTTGCCGGGGCTATTCAGGATACAGGAAGGGGAAAACTAGTGGGTGTGACCACCTACGGGAAAGGCTCAGTGCAGAATTGGGCTGAACTGGAAAACAATCAAGGTGCGGTCCGAATTACGATCGCGAGATGGATCACACCTAACAAACGCCAGATCAATGAAGTAGGACTTGCCCCGGATTACGAAGTGCAGATCACTGAAGCTGATATATCTGCCGGGAAAGATCCTCAATTGGAAAAAGCAATCGAATTATTGAAATGACAACAAGTCAAACCCGTTTCCCTATAGGATAACGGATCAAAGTACGCATTTCCGCGGCATCCATTCGAGTGAGATAATTCTCCTCATGGGTACCGCGGATTTCATATCCCTGGTCTGATATGAATTGATGAAGTCTTTCGACTGTAGGTCCTTCGGTTGAGAATGGCCCGATGTGCAGTATCTGAGCGACCAATCCATAACCCCAGGTTTCCAGACATACTTCTACTCCGGGAACTTTCTGAATCAGCGAAGCGGTATCTTCTGGTACAGGTAACGCCCACAACCCAGTCCAAACGGATTTGTCCACCAAATGTGCGTCTGGCCAGCGAGCACGCAAGGGAGCAACTTTGAACTCAATTCCCTTTTTCTTCAGTTCAAATTTGAGTTTATATACAGCGCCGTATAAAGCTTTAAAAGTAAATTCGCCAACGACATTGGGGTCGCCTAAGGTGTGAACCACAGCCATTTTTTGATCCGCCATATTAATGAATTTAGGATCAATAAATTCGAATTCCGGTTTTTTTGCCATTTCATCACCTCGATCATTCGCTCACGGACAGAAGTTTTGCCCAGAGTAGATTTTCTAGGTCTGCGATATGGAGCAATCTTGCATTTGTTTCTTTTAGCAATCGGTCAGGATCAGATCCCCTAAGATATGTTTTTCCTGAAAGAGCGATCTCTTGCCAGAGGTCCCCTACCCGCCAAAAATCATCTGCCAATGAGAGATAGCGATCATCTTTGATAATCGTTGCTGCTTCCCTCAAAAATCGACTATACATATAGCGGAACAAACCACCCCCGGTACCCCCGGCAGAATCGATGAAGATGTACAAATTAAAGATAGCATTGTTCAGTTGCTGGGTGGTCATACTCTCCTGCCAGGTGGCCATACGTTTTGCAGCTGTACGAATGCCTTTGACTCCCAAGTTTTGTATGGGGGGATTCAGCATAATCATTGCAGATTTTTTAATCGCCTGTTTCAATGTTTCAGGAGATGGGAGGAACGAGTTTCGAAAGTCCCACGTCCAAGCCGCATTACCCGGGGAAAACGGGGGGGCTTTTGATGATCGTGCTTTTTCAAGATTGGCATAATCCACCCAGTAGAGTTTTTCTTCCCGATCCGCCAGGCAGATTTGACCAGTTTTATCATCATAACCAACTGCAGTTACTGCATGACCTCCGAAATGAAATTCTTCCGGGAAATTAAAGTATGGGAGATAACCCATATCCACCTGAAGTGCAACCGGGAAACCGGTTCTCAGATCATTGAGCAGTTGGTTTTGAGCTTTTTTATTGCTCGAAGTCTTTAACGTAAATAACTTTGCACCACAACTCCTGGCTATAGCCTTCTCAAGACCTTCTTCACCGGATCTGCCTACATTCGCTCTTCCACCTAGGAAAGGATCGGCACCCGACGCATGCCAGTAAACAAAACCCACTCCACTTCCCATTCCCAGAAGCATATCCTCAGAAATTGGACTTCCCTGGAGTTGAGAAATCCGCCAGATCGATCCGGTTATACAATGATGTGTCATGGGAACCGGTTCATTAATTAGTTGTGTTTTCATTTCTTTCTTCCTCACTTAATAATTTCTTGATCGTGCGGTTCAACCATTCCAATTCCGCCTGTATCTGAGTTAGTGCCAGGTCGAACATGATCTGAACATGGCTCACTTGGTTGAATTCATACTGTGATGTCTTTATGACACTTGCTTGTCTGTCTTCAAGGGATTGCCTGTATTTCGTAAGTGCCTTGATCACCTTGATTCGCGGCAATGCAGGAATATTTGCCAATCCGATATCCAGACTGCGATATGCTCTCCCTGGAGTATCTAAAGCTCCAAGTGCGGCTGTTCGCCAGACCTTTTTGCCTTTTTCGGTCACGGTGAAAATCTTTCGGGTTGGTCCGCTGACGTTATTCATTGAACTTTGGGAGAAAACTAAACCCTGGTTTTCAAGTTTTTTCAAAATATAATAGATTGAAGAAAATCCAATCTCGGTCCATTCCCGCATTCCCCGGTGATCGATCACCTGTTCAAGTTCATATCCATGTCTGGGTGTTTCAATAAGCAAACTTAGGATGGCCAGCTCAGTATTTGTCATGATTTTCGTATCCAGTATTCTAGTATTAGAATACTGGATTAATAAGAAAAAGTCAAGTATGAGTTCATCGAATACGAATCGGACAAGTCGAAAACTGGCTTGTGTAATCCGTTATAATCAAGGGTAATGCGTAAATTCATCTTCGCAATTGCACTACTTTTAGGGGTTTTTTTCCTATTCAGCCGATTTACGGAAGTCCAATCGGTGGTAACAACATTCCAACAAGGTCAGGTTGGTTTTATCTATGCAGGAATTGTTGTCCTGGCTTTATGGTATTTTGTTTGTGCAGGATCATACAGAGCTATTTATCAGTCTCTTGGTGTAGATGAAAAGATCTCCCGATTGGTGCATCTCACGCTGGCAGCATACTTTGTCAATGTTGTCGCACCAGTTGCCGGGATGAGCGGGATGGCTGTATTTGTCAGTGACGCTCGTCAACGAAATCATTCCGTTGCACGAGTTACTGTAGCAACAGCCTTATTTGTTCTTTTCGATTACGCGGGCTTTTTGGTTGTGCTCACGCTTGGGTTAGCGGTATTAGCTCGACGAAACCGGCTGGATTGGCCCGAACTATCTGCATCGATCATACTGGTGGTCATCGCACTTTTCCTCACTTTTCTTCTTTATCTCGGTGCACGTTCAGGCGAATCACTTGGGAAAGCACTGGCTTCCCTGGCAAGAATTGTAAACAAGGTAGCCAGACCCTTTATCCATCGTGAATATCTCTCATTGGACCGTGCACATACTTTTGCGAATGAAGCTGCTGAAGGTCTTTCAGAAATGCGCAAAAGGCCAAGAAGCTGGATCAAACCATTATTCTTTGCCCTGATCAATAAAGTTTTGCTTCTGACCATCTTTATGCTCTGTTTCCTTTCATTCAAAGTACCTTTTTCGGCAGGTACAATCATTGCGGGATTCAGCATTGGATACCTTTTCTTGATCGTTTCACCTACTCCGAGCGGAATTGGAGTGGTCGAAGGAGTCCTGACATTAACCTTAACTTCTCTGAGGGTGCCTCTGGAAGCATCTGCAGTGATCGTCCTTGCTTTTCGGGGTATTACTTTCTGGCTTCCATTGTTGGTTGGACTGGTCGCCTTCCGGACACTTCCACGCGAAGATAGGACTGTACCTCCAGTAGAGATTACTTAATATCATTTCTTAAAAAACTCTCTGCAATTTGAATACAAGCACCAATTTGTATAAAATAATTAATTCGCTATGAACATCACGTAATGAAAACATTCCATTTCCCTATTATCATTTGACAGGTACCCATCGTTCAGTTATAATCCTTCCTCGCGTCAAAATTGTACCTGGGAGTGAAACGCTATGGAACAGAGCGTTAGTGAATCAAACGAAGTAAAAGTAAAAACCCATTACACTGGCAAGGTGTTGAAAACATCGTTAGCTGGTGCCTTGGTTGATATTGGTACCGGGACACCTGCTTACTTGCACGTCTCTCAGGTTCCCACTCAAGATTCTGCGGCAATCAAACGTCTTGAAGAGATCTTACCAATAGGGCAAGAAGTAGAAGTTTGGGTAAAAAGAATCCGTGAAGGCCGCGTTGAGTTAACCATGATCAAGCCGCTTGAGATGGATTGGAAGGACCTTAAACCCGAAATGGTGGTTAAAGGAAAAGTGGTCAAACTTGAAAAATTTGGCGCTTTTATCGAGATCGGTGCCGAACGTCCCGGTTTGGTCCATATCAGCGAGATGGCTCACGGCTACGTGAAGACTCCCGGTGACGTGGTCAAAGAAGGCGATGAAGTAGAAGCTCAGATACTTGATGTCAATCGTAAGAAGAAACAGATCAAGCTGAGCTTAAAAGCATTGATCGAACCACCGGTTGTCGAAGAAGCTCCAGTTCAGTTGATAGATCGTGATCGTCCTGAACGCGGTAAAAACGACGACAACCGCCGCCGCAAACCTGCTCCCAAGGGCAAACGCCGTGGTGAAGAAAAATCAGAAGGCTCATACCTCGACCTACACGACGAATCCGGGGAACCTGAACCCACCGCCATGGAAATCCTCCTGCGTGCAGCCATGGAAAAAGCAAAAGACAAGAAAGATTCTTCTCCTTCAAAGGGTAAAGAGAAAAAGAAAGTTTCTCACGATGCTGAAGATATTTTCTCCCGCACACTCGAACAAAAACCAAAGAACTAATTGCTCCCTTAAGCGCCCGACAAAAATCGGGCGCTTTTTCTTTTATTTAGACTGTTCTGATCATGGTAAATGCTGGATATGATACACTTAACGTAGACGATAAACTTAATGGATCGATAATGGTCAAACTTATACGAGGATTACAAACTCATCTGATAGACATACAAGGCGGGGAGGCTCCGATAGAAGCCCTCCCCGTTTCGCTTAATTTAGAAAAGCAATGGAGGTTGGAATGACAGCGACGAGATACGTTTTCTTTACCGGTGGAGTCGTAAGCTCTGTGGGGAAAGGAGTGACCGCTGCAGCCACCGGTCGATTGTTGAAGGAACGTGGATTCAAAGTGGCTGTCCAGAAATTGGACCCTTATATTAATGTGGACCCCGGAACGATGAGCCCATACCAGCACGGGGAAGTATATGTTCTCGATGACGGCGCCGAAACCGACCTGGATCTGGGACATTATGAGCGGTTTATCGATATCCGCCTAAACCGTGCCTGCAACGTGACCACCGGGCAGGTATATGCCGAAGTGATCTCCAAAGAACGGCGGGGAGATTTCCTGGGCGGAACCATCCAGGTCATCCCTCATATTACCAATGAGATCAAGCGAAGAATCTCTGCTGTAGAAAAGAGTACCGGGGCAGAGATCATCCTGGTCGAAGTAGGCGGGACAGTTGGTGATATAGAAAGCCAACCATTCCTTGAAGCGATCCGGCAGCTTCGCAGCGACCTGGGCAGAGAAAACACGATGTATGTACACGTCACCTGGCTGCCGTATATTGCTGCAAATGGTGAATTGAAAACCAAACCAACCCAACATTCAGTTCGTGAGCTGCGTTCGATCGGTATCTCACCGGATATGATCGTAGCCCGCTCGGATTATCCAATCGAAGACAGCTTGTTGGATAAGATCGCCCTGTTCTGCGATGTAAAAAAACAAGCAGTTATCCCATTGGTTACTTCCACTGTCCTGTATGAAGTACCCATGCTTTTGGAAAGTCATCATGTCGGCGAGCAGATATTGGAACGGTTTGGATTAATCCCTACCAAAAAACCGGATTGGACGATCTGGAAAAAACTTGTTGAAAACGTCCGGACCCAGAAACAGTCTGTGAAAATTGCCCTGGTCGGGAAGTATGTTGAACTACACGATGCTTATATGAGTGTTTATGAAGCACTCAAACATGCTGGAATGCAACTTGGTGTGGAAGTGGATGTGAGCTGGATCCATTCGGCTGACCTGGAAAAAGGCAAGGGCTGGGATGCTGTGAAAGACGCCAGCGCCATCATTGTCCCTGGTGGATTTGGCAGCCGTGGTATCGAAGGGAAAATCCAGGCGATACGGTATGCCCGTGAAAACAAGATCCCATATCTAGGTTTATGTTTGGGAATGCAACTCATGGTCGTAGAATTTGCACGAACAGTGCTTGGCGATGAAAGTGCCAACTCATCTGAATTTGACCACGGCACCTCTTCACCAGTGATCGACCTGATGCTCGAGCAACGGGGAATCACTGACATGGGCGGCACCATGCGGTTGGGTTTGTATCCCTGTAAATTGCAACCGGGGACACTTGCTGCCAAAGCCTATGGCGTAAAATCCATCGAAGAACGTCACCGCCACCGCTTTGAATTCAATAATAATTACCGAACAACTTTAGCGGAAAAAGGATTAGTGTACTCAGGATTATCTCCTGATGGCAACCTTGTGGAGATCGCTGAAGTCAAGGATCATCCGTTCATGGTGGGAACACAATTCCACCCGGAGTTCTTGTCACGGCCGAATCTACCCCATCCCCTATTTGTGCAATTTGTCAAAGCAGCCTGTATGAAGCAGGGAATCAATGTGCAGGATGAACACTAGAAATATTCGTTGCCTGAGTATTTTTCACCAGTCCAAATAGAAAAATAGGTTATACTCATCTGAATTGAACTTGTCTAAACGAAATCATTTTAATTTCATAAAAGGTGAAATATGAGCACAATTGAAGATATTGTAGGTCGCGAAGTTCTTGATTCCCGCGGGAATCCAACAGTAGAAGTGGAAGTGTACCTGGAAGATGGCAGTTTTGGTAGAGCCATGGTTCCCTCTGGTGCATCCACGGGTATTCACGAAGCTCTTGAACTTCGGGATGGCGATAAAAGCCGCTACGGTGGAAAAGGTGTTCTCAAAGCAGTTGAGAATGTTAATACAGTCATCGCAGAAGAACTGTTCGGATGGGATGCCACAGAACAAAAAGCCATTGATGAGACTCTCCTTGAGATGGACGGCACCCCTAATAAATCCAAACTAGGCGCAAATGCCATGCTGGGAACCTCCCTGGCAGTAGCCAAGGCAGCAGCAGAATCTGTAGGTTTACCACTCTACCGCTATCTGGGCGGAGTTTATGCCCACACCCTGCCGGTACCGATGATGAACATCCTTAATGGCGGCGCCCATACTTCCTGGCAATCCACAGATGCACAGGAATTCATGGTCATGCCTTTGGCAGCGCCTTCCTTCGCTGAAGCAGTACGATGGAGTTCCGAGATCTATCAGACTTTGAAAGGTGTACTAAAAGCCCGCGGATATACCACCCTGGTTGGCGACGAAGGTGGTTACGCTCCAGCGCTCAAAGCCAATGTGGAAGCCATCGAAGTCATTCTCGAAGCCATCACCAAAGCCGGTTACAAACCAGGCGAACAGGTCTGCATTGCACTTGATCCTGCCGCATCCGAACTATACGATGATGAAACTAAAAAGTATAACCTGCGCAAAGAAGGTAAGATGCTTTCTAGCGATGATATGGTGAAATTCTGGACCAACTGGATCGACCAATATCCGATCGTATCCATCGAAGATGGCTTCGCTCAGGATGATTGGGAAGGCTGGAAGAATTTCACTGCCAACGTTGGCGACCGCCTCCAAATCGTAGGTGACGATCTGCTGGTAACCAACACATCCCGTGTCCGTCGTGCCATCTCTGAAAAAGCCTGCAATGCATTACTGGTAAAACTAAACCAGATCGGTACGTTGACTGAGACCATCGAAGCCGTTGAAACCTGTCACCGCAACGGCTGGCGTGCAGTCACTTCTCACCGCTCAGGTGAAACCGAAGACTCCACCATTGCAGACCTGGCAGTCGCGCTGAATATGGGACAGATCAAGACTGGCGCTCCCGCCCGTTCAGACCGTGTTGCAAAATACAATCAATTGATGCGCATCGAAGAACAGCTTGGCGATACCGCAAAGTATGCCGGTTGGGATGCCCTGGCACACCACAAATAGTTTTTCATCAAGATGATGAAGAGCCTTTCGAAATTATCGAAAGGCTCTTTTATTAGATCTTTTCTTTGAGAATCTCAGACAGGATGTCAAGGATATCTTGATTCTTGGGAATATCCTGCATGTTATCTCCGTAATGGGTGAACCTGATCTTCCCGGCAAGGTCCACGACAAACATGGCAGGCACCCAACCAAACTTCAATAAATTCATTTCCTGATAATACAATTTAGCGATCTTATTACCGATATCGGATAATCCGGGAAACGGCATGTGCTCATTTTCCCAGTACCGTTTGAATGCATTTGGACCATCCGGACCGATGGCTATAATTTCAGCACCTGCTTCAACAAACCTGGAATAATCCTGGCACAACTGCGCCAGATGTGCACGGCAGTACGGTCAGGCAAATCCGCGATTAAAGACCAAAACAACGATCTTTTTCCCAAAATAATCAGACAGCATTACCTCTGATCCGGATGTATCCCGAAGTGTGAAATCCCGGGCATCTTCCAGAACTTTAATCTGGTCTTTTTTGGTCGATCTGGTTTTTTCGGTTAATTTTTCCATTTATAATTTTCTTCTTTTATCATAGCAGGTTAATTTGGAAGAGACTTCAGTAAGCCAGCCAGACTATCCAAAACTATCTGCTGCTGTGCTTCTCGTGAGATCGTTGACTTGCCATCACCCGGCTGCAGTCCATACCAACCCATCTGGGCATGATTTCCGCCTTCGATTTTTACCCAGATCGTGTCCTGGGGAAGTAAACGGGTATGGAGTTCATTTTGCATCTGGTCGGCTTGCCCATCCTGAGTGCCATATATACTTACGACCTTGATGGATGACTGGCTAAAATCATCACTTTCCATTGGATAGGATGCCAGGAAGAACAATCCCTTGAACACATGCAGATGCTTTTTTGCAAAGGATGCTGCCATTACCCCTCCCAACGAATGCCCGCCGATCACCCAATTTGTTATTTCAGGATGGGCAGCAATCACCTTTTGGGCGGCGTTGACATCAAATACTGCCAGACTTAGCGGCATGGGGATCAGATACACAGGATAACCCAGTTCAGCTATTCCGCGTGCCAACGGAGCATACGAACGTACATCCACGTGACCGCCGGGATAAATGATCACGCCTGTATCAGCAGATTTGATGTTGACCGGTAAAAACTCATACCAAGCAGAATGAGTGATTTGGACAGTGGAATCAGTATTCAGGGCAGAAACCGCCTCAGGCATGGGACCTAAAGGTGTGGATCCCCAAATTACAAATCCCATCATGAAGATGATTAGGATTCCGAGTAAACCAAACAATATTTTCTTGACCATATCTGACCTCTGCAGAATTGTATAACCATATCAGCGGATAATGTCGAGTATGTATATTGTTTGTATACATTAAAGCAATTCTCTGGCTTGTATCCCAGATCTTACGGAACATTTCATTGGTTAACCTGCCGGTTTGAGTATTTTGCCGGCTGGGATGGTAAGATGCCAGAATCCATGGAGCCTCATCGCTTCCGGTCGATGAATGCCCCATGAGCAAATTTTGGGAACTCACTCAATGAGTGGTTGGGATGGATAAACCGAATACTCCTTTCATATGCGATCGACCCGAGTGCAACAATCCCCTTGAGCGGCAAATGGTTATATTCCGCAGCCAGAAAGGGGAAACAATTTTCGATCTCCTGGGGTGAAGGACGGTTATCAGGTGGCGCGCAACGACAGACCGCGCTGATATACATATTTGTCAACGAGAGACCATCCTGCAGATCAGTTGCCTTTGGAGCTGATGCAAAACCGGTTGCATGTAAATGGAAGTATAAAAAATCCCCTGAGGCATCACCGGTGAACATCCGTCCAGTGCGGTTGGAACCATGAGCTCCGGGAGCGAGACCTACCACCAGGATCTGTGCCCGGGTATCGCCAAATCCGGGGACGGGTTTTCCCCAGTATTCTTCATTCAGGTAAGCCCGGCGTTTTTCGCGGGCTGTCTTTTCCCTCCACTCGACCAACCTTGGACATTTCCAGCAGGAAATTACATCTTGATCGTGGATGGACCAGAAATCTTCTTCAAAAATGTTTTTTTGGATCATAAGTGATTCTCTTAAGTTATCGATATTTTTTGTTCTTTATGTAATTTTCAATTAAAGATTACTATTTCTTCGTGTAATAATTGTCTGCTTCAAGTTGGTTTGGAATATTTCTAATCCGAAAGTAAATATTGTACTTCTACAAATTTTCTTCTTTAATGATGAGGGTTTCTTCATACTCAGTAAAAACATTTTTAATTATTACCTGCTGCTCGTCCCAGATTTTATATAGAGTTTCTTTTGACGGAATACCATTGAACTTATCATTTACTACATTCCAAAAGCTTTGTTGATCAATTGCTCCCAGAAAGAATTAGCGCTTCACTTCATCTTCTTTTATAGGAATATCACGAGGTTTTTGTTCTTCAAGTAGAACAAATGTAACAGCACAACCAATAAAAGCGACAATAAACCAAATTAGTGCATAGGTTGTAGCGATATTGAATCCAACTATCTTTGAAAATATGCTGAATGATAAAACCACAATAATCAGAATGCCAATTATGAAAACAATTTGCTGAGATTGGATTTTTCGAGTAGTTTTCTTTGCTTTTTCCAATGACAATCGGGCTTTAAGATATTTCTCGTAGAAATCTATTACATCCACGATATTACGGATTAAATCACGCAGATAAAATGCATACATACATTTTTTCGCCTGATTCAAATCGTTTTCAGTTAGGTCACGTCTACATTTCTCAATAAGATTTGCTATTTTTTTATGGAGGAGAATAGTATCCTCTTTATCTATTTGATCTTCAAACGAATCAGGGACTACTCCATCAAAGCCAAGTAAATTCTGTAAATAATGGGCTTTCAGATAAGTCTGAAGTGGGTTTTTTGAGACATTTTCATTCAGTGTATTCGTACGATTTTTGCATGAAGCAATTATCTCTCTGCGATATTTTAATAAATCAGATTTCTGCTGTTCTTCGTCAGCAATCAGTTGAGCTCGAGCAGCTTGTGCCTGTGCAATTTGGTTTTGTTGATGGTAGTGAGCCATCGCTATCAAAAAACTCGGATCCACCTATTTGCACCCTCATGATGGAAATTATTATTCGTAATTATCCTCTAAATTTAATAATTAGCGAACTAATATTTTAAATTCTACACAATCAGCATGGCATCGCCAAATGAGAAAAATCGGTACTTCAAGCGGATTGCTTCCTGATAAGCGTGCAAAATGGTCTCCTGCCCGGCAAAAGCGCTCACCAGCATGAGCAGGGTTGATTTTGGCAGATGGAAGTTGGTGATCATGCAATCGACCAGCTTAAATTCATACCCGGGCAAAATATAAAGTGCTGTATCCCCTTCATAAGGCTGCAATTGGTCAATAGATATAATATGTCTGGCAGCAGTTTCCAGGGTGCGAACAGAGGTGGTTCCTACAGCGATTACACGGTTTCCACGGGCTTTGACTTTTTTGATCAGGTCGACAGTCTCCAGCGGCAGACTGCACCACTCTTTGTGAATGACATGCTCATCCGCGCGCTCTTCGGTGACTGGAGCAAAAGTATCCAACCCCACTCGCAGATTGACGAAAGCTGTATCGATCCCCTTCGTGGAAATCTTTTGCAGCAATTGCGGGGTGAAGTGCAGCCCAGCGGTTGGTGCGGCAGCACTACCGGGTTTATGGGCATACACTGTTTGATAACGTTCCGGATCATCCAGTTGGGTGTGGATATACGGCGGCAGCGGGACTCTTCCGATGGTTTCCAAATATGGTTCGATAGATTCATCAAAGCGGATGAGACGTTCGGAGCCATTCAATGCTTCGGTGACCATCCCAGATGGGCCGTCATTCACCTTGAATATGCGGCCAACCTGCATTCCGCTACCGCCCACCAACACTTCCCATTCTTCGTTATCCCGCTTCTTCAACAGCAGCAGCTCGATCTTTCCCCCACCAGGGAGTTTTACACCGTACAAACGCGCCCGCAGGACTCTGGTTTCGTTCATCACCAATAAGTCACCGGGATTCAAGTATTCGTCGATATCCCAGAATGCACGGTGTTCGATAATTCCGGTGGAACGATTGAGGACCAACAATCGGGATGAATGTCTGGGTTCAAGGGGGACCTGAGCGATCAGCTCGGAAGGTAGAGGGTAATCGAAATCTTTGGTCAGCAAGGTAGTTGTCAATCAAACAGAGATGGCTGTGGAGGCTGCTCAGTACGGGTAAACGGGATACGCAAGTGTTGATAAGCACGTTCAGTTGCAACTCGACCCTGTGGGGTCCGGTCAAGGAAACCAAGCTGCATCAAATAAGGCTCAACAACATCCATGATCGTATCTGATTCTTCGCTGATAGAGGCGGCTATTGTATTCAAGCCCACCGGTCCGCCTGCATATTTATCGATTATGGTCAGCAAGACTTTACGATCAATATCATCCAATCCCAAGGGATCAACATTTAGCAGGTTCAATGCTTCAACGGTAACCTTTTCTGTTATGATCCCGTCGCTTTTTACCTGAGTAAAGTCGCGGACTCGCCTGAGTAAACGGAGCGCCACCCGAGGTGTACCACGAGACCTACGGGCAATTTCTGTTATTCCAACCTCCTCGGCGGTTACCCCCAGAACTTTTGATCCTCTGGCAACGATCTTTTTCACAGCCGAGAGATCGTAATAATCCAAACGATAGACCGCACCAAACCTGGCACGTAACGGGGAAGTGACAAGGGCCAACCGGGTGGTTGCCCCAATGACGGTAAAACGTGGTAATTGCAGGCGAACTGATCGTGCAGAAGGACCCTTGCCTATGATGATATCCAGCACGAAATCTTCCATAGCTGGATAGAGGATCTCTTCGACTGCCCTGCTCAGACGGTGGATCTCATCAATGAATAGAATATCCCCGGCTTTAATATTCGACAGGATGGCAGCCAAATCCCCGGCGCGTTCGATGGCCGGACCGGAAGTAACTTTGATATTGACTCCCATTTCATTCGCCAGAACATGGGCTAATGTGGTCTTGCCCAATCCGGGAGGTCCATAAAAAAGGACATGATCCATTGCCTCGCCCCGTTTTTTGGCAGCATTCAGCAATATGGACAGGTTCTCGCGAACCTGATCCTGTCCGATCACATCTGCCAGCATTCGTGGGCGAATAGAGACATCAGGAATATCATCCTTCTTATTCAGGGGGGAAATGATTCGATTATCAACTTCATCCATGAGTAGAATTATACCCGTAACCAGTTGAAAGTTCTGTCGGGTAAAAATCACGCAAGCTTGCCTCCCAGATTCCAGCTATAATAAGGAAAGCAAAATAAAGGAGTGGCACATGTCAAATGTATACCCATCCAGTCACCCCATGGTGGCACATAAGCTGACCATCCTGAGGGATAAATCCACAGAACCACAAAAATTTAGAGAATTGATCAAAGAACTTGCCACGCTGCTGACATATGAAGCAACATCAAATCTCGTATTGAGACCAAGATCAGTGGAAACTCCCATGGGGATTGCCAAAGGATCAGAGGTAACCGAACGAATAGGCCTTGTGCCAATCCTCCGCTCCGGTCTGGGAATGATTGAAGGGGTTTGGGAATTGATCCCATCAGCCGAAGTCTGGCATATTGGTCTTTACCGAGATGAAAAAACATTACGACCGGTGCAGTATTACAACAAACTCCCGCTTGAACCAACCGTTTCGATTTGTTTGATCCTTGACCCGATGCTGGCAACCGGTGGATCCGCTGTTGCCACAGTAGATATCTTGAAAAAGTGGGGAGTGAAAAAGATCAAATTTGTAGGGATAATCGCAGCGCCGGAAGGGATCGATGTTATGCAGAAAGCCCATCCCGACGTTCCCATCCACATTGGTGCGATCGATGATTGCTTAAATGAGATCGGATATATCGTACCCGGGTTGGGTGATGCCGGAGACCGCCAGTTTGGTACCGGATAATTGATTAGTGATTAAACACTAAGCGGGATGGTGATATACCATCCCGCTTTTTTATGAGAATATACTTCTATTTCGCAGCAGCCCTGACGATTGCCGTAAAATCAGCCGGTTTAAGTGAAGCACCACCCACCAATGCACCATCAACTTCTGGCATTCCGAAATATTCTTCTGCATTAGCTGCAGTAACTGATCCGCCATACAGAACCCGCATTTGTTTGGCTAGTTTTTCACCAACAACCTGCGCCAAAGCAGGGCGGACCACCTGTACCGGTCACGTCATTGGCAATCTGGGAACTGGCAGCCTTACCAGTCCCAATAGCCCAGACTGGTTCATAAGCAATAACCACTTTTTCTGCCTGTTCAGCAGATAAACCTTTCAATCCATTGAGTACCTGACGGTTGATGACTTCAGAAGTCATCCCGGCTTCGTTCTCACTGAGGGTTTCACCAACGCACACAATGGGAATTAACCCGGCATTGAGTGCAGCGAACATCTTCTTATTAACGGTTTCATCTGTCTCGCCAAAGTAAGCTCGCCGTTCAGAATGCCCGATAATGACATATCCGCAGAACTCAGCAACCATTGCCGGGGAGACTTCGCCTGTGTATGCGCCGGATGCTTCCCAAAACAGATTTTGGGCACCCAGACCAATGGAAGTGCCCTTGAGCATGGCTGCGACAGGCAATAATGCTGTAAAAGGGGTACATAAAACCTTTTCCACACCTTGAACCGCTTCCAGATCAGCGACCAAAAGGGCAACCAACTGCCTGGCCTCATCCGCGGTTTTATTCATTTTCCAGTTTCCAGCTACAAATGGGGTTCTCATAACATTCTCCAACTTAAAGATTATTATCCTGGATGAGTGTTACTGCTTCGTCAACCACCCAGGGCATTAGACCGTTTGTTTTCAATAGCTCCTTCAGGATACCTGTTGCTCCTACCGTATTGTCGTCATAAAGAGCCAATTCTGCTTCCACCAGCTTGATCTGCGGATTCTCCGCTACAAGCTTTGGATCTGCCAGCATGGAAGATAGCTGTTCGCGTGTTTTTTCCGGATCACCCTGGAAAAGTTGGTATCTAGCATATGCGATCCGGTAAAGTGGTTGATCTTCCTGAACAGAATTGTAGACAGTTTTCGCGTGTGGATCCTTCGCTGATTTGAAGATCGATTCAGCAATTTTATAATATTGCTCCACTGGGATGGCATCAGTCTGGATGCGGTACAGGTTGATATACAAGTAGCTAGCCAGAAGCCAACTATCGTCTTCTGCCATAGCGTCTCCAGCCTTAAGATAAAACTCGGTGTCATCCTTGGCTAACTTCATCACATTATCGAGAGCGCCCATGGCGACAATCAGATTATTCGCTTCCAGTTGGGTTTTCGCCCTCACCAGCCGGTTCCAAGCTTGTTGCTGGACATCTGTCATTTTGAAAGGCAGCCTGGTCTTTTCTGGTTTTGAATTGGCAGCAGCCGTTAAAGTTCGTTCAGCATTGGATAGATCGACCACCTGACCTGCGGAGGTTCCTGTCAATGTAGCTTTTGTTTGATTAACCCAATTGATATTGGGTTTATTCAACAAACTGATCCCAACGATCACACAGATCAAAGCCAGGGCAATTATTGACAAACCAATCCAGAAGCTACGTTTGGATTTCTTTTTTGGTTCAGAAGGGGAAGGTTTGGCGAGCTGATTGGAATGATCAGCAATAATCGGGGATTTCGCCGTGGAGTCAGTTGCATGTTGAGCAATGGTAATCGGGTGCAAGCGGATGGCACTTGCCAATGCATTGATAAACGTATCAATCTCCCGATACCTGTCATGTGGATCTTTAGCCAAAGCCTTCAACAGGGTTTTCTCTTCAGATTCATTAATATCTGGATTGATCGTACGAGGCAGCGGCAGTGGTGAATAGATATGGTCATGGATCACTGCAAATGGCGTGTCAGCATTAAACGGCACCCGGCCAGTTAGTAGCTCGTAGGCCATCACACCGAAAGAATATATGTCGGTTCGTTCATCCAGGTCTTGTTTCGATAGTGCCTGCTCAGGAGAAATGTATTGCGGAGTGCCGATCATCATATCCGAGGTGAGGGTCAACTCACCGGATTGTGCAATTCTGGCCAACCCAAAATCGGTCAGGTAATACTGATTATCAGCGGAGATCATCACATTGGATGGTTTGATATCCCGATGGAGCACCTGTTGGCGGTGAGCATATGAAAGTGCTCCTCCAATGGATTCGAGTACACGTATTATCTCATTCCGCGGTAGGTTTCCCCTTTGTAACCTAGCTTTAAGGGTCTCACCATCCACAAATTTCATCACCAGGTAAGGGCGTTTGTCATGCTCGGAGAAATCATAGACCGGCACTATGTTCGGATGTTCCAATCTAGCGACAACACGGGCTTCCCGTGTAAACCTGGCAAGAAAATTTTCATCTTCAGTAAATGCGGGGTGGAGTACTTTGATGGCCACATAACGATCAAGGGAAGCATGATACGCCTTGTAAACAGTCGCCATACCACCCTGGCCAAGCTGTTCAACGAGTTTGTATGGTCCGATGTTCTCACCAATTTCAAATGGCATTCTTCGCTCCCTCGCTGGATGGATTATAGCAGTATGAGAAAAAACTCACAACAAGAATGGTCTACCGGCATGAGATATTACAATGATTTTACAAAACAACACACCCTCTTCATTAAGAGGGTGTGTTGTTGTTATTTTGTCTATAGTATTACTTGATGATCGGATTTAGCCAGAACGCATCGTCGTCCGCGTAGCTGTTTCCGTTGGTATTGACACTCAGGTAGAACACCACCTTTTCGCCCTCATACGCTGCCAGATCTACGTCGATCTTATGGACCACATGATCATATTCTTCATTCCAGGTACCCAGTGTGGTCAAACTTCCACCAGATTCCTTGGCGTACAGGGTGAAGTCCACATCACAATTCGTTGCGCCTTTGATACAGCCAATGGTTGCTGAGAAATGGTCACCAGCTTCTACAAGAACGGGGGTAAACGCACCTACGATCTTTCCACCTTTGGCGAATTCAGGATGTACCCAGATGCCTGGTTCATTTTCCTGGCCACCTTTTTCAATGAACAAACTATCCGAGAAGATCACGTAACCTTCTTCCGAAGATGAGCTGCCAGGGCAGGGTAAACTGTTATCCTTGTTGTACCAGTCAGCAGAGCAGAAGTGATCAGCGAAGCTGAATGGAGTATTGTAGAATGATGGAGCAGCTTTCTTTACAACGATATGAACCCAGAAGGATTTATCATACCCAGGATAACCGAACCCGAAGAGACTACCATCGTCACTACGCATCATCCAATACCCGGTGTAATCACCTTTCGAGTCGGGGGCGGTCAGGTTCACTGATACGTCGATTGTTTCACCCGGTGAGACATTTTCATCGATGGAAGAACTTTTTATTCCATCCATTCGATCTCCGCTGACAAACACCAGATCGTAATCAGTATTCCATGAGCAAGTGCCAACATTCTTCAGACGCCATGTCTTTGTGAATGATTTGTTTGCAGTTATTGATGCACCATCGTCGATAGTGACATCCTCAATAAACTGTAATGCATCGCATGGAAGAGGATAAGGGGTAGCCGTAGGTGGTTTGGGAGTTGGGGGCACATCAGTTGGCTCAGCCGTTGGTGGTACTTGGGTTGGAATTACGATCGGAGTAGCTGTGGCATTGGCAGGGTTTGGGGTCGCAGTCCCTGAAGCAAACTGGGTCTGTTCTGCGATCATCGTCTCCAATACCGAATAAGTGAGCTGGGCAACGATTGTTTGGGCAGCCTGTGTGTAATATGCTCCAGCCGGTTGCCCCCCGTTCGCCAGCGACATATTGCAGCCAGTCAATAAAACCACCAACATAATGGATGAAACTAAACCAATTTTGAATTTCATAATCATAGATCCTTTCTCATGACGCTCCTCATAACGAATATTACGGCGTCCTTGTTATGACGTACATTCGAGCAATATTGTTCCAAAGGAAAGGTTGGAATGACAATCAAAGCAGGCTCCGCGAACTATGGGTTTCTACCTGGGGATTATCCAATTCTGTTTGTGTTTTTGCCTTAAGACTTCATATGATCATAGCCAGATCGACTAATTGAATAAACACAAACTGACCAACATAATCAAGAATTTAGCACCATTCCATTTTCGAGGTGATACTTTCATTCGCGATCTACCCGATTAGCCTTTGGATATTATCATCACGGAACTAAACAAGAATCCAGGTTGACGGCGCATCGATAATTACCCTTAAGCAGATTACACCTAAGTATACGAATCTCCAACATTATAAGTCGTAATTTGAATTAGACAGAATTATTTAAATGTTGTCAAAAGTCCGTCAATTAATTCCTGTCTCTCCTGGGTTGAGAATCTCGCTGTCGCGTGCATCATCTGGTATCTGGCAGGTGGCATTTCGTTATTCTTCACTTTTTGAACCATCAAATCCACCATCCCTTTTCCCTGCTCAGGCGTCAATTCGTCAAAATTAAACGCATAAGTGGCTTTTTGGATATCATATCTAAGAAGCCAGGAAGCAGGAGCGACGTATCCGTACCACGGCCAGACAGTTTGATTACTATGGCAATCAAAACAAGCGCCACGAACCAATTCCTCCGTCCTCGGACTATCCCACTTAATATCTCCTCGCGCTGGCGGGCTGGTATGATCTCTTCCATAGGGAATTAACTGAATCAATCCAAATCCGATAACAAGAATGAGGATGACTGAGAGAATCCATCTTCGAGGTGTAAGTTTCATATATTTCCTCCTTTGGCTGCATTGATGTACTTACGGAGATTTCTCCGAATATCTACAATGTTATTATCTATTTTACTCACCTGTGGATCCACAACAAATAATTGTGCAATTAATATATTGATGCACTTAAATAAATTCAGGCTGCGGAATAATTCCGCGGCCTGAAGATAAAATGACGTAA
Organism: uncultured Chloroflexia bacterium; assembly: GCA_963828285.1. GTDB lineage: Bacteria > Chloroflexota > Anaerolineae > Anaerolineales > Anaerolineaceae > DAIOEK01. Next base: position 60,369 of record CAWHEB010000004.1, read on the forward strand.
TCTACTTATCTGCGAGTGCGGCAACACCAGGGAGAACGAGCCCTTCCAACATTTCCAGTGATGCCCCACCACCTGTGGAAATATGGGTGATCTTATCCGCTAAACCGGATTGCTGAATGGCTGCAACAGATTCCCCGCCACCAATGACACTCACGGAATTCGAATTCGCGACTGCTTTAGCCACACCAAAAGTGCCTTTTGCAAATTCAGGGAACTCAAAAACACCCATAGGACCATTCCAAACCACAGTACCTGCCGTCTTGATGACTTTGGCGAATTCTTCCACCGATTTTGGTCCAATGTCCAGGACACGCCAACCCGCAGGGACATTCCCGACCGGAACTGTCTTCACTGTAGCTTCAGCATCGAATTTATCACCCAGAACCATGTCCACGGGTAATCGCAGTTTATCGGCACCTGTCTTGATGAGTTCCTTTGCAGTCTCCTCAGCTTCGGCTTCAACCAGTGAGTCGGCCATATCCAATCCTTTGGCGGCAAAGAATGTGTTTGCCATACCTCCGCCTATCAGAATGACATCAGCTTTGAGCAGCAAATTCTTGATGACTCCGATCTTGTCACTGATCTTTGCGCCACCCAGAATGGCGACAAAAGGCCGTTTAGGATCATCGATCGCACTTCCCAGATACTTAATCTCTTTTTCGAGTAAGAAGCCGGCTGCAGCGGGCAAGTATCGAGCAATACCTTCTGTGGAAGAATGAGCTCGATGAGCTGTACCAAATGCATCATTCACGTAAAGATCAGCCAGTTTTGCCATACCTTTGGCAAGATCCAGATCATTCTTCTCTTCACCAGCATAGAAACGGGTATTTTCCAGAACCAGAACATCACCGGCTTTCAGGGCAGCGGCTGCTGCTTCAGCTTTTAGACCGACGCAATCATCTACAAACGCGACCGGTTTACCCAATAATTTACTGAGGTGCTCTGCAACTGGCTGCAAACTGAACTGAGCATCTGGTCCACCTTTAGGACGACCCAGGTGTGAGGCGAGAATGACTGACGCGCCATTCTTCATCAGATAATCAATGGTTGGGATTGCTGCCCGGATGCGGGTATCGTCTTTGATCTTACCTTCCTTCATAGGCACATTGAAATCCACCCGGACAAACACTTTCTTTCCTTTTACATCCAAATCGGTCACTGATTTCTTATTAAACATGTTTCCCTCGCTATAAGAAGAATAAAGGCGTAACGATCAAATCAGACCGTTACGCCTATGGTTTCAATCGTCGGTATGGTTCATACCGGCAGACATCAGATTACAGTGATTTTGCCATGAGGGCGGCCAGGTCGACGGTCCGGCAGGAATAACCCCACTCGTTGTCATACCAGGCAACCACTTTTACCAAAGTGCCGCCCATGACCATGTTGGATGGGAGGTCGATGATAGATGAACGTGAATCGCCTTTGAAATCCATGGAGACCAATGGATCGCCATATTCGCCGGTGGTCACACCGAGGATACCCTTCAAAGCACCCTTGGACGCTGCAACGAAGGCTGCATTCAATTCTTCCTTTGAGGTAGCTTTTTCCACTGTGGCGGTGAAATCTACGATCGAGACAGTCGGGGTGGGTACGCGGAGTGAATATCCATCGAATTTCCCCTTGAGTTCAGGGATTACCAGAGCAACAGCTTTGGCTGCGCCGGTGGTGGTCGGGATGATATTCAAACCGGCAGCACGCGATCGGCGCATTTCTTTCTTATGTCCCTGATCCAGGATGACCTGGTCATTGGTGTAACTGTGGATGGTGGTCATGAAAGCGTGGATGATCCCATAATTGTCGTTAACGATCTTTGCTGCAGGTGCAAGACAGTTTGTGGTGCAGGATGCATTGGAAACGACGTTGTGATTCTTGGGGTCATATTTTGAGTCATTGACACCCAGAACAACTGTGAAATCTTCATTCTTTGCAGGCGCGGAGATGATGACTTTCTTTGCTCCACCTTTTTCAATATGAACACGAGCCCCTGGTTTGCCTTTGGCGGGATCGCCGACGGCATCAGTGAAAAGACCCGTGGATTCAATGACGATATCCACACCAAGATCTTTCCAGGGTAAAGCGCCCGGATCTTTTTCTGCAAATACTTTGATTTTCTTGCCATCTACGACGAGGTCATTACCATCTACTGTAACTTCACCAGGGAAGATACCATAGTTCGAATCGTATTTGAACAAGTGTGCATTGGTTTTTGAGTCGAAGAGGTCATTTATCGCGACTACTTCCAATTGTCCAGCAGTTCTTTCCAGCATCGCTTTAAGAACCTGACGACCAATTCGTCCGAACCCGTTAATACCAACTTTTACTGCCATAGAACACCTCCGATGAGAGATAAAATGATTTCAAACCAAATTCTAGAAATTTTATCACAGCCATGCCTGCAGGGCAAATGACCAGACAACTTTCGTCTAGACATGATCTGGAATATATTAGGATGTGCTTCCGCCTGTTAGAATAAGATCAGCCTTTCAAGTCCTGCGAAGAGGAATCGCGATCAGTTAAAGGACCTGTCCGGTCAAAATATATATCCATTATGACTTGAGCCAGCTTTTCGGAATGATGTCTCCAGGGATGTTCCTCATCCAGAAGGTCGGTCTGATATAAGGGATAATTCCGTTCCATATTATCATCAATTTCGATCCAATTGGTCCCGTCAGGAAGATCCCCAATTTTGTTGTTATTGCAAATAATCAAATCGAATAGTCTTCCGCCTATATGTTTTTCAATAGTCGCGACATGATCCCCGCCATTATACCCTTCGGTTTCACCAGGCTGCGAAGCCAGATTGCAGATATAAAACTTGAAAGCCTTACTTGCCCGAATTGCCTGAACCAGATCCGGTATCAACAGATTCGGAAGTATGCTGGTATACAGACTTCCGGGTCCAACAAGGATTAAATCCGCAGCTAAGATCGCCTGGATCGCGGGTGGGTAGGCAGGCGGATTATTGGGTTCTAACCATACCCGTTTAACTTGTCCCTTCGTCTTGGGAATTGTGCTTTCACCGCGGATATGTAAATTTCGTTTCTTCTCAAGTGATTCAATAGCAGCAGACAATTTCACATCCATCAAAGTTGAGGGTAAAACCTGTCCCTGAACCGCCAATACCCTGCCACTTTCTATGATGGCTTCTTCAAAACTTCCCGTGATCTCAGCCAGACCAGTTATAAATAAATTCCCCAATGAGTGTCCATCCAGACCCGTTTCATTGGAGAACCGGTATTGAAATAATTGGGTTAGCAATTCTTCATCATCAGAGAGCGCAGTCAAACAATTTCGGATATCTCCCGGGGGCAGGACACCGAGGTTTCTGCGAAGTTCCCCTGAAGAGCCTCCATCGTCAGCAACAGTCACAATAGCAGTCAGATTCTTCGTATAACTTTTGAGCCCGCGGAGGAGAGTGGCAAGTCCATGACCACCCCCGATAACAACCAATCTGGGACCTTTTTCCTTGCGGCGGTATTCGGTGACCGCATCGATGATTGGTTTACCAGGTTGGATAAATGGGCGTAAAAGTGAACGATTCAATCCCCAAAGACCATAGCCCGTCAATCCGAGCCCAATCAAACCAAAGACCACAGCACGCATTACCCGTTGCAAGAATTGCAGGGATACCAATGAAATGATCGGCTGGATCCAATTGTCGGGGGCTGTCCGGTATATATGCAATAATACAAACGCCATCCCTACAGCCAGCATGGTAATTCCAAGCAGGATGATGAGCAGCCAGCGTTTTACGCCAATGCCCGGCATTAACCAGCGAGCTTCGCGTTTGACCCCTGACCAGAGCTTTTGATACCAGTTTCGATTTCTTTCAGCCATCGGTATGTAGAATATAGCGCAATGTCCCAACTCCGTCAACGGCGCCGATAATTAACTGACATTATCCAGTAAAATTTTTTGCTGTAGATGCCACATTTTTGAATATAGCCCTGAGTGAGCGATTAATCCTGTATGTGTGTTTCTTTCAACGATCTTTCCCTGATCCAGAACATGGATCGAATCCATTTTGGATAGCTCGGTTAAACGATGAGTAATCAGGATCAGGCTCTTCCCCTTTCTTATTTTAAGAATCGAGTCGAAAAGGGACTGTTCGGTTAACGAATCCAAACCTGAGAATGGCTCATCCAAAATCATGATCGGTGCGTCTCGCAAAAGCATCCGGGCAATATCGAGACGTCTTCGTTCTCCTGTACTGATCTTATACCCTTTTTCACCTATAACCGTTCCAAATCCATCTTTAAGCGATAGGTACCAGGGCAATAATTGGGCAGCCTCGATCACCTCAAGCATCTGTTTATCGTCTGCATCCGGTTTTGCTAACCGAAGATTACTTTCCAGTGTGTCATTGAAAAAGTAAGCATCCGGCGTCGAATATGCAAATATACTTCGCAAGTCCTCATCTGAAATTGCGTCCATATTTTTATGATCAATGTGTATGGTTCCGGATTCAGGACGCCAGAATCCCATCAGTATCTTTGCCAGGGTGGACTTACCAGCGCCACTGGCACCCACAACCGCAATTTTCTGACCATAATTCAGATCGAAACTAATATTCTGCAAAGCAAACTTCTGTTGCGATTCATAACGGAATGAGATATCAACTACCTCAAGGTTTGGTTTTTCGTACCTTCGGTTATTTACCTGTCCTATCGAGACGGCATCACTCAGGAGAATAGTTTGCGATTTTTGGACCTCGGATGATATTTGATCACCTAACACATTGAGCATTCGTTGACCTGCTTGCGAACTTAATGTGAATTGCTGGGCAGCCAGCATCATAGGCTGGATCGCTTCAAAACTGGCAAGGGTGATTAACGCAGTACCAGCAAGAAAGATTCCGTTTAGATCATTTGATGTAACCACTTGCACACCCTGGATAAACATGAAATACATGCTCAGGTTGGTTAACACCACAACCAAACCATTGATCACACCAAATCCGGTTGAAGCAAGCAGTTCGGCTCTCCCATAAATCTGCGCGACCTGATCCACCTTTTTTGCATACATCCCCTGGGATTGGTTTATGAGCAGATCAGGCAAGCCTTCGATATAGTCAATGACAGCTGTTTGGATATTTGACCGTTTCTGTAGCAAATAACGCGAGGTTAGCCCTGACATCCATATAGAAAACAAAAGAGCTATCACAAAACTGGTGAAGAAACAAATCAGAAAGGTGATGAGCAACCTCGCTTGAAATCCACGAAATATCACTGCGGAAATCAATCCGGTAAAGATCGCTGCAAGCGGTGGATTGATGACTCGAATAAAAAAGAATTCCAATGTCTCAACATCATCCACAGCGTTGCTCAATAAATCCCCGGTAGATCGTTGTGTTCCACGCCAGGGGATCAACGGCACCAAGTTGTGGTAGAACCAGACCCTGATATTCTCAAGCATACGAAAATTCACCGCATGTGAAACCAGTCTTTCCATATAACGGAAAACACTTTTACTGATCCCAAAGAACCGTACCCCTACGATTGCTACTTGCAATACCGATATGGAAGGTTGCAATGCAGCAAATGAGATCAGATAGGAAGAAGTTCCAATTAATCCTATTCCGAGTAAAACAGCCGCGGCAGAAAGTAATACCGAAACGAAAGCCGTCCAGAGGTGGCTGGTCAAGAACCGCAGCAGGAACCAGGGTGATCTATTCATAGTCCCTACTGTATTGATGAACGAACCTGGCATATGCACCACAATTTGACATCAAGGAGGGGTGACTTCCGGTTTCAACTATCTGTCCCTTTTCCAATAGGATGATCCGGTCGCTTTGGATGATGGTGGGCAGCCGGTGGGCGATGGTGAACACTGTTTTGCCATCCATTAATGTTTGAGTAGATATAGTCAATTCCTCTTCAAGAATTGGATCCACTGCGGAAGTTGGCTCATCCAGAATCAATAAGGGAGCATTCTTATAAAATGCCCGTGCAAGGGCAATTCTTTGTTTCTGCCCGGAACTGATATTACTGCCTCTTTCTCCCATAATCGTCTTCGTTTTTTCGGGTAGTGTTTCAACCCATCCGGATAACCCGGCAAAATGAAGCGCTGGCTGTAGTCTTTGGTCAAGTTCCTGATCCGCCCCTAGGTGGATATTTTCTTCAATCGTCCCGAGAAATATTGCCGGGGATTGTGGAACCCAGGCAACCTGTCTCCGCCAATCATCAACTATCCAATCTTGGATATCAATATCCGATGCAGTAATCGTCCCGACTGAAGGTGACAGAAACTGCATCAGAAGGTATGTCAAAGTGGTCTTCCCGGATCCCGTTGCTCCGACCAGCGCGATATGCTCACCTTCTTTTACTTCGAACGTGATTTTGCTGAGAGAATCCCGGTCTGTTTGAGGATATCGGGCTGATACATCATTAAATCTAATCGGAAAGATGTCCACATCTGACGTTGTGATCGATCCGAGTTTATCTTGATTCTCGCTCTCGATAATTTTTAATTCTTTTTCCGGTTCATTTTCGTGAAGAAAAGTGAAAATCTGTTTCGCAGCCTGGATACCGGTCATGGATGCATGATATTTCACACCCAATTGTCTGAGGGGCAAATAAAACTCAGGTGCAAGGATCAGGATGAACAGGGCTGGTTCAAAGGCAATCCTGCCATAAAGCAGTCGAATGCCAATCTCCACTGCCAGCACAGCAGTCGATATGGTGGCGATCAACTCCAAGGCCATCGCTGAAAGGAAGGTATAACGCAACACTTCCATGGTCGCCTTGCGGTATGCAGTATCGGTATCAGCGATGAGTTGCTCCCGTTGTGAAGTCTGGTTGACCAGCTTGATCACTTCCAAACCTTGCAGTGTGTCGTAAAATCGGCTAGCCAATTTGGTCAATAATGACCACTGTTTTTTTGTACGCTGTTCTGACATTAAGCCGATCAATGCCATAAAGACCGGTATTAGCGGTGCGGTGAGCAAAAACAACACACCACTTAGCGGCTCCTTTGGAAAAACGGCGATCAGAATGGCAATCGGAACAAAGCCAGCCATAATTACCTGAGGAAGATACTGGCTGAAATAACCATCCAAAGCTTCGATACCATCGTAAGCCAGGTTGATAAGATCTCCGCGTTTAGCACCCGCAATATAGACAGGACCCAATCTGGTAATTTTCTGTAAAACTGCGTTTCGCAGTGATGTCTTGACTTTCACTGATAGAGATTTCGCGCTGGCTTCACTTGTAATCGATAACAATCCGCGGATGGCAATGATCGTTAGCAACTGGATAATGGATGGCGTTAGTGCTTGCAAAGAAAGTGCATCAAGAAATACCATTTTGATCATCTTTGCAAGCAGCATTGCCTGGATGATGATCAAAACTGCGGTGATCGCCCCACTTAGGAGATTAACCAAAAGTGGAGCGAAATTCTTGATGGCTTCTTTCCGTAAGTCGCTTTGAGGATTCATGAAGTAGTGAAATGATTATGATCTTGAATAAATCCCGCGGATATGCGAAAACTTCAACGCTTCTCCGCGGGACCTTTATATAAGAGGGATACCAAACAAACTATTTCTTCTCAGATCAATAATGAAGGTCTTCAGGTGTGGATGATAAACGCTTGCGGAAAATCCAATAATTCCAACCCTGGTAAAGCAAAACCACAGGCAGGAAAATGAGTGCCACTATGGACATAATCCCAAGTGTTTTCGCGGATGATGAGGCATTATAGATCGTTAGTGAGTATACAGGGTCGGTGGAGGAGACCATCACATCTGGGAAAAGTAAGACAAAAATAGTGATCACCAATCCAGCCATGGCTGCACAAGCCAATCCGAATGACCAGCCAATCCGCCCGGATCTACTCATCAACATACTGAGGACCAAAGCTACAAATGCTAAGACAGACACAACCAGGCCAACAACGCTGAGCGGGGAAGTTCCAGATTTTGTAATATAAGCAAAAACTGCAAAAGCAGCCACCAAAACAAATACTGGATACCATAAAACTCTTGCAGCCTTTTCAGCACGGTCCACCAAGGGTTGATTCACTTTTAACTTCAAGAAAAGTGAACCCAACAATATTGACATACCCAAAAACGATAATCCACCTAGTAATGCAAATGGATTCAGCAGGTTGAAGAATCCGCCGGTATAGTTCATTTTGGCATCAATGGGAACACCTTGCAGCATATTGGCAAATGCCACCCCTAAAAGCAATGGTGGTAACAGAGAGCCTACAAAAAATGCGCCATCCCAGAAATTGCGCCAGGTCTTGTTATCCACCTTGCTACGAAATTCAAAGGTTACTCCACGGAAGATCAATGCCAGTAGGATCAGGAAGAGTGGGAGGTAAAATCCGGAAAACAATGTTGCGTACCAATTGGGAAAAGCGGCAAAAGTAGCTCCGCCAGCTAAAACCAGCCACACTTCATTCGCATCCCAGACAGGACCAATTGCATTGAGCATTACACGTCGATCCTGATCGGACTTTCCGATAAACGGATAAAGGATACCGATGCCAAAATCGAAACCTTCCAAGATGAAATAACCGCTATATAGGACTGCGATCAGTATAAACCAGAGAATATTTAGATCCATATTATTTTCCACCTTTTATAATGTTGCTTTCGCAGGTTGGTTGATCACCTGGTGGTCATCGTCAGATGGTCCAGCTTTTGAGAATTTCGCAAGCAGATATACATCGACAATGATCAAGAGACCATAGACAACCGTGAATGTCGTTAAGGTTGTCAGCAGCATGCCCGCGGTAACATTCGGGCTTACCGCATCCGAAGTTTTGAGTAATCCGTATACCACCCAGGGTTGTCTACCAACCTCTGTCAACAGCCATCCGGTCGTGTTCGCCAGGTAAGGCAGGAATAATGATGCGGCGAGCAGATACCACCATCTGGATTGGATTTTTAGTTTTCTCCATCGCCACAAGTAAAGACCAACCAGGGTCAAAAAAGCCATTAGAAAGCCCAGACCAACCATGATCCTGAAAGACCAGTACAGCAAGGTCACATTCGGAATGTAATTTCCTGCGCCATATTTTTGCTGATATTCTTCCTGGAGCTCATTGATCCCTTTAACTTCGCCATAAAACCGATTATAGGAGAGGAAGCTCAACGCGCCGGGAATGCGAACGTCCACTGAATTTTCTTGTGCTTCTTCATCTATAGCAGAAAAAACGGATAATCCTGCCGGGTCTTCCGAATTCCACAAAGCTTCAGCCGCTGCCATTTTCATGGGCTGCTGCTTCACCATCAATTGTGCCTGCTGATGGCCAATCCCGATGGAGCCGAGGATTGCGATGATTCCAAAAATATTCGCCAGCTTAAAGGAGCGGTTGAAGAAGTCCACATTCGATTTTCGCAGAATATGAAAGATGGATATACCCATCACAAAAAATGCGCCGGTCGTATACGCGGAGAAAATGGTATGTGGAAATTGTGTCCAGACATGAGGATTGGAAATGACAGCCCAGAAATCATCCATGACAGGTCGTCCGTTCACCATGGTAAAGCCGACCGGGAAATGCATGAAAGAGTTTGCAATCAGGATCCAGAGAGCGGATATACTGGCACCGATGGCAGTTAACCAGATCGTTGCCGCATGTAATCTTTTGGAAAGTTTATCCCAGCCGAATATCCATAAACCGATGAAAGTAGATTCTAGGAAAAATGCCATCAACCCTTCGATCGCCAGAGGAGCACCGAAAATATCCCCAACATATCTGGAATATTCGGACCAGTTCATCCCAAACTGGAATTCCATCACCAATCCGGTGACCACTCCCATGGCAAAGTTGATCAAGAACAACTTCCCCCAGAATTTGGTCATTTTCTTGTATATTTCGTTCCCGGTTCTGACGTAGATCGTCTCCATGATCGCAACCAGGATCGATAAACCCAGGGTAAGGGGAACAAAGAAAAAGTGATATACTGTTGTGATTGCAAACTGAGATTGCGCTAGACCAACGACATTCATAGATTCTATCCTTTGTTTGAAGTAGATCAGTAGGCAAGTATTGCCCCTCTGATTGCCTTACATATCTTATTCTATTTTAATCTGACTATCAATATAGTGAAACTATATATCGGGTTTGTATATGCTTGAAAAACTTGCCAGTATCGAAGAACATTATAACGACCTTTCGCGACAACTCGCTGAGGTGGGCGAAGACTACCAGAAAGCAGCCGAGTTAGCCAAAGAACGCTCAGATATCGAAGAGATCGTAACCAAAGGGCAGAGCTATCAACAGACCCTCAAACGGTTGGAAGAAGCCCGTGAATTGCAAGCTTCAAATGACGAGGAATTACGCGCATTAGCTGAGAGCGAGATCGTCGAACTTGAACCGCTTGCCACTTCATTAGAAGAGGAACTCCGTTCCCTCCTTCTGCCTAAAGATCCACGGGACAATCGAAATGTGATCATGGAAGTCCGGGCTGGACCGGGTGGGGATGAAGCTGCATTATTCGCCGCTGACATCTATCGAATGTACTTGAAGTATGCAGAGCGCCAAAACTGGAAAGCTGAAGTATTGTCTGCTAATGAGATCGGAATAGGCGGATATAAAGAAGTCATTTTCCAAATGAAGGGGCGCGGAGCCTATTCAAAGTTGAAATTTGAATCCGGTGTTCACCGGGTACAACGTGTTCCAGCAACAGAAGCCCAGGGACGGATCCATACCTCCACAGTCACCGTGGCAGTCCTGGCTGAAGTGGACGATGTCGAAATAAGCATCCCTGATTCAGACATTCGGGTGGATATCTACCGCTCAGCAGGCGCTGGCGGACAGAATGTTCAAAAGAACTCCACTGCTATACGCATTACTCATCTTCCCACTGGGATCGTGATCGCCTGTCAGGATGAACGTTCGCAGTTGCAGAACCGATTGCGGGCAATGAGTATCCTGCGGGCTCGTCTTTTCGATATCGAGCAGGAACGCAGACAGCATGAACTGGAAGTCACCCGTAAATCGATGGTGGGGACCGGCGACCGCTCCGAAAAGATTCGAACCTACAATTATCCGCAATCACGAGTGACCGATCACCGCATCAACCTATCCATTTATAACCTGGCTGGTGTCATGGAAGGTGATCTGGATAAGTTTATCGATGAGTTATCCATGAGAAGTGAGACTGAACGGTTATCCACTTCTGAGGTGGATGACGAGTAAAACCGACATGGAGCCAGTCACAATTCAGCGCTGGTTGTCAGAACAATCTCAAGCGATTCTATTGCGCCATATTACAAATTCGGATCTCAGGGTCCTCCTGGCATCTGAATTAGGTGTGTCCAGAGAATGGCTTATCACCCACCAGGATGAAAAGCTGACAGTGGATCAGCTTGCGAGATTGGGCAAAACGGTCACCAATCTAAATGCTGGAGTGCCGCTTCCGTATATCACTGGAACACAGGAATTCTATGGTTTATCCTTTGTGGTCACACCTGAAGTTCTGATCCCAAGACCGGAAACGGAACAGTTGGTTGAACTTGCGATCCAATGGTTGAAAGACCATCCACAGATCAAAAACACGATGGATATCGGCACAGGATCAGGCTGCATCGCTGTCAGTCTGGCGAAGCACCTCTCGAATATCCATGTTACCGCCGTGGACACTTCCGCAGCAGCACTACGGATCGCCCTTAAAAACGCTGAGAACTATCAAGTTCTTGACAGGATCAAATTCATCGAGTCATCGCTCACTGAATGGCTTAAGGTGAAAGATTCATATTTGGTTTGTGCCAATCTGCCGTATATCCCATCATCGGATTTGAATCACTTGCCTGTTGCTTACACTGAGCCAGTTACTGCTTTGGACGGTGGATCGGATGGTTTGGATCTCATCAGGATGTTACTTGAACAACTACAAACAAGACTTGTAACCCCATATTGTATTCTCCTGGAAATCGAGTATCGTCAAGGTGAATCTGTGAGTGAACTTGCTTCGAGAAAATTTCCCCAAGCAAGCGTAACTGTCTTCAAAGACTTCGCCGGGTTAGACCGAATCGCACGAATCTGTGGATAGGTATGAAACCAATTATTATCAACATCGACGATCCGATCGCTCTTGTCACAGCTGTCTCTCATGTTAAGCAAGGAGGCATTCTCGTATTTCCGACTGATACAGTTTATGGTTTGGGATGCAGTCTTTTTAATCCATTAAGTATTCTCAACTTGTACGAGATCAAAGGACGGGACAGTGCCAAGGCAATTGCTGTTCTGGTTGCCGATCTGGATCAATTTGCAAAGGTAGGCAGGATCATCTCATCAGGGGCATCCAAACTTGCATCGCGCTTTTGGCCGGGGGCACTAACACTTGTTGTCGAGAAACATTCGAATATTCCAACAGAATTGTCCAATTTGACAACCGTGGGTATCCGCATGCCCGATCATACATTTGCCAGGGATTTAATCCTCGAGGTCGGTCCAATGGCAGTCACATCAGCAAACCTTTCCGGTCAAACCTCCGGTACAACTATCAGTCAAATCCTCATCCAATTTGGAGAGCAAATTCCGCTACTAATAGATGGTGGCATATCCAGCGGTGGTCAGCCTTCAACGGTCGTTGATTGCACCCAAAGCAAACCAGTGATATTGCGTGACGGACCAATAACACAAGAGCAGATCGATAAATCCTGGATTGAGTGAGCTGCACCTGCCATCTGTAGCATTATCGATATCAAACCATATTCTCACCAAGTATTAATCTTCTTATCAGAAAGCTCTTAACTAACCTTTGTATAAAAGAAGTACATTCTCTTTTCCTTAAACCGCGATCGGGCTGAGCAGCTTTCATGAGCGCGGTTTTCATTTAATATAGTAATATTTATGGATATTCCTCTCGAGAATGGATGTTTCACCAATGGATTCAAAATACAATTCACTTCATATTGATACCCAAATTCAAAATTGGATTTTTACATCAAAGACGTATCCTGATTGCAAGATTACTTCAAGACTACCCATCATTGAAATAGTCAATCTAAAAGGAATTAAAAAGCAGTATTGCTTTGATGAGGAATTCTCATCCAGAAAAGAAATCAGTATCCCGCAAATCGGTAGTTGCGAAATGATTCAATCCTGTCAGAATTTTGACACCACCATCAAAGGGACTGCAGAAATTGTTTTATTAGCTGAATCACCAATGATGCTGATTAGGGTTAAAGTCAAAAATATATCGGATGAACCCATACGGCAAAATGGAATAGATCCATTCACAACTAGAAACATCATTTTAGGAAACAAATCTATTAAGAATAATTTTGGTTGTTTTGTGAATGGTTGGCAGTCCTGGAGTTATTCAGGTACCTACAGCCAGGATCAAAAACCACTTATCTCAAAGCTGGGATACTTGCAGGGACCAAAATTATACGACGCAGCAACACCCACCACCCATAACGCCGGTATATTCACTAGTGATATGTTTGGGGCGATCATCAACCGTACCAGACGAATTGGGTTAGTTACCGGTTTTTTAAGCCAGGTGAATCATTTTGGGCATATTCACATGGAAATAGTGTCTGATTTGAAGCTGAAAGCCCACGCAGCAGGCGATACTGCTGTGATAATGCCTGGCTCTGAAATCGCAACTGATTGGCTGGCAGTTGGATTCTTTGAACTGGATCAACCTGATCCAATCGCAGTCTATCTGGATATGGCTGCGAAAGTAAATCGAGTTGTAATTCCTTCAGAGATCCCTTCAGGATGGTGCTCTTGGTATCACTACTTTACAAATATCACTTCCAAGGATATAACGTCCAATTTGGATCATCTGGTTGAACTTAAGGATGAACTACCAATTCAGTTCATCCAGATTGATGATGGTTTTGAAAGAGCGGTTGGTGACTGGTTGGATACAACTCCGGATTTTAACGGACAAATGGCAACCCTCGCAGAAGAAATCTCCGAATATGGATTTACACCCGGTCTCTGGCTCGCACCATTCATCGTCCATCCAAAATCCATCCTTTATCAAAAACATAAAGATCTGATGATCCATAATGCCAAAAACGGATTAAGTAATGCTGGATGGAATTGGGATCGTTTTTGTACAGGTCTGGATATGACACAGCCAGATGCGCAGGATTACATCCAAAAAGTAATCCAAACTGCAGTAAAAGAATGGGGATACCCATATTTAAAATTGGACTTTCTTTACGCAGGTGCTTTATCAGGAAGGTACCACGACAACACAAAAACACGCGCCCAGATCCTCCGCAAGGCTATGATGGACATTCGGGAGACAGCAGGTGAAACCGTGTATCTGCTTGGTTGTGGCGCACCACTGGGTTCCATGCTTGGGATAGTGGATGGAATGCGGATTGGAACAGATGTCGCTCCCAATTGGGAACCGAAACACAATGGGATTGAATTATTGTTCCCAAATGAACCGGATATTCCTTCAGCAAAAAATTCCCTGCAGAATACATTGACCAGAGCTTTTCTCCATAAGCGTTGGTGGCATAATGATCCGGATTGTTTACTTATCCGCGAATCCACCACACTCACCCTCGCCGAAGTCCAGACACTGGCGAGTATTATTGCATTAACTGGAGGCCTGCTATTAATCTCTGATGATATGGAGCAGGTCAGTCGATACCGTCTACGAATAGCACAAACCATGCTTCCGTTACTGCCGGATCGTCCCTGGGTGATCGATTGGGCAGATCAACTGACTCCAGCGAAAGTTCGACAGGATATTCACAATGCGTCCGGAGACTACCATTTGATCAGTTTCACAAATTGGAGCAATAAACAAATACACAAATACCTGGATCTGAAAAACTATCTTCTGCCGGTCGATCAAAAATGGATCGTCAGATCATATTGGGACGAAAAGATCTTGATCGTGGAAGATGGGCGGATCAATATCGATCTACCGGCACATGGAACAGCTTTGTTCACCCTAAAATTGTATAAACCTGGAAAGCCGTTGTATATAGGCAGCGATTTGCATATTTCTCAAGGTATGGAAGTTGATCGATGGGAACCTACAGCGGAAGGCGTAGATCTATCCCTCAAACTTCCAAGGTCCATTGAGGGAAGCATTTATATTTGGTTACCAAGACCAGCCAAGGCTTTGATAGGACCAGACGAGATCGAAGTCAACCGGATTGACGAAAATATTTATCAAATTCGGGTTTCGGTCAAGCATAAACTGGATCTCCAAATACAGTACAAATAGCATATTTTCAGAAATTACACATAATGACCAGACGCCACTATCGGGTCTGGTTATTTTAATCTGCCGGTTATATCTAACAACGCAATGTGATTTTTTTCCCCTGCATGATCTGCTACACCTGCTTGATGGTGGAATTATTACTTGATACCATCGAAACTGACCATCAACGAAATCGAAAATTAGAAATAAGTGTTCAGATATTAAAAGGAGCTAACACGGCGATGGGGAAATTTGAAGCAGTATTGCGTAAATTGCTTGAACCCGCAGGGATCGAAATCAATGGCAAGAATCCCTGGGATGTGCAGGTGAACGACGATCGCTTCTACGACCGGGTATTCCAAGAAGTCAATCTGGGTGTCGGTGAATCCTATATGGATGGCTGGTGGGATTGTGATGCCATCGATGAGATGATCAACCGGGCATTAAGGGCAGATCTGCAAAACCGGATAAAAGGCAATTACAAGATTTTCTTTCACATTCTTAGGGCAAAACTGTTCAATCTTCAATCCACAAAAAGGGCGTTCCAGGTAGGGGAAGAACATTATGACCTCGGTAACGATCTTTACCGATCCATGCTTGATAGGCGGATGGTCTATTCATGCGGTTACTGGAAGAATGCAAAAAATCTAGACGAAGCCCAGGAAGCTAAATTGGAATTGATCTGCAAAAAGCTTGGGTTACAGAAAGGGATGAAGGTCCTGGAAATCGGATGTGGATGGGGGAGCTTCGCGAAATATGCCGCCGAGAATTATAAAGTCCAAGTGTTGGGATTAACCGTATCTAAAGAACAATTAGCCCTGGCAACAGAGCAATGCAAGGGTCTCCCGGTAGAGATCAGATTGCAGGATTACAGACAAACCATGGGAGAATTTGATGCTGTTTTATCCGTTGGGATGTTCGAACACGTAGGTTATAAAAATTATCGCACTTATATGGATGTCACTGCAAGGTGCCTGAAACCCGACGGTATCGCGATGTTGCATACCATTGGATCCAATCAAAGTGAACTCGCCGGAAATACATGGACTGACAAATATATCTTCCCAAACGGCATGATCCCATCCATTTCCTCTATCGGCAAAGCAATGGAAGGGATTTTCGTTATGGAAGACTGGCATAACCTGGGACCCCACTACGATCCTACCCTGATGGCCTGGTACAAAAACTTTGAAAATGCCTGGCCAAAATTAGAGAGACAATATTCCGAACGGTTCCACAGAATGTGGCGGTTTTATCTGCTCAGCAGCGCGGGAGGATTCCGCTCAAGATATCAACAGTTATGGCAGATCGTGATGACGAAGACCGGAAGAGCCCAGCCTGAAAGCCGATTCATATAGTCATATTCTTAACAGATAGGAAAGAACTCTCCAATGGAGAGCTCTTTGTAATTCTTATTATGGGTTAGATCCAGTAAATTAAGATGTTTATTCTTTTTTGATTTCGACCATCGTTTCTGTTGAAGTTGGTCCAGTAGGTTTATTAGATTTGCGGAAGAACAATTTCTTCACGATCCAGATCAAAACACGAATGACAAGATAGAAAATTACCAAGATCGGCAAAACCAGGATTACAAACCAGATCAGAACATTGACCAAACCTTTGCCAGTGTTTACCAGCGCCTGAAGCGCATCCCGCGCAACACCTTCCGGCTGCCAGCCCGCTATGGTAATAGGTTTAATCGATGCTTGCGAGATCAATTCCACAGTGATGGCAGAGAAATTGGATGACTCTTCGTAATATTTGATCTGCCCTTTGATCACTTCGATTTCACCCCTGACCTGGGTAAGCTGATTGAAAACATTGAGCACATCTTCGGTTTTGGTGGCATTGGCTAGAATTTCGCGAAGGGCTGTTTCAGCCTGTTCCAGGTTTGATTTCCGGGATTGGAGGTCAGTATACTGGGCAGTAACGTCTTCTCCACTTACATTTTCCGAACGGACATCAGTCTCGATATTATCCACTTCCGCTTTGATCTTTGCCAATGCATCATTTAAGAGATCTGCAGGGACGCGGATGCCGATAGTTGCCTGCGGAATTTCGACACCCTCATTGTTGGTAACCTTGAACAAATATGAGGTAACTACCCATCCACCCATTGTGTCTGCAAGTTGGGTGATCGAATCCATGCTTTTCGCTGGATCTTTGACGATGATTGATAAATTGGCATTCTTGATGACCAATCGGTCTGCTGCGGCAGTGCTACCACCGCTGGCGAAGTTATCTCCGGCAACAACCCCACCTTCCATAGCCTCGGGAGCCATTGGAAGAGCTGCTGCGGCTGGCATTTCCATAGCTGGAGCCATGGATTCACTTGTAACCGCAGATTTATTACCGAGGTCTCTGGCAAATTGAGCTGCCGGCGCGCAAGCTGTCAATACCAGTGCTAATAATAAAACCATGCATATACTGAGTTTTTTCATTCTCTCCTCCGCTTGAATTCTATCTTGTCTACTTTCACGGATAAGACGGTAGAATAGCGATAAAGTTCCTGACTTACCAGCCATCACCCAATCTGGTAGCGTTTCTTTCAGGAAGACCTGCCTTTGTAATCCTATCCTGCACTGATGAGACATCATAAGCAATCCGTTTTGGATGCCATGTATTATCATCAAGATCAAAGACCGCGTACGAAGCTCTTGCATCCCGGTCACGAGGTTGTCCTACACTTCCGGGATTAATAATTGCACGCCCTTCCAGTTTTACCGGTGAAATCGGGTTTAATATTTCGAGATGGAAATTCGTTGCATCTTCTGTCATCTGGAATATTACAGGTATATGAGTATGACCCACCAGACAATACTGTGTATCGAAGAATTCAAAGTTATACATCGCAATTTGCCAGTCAAGAATATATTCCCAAACCGGGTTTCGTGGACTGCCATGTACCAAGGTGATTTGTTTGTAAACATGTTTTTCGGGTAGATGTCTGACGAAATCCATGTTTTCATCACTCAAGACTTCACGATTCCATTCAACTGATTTTCGAGCATCCCTATTGAATGCTTCAAGGTCCATCGTGCCCAAGACTGCTGCGTCATGGTTCCCCAATAAACAAACACAGTTTTTTAGACTGCGGATCCTCTTAACGCATTCATTTGGATCCGGACCGTACCCGAGAAGATCCCCCAGACACCAAACTTTATCCACCTTACCGGCATCTTCAAGCACCGCTTCAAGCGCATTGTAATTTCCATGGATATCTGACATTACTAATATCTGCATCTATTTCCCCCCGCAGGTGCAATTCATATTATCATCTCAGCAATTTTTTCTACGATTATTTCAGCGACCGCAATCTTCTCAATTAATGGGTATTGATCAACTTTTCCATTAGGGTAAAGCAATGTAACCCTATTTTTATCGACATTAAAACCAGAATCGACAGCGGAAATATCATTCGCCACAAGCATATCAAGTTTTTTTGCCAACAGCTTCTTCTGTGCATTCTCTAACAGATTTTGACTTTCCGCAGCAAATCCGACGACGATCTTGGGATTTGATCCGACCTTGCGAACCGCAGCCAAAGATTTTAAAATATCGTCAGTCGGTTCAAGAGTGATCGTTAGCGCATCTGTACCACGTTTGATCTTTTCTGATGCAACTGTTCTGGGGCGAAAATCCGCCACAGCGGCTGTCATCACCACGACATCCGCCCGGAGACTCAACGCAAGCACTTTTTCCTGTAAATCAGCAGCAGAACAGACATCAACTCGTTTTGCACCAAACGGCGTTGGCAGGATACTATTCGCTGCCAACAAGGTCACATCTGCACCTGCATCCAATGCAGCCTGTGCAATCGCGAAACCTTGTTTTCCACTGGAGCGGTTTGAGATCCTTCTTACTGGATCGATATCTTCATACGTACCGCCTGCCGATACCAGAAAATGCTTCCCAGCTAATTTGTTGGGTCTACTCAACAGCCAGCGGATATTCCCGATGATCTCTGAAGTCTCCACCAATCTTCCAACTCCCACCATACCCGAAGCCAGATGTCCGGCTGAGGGTCCAAGGATCGTAACACCTCTAGATTCCAATATTTTGATATTTTCCTGAGTAGCAGGATGATTGAACATACCACCATCCATCGCCGGAGCTACCAATAATGGACAACGGGCAGCAAGCGCTGAAACTGTCAATAAATTATCGGCAATACCATTTGCCAATTTGGCTATTGTGTTTGCGCTTGCCGGAGCAATCACCAATAGGTCGCCTACCTTACCCAGACCGATATGGGTGACATGACCTTCCCCACCCCAAAGATCCGCCTCAGTGTATGCTTTTCGACCAGTCACTGATTGAAAGGTTAGTGGTGAAACAAATTTCACCGCTGATTCAGTCAAAATGACATCAACCAATGCTCCTTCCTGAGTTAACCGCGATGCAATCTCCGCAGCTTTATAAGCTGCGATTGAACCGGTTACTCCCAGGAGGATATGTTTATTCAAAAAGATCTCAGCCATTTAATGATTTTTCTCCCAAATAATCCGCAATCCATCCAAGGTTAACCATGGAGCAACAACATCAAAAACGTCTGTTTCTGAAGCGATGATTTCGGAAAGTCCTCCGGTCGCCACGACTTTCGTATCTTCGCCAAGCTCTTGTTTGAATCTTTTTACCATGCCCTCAACGAGTGAGATATACCCGTACATCATGCCAGATTGCATTGCGTGAACTGTGTTGGATCCTATTATGGATGGGGGCTTTTGCAAATCCACTTTCTGTAGTTTGGATGTATGTTCAACCAATGCTTCCATAGCCACGTTGACTCCGGCTGTGATCGCTCCACCCAGATATTCATTGTTTCTGTTGATAGCATTAAATGTGGTAGCGGTACCAAAATCCACGACACAGGCAGGTGCCCCGAATAGTTGCACAACTGCTGCCGCATCGGCAATTCGATCGGTACCTACCGCAGAAGGATTATCATACTTTATTGTCACGCCGGTATTTAATTCCGCATCAACTAGCAGGGGTTCCTGTAACAAGTACACTCTACAAGCTTGCATTAATCGACCTGTCAGGGTTGGAACAACGGAAGAAAGACAAATTCCATCAATATCTTCAAGGGTTAAACCAACATGTTCCAATAAACCCAATAACTGTAATCCATATTCATCAGCCATTCGTTGATGATCGGTCGCCAAACGCCAGTGAGGACCAAATTGCTTATCAGTGTATATGCCCAAGGTTAGATTGGTATTGCCAATATCAATGACGAGAAGCATACGATCTCCTAATTAATTATAGTCCAGTACTATTATCGCCAAAACATCTAAACCACCGAATGCTATCCCTGTTCATTAACCCGATCAATCAAATCCGCGGCCAGGTCATAGCGGCTAAAGGCTGGCATGATATAAACTCCCTGAACAATATCCCTCAGATTTGAGATCATATCAGCGGCAATTGCGATACCTTCATTTTCGGTCTCAGATCCAGCGGATTCCATTCGCTTTAAGACATCATCAGGGATGTCGATTCCCGGTACTTCATGGTGCAAGAATCTTGCGTGCCGCAGGTTATTTAATGGCAAAACACCAGCCAAAACCGGTATCGGTAGATTGCCAAATTCATTCTCATAATGCGTTAGAAAACCTTGTGCTTGTTCTGTATTGAATACGGGTTGGGTCAGGATGAAATCAGCGCCAGATGCCAGCTTTCTTCGTAAATTCTTGATCTCCGTAACACGATCCACAGCCGT
The DNA here is from genome assembly GCA_963828285.1 of uncultured Chloroflexia bacterium. GTDB lineage: Bacteria > Chloroflexota > Anaerolineae > Anaerolineales > Anaerolineaceae > DAIOEK01. Next base: position 81,236 of record CAWHEB010000004.1, read on the forward strand.
CAGGTTAAGCGCGCATCCGACATAAAATGAAGTCGGTTGTCCAATATCCGAGCCGGCATGATCCACTCCCACATTGAATCCCTGTTTGATCAATTTAATCAAACCCGATGGAACGAGGTCATAATTGTCCATTGCTTCCGGGTAATCACCGATAGCAGTAGGGTCGCCCATCACCACAAAAACATTGCGGATTCCCAGTGCGTGAGCAGCCAGAAGGTCACCCTGTACTCGGAGCATATTTCTACCGCGGGTTGGGAAATGTAAAACAGTCTCGATATTGGTAGTCTTTTGGATGAGACTACATACCGCCCAGGGACTCATCCGCATACGGGCCATAGGACTATCAGCAACATCAATGACATCCGCTCCAGCTTCAGCTAGCAAGCTCGCTCCGGCCAGGAGTTTATGGGTAGATAGCCCGCGGGGCGGATCCATCTCTACGGCAACCACAAATTTATTGTTCGTCAATTTGATAGCCAGGGATGTGCATGCTTCACAAGATGATTCTTTTTCTTCTTCAACCTTTGAAGTGACGATGATTTCATCGACTGGTGAAAATGGAATAGTATCCAATGCCTGACGCATAGACTGGATATGAGCCGGTGTAGTTCCACAACATCCACCGATTACATTTGCACCTGCAGACCGGAAAAGGACTGCATAATCACCAAAATATTCAGGTGCTGCCGGATACATAATCCGTCCGCTGACCTGTTCAGGCCAGCCTGCATTGGGCATCACAGAAAAATTTCCATCAGGAACTGCCGAACGCATCTGTTTCAAGATTCTTAGAATTTGAGCGGGACCACCCGAACAATTCACTCCGATGATATCTGTTCGGAGATCATTCATTTCCCGGGCAACTTTTCCAGGTGTGTCCCCGAGAAGGGTCAGATCATCCCTGGTGTAAGTCATTGAAGCAATAACTGGAATATTAGGATCCAACTCTCTGGCAGCTTTTACTGCTTCCCGAAGCTCGTATAAATCACTGAAAGTTTCCAAAATCAGGAGATCAACACCCGATTCAATCAATACTGCCATCTGTTCTTGAAATGCTGCACGTGCCTGGTCCGGATGGACGCGGCCAAATGGTGCCAGCCTTACTCCAAGTGGTCCAACATCTCCAGCAATTAACACTTCTTTAAACGAGCCTACAACGACTTTTCGGGCAATATCAACGCTCGTTTTATTGATCTCAACCAAATGATCTTCCAAGCCATGTTTGGTGAGTTTGAAGCGGTTTGCCCCAAAAGTATTGGTTTGGATCATATTCGAGCCGGAGTTTATATATGAGCGATGAATCTCGCCAACAACTGCCGGGTTTGAGATATTCAATTGATCAAAACATTGCTCAAAATCTACTCCCTGGCTGTGCAGCATGGTCCCCATAGCCCCATCGGAAAGGATTGTGGATCCCAAGCCAAGGAATTTCTCGAAAAAGATTTTTCTATCCATTAACTACTTGCTCCTGGTCAATTGCTCAATCCGCGATTCACCAATATTAAAATATCTTGCCTGTGGATGATGTACGATGATCGCAGCGGTAGATTGCTCTGGAACCAATTGATAAGCAGAAGTCAATTTCATCCCCATTTTCTCAGCAGCAGGAAGCAAACGGAAAACCTTTTCGTGATCAGATAGTTCAGGTATCGCCGGGTATCCCCATGAATACCTTTTGCCCTGATTTGGCTTAAGTTTCAATTCTCTGCGGATATGCGCATGGAGATAATCAGCAGCGGCTTCAGCCGTCTGCACTGCCAACCCGTGGGTGTAATATCCCTCAGAAAAGTTTCCGTCGGACTGAAGTTTATCAAAGCGTTCCGTTGCTTCCAAACCAACAGTGGCTATTTGGAAAGCGACTATATCAAATTTTCCGCTTGTTTTTGGAAGGAAGTAATCAGCCAGGGATAAGTTTTCTTCAAATTTCTGACGGGGGAAGGTAAACCGTTCCAACTCCTTTGGATTACCGGATTGAATGGTGGCACTGTCAAATACCACAAGGTCATCTCCATCAGTTTGACATGGGAAGAAACCATAAACACCTTGAGGTTTTAACCAACCTGACTTCTCAGCTTGCTTAAGCATACTGGAAAGCCGTTCTGTATAGTCCTTTTGGAGTTTTTCCCATTCTTCCCCATGTAAATTCTTTGCACCCCACGACAAGCGGAATAGTTCGTTCAAAGAAAGATGGGCGAACACTTCTTTCAAAGGCATATTCTGAACATAATGTGTCTGCCAATCCGGAGGAGTAGGTGGATCAAGGATTGGTTCAATGGATGACTTCTCCCGTGTGGTCTCTGGTTTTGCGATACCCGCGACAGACCGCTCCGATTCAAAATCTGCCTCTTTCACCATTTTCTCATTCAATGCTGATTTCTTGGAAGGGTCACGCAATTGATCCAACGTGAACAAACCCTCGAAGGCGTCTTTGCAATAATAAACACCGCCATCGTAATAATTTCCATCTTCAGTCTGTAAGATGCGCTGACCAAACTTTCGGTTGATTGCAGCTCCGCCGATCAAAACCGGAAAATGAAGATTTCTGCGATGTAATTCATTGACAATGAGCGGCATTTGTTTACTTGTGCTCACTAATAGAGCGCTCAATCCGATCGCATCAGCCTTCAACTCGATCGCTTTTTCGATGATCGTTTCGGCAGGCACCTGTTTTCCCAAGTCGGTCACATCGTAACCGTTGTTCGAGAGGATTGTTTTTACCAAGTTTTTACCGATATCATGAACATCGCCATAAACGGTTGCCAAAACAACCATTCCCTTGCTGGTACCTTCTTTTTTCTCAAGGTACTGCTCGAGATGTGTGACACTCTTCTTCATCACTTCTGCAGATTGAAGAACAAAAGGCAAAATTAACTCGCCTGCTCCAAATTTATCTCCAACATCTTTCATGGCAGGCAGTAAGACCTCATTCAAAACGAATACTGCTGTTGTATGCCTCTCCTTTGGAGGGGCTTGCAATATCAGCTCATCAATATCGGTTTCAACACCTTCTTTTCTTCGATGCAAGATCTTCCAATGTAGACGTTCACCGGCAGAGAGACCCTCAAGGGGATCCTTTTTCGTGTCTGCTTTCTCAGAGCCATCATGATTTGAGAAATGATCGATCACTGCTTGCAAAGCATCAGGTCCGCTATTCAATATCAGATCTTCACAGATCTTTTTCTCATCTGCTGCGATATCCGCGTATGGTGTTATTTGGGCTGGGTTGACAATAGCCATATCCAACCCGGCTTGGACACAGTGGTGGAGCATGATACTGTTCAACACTGCTCTACTTGGAGGGGTTAATCCAAAACTGACATTACTCACACCAAGAGAAGTGAGAACCCCGGGAAGGTTTTTCTTGATCAGTTCAATTCCTTTGATTGTCTCCAACGCGGAATTTTGAAATTCCGGATCGCCGGTAGCCATGGTAAAGGTTAAGGAATCGATGACCAGATCCCCAGGATTTAACCCAAACTCCTCAACAGCCATTTTGTAGAGTCTTGTGGCAACTTCCAATTTCCGCTCTGCGGTTTTTGCCATACCTTTTTCATCAATGGTCAGGGCGATCACAGCAGCATTGTAGGTTTTGGCCAGACCAAATACCTTTCGAGCCTTTTCTGGTCCACTCTCAAAATTGGTGGAATTGATGAGACATCTACCAGGCGCAGAGATCAAGGCAATTTCAATTACGTCCGGTTCGGTGGAATCAATGATGAATGGGGCTTTGACCGCAGTGGAAAGTTTTTTGATCACCCTTCGCATGAGGTCTTTTTCGTCCAGTCGTTCAGTAAGCGCCGTGCAAATATCCAACCCATGGGCGCCACCTTCGATCTGTTGGCGGGCAATCTCAACAACTCCATCAAAATCTTCAGCCATTAATACCCTTTTAAATTTCAGACTCCCCTGAGTATTCAACCGCTCGCCAATCAAAAATGGTCTGGGTTCCTGTATCATCGCGGTAGCGCTTATGGATGAGGCTAAAGAAGGGTTAGATGGAACACTACGGACGATAGGTTTGATATTGGACGTTTTATCCACTAAAAGCTTTAAATGTTCGGGAGTTGTCCCGCAGCATCCACCGACCACCCGAATACCAAACTTTTCAATGAATTCAGTGAGTAGATCTGAAAACGGTTCGGGCAGCATTGGATACACTGCCTGACCATCCACATTCAGGGGTAGACCGGCATTGGGAATACAGGAGATGGGTAATTCAGTTTGCTCGCTCAACATTCGGATCGGTTCGCGCATGTGATCCGGTCCGGTTGAGCAATTCATCCCGATCACTTCAATTGGCAGACCTTCGAGTATGACCCTGACTGCTTCGATATCTGTCCCTAACAACATTCGTCCATTGGTGTCCAAAGTCACCTGAGCTTGAATGGGTAACCTGGTGTTAGTCTTCTCAAATGCTTTGTTGATTCCATTAATGCAGGCTTTAACCTCAAGAATATCCTGTGAGGTTTCAATAAGCAAGAGATCCACACCACCTTCGATCAATCCTATAGCCTGCTCGCAAAATACATCTGCCAGGTCCAAGAATCCTACATCAGAAAGTTGTGGATCTTCCATCGAGGGGAGTTTTCCGGATGGTCCAATAGAACCGGCGACCAAGCGTGGATGGTCGATGGTGCTGAACTCGTCTGCTATCCGTTTGGCCAATTGTGCTGCAGTCTTATTGATCTCGATGACCCTGTTTTCCAGCCCATATTCTGCAAGGGTGATCCGGTTAGACCGGAAAGTATCTGTCTCAATCACATCCACGCCTGCTTCAAGGAACGATCGATGGACTTTCTCAATAGCTGTGGGAGAGCTGATCACCAGATAATCGTTACAGCCTGCCAGCTTTTCACCACCAAAATCCTTAGCAGTCAGTTCCATTTTTTGCAGGCTGGTTCCCATGGCGCCATCAAAGACAACCACTTTTTTCGCAATCAGGTCTAAATATCGTCGGTTTGTATAGATTCGATCTGGCATTACGTCTCCAATTTAAGAAAATACCTCTCATGCCGGGAGAGGTTAACCGAAGTGAATATTCATTCTCCCCATCTTCCAGAAATCTGACAAATTTCTGTCGGAATTGGCACCAAATTTAGTTAAGGTTGCCGAGGTTTCACAGGGCCGATCCCTCCACCTCTCTAGATGAGCATGCTAATTTTTATTCTTCTCCCGTGATCAGGGAGCCTTCCTAAGTTATCCAAAAGTGTATCATAACGAAGATACCCTGTCAAAGTTCGTGTCGATACTTGCGAAATGATCTAATGCTTTTTTGGAGAAGCCAACTTAATCGATTTAATCGAAAAGTTTGGTTGGAATTCCTCATCACTTGCCAGGCGATACCCCATTCCTTCACGACTAATGATCATTTGTGGATTGGATGGGTCAATTTCAATTTTCCCTCTTAAGATATGGATAAAATATTTGATCCTGTTTTGGATCTTCAAATTATCGAGTCCCCAAACCTCACGGGCAATGTTCTCTTTACTCACCAATTTGGGCGCATTCTTTGCCAAAACAAGGAGGATATCAAATTCCTTATTGGGTAGCACCAGCTTTTTGCCTCGAAGGATGACATCTTTTGCTTCGACATCAATGGTTAGATTGATGATCGGAAATGAATAATTAGATATAGGCGTGACATAACGTGTTCTGCGGACAACAGTTTGGATCCGTGCAACCAACTCCGGTGGATAAAATGGTTTTGTAATATACTCATCGGCTCCTGATATTAAACCAGTGACAATGTCGTCTTTCAATGCACGTGCAGAAACCATAACCACAGGAGCATTGGTTAGATTTCGTAGGTGGCGGAATGCTTCATATCCATCCATGTCTGGCATCATCAGATCCAGAAGGATCACATCGGGTTGGCTATGTGGACATTTCTCAATGGCATCCAGCCCACTATCAGCACCGACAACATCCATTCCAGCATTGATAAGGATCGATTTGACCATTTTGATGGTTTCGATCTCATCATCAACGATCATAACAGTTAACCGTTTATGACTGGAATCTACTTGATCCAGATCCACACCACGTTCGATCATTTTTTCTGCACGCATTTTTTCCATTAATTCTTCTCCCACGTCAGCGCAATCCCCCCCGAATTGCGCTGACAAGGTTTTATCTTTCTTATTTTTGAGTAATTATGTAAGTTCCCGGTTTGAATACCTTTACGGTAAAGAAGCCGTCTTTAAGTTCTGGCTCCACGATATCAACCACTTCCTCCCAACCACCCAAACCCTGGTTGTGTTCAATATTCCAGAAGAAAACCGTGTATGGTTTTGTTGTTTCATCTTCATTGACTTTGAAGAATAATGTTGCAAAAACACCTTCAGGGAATGGGTCAACCCGGAATTCAGCGAGGTAGAGGTTTAATGAAACTGAATTGAGATATTGATATCCGTCAGCGGTCTTCTCAGGAAGAGTCTCTTCAGGTTCATTCTTGAAACCAGCTCCATATCCGCACAAGTCAGTATTAAATGTCGCATGTGAGTAATCTGGCAACCAGAGTGTTGATGCAGTTCCGCATTGCAGCAAGACTATTTCACCTGTTACAGGGATGAAACCTGCATCACCTTCTGTTGGTCCACCGGTTCCAAACTGGATTGAATCACACTTGTTGCCTTTTCCATCATCGTCTGAATCCTGCTGGTTCGGGTTATAGACAAACGGGCAATTATCTGTAAGATCTTGTACCTGATCATTATCGTCATCCGGGTCGCATAGATCTCCCTGTCCGTCGGAGTCATTGTCTGCCTGATCCGCATTAGGGACCAACTGGCAATTGTCCGATGTATCCAGTACAGCATCATTGTCATCATCGGTATCGCATGCATCCCCTTCGGTATCGCCATCCGTGTTAGCCTGATCGGTATTCGCTGTGAACTGGCAATTATCTGCGGTATCTAATACGCTGTCGCTATCATCATCAGCATCGCAAATATCACCCTGGGAATCACTATCATTGTTCGCCTGGTCAGGATTTGCTACAAATTGGCAGTTATCCGAATAGTCTGCAATGGTGTCATTGTCATCATCAAGATCGCAAACGTCACCCAAAGAATCGCCATCGTTATCTGCCTGGTCAGTATTGGCAACAAACGGGCAGTTATCCGCGGAATCCAGTATGCTGTCGTCGTCATCATCGGTATCGCAAACATCTCCCTGACCATCCCCATCAGTGTCCGCCTGGTCAGGATTGGCAGTGAATTGACAATTATCAGTACTATCCAGGACCGAGTCGTTGTCATCATCCGGATCGCAAACATCGCCCATTACATCGCCATCAGTGTTCGCCTGGTCAGTATTCGCAGCAAATTGGCAGTTATCAGATGTGTCGACTATGGTGTCGTTGTCATCGTCGGTATCACAAACATCGCCATATGCATCTCCATCATTGTTCGCCTGATCCGCGTTGGCAATCAGCGGGCAGTTATCAAAAGAGTCGGTTATTCCATCGTGATCAGTGTCAGGATCATTGATAGGATCACAGGCATCACCAATCCCATCACCATCTGCATCTACCTGGGTTGGATTGGCAACGAGAGGACAATTATCGCGTACATCAATGTATCGATCCGTATCATCGTTGATGTCGCAATTGTTTCCTACGCCGTCACTGTCATTATCCCCCTGTCCCGTATTTGAGATGAATGGACAATTGTCAGCAGAGTTGGATATTCCATCTGAATCAGCGTCACCTGACGAAACATGGAATCCACCAATATCTACACTCCCATAGCCCATTAGCCAGTAAACAAAGTTATGGTTATCTTTAATATGGTTATAAATGGCTGATGAAGAGTCGTAACCCGGACCGTAATAGTTTCCGAGGGCATTTACAGTTAATCCGGTTACTTGATTGTTGAAGAATGAAGCAGCCCAATTGGTTAAGGAGTTCTGGTTGAACACGAGCTGACTAGAGGTGGGGACTGTTCCATTCCCCAATCCCAGGAAGTCTCTACGAATTTGAATAGCATCGGAATTTGACTGGTAATTGCTTCCTCCTCCCATAAACATATTATTTGAGCCAGTGACATTTCCAGTTTGGTCCCCTTCAATGATCAAACCATTGAAATAACTTCCACCAGATTGAGTCCCTAATTGTCTGATTACATTTGTATTGAGGTAATTATTACCAGCTACATCGACTAGTTGGATATTCCCGCCGTTGCCGGTAGGACTGGTCATACTTATGATTGAATTATCCAACATCAGATACGAACCACCCTGCATATAGACAACAGGGGAATTTGTTCCACTCGATAGGAGTTCGTTCTGAGTTACGGTCGGGCTGGAAACATTAATAAGCCTTACCGCATTTCCACTACCGCTTTGTGAGATCGAATTTCGTCGGATGGTGGTGATGTAGGCGCCATCCTCACTAATCCCATTACCGGTTCCGGCTTCGGTAATGATTGAATTTTCTATTGTCAGGGTATCTGAACCAGTTTGAGCATGAACAGCGTCGCCTGTTCCAGACTCATTGACCTGAATATTGCTCAATGTCACATTATCTGCGTTGATGACTGATACAGCATTTGCAGCACCTGTTTCATTTATGATGAAATTAGATAGGAAAAAACCACCAGCGTAGGAACCGGAAGGAGATGAGAAATCCCTAACGGTAAAATTACCATTAATCGTGCTGGTTCCAACTACTGTCCCGTAGGTTAGGTCCGGAGCAAAACTGTATCCCCCCAGAAGCTGCAGATTGACTGTGCTATCTGAATCCGTAGTGAAACTGTCTTCATCGATGATCACACTTGCATTTTCGGTATAACCGGATTCTACATAGATAGTGCCAGAGGCATTCGTCAGGGATCTTGCATAATTCAATGCCTGCTGCAGCGCTGTTCCGGGCAATCCGACCTGGGGAAAGCTCTGGCAACTCGCATCACCAAAAACTACTCCTTCGGGGCAAAACATTGGATCGCCGCCGGCAATAATCTGAGCCGCTTCTTCACTTGCCAGCGGAACGGATGCGCCCTGATCATCCACGACAACTAATCCTGTCTCTTCCGGGAGTATTTGGATCACTTCCGCAGGAGATGGAGATTGTGATTCATTACTCTCTTCAGGACTAACCGTTGGTTCCAAAGTGGATTCGATAAGGGGTTCGCTTGTGGGTTTGGACGCTTCCTCTTCAGTAGAACCTACGGGACGTTCAGGATCCAATGTAGTTTCTTCAGTAGGTGAGGGTGCAACCTCTTCGACAGGGGGAGCCAAGGTCGGTTCATCAACAGCCACAGGCTCAGTTACAGCCGGAGGTTCTGGAGTATTCCCGCTATCCTCCGCAAGTACTATTTGCCCCGTAGGGAGCAAGATTCCTAATAGAAAAATGATTAATACAATAATCCGAAAACTACTAATAACTAAATGGTTTCGAATTTTCATAGCTCAATCCTCCCTGAAATATAAAAAAAACCGATCAATGCTTTTTGACCGGTTTCGCTATTAGCTCCTTGAAGGTGGTGCCCAAAATATGGACAAAGCGACCAAATCCCAACTTCAAATCAAAGCTTTCAACTTATAAATTGTCAGATACAGACCCACATTTATGTTGATTTCATTATATGACATAGAAATAGTTTGTCAATAGTAGTATTAATGTTAGTTTTTAGTTTGTTTCTTAACGACAATCATTCTTAGTCTGAGTAGATATCGGAAATATTCTTCTTATTAAAGGAGGAAATCGGAAGCATTGTTTTTTTATAAAGATTGGATTATATTTTCTTAAATAAAAATGGGGCGGGTGGGGGTCGAACCCACACAGCCTCACGGCCGGCAGATTTTAAGTCTGCTGCGTCTGCCTATTCCGCCACCGCCCCATACGCTCAATTCTATCTTAACCTCTGTCATCGTCAAGGATAAACAGGATTTTGCACTTTGTACCTGATCAAAACAAGTAAGTCAGATAAATATTGGGTTTTTTATCCATTTTTCAGATAATAATTCTAGAATCAAAAAATGAAGATACTTAATCCCCTTTTATGGGCTCATCAACAAAACCCGATTTTTTCAACCAGACAGCCCACCGGCTGATGAAATGCACCCATCCGGGAGATAGCGTACCGCGTGTTATTGATCCGTGTATCGAGGAAGAAAATCCATCCCGGTCTGAAAAACTATCCATGAACATTTTAGCCTGACCCAACTCCCTTGTGGAATGCGCATCTGCTCCAGATGTTCCTGTCAGATTCCATTTCCGTGCAAAATCAACTGCTTTCCGGTTGGATTCCATAGAGTAACAGCGTGCATTGAATGTTTCGATGGCATCTACAGTAGGAGCGATCTTTTCCAGATCTGACAATTCCCAAGATCCACGGCGAACATAATCAAATGGATGGGAGATGCTTATAAAGGCGTTCTGATTACGGAGTAAATGAATGACCTCCTCTGGCTCAAGCCCAGATGGAATTTCTTCAGACAGGAAAAATGCGAGTATCTCACCTTTAGTGGTCATGATCTCTTCGCCGATTATGATCCGGTCAGGATCCATAATCTTCGCCTCCATCGCCCCCCGGATGGAATTGTGGTCCGTAATTGCTATCTTCTCAATATTCTTTTCCTTACAAGCTTGAATCAATTGAGTCGGCGTAACCAGACTATCTTTGCTGTAGATTGTATGGCAGTGGAGTTCGATTTGGATTTGTCTCATGTATTCACCTACTTTTATTTTATCCGAAACCAGTTAGAATCGAATTACGATGCAAAGAAAATCGCCAATCCCAAATATCGAAAAATCTTGCCTGATCATAGGAGCTGCTGGACTTGATGTTGTTGGACGATTATCCTCAGTCGATGTGCAGGATACATCCAATGCAGGAACGGTGATCATCTCCCCTGGCGGCGTGGCTCGTAATGTTGCCGAAAACCTTGCCAGGCTGTGTCTTCCAGTCAGTTTGATCGCGCCAATCGGACAGGATGAGATCGGGGATCAATTGATCCGGGAATTGCAGGATTTGGATATTGACGTCAGCGGTTGTGTTCGAACTGTCGATTATTCGACGGGAATCTATATGGCAATGCTTTCTGCAGAAGGAAAGAGGGAGCATGCTCTGGTTGAACGCAGCATTATGCCTTTGGTGGATGATAAGCACATCAAGGACCATGAGGAGTTATTTGCCGATGCCAGATTAGTCTTCATCGATGCCAATCTCTCAGCGACATCGATCAAGAGTATATTGAGGCTATCGAAAAAATATCATTTGCCTATTTACGCCGACCCAACATCAAAAACATTGAACCACAGGATTTTACCGATCCTGGATCATTTACAGATGATCATACTTAATCATTATGAGGCTGCAGATCTTTGCCATCAACCCGCCCTGGATGCTGATACACAGTACAATATACACCTTGCCCGGACACTAGTGGATAAGGGGGTTAAGATTGCAGTGATACTTATGGCTGAATTTGGGGTTTGTTATGCCGATTCAGAGTCTAGTGGACATATCCCGGCAATCGAAACTAGTGTCACCGACCCTACCGGCGCAGGTGATGCATTTACCGCAGGGGTGATCTATGGCGAAGCAACGGGAATGGATCTGGATGAATCCCTTCGCCTTGGGATTTCGGCAGCGTCGGTTACTCTCCGCTGTAAAGGCTCTGTAGCTCATAACCTGACACTAGATAAACTCTATGCCAATTTGATCGTTTAAGAGGTTGTCATGCAATTACCAGACTCATTTATCGTACATTCAACAGTCCAGGAAGCTCTAAAAAAAGAAACTCCCATTGTCGCGCTTGAAAGTGCAGTAATAACTCATGGATTACCTCGTCCAACAAACCTGGAACTCGCCAGACAGATGGAAGAAGTCATACGATCCGAAGGTGCAGTTCCCGCAACCATAGCAGTATTAGATGGCAAAATTCATATTGGTCTATCTGCAGATGAACTATCGGCACTTTCGATCCTGGATGATACCAGGAAAATTAGCAGAAGGGATTTTTCTTATGCGATCTCCAAGAAACTATCCGGTGGAACAACAGTAGCCGGGACAATGGTCGCTGCTCATCTCGCGGGAATCAAAGTCTTTGCAACAGGCGGAATCGGTGGAGTTCACCGTGATACCCAATGGGATGTATCAGCTGATCTGCCCGAGCTGAGCAAGACTCCCATGATCGTTGTCTGTGCAGGTGCAAAAGCCATTCTCGACCTGCCTGCCACTTTGGAATATCTTGAAACACTTGGAGTTTTGGTCATTGGCTATCAGACAAATGAATTCCCTGCCTTTTACTCTCGCAGCAGCGGAATTGCTCTAGACACTCGCATGGATAAGCCAGCAGAAATTGCTGCTTCTGCGAAAGCTCAATGGTCGCTTGGATTATCAGGTGCGATTCTGGTGACCCAACCACCTCCCACGGAGGTGGAACTTCCATTCGAACAAATGGATTCAATTATCAAGGTTGCTGTTACAGAAGCAAAAAAGCTCGGTATCCATGGGCCTGCTGTTACCCCATTCCTTCTTGAAAAAGTAAAGAATATCTCGAATGGAGAGAGCATGGTCACCAACGTAGCACTATTGAAAAACAATGCGAAACTGGCTGCACAGATCTCTGTCGCTTTGAATAAAGGGAAAAGATTTTTAATCTAACTATTCGGTGTTGGTAATTTCGTATGAGTTTTTGTGGGCGTCCGTGTCGGTGATTTTGTCGGTGCGGGTGTCCATGTGTTTGTTGAGGTAAATGTTGGTCGCGGAGTTCGCGTTAATGAAGGTGTCCTGGTCGGAACAGGTGTCCTTGTTGGACGCAAGGTAATCGTAGCTGTTGGTGATTTTGTATATGTGATCGTTGGCGTCAAGCTTGGTGTATAAGATGAAGTTTTTGTCGGTACGGGAGAAGGCAAGGTGCCAGTGACAGTGAACCGGCCGGACACTTTCCATATAAGCCCATTAAAAATTTGGACCTCATATTCTCCCGGAAGCCATGCGCTTGGATCTGGCGCCCAATCAGTGTATCCATAACCGCCAGTTCCACCAGACCAAGGTGTAGTTTCGTAGTAAACCAATTCTCCATCACGGTACCATAATGCCGACCATTGCGAACGATCAAGCATGCCATCGAAACTGAATACCCCATACAGATGCCGGATGGGATTTGCAAATGTGACATCCGGGCTAACTGGTTGGTTACTAAGATCAATATTTCTGGCAAATTGAATCGGGCTGAAAACCGTTGTGACATCCGGGGTTACTTCTGCAGCAAATTGTGCCTGGATTGCAATCGGAACTTCAGGAATTGGGGTTAATGTGGGTGTATTCGAAACGAGAGGAGTCAATGTAATGGTGGGAGTCAGAGTGATTGTAGGGGTAAGGGTTATGGTGGGAGTTATAGTTATCGTCGCGGTCTTCCGCAATGTTGGACTTGGTCTAAACACAGTATAAATTGCAGGTTCGGCAAAACTATTCAAAAAGATGGCCAACCCGATCAGAATGATGGAAGTCAATACCAACTGCCATCCCTGCATACTCATATCCTGTCTTTTCCGGAAATATGGCATAGCCCTAGAACGGGAGATCCTCCCTATTCCCATCCAAAGGAATACAATGATCAAAACCAAAGATATATAAAAAGCCAGGCGAACAGTGGTTTGGATTTCGAGGTTCATCTTTTGGCATTATAGCACACCCCCATCCAGAGGATTAAGGACATAATTAAGGTCAAGAAAGAGGAATCGGAATTCGATATCCGGAATTCCCCTAGATAAGGCTATGCTCTGACGCTTGTTTTGATATAATTGTCTTTGCCGATTATGACTTTACAACCTGGTGCTATTCTCAATGAACGTTACCGCATCCTTTCCATATTGGGACAGGGAGGGATGGGCTCTGTATACAGGGCTATGGACCTCAACCTCTCTGTGGAAGTAGCCGTAAAAGAAAACCTGTATTTATCTGAAGAATTTACAAGGCAGTTCAAACGCGAAGCAGCGATCCTTGCTTCACTTCGTCATCCTAATCTCCCCAAAGTAACAGATCATTTTGAACTCCCCAACCAGGGTCAGTACCTGGTTATGGAATATATTACTGGTGAGGATCTCCGCGAACGTATGGACCGCGAAGGACTGATCCCTGATGAGGATGTTATCAGAATCGGTGCGGCAGTTTGTGATGCTCTTACTTATTTGCATACACGCAACCCTGCTGTGATCCACCGCGATATCAAACCGGGGAATGTGCGAATTGCAGATGATGGTCATGTTCTATTGGTCGATTTTGGTCTGGCAAAAATCCACCTGGGCGGGAAACACGAAACGACTACCGGTGCTCGTGCTATGACTCCAGGGTATTCCCCACCAGAACAATATGGATCTGCCCGAACGGATCCCCGATCTGACATATACTCGCTTGGTGCAACTTTATACTCTGCATTATCCGGAGCCGCACCTGAGGACAGCCTGGTGAGAGCAACCGATTTCACCAAACTTACATCCATACGGTCACATAATTCGAAAGTATCCAAAAAGCTAGCTGAAGTGATCGAACGTTCGCTGGAATTAAAACCTGATTCCAGATATCAAACCGCAGAGGATATGAAAGCAGCATTGATCGGAGTAATCGGTCTAAAAGCTGCCAGTAAACCGATCACCCACCAGGGAGCAACATTTTCTGCGGGTTTGAACCGCATGGCACAGGAAGACCTCAAACAGGCTATTTCAAATTACTCACAACCATTTCCAACCAAAAAACCACGGTTTTTACCGGCAATCATCATTTCCACAATTGTAGTTTTAGGTGTGGTTGCTGCCACAACATTTTTTGCTTTACAAGGAAAAGGTCAGGCGGCGACTGGCCTGACTTCTATACCAGTAATTCAGTCAACCAGTACGCTCGTATTAGATACACCCGTTCCTACTCAGATGATCATTGAACAGGTTACTTTCCCCAGTCCAAAAACGACTCCTGTTGGAATATCCACTGTTGAAATGATTTCCCGCACACCCATCATCATCACACCATCAAATGATGTTGGTCCAACTATCTTTGCATCAACCCCAACGCCATTATCAGCAGTCAACAGTCCTGACCTTTCCGCGATCAGGGGAGAAATTGCATTTACCTCGATCAGAACAGGCGCTCCACAAATCTGGATCATGGATATTGAATCTCAGGTAATGAAACAGATCACCAACCTTAAAGAAGGCGCATGCCAACCGGATTGGTCACCTGATGGATTAAAGATCGTTTTTGTATCCCCTTGCATGAAGAGGGATACGCGTTATCCCAAATCCAGTTTATTCGTGATCAACCGTGATGGGAGTGAGCTGTCATCTCTCGAAGCAGGTTTCGGCGGAAATTACGACCCTGCATGGTCACCTGATGGGATGATGATCGCGTATACAAAGGAAATTCAAGGGTTCACTCAAGTCTATATTTATAATTTGCTAAATGGAAAGATCTCAGCAGCTGTGAGTGATTCCACACCATCAATGCAGCCTTCCTGGGCAGCAGATGGTTACAATTTAGCGCATCTTAGAACCAAGTATTCAGATCAAATCTGGATCTCCAATTTGATAAGTGGGACTGATTTTCAACTGACAAGAAGTAAGAACCTGGATAATAGTTACATCACCTGGTTCGCTGATGGAAGTTCGCTGATCTATACCCAGAGTTCCAGAGATGAATTTAATCCACGATTGATGGCTATCATTTACCAAACCGATGGCAAAGCTGAAGAGTATAAATTCCCACCCGGCAATCATCCCATACCCTCACCTGCGGGCGATGCAGAAGTCTCACCTGATGGAAATTGGGTGATTTTCGAGAGTTGGCCCGATGGAAAGAATCACGACATCTATGTGATGTCCCTTTCCGGTGAAATGGTCAAACGTATGACTGTGGATGCAGGTATTGATTTCCAACCTGCCTGGAATCCCGCCGCGCCTAATCAATAATTATCCAACGAGTTTTGACGAGTATTGTTCGGCGAACAGCGCCGGCGTTCCGCCGGTATGCCAAAATAAAATCTGCTCATCCGGTTTGATCCTTCCACATCTGATGAGATCGATCATTCCTGCTGCTGCCCGCCCGGTATAAACCGGATCCAATAGAATTCCCTCGCTTGCCGCAAATAGGTCGATGGCTTCCTTTTCAAAATGGTTGAAAATACCATAACCTCCACCAATATATTCACTATTCAATTGAACATCATTGAATGTAAAATCCGATTGCATTCCAATTCTTTCCGCGGACTCATTAGCCAGTTTTACAATCTTAGGGATGAAACTATCTACTGATTCATCCACACTGATCCCGAGGAGTTTTCCGTTATAACCAGTTTTCCGGGCGCCTACCAGCATCCCAGCTTGAGTTCCACCAGAAGAAGAAGCAAAAATGATCACATCCGGCTGAACAGATTGATCTAACAATTCTTCCATCGCCAGAGCATACCCAAGAGCACCGATTGGGCTTGAACCACCGTAAGGAATTTGGAAAGGTCGTTTTCCTGCTTCCCATGCAAGCAGGAAAACCTCTTTCGACATTGTTTCGCGGTTTTCCTTCTCTGTATAAACTATTTCAGCACCAAAAAGTTGGTCCAAAAGCAGATTACCGCTTACTCGATCAGGTTTTTCTCCTGCCAGCACAAGAATGCAGTCTAAACCAAATTTTGCTGCGACGGCAGCAGTCTGACGGCAATGGTTGCTCTGGATGGCTCCGCTGGTGATCAAAGTTTTCGCACCGTTCGCCATAGCCTCAGCAAGGAGTAATTCCAATTTACGGACCTTATTGCCTCCCATGCCCAATCCTGTCAGGTCGTCCCGTTTTACGGAAATTCTAATTCCACCCAATTTTGAAGAAAGCCGGGGAAGATCCTCGACGGGAGTTGGTAAATTGGCGATCCTAATCCGTGGAATGTTCATCTTTTCGCCTCTCTGCTTATCCGTATCCGGCCAATCGAACGCATAATATTCAATATCTTTGGCAGTAACCTAGTATAAAGGTGGTACATACCTGGCAAGACCGAGAAATCCCATGCTCCAATTCCGCGAATAATTGTGCCATTGAATCCTTCTTTGAAACGATATACACCATACATCTGGTCGTCAGCATTGAAGTGGTCCGGAGCTCCCCAAAAATCATAATTTTCGCAGCCTAATGATTTCGCCAATCGGATCGCTTCCCACTGCAGCAAATGGTTTGGCATAGCTTCTCTCATCCGGTCTGTTGACATTCCGTAAAAATAATAGGCGGTCTTCCCAAAGACAAAAAGCACCAATCCTGATAGTATTTGTGATTCGTATTTCGCAACCAGCGGATATGCGATCCTTACTTTGATCAGATTGCGCCATACGGATAAATAATAATCACGGGTACGGATGATAAATCCATCTCTGGAAGCAGTCTCCGCATACATTTGATATAAAGTATGAAGGTCTTCATCCGCTGCTTGTTCGATAGTAATCCCTTTGCGTTTCGCCAACCGTATGTTATAGCGGGTTTTTTGCTTCAACCGATCCAGAATATTCTCTTCTGATGGGGAAACATCCAATATTACTGTATTCTTAAATTGCAGCTGCTCATTCGAGTATCGCCAGCCGTTTTTATTGAGAACATTAGTAACCATTTCACCGGTCGGTTCACTGACTGCGGTTTCAGAATCGGGTATACCTTTTCCTAAAATTACCTGAGGGTCGATTTTAAGAAAAATCGCATGGTTTTTTATAGCAAATTGTTGCAAGTCATTTAGTACCTGACGACAAAGATCACCGTCCTCCCAATCAAGAATGGGACCTCTCGGTGCATAAAGTAAACACATTCCACCCAGCCTACCAAGGACTGGTACCAGTTTGCGATGAACGCAAACCGCTGCAATAACATTCCCGAACTCATCCATCCATCGTAAATACATTGGATGCCAGCCATTCATTGCTTTCACTTTTGCCCAATGAGCGGATTGCAAGACGTGTGTACCGGGGAGTGAAGAAACCAGTACATCCCATTCAGAATCTGTCCCTGGATGGAACTGCTCACATCGAATCAACCAAACCCTCCAGATCTGCGAATTTTATTTGCAAGCTGGAAAAGTTTATACATTTGGGGGCGGAAGATCCAATCAACTGTCCTCATCGAACGTACCAATTTCCCATTGAAGCCTCTCTTGAATCGATAAACACCCCACAATCCATCAGAACGATTCATAAACTCAGATTCCAACATGGATTCCGGAAAATCCGGGATGCCCCAAAGGTCATAACTTTCACACCCTTGGGAAATTGCCCATTGGATAGCCTCCCATTGCAGTAGATATGCGGGCATCCGGTTTCTTTCCAGATTTGATGACGCGCCATAAAAATACCAGCAACGCTTACCATTACGGAACACCATTACACCAGCTATAGGATCATCCTGATAACTGGCAATGAATAATTCGCATGCATCATTGGGGTGAAAAAGTTGGTAAGCCATTTGGTAATAATCATGATGATGTATACCAAATTGATCCCGTTCTCCAGTTGTCATCATCAGATCAGAAAATGATCTAACATCCGAAGACCGGGTAATCACAACATCCTTCTTCCTTGCCAGCTGGATGTTATAACGGGTCTTGGGTTTCATCCCTGACAGGAGGGTGTCGACACCTGCATTGAGATCAAGAATACTGGTATTCCTGGGTTGGACTGGATCAGATTCAATTACATCAAATGGGTATTGGTATGAAATTTCGGAATGCACAGCATCCGCTTCAATCTTAATAAAAACGGCATGATGTCTTTTACATACATCATCAATTAATTGCCAGAAATCTATGTCTGGATTTCCAACCGGTCCTTTTGGAATATATCCGATCGTTAACCCGAGGGGAAGTTTTCGGAAGAGGATTTGAGCACCACAATCAGGTCCTATTACCCAATCCACATCCCAACCAAAGCGGGATTTGAGTATTCCCCACTCTAATGTTTGCAGTATGTGAGCTTCTGGGTGATGTTGGAGAAATCTGATCCACTTTTGAGAAGTAGAGTCCATGGCTATTCTATGGAAGTGATTTCCGGAGGAGGAGTCGAACTAACCGCAGAACCGGGGATAAGTTCATCCATCAGAGCAACTGCCAATCTCGCATCGCCATCCATTGCTAGTCGCTGCATTTCATCGATTGATAATCGTAACGACTCGTCAGACAAGTTATCCTGTCCTTCAAGGCGGAATATATCGGGATGTTTAGTTCGTGCAAATGTATGTCCTTCATCCCAAAGATCTTCGGACAATTTTTCTCCCGGTCGGATTCCGGTAAAGACAATTTCAATATCTCGACCAGGTTCGAATCCAGACAGTCTAATCAAATCTTCTGCCAATTCGAGGATGCTAACTTGCTGACCCATATTCAATACAAATACTTCGCCACCTTCACCCATGGCAGACGCTTGCAAAACTAGGTGAACAGCCTCGGGGATGGTCATAAAATATCGCTTCATGTCTGGGTGGGTGACCGTCACAGGTCCACCGCGGGCGATTTGACGTTTAAATAATGGTACAACACTTCCACGACTGCCAAGCACATTCCCAAACCGAACAACACTGAATGCTTTTCCAGTATGTCTAGCAGCATCCAGGACTACCATTTCTGCCAATCGTTTGGTAGCTCCCATGACATTGACTGGTCTGATAGCTTTATCGGTTGAGATCATAACCAGCTTTTTAACATTTGTTTCGACACAAACATCAACCACATTTCGGGTACCTTGAATATTGTTGGTGATCGCTTCGCTGATATTCATTTCCATTAATGGTACATGTTTATGAGCAGCCGCATGGAAAACCACATCGGGATTGTATTGCTTGAATATATCCAACATTCGAGCACGATCACGAATATCTGCAATTACCGGATGGATTGCCATACCTGGATAATCTTCCTGCAGCTCGATCATCGCCTCGAAGATACTATTCTCACCATGTCCCAAGAGGATCAGTGTTGAAGGTGACCACCGGGAAATCTGCCTACAAAGCTCACGTCCGATAGAGCCGCCTGCGCCGGTAACCAGAGCAACTTTATCCTTGATCGTGTTTCCGACAAGTTCATCATTGATTCGGGTAAGATCTCTTCTGAGTAAGTCGGTAATATCTACATCACGTAAGCGGCTTACATTGACCTTACCGCCGATCAATTCATAAATTCCCGGCATAGTTCTGAAAGGGACTGCCTTGAGGCGGCAAATGTCTGCTACCAGGCGAATTACTCGGCCAGGTGCGGATGGGATTGCGATGATCACTTCATCAATCTGGCGATTATCCAATACTTTTGCCAGGTCATTCAATACACCTACAACTGGTATTCCGTAAATCTGATTATTTTGTTTTTCAGTTGCGTCATCGAGATAGCCCACCGGGATGAGATTGATCTGGGGGTTCTTCTGCATTTCACGAACAACCAGAGCGCCTGCATCTCCAGCACCAACCACAAGAACTCTGCGCGCATTTCCGACGATTTTAGCCACGTCGGGATTATTCTTGTTTTCTGCGAGAAGCCGGAAAGTGAACCGCAAACCACCGACAGCTAATATGGATGCCAACCAGTCGATTGCCAGAACAGAACGCGGAAATCCTCGGAAAAGACCAAGGCTGAAAAGGCTGATCATAACTACGGATACAAGAATTGAAGCAGATGTAACAGCAGTAATGATGACCCGAAGTTCCTGTACACTGGCGTAGATCCAGAGACGACGATATAACCCGAATTCGTAATATATCAGCGGTTTGATGATCAACGCGATGATGATCATCCAAAGGATGGATGGGGTATAAAATGGAAAAATCGAATCAAGCTCCAGACGAAGTGCATAGCTTCCTAGAACTACAACGACTATAAATAATAGATCACCGAGTAGGACAAATCTGTTTCGAATATTTGGTTTTGTTTTCAATACTTCATCCAATCAACAGTTGCTATCAATCCATCGATCAAATTCGTGGCAACAGTAAAACCTAGCAATTCTTTTGCCAAAAGTGGATTTCCATAGGAATGGTAAATATCTCCAGGCCGGGGTGCTGCAAAAACGATATCGGGTGCATTAGGAATGATCGCCTGGAGGGTTTGGGCAAGTTCAAGGATGGAGACCGGTGTGCCACCACAAATATTGATCACCCGACCATTTGAATTGGATTTCTCTGCTGCTTCCAGATTGGCTCGAACAATATCGCCGACATAAAGGAAATCGCGAGTCTGTCCACCATCACCATATATCACCGGAGATTTAAACCTAAGCATTTTTTGAATGAAGATCGGTATTGCTGCTGAATATGGTGATTCTGGATTCTGACGGGGTCCATAAGCATTGAAATATCTAAGGCAGGTCACGGGTAAATTGAAAGACCTGACAAATAAACCTGCAAGAATCTCATCCATTTGTTTAGATGCCCCGTATGGGGAGAGTGGTGATAAGTTCGCTGTTTCTGCAATCGGCATTTCAGTTTGGTCGCCATACACTGCAGCGCTCGAAGAAATGACCACTTTTTTGATCCCATGATCGGCCGCATTCTGCAGCAGAAGATTGGTTCCGGTCACATTGATATCAAATGTTTTTGAAGGTGTAAGCATCGATTCGGCGACTGATATATGCGCAGCAAGATGAAATACAGTATCAACACCGTGGAGAGCCCTGGAGAGGTCAGCTTCATTTCGGATATCACCTTCGACCATGGTGATCTTTCCCAGGAGTGGTTGAATGTTTTTTAAGCTGCCAGTGGATAAATTATCCAGGACGGTGACTTGATCACCTTGACTAACCAATGCTTCCACCAGATGAGAACCAATAAATCCGGCTCCACCAGTCACCATGCAATGTTTCATTTATTGACCTTTTAAGCCCACTACTGAACCAATGGTACGCAAAATGATTAGTAGGTCCATGAGGAGGTTTCTTTTCTTAATATAATACAGATCATACTCAAGTTTGGTAGCAGTATCTTCAACTGTGCCAGCATAACCGAAATTGATCTGCGCCCATCCGGCAATTCCCGGTTTGACTAAAAGTCGGGCACGGTAAAAAGGGATCTTTTTTTGAAGATTTTCCACCATCTGTGGACGTTCAGGTCTGGGTCCAACCAGACTCATATGACCGAGAAACACATTCAGAAATTGGGGAATTTCATCAAGATGGCTTTTTCGTAAGAATCGGCCAACCCTGGTTACCCGGGTATCGTTTTCCGTGGCAAACCGCGGCTTGCCATCTTTTTCAGACTCAACAACCATAGTCCGGAATTTAATGATGTTGTAAGGTTTTGCACCTTTACCAAGCCTGTCTTGGACGTAGAAGATTGGCATTCCGGTATCGAGCAGTATTGCAATCGTAACAAATGGGAAAATAAGGATCAGGATCAAGACTCCAATCAATGCACCGAAAAAATCCATCATCCGTTTTCCGAGTTCGTAGAATCCGCTGATTTTGCTGGATTCGCCAAAACTGCGTAATACCCAATCCGATTCGAGATGAAAGATGGGTACTCGACCGAAAAGTTCTTCATATATCGCTGGCATGGTAGTTACCATGACACCGTGTTCCTGGGTGTCCAAAATAGCCTGGAACATGGAACCTTGCAATTCTCCCGATACGGCAATGATGATTTCAGAAATTCCAAGCTCATCAACTAGTCCAATCAGTTTATCGTTCCCACCCAATACCGGATAACCGTGAAAATCGATGCCTATCTTCGCCGGGTCGTCGTCGATCCATCCCACCAGTTCAAACGGTTTTGGAGAAAGACCATTCAAAAGCCGCATCAGCGTATTACCGGCATTTCCTGCTCCAATGATCAAGACCCTTCTGATGAAGGGCTGGCCGGTGAATATTCGTATATAGATAAATCGCCACAGCAAGGTGAGGAAGATAGCTGCAGTTATAAATGCAGCAACACCTCTTCTGGGTAGAGATTTTGGTGTCGAGGTGAAGTAAACGATCAGATACAGACCCAGGCAAACCACAGCTGCCAGTAAAACCCCACGGATTGTATCCTTCCAACGCGATGCACGGTGGACATCATAAATTTCCACCAAGAGCAGGATCCAAAGCAAAGGTAAAAGGTAAAACCAAAAATCAGGGCGGGTCTGTAAGAACTTCCAGGAAAACTTGAGCCATTCATCTCCGGTAGACCAAAAATAGAGGGCTGCAAGCAACGCTAGTATCCCGGCAATTAAATCGCCGAGTAGTATTAATGTTAGTCTTTCATTGGGACGCATGCCCCAGAGGGTTGCACGGTTGTTTTTTTGCTTCATGTTATGTCGATGTATTTCCAGCTTTTTGAAACCCCGGCATACTGATCAGACTCCACCAGAATCCGCCGCCCCAACAAAAATGCATCACGATAATCGCCAGAGGTAGCCCTATTATAAAGTTAAGCTCACGTTTTTGTAAGGCAAACATAATTCCGGCCAGAAGGAGAATCAATAAATACACCAACGCAAATATACCAAACAAAGTAAATAAGAGTTTACTAAAAAAAGATAGAATGGCTAGCAAGAACATCCCACCAATAAATAGCGGCGGAAGTGCTTGACGGTAACGTATCGTCTCCGGATACCTACGGAGCATCTGGACTTTCCAGTACCCATAACGCCAGTATTGCTTTGCCAGATTTGCAAGTGATCCGCGGGCAAAATAAACCGATTGGATAGCCGGATCCATCCACACTTTACCGCCAGCTTTGCGAATGCGGGTATTGAATTCATAATCTTCATTACTCAGCAAGGTTTCATCATACAAACCAATTTTATCGAGCAGATCTTTGCGATACGAACCAAACGGTACTGTATCAACATATGCAGGTTTATTTGCGTATCGATAACTCGCGTCACCCACAGCCAGCGGATGTGAACCAGCCGCGGCGATGGATTTTGCCATCCAAGTTTGATCGCTAGGTTTGACCACCCATATTCCGCCTACATTATCTCCCTTTCCAGCTTTTAATGCTTCGATACATAAATGTATATAGAATGGCTGCGGGATCGAATGTGCATCCAGCCGTATGATGTAAGTACCTTGGGCTGCACGAATTGCGGTATTTAACCCTGAAGGGATGGTCCGCTGAACGTTATCAACCAGATGGACGGTCAACTCAGGGTGCTTCAACTTGTATTCGGTTATCTTTTGACGGGTTTGATCCATAGAAAACCCATCGGCTATGATCACTTCAATCTCATCCAACGGATATCCCTGGGTCTGGATGCCATCCAATAAGTTAGTGATGTGTTTTTCTTCGTTATAACAGGGGATGATAATGGATACTGTTGTCATAAAGGCAATTTAATCGTAAAGGTTGTTCCTATATTTATTTCGGATTGGACAGTTATTGTACCACCATGAGCTTTGATAATTTCCCGGCTGATCGCCAGCCCCAAACCTGTTCCGCGTCTCTGTATATTCCGAGGGTGTGTTGAAGCCTGGAAGAATCTTTCAAAAATCTGTGGCAATTGGTCAGAAGGTATTCCTGATCCGGTGTCTTTCACCTGGATCAAGACCTCATTTTTTCCAACGATCGATGAGATGATAATCTTGCCGGAGGCTGGCGTGAATCTGATCGCATTATCAACCAGATTAGTAAAAACCTGCCTTATACGATCCTCATCACCCTGCATCAATATACCTTGAGAAAATGACGTTTTCAGTTCGATATCTGATCTTTTTGCGAGTGGTTGGAATTGATCAACCACAGATTGTATGACCTGATCAAGTTGAATAGGTTGCAATCTCAATTCATCCCTGCCTGCTTCCAATCTCGCTAATGCCAGCAGGTCCAGCACCATACGATACATTCGTTCGGATTCGCTGTGTATTACCGCCGCTGCAGTCTTTACACCATCCATTGTTTCCACAGTACCATCAAGAATTGCCTGTGAGAAACCCTGAATGGAGGTAAGCGGGGTTTTCAACTCATGCGAAATATTCGCAATCAAATCCTTTTGTGATTGTCGGCTGATTTGAACGGTTTCCGCCATCGAATTATATGCTTGCGCCAGTGTTTGCACTTCATCAGGACCGTTCGGAATGATCGGTTGATAAGAACCCTGGGCAAACTGAAGAGTTGAATTAGATAGCTGTTTGAGAGGTCGCGAAATCCACCTGGACATCACCAGACTGAGGAGAAAAGCTATGAACAAAGCAGCTAATCCCGCATACAGGATCGGGCTAATGAATTCATCCCGGAAAATTGTCAGAAAGTGGAAAGCGGGTAATCGTGTGGCAGCCAAGATAAACAATCCGGGTTGCAGTTTTTTCGTAAAATATAACCAGGTCCTCTTGTTTGTATCCCTACTGAGACGCACCCGGGTATCATCTTCGAACAGCGGGTTAAGCTTATCCAAACGATTGACTGTCAATGCTGGGAGGTTTCCTGCATTGGTATCGTATATTACC
Source organism: uncultured Chloroflexia bacterium (assembly GCA_963828285.1). Lineage (GTDB taxonomy): Bacteria > Chloroflexota > Anaerolineae > Anaerolineales > Anaerolineaceae > DAIOEK01. Next base: position 106,596 of record CAWHEB010000004.1, read on the forward strand.
TCACGATCTTTCTTAAGTAGGAGGAAACGGATCCCTGTAGTTTTGTTATTGTCATCCAGGATCTCTTCAAGGAGGGTAATGTCTGATCTGGATATTGACTGAAAATCACGATCAATTGTATTTACAGCAGTTCGCAGATTATCGGCTGCTTGTCTGTAGATGATCGGATTATTTACCAGTGATATAAAAACACCAAATGCGACAATTCCCAAAATGATCAAACTCAGGACACTGTAACTAAACCATAGACGAGATCTGACAGTGGAGAACATCAACCCACCAACTTATATCCAACGCCTGAAATTGTTTCTATGGCATCACCAGCTCTGCCAAGCTTTTTGCGAAGCTGAGCAATATGGACATCTACTGTCCGTGTTTGTCCTGGATAATCAAAACCCCATGCCAAACTAAGGAGTCTATCGCGGCTTAAAACTATTCCCTGGTTTTGCATCAGAGCAAAAAGCAGATCGAATTCTTGCGCCCGTACCGCAACTATCTGACCATCCACTGTAACCGTCCGACCTGAAGGGTTTAAAAAAATCGTGCCGGCTTGTAAAGCATCCGTTTTTTTCATTGAGTCCCTACGCTCGACACGACGTAATAATGCCTTGACCCTGGCGACTAACTCTCGTGGATTAAACGGTTTGGTTAGATAATCATCAGCACCAAGTTCGAGCCCGATTATCTTATCGATATCTTCGTCCCTGGCAGTTACCATCATGATCGCTGCCGGGTGGTCTATCGCCCTAAGTTTCTTACAGACTTCCAAACCATCCATTACCGGGAGCATAATATCCAATAAGATCACGTCAGGCATATCCTTTATTGCTCTATCCACAGCTTGTTTACCATCTGTAGCTGTTTCCAGTTTGTATCCTTCTCTGGATAGATACAGTTGAGCCAGCTGAACTATCGCTGGCTCATCGTCAACAATTAAGATTTTCTCACCAGACATCACATTTTTTCAACTGTATGACGGATCAATGCAACTGCTTCAATCTCAACTGCTGCACCCTTAGGAAGCGCTGCTACCTGAACTGCAGACCTCGCAGGAGGTTTGTCTTTAAAGAACTCCTTATAGATCGTATTCATTGCTGTGAAATCGCTGATATCTCTGAGAAACACCGTTGTCTTCAACACTGAGGATAAATCAGCTCCAGCAGAAGTCAGAATCGCTGAAAGGTTGGTCAATGCCTGTCTGGTTTCTCCCTCCACTCCACCAGCAACGAGACTGCCGGAAAACGGATCCAGTCCGAGCTGACCCGAAGTATACAAAACATTGCCTGCACGAATAGCTTGTGAGTAAGGACCGATTGCCTCTGGGGCAAGGTCCGCGGAAATTACCTGTCTACTATATTCCATGATGTGTGCTCCAGTTATTTAGGGTGCTTGGTAAATGCCTTGCTACTCTTCATCAAAATTACCGCTTTTCGATAAATTTCATGACACTCATCGGTTCTGGCTTTCATTGCAAGGACCGCTCCACGCAACTGGATCACTGTCAACTTGGCAGCCACTGCATTGGTCACTTTCCCACGGGAATTGAATCCAAAGTGATGATCAAGCACATATTGAGCTTCCCATTTATGGTCCAAGGCAGCGTGGTACGCCGAGTTGAAATCGTAATACAACACCCGCATCTCATCCCAATTATTGGAGCCTTTCTTTTGAAGTAGCTTGTAGTTATTGAGTAAGCGGTTTAACTTTCCATTAAGTGGGTTGACATCATTCCTTGTTCTGGAGTATTGATGCTTGAGATTCACATACATGCTCATCAATACACCACGAACTGAAGGATCCACCCAACCGGTGCCGCCATCAGGATCAAGCGGTGCAGCTTCAGATATTGACCTTGGAATATAAAGACCTGCCGCCATTGATATCAGAACAAACACAAAAAATATTCTGGATACAAGGGACCTAGTACGGAACCATTTGAACATTTCTACCTCCTTGGCAATCCATAGAATGGACAAATTCCAATATGCAAGAAGTATTCCACTCAATGAGTTCATGCCAATCAATCTGGTTGTCCGTACATGTTACTACATCTGGAAACGAATTACTATAAGGGTTCTCATCTTTGAGAACCCTTGCTCATCCATTTGAAAGGGGAATAAGTACTAGACAGCGGTGTTAGCCTGTTTCTCCCGAAGCGATTTTACAGCTTCACGAAAAGCTTTCGCTGCTTCCTTGATCCCATCCCGGTACGCCTTGAACTCTGCTCGAACCGCCTTTAATGTGGCATGTGCAGATTCTAAATTTGTGACTTTACCATTCGAATCGAAACCATTATGGGTATTTAGTAAAACTTTTGCCTGCTCATAATGGTTTTTGTTCGCAGCAACAGCGGAGGAAAATGCCGCTAATTTTGCCTCCACGGCTGAAACATCGATTCCTTTTTCTTTAAGTTTCGTTAGCTTTTCAGTCAGCTTTGGAAAGCCGGATTCCACTTTTTCGATTCCCAGTTCCATCTTTTGCAGGATCAACAGTTGATTCTGATACCGAAGTTCGACCTGCTGTGTAGTCAAGATCTTTCGGGGTCCTGGTGTTGGATCCGTGGTTCCATCATCAGCGGAAACAGACGAGACATTCCCCATTACCGGTGCGAAAGCCAGAAGGAATGTGGTAGCCATAATGACCATAGTCTTACTTAAGGTTGATTTATTCATTGATGATCTCCTTTATCTCCCTTATCATAAGTCTGGAGAGTAATCGAATGATTATTCCGTTGTAAGAAAATTGTAAAATCTAACAAAGATGACCCAAAGCGAGGGTCATCTGGTTGAAACGATGAATATGATTTTTGTTAAGGTGGTGGAAGCTCCGGTTAATGCAACCAGGCTCTGTCCAATAGATCCAGTACATCCAGCAGACAAGACTCAAATAATTCATCCATGATCGCAGATCCGGCTTTGTATGGACCACCGAACATACCATCTCCATAGATCGCACGGGTTTCATCCGCATTCAACAGACCGACCACAGAAACCGGGGGTTTTTCTCCCTCTGGCAATTCTGCAACTCGATTGAATTGAAAAGCTTCCATCCAGTTGGCATGCTCCAACATCATTTCGTGTTTTCTACCCACCTCTTCAACGGAATGCGATAACCACCAGGAGTAAAAAGCCGTTTGCAGCCCCGGAAGTTGGTTTGCCAGTTCGACCAGTTTTCCAGAGGCGGGATGGTTCCCCATATGCCCATTTAATACCAGTATTTTCCGAAAACCCACGCCATATAATGAACGAACAATATCTTCGGTTACTGCAAGAAGGGTTTCTGTGCGGAAGCTGATGGTGCCTGGATAAGTTAGAAAATAAGGTGATACCCCGATATTAATCTCAGGAGCTATGATAATCCCTGTTTTCTTCGAAGCAGCATCAGCCAACGCGAGCGGAATTCTGGTATCAGTTTGAAGACTCAAGTATCCGTGCTGTTCGCAGGCGCCAAGGACGACCATGATCCGGTCCTCGTGGGTAAGGTATTCTTCAACATCCATCCAATTAAGATCGGCAATCCTCATTTTATCCTCCGGGCTGCGTTGTTTTATTTTTTTTCTCAGGTATCTTTACTGGGCACATCTGATCTACCGGTATCGCATTTGCATCACCGGCATGATAGATATAAAAACTCCGGTCAGGTAACAGCGGAATTTCTTCACCAGTTATGTAAGATAACACAACCCGGAATGATTTAACGGGAGTCATTGTGTCATATAGTTTCTGCTTTACCTCATCAGGTCCATAGAAAGCCATAAGATTGCTGACTGCAACATGGGTCGATAAATGGAGATCCTGCCTCATGCCATGGTCTGATTCAAGCACAATGATTGGCGGTATTTCTGATTCGGAAATGATCTTACGTAAGACCTCTGTGATCCGCGGATTTAGATATCTTGCCTGGGTCACATAAGGTTCTTCATTTACTTCCCCATCGAGTAAGAAACTGCCATCAGCGGCCATGGTAAATGGCTCATGCGGAGTATAGATGTGGGCAAAAACAAATTTTGGTCCTTTGATCTGAGTAGTCGCCTCCAAATGAGTCATATTATCCCGGTTGAGATAATAGAAGAACTTAGCCTTGTTATATGTTTTTAACAATGCGCGCAAGTTGGTATCTTTTGTTTCAATTTGAATGAAGAGATCGCGGACTGCAATCATCGCGGTACTATCGTACACCAGGTTTTCGAACTGGCTTAGAACAAATTCATCAGGTTGCACTTTGATGTATTCATCTGCATCAACCAATTCGGTGACACTATAGCCTGTTTCAAGCGCGATGGTTTTATAGCCTAGCGCTTCCAATGTTTGCCTTACCTTACTATGTTGCAAACCATAAACTATGGATCGATCCACTTTTCTTTCTTGAGCAACATTATTCGAATCAGGCAGCACCGGATGATAATCGTAATTCAAGGTGGAACTGATCGATAATTTTGTAAAAGTGTAATTGCTTTGACTGCAATCTATCACCCGGAATCCTTCCTTTTCCAGGCCAGTTAGGAAGGGCGAATTATCATACTTGTAAAATTCTTTCCATACATCTGCACGGGCATAGCCGTCCAAAACAATGAAATAGACATCTGGCAGAGGGGATACGGAATTTTTGACTGTTTCAGAGACAATTCCACCTATATCCGTATTGGGAGTCTTGCTTTCAGGGATGATGAGCTGGGTGATCAGCGTATATGCCATTAAAACGCCTAAAACAATGAGAACATTTTGAACCAAACCTAGTTTGATCCGTTTCTTAATGACGAACCATACGGCAAAGCCAAAAATTATTGTGAAAAAAGGTACCAGTACACTATGATGACCTAACACAGGCAATTTTCGTTCGAAAAATGAGTAAAACTGTCCGTATGAAAAGAAAAGTGTCAATGCCAGGGTGCTGATGATCGCCGATTTTTCTTTATTACGCAACATCAATAATCCTACTAAGAATAACAGCAGGCTTACGAGAGCAACAAATAAGATTGACCGGGTAATATCACCCGGTTTTAATAAGGGCTGGTTGACGCCAGCCAGGTATAAGACAGGATAAACCCCGGCTAAAACTGGAGTCAGTGCGGATAAGATTTTACTAATCAGATTTCTTCTTTGCATGTTCGCTACTTTACCGGGCATCCGCCTGGAAATTCTCTAAGATTAGGATCTCCGACTGTCGTTGTAATAAAACTACGATCTTCCACAAGAGGATAATCTTGTCCATATACTTCGGTCATGATAATCCTGAAGAGGTTTATTGGAGTGATTGTTGGATACATTCTATCTAATATAGATTGTGGTGCATGAACCGATAAATAGTTCTTTAGAATGATTTGTTCATTTAATCGATAACCATGATCTCCCATGATGATAATGATCGGTGTATTTTCCGATTCAGATTTGATTGATTTTACCAAGTTAATTAGATAATCATTGATGTATGGAAGCTGTTTAGCCAGGGATTTTGTCTCATAAACATCCTGTTCATTTATCGTTCCATCAGGTTTCATCACATAAGGATAATGTGTGACCATCATATGAGCCAGGATAAATTTCGGACCAGGCAGGTCTGTGACAGAAGCACTTACTTTTCTCATAACAAATCTATTCAACTCATAGGAATAGATGACCAAATTCTTGTCTAATTCCTTCTTTTTCACGTTTTCTTTGTATGTCTTGCCTGTGATCCAGGTATTGAAATCGTAACGAGGATAAAAGATCGTTGTATTTACGAGCATCGATTCAAATTTATTTAGGATGATTTTGTCCGTAACCAGTGGATAGTAGTAATCACTATCTGCAATTTCGGTAAATGCATACCCGGTCTCAAATGCAGCAGTTTTATAACCGAGGTTTTCAAGCGTTGACCTAAACTTACTGTGTTTCAATCTATCAACAATCGCATTGTTTGTCCTCTGGAATTGAAGGGGATCAGTTTTGTCCGGTGCTTCTTTGATATATTCCATGTTCAACATGGAATCCAAAGACAGTTTTGTATAGTTGTAATTGCTCTGGCTGCAATCAGCAACATAAAACCCCATATTTCGCAGGTCATTGGTAAAACCTGAGTTATCCAAATTCAGGACTTCTTTTGAAATATCATCTCGTGGATATCCATCCAATACTAATAAATAAACATCAGGTAGTTCTTGCTGATTGGATTGTGCGATAGATCGGACGGGTTTATAAAAAGACTCGGATACATACCCACTGATTACCGGCCAGATTTTAACAATGGAAAATAGACAAAAACCGGCTAAAACGATATTAAGATAGAGCGTCAGTGAATCCACTTTGATTGCTTTCCGAATCAACCATAACGAAATTATAAAGATCGTCAGGTAGATTGCGAAAAAAAGCTTATGGTGTTCCAGCCATTTAATATTGCTTGCTTCAATATACTGATAGGTATGGCCGTACGAAAAGAATAGTAGAGCAAGGACAGAACCCAGTAGGGCAGCTTTCTTCCACGACTGCACAAACAAACGACAAAACAACAAAAAAATGAGACCGAGCAGGATACTGACAGTAATAGAACGCCCAATATCCCGGTATTTAACCTGATCCCAATTTGCAGCAGCAAGAAATAAGACCGGATAGAGACTAGCCAGTATGGAAGTAATCGGTATGGAAAGGAAATTGGATCGGTTTGGCATGACTCAGTGGCTCACCGCTTGATTCTACTCTGGGCAACTGGATGGCATCACGTTAAAGTCTTTCTTTTCCAATTCAGGGGAAAAGAAACTATAGTCAGGTAACAAAGGAAGATCGGCGGAGAATACTTTTGAGAAAACCAATCTGAATGAATTTACTGGCGTGATCGTATCATAGACAGCATCGGTAACAGATTCTGGTGCATAAAATGCCATCATATTTTTTAGCCTGGTGTCTGGATCATTTGGACCATAACCGTGATCCGATTCCAGGATGATGATCGGAGGAACAGCGGAGTTTTCGATGATCTTACGAATTATTCGTGTGAACCGGGTATTTGCATATTTAGTTTGCGCGATGTAAGGATCCCCTTTTACTGGTTTATCTATCACATTTTCACCAGAAGCAGAAAAGACATAGGGATCATGTGGAAAGGCAATATGACCATATACAAATTTGGGACTTTCGATATTTGTGACATCCTCCATAACGTCCAGAGCGTTTAAGTGTACTTGATAAAAGTACTCAGGTGATTCGTCGAACTCATCGAATGGAATGCTCTCATTCTTTGCTGGTTTATTCCTGTTGATGACAGGTTCAATGGCAGACCAGATCGTAGCGTTGATGGCCATATGTTCAAAATTATTCACCTGATCGCGATTGAGGATAACTGGAAAATAATGGGTCGCATTGGTTAATTCTGAAAACGGATAACCGGTATCAAATGCGACTGATTGATATCCGCGTGCTTCGAGAAATCTCCATACTTTATTATTTAAGACCTGTTCACGAGTCAATTCGTATTTCTTATCAACTACCTTTGCATCATTCGAAGGAATATCCGTTAAATATTCCATGTTTAATGTGGAGATCAAAGAGAGCATCGTGACCTGGTAATTACTTTGGCTGCAAGGTACAAACTTAAAGCCCATGTTATTCAGGTCATTCATGAAAGGCGAATTATCAAACCCGAATTTATCTTTTAATACATCTTGTCTGGCATAACTATCGAGAACGATAAAATAAATATCTGGATTGTTTCCGGTACTGATCACCGTTGATGGCGCGCTTCTTTTATTCGCCGTTTCGGTCTTGATTTGTTCTATCCAGGCTAATCCAACTGGGACTGCAGAAAATAATACCAGGACTGAAACGATCAACAATATTACCTGATTCACCTGAAGTAAAGACCTTTTGGTTCGAAACAAGATGACTGTTGTTAGCAGAATTACTACTGCAATGAGGAGAAATATTACAGTATGCTTTCCAATAAACGGATTGAATCCGTACAAAACACGGCGGATATGCCCATATGATTCCAACAAAAGAAGGATCAACGACGCAAGAAGTACCCCCTTCTCGACACTCCGCAAAACAAGACAACAAATTATCCCAATTAATATTGCTCCCCCCAGTGCGATTAGGAGGGTACGACCGATATCTGCTGTCTTGATCTGGGATGTGTTCTGCGCAGCAAGAAACAAAACGGGATAAACCGCTGTCAAAATTGGTATGAGGAAGGAAACAATTCTTTGATGGATCTTCATATTATTCTATATTGGTCTCACAGCTATTAGGAATCAATTCATAACTGCTGTATGAATCACCTTCCTGAAAAAAGGAGAGATCTTCAATTTTGGTAAGTTTCAACCCGAATTCTTCATTAAAAATAATCCTGGTTACATTCACGGGAGTAATCGTATCATACAACTTATCTTGTATTTGCCTTGGTGCATAGACAGATAAGAAGTTTTTCATACTGTCTTTCTTAGCTGCCCTGATGCCATGATCTGACATCAATAGGATGATCGGAGGTGTTTCCGAAGCTGTGATCATCTTCTCCACCGAAGTCAGCACCCGCTTGTTTGTATAGATCAACTGCTGCAAGTACGCCTTCTTGGAGAAACGCTGTTCAGGGATCAGTTTACCGTTCTCATCCTGAATGTAAGGGGCATGAGGGGAGAGCAAATGCGCAAATACAAATTTTGGTGATGCGTCATCCACAGAACTGTCCAGGCTGTCGAATCCATTCATCTTTACTTTATAGAAGTATTCTGGTGTCCCCTCAAAATCATCCATATCGATCTTTTGATCCGCTTCCAATAATCCCAATCTGGATTTGATCCCATCGATGGACAATAACAATGTTGTCTTCAAGAAAGTATTCTCGAAATGAGTGATCACGGTTTGATTGATCTTGATTCGGTAATACTTATCTGCATTGGCGATCTCTGAAAATGGATATCCGGTATCAAATGCGATCATCTGGTAACCACGTTCTGCAAGCAAACTCCGCATTTTACTGTTGACAAAAAGATCACGTAACTGTTCATAATTCAGGCTGGATTTTTGGTAATCTCCGGATACATCATTGTGATAATCAAAATTCAACATCGAACTGATGGATTGGATCGTCCAGGAATAGTTGGATGCACTGCAGGAGATGGTAACAAATCCAAGCGAATCAAGCTCGTTCGAATAAATGGCGAATTATCGAACTGATAATAATCTTTCAAAATATCGATCTGGCATAGGCATCCATGATAATCAGATAAACATCCGGAGTTGTAACCCGGATCATTGCTTCTGCAGATCTCTGTTGCATGCTTTTTCTTTGATTTATCTCAGCATAGTGGATCAATCCACGGATAACAGGTATCCCTGAGTACAAAACCAGTACTGAAAGAATTACATTACTGATGAGGACTAGGCTGGTCAAATCCCGCTTGATTTCTCAAAATCCACCAGGGAAGGAAAATCATCAGATATGAGGAAAATCGGCAGGAGAATGCTATGTCTTGCAAGAATAAAGTGACTAGGGCGCATCCATTGGTATAACTGCCCATAGAGGAAGAACAATGTCGTCACCCATAGCGGACATGATTGCAGCTTTTTTCCAATTCCTGACACATAACCAACAAATTGCTAATAGTAAACAGGATCCAATGGTGACAACCAGGAATGTACGGGTAAGATCAGCATTCTTAATTTGTGAGAGATTTGTGGAGCAAAAGTAAAGGAACGGATACAAAGCTGCCAATATCGGTGTGATCGGGATCGATAGTGCTTTTTTCAAAAACAACGAAATCCTTGTCAACTATATACCTTATGCCTAATTTCATAATTTCATTCTTCAAGAGGGAATTATATAGCAATTCCATCAGTTACTCGATCAGATCAGTTACTGATCGAAAAAAATACCCCCTCCAATCGATAATCATGAAGGGGGCATCCAACGAACAGATAAAATTCTTACACGACGATATTAACCAATCGTCCCGGGACGACGATAACCTGACGCGGTGTTTTTCCTTCCAGCGCTTTTTGTATGATCGGACTCGCCAGGGCTGTCTCACGCGCATCAATTTCAGAAATACACGCATTGACCGTTAGGCGATCACGGACTTTTCCATTGATCTGTACGATTAAAGTGATCTCTTCATCTGCGGCAGCAGACTCATCGACGGCTGGCCAGTTTTGCTGATGAACAGAAAATGGTTTACCCAGCTTATGCCAGAGTTCCTCTGATATGTGTGGGGTTACCGGCGACATCATCAATGCATAGATCTCCAGCACTTCCTGCCAGACTGGGTGGCTGTTTGCTCCAGCTTGTTGAGCTTTATACATTTCATTCATCAATTCCATTAAGGCAGAAATGATAGTGTTAAATTCATAGCGTTCAAAATCTCTGGTCACTGAACGGAGAGTCTGGTGCAGCTTCCTTCGCAAGGCAACAACCACCTGCTCTGAAGGTTTTTGTTTGGAAGGTGCTTCCTGATAGATCGCCCAAACCCGACGCATCCATCGTGCAGTTCCTTCTATACCAGTACTGGACCAGGGACCACCCATCTCCCATCGGGAGAAGAACATCAAGTATGCACGTACAGTATCTGCCCCGTATTGACGTACCAGATTATCCGGAGCAACCACGTTACCCCGGTTCTTACTCATCTTTTCGTTGTCCTCACCCAAAACCATACCCTGATTACGCAACTGCAGCATTGGTTCTGTTCCTTTAACGATTCCCAATGAATGAAGCGCTTTATGAAAGAAACGGGTATAGATCAAATGCATGTTTGCATGTTCGATCCCACCGGTATAAGAATCTACAGGCATCCAGTAATCGTATTCTCTTTTGTCGAATGGATAATCGTTGCACCAGGGAGATAAATAGCGCAGGTGGTACCATGATGAACACATAAAGGTGTCCATCGTATCAGTTTCCCTTACAGCGGGTCCACCGCAATTGGGACAGGTGGTATTTTTCCAGGTTGGATGCAGTTTTAATGGGCTCTCACCTGTTGGCATCCATTCAACATCTTCTGGCAGAGTTACCGGTAGTTGGTCTTCCGGCACCGGTTGTGTTCCACATTTTTGGCAGTAGACGATCGGTATGGGTGATCCCCAGTAGCGTTGGCGCGAGATCAACCAATCACGGAGGCGATAGCTTGTGGTCCTAGTACCAACACCCAGTTTTTCGATATAATTGATTGCTGAATCGAACGCGATTTCTCCATTTGTTCCGGTGAGTTCACCAGAATTTACCATTACGCCATTTGCCGGGACTGCCGCATCCATATCCAATTCTTTGATCGGATCGATATTTGCGGGTTGAATGACTACTTTAATGGGCAGATCGTATTTACGGGCAAAATCGAAGTCCCGTTGATCGTGAGCTGGTACAGCCATAATTGCCCCGGTACCATAGGTAACCAACACATAATCGGCAATCCAAATCGGGATCTTGTCTCCATTTACTGGATTGACCGCAAAACCTCCAGTGAAAACTCCCGTTTTCTCTTTATCCGCTGCTTCCCGTTGAACATCACTCTGCCGTTTTGTCTGCTCGATATAGTTATTTACTGAATCCCTTTGTGCACTTGATGTCAGTTTATCGACCAGACGGTGCTCAGGAGCAAGAACCATAAATGTAACTCCCCAAAGGGTATCTGGTCTGGTGGTGAACACTTCAAGGTCATCACCATCCTGTGTCTTGAAGTGAACCGAAGCTCCTTCAGAACGGCCGATCCAATTGGTCTCTAATGTCCTTACGCGCTCAGGCCAATCAATTTTCGAATAATCCAGCAATTCATCGGCAAAACGTGTGGTCCTGAAGAACCACTGTTCCAGGTTTTTCTTGGTAACAGGTGTGCCGCATCGTTCACAATGGCGATCGTCACCCCAAACTTGCTCTCTAGCCAAAGTGGTATTGCAATTCGGGCACCAATCCACAGGGGAGTACTTTCTGTACGCCAGGTCATTCTTATAAAATTGCAGGAAGAACCATTCCGTCCAACGGTAATAGGATTCATCGCAAGAGATCGCCTCACGCCGCCAATCGAACATGGTACCCATACTCTTTAACTGGCCACGCATCCGCTCGATATTTGCATACGTCCAAGTCTTGGGATGAATGTTACGTTTGATGGCAGCATTCTCAGCAGGCAGGCCAAACGCATCAAATCCCATGGGGAAAAGCACATTGAACCCACGCATTCGCATATATCTGGCACGTGAATCAGGAGGGACCATCGAGAACCAATGTCCAATATGAAGATCTCCTGAAGGATAAGGCAGCATGGTCAGCGCGTAATACTTTTTTCTTGAGTCGTCGATATCAGAGTGATTGATACCTGCTTCTTCCCATTTTTTCTGCCAGCGGGGTTCGATCTCTGATGGATTATAAAAATTTGTTTGGTCGTTTTCAGTCATTCGTTCCTCCAGGAGGATGATATTTCTATTCCATTAAGTAAAAAACCTCCGTCCGGTCAGGGACGGAGGTAAATCCGCGGTACCACCCTTATTGCCAGTAAAACTGGCCTCTCAGGTTGCTATAACGGGCTTACCCGAATCTGGTTGTTATTAACCTGGCCAGATCTGCCTGTCCTTCAAGGACTTATGGGCGAGTTAGGTCTATCGCGATCCGTTTCGCGTTTCAGGTTCACACCAATCACCTGATCTCTGTCGGAAGACTGATTACTCCCATAAAAAGCATTTTGTGGACCCAGCGAGATTCGAACTCGCGACCTTCTCAATGCCATTGAGACGCGCTCCCAACTGCGCTATGGGCCCATCAATCTAATTCCTGTAGTGCAGCACTGCAGTGGACCTGGAGGGATTCGAACCCTCGACCTCTTCAGTGCGATTGAAGCGCGCTCCCAACTGCGCTACAGGCCCCTTATTCAGGGTGGAGAAATTCTACTCGGGAGTGAGGGAGATGTCAAGGATTGCAGGCTGGAGAACATTCTTAAAACAGGATGGAAGGCGAAAATCATAGTGTTGTAAAAAAGTCCACGAGCATAATATTTTGATTGGTCGCTCAGTTTTTGGGCGGCATTAAACTTATATAGACTTGAAAAAGTTGGGGGATATTAAACAAGGGGAGAGATAAGGATTACAATATTAATAATAGATTTCAAGAAAATTCGGTAAACATTTACCTTATATTTTGAATATTTTTTCCTTACATAAATTTATTGAGATGTAAAATATCTGGAATATCCAGGCATATGGACGTTTTTTGGAGGTATAAAAAAGATGGATGACCACAAACCCAAATTAGACCTGGAAAAATTACAAAATGCATTTGAATCTGGCTATGAACGCCGGAAGAATGCTGTGAATCATTCTGTCACACTTCGGGCGACTGCAAAATTAGTCAAAAATACATTGCTGGAGGGTAGGATAGGCAGATTTAGTTTTCAATGCGATGAACCACCCGATCGTGGTGGTGAAGACCTGGCACCCAGTCCCCTGGAGTACTTTATTATCGGTTCCGCTTTCTGACTGCTCTCACAAATGGCGCAGTTTGCACCGATCTATAATGTTCAGATCACACAGATGAATGTGGATACTCGGATTATCTTTGATGACAGCGATAAATACGGACTTCCTGGTGACGGCGCAGCCTTCCAAAAAGTGGTTTTTCGTCTCTTCGTCGAGAGTCCCAATAACCGATCTGATGTGCAAAAGTTGATCGATCATGCCGAACGTGGGTGTCATGCAGCCCAGTCATTCCGTAAACCTGTTGATGTCATTCTCGAAGCTGAAATCACTCAGCCTGTTCAAGATTAGACAGGTCGGATAATATTCTATTCATGGAAAACTGGATATCCACTTTTCGTCACTTCTTTTCAGAAAAAATCGCTGGTTCTCGTTTTGCACTCTTGACGATTGCAGGACTATTTGCAGTTTTTACCCGTATCCTTCAATTATTAAAATGGGATAATTCAATCCCCCGGATGATCCTTGTTTATTTAACGATCTTTTCTGTTGTCTGGATCCTCCTCAAGCTTATCAAACTTGAGTGGCCATTAGTCAATATTCACACTGAGATCATTCTTGTCCTTGCAGCACATCTTCTCCTGATCATTTTTTTGTATCGAATAGCTGGCGGCCCGAACAATTGGGATGAATTCCTGTATTTATATACCGCCAAATTCTCCAAACCAACAGCTGATATTCTCTGGCGTTATACCCATATATATTTGTTACAAGTAGCTATATTGTTCCATCCTGAAAATGTTTACGAAGCAGGTAGATTGCTGTGGGCTTTCCTCATCAGTGGGACAAGTTTTTTCATCTATTATTCGGTTCGTTCGTTCCCACGTTCCAAGATAATGTTAGGAGTGATTACCAGTCTCCTTTTCTTATCGATGCCGTATTTACGTTATGCGGGATTTATTTATGCAGACTTCACCGTCATGTTCTTTATTACATTCGGTGTTTGGATGTACTTGCTTTATCTGAACCGCACACAAAAGAGTAATTGGTTGTTGTTTTCTCTAGGCCTTATCTGTTGGTTAGCGATCAATGCCAAAGAAATTGGTATCGCTTTATTCCTGCTTATACCTGGTTTCGGATTCACTGATGGGTGCTCATACCGGTTACGAACAGTTTTCAAACGGATTATTCCGATCTCAATAGGATTCCTGGCTGGACTGATCATTTTTATACTGCTGGACGGTCTTATTCTCAAGGATGCTTTCTTTCACATAAGACCTGAAAATTGGAAAACCTGGCTTTTCTTCAATACAAACCAGGGAGATTTAATTGATGAAACAGGTTTCATCGGATTTCTGATGAAATCGCCGATCTCATTACTGTTTCTGATCATTTGTTTTTCAGTATTTCGTAAAAATAATAGTGATCCAAATTCGCGGGGACTTCTTTTTGTTTTAGCAATTCCGGTTTTCGTCTTAATCTTCACAGCTTTGCTTAAATTCCAGGTTTTCGAGCGCTATACTATTCCGGTTTATCCTATTCTCCTCATCCTGGTTGCCACTAACCTTCTGCAGTATGCAGACCATCCACAGTTGCCAAAATGGATCTCTCTGGCAGCAGTCCTATATTTGTTTGTTAGTTTTCTTGGACTTCAGGTCATACCAACAAATTTAATGGTGAAACCGGGTATGCTACCAATAATATTGTCCGGCATAATCCAAATTTCAATTGCAATCATCCTATTACTAATAGCATTAACCTTAATGGGAAAACCAAACTTGATCATCTTTGCATACATGGTTCTGATTTTTGTTTCTGGAACGGTCTTTGTGCAAAACTTAAACTCATGGAAACTCGGTTACACACAATCCCTTTTCAATAAAAGGTTTTCCCCTTTGATTGATTTCAAACCTAATCAGTCACCAACCATCAATAGTACTTTTTTCGTTTCACCAATGATCGCTGAAAAGCGTGGCATGCTTGCCGAGCATGCGAACAATGCAATTTGGATTTTGAGTACATTCTATCAAGTGGAAATCACAAAGGATCAGATCATCTTTTCGGAATGGAACTCATCAAATCCATCATTTAACCAGATGGATTACATCTATATTGATCAATCGGAGTGGACGGCTTCTTCTGATCCTGAGAAAGAGAGTATGTTGAAAACTTATTTTTCAACCAGCGTTTCGAATGGAAAAATCCTTGTGTTGGAAAAACTCCAAAAGTGACCGTAACCTGATGATCTGCCAAATCGCGGATCGATAATAGAAGAACAAAAAAGTTCCCATCTGATGATGGGAACTTTTTTGTTACAAATTGCAGTAATTATGTTATTTCTTCCTCACCAGGTTTCAACTTGCGGAAAGCATCCTTGATGGGTAAGAAACCGAGATTGAGCTTGAGGCTTGGATCCATCGGCTCGCCGTAGTAATCTGTAAGCGTTTTTGGCGGGCTGATCTTTTGGGTCGCCAGTGATACAACGATCATTAACAACAGTGATGCGAAGAAAGCCACAAAAGATCCGATATAGACTGCATCCCAGAGAGCACACCACCATGCTTCACTATATACACCAAGATCAGCAGTATATTCACAGACGATGGCAGTGGATTGTCCGCCTAAGCCGGTATTGAAGAAGAATGCAGTAGCCAGAGCCCAGGATAAAAATCCGCCGATGAATGCGGATACAGCTCCCCAGGAATTTGCTTTCTTCCAGTACATACCAAGCGCGAATGGAACGAATAAGCCTACAAGCAACAGATGACCAAGCCAGCACCGAGAGTTCATAGATCGTTTGCGCCCACAAAGCAATGGAAATACCTACCAGAGCATTGAAGATCACCATACCGCGGGTCCACCAAAGGGCTGTTTTCCCTTCAAGTTTTTTACCGGTGATGACCGGTATCAGATTTTCAGTCACCGCGGATGCGCCAGCCAAAAGTGAGCTGTCCGAGGTACTCATCAATGCCGAGACCAAAGCTGCAAGGAAAATTGCAGTGAAGATTGGCTGCAGATGGTCAGTGGCGGCTTTCACCAGTAGATAACCAGTATCTTCCATGCCCGGGCTGAGTTTGAACATCATGATACCAATTAATGGTGACATAATACCAAACACCAGGTAGAGAATACCAGCACCATAGGATCCATAGACCGAAGTCGCCTGGTTGCGTGCAGCCATGGATCGCTGCATTAAGTCCTGTGTGGCTACTGAACCCAGTCCAATTGCCATCCAGGCGGCAACCCAGTACATCCATCCTGTTGCACCGGTGTAACCCAGATAACCTTCACCGGCAATAGGCAACAGCGAGAATGGTTGCGATACATACGTAGATCCAGCACCTTCAATCAGAGACCGGGGAATCCACCAACAGCATTGAGCATACTGATGAAAACCAGCGTGATACCACCGGCTGTAAAGAACATCTGAATGAAATCCAGAAGTGTATCAGCCAGCATACCTCCCATACAGGTATACAAAGCAACAACCGAAATAATAATAACCATACCGTATACCGCGGGGACACCAAACAAACCTTGTGCGATGGCACCACCGGCAACGATCTGCGCGGCAGTCCATGAGAAGTAGGTGAGCATTTGAGCGATCACCGAGAGGACAACCATGACCTTGTTGTAGCGGCGTTCAAAAAAGTCCACAACGGTCAGGTATTTTGCACGGCGCATCAGGCGAATGAACAATGCACCGGACAGGAAGAGACAAAAAGCTGCACCAAACGGATCGAAAATTACACCCTGAAAACCGTAATCGTATGCAGTCTCTGATGCTCCCATGAGAGTTTCGGCTGCAAACCAGGTTGCCATGATGGATGCAGCTGCCATATAGATGGGCAGACGTCTTCCTGCAACCACATAGTCTTCATTATTTTTTACTTTGCTACCTGCCCAGATACCCAACCCCCAGGCGCATTACAAAGAAAATCGCAATGAAGGTAATTACAAGTCCTGAGTGTTCGTAACCACCAAGTATCATCTTTATCTTCCTCCTAAGTAGATTTGTTGTAAAGCTTGAACAACACCATCCATGGATTGATCACAAGGTTTTATGGATCTCTTTGAACACGTCCTCCAGTCTGTCAAGAACTGCGTCGATTTGTTCGTAAGTGATCACAAGCGGTGGTTCAATGCGGATGGTTACCGCACTGATCAGGGTACCTGCCACTAAGACACCACGTTTGAACAGACCGGCGGCGGCTTTGTAACCAATTTCACCATCGGTAAAATGCATTCCGATGAGTAATCCCTTACCGGTGATCTTGGCGAGAATGCCAGGATATTTTTCCTTCAAGGCATTTAGTTTTGGCATAATATAATCGCCCTTGGCTGCTGCCTGTTCCCAGAGTCTCTCACGTAAGGTGACATTGATGGCTGCAATCGCCGCGGAACAAGCCAAAGCTCCACCACCAGTTGTTGTAGTGTGGATGAATGGATTGGGATCCATCATGACTTTCCAGATTTCTTCATTGGCACAGAAGGTACTGATGGGCATAACGCCGCCACCGAGCGATTTTGCTGTTGCCAGAATATCAGGGACAACATCCCAGTGATCTAAGCCCCAGAGCTTGCCAGTTCTACCCAAACCTGTCTGAACTTCATCAGCAATGAGGAGAACGCCATATTTCTTCGTTATTTCGCGGACTTTCGGCCAGTAATCATCTGGAGGAACAATTGCGCCGGCTTCTCCCTGGATGGGCTCCAGTAAAACTGCAGCAATTTCGACACCAACTGTATTACAGATGTCCAATTGTTTTTCGAGGGCTTGCCAATCACCAAACGGCACATGATAGACTGGTCCACCGTACAATAAACCCGGGGGTTGGCGATAGTCTTTTTTGCCCATCATGCTCAAGGAACCCATGGTTTTACCGTGGAATGCTTTAACGGCGACGATAAAGCCGGGTTTTTGAGTGTACATTTTGGCTAACTTGATTGCTCCTTCGATCGCTTCGGTACCACTTGCACAGAAGAAACTGTATTTAATGTCGCCAGGAGTTATTTCTGACATCAATCTGGCCAAAACTCCACGTAAAGGATCAATTAATTCCTGGCTTGGCATGGGGGTCCGTTTGAGCTGTGAAGCCACCGCTTCAACAACTTCCGGATGTCCCCAACCAAGGTCCATCATTCCATAACCACCCAGGCAGTCAATGTATTCTCTGCCGAGGACATCATAAAAAATTGCCCCTTTCCCATTCCATTCTGTCGCTGCCCAATCCCCTGCGACAGTCATGGATTTACGATATTCCAGCCATCCTCTATTGAAGAATTCGGAAAAGTTATATTTGCTCTCCTCAATAATCGCTTTGCCTTCATCTTCAGAAACTTTTGGCCTTTTGATCAGTTCCAACCACTTACTTGAGTATGCGATTGCATCTTCATAAGACTTTGGCATAAATCCTCCATGAAAAAAAGATTGAATTGGGATGGTTTTATCTAAACTGGGGATGGATTCGGTTAGTAATTATTCACACAAAATAAAATCTCCTCGCAGAATAACCAGTTTGGGTACCTGCTAAGTAAAGGGATCAAGCAGAGACAAAGTGTTACGTGCTGTATGACAAAGTATTTAAGCTGTAAGAACAGCGATACTCCCACCCAAAGCTAACGTCTCAAACGAACCAATATTTTGTGTGACCTGGGGAAAAATTCCAGATGTTGTAAGTATTGCGATACAGGATTGTCGAAAAACTACTAAACCCATTATATATAAGAATCCACATAATAATACAAGGAACTTGGCTATTTTTGCGGTATTTCGTGAAATATTGTCGAATTCGGAAGGTTGATTATATTTTCAAAATTGAAAGGTATGATAATTCGAACACACAAAGATGATTTCCTCACCAGCAATGCTTTTCATCTACAGACTTTGGATTACAATTGATAGGACAGGTACATAAAACCTGTCTCTTTAAGTAAATTATCCTGTTTATCCGTACCACTTAAGGAGTAGCCATGAGCCAATTCACTTATCCATTCGTTTTCAAAGAAGAGGATTCGAGCGAGGTTCATGGCTCCCTAACTCTAGAAAAACCGCTTCCTTTCCACTACAATTCCTGGGGGAGCGGTTTTTATCGTCCCGGGAAGATTTCCATCGAAGGTTATCGTGATCTGGAACTGATGTTGTATCACTCCGATGCAACTGCAGCCTTCATGTATTTACGAAGCAGCGAAATCGATCCTAACCAGCTATCCATTATCGGGATCGAGCCATCCATGTTTACAAACCAGGAAACCATTCCTCTCCCCGGTCAGCTATGCCTCGGATCCAGCCGTTCCGGCTTGATTGGTAAAGCCATGGTGGATATTTTCAGCGCTCCACCGATCAGAAACACGATCACAGCCATTGGTCAGCATAATTTGGCGATATTTCCCATCGCTCGTGAAGGGTTAAAATATCACGTGTCTGAAGCGATCTTCGAAAACTTTGGATATTATTGTGATGAGGTCGTGTTGGATGCTCACCATGTATTTGATAGTTCCGTGCCGGTTTATAACCGAAAAGTAGAGATGACTTTGTTTAAAGATAAGGACTTGGACAGAGTCCAAAAGGAAAACATCACAGCCGCTTTTCTGGCTGATAGTATTGCCAGTGGTCTGGTAATGAAGGAGGTGATTGCTCGGGTAAACGAGCGATTTGACCGTATTCAACAGGTTGAAGTCATCTCTCCACTAGCAACTGTCCGTGGATTATGCCGCATCGCCCGAAGCGAAGCAACCAATCGCACCCGGGTCCGGGTTCACGTTTTTGAAACTTTACTGAATGCTCTGCCTCCTGACTATTATTATTCCGCACATTTCAATATTCCCGAATTCCATATTCAACCTGAATTAGAAGCACAGTATAGAGAATGGTGGGGACAAGACTCCAAAGGTAACTTTATTGCTGATACAGCCTGTGCTGGGTATGGTTGGAGTGAAGTGTTTTACTCTCCACGAAAACAGATTCAGATGATGAACAGCCAATTAAACTCAAGGCATAATCTTTCCGTGGCTGACATTATCAAGCGTAATACACTATTAAAAGATTAACTGTGATCAAGTCGATTTCATTCAACATCTTATAAAGATGAAATATATCCTTGTTACAGATCTGGATGGTACTTTGCTGGATCAGCATGAACGGATCCATCCTGATGATTTGGCGATTCTGAATCATTTGCCTGATGATGTTGTTTTTATTCCCGCTTCGGGCAGATCTCTTCACTCTATCAAACACATGTTCAGCAGTAATGGATTTTCACCTACAACGCCATTCCCATTCCCGGTAATCACTCTGAATGGATCAATGGGCTATTTGCCGGGTGAATTGGAATTATTCTTTCACCAATTGGACGCTGAAATCATTTCCAATGTATTGACTATTGTCAAAGAATATCCAGAAATCTGCTTCCTCTTTCTTGATCAAAAGAATGCATATATGGTTAACGAAACCATGTTTGGGCAACTCGGCGAACGAAGGTACAAATTCGGTGCCCTTCAATTTAATGATCAGATACCTCTGGATCATTTTGCCAAGATCATGTGCTTAAGTGATGACACGAAATCATTGAAGCGATTTCAAAGAAGAGTTTCCACTTTGCCGGCTACTTATGCTTTCAGTATGGAAACGATCTTTGAAATTACACCACCCCAAGTAAATAAAGGATCCGCATTACGTCAGATATTGCAGGTGCTTGGGGATGCTGAAATAAAGATCCTTGTTGCTGGAGATGGAGAGAATGATATCGACATGCTACGTATCGCCGATATCAATTTCACTTCCAGTGAAAGCCCCGAAAAGATCAAAAAGGAAGCCATGGTTATTTTTGAACAAGGAAAAGGATTGCTGCGTTGTATGCTGGATCAAGTAGACCATTCCAGAAATAGTCAATAATTACCCCTTCTGTATAAAAACAACCCTCCCACAATCCAAATCACGATCATGGGAGGGTTTCTGATTCACATAATAGTATGGACTAAGCCCAGAACATCTCACCTGGAGCTTCAGTGGTGACAGCATCCCGAAGAGCATCGAATCCTTTTTTGATGCCCTCGTCTGTGGACATCAACGCATCTTCATGCTCTATGGAGATAACATAGTCGTAGCCAACAAGTCTCAATGCACTGACAATATCCTTCCAGACTTTGATGTCATGACCATATCCGATCGTTCTGAATGTCCACGACCTGTTTAAAATATCCGAATACGGTTTGGCATCATTACATCCATTTACCGTTACATTGAATTGATCGACATAGCAATCTTTCCCGTGGACGTGATGGATGGCATTGCCCAACTTTCTTATGGCAGAAACCGGATCAACCCCATTCCAGAATAAGTGGCTTGGATCAAAATTGGCACCCAACGCTGAGCCGCATTCCACCCGCATTCGCAGCATGGTGTCCACATTGTAGATCAGCATTCCGGGGTGCATCTCAATACCGATCTTCACACCGTGGTCTGCGGCAAATTTGGTTGCAGATTTCCAATATGGAATGCCAACCTCATCCCACTGATATTTGGACATCTCGAGGAAATGAGGAGGCCACGGGCAGGTGACCCAATTGGAACGGGTGTCCCCTTTAGTGCCTGCCGGTAATCCTGACATCGTATTGACCACGGGAACCTTGAGCAATGCCGCCAGTTCCACAGATTTTTTGAATGTGGTATCTGCTTCTTCAGCCACCTTTTTATCAGGGCTGAGGTGGTCATAATGACAGCTTAATGCACTTAGGATCAATCCGCGTTTTTCAAATTCTGCGAGATAGGCATCCCGGCTGGTTTTACTGGCTAATAATTCATCCACGTTACAATGATGAGAACCTGGCCATCCGCCTGAACCTACTTCAGCTGCAGTTCCTCCGATCTCCTTGATCTTATCAAGTGCTTTCCCTAATGATAAATTCTGGAATAATACTGAAAATACTCCTATGCGCATGATAATCCTCCTGATCGATATTTTTATTATTTTCCGAGTCTATAAAAGACGGTATTAATTTTTCTACAATTCGATAGTCTTTACATAAACCAATAGCATCATAGCTTAATGTCCTTTAATGTTATTCCTTTGCCTTGTTCCTATCCTCTGTCCTTGCCTGATCGTGATTCAAGAAATGCTTGTATAGTATCTGCATCCGGTAAAGCAGGGATGGCTCCGACTTTTGTAGCTGTGATCGCACCGACTGCACTTGCGTAAGTCAAAATTTCGTTCAATACTTCCCAGGATAACAGATCATAGAGAGGAACCTGTGATTCAACGATCTTCCCCAGGATACCTGAAAGAAACGCATCGCCACAACCTGTTGCATCCTCAGTTTCTACCCGGAAAGGTGGAACAAACCCTTGA
This sequence comes from uncultured Chloroflexia bacterium, assembly GCA_963828285.1. Classification (GTDB taxonomy): domain Bacteria; phylum Chloroflexota; class Anaerolineae; order Anaerolineales; family Anaerolineaceae; genus DAIOEK01. The sequence goes on from CAWHEB010000004.1 coordinate 129,307, forward strand.
ACAGATTTCGTGAAATACCAGCTCCCATTTTCTCCCAGGGTGACAATGACCAGTTTTGGTCCACGGCTGAGTAAAGAGGGTGCGCCAATAATCGGGTCGTCCGAACCAGTCAATAATTTCAATTCCACTTCGTTGAGCTTGACTACATCGGCGCGAGGTAAGTACTTCTCGATCCATTCTACTGCCTGGTTTGGATCATCCCACAAATTTGGACGGTAGTTGATATCAAACGATATTATCGCTCCAGAGTTTCCAGCCAATTCCAATGAAGCAGAAATTCCTTCCCGAGATTGTGTCTCGCTCAGACCGGGAGAATCGAAATGGAAAACAGCGCAGGATGAGATCAATTTTCTTCTTGCCGTGTTAAGTGAATTGCTTCTGCCTGATCCTGTAAACCTATAAAATACGAATTCCGAATGGTATGGGTCTGGTTGGGCGATGAATGCGATGGTCGTCTTGATACTAGGATCTTCAATAACCCCAACAGTATTCACGCCTTCGTTTTTCAATATGTTTATGAGGAGTTTTCCAAAAGGATCCTTTCCAACTTTTCCAATAAAAGCAGATGGAAATCCCTGGCGAGCTAATGCAACAGCAATATTTGCTGGCGCACCACCTGGTTTTGGAATGAAAGCGGTCACCTGATCAAGTGTTTTTCCTTTTTCTGCTGGGAACATATCGACCAGGACGACTCCCATTGTGACGATCAATCCCAAATTTGGTTTCATTTGCCTTTACCAGTTCATTTCGCGTGGAGTTGTAGGGTTTTCATCCATAATATTGAAAAAAGACAATCGATAATTATTCGATTGTCTTTTTATTATTACATATTCATACACTAACGCACTGTTGCTGCAACTTTGTTCAGCCGTTCGAACAGATCTGCTGTCAGATCCAGGTGCAAAACCTGGGCAACAACCTGTGTCCATCCATGGACAAAATACAACCAACCGTCTTCCACAACAAGCTTTCTACTTTCCTTTTGTGCATTGGACTGATGAAGAAAATCCAATTCACCGCGATAATTGAATTCCCAGGATACTGCGTGCATCGGGAATATCCCTTCCCAGGTGATCGGCGATCCTGGTGTGTCCTTGCCCATACCGGTTGCATTAATGATGACACTGTATTCCGGGAATTTTTCCATGATCTTGTCATTGACCGACGGATCTGCATTCTGGATATACTCCACTTGAATATCAGTTTTTAATTTACCAACCATCTCCTGCGCGTGATCCAACCTACCCTGTGACCTGTTCACAAAAGTGAATTTCTTTGGCCGATCGGCCGGATTGGGTTTGTTGATAAGATGTAACAGGGTAGCGATAGCCGATCCCCCAGCTCCAAAACTCAAAACATCTCCACCAGTACGTCCGAAGTAGCCGTCGCCAATGATCGCATCCAGACTCTTCCCGGAAGTGATCGGATCCTTGGCGTGACCTTCAAGACGGCCATCCAATTTCGAGATACTTGAGATCTCATCGGTGATCTTTGCGTACGGATCAAGATAATCGAACATGTCCCGGGCAGCAGTGAGTAAATCGATCTTGTGGGTAGTGACCAGAGCGCCCTGGGAGAACGGATCATATTTAATTTGAGCTACTGCCTGCCGGTAAACCTCAGGGTCATCGTGAATCTTGCAGTCACACCCTTCCATGACCACATCTTCGCGGCCAATTTCCTTCATCCACAGTGGAAAAACTTTCATAATGGATGATTTGGTTGTGGTCACTCCGATAAAATAAAATGTAGGTACTTTCTTTGTAACAATTGGATAATTCACTTTTCCGCCTCCCATTTCATTTTGTCCAAACACCTACTTGGCTCTTGCATTATTTACTACGCGGACGAATTCTGCAGCTTTTTGGGCTATTTCATCAAACTTGCCTTCTTTTGCCAACTGAGGAGGACACAATTCACTTCCAGCGCCAACTGCCACCACCCCAGCCGCAAACCAATCTGCAACATTCCCGGCATTCACCCCGCCGGTAGGCATCATTGGGATGTATGGGAATGGACCTTTTAATGCTTTGATGTATCCTGGCCCGGCAAGTGAGCCAGGGAAGATCTTAACGACATCTGTCCCAGCCTGGTATGCTTGAAAAACCTCGGTGGGAGTAAATGCACCTGCCATGGTGACTAATCCGCTTTGCGCCATGGCTGTCACCAACTCTTTTTCACAGATCGGACTGACCAGGAAATTTGCACCTGCAGCCTTTGCTGTAGCAACCTGGGATGGTGATGTCAATGTTCCCATCCCTAGCAATATTTCATCACCATACTTTTGGGAAAGGGTCTTGACCACTTCTTCCGCGTTGGGTGTGCTATAGGTGATCTCAATACCCAGCACGCCGCCCTTGACCAGTGCATCGACCATCTGAACGGTCAAATCCTGAGATGGTCCCCGGATAACTGCCAATAACCCAAGTTTATTTACTTTTTCGAGTACTTTTGCTTTTTCCATTGTTTTGATCCTTCAAGTATTGGACATTATTTCCCGATTACAGGGAATTTAGGTTCTTTCCCTTCAAGGACAGCCAGACAATCGTGCATAGCCATCCAACCCATATTACTGGTCGCGCTGTCTGTTTGTGCTCCCAGATGCGGAGTAGCGATCACCTGGGGAAGTTTTAAAAGGGGATGATTGGGATCTGGCGGTTCCACAGTGAACGCATCCAACCCAACTCCACGGATATTCCCGCTTTGCAGAGCTGCCAGTAAGGCAGCTTCATCTATCACCTCACCACGGGATGTGTTTACCAGACATGCACCCTTCTTCATCTTTGCCAGGAAATCAGTATTCACCATCTCGCGGGTTTGCGGTAACAATGGCATATGGAGACTGATGAAATCAGAGGTTTTGATCAGCTCATCCAATTCAACCAGCGATATTGAATATTCAGATGCGAACTCAGGATCACCAAATGGATCATATGCCAGGATCTTGCAGTCGAAGCCTTGCAGACGTTTACCCAATTGCTTGCCGATGGCGCCAAGACCAATAATGCCGACCGTTTTTCCCTCAAGTGAGATACCTGCATAACGCGGCCACTTTCCCTGATGAACCGCATCAACTGCTTCCGGTATTTGTCGGGCAAGGGATAAAATCAATCCCAATGCCAATTCAGCGACTGAACCGGAATTTGCACCCGGAGTATTGGTAACAGTGATCTTTTTCTCCTCAGCAGCCTGTAAATCAACATTGTCAAAACCCACACCGTAACGGGCAATGACTTTTAATTTGCTTGTGGATTCGATGACTTCCCGGTTGATATCGTCCAACCCGGCGATGTATCCATGTACACCAGGCAGCAGCTTGATCAACTCTGCAGCAGTAAGTGGTTTACCGGTTGGGTTATAGACCACTTCGCCAACAAGTGCTTCCAGCTCGGTTTTTAATCGGGAGTCATTCTTTCCGTATGATGTGGGTGTTACCAGTAATTTACATTCTCTCAAATTCATAGTGCATCCTATCCGAATCGGGGATTATCTACGATCTCGATACCGTTTTCGCCTTCAATGACCAATTTTCTGAATCCTAGTTTCTCAATGGTTCCATAATCGTGTCCGGCATTGCCAGGGTATGCGAAGAAGGTGACTAGGTCTTCCTGCCGGGAAGTGCAGATCGATCTGTGTGCCCAGCGGGGTGGAACGTACAAAACTGATCCGGGGGAAAGCGGTTCAACACAGGTCTCTCCTTCAGGAGTCTCCATGACCATGAATCCTTCACCGCGCATGCAGTAATAGATTTCCGCAGTATCGATTACGGTGTGATAGTGACCCTTGGTCATATAAAATTCTTTTCCGACCTTGCCCGGATGAACGATGGATATGCCCATCAGGAACTCTCCTTCCACCTCCGGCCTTTTAACTTCATATACTTCATAAATGAGAGCGTCTTCTTTCGCAAGCAGCTCAGCGTAAACGTCCTGATCCAGGAACTGTCCTTTCAGTGAGGAGAGTTTTCTGACGATGTGATTATCCACTCGGGATGGAATCACATTCGGCTGGGGTAAAACAAATGAAAAAGGAAAGTCGGTCATGTTTTTCTCCGCAAAATTTTTATTGTATTAATCCGGATAAACTCCGAAGTATGTTATTCCCTAGAATGTTGGCGATATCAGGTGCTGCCACACCCATTTTGACCAACCTTTGCTTCAACTCGCCTGGAAGACTTGCCAGACCAGGTCCGCCGGATGGAAATTTATACATTTCCTTATCTGCCATATCTGTAGCAAATGCGATTGATCCGCTTAAGCCAGCTGAGAGCATTTTCTCGACCAATGGCCAGACATTCTTCTCCGGCTCATATTTGGGGCGGAAAAATGTGTCATATTCCAGCAAGACACCTTGCTGGGCAAGAGATTTATGTAGACTAAAATCCGGCCGTTTATCAATATGGCAAATAACGATTTGCCCTGGTTTCACTCCCAGCTTGGAGAAATATGTAACCACATCTTCTGCGTAGGCCCCTTTTTCTGTATGGATCTCTAACGCCGCGCCAGTCTCTGCTGCGGCGGTACCTGCGGCATCCAGCAGATCTTCCCTGTTTTCACTCCAATCAGCTTCCAGAGCAATTTTGATAAATCCTGCTTTGATCGGATTCTCAAAAGAATCAGTTTCATTCAAGGAGACAGTCAAGCCTTTGATGTACAGACGGGTTGCATCTTCTTCTGAAAACATCCAGGTGGCGCTGCTGGGGGCATAGTATTTTCTGCGATGGAAACCTGTACAACAGATGATCGTCACTCCTGTCGCTTCAGACAGTTGTCGAAGTTTTCTGCCATCCCGTCCGCAGCCTTCCGGTTGGCAATCCAGAATTGCACTACCTCCCGCAGAGGAATAATTCAGCAATTCCATTCGGATCGAATCATAGTCATTTAATACAGGTGCTGACGGGTCCGCTCCATGTACCGGATTGATCCATAAGTGATTATGGGCGTCGGTAATTCCGAGAGATTCTACTGATATTGGACCGAGAACTGTCATTACTGATTTTGTCTCTGTTTGGTTCGTCATAACTAAATCTACCTATTAAGGTTCGATTACGATCTTCAATGATTTGCGATCTTCCGCAGCGGCGAATGCTTTAACTGCATCTTTGAGTGCAAACCTTTCACTCACAAGTTCAGAAAGGTCAACCAGACCGGAATTGACTATTTCAGTGGCTTGCCAGCAATCTGCGGTACTGCATGCTGTCGTTGCTGTAATGATTAATTCCTTGTAATGAACCAGGTTTGAATCAAAATTGATTGTGGGTTTATCCTTAGGCAAACCACCAAAGAAATTGATCCTGCCGCCTATTGCCGCCAGATCCAACGCCGCTTCCTGTGCTGCGTGGACAGGCGCAGCAACGATGATCGCATCGGCTCCACGTCCGTTAAACTCCTGCAAAACAACAGACTTCAGGTCCTGTTCGATAGGGTTCACTACAACATCTGCGCCCATACGGCGAACTTGATTAGCCCGGTCAACCATGGGTTCACTAACAATCACTCTGGCTGCTCCACGAACTTTCGCCAATTTGGTATGCATAACTCCGATCGGACCGGCACCGATCACCAGCACCACATCACCCGGTTTGATATGAAGCGCATTTTGGCCGCGCAATACACAAGCAAAAGGTTCCATCAATGCTGCAACTGCTGGATCGACCGATTCATTTACCTGGATGACATTCCCCTGCTGAACCGAGTTTGCCGGTACGCGCATGTACTCTGCAAATCCGCCATCCATGGTCACGCCGACAGCATCGTACGAGGAGCAAAGATTGTTATTACCAGAGATGCACTGTTTGCAGTGTCCGCAACCCATATTGGGAGCGACAAATACCCGCTGTCCGGGAGTGTAATTCGTTACGCCACTGCCTACTTCTGCAATGGATCCAACCACTTCATGACCTGGAATTCGGACTGTGCCTTCCGGGTACATACGGTGATTTCCATGGAATATCCTCAAGTCGGTACCGCAGATACTTGCGCTGATAACTTTCACCAGAATTTCTCCAGGTCCGGTTTTGGGAACAGGTACTTCTTCCACACGTAGATCCTGTGGTCCGTGATAGACAGCTGCGAGCATAGAGTTCTTCATCATATACTCCTACTTGCCAACAATCTCTGACAGGTAAACCGGTCTTTCCTCGAGGAAGGATTTAGTGCCCGCTAGGACGCCTGCTACAGCCCAACGGCCTTCGGTTCCTCCAGCTCTCGGTGTCTTCCCGGTTTGGATGCAATCAACAAAGTGTTCCATTTCGTAGATGTAACCCATCAAGAATCGATCAGGCCAGGTTCGGAATATAGGTGTGATCAGTCCCTGGTCGCGATTGGTACAGACAACGACTGCCTGTCCTTTTAATTCGCCTATTTGCATAATGCCTTTTTCGCCAATGATCTCCACCCTGGCGTCATAACCATACCCGCATGGGCAGACACCTGAGATCAAACCAAGTCCGCCACTTTCGAATTTAATATTGACCAGAACATTATCGTAAAAATTCGGGGTGTCTACATTGTTGGCAGTCCCTTTGAAATTGGCTACCTCGGTGTACACCCGGTGATGATTGGATCCCATTAACCAGCGGGTGGAATCCCAGTCGTGGCTGTTTACTTCTGCCAGCATACCGTTGGAAGTTTTTAAATCTCGTGCCCAGGCCGGTGGAAGACCGGGTCCATGTGTCAGGGATTTGATCATCATGGGCTGGCCAATCTCCCCGCCCTGAATCCTCTCTGATGCCGCGACAAATTCAGGATCGAATCGCCGCATGAAACCCAGCTGAAGTAATACCCCATTTTTCTCAACTGCCTGGGTGATACCATCACATTCAGCCAGGTTGAGCGCCATGGGTTTCTCAAGAAAGACATGTTTTTTATGGTCCGCTGCCAACGCGGTCAAGGGTAGATGGGTGGGTGTCGGAGTGGTAATGATGACCGCATCGAATTCTGCATTATCGAGAGCTTCTTCCAAAGTGCCATATTGAGCATCGATTCCAAAATCTCTTGCGGTCTCTGCCCGAACTTCTGCCATGGGATCAACAATCGCGGTGATCCTTCCACCTGGAACATGCCGGGTGATCGCTCGGGAATGATTTTTTCCAACACGACCTGCGCCGATCATACAAAGTTTGACTTGTGCTTTCAATTTGAACTCCTATTGATAATCAATTGATCATTCATACAAAGGTATTACATGTTTGGGTTGAAATGTGTTTCGAGCATCTTTTGGATGCTGATATATTTTTTTGCCAATGGTTTATAAATACTGTGATTAGCTTTATTTGGGATATGCCTGGTTCCGGATGGTGTGGCACACTCCGCGGCCTTCTGCGCCAGATCAGGGATTAAACCAGCAGCCTTTCCGGCAATCATAGCAGCGCCCCATGATCCAAATTCTTTTCCTTGAAGTCTTTGATATGGAATATTCAGCACATCTGCTTTGACCTGATTCCAGAAATCGCTGCGAGCGCCGCCACCGACACAACGCGCTTCGACCAATTCAAGATCAGGCAACAGCTCGCGGAGAATTTCCAGATAATATCCATATTCATAAGCAACACTCTCCAGAATAGCTCTGAAGAAATGGGACTGATTATGCGACCAGCTAAATCCAATCCACGCTCCCCGCATCTCCGGTGACGAGGGGCAGATTCGTCCACCGAGGTGCGGTGAGAAGAACAGACCATCCGATCCCAATGGAGCAGTTTGAGCATACCTGGTCATCTCGTCGTAAAAATCCGATTGGGATTTTTCCTGTTTTCCTTGAAAAGAATTAAAGAATTGGTCGCGATACCATCGTAAAGCTAATCCGCCGCCGCCAATATAAGCCAAAGGATTCCATAGACCAGGAATGACCGAACGCATGGTCAATAATGCCCGGTGCCTGGTATCCGCGACAAAGGTATCAGTTGTTCCAGCAAGTACTGACGCAGTACCTGCCACATCAAAAACCATCCCCGGGTGGACAATCCCTGCGCCTAACGCGTTAGCCGCAGTATCTCCTGCCCCGGCAGCAATAAGAGTACCCATTGCAAGACCGGAATCTTTTGCCGCTTGTTCATTGACTTCCCCTACCACATCCCATGGTTGCATAATTCGAGGGAGCTTGTCCATATTCAGATCAAATTTTTCACAGAGAACTTTTGACCAGATCCCATTTTTTGCATCGGCAAAGCCGGTAAAGTGTAAGAATGTGTAATCAATAAATGCCTGATCACCTTTTAAACCTGCCATTTTCCCGGCAACATATGCAGACGGCATCAGGAATTTTGCGGTCCTTCTGAAAGCTTCCGGTTTTTCAGACTTCCACCACAACATCTTCGGACCATGGTCGCAGGTAGGTGGACAACCGGTGGTTCGAGTGATCAGATCACCCGCTTCACGATCCATCAGGTCAATAAAGGGTTTGCATCGCATATCCAGCCAGGAATCGAAGTTCTCGACAGGCTGAAAATCCTCATCGATCAATCCAACGCCTGCCATTTGCGAATCGAACGCGATCGCCGCGATTTCGTCCGGTGAAACCTTACTCTGATCTATGCAATCCCGGATCGTAGATACTGCTGATCGATAAAAATCTTCCTGATCCTGTTCAACCACACCAGGCTTGGGATACTTTATAGGTACTTCACGACTTGACTCAGAGATCAGCAACCCATTCAGATCATACAAAGCTGCTTTTGTACCACTCGTTCCCAGGTCGACACCGATCAGGTACCGTTTCAACATTTATTCTCCAATATTCATTGATACTTGGATCGAACTCGATTTTGTATCTACCTCAAACGGATGGTTGTTATGGAACATACACCATTTCGATCAGAAGGTAAAAAATACCACTAAGCGGTCTCCAAACCACGGACCAACTCGACTTCAAATCGCGATCGGTCTCCGCGGTGCAGTGCATGATAGTACTCGATCGGTCTACCATCTGATGAGTAACTCACGCTATCCAGCAAGAGTAACGGAGCACCCCGTTCAATATCCAGAAGCATCGCCTCATTCTCATTCGCGATCACTGCTTCGATAAATCTTTTTCCACGAGCCAGCTTGATGCCATATTGCTTATCCAGGAAAGCATACAGTGACACATTTGAAAAATCTGTGGTCGCAACCAGGGGGCAAATTTGATATGGGATGTATGTGGTCACGAGTTGGATGGGATCATCATTAATAAAGCGCAATCGATGAATATCAACTACTTCAGTTCCAGGAGCGATATCCAGATATCCAGCGACTTTTTCTGATGCGGGAATCACCGCCTGATGGAGCACCCGGGTTACAGGTTTCAACCCACGGTCGGTCATATCCTGATAAAAACCGGTCAGTTTTTGGATCAATCCTTCGCTTATCTTTGGTTCAGCGACAAAAGTACCCTTCCCTTTTCGTCGGTTGATCGATCCATCCAACTCCAACTCGCGCAATGCCTGACGGACTACCGTCCGGCTGATACCGTATAACTCGCAAAGATCCTGCTCACCAGGAATTTGTTGGCCAGAAGTCCATTCTTTTTTAAGTATCTTAGCTTTTAATAGTTCAATGAGTTGAATGTAGTAAGGAATATGACTTTCAAAGTTAATCAAGGTGTTCTTCTCCGTGAAGTCTGAGCCTATGATGATTCTTGTAATCCTGTAATTACATTATAGGGAAGGAACCATTTTATGTCAATAGATGGGTCAATCCGGGAAGTTTTTTCCCGGCGAAAAAGTGAACCGCAAATGGTATTGAAATGTAAAAATCGCAAGTTATAATATTGTTATCCTGTAATGACATGTTGAGCATTGAACAAGTGCAAAAAACACTGTCCTTATCTTTCCCGGTTCCTGTGATCGTTTATCAACGTCATAGGTTCACTTGTTTTTTACCAAAAGATTATGCTAAATTGGAAATAGTCACATCCAACTAGTATTCTTCATCTTAGCCACCAGGAGGAAATATGAAAGTCGGAATTGATAGCTATTGTTACCACCGTTTCTTTGGCGAGGTTTATCCGGACCAGAAACCACCGGCGAAGAATATGACCATGGAAGATTTTTTGGTCAGAGCAAAGGAATTGGAAGTTGACGGCGTTTCCCTCGAATCTTGCTTTTTCCCAAATTACGATGCTGGCTGGTTTAAAAGTCTGAAAGCCCAATTGGATGACTACAAATTTGACCGGGTTTACGCCTGGGGACATCCCGATGGGTTGGAGCGCGGGCAGAACTTCACTGCCTACGATGAGATGGTTGCAAGCATTCCCCGCGCAAAAGCAATTGGCGCAGAGGTCATGCGAGTCGTTGGCAGCAGCCTCATGTTCCGCCATGAGCCTCATGGTCCACAGATCAAAGCACTTGTCGATATGTTCAAAAAAGCAGTTGTTGTGGCAAAAGACTATGACATTATGATGGCTGTGGAAAACCATATCGATTTCACCGCGGATGAGATCCTTCAACTACTGGAGAGTGTCGATTCCAAATATTTGGGTCTCAATTTTGACACCGGAAATTTCCTGCGCCTGTTGGATGATCCCATAAAAGGCATGGAGAAACTGGCACCGTTTGTCTATGCCACTCATGTCAAAGATTTGATGCCCGATAAAAACTTCTCACCATTGGATTGGCATTTCTTTGCCGGTGTTCCGGTTGGTCAGGGTTTGATCAACAATGCCAAGCTTGCTGAGTTGCTGCACAAAGCAAAATTCAGCGGCTTCCTCGCTGTCGAGATCGATCATCCGCATACTGATTGGACTGGACGGGAAGATGAAGCAGTTGCATTGAGCATCAAGGAACTAAAACGAATCGCTTCTCCCCTGAAATAATGGGTTGGTAAACCAAAACTTTCAGATCGTCAAATCAAGGAGATGAGATTTTGAAAACAGCTAATGTAGCCATAATCGGCACAAAATTCATGGGCAAAGCCCACAGTAATGCCTGGAGCTCAGCCGGCAAGTTCTTCAACTTGGGTGTTCAGCCAATACTAAAAGTCGCCTGCGGTCAGGATGTTCAGGGTACCAACGACTTTGCCCACACCTGGGGTTGGGAAAATGTCGAGAACGATTGGCGAATAGTGGTCGAACGTAAGGATGTCGACATCATCGATGTTTGCACACCGACATATCTTCATAAGGATATTGTTCTCGCAGCCGCGAAAAACGGCAAACAGATCTTTTGCGAAAAACCAATCGCTCTCGATTTCGCTGAAGCAAAAGAAATGTACGAAGCTGTCGAGAAGGCGGGAGTTCTGCATTATCTGAACCACAATTATCGACGCTGCCCGGCAGTCGCCTATGCAAAACAATTGATCAGTGAAGGCAAGATCGGACAGATATTTCACTGGCGGGGAGCATATCTGCAAGACTGGATCACCGATCCCAATTTCCCTCTGACATGGCACCTGCAGAAAAAGTTCGCCGGCGCCGGTCCGCATTATGACTTGAATTCCCATAGTGTTGACCTCGCCCGCTACCTCATAGGTGAAGTAAAGAATGTCTCTGCAATGTTAAAAACCTTTGTAACGGAACGCCCGCTTCCCAGTAAGACCGCTGGTACGTTCAAATCCGGTGCAGCCGGGGTTGAAAAGGGACAGGTCACCGTCGACGATGCCGCTTTCATGGTTGTCGAATTTGAGAACGGCACCCTCGGATCATTTGATGCAAGCCGCTTTGCATCCGGCAGGAAGAATTTCAACACTTTCGAGATCTATGGAAGCAAAGGCAGCCTGGTGTTTAACCAGGAAAGAATGAACGAACTGCAATATCTCAATCTTGAAGATCCCGCAGATGAGCAAGGATTCCGGACAATCTTGGTAACCAACGCCACCCATCCCTACGTCGGTGCCTGGTGGCCGCCTGGTCACATCATTGGTTACGAACACGAATTCACCCACGCAGTAGTTGATTTTATGACCGCATACGACAAAGGCACCAAGATCGAACCAAATCTGTATGATGGCTTGAAAAACGTTCAGATTTTGGAAGCTGCAATAAAGTCATCCAATAGCGGCCTACGAATCAACATCAAAGATATCAAATAATCAATTCAGACATATAGGTCAGAATGGGAGAGATATTAATCCTCCCATTCTGGTCTACCCTGACTAATAGGAGTGTTTAATGAAAGCACGTATCGTTCCAATTTATTTTCTAACTGCAACCGATCCGGATTTTGTTAAACAACTCCAAAACATCAAAACTTTATTCAGTAACGAAGCTGAGATTCTTGAACCAGTAGTACTAGGTTCAAAACTTCCCGAAGCGGAAGCGGTGATCTTTCCTCAGATGCTTGGTGAAGCATATCGACGGGTTGATGATCTACAAAAACTTCCCCAACCCCTTCTGGTTGTTACCTCGGAATTCGGCACAGTATCCATGTGGGATTGGGAGATCAATAACTATCTGGCCTCAAAGGGAATCACAGTAGTTGCCCCGAGCGAAGTTGAATCTACAAGGAAAGCGATTAAGGCAATTGGATTAAAACGGCAGCTTAAAGAAGCCAAATTGTTGGTGTATCAAGATAATCCCGGTGAAGGTTTCCAGGCTGACATCTTCAAACGGTTCTATTGGTGGGAAAAAGAGTGCATCGACAGCCTTGAAAGCAAGTTTGGTGTCAAAGTAGTTAAAAGGAGTTTTAAAGAACTCGGAGCATACGCGAAGCAGATCGATGACGCGAAGGCAGAAGCAGTCTGGAAAGATTTGGATAACCAATTTGCCATTGGTGATATTTCTCATCGTGCCCTTCTGAGTGCAGTCAAGATTTACATCGCAGTCAAAGAAGAGTTGGATCGGGATCCATCCATCATATCGGTGGGGATAAACTGCCTCAACGAATCCGCTTATTCAGATACCACACCCTGTTTGGCCTGGAATATTCTTTTTGAAGAACGGGGAATGATCTGGGGTTGCGAAGCGGATATTGTATCCATGATGACCAAGGTATTGATCGGCAAAGCACTTGAAGTCCCTTTTATGATGACCAATATGTATCCGTTCTTGATGGGTATGGCTGCATTGAAGCATGAGAAAATTTCAGGTTTCCCTCCAGTTGAATCTGAACCTGAGAACCACATTTTGGCAGCGCACTGTGGATTTCTTGGTGTCGTTCCAAAATCTTTCTCAACAGAGTGGACATTGCGAGGAAAAGTATTGGGAATCGTTGACGAAAATTCCACAGCCATTGACGCCCGCCTTCCCGAAGGGGATGTCACCCTGGTCAAATTGATGCCGCCTTTTGATACCATGTCTGTCGTTCGTGGAAAGATTACTGGCTATGCACAATTCCCCGGATCAGATTGCCGTAATGGGGCAATCATCCGCATTCCAAATGGACACAAATTGATGGATACCCTTGCATCACATCATTACATCGTCACAGTCGGCAAAAACATTCCGGCACTGGAAATGGTCTCAAGAGTGTTTGGATTATCCTGCCAGGAAATCAGATAGCGTTCCATCATTTTCTGTCTGACAAGTATTTCATTCAACAAAAAGGATAGTTATTGCAGAATATGGCATTCTTTTGACAATATATGTCATATGTATGCTAATTACTGTGATAACATATTGACAGAAAGTCGTAGATTGATATAATAATTGGAGAACAAGCAAAAAATCTTCCCAACCTCAACTCTTTACGAAAAAGAGTAAAAGAAAATAAAACGTAGATATTCTCCAGCGTAATGCGCGTTAGATAGAATTGAGTACCAGAAAATTGAGTTGTAAGACCTCGAAGTAGCAAGCTGTTAGCAATCGATCTTTGAACGACCACCATTTTCTAGTTGTCCCAGTAGGAGATATGGCCATCGCCAGAGAAGTAAGCAGCAAGACTTTACAACCCAAAGAAGCCAGGACATCATCTGTCTGGCTTAGCCAATTGAATCCAGCTGTTTCTCCTTACGTTATTACTACATTGGAAAAAGAAGTCATTGATCTAATCCGTCTTCATGGTGAGCTCACCAAGGCGGATTTTGTTTCGTTTACAAATTATTCGCGAACTAAAGTTTCCACCTGCATTGATTCGCTTCTAACCCGGAAAGTCCTGACAACCCGGGATACTGGCAGCTTCACTGGGGGCCGGCGGTCCAGGGTTTACAGTCTCAATGCTGGAATGGGATTAATAGCAGGTGTGGATATCGGTGCGACCAGTATCGACATAGTAATCACTGATTTTCGCAAAAATGTTATGGCTAGAACTGGCGAATCTGCGAATGTCCGCGAAGGACCTGTGGTGATCCTTGAGCAGGTTTCCACAATCATTAATAAACAGCTAGAAAAACTTAACAAGAATATCAGTGAATTGGTCGGAATTGGAATCGGCGTACCCGGTCCGGTAGATTATGCGAAAGGTACTCTCCTCTCGCCGCCGATCATGCCTGGCTGGGATTGTTTTCCAATCATTTCAACCATGCAGGATTATTTTCCATATGCCAGTGTTGTCGTCGATAACGATGTCAATGTGATGGCATTGGGAGAGTTAGCTCATGGCGCAGCCGTTGGAGTCGATAATTTAATCTTTGTCAAAATTGGAACCGGTATCGGCTCTGGAATCATCTGCAACGGAAAAATTTACCGAGGTACAAATGGGTCCGCTGGGGACATTGGTCATATCTGTGTAGATAAGCACGGACCGATTTGTCACTGCGGAAATGTGGGATGCCTGGAAGCTCTGGCAGCTGGCCCAGCCATCGCTCAACGTGGACTACGAGCATTATTAGATGGCAAGAGTCGAGATCCTTAAGAAATATTATGATCGCAATGGTGGTTTTATTCGAGCAGAAGATGTAGGAGATGCTGCCCGGGAAGGTGATCAAAGCTCGATCGAAATCATCCGTGAAAGTGGAAAAATGATCGGGGATGTTCTTGCAGGGTTGGTAAATTTCTATAATCCCAGCATGCTCATTATCGGTGGTGGGGTCAGCAATATAGGCAACCTGCTATTATCCGCGATCCGGCAGGGAGTCCTTAACCGCTCTCTCCCCTGGCAACCCGGGATCTGCAGATCATCTTTTCCGAGATCGGTCAGGATGCAGGGGTTGTTGGTGCAGTTAACCTGGCAATTGATAACCTATTCCAGATCATTACAGTGAGCAATCAAGTTTGATCAGTGACAAGGTTGAGGAATAATTTGAAGGAATGAGAATTGATTTTATTAGTACACACGCAATTATTATGATTTAGTAACACCTGTACACCATGAAGAAGAGGTTTGTTTATGACTGAAAACATGCAAGTAGATATGTCCGTAACCACGCAGACTACACCGATATTGGAAGTAAGCAGCATTTCCAAACGGTTTCCAGGTGTAGTTGCACTGGATAATGTAAGTGTTAAATTTCTTCCCGGCGAAGTACATGCTGTAGTAGGCGAGAATGGCGCAGGTAAATCCACCCTGATGAAGATCATGGCTGGCGCGTATGTCCCTGATACAGGAGAGATCACCCTGGATGGTGAAAAAGTCTCTTTTTCGCATCCGCAGGAAGCCCAGTTAAAAGGGATCACTATCATTTACCAGGAGTTCAACCTTCTTCCAGAAAGAACTGTGGCCAACAACATCTTCCTCGGACGCGAACCATCCAAAATGGGCGTCATTGATATGGGAACCATGAACAAGCAGGCAGAAGCTGTTTTATCTGAACTTGGTGTAGAAAAGATGATCTCCCCGACTGCGTTGGTCAGCAGCCTTTCAGTTGCAGAACAACAGTTGGTTGAGATCGCAAAGGCAATCTCATTCAAAGCTAAAGTCCTAATTATGGACGAACCAACTGCTGCGCTTACCTTTACAGAAGTGAAGTTGCTAAGTGATCTGATACATAGGCTCAAAAACAAAGGTATGGCAGTCATCTTTATTTCACACCGTTTAGTGGAAGTTTTTGATATTGCCGAAAAGATCACGGTCTTGAAAGATGGGCAGCTGGTTAATACCGTAAATAGATCTGAAGTATCCCCTGCTGATCTCGTTCATATGATGGTCGGACGTAGCCTTGACCACTACTTTCCCCCATTGGGTGCCAATGAGGATTTCGGCGATGTCGTTCTAAGTGTTAATAATGGCAATAATAAATTCCTCAAAGATATCAATTTTGAGCTGCGCAAGGGCGAGGTGCTGGGAGTGGCTGGTCTTCAGGGATCCGGACGCACGGAAATGGCCCAGGCTATCTTTGGAGTGGTTCCCTTCAAAACTGGAGAAATTATCCTCCATGGAAAACAAATCAATATCAAATCTCCTTTCCATGCGATCAAAAATCGAATGGGATTCGTTACCGAAGATCGTAAATCTGAAGGGATCCTACCCCAACAACCCATTCGCGATAACATACTGCTGACTATCCGGTCGATCCAGAACTCTCTTTGGTGTCATTCTCAACGACGGTATCCTAAGTAACCGCAAGTTGGTTCCAACACTGGGTAAACAGGTTGATGTCAGAGTTGATTCTTACGATCGCGAGGTTCAATTCCTGAGTGGTGGTAATCAACAAAAAGTGGTATTGGCAAAATGGCTAGCTTCAGAATCTGATGTCTTCCTATTCGATGAACCCACCCGTGGAATCGATGTGGAAGCAAAAGCAAGCATCCACGATATGATCCGCGAACTCACCAAACAAGGTCGAGCCGTTCTCATGGTCTCCTCAGAGCTACCCGAAGTGATTGGGATGAGCGATCGCATTCTGGTTATGCGGGATGGTCGTATTCAAGATGAACTTCCAGCAAAATCAACCGAGCAGGAGATTATGCTCGTTGCGACCGGTCACAAACTAGATCGTGATTCGAGTACTAAGAATTTGGCGGGAAAGGAATAACATGACATCCTCCACAGCTTCAGAAAATTGGCTCAAACGAATTTCCCGGTCTGCGAAGATCCCACCTGTCTTCTTTTTCCTGATCCTTGTTTATGTATTCACCGGCGTACTAGATCAGATTTACGCTGACGGACAATTGCTTACCAATCCGAGCATCATGATGAATATCATTGTCCGTTCGGTTGCTCTGGGAATTGTAGCGGTTGGACAAACCCTGGTTTTGGTGGGTGCCTCTATCGATCTATCGGTCGCTTACACCATCAGTATCACCGCCGTTATGTCATCCTATATCATGCAGGGGAACACTGCGAATGTCCCTGTTGCTATCGCAGGAGTTTTTGCGATTGGCATTGCGATTGGACTGGTCAATGGATTAATCGTTACAAAACTGAAAGTAAATCCATTCATCGCTACTTTGGGTACCAGTCTGATTATCAAAGGCATCATCAATGCCACTTTCTCCAATTACACCGGAAGTGTTCCACAGGCTTTCGAATTCTTCGGATATGGAACCTTAGGACCTATTCCGGTATCGATACTGATCTTACTGTTGGTCGTTGGTATTGGATGGTTTATTTTAGCTCGAACGAAATTCGGCGCCCATCTTTATGGTGTCGGTGGTAACGCTGAGGTAGCCCGTCTCTCTGGAGTACGGACAGATCGGGTATTGATCGGTGCGCATATTTTATGCAGTGTATCAGCAGTACTCTCTGGATTATTCCTGGTTAGCCTCATGCGGTCCGGCGCACCTTGGGTTGGACCTAACGGTGTTTACGATCTCAATTCCATAGCGACCACAGTCATCGGCGGGACTGCGCTCGCCGGAGGAAAAGGTGGTGTTTGGGGAACATTAGCTGGCGTTTTGATCTTTGGTGTCCTAAGTACAGCCTTTAACCAACTCGGTGTGAATCCTTACTTGAAGAACGTCTTTCAAGGCGTGATCATTGTACTTGCGGTGGCCAGCTATACCATCCGCTCGAAAAAAGAAGTTGCATAAGGAGTGGATCAAATGACTGCCTCTACTATCTCAAAACAAGTAACCTC
Organism: uncultured Chloroflexia bacterium; assembly: GCA_963828285.1. Lineage (GTDB taxonomy): Bacteria > Chloroflexota > Anaerolineae > Anaerolineales > Anaerolineaceae > DAIOEK01. Next base: position 147,111 of record CAWHEB010000004.1, read on the forward strand.
CGAGAATCCAGTACATAAACTCTGGACCCGGATCAAAAAGATCCCCCCTGTTGTCTACATCTTTTTGGTTATTTTTATCACTCTAGGTTTCCTTAATCCAAAGGGATACCAGACCATGAATGGCATTATGACATTCCTTCGACCCGCATCACCACTGGCTGTTCTTGCCATCGGTGAAATGGTAGTACTGGCTATGGGCGGGTTTGATTTATCGATAGGAGCCATAGTCACATTCTGTGTTCTGGTCAGTTCGAAATTCCTGGCGAATAATCCCGCCAACGCACCCGCTGATATTTTGATGCTGCTTGGTGTTGGTGTCTTGATCGGATTGATCAACGGAATCGTTGTCAGCTTCCTCCGGGTACCATCTTTCATCACTACTCTGGGTATGATGATGATCGTACGTGGAGCAGCATTGTACATCGTAGGCGGAGCTCCACGAGGCTATTTGACCGATAACTTCCGCTTCTTTGGACGCAACTATATCCAAAATGTTCCTTTCTTTTCCAGGATCCCAATTTCCTTTATCGTCCTGATCGTCCTTGCGATCATCGCATATTTTATTTTCCACCGTACAAATTACGGGCGACAAATTCTGGCAATCGGAGATAATATGCGGGCTGCCGGTCTTTCCGGTGTCCGGGTTAAGCTGGTTCGGGTAATGAGTTTTGTTTTCTGCAGCGTTTTTGCAGTTCTCGGTGGAATCCTGACTGGTGGTTATGGTGGAGTCAATGTAACCATTGGTGAAGGAATGGAGATGCAGGCAATTGCAGCCTGTGTGATCGGTGGCGTATTGTTGGGCGGTGGAAAAGGGTCTGTGCTAAATGTTATTCTGGGCGCTTTTACACTACAGGCAATCGTCAACCTCTTGAATCAACTTGGTTTACCCAAGCCATACACGGACGCTGTCCAGGGCTTGATAATTATCGGAGTTGTAGCTTATGCTGCACTCACAACCATGAAGAAACGGTAAACAACATCGGTAAGTATTTCTTGGAAAGATTTTTGTAAAAGGAGGTGGTGTGATCGATCGTTACTTGTTTTTCTTGTTGTCGTAGGTTCGAATCTAAATATCCAACCATTTCTCACATTGGAGGAGAAAACTAATGAAAAAGAGTATTTTCGTCGTGTTAACAGTTCTGGTGAGCCTTTCTATGCTGCTCGCTGCTTGTGCACCCGCAGCTCCCGCTCCCGCCGTTGAAGCACCCGCTGCTGAGGCACCCGCCGCTGAAGCACCTGCTGCTGAAGCACCCGCTGCCGAAGCACCCGCTGCAGAAGCACCTGCCGCCGCAACCAATCCTGGCCTTCAGATGGATTCAGCTAAGGTCGCTCCTCAGTTCTTTAATGATGCAGATTACGTTACAAACAAAGAATTGATGACCAAACCTGCTCTCAATCCCAATGACCCCATCTACCTGCAATACCTTGTGGAAAACCCGACTGATATCAGCAAATATCCACAGTATGCAGCCTTCGCTGAGAAGAAAGCCCCCTATAATCTTTGCTTCTCCAACGCTGGCGTCAACAATCCCTGGCGTGTGACTGGTTATGTAACCATGCGCGAGCAGGTTGAAAAACTTCGCACCGATGGTTTGGTAAAGAACTTCATCCACCTCGATGCAGCTGGTGACGATGCCAAACAGATCGCTGACATCCAGGACATCATCAACACCCCCGGAAAATGCGACATCCTCATCGTAGCATCCAACACTTCCGAAGCTTTGACCCCGATCGTGGAAAAAGCCTGCGAAGTTATGCCAGTCGTTCAGTTTGACCGCTACGCTCTGACCGATTGCCCCGTGGTTTCTGAACGAACCATCGGTGGTTATGCCTTTGGTATCTCTGGCGCTGAAAAAGTCGTCAAAGACCTCGGCGAAAAGGGCGGTAACGTTTTAGCATTCCGCATTCTCCCAGGCGTAGATGTTCTTGAACAACGCTGGGGTGCAGCACGCAAGATCTTTGAAGAGAATCCTCAGATCAACGTGATCGGTGTCGAATTCGTTGCCTATGATTCCTTCAAAGCTAGCACTGTTGTAAGTGATTACCTTGCCAAATATGGCACCATCGATGCAGTTTGGATGGACGCTGGCGGTACCGCTGTCACCATCCTTGAAGCTTTCAAAGACGCTGGCGCTTCTTATCCGTCAGTAATGGTTGGCGAAGATCAACAGGACTTCCTGGACTACTGGAAGACCAATAACATCAATGGTATCGCCCCCACTTTCTCGACCTTCATGTGGAGAACTGCAGTATTGGCTTCAGTCAAGTTCCTCCAGGGCGAGACAGTCCAACACAACTGGGTTCTGCCCCAACCAGATGTTACCGCTGAAAACTTGGATAAGTTTGCCGGCACCGGCATGCCCCCACTGTACTACGTTATGAGCAGCGCAGAAGATCTGCCCACCTGGCCCGATGCCTGGAAAGCTCTTGACATCAACAAGTACAAAGACGTAGTTGAATAAACCTTTTGCTATAAAAATGTAAGTAGAGTATGGCCCGCTCGGAAACCGGGCGGGCCTTCTCAAATCTCCTGGTAATACTTCCATGAAAGGAGTTCGATATCCATGATCGAGATCGGTTTTCATACAGATGCGTTTAACAGCAGTTATTGGAGTTTTGAACAAAGTTTGCAATGGGCACAGAAGAATGATGTCCACTGGATCGAATGTGGAATGGTCGATGGTGTGAGCTGGATCCATGGTCTTGGGTACCAACCGCACGTAGCATCCTGGGAAGATCCCATGATGTGGCGTGAAAAAGCGGAAAAGTATGGTGTCCGCTTCTCCCAGATCGATGCAGCCTTCCCAATGTCTTTACCTGAAGGTTCATCATTGGGTGTTGAATATATCCTCCGAACGATCCGCTGGGCATATCTGGCTGGATGCGATCATATCGATACTACTGACGACCGTTTTGCTCCTAAAGGTCTCACGCATGACCAGGCAATGGAAATGATGAAGCGATCATACACACAGGTAATCGAAGTCGCTGAACGGTACAAAATGATCATAGATATCGAACCTCATGGTTTCTATACTACCAAACCAGAGTTCATGGAAAAAATGTTGGCATTTGTTGACAGTCCATACCTCCGCATGAATATGGATACTGGAAATACGTTTATCGCAGGGCAGGATCCGGTAGCATTCTTAAACAAATTCAAGAATAAAGTCAGCCACGTACATGTAAAGGATGTCAGCGATACTCTTGCTGCTTCTCTACGCGGCGAGCTTACAGGTATTGCAGTCAGCCAATGCGCCATCGGTGATGGTGTAAATGGTGAAAATATCAAGAAATGCTTTGATATCCTTGTTGACATCAAATATAACGGTGTAGTCAGCCTTGAATGCGAAGGTCAGGGCGGACCCATGATCGAAAAAAGCTTGGATTATGTCCGTAAGATCGTGGCTGAAGCCAATAAGAAAATGGCAGCTTAACATAATATCAGCTCAGGAGGATAACTATGGGAAAAGTATTTTTAGGCGTCAATATGGAATTCGTCCGTTCTCATGACAAACCATTCGATTGGGGTGTTGCGAAAGCAGCCGAGATTGGCTATCAATATATCGAACCAATGGTTCATTGGGGTCGTGAGCTGTTAAGTGAAGCAGGTTACTTTCATTCTGTTTCCATGTATGACGATCCTCGTTGGGTACGGGATCTGTGCGACAAACATAAGATCAAACTATCCGGACTATCATCACATACTCCTCTCTGCAAACCCGAGATCAGTGTTGAATATCTCAAATTAGCCATTCGCTGGGCTTCAGATGCTGGTGCTCCTGTAGTGAATACCGATGAAGGTCCGAAACCATATTGGACCACCAAAGAAATGGATTACACCTTGATGACCTACACCCTTACCGAAGCAGCGCATGTAGCTGAAAGGTATGGGATTCAGATTGGTATCGAGCCGCATCAACAATATACCAAATCCCTTGAAGGTCTGGATAGCATTTACAACCTGGTGAAATCCCCATCTATCGGCATCAATTACGATACCGGTAATAGCTATCTCGCCGGTACCACTGATACTTACGAATGGTTGACCCATGTTAAAGATAACCTCGTCCATCTACATGCCAAGGATATTAGCTTCGCTCAAAGTGGTGAGGAACGCGGCAAGGTAACCGGCACACCGGTAGGCTGCGCATGCGGAGACGGTGTTGTCGATTGGAAACGGATTATCGATATCGTTAAAACCTGCCCGCGAGACATAGTTTTCTCGGTGGAATGCGGCACAGTTCCTGATGCAATCCGAAGTTTTGAACACCTGAGTAAATTACTATAAAACAGAAATAGGATTGGAAGTCTGGAACAGTTCAAGAGACTTCCAATCCTATTTATTCAGAAATAAACCGGATCATTCATATTTTAGTTATGCTATTATTTTTTTCTTTCAATAAATCAATCATCGGTCGGAACCAGTAGATGAAATCCTGATCAAAAAGCTTTTGGAGGATGTATGGAAAATGTAAAGGTAGCAGTAATTGGTTTGGGGTTTATGGGACGTACCCATATCCAATCTCTACGAAGATTGAGCATTGAAGTATACGGAGTTGCGGGTATAACACCCGAAGAGGCAAAGAACACAGCAAAGGAATTATCCATTCCGCATTGGTACAATAACATTGAAGATGCTTTGGCTGACAAGGAAGTGACAGTTGTCCATCTCTGCACACCCAACAATCTTCATTACAATCATGCCAAACTTGCACTCCTTGCAGGTAAACATGTGATCTGTGAAAAGCCCCTTGCATTAACATCCAAAGAATCCAAAGAGCTGGCTGACCTCGCCAAATCCAAAGGATTGGTTGCGGCAGTAAACTATAATCTCCGGTTCTACCCCATCAGTCAGGAAGTAAGAGCCCGAGTCAAAGCAGGCGACTTGGGTACGCCATATTTGGTTCATGGTGGTTATCTTCAGGATTGGTTGTTTTTAAAAACCGATTGGAACTGGCGTCTGGAGACTAAACAAGGTGGAGACCTGAGAGTTGTTGCAGATATCGGAACCCATTTTCTGGATCTTGTCACCTATCTGACCGGTCTGAAGGTGAAATCTGTAATGGCAGAATTCTCGATCATTCACCCCACCCGCTTGCAACCCACCCACGAGATTGAGACTTATGCGGGTAAGATCGAGAAGAACGATTCAACCATTGAAGCAAAAATCAACACCGAAGATGTTGCTGTATTACTCGTTCGCTATGACAATGGCGCTCTGGGAACAGTAACATTATCCCAGGTATCCGCCGGAAGAAAGAATTACTTCTGGTGGGAATTGAACGGTTCCAAATCATCCATGCGATGGGATCAGGAAAACCCCAATGAAGTTTGGATCGGTCATCGCGATCAACCCAACCAGATCCTGTTGAAAGATCCATCCTTATTCCATGATGAAGCCCGAGCATTAACTGGTTTCCCCGGTGGACATGCAGAAGGTTATCCCGACACTTTTGTTCAGGTTTTTCGGCAGGTTTACTCAGCAATTTCTACAGGAAAGATGCCGGAAACGGGACAATTTGCCACTTTTGAAGACGGACACCGAGAAATGATGCTTTGTGCAGCCATCCAGAAATCAGCAAAAGAAAAACGTTGGGTGGATGTTGAGGAATAAGCTCATAGAAATTCCTGGTTCATAGAATAGAATTAAAAGCGCACAAATAATCTTGTGCGCTTTAATTATTATTGGTTGAGTACCTTGGGTTTACTGATCACTGATACAAGAAGTGCGACGAGTGCCAATCCAGCAGCGACAAAAGCTGATGTTGCCACAAGCGGCGCGGAGGATTGTTTAATTGCGATCCCGATAAATGCCCAGATAAATACAGCCGGATAAGCCATATCATACCTGGATAGCGACATCAAGAAGGCAAGAACAACTGCAACCACCAGCATAATCACTGCCCATAATTGAGGATTAAGTCCAAAACCACCCCATTGTAAATAATACAGTACAGAAGTAACATTCGCGACGGTTGCAACACTCACCCATCCGAGATAAATGCTAAATGGTATTCGAACAAACCATTGTTCTGTTAAAGATACTTTTTCTTTTCCAATCCCAAGTTTGAGATAAACCATGATCAAAGAGATTAGAAGTACTACCATCGCAAGTAAAGTCAATGGGAATTGTTCATAATGCCAGAGGAACAACCATATGATGTTCGCCAAACAGCTCATAATGAACCAACCACCGATGCGATCAAGTCTGGCATTGTCCTTTTGTGATGGAAGGATTTGGAATATTCCAAATGCAATTAAGCCCAGGTAAATAATTCCCCAGATTGAAAACACGTAACCTGCAGGGACAAAGAATACTTTAAAACGGTCTGAGATTTCACCAGTATTAAGCCCATTTAATGGAAGGGCATTAGCCAATCCATTTACGGAAATAGTAATAAACACAAACAGCAGGTTGATGTATCTTAATAGTCTCTTATACATTGATTTTTCCTAAATAATAAATTTGCATAATTTCAATGATAACGGGATTTGGCGAGTATTTATATGCTTTGTAAATAGTTTGTATATTTTTTAATTCTAACCGTGTTTTATTTCATTTCCTCCGACATCAATGATTAATAAAAATACAGCGAGCTTAAAATAACTCGCTGTTTCATAGGTTACTAAGATTTGTAATATACGCAAAAAAAATCTTAGTTCTTGACGGCTCCAATTTTGGTTAGCTGATGCATTTGATCCTTCATCGCTGGGTAAAGTCCTCGATAGACATCATAGTATTTCATATAAACATCATGATTATGCTGGTCCGGTTCCAGTCCTCCCAGCGTGATCACATTCTTTTCTGAAATTCTTGATACCCCGGCAGCGTCCTGATCTGCGGCAATTGACAGAAGGGCTGCACCATATGCAGGACCTTCTTCCACCTGCAAATTGACCACTTTGCATCCAAAAATATCTGCTTGCATTTGGCACCAGAGCGGACTTTTTCCACCGCCGCCGATGGCTCGCACCTGGTTGATGGGTACTTTCATCCCCCGCATGATCTCCAGACCATCCAGCAAGGAATATACAACACCTTCCATCACCGCCCTGACAAGATGTGCAGATGTATGCCGGCTGGATAGACCGATGAATGCTCCACTTGCCAATGGATCAAGCAGCGGGGTACGTTCTCCGGTTAAATATGGAAGAAAGATCAGACCATCGGATCCTGCTGGTACTTTTTCTGCTTCTTTTGTCATCGATTCGTAATTCAAACAGGCAGCGGATACATCAGCCATATCGTTTGTCGCACTGCGATAAACATCCCGCAACCAGCGCAAGGAATTTCCCGCAGATAGGCTTACCGCCATGAGATGGTATTTATCAGGCACCGCGTGGCAAAAGGTATGCAGCCTCCCCTTCGGGTCTAAATTGATCTGATCACTGTACGCGAAAATCACGCCACTGGTGCCAATACTGCTGCTTACCAATCCACTATTAACAATCCCGGTGCCAACTGCCGCCGCCGCATTATCACCACCGCCTGCAACTATCGGAATTCCGGCTGGTAAACCCAGCTCATCAGCTACTTTGGGTAGTAATTTTCCAGTGACCTGTGAGCCTTCATATACTTTGGGTAACCACTCAGATGGGATTTCCAGTTTTTGGAGAATTTCCTCGCTCCAATCCCGTTTTCTGATATCCAAAAGCAAAGTGCCCGCTGCGTCAGAGCAGTCTGTGGCGAATTCCCCACTCATTTTTAGGCGAATGTAATCTTTTGGCAATAAAACTTTTGCCACTCTGGAATAATTCTCGGGCTCATGGTTCCTGAGCCAGAGAATTTTTGGCGCTTGAAAACCAGTGAGTGCCGGGTTACCAGTGATATCAATAAGTTTCTCGTAACCGATCACTGAGGTAATCTGAGCACATTCAGCAGAAGTTCTTTGATCATTCCAGAGCATTGCCCTGCGGATTACATTTTGGTTCTTGTCCAGAAAAACCGCTCCATGCATCTGACCGGTCAGTCCAATGGCTGCAATGCAGTTCTTATCTATCCTGGCATTCGCAACTACGGCATAGACAGCGGAACACATACCGTTCCACCAGTCGGACGGATCCTGCTCACTCCACAATGGATATGGAGTATGCAGTAAATACTCTTCCATTGCGGACTGGATCACCTTACCGTTCTCGTCAATCAGTAAGGCTTTTGCCCCGCTTGTACCGATATCTATTCCAATGTAGTATCGCATACCAAATCTCCGGTTATCGAACACCCAAGAGAACTTCCATGGTTAATTGATCCAAACGCTCATATGACATTCCGCGTTTGGCTATCTCAACACGATCCAATTTTGCTGAACGTAATTTCGATAATTGTTCTTTGGTGTAAATTCCAGTCAAGGAGCTTGCACCTTCTTTATCCGCGTGGATTTCAGATACCAAAGCCTGGATCTCTTTATCCTGATTCCACTGATCAGCTTTTTCCTTCAGGATCAAATAGGTGCGCATGCAGCCTCTGCCGAAATCTTTGACACCTTCATCATCTTCAGTGCGGAATGCATGGGCATCAAAGTGCCGGGCGCCATTATATTTAACATCCTCAAGGAATTTCACTAGGAAGAAAGCACCCTTGATATCTGCCATGCCAAATCGGAAGTCCTGATCGTACCGTCCAAATTTTTGATCATTCAGATCGATGTGGAAAAGTTTGCCGCGATCCCATGCCTGGGCAACCCCATGAAGGAAATTTAAGCCTGCCATATGCTCATGGGCGGTTTCCGGGTTGACACCAACCATCTCGGGGTGGTCGAGAGTCTCAATAAATGCCAACATGTGCCCGATCGTGGCGAGGTACATATCACCGCGTGGTTCATTCGGTTTTGGCTCCAAGGCTACCTTCATGTCATATTTTTTGTCCAGGATATATTCACAGACAAAGTTCATCGCCTGGCGGTTCCACTTTAATGCATCCAGTTGGATTTTTCGCAGCATCGGTTTCCACACCTTCCCTTCCACCCCAGAAGACATAGACTTTTGCGCCAAATTCTGCTCCCAGATCGATGGCATCCAAAGTTTTTTGCATTGCGTAAGCACGTACTCGCGGATCATTTGCGGTGAATGCACCGTCCTTGAAAACCGGATCAGTAAACAGATTGGTTGTCGCCATGGGAACAACCAAACCAGTCTCTTGAAGTACTTTGTGAAAATCGTTTTTGATCTTGTCTTTTTCTGCGGGTGTCGCATCGATCGGTATGAGATCATTGTCGTGAAGATTAACACCCCATGCGCCAATTTCAGCGATCAATCTGGCAATCTCAATCGGAGACTTTTTTGTGCGGACTGGCTCACCGAACGGGTCGCGTCCGGCGTTACCAAGTGTCCATAATCCAAATACAAATTTATGTTCCGGTTTGGGTTGAAAACGGTCTGTCATAATAATCCATCTCCTTTTTGATAACTCATCCCAGCATGATATCCATCAAAGGGTGAGTGAAATTTACATCCTGTTATAGCTCTACTTACTTTAACAATTCCTTTAAGAATGCTAATCCGTCTGCTGCAAGTGCATCCTGCGATGCAGCTAGAGGCCGCCAGATTGCTGCAGCTTTTGCTATACTTTTTACCTTATTAGTGAAGGATTCAATGACTAGAACACCATCAAAATGGATATCTTTCAATCCTTTGGCAACTTCCTGCCAGGGGATATGCCCAGCGCCTGGAGTTCCTCGGTTATTTTCATTACTATGAACCTGTACCAGCCGGTGACCCACCAACCGAATGGCATCACCCATGGAGTTTTCCTCAATATTCATATGGAAAGTGTCTAACATGATCCCAAGATGCGAATTTCCTACCCGATCGATGACTTCAACAGCTTGTTCGGCAGTGTTAATGAAACTGGTTTCGAATCGGTTCAAAGGCTCCAGACCGAGATAGACATTCTTCTGCTCTGCGTAAGCTGCAAGTTCTTTGAGGATCCCAACCAGAAGTTTCAGGTCGGTTTCCCGTTCATCTGCTGTTTGTTGCCAAAACCGTCCGACCGATGCGAACATTGGACCTACCAGGTTTCTGCCTCCCACGAAGGCAACCGCGTCTATCGCCTCTTTCATATAGGCGAAAGCGTTCGCCCGTATTTTGGGATCAGGATGGATCAGGTCACGGTCGGGGCTGAACACTGCAGCGATACTGATGCTTTTTATTCCGGCCTTTTCAATAATCTCCTTGCATTTCCCAAGATCAATATTCGAAGGATCCTCAAATGGGATCTCAATGTGGTCGAAACCCATTTTCGCCACCATCGGAGCAATTTTCGTTAATTCATCAGTGGTCAATGGCGCAGTCCAAACCCAGGTATTAACTCCAAATTTCATTTTGCACTCTCCTATAAATAAGTTTTGTTGCAGAAATCTTATGGCATGGAAATAGTAAACAGCTCATTTCAGGTTTCCATTCGGCTCCGACAGAATCGCTTGATACACAGTCGCTATTCCACCCATGACGCAGGCATTATTGCCGTGATTGGCTAGAACTACACTGGTTCCTGCCATATTCCAATACAATGCTCTATCTCGCAGTTCCTGTTTGATTACCGGTTCAAGGAATTCCCAGGCGGAACTCATGATCCCGCCAAAGACAACTATCCCGGGATTGAGGGCATTGATGCATGAGGCAATTCCGATACCTAAATAATGACCTACCCTATCCAATGAATCCAGGGCTATCTTATCTCCAGTTCGAGCAGCTTTTACTATGGTGTCAACATTCAATGGTTCATGATTATTCTGCAAAATACTTGCGGAAGTTGGAGTCAATGCCTGTTTGACATACCGATAGAGTGCCTTCTGGCTCACCTGGGTTTCCCAACATCCATGGTTTCCACAGCCGCATAGCTCCCCATCCGGATCCATGGTGATATGCCCAAACTCTCCTGCCATGCCATCCACTCCCCGCAGTAGATGCCCATCACGGAGTATTCCGCCGCCCAATCCAACACCTGCCGAAAGATACAGGACATCATCGTGCTGATACGCTGATCCGAAGTAATATTCGCCGAGAGTAGCCAGGTTGGCTTCATTATCCACAAATACCCGTGCGTGAAATTCTTTTTCCAGTATTTCCTTTAATGGAACATCCTTCCAGTTCAGGTTTGGTGCAAACAACAGCCTGCCCTTATCGAAATCAACCAATCCTGGAACTCCCAATGCCAGACCAAGAAAGTTATCGCCAACCAATCTGGAGCAAACGATTTTTGCTTTTTTCAGGTGGCTGATCAGAATTTGCATCACCTCTTCAACTGTTGAGGATGGATCTATCACCTGGTCTGATTTTGAAATGATCTTTGGGGAAAAATCTGTTCCGATAACAGAAATAAAGTCAACACCAATTTCACAGCTAAGGATAAAGCCTGCATCCGGATTGAGAGTCAGTTGCATAGAAGGGCGACCTAATCCGGAGTTTTCCAGGCCAATTTCTTTTACAAACTGCCTTTGGAGAAGTTCATTGACCAGACTGGTCACGGTAGCTTTATTCAATCCGGTTTTTTCAGCGAGGATCGTTCGTGAGATCGGTGCTTCAACCCGTACATGGTTCATGATCGCCGAAAGGTTGATCTGCCTGAGAAGAGTCTGGTCACCTGCTTGATAGGTCATTTTTTCTGACATTTCGTGGTAATCGCCCCGCCCATCTTTTTGGTTAATATCGATCGGATTATTGAAAAAGTTATTAGTTTATTGAATCAACAAACTAATAATAACCACCTCATTATGATTTGTCAATTATGCTTTTTCAATTTATTAGGTCACCATTCCAACAATAAAACCTGCAACCACTTCATTGGAAATGCGTATAAGAATAGGTGGAGTTACTGTTTTTACTGTTTCATAAGAAGTTCAATAAGTTTTGATAAAAGGCAAATGGCTTATGGTTGGAACTCACATCCATGAATTAGTAGCCAGGCTTGATATACTGCCCTTGATTTCTGTTAGTACTCAAAAGGCTTGTTTCGAAGTAGACTTTATAAGACGAATAACTGATCAGTATTTTTTTGTTTTGGTTATAGAAATTAACCAACTTGATATCAGCTAAGAGGAGAACAAAATGAAACAAAATATCGCGGAATTTTTCCAATCGAAGAGTATCGCCGTTTTAGGTGCATCCCGAACCGGAAAAAAGTTTGGTAATGCTGTCAATACGGAATTAAAACAGCGCGGGTACCAGACATACTTGATTCACCCGGAAGCAAAGGAAATTGACGGGCAGATATGCTATCCTTCAATCACAAGTGTGAAAGACCAGATCGATGCAATCATCATCAATGTTAAACCAGATCAGGCAGTAGCCGCCCTACGCGAAGCTGTTTCGTTAGATGTGAAAAGGATCTGGGTCCAGCAAGGTGCTGAATCCACTGCACTTCATACTGCAGCTAAAGAACTGAACGTCAACCCGGTTACCGGAAAATGTGTATTTATGTACGCAGAACCAGTCGGCACATTACACGGCATACACAAGTTTTTCGCAAAGATCACCGGTCAGTACTAATCCCATAAATCAGTATCCGAATTGTAAAAAGAAATTGTATGAAAAGAGTCCTTCTGGCGTATGCAACCAATTCCGGATCAACGAAAGAAATAGCGAAATTTATTGCTTCCAAATTGTCGGCAAATGCCCAGGTTGATGTAATTCAGGTAGATCGAAATAAAGATATTACTGGGTATGATGCGGTGATCCTTGGAGCACCAATGATCCTGGGTATCCATTCAGTTGCACGTCATTTCTTGAGCAGAAATCAAAAAATCCTTGCAGATATTCCTTATGCATGTTTCTATACAGCGATGAACGTGACGCAACAGACATCCTACGGAAGTAAGGATGTTCCAGTCATTGTCGATCCGAACGTAGAAAAGACACCCCACCATCATGATCGATATTCGATAAAAGAATCATATGCTCGAGTGGATAATTATTTAAAGCCGGTCGCAAGGGTTTACCGGTCGGCACCACCGAAAAATGTTGCATTTTTTGCTGGCAAGTTGGAAATGTTTCGACTGAAACTGTTACAAGCACTTTTTGTTATGGTAATCATCCAGGCAAAACCTGGCGACCTTAGAAATTGGTCCTTCATCGAATCATGGACGAATCAGGTATCCAAAAAGCTCGGATTGACGTAAGCATAATCCGCTACTGCATACTGCAGTTATAGTCGTTCTGGTTAATAATAAAAAGCAATGCCTTTCTAAATTGAATGGCATTGTTTTTTTCATCTGAATACAACGTCACCTCAATAATAAATATTCCCATCTATCCTGACAATACACAGAATCATTTCAAACTTTTTATAAATAGTTTGAAATTAGGTCATCCATCTTTACAATGGTTCTAGGAATGTACATTTAAGGTACGAAACGGCTATTCGACTTTACTAATAGAAAGGAATTTAGATGATTAAAATTAACGATTTACTTTTGAAAAAGGGACATGACGTTTGGTCCATACCCCCTGATGCGAGTGTTCTTGAAGCGCTCAAGTTGATGGCTAATAAAAGAGTTGGAGCCCTTCTTGTCCTGGAGAAGGATAAGATCAATGGAATCATATCCGAAAGAGATTTTGCTCGGTCGGTTGCGAAAAATGAAAGGTGTGTGCTAACCACGCCTGTTCGCGATTTTATGACAAAGGATGTGGTCACGATATCGAGCGAAAAATCCATTGAAGATTGCATGGAACTGATGACCCAAAATCACTTTCGACACTTGCCGGTTGTTGATCATGGTGTTTTGAAGGGATTGATATCCATTGGTGATGTGGTTAAAGAAGTGATCTCGATGGATGAAAACAAGATCAATTTCCTGGAATATTCCAAATGGAAGAACGTGCCTTTGACCAATAAATGATTTTCCCTAACAAAAAGGTGGCGAGTATCCCCTGATGTCATGGAAGTCATAATACAAAAGCTAAATTGATCAATACTGTAGCTAAAGCGTGTACTGGCTGCATATAACAAAAATACTCCTACTAAATGAGAAGAAAGGAACATTCATATGAGAAAAATAGTAACTTTTCTTTGGTTTAACGACCAGGCAAAGGAAGCGGTAGATTTGTATGTATCGCTGTTTGAAAATGCAAAAATAATAAACACATCGTATCTCACAGAGTCAGTGGCAAAAGCAGCCGGAAAGAAAGCCGGAGATGTATCAACAATAGACTTTGAACTGAATGGCCAAAACTTTACTGCGCTAAATGGTGGTCCGATGTTTACTTTTAGTGAGGCTATCTCAATAGCGGTAAACTGCAAAACTCAGGAAGAGATTGATCATCTTTGGGAAGCGCTATCCGAAGGCGGCGAAATAGTTTCTTGCGGATGGCTTAAAGATAGATATGGCTTAACGTGGCAGATTATGCCGGAAAGCCTGGACATCATGATGCGTGATCCAGACACTGCTAAAGCTGATCGGGTTGGCGCTGCTATGCTTAGTATGGGTAAACTGAATATAAGCGAACTCGAAAAAGCCTACAAAGGCGAATAATAATTTAACTATAAATAACGAAAAGTTTTAATAGGAAAAGAAAAAGGTTCTTCGCTAATCCGAAGAACCTTTTTGACCAGTACAGTACTTGGCTATTTTGCTGGTTTTGCTCGTACTTTCTGAAGAAGCGTTCCAGCTATGATTTGCGCTGATTGCGCTCTTGCGGGACTTTCACCCTAATGGACTTGCAGAGATGATGCCGGATACGATTGCTTGAAGATCATCTTCGCCGCGTCCTTTCGCTTGCATGTAAGCTAGACCAGCATTGATCAGGTCGCCGGTATCCAATGCATTTGGATTTGATCCACCAGGTTTACCACCCATTAATCCACCGACCAAACCGGATAACAGGTCATTCGACTGGCTTTGAGCAGGTTGTTGTGTTGCAGCAGTACCACTGCCCATAAGGCTGCCTAACAATCCGCCGATCATGTCAGTGGGTTGCGAGGTCGGTTGCGCTGATTGACCAGATCCCAGTAGCGAGGTGACTAGAGTCAACATGCTCTCCGGATTGAGTTCTTGTCCGTGCATTTGGCTGGCAGCTTGAGTAAAGCTTTGTGCGTAGTATTGCCCGGATCCGCTCGTTGTTTTTCTAGCCAAAGCAGATCCAGCACTTGCCAGTTGGTCAGCGATGGATGCTTCTTTGTTTGCCTTGACTGCTTTTGAAGCGACTTTAAACACCTCGACAATATTACTGCCGTGATCGTGGTTAACTGTATCCGCTTGATTTAATTCAGATTGACTGGCAACCAGATTGGATGCAACGGCATTAAACAATTTCCCCAGGTTTAATTGTGAAGTAGCAGGCATAATCTACTTTTTCATTGAATCGGGAAGTTTTGGAATCTTAATCGTCTTGCCTGGCTTGTAATTCTTTATATCTTCGCCAAGTTCTGCTTTATTCGCCTGGATGATCAGGTTCCAGTATTCAGGAGTTGCATGTCCATAAAAGTGTAATGCAAGTCCACTTAATGTCTCATTGGGAGTGATTGTGTGCATTTTGAGGATTTTTGCCTGTTCAGCTGCTCTGTCAGCCGCTTCCTTAGCTTTCAATGCATCTCGAGCGGCTTGCTCTCTCAACGCCTGATCTGCGAGTGCTTTCTTCTGTGCTTCCGCTTCAGCTTTTGCTTTTGCAGCCTGATTAGCTGCGATTTTCGCAGCAGCATCATTTACACTTGCGGCTGCTTTTTTCGCATCTTCTGCTGCTTTAGCTGCCTTAGCTTTGGCTTCCAATTCCATTTTTGCCTTTTCTGCTGCTGCAGCTTTTTCATCCCGATCTGTCAAGGCATCGATCGCCTTATCAAGAATTCCTTTTTTCTTCTCATCAGCCATTGTATATATCCTCCTATTATGTTTTTGGCTCATAATCATGTTGATCATGCTGATTCATTATACGCGTTAGGGAATGATTAAGACCATGCCTTACCAGGTTTGTAGAATATCATAATTTGAAAAAGAATAATTCAATGACATAATTGGTTGTAATATTAGGTGGAAATCTATCTAACAATAATTAAATGCTGGGAGAATATTATGATTCCAATCCGAGATCAGATGCCCACCCGCCGGTTTCCGATAGTAAACTACTTGTTGATCGTAGCTAATATCATTGTCTTCGTTCTCCAATGGTTATCCGGACCGTATCAGGAATCCTTGATTTATCAATTTGCATTAATTCCACAACACTTCCTGGTGGGATTTACCCTTGGAGATATTTCCGATGTGTTTACCAGCATGTTCATGCATGGCGGATTACTTCATCTGGCCGGAAATATGCTTTACCTGTGGATATTCGGAGATAATGTGGAAGACAGCATGGGCTCAGTTAAATATCTCGCTTTTTATATGTTTGGTGGAATTATTGCCTCGCTGACTCATATCCTTACCAATCCTGGTTCGACCATTCCGACAGTTGGCGCAAGCGGAGCAATTGCTGCTGTTTTAGGCGCTTATCTTGTTTTGTTCCCGAGGGCACGGGTACTCACATTTATTCCGTTGGGTTATTTTATGAGATTAACTCTCATCCCAGCCAGTATTGTCCTGGGGTTGTGGTTTGTTTTGCAATTGATCGAAGGGTTTCTCTCATTTGGCGGACAGGATGTCGGTGGAGTAGCCATTTGGGCGCACGTCGGAGGTTTTCTGTTTGGCGCATTACTCGCCAAACTTCTTGCTTCCCGTCACCCAGAAGAATCCCCTGTTCGTTGGTAACAAATATTTGCAAGTTCTAGTCCTTGACTGATGCGCAGATTGAAATCCATTCATTGTTCAAAGTTCATTCTTAATTTAATTGACTGGACAAATAATTTGCATTTTTATCTAGTGTTGCTGTATAGTACATACTTAATAGATTTTCAAAACAGAAGTTAACAACCAAAAAACCGAAGGATGACAAAAACTATGGAAAACTATGATGTCATCATCGTCGGCGGGGGTGTAGTCGGTTGTATGACTGCGCGTTCTCTTTCCCGCTTTGCTTTAAAAATCCTCCTCATTGACGAAGAATCTGATATAGGAATGGGCGCAAGTTCGGCTAATTCTGCAATTATTCACGCCGGACATGATCCTATTCCGGGTTCCCTCAAGGCCGAAATGAATCGGTTAGGTAACCCGATGTGGGATCAACTATCCCAAGAACTGGGAATCCCTTTCATACGGTGTGGGGCATATATCGTCGCCATCGGTCGGGATGAATTTGATTGTTTAGGGACTCTGCAGGCGCGTGGGCGGGAAAACCTGGTCCCTTGCGAAATCATCGGCAGCGATGAGATGCGCCAGCGCGAACCACTCATTAATCCATCAGCCAGTGGTGCTCTATATACCCCAACTGCCGGGATGATCGATCCATTTGCTGCTTGTGTGGGTCCGATCGAGAATGCCATCCAAAATGGCGTGACCGTATTGACCGAGACCGAATTTCAAGATTTCCTCTGGGAAGGAAGCCGGATTATTGGCATTCGCACAAATCGTGGCGAGTTTGGTTCGCGCTGGGTGATTAATTCTGCCGGAATTTACTCTGATATGGTCATGCATAAAGCTGGCGAGCAACCCTTATTCGAGATCACCTCTAGAAAAGGCGAATACTACATTCTGGATAAAACCGAAATCAAAATTAATACCATCCTCTTTCCAGTGCCGTCCAAGGTAAGTAAAGGAATACTTGTATTTGGAAGTACACATGGTAATGCACTGGTCGGTCCTAATTCAGAAGATGAACCTGATCGGGATGATACATCAGTTACAGTAGGGGGGTTGAGCGAAGTTTGGCAGAATGCCCTTAAACTGGTGCCTTCACTTCATCCACGTTATATTATTGGCGTCTTTGCCGGATTGCGAAATTCCGGTAATGGTGTGTGTAAAACACCTGGTGTGGATTACAACCATGATTTCATCATCGAGGTGGCCGAACATGTAGATGGCTTGATCAACCTGGCAGGTATCGAATCTCCCGGATTTACCTCCGCTCCTGCTATTGCCGAGCGTGTGGTCAAGTTACTCAAAGATTCAGGTGAAAAGCTCATCGAAAAAGATGATTGGAACCCACTCCGAAATCAAAGCCCACGGTTTAACCATCTTTCTCGAAAAGAACAGGCGGAATTGGTCGCCAAAGATCCACGTTATGGTCGAATCGTATGCCGCTGCGAGATGGTTACTGAAGGGGATATCGTTGCCGCTATCCATGCCCCATTACCAGCTCGAACTTACGATGCTGTCAAACGCCGTACCTGGTTGGGGACCGGTCGTTGCTTGGGATCATTCGACACACCTAGAGTGGTGGAAATTCTCTCTCGCGAGATGAATATTCCTTTAGTCGACGTCACAAAAAAAGGCACGGGATCCGAATTCCTGCTCCGGCCAACCAAAGAAGTGGAGGCATAAGATGACCATCAAAGATCACTATGATGTAGTCGTCATTGGCAGCGGCCCCGGCGGACTGGCAGCAGCAATTTCTGCCAAAAAGAATGGCGCTCAAGATGTCTTGATTATCGAACGGGATGTAGAGCCCGGTGGGATATTGCTGCAATGCATACACAATGGTTTCGGATTGGAGATCTTTAAACAGGATCTTCCTGGCCCTTCTTATGCTCAACGATTTATTGACGAAGCATTTCAAGTCGGGGTGGACTTTCTGTTGGATACTATGGTGCTCGAAATCACCCACGATCATCGCATCACTGCAACCAGTAAACGTTATGGTTATCTGACAATCCAGGCAAAAGCTGTAGTATTGGCTATGGGATGTCGCGAACGGACCCGTTCACAAGTACGTCTACCCGGAACTCGTCCAGCCGGAGTTCTTACCGCAGGTACTGCCCAGCGTTGGGTAAATGTGGAAGGCTATATGCCCGGAAAGAATTTCGTAGTCCTAGGGTCTGGCGACATCGGCATGATTATGGCTCGCAGATTGACTTTTGAAGGGGCAAAAGTACAGCGTGTCCTCGAAGTGATGCCTTATCTGTCTGGGCTGATGCGCAACTATGTTCAATGTCTTTTGGATTATGATATTGAGCTGCAATTAATGCATACAGTGAAAAACATAATTGGGAAAAAGCGTGTGGAAGCTATTGAAGCGGTAGCAGTAGATGAAAAATGGAATCATATTCCAGGAACTGAGGAAATTATCCCCTGCGACACACTGCTCTTATCTGTGGGATTGATCCCCGAGAATGAACTCTCCCGCCAGGTGGGCGTGCTAATCGATCCGGTCACTGCTGGTCCGTATGTGGATGATGGATTCCAGACTAACATTCCGGGAATATTTTCCGCCGGCAATGTTGTTCATGTTTATGACCTGGTGGATTGGGTAACCGAAGCTGGATTCATCGCGGGGAAATCTGCTGCAAAATTAATTCAAAATGGGCACCTTCCCTCCGGGAAAACCATTCCGGTCAAAGCCGGGGATAATGTGCGCTATGTGGTACCGCACACGCTCAATCCAGATCATCTCGCGGATGGGGAGATCCGGATACAAATGCGCGTCCGTCAACCCATCGAAGCACCAGTCTGGGTAGAGGTCCGCAGCGGAGAAAAGATGCTGCACCGGAAAGGTGAACCTTACGCCCGTCCCGGCGAAATGGTCACTATTCCGATAAAACCAGCTCTGTTGGATGATGTAAAATCTGCCAGTGAATTGATCGTATCGATCAACAAAAGGTGATCAATTATGACAACTATTGAAGAAAAAATCATATGCGTCACTTGCCCAAAAGGATGCACGCTGCAAGTTACCCGCGAAGGGACAACCGTATTGAATGTTGGTGAAGGATGTAAACGCGGTGCAGATTATGTGAAACAGGAGTTGACCGATCCTCGACGGATGGTGGCCAGTTCTGTCCGGGTAAAAGGTGGATTACATCCACTACTGCCTGTTTATACCTCTGCCCCATTTCCCAAACCACGTATTCCAGAGTTGTTGGCACTGCTCCGAAATGTGGATGTTGATGCACCTGTTATTGTTGAGCAGATCATTCTTGAGGATGTTCTTGGAACTGGGATTAGTATTAAAGCCAGCAGGAATATTGAATTGAACCATCGTTAGCTTTCATGTAACTATTTATCGATACGAACATCTAAATGAAGGATAAAACAATATTGGTATCAGGATAAGAAGGGATATTTAACCAATGAAAACGGATAAGACACAGAAGAGGATTTTTCCTCTTTGGATTTGGGGCATAGTTTTTATCGCCCTGGCATTACTTGCAGCTGTGTACCTTCCACAGGTCTTTAAATCACAAGCTGCCGGGTTTCCGTCTGAAGTGGATGTAGTTAAAGCTGCGGAATTACGGGATCAAGGGGCATTTATCCTCGATGTACGCGAGCAATCCGAATGGGATCAATTCCACATTCCGGGTGCAAAATTAATCCCATTGGGAACTCTTCCTGACCGCTTGAATGAAATCCCCAAAGATAAAGATGTGGTTGTAGTTTGTAGGTCAGGCAACCGTAGCGCTACCGGGAGAGACATTTTGCTCAATTCTGGCTATACGAATGTCACCAGTATGGCAGGTGGAATGAACCAGTGGCAGGCATCTGGATTCTCGGTGGAGACAGGACCGTAATCATCTTGGATGTTCAATTAGTTGCAAATAAAAACACCACATCAGAATCTGATGTGGTGTTTTTATGATGATAAATTACTGGATCTTTTGGATCTTCGGCATCCAGACAGCCATTAATATCGCAGCGATCATAGCCAATGATCCACCAAAGATGAATGGTGCAGATGGGCCGAATCCCTTCCATTCTCCAACCCCCTGCCAGAGAATACCTGCGATCAATGATGCTGGAAAAGCCAACAACCCGATAACTGCGTGATAAGTGCCAAAGGCGGTTCCACGCATGGTCTCGGGGACGAGATCGGCTACCATTGCGTTAGCAGTTCCAAACGCTAAACCGAAATAAATACCATACGTGATATACAACGCCCAGATATGCCAGGCTGCCTGCGCGATTCCAAAACCGAAATAAATTACTGCATAAACCAACCAGCCACCTATGATCAATCGTCTACGTCCAATCCGGTCCGATAACGAACCTGCCGGAGTCGATACGAGCGTGATGATCAGGTTATAGAAAACTAACATAACAAGGATTCCCGTGACGGATATTCCCAGGTTTTGAGCACGTAACACCAAAAATCCATCAGATGAATTCCCCAGGGTGAAAACGCTGACAATAATTAAAAATATATTGAAAGGTTTGCCCATTCCGCGCAGGGAAAATTTAGGCGCTGACCTTTGGTTAACCACCTGAACATCCTTTGCACCAATCACCAACGACAGTACTGCCAAAAATCCCGGAACCATACTGATAAGTACGATTGTCTGAAAAGTGGATTTGGTCAGATCCAGATTACTCGCCTGAGCCAACCAAACCACAAGGGCAGCGATGATCAGACCAATCACAGCTCCACCTTTATCCATCGCTCGGTTGAAACCATAGGCTAGTCCACGCATATGGACCGGTGTTGAATCAGCCACTAACGCGTCCCGAGGCGCAGTGCGTATCCCTTTTCCGATGCGGTCTACCCAACGTACACCAGCGATCAATTCCCAACTGCTGGCAAAATAAAAGAAAGGTTTGGAGATGGCAGACAATCCATATCCAGCGACAGCCAACCATTTCCGGCCGCCGATCTTATCCGAGAACCATCCAGAAAACATTTTGAGAATGCTAGCGGTTGCTTCAGCTATGCCTTCGATCAATCCGATGATACTGGTTTGCACTCCCAAGACATTTGCCAGGAATAATGGGACAACATTGATCACCATCTCCGCGGATATATCCATGAAAAAACTTGTAAAACCCACTGCCCAAACATTTCGGGGAAGATCTTTGATGCCTGGTTTTGCGATGGTGTTTTCTGTGATTTCAACCATTTTGTTTGTGTTCCTCTGCGATGAAATGATAGTGATTTATATAACTCAATTTATTCTTTGAAAATCGATATATCCGTTTTCCACGTCCACCGATTCCAGTCTTACACGAATCCGGTCACCCACATCCACACCATCAAATCCTTTTACGAGTTTCCCCTCAACAGGTTCGTCGATCAGTCTCACCCAGGTGCCCTTGGGAGATGCGCCAGTGACGATCGAAATCGAATTTATCGCCCACACGAGCCTCGAGCAGCAATGCTGCTGCGGATTTACCCACCTGGCGTTCCACCTTGTTAGCGGCATCTTCAGCCTCAGTGCAATGTAAGGCTAGTTCATTCAATTCATCTATTTTGTAGGGCGACTCTCTTCCATCCAGTGCTGCTTTTAGTAGGCGCTGGGTGATCAGGTCGGGGAAACGGCAATTCGGAGCTGTAGAATGAGCATAATCCTTGACCGCAAGACCAAAATGGCCGGGAACTTCCCCATCAGGTTGTTCGGCAACATATTCTCCAGCCCCCAGCAATTTGATCACGGCAAGAGAAAGATCGGGGAATCGCAATGGATCAGAAATTTTTTGTTTAACCAGGAATTCTTCGAGAGCTTTTGAATCAGGCTCCATTGGTAAGTGGAATTTATGATCCGTCGCGATCTGAACGATCCTATCCCATCGCTTTGGTATCCTCACAACCCGCCGGATTGATGGAGATTTCCGTTCTGCGAGAAATCTGGCAGTTACTCCATTCGCTGCAATCATAAAATCTTCAATGATCTCTTTCGCCCGATTCCGTTCATCCCGTTCCAAAGCTTGTATTTGATCTCCAATAAAAACAGGTTTTGCTTCGATGGTTTCCAAACTCAGAGCGCCGTTGATCTCACGTAAGTTCTTCAGTCTTTGCGCGACTACATCCTAAATCCTCAGGTTATCATCCAAACCAGGAACAGCTTTTATTGGGTCAGGCATTTCCCCGTTCCCCTCAATCCAGGCAGCTACACTGTTATAAGCTAATTTTGCGTGATTACGTACCCATGCCCGGTATATTTTGGCATCGGCCAATGAGCCATCTTCGTTAACCGCCATTTCGATCACCATCGCCTGCCGATCCTCACCAGGGTTGAGCGAAGTTAGATCAGTGGATAATTCCACAGGCAGCATCGGAAATATTTCCGCGGATGTGTAGACTGATGTAGTATTCGTTCGTGCGTGATCGTCTATGGCACTAGCCTTTTTAACATATCCATCAACATCCGCGATCGCGACGTATATTGTCGCGATCCCTGAATCCATTTCTCCAGCGACTGTTAGCTGATCCAAATCAAGCGAGTCATCATTATCAATGGATGCCCAGGGTAATCCACGTAAATCAAGGATTTCGCCAGGTTGCATTTTTATTCCGGGATATTCCAACTCGTGGATTTGATTTAGTTGTTCCATTGCTTCTTTGGAAAATTCCGGGAGCAATCCCCGGTCGATCATCACTTGGTGGGCGATCTTCTGTAATATGGAACGATGGTTATGAGAGTTGAAATTCATGTATTTTCCTCGCTTTTTGTCTACGAATATATCGATTCTACAACTGAAAAGCGATCAATGTGAGGATTAGGACTAATAGATTATAGATATGAATGAAATTCGTTTTATTTTGATGGTATTTTATACAAAACAAGGTCATCAATACTTGCTCTTAAGACAATTCTGGATTAAAATAGGACTGTTAGTGGTAATTCAATATTGCATCCATGGAAAAGTGGGAGCCCCCCACTTTTCTGCGTAATAAAACATAGTATCAATTTTGGAGAGAGTGTAAGAATGAAAAACGAATTCGCGCTGGCCTTCAATGAAGTGCAGGAAGATAAGCAGCTTCCGAAGGAAGTCATCTTAAAGGCTTTGGAATCAGCCATGGTTTCCGCTTACCGTCGGGCAGTTGTTGCCTCGACCGCTCAACATGTCGAAGCCAAGATTGATTCGGATACCGGTAAGGTGATGATCTACGCGGAAAAAGAAGTAGTTGAATCAGTTGACAGCGAGACTACTGAAGTCAGCCTGGAAAATGCACGGGAAGTGAAACCGGACGCCGAATTGGGTGACCTGGTGATCGTAGAATGCACTCCGGCAGATTTTGGTCGTGTAGCTGCACAAACTGCCCGACAAGTGATCCAACAGCGTATCCGTGAAGCCGAACGTAATGTACAGATGGAATATTTCAACAAACAGGTTGGCGAGATTACAACCGGTGTTGTTCAGGCTGTCAATGCGATGGAAACTTCCATCGGTCTTGACCTAAAAGCTGAAGGAAAACTTCTCAAGAAGGAAATGATCCCCGGAGAGCGATTCCGAGTACATGAACGTGTCCGCAGTATTTTGCTCGAAGTTAAAGACTCATCCCGTGGACCTCAAATTATCTTATCGCGTGCGCATCGCAATTTCCTGCGCCGTCTTCTCGAAACCGAAGTACCCGAAATTTACCATGGCGTTGTTGAAATCCGATCGATCGCCCGTGAACCTGGACAACGTGCCAAAGTAGCCGTCGCCGCCACACAACAGGGTATTGACCCGGTAGGCGCTTGTGTAGGCATCCGTGGAGTACGTATTCAAGCCATCGTCCGTGAATTGCACGATGAAAAGATCGATGTTATTGAGTGGAGCGCTGACCCCGCAGTTT
Organism: uncultured Chloroflexia bacterium; assembly: GCA_963828285.1. Taxonomy (GTDB): domain Bacteria; phylum Chloroflexota; class Anaerolineae; order Anaerolineales; family Anaerolineaceae; genus DAIOEK01. Next base: position 171,621 of record CAWHEB010000004.1, read on the forward strand.
ACATTTCCAAAGCAGTCAGTCCAGCCAGAGTTAACGGCGTATATTTGAACGACAGCGCAGAAACCGGAAAGACCGCCACGGTAGTTGTTCCAGAAGATCAGCTTAGTCTGGCAATCGGTCGGGATGGTCAAAACGCCCGTCTTGCCGCGAAACTTACGGGTTGGCGCATCGACATTAAGAAATTGGATGAGGCGGCGGAAGACTCACTAAACAAGCTGAATACCGATCCGGAATATGCTTCGATTGCAGAAGTTGAACATGAAAATATTCCCGCCATCGAAGCCATTCTTGCCAAGAAAAAAGAAGGCCGTCCGTTGGGGATTGATGAGACTGATCAACTTTCCAAATTCATCGATCGGGTTGAGAAGAAATCTGCCAGCAAACGTATGGCTGAAAAACGACCTGAAGAATTGATGAAGGAACAAATCCTTCAGACTATTCCACCGTCAGCATTCGAGATGCCTTGGATACATTGAAACTCACCGAGCATGTTACCAGTATGCTCATTGACGCGAGATACATAACCGCCGGTGACCTGGCTGTCCAATTCAGGATGAATCCCGATGTACTTCTTGCACTCCAGGGTATGAGCCCCAAGGGAATAGCCGAAATTGAAGCAGCTCTGTCTACCCAACGATTAATGGGTATCGTTCCACCTAAAACTGTTGAGGTTGAACCGGTTGAAACAAAAGCTGTTGAAGCTCCAGTTGAAGAGAAAAGTGTTGAACTTGAAACTGACCTCGAGAAAGTTACCGAAACAACCATCGAACCAATCATCGAAGTTGAAGATGACTTACCTGCTGATCTGAACCAGATATTTGCACTCAAACCGGAAGTGTTCGAAGTAAATCCAGCAGCAGTTGATGAGGAAGAAGAATCACCCGATGCCAAGAAATCAGGTGGAAAGAAGAAGAAAAAGAAGAGTGTTGAAGTTGAGTATGATCCTGACCGGGATGTGATCTTAGCCCACAAGAAACATAAACGTGGGACTGATGATGGTTGGGGCAACTGGTAAAAAAACTGGATAAAAAAGGTGCCTGGAAAACAAAGAAATCAAGTCAGGAACACTCCGAAACGAACGTGCGTTGGCTGCCGTCAAATCATGCCTAAACGTCACTTGATTCGTATCGTCCGCACCCCGGATGGAGTTGTCGTCGATAGATCAGGAAAAGTCAACGGCCGGGGAGCCTATCTGCATAATGAACTTATCTTGTTGGGAAAAAGGACTGAAAGGTCCACTTGCCAACGCCCTGCGGATGGAGTTAAGTCCTGAAGACCATCAACGACTGGCAGATTTCGCCAGCACATTAAAACCAATTCTATTGAGCGAACCCGGGAATAATATGAACACTGATCACCCGGATTAGATCATTCGAGCCTGAACCTCGATCTCGCTCAATGCATGGATTGTAATTCTGGATGAAAAATCCAAGCAATCCAGACAAAGGTATACAGGCATGAGAGCACAACAAAGCATGGAGGTGCCCCGTGAGCGAGAAAACCAAAACAGTATCAATTGAAATTCCTTCAACGATAAGTGTACGCGATCTGGCTGGATTACTTAAATCCAGTCCCATTCAAGTTATCAAGACCTTAATGTCAAATGGTGTGATGGCTAACATCAGCCAGGTGGTGGATTTTGACACAGCAGCTATCGTCGCATCCGAACTTGGATTTGAAGCGACACTTGAGATTGAAGAAGAATCTGAAACTAAAGATGTGGGCGAAGTGGCTTCATGGCGGCAGGCAATCGAAAATGAAGATCCTACCAGCCTTGTTCAACGCCCTCCTGTCGTAACCATTCTCGGGCATGTCGATCATGGTAAAACCACCCTATTAGACGCAATCCGCCATACCGATGTTGCCGGTGGTGAAGCGGGTGGAATCACTCAGCACATTGGCGCTTACCAGGTGGAACACAACGGACAGTTGATCACCTTTCTGGACACTCCAGGACATGCAGCTTTCACAGCCATGCGAGCCCGCGGAGCTAAAGGTGCTGATATTGTCGTCCTGGTGGTGGCCGCCAATGATGGTGTTATGCCGCAGACCCGTGAGGCAATTGCCCACGCCAAGGCTGCGCAGGTTCCAATGATTGTTGCAATGAATAAGATCGATCGTCCGGATGCAAATCCGGACTTCGTAAAAAAACAATTAGCTGATCTGGGAATGGTACCTGAAGATTGGGAAGGTAATACCATGATCATACCGGTCTCTGCCAAGCAAAAGACTGGCATCGATGACTTACTGGCAGCCATTTTGATCGTGGCTGAAGCTGCAAATATCCGCGGAAATCCCAAAGGCAAGCAGATGGGATCCGTGATCGAATCCGAGATGGATCGCGCCAAAGGGCGTGATCGCCACTTTGTTGGTCCAAAACGGTGAATTGGAGATGGGTGATGTTGTTGTCGCAGGTCGTTCCTACGGCAGGATCAAAGCCATGTACGACTTCCGCGGAAAACCGATTCGCAAAGCAGGTCCATCCACACCGGTATCTGTTATGGGCTTGAATGATGTTCCTACTGCCGGTGATATCTACCAGGTAGTCAAATCCGAGAAAGATGCCCGTGTCATTATTGACGCGATCAAAGTAGCAGCCCAAGCGCAGCAGGCAGTACCAAAAGCCACACTTGAGGACATCTTTAAACAAATAGAGGATGGCGCCCTAAAGGAACTTCGCTTGATCATCAAAGCAGACGTCCAGGGTTCACTGGAACCCATTGTGAATTCATTGAACGAATTTAACCAGGGCGAGATCAAAGTCAATATACTGCATGCGACTACCGGGAATATCCTTGAAAATGATATTCTTCTGGCATCCGCATCCGACGCGATCGTAATTGGATTCAATGTTGTTGCTGATGCAGCCGCCCGCCGTCTGGCAGAATCGGAAGGCGTATCCATTCGTCTTTACGATATTATTTACCGCCTCACCGAGGACGTTGAGAAAGCTCTCAAGGGTATGCTAGCTCCCGAATTTAAAGAGGAGATCGTCGGTCAGGCGAATATTCTTGCGGTTTTCAAGATCACGAAATTGGGCAATATTGCCGGCTGTCGGGTTACTTCCGGGGAAATGCGTCGAAACGCGAAAGTACGGGTCATACGCAACGGACAGGTGATCCACGAAGGGGAAATGGCTTCACTCAAACATGAAAAGGACGATGTTAAAGAAGTCCGCACAGGCTTTGAATGTGGCATCTCCTTGAAGAACTTCTCCGATTATGCTCCCGGGGATACCATGGTCTGTTATGTTATTGAAAAAGTCGGTGCTCCTAAAAGCGCTTTATTGAACTAGAGGTGTTCCATGCCTAATAAAATCCGGTTGCAACGAATTAATGACCGCATCAAACAAACACTATCTGAATTGATCATTCAGAAGGTTGGTGATCCCAGGTTATCCGGGATATTTATCACGGATGTACGAGTGGATCGCGAATTAGCTTACGCTGAGGTATATGTATCTGCAGTAGAAGGTGTTGAGCGATCCAAAGAGGTTTTGGATGGATTGAACCACGCCTCCGGTTTTTTTAGGAGTGCATTAGCTGCACAGATCGACTTGCGCCAATTCCCAAGATTACGTTTCCATTGGGATCCAACACCCGAAAATGCTGACCATATGGAAAAACTCTTACAGCAGATCAAACTCGAAGAACAAAATAAACAGGTTAAGGAATAGATGACTGACGCTGTTCACAATGAGATCCGAAAACGGATTGCCAATTCGCAAAGGATAATGATTGTCGCGCACATCCGACCGGATGGAGATGCTGTTGGATCGCTCTTGTCCATGGGCTTAGGTATCCGTGATCTGGGTAAATCTGTCCAAATGGTTCTATCGGATGGTGTATCAGCCAGTTTCCGTCACCTTCCTGGAGCAGATCTTGTGGTCAAACGCCCGGATGGAGATTTCGATCTGATCATCAGTGTAGATTGTTCTGATCCCAGAAGGGTAGGTCCGGTCCTCGAGACTTACCGTATGCCTGAGATCAATATTGACCATCACATCACCAATCTAAAGTTCAGCGAAGTAAATCTGATCGAACCTGAAGCTGTCGCAACCTGTGAGATCATCACACGACATTACGAAAGCTGGGGACTGACGATCACACCAGAAATTGCGAATGCACTACTGATGGGTATCGTTACCGATACTCTCGGATTCCGTACTTCGAACATGACACCTACAGCGCTGAGAGTATCAGCGGAGTTGATGGAAAAAGGCGGCGATCTGATTGACCAATACAATCGGGGATTGCTTCGCAGATCCTTTGAAGCTACCAGTTATTGGGGAGCAGGACTTTCAGGCTTACAGAAGAAAGACCGTATGGTTTGGGGGACATTACGCCTTTCTGACCGTAAAGCTTGTGCTTATCCAGGCAATGATGATGCTGACCTGATCAATGTTATCTCGTCCATCGATGATTTTGATATCTCAATGATATTTGTTGAACAACAAAATGGAACTGTAAAAGTCAGTTGGCGCTCAGTTCCTGGATTTAACGTTTCAGATATCGCCTTATCATTTGGTGGCGGAGGACATCCCGCTGCAGCCGGTGCAGATATACCCGGTACGCTGGAAGAGATACAGCCCAAAGTATTGACAGCGACAATACAATTATTGGAATCGCTTACTAAAAACGGCTAGAATGAATCAAGGATGATTCGGGGTGAGTAAAAATGGATGAGAACCGTTTTGATGTAAAGAACGCAATCTCAGGAGTCCTGGTTATTGACAAACCGATCGGACTTACATCACATGATGTTGTTCAAGTAATCCGAAGAGGTACAAATATTCGCAGGGCTGGCCATACCGGCACACTTGATCCACGAGCTTCAGGTGTATTAGTAGTCCTGGTTGGTCCAGCAGTACGTTTAAGTGAGTTCGTATCGGCATCCGATAAACGGTATCAGGCCGTTATTCGGCTGGGGGCAACAACAGATACCTTTGATGAAGAAGGTCGCGTCACCGGTTCATCCCCGGTCAATATTACCGAGGAACAATTTACCACAGCCCTGAAACAATTCATCGGAGAGATCGAACAGGTTCCTCCTCCCTACTCCGCGGTTAAAGTTCAAGGTAAAAAAGCTTACGAGGCAGCGCGTGAAGGGGAAGAACTTGATCTAGCTCCACGAATGATTAATGTTTATAACCTCGAAGTCCTTGAATGGGCTCTCCCCGAGGTTGTGATCGATGTTTATTGTTCTTCTGGAACATATGTACGATCCCTGGCCAACGATCTGGGTAAAGTTCTTGGTTGTGGAGCTTACCTGGTGGGATTACGCAGGACAAAAAGCGGTCGTTTTACTCTACGCGATGCAGTCCAATTGCGGAAATTGAAGGAAGCTTTTGAAGATGGAAATTGGTACCAATATCTAATTCCAGCTGCAGAAGCCTTATCTGATTGGCCTATGGTGGAATTGGATATGGCTAAGATGGATATGATCCGTCATGGTCATCGAGTTCCAGCGGTTGAAGGTTCAACCGGTTGGGCAAGAGGTATTTCTGAGCAAGGGGAACTGGTCGCATTATTATTCCATGATGATGAATCTCGTGAATGGCAACCCAAGAAAGTCTTTTTCTCTTAAGTCCAAACGAGGATCACGATTCTATTTTTGAAAGATGGCGCCTATGAAGCAATACATCGGACTCACGGGTAACCATCCAGGCGATAGCTGGGTAACCATTGGATCATTTGATGGCGTTCACCGTGGTCATCAGCAACTGATCACCTCCATGGTCGCTGAAGCGCATAAAGCCAAAGCTAATGCGGTGGTTCTCACTTTTTTCCCCCATCCAGTCGTGATTCTCAGGAACATTTCCGATCCGATATACCTCTCAACAGTTGAAGAGAGGGTAGAGATGCTCGACGCGCTGGGAGTTGATGCTGTCATTACGCTCGAATTTACCCGTGAACTGGCCGGATTGACTGGGGCAGAATTCATGCAGCGTTTGATGAAAGCTGTGAAATTACGGGCACTCTGGGTGGGTCCTGGATTTGCACTGGGTAAGGGCAGAGGTGGGGATATTGAATTCCTTCACCATTACGGCCAATCCTATGGTTACAAAGTTCAGATTGTCGATCCATATCGTGAGAACGGACTCACTGTCTCATCTAGCATCATTCGTGCTGCCTTACAAGAAGGTGAGGTTGAAGCAGCGCATAACTGGTTGGGCAGACCTTATTCTGTGAGTGGGATAGTCACACATGGAGACGCCCGTGGTAGGGAATTAGGTTTCCCAACTGCAAATATATCCACACATCCGCAACGTCTGTTACCGAAAATCGGAGTATATGCCTGCCGGGTCAAGGTGGAAAATGATACACATCTCGCAGTGACGAATATAGGTCTTCGTCCGACATTTGGGGATGGACAGCTCCTCCCCACCCTTGAAACACATCTTCTGGACTACTCAGGGGATTTGTACGGTAAAAAAATCAGTGTAGAATTTCTAGAACGGTTGCGTGATGAAAAGAAATTCGCTGGGATAGAAGAGTTAATCCATCAGATCAATACCGACATCGCCCATACCCGCGAGGCTGTTTATGAGTGAGTACACCAGACAGATCTATCTTCTTAACCCAAAAATATTAAGCCAGGAGACCATAGCAGTTGCTTTTGCCAAAACTTCGCGATCACCAGAATCTTTCCGGGAAATTGCATCTGAATTGAATGATGCACAAAGCGCAGAATTCAATGAAAAATGGGTGGTTGGTTATGGTCATGCTTCAGTAGCGGAACATGCAGTATTGCACATTGCTATCGAGAATGTGTCCCGGCTTGCTGTGGAAGAAATTCAATCTGCACGGTTGGCATCATTTACGGAGAAATCCACACGTTATCAAAAATGGTCCGGGGATGCCTATCACATCCCACAAGAGCTGAAAGATCATCCTTTGCTCGCCGATTACCGCCAAATCTGTGACGAGTTGTTCAGTACCTACCAAAAAGCATTGCCACTCTGTAAGGGTGTCGCGGCGCTGGATTGTCCACGATCAAAGGACGAGAGTGATGGCGCCTATGAGAGACGGCTTCGTTCATCCTATGTAGATTCATGCCGTTTTCTATTACCGGCAGCTTCGCTTGCCAACCTTGGGATGACCGCCAATGCCCGTGTGCTTGAACATCTAATCTCAAAGATGCTTTCGCATCCGCTTGAAGAAGTGCGCATGATCGGTGAAGAAATGAAACTGACCGCTCAAAGCGAATTGCCAACATTGGTCAAGTATGCGAATAAACATGATTATCTGTCAGAAACACCAGGCAGAATCAAAAAACAAGTTCCCATAATACCAAAAGTGGAATCGGATTTTGATTGGTGTAAATTGGTTTCGTTAACAACTGATGCTGAAGATATTGTACTCGCAGCTACTTTATACCGTTATGGAGGTTCTGGTTACGCCGAATCCCTTAAAGCTGTCCAATCCATGGCAATGGAACAGAAGAAAACTCTCATCAATGAGATGATTGGCAATCTGGATAAATTCGATTGGCCGCTACGCGAGGTCGAGCATATCCAATACACCTTTGATGTGATCATGGATCAAGGCGCCTATTATGAAGTAAAAAGACACCGGATGATGACCCAGAGTCCCCAGTCTCTAGGTTGTGAACTCGGATTCGCGGTCCCGCAATTGATTGAGCGCGCTGGTTATCGGGATGATTATATTCAAGCAATGAAGAATGCTCATCGTGGCTATCACAGAATTGAAAAAGAATTCCCCAATGTAGCTTCATATCTTGTCCCGAATGGTTATTTGCGCAGAGTATTGCTGACCATGAATTTCCGCGAAGCATTCAGTTTCATACAATTACGTTCCGCACCTAATGCTCACTTTTCAGTCAGAAGTCATAGCAAAAAAGATGGCTGAAGAGATACAAAAAGTCCACCCATTACTGGGTGGCTATTTACGGATGAACGAACCGGAAACCTGGCAGGATGCCGAAAAACTGGTCGGCGAGATTATCCGCTAATACAGTTATCCTTGATTGACAAATTTTATACCAGTACCTCTCAGTGTTGTAATATAAGTATGCTCTGGATCCAATTCGGTCAGCCTTTGGCGTAGGCGCCTAATTAATGCATCCAATGCTTGATCTGACACTCCGATGGCTTCCTGTTCTCCCCAAATTCCGAGTATCAATTCATTGCGGGAAAGCACGGAACCTTCCTGCTGGGTGAGTAACTCAAGCAAACGGAACTGCGGTGCGGATAGTGGTGGAATAACCTCAGATTGACCAACCCAGACGCGATGTGATCGCGAATCGAGATTCAATCTGCCTGTACGAATCGTTGCAGGAAAATGTCCTGCCTCCAAAGGCAGAGTCGAGTCTGAGCTAAGATAAACAAAATGCTGGACCAATGCAATCTGCAAAAGGTCACCATCTTGAAGTAAAACGGATCCTTCCACTTTCTGACCATTGCAAAAGGTACCATTCTTACTTCCCAGATCTTCGATAATTGTCCCATTTGTGGCCGGCATAAAACTGGCGTGATATCGTGAGATCTGGCGGTCTGGAATGACGATATCGCAGGATGAATCTCGACCTACGAGCATCGATTTAGAGATCATCCATCGTTGACCATTCAACGGACCCGTTTGTCCGATCAGTATAGGTACTTCATCCCCTCTTCGCTCTATCATACGGCTCCTGAAAAACAAATGGTCTTTACGGTATAATATTAACAGAAAACCCCAATCTGGCAATATCGATCAAGGTTGAATTTACAACCAAAACGCCGAAATGAATTGATTGATTTGCCATCCAGTAGAAATCTGAGAGGAAAATGCCTGTACCGCTTAAAGCAGGGGAGGTATTAAGAGGCCGTTACCGCATCAACCGAATCATCGGGCAAGGCGGTATGGGTTCCATTTATCTGGCTGACGACCAGCGTCTGGAAGGCCGCCAATGCGCGGTCAAAGAAGTGGAACATGACCGCACTCTTCCGGCCGAACTGATCAAACAAGCACGCGACCAATTTCAGCGGGAAGCGACAGTGTTGGCAAGGTTGGATCATCCCAATCTACCGAAAGTGTCTGATTATTTCTCAATCGGTCCACACGATTATCTTGTGATGGATTTTGTCCCCGGGAAAGATTTGCGCACAAAAATGATGGAAGCCCGCCAAGCAGGTTCTTTTCTGTCCGAAGCCGATGTATTGGACTGGGCAAATCAACTGGCAGATGCGCTGTCATTTCTCCATTCACAAACTCCGAGTATTTTACATCGCGATATTAAGCCCGGGAATTTAAAGATCACTCCCAGCAACCTGCTAAAATTGGTCGATTTTGGATTGGTGAAGTTAGCTTCTCCGGGTGAGGTGACCATCACCATTTTGCAGGGGCGTGGAACAGCTTTATACACTCCGCTTGAACAGTATGGTGGCGATAGCAGCCACACCGATTCCCGCTCAGATATTTACTCATTTGGGGCTACCTTGTACCACTTGCTTACCAATACTCCCCCCGTTGACGCCCGTGAAAGGTTTTTACATCCTGAAAGCATGGTTGGTCCCAAACAGATCAATCCGGAAGTTTCGATGCGAACCGAGCGAGCCATCCTCTGGGCAATGGGACTACACCCGAATGAACGTCCTCAAACTGTCGAAGAACTCCGTCAGGCTTTATTGGGAGACAGCGTTCCTATGCCACGAGCAAGGATTACCACTCCCCTACCAAAGCCTATGGATTTTCTCAAAATGAAACCTGAACGGTATCTGGTGATAGGAGCAGGCATCCTGTTGCTGGTAAGTTTGGTCATGACGATCATTTAGTAACCATTCCTATAGAATAAATAATATAAAAAAAAAGACCTTCCCATTTGGAAGGTCTTTTAGCTGACAACTGATTACAAGACTTTGCTCAAGAACGATTTTGTGCGTTCCTGCTGCGGATTGGAAAATAACTCATTCGGAGTAGATTCTTCCACAATAAGTCCATCGTCCATAAAGATCGCTCTATTGGCAGCTGCCCGTGCGAATCCCATTTCATGAGATACAACCACCATCGTCATACCTTCTTTTGCAAGGTTCAACATTACATCCAGAACCTCCTGAATCATCTCTGGATCCAACGCTGATGTAGGTTCGTCAAAGAGCATGATCTTGGGGTTCATCGCCAATGCCCGTGCAATCGCTACACGCTGCTGCTGTCCGCCTGAAAGTTGAATGGGGTGATTGTAGGCTTTTTCAGGAATCCCTACTTTTTCTAATAACTGCATGGCTACCTTTTTTGCTTCATCTTTATCCCGCTTTCGTACGATCTTTTGTGCAAGCATCAGATTATCAATAACCGTAAGATGGGGAAACAAGTTAAAGGATTGAAAAACCATTCCCACTTCAGTCCTCACCTGGTTAATGTGTTGTGTATTGTCCAGCGGGATACCGTCTACGACGATCAACCCTTCGTCATATTCTTCGAGACGGTTGATACATCGCAGGAAAGTGGATTTTCCCGATCCGGATGGTCCGATGATGACAATCACCTCACCCTTCTCTACATTCAAGGAAACCCCTTTGAGAACATGAAGATCGCCAAAATATTTATGAATACCTTCAACGCGAATAATTGGTTCCATGGGATTTACCTTTCGATCTTGGTAATGCGTTCTATCCAGGTCACGATTCTTGCCGAAACCAGGGTTAAGACCAGATATAATAATGCCACCATCAACCAGGTGGGTAATGGAATGAAGTTCGCCGCCATAAATTCCCTTCCCCGGCGGGTCATATCTGCAACTGCAACTACACTGACCAGGGAGGAATCTTTCAACAATGAAATAAATTCATTCCCAACTGGTGGCAGGATCATACGAACTGCCTGGGGAATGATCACATATCTCATAGCCTGGAAATATGACATCCCTAAACTTCTTGCTGCTTCCATCTGGCCTTTTGGTATTGCCTGAATTCCGGCACGATAGATCTCGCTCATATATGCGCCATAACAAAAGGTCAAACCCAATATCGCCATTCCGACCGGATTCGCCAGGTAGTTTTCGAACGGCTCAAACTTGATAGCAGCACCAAATGACTGGATCACCTGCGGAAAAGCAAAATACCAAAATAATAATTGCACCAATAACGGGATTCCACGAACGATTTCAACATAAATTGAAGCGATGCCGGAAACAATAGGATTCTTTGCCAGTCGTCCCAATCCACCGATCAAACCGGCGACCAAAACGAGGACAAATGAAACCACTGTAACCTGGAGGGTTACTCCGATACCATCAATGACAAATACAACAATTCTACGGTAAGGATCCGGTGTGAAGAAAACGAGCAGTCCAATGGTCACAACAACGATTGCCACGAGGATCCACCACTTATCAAACTTGGATTGTGGGGTTGGTCGCTGGTATTTTAGGTGCGGAGTATCCGCCGTGGGTATATAGGGTAGTCCAGATTCGTCCATTATCTTTTCCCTGAGATAAAAAATAAGCGAGGTCCAACGCGGACCTCGCTTTAATACGCTTATTCCGCTACTAATTTAATCCAGCCAACCACTTTTGTTCCAGCTTGGCTATGGTTCCGTCAGCCTTCAATTCACCTAGTGCCTTGTTGAACTTGGTAACTAATTCAGCCTTATCCTTGCAGACCATAAATCCATAAGATTCATCAGTGAAAACCTCACCGACTGTTGTCAGTTTTTCAGGATTCTGCCCGATAAAGCCCAATGCAGTTGCATAGTCAGCGATCACTGCATCGATCTGTCCATTTGCCAGGTCCAAGAATGCCAGATCATATGAATCATACGGCTTAACTTCAGCACCGGCAATTTTTTGTGCTTCAATTTCACCAGTGGTGCCTAACTGAGCGCCTAATTTCAAGCCTGTCAAGTCGTCCTTGCTCTTAATATTTGTCTCGTCTTTTCGGATTGCGACGATTTGTCCGGCGTTGATATAGGGATCGCTGAACAAAGCGCTTGCTTTCCGTTCTTCTGTGATGGTGATCGCGGCGGCGGCGGCATCATATTGGCATTGTGAAACACCGGAGATGACAGCATCAAAACCGATGTTCGCCCATTCGATCGTCAGGCCGGCTTTTTTCGCTACAGCATTCATCAACTCAACATCAAAACCTGTTAGTTCCTTTGTATTCTCGTCAACAATTTCGAATGGCGGGAATGTGGCATCAGTTGCGATCTTCACTGCAACAGATTTTTGACCGCATGCGGTCAGGAGCAAGCTTAACAGAACAACAACTGATATTACAAAAAGTGCTTTCTGCTTCACGGTTCTCCTCCAGAACAATTTGGGATTTTGAGTGAGGGTTTGCAGGATTCCCCACTTGCTTTGGATTATATCATGTAATAGCCCTGGACGAAAAATGAAGGTATGTATCGTTAAATGGCACAATTTATTTAAGTATATAAATCCAACGACCAGGTTCCATGCTAGAATCATTGTCAAATGAAATCTCCATCCAAAATTGCCTTGGTCACTGGATCAGCCCGTCGCGTAGGGAGACTGATCGCATTGGAATTAGCGAAAATTGGGTGGGATTTACTGATCCATTACAATTCCTCAAAAGAGATTGCCCTTTCGACTGCCGGGGAAATCCAAAAGATGGGGGTCAATGCTTACCCGATCCACGCCGATTTATCGAATCCTGCTGAAATCAATTCAATGTTTTCTGAAGCAGCTCAAATAGGCAGAATCGACCTGCTGGTAAATTCCGCATCTAAGATGATCAAATCTCCTTTTAATTCCGTTACTGTACCTGAATGGGATGCGATGATGAACCTTAACCTTCGCGCCCCATTATTATGCAGCCAATTAGCATTTCAACAAATGACCGAAGGTGGTTTGATCATTAATATTTCAGATGCGTCCGCTCACCAGATCTGGCGGTACAACGCAGTGTACGGCCTCAGTAAATCATCCCTGAATCATCTCACAGTCATGTTGGCAGATAGCTTCAAACCGAAGGTTCGGGTGAATGCGATTGCCCCCGGATTACTCGTACAACCGGAGGATATGTCAAATGAAACATGGATGTCACTCATGCAGAAGATCGGGAAGGAACAAGTTTCGCCATTGGCATTATCAAATGCTTTATCGCTGCTCATTGATGATTCCTCGATAACTGGAGAGGTGATACAACTCCCCGGTGGTGATGTCTTGATTCGCCCAAACCAAAGGTAAAATAGGTATATGATGACCGACACCGCAACGTTATTCCAACGATTCTTCTCACGGAGATCCCTGGCATTTATCATCTTTACCGTCCTTAATTACGTCTTAGGCGTTGGGATATCGCGATACCAGGGAAACGAAGTGAACTGGTCGACATTGATCCTGGGTCTTCTCTGGATGATTTGCTTATTACTTGGCTTCAGTTTTGTTTACGAATTTTTTAGTTTACTAAATCCTCAAGTGCAATCTGACCTGCCTAAGACTACTGCAGATCTAATTCAAAAGAAGAAAGAGCAATCTATCATTCTAACCGTTGGTCTTGCCCTCCTGGCAATCGCCGCAGTATTCGGTGTTTTCTTTTACCGTGATGGATACCTTCATAGCGCTTTGGTGTTAGTCATCTTTACCGGGTTGGTTCTTGGATTAGTGATGGTTTTACCTGCTTTCCGGCAATATTTATCGGGTTTCAATGAATTGATTTCAGCGATAATTTTAACAAATCTGATCCCGGCTGTGGGTTTCTTATTACAGACTCCGGATTTTTCAAGGCTCATCTCTATGAGTACATTTCCACTGACAGCGCTCTTCCTGGTCCTTGTGCTTGCCTATGAGTTCCCTGAGTACGCCCACGATTGTAAAACCTGCAAACCTTCACTACTGTATAAAGTGAACTGGCAAAATGGAGTACGCCTCATATATGGCTTGTCTCTGGCAGCGTATCTTCTAATCGGTTATGCGTATCTTTCAGGTATGGCATGGCGGCTGGTCTGGCCGTTCCTTCTGACAAGTCCTTTGGCTGCTTTTGTCATATTTCAGATCAATCAAATTGAGAATGGTGCCAAACCTAACTGGAGAGTATTTACGATCAGCGCGACTGCGTTATATCTGCTCGCTGGTTATTTCATTGCTTATTCATTTTGGACTTCATAAACATGCCTGAATATCTAAAACTAACCCCTCCCTTTGAAGCATTAGATAAGTTACTACAAAACTTGCCAACACATCTTGGTAAAGTGGAAGTGATCGACACAAAGGATTCGCTTGGAAGAGTCTTGGCAGTCGATGTTTTTGCTCCGCATCCATTACCAGAATTTCCTCGTTGTACTGTGGACGGCTACGCAGTTCTCTCTTCAGATACTTTTGGTGCTTCCGATAGCATTCCCGCATTTCTGAAACTGATCGGTGAAGTTCCTATGGGGAAAGCTCCAGACCTCAAGGTAGAACAGGGAACCGCGATACTTATTCACACAGGCGGTATGATCCCCGAGGGGGCTGACGCCGTGGTCATGTTGGAACAGACACAATCGCTGCATTCCGCAGAGATTGAGATTCTAAAAGCTGTAAGTCAAAATGAAAACGTGATTCTGGCTGGCGAGGATGTTAAAACAGGGGATCTGGTGATTTCAGCAGGTACCAAGCTGCGTATCACTGAAATTGGCGGATTGATGTCATTCGGTTTTTCAAAAATAAAGGTTGTGAAAAAACCTCTGGTTGGGATCCTCTCTAGCGGCGATGAAGTTGTTCCTTCTGATCAAACCCCAAAATTCGGACAGGTCCGTGATATTAACTCGACCACCATGAGTCTGATCGTAAGCGAAGCCGGCGGCATACCGGTTCAATATGGCATCGTTCCTGATAATGAGTACGCATTGCTGCAAACAGCGAAAAAAGCTTTCATGGAATGCGATATGGTGTTGGTAACTGCCGGTTCATCTGCATCGACCCGGGATTTGACATCCATTGTTATCAATCAATTGGGAAAGCCGGGAGTACTCGTCCATGGTGTTTCTGTCCGTCCGGGCAAACCGACCATTCTTTCGGTCTGTGACGGCAAGCCAGTAATCGGATTACCAGGCAATCCCGTAAGCGCGTTCGTTATCGCCGGTATCTTTGTCACCCGAACCATCCAAAAACTGTTAAATCAATCTGTCGTTGAATTTCACCCGTCGGTCCAAGCGGAATTGTTAGCAAATATTCCTTCTGTTGCAGGGCGTGATGACTGGTTCCCTGTCCGTTTGATACCTAAAGGGGGAAGCTGGCAGGCTGAACCAATTTATTTCAAAAGTAATTTAATTTATAACCTTGTTCGAGCTGATGGATTGGTACATATCCAACCCGATATTACTGGTATCCAGGCTGGTGAAACCGTCAACGTGGAAGTTTTATGAAATATATAGCCCTGATTGCCTTATTGATTGGTATTTTGATTCTCGCTGGGTGTAATCCATCAGGAATCACCCCTGTACAACAAACAGCCATCGCTGATTCGATCATTCAGCAGATCGAAGTCAAACAAACCGCTGTCGTTTTGGCTCTGACCCCAACAATCACACCCACCCCAACTGCAACTGCGACTGCCACCCCCACAGCACTGCCAACTCCAACCGCAACATGGGTCAGTATTCCCAAGCAGGCGAAAATCATCGCACCTATCCTCCTATACCATCATATCCGCGAGACTAAAATTTATGGTCGCTATGATATATCACCGGATGTGTTTGCAGCGCAAATGCACCTGCTCAAAGATTGGGGGTATACGTCGATCACCATTTCCCAACTCGCAGATACGATCCGCCGTGGAGGGCAATTACCGGAAAAACCGGTAGTGATCACTTTTGACGATGGCGACCTTGATGTCTATCAAAACGCTTACCCGGTGATGAAAGAACTTGGTTTCGTCGGTACATTTTATATTGTCGCAAACCGGATCGGATCAGAAGATTTTGTTGATGTCCCGGAAATCACTGCAATGGCTTCGAATGGCTGGGAAATTGGGAGTCACAGTTATTCCCATCTAGACCTGGTAAAGAACTATGGATCAATCGAATTCGAAGCTGCCGGATCAAGACAGAGATTAATGGATAAGCTCAAAGTTCCTATTAATTCTTTTGCTTATCCATTTGGGGCATTCGAGGATAATGTCGGCAGAAAAGTCTCTGGATATGGTTATACGAATGCCGTTGGTCTTGGCACATCGTACATTCATAATCTCTATACACTTTTCTATCTAAGTCGAATGGAAATTCAAGGGGATTGGGTTGAACCTGATGGAGAATATGATATGACAAGGTTTGCAAAAATTTTACCATGGTCACCGGTTAGTACACCGATACCATTACAGTAAGTTACGGGTCCATACTGAATATATACCTATTGGAGAGTTGGTCGGAGAATCCTTATGAGTGTTTATTTGAAAGATATTCCCCTTAAAACAGCCATTGATACATTTCGAAAAGCAATGGCTGAAGCGGGATGGGGTGAAAAGCTTTCTACCGAAATTATCCCATTGGATGAAAATGCATTGGGGAGAACACTTTCTGAACCGGTTTGGGCTAAGATATCTTCACCCCACTATCATTCTTCCGCCATGGACGGATTTGCCGTAACCGCAGATTCAACAAGAACAGCGTTGCCGTCAGCTCCATTATCCTTGAAAGTTGACAGCCAGGCGATTTATGTAGACACAGGTGATCCTCTACCGTTGAGCATGAATGCTGTCATCCCGATTGAGAATGTTGAACCCCTCAATCCAGATGGATCTGCAGCAACAGAAATCCGGAAACCAGCTTATATCCGCATTCGTGCATCTGTGACCCCATGGAGCGTCATTCGCTTGATGGGTGAAGATATCATAGCTACCCAAATGGTCCTGCCTGCAGGGCATATTCTCCGGCCGGTGGATCTTGGAGCGATTGCTGCTTGCGGACATCAATCTCTATGTGTCGTACGAAAACCAACTGTCGCGGTCATTCCCACCGGAACAGAACTAATCCCGGTAGGCAAAAAGATCGAGGCAGGTAGCATAATCGAATTCAATTCTATCGTGCTCGCATCCATGGTAAATAATTGGGGTGGTTTTGCCCGACGTTATCCCATCGTCATGGATGATTACAATCTAATACGGGAAGCAATCCTGCATGCGGCAACCGAGAGTGATCTCATTTTATTAAACGCTGGGTCGTCTGCCGGTTCGGAAGATTTTTCATCAAGGTTGGTGGAAGAAAACGGTATTCTATTAGTTCATGGAGTTGCGGTCCGCCCTGGACACCCAGTCATATTGGGATTGATCAGACACCCGATCAACAAGGAAAAATTGATCCCAATTATTGGTGTACCCGGCTATCCGGTATCCGCCGCATTGACAGGTGAGATCTTTGTCCGTCCGGTGATCGAACAGTGGTTGGGAAATCTTCCAAAGTCGTTTATCTCCATCCAGGCTAAACTGACCCATAAGGTAAATTCACCGGCTGGTGATGATGATTATCTTCGGGTAGTTGCTGGTAGGGTTGGTAAAGACCTGCTGGCGGCTCCTTTGCCGCGTGGAGCGGGCGTCATCAATTCACTTGTAAAAGCGGATGGTATTGTGATCATCCCCCGGGGAGAACAAGGAATCGAAGCCGGAAGCATGGTGAATGTCCATCTTTATAATCGTCCTGAAGAATTGGAGAAGACGATATTCTTATCCGGTTCGCACGATTTGAGTTTGGATATTCTTGCAGATGAAGTCTCACACAAGAATATCCGCATCGTTACTTCAAATGTTGGCAGTATTGGAGGGTTGGTCAGTCTCCGTAGAGCTGAAGCGCACGGAGCAGGATCGCATTTATTGGATCCTGAAACCGGCGAATATAATCTGAGCTATATTCAAAAGTACTGCCCTGACTTAAAGATCAATGTTTTTCACTGGGTTGAACGTGTTCAGGGATTGATCGTTCCAAAAGGAAATCCAAAGAAGATCACTTCAATATTAGAAATTGCGCGATCAGAAGTTAGTTTTGTCAACCGGCAGCGTGGAGCTGGTACAAGGGTGTTACTCGACTATCAGCTGGTAAAAAACAAGATCGATCCGTCACAGATTACCGGATACAACCAGGAAGAATATACCCATCTGGCTGTTGCTGCTGCTGTTTCGTCCGGTCGGGCAGATTGTGGATTGGGAATCGCTGCCGCGGCTCGTGCATTGGACCTTGATTTTGTGCCTTTATTTAATGAGACCTATGAACTATTGGTGCCTGAAGACTTTCTAAAACTGCAGTTGATGGAAGTGCTCCTGGAAAGTGCACAGCAATCTTCCTTCCGTAAACGGGTTGAATCCATGCCTGGCTATAAGGCAAGCAAATGCGGAGAATTGCGCACAACGGTAGGTTAAGCTTACACAAATTTATATCAATTCCTCTCCAATAGCTATACAATTTTTATAGTTCTAACATAAGGAGATGGATATGATTCCACAATCCGGAGCAAAAGCCCCAGAGTTTATACTCCCAGATGACCATGGAAAAACCCACGGATTAAAAGATTACCTGGGAAAAACGGTCGTTCTTTATTTCTATCCTGAAGATGATACCGCTGGCTGCACCACTGAAGCCTGTAATTTTCGAGATGACTATACCGCGTATCAAAAAGCGGGAATCACCATTCTAGGCGTCAGTCCAGATAGTGTAAAATCACACGAAAAATTTAAAAAGAAATATGATTTACCCTTCCCATTACTAGCAGATGAAGGTCATAAAGTTTGCGATTTATATGGAGTTTGGGGTCCGAAGGAAAACTTTGGAAGAAAATATGATGGTGTGCACCGGACGACCTTCTTAATTGATCCCGCAGGAAAGATCAAAAAGGTTTTTGAAAATGTAAAACCTGCGGAGCATTCTAAAGAGATTTTGGCAGAAATATAATCTGCATAAGATATTTGGTTTAAGAAAAATCACCCTGCCGGGTGATTTTTTATTGTAGTCTGAGAATTACTTTACCGCGTTCCCATAATTCTTCAAGGTGATAGTACTCTCGCTGGGAAGGTGAGAAGAGATGGACAACGATATCGCCGCAATCCACTACCACCCAACCATGATCCGCCTTACCTTCGATGCGTACTCTCATATCAGTCTTTGTTTTTGCCGTATCGTGGACTACATCAGCAAGAGCGTTTAGCATTCTATCCGATGTACCTGAACAAATAATAAAGTAATCAGCAAAAGAAGCTACTTCGTGGATATCAAGAAGGAGGATATTCTCGCCCTTTTTATCTTCCAATGCTGTAACAAGTTTATGTGCGGAATCTAAAATAGTATTGGTCATTTTTTTACTCAGCGCTAATTCTAACACACTTCATTTTTGGTTATTACTTTTATTAAACGGATATTGTGCCAACACAGAATAGGTTGCTCCTGTTGGATGTAGATCGCTTTTATATAATGAGATGTGGTCAACTTTATAAGTACCCAAATTGCCAACCGGAAAACCAGAAAAATGGTTGTTGAGTTGTCCAAATGCAGCTGCTGTCAGGTCAGCAGGTACTCTTCCAATGGTAAGGTGCGGAGAAAAAGGCCGGGATTCCATCAAGATCCCGACACTCGAAACTTGTCTGTCGATCTCTTTAGCTATTAATCGCAGGTCCGCTGGCGATTTGATCCCAATCCATAACGTCTTGGGGCGGTATGCGTTTGGGAACATTCCCGACCCAATCACTGTAAGTTGAAATGGGATTATAGACGATGCTATGTCCTTGAGGATCTCTTTGATTTGGCTAGTCTGATTGCTGGTTATCTCCCCAAGAAATTTTAGGGTGAGGTGAAGATTTGCCGCCGGAACCCAGCGTACAGTACCCCTCGGTATGTTTCGGGATAATTCCGAAATAACCGCGTTGACTTTGGAAATGACTTCTGTCGGAAAATCGATTGCGATAAAACTCCGGAATTGATTCATATCTTCATTTTAGAAGAATTTTCCGGCTCAAGCAAGATTGTCTGGTATGAATCTTAATACCAACAAACACTCAATTGAGTTGCCGCTATCATTATTCTTTCGGTAGACTGGAGTGAAAAAATATAGGGAATTATTCTAATCTTAGCGTTTAACAATTATCTATGCACCTTTATTCAATTGTGGTATAAGGAAGTTGCCCTGCTGTGTTCGTGATGTTACACTCACGTTTTGAACCAACACTTAATAAAATGGGTGCCAATCTCACATCAGTAATGCGATAGACTTCGGTCAAGGCAGCGCTGCCGGGAAGGTGCCCGACCTGCTTCGGCAGGTTCAAAACCTTGTAACACACGGCATGGTGGGGTCTTTTATTTTTCGTCATCGGTACAACTGGACAGTGCTCAACTGTCCAGTTGTTTTTATATCCCAATTAACGGGATAGCTGTAATATTCTACAGGACAATTTGCATTAAAATAATCAATAGATCTATCATTGAGTTTTATTTGGGAGTGTGAACTATGGATAAGTCAGAACTATTGAAAAGAGTCAAGGAAGATGGTGTTCGCTTCATCTCGTATCAATTCGCTGATGTAAACGGCACTGTAAAATCCCTGGATGCTCCAGTGGAACGCCTGGAAATTGCGCTGAATGATGGTATCTGGTTTGATGGATCTTCTGTGGAAGGATTTGCCAGGATCCAGGAGAGCGACATGCATTTACGTGTGGATCCTGATACATACGCAGTTTTACCCTGGTCTCCTGCCGAATTAAAACGCGCGCGTATCTTCTGCGATATCTATACCCCAGATGGCACACCATTCGAAGGCGATCCGCGCGGTATGCTCAAACAAGCGCTTAAAAAAATCAAAGACCGCGGTTGGGTATTCAATGTCGGACCTGAACCCGAATTCTTTTTACTGAAAAAAAATGGCACTGAAACAATACGCCCGGTACCCCATGATGTGGGAGGTTATTTTGATTTCTCTCCTAATGATGAGGCTGTCCGGGTTCGCACAGAGTTGATCCAGGCGTTGAACAGCATGGGCTTGGAAATCGAAGTGGGGCATCACGAAGTAGCCCTAGGTCAGCATGAGATCGATTTTAAATTTGCAGATGCTTTACAAACAGCAGATAACGTTCTCACATTGAAATACACCGTAAAAGCTATTGCTGCCCAAAACGGATTAGTAGCATCGTTTATGCCTAAACCCATCTTTGGTATCAACGGATCAGGCATGCATTGCCATCAATCACTCTTTGATGCCAAAGGCACCAACCTTTTCCATGATCGCACAGACCAATTCCACCTTTCCAAATTAGCTTATGGATTCATCGCCGGACAGCTTGCTCATGCTCGTGGATTCTCTGCAGTGGTTGCCCCGTCGGTGAACTCGTACAAGCGCTTGGTCCCCGGCTATGAGGCGCCCGTGTATGTGGGGTGGGCACAGACAAACCGGTCCGCATTGATCAGAATCCCGCGCTTCACTCCTGGACAGGAAAAAGCAGTCAGAGCAGAACTACGCTGCCCGGATCCATCCTCTAACCCATATCTTGTGTTCCTGGCCATCCTCGCGGCGGGTCTTGATGGCATCGATAAAGGTATGCTGCCAGGAGCTCCTCTGAATAATATCAATATTTATGATTTAACCACTGCTGAAAGAAAACGGTTGAAGATCAAAGAATTGCCGGGTTCACTCGCGGAAGCCTTGGGTGAATTGGATAAAGATGCTGTCATCAAAAACGCTTTAGGTGCGAACCTTTACGAGGCGTTCGTCCGTGCCCGTAAAGCTGAATGGGAAGAATACCGAATCCATGTTACAGATTGGGAAGTGGAACACTACCTGGAAACTGCGTGATCCGGTTTCCGGATCAATTTACAATAGCCACATTCACCAGTATTGGTGGTCAGTTCTCCACAAGTTGGACATGCATTTAATACTTTTGACTGGTTTTCTGGAATTCCCAGAAAGCCAGCCTTTCTTTGTTTCAGGAATTGATTGTAATAGTTCATTTTCAATCCCGGATGTTTTTCTTCCATCGCATTTAAGATCGTCTTATTCGTATTCGTCATGGAGCCTATGGCGAATGGGCATTCCTCTTCTATATATTCAATGCTGCTGACTAATACATACGCGGTTGTTTCACGTTCATAGAATTTGATAAGGGGTTTGATCTTTCGGGTAAACCCATCTCCACCTTCAAGGACGGGAGATTGTCTTTGCATTTGTTCCATATTCCACGATAGATTGTTGGTGAATAAAACAGATGCTTCATCATCCAGGTTGTGTCCGGTTGCCAGGACCGGGATGTTAAGAGATCGTGGAAAGGTATTGAAAACCCGTCTTTTAATCAATCCGCAGACAGAACAGGGCTTGTCCGACCCATGGCGGTTGGTTTTAATCAGATCCGGTATCGCGGAACCGATCTCATTCTGCAGATGGTAATGATGGAGTGCGAGATTCCTCTCATTGGCAAATTGTTCACACAGATCAGCAGATCGATGAGAGTATCCATCAGGTCCCTCTATCCCGAGATGGATATACAAGCCCTCAGCTGCATATCCCAATTTGTTCAATACGTCCCATAAAGCGAGAGAATCCTTCCCCCCGGACACAGCAACCAGAACTCGTTCACCGGTTGCGAGCATCTTATATTTCATGATTGTTTCGGCAGTTTGCTTCACGATCCATTCCTGATAGTGCGTTCCGCAAAAAGCGATCCGGTGTTGATGCAGATTGATCGCTGCTGTCTTTCCGCATGCCCGGCATTTCATCGTTTAGTACTCCCACCGGAAATAACCGGGATAATTCGGACCTTGTCCCCGGTATGCAGCAACTGGTCTTCAGTTACCAGTTCCCCATTACGAACCACCAGGTAAGATTCTGGAGACATTTGCAGCCGTTTTAGTGCTTGCCCAACTGTAATCTCCGCAGGGAGCGTATGCTCTTTTCCCCTGTAGGAAATTAAAATGTTCTTCAAAGTTCTGTTTTCTGACAACGGATCACTCCTCATTGTATAATACTAAGAATTGAAGTCATATTATCACACACCGGGGAGGCTTGACCCATGGCTGGAAAAATTGAGTTTGTACGCAACAATCGCGACCTATCTACCGATAAAGGTTTTCAGTTTGAATTTTACTGTGACCGCTGCGGAACCGGATATCGGAGTAATTTTGTACCTTCCGCAACCGGTGCGATCAGTGGTGTGATGGATGCTGCAAGCTCCATTTTTGGAGGGGTTTTCAATACTGCTGCAAATCTGACCAGCCGTGTGCATTCTGCAGGATGGGAAAAGATGCATGATGACCAATTTGCTTCGGCTAGCGCTGAGATTCTCCCGCAATTCATCCAATGTCCCCGTTGCCAGACCTGGGTTTGCCGCGAAAAATGCTGGAACATGAAACGTGGTTTATGCAAGGAATGTGCACCGGACATGGGTGTGGAAATGTCCGCCGCCCAGGCGAGCCGCTCCGTGGAAGAAGTTTGGGCTCACGCTGCCATGTCCGAAGAGGATAAAAAACTAGCGGAAGCGAATTGGCGCGAAACTATTCACGCTTCCTGCCCGGAATGTGAAACTCCGCTGGCTACAAATGCCAAATTCTGCCCGAACTGTGGGGCAAAGGTCAAATTGGAAAAACACTGTACTGAATGCGGAGTTATTCTGCAGCCGGATGCAAAATTCTGTGCTGAATGCGGTACAAAGACTTCCTGATTTTTATTGGATTCTTTTCGCCTGATCCTGTAAGCATAGCATTAATTGTTTCAACCTACCCCCTGGTTCATTTTTGGTGAGCATCAACAGGGGGTAAGTGATTTTTTTGTCTATTTTTACTTGCTTAACCGAACTGACCAGCCAACTTTTGGGGATAAAACCGATGGCTTCAGGTTTAGTTCCCACGCGATCAATGACATCGGTTGGACTAATCACAGATTTTGCAGATAAAGTGGTGATAAATGTAGTGCCGTCGGTTGTCCTGAAAATCTTTTCTAGATCATCATCGATTGAATAGTGATAAACAGTAATTTCCGATCCACTCAATTCAGTAGACTGAGTTGGATCAACACTTCCCCAGGTATTGGAAAATCCAGTATAGATGGAAACCAATTGATCGATCGTTAGTTCATTTAGCGGATTATTCGGATTGACAATAATGACTATTTCCTCATCCGCCAGATGGAATTGCTGGTATTCTGTCTCCATCTCACCGGATCTGATCATGAGGGAATCCTCACCTGGAGGGATTTGATTGGTTGTATTGACATCCACCATCACGTTTAGGTCGGAATTTAATTGTCCGCAGCGATTCAAAGCGCCAGACCATATCGTTGTGGATGGTGTTAATTCAACCCTCAGTGGGGCAGTAGCAGTCGGCATTGCAGGCAGGTTTTGTACACCACATCCGGCAATGAAAAGTAAAACGAAAAGAAGAGTAAGACTTTTCTTCATTACCCTCTGATGATCGAAACGACAAAAGTAAGCAGCCAGGCTGCCAGACAATAAACAGAGAAATAAACCAGGGAATGCTTGCTGACAAAATGGATCAACCATTTGATCGCCAGATATCCGACGACTGCAGCAACGATGATTCCGATGGTGATAACCGGTATAAAGCTCCCCAGGTCCGCAACCGCGGAAAGATCCCCGATGGATAGCACACCTGCTGCAACCATGATCGGTATGGACATCAAAAAGGAGAAACGGGCTGCACTCTGGCGGTCATACTGTCTGATCATTCCACCACTGATCGTTGATCCGGAACGGGAAACCCCTGGAAATACCGAAATCGCTTGAAAACAACCGATGATCAATGCATCCAGCCAGGTCAGTTGTTTCAATTCCCGAGTTCGTTTTCCAAGCCATTCTGCCAGGATCAACAGAACAGCCGTGACGATCAGAAAAAGGGCTGTCAGCATCGGGCTGCTAAAAGCAGCTTCAACTTGATCTTTGATTAAAAGGCCAAATATGCCAGCCGGTATGGTCGCCAATACGATCAGCCAACCCAACCTGGCATTGGGATCCTCAAATGGTTTCCGTTTAATGATTCCTTGGAAGACAGCTGTGACGATCGAGATCAAGTCCTTCCAATAGTACATGATCACTGCAAGCAATGTCCCCATTTGAACCAGGACATCAAATACAAAAATCTGATCCTCCGGAAGCTGCCAGTTCAACCAGTACGGAAATAAGACCAGATGCGCGGAACTTGAAATAGGAAGGAATTCTGTAATGCCCTGGACGATCCCCAGGATGATGGATTGAATGATGGTCATACGATGATCCCCTTCTTGGACAATTCCCTGTGATGGTAATTTCTTAGGTAGTCTTTTGCAAACGTTTCAAAATTATGTTCAAGGATGGCGGTTCGCATCCTTTTCACCAGTGTGATCAATGTATGGATATTATGAATGGAAATCAATGTGGATGCCAGCATCTCTTTTGCGACCACAAGGTGGCGAAGATAAGCTCGTGAGAAGTGTTTGCATGCATAACATTCGCATTCCGGATCGATAGGCTGCTTATCATGGGCATACATGGCATTCAACATATTCATCCTGCCGGTATGGGTCATGGCAGCTTGATGACGGGCCAAACGGGTTGGCAAAACACAATCAAAAATATCGATCCCGCGAGCGACACCATTCACCAAATCTTCCGGCGATCCCACTCCCATCAGATAATGCGGTTTATTCTTCGGCAAAAGCGGTTGAAGTACATCCAGCGTGTCGTGCATTTCAATCTTGGATTCACCGACAGATAATCCGCCGATGGCAATGCCATCGAAAGCCATACTCCCAATCACATTGGCCGACTCAGTCCGAAGGTCCGAAAAGATCCCACCCTGGATTATTCCGAATAATGCCTGATCCTTGCGAGTCTTCGCCGAAAGACAACGCACTGCCCAGGCGTGTGTCCTCGCCATGGCTTTTTCGCTGTATTCCCTGTCGCGGGGAGGAGCGCACTCATCAAAAGCCATGATGATATCCGCTCCCAGGTTTTGCTGTATGCTTACAGATTTCTCTGGTGTCAATCGCAATGTTGATCCATCGATATGACTTTTGAAGGTCACTCCTTCTGCATCGATTTTTCGCATCTCTGCTAGGGAGAAAACTTGAAATCCGCCAGAGTCGGTTAACATGGGTTTTGGCCATTGCATAAATTGGTGCAAACCTCCCATTTCGGCAACCAATTCATCCCCGGGACGAAGCCAAAGGTGATATGTATTGGCGAGAACAAGAGAGGCATCCAATTCATTCAGCTGTGCAGGGGTGATCGATTTGACTGTGGCTTGTGTCCCCACAGGGGCAAATATCGGGGTTGGGATATCGCCATGCGGCGTATGATAAACCCCCGCCCGGGCCGCACCATCAGTGCTGATCAGATCAAAAGAGAATTCAGACATATGGGTATTATACTCGTGCAGAAGGTGTATCTCGGTCACAAATAATTCATAACATCAGGGTACTGACACGAATTTATGCTCGTTTTATAGTACAATCACGAACATGGAATCAGATAAGAACCCAATCTCCGTACCCATGTCATCCCCCGATATCAGTGATATCGAACGTGAAGCAATCCTTAGAGTACTCAAAACTCCCAATCTCAGCATGGGACCATTTGTCAAATCTTTTGAGGATTCGATTAGTTCTTTTACCGGATCGAGTCATGCCATTTCGGTAAATTCCGGAACTGCCGGCTTGCATCTCTGTATCCGTGCAATTGGAATAGGTCAAGGCGATATTGTAATCACCACTCCATTCTCTTTTGTTGCCAGTACAAATGTGATTCTGTTCGAAAAAGCAATTCCGGTTTTCGTGGATGTGGATCGCAGAACCGGCAACATGGATTCTGTCCAACTTGCATCTGCTTTGGCTGATTTAGCTGAAGGCGGTAAATCATCTCAAAAATGGCTGCCTCGCAAAGGAGCAGAAGGTTGTAAGCCTGTCAAAGCACTTCTTCCAATCGATGTTTTCGGACAACCAGCGGACATGGATCCGATCATGGAATTAGCCAGGAAACATCATCTCAAAGTCATTGAAGATTCTTGTGAAGCATTGGGATCAGAGTACAAAGGCAGACCCGCTGGTACCCTTGGAGATTTTGGCGTGTTTGGATTCTATCCGAACAAGCAGATCACCACTGGGGAGGGTGGAATGATCATTACTAACGATTCCACTGCAGCCCAATACATGAGCGCATTACGGAATCAAGGGCGTGCTCCAGGAGACACCTGGCTTCAGCATACACACCTTGGCTATAATTATCGCCTGGATGAAATGAGCGCTGCCATGGGTGCTGCCCAAATGTTACGTATCAATGAACTGCTGCAGACCCGTCAGCAAGTGGCAAATTGGTATCTGCAGCGACTAGCTGAGATCCCCGGTGTAGAAGTCCCTCAAATAGAACCGACTACCTCCCGCAATTCATGGTTTGTCTTTGTCATTCGAATACCATCAACAGTTAACCGGCAGGATCTTGCTGCTGAACTGGGAAAATCAAACATCCCGGTCCGTCCATACTTTCTGCCAATTCACTTGCAGCCATATATGGTCGATCTTTTTGGATACGAACCTGGTGATTATCCCGTCACCGAAGACCTTGGAAATCGTGGATTAGCTCTCCCATTTTCTGGCATTATGACCGAAAAACAGGTTGATTACGTCTGCCAAAAATTGCATTCTGCATTGTTGAAGCTCAGTTGATCTCCCCCATGCAGCGTATCGACCAGCCCATCCGTTACAAACCATCCATCCGCCGCGGAACATTGGTTTTATCAGGGTTGGTAGCCGTATGCATTTTGGTCGCCATTGGAGCGTTTATTGCTTCAGCGACAACTTCCATTAACTGGTTATTCGGAATATACCTTGCGCTGGGTATCGCAGCTTGTTTACCTCTTCCCATGCTTGGATATCGTCTATACGCGTTACAGACAGCATTCTACGAGATTGATCGCAGCTCTCTAAAAGTCCATTGGGGTTTGCGTACCGAGCAGATTCCCTTCACTGAAATTCAATGGGTTCGTCCAGCTGACGATCTTACCGCACCCCTTCCTAAACCTCGCTTAGCCCTTCCGGGAGCTTATCTTGGGATACTACAAATTGATGGCTTGGGCAAAGTGGAATTCCTCGCAGACGGAGTGGAACACATGCTCCTCGCTGCTGCAGCGGAAACCGTTTTTGTCATCTCCCCTGAAGACCCCCGCAAATTCCTGGCATCCTACCACCGCAGTATCGAGCTTGGCTCTCTGGTACACATGGAAAGACAATCCTTACTGCCGTCCTTTATCCTCGGCAAGATCTTTGACAATTCCCTCGCACGCGGACTCATCTTCACCAACTTGATCATGGTCGTCTTTATCCTTGTCTGGGGAGTCCTCCTTTTTACTACTGTAGGCGCTATTCCCTTCGGACAACCCCCGGTTCCAACCCCATCCATCCGGGCAATCTTATTTCCTGTTGTTGGCGGATTTGTTTTCTTGATCGATCTAATTGCTGGCAGCTTTTTCTTCCGCAATGAAACTCAACGAAATGCCTCCTACCTGTTATGGGGTTCGGGTGTACTAACCTCCTTCCTGATTTTGGTATCAATGTTAATCATCACGGTGAACTTATGATTTTTCCTTCAATCTCTTCAATCCTTGCAGGACTATTCTTTGGTGTTGTGGTTGCTGGGGCAGCATACAAAGCCAGAGCATTAAGTCTTAGCGGAGCGGTTGCAGCCGCAATTCTGGGGACCATCGTCCTTGGTTTGGGTGGATGGGGCTGGGCAGTTGTCCTACTGCTCTTCTTTGTTTCATCCAGCATATTATCTTTTGCGTTCAGAAACAAGAAATCAAATTCTTGACGAAAAACACTCCAAAGGGCACCGAAGGGATGCCTGGCAGGTATTGGCAAATGGTGGTGTTGCGGGAATCGTTGTAATTCTGCATGCCATTTTCCCTGAAAATCCGTTTTTCTGGGCTGCCTTTTGCGCCAGTCTGGCTGCTGCGAATGCGGATACCTGGGCGACTGAACTGGGAGCCGTCTCCAAGATCCTTCCACGTCTGATATCCAACTGGAAGCAGGTGGACATGGGTACCTCGGGGGGAGTCACACTCATCGGAACAATAGCAGCCACCGCAGGTTCGCTGCTCATCAGCCTGGGGGCATTAGTGTTTCAGCCTGCCTGGATCCTCATCCCTCTCGTCACGTTTGCCGGGCTGATAGGTTCACTGGTCGATTCCTGGTTGGGAGCTACCATCCAGGCTGGATACCGCTGTTCGCAATGCAATAAGGAAACGGAAAAATATCCTCTCCATTCCTGTGGCGGACAGACTGTCCTCATTCGGGGACTATCATGGTTGAATAACGACCTGGTGAATGCTGCTTGCACGGTCACCGGTGCAATACTTGGTTTTATTTTCTTTTCAATTTGAACTCAGGATTACTTCCATCCATATATAGTGGGTGTCGTATCGACAGCCAGATCAATTCGATTTAACGACCAATCTTTGATGTTCGCCAGCCACAAACCCGGGGTTGCCACGTCTACAGAGCTGGTCAGCAACATATTCTGGCTATCCAGAACTCCACTCTCCAAAAACAAGATTGCCGTCTGTGATTTTGATCGGAGAAGATTCTGGGTTTTCGGTTTCCCATACCCAAACACCTGATTTCGACGCATCATTACTTTGGACCTGATAAACAAGCCATTTACCATCCGGGCTCCAGACTGGTGCGATATTTAATCTCTGTGGGTTTTGTGTTTCGGACAATGGTGTCAGGCTATGTGTCATTGTAACCAGATCAAGCACCAAGAATCCTTCTTGGAATGTTGTATTTTCTGGAATAATATACCGCCAGGCAAGTTTCTTCCCGTCTGGCGACCAGGATGGGTTCATGATCCTTTGTCCGGGGATGGTGACCAGTCCAAATTCCTGTGGATTGACCTGCCGCGGTCCTAATTCACCACCAAACAACCATCCGATTTCACCGGATCCGTAAGCCATCCAGGTGCCGTCTGCAGATATTGCAGGTATTCCCTGTGTGGGATGTTCGTTATCCAATACCCGAAATCCAGTGCCATTTGTCTTGATGACGCTTAAGTAACCGTTCAATGCAACCGGGACAGAACCATCCCTGGGAGAAGAGATTAATATGATCCGGTCTTCGTGCCCGATCCACCATTGCGCGCAGCATTCATCTCTATCCGGATTCATGGTCAATTTGACAATACTGCCATCAGCCAGCTTGACCATCCAATACTTACCATCAATGTTTGTCAGGGCGAAATTATTGTCCGGGGATAGGATATCGATTGGACGATCATAGATCATTTCCACTTCACCGGATGGTTTGACAAAGTTTACATTTCCATTGCCAAAATAAACTCCGCTAATCATTGATGGTGGCAACGGCTCACTGCCAGGTGTGGGTTGGGAAATGGGTGTTCTTGTAGGTAACACCGTCGGTTTGGACATGTTAGTTGGGATGGTCAGTGGTTCAGTTGGTTTAGGTGATGGTGCCTTGGAAGGTGCAACATTCACTGGCACGTTGTTATCTTCGTAAGGGATTAGTTCTGTTGGTGTTGCAATGGAATTGCATCCCATAACCATAACTGATAGGATCACCATAAGGACAGTTCTGGAAATCATTTTTCCAACCTCGTTCTGATTCATCAACAGATTAATTAAACCCACATGATCCAGATATGAGCCACCTGATAGATCGCCCCTCCGAGAATGCTCCCAGATCGACGCAAGATCCAACCCATCAAAACAGAAAATCCCAAGCGATAGATGAGCGTGGATAACCATACACTAGGATTCAGGTTGATCAGCGGAATGGTGATCCATACAGCATTCAATATGGATGCAGCTAGCCATCCTTTGTTTTGCCCCAACCAACTCTCAAACCGCAGCTGAATAAATCCACGGAAGATGATCTCTTGAACGAATCCGAACCCAAGCAATGTAATTATCAGGAAGAGTGAGGACTGGTCGTAAGGACCGCGAATCAGATCGAAAACTTTCCCCCGCAAGAAGATTGTGATCAGCATAAGAGCGAATCCCAATTGCAGACCACCACGTAACATCTCGCGTTTCAATCCTACACTTAACCAAGGTTGTTTTCTGCGTTGCAACACCCAGTAGACAGGCAGGAAAATCACGGCAAGGTATCCCAGGTTTAGCAGTAAATCCGTGACCGATAAATTGCTTGGTTTGATTATGCCCCCTGCGGAAGCATCGAAAACCATAAATGGAATCAACTTCCCGGGTAAAAGTGGAGTCAATACAGCAGCTAGACTGCTGAACAGGATGATCAACACTGCGACACTGACTGCGAGGATTCCTTCCCGCCTGGGTTGTGTGAATTGTACAGGACGGCGGATCTTTAATGCCGGGGAAATGGATAACAGCAGGACAACTGCGATCACGCCAATCAGTTCAATAAAAAGTAAAATGAAAGGCCTCATGAATTTATTGTCGGATCTTTTATTTCAGAATCTAATGCAGGGGAAGGAGGCAGCGGGACAGGTTTCGGATCAACACCAAATTGTGTCAGATCGATGGTATCTTCCATTGTGATCTGCCCCCTAAGGAAGGCTCCTTCCTCGGTGGCAAACGATACTACATGAACATCCCCCCAGACACGGCCGGTGGAACGAATTTCCAATTTCTCTGCAGTGATATTGCCTTTAACTGCTCCTGCTACGATGAGAGTATTCACCACCACATGTTCGCAGGTGACCCTACCCGTCTCACCCACAACAAGTAATCCGCGAAGAGCAATTTTCCCTTCAAATGTGCCTTCGATCCGGATACCCCCGGAACCACCTAAATTGCCGGTCCAGTTGATCCCAGGACCAAGAACAGAAGTAACTCTTTCCTGTGGAGAGGTTGGTGCATTGATTGTCGGAGCAGGTTTTTTAAACATAATTTTATGATTGATTCGAAGACTTATTTAACATTAGGAGCCGGGAATACTTCTCCGGCGTGGATAACCGAATTATTGGCAACATCCTTTTTGACTGTCGCGCCATTCCCTATCCGCACATCATGACCGATGGAAATGTCCAAATTGATCGTGGCATTCATCCCAACCTGTGAGCGCTCACCGATCTTTACTCCACCCGCCAGCGCGGATCCCGGCGACAGGTTTACATAATCTGCCAGTTGGCAATCGTGTGAAACGATTGCACCATAATTGATCACGCAGCCAAAGCCGATCAAGCTCTCGCTTCCAATATACGCCAGAGCCATTACCTGAGTACCTTCAGCAATTTTTGCCGTTGGCTCAACAAATGCACGCGGATGAATAAAAGTGGGAAATACATATCCAGCTTGATCAAGACGCTCGAAGACTTTAACACGAATATCTGGGTTGCCGATCCCGCCAATGGAATTTACAGCCAGTTTTATTCCCAGATCATGCAGTTCATCCAGCTTGTTTTGTCCGCCGAGAACAGATACGCCCATGATTGCCGAACCTTCTGGTAATCCATCATCGATAATGCCTGCAATGGGATATCCACCCAATGCCCTGATCATATCGATCACGGATTTGGCGTGTCCACCACCGCCGTAAATTAAAACATGGAAAGGGCTGTACCGTTCGTTCATCATATTCTCTTTTATACCATAAGTGTTACATTCGGATTACATCATTCACTCAGAATAATGCATAGGTGAGTCAGATCAAATATTATCGATATCGTTGCAGGTAGTATTCCAGGATCCCATGCTGATTTTTGTAAATATTTATACATTTACTACTTTTTTTCTCGTATTTGCTATAATTGATTCACTATACTCAATCCAGGGAGGTAACATATGACACATTTGAAAGTGGGAGACAGGGCACCAAATTTTTCTCTGCCCAGCCATCTCGACTCCACTATTACCCTCAGCGATCTCCGTGGGAAGGTAACTGTCCTGGCTTTTTTCCCGTTGGCATGGACCCCTATATGAAGTGCCCAGATCCCGTCGTATGAAGCCGAACTCGGCCGATTCACGGGATTAAATGCTCAGGTTCTGGGCATCAGCGTAGATTCAGTTCCAAGTTTGAAAGCATGGGCGGATACTTTCGATGGTATCCACTACCCGCTGCTTAGCGATTTTTTCCCTCACGGTGCAGTAGCGGAAAAATATGGTGTCCTTCTCAAGGATGGTAGATCTGAAAGAGCAATCTTTATCATCGATGATACTGGCATTATCCGATACATTGACATCCATGATATCGAAGATCAACCCAGCAACCGGATTTTATTCGAAGAGATCAAAAAACTTCGACCCGGTTACATTGAACCACAAAGATATGTTGAGAAAGCAAAACTTCCTCATGGTGGTATCGTGATGTATTGCACCAGATGGTGCCCGGATTGCCGTAAAGCACGGGTCTGGTTGACTGAACGGAATTTTACCTATACAGAAGTGGACGTGATGTCTACAGTCGGCGCAGATGATCAAGTGCGATTATGGAATGGCGGTGATCTAATTACCCCAACTTTCGATATCGATGGAGAAATTGTATCTGACTTCGATATCACAAGGTTACAACAAGTTTTGAAGATTTAAACAAATCTCAGGATAAACTAATAAAACTATGGACTTTTTGTCCATAGTTTTTTGATTCTGTTAAGTCACTTTCATCGATGCTGGTCCGCATGCTTCCACCAATGATCAGTCCACCAGACACCAATTCCGCAGGTGAGAAAGACAATGAGGTAAGAAACAATTGGCATTGGTTCTTTGCCCTGGCTCGACAATCCTGCTACTGCCCACGGAAAATATTCCCCCCACCCAACCATTGCAACAATATTCGACATCATCAAGATCAGGATCGCCATCCCCATCGGTAAAAGATATCCCCTACCCATACTGGCAAAAAGACCGAAGGGTAGAATGACGGCGATCGTCAAACAGCCAGTAACGACCACAACAAAGCTGCCCTGTAAAATAGCACCAGGTGACCCTCCTGGCAGCTGGATCAGAAATCCCATCAGAAGGCTGCTTGCCAGGATTAAAATGGTCAAACCGAAGTCCCATAAAGCAATCAGGATCATTTTTGCCAGAACGATCTTTGTGCGGTTGATCGGAATAGCCAGCATATCCTTAAGAGTTCCATCAACAAATTCCCGTCCAAAAACCCAGGCTACGATCAGTACAAAGATTACAAATCCGCCCGCTGCCAACATCTGTCCTGATAAGCGAAGGTAGTTTAGCCAATCGGTAGCGGAATAGGCAAACAAATTTGCTTTTGCACTAACCAGGCCGAGTTTCTTGGAAATTTCTGGATTTCTTGCAACGAAGATCAGAAAGGCTACAGCCATCGGCATGAAAAGTGAAGCTGCCCCAGTCCATAGTGGCATTTTTGATCGGAAAGCCTTTCGGGTCTCGATCCAAAGCATTGAACCAAGTTCATCCATTTTGTGATCCATTCTCCTCGTTTATCAATCTGAGGAAATAATCTTCAAGCGCTTCTTCTTCTACAACCAGGTGTGAAGGGAAATATCCGTCATTGACCAAAAGGTGGTTGATGTCTTCGGGATGGAGACATGCCTTTTGGCTGGATAACTGGAGCGTATCTATATCCAGCAATTCGCACTGTTCACCTGCTTCAATCAAAAGTTGTCGGGCTTTAACTGTTGAATTGACTCGGATCGATAATTTACGATGTCTCATTTGTTCCAATTCATCGATACTTAATTCCTTTATCAAATGACCCTGATGTATGATTCCGATTCTCTGAGCTAGTTTCGAGACTTCAGCCAAAATATGGCTGGACATGAAAACCGTCACTCCCTGCTCACGTGTTAATTCCTGTAAAAGTTCCCTGATCTCGACTATTCCTGCCGGGTCCAACCCATTGGCTGGTTCATCTAAGAACAATAATTTTGGATTGTGGATCAAAGCTTTGGCCAAACCCAAACGCTGTGCATTCCCTTGTGATAGATCGCCGGTTCTTCGATGTGCATATTCACTCAACGACAATCGTTCGATGATCTGGTCTACAGCAGAATGCGGGGTTCCGGGGTGGAATCGTCTCGCAGCCTCCAAATTCTCATGAACAGTCAGCTCCGGATAACTATGTGGTGTCTCCACCAGATACCCTACCGATTGCCATGGTTCCTGCCTTCCCAGCCTCACTATCGTATTGAGGACTTTCGCTGAACCGGTTGTCGGTTTTATCATGCCAAGCAGCATTCGGATGGTAGTAGTCTTACCTGCCCCATTCAGCCCTAGAAATGCATAGATCTCCCCTTCGGTAACCCGCAGGGAAAGGTGTTCAACAGCTTTCACATCCTTGTAATGCTTACCGAGATCATCGGTCTCAATCGCCCAATTCATGGTGTTTCCCTTCTCCAAATATTTCCGGATCATTCTTTAGAACGACCTCACCCAAAGCATATGCAGCCAAAAGTTCCAGATGCGAATCAATATGTTGATTGAACAATGATTGCCCTGGACCTTCCTCTCGAAAGACAGACATGACTAGAGGATACAGCATCCCTGTGAGCTTTTCTGGAGGAACACAAATTTGTATCCCTTTTGCCCGGCAGCGCTTGATCATTTCCTCCGCAAAGGTTTGATCGCTTGCCATGTGTTCCCGAAATTTCTCCATGGGAACCCTTTGGAAGATCAATTCATAATCGGTCTGGTTGACAAACCTAAGGATCGGGATTTCTTTGATCATCGAAAAAGCATACCGGAAGATCTCAGTCAACTTCGATCGCGGATTCTCACCAGGCTGCTCGATCACATCAAGTAGCTTGATGCGGAATTTCAATTCGGTCTGTTCCATAACATCCATGAATAGTTCTTCTTTAGATCCGTAAAAGCTGTAGAAAGCTCCCTTGGATATACCGGCAGCTTTAGCGATCTCTTCCACACTGGTTTTCTTTAATCCATAAGCGGAAAAATGCTTTTCACCTTGCTCGAGTAATCTTTTCTGGATCAGCGCTTTTTCTGATATGGAGAATGCTTTTGCCATGATTTATCTATATCCCTATGACTGTATTAGTATTTTGGTCATAGTGATATTGTAACACAATATCCTCTGCTAGGCAGCAGGGCATGGTTTTTTTTAGTGATCAGCTAAATTATTGCTGAACTGTTTTAACCTTATAATAAACTCATGTCCTCCATCGGTTTTATGCTTAAATCTATTCTTTTCCAATTAATCTTCTTCTTCTGGGTTTATCGGCTTGGAGTGATAGTCACCCGATGGTTTCCAGATTTCGGAAAATCAGAAAAGACCGTCTTCGGTTTCATCTTGGGATTGTCATTTTTTCAGATCCTGGCTACCCCTGTATTGGCGTTCCATTTAAGTTTTGACCTGATGTATTACCCGATGCTGGTCTTTATCCTGCTATCCATAGCTATTTCGTTTCATCCATTATTCATTAGTACTAAAAATCCTCGGATCACTTTAAAACCCTGGTCAACGCAAAAATCCTTGTCAACTCTCGCAGTGATCCTGGTATTGGCTCAGGGATTGGCAGGATCGTATCTGCAGCACCCGGATGGAGATGATTCATATTACATCGGTACCATCCTGACCAATTACTATTCAGATAGTGTCTTGCGGATAGACCCCGCATCTGGATTGGAAGGTATACCTCCCCAGGGACAGTACAGTTTCCAGGGTTGGGAAATGTTGTTGGGAGTTTTTTCCAGGGTTTTGGATGTTCAGCCTGCAGCATTCGCGCACACGATATTACCATTCAGTCTTATTGTGATGAGCTATCTGGCGTTTTATATATTATCAAAACGGCTCATACCCGAATCGCAGCATGCCATGTTTATTATTCTAATCTCTGTCTTTCATTTTTTTGCTGGATATGCGCATTATTATTCAGCCGGAAGCTATTTGTATGCCCGCATCTGGCAGGGGAAATCGCTGCTTTATTTGTTCATTTTCCCATGCCTTTATGCGGTACTAAAAGGCTATCTGAACACAAAAGCAAGCTTCAGACACCTCGCGTTAATGGTATTGATCACATTCGCTGCTTTCTCTCTTAATCCGATTTCCATATACTTAGTACCGCTGCTCGTATTCAGCGTTCTACTTCCCGAAGCTATCCGAAATAAGCAAGTTACTCCAATACTGAAAGCGTTGGTGATCTTAATTCCTTTCGCTTTCTATGCATTCTTTATCCGTAATAGAATGTCGGGATCATTCACATTCAATAATCCGGATCTCTACGTCAACTTTTCGAGTATTGTAGAATTCACCAAAGTGGTCATCGGCGGCGGTTATTTCTATCTCCTGTATATTGGCGTTTTGGTATTCCTCATTCTTAGAAAATCGGACTATATAACCTCACTCTTGCTCTTTTCCCCACTGATACTGCTTGTTTTCGTCTGGAATCCGCTCACAGCACCACTCCTGGCAAAATATCTGACCAGCTATCCCACATATTGGCGGGTCTTCTGGCTGCTGCCACTGGGAATTGGGATTTCCACTACCGGTTGTCTGCTGATCGAAAGTATGAAAACACGCCAGTTGAAGATACTTACCGCGATCACTGTCTTATTGGCAATTGCGTTCAGTGGATCATGGATATTTCAAAGCAAGTATTCCTATTCCAAACCTGAAAACATCTATAAGCTGCCTGCCGCAGATTTACAAGTGGTCAACGCTCTTATTAAATTTCCGGACTAAAAAACGCCCTGGTTCTTGCTCCTATTCCCCTCGACGAAAATATTCGGCAGATTACGCCTGAGCTGAATTTATTCTGGTCACGTCAGCATTACATGGAAGATTACTACCTATCCCGTGGTGCAAAAACAAAGTATCAGCGGATGTTGAAGTTGATCCAGATGTACAACCCGGAATATCAGGAAACGTCGGGGCAATTTGCAGAAGAAGTGTCTTTCCAGGGAATAGATTTCGTAATTCTTCCAATCGATTTGCAATATTTGGCAACCGATCTGGAAAAATCAGCAGCAAGAAAGATCATATCTTCCGAAAAATATTCGGTCTATCAAATCCAATAAAGTTTACCCGATTTGAATATCTATTCCAGGTATTTTCGGAAATGCAAAATCCCCATCGATCTTCCAATTCCAGGGGATGCTCTTCCATGGTTCGGGTACAGTGAACAATCCGACCCGTGGAGAGATTTTGATTTGGTTTTTCGGGATGGATACGCCGGAATTAATGATCAGTAATTCTCCATCCGGATTCATCAAAGATGTTCCGTTGAGATTTCCGTTAAGTCCCAATGCCTGGCAGATCTTTGCTGGTCCGTCTGTCCATCCTCGTGAAGGATTGTCTGATTTCCAGGTATTGAAGCGTGATCGGTTACGATCCATCAGATCCAAACCAATCATCGGATGGATTCCCCTGATCAATATGGCACCCGGGTGATCCAGCACACCAGTTACTGCATTCAGCATCCAATGCATGCCGTAGGTGAAGTAAATGTATGCGCATCCAGGTGGACCATACATGACGGCTGTCCGCTGTGTTTTTCCTGCTTTCGCGTGGCATCCCAGATCGTCTTCCCCTTCATAAGCCTCTGTCTCAGTGATGAATCCCCCCATCCAGCCCATTGGACCTCTACGCAGCAGGATGCTTCCCAAGAGCTTCTGAGCCACAACTACAGAATGGGATTCGTATGCACTTTCATTTAGGATTTTTTCAGCAAGAAATGCCATTATCTGCGGCGGTCAATTTCTTCAACTTCAGGAACCTGGAACCGCGAATCCCGCTCTAACGTCAATCGTAATCCGGTCTCAAGATCGATGGATGGCTTGTAATTCAACTTCTTTAACGCTAAAAAGACTTCTGCTCGCATGTGAGAGACACCACCATCCACTCGGGTGTTATAGACTACCTGCGGTCTGCCGCCGGTAAGCTCAAGGATCTTTTTCACGACATCCTTCAGGCTGGCGGATTGTCCGCTGCCAATATTGATGACCAGCCCATTTGTTTTTGGTGCAGTTGCTGCCGCAACCATGGCTGTGACTACGTCATCCACATAAACATAATCCCGGGTCTGATTTCCATCACCATTGACGACGATTGTGCCATTCCGAATCGCCTGACGAATAAACGAAGGTATCACAGGTGCATGGGATGCGGGAATTGCCTGCCCGGGTCCATAAGCGTTAAATACCCGTAGAATGACTGTCTCGATTTTTGCCGCATTGCCAATGGTACGAACGTAGTTTTCTGCGGCCAGTTTGGAAACAGCATACGGTGAATGAGGTTTGGTTTCTGCATCCTCTTTGAAAAATTGGCCTTTTTGTTCCCCATATACAGTTCCTGATGATATGAAAATAATCCGTTTGTTTCCAACATCACGGATCGCTTCCATCAGACTTACCGTTCCGCCAACATTGACGATATTGTACTCGCGGGGATAGAGAATGGATTCTGGCACAGATACTCGGGCTGCCAGATGATAGACCACATCCACTTCTTGTAACACAGTCCACAATTTAGGCCGGTCGTTCACATCTCCACGTGTGAAGAACACTTCAGGACGTAGAATGCTGGGATCGCCTGCAGAACAGTCATCATATCCACGTACCTGGTGACCTTCCTGGACCAACTTATTTGCCAAGGCAGAACCTAAAAATCCAGCCGCGCCTGTTATCAGTATGTTCATAGATGGTTATCCTGGACCTTTTCTGGTTTCTGGATTATAGCATATCAGAAAATACGGGATGAATTCAATTGACAAAGCGGATTATGGTCAGAGCTGTTAACACTTAAGATTTTCGGCGTTTAACGCCTTGATTTAATCTGATTTTCGGCACTTCGCTTGTTCAGTTTTCTCGTGTACAATTGAGCAACTTGAATAAGAATAATTCCGCGTTATAATCGGATAAAAATAGTCTAATTATGTCCCTTGATAGATTTGCCAGAAACATTCATTATCTTCGCGTAAGTATCACAGATCACTGTAATCTGAGGTGTGTATATTGCATGCCTGAGAATATGGTCTTTCGTCCACGAGAAGAAATGATGTCCTATGAAGAAATGATGCGCCTCACCAGGATCTTTGCAAATTTAGGGGTTGATAAGATCCGATTAACTGGCGGTGAACCTACTGTCCATCCTCAGATTGTGGAAATCGTCAAAGGTATGAACGATATTCCTGGCATTCGCTCTATTTCAATGACAACCAATGGTGTATTACTTTCAAAACTAGCACAACCTTTGAAGGACGCTGGTCTCGAAAGGGTCAATGTCAGTCTGGATTCTACTGATCCGGAAGAGTTTAGACGGATCACACGCAGGAATTCATTCGAACAGGTTTGGAATGGGATTCTCACCGCTGAGTTTGTTGGCTTGCTTCCTATAAAATTGAATGCGGTGGTCGTTCGTGGGTATAACGATGATCAGGTCATCGATCTGGCAGCTTTGACACTCACCCGTAATTGGCAGGTACGCTTTATTGAAATGATGCCGTTCGGAGGTACAACCGATTTGCAGACCCATCAGGTCGTTACCACCGATCAAATGATCGATCACATCGAAAGTGAATTTGGCAAGCTCGAACGAGGCAACGATGGCAAGTTGGATGGGGAAGCAATTATTTACAAAATCCCCAATGCTCCGGGCGATCTGGGATTTATATCCTCGGTAACCAAACCATTCTGTGCTTTTTGTTCCCGTGCCAGATTAACCTCGGATGGAAAGTTGCGTCTATGCCTGCTTCGCGAAGATGAGGTGGATGTTTTGACACCACTCCGCGGTGGGGCTGACGATGAAGAATTGCGTCAACTGATCGTTGAAGGAATTTGGAACAAACCATGGGGTCACGGATTGGCAGATGGAGTCATTCCTCTGAACCGGACGATGAGTGAAATCGGCGGATAAAATGATTAAAAAGTCCCGGTAAATCCGGGACTTTTTTGATCTATTACTTAAATTTGTTATTCCACCTTCACCTGAACTGCACGAACAATGTATCTCGTTGAATATGAGTTCATCAGAACATCATAATCCTGACAGGTCACTAGTGTAATCACGGGATATTTTTCATGGCGGAATATGCTGCTGTCATCAGGAGTAACTTCACTCCAGGAACGGACTTCATAAGTATATTTTTGCCCAAAAGCATGGATGATGATCTGATCGCCAAATCTGAGTTTGTTCAAATCGATGAACGGACCTGGACGACCATTGGGCAAATAGACATGCGCAGTGATGACACTATTACCAGCATGCGTCGGGAAC
This sequence comes from uncultured Chloroflexia bacterium, assembly GCA_963828285.1. Classification (GTDB taxonomy): domain Bacteria; phylum Chloroflexota; class Anaerolineae; order Anaerolineales; family Anaerolineaceae; genus DAIOEK01. The sequence goes on from CAWHEB010000004.1 coordinate 212,646, forward strand.
GCTGTCCCTTCCAGGTACCCCGCCTGACCATTCAACCAGGACAAATCCCAGTTGGTTCCATCAAATGGTATGCCAGCAATGGGCATGTTAAGATTTAGAGCGGGTATTTCCAGTCGCATGTCACTAAGTGTTGTATAAGATTTCTCAATGGTCTGTTCTGCTATTGGGGTGATCATACCCGGAGCATAGCCAGTTTCTGGGACAGGTGGTGTAGGTATGGATAGACTTGCTGACACACCATAGACATCCACTGAAGAATTTGGATCATAGTATCTTTCGATTGATAAGGGATTGTGCCCTGACTGAGGATCGCCGTAATCGCCTGGAAGGCTTGTCCAGGAGACATTAGCAGTATTCGTGATGTTCACACCTCGACCTATCGTGCCCACAGTCACCTGGTACTGAACTACTGCTTGGGACCCTGCCGGGAAATCTGGCCACCGCACAATCATGGTTGGAGCACCGGAATTTATGATTTGTGTACCGGCATCAGAATATCCGCTAAAGATGACCAGCGACCCTGGAACATAAGTCAATCCTGCTGGAATTACATCCTGTAGAACAACATCGTATGCATTCGTGTTACTCACCGGTGCGTACCCGATGGCAAGGCTATAGGTGACAATCGATCCGGAAATCAAAACACTGGCATCTGCTGACTTGGCAACAGTTAAGGTAGGTTCAACTACAGTTACTTCTTCAGCTACTGCCTGAATATCACCACCTTCCCATGCCCATTCGGCGGAGTTATTTAAACTTACACCGCGGACCACTTCCTGGGCATCAAGAACAACAACCCGATATTCAACTGTTAATGTCTCACTGGCTTCTCCGGTGTTTTCGATTGATCCGAAATCCCAGGTTACCTTTCGACCAGGGTCAGCTGGGTTTAGGCTGCCTGTTGGCTCTGTCTCGACACTAGGATTGGCACAAATTGCTTGGAAACTTCCATTTACCGGATGTAGATCGCCTCCAGTCGAGTTAGTGCTGGTGGTAATACCTATACAATCGACGAATGCCAATCCACGATCAAGGGTATCTACAAGGGTTAATCCATTGATTAGTATTGGATCACCATCAATTGCTGCAGCTACGTCAAAAGTCACCTGGTATGTCAGAATTTCTCCCACGGCAACATTTGGATCAAAAGTAAACGTCTGGTTTGTACCGGTCAATTGTTTTGCGCCCGTTCCCGGTTCGTCAACGTCAGTATCTTCATTGTTGTCCGGAGTGGGATCGGAAACTGTAACCGGTGGAGTCACAACTACAGTATTCGTCAATGTTGTATTGGCGTCCGTTGCAACTCTGGAAGTTACTGTGTAGGTTATTGAAGAACCTGCTGGGAGATCGATCACATCGCCGAAATCCCCGGTTAGATTTTAATGCGCCCGTGCAGCCGGATGCGCCGCCTGAAGAAGCCGTACACACCCAATCCCAACTATCGATCTGAGCAGGCTTTACATCGGACACCTGGGAGGCTGGTGCATCGCTAGGTCCAGTATTCGTCACTACAATCGTGTAGGTCAATGTCGTTCCACCAGTATAGATGGATACACCATCAGTTTTAGTGACGCTTAAATCAGCCTGGGAACCCTGAGTATCCGTATCTGTGGCTGAGTTATTGGTATCATCAGTTTCGCTTACTCCGGTTGGAGGTGAAACAGTTACTGTGTTTACCATGTCTCCAGTTGCGCTCGATGAAATATTGGCTGCCACTGTGTAAGTGATGCTGGACCCTGCCGGCATATCGACTGTGTCGCTAAAGTTATTTGCACTGTCTGCTGCATCAGTACATCCCGATGCTCCTCCTGTGATGGTTCCACAGGTCCAACTCCAGGTCGAGATTTGCGCGGGTCGTAGTATCTTCTACTAGCGAAGCAAGTGCATCACTCGGTCCGGTATTGCTGACCACAATGGTGTAGGTCACACTTTCGCCAGGAACATATTCATCCACGCCATCTGTCTTCGTGATAGTCAAATCGACTTCCGGATTTGGTGTATCGGTATCCGAGTCAGTATTGTTTTCAGGCGTTGGGTCAGTAACTCCAGCGGGAGGAGTAACCGTGACTGTGTTTACCAGGTCTCCGGTTGCACTCGATAAAATATTGGCGGTCACAGTGTAGGTGATACTGGACCCAGCTGGAAGATCAACCGTATCTGTGAAATCATTCGAACTACTTGCCGCTGGTGTACATCCACTCGCTCCACCGGTACTTCCGCTGCATACCCAACTCCAGGCTGAGATCTGTATGGGTCGCACATCTGCCACGACAGATGCCGGTGCATCGCTGGGACCTACATTCGTGACAACGATCGTATAGGTCACACTTGTCACCTGGTACATACTGCGTTACACCATCGTCTTTTGTGATTTGCAGGTCTGCCTGTGGATTTGTTGTGTCTGTATCCGTGGCAGTATTGTTTTCAGGCGTTGGATCAGTAACTCCAGCGGGAGGAGTAACCGTGACTGTGTTAACCAGGTCTCCAGTTGCACTCGATGCAATACTGGCAGCCACAGTGTAAGTGATACTGGAGCCGGCTGGAAGATCGACTGTGTCACTAAAGTCATTCGCGCTGTCTGCGGCATCGGAACATCCGGATGCCCCTCCAGTGACTGTTCCACAAGTCCAACTCCAGGTCAGTATCTGCGTGGGTCGTGTATCTGTCACCACAGATGCCATTGCATCACTGGGACCCACATTTGTGACAACTATGGTGTAGGTCACACTTTCGCCAGGTACATATTGGGTTACACCATCGTCTTTAGTGATTTGCAGGTCTGCCTGTGGATTTGTTGTGTCGGTATCCGTGTCAGTATTGTTTCCAGGCGTGGGGTCAGTTACTCCAGCGGGAGGAGCAACCGTGACTGTGTTAACCAGGTCTCCAGTTGCATTCGATGCAATGCTGGCAGTCACTGTGTAAGTGATGCTGGATCCGGCTGGCAGATCTACTGTGTCGCTGAAGTCATTTGAACTTGCAGCTGCATCGGAACATCCGGAAGCGCCACCGGTGATGGTTCCACAGGTCCAGGTCCAGGAGGTGATTTGGGCAGGCTTATTATCGGTTACGGTTGAAGCAGGTGCGTCACTTGGTCCCGCATTGCTTACAACGATCGTATAGGTTAGATTCGCACCGGGTACATAGACAAGCACGCCATCCGTTTTTGTTACCAGAAGGTCAGCGCGCGGATCCGGAGTATCTGTATCAGTTGCTGTGTTATTTGAAGGTGTTGGATCGATCTGTCCCCCTGATAAGGCTACGGTTGCAGTATTGACCAGATTTGTAGTCGCAGAGGAGGCCAGATTGGCTGTCACAGAGTAAGTAATGGATGAAGCTGCCGGCAGATTGACTGTGTCGCTGAAATCATTGGCGCTCGATGCAGCGCCATTACACCCGGTAGCTCCACCGGTGATCGCTCCACAAGTCCAGGTCCAGTTGGTCACTTCTGCTGGTTTTGCATCAGTAATAACCGCAGCACCATCTGCGAGGTTGCCTACATTTCGGAATACGATCGTATAAGTCACGCTGGATCCGGGAACATAGGTGGCTACACCATCTGTTTTGGTAACAGATAGATCTGGGTAAGTGACAGTAATATTCCGAAGTCCTGTATCCCGGTAATTATTCAATACCGGTACCATTCCAGAACCTTTCCTGGGTGGGGCTTCCTGGTAACGACGACCAGACCACATCATCGTTATTCGTGATCACAGCTCCAGGTGCTGGTGGGGAGGATGGACTTGTCAAGGTTGCCTGGAAAGTCATACTGATGGGTGTGTTGTTATCAAGGAATGAACATGGTGTAATAAATGTTGAGAGACAGGTCCAACTTAACAGAGGTGCAGCTGAGTCATCTGCGAGCCAACCAGGAGGCAGCAGTGATACTTCCCGGAACATAGGTCAGGTAAGTCGGTACAGTGTCAGTGATCGTCAGGTCTTGCGCGTCTGCTGTGCTGGCAGCTGTATGTGCCAGATTGACTGAATATGTAATGGTTTGTCCATAAGCTACGGTGTCATCATCCACTGTTTTTGTAATATCCAGAATGGGTTCAACAATGGTCATGGTAACTATCGGGGATAACCTGATTGGACCTGCTCCAATTCGCACGCTTGCCTGGTTATCTCTGGTATTTGGTACCGAATGTTTTGATTCCCGATGACATTTAACAATACTGTCCTTAATCCAATGGTAAAGCTGTTATTATCCGGATCGTTATCATCCAGTACTTCAATTGGATTTGAGAAAGTTATCACGAGATCTTGACCATCCGTCCCGTTAGTTGTCGGATCAGGACTGATGGAAGGAGTTGGGAAAGTTGCTCCACCCGGTTGAGCGAGATTGGAATGATCCAGACTATATGAATTGGCTACATAAGCCATTCCTGTCGGAATTAGGTCCGTTACCACGAGAGTTGGGGTTTCACCTTCAGGTAATGTCACTGTTAACAGGAATGTAGCTTCTTCGCCAATCGTCAAATCGTTGCCTGTAGTGAATGTCGCAGAAGTCGAAGTGATGGTTTTACCCATGGCTGCTGGAACAACAGTCACGGTCGCAGGATCGCTATGAATATAATCATTTTGTGGATAAGTGCCGGATGTGGAACACATCAATGTTGGATCACCGGTGCGTTCGCAGGCATTGGTGTTATAACCAGAAATGGGAGAACCGGTACTTCCTGGCAAACTGGTATAGGTCACTCCAGCCGTATTTGTGATCACCTGATCGGGTACCACTGTTGAATCAAGTGTCGCGCTGTAGGTAAAGGTTGTGCTTGCACCTGGCGCGAGATCATCCCAGGTGGCGCTGATGGTAGTACCAACTAAGGTTGGTCCGCTTGTTGGCGCGGTACCGCTTTGTAAAAGGCTTCCGGGTACATAGGTGTAACCAGCGGGTATATCATCAGAAAATACCACATTATATGCATGAGAAAAATCTGTGCCGCTGGATGCAGTTATCGTGATCGTAAAGTTCACTGTGTCATTGGCATCACCAGTGATTGGATTAACCGTTTTATTAACTAAGACAGTCGGTTCTTGAACAGTTACATTAGGCGCGCTTGCATTTCTGGTATGAGATCCTCCGTTCACTGTGAATGTAGCGGAGATCAGGTTATTCAATAATCCGCTTCTATTGACCGCAGCGGTGTTCAATACTACTGCTGAATATTCTATTGTGATGGTATGGAATGTAACCAGGTCGGTATTCTGGACAGTTCCAAAAGATAGATCCAGGGTCTGTCCGCTGTTTGTCAGAGCAATCGTGCCATTTGAGCACGAGAATCCGTTGGGAACTGATGTGACCAATAACACATTATTATTGTCCACGCTGATGGATTGACACCCTTTGTACGCCAAACCGCTGTCCATTTGATCGCGGAAGGTTAGACCGGTTAGGAAAGTATCTCTCGGTACCGTAAGGGTTGTCCGGTAATATATGACATCTCCAACCCGAACTCCTTGACCATTGATCACGTTTCCAGCAGGGGCATCGATCAAGTATTTTGTTGCAACAATGTCTTCAATGCTGAAATCCCCATTCGCCAGGGTGGTGTAATTATTGAGAGTACTTCCAGGACCATCAACACCAGTTCGTTCCAGGGACGCTGGTTCATAAATGGATCGCGGGGTAAGACGTTCCAGGAAGACTGGTCCAATCCAGATCCGCCGTATTACTGATGAGTTGATTAGCTGATACCGCCGGAGGATTTACGGATAATAAGGTGCCGCGGATAACGACCGTATAGGTCTGGTTAACCGCTAGATCAAATTCATTTCCAGGAACAGTTGAAAGAGTATAACCGTTGCCGGATTCCCGATAATTTGACTTGTAACGCTAATGTACCAGCTGGCAAATTGGATGAGAAAATAGTTGCGATTGCTACAAGCGATCACAGATCGGGTTCATAGCACTTACCTGCGGCAATACATCGGTGAGGGTCAAATCGTATGCATCGGTCTCACCTGCCCCACCGGGTTTGTGATCTGAATTGTATATTCCACCAGCTCACCTGGTAAACCAATCCCATCTCCGCCAATGGTCGCAGACTTCGCTACGGCTGGTGTGGGTTCGATAATGGTGATATTGGGCGCCGCATCAGTTACGAGTACTGTAGCTCCGCTTCGCACTGTTGCTCGATTATTCCGTAATTGGTTAGCTTGATTGGCTAAAGTATTTAAGACTACCGCTTGATAATTAATTGTTAGTGTCTCAGCGACTGTATTAACTCTATTCAAGTTTCGTACGTCCCCAAAGTCAAACGTGATCGTTCTTGCAAAATTGGTAACTGCTGGGGTTAACAGCTGGACTTTCAGGAACTGTAGGACATGCCATGGTGAAATCGTTCAATCGTCTTCAGGATTTAGATTTGTCAGTAGTCCAGTGCTTGCCGAAATACTGGTACATCTCACAAAAGCCAGATCCCGTGTCCAGCACATCCTGAACATTCAGATTTGGAAGTTCTCCTTCTGGGATGGTGACGACTACCTGATAGTCAACCAGTTCGCCAATCACTGCCTGTGGATCAGTATTGTAGGTCGAGTTCAGTTCGGTTCCGACCAATGTTTTATCAACTATCACTTCGGTTGTATAAATATCAGCCGTATTCGTCAGATCAGACGGTGTGAAGTCTGGACCGCCTTCACTGTTTGAGTAATTAAACAATGTGGCAGTATTGGTAATTCTCACTGGCGGGGTTACCGTGTCGGCAATTGCCAGGTCAAAGGTAATGATGGCAATATTCGTTCCATCAGCAATCACAGTATCTGTCGATGATAATCCGGGACCAATGGAACCCGCAGATCCGGAATCAGTCAGTTCGATCCCGCCGGTAAATAAACCTGAATCTGTATAGGCAATTGCAGTCCCTGCCCCGTTTTGAACACAAAGGTTTAGCCCGGTACCAGGCACCACAAGACCCGCAGGGAGATCATCTCGAATTCTCACATCAAAGCTGGGTAAATGTCCCGAGTTTTCAAGCGTAATCGCAAATGTAACGAGATCACCTGCGTCTACGCCATCGGTAATATTGCTATCCATCGTGTTCAAGTAGTTAATTGAGGTTACATTCGATCCGGTTAATCGCGGGCAACTGCTTCCCGGAGCAGATACAATTACTCCTGCCGGGACGATTCCAGTAGATGGGGTGAATTCAGGTGCAACAGCATTGGTTCTAACAATTCCTTTTCTGATTGCCAGTGCCGGTTCAGTGATCCGGATTTGAACGATCGAATTGGCATCATTATCACCGCCGTTCGTGGAGCCTTCCATAACATTGACTTGATTGGTATGGAATAAACCATCCGCAAATGGTTGGTTATTGACTGTGACTGTAAATAACAGATCTATTTGAGATAACCCTCCACCAACAATATCAAAATCTCCATAACTGATGATCAGAGAGTTGTTACCACTCCCGCCATTCGTAGATATACAGGGTGTTCCATCTCCAAGCGCAGGACAAACAGACCCTTCACCGCCAATGGGTCGGAAAGTTTCGCTTGGACCAAATTTGACATGACCGCTCGCAGGTGCATCCGCGCTGATTACATCGTCAAAAGTCCATCCGTTCGGGGTTCCATCTCCGTCAGGATCTGTTACATCCAATAAAGGTCTTGGAAGGAAATCTGTAAAGATGAGGTCCTCAAAATCTGAGTTTGGCAAGGTGTAGGTGATGCGATATGTGACAGTATGGTTTGGAGATACAACAACATTGGTACATGGACCGGAACACACAACTCCATCCGTAGCATAAATGGACTTTGTGAGCACACCGTAACCAATATTGATTGTGGCTGCGCTTCCATCAGCTTCAGTGTCCCCTGTTGGGGTGGAAGCATCGTTCTCGCTTAATATGCTTCCTTGAACTGTCACAGAATCAGTAAGGATATCCCCTTGATCCACAGATTGATCACCTGTTGGATAATCGTCCGTAAAGTTCTCGAGAATTTGGGTTCTGAACTTAATCTGGAAAGTGGTAGCTCCGTCATTGTAAGCGGAGCAGCTCGGAGGAGCTCCATCAGGGTCCATTCCAGCAACCGGGAGACAACCACCGATCAATTTACCGCCTGCCTGACCACGAGTGATCATTTCTTGAGATACATTAAAGGAAATGGTGGAAAGCCCGGTATATGGAGCAGGATCGACAAGCAAAACGGGAGGTGCCGCGGTGGCACCGGTAAAATCCTGAAGTACGGTGTAATTCGAATCTGAGAAGGCTAGCTCAGCCAAATCAAAACTATTTCCATTCACCAATAAAGTTGGAGTAAAACTGGCATCAAAATGCTGACCATCTGAAATTATATCGGTCACGGTTGTGGTATCAAATGCAAAAAAGTCCGATACCTGAATATCCAGGGTATATTCCAGAATATCTCCTGGATTATTATTCGTACCGATCGCTCCACCACCTTTGGTGATATTAGATACCCCCTTTTGAACAGCAATGGATTTATCCTGGAGTGTGTGTTCGGTTTGAGCACATCCACTGGTGGCACCAAGGGGATGACTGACTGCTGTATTTGCATCCCTTGAATCCACGGTATCCCAGGTTCCGCCACCAACAGCATGGTTACAGGAATCTACATCGTTTCCAGTGGATGGATTAAGAACCCTTGCCGAAGAACTATCCAAAAGTGGTATGTAGTACTCAAAGGTGAATGATCTATCAGCTGTCGTTGTACCTCCAGTAACAGATCCATAATTACAGTTTATCGTTCCGCCAGGGGTGGTTAATGGTTACTGGTATTGTGGTACAGGTTGCCCCACCACTCGAAACTACTCTCGTAAACTGCATATTCGCAGGTATGAAATCAGACATGATAAATGAAGTGATTGTCTGTCCATTTGCAATATCTGCGGTCACAGTATATTCTCGCAAGTAGTTAGGACCAGTTGCTGTTTCAGATTCGGGTCCAGAGTAAGTTTTTGAAACCCTTAATATGTATGGATCAACGGTTGCCGAATCGCCTGTAGTGTTGACCAAGGGACCATTTTGACCCGTAGCGGTATTACCATACATGTATCCTGCTTTGGCAATGATCGGTAGAGGTTTATCTTCATCTGCAGTATCCTGCATATCTACGGTTACAGTAACTACCGCCGGGGTTTGGGTTGGGGTAAATGAACCAAAAGGCAGTTGGAGAACCACCAACTGCCAGGTAAACGGATTGAACAATGTGCTTTCAGTCGGACAAGTAACAGACAAGTTTGTGAGTGGGTGTGTTACTACAGCCCCTTCCAGGCATGATTGAACACTGATGGGTGCAAGGTTAGCGGTGATGTATGAAGCCTGAACATAGGAGAGACCATCATTCAAACCTCCCACATTCCCATCTGCACCACTTAATGGAATATATAAATCAATATAAGGTCCGTATCCAGTAGAATCAGGACTGGTATTATCAAAAGTAACCGTAAAGTCGAACTGATCGCCTAAAGATACTTCTGTAGGCACACCAAGGGTCACGTCAGCATCATTACCTGTGATTGCCAGGTTTGGAGCAGAGTAATTTGATGCCGTAACAACACTTCCAGGATTCACCAAAGTAAATAACATCCCGAATATGAGAACCACCGCGAATAACATTGACCTGCTTTTCGAGCTCAGATTTGATGAATAATATCTATTCACAATGGATCTCCTAATTCGGATATTTAATTAATAGCAAAATAAGCCAAATTTAACCAATTTGGCAAATAACTATGTACCAATTATATTGGAATACCCATTTATTACAATATTAATCTGGTTTTAATCTTGACGAGTTTGGTTACAATCTTAATTGCCCATATAGATAAACAATGACACATACAATTCAATTGTATTTGAGTAAAATCAGGATATTGATTGGCGAATAACTGAATATTATAGGATAATTCGTATCTAATATCGCAGATATGCGTCAAACTAGGTGAGGACATGAATCTACGCACAGAGATAGAGCTGATCCAGAATGCGAAAGAATTTGAAGAGGATGCACTGGCAGCCATTTATGATCAATACAACGCAGCAATTTATCGGTATGCGTTCCGCCTTCTGGGCAACGAACAGTCAGCTGAAGATTGTGTGGCCGATACATTTGACCGCTTTCTTACTGCACTCCGCTCAGGTGGTGGACCAGAATCATATCTTCAAGCTTATCTATTTCGTATCGCCCACAATTGGGTCACAGATCATTACAGGCGAAAAGGTGATCAACACTCGGTAGAACTGGATGAGAAATTACCATCCAGTGAAAGACCCGAAGAGGATGCACAAAGAAATATGGCAGCTAAAGAAATACGTCAAGCAGTATTCCTCCTTCCTGTGGAACAGCAACAGGTCATTACTCTCAGGTATTTGGAAGGTTGGGATATTGAAGAAGTTGCAATAACTATGAACAAGACATCTGGAGCTATTAAAGCGTTACAGCATCGTGGGCTGACCAGTTTACAGAAATTATTGACTCAAGAGATCGGTAGATCATTATGAACAATTATTCGGAAGATGAAGAGAAAGCAATTGATAAAGTAAATTCGTTACGGGATACTCCAGTAAGGAGCGCCGAGAATGTGAGCAAAGGAAAAGCTGCATATCTCGCCAAAGCAGCCGAAATCCGAAAATCGTTACCTGCGAGATCAGCTAAACGATCCATTTTCGCTGGTATATTTGCTACCCCGGTGACCCGGAAACTTGGAGCACTCCCAACGCTTTTAATTGTACTTGCCTTATTATTCGGCGGTACGGGAGTATCGGTTGTCGCAGCGCAAAGCGCACAACCTCAAGATGCTTTATATTCAGTCAAACTGAAAACAGAAGATTTTGCATACCACCTGAAACCTGGACCTGCGGCAGTATTCAACTATTGCCTACAACTTACCCAGCGCCGGGTTAATGAGATCGTATATTCGACTGAGGCACGGAAAACATTACCCGAGATCACCAGCAAGCGTTTGATGGCTCACATCGATGAAGCAGTCTTGAATTCATCCGAATTAACTGATGCAGAAATGCTGCGAGATTTGGAAAGACTACAGATTGAACTCAAAAACCAGTTGAAAAGAATGGAAACTCTCCAAACCGACCAGGAGACCAGGATGGAAATTCAAAAGATCCTGGACAATATCCAGGCACGGATTGACACGATAAGTAACAACAGTACAGACCTCAATGAGTTCAGAATCCGTATCAAGAACGGTAAGTATGAAGCAGAGATCGAAGTTGAAGAACAGGAATATGAAGATCAAAACAAATTTGATCACGATGGATCGAATTCGGGTAAAGATGATCAACCTGAAATAGAGGGAACCGATGAGCCGAAGATTGATGATAAGAATAACTCTGGCAGCGGCTCAAGCTCTGATGATTCCGGAAGCGGAAGTGATGATAGTAGTGGATCCAACTCGGGATCTGGATCATCTCCGGATGGCAGTGGTTCTGGTTCCCATTCCGGTTCTGATAAACAAAAAACTCCCAAACCAGGATGATGACTAAAACTTCTTGATGATGCCCCAGGTATTGAAAATGGAATGATCAGTCTTCAAAGGAGTGGATAGCGATCCACTCCTTTGGTTTTATCTTGCCATCTCATCTAAGGCGGTATATACTACCGCAATGAATTCCAATGGATACAGCGCATGGCTCGAGATCGACATTGAGCAAATCAAGACTAACGTCAAAGAGTTGATCCGTATTAGTGGTGCAGAAGTAATGGCAATTGTAAAAGCCAACGGGTACGGACATGGAGCCTCTGAAATAGCGGTTGCTTCAGTGGAAGCGGGTGCTACCTGGTGTGGAGTTGCTAGGTTGGAGGAGGCGATTGCTCTTCGCAGGGCTGGTATTCACAGTCATATTCTGGTTTTGGGATACACATCTCCGGACCGGATTGCCGAAGCAGTGAACAACAATATCTGCCTGACAATCTATGATCAGCAGATAGGTGAAGCATATGCTGAACAGGCCGAGAAGTTTGGAGGCGGCTTACGGCTTCATATCAAAGTGGATACAGGTATGGGCAGATTGGGAATTCCTCCGGAAACTGCCCTGGAATTCATCACAAAACTTTCACTCATGCCCCAGCTGAATATAGAAGGGATCTTCACCCATTTTGCACGGGCTGATGAACCTCTGGCTCCAACAACAGCCCAACAATTGGTTTTATTTGATACCTTGATTAATCAATTAAAGAAGAATGGAATTGCCCCCAGATACATCCATTCAGCTAATTCGGCAGCAATACTCAATTACCCTCATTCCAGATATGATCTGGTTCGTCCCGGGATCGCTCTGTACGGTTATCAACCATCTCCTGAAACCGAAGTACCACCCTCCATTCGACCCGCGTTGACTTGGAAAACAAGGTTAACGTCAGTCCGCACCTTCCCGGCAGGTCATGGCATATCTTACGGACATATTTACCATACACAAAAGGCGGAAAAGATCGGATCGATAGCCATTGGTTACGCAGATGGTTTCCGGCGTGCCCCTGGGAATATCGCTCTGGTTCATGGAAATCGTGTCCCTGTAGTTGGACGGGTTTGCATGGATCAATGCATGTTGCAGCTTGATGGAATCCCTGACGCAGAAATTGGTGATGAGGTTGTTTTGTTGGGAAGGCAAGGTGATGAAGTCATAACTGCTGAAGAGATTGGAATCCGTTGGGGAACTTTTAATTACGAAGTGATCTGTGGACTATCCGCTAGATTGCCAAGAATTTATTCGAATAACCCATGACCCGAACACCACAAAACTTTATGAAACGATGGGTAATACCTGCTTCAACGTCTCCAGTACAGACCGGTTTTCTGGGTAAATTTTCTCCTTTATTTCAACAGATCTTATATAACCGCGGAATCGCAACAGATGATACCGCGATGAGTTTTCTTTATCCTGATCTGAAAACCACTCACAATCCTTTCCAGCTTACAGGAATGATGTCTGCTGTCAATCGTATAATTGCTGCCATCCAAAAAGATGAACCGATTACGATTTTTGGTGATTATGATGTGGATGGGGTGACTGCCACCGCTCTTCTGGTTGAAGCCATTCAGGGTCAGGGTGGCATCGTCACCATGAAAATTCCAGACCGCTTTGAAGAAGGATATGGCCTTAACAAGAAAGCGCTCGAAGATATCCATACTTCAGGAGTGAAACTGGTTATTTCAGTGGATTGCGGCATCCGTTCCATAGATGAAGCATTATTTTGTAAGCAGATCGGCTTAGACCTGATCATCACAGATCACCACCAACCATTGGATATTCTTCCCGAAGCGTTAGCTGTAATCAATCCCAAACAGCCAAATGATGAATATCCATTCAAAGAACTTGCGGGTGTGGGTGTCGCTTATAAACTGGCTCAAGGATTGTTCTCAAGTCTTGGAGCACCAGAGAATATAGTCGAACGATGGTTGGATCTGGTTGCTTTGGGAACCGTCGCGGATATGGCTCCATTGTTGGGGGAAAACCGGATTCTCGTAAAACTTGGATTGGAACAATTGCGGGCAGGTAAACGATGTGGGATTTTTGATCTCAGTTCTGTAGCGGGTATTAACCCATCAACCATCTCTGCGTCTGATATTGGCTTCAAACTTGGTCCGAGATTGAACGCCGCCGGTAGACTTGAATCCGCGGTTAATTCCTACGGATTACTTGTATCCAGGGATCAGGATGAGTCAAAACGGTTAGCCAATGAGTTGAATAAACAAAATACACAGCGACAGGAACAGACCCGTTCCACCCAGGAGAAGGCAATTGCCACAATCGAATCCACGCCTGATGAATTCATTCTGATCGTTATCGATCCAGATTTTAATGAAGGCATCGTCGGACTGGCTGCGTCCCGGTTGGTGGAGCAATATCATCGACCGGCGATAGTGGGCGTCAGAAATGAAGAAAACACCCGTTGTTCATGCCGTAGCATTGCAGATTTTCACATCACCAGGGCTTTGGATGAATGCAAGGATTTGTTGATCAGGCATGGTGGACATGCCGCAGCAGCTGGATTTACAGTATCCAATGACAATTTGGAGTCGCTCTTAACTCGCCTCAAACAAATTGCTGAACGCGAACTTAGCAATAAAGACCTTACCCCAGTGATGACTGCCGACGCAGTTGTGGATTTTAACCAGATTAACCCGCGGGAGATGTTTACATTCCTCGATCAATTACAGCCAGTAGGATATGGAAACCCCGAAGTGGTCTTGTGCAGTAAAGGTATAACCGTCACCCAGAAGAGGTCGATTGGGAGTGATAATCGGCACCTGAAATTGATTGTAACTGATGGATGGCAGACCTATGATTGTATCGCTTTCGGGTTTGGATATCTTGCTGTCGAGAACTTTAATAAGGTCGATATCCTTTACACATACGAGCTAAATAATTTCAACGGACGAAGTAATCCACAATTGAATATTAAAGATATTCACCTGATCCAATAAAAATGCGCCTTTCGGCGCATATTTATTTTTTTTAATCCACAAATCGATATTTCAGCAATGTCCAAACCGCTTCAAAAGCGTCACCCATATGGATCTTTTTCCCTTGCGAATAATCTCGCGGATTAAAGTCAATGGGTACTTCATAGATCCGATATTTTCGTTTTAAGACCTTGGCAGTAAATTCCGGCTCGAAGTCGAATCTCCTCGCATGAAGGGGAATATCCTTTATCAGGTCGCGTTTGAAAACTTTATATCCTGTTTCCATATCGCTGAGAATATTGTTGTAAAGAATATTGGTCATGAAGGTCAATAGTTTATTTGCGACCATATTCCAATATAAGATGGGGCGTCTGGCACCTCCCAAAAACCGGGAACCGTAAACAACATCTGCGATTCCCTCTTCAATTGGGCGGAGAAGATGGGGATACTCACGCGGATCGTATTCCAGATCAGCATCCTGGATCAGTACAACATCTCCTGTAGCAGCCTTGATTCCTGTTCGGACTGCTGCCCCTTTTCCCTGATTTTTCTCATGCAGGATCACGCGGATCAGTGGATCCTTCACACTGGATAGATATTCTCTAGTGCCGTCAGTGGACCCATCATCCACAACAACGATCTCATTCGCCAAATTCACCGCCTTTACTCTGCGGAGAATTTCTTCAATGGTTTGAATTTCGTTATAAGCGGGTAGGATAACAGTTAAATTCATAAAGTCATTATAAATTGCACTGTCAGATTGGGCAAGAAACGAATTGCTTTGAATTTCTCCATGCTATAATCATGAGGGGTAAATACACCTAGGTTGTCACAGCAATTAATTGCTGGAGGATTGTTGCATGAACTCATTCACCATTAAAACCGCACCCGAGACCGGAGCTTCCGGAACACCCACTAATCTCCCCTTTGTTCCACCCGCTATCACACGGATTGAAGACACAGGATTATCTCCCCTGTGGGTACAAGACCTTATTTTAAAGGTCTTCTATTTTCAGGGATATATGACCGGTTTCAAGCTGTCTGAAGAGATCGCCCTGCCGTATGTAGGTGTTGTCGATCTGCTATTGGAAGTATTAAAAAGGGAAAAACTGGTTGAGGTCAAATCTTCTCAGGTGGGTTTGGGTGAAGGTGCCTATCAATGGGCGATAACTGGCGCAGGCATCGCCAGAGCTCGTGAAGCTCTGGAACGCAGCCAGTACGCCGGTCCAGCCCCAGTTCCTTTGACTGTTTATAACGAATCGCAAAAGAAACAAAGCCGCGGCCGTACCATGGTGACCGATAAGATGATGCGCCAGATCCTTTCCACATTGGTTCTTGGTGAAAAAACTTTCTCCCGTATTGGACCTGCTGTTAATTCCGGAACTTCATTATTCCTGTATGGTCCTCCAGGGAATGGAAAAACCAGTATCGCCCGTGCTATCGGTAATCAGATCCTTTCGCAAACCTTGTATATCCCATTTTCACTATATATTGATGGCCAGGTAGTCAAGCTTTACGATAACGTAAACCATCAGATGGCACCCGATGAAGATGCGAATATCCAGGCTACCGGATCATTGCGCGGACAGCGCCGCGATCCCCGCTGGATGAAGATCCGCCGTCCATTCATCGTTGTCGGTGGTGAGCTCAGTATGGCTGGGTTGGACCTGGTATATGATGATGTCCACAAGTTTTACGAGGCACCATTCCACCTGAAAGCCAATGGCGGTATCTTTCTGATTGACGACTTTGGACGCCAGCAAATCCGTCCGCGCGATCTGTTGAACCGCTGGATTGTTCCTCTTGAAAACCGTATCGATTATCTGACCCTACATACAGGACGCAAGATAGAGATCCCATTCGATGTCTTGGTGGTCTTCTCCACGAACCTTCCACCGAAAGACTTGGTTGATGAAGCTTTCCTTCGCCGTTTACGCCATAAGATCGAAATTGGCGATCCATCATACGAAGAATACCGTGAGATATTCAAACGTGTTGCAGCGGATAAGGGTGTTGCCTACAGCGATCAAGGTCTTGCCCACCTGTTGCAGGAATGGTACATCAAGAAGGACCGCAAAGTACGGGCGTCTCATCCGCGAGACCTATGCGATCAGATCATCGACATCGCCAGGTATATGAGGTTGGAACCCAGTATGACAAATGAATTATTGGATCGGGCTGCAGGCTCATATTTCGTAGAGTTGTAAAATGACAATCGATCACTTCCCTACCCCGATGATTATTGCACATCGGGGAGCAAGCGCGTATTCTCCCGAGAATACGCTTCCTGCTTTTATTCTGGCAGGAGAACAAGGAGCACATGGGATCGAATTGGATGTCAAATTAACCGGGGATGGTGAAGTAGTAGTCTTGCACGATCAAAGTGTGGACCGCACCACAAACGGCCAAGGTGATCTTCGATCCTTCACAATCAATCAACTCAAGAAGTTGGACGCTGGTTCCAAGTTTTCCGAAGAATTCAGTAATACTCGAATCCCGACATTGCGGGAAGTATTAGAAACCGTAAGCAAAACATTATTCATTAACATAGAACTGACTAATTATGCGTCCCCGCAGGATGATCTGGTTGCCAGGGTGATCAGTTTGGTTAGACAATTCGGTCAACTGGATCGGATCCTCTTCTCTTCTTTCAATCCTTTTGCACTGTACAAAGCCAAATCACTCTGCCCTGAAATACCTAACGGACTGTTGATTATGCCGACAGGTTCATTTTGGTTTGCAAATAATATATTCGCTCCTCTATTACATTGCAAGGCTCTCCACCCGTTCCATGCAGATACTCGTAAATCGATGATTGATTCCGCCCATAAAAAAGGTCGTAGGGTACATGTCTGGACAGTCAATAGCGATATTGAAATGCAGAGGCTCTGTCAGGATGCCGCGGATGCTATTTTTACTGATGATCCGATTCTAGCCCGTAGCAATTTCTGCCCGAACAAGTGACTCTGGAATCGATAATTGTATTTGGCGAACCATGTTCTGGTAAAATGAAGTATTCCTCCATGCCAAAAGTATTGACATGCAGGAAGAATAATCAAATTCTGCATCACTGAATATATGGGTAAACCGTGAAAAAACGCCGCACTGGTCTTCCCCAAATCGTTTTTCGCCTTTTCATTAACCTTTTGCTGATCCTTTCATTGTTATCCAGCGAAAGGATTGTTTCTGCATCGAACCCAACCCAGACCAGTATTGCTGACACCAAAGCAACCGAGCTGTTGTTAAAACTTTCAACCGCCGAAAAAGTTGGGCAGTTGTTTACGGTTACATTTCAGGGACAGGATATCTCGAGTGAATCTCAAATCTATGATCTCATCGCTCGCCACCATATTGGCGGAGTGATGTTGTTGGCAAAAAACAATAATTTTATTGGTCCCGAAAATATCATTGATACAACATATCAACTGACCAAGAACCTTCAGTCTGTTGAATGGAATAGTTCACTACAAGCACCTCTACCTGATCCAAATGTTGAACCAACCGAATACATTCCCCTGTTCATCGGCACCAGCCAACAAGGTGGCAGTTATCCTGGAAACCAGATATTTTCCGGATTGTCAGCTGTTCCAAATCAGATGGCGATCGGAGCTGGATGGCAGATCAGTACAGCTCAAAAAACCGGCGAAGTGCTTGGCAACGAATTAAGCCGATTGGGATTCAACCTCATACTGGGACCATCTTTGGACGTTCTTGAAGTGGGAAATCGGGAAGGCGATGACCTTGGGGTAAACTCCTTTGGTGGTGATCCTTATTGGGTTGGCGAGTTGGGGAAAGCATATATCAATGGATTGCACACCGGCAGCAATAACCAGATGTTGGTGATAGCAAAACACTTTCCCGGTCGGGGAGCAGCAGATCGTCCCCTCGATCTGGAAGTGGCAACCGTTCGAAAATCCCTTGAACAATTAAAACAGATTGAACTTGCCCCCTTCTTTTCTGTTACTTCAAATGAAGATCCTGCCTCAAATGCGGATATTTTATTGGTCTCACACATCCGGTATCAGGGATTTCAGGGTAATATCCGGGCGACGACCAAACCGGTAAGTCTTGATCCATCTGCCTTGACCGATATTCTCGCTCTTCCTCAGTTTGCAGCCTGGAAATCTGCTGATGGTGTGCTGATGAGCGATGACCTGGGTAGTAGAGCCGTTCGCCGATTTATTGACCCCACATTCCAAACTTTTGATACCCGGCAGACCGCCCGGTCGGCGTTTTTGGCAGG
Source organism: uncultured Chloroflexia bacterium (assembly GCA_963828285.1). Classification (GTDB taxonomy): domain Bacteria; phylum Chloroflexota; class Anaerolineae; order Anaerolineales; family Anaerolineaceae; genus DAIOEK01. The sequence continues at coordinate 231,281 of CAWHEB010000004.1, forward strand.
TAATGATATCCTCTATATGGATGATTTCGCCGGACCTGGTGACATCGATTCATATACTTCGATCAAGAACACCCTTGAGTTTTTTATTCAACGATACAACCAGGATACTGCCTTTGCACAAAGGGTTGACCAGGCAGTGCAGCAAATCCTGACTCTAAAATTCAAGATCTATCCTCAATTCACCTTCAATTCTATTTTCCCCTCAGAAGATGGATTGAATCAGATTGGCAAGGAATTAAATCTTGATCCTGAAGCTGCCCAATTGGCTACAACCCTTATCGATCCATCAGCAGATGAACTCACTTCAGTCCTTCCTGATCCTCCTGAGAGAAGAGACCGGATCGTTTTTCTGGTTGACAGTCTGCGAGTCAGACAATGTTCAACATGTACGGATCAAGAGATTCTGCCGCAGGACTCCCTTGAAAAAGCGGTACTGAAAGCGTATGGACCTGATGGTTCCAACCAGATCACTAATGATCGAATGATCTCATATTCCTTTCAAGATGTTCAAGCCTGGTTGGATAAAAATACCCCTCCCAAAACTCTAGAACTGGACCTCAGACAATCCACCTGGGTTGTCGTCGCTATAAATTCACCAGATACACAGCGGATTGAGTCCGGTGCATTTTTACGCCTTCTAGCTGAAAAACCTGAAGTATTGCGGAACAAGAAAGTTGTAGTTTTTGCATTGAATGCTCCTTACTATTTGGATGCAACAGATATATCCAAGATCACTGCATACTATGGAATCTATGGGAATACCATCGCTAGTGTGGACGAGGCTGCTCGGATCCTGTTTCAAGATATCCCGGCGAGAGGTGCATCACCCGTTAGCATCCCCGGTGTAGGATATGATCTGATCACGGCAACATCTCCGGATCCTGGGCAATTGATTCCATTAATGCTGGATATTCCCGATCAACGAGCTGACACAGGACAAGGACCGGCATTATCACAGGCGACGCCCACCGTGGGTCCTATTTTTAATATCGGTGATACCCTGCCAATGCGGACTGGAGTGATTTTGGACCATAATGGTCATCAAGTACCAGATGAAACAGTGGTCCGTTTTATCATAAACACTGGCGGCGAAACGGTTACCACCCAACAGATCGAATCAACCACAAGGGATGGTGTCGCTCGTGCGAGTTACCGAATTAGTGATCGAGGTATGCTGCAGATCCATGTGATCAGTGAGCCTGCCCTCACCTCTGAAATTCTTCAGCTGGATGTCCGGTCAGATATCGGAGCTGCTATCACAGCTGTTGCCCCTACTCCAGTGCCCACAGAGACACCTGTTGCGACGATTACGACAACTGTACAACCAACAGAAGTGAATGCGACTATCCAAAATGAAACTAAACCAGGAGGATGGGTCTGGTTTTTTAGCATGGCATTGTTGGCACTGGTTTGCTGGCTGGTTTTCCAGGTGGGTAAAACAATGCTCAACATCCGCTGGGGTATCCGCTGGGGATTATGTGCCTTGATTGGTGGAATAGCAGGATATCTTTGGGTATCCACAGGACTGCCCGGTGGTTCTACCTGGTACCAATTGACCGGAAATACCGGATTGATCGGAGCCGTGCTCGTTGCTGGCGCTTTGGGTTGGTCCGCAGGGATCTTGTGGTACGGTCTCGGAAGTAAAAGCATGAATAGATGACTTATAAAAAACAAACCTCTCAAATTTGAGAGGTTTGTTTTTTATGAATTGTTTAGCTCAACCAGCGACAGTTGGTTCGGCAGTGGGTTCCTCAGTTGGAGCCTCAGTTGGAACTACATCGGTTGGTACCACCTCATCGGTTGGCACAATATCCGTTGGAGGAATCTCAGTCGGCTGTGACGCCAAACATTTATTGTGCGCTCTTGTATAGTTCTCCTGGAACTGTTTGTCCGCGCCAAGAGCGAATGACTGGATATAGTATTCTTCTGCTGAACACCACTTTTCCTTAAGTAGCAATTCATCAGCATACCTCGCCATGGATTCACGATAGCGGTCTGCAACTGTCCTACTGGATCCATCCATCAGTCCTGGGAAGTATGGGTAAATTTCAGCCAGATACTTTATTGCGCTCTTCCAATCCACTTTCCAGTATTTCGCGGCATTGATGTACATGACCGCCCAGCTTTCTGTATCCCGAACCTCCCGATCCACTGGACCAAAACGCTGCATCATGGCGAAGTCATAGATTCCGCCTTCCAGATTACCTACCTGTAATATTTTTTGAATACCCCTAAACCGCAGCGCCTTGTAATATAAGCCATCCACTTCGAGTGTTTTAAAAGTAGGATTATTCTTCCGCAGAATATCCAGGGCATTCATCGTCCCGTTCCAGTCTTGTGCACCTAGAAGTTGCTTGGCTTGCGCGAGCAGAGCTTCCGCTCCGCTCATATCCAACGTGGGTGCTGCGGTTGGAGATGGAGCGACGGTCGGGGTGGCTGTGGCGCTCATGATAATGGTGACCTTCGCCATTGCTTCCATGGCACCTGGGTATGCGGGATTGAGTTGAATTACGTAAGCAAAACGTTGCTTGGCAAATTCATACCTGCCAGCCTGAAAATCGGCAATCCCTAGTTGAAAATGCAGGGCAGCCTCTACATTGCGATTGTTTTGATCTGCTGCTTTTCGAATGGAGATACCGGCAGAGTATCCGCCAAATCCTCCAACACCGACGATGAGAAGGACTGCGAGAATCCCGCCAACGATCCATAACCAGGTTCTACGGGGTTTGGGAAAGGTTATTGTCTCTCCAGGTGTGATTGATACGGTTTGGAGGGTGTCCTCCACCGAAATAGGTTTATTGGGTTGTGTTTCATCAATTTTATTCTGTTCTGACATGCTGAATATTATACCTTACGATTTAAGATAGAAATTTGAGTCCCAATTTCTTGCAGTTTGAAATAGCAGGCACACTTCGCTATGGATTATATGACGTATTTAACAACAAAAGAGTTTCAAATACGATGTGATCTTTTGAGGAAAGATGTAGCAATAGGTTACCCATATTAAATCGCTTTTGGTGACAAGCATTGTTTTCGTTTCCAGGGAAATTCATCAAAATTGGGTAACCTAAATTCATCATAATGGTGTTTAATATGTACGCACTGAATAATCATTTCAGGAGAGATTTATGAGCACACAAGCGATTGCCGATTCAGTAAGGAAGAAAGCTATTTGGGCATGGACAATGTACGACTGGGGAAACTCAGCCTTTGCCACAACTATCATGGCCGCCGTTTTACCGGTTTATTACACATCCGTTGCAGCCAGCGGATTGCCTGCCTATCAGGCAACAGCCTATTGGGCTTTTACCTCTTCCATTGGCGCGTTGATCGCTGCCATTGCTTCTCCCATATTGGGCGCAGTCGCGGATTTTAGGGGTAGTAAGAAACCGTTTCTGGCCATATTCATGGGGATTGGCGTTGCTGCCACTGCTTTGATGTACTTCATTCAAACCGGAGATTGGCTGCTGGCATCCATCCTCTTTGTATTCGGACAGGTGGGGTTCGCAGGGTCACTGGTGTATTATGATGCACTTCTCCCCCACGTTGCTAATCCTGACGAGATCGATATGGTCAGCAGCCGTGGCTACGCCATGGGATATATCGGCGGTGGAATTCTGCTGGCTGTCAACCTGGCAATGATCATGTTATCCCCTGAATCAATGACCGGATTGATGACCCGGCTTAGTTTTGTGACGGTTGGTATTTGGTGGTTTGTATTTACTCTACCCTTACTCAAGTATGTTTCCGAACCTGCCCGTAGACTGATCAAAGGGGAGGAGAACTTTCAGCCATTCCAGGCAGCTTTCTCCCGGCTGGGAAATACTTTTAAAGAGATAAGAAAGTACCGCGATCTCTCCCTTTTCCTGCTTGCTTTCTGGGTGTACTCCAATGGAATTGGGACCATCATCGTCATGGCCACTGCATACGGTAATGAACTGGGCTTTAGTCGGACAACCCTGATTGGCACTCTTTTATTGGTTCAATTTTTAGGTGCACCATTCGCAATATTATTTGGACGATTGGCTAAAAGGATTGGCGCAAAGAAAGCACTCTTTGCCAGTCTTGGGATTTACTGCGTGATTGCTATTCTCGGTTTCTTCCTCTATCACGAATGGCAATTTTGGGCATTAGGCGCATTGGTCGCCACGGTTCAAGGTGGAAGTCAGGCATTATCCCGATCATTGATGGGTAGGCTGATCCCAAAAAGCAAGAGCGCAGAATTCTATGGCTTCTTCAGCGTTTTTGAGAAATTCGCCACCATACTTGGACCTCTCTTGTTTGGTGTTGTTGCCACCATAGCCAGGCAGAGCCGGCTAAGTATTGTTTCCTTGATCATTTTCTTCCTTATCGGAATATTCATCTTGACCAGAGTCAATATCGACCGTGGTTCGTTGGTCGCCCAGGCTGAAGATGCTGAGATGGAAACAGGACAATTAATTCCAAGTAGCTAGTTACTGTCCGAAACCACCATTACCCAGGGTCGGCGCAGCCAAAGGGTTCCCTTCTTTTTTCACTGGAACCCCGCCTTTAATCAAAACAAAAAAGGGCAAATTCTCATCGAATTTGCCCTTTCATTTCCTGTATATGCTATTTGGTCACTTCGTACAATTCCACTAAAACCCCGCCGGTTGCCTTGGGATGGACAAAAGCCATCTTACGCCCTTCACCAAGGATCGGTGTCTCGTTGATCAACCGGATACCTTTAGCTTTCAAGTCTGTTAGCATTTCATCTATGTTGTCGGTCTCAAAACAAAGATGATGCATCCCCTGACCTTTTTCTGCCAGATATTTGAACATGGTTGAATCTTCCGACATGGGTTGAACCAGCTCAACATCACTCTCGCCAACCGGCAGAAAGGCTACTTTCGATTTCTGTCCGCTCACTTCTTCGACATGGTGGAGTTTGAATCCCAATCCATCTGTCCAGAAGGGCAGCGATTCATCAATACTGTTTACTGCGATCCCGATATGGTTAATTTTTGTCAGTTTAGCCATTTTTCCTCTGATAATCCCTAATTTATCCCGAGTTTAACCCCAACTGGTTGCGTGGTATTCTCCCCAGACCTGGCGTAATACGCCTGTGATCTCTCCCAGGGTGATATCATTTTCCACACATTCAATGAACAACGGCATGAAGCTGTCCGTTCGCTTTGCTGTCGTCTCAAGTCTGGTCAACAGTTCAGCTACCTTTGCCTCATCGCGTTTGGATCTTAATTCTGCAAGTCGGGTCTTCTGATTCTGTTCAATGGACGGATCAACCTTAAGCCGTTCCATCTCAAGTTTTTCTTCGACAGTAAATGCATTGACCCCAACCACTGTCGTTTCCTTGCTTTCGAATGCTCGCTGGAACTGATAGGCTGCTTCCTGGATTTCATTCGCCATAAATCCATTCTCTATGGATGCCAGGGAGCCGCCCATGGAATCGATCTTATCGATATATTCCATCGCCAGACGTTCGATCTCATCGGTCAGGTATTCGATCATGTACGAGCCAGCCATTGGATCGACTGTATCGGCGACGCCGGATTCGTTGGCAATGATCTGCTGTGTTCGCAGCGCAACCCGAACGGATTTTTCAGTCGGAAGCCACAAAGCCTCGTCCATGCTGTTCGTGTGCAGTGATTGTGATCCGCCTAATACAGCAGCTAAAGCCTGTAAAGTAACCCTGACTACATTGTTTTCTGGTTGCTGGGCAGTGAGGGTTGAACCTGCAGTTTGTGTATGGAAGCGAAGCTGCCAGCTCTTGCAATCCTTCGCGCCAAAGCGTTCCCGCATGATCCGGGCCCACATACGGCGGGCTGCCCGGAATTTGGCGATCTCTTCCATAAAATTGTTGTGTGCATTGAAGAAAAATGATAATTGAGAGGCAAAGCCGTCAATTTCAAGACCTGCTGCCAGGGCAGCTTTGACATAGGCGATTCCGTTTGCCAGCGTGAAAGCGACTTCCTGTACGGCGGTGGAACCTGCTTCCCGGATGTGATAACCGGAGATACTGATTGTATTCCAACGGGGAACTTCCCTTGAGCAATATTGGAACACATCGGTGATCAATCGCATGGAGGGGGTCGGCGGGAAAATATAAGTTCCACGGGCGACATATTCCTTGAGAATGTCATTCTGGATGGTCCCGCGTAATTCCGTGCTTGGAACACCCTGTTTCTTCCCAACAGCAATATACATTGCCAACAAGATCGATGCTGGTGCATTGATCGTCATGCTGGTGGATACTTTTCCCAGAGGGATCTCGTTGAAAAGTGATTCCATATCCTTCAAAGAAGAAATGGAGACACCCACTTTGCCGACTTCCCCCATTGCCATGGGATGATCCGCATCGTACCCGATCTGGGTGGGCAGGTCAAACGCGACTGACAAGCCGGTCTGTCCCTGCTGCAGCAGATAGCGGTATCTTTTATTGGATTCCTCGGCAGAAGCAAATCCTGCATATTGCCGCATCGTCCAGAATCGGCCGCGGAACATGTTCGGCTGTACGCCGCGGGTATACGGGAACTCACCGGGGAATCCCAGTTGTTCCATGTAATCCATTTCATATTCAGGGAGTATTCCGGGAACCGGAATTCCGGATGGGGTGGTGAAGGTTGCTTTTCTTTCCGGGTTTTTATTCGTTACCGGAGTGAGCGTTTGTTCTTCCCATCGCTTTTTTTCGTTCTCAATGCCCATACACACCTCTTTCAGGGATATATTGAATAGTGAGACAAAGGAAGTATACACTATGGTCATGATCCACGCAAAAATAATCAGGCTGGAAGTGGAAATTCTTCCGAAAGCGGCGATTCGCATTTACCTATTTTTTCAGGTAGAATATAAAAATCATGAACAAGAAAACACAAGGGACACCTATGAGTAAGAAAGATAACGCAGAAGAAGTTATCACCTCCTATAAAAAGCGTCAGCAATGGGGACCATTCCTGGTCGGAGCTCTGGCTGTGCTGTTGGTGGTGGTAGGGATTTTTGTTGTCGTCTTCTGGCTAACCGGGGATACCTCTAAACCACTACTTCCATTTTTAGCCAGTAAAACACCCACACCGACCAATACAGCAACCTCAACACCGGTTACACCAACATTGACATTCACCAATACACCTACTGAGACAATGACACCCACGATTACAATGACGTCTACTGCCTCTGGGCCATTTGAATATGTGGTTCAGGAAAACGACAACTGCTATGATCTGGCGATTAAATACAACACCAGTCTTGCCGTCTTGATCAAACTCAATGAGGCGAAGTATGGCACAAATTGTATTATTTCTCCGGGAGCAAAGATTATCATTCCGCCCCCTGGAGCTGCCCTGCCAACTTCAACTCCGGTTGATCTGACCAAGCTGAGTAGAGGGTTTGTCCTGAAAGGTTATGAGATCCAACAGGGTGAGTCGCTCGGTGTCATCGCAGAAAAATTCCTGAGCACGGTTGATGCGATCGTGAAACTGAACAAGCTCACCGATGTGAACGCCATCTTCATGGGACAGGTGATCGATATTCCAGTCAATTTAATAACTCCGGTACCTACTGCCCGACCGACAGTAACTCAAACTCTTGGGCCGACAATTGCATTTACAACCCTGACCCCAACCCCCTGATCCGAAGTGATACAAACTCAAAGCCGCCCTTCGTGGCGGCTTTCTTTCTTATAAGCTGAAGGTTTATCTTTGATGGTTCAACCGCAAACACGTCTTTACCGTTATATCGATCTGGTCACTGCAGCTTTTGTAGCCGTATTGATCATCTCCAATATCGCTTCGACCAAGATACTGCAAATGGGTCCATTTTCCTTTGACGGTGGGACCATTTTATTTCCACTTGCATACATCTTCGGAGATATCCTCACTGAGGTGTACGGATACCAACGATCTCGCCGGGTCATATGGACTGGATTCGCGGCTATCCTCCTGGCCGCATTGATCTTTGCACTGGTTGACATTCTCCCTGCCGCTCCGGGTTGGGAGTTGCAAACAAGTTATCACAGCATTTTGGGTCAGGCTCCTCGGATTGTAGCCGCAAGTCTTCTGGCATATTTTGCCGGTGAATTCAGTAATAGTTATGTCCTGGCAAAACTCAAGATTGCCACCAGTGGAAAATGGTTGTGGTTGCGGACGATAGGTTCTACGCTTATTGGTGAGCTTGTCGATACCAGTATCTTTTTGTTGGTCGCCTTTTTAAATGTTTTACCTTCCGATTTGCTTTTGGCAGTGTTTGTTTCCAATTTCATCTTCAAAGTCAGTGTTGAAGTATTGTTTACCCCCATCACTTATAAACTTACCAATTGGTTGAAACAAAAAGAATCTGAAGATTATTTTGACCACAATACGAACTTCAATCCTTTTCGCTTGAACTAAGGTACTTCCTGGTTATACATTTTATTAATCTTATTGTTCGGAAGATCATTTTCCTTTATAATTGATAATGATTATCATTACCAATTAAGGAAATCCATATGACGGATCATAACCACCCCTGGTGCATCGCACTGAAACAAAACGGATACAGGTTGACACCATCCCGGCAGGCAGTTGTTGAGATCCTGGCTGCCAGCGAAAAGGTCCTGGATCCTCAAATGGTTTTTGACCAGGCACGCAAGGAGCACCCAGCCCTTGGTTTAATGAGTGTGTACCGCACGATAGAAAAACTTGAGCAATTAGGGCTGATCCAGAAGGTACACCAACCGGACGGTTGTCATGCCTATATTGCCGCCCCAGAAGGTCATCAACACCTGCTGCTTTGTCTTGGTTGTGGAAACGTTGAATACTTCAAGGGCGATAATCTCGACTCGTTATTTAAGGGGATTGGTATTGAAAAAAACTATCAAATCCAGGATCACTGGTTGCAATTGTTCGGATTTTGTAAAAAATGTAAAAGGAGTGATCAATGATCAGTAAAAAACCTCATTGGTTCATAATGCTTATTATCGTTTTGCTTATTAGCTCATGCCAGGCGCAAAACATATCTACAACTTCTAATCCGGAAACCTCCCCAATTAATGTTCTAACTTCAGATAGTATCATTGCTGATATCACACGGAATATCGCAGGCGATAAAGTTAATGTAAACAATTTAATACCGCTGGGAATTGATCCACATACATTTGAACCTACCCCAAAAGATGTTGTCCGGATAAAGGAAGCAGATCTGTTGGTAATTAATGGTGCTGGCTATGAAGGATGGTTGGAAAAATTATTGGAAAACGCTCGTGGAAATTACCTCACCATTGAAGCATCTAAAGGACTTTCGATGCGCATACCGAGAGAGACTGAAGAGGACGATCATGAAGATGCATCCTCATTAGTTCAAGGTGAAGCTGAAAGCTCACCCATAGATAGTCATCACCACCATGATGGTGACCCCCATTTCTGGCTCAATCCGCTCCTAGTAAAAACGTATGTGGAAAATATCCGTGATGGATTGATCGAATTGGATCCTTCTGGTCAGGAAATATATTCAGCTAATGCCTTGACTTATCAACAAAAGCTGGACGATCTGGATCGGCAGATAAAATCAATGGTTGCCGAAGTTCCCCGGGACCATCGAATTCTGGTGACCAACCATGAAAGTTTTGGTTATTACGCGGATCGCTACGGCTTTTCGATCATCGGAACCATTATCCCCGGCATCAGTAGTGGATCATCACCTTCAGCGCTGCAGATCGTGAATCTGATCAAGAATATCAAATCTGTTTCCGCCCCCGCGATCTTCCTTGAAGCTGGCAGTAATCCCGATATTGCTGAACAGATCACAAAAGAGACACATGTCAAACTGGTCACCGGGTTGATCACTCATTCACTGACAGATAAGAATGGCGGAGCAGATACTTATATCAAAATGATGTTATATAACACAAAATTGATTGTAGATGGATTGAGGTAGTCAATGGAAAATGAGAAAACTATGGATTCTTCAGATTCTATCCCGACTGGATTTTCAAAATGTGACTATCCGTTACGGTGAACGAACTGTCCTTCATGATATCAGTTTTCAGATTCCGCATGGTGCTCGACTTGCTGTTGTCGGTCCAAACGGAGCTGGAAAATCCACTTTGTTTAAAGCAATGGTTGGATTGATTGACATTGACTCTGGGAAGTATCCTATATTCATGGTCAACCGCAGAGGAGTCATATTGATTGCGTGGCATATATCCCGCAGCGTGAGGAAGTGGATTGGAGGTTTCCGGTCACGGTCAGAGATGTGGTTACCATGGGCCGATACGGTAAACTTGGCTGGCTGCGGCAGCCTGATTCCGCGGATAAGAAGATCATCCAACAATCCATCGCTGATCTGGGTATCACTTCCCTCGCCAACCGTTCCATTCAGGAGTTGTCCGGCGGTCAGCAGCAACGGGTTTTCCTGGCACGCGCCATCGCCCAGGAACCTCATATCCTGCTTATGGATGAGCCTTTCAATGGCGTTGATATTGCCACCCAGGAAACAACCCTGAAATTATTGGACGACATGCGAGACCGGTCGGTCACTGTCATGGTCTCGACCCACGATCTCAACCTGGCACGGGATAAATTTGACCTCGTACTGATGATCAATCAGAGTGTTATCGCCATCGGACCACCAGAGGAAGTCTTCACCTCAGAGAACATTCAGAAGACCTTCCACTCGCAGGTTTTACTATTGGACGGTGTCGCTATTGTTGATCAGTGTTGTGGTGGAGATGAGCATGAGCATATTTATACACATAACCAGGAGGGACATTAATGGACAGGCTTCTTGAACCCCTTACATATGAGTTCATGCAACGTGGATTGGCAGCCTCCATGCTGGTTGGTATTCTTTGCGCAGTGGTAGGTTGTTATGTCGTGTTACGTGGAATGGCCTTCCTGGGAGATGCGATGGCTCATGCGATTTTACCGGGTATCGCAGTTGCCTATCTTTTCCAATGGAACTTACTCATTGGAGCTTTAATAGCTGCAGTACTTGTAGCAATTGGGATCGGATACTTCACGAAAGAGGAACGAATCAAAGAAGATACCGCCATTGGCATCTTCTTTGCGGCAGCACTGTCACTTGGAGTGGCACTCATCAGCAGCATCCGCACGTATGCCGTAGACCTATCCCATATCTTGTTTGGAAATTTGCTCGGAGTCAGCTCAAACGATTTATGGTTGACAATTGGTTTGACAATAATCGTTCTTGTGGCAATCATTATTTTTTACAAACCATTTTTGGTCATCTCATTTGATCCAATTCTTGCCGCAACATTAAGATTGCCGACAAATCTGCTTAGATCGCTTTTGCTCATCCTGCTTGCACTTACAGTAGTAGTATCAATGCAATCGGTCGGGGTTGGATTGGTAGCAGCAATGCTGATAACGCCTGCAGCGACGGCCTACCTTTTGACTAAAAGATTAAGCCACATGATGTTCGTTTCAGCCGGAATTGGTGCTTTATCCAGTCTGACAGGGCTTTATACGAGTTACTATCTAAACATAGCTTCCGGTGCAGCAATAGTCCTGGCAGCTACGCTTATCTTCCTTGTAGTTTATTTTTTAAATCCCGCGCAGGGAGTTTTCTTACGCTTAAAGATCGCTGAAGCAAGAGAAAAGCGATAGAACATCCCATTAAGTAGATTAGTGCGAAAAATCTATCTGCTGGAATTTGCATGATGCTGGGAACATAATCCGATCGAATAAAGGACATGATCAAGCAAAGTACCATCTGGCTGGATATTACACTGAAAAAGCTCAGAATTGGCGTGGACGGGGATTGGTTTCGTCTTCGTGCGAATATATCAGCAAAAACTGTCCAAACCATGCCTATGAAACCTATGGGGAAGCGGGGAAGCACAACTCCGTACAGGTCAGGCAGATTGACACTCCAAATTGCTGGCGGCACACTGTTGGAATAATAAACAGGAACGCTGCTGACGGCAAACCATGCTCCAAAACAGATACAAGTCCACAGTGGTGTTAATCCACCAAGGATTTCTAAAATGTGGCTGCGGTTTCGGTATAAGAGTGGTGATAGAAATAATAACGCCCCTATCGGAGCCCCGCCCCAATCCATCCCTGATGACCAGTATTTGATAATTGCTTCAGGCTCTGACTGATATCCCCGAAAATGCAATGCAATATACATCAAACGGCTTCCAATAAATGCGCCGGTCAAAGAAAGCAAAGCTGTATTTAGTGCTCGAGATTGGATCGATACGTTTGCCTTTGAAGATCTTTCAGGACCATCTTCAGTGGCTTTGATCCAGGTCCACAGAATGCCGATGAAAGCACTCAGACCAAGAATCCATGGATAGTAAGTCGACCTGTCAGGCATGATAATTCATTATATCAAGCAAGGTCTTTTCTCTGATTTGGAATGAGTTAACGATCGCACTACTTTTTGGAATGAAAATAGAGTGGGATCTTTGAATGGACGCTGCAACGGTTATACTTGCACGCGGTTTGTCCTGATGATATGATAAACTCGGTGCTCAGAATTATGCCAGGACAAAACAACTCAACTCAACGGACCCGAAAAATACTGATCTATATTATTCTGGCTACCCTGCCATTTTATTGTCTTGGAATTATTAGTTTGAGCCTGCTGTCAGCGAATCGTAACCAACGACCTACAAGCACCAACACGGCAACCATAACTGCTTCTCCAACCGAAGAACCGACCAGTACCGGAACTGTTACCCCCTTACCAACGGATACGCCTTCAAAGACCCCAACAAAAACCGACACACCAACACCTACGGATACAGATATTCCGTTGCCCACGGATACCGATACACCGCAACCATCCGAGACCTTTACACCGGTTCCCCCGACAGAGACACCTACTAATACACCTATTCCTCCTAGTGATACCCCACCAGCATCCGTTACCCTTCCAACAGTATGAACAGAACCGCAAAACCCCAAATCAGCACAACGATATCCGGTAGTAGGGTTATTTTAATTTCTCTGCTGTTGATCTGTATCATTGGTATTCTTGTTGTAAGCTGTTCCCCGCAACCTGTTGCAACACCAACGGCGACATCAGAAATTTCAAGTGTTCTCACCCCTACCCCAGACCAAACGCCAATGGTGACCGGGTTGGAAACCATGACAATTTGGATCGCCGATGATTTTTCTCCGAACCATCAGGTTGAAGCTTTACAGTTGATTAATTCCCGGGTGGAAGTGTTTAGAAAAAAATACCCGGAAAATCCCGTAGAAATTCGACTCATGCACGATCTATTAAACAGGCTAAGTCTGACAAGCCGTGCAGCACCTTCCGCATTGCCAAATCTCATTCTGGTGGATCAACAAACACTGGAGATAGCAGCGCTCAAAGGATTATTGCAACCGATTCCCATGGATGGGACACTCTTTGACGAGTCGAAGTGGTTACCGGAAATCATACAAACCGGGAAGATTCAGGATACTCAATTCGGATTACCCGTTGTAGGTGATTCCTTAATACTATTCCGCAAGGACACGAATCAGATTATCCCTGATCTGGATACGCTGATTTCATCCGGAGATCGGGTTTCAGTGGATCTGGCCGACCAGGACAGTAGTCTTGCACTTTCAATTTATCTTTCGTTAGGCGGTTCAGTTGAAGATGGCAATGGTAGACCAATGCTTGATGAAGCCCCGCTTCGATCCACCCTGGATTGGTTCCGAAAAGGTAGGGAATCCGGTTCCATCAGTAGAGAACAAAACATCGACCCTGGGAAGGATCTGATCTGGTCCAGATTTGCAAATGGTAATTTGAAATGGTGGATTGGATGGTATTCTGATGTTCCATCTTCCGCTGTCTCGAACTCGAAGGAATCAAAACTGCCAGCAATTCAGGGAGAAAAAATCATGTCCATTTCTGATGGATGGTATTGGGCTTTCCCGAATCCAGATCCCGACCAGAAGAAATTATCTGACGAACTGGTTGAAATCTATACGCAATCTGAATTTTTGAATGAAATTGCGACTTTATCAGGTTGGCTGCCTGTCATTCCTGACCAGGTTCAGGAAAATCTGATTCTTTCTTCGACTCAGATGAAACCGGACGGCTTGATTCTTGTAACGATAGCTCCAATACTTCAGGATTCTGTACTTAGGGTCCTTATGGGTGAATCACCGGAACTTGTAGCACAACAAGCGGTTGAACTTATTAATTAATCTACAGGGATCTTTATGCATCAAAAACAAAGATCGAAATCATTAACCCACAGCATAATGGTTATTGTAGTTGTTATTGCCCTTTTGATCCTGTCTTCACCTGTTTACGCCACCAAATATAACCCATCATACCTGCAGGCAACTCAGCTTCAACAATTAACCCCAACGCCGGTCACAACAGCAACAATTGTTACTGAACAAATCATTCAGGAAGGTCGACCGGTTGGGATTGTCATTGGTGCAGTTGGATTGGTCGTGATCATCCTGGTCAGTGCCGCCCTTTTCCTTCCCAAACGCGATCCTAAACTGAACTAAGGTTTTCTGTTTTCTACTTGTTCTCGAAGCTGATATAACCAGACCAGTTAATGATCCAGTCCCGGGTTACGACAGGATCGGTGATCTCCACCAACATCTGTTGAAGAAATCTTTGCCAGGTTTCATCAGGAACCCAGATATCCAGCACATTCTCCCAGCATTTTTCCGGATCCTCTTTCAAAATGATTACCCGAAATAAAAAGATGAACACCGAAGCACGCATGTTTCGAGCGCAGTGGACATAAGTCTTGTAGTAATCATACTTATCGAACATGGCAAAGAACTTTTCAAGATCTGCCCTGGTAGGATTTTCCCATTCCACCGGGATATGAACATAAGCCATTCCAGAATCCATCACAATTTCGCGTTCATTCGGTACCGCATCCGGGGATTTCTCCGTCGCCAAATTGATCACAACAGTAAATCCTTCTTCCCCAAGCATCTTTAGTTGGTCGACTGTTGGCTGACCGGATGAATAGATATTTTCACCAATTTGTAAAAATTCACGAATTTCTTCAAGTTTTATTGTCATGGAGCCATTATACGAATACTATTGTGGTTTATCCAGCATATTGATTCTACATTGCCATTTGATGGTTCCGAAATACCCATATGTATTAATCATTTATTAATACCGCTACAACCTCAGGAAACCAGCCTGCGTATCTTGTATAATTGTGTTTAGTGTACGTAACCTAATGGAGGAAAAATGAATATCGCTGCATTGTTTCAAGGATTAGCCACATTAGCTTGGGTGGCTTTCGTAATTTTCTTGGTTTTTGTCATCTTACGGGCCGCCCGTAACCAACCGGTCAAACGGAGTGGTTTTGTCCTCGTACTCATGTTCGTCGGGGCTTTTGTAATTACAGCTCTGAGCGCAGGTATTGTTTTTATTCAACCTGAGGAACGTGGAGTTGTAATCTCTGCATTCTCGCCCAAGGGATATCGAGAACAAGCTCTCCAACCCGGACTGAAATGGATCATTCCATTTGCCGAAAACGTAATCCGTTATCCGATCTCGAAACAGACATATACCATGTCGATAGCATCCAATGAAGGACAGGTTCAGGGTGACGATTCAATTTCTGCCCGAACACTGGATGGACAGGAAATATTTGTGGATGCATCTGTCATCTACAGTGTCATGCCCGAAAAAGTGGTCCAGGTGCATATCCAATGGCAGAGACGCTATGATAATGACTTGGTTCGCGCCCAAGCACGCGGGATTATCCGAGATGTCGTGTCACAATATCGCGTGGATGCAGTTGTCAGCACAAAACGTCTGGAAATGACCGGTTTAATTCGGGATGCATTGGATAAGAAATTTACTGAAAATGGTTTGCAATTGGTCGATTTTGTTCTTAGGAATATCGCCTTCTCACCTGAATATGGTGCAAGCATAGAGCAAAAACAGATCGCTGAACAGCTCTCCCAGCAGGCTAAGTTTGTTGTCGAACAGAAAAAACAGGAAGCTGAGCAAGCTCGTCAAACCGCTCAGGGTGCTGCCGATGCTGTTGTTATTCGTGCTAAGGGTGATGCCGAAGCCAGACTCGTTCAGGCGGATGCCGAGGCGAAAGCTTTACTGTTGATCAATGAGGCATTGAGGAACAATCCTGACTTGCTCACATATCAATATATAAATAAATTGGCTCCATCCATTTCAACCATGCTGTTGCCCAACAATTCGCCCTTCCTATTCCCCTTACCAAACGCGAATCCAACAGTCACACCGTAATAACATAAAACACGCTGAAAACTCCTCCCAAGATACATCCTGTGGAGGAGTTTTTGCTTGCTTAACTGAATTGAACAGTTTATGATACCTGAGTAATGCTATGAAAGGATCGATCATGCCGATACCAACGAATGGCAAACAGATCAGGCTGACCAGCTTATCCAGCTGCGCTGGTTGAGCCAGTAAACTGAATGCCGAAACGCTGACGCAGGTTCTGCGTCCCCTTGGATCGATTTTTAATAACCAGGATTATCCAAACCTCCTGGTTGGTTTGGATTCCCCGGATGATGCCGCAGTTTGGAAAATGAGCGATGATACAGCCCTGGTGATGACGACAGATTTCTTTACCCCGGTAGTGGACGATCCCTACCAGTATGGAGCGATCGCAGCCGCCAATGCGCTGTCGGATATTTACGCCATGGGTGCGGAGCCGTTCCTGGCACTTTCCATCGCTGCCTTTCCACCCGATCTGCCGCCGGAATTCTTGAGTTGAGATCATCCGAGGTGGTGCGGACAAGGTCAAAGAGGCTGGTGCAGTGATTGCCGGGGGACATACCATCCAGGATAAGGAACCCAAGTTTGGACTAGTGGTTCTGGGTAAGGTAGATCCATCAAAACTGTTCACCAAATCGGGTTTAAAACCTGGTGACAGTCTTGTCCTCACAAAACCTCTCGGCTTCGGAGTTACCACAACAGCCATCAAACGCGATAAGGCAGAATCATCAGATATCGAAGATGTCATCAAGTGGATGATGAAACTAAATAGAATTCCATCCGCAATTGGCCGGAAGCTGGGTTTGCATGCCGGGACGGATGTAACCGGATTCAGTCTGATGGGGCATGGTTGGGAGATGGCGGAAGCATCCAAAGTGGGCTTGAAAATTTTTTACGACCAATTGCCATATCTAAAGGGTGCAAAGGGATACGCTAATTCCTGGTTCTTTGCCGGTGGCGCGATTGATAATCATGAATATTATTCAAAACACGTGACCATTCACGGAAATCTGACGGAAGCAGAACATATGCTGCTGTTCGATCCCCAAACCAGTGGCGGTCTGCTTTTGGGTGTTCCTGAAGATAAACTCGAATCATTCATTTCGCTGAACAAACAGGAAGGTCAGGATGTTTGGCTGATTGGCGAAGTGACCGGTACCGGAATAATTGAAGTGGAAAGACCCTGATCCAGTCTCAAACGATGATTTTCCAGGCGAAAATTATCTGAAGGGGTCATATTTTTTTCCATCATTTCACCAAATGAGAATATTCTAATTCTGACCTTATATCTCTAATACTTTCTTGACCAATCCAAATGGCTATGATATAGTGACCACGGAGCAAGAATGTCTCGATCAAACAAAGAAAAAAAGGGCTATGATCCCTTGCATGACGGTCCTGAATTGGACCAATTCCTTCCCGCACAACCAGAAGAAAAAAAACCTCCTAAACCTCTCCAGAGTCATACTGATTTTCTAGGTCTCCGGCAGCCGTTCTTCCGCATCCTGGCAGCCGCTGCCACTCTGATATTGTTGGTAGTTGTCCTGTTCACCATACGTTCGTTTTTTGGAAATAAAACTGCAGCACCAGCAGCGAAAAATGCCCTGGCTGTTGCCCAGATCGGAATCACTCCAACCGTAACATTAAATGTGCCAGCTCCCGACCTACCAAATGTTGAAGAGGTAGCTTTTGCGGGAGGTATTCCCCGCCTGGCATTGATCCACACCAATATCCCCGAGCGCCCACGGGACCAGATGATCACCTATGCCGTTGTGGAAGGGGATACTGTATTCGGTATCGCGGAAAAATTCGGTCTCAAACCTGAGACCATTCTTTGGGGAAACTACTATACCTTGCTCGATAACCCCACCTTCATTTCGCCGGGAATGGAACTGAATATCCTCCCCCAGGATGGTATCCTCCATAAATGGAGCGCTGGTGAAGGTCTCAATGGTGTTTCCAGTTATTACCATGTAACTCCGGAAGATATCATTAACTATCCTTCAAATCATCTTGTCGCAGATGAAGTCGGCGATCTAAGTAACCCAAACATCAAACCAGGCACCTGGCTCATCGTCCCCGGTGGAACAAGGGAATACGTAACCTGGAGCGCCCCGCGCATTACCCGCGATAACCCTGGTGTAGCCAAGGTCCTTGGATCAGGCAACTGTGGTGTGGTTACCGATGGACCGGTTGGCATCGAAGTGTTCGCCTGGCCAACCAATAGCCATTTCTTGTCGGGATATGATTACTCGCCGCAAACGAACCATTATGGTATTGACCTCGATGGTGAAACCGGAGATCCTATTTATGCCACCGATAATGGTGTTGTGGTGTACGCCGGTTGGAACGATTGGGGATACGGAAACATGGTGGTGATCGACCACGGCAATGGCTGGCAGTCTTTGTATGCCCACCTTGACGCCGTGATGGTGGATTGTGGTGCCTGGGTGTATCAGGGACACACGGTCGGTCTTATGGGCAGCACCGGACGGTCTTCCGGCTCGCATCTTCACTTTGAATTGATGAATGATGCGCACGGAAAAGTAAATCCGATGTCCTTCCTGCAATAAATCCGGAAAATAAAGAAAGACCTCGCAGAGCACTCTGCGAGGTCTTTTCATAATCTTTTCTTTTATGGAACCGGATATCCCATCAAGTCGTGCGCCATGGCGCCGTCGATGCGGATATGGGCCATACTTCCCGCTTCAAGTTCGCCCTGCACAATGACCATACCGTCGATCTCAGGCGCATCGCGGTAGGACCTCCCCAAACTGATCCCGTCACCGCTTCCTTCGATCAATACATCCATCGTCTTTCCGGTGAAGGTCTGATTCTTTTCCAATGAGATCTCTTCCTGAAGCAGCATCAATTGCCTCATCCGGGAATCTTTCACTTCATCGGGGACTGTATCCCCTAGTTTTTCGCTGGCTGTTCCCGGTTCGAATGAGAATTTGAATGCCCCTGCCCGGTCGAAACGCAGGTCGCGCATCAACTTGAGCAATGCATCAAATTCCGTATCGGTTTCTCCCGGATATCCCACAATGAATGTGGTGCGGATGGCCAAATCGGGCATCGCTGTTCGCATCTTCTCCACGGTTTGATAGACCCAATCGATCTGGTGTGGACGTTTCATCCGTTTCAATGTATCCGGGTGTCCGTGCTGCAGTGGAATATCCAGATAATGCAATATCTGCGGATGATTTGCCATGACATCGATCAACCGGTCAGAGACAAAACCCGGATAGGCATACATCAGGCGGATCCACGGTATCTGCGGGGATTGCTTGGTGATCTTTTCCAGTAGATGGCTCAAACCGTCTTTCATCCCCAGATCAGTGCCGTAATCGGTCGTATCCTGCGCAATGAGGATGATCTCCTGCTTTGCCGTCATCGGCAAGGATCGAGATATCCCGCAAAATGGTTTCCATGGGGCGGCTGACTGTCGTCCCTTTGATTAGCGGAATAGCACAGAATGCACAGGGTCTTCGGCAGCCATCGGCTATCTTTACATAAGCGCTCGGTCCCTGATCCGCGATCCGCAAGATCCCATCCACTTCCACCGTAGAAAGGCTGTCATCCGGGATATGATAAATAGGTTCCGGAGTCTTTCTGTCTTTTAATGCTTTTACCAGCCAGGCAATGTCATTCCAGCGGCGGGTCCCCAGTAATCCATCTATCCCCGGGATCCGTTTGATGACTTCGGTCTGGTATCGTTGGGTGAGGCACCCGGCAGCAATGAGGATCTGATTTTTCTTCTTTTTATCCGAAAGGTCTTCCAATACCTGATAGGATTCATCTCTTGCATCCCCGATAAATCCACAAGTGTTCACAATAACCACTTCAGCTTTGCGTGGATTTTCCTCATAGATCAATCCTGTTTCATCCAGAATTTGAGCCATGGATTGGGAATCGACGGTGTTTTTTGCGCATCCGAGGGTAACAATACAAAAAGAGTTCTTATTCATGAAATACCTGTAAGTATATGAAATTTTATGGTGCCGCTAATGTCAGCGTCGCTGATGGCCGGGGAGTCCGTGTGGGCGGATAGGTGTTACTCGGCCGCGGTGTTCGGGTTGGGCGGATGGTGTTCGTAGCGGTGGGCGTCGGAGTGAGGGTTGGTGTTCCATACTCCTTGCTCGAGAATACCAGATGGACCACCTCGGATTGCAGCCCCAATGCTCCCATATCGGTCTGGTTGTAGATCACCTGTATCGCTCCGGCATTCCCGGTGATCAGTTCGATCTGGTTCAGGGCATTGAATGAATATGGATTCCCCGGGATTACCCGCCCGTTGAAAGCGATCTTGCCATCCACGCTCACCTGTATGAATGCCCGTTTGAGCGCGACGATCAATATTTGTACCGGAAAACCTGTGGACGGACCGACGGTAATGCTGGTCGTCCCTGTGATTTGCGGACTTTCTCCTTCAGTGATCGGTGCCGCTGAAACTGGCGAAGGTGTCATCGTGGCAGTAACCGTTTCGGTCACCGCGGTCGGGATATCAGTGTTGATCAACACTGCGGATATGGGAATGCTGGTGGGTGGAACTTTTGGTCTTTGCTGGTAACTGAAGATGCTGCTGGCTCCCCAGATCATCCCGATCAGCGAAACGATGATCAAGCCGCCAACAATGAGCACCTCAAATGAAAAAAAACTGCCTGCCAGTGTCGGCTTCTTAAACTTGGGAGGTATTCTTTTTGCGGGGGTCTTTGATTCAGCCAGCGATTCTTCCCGGCGAAGCTGCAACCCCTCCGCGAAGGTCAATAACAGATTTTCCGTATCCATATCCAGAAAATCCGCGTAATTGCTCAACATCCCCCGTCCCTGTACCGGCGAGGGGAGTTTTTCGATCTCACCTGCTTCCAATGCATTCAGATATTGTTGTGATATGTGGGTGTAGGCCTCGATCGCGGCAATGGAAAGGCTCATCCGTTCACGCTGCTTGCGAAGCTGCTCCCCAACCTGTTTGAATGACCGGTCCGAGATCCGCTCAGCTTTGATCGGTACCACGGGAACCTGAACGGCTTCTTCGATCGGTTTTGCGGTTTCTTTTTTTGTGGTTTTCCTGGGTCTCTTAAGGGTTTCCGGAAGCTTATCCTGGATCTGTGTCAGGATATTTGTCGATGAAGTTGCATCTGTGGATTCAATCCCGGCGTCTCCATTGGATGCTTCAACTGCGGTCTCCTGCAGTGCGGGGACCTCAGGGACGATAGGAGTCCAGAACTTGACCAGATCTTGCTCATCCAGTCCAAGATAATCCCAGTACAGCCGGATAAATCCTTTTGCCTGTACCGGTGAAGGCAATCCTGCCAGATTATCCTGCTCGATCGCCTCAAGGTAAATATCCTTGATATGCAGCGCTTTCCACACCTGTTTGATGGTCAGGTGTTTGGCTGTTCTGGCGGCTCTGAGGGTTTCACCGATGGTAGCTTGCATGGGAGAATTCTAACACTTGCCGGATAAAAATACATCCGGTCTGGCGACTAAGGATATTCGGCCAGACCGGTGCAGTTTTTTGTTATGATGATCGGGATCAGGCTTCTGCGGGTGTTTCGGCGGCAGGAGCTTCCACGACCGCGACCGGTTCAACAACCGGAGCTGCTTCAACAACAGGGGCTGCTGCTTCGGCAACGGCTTCGCCTTCGCGGTGAACGATGATCTTGACCTCAGGGGTCAGATCGACGGTCAGGCGGATGTGAGCTTTTTTCTCGCCCAGGGTGCGGATGGGTTCGACATCGATCTGATGCCGTTCAACGGTCACGCCGCTCTTGGCTTTGATCGCTTCTGCGATCATCTGGGTGGTGATGGAACCGTATAATTTACCGGTTTCGCCAGCCTTGGATGCGAATGTCAGTACCAGTTTCCCGAGTACTTCGGCAACGCTGCTCATTTCTTCATTCATCTGGGCACGGCGAATGGTCGCCTGGGCGCGGATGTGTTCAGTTTGTTTGAGGGCACCGGGGGTGGCTAATACAGCCAGGTTTTTGGGGAGCAGGTAATTGCGTCCGTAGCCATCGGCTACTTTTTTCACATCACCAGCGCGTCCCAGTTTGTATACGTCTTTCAGTAGGAGAACTTTCATGTTCAAGCCCTTTCTTCTGTTTACTCTGGTGTGAAGGGTACTACGCACCAGGCGGAAAGAGTATACCACAGGAAGAATGTTTTTGTCATTGCGAGTGTAGCGCGGCAATCCCGTACCCAGTCTTGTCATTGCGACATCGTGCCCGTAGGGTAGGAGCGTTCTTTGCAACGCGGCAACCCCAACCCCGCTATTGTCCGCCCGTATTTCTTGCCCCCTTTAGTAAAGGGGGGTAGGGGGGATTCGGTTTTCTGTCTTCCGTAGGGGCGGTATCTATGTGTCCGTACGAGCTTTTTTTCCTAAAATTGCCCACCTAACCCAGTGGTAGGTTGGGTTGAGCGGATTTTGCGAAACCCAACTCAACCATCTTTCCCTTTGGATCCACTTTCCCTATCAACATTGACTGCACCAGCTGTTCCAATTTATGAACTCCATTCTTCAAATAAATCATCAAAATCGAATGACCCCCGTGAATGATGTTTCACCTGTATTCCAATTTATATTCAATATGAGATATCAAATCGTATTGGAGATGGTTTTCCGAACATACGCTCAACCCATACAAATGATTGGAATTATTCAATTTTTAATGATTTATATTCTTCGATGCAATCATTTAAGTCTACCAATAATAGTAGAAAGCCATCAACGTCTAATCCCTTCTTGATAAGTTTATGCTCTACAATATCAATCGATTTGATTGTGGTGGAGATAATAAAATCTTTCTTTTCTTTGTCACTCCAATCAATAAATTCTTTTTTTACTCCAACCTCAATTGCGCTTGATTTTTCCTTCACCCTATAGCTTATATAACGGAAATCCTTTTTGGGATAATCTATAAATTTTCCCTCAACTGTATACTCAATTAATAATAGATTTAAATCTTCTGAATACTTGGTAATCTCTATTTTTTTATAGAACAGATTTCTAAATGCCCATACGTACTTGGCAAATACTTCACCGCTTTCCGCTTTACTTGCTTTTATAAAGTATCCTAACATTATTTGTTCCTAAAGATTCTTAACCCGTAGATCCTATCTCATAAGTTAATTGAGGTTCTTCGCGAACCCCAACTCAACCATCACAATCTTCATCCCCTCATAATTTGGAACGGTCTCAATACCTGCAGAATACCCATGAATTAATTCTATATCGGTTCTTCGAATTGGCTTAATTAGGGAACGCTTAATTATTTATCGTCCTATCTAACCAAAATGAGTAAGGTCCTTCACCTACCACATTCCTCGGAGAAACAGGGTTGATAGGGCAGGAAGCACCCAAGGGTTCTTCCTCCCTATCAAAATACGCCCCTCCCGCACAGGGAGTTAAATCTTGTTGATCATTGATCTGCGGGAGGGGTTGGGGTGGGATTTCAATTAAGCCGATTGGAGAATACCACAGTGGACTTCGTCCGCTTCGTTCTGACAAAATGGTATGTGGTTGCATGCTTAATAGATAAGTAGTACAATTGTTCTATAATCAATACAGCTATTTTGTACAACGCAATCGAACTCGTCATGCAAGGTGGGCGTTATAATACAGGATTGCACATTTCAGTAATTCAGGCATAAACCATGACACAAAACGTAATTCGCGTGGTTGGCGCGCGTGAGCATAACCTCAAAAACATCACCGTCGAGATCCCCCGCGACAAACTGGTGGTGATCACCGGACTCTCCGGCTCGGGGAAATCCTCCCTGGCATTCGATACCATCTTTGCGGAAGGACAGCGCCGCTATGTGGAATCGCTCTCCGCGTACGCCCGCCAATTCCTCGGACAGATGGATAAACCCGATGTGGATTACATCGACGGTCTTTCGCCCGCGGTCTCCATCGACCAGAAAGCAACCTCCCATAATCCGCGCTCTACCGTCGGCACCGTCACCGAAATTTATGATTACTTGCGTCTGCTGTATGCCCGGGTCGGCATTCCCCACTGCCCCATCTGCGGACGGGTGGTCGTCAAGCAGTCCGCCCAGGAGATCGTCGACGCTGTCGCCGCTCTGCCGGATGGAACCAAACTTCTGGTGTTGGCACCCATCATCCGCGGACGGAAAGGCACTTACCAGAACGTCTTCGACGAAATCCGTAAAGCCGGTTTCACCCGTGTCCGCGCGGATGGTATCGTAGCCAATCTCGATGAAGAGATCACCCTAGACCGCTACAAACTGCATACCATCGAGGCTGTGGTTGACCGTCTGGTGATCTACCTGGGTGATGATCCCGAGGAAAAGAAAGCCAGTCTCACCCGCCTGAACAACTCGATCGAAACCGCATTGAAGGTTGGTGAGGGTTACCTCACCATCCAGAATATCTCAACCGACCCGGCCACCGATCTATTATTCTCCGAACATCTCGCCTGCCCTGAGCACGGCGTCTCCCTCCCGGAGATCGAACCGCGCACCTTCTCCTTCAACACTCCCCACGGCGCCTGCCCGGATTGTCAGGGTCTCGGTAGCAAGCAGGAGATCGATCCTGATCTGATCATCCCTGACAACGAGAAATCCTTTAATGACGGCGCCATTGCCGCCATGGAGTGGAACGGCGCCCGCGAGGACGGCAAATATTACTGGCAAATGCTCGAAGTCGGTTGCCAAACATTATCATATCGACCTCAGCAAGCCGGTCAAAGACCTCACTGAAGAACAATTGAACATCATCTTTTACGGCACAGGTACCGAAGAGATCGTCATGACCTATTCCCGTGATGACCGCCAGGGATCCTACCGGACGACTTTTGAAGGCATCATCGGAAACATGATGCGCCGTTACCGCGAAACCCAGTCCGAATACATCCGCAACAAGATCGCCGAATTCATGGGCAATAAACCCTGCCCGACCTGCCACGGTACCCGGCTTCGTCCTGAAGCGCTGGCAGTGACCATCGATGATACCAATATTCTGACCGTCACCAGTTGGCCGGTCAACCAGGCACTCAATTGGGCAAAGCGCATCTCCGGTGAAGGATCTCCGCTCACCAAACGACAGATGATCATCTCTGAACGGATTATGAAAGAGATTGAATCCAGGCTGGGATTTCTGGTGAATGTGGGTCTGGATTACCTGACCTTGAGCCGCTCCGCTACCACATTATCCGGCGGAGAAGCCCAGCGCATCCGTCTCGCCACCCAGATCGGCTCCCGGTTGATGGGCGTCCTGTACGTCCTCGACGAACCTTCCATCGGGCTGCATCCCCGCGATAACTGCCGTCTGCTCGAAACTCTGCGGGGACTGCGTGACCTGGGCAATACTGTCCTGGTGGTGGAGCATGACGATGAGACCATCCGTTCCGCGGATTGGATCATCGATCTCGGTCCTGCAGCCGGTGTCCACGGCGGAGAGATCGTTGCCGAAGGGACCGTGGAAACCATTCTGGCACACCCCACCTCCCTCACCGGCGGTTACCTCTCCGGACGAATGCAGGTTCCCATGCCGCTGGAACGCCGCACCGGGAACGGCAAACACCTCACCATCGTCGGCGCCCGCAGTAACAACCTCAAGAATGTGACCGTGGATATTCCACTGGGCAAACTGGTCTGCATCACCGGCGTCTCCGGCTCGGGCAAATCCACGTTGATGGTGGATGTGCTCTACGCAGTGCTCGCCCGCGAGTTGAACCGTGCCCATACCCAGGCCGGGGATTACGACCGCATCGAAGGGATGGAACAACTCGACAAGATCATCAATATCGATCAATCTCCGATTGGCCGCACCCCGCGCTCGAACCCGGGAACCTACTCAGGTGTTTTCGATGAGATCCGTTCATTGTTCGCTGAGCTGTCTGAAAGCAAGATGCGCGGTTATAAATCCGGCCGCTTCTCATTCAATGTCCACGGTGGACGCTGCGAAGCCTGCCAGGGTCAGGGTCAACTGCGCATCGAGATGCAGTTCATGCCCGATGTGTATGTCCCCTGCGATGTCTGCCACGGCGCCCGCTTCAATCGCGAGACCCTTCAGGTGCATTTCAAGGGTTTATCGATTGCAGATGTGCTCGACACCACCGTCGACAGCGGAGCGGAACTCTTCTCTGCCTTCCCTTCGATCAGTAATAAGTTGAAACTGCTGCAGGAAGTGGGTCTGGGATATGTCAAGATCGGTCAATCCGCCACAACCCTTTCCGGTGGAGAGGCGCAACGTGTCAAACTGGCCAAGGAGCTGTCTCGACGGGCAACCGGACGAACCTTCTATGTGCTGGATGAACCATCGGTCGGTCTGCATGCCGCGGATGTCCATAAGCTGATCGAAGTCCTCCAACGTCTGGTGGATGCCGGCAACAGCGTCCTGATCATCGAGCACAATCTGGATATCATCAAAGTTGCCGATTACATCATCGACCTCGGACCAGAAGGCGGCGATCGTGGCGGCGAGATCATCGCCACTGGCACTCCTGAAGAGATCTGCCATAATGAAGCCAGTTACACCGGGAAGTACTTGAAAAAGTATCTGCGCGAAACCAACGGTGTGGAAAAGATCCAGGCGACCCCCTGCTGATCCAATAAAACTAAGAAAAAGCTCTCCGGTAAACAGGAGAGCTTTTTGATTCATTATTCATAATCCCTTGCTGTCCATCCAATCAGGGTAGAATTGGTCAATCCGGCAGTAATGCTCGAAAACTGATCGACAGGATGATGAATGGAAAAACCTCGTCTGGAAGTGGAACTGGTTCCCCGCAGTTGTTTTTTCTCCAATCTGCGTTCAAACTTGAAACCCAAAGTATGGGAGGGGATCCGTCAGAAGGTCATCCACGCCGCGGATCATCGCTGCGAGATCTGCGGTTCCAGCGGTGGTGGCTATTCCCTCGAATGCCATGAGATCTGGCATTATGACGATGAAACCGGGGTGCAAAGTCTGATCGGTCTGGTGGCGTTGTGCAAAGCCTGCCACCGCGCCAAACATCTGGCGCTTGCCCGTGCCAAGGGATGGGAAAATGCCGCCCGCAGCCATATCATGCGGGTCAACCGGTGGGATATCCTGCAAACCCACCAGCACATCGAAGAAGCATTTGTGCTTTTTGAGACCCGCTCCCAGATGGAATGGGCGCTGGATATCGATTGGTTGATCGATTTCGGCGTTGAGATCCCTGAAAACCTCGACCGGCTGAAAAAGAAATCTTCCTGATCTTACATCTCGCGCAGGATGATCAGATCGCGGCGGGTGATCCACACCGCTGCCAGGAATCCGATCGACATGGCAATCACTGCGCTCATCCAGGGGGAAAGCGGCAGGAAAGTCAGATTCAACCAGGTCAGCAGTCCCGCGGCCAGCATGGCGCCAATAGTGCGGTAGATTGTCCCCACCGGGATGATCCTGCCGGGCAGTTGCCTGATGTGTATGATGAACAGGAACAGCATCTCGATCCCAAATGCAAACGAGGTTGCCAGGGCGATCCCGGCAGCTCCCAACCATCTCACCAGAAAATATCCCGAAGCTACAAAGACCACCACCGTGACCGCAGACGCCAGCAGCGGAATCTTCGCGTTCTGTCTTGAATAGAATGCCCTTGCAGCCACTTCGATCAGCGCGTGGACGGTCAGACCCGCCAGATACGCGGAGGTGGCCATCATCACCAGGCGGGTGCCAGCATCGTCAAAGCCAAAAGCCAGCTTGACCAGTGGACCCAATCCCAATGACATGATGACCGCGATTGGTAGGGTGGCTGCCACCAGAACCCGGACCGCTTTCTGGATGGTCCCCGTAAATGTTTCCCATTCTTTGCGCGCGGCATACTCCGCCAGCGTCGGCAGCATGGCTGTGCCAATGGCGGTGCCGATCAACGTTTCCGGGACTTGCATCAGCATCCATCCATAGGTCAGTGCGGATACCGCTCCTGTCTCCAGACTGGATGCCAGATTATCACGATAAATAAAGATCAATTGAATGAACAGCATGGTCAGCAGCCGCGGGCCAAGTAACCGCAGTACCTTGCGCACATCATCCGAGCGCAGAGCAAGCTCCGGCCACCATTTGAAGCCGTAGCGCAACAATCCAGGGATTTGTACCAGTAAGTGCAGCGCGGATCCGCCGATCACACCGTAAACCAGTCCGTAGATCCCCAGACCGAACGCGGGCAGCGTTACTGGTCCCAGGTGGATTCCCTCGGATGGCGCCAGAATGAGCGCCCCGACGATCTGCCCCAGATTGTATAGCAGTGGAGCGATGGCAGGCAGCAGGAAATGCTGGTTTGCCTGCAGGCTGGCCATCACCAGTCCGCTAAGCGAGAAGATCAGGGTCGCGATCAGGTTCAGGCGCATCAACTGCGCCACCAATAACTGCTGTTCGGTGGAGAATCCCGGGGCGATCCCCAGACGCCAGCCCACCAGTTGATTGGCAAAAATTGCGATGAATACTCCCAATACAGCCGTGACGATAAATGCCAGGTTGGCAATGCGGGAGAACAACCGCCAGGCTTCCGCTTTTCCGGAAAGGGTCAGCTTCTCGGTCAGCACCGGGATGAATGCGATCGCCAACGCCCCGCCGGAGATCAGTGCGAACAACAGATCAGGCAGGTTGTTGGCAGCATTGAAGGCGTCCAGATCCGCGGACAGACCGAAGATTCGCGCGGTCAATACCTGGCGGACGATCGCCAGTACCTTATCGAATCCGAAAAACAGGAAGAGCAGCAATGCTGCCCTTGATACTTTTGATCTCATGCAGATTCTCCGCTGATATATTTTTTCAGGAACAGTTCGATGGACTGGTAATAATCTTCGAGCGTTTGGGATTTCCGCCAGCCGTGTCCTTCACCCTGGTATAGATGAAATTCGTGCGGAGTTCCGGTCTTCTGCAAGATCTCCACGATGCGCTGGGTCTGGGTGAAGGGGATGACCGGATCGTCCTCTCCATGAAACAGGATGATCGGGTCTTTGATCCTATCCGCATATTGCAGCGGAGACCACTCGCGGTATTTTTTAGCATCCTGCGGCAGTGGACCGATGAGCGTGTCGTAATAACGCGCTTCGTACTTGAAGGTGTCATCCACAATGGTGGTCAGATCACCCACCGGGTAAGCGCAGATGGCTCCATTGAATGCTCCCGGGTGGCGGATGAGCGTGTTCAACACCGTGTACCCGCCCGCACTGCTGCCCTTGATGACGATCTGATCAGATGTTGCCAAACCCTCACGCACCAGAAAGTCCACCGCGCTGAGCGCATCTTCCACATCAACTTCACCCCAGTGTCCGTCCAGTGCTTGCAGATATGTCCGTCCAAAGCCGGTGCTGCCGCGGTAGTTGACCGCCAGCACCGCGTATCCCCTGCTGGTGTAGAATGCGAAATCAGCGGAGAACCCAGCCGAAGCCTGTGAGGTCGGTCCGCTGTGGACATGCAGAATGGTCGGACGAGCTTTGGTTTGCTCGGACCGGTCTGCTTTGGGAGAATAATACAATCCGTGAACCAATCCGCTTTTCGTCTGCCAGGAGACGGATCTAACCTCAGGCAGGGAGGTCGTGCTGACCGTCAGTGGATAGGTCAAGCGGATGGGAGTGACTTTCCCGCCAATCCAGATGATCAATTGTGTCGGTTGATCCGCGGATGAAGCGAGCAAAGAGATTCGTCCATCCTTTGGATGGATGGAAATTTGAGAAAGTGAGGTATAGCCGGGGATCTCCCCGATAGTAGTCTTTCCTGTGCCCAGGTTGGCATGGAACAGCCTCGATACTCCCCCCTCGCTCTCGATGCCGTTGATGGCGCTGCTGTCGGGCATCCAGCCGTATTGCCGAATCCCCAGCACCCAGGCTGGCACCAGCAGGGACTTTCCGGTATACAGTACCCGGCTTTCCCCTGTGGTCAGGTCGTACAACATCAGATCATCCCATTCGGAGCGGTTGGCGAGGTAGCTCAACCATTTGCCGTCCGGTGAGAATTCCGGCTGAAGCACAGGGACCGTCTCAGAGCCGTCTATCCGCCGCGGAGACGAGATTTCTCCAGTCTGCGGATCAAAGTCCGCCAGCATCAATGCTGTCCCCTGCCAGGGCATCTGAGGTTGGTTCCACTCGATCCAGGCTAATTGCCGGGAGTTCGGATGCCAGACCGGCAGCATGTAGAAATCCGCACCTTTGACCAGCGTGGTGCAGGGACCTTCCAGGTTCTGCAGATTGATCAATTCCAGGGTATCCACATCATTGAATGAGCGCACAACGACGCACCAGCGCCCGTCCGGGGATGGGACCGGCGACGCGGCTTTCCCCTTGGGAGTCGTCAGCCGTGCAGGCTCTCCCCCGTTGACAGACTGCATCCACACACTGCCGTCCTTCTCAACAAAGAAGACATGGTCCCGTGAGCAGTTGAACTCTCCGCCGCCGTAGAAGATCCCCCCGCGGATGGAATGGCAGTAAGTCAGGTCGGCAGATCCGCTGAGCGGATTCCAGCGAACCAGGTTGGTCTTGTCCGAACGGCGTTCCAGATAGACCAGATCATCCCCTGCCCATTGGGCGTCGCTGATGTTATTGGCGCTGGCCATCCAGGTTGGCGAGATTGGTTCGGTGCGTGGTTTTGGGTCGGATTCTGTCATGAGCATCTCCACAGGTATGAAAGTATTATAAATGAAAGCGCAAGGGGGTGGATTCCGCCGGAATGATTGACGCGAGTACCGGGAGGTGGTAGAATATTTTTCGTTATGGGCGCGTAGCTCAATGGTAGAGCAGTGGCCTTTTAAGCCATTGGTTAAGGGTTCGAGCCCCTTCGCGCTCACAAGACAGTGTTTTTTAACACTGTCTTTTTGTTTAACAATTTTTCTTTACCTCCCCCATTTTCTGCTTTTTGTAAATGGGGTAGGTAGGAGGGGGCTTATTGGTTTGGGTACCCTCAAGGGGGATTTTATTCGAGCCCCATCGCGCTCATTTCTGCTTGTTCCCTCTCCAGGCGTGGAGAGGGTAGGGAGAGGTCGCTCTTCTGAAAGTATAGATATTGGTACTATATTTTTATTGATAAGGACGAATCTCTCAACTCGAAGATTACTCTGCTTGGAGATTGCCACGCCTCTTGGCTCGCAATGACAAGTATTGATTAATCCCCATTTTCACAGGATAATCTCTCATATCACCATACCTGATCCCGGGAGAATGACTTGAATCTACTTTCCGTTCTGCTCGCCCTGCTTCCCGTCCTCGTCGTGCTGATTCTGCTCATCTGGCGCCGTTTCGCCGCGGACCTGGCCGGCGTTGTCGGCTGGGGAGTGGCTGTGCTGGTCGCCTGGCTCTATTTCCAGACACCCCTCGCCATCACCCTCAAAGCCAGCGCCGCCGGTGTGATCGCCTCATTCCCCATCACCCTGATGGTCGCCACATCCCTGCTGCAGATCATCATCATGGCGGAGACTGGCGCCATCGCCCGCGTGGTCGCCCTCATCAAGACCGTGGCTCCCAGGGACCAGGTGGTGCAGATCATGATCGTCAATGTCGGTTTCGGGACGCTGCTGGCAGCGCTGGGCGCCACCCCGGTCTCCATCCTGCCGCCCATCATGCTGGCGCTGGGATACTCCTCCTTCGTCGCCATCGCCCTGCCCGCGCTGGGTTACGACGCGCTGTGCACCTATGCCCTGCTGGGCGTGCCGGTCGTGGTCTTTTCATCCCTGGTGGGCAAACCGGTCAACGAGGTGGGCATCTACTTTGCCCGCTTCATGCCGATCATCAGCACCTGCATCGCGCTCGGCATGCTGTGGATCGTCGGCAAGTGGAAAATGGTCTGGCGCGGATTCCTGCCCGCAATCCTGTCCGGGATCTCCGCCGGGATGATCGCCATCGGGATGAACGCTGTCGGGCTGATCCCGTTGACCGGTGTCGCCGCCGGACTGGGCGTGGTGGTGGTGATGCTGCTCTATCTGGCTGTCACGCGCAAACCGCTCTACGACCGCGGCGTGCTCAGCGAGGCGGACCATGCCGCAGAGAAGCGCATCTCCCTCTGGGCAGCCGTTTCACCCTGGCTGATCCTGACCGTGTTCGCCGTCCTCGTGAACCTGCCCTCCCTGCCGTTCTATGACCTGACCTTTGTCAAGCTGGCCATGCCGGTCGAGATCATCCCCGGCGCGCCAGAGAAAGTGCGGCTGTTCTGGCAGGCCTACTTCTGGTTGCTGGTCAGCACCGTGCTGGCTCTGCCCCTGCTCAAGCCAACCAGGCAGCAGATGGCGGACTCGCTCAAAAAGTGGCTCAAACGCGCACCGCGCCCGATGCTGGCATCGGCGGTCTTCTTCGCCATCGCCTACATCATCAACCACTCCGGCAAAGGGCTGGACTGGGAGCTGGTGGACCCATCCCACAATATGGTGGCTGTGCTGGCCAACGCTTCAGCGGCCACCTTCGGCAAATTCTATCCGCTGGCCGCCCCCTACCTGGGACTGCTGGCCGGCTTCGTCAGCGGATCGGAGGCCTCAGCCATCGCCATGCTGACCAAACTGCACCTCACCACCGCTGAAAAGATCGGCGCGGTGGGGTTGTTGATCGCGGCGGCCTCCGGTATCGGCGGCGGACTGGCTTCGGTCATCTCCCCGGCCAAACTGCAAAACGCCGCCGCCGCCATCGACCGCATCGGCGAGGAAGCCAAGGTGCTGCGGGTGACCTTCGTGATCTCGCTGGTCATCACGGCGGTTGCCGCGCTGATGACCCTGCTGTGGGGATTATGAAAGAGCTGATTACACCATCTCACCGGAAATCTTCGATCGAGTTCCCCGGCTATGCCCGCGGGATTGTGTTGGCTTATGATGTCACCAACGGTCCATCCCCGGACGCGCTGGTGGCGCTGCTGCGGGAAGCGGAAGCCTCAGTCAGGAGCAAGGTCAGCATCGAGAGTGTCGCCGAGCATGAGCGGATCAGACCCTGGCGGGATGCCTTCAAGGCGTTTGGCGCCAAACCGTCCGAGTACCGCTCGTCGATCGAGGCCATGACCCGGCGGGCACTGCGCAATGACGAGCTGCCCTCCATCAACGCGCTGGTGGACATCGGGAATATCATCTCGCTCAGGCATCTGCTGCCGGTGGGCGGACATTCACTGGACGGGCTGACCCGGGACATGGAGCTGAGGTTTGCCACCGGCAGCGAGGACTTCATCCCCCTGGGTGCGACGGAGAACGAGCATCCCCTGCCCGGCGAGGTGATCTTTGCCGAGGGGAACACCGTGCTCACCCGCAGGTGGACCTGGCGCCAGGGCAGCACCACACTGACACTGCCGGAAACCCGCAATATCGAGTTCAACATCGACGGACTTCCCCCGGTCGGGCTGGATGAGATGGATGCGATCGCGGTTGAGCTGATGGGGCTGGTCGGTCAGTACTGCGGCGGACGGTTCCGCTGCGAGATGCTCACCCGTGCCCACCCATCTGCAGCACTTTGGGACACGCGTGACGCGAATTGATTTTCGAATACAATTCCCATTCACGGTAATCGAACGCGAGCCCATTTTCCCCCCAATTTTGCGGATGTGTGCCGGTGTAAGGGTTTACGCAAATTCCTCAAACATGTTCATTTTCGTTATTTGATACAAACGAAAATTCATTTTCTGCTTGTCGGTGCGGATAGTGTCTATCCGGTTGTCAATGTGCAAACAACGATGGTGTTTCAACAAACATAATAGAATATGTGTTCTATATAGGATTATATCCAGGTTGAAAATGGAATGCAACCTGTCATTTGTGACAGTGACAGGCCATAAATTGATTTGCAAAAAACGGGGTGGATCAAGCTGTGATGAAGATGGCTTTTTCTCTTTTAAGTATTCATGCTAATATTTATGTATCAAAGCGGGGTGGATTTTCTAGTTGGAATTCTTCTATTCTTATTTTTAATAAAGCATTTGTTGTTGATTCACCCGGACAGGATTACGCTACCGTTCCGCAGCTGTCAGCATTTATTCAAGGGAGGAACTTATGCACCGTATCACATCCAGAGTATCCATTAAAAGAGCCGGAACTTTGATCCTGACCGCTATCATACTTCTTACAGCCTTTTCCAACACAGCTGCGGTATCTGCGAACCCAAGAAATGCTTCAAGTGGGATGTGGGCTGTTTCCATCACCGGTCTGGACGGTTTGGTTTGTGTAGGGGACTCTTATATGCTCACCGCATATTGGGATACAGTCATAACCGAAGGGATTGCCCCACTTTCAGGACCAACGATCCTCGTGCAAGCTACTCACGGTTCTTTCCTTCAGGCAACCGAAAGGCCGGGGACCATTAGCGGGACGACCTATTTCAATTACAAAGCCGAAAAACCCGGTACCGAAACGGTCAAGATCCAATTGTTTAACAGTGACAGGGAAGTGGATGCCGAAAACACGGTCAGTTTCGAAGTCAAGAAATGTGATTATCTGTATACATTAACTTCCAGGGTGGATGCAGGAACCTCCGGCGGAGAACTCGCTTTTTATTACATCATAAAATCAAAGGGACTATTGAAAGCCGTTGACCTGAACCAGCCGCACAAGCTGGAAGGATTGGATAAATTTTTAACCATCGATACCACCATTGCCTTTTTTGAGTCGGGAGAATGCACCCTTTTATCATCCGACGTAGGCAGGGCATTCGGTTTTGTAGACGCGAAAGCGGAGGATGTCGAAAACGGTCTGGGGATCAGGCTGATGCTCGGTCCGCCAAAAGACTTGAACTATATCCACGATCTAGTATTGACCTGTCCCGATGGACCTCATCCTCAAAATGTGACCATACCGATAACCTCTTCCAAGGACCCCTGGATCGAGCAGGTCTTTCCGCTCGGAGAAGGGGAACATTCTGTAAAAATCGATTTTCTGGACGAGGGTATGCAGCGTATGAGGGATGCAGGTAATTGGGGATATTACACTGCAACACTCAGTTTACAGAGAGTGGAGGGGAAATGAACCCAAAAAACCACTATCTTCGGATACTCCCCTTTTTGGGAGTGATCTTGCTGGTCATGGCTTGTGCCCTTCCCACGTTGACCCAGAAAAAATCTGACGAAAGTTCTGTGTCTAAGAGCGAATCCTCCGGTACCAATCAAACCAACGGATTGGACCTGACAGATCCCGCTGCAGGACTTGAAAACCTGACCAGCTATCATGTTCTATTCCAGCAAGACATTACCGGAACATTGGATGGTAAGCCGTTTGAGCGTCACACGAAAATGGAATTATCGCGCCTGAATTCATCGGGGCAATTCGACTACGCGAATAACATAAGCGGCAGCGATACACAGAACTATCAGGTGCGGCTGGTTACATCAGACGACGCATATTACCGCTGGATGCAATCCAACCCGGACTGCCAGGGTTCCATCTCTCCACCAGCACAAGGTGAGGTCATTGAACCAGCCAACCTGCTGCTGCCCGTTACCAACGCAAAGCTTATTGGCAGCGAGACGATCAATTCGACCCCAAGCATACATTACCAATTTGATCAAAAGGACCTGCCCATTGCGAAGGATGCCAACCAGACCACCGGGGATGTTTGGATCGCCGAGCAAGGCGGATACGTGGTCAGATACATTTTGAACTCCACCAAACCGGACAAATTGACCGGGAAAGACCTGGAGGTCGATCAACAATGGACCTATGATTTGGATCAGGTGAATGCTTTGCCAGCGATCGACCTGCCATCAGAATGTCTGCCAGTTCCGGCTGGTCTGCCAACCCCTGATGATGCACAGGATGTTCAACAAATCAGCGGACGAATGAGCTTTACCACAGCCATGAGCGGCAGACAGGTAGTGGATTTCTACTATCAAGAATTGCCTGCCATGGGTTGGGATCCACACAATGTTTCCCCCTCAGGTGATATCACTCTCCCTTACCTCACTTACTTTGATCAAGGGTCCCAACGACTGACATTGTATATCAATGAGGGCGAACAAAAAGGAGTGGATGTGGACCTGCTGATCACGATCCCCGAAATAGCTGCTGTCAACCCACATGAAGATGCAGCAGAAACACCCGCTCCAGCCGTCCCGGTCGACCCCGCCACCAGCGGACTTCCGGATGATATTCCTCTCTACCCCGGAGCCACTGACCTGATCAAAACAGGCGAGTTGGTCATGTTCAATATTATGGATACCCCCGCTGACGCAGCCGATTATTATCGCCAGCAAATGACCGCAAATGGTTGGGAATTGGATGCTGATTTCAACAACACAGATGTGATCATGCAAACCTGGAAAAAATCCAAGCTTACCAGCACTGTGACGATCATCACTCAGGATGGTGAAACCTCTGTCATCATCAAGCTAATGAAGTAATTTTCTGGTTGGTGAGGCGTATACGTAGGGGCGGATATCATGCCCGTAGGGTACCTATGTGTCCGCCCTCCTGTGTGTCCGCCCTTATGTAACTATTGCCTGAACCCGGCCGACCTTGCCGCCGACCAGCATCACCTTGATCCCGTGCGGATGGGTGGGACTGCTGGTCAGCAGACGCATCACCACCCCCTCGGTCAGTTGACCGGTGGATTGATTCTGTTTTTCGACGATCATCACCCGCATTCCGGGTTGGATCTCTTTGCGAATGGGTACTGGCATGGTGGTGGTTGCTCCCTGAAGGAATTGTAATCTGTTTATTGTTTCATGGATAAATGGATCTAGTTTCTATTGATATATAATAAAATGTTATATAGGTTGTGGTGAAATACGAGAGGGTAAATTGCACCATATCGATCAAGAATCAAGAACCAGAAAACGATTAATCGACCCGGCTCTTGAAATTTCCGGCTGGCATATTAGAGATAACTCCAGAGTCGGGATTGAAATCCCAGTGGATGGCTACGATGCTGCCCCATGGAATGGTGTATTGATTACTGCCTTTATAGACCAAATGGAGAGGTAATCGCTGTAGTTGAAGCAAAAAAGACATCGCACGACCCTCGCCTTGCCGAACAGCAAGCTAACCACTACATCACTGAAATAGCAAAACACCAGAGCTTCACTCCTTTTGCTTTTCTGGCAAATGGATACGATATTTATTTCCTTGATCACAGTGTTGCATCGAAAAGGCTTGTTTATGGATTCTTCTCACCCACCGACCTTGAAAGATTCTTGTGGATAAGGATGAAACCAAAAACCTCTCGCGTCTATACCAATTGACAGATCAATTACAGACCGACCTTATCAACACGAAGCCATACGGAGAGTGTGTGAAACGTTCGCCAGAGGCAAACGCAAGGCTTTGCTAGTTATGGCAACAGGGACTGGAAAAACCAGAACCGCAATGTCACTTATCAGTGTTTTTCTATCTGCCAACCAAGCGCAGAATATTCTTTTTGTCGCAGATCGAGACGAATTGGTAGGCCCCAGGCTAAAACGGATGGCTTTGAAAAATTCCTCCCCTATGAACCGTGTACCCGTATTTATAGTAATGACATCCAAAAATCGAACCGGCTTTACGCGTCCACCCTGCAGACCCTGAGTAACTGTTTTGAAAAATTTACTCCGAGTTTCTTTGATTTGATTATCTTTGATGAAGTTCATCGTTCTATTTTTAATAAATATAACGAAGTCATCCAATATTTTGATGCCCGTATGATTGGGTTGACAGCCACACCTGCCCAATTCATGAGCCGGGATACTTTTATGACTTTTGATTGTACTGATGGTTCCCCACATTTCTTTACCCTTATGAGCAAGCTATCGAAGAAAAATATCTGGTTGACTATAGCCTCTATGCAGCCCGGACCAGGTACCAGAATTTGGGTATCCACGGTCTGGAGCTAACCGAAGAACAACGCAACAGCCTGATTGAACAGGGGATTGACCCGGATGATCTGGATTTCGAAGGTACACAACTTGAAAAAGAAGTATCAAACCGGGATACCCTGCGCAGACAATGGGAAGAAATTATGGAGGTCTGTATCAAAGACCAATCCGGGCAACTGCCTGGAAAAACAATTGTTTTTGCCATGACCCAGGACCATGCCCTGCGTCTGCAGGAAGTTTTTGATGAAATGTACCGCAATGGCCAGACCTCTGTCGGGTGATTACTTATAAATCTGAGTACCGCGGACAATTGATGGCTAAATTCAAAACCAGCAAACCAGATCGCAGGATAGCCATTTCAGTGGATATGCTTGATACCGGCGTGGATATCCCTGAGGTTGTCAACCTTGTATTCATGAAGCAAGTACAATCACGCATCAAACTGGAACAGATGATAGGACGCGGAACTCGCTCCCAGGCCGCCTGCCGTCCTTCGTTACTGCACCTACTCCCTGGTGAGCAAAAAAGTCAGAATTCTTAATTATTGATTTCTGGGATAACCAGTTCAATCGTTCAGCAGAAGAAGCCATACAACAGGAGATGCCTGTTTTGGTTTCACTTTTCAATACCCGCTTGAAAGTTGCTTGAGACTTACATGGGTGATCAAAAAAGTGAAGAATGTCAACAGGTGGTTACCGATCTACGATCATTGGTATCTCGTATACCTACGAATTCTTTTACCGTAAAACGTGCATTGCCAGAAATTGAAGAGGCATGGAAAGATGGGTTCTGGAATTATCTTATCCCATCCAAAATAGAATTCTTGCGACTGAAAGTAGGACCGTTCTTACGTTTAGCATCGGATGTAGACGTGCCTGCTGAGACTTTTGCTCATAAGATCGAACGGTTGAAATTGAACTTGAGAACCAGCCAAGATCCGCTTCCGGTAATAAAAACGATCATGGAGGATATAGCCCTCTTACCAGAATTCGTATTAACCGATTATGTTCTCTCAGCGGTAACTAAAAATTGCGCCCCCGAGAAACTGGCAAATGCCAGACCAAAAGAGCTTAATGAACTGCGAGACCGTCTGGCAGCGCATATGAAAAATAAGCGAAGGCAAAGCAGTTTCCTGTCCATAGACCTGGCTGATGTAATCGATGTTAGTGGATATATATTACTGACCGGTAGCGGTGAGCAAGTGTATGTCAAAGAGTATCGAAGAAGAGTTGAAGAACGTATTTTGAAAATTGTTGAAAACCACCCCGTTTAATCGCCATCGCCGAGGTGATCTGGTAGATGAAACACAACTGATTGAATTGGAACGCACCCTCCAACATGACCTAGTTGACGGAGGATTAGAAGCAACCCCCTTGAACCTTGGTAAGGTATACGGAGTTCATATTGACAGTTTTCTTGATTTGGTGCGAGTGGTTCTGGATATGGACGCTATTCCCGGGTATCAGCAGGTTGTGGCGGATCAATTCCAGGATTTTCATCACTATTCGCAGACTACAATGCGGATCAAATCCGTTTTTTACGCGCTGTGCAAAGTGTATTTCTTCATAAACGCAGCCTTGTATTATCAGATCTATATCAGGAACCATTGACAAACTTTGGCGAAGAAGCAGTGGACCGTTGGTTTACCACTAAGGAAGTTGAAGAAATGCTCTCTTTTGTAAGCAACTTGGCGATCTAGAAAATGAAAAAAGTACAGCAGACATGCAATTATTTTGTTGATGAAGCCGGTGATCCAATTGTCTTTGGCAAAAAAGGAAAAGTAATTATTGGAACACCTGGTTGCTCCAAATATTTTCTGCTT
Organism: uncultured Chloroflexia bacterium; assembly: GCA_963828285.1. GTDB lineage: Bacteria > Chloroflexota > Anaerolineae > Anaerolineales > Anaerolineaceae > DAIOEK01. Next base: position 270,994 of record CAWHEB010000004.1, read on the forward strand.
GGATTGCTTCAAGTAGAAGACCCTGTCTCGTTAGGGTATGATCTTTCTGTCTTACGGAATAAGTTGATTGCTGATCCTTATTTTTCCGGTGTGCCATCTCTGCAACCTGAGAACGAAAAGACCTATGTGGCTTTTCATGCAACAGATGATCTACCTGAAGTAAGGAAAGAGGTCTTTTCAATTCTGGCTAGTAGAAAAGATTTACGCTTTTATGCAATTGTAAGAGACAAAACAAGTCTCTTATCATAT
>CAWHEB010000005.1:0-307864 GCA_963828285.1 uncultured Chloroflexia bacterium
TGGTTCGATCTTGGCCCACCCCAACCCCTCCCGCAGATCAGCTTGTCAATTAATTAGGTCCGTTTTGCGGTAGGGGCTTTTATTTGATAGGGATGGAAGGGCTGCAAGCCCTTCCATCCCTATCAACCCAGTTTCTTGCGGAGGATGTCTGATCCGCTTCAATTCCTGTTACTCAGCCACAAAATCAAACCTCTCGATATTCCGTTGCGAAAGCAAGACGACTTTATTGGAGAACCTGGGTTGATAGGGACGAGAGGACCGCAGGTTCTCTCGTCCCTATCAGTAATTTTCCCCTTCCATTTTGGAAGGGGGTGGGGGATGGCTATGATCAATCTAATTTCTATCAATAATGGTGAGATTTTGATGACCCACCCCAACCCCTCCCGCAGGCAAAATGCTCAAAAAATCGGCTCTGTTTTGCGGTAGGGGCTTAATTACAAAGGGAAGGAAGCACCTTTGGTGCTTCCTTCCCTTTGAATTCCAGTTTCTCCGGTACAGGTCTGATCCTGTTACCAGCACAAAATCTAATTACAACTTTTTTGCAATGAAGGCAGGATAGGGTTGAGAGAGAACGCGGGGTTGATAGGGACGAGAGGACCGCAGGTTCTCTCGTCCCTATCAGTAATTTTCCCCTTCCATTTTGGAAGGGGGTGAGGGGGATGGCTAATAGCATCAAAGTTAATTAAGTTCCTTAGGTATTGACAAGGAATCCCACCGGCTCGGAAGAACAGCCAGCCACCTCCCTTGATAAGGGAGGCAGAACCCAACGTCTCGACAAAGGTCGTCGAGCCACCCCCCTTGGTAAGGGAGGCAAAATCGCGATGTTCATAGTGTGGTTTATATTGTCGGGTTATTGCTTAGGGAAGATCTGAACCAGCTTTTTCCATTCATCCAGTGAGAGGGTTTCCGCACGGCGCATGGGATCAATATCCACGCTGTGCAGTAGTTCTTCCACCCGTTGGGTGCTCAACTTCAATCCGCTGGACAAGCTGTTGCGCAGGGTCTTGCGCTTTTGCTGAAAACCCGCCCGGGTCATCTCAAAGAATCGATCCAGTTGATCCACCGGAATGAACGTCTCGGGGAATAACTCGATCGAGACCACCGATGAATCCACAGTGGGCGGCGGATAAAACGCACCGGAAGGGATCCGAAAGAGAATGGTGGGTGTGCCGTACACCTGCACGCTCAGCGCCAGCAAATTCATATCCCCGGCTTTGGCGATGATGCGCTGGGCAACCTCATGCTGCACCGTGAGCACGATCCGCGCGGGTTTGCATTTGGATGCGAGCAGGTGGCGGATGATGGCAGAGGTGATGTAATAGGGAATGTTGGCGGCAACGATGTAACCCAAGTCGGTCATCAGCTCAGCCGGATCGAGTTCGAGGATGTCACCGAGCACCAACTTGATATTCTGAAAATGCTGGCAGTGGGCGGTGAGGATGGGGAAGAGTTTGCGGTCGATCTCGATGGCGGTCACTTCTTTGGCTGCATTCGCCAGGTAGCGGGTCAGGCTGCCCAACCCGGGACCAATCTCCATGACCCGGTCCGCGGTTGTAATGTTCGCAGCCTGGACGATCTTCTGCAGGATGTTTGCATCGGACAGGAAATTCTGTCCCAACCCTTTGGAGGGTTTGATCTCAGCTTGTCTGAGGATAAATGGGATGTCGAGCGGCGGAATGGGAGGCAGCGGGATTTTGGTCATATCCCTAGTTTAATACATATAAGGGATTATCGGGGACGGGGGTCAGGAAGTAGACCGTCACATAGCTGTGCCAGGAGACAAAATCATCATCCGAATAAGCCAGATCGATCCAATACTTACCGGGGATTCCGCCGCCCAGGTCGCCAACAACCGCGAATCCATAGCCGGGAATATAGACCCGTGCGCCAGCCATGTACGGATACCAGCGCGAGACCACGGCGACGATGCCTTTCGCGGCGGGCGCTCCGCTGGCAGTACCGCTGTGGCACTCGGGAGTCCCGGAACGGCAGGGTGAATAGGATGTGGCATATAGCGACAGCGCCCGGTAATATTCGATGGTCGTCCCACCGACATCCAGGGTTTTGATGGTTGTCTTGGTTCCGACACCGGTGATCTCATCCACTGGCGGTTTGATGATCGTCTCCGATTCAAGGCGGGTCTCGCCGGCAGTATCGTTCACATAACGGGTACGGTTCAACTGCAAAGCCAGACCATAAGAACCGACCTGGGTCACTTTTGAAGAATCGATCTCCAGATTGGAATCCAACTGGGTGACGAAGTTATACGGCAGACTTTTCTGTGTGATCTCCAGTTGGTCGACGATCCGCTCGGGGATCTGCTCAGTACCTGCTGAATAGGGTTCAGCTTCGGAAGACAATTTGTCCAGACCCTGTGGGGCAAGTCCGCGGAGGGCGAGTGCCTGCCCGACAGTCCGGCTGGTTGCAGATGGATCAGCAGCTTGATCCTGTCCACGGCGGATCTGGACGGTGTGATTGGTTTTGTACGGCAAAGCGGATTGAACCGGCCAGGGCAGACCATCCGCGATGATCTGGTCACCGGGGAAGATCCGGATGCCTACATCCTGCAGCAGATTGGCCGGATGCTGATCGGTGTTGATCATGGCAACGGTGGATTGCTCGACCTCGATGGTGTAATTGGATGCCTGATCCACAGTCACCGGGGTATTGGACAACACCCAGTCATTCAAAGCCGGTCTGACCAGGTCCCCGTTGGTGAGGGGAATCCCCGCTGAGGCGAGGATGTCAGCGGTGGTAACAGCAAAAGAACTGACCTGCCTGGGTGTACCGTTCAATAGCACCGTCACAGGTTGAGTGAGGAAGATGTAAATAATCGCAGCCCCGGCTACGATTAGAATAGGTGAGAACCACCATTTCAGGTAACGCATAAGTTGATTGTACCAAATTCGACAAGAATCCAAATTGATCCCAAAAAGTACTTGACAAATGGATTTTGGTTGAATATACTACTGAAGCAATAGACATTATAGGGATTATAGAATATGCGGCTTTCCAAGAGAAGTGAATACGGCTTAAGAGCAATGATCGATCTGACTTCGTGGTCCAAGACCGCCAAGTATGTTCAGCTCAAGGATATCGCGGAACGGGAAAATATCCCGGTGAAGTTCCTGGAGCAGATCATGCTTTCGCTTAAGAACGCAGGCATGATCAACAGCCGCATGGGAATCCACGGCGGATACTATCTGGCGAAAAGACCTGACCAGATCAGCCTGGGATCGATCATCAGGGTGTTGGATGGACCATTGGCGCCCATCCGCTGCGTGAGTCAGACAGCCTATGAACCCTGCAGCTGCCCGGACGAAGCCACCTGCGGATTACGCGAAGTCATGTTTCAGGTACGAAATTCCATTGCGGATATTCTCGACAATCGGATGTTGTCAGACGTGGCACATCAGATGAAGAGTGATGAAAATCCAGAATTTGCAAACTTAGGAGAAATATGAAAAGCATATCGAAAGTGTTGATCGGATTGTTAGTTGTTGTTTTGATCGCAGGTTGTGCTCCTGCGGCTTCTGCACCATCCGCGGAAAAGCCCGCTGAGGCAGCCAAACCCGAGCAAAAAATATCCATCTCCGGGGCATTTGCCCTTTATCCGCTGGTCGTCACCTGGGCGGAAGAATATCAGAAGTTGAACCCGAATGTCAGAATCGATGTATCCGGCGGCGGGGCTGGAAAAGGCATCTCGGATACACTCTCCGGCGCAGTCGACCTGGGAATGGTATCCCGCGAATTAGCCCCCGAAGAAACTGAAAAAGAAGCCTATGGCGTGGCTGTGACTCGCGATGCGGTATTCTGCACCGTGTCCGCTGCCAATCCATACCTGGCTGATCTTCAGAAGACCGGAATCACTAAAGAAACCCTGGCAGGCATTTTCCTGACCGGAACCATCACCACCTGGGGACAGGTTCTTGGGAAGCCCGAAATCACCGACGAAATCCACGCTTACACCCGCTCCGATGCAGCCGGTGCAGCCGAAATGTGGGTAAAATTCATCGGCGGGAAGAAACAGGATGAACTGCTGGGAATCGGCGTCAATGCAGATCCGGGAGTTCTTGAAGCAGTTATCAAAGACCCGCTCGGAATTGGGTATAATAACCTTGGTTACGCCTATGACAATACATCCGGAGCACCTGTTACCGGAGCCGCAGTACTGGCATTGGATGTAAATTCCAACCAGTCTGTGGATGCTGACGAAGATATCAGCACCAAAGCAAAAGCAGTTGAAGGCGTCGCCTCAGGCAAGTATCCATCTCCACCAGCCCGACCGCTTTACCTGGTATCCAAAGGTAAACCAACCGGTGCAGCATTGGATTTCATAACCTGGATTTTGAATGATGGACAGAGCATGGTTGCAGCTGCTGGATATGTCCAGCTCACTCCAGATCAATTGAAAGAGTCTCAAGACAAACTTAAATAAGCATGGCATTGAACCCGGAACAAAACGGAATTTCCATCCAACGGGAGACCAGAAAAAACCTGGTCTCCCGCCAGCGTCAGGATCAAAACGCATCCCGAGCAGTAGGCGTTTTAACTTTCCTGCCGTTACTCTTTCTGGTCATACTGGTTGCGGCATTAGCGATCAGGTCGATCCCGATCCTGACCCAGATCCCGCTGGTCAAGTTATTGACCGGCACCGTCTGGCGGCCGTCCCAGGGATTGTTCGGTTTTGCTCCATTCATTGCCGGCTCGCTGTGGGTAACCGCTGTGGCGATGATCTTTGCCATCCCGGTCAGCCTGTTCACCGCGATCTACCTTTCAGATTATGCCCGTGGAATTACCCGCACCATCATCAAGCCGGTGATCGACATCCTGGCAGGGATCCCATCGGTGGTGTACGGCTTATGGGGAGTCCTGGTCATCGTCCCCTGGGTGCAAAATACTTTACGACCTTTCCTGCAGCAGAACTTTGCCGCGATCAGCTTCTTCCAATCCAAAAACCCAACCGGTTACAGCATTCTGGCGGGCGGTCTGGTTCTGGCGGTCATGGTGGTGCCATTCATCATCGCCATCTCCTACGAAGTCATGCGGACAGTTCCGCGCGGATACCATGAAGCGTCGCTGGCAGTGGGTTCCACCCGCTGGCAGACTGTCCGCTATGTAATACTCCCCAAAACCGCCACAGGATTACTGGCAGGGATCGTACTGGGTACATCCCGGGCGTTCGGCGAGACGATCGCAGTATTGATGGTAATCGGCAATGTCCCCAACATGCCAAAGTCGTTCATGGACGCGGCCTATTCACTCCCGGCGCTGATCGCCAACAACTACGGCGAGATGATGTCGATTCCCATGTACGATGCGGCTCTGCTGGGCGCGGCATTATTGCTGCTGGTGATCGTACTGATCTTCAATTTTATTTCTGCCATTGTCTTACGCAGAATGATGATGAGGTCGATGGAATGAAACAGTTTTCACGGCAAAAAATCACTGAAGGCTTCATCAAGTTTTGCATGTATGCATCCCTGTTGATCGTGGGCGGTAGTCTGGGCTGGATCCTGGTCACTTTGGTCATCAAGGGACTGCCGGCATTGAACTGGGCGATGATCTCGCAGGTTCCGCAGGGCGGTTTTTATCTGGGGAAAGAAGGCGGCATTCTGAATGCCATCATCGGCTCGCTGTATCTGGCTTTGGGTGGATCTGCCCTGGCGTTCATTTTCTGTCTGCCAATCGCGGTTGGTTTGAATGTTTATGTGCAGCGGAAATCAAGATGGGCAATGACCGTCCGCCTGGCTTTGGATGTTTTGTGGGGAGTACCTTCGATCGTTTATGGCGCGTTTGCTTTCACCCTCATGCTGGCAGTTGGGATGCGCGCTTCATTGCTGGCCGGAATCGTGACTCTGGCATTTGTAGAAATGCCGATCATGATCCGCTCGATGGATGAAGTTCTGAGGATGATGCCGACCGACCTCGTTCATGCGTCCTACGGACTTGGAGCGACCAAATTCGAAACAGCCATGCATGTGGTCTTGCGCCAGATGCTGCCGGGATTGGTCACCGCGGTCATGCTGGCATTCGGACGGGGCATCGGTGACGCGGCATCCGTTTTGTTCACCGCGGGGTACACCGACCGGATCCCCACATCATTGATGGACCCGACTGCATCCTTGCCGTTGGCGGTTTTCTTTCAACTATCCACTCCGTTCCCGGAAGTGCAAAGACGCGCTTACGCTGCAGCGTTGGTTTTAACTGTCATCATTTTATTCGTCAGCATTCTCTCGCGGGTACTGGCTGCCCGGTTATCAAAGTTCACGGTGAAGTAGGTAGCTTATGGATTATCACATCAAAGTACGGGATCTCCAGGTTGGTTTCGGACCCACAACAGGTTTTGAAGAATGTCAACTTGAATATTCCCCGCAAACAGATCACAGCCATCCTCGGGCCATCCGGATGCGGCAAGACCACCTTATTGCGGTCGTTGAACCGTTTTCTGGAATTGGACGATGAAGCGAAGATCCTCGGCGAAGTCTTGCTGGATGACGAGAATATCTATGGAGCAGGAAAAGATGTGACCGAGATCCGCACCAAGGTCGGATTGCTCGCCCAGCGTCCGTTTGTGCTGCCCATGTCCATCTATGAGAATGTGGCGTACGGACTCCGCATTCACCGGGTGAATCGAAGCCAGAACCTCAAGCCGATCGTGCGTCATTATATGGAATTAGCCGGTTTGTGGGATGAGGTTGAAAAACGGCTGCATACTCCCGCGTCGGCGCTATCCATTGGTCAGCAGCAGCGATTATGCCTGGCGCGTGGATTGGCGCTTGAGCCTGAAGTCATTCTGGCAGACGAACCAACCTCCGCGCTGGATCCAATCTCAGCTCAAAACATAGAATCCAGGTTATTGGATCTTAAATCAGATTACACGGTTGTGTTGGTAACCCATACTCTCCGGCAAGCGAAACGGCTGGCGGATTATGTGGTCTATATGTATTTGGGGGAAGTCGTTGAAAGCGGACCAGCAAAGGAATTTTTTGAAAATCCAAAGGATGATAGGACAAAAGCATTTTTGCAAGGAGCAATAGGATAATTTACCGAATTGGATGGGATGAGTTAGCCGAATTGATTATACAAGTACAGTAATTGCTAACGCGGATTATATTGACTCATTCAACCTTATTCGATATAATATTCGTTTGCTATTAATACCCGCAATAGGGTTTCAGTTAAATACACGCACTTTTATACGCTCGGTTTAATACCAGGAGAAGCGAATGGCATCGGATTTACCTACCAAATCATATGCGCGTATCCCCGTCAGTCTAGAACTGCCAAAACTAATCGAAGTCCAGCTAGATTCCTTCCAAAGATTGAAAAAAGAAGGATTATATGACCTCTTTAATGAGGTCTCTCCCATTGAAAGTTACAACAAAGGGATGAAGCTGTATTTCCCCGGGGAATCTCGCGAAGCGAAAGAATTCAACCTATCATTCAGATTTGACGACCCGCAGCATTCCATTGAGGAATGCGTGGAAAAAGACCTCACCTACGCTTCACGGCTGTGGGTGAAAGTCCTTCTCACAGGTCCCGAGATCACTTCTCCATCAGTCCAGGAGATCTTCCTGGGCGATTTCCCGGAGATGACCGAAAAAGGAACCTTCATTATCAACGGTACAGAACGTGTGGTCGTTTCCCAGCTCATCCGGTCCCCGGGTGTTTACTTTGAGAAGATCTCTGACCGTACGACAGGCCGTTCATTAGCCATGGCCAAGTTGATCCCCGATCGCGGCGCGTGGATGGAATTCGAGACCAGAAAGAACGATTATCTGATCTTGAAATTCAACCGCAAACGCACCGTTCCGATCACATTATTCTTGCGTGCATTAGCTGCAGTGAGTGACAACACCATCGATTCACCATTGATGACCGGTTCCGACGAGGAACTGATCGAGCTGTTCAAGGAAGTCGATCACAATCCGGAACGTCTTTTCATCCCTGCGACCATGAAGCAGGAATTCACTTTGGATCTCAGCCATAACCAGAAGCTGGCAGATGCATCGCTCATTGAATTCTTCAAGCGCATGCGTCCAGGCGATCCGGCTACTTTGGATAACGCCAAACAATTCATTGTGGAGCAATTATTCGACCAACGACATTATGACCTGGAAAAAGTCGGCCGCTATAAATTGAATCAGAAATTGGATCTGACCGAGTTCATTCCGATCTCGCACCGCACCATTTCCAAGCGGGACATCATTGAATTGATCAAGCGCATGATCCGCATCAACAATGGCGACGAAAAAGAAGATGATATCGATCATTTGGGCAACCGCCGTGTCAAGACTGTCGGCGAGTTGATCCAGAATAAGTTGCGCATAGGCATGCGCCGTATGGAACGGGTCATTAAAGAACGTATGTCCATCCGCGATCAGGATGAACCCACTCCCGGCAACCTGGTGAATATTCGCCCTGTGGTTGCTGCGCTGCGTGAATTCTTTGGCTCGAGCCAGTTATCCCAGTTCATGGATCAAACCAATCCGTTGGCAGAGCTACGTCATAAACGGACACTCTCCGCTTTGGGACCTGGCGGTCTGCGCCGTGAACGCGCCGGCTTTGATGTCCGTGATGTTCACCATTCCCATTATGGACGTATCTGCCCAATTGAAACCCCTGAAGGTCCAAACATCGGTTTGATCGGTCGTCTGGCCTCCTTTGCCCGCGTCAATGAATACGGATTCATCGAGACCCCATATCGAAATGTAATCAAAGATATGTCCATCGATGATCCCAAGTTGGTTGGCCGTAAATTACGCGAGGATCTATCCAATACCGAAACCGGTGCTGTGATCTTCGCCAAAGGCACCCGTATTACCGAAGCTGACCTGAAGAAACTAAAGTCTGCTGGAAAACAGCAGGTACTGATCACTCCATACGTCTCTGACGATGTAGATTACCTCTCAGCCGACCGTGAAGATAAATTCGTCATCGCTCAGGCGAATGCCGGGTTGGACGAATTCCGCGAGTTCGAAAGTGAACGCATCTCCTGCCGTCACCATTCAGATTTTAAATTCCTGCCTCCGGAAGACATCAAATACATGGATGTTGCACCGCACCAGGTCGTAGGTATCTCGGCAGCCTTGATCCCCTTCCTCGAGCATGATGATGCGAACCGCGCGTTGATGGGTTCGAACATGCAGTCGCAGGCAGTTCCGTTGGTGAATCCTGATATTCCGCGGATCTCCACCGGCATGGAATACTTTGCCGCATTGGATTCGGGTCAGGTGGTCGTTGCAGAAGAGACCGGACAGGTGGTTTCAGTCACCGGTAAGCAGATCGTTGTCAAACATGCTGACAATACGACGAAAACCTACAATTTACGCAAGTACCAGCGCTCCAATCAGAGCACTTGTATCGACCAACGCCCCGCGGTGACCAAAGGTCAACGGGTCCACAAAGGCGATATCATCGCCGATTCCTCTTCAACCAGCGGCGGACATATTGCCCTTGGTCAGAATGTGGTCGTTGCCTTTATCTCCTGGGAAGGCGGCAACTTTGAGGATGCGATCCTGATCTCTGAACGATTGGTTCAGGATGACCGCTTCACTTCAGTTCATATTGAAAAGTATGAAGTGGAAGCACGCGATACCAAACTTGGACCTGAAGAGATCACCCGTGACATCCCCAACGTCGGTGAAGACACCATCAAGGACCTTGATGAATACGGAATCATCCGCATCGGTGCCGAAGTTGGACCAAATGATATTTTGGTAGGCAAGATCACACCCAAAGGCGAAAAAGAATTAACCCCTGAAGAACGGCTGTTACGAGCCATCTTCGGTGAAAAATCCCGTGATGTGAAAGACACTTCTCTGCGTATCCCACATGGCGAGCGCGGAAAAGTGGTTGATGTAAAACAATTCACCCGTGAAGATAATACCGACCTGGCTGCAGGTGTCGAACGTATGGTTCGTGTTTCTGTAGCCCAGCGCCGCAAGATCACCGCAGGCGATAAAATGGCTGGACGTCACGGTAACAAAGGCGTTGTATCCAAAGTTGTCCCTGTGGAAGATATGCCATTCCTCGATGATGGAACCCCGGTGGACATCATCCTCAATCCGTTGGGCGTCCCTGGTCGTATGAACATCGGACAGGTACTTGAAACCCATCTGGGTTGGGCGTCTGAACGGCTTGGTTTCAGAGCTGTGACCCCGGTCTTTGATGGTGCTCGCGAGGAAGAGATCGAAGCTGAATTAGCCCGCGCCTGGATGATCGACGAAGCCTGGAATGACGCGGCGGTTAAGGGTTGGGAATGGTTGAAAGATCAGGACTATACTCCAGAATCCATCCAGGATGATGACGAAGTTCGCTTGCTATACCTGGAACAGTATCTCGCTCCACGCGGCTATGACGTCTATCGTTTGACCTCTGAAAAAACCTACGCACGCCGCGCTACCATGCAGGAATGGATAAAAGATCACGGATATGACTTCAAGAGCATTGTTTCATTTGAGTCAGTACCCCAATCCAACATAGTCCGCAAGAACCGCGATGACGCTGCCCTGGAAGCTTGCTACAAGTTGTGGCTTGACAAAATGGGTGTGGATAACAAGGGTGCTTTTGGTGAAGCCTTAAAAGCAATTTGCGATAGAACCATGGTCGAAACCGGCAGCACACTTCCAACACTTGGAAAATTGAATCTTCACGACGGCAAAGGCGGGGATCAATACGATCAACCGGTTACCGTTGGTGTAATGACCATGCTCAAACTCCACCATTTAGTGGAAGATAAAGTACATGCCCGTTCCACTGGACCATACAGTTTGGTGACCCAGCAGCCATTAGGCGGTAAGGCACAATTCGGCGGTCAGCGCTTCGGTGAAATGGAAGTATGGGCGTTGGAAGCATACGGTGCTGCTTATACGCTGCAGGAAATGCTGACTGTCAAATCCGATGATGTAGTCGGACGCGTGAACACTTATGAAGCCATTGTCAAGGGCGAACAAATTGAAGAACCTTCAATCCCGGCTTCCTTCCGTGTTCTTGTGAAAGAGCTGCAGAGTCTGGGCTTATCAGTGGAAGCTGTTACAGAAGGTGATGAACTGATCAAATTTGGAAAAGACGAAGAAAAGATCCGTCCTCCCAAGATCGGAACAGGTTTATTAGGATTAGGCGACTCGTTCGAACTGTAAAGTTGCTTTCCTTGACGTATTTCGGGGCAAGTGGTAACATTATTCCCCGTTGTCCTGAACGTCTTTTAGGTAACCAGGAAACCCTTACCCTAATAGATTCAGGGAAATCAGGTGAGGCCATCATCACTTGCGATGGCCTTATATGTTGAAAACAGAAATATGCGAGATTGATCGCAGAAAAATTTTACTGGGAGGCTGAAGTGCCCACGATTAACCAATTGATTCGAAAAGGCCGCCAGACTAAAAAAGTCAAGTCCAAGGCTCCTGCCCTGCAATTCACGCTGAATTCAATGAAACAGCGCAGAATTAAACAGGCTGATGGCGCGCCTCAAAAGCGTGGTGTTTGTACGGTGGTTCGTACCATGACCCCGAAGAAACCGAATTCTGCGCTCCGTAAGATCGCTCGTGTTCGTTTAACCAACGGCATCGAAGTGACCGCATACATTCCAGGTGAAGGACATCAACTTCAGGAACACTCCGTTGTTCTTGTTCGTGGTGGCCGTGTGAAAGATCTGCCTGGTGTACGTTATCACATCGTCCGCGGAACACTCGATACAACCGGCGTTGCGAAGCGGTCACAATCCCGCTCCAAATACGGCGCGAAAAAACCAAAAGCGTAATTCAACCACGTTCCAACCATTTTTAGGGAGTAAGTTGCATGTCTCGTAGAGCAAAACCCGATAAGAGAGTCATCATTCCTGATGTACGTTACCAGAGCACGTATATCTCATTATTTGTTGCGCGTATGATGCGCCGCGGCAAGAAAAGCACCGCACTTCGTCTCATGTACGATGCGTTGGATCTTGTCAAGGAACGCACTGGCAAAGAACCTCTGGAAGTATTAGATATGGCACTCAAGAACGTTGGTCCTTCAGTAGAAGTGAAACCACGCCGTGTTGGTGGTGCAACTTATCAAGTACCTATTGAAGTACCTGTTTCCCGCAGAACCACCCTGGCAATGCGCTGGATCATCGATGCAGCTGCCTCCCGGACCGGTAAATCATATTCTGAAAAATTGGCTGGCGAAATTCTGGATGCCTCCAACAACGCAGGAACTGCGGTCAAGAAGCGTGAAGAGACACATAAGATGGCTGAAGCCAACCGTGCCTTCTCACACTACCGTATGTAATTTTTTTAGAAATTGTTTACTGGTGAGAAGAAGGAATAGATGGAACGTAAGTATCCTCTCGAAAGTTATCGTAATATTGGCATAATTGCCCATATTGACGCTGGTAAGACTACTACTACTGAGCGGATACTTTTCTATACAGGAAAGACATACCGAATTGGTTCTGTAGATGAAGGAACAACCGTAACCGACTGGATGGATCAGGAACGTGAACGTGGTATCACTATCGTTTCTGCAGCTGTTTCAGCCGAGTGGAAGGGTTATCAGATCAATATCATTGATACACCCGGACACATCGATTTCACCGCAGAGGTACAGCGGTCCCTTCGTGTATTGGATGGTGGTGTAGTTATTTTTGACTCTGTTCAGGGTGTGGAACCTCAGAGCGAGACTGTTTGGAGACAGGCAGACCGCTATGGTGTCCCACGTATCTGCTTTGCCAATAAGATCGATCGCACAGGCGCTTCCTACGAACACACGATCGATACGATCCGCAAACGTCTGGGCGCAAATCCCATCGCTATGCAAATGCCAATTGGCAGCGAAGCCTCCTTCAAGGGTGTGGTTGACCTGTTGACCATGCAAGCGATTTATTGGGAAGATGAATTGGGCCGGGAACCTGTTATCAAGGATATTCCAGCCGATCTTGTTTCCCAGGCAAATGACATGCGCGCCCGTTTGCTCGAACAAATCGTCGAATTGGACGATGACCTGACCATGAAATATCTTGAAGGCGAAGAGATCTCTGTTGACGAACTTAAAAAAGTTCTACGCGCAGCAGTCATTGGAAATAAAGCCACCCCGATCTTCTGTGGTTCTTCCCTCAAGAATAAAGGTGTTCAACCACTTCTGGACGCGGTGATTGATTTTCTTCCATCACCGGCAGAAGTGAGCAGCGTGACCGGAATCAACCCAAATAATGGTGAAGAAGTTATTCGTTCCGCAAAGGACGACGATCCATTTTCAGGGTTGGTTTTTAAGATCGTCACTGATCCCTACGTTGGCCGTTTGGCTTATCTCCGTGTGTACTCTGGAAGCTTAAACCAGGGTGTGATGACCTATAATTCGGTCAAGTCAAAACGGGAACGTGTTGGCCGATTACTGCGGATGTACGCAGACCGCCGTGAAGATATCGATACCGTATTGGCTGGTGACATCGTAGCCATTCTCGGACTAAAAGAGTCTTTTACCGGCGACACGCTCTGCGATGCAGCAAACCCGGTGGTATTGGAAAACATCAGCTTCCCTGAACCTGTGATCTTTGTTGCCATTGAGCCAAAGACCACGATCGATCAGGAAAGAATGGGTGAAGCCCTTAAAAAATTATCTGAAGAAGACCCCACCTTCCGTGTCAGCACGGATGATGTGACCGGACAAACGATCATATCAGGTATGGGTGAGCTTCATTTGGATGTGTTGGTCGACCGTATGATGCGTGAGTTCAAAGTCCACGCCAATGTAGGCCGTCCGCGCGTTGCTTACCGTGAAACTATCTCACGTGCAGTGCCCAAGACCGATTACAAATACGTCAAACAATCAGGTGGTCACGGCCAGTATGGTCACGTGGTCCTCAAGGTTGAACCGACCGAACGCGGTCAGGGCATTATATTTGAAAACAAGATCATCGGTGGTGCAATTCCCAAAGAATATATTCCAGCTATTGAAAAAGGTGTCCGCGAATCCGCGGAGACTGGTTCACTCGCTGGCTATCCGACCACCGACATGAGAATTACTTTGATCGATGGTTCATTTCATGAGGTAGATTCAAGTGAAATGGCATTTAAGATGGCCGGTCTCTTTGCTTTCAAAGAAGCCATGCAGCACGGCTCACCGGTTTTGCTTGAACCAATCATGAAAGTCGAAGTGGTTGTTCCTGAAGAATATCTTGGCGATATCCTCGGACAGATCAACTCACGTCGCGGTAATATCCTTGGTATGGAAATTCGCCCCGGCAATGCCCAGGCAGCCGATTCAGTTGTTCCTCTGGCGGAGATGTTTGGTTACGCCACAGAACTTAGATCAGCCACTCAGGGTCGCGGGGTTTTTTCGATGGAATTTGATCACTATGCACCTGTTTCTGAAACTGTGGCACAGAAGATCATTAATGCATAATCAACTAAGCAATCTTAGGTTTTTATTTTTCACAGGAGTGATGTATGGCGAAGCAAAAGTTTGACCGGTCGAAGCCGCATCTGAATGTAGGGACCATGGGGCACATCGACCATGGCAAGACGACATTGACCGCGGCGATCACCAAATGGAGTCAACTGCGAGGGTTGGCAGAATACAAAGCGTATGACCAGATCGACAACGCGCCGGAAGAGAAAGCGCGCGGGATCACGATCAATATTGCGCATGTAGAATATCAGACCGAGAAGCGGCATTACGCGCATGTAGACATGCCGGGACACCGTGACTATATCAAGAACATGATCACCGGGGCAGCGCAGGTAGACGGCGCGATCCTGGTGGTAGCCGCACCCGATGGTCCGATGCCGCAGACCAAAGAGCACGTATTGTTGGCGCGCCAGGTGGAAGTACCGAGCATTGTGGTGTACTTGAACAAGATCGACCAGATGAGCGATCCGGAACTGTTGGAACTGGTGGAACTGGAACTGCGCGAAATGCTGACCAGCTACAAGTTCCCGGGTGACGAGATCCCCATCGTACGCGGATCCGCGCTGCAGGCGCTGGAATCCAAGAGCACCGATCCGGAGTCCCCGGATTATGCCAGCATCAAAGAACTGATGCGGGTGGTGGATGAATACATCCCCGAACCCGTGCGAGCCGTGGACAAACCGTTCATGATGCCGGTGGAAGATGTGTTCTCGATCAAGGGTCGTGGCACCGTGGTAACCGGACGTGTGGACCGTGGTCACATCAAAGTTGGTGATCCGGTAGAGATCGTCGGACTGCAGGAAAAGACCCGCGCTTCAGTCTGCACCGGTGTGGAAATGTTCCACAAGCTGCTGGACGAAGGCATGGCAGGAGACAACCTGGGGTTGCTGCTGCGCGGAATTGAGCGGACGGATGTCGAGCGCGGCCAGGTCATAGCCAAGCCGGGATCGATCACCCCGCACAAGAAATTCATGAGCGAAGTGTACGTGTTGAAGAAGGAAGAAGGCGGACGCCACAAAGCATTCTTCACCGGATACCGCCCGCAATTCTATATCCGCACCATGGACGTCACCGGCAACATCAAGTTACCCGAAGGGGTCGAGATGGTCATGCCCGGAGATAATATCAACATGGAAGTGGAATTGATCGTACCGGTTGCGTTGGAACAAGGTTCCAAGTTCGCTATTCGTGAAGGTGGTCTGACGGTTGGCGCCGGTGTGATCACTAAGATTCTGGACTAGGTGAAATAAGATGGCAAAACAAAAAATTCGTATCCGTCTCAAAGCTTATGATCACCGTGTATTAGATCAGTCAGCCAAACGTATCGTCGACACAGCCGAACGTAGCGGCGCTCAGGTAGTAGGTCCAGTACCTCTGCCCACCCGCATTGAAAAGTTCACTGTTCGCCGCTCATCCTTCATTGATAAAGATTCTCACGAACATTTTGAGATCCGAACCCACAATCGGCTGATCGATGTTCTTGATCCTGATTCAAAAACCATCGATATGCTCATGCGATTGAATTTACCCGCTGGCGTCGACATCGAAATCAAGATCTAAGCTTAACAATTAATTAGTGACTACTCCACCATGTCTGGACAAAAACCCAGATGTGGTGGTAGAATTAAACCTTGTGCCGAAAGAGTCTATCGTGCACAAACGGTAATTCAAGAGTTCGCTCCTCCGTGCATATAAAATGCTCGAAAGCCTACTGACTGAATTACTGGAGATGATGCAGCCCAGCCCAGGCTGACAGTCTCATCAATACTTACTCCAAAGGAGAATACCAGGATGTTAAAAGGGCTCATAGGTAAGAAAATCGGCATGACCCAGATTTTCGATGACAGTGGCGCCGCCATTCCGGTGACCATCATCGAAGCTGGGCCTTGCTACGTTACCCAGATATGCACGCCCGAAGCAGAAGGCTATTCTGCAGTGCAGTTGGGTTTCGACGAGGTGAAGCCAAAACGTCTCGCAGGCGGAGAATTGGGTCACCTAAAGAAGAATAACCTCCCTCCATTACGACACTTACGTGAATTCAGAACCAAAGATCCCCAGGTCAACGAAGGCGATAAAGTCTCGGTTGATCTTTTCGCGTTAGGTGAATTTGTTGATGTAGTCGGAGTATCAAAGGGTAAGGGTTTCCAGGGTGGCGTCAAACGTTACCATTTCCGTGGTGGACCCAAAACCCATGGTCAGTCCGACCGCGAACGCGGTCCGGGCTCCCGAAGTTCTGGAACGACACCAGGCCGTGTTTATAAAGGTTCACGTGGACCAGGTCATATGGGCGATGACCGTGTCACAGCACAGAACCTGAAAGTAGTACTGGTTGACCCTGAACGCAATATCCTCGGTGTCCGTGGAGCGATCCCCGGTGGCCGTAACGGTATTGTGGTGATCAAGGAGGCCAGAAAACAGTAAGGCTGGTGCCTGTTTTGTTTTCTGAATGGGAGCTTAATGATGATGAAAGCAGATGTCTATAACATGCAAGGTGAAAAAGTCCGTTCGGTAGAATTACCGGCCGAGATCTTTGAAGCCCCAATCTATGTAGATTTGATGCACCAGGCTCTGGTTCGCCAATTCGCGAACGCTCGCCTTGGTACACACCAAACCAAAGGCCGAAGTGATGTGGCCGGTGGTGGACGCAAGCCTTTTAGACAAAAGGGAACCGGTCGTGCCCGCCAGGGTTCGACACGTGCTCCACATTGGAGAGGCGGCGGTGGAGTTCATACCCCGCATCCCCACAAATATACACAGGCTATGCCCCGCCAAATGCGCCGAGCTGCAATTCGTTCTGCCCTCTCAGCTAAAGCCAGTGAATCAGGCATCGTTTTGCTTGAAAACATGGTTTTACCTGAGCCCAAAACCCGTTTAATGGCCCAGTCTCTCAACAAGCTGGTTGGTGAGAAGAGCGTTTTGATCCTTATTCCTGAAAAGAATGCGGAATATGAAATGGTCATGCGTTCCACCAATAACCTGCCTGATGCGAAGATCTTGCTGGCTGGTTATGTCAACATCCGGGACCTCATGAATTTTGACAAGCTGATCATTCCGGTGAAATCCCTGGATGTGCTGGCTGCAAATCTGAGCTAGGCTGGAGGAATTAATATGACAACTTCATTTGACATTCTCCGTCGCCCGCTCGTCACTGAAAAAACCAATTATATGGTGAACAAACTTCACCAGTATGTTTTCGAAGTAGCAGAGGACGCGACTCGAACAATGGTAAAAGACGCCGTAGAAACCATCTTCAAGGTGACTGTCGTTCGCGTCAATATCATCAATACGGCAGGTAAACGATCTCGCCGGGCAAAAAGCCGACGCTTAATGCTGCGAAATAGTGGTATCAAGAAGGCGATTGTTACCCTGTCGCCAGAAAACCGTATTCCGATCTTTGAAGGGGTAGAGTAATGGCCGTCAAGATCTATAAACCCGTGACTCCCGGCTTGCGCGGCATGACCGGATACACGTTTGAAGAAATTACCAAATCAACCCCTGAGCGATCATTGCTGGTCATGCGCAAAGCTCACGGTGGTCGAAATGTTTATGGACGAATAACCGTCCGCCATCAAGGTGGCGGGAATCGCCAATTCATTCGTGTAGTTGATTTCAAACGCGATAAGTTGAACATCCCCGCGAAAGTTGCAGCCATCGAATACGATCCCAATCGTACTTCCCGTTTGGCACTGCTCAACTACGCGGATGGAGAAAAACGCTACATTGTTGCTCCAGTGGGTCTCAAGGTTGGGGACTCTGTAGTATCAAGCCCAACCGCTGAAATCCGCATTGGAAACAGCATGCCGATCTCAAACATTCCGATCGGTACCCTGGTTCACAATGTTGAGCTCAAAGAAGGCAAAGGCGGTCAGTTGGTTCGTGCCGCTGGTGGTGCTGCGCAGATCCTGGCAAAAGAAGGTGATTACGCCCAGGTCCGTATGCCCTCCGGTGAGGTTCGACTGGTTCGTCAGACCTGCTATGCAACCATTGGTCAGGTAGGCAATTTGGACCACAGCAATGTCAAGTTAGGCAAAGCAGGACGCAAGCGTCACATGGGCGTACGCCCAACCGTTCGTGGTACTGCGATGTCCCCCCGAGACCATCCGCATGGTGGTGGTGAAGGCCGCCAGCCTGCTGGTATGCCAGGTCCCAAGACACCTTGGGGTCGCCCGACTTTGGGATATAAGACTCGCCGCAATAAGGTGACTAATAAATACATCGTGCGCCGCCGCAACAAGAGCAGCCGCTAACAGGCGCCAGGAATTTTGACAGGATAGAGGGTCGAACATATGTCACGATCACTAAAAAAGGGTCCATTCATTGAACCCAAGCTTTTGAAAAAAATTGAAGTCATGAATACGCGGAATGAGAAAAAGGTCATTCGTACCTGGAGCCGCGCGAGCACCATCTTCCCCCAGATGGTCGGGCACACAATTGCCGTTCATGATGGTCGCCGCCACGTTCCCATCTATGTAACTGAGAACATGGTCGGACATCGTCTTGGCGAATTTGCCCCAACCCGGCACTTCCGTGGTCATCAGTCGGACAAATCATCGTCCGCGAAGGGAAAGTAAGCCATGGCACATGATATAACAGCAGTTTTACGCAATGTCTCAAATTCCGCACAAAAAACGCGGTTAATTGTGGACATGGTGCGCGGAAAGAAGGCTGTGGATGCCTTGAATATTTTACGGTTTATGCCTAACGCGGCAGCGCGCCAGGTAAGTAAAGTTCTTGGTTCCGCCGTCGCAAACGCGGAAGAAAACTTTGGTGTTAGCCGCGATGACCTGTTTGTCTATCGGATCTTCGCAGACGAAGCCCCAACTCGAAAATGGCGCCGGTTCGGAGCACGCGGTCGTTTCAAACCGTTGTTACGCCGTAACTCACATATCACCGTCGTTCTGCGGGCAAAAGAATAAAGCAATACCTGTAGAAGAAGAAAAGACAACAGGAGATATTATGGGTCGTAAAGTACATCCGATTGGATTTAGATTGAACATCAACCAGCCCTGGCTAGGTCGCTGGTACGCCGAAGGAAAAGAATATGCCGATCAACTGCATCAGGATTTCGCAATCCGAAGAGTAGTAAAGGCTGAAGCTGAAAAAGCCGGTGTATCTGCCATCGAAGTTGAAAGATACCCGGGCAAGGTGAAAGTTACCGTCAATACTGCCAAACCTGGCATTTTGATCGGTCGAAAAGGCGAGAGCGTCAAAAAGATGCGCCTGGCACTGGAAACTTTAACCAGCAAAAAGATCGATCTGGAGATCAAAGAGATCAAAAACCCAGATACCGATGCTTATCTGGTTGCTGCAAACATTGCCGGTCAAATGGAAAGACGTGTCAGCTACCGCCGCGCTATGAAACGCGCTTTACAGCAGGCTATGCGTCAGGGTGCTCTGGGAATTAAGGTGACAATCGCAGGTCGTTTGAGCGGTGCAGAAATGGCGCGTACAGCCACGCTTCGTGAAGGACGCGTTCCACTTCAGACACTCCGCGCGAATATCGATTTCGCACGCGCTGAAGCACTAACCACATACGGACGTATTGGCGTCAAAGTGTGGGTTTACAAGGGTGAATCCCTGCCTACAGTGGAAGAAAAAGCAGAATCCACTGAAGGTGTCTACGTTAGCGAATAAACCTGTACTGGAAACGGTTCAGATTACTCTGGTGAGGTAACGATTATGTTAATGCCAAAACGTGTAAAGTGGCGCAAGCAGATGCGCGGTCGTATGACTGGTAAAGCTTTACGCGGCGCAGAGATCAGCTTCGGTGATTGGGGCCTTCAGGCTCTGGAGCCAGGTTGGGTAACTGCCCGTCAGATTGAAGCAGCCCGCCGTACCATCGTTCACTCGATGAAGCGTCGTGGAAAAGTTTGGATCCGGATTTTCCCGGATAAACCCTATACCCAGAAACCACCTGAGACCCGTATGGGTAAAGGTAAGGGTGGGGTTGAATATTATGTTGCAGTTGTGAAACCTGGTCGTATTATGTTCGAGATCAGTGGATTACCTGAAGATATGGCATTGGAAGCATTGAAACAGGCCACCTACAAATTCTCCATCCGGACCAAGATCGTTTCGAAGCATGAATTCACAGGAGAGCAGCAATGAAAACTTCTGAAATCAGGCTTCTTGCAGTACCAGAATTACAAGTAAAGATCAACGATGCTCGAAACGAGCTAATGAATCTCCGCTTCCAGGTAGTCACTGGTCAATTAACGGACACAAGCCGGTTGAAGACTGTTCGCCGCCAGATCGCCGTTTATGAGACCATCCTCCGGGAGCACGAGACTGCGGATACGAAGGAAGGTGCAGCATGAATGAACGCCGCCGCATAGTAGGTGTTGTGAAGAGCAACAAAATGATGAAAACCGTGGTGGTTGAGATCTCAAGATCTTACCGTCACCCGATCTACAAAAAGGTTGTGCATTTGACCAAACGTGTTAAAGCTCATGACGAAATTGGCTGCAACGTTGGGGACAAAGTACAAATTGTAGAAACCCGCCCTCTTTCTGCCGAAAAACGCTGGATGGTTGAAACCGTTCTTGTAAGCGAAAAACGGACAGAAGATGCCGGCGTAGGAGAATAACCATGATACAGCAGGAATCTCGCCTAAAAGTAGCGGATAACACTGGTGCCAGGGAATTATTAGTAATTCATATCATGGGTGGATCCACCCGTCATTACGGGTTTGTAGGTGATGTCGTTGTCGCAACAGTGAAATCCGCAGCCCCGCAGGGTTCCGTGAAGAAAAGCGATATCGTCAAAGCCGTGATCGTCCGCTGTTCCAAAGAATGGCGCCGGGAAGATGGCTCTTCAATTCGGTTTGATGACAACGCTGCAGTTATTCTGGACACCGATGGACAGAATCCCAAGGGCACGCGTATTTTCGGACCAGTAGCCCGTGAATTGCGTGAAAAAGGGTATATGAAGATTGTCTCCCTTGCCCCAGAAGTGATTTAAGGTTAGGAGATCAGGAGCAAGTAAATGAGAGTAAAAATTCATAAAGGTGACACTGTAGAAGTAATCAGCGGCCGCGGAGAAGACAAGGGCAAGCGTGGTGATGTTATTAAAGTGGATCCTGAGACCAGTCGCGTTGTTGTGCAGGGGATCAATCTCCGCACAAAGCATCAACGTCAGACGCAATCCCAGGGTCGCACGATCAACCCCGGAAAAGTCCGCTTTGAAGCCCCGGTGGATATATCGAATGTCATGTTAGTCTGCCCCAAATGCAGTAAACCAACCCGGGTAGCCCTTCAACGTGAAGACGATAAAACCAGGCGCATTTGTAAAAAATGCAAAGAGCTGATTGACGAATAGACCGCTTGGGAGTGATGAGATGAATAGACTTAAAGAACGTTATCAAAAGGAAATCGCCCCGGCGTTGATGAAGGAACTCAACCTGGACAACGTGATGCAAATTCCACGCGTCCAGAAAGTAGTTGTCAACATCGGTCTGGGAGAAGCAATCGATAATGCGAAAGCGATCGATGCTGCTGTCAGCGATATGACCCAGATCACTGGACAGAAGCCAGTGGTAACCAAAGCTCGCAAGAGCATAGCCAACTTCAAGTTGCGCGAAGGCAAATTGATTGGCGCGAAAGTGACCTTACGCGGAGAAAAAATGTGGTCTTTCCTGGACCGCTTGATGAACATTGTTCTCCCCCGTGTACGCGACTTTCGTGGAATTTCCGGTGACGCATTTGATGGTCGCGGAAATTACACCCTGGGTCTGCGCGAACAACTGATCTTCCCTGAGATTGAGTACGATAAGATCGATAAGATCCGCGGTATGGAAATTTCGGTCGTAACAACGGCTCCCTCAGATGATCAGGCGCGCGCTTTGCTTCTAATGCTTGGAATGCCTTTTAAGAAGGGATCGTAATTTATGGCTAAGACATGCATGAAATATCGTGAAATGCGCCGGGAATTCCCGAACCAGGTACGCAACCGCTGCCGTTTATGCGGACGTCCCCATGGCTTTATCCGCCGTTTTGGTTTATGCCGCATTTGTTTCCGTGAAATTGCCCTGCAGGGAAAAATCCCCGGGGTGACAAAGTCATCCTGGTAACCGGACGGAGGTCATAGAATGAGCGTTTCAGATCCTATTGCTGATATGTTGACCCGCATCCGTAACGGCGTGCAGGTGGGACAGGCTCTCGTAGCCATGCCATCTTCCCAGTTAAAGGGTGAGATAGCCAGAATCTTAAAAGAAGAAGGCTATATTGACGGGTTTGAAGTTGTTGACGGCGAAAAACCAGGGCAGCCTGTCCTGCGTGTTCGCTTGAAATATGTTGGTGAACGGCGTGAACGCCGCCCGGTTATTTCCGGGTTGGAACGTGTCAGCCGCCCCGGCCGCAGGGTTTACTCCCGTAAACAGGATATCCCCTGGGTGCTATCTGGGCTGGGTATTTCAATTATTTCCACACCGAAGGGTGTGATGACCGGTGCCCGGGCTCGCCAACTGAATGTTGGTGGGGAACTCCTGTGCAAAGTCTGGTAATCCATCTGGATAGGAGGAAACTACTGTGTCTAGAATAGGTCGTTTACCGGTAACGGTGCCCTCCAGCGTGAAGGTCGAAATCCAGGGATCCAGCGTGAAGGTTCAAGGTCCGCAAGGGCAGATGAGCCGAACCTTTTCACCGGGAATGAATATTACTCTGGAAGATAGCCAGATCGTTGTGACGAGAGAAACTGAATCTCGCGAGCATCGATCCTTACACGGCACTACCCGCGCTTTGATCAACAACATGGTTGTTGGCGTCAGCACCGGTTTTGATCGTGTCCTGGAAATTGATGGTGTTGGTTACCGTTCTGAAATGGATGGCAAAAACCTGGTCTTATATGTCGGATATTCTCATCCGGTCGTTGTAGAACCACCCGAAGGGATCACCTTTGAAGTTGATACCAAAACACGACAGGTGAAAATCCATGGTCGTGATATCGAACAAGTCGGTCAGATTGCAGCAAACATTCGGAAGATCCGCCCACCTGAGCCATATCATGGTAAAGGTATCCGCTATGCCGGGGAAAAGATCCGCCGTAAAGCTGGTAAATCTGGTAAAGCAAAGAAGTAAGGTGTAGATATGGCTAATAAAACTCGTAGTGAAGCACGTATACACCGACACGAAAGAGTGCGTAAGAATATCAGCGGAACCGCTGACAGACCGCGCGTTTGTGTCTTCCGGAGTATTGCTGAGATCTATGCTCAGGTTATTGATGATGAAGCCGGTACTACCCTTGTTTCTGCTTCGACCGTCGATAAAGATCTTCGCTCGAAATTATCCGGGCTGAAGAAATCAGAACAGGCTGCGAAGGTTGGCGAATTCCTCGCTGAACGCGCCAAGGCCAAAGGAATCTCCTCAGTTGTCTTTGATCGCGGTGGTTTCCGGTATATGGGCCGCGTAAAAGCCCTGGCAGAAGGCGCTCGCAAGGGCGGCCTGGAATTCTAACCACGAGAGCACTCGGAAGGATCGGTTATGGATAACGTTGAATTTCAACCCATGGAATCCGCTTACGATGAGCGTGTCATCGAAATTGCCCGGGTAGCCAAAGTGGTCAAAGGCGGCCGCCGCTTCCAGTTCCGCGTCACCATTGTCGCGGGAGATAACAAAGGGAAGATCGGTATTGGTATCGGAAAAGCGAATGCAGTTCCTGATGCCATGCGAAAAGCCACTGAACGGGCGCACAAAAATATGCATGTCGTTACACTGTCCGGTACCACCATTCCCCATGAAGTTTTGGGCAAGGTTGCCGGTTCCCGTGTAATGCTCAAGCCTGCTTCACCAGGTACCGGCGTTATTGCTGGTGGTGGTGTACGTGCAGTGCTCGAAGCTGCCGGTGTGCATGATATCCTCACAAAATCATTGGGCAGCTCCAACGTGCTCAATGTTGTCAAAGCGACTGTATCAGCTTTGGAAAGCTTGAAATCTGCCCGTGTAGAAGCAGCCAACCGTGGAAAAGAAACCAAGGACTTGCTTCCATTCTGGGAACGGAGGAAGAATGCCTAAAAAAGCTGCTGCCCCAGTTGTAAAAATGCTGCGCATCACCCAGGTGAAAAGCGCTATCGGTTACTCTGTAGTTCACAAAGCGACCATCCGTGCTTTGGGAATCCATCGTCTCCACGAAACCGTGGAACATCCGGATACTCCCAGCTTGCGCGGCATGATCTATAAAGTGAACCACCTCGTTGTTGTTGAAGAATAGGCGTACCAATGAAACTGAATGACCTAAAACCAAATCTAGGCGCTACAAAAAATAAAAAGCGCGTAGGCCGCGGTATCTCAGCCGGTCAGGGTAAAACCTCCGGACGCGGTACCAAAGGTCAGGCTTCCCGTGCTGGCGAAGGTCCTCGCCTGTACATGCAAGGTGGTAACCTGCCTTTCTACCGCCGCTTGCCATTCATGCGCGGTGAAGGTTTCACCTCGATCAATCGGATCGAATATCAGGAAGTAAATCTTGAACAGCTGGCTTCATTTGAAGCTGGTGCTGAGATCAATCCTGCTGTTCTGGCTGAAGCAGCCATCGTCCGCAAACCTGGCCTACCCGTCGTCATCCTCGGTGGTGGCGATGTAAAAGTTGCGCTCAAAGTACGGGCTCATCGGGTTACGAAATCCGCGCAAGCGAAGATCGAAGCCGCTGGTGGAACCGTCGAGATCATCTGAGCATCATCCTAAAGGAGATCCATTATGAAGCGATCCGCATGGCGCTACTTATGGAAAAGTGAAGACATTAGAAGGAAGCTTCTAATTACATTAATGCTCTTGATCTTATACCGGTTGGCGGCAAATATCCCCGTACCTGGTATCAATCACGAAGTGCTCAAATCAATTGCCACTGGTGGCGGTGCTGGATCGAACCTGTTCAACCTGTTAGATCTTCTTTCAGGTGGTACTGTCTCCAGTTTCTCCATCCTTGCAATGGGTGTGTACCCTTACATCACAGCACAGATCATCCTGCAATTGCTCATTCCGATCATCCCCGCTCTTGAGCGGAAGATGAGAGAGAATCCCCGCGAATCACGGCATTGGATGGAAAGATGGACCATCATCCTCACCATCCCGATGGCTTTGCTATCCGCGGTTGGACAGATCAATATCTTTAGTTCACTCGCTGGTGGTCAATCGGTTCTTAACGTATACGGTTTCACCGGATCTGCATTATTGCCAACATTGACAACCTTGTTCAGTATGCTTGGCGGTACGATGATGGGTATCTGGTTGGGAGAATTGATCTCCGAATATGGTATCCGTAATCAGGGTCTTTCCCTGATCATCTTCGCCGGAATCGTCGCCCGAATTCCAAGTCATCTTGCATCGTTGTTGGCTGACAAGCAATTCTGGTGGTTGATCTTCATCGTCTTAATCATCCTCGGTTTAACTGTGTTCGCGATCGTCTTCGTTCAGCAAGGCCGCCGGAACGTTCCAGTAATGTTCCCTGGCCGCCGGGTGGGTAACAGAATGTCGATGCCTGTTCGCAGTAATCTGCCTCTGATGGTCAATATGGCCGGCATGATCCCATTGATCTTTGCCCAATCCATTTTGACTTTCCCTGCCATTGTGGCGAGCTACTTCCTGGCGAGTCAGACTCCCTGGGTGGCTACCTTCGCCCGCGGTATCAATAATACCTTTGGCGGACAGGGTGGTTGGTACTCTCTCATGTACTTCCTGATGGTCGTTGCATTTACCTTCTTCTATACTGATGTGTTATTCACTCAGCAGAACTATGGCGATAACCTGAAGAAACAGGGCGCTCAGATCCCCGGAGTCGTCCGTGGTGCCCCCACTCAAAAATACCTAACCAAGGTACAGCGCAGAATCACGCTTCCGGGAGCTTTGTTTCTGGGTATCGTTGCAGTTCTGCCCTATATTGTTGGTGCACTGATGCCGCAAATCGGAAAATCTGCAGGATTGTTCCTGATCTCCTCAGCAGGCTTGCTGATCGTGGTCGGTGTTGTTCGTGATACCTTCAGTATCATCGACACAGAACTAAAACTGCATGGTTACGAAGATTCGCTCATAAAGGGCTAAGATGGCAAACTACTACGTCTTCCTGGGTCCACCAGGAGCAGGTAAAGGTACTCAGGCAAAAGTGATTGCCGAAAAACTTCACCTTGCTCATATCTCCTCCGGAGATATCTTTCGGGAGAACCTATCGAAAAAGACTGAGTTGGGGAAGAAAGCCCAGGAATATATGAATCGGGGAGAACTCGTTC
This sequence comes from uncultured Chloroflexia bacterium, assembly GCA_963828285.1. Lineage (GTDB taxonomy): Bacteria > Chloroflexota > Anaerolineae > Anaerolineales > Anaerolineaceae > DAIOEK01. The sequence continues at coordinate 26,603 of CAWHEB010000005.1, forward strand.
CCGATGGGCTGACCATCGACATGATCAAAGAAAGACTGCAAAGACCTGATTGCGCGGATGGGGCGATCCTCGATGGGTTCCCCAGAACACCCGCCCAGGCGGATGCACTCGCAGTGATGTTAAAAGAACTACATGGCGAGGTGATGGCTGTGCCGCTGATCACGGTACCAGATGGCTTGATCCTCGAACGAATGTCCGGGCGGGTATCCTGCCGGGCATCCGGACATGTGTACCATACCAAATACAATCCTCCGGCTGTCGCGGGAATCTGCGACGTTGACGGATCAGAACTTTACCAACGAGAAGACGACAAAGCTGAAACTGTCCAAAAACGCATCGATGTGTATCACGCACAGACTGCTCCTTTGATCGAGTACTATTCAAAAGCAGATCTGGTGAAAACTGTTGATGGAACTTTGGAAATTGATCAGGTGACTGAGCAAATCCTTTCAGCAATGAAGTCAAAATAAGGTGTAATAGAGATGTCCTGGGAACGGCAGATCAATATCAAAAGTACCGCGGAAATTGCGGTGATGCGTGAAGCAGGCAGGATCAATGCGGAAGCATTGCATGCCGCTGCCAGCATCATCCGAGCCGGGGTCACCACTGCTGATCTGAACGCGGCTGCAGAGGAAGTTCTTAAGAAGTATGGTGTTTATTCACCTTTCAAGAATTATCCCGGACCGTATCCGTACCCGGCCAGCATTTGCACCAGTGTCAACGCGGAACTCGTTCACGGTATACCCGGAACCCGCAAACTGAAAGAAGGAGACATCGTCTCCATGGATTGCGGAACGGTGTATGAAGGATTTGTAGGTGATTCAGCGATCACCGTGGGCGTTGGAGAAATATCTGCCAAAGCACGAAAATTGCTGGAAGTAACTGAACGTTCTTTGTACATTGGAATCGAGCAGATGCGTGTTGGTAACCATATTGGCGATATTGGCTTTGCCATTCAACAATATGTTGAAAGCAACCATATGAATGTAGTCCGCGAATATACCGGTCACGGTGTAGGACGGAGCATGCATGAAGGTCCAGCGGTACCGAATTACGGTATCCCTGGAAAAGGAATGGAATTACGGGCTGGTTTAACGATCGCCCTTGAACCCATGGTCTTGCTGGGCAAATTCCAAACCAAGGTTTTGCAAGACGAATGGACAGTAGCTTCACGTGATGGTGAATTAACCGCTCACTTTGAGCATTCAGTCGCTATCACCGAAAACGGCCCGGAAATACTGACAATTCTCTAGACGGAATCAGTATCGAAAGGTATAATCAAACTTCGTGAGTTCTCCAGGAACTCAACGGGTGTATTGAAGGAGTGAAAGAAATATGAAAGTTTCACCATCGATAAAAAAGCGCTGCTCAAAATGTAAAGTAGTTAAGCGCGATCGCATCTTATATATAATTTGCGAGAATCCGAAACACAAACAGCGACAGGGATGATGAATTATGGCGAGAATTGAAGGTGTTGATCTTCCACGTAATAAGCGCGTAGAGATAGGCTTGACCTACCTGTTCGGAATCGGGAATACCCGTGCTAAAGCGATCATCGCAGGCACTGGTGTCAATCCTGATATCCGGGTAAAAGACTTAACTGAAGCCGAAGCTGCGCTTCTTCGTGAATTTATTGCAAAAACTTATAAAGTTGAAGGCGATTTACGCCGTGAAGTAACCATGAACATCAAGCGGTTGATCGAGATTGGCTGCTATCGTGGTATGCGTCACCGTCGCAATCTGCCTTGCCGTGGACAACGAACCAAGACGAATGCTCGTACTTGCAAGGGTCCCCGCAAGACTGTTGCCGGTCGTGGTCGTCGCCGTGGTGCTGGTAAGAAATAATCCAGGCTGATTTACCCTGCAGGTGGAATGGGAATCCCTCCTCCCTCGGCTGCCACTTTTTGGGTGAACACGGCACTTTGTAAATTGATTTTATAGTGAGGATTTATGGCACAAAACGTACGCTCTACAAGACGAACGACTAGTACGCGAAAAGTAAAGCGCACTCTGTCTTCAGGGCAGGTCCATATTTTTGCCTCCTTCAACAATACGATCGTTACCATCACTGACCAACAGGGTAACGCAGTTTGTTGGGGAAGCTCTGGATCCGCCGGATTTAAAGGATCTCGCAAAAGTACTCCTTTTGCTGCACGTCTTGCAGCCGAACAGGCTATCAAGGCAGGTGTATCAATGGGAATCCAGGAAGTGGATGTCTTTATTAAAGGTCCAGGACCTGGTCGCGAATCCGCCATCCGTGCAGTGCAAGCTTTAGGTATGCGGGTACATTCCATCGCGGATATAACCCCCGTGCCGCATAACGGCTGTCGTCCACCCAAGAAACGCCGTGTATGATTTTTTGAGAGTGAGGGAATACTGATATGGCAAAGAATACTGGTCCGGTATGTAAACTGTGCCGGCGCGAAGGCGAAAAACTCTTTCTGAAAGGCGATCGCTGTTTCACTGCAAAGTGCTCATTCGAACGCCGTAGTTTTGCTCCTGGTCAGCATGGAAAATCAGGCGGCCGCGGAAGTGATCGCGCCTCTGACTATTCACGACAGCTGCGCGCAAAACAGAAAGTTCGCCGAATTTATGGTGTATATGAGAAACAATTCCGCCGCTTCTACGGTTTGGCACAACACCGCCGTGGTCTGACAGGTTTGAATCTCTTACAGATCCTCGAAACCCGACTGGACAATATTGTTTATCGCCTTGGTTACGCAGTGAATCGCGCCCAGGCTCGTGAACTCGTTGCTCACGGTCATTTTGAGGTCAACACACGTCGAAGCGATGTTCCATCGATGCTTCTCAAACCTGGCGATCAGGTTAATGTAAGAGATGGATCGAAAGAAACTACCTATTTTAAAGAGCTGAAAGATTTTGCAGAAAATCGAACAGTTCCAACCTGGGTAGAGAGAGATCTTAAGGGTCTTTCCGGGCGTGTCTTACGCTTGCCAGAGCGGGCTGAAGTCGACGGAAATTTGAACGAACAATTAATCGTCGAGTACTACTCTCGCTAAAAATTCTAGTGCTGGTGCGCGGTTGTAGATGGTGTATCGGCAAGGGGTAAGCAAAAGTGACTACTCTCAGTAACATGGTAACACCGAAAGTTGAACGGGAAGCTGAAGCTCGTAACTACGGAAAATTCATCATCAGCCCTCTGGAACGTGGATATGGCGTCACCATGGGTAACGCTCTGCGCCGCGTGCTGCTTTCTTCTTTAGATGGCGCATGCGTCACATCCATCCGCGTTTCTGACGTACTGCATGAGTTCAGCGACATCCCCGGTGTACGGGAAGATGTCATTCAGGTCATGCTGCAGATAAAGCAGATCCGCCTGAAACTCTATGATGTAGATACCGCTACGATGCATCTCGATGTGCATGGTGAAGGTGTGGTAACAGCCGCGGATATTAAAACTCCTGCGGAAGTCGAACTTGTAAATCCGGATCTGTATCTCTTCACTGTGGATGATAAATCCACCCGTTTGGAGATCGATCTGACCGTGGAACGCGGCCGTGGATATCTCCCGGCTACTGACCGTGTCGGTAAACTTCAAATTGGCGAACTCCCCGTGGATGCGATATTCAGCCCGGTGAAACGCGTCAATTGGAATGTTAGATCCGCCCGTGTTGGACAGAGCACCAATTACGACAAACTCGAATTGGAGATCTGGACTGACGGTACAATTTCACCTGAAAAAGCTTTAGGTACCTCATCGGTCATTCTCATTGAACACTTACGCTATTTGGCCGGTGTCAGTGAAGAAGCAACCGACCTGGGTATTGATAAAGAATTCGCAGGGACCCGCCTGACCAGCGAAGCCGCTGAGACACCCATCGAGAACCTCGATCTTTCGGTAAGGGTCTTCAATTCTCTCAAGCGGACCGGCATCACCAATGTTGGCGATGTACTGGAACTGCTTGAAAAAGGCGATGATGCAGTGATGTCCATCCGCAATTTTGGCGAAAAGAGCTTGGATGAGCTCCGCGACAAGATGCGTGAAAAGGGCTTCTTGCACGATGAAAAGGAAGTGGAGTAAGTATTATGCGTCATCAGATCTCAGGTTATCGATTAAGCCGCGGTAAAGACGAGCGTACAGCGCTCCGCCGCACTCTGATCCGCCAGTTATTTGAACATGAGCGGATTACCACCACCCGCACCAAAGCTGCCGCCATCCGTGGTGATGCTGAAAAGCTGATCACATTGGCACGCAACAGCGCGAATCTGACGGATATTCAGAAAGTGAATGCACGTCGTTTGGCAGCCAGCGCTCTGGGCAATGCACCCGAGACTGTGCGCAAACTCTTTGATGATCTTGGTCCCCGTTTCACAAAACGTAACGGCGGCTATACCCGTACCCTCAAGCTTGGTCCAAGACTTGGTGATGCGGCTGAAATGGTCATCATTGAATTGGTTGAGGAATAATTCCTGCTTCGGCAGGGTTACCCTGAGCGATCAGGGATCCGCATAGTCTGAAAAGACGAAACGGAATGGCACGTTACCAGGTAACACTCTCATACGACGGCACTGATTATTTTGGATTTCAGCGTCAACAGAACCATCTCACTGTCCAGGGACAGGTGGAGCAATCGCTCCGTCGCCTTGGCTGGGATGGCAGTACCATCATCAGCGCGGGAAGAACAGATACCGGAGTTCATGCAAGTGGTCAAGTCATCGCTTTCGATCTTGACTGGCGGCACGAACCGGTAGACCTTCTTCATGCTCTCAACGCAGCTTTCCCGGCGGATATCTCCGCGAGAGAAGTGAGCGAGATAGCAGATGATTTTCATCCACGCTTTGATGCGACCAGCCGGGAATACGAATACAGGGTACTCATCGATCCTGCACGTGATCCGCTGCGCGAAAGGTACTGCTGGCGGATTAACCATCCGCTGGATGTTGAAATCTTACACAGAGCGTCTGCCGCCTTCCTCGGAAGGCATGATTTTCGAGCTTATGGGAACCCCCCCCGTACCCAGGGCTCAACAGACCGTGAAGTGCTCCGCTCACAATGGATGATGCAGGATGGCGTGTACCTTTTCGCCATCAAGGCAAACGCCTTCTTGTATCACATGGTTCGGAGGATCGTTTTTCTTCAGGTCGCCGCTGCGGCAGGAAAGATCAGCATGACCCGGCTTGAGAATACTCTCGAAATGGGATTTGATGATCACCCTGGAATTGCTCCGGCTCACGGGTTGACCCTCACCAGGGTGAACTACGAAGGACGCGAGCGGCTTCAGTCCAAAGCCAATGTGGAACCGGAAGAAGTAACGGAATGATCAGATAACCAGATATTTGTATGTTGAGAAACTGGAATAAAAGTTAAACCTTTGTACTTGGAGAAAAAACTGTGGACAAGACATACGTCCAAAAGGGCAAAATTGAACGCAATTGGGTAGTGGTTGACGCCAACGAACAGACCTTGGGTCGCGTTGCAACGAAAATCGCTATGCTATTGCTTGGAAAACACAAACCCACTTTTACACCGGGTGTGGCGATGGGTGATTCAGTCATCGTCGTCAATGCCAGCCACATTGTGGTTACCGGCAACCGCCTGTTGGAAAAGTTCTACCATAGCCACTCCGGGTATCCGGGGGGACTAAAATCAACCAGCCTCAAAGATCAACTCAAAAATCATCCTGACCGGGTGATCCGCGCTGCGGTATGGGGAATGGTTCCTCATAATAAGGTTGGTCGCGAGATCATCAAGAAGCTGCGCATCTACAGTGAAGGACAACATCCTCACGCTGCACAGATTCCCGAGACGGTTGAGTAAAGGAGCGGAAGCATGACAGTTCAGTATTATGAAGGTATTGGTCGTCGCAAAGAAAGCACTGCCCGTGTTCGTTTGATGAGCGGTAACGGCAGATTCATTGTCAACGACAAACCCGGTGAAGCTTATTTCACCCGTATTGGCGATGTAGATGCGATCTTCGCGCCGCTCACAGCCGCCGGTTTCGATAAAGGCACCTATGACATTACCGTCCTTGTAAAAGGTGGTGGTGTTACCGGCCAAACCGATTCCGTGCAGCTTGGTTTAGCCCGGGCGATCACCCTGTTGGATGAGGGGATGAGATCCACCATGCGTAAAGGTGGTTTCCTCACTCGTGATCCACGGGTCAAGGAACGTAAAAAGCCAGGCCTCAAACGTGCCCGTAAGGCACCTACCTATACAAAACGGTAGAATTGCTACAACAAACATGGAGACACCCAGCAATGGGTGTCTCTTTTTATTTTTTCATCGTTACTGGTTTAAGGTATGGATTTAAATTACAAGTGCAGCTTCAGGAATCTCGAAGATCTGTCAGATCTTCTTGGCTTCTTCCCATAAGCGGTTCAATTCGTCGAAACCCAATTCAGCTACGGATAATCCCCGCTCTCGTGCGGACGCTTCGATATAACCGAACCGCTTGCGGAATTTCGAGTTCGTTCCGCGCAGGGCGCTCTCTGCATCAACCTTGTGCCAGCGGGCCAGGTTCACCACCGCGAAAAGTACATCCCCCAGCTCGTCTTCAAACTCCGCGGAGGTCTTCGCCCGGTCCAGTTCGCCTAACTCCTCGGCGATCTTATCCACCACGCCATCTTCGGACGGCCAGTCAAAGCCCACCCTGGCAGCGCGGTCTTGCAGCTCAAAAGCCTGGGTCAGGGAAGGCAGCGCCAGCGGGACCCCTGCCAGCAGCGAGCGTTCACTTTCCCCATTCTCTTTGCGTTCTTCGGCTTTCAGTTTTTCCCAGTTGCCGAGAACATCGGATACTCCGCTGACATTCACCTCGCCAAACACATGCGGATGGCGCCGGATGATCTTTTCGGAGATACCGCGGATGACATCGACCATGCCAAAATCGCCTTCTTCAAAACCGATCTGGGCGTGCAGCACGATCTGCAGCAGCAGGTCGCCCAATTCTTCAGCCATTTTCGACCCATCCCCCGCCTCGATGGCCTCGATCGCTTCGTAGGTCTCTTCCAGCAGATGCTTCCGCAAAGAGAGGTGGGTTTGCTCACGGTCCCAGGGGCAGCCGTCGGGGGCGCGCAGCCTGGCGATGATCTCCACGAAACCCTCGAAGGAGTTTTCGGGTGACAATGGCGGAACATATAACGCGGTGGTGATGCCAATGGACGGACTGCGATCGATCTCGAACAGTGCCAGTTCCTCCACGGTCATATCGGCGGTGCCGGCGGCGTGGACGAGTTTGACCGGATGGTCATCGGGGTAAACGGCGGTGAGCGTACTCTTCAGTTCGGCAGCCACCTGTCGGGAGTAGATCTGGGTGAAGAGGGCAGGGTAGTGGGGAGGGAAATCCGCGAAGAAGCGCTGACCGGTCTCGATGGCATCTGCCAGGACCAGCCGCGGGAAGGGATCGATGCCCAGCGCGGAGCAGACCGGCTCGATGAAGCTGATGCCTTCCACGATGCGTACCGGGATTCCCTGTTCCTTGGCCAGGCGGGAGATCTCAGGGCAGGTTGCCTCGGCGACGAACGGATGCCCCGGCACCGCGTACACCACGCCTTCCGGTCTTTTGCCCAGCTCGAGGATCTGGCGGGTGATCTCTGTGTACACATCCTCGAAGCGGTCGGCCTGCTCGTACAGGTGATCGAACGAGATGACCTTGACCCCGGCAGGGATGCGCTCAGCCACCGGGTGATGGTCGGTGCGCAGGTAGATCTCCCCCGCGCTTTCGATGGTCTTCCACGCTTCAAGGGTCAGCAGATCGGGGTCCCCGGGACCAAGCCCGAGCAAGGTAATGCCTGTGGTCATATCGTCCTCACGCTTCGAGATAGGGAAAGTATACCCGAAGTGAGTGGGTGAGGCGGTCGCGTGTGCAGGGAAGGGATGTGGGTTAGGTCGTTCTACCCACCATCGCGTGGATTACAAAATAGCTATGAAAATTTTGCATTTTTTCGGATCAAATGCATTTGGACACAGATCTGGCGGACACCCCCCTGACTGCTGCGCAGGCGTCCCCATTTGCCAAAGATCAGGAAAATGGGGGGAAGTATTCGACCTGGCGAAAAAATAGCAATCATTCGTTATTTGTTTCAAACGAAAATACATTTTTGGCGTTAATTAGCTTCTGCTGATGTGTGGATGTGTTTCGTTCTGCAGAATGCATGAAAAAAAGCAGAATAACCCACAAATCGGAGGACTGGATGGTCCCGTGTATGTTTCCAAGAATTTCGGTTCCAACGGCACTAAGCGGAAGGTCTTTCTGCTGAAGGAAAGGCAGATCGAGCCCGGTACGGCTGGCAAATTCACGGAAAATCGCGTTGCGGATGGCATCCCACATACCGGAAGACTTCCAGTTGCAGTAGCGGGTGTTGACGGTGGTTGGAGGAGGAAAATGGGATGGCAGATCTTTGTATGGAATGTGTTCAATGAGTACACAGAGGATGGCGTCGATGATACGCCGGGGATTGGTAGCAGGACGGCCAACGTGATTTTTGGGACCAGGGAAGAGGGGAGCGATGGCATCCCATTGAGAATCGGAGAGATAGGTGAACTGGCTAGTTAGCATATATGTTCTATATATGATGATAGCGGAAATTGAGTAGATAGTCAACTGTCACTTGTGACAGTGGTGGGATGTAGTTATTTACTTTGCGAATTCAAAGGCTAATGGAATTAGAATTCTCAGATAGAATTATTGAATAGGTTGCCGAAGGTATATGAAATGGATCTATATTCTGGCTTCGCAAGTGGATTCGGATGGAATAAAGAGCGGGAAGTCCAAACGAGTAATATGAATGTAAAAATCATCTTGATATGCATATTATTCTTATTTCAAATGATTGCTGCTTGCTCACCAATCTCAAAACAATCCATTTCTACGGAAATTGAAAATTGACACCAACGGTTGAATTTGTAACTGAAAACTACATAGGTTTAGTTTATCCGCCCCTTCCCGATTTTGTAAAAACTAGCACAAGCTGGTCACAATCGATATTTTCATTGACCCCAGAAGAGAAATGGTCGATTTCAATCATAGATGTAAGTGGTAAAGGCATGCTTTGGCTTGAAGAAACCATCAATTACATAGAAAACAAACCAGAATTCAAGGTTAGAGATGCGATAACTCTACCAGGATACCAAAATGGATATGAAATACTAGTCAGTGCGTGTTCGATAAATGGAACTATGGAAATCATTGTTTAGCAAAAATTACCGATGAAATACTCGTAATAGATATTTGGTATGTATGATACAGCAATTATTTCTGCATGGAGAGCTCAACGATCAAGCGGTAAATTTATTGAAATTCCAAAAAACGGAATTGAATGCTATGCGAAAACTTAAGTTATTACGTTCCAAATAAATAAGTGAAAGGTTAGTTATGAGTGCTGTCAAACCAAGTAAGGCGGTTTGAATTCTCAGATAGAATTATTGAATGGATTACCGGTGGCGAAACGAAAGGGATCTATGGTCTGGATAAGTATCAATGTGATTAGGATGGGGAAAATGCGGAGTAAGGGAAGAGTAAGAATGGTGAGTTGGGTTTCGCGAACTGTGATCAATCCCAAGCTGAGATATTAGGGAATAATAAATGAAAATTGAAGAATTTGAAAAAGAGCTCAACAAAGTATATTGTGGTTATATTAAATTTTCAAGTCGATTTATGTAACTTTGAAATAACTCTTGATATTTCAGTAAACTCACTTGGCAATATTGAAATGCATCATGTAGTTTTCAAAAAGTATCGCATTTTCCAAGGGAAATTGGTAAAAGATTCTCGGTCTGGATGAGTAATGTTTCAGACAAATAAGTGCGTAACCGAATACGGCTGAAATATCCGAGTATATTTCCAAGTCTAAAAAGCCATCAGATCACGTTTGGCATTCTCAGCACGGTGAACTGAGGCACGAAGCAATCCGGATTATGAATTCAACTTTATTTAGAAATTGGGTCTCAATTACTTATTGATAAATGCAAGAGGAGTTGCTAGTGAGACGCCAGTCTGCCATATGATTTGATATTCTCTTGAAGAATAGAATTATTGAATGGAAAAACCAACGCTATATAGATATATCATCTGACCATGTGAATAACCGCAGCGTGAATTATTGGAGCTAATAATGAGAACTATTAGTAAGATGTTACTTCTTATAAGCCTTATTCTGATGGGATCAATGAACTCATGTCAAAAGGAAAAAACTGTTGAACTCCCTGAATTTGGCATCGAAGAAGAGAACTTAAACAATCAAGTTCAAATCGTGAAAATGGATCGCTTCAATACCTACAAGTATGGTGACGACTCTTACCTTTGATATAAGCAACTTATCGGAAGAAGCGATAAATATGCATGTAGATTATCAATTACGTTTTTTTGTACTTGATGGGGATGCATGGATTGAAGTTCCAGATAAGATGATAAATATGACTTATGAAGACATTATTTTAGATACTAGCGGTATTCGTGGCGTTGCTGGTGGTAAGCCGGATGTTCCGTTCACTGCGAGCAAATACAAAATCCTCGCTTTTGTCTCCGGTACCATGGTCGATAGTGGAACAGAGGTTGGCGCATACGAATTCTTTACCTTATACCGATAATTTGTTTATGAGTCGCGGGATGGGTTGAATTTATCCGCTCTCAACGCAATCCTACGATTGATTTCAGGAGAGGTAGGTATGAAGAATTGTCTACTTGTTGTAATGATTTTATTAAGTGTTAGCTGTTCATATAGTGGAGAGATCGAAGAGCGAGGGGATCAGCCGACTAATGTCCAAAAATCCCCAATCCCATCGCAAAAATTGCTTGATACACTGACTCCAAAACAAAATCCCACCTCAAAACCATCAATAACATTTACTCCCTCAATGCAAGAGCGGAAAGACTTATTAATAGGATTGATAAAAGATAACGGAGGTTGCTTGCTGCCATGTTTATGGGGTATTACACCTGGCATAACCCATGAAAACAAAGCTCAGGATGTGTTATCTCCACTTGTAAATCTGTCACAGTGGGCAATTCTAGAAGAAGGATCCGGTTCAGTTTCTCCAGAATATGTAATTGGAGAAAAAAGCATCTTCAGTGACTTCACTTATCTTTCAGATAAAACCAATCAGTTAGTTAAAATGATATCATTTAAACTTGAATCTCATCAAATACTTGCCGATGGCGGATATGTAACAATCAACAACCTGGATCAATTCGGGGAATTGGTAGAAAAGTATAACCTCTCCACGGTCTTAACGGAATTTGGCATGCCGGATTCCATTCTTATTGGCACACTAGCAAATGATTTTTCTAGAGGTGGCTCGTGGGGTTTTCATATCCTCCTAATTTATTCCCAAAAAGGATTTTTAATAGATTATACGACTGAGGCGAAGTATATTAATAAATCTATTGTTGGGTGTCCTAATAACTCCCAAATAAGCATAGAAGCATTTGCGTCTGGCGATGATAAAGCGTTTTTCAATAATCTTCAATCAACAGAATGGTCGCAAAATATTTCGAGTAATTACAAAACAATTAATGAAGTTACCGGATATTCAATTGAAAGGTTTTTCAAGACATTTAAACAAAAGACTGAGGAATGTATACAAACTCCTTTAATATTATGGCCAAAGGCTGATTAATTCCCTCATAATGTTAATTCATTCAGACGAAAAATGGGGTGAAGTCCTCCTCCAAACCGCAAACTCGCCTGTTATTGCCTACCTCCATTCTGTAAATTCAATGATTCAATTCCCCGACCTGTCACAAGTGACAGTAGACAAACTCACTTTTTGTGGGTAAAATATTTATTAGAACATAAGTTCTGAAATAGTTTTCCCAACATGTGTTCACTATTTCATTGCAAAATAGGGATGTTCGCGCACCTGACAATGCAAGCTCAAAATGCCACAGAAACCGTCATCTTTCCACCTTAAAATCCTAATCTTTCTATTAATCTCCTCCACTAAAATTTGATTTCGGGTCATTCCCACATTCCATTTCATTGCAGGAGTCATAATGTCCACTACGCTATTGATCGCGGTTGTCGTTACAGTGCTGGCGTTGGTGTTCTACACGGTTGGGATCTGGTGGCAGAAATCCGCCAAAGCCATCAAGCCGGCGCATCTGATCTTATTCTGGGTGGGTTTGGTGTGCGATATCACCGGTTCACTGTTGATGGGGACCCTGGCAGGCGGATTGTCGGTAACAGTCCACGGGTTGAATGGCTTGCTGGCGGTGGTGTTGATGCTGGTGACGGCGATCCGCGCGCAGATGATCTATATGAAGAAGGATGAATCCGCGGCGAAGAATTTTGCGAAGTTCAGCATCCCGGTGTGGGTGGTCTGGGTGTTGTCGTTCGTGACGGGGATGATGTTGAGCATGGGAAGGTAGCCCAAGGGGCCCCTCCCTACCCTACCATACACAAACCGTATGGCACCTTGTCCCCAAATAGTCTTTCAGACGTATTTGGAGAGGAATTGATCTTCATTCCCCCAAATATCCTGAAAGGGATTTGGGGGAAAAGAAGGGGGCGATTTCCGGGGTTTGTATTAATATAAACTATGCCAGTAACCCGTGCCACCACAAAAGCCAAACACTACGCCATCGAACTTCGCCATGAGTTAACCCCTGAGGAAGCAAAAGTCTGGGCACGGCTGCGAAATGACCAGCTCGGAGTCAGTTTCCGCAGGCAGCACGCCATTGGTCCGTATATAGTTGATTTCTGTGCGGTGAAGGCAAAACTGATCATCGAGTTGGATGGCGGCGGACACTCCGACCAGCAGGAGTATGACGCTGATCGTTCGGTGTATCTTCAAGAAAGAGGATTTCGGGTGTTGCGCTTCTGGAATCATGACGTGACCAGGGATATTGAATCCGTGGTGAGGACGATCTTGGAAGCGATTGAGGATCAAACCTAGCCCCCTACCCGCTGCGCGGGTTTCCCCCCATTTGTCCAAAAACCGGAAAAATGGAGGGAAAAAACGCAATTCCCAAAATACCATTTGCTCCCCTTACATCTCCTGATTGCTAGCAGTGTATTTTTGGGGAAAGAAGAATAATCCATGCTACACTTAAGAAGCAAGCCCCCCTACCCGCTACGCGGGCATCCCCCCAAATAGCCGTAGGCGTATTTGGAGGGAATAAAAAACTTTATTGGAGGAAAAATGACGAGACATCCGGCTGAGCCATTCCGCATCAAGATGGTGGAACCCATTCGATTGATCGACCGCAAGGCACGCGAGAAAGCGATGAAGGCGGCCAATTACAACATCTTCTCGCTCAAAGCGGAGGATGTGTACCTGGATTTCCTGACCGATTCGGGGACCGGTGCGATGAGCCACCACCAGTGGGCGGCAATGATGGAGGGGGATGAATCGTATGCAGGCGCCCGCTCCTTCTTCCGCTTGAAGGATGCGATGACCCAGATCACCGGGTTCGAGTATTTTGTCCCCACCCACCAGGGACGCGCAGCGGAGAATATTCTGGCGCACCTGATGGTAAAGCCGGGACAATACGTCACTTCGAACATGCATTTTGATACGACCGAGGGCAACATCCGCGCACGGGGTGGGCGGCCGACCAATCTCGTCATTGAAGAAGCCTTTGATGTCTGCTCCCACCATCCCTTCAAGGGGAACATGGATACCGAACGGCTGCGGGCATTTATTGTGGATATTGGACCGGTGAACATCCCCTTTGGGGCGATCACGGTGACAAACAACGCCGGCGGCGGGCAGCCAGTCTCGATGGCGAACATGCGCGAAGTCTCGAAGATCTACCGTGAATTCGGCATCCCGTTTTTTATAGACTGCTGCCGTTTCGCTGAGAATGCCTATTTCATCAAACTCCGCGAACCGGGGTACGAGAACGTGGCGGTGGTGGATATTGCCCGCGAGATGTTCAGTCTGGCGGACGGCGCCTGGATGAGCGCGAAGAAGGATGCGCTGGTCAATATCGGCGGCTTCCTGGCGATGCGGTCCGCGGATCTGTATCAGAAGGTATGCAATGAGCTGATCCTGCGCGAGGGATTCCCCACCTACGGCGGGCTGGCCGGGCGCGATCTGGACGCGATGGCTGTCGGTCTGTGGGAAGGTTTGGATGAAGATTACCTGGCTTACCGAATCGGGCAGACGGGTTATTTGGGGAATATGCTGATCGAATCGGGCATCCCCATTATTGAGCCTCCGGGCGGACATGCCATTTATTTGAACGCTGGCAAACTGCTGCCGCATATTCCGCAGGGTGAGTACCCCGGGCTGGCACTGGCGGCGGAGATGTACCTCGAAGGAGGGATCCGCGCGTGCGAGATCGGTTCGGTGATGTTCGCTTATCCCGACCCGGACACGGGCAAGATGATCCATCCCAAGCTGGAGCTGGTGCGGATCGCGATTCCGCGCCGGATGTACACCGCCAGCCATTTCGATTATGTGATCGATGTTCTGCGCACAGTGGCTGAACACAAGAACAAGCTGCGCGGATATAAGATCACGTATGCGGCTCCGCTGATGAGACATTTCACGGCGAAGTTTGAACCGGTTGGTAGCGGGAAGTCGGTGACGGAGAAGATCCGCGAGTCGAAGATGAAGGCGATGTAGACTTAAGGGTAAGTTTCGACCTCTCCCTACCCTCCCCTCGCCAGGGGAGGGTTTTTCTTATTGCGCACATGGAAGAAGTGCAGGATGATGGCGAGGAAGATAAATACGGAATCGAAGATGAAGGCAATGTAGGTTTCGAGTCTCATCCAACCTTTGTGGAATCATCCTCGGAGATTTACAGAGAAGAAGAAAGTTATTTAAGGACGGATCTTAGATCCGTCCTGTTTTCTGTCATTCTGAGCCATGGTTTTCTGGCGAAGAATCTCTGGTTATCCTTCCATTATGCAAGAGTCTGGGAGAGATCCTTCACTACGTTCAGGATGACAGAACGAAATAGTCTATGTCGTTCGGATGGCAGAATACAATTCTATGGCGAGGAATCTCTGGTTATCCTTCCAATATGCAAGAGTATGGGAGAGATCCTTCACTGCGTTCAGGATGACAGAACAAAATAATAATAGGTGCTATGGATTTTTTCCGTCTCTTTTTGGTTAAATTACTCTGATTATCAGGATTGTATAAAGATGGACACCCATCCCCTGCCCCTTCCCAATTTGGGAAGGGGATTTATTCGATAGGGAAGGAAGAACCAAAGGTTCTTCCTTCCCTATCAACCCTGGATCTCCAAGAAGAAAGTTAGGTTCAAGAATTACTGGTGACGTCAGATATGGAAAATAATCAGGACGATGGCGAGGAGACAACTACGGAGTCGAAGATGAAGGCAATGTAGACTAAAGAGAAAGTTTCGACCTCTCCCTACCCTCCCCTCGCCAGGGGAGGGTTTTGTTTTCTGCGAAGATGGTAGAAGAGAAGGATCATGGCGAGGAGGGCGAATACAGAACCGGCGATAAGAAGTGAATTCCGGGAAAGGCCGAGGAAGGTGATAACTTTGAGGTTGAGGGGGATGACAGCCAGTGCAACAGGATCCTCCGCGGGGGAGGATTGCAGGTACACCCAGAGTTGAACGGGATCGGTTGTTTCCGAGATGGCGCGGACAGACCAGGTGATCGTCCCGAGCATGGGGCAGAGCAATCCGCTGGATGGGTTATCGAAATCCGGCAGGGAAGCGTTTGCCAGCCTGATGCATGGGAGTCATGGTTTGTCCGGACGGGGTGAAGATCAAGGCTGAAGGCTTGGAATTTGGCTTGAGAGGTTCGATCCGCGCAAGAACGGAGAGACCGGTCGGGCAGGTTTCCTGGACGGGTCCGTATGAGACACGCAGGGTCACTGGAGCCGTCTTGCCGACCAGAAGAGTCCGCGGGGTAAAGAGGACGATACTGGTGGAGTCATCCACGGTTAGGTTGGTCTGCTGAAGGGGTACACCAGCGAAGGCAACGGTGAAAAAGAGGATGCTGAGCACCAGACAACCTTTTATCCATTTTTTGAGCATAAAGTGATTATACATGGCAGGTGGAGCATGATGTGATATTTAATATGACATCTGGATGGATTATTTTTTAAGTCTTCAGGAACTGCCTGTGATAGAATATTAAAAGAATCTGAGCAATACTTTTGGATTCTGATCCCATTGCTGTGAGGCGCGTATGAACCAAGCATGGCTTTACATCGGCGTTTTCATGGTTGTCTCCCTAGCGCTGCCGGCAGTCGCCATAACCATGGCGGGCTTTTTAGCGCCGAAGAAACCAAACGCGATCAAGAATTCCACTTATGAATGCGGAATTGAAACAGTGGGGGAAACCTGGGTACAGTTCAAAGCCCAGTACTACATCTACGCGCTCGTTTTCCTAATATTTGATATTGAAGCAGTGTTCATGTTCCCATTTGCAGTTGCATTCGACGCGATCAGTCTGTATGCAGTGCTCGAGGGAGTTTTGTTCATCGTGATCCTGGCAGGTGGGTTGATCTACGCCTGGAAGAAATCCGCATTGGATTGGTCTTAAACTAAACATCAATTACAACAGGTGAGGAGTATCCATGACTTTTTGGAGTGATCCTGTAATCTTTATCAGTGAATGGCTGCAATCGCTTTTAGTGAATGCCGGTATGACCAAGGAACTTGCCTACACGGTCGTCAATACAGGCGGAGCGGTGGTCCTTCCTTTATTAGCGATGCTGTGGGTGATCTTCCTGATCTGGTATGAACGGAAGATGATCGGCAGAATCCAGGACCGGTTTGGTCCAAACCGGGTGGGTCCGTACGGCTTGATCCAGCCGTTCGCAGACATGGCCAAGATCTTCACCAAGGAGTACATCACCCCGACCGGTGCGGATAAAGTGCCCTATAACATTGCTCCTGTATTGGTGGTTGCGTCAGTACTGTTCATGTGGGCGGTGATTCCGTTCACCTCCACAGTCTACGGCGCGGACATCGATACCGGTGTGTTGTATCTGGTGGCGGTCGGCGCGATCGGCGAGCTGGGAATTATCCTGGCGGGGTATTCTTCGAACAACAAGTACGCCATGATGGGCGCTTTCCGTGTGGTGGCGCAACTGGTCTCCTACGAAGTCCCGATGGTGTTGACGCTGCTGGTGCCGGTGATCCTGGCACGCTCGATGGGCATCAACAGCATCGTCAGCCATCAAACCGTCTGGTTTATCGCGATAGTTCCACTGGCAGCGATCGTCTTTTTTATCACCAGTGTGGCTGAGGTCGGTCGGTCCCCGTTCGATCTGGTTGAAGCGGAGAGTGAGATCGTTGCCGGGTTCAACATTGAATACTCAGGACTGAAATTCGGGATGTTCTTTGTCGGTGAATTCCTGCACGCGTTCACAGCGTCGATGGTATTTGTAGTCATCTTCCTGGGCGGGTGGCAGGGACCGTTTGTCGGGCAGATCCCGGCTTTGGGATTTGCCTATTTCGCCATCAAAACGGCAATCGTCTATTTCGTGTTTATCCTGTTCCGCGGATCATTACCGCGCTTCCGCATCGACCAGATGATGAGCTTGAATTGGAAGATCCTCACACCCATCGCGCTGGCATTGGTGGTGATCACCGCGCTGGTGGAAAAGATCCTTATGTACAGTTCTGACCTGGTGCAGTGGATGACCCACTTGTTGCTGAATGTCCTCGCATTAGGTGTGGTCGTACTGATCGCCAGAAAACCGCTACAGAAGCGGGAAGAAAATCTGGATGACCTTGCGGATCAGAACCGCGCCATCGCGGACAAAATTCTGGGAAATGTAGGAGGCAAAGCATGACCTTTCAACAGATCATTTTCCTCCTGGTAGGGTTGATGGTGCTGGGAGCAGCCGTCTGTGTGGTGACCGTCCGCAAGATGCTGCACGCTGCATTATTTTTGATCCTGGCATTATTCGGGGTGGCGATCCTGTTTGTGCTGCTGCAATCCCCATTCTTTGGAGTGGTCCAGGTAGTGGTTTATATCGGGGCTATCGCCATCTTGATCATCTTTGCCATTATGCTGACCCGCAGAGTGATGTTCGATGAAGGCACCCAGCTTAACCGGGTGACCATTGGTGCCGGGATCGTCTCCGCAGTTTTGTTGGCAAGCATCATCTTCACCTACCTCAGTTGGGAACCTATCAGTGTGCTAATGCAGGAAGGTCCAGTAGAAACCGGGCAGATCGAAGCCATTGGTTTCTCATTGGTATCACCCAACCTTTTCCTGCTGCCGTTTGAAATCTCATCGGTGCTGCTGCTGGCGGCTCTCATCGGAGCCATCTACATCGGACGGGAAAAACCCGAACCAGAAGAGAGAGGTGACTGAGATGATCCCATTATCGTGGTATCTGATCCTCGCTGCAGCCCTCTTTTGTGTTGGCCTCTTCGGCGCTCTCGCCCGTAAGAACGCCATCGGAATCCTGATGGGCATCGAGCTGATGCTGAACGCGGTCAATATCAACCTGATCGCATTTTGGAGATATCTGCATACCAGCTCGGTCAACGGATTTATCTTCGTGATCATCGTGATCGCAACTGCTGCGGCCGAGGTTGCCGTTGGGCTGGCGATCATCATCTCGGTTTACCGCCGAAAACAGACGGTGACCGCTGAAGAAGTTCAAGAAATGAAAGGGTAAGCCGCGATGACTTCAACTACCCTCCTCTGGCTTATCCCTGTGCCGCCGCTGGTGGCATTTATCCTCATACTCTTGATCACCAACCGCTGGAAAGGTCTCAGTCACACGTTGGCATTGATCGGCGCAGGATTGTCCTGGCTGGCATCCATGGTGGTATTCTGGCAAGCGGTGAATACCGAAGGGCTGGCGGAACATCCCATTGAAAGCGCCATCCCCTGGCTGCCGACGGGAAACACCTGGCTGAACGTTGGCGTTCATCTCGATCCGCTATCGACTGTGGTGTTATTCTTCGTCGCCTGGACGATCCTGATGATCTTTATTTATTCCGTCGGTTATCATAATTTCGGCCAACCCAAAGGGGAACACGACCAGGCGGGTTTACCTCCCCACGGAGCGACATTCGCGGACGAATTTGGACATACCCACAAGGTACCGTCTGTTGAACCGATGTACTCCAGGTTCTTCGCCTTCATCAGCCTTTTTGCTTGCGGCATGTACTTGCTGGTGCTCAGCGATAACCTGCTGACGATCTATGTCGGTTGGGAGATCATGGGCTTATGCTCTTATCTGCTGATCGGTTTCTGGTTCGCCAAAGAATCCGCCCGAAAGGCAGCCATTAAAGCCTTCATGACCACCCGTATCGGCGATGTATTCATGCTGCTGGGGGTTGTGTACCTGTACTTCACTACCGGAACCCTGAATTACACCGAGATCTTCCATAATCCCGATCTGATGCAGGCAATGGGATCGACCCCATCGATGATCGCCGGGCTGTCGGTAGGCGGAATGATCGGTTTATTGTTATTCATCGGTGTGATCGGAAAATCCGCGCAGTTCCCGCTGCACGTCTGGCTGCCGGACGCGATGGAAGGTCCGACACCGGTCTCGGCAATGATCCACGCGGCGACCATGGTGAGCGCGGGTGTTTATGTAGCCATCCGGTTTTTCCCATTGATCTCCGCAGGTTGGGAACCCGGCAGCGCACTGACCACTCCCATGCTGGTGGTGGCGACTGTCGGTGCATTCACGGCATTATTTGCGGCGACGATTGCACTGGCACAAAACGACATCAAACGCGTGCTGGCGTATTCCACCATCTCGCAGCTTGGATACATGATCGCAGCGTTGGGAATCGGTGCATACAATGCCGCAGCCTTTCATCTGGTCACGCATGCATTCTTCAAAGCACTGCTCTTCCTGGGATCCGGTTCCGTGATCCACGGTGTGGAACACGGCGTGCTGCACACTGGCGAGGAAGTCGATCCGCAGGATATGTGGAATATGGGCGGCTTACAGAAGAAAATGCCGATCACCTTTTGGACCTTCCTGATTGGGGGACTGGCTCTCTCCGGTTTCCCGTTGATCACGGCAGGTTTCTGGTCAAAAGATGAGATCCTGGCGGGGGCATTTAGCGGTGGAAGAATTGCAGTATTCGTAACATTGGCCATTGCCGCCTTCCTGACCGCTTTCTATACCATGCGGCAGATCACGCTCACATTCCTGGGTGAACCGCGGACGAGGTCAGCGGAACACGCGCAGGAATCACGTTGGTGGATGACTGCTCCGTTGGTTGTTCTGGCGTTCTTCGCGGTCACTGCCGGATGGGTGGGTATCCCCGGACATTTCCCGGGTCTCGGTGGACTAGTTCCCAACTGGTTCGAGCATTTTGTTGGCAGTATGACCGGTGAAGCCGGCGCTGAGGCTGCTTTCAATTGGCTGCCATTGATCGTTTCGGTATTGGTATCTTTGTTGGGATTGCTGTCCGGTTGGTTGATGTACCGAAACGCGGACCGGGACGCGGTCGATCCACTGCAGAGAGATCACGGCTGGGAATTTACCTTACTGAAGAACAAGTATTATATCGATGAGCTTTATCAGATTGTCTTCATCAAGCCGGCTATCTGGATCTCGGAAGTATTCACCTCCATCTGGATGGACAAGATCGTCATCGACGGTTTCCTGCACGGGATTGCACGCCTCTTCCTGAATGTCGGTTCCGTTGTTCGGCAGTATTTCGACATCCCGGTAATCAATCGGGGCGGCGATGCACTCGCCAGCGGAGTCTCCAAGACCGGTGGATTGGCGACCCGTATGCAATCCGGTCAGGTGCAACAATATCTGGTCAGTGCTATAGCAGGGATCCTGGTTTTGGTCATTCTGATCCTCGGTGTAGCTTATTTCTTATCCAAAATGGCCAGTTAAAGAGAGGATAGAGCCGAATGACATTTTTGACACAGCATATTCTTTCTTTCATCCTGTTCATCCCGGCGGCTGGAGCGATTATCGTCCTGTTTCTGCCGAAAGATGACAAGCGGCTGTTGAGATGGTTCAGTCTCATCACCTCCCTGTTGCCATTGATTCTTGCTCTGTGGGTCTGGTTCCAATACCGATCCGGGCAGGCAGGATTTCAATTCGAGGAGAAAGTCCAGTGGTTTGAATCCATCAAAGCCTATTACCATCTGGGAATTGACGGCATCTCATTGACCATGGTCCTGCTGACCACCCTGCTGACTCCCATCGCATTGCTGGCATCGTTCTCCATTCAGGAAAAACTGAAACCTTATTTCATTCTCTTCCTGTTGCTGGAAACCGGTATGTTGGGAGTGTTCCTGGCACTGGATCTGATGCTGTTCTTCGTCTTCTGGGAGATTGGGTTGGTACCCATGTACTTCCTGATCAGCCAATGGGGCGGTGAAAATCGAAATTATGCTTCGTTGAAGTTCATCCTGTACACCATGGCAGGTTCATTGGGATTGCTGCTATCCATCCAGTTGATCGGGGTGGTGTGCGGCTCCTTTGATCTGACAGACGTCTTCCAACGCTGGCCGTTAGTCAGTGGAGCATTGCTCGGAATACCTGTGGCAACGGTGAAGGCGGTGGCATTCTGGGCATTCGTGATCGCATTTGCCATCAAGGTCCCGGTATGGCCATTCCACACCTGGCTGCCGGATGCGCATACCGAAGCACCAACACCCGGTTCGATGATCCTGGCAGGTGTACTGTTGAAGCTGGGAGCCTATGGTTTCCTGCGATTGGTTCTGCCCTTATTCCCGCTGGAAGCAGCCAAATATGCAGGATGGCTGGCGGTGCTGGCGACTCTGGCGATCATCTTCGGAGCGTTCGCCGCTTACGGGCAGGACGACTTCAAAAAATTGGTCGCCTACAGTTCGATCAATCATATGGGATTTGTAGTGCTTGGGATTGCCGTAGCAGCGGCAGTTGCCGGGACTCCCAATGCGGTGATCGCCATGAATGGCGCGGTGCTGCAGATGTTCAATCATGGGCTTTCCTCAGCAGGAATGTTCTTCCTGGTGGGAGTGATCTATGAGCGGACGCACACCCGCAAGCTGAGCGAATTCGGCGGATTGTTCCCGCTGGTTCCGATCTACGGCGGATTACTTATACTGGTATCGATGGCTTCATTGGGATTACCGGGATTAAATGGTTTCGTATCAGAATTCCTGGTGGTACGCGGTGCATGGCCGGTCTTCCCGGTATTGACCGCGCTCAGCATGATCGGTCTGCTTTTCACCGGTATCTATATCCTGAAAGGGATCAAGCTGGTACTGCATGGTCCAATGAACACCAGGTGGATCGGTCACCTTTCAGAGATCAATACGCGTGAGATCATCGTATTGGTCCCGTTAGTACTTCTCATCATCCTCATTGGCGTTTATCCAGCCTGGATCCTCGGAATTATCAACCAGGCTGTGAGTTTGCTCTTCTAATGGAGTCACAGATGCAGTTACCCATTCTGAGCATTATCATTTTTCTTCCGCTGATCGCTGGCATCGCCATCCTCTTGATGCCTGAAGACAGGAAAACCGGGATCAAAGTTACTGCGCTGGCAGCGACTGCGGTCACGTTCCTGTTATCCCTGTGGGTCTTCTTCACCTACAACTCCGCTGCGGGTGGATACCAGTTCCTGGAAAAGATCGCCTGGCTGCCGCAGATGGGGATCTCTTATTCGGTGGGTGTGGATGGCTTCAGCGTCCCGATGATCCTGCTGGCCGGGATCGTAGGTGTCTCCGGGGTCATGATCTCGTGGCATGTGGACGACCGTCCCAGAGAATACTTCGCCTTCATCCTTTTCCTGGTGACCAGTGTTCTGGGTGTATTTGCTGCTCTGGATCTGTTCATGCTGTTTTTCTTCCTCGAGATCGCGGTCTTCCCCAAATATTTGATGATCGCCATCTGGGGATGGCCAAAAACGCGCGCTTACGGTTCGATGAAATTGACCCTATACCTGTTCATCGGTTCGGTTGTGGCATTATTAGGTGCGTTGGCTATCTATTTCGCAGCAGGTCTGCAGACATTCGATATGCTGGCATTGGAAAAAGCCGGCTTCGCGATGGAATTCCAACGATTGTGGTTCCCGTTCATCTTCATCGGGTTTGGAGTGCTGGGCGGTATCTTCCCATTCCACTCCTGGGCGCCGGATGGTCACGTGGCAGCTCCAACCGCCATCTCGATGCTGCTGGCCGGTGTTGAAATGAAAGTGGGTGCCTTCGCCGCATTACGCGTTGGCATTATGCTATTACCGGAAGGTGCAAAAATTTGGGCACCTTTGATTATGATCCTGGCGACGATCAACGTGGTCTATGGAGCTTTGATCGCACTGGTTCAGAAAGACTTCAAATATGTCATCGGATTCTCATCCGTGTCGCACATGGGATTAGTAATGCTGGGCTTTGCCACTCTCAACAAGGACGGAATGCTCGGCGCTGGAATGCAAATGTTCTCTCACGGTGTGATGACGGCAATGTTCTTTGCTATTGTCGGAATGGTTTATGACCGGGCACACACCCGCGAGCTAAGCGACCTGGGAGGCTTCTTCAAGATCATGCCATTTGCCGGAGTCGGATTTATCATTGCCGGTCTGGTTTCGATGGGCATGCCGGGTTTCAGCGGATTCGCCGCCGAATTTCCCATCTTCATGGGATTGTGGAGAGCGCAACCTGTTGTCGCAGTCATTGCCATCCTTGGAGTGATCATCACCGCGGCATATATCCTGCGGGTCATCACACGGGTCTTCTTCGGGGAGGTTCCGCAAGCATTGGAAGGACATCTCAGCGATGTCTCGGTGCTGGATAAAATCACCATCGTTTTATTGAGCGTATTCATGGTCGCCTTTGGTTTGTTCCCATCACTGATCAGTGGACCGGTCAGCAGCGGAGTCCGAACCATTCTACAACTCCTGGGAGGTGCATAATGAATGGAGCATTTCAACCAGGAATGATCTTGGCGTTGATCCCCATCATCGGGGTTTTCATCACAGGTTTGTTCGTTTTCATCTTTGATCTTATTGGCAGCGGTCGATTCCGCAACAGTCTGGCATGGATCACGATAACCGGTCTTGGATTGACCGCTGCGACCATGCTGGTTTATGGAAGAGCTCCACAACCCGGAGAGTTCGTATTTGGCGGCATGCTGCGCTGGGATACCATGAGTATGGTTTTCAGTCTGCTGTTCATCTTTGCCGGCATGATGACCACCTTGCTGGCAAAACGGCAGGAGAACCTAGGCAACCGCGGCGAGTTCTATCTGATGATGCTGACCTCGATCATCGGCATGTGCCTGATGGCCGGGGCAACCGATCTGGTCATGCTTTTCCTGGCGATAGAGACAACCTCAATTCCGCTTTATGTACTGGCAGGATTTATCCGCAAGGATAACCTCTCCACTGAAGCGGGTTTCAAATACTTCCTGTTTGGCGCAGTGACATCTGCGGTCATTTTGTTCGGTTTCAGTCTGTTATTTGGGTTCTCCGGAACCACACAGATCTATGGAATCTATCAAGGATTTCAGAATACCGGCGCCACCGCCTATCCGGCAGTGCTGGCTATGCTATTTGTTGCTGCCGGTCTGTCTTTCAAAATCGCAGCAGCACCATTTCATTTCTGGGCACCGGATGTGTATCAGGGCGCGCCGAGCGTTGTCACCGGCTTTCTGTCCACCGCTTCCAAGGCGGCGGGCTTCGCGGTGATCATCCGCTTCTTTCCTTCCGCATTTTATGGTCAGATCTATTTCTGGAGCATCCTGTTCTCCGTAATCTCTGTGCTCAGCATGACCTTCGGAAATCTTACAGGCATTACGCCAGAAGAATATCAAACGGCTTATTGGCTTACTCATCCATCGCTCAGGCTGGATATATGCTGATCGGTGCAGCAGCTTTGACTGCAATCGGATTTACCAGCGTCGTTTTCTATCTGATCGCCTACATGGTGACCAATTTGACGGCGTTCGGAATCATCAGCATCGTCAGCGAGGTGGTTGGTTCCGATGAGATCAGCGATTACAAGGGTGTCGCAAAAAAATCCCCGGCGATCGGACTGGCTCTGATGGCTGCCTTCCTATCCCTGGCAGGGATTCCGCCATTTGCAGGATTTGTCGGCAAGATTTTACTTTTCTCAGCAGGTGTAGGCAGCGCCCAAATTCCGTGGCTGCTTCCACTGGTGGCAATTGGTATTTTGAATTCGATCATAGGTCTTATACTACTATTTGTTGGTCATCAAAACAGTATACACATCTGATGGCGAAACCATCGGGACGATCGCAGTTGGAACGCCGGCAAAAGTGGCTTTGATCATCTGTGGAGCAGCCATTCTGATCGTTGGCATCGTGTTTACCCCATTGTTTTCTGTTGCTAACGCGGCTGTGACATCCCTGTTTTGATTACAAGTGATTTGACGCTCAATACTGCGTTTGTTATAATGATTTGACTCATGGATGAACAAAATCAACCGATAACAAATAAGCAGCGCCTGGTAAATCTGACGATAGTCGGTATTATCAGCCAGGTTGGCTGCCTGACGCTGGTGATCATCCTGCTGGCATTATTTGGCGGGATGTTTATAGATAACAGAATGGGTACCAAACCATGGTTTACAGTCGGTTTGATCCTGGCATCCATTCCGGTCAGTCTGGGGTTGATGATCATTATTGTTAGAGCCGCTTTGAAAAAAATAAAGCCAGGCAACCCGAAGCAAGCTGTAGAGGAGGTAAGTGACCTTGGAAAAAACTCGTAAATGGCGTTGGGGTGTAAATCGCTGGTTCATTCTCGTATTTGTTGTATTGGGAATAATCACTTCCGGGATCTACGCTCCCCTGTTACCCCACATTCAGGTTGCCCCTGAGCGGATCTCGTCGACGCCCCTTTTCACTTTACCGGTCATCGGCGATTTTTACATGACGAATACGCTTCTGGCGACATTCATTGTGGATATCATTTTGTTACTGATCGCACTGGCTGTGCGAAAAGCAACCAGCAGCGGCAGCATGGTTCCTGGTGGAATATCCGGTGCAGTGGAAGCTTTGCTGGAGACACTCTATAACCTGACCGAATCTACTGCAGGAAAATGGGCAAAGACCATCTTCCCTTATTTTGCCACGATCACCATGATGGTCTTGTTTGCCAACTGGTTGGAACTCATCCCAGGTGTGGATAGTATCGGTATTCTGGAACACAGCGAACATGGTTACTTGATCAAAGATCTTTGGCCAGGAGTAGCAGCGGTCATCAAAGGCGAAGCTGCTGGTGGTGAGTTGGGCATCGTTAGTCCCATATGTCCGGGTACCATCCACAGACTTGAATTTCACCGCAGCCCTGGCTGTTGTCTCGGTTATTATGACCCAGGTGATTGGTTTACGAGCACAGGGTCCAAAATACCTGTTCAAATTCTTCAATGTGACCACATTGTTTACCAAACCAGGTATGGGCGCGATGGATCTGGCAATCTCCATTCTTGAGCTCATCTCGGAAATATCCAAATTGTTATCGTTCAGCATGAGGTTGTTCGGCAATATATTTGCAGGATCGGTTCTCTTATTCCTGGTCGGCTCACTGGTTCCGGTGTTTGCACAATCACTGGTTCTGGGATTTGAATTCTTTATCGGATTAATCCAGGCAATCGTATTTGGTATGTTGACCATGATCTTCATGTCCATGGCAACCCACGGACATGGCGGCGAAGAAGAACACGCCGAGTAAAAACAATAATTGCTATTTTCTACCTAATCAGGAGGTTTGAAGAAGATGACTGGTGATCTAGTACAAGCAGCGAAATTTATTGGCGCAGGTCTTTCCATGATCGGTGCGTTAGGCGCAGGTGTAGGGATCGGTTTGAGCGTACAAGGCGCGTTAGGCGGCATGGCTCGCAATCCGGATACTTACGGAACACTGCTCACCAATATGATCCTCGGGATCGCATTCTCTGAGGCTATCGCGATTTACTGTCTGGTAATCGCATTCTTGATGCTGTTCGTTCTGTAAGAGGAGGTCCCCTTGGAGAAACTAGGTTTAAACCTCGGATATTTACTGGTACAGATCCTCAACTTCGCGATCATCTTCGTGGTGCTTCGCGCCTGGGTATACAAACCTGTCTTGCGGATGTTGGACAAACGCCGCGAAGCAGTCGCAAAGGGTCTGGAAGACGCCCGCATCGCCGCCGAAGCGCGCGCAAATGCTGAAGGTGAAGCTCAGAAGATCATCTCTGAAGCCCAGGCAAAAGCCAGCGTTGTCATACGTGAAGCGACGGATCGCGCTGCCCAAGCTGTCAAAGACCTGAAAACTCAGGCAGAATCTGAAGCTGCCAAAGCTCGTGAAGACGCAATCGCTGAAGCAACAGCCGAACGGGACAAGATGCTGGGCGAAGTCCGTGGACAGGTTTCTGCTCTGGCAATTTCTGCCGCACATAAACTGGTTGGAGAAGCCCTGGATGAAAAACGCCAGCGCGAATTGCTGCAGGAGTTCTTCTCAGGTGTGAAGAGCGGCAAAGTATTTGTCCTTGAAGGTCAAGCACTGAAAGCTGGTCCGACGATGGTCACTAGTGCGCTGCCCCTCACGGATGCTGAAAAAAGCTCTATTCAGAAGGACCTACTCGATAAAGCCGGAGCCAACGTGGAAGTGGTCTATGATGTTGATCCTTCCATCCTGGGTGGACTGAAGATCAAAGTCGGCGATAAATTGATCGACGGCTCAGTTGCCGGTCAACTGGACGCTTTAAAAACACATTTACAATAATTATTCAGAATTGAGAGATCCCTCCTCGAGCATTTGAGGGGGGATTTTTTGATTCTGCAAGGGATGAACAACCAGGTTAAAACTGGTAAAATGAATCAAGTTCGGTAAGGAGGCTGCCTTGACAGGATTTTTGAAGCAGACAGTGAAACAATTATGTGAAGCCACTCCTATTTCTTATGAGGGAGATATGCCTGAAGTGAAGGTATCCGGTATCGCTTATGATTTGAGGATAGTTAAACCGGGAGATATCTTCATCGCGCTGACTGGGGGAAACCAGGATGCACATCAATATATCCCCATGGCTGCATCAAGGGGAGCAGTCTGCGCTATCGGCAGCAAACCCATCTCCGAAATTGAAATCCCTTACCTGCAAGTGACTGATACACGATTGGCGCTGGGTTACCTATCCGCTGCTTTTTATGGATTCCCATCACGAAGCCTGACAGTCATTGGTGTTACCGGTACGGATGGCAAGACGACAACCTCCAACATCATTTATCAGATCCTGCTCAACGCGGGAATCCGGGTCGGGATCATCTCAACAGTAAACGCAGTGATCGGCGATGAAATCCTAGATACCGGATTTCATGTCACCACGCCTGAAGCTCCCGACATTCAAAGATATCTCGCGCGGATGGTGACTGCCGGTTTGACCCATGTGATCCTGGAGACAACATCCCATGGACTGGCGCAGGAACGGGTAACCGGCGTGGAATATGATCTGGGAGTGGTGACCAACATCACCCACGAACACCTGGATTTTCACGGCAGCTATGAGAACTACCGCGCTGCAAAAGGGAAACTGTTCACCAACCTGGTCCAACCCAAGAATAAAATTCACGCAATTGAACCGGCTGCCATACTCAATATGGATGATGCATCATACCCATATCTGAAATCGATCAGTGCATTAAAACAAATTAGTTATGGTTTCGATCTCAATGCGGAATTCCGGGTGCAGCATTGGCAAATGACCCCGGCAGGCATGCAATTTAAGATTGAACATAACGGCAAGTCCATCGAGATCACCTGCCCATACATTGGAAAATTCAATATCTCAAATTGTCTGGCTGCCATCTCTGCAACCGTTGGCGGGCTGGGAATTGATTGGGGAACCGTTACAGCTACATTATTGAAACTCCCGCCTGTTCCGGGGAGGATGGAAGTAATCAACCTGGGACAGGATTTCACCGCCATAGTGGATTTTGCGCATACTCCCAATGCATTACGGGTTGCTTTGCAAACTGCCAGGGAATTGACAAAAAATCGGGTCATCGCGGTGTTTGGATCAGCAGGATTGCGCGACCGGGAGAAGCGCCAGATGATGGCGGAGGTCAGTGCTGAACTAGCGGACTTGAGCATCCTGACGGCGGAAGATCCGCGGACAGAATCGCTGGATCAGATCCTCGATGAAATGGCTGTAGGCGCCGAAGCGAAAGGTGCGGTACCGGGAAAAACCTACTGGAAAGTGCCAGACCGCGGCGATGCGATACGGGAAGGAATCAAAATAGCGGAACCCGGCGATCTAGTGATTGCATGTGGGAAGGGTCACGAGCAAAGCATGTGCTTTGGGGAGATCGAATATCCGTGGGATGACCGGACAGCCATGCGGGCAGCGCTGGCTGAACTTCTGGGGATAAGCACTGCGGAAAGCATGCCGCAATTACCTACCAGCCGAAAGGCAGAAGCTTAGTATGCGCTTAAAACGGATGAGTTTGGGTGTCAAAATTCTGGGATTCATTTTCATTTCCGGATTTGTCCTCATTGGAGGGTACACACTCATCACAGGAATCAGTGGGACAGCGAGATCGTTGGAGAGCAATAACTGGCCAACGGTGTCCGGGAAGGTCATCCTTTCGAGGGTGGTGGAAAGCAAAGGAGCAGGCGAGAGTGCGCTTACTTCGTATTATGCAGACATCGCTTTTACCTATGCAGTCAACGGGAAAGAGATCACATCAGGGATGGTTTCCATGTCTGACCTGATCTCAACGGACAAAAGCTATCATGAGAAGCTGGTGGCAAAGTATCCACAGGATGCCAGGGTGACGGTCTTTTACAATCCGAACAATCCAAGGGATGGGGTCCTCGAACCCGGGTTTACCGGTGACCTGTTCATTCCGCTGATCGTAGGTGGGGTTGTATTTTTATTGGGGGTGGGAATGCTGGTTGGATGGATCCTTTTCGTTCGGAAAGGCGACCGAGGGGGAGAGCTGACATTAAAGGATATGGAAAAGATGTAGGTGATTTATTTCACACATCTGAAAAGATCACTTGATTCTCTGGCTAGAAAAAGTTACATTGTGAGAGATGCTTCGCTACGCTCAGCATGACAGGAACAAAAACAGGACTCTCCCGAGAGTCCTGTTTTGATTGTATTTAGTAATTGTTGAGTCTTATCTGCGGAAACCACCACGGTCACCACCGGGACGACCACCGCGATCGCCACCTGGACGACCACCACGATCACCACCGGGGCGTCCGCCGCCGGGTCTTCCACCGGATGAAGGTCGTTTGCTGTCGCGGGCTTTAGCTTCTTCAGCGGTCCAGCCTTCGAGAACAGCCTGGCGGGAAAGACGGATCTTGCCCTGTGGATCGATATCCACTACCATTACGCTGATCTCATCACCCATGCTAACCACATCTTCCACCTTCTCGACTCGTTCGGAGTCCAGTTGAGATATGTGCACCATACCGTCCAAATTGGGAAGGATCTCGACGAAAGCGCCGAAATCGGCAATGCGGACAACCTTACCAGTGTAGATACGACCGATCTGAGGAGTCTCTGTTAGAGCCTCAATCCGTTCACGAGCCAAACCTTCGCTGACACCGTCAGTCGCGGCAATGAATACGGTACCGTCGTCACCAATGTCGATCTTGGTATTGGTTTCTTCCTGAAGTGCACGGATATTCTTTCCACCTGGACCAATGATGGCGCCAATCTTATCGATGGGAACTTTGATGGTCGTGATCCGAGGAGCGTGAGGTTTCAGTTGAGGACGAACCTCTGGAATAACCTCGAGCATGATGCCAAGGATCTTCAGACGAGCTGTGTGAGCCTGAGTAAGTGCATCAGCCATGATGGCGGGAGTGATGCCCTTGACTTTGATGTCCATTTGCAAGGCAGTGATGCCTGCTTCAGTACCGGCAACTTTGAAATCCATGTCGCCGAGATGATCTTCGAGACCTTGTATGTCAGTGAGGATTCTGTAAGCCGAGCCATCCATAACCAATCCCATGGCCACACCAGCCACAGGAGCTTTGATGGGTACACCGCAGTCCATCAGTGCCAGGGTTGATCCGCAGACGGATGCCATGGATGATGATCCATTGGAAGCGAGTACTTCGGATACCAGGCGTAAAGTATAGGGGAAGACCGATTTGGCCGGGATGACGGGCAGGAGGGCGCGTTCAGCTAGTGCGCCGTGACCGATTTCGCGACGACTCTGTCCACGCAGTGGTTTTACTTCACCGGTTGAATATGGAGGGAAATTGTAGTGATGGATGTAGCGTTTTGACTCATTCGGATTGAGAGAGTCGATTTCCTGAGCTTCCTTGGGAGTTCCGAGAGTGGCCAGGGTGACCACCTGGGTCTCACCACGGGTGAACAAGCCTGAGCCATGAGCGCAGGGGCTGGCGCCAACTTCGCACCAAATCGGACGAATTTCGTCGAGGGCGCGACCATCAGGACGTTTTCCGTCTTTAATGATCCGTTCGCGAACGATATTTTTGTAAGTTTCTTCAAAAGCACCTTTTACCAATTTGGCTTTGGCGGCATCTTCTGCTGCCAAGTCAGTGACTACTTTTTCTTCCAGTTCATCCACTGTGTCGTAGAGTTCAGCTTTGGTATGAGGACGATCGAGGACGGCAACCAGTTCGGATTTGACCGCTGCGGATACTTTCTTGAGGAGATCCTGATCGGCTTCGGCGACTTTGATATCTTTTTTGGTCTTGCCGATCTCGGCAGCCATCTTTTCCTGCATGGCAACAATGGGCTGAATGGATTCATGTCCGAATTGGAGCGCTTTGAGCATGACATCTTCAGGAACTTCGGCGGATCCACATTCGACCATGAGGATAGCATCTTTTGTCCCCGCAAGGCGAAGGTCGAGATCAGATGCATCTATTTGAGCATAAGTTGGGTTGACAATGAAATCGCCATTGACCCGGGCAATACGAACTGCGCCAACGGGGCCATCCCAGGGGATGTCTGAGATCATCAGTGCGGCTGATGCCGCATTGATGGCCAGGATATCCAGCGGATGAACACCATCTGCGGAGAGGGTGAAAAGGATGACCTGAACCTCATTGCGCATTTCCTGGTTGAAGAGGGGGCGCAGAGGACGGTCGGTTAAACGACCGGTGAGAATGGCATCTTCGGTTGGACGACCTTCACGGCGGAAGAAGGATCCGGGGATCTTTCCGCTGGCGTAAAGTCGCTCTTCGTATTCCACAGAGAGAGGGAAGAAGTCGATGCCATCGCGGACACCACCCATGGTGGCGGCTGCAAAGACGATGGAATCGGCGAGACGGAGTGTAACAGATCCACCTGCCTGTTGGGCCAATTTTCCGGTTTCATACGTGAGTGTATCTCCACCGACAGTGGCTGAGTAAATATGACTTTCTGGTTTCATTTTGTGTGTTTCCCTGTTTGGTTCCACCCTGGTCAGGGACTGAAGAATGAAGAGGAAACTTTCCCATGCATGCTTCAATACCTAACCAGATGGTTGAGTTGAATATTCAGCACAATGCTGACTTCTATATTGTAACCGATTTTACTTTTCCCGGATGAGGTTGTGGAGGGTAATAAAAAAACAGGCGACAGTAATGTCACCTGTTTACTGGACTGGAAGAGACGTATTCTTACTTTTTTCGGATATTCAAGCGTTCGGTGATCGCGAGATAACGGGGATAATCTTCGCGGCGAAGATATGCGAGTAAACGGCGGCGCTGGCCAACCATTTTGAGCAATCCACGGCGTGAGCTGTTATCGAGCTTGTTGGCGCGGAGGTGCTCAGTGAGTTGGGTGATGCGTTTGCTGAGGATAGCGATCTGGACATCGGGGGAACCGGTGTCGGAATCGTGACGATGGAAATCGGTGATCAGTTGGGATTTTAATTCTTTATTCAATGGCATGACAATGCTCCTTTAGATGGTTTTGGCAAGTCTCCAAGCAGGCAGCTTTGAAACCGCTTGCAAGGTCCAGTCAGTGGGGAAGATTATAACACAAGTAAAAGGGCACTGGACAGGGGTTATTGAGCGAAAGATCAGGCAAATATATCAATATTAAAAATTAATCTTAACACCATCTTAACTCAGGAATCTGTATAACTCAATTGGATAGGAGAAACAATGCGTGACCTTATAGCTCTAACTTCGCTCATATTATTTTTTGTTATTACATTACTTTTCATCAAAGGAATAGAAAAGTTAAAGGATTAACTATGTCACCAATATATTTGATCGCGGGAGTGATATCCCTTCTTCTTATTATTTATCTCTTTGTTGCACTTCTCAAACCGGAGATTTTCTAATGACAGTCAACGGTTGGTTACAGATCTTAGTTTATTTTGCCATCTTGTTCATACTGGTAAAACCTTTGGGTGCATATATGGCACGAATTTTTCAAGGAGAACGGACTTTTCTAACAAAGATCATCTCTCCGATAGAAAGATTTTTCTATCGGGTCAGCGGCATAAAAGCAGATGAAGAAATGAATTGGAAGACTTATACAGTCGCGATGCTGATCTTCAGTTTGTTTGGGATTGTATTTCTTTTTATTTTACAAAGGATTCAGGGATTACTACCTCTCAACCCAACAGCGAGGGCTGGTGTGCTTACGGATACTTCATTCAACACAGCAGTTAGTTTTGTCACGAACACAAACTGGCAAAATTATGGCGGAGAATCCACCATGTCATACCTAACTCAAATGGCAGGTCTGGCAGTGCAGAACTTCCTGTCCGCTGCGACTGGGATGGCTGTAGCAGTTGCATTCATACGATCACTCGCCCGACACTCGGCATCTACTCTAGGAAATTTCTGGGTGGATCTAACACGAAGCGTTCTTTATATACTTCTCCCAATATCAATTGTGCTTGCACTGGTAATGGTATCTCAGGGCGTTGTGCAAACCTTTTCAAATTCGGTGACAGCGAACCTGATCCAGCCATTTCTTGATTCCAACGGACAAACGGTTAGCCAGCAGGTCATCTCAGTGGGACCAGTCGCCTCACAACTTGCGATCAAACATCTCGGAACCAATGGCGGTGGTTTTTTTAATGCGAACTCGGCACATCCATTTGAAAATCCGAATCCTGTAACCAATTTACTTCTCATACTGGCACAGACAATCATCCCAGCTGCATTGACATATACATTCGGAAAAATGGTTGGTGATACCAAGCAAGGTTGGGCGGTATTGACTGCAATGATCATTGTAATGTTTGTTTTCGTAGGATTAAGTTATTTAGCCGAATCCAAGGGAAACCCGATCTTCAGCAATATGGGGATCGACCAGATAACAACGACTACGAACATTGGCGGCAATATGGAAGGAAAGGAATCTAGGTTTGGGATTGCAGCATCTGCGCTTTTTGCAACTTCAACGACAGTAACCTCCAATGGGGCTGTCAACAGCATGCATGATTCTTTTTCTCCGCTCGGTGGACTAGTTTTGCTGCTGATGATGCAATTAGGCGAGGTTATCCTTGGTGGAACTGGGTCAGGATTGTACGGCATGCTCATCTTTGTAATTGTTGCTGTCTTTGTAGCCGGTCTGATGGTTGGTAGGACGCCTGAATATTTGGGCAAGAAAATCGAACCATTTGAAATGAAAATGGCTGCTTTGCTGATCTTGATCATGCCCATTGTTGTACTTGGTTTAAGCGCTGTTGCGTCTGTAACTGAGTTTGGTCGGGCATCCATATCAAACCCTGGTCCACATGGATTTAGCCAAATTTTGTATGCATTTACATCTCAGGCAAATAACAATGGAAGTGCTTTTGGCGGTCTATCAGGTAATGTTCCTTTTTATAACTATGCTGGAGCTGCAGCAATGCTAATTGGCCGTTTCTGGCTGGCAATCCCGACATTAGCATTGGCTGGATCACTTGTAAGCAAGAAAAAAGCTGTCGCCGGCGTTGGGACACTATCTACAACATCTCCATTGTTTATCAGTTGGTTGATCGTTATCGTTTTGATCGTAGGAGCTTTAAATTTTGTTCCAGCGCTGGCACTAGGTCCAGTGATCGAACACTTAATAATGATCGGTGCATGAATGAGAACATCACAAGAAAAAACACGCTCAATTAGAAATGAGCTTTATCGCAAGGCAATATTAGATGCATTTGTAAAATTGAATCCTCGCAAAATGGTTCGCAACCCGGTTATGTTTGTCGTGGAAGTAGGTAGTATCCTCACGACAGGTTTGTGGATTCAATCCATGGTCGGAACAGGGGAAGCTGCACCGTGGTTTGTTGGATCCATTACAATCTGGTTGTGGTTTACCGTTTTATTTGCTAATTTTTCAGAAGCCTTAGCAGAAGGTCGAGGAAAAGCACAGGCAGAGGCGCTTCGGAAAACACGAAAGGAAACCAACGCCAAAAAGCTTTCAAGTGCCCCCAAGAAAGGGGAACATCCAGAGAAGTATTCGACTGTTGCATCACCAACTCTTCGACAAGGAGACCTATATCTCGTGGAAGTTGGGGATGTTTTACCTGCTGATGGCGAAATTATCGAAGGGATCGCTTCTGTAGACGAATCCGCAATAACCGGTGAATCCGCACCAGTCATTCGAGAATCCGGCGGTGACCGAAGTGCAGTTACAGGTGGCACTCGCATCCTTTCAGATTGGTTGGTGATCAGAGTTTCCGCCAATCCGGGTGAAGGATTCCTGGATAGGATGATCAGTCTGATCGAAGGTGCCAAGCGGCAAAAAACACCAAACGAAATCGCTTTAAGCATCCTTTTAGCGTCATTTACCATCATCTTCCTGATCGTCTGTATTACGTTACTGCCGTTTTCATTATTCAGTATCCATGCTGCAGGACAGGGAATACCGATCACCATCACCGTGTTGGTTGCATTACTGGTATGCCTGATTCCCACCACTATTGGCGGATTACTCTCTGCTATCGGCATCGCTGGGATGGATCGATTGATCCAGCGCAATGTAATAGCCTTATCCGGTCGGGCTGTAGAGGCTGCCGGTGATGTAGATGTTCTTTTATTGGACAAAACAGGAACGATAACTTTAGGAAACCGCCAGGCAGTGGACTTTATCCGTATAGGAGGAACCACACAACAAGAACTTGCTGAAGCTGCACAACTTTCATCTCTTGCTGATGAAACACCCGAAGGTCGATCGATCGTAATCCTTGCAAAAGACCAATACAACTTACGCGGACGCACCTTATCCCCATCCACTGAAGCTCCTGAAGGGATGCACTTCATCCCATTCACTGCTCAAACAAGAATGAGCGGAGTCGACTTTGACGGGGTCCACATTCGCAAGGGAGCACCTGAAGCAATGTATGAGTATTTATCGCTGAATGGATCATCCACGTCACAGGAATTGCGTCAGAATGTGGATTCGATCGCACGTAGTGGTGGTACCCCTCTGGTTGTTGTCCGTAATAATACTCCCATGGGTGTGATACACCTTAAGGATATTGTAAAAGGTGGTTTAAAAGAACGGTTTACGCAGTTACGCCGGATGGGTATTAAGACAGTCATGATCACCGGAGATAATCCACTTACAGCTGCTGCCATCGCGGTGGAGGCAGGTGTGGATGACTTTCTGGCGCAGGCAACTCCTGAAAAAAAACTTTCACTCATCAGGCAATATCAAGATTCCGGGAAACTGGTGGCAATGACCGGGGATGGCACCAATGATGCCCCGGCGTTAGCCCAGGCCGATGTTGCAGTGGCAATGAATACGGGGACACAACCAGCCCGTGAGGCAGCCAATATGATAGATCTGGATAGCAATCCGACTAAGCTGATTGAAATTGTTGAAATCGGGAAGCAGTTATTGATGACACGCGGATCATTGACAACTTTCAGTATAGCCAATGATGTTTCCAAGTATTTTGCCATCATTCCGGCTGCTTTTGCATCCACTTATCCGCAATTGGAAAGTGCTTAATTTCATGCAATTAACCTCTCCGGAAAGTGCGATATTGTCAGCTGTCATCTTCAATGCACTGATCATCATTGCACTTATTCCCCTGGCATTGAAGGGGGTTCCGTATCGCGCTGTCGGAGCAGCCCAACTACTGCGAGACAACTTATTGATCTATGGTCTTGGTGGATTGATTGCTCCTTTTATCGGGATCAAGTTGATCGATATCTTATTAACCTTTATTGGACTTGTGAATTAATCAGGTTCAGAAAAGAGAAAAAATGAAATTCATCATTTCGCTTTACCGCTGGTTACCAATGTTTCTTCTGATCGGGTTGTTGGTTGGGGCGATATTCTGGGAAGAAAAATTAAATGTCCCTATGAATGAACATATGATCCTAGGTAGCGTTTTTCTGATCGGATTCGGTATCCTGACTGATCAGTGGATCAAACAGCACGATATCGATGAATTAATGCGACGGATCGATACGTATAACAGATCATCTGAGAAACCCAACCTTGAGCGTTTTTATTCTTGTGATATTCAACAAGAGGATTTGAAATGATTAATTTTATTAGACCTGCGCTGAGTATTCTCGTCCTGTTTACCATCCTGCTAGGTTTTTTCTATCCCATGCTGACCACTGGATTGGCTCAGGTGTTGTTTCCACACCAGGCAAATGGGAGTATGATCCTCATGAACGGTAAAGTTGTTGGTTCCGAATTAATTGGTCAACAATTTATCGAGCCGAAATACTTCTGGGGGAGGCTGTCTGCAACCAGCGAAGTTCCATATAATGGGTCTGCTTCGGGAGGCTCAAATTTCAGTATGCTAAATCCTGTATTGATGGATGAGGTAGGAACAAGAATTGATGCCGTGCACCAGGCGGACCCAGGAAATACTAGTTTGATACCTGTGGATCTGGTTACATCATCAGGTAGTGGACTTGATCCCCAAATAAGTGTTTCAGCCGCTGAGTATCAAGCAAACCGTATTGCACAAGCACGTGGAATCAGCCTCGGTCAGGTACTTTCCCTAATCAGAGAGAATATTCATCAAAGATCATTGGGATTTTTAGGTGAAGAGACAGTAAATGTGCTCGAATTGAATCTAGCCCTGGATACGCTACAATAATATATTATGGCATCTGAATATACACGCCCCGATCCGGATGAACTATTAGCTCGAATAAAAGCTGAAGAAAACCAATCACAGCGGGGAAAATTAAAAATATTCCTGGGATATGTGGCAGGTGTCGGAAAGACATTTGCCATGCTGGAAGCAGCACATCAACGTCACGACGAAGGCGTTGATGTTGTAGTTGGATTTGCAGAAACCCATAAACGAAGAGAAACCGAAACCCTCCTGACTGGTCTTGAAATTATCCCTTTACGGGAAACTCCTTACCGTGGAATAGTTGTGACTGAAATGGACCTGGATGCGGTTATCGCCCGGCATCCGCAGCTTGTTTTAGTCGACGAGCTAGCTCATACCAATGCGCCCGGCTCAAGACATCCCAAACGGTATCAAGATGTTGAAGAAATTCTGAATGCCGGTATCGATGTGTATTCGACAGTAAATATTCAGCATCTTGAAAGTCTTTCAGATGTGGTTCAGCAGATCACAGGTGTCATGGTTCGCGAAAAGATTCCTGATCGATTTATTGACCAGGCTGACGAAATTGAACTGATTGATCTTCCGACTGATGAATTGATCAAAAGAATGCGGGATGGAAAGGTCTATATCCCTGATCAAGCCAAACGCGCTCTGGAGAAATTCTTCAGAAAGGGAAATCTATCCGCGTTACGTGAGTTATCTTTGCGCAGAGCTGCTGACCGGGTTGACAGCCAAATGTTGAGCTACATGCATACCAAAGATATCCCGGGTCCATGGCCAGTAGCAGATCGTATTTTAGTCTGTATCAGTTCTCATCCAATGGGTGACCGTTTGATAAGATCCGGAAGAAGGTTGGCCGATGATCTGAACGCGGAATGGTATGTTCTCTTTGTGGAAACCCCGCATCACATCAGCATGCCATTGGAAAACCATAGCAGGGTGCAGAAATTCATAAAGCTTGCAGAGGAATTAGGAGCAAAAGTTATCAGTCTCAGTGGTGAATCTGTTGCTGATACAGTCCTCAGTTTTGCACATGAACATAACATTACCAAGATCATAGCTGGAAAACCTGTTCGACCGCTCTGGTTTCAAGTTTTTCGCAGATCTGTGATCGACCAGATTATACAAAATAGTGGATCCATTGATGTATATGTTGTTAGCGATGTATCTCAAGCGAATGCCACGGTCCAAAAACTAAACATACAACCTCATCAACCGTATTGGCGATATGGAATAAGTTTGTTATTGGTTGGTCTGGTTACACTATTGGGGATGGCACTCAGCAAAGTTTTGGAACCGACAAACCTGGTAATGGTTTATTTACTTGCTGTTGTACTTTCTGCTATATATCTTGGACGAGGACCTTCAATCGTTACTTCCATCGTAGGTGTGTTAGCTTTTGACTTCTTTTTCATCAACCCGATCTTCACATTTACAGTAAATGATACCCAGTATCTCCTGACTTTCCTTGGATTACTTGTGGTAGGTATGATCATCAGTAATTCAGCCGCTCTTTTAAGGGACCAAGTGAATGCGATGCGCAATAAGGAAAGGCAAACATTCTCCTTATTTAACTTAAGTCGTGAACTGACAGGTGCAATTTCCATTGATGATGTTCTTGAAATATCCATAAAAGCGACCTCAACGATGCTAAACAGGCAAAGCGTGATCCTATTACCGCATGGTGGCAATTTAGTAATCAAACGCGCATCCGAAGGATTTTTCCCGGATGAAAATGAACTGGCAGTTGCTGAATGGGCATTTAAGAATAGCAAACCAGCAGGTCGTGGAACTGAAACTCTGCCGGCTGCATTAATCCGTTTCGTTCCTCTACTCACAGCACATGGACCTGTAGGAGTTCTGGGGGTGACTCAAGCTGGAGATGAAACCCAATTATCCAACGATCAGCGGATGCAGTTGGATGGATTAGCCAACTTGACTGCCCTAGCAGTGGAAAGGGCAACATTGGTCGATGCAGCTACTCAAAGTGAAATGTTGCGAAATACCGAGAAATTGCAAACCGCATTACTCAATTCAATCTCGCATGAATTGCGGACACCACTAGCATCGATAACCGGGGTATTAACCTCCTTATGTGACTCTGAACGCAGCCATCAATCCTCACGCAAACTGGATGCAAACACCAAAATCGAATTACTAGACTCTGCAACAGGTCAAGCAAGACAACTCAACCGACTTGTGGAGAACCTAC
The DNA here is from genome assembly GCA_963828285.1 of uncultured Chloroflexia bacterium. GTDB lineage: Bacteria > Chloroflexota > Anaerolineae > Anaerolineales > Anaerolineaceae > DAIOEK01. The sequence continues at coordinate 66,601 of CAWHEB010000005.1, forward strand.
TGAGTATGACACGAATTGAGGCAGGAGGAGTGCACCTTAATCTTGAGTTATGCGATATTCAAGACTTGATAGGCACCGTAGTCAATCAGTTTTCAAGTAGATTACTTAATCATCCAATCCAACTTGATATTCCCAATGATCTTCCATTAATTTCATGCGATGCTGTTTTGATCGCGCAAGTGATCACTAATTTATTAGATAATTCGTGCAAATACTCAGAAGAAGGAAGTCCAATAAAAATTGGTGTTATTAACCGGATAAATGAAATCGAGGTATATGTCAGCGATTCTGGAGTAGGGTTATCCGATGAAGACTTGGGGAAGGTCTTTGACAAATTTTATAGAAGTGCTCATGCGAAGAATACGACAGGTACAGGACTGGGTCTCTCCATTTGTAAAGGGATTATTGAAGCGCATGGTGGTCATATCAAAGCAACGAAGAATCCGGATCGGGGTACAAGCATTCATTTTCGGCTCCCGGTATAATCAATCAGGAATAGTCTGATGAGTGAAAGACCTCAGAAAATTCTAATTGTAGATGACGAACCCGAGATCAGACGCTTCTTAAGGGCTTCGTTAAAACTTTATTTTAAACATATCATTGAAGCTGAGACCGGCGGCGATGCATTGGATAAGGTATATCAGGAAAAGCCCGATCTGGTGATTCTTGATCTAGGTTTACCTGATATGGATGGCGTCGATATTACCAGACAAATACGTGAAATGAGCACGGTAGCGATCATCATTCTCTCAGTTCGCAGTAATGAGAAAGATAAAATTGAAGCATTGGATGCAGGTGCCGATGATTATTTGACCAAACCATTCAGCATGGGCGAACTCCTCGCCCGGGTGAGGGTTGTTCTCAGGAGAAATTTACCTCAGGTTTCGAAATCAATCATGCGGTCAGGTAATCTTATTGTAGATATATCCCGGCATTTGGTGTCACTTTCAAACAAAGAAGTAGCATTAACACCAACTGAATTTGATATTTTGATTGTATTGATGGAAAGTGAAGGGATGGTTGTCACTCATCGTCAATTAATTCAGAAAGTATGGGGGAGCGTATACGAAGACCAATCCAGGATGCTGAGAGTGAATATCAGCAATTTGCGCCATAAAATTGAAACAGATGCGAACCGCCCCATGTATATATTAACAGAGTTGGGTGTTGGATACCGGTTCAAAGATTCAGAACGGGATGTTTAGAATTATATTATCCGTTTCAGCTAACCGTACCAAGGTGCTTGAATCCATTGTGTATCAATCGGGATTAATAATTTCTAGTTTGTCACATCATCTATAATTGTTGTTATCCATTAACCGGGTGAATTTCCCCAGGGATCATTAATGAGTGTTATTTCATGCTATTTCAGTGGAGTCCCGCATGCTTGAAAAAGTAAAATATCTCTTCACCGGTGTTCCACTTCCCAGCCAGATGATGTCGGGAAAAGCGACTAAATAAGATCCGGGCATTGGCAGCATTTTCACCCGATGCGCTCTCTTCTTTGGCGTACGCGAATCAGGAAATTTTCCTGGGATTGGTGATCGCAGGATCTGCAGGTCTCTCACTACAGGCACCGATTGCACTGGCCATTACTGTGTTGTTGTTCATTGTTGCTCTTTCTTATTCCCAGACCATCAAAGGTTATCCTTCAGGAGGCGGATCATATATTGTAGCCCAAGGAAAATCTGGGAATGTATCCCGGTCTGATTGCAGGCGCAGCATTGCTTTTAGATTATATTCTGACGGCTGCTGTAAGTTTGACTGCTGGGGTGGCAGCCATTGCGTCCGCGTTCCCAGAGCTGTGGCCTTACCGGGTCTGGATCGCACTTGGATTGTTGGGTGTTATCGGAATTTTGAATTTACGTGGATTAAAAGAATCGGGCACCTTTATGGCAGTCCCGGTGTATCTGTTTCTTTTTTCCTTCATCGGAATGCTGTTGTACGGGATTTTCCAGATGTTGACAGGACAGACTCCAACAGCAGTCGATTTGGTCGCAGCAGCCCCGCCGGCACTGCAACCATTATCATTGTTTTTGATCTTGCATGCATTTTCTGCCGGGTGCACAGCTTTGACTGGTATAGAAGCAATCAGCAACGGTGTGACAGCTTTTCAGCCGCCTGAATGGGTGAACGCCCGCAAAACACTGATTATCATGGCATTCCTGATGGGATTCTTGTTTTTCGGAAGTATGGGATTGACCCAATACTTTGGAGTGATCGCTGGCAGCGATGAAACCATCCTGTCTGCACTCGCCAGACGGGTCGTTGGATCTGGATGGGTGTATTACGTTGTGCAATTTACCACGCTGGGTGTACTGGCAGTAGCGGCTAATACCAGTTTTGCTGGTTTCCCCCGCGTGACTGCGATACTTGCCCAGGATAAATTCATGCCGCGTCAATTATTCAATGTAGGAGACCGCCTGGTTTTTCACAATGGGATCATTCTTTTGATCATCCTCACAGCTGTTTTGATCGTTGGATTCAATGGTGATTCGCACGCACTGGTTCCACTTTTTGCAGTAGGTGCATTTACCGCTTTCACACTATCACAAGCGGGGATGGTAGTCCATTGGTTCAAATTGAAAGACACTGGATGGCAAACGAAAGCCTTTATCAACGGATTAGGCGCTTTTGTCACCCTAGTTACTTTACTTGTCATCGGGATAAGCAAGTTTTTAGGTGGGGCATGGATATCAGTATTGGTGATTCCGGGTGTGGTGTATCTGTTCATTCGGATCCAGAACCATTATAAGAATGTATCAGATCAATTAACTTTACATGGTCTGCCACCTTCATTACGTCCTCTGCCTAAGCAGAGAGTGGTCATTCCAGTGTCGGGAGTCCATAGGGGTATGGTAGATGCTGTGAACTTTGCGAGAGCTATCACCGATGAAGTGACCGCGGTTTATATAGATATTGATCCGGGACCGGACGAAGAAGAATTACACCGCAGATGGAATGAGTGGTTCCCGGATATCAATTTTGTTGTGATCCCATCCCCATACCGGTCGATCGTTGAACCTTTGTTGACTTATCTGGAACAGACGGATATCGAGATCAATGATGGTCAACATGCCATTTTGATCTTGCCTGAATTAATCCCTGGATCGGGATGGCAGGAAATCCTGCATAATCAAGCAGCGGACGAGATCAAGAAGGCAATTCTTTACCAACGCCGACAAAGCGGACTTTCACGTATCATTATCGATGTCCCGTATCATTTGAAAGATTAATCCAAGAATAAGCTATCCCCAACCCTCACCATCCAGTTTGCACTTGATATCCGGGTATGTTACGATGATTTAACCTCAAATATCTTAAGGAGGCAGTAACATGACAATTACCCGCTCAGTTGATGCTCTGCTTCAGGCACGACCCACCATGGAAGGCGCCGGTGTTCAGCTCAAACGCGGATTTGCTTTCGGACAGGAATATAAGTTCGATCCATTTCTCTTGTTTGATGATTTTAGCGGGGATGAACCCTCGAAATTCATAGCTGGTTTCCCATGGCATCCACACCGGGGAATCGAGACGATCACCTATCTATTGGAAGGCGATGTTGCGCACGGCGATTCAATGGGGAATTCGGGAGTGATCCACCCAGGGGATGTGCAGTGGATGACGGCAGGAAGTGGGATCATACATCAAGAGATGCCGGAAGCAAGTCCCCTTGGGACACTTATCGGATTTCAACTCTGGGCTAATTTACCGGCGAAACAGAAAATGATCTCTCCGAGATATCTGGGCATCGAATCGTCGCAAATCCCGACTGTGGAAACAGAGGGTGTGATGATCCGGATCATCTGCGGAATGGTCGATGGCGTCCAGGGACCTGTAAAGGAAGTAGCTATTCAACCGGAATATATTGACATTACCTTGCAACCTGATACTACCTGGGAACATCCTACTCAGACTGGACACACGGCTTTTGCTTATATGGTCAAAGGAAGTATGGATGTTGGCGGAGAAAACAATATCCGTCAGAATACCGTCATATTATTTTCGGACGGGGAACAAATTTCAGTAGCAACAGGCAAAGAAGGAGCACGTTTCCTTCTCATCAGCGGGAAACCGCTTCACGAACCAATTGCCTGGGGTGGTCCGATCGTGATGAACACCCAGGAGGAATTACAAACTGCCTTTGCCGAATATCGGGCTGGTACATTTATTAAAAGCTGATCAGCTTCATGTTGGAATTCTTTTTCCCTCCCACATAAAAGCATATTTATCATTCGAGGAGAAAATCTATTGAATCTTAAATTTCGCGAACCCGTCAGCGGGTTGACGCATTTTTATACTGCGATTGCCGCTGCCCTCGGGTCGATCTATCTACTTTATGTCAGTTGGGGGCATACCGGCCGATTTATTTCACTTCTCATCTACTCAATCAGTCTGGTACTACTCTTTTCTGCGAGCGCCACTTACCATCTTGCAAATGTTCGACCTGACGTGGTCAGTATTCTGCGGAAAATGGATCATTCTGCCATCTATTTGCTTATCGCTGGCTCATACACGCCGATCTGTTACAACCTGTTGACGGGATTCTGGCAATGGGGATTATTAACGATCGTTTGGGGTATCGCCCTGGCAGGGATCATCTTGAAGATGTTCTTCATGAAGACTCCGCGCTGGTTAACGGCAGGAATCTATGTGATCATGGGCTGGTTGTGCGTTCTGGGATTGCCCGAAATGGTGAAAAATGTTCCGGTTGGCGGGTTGGTCTGGCTGGCAGCCGGCGGAATCATCTACACCTTTGGTGCAGTTATCTACAGTACGAAAATGATGAATTTTGTTCCCGGGAAATTCGGATTCCACGAGGTGTGGCATATCTTTGTGATGTTGGGAGCGCTGGCACATTTTGTGTTGATCGCGGTGTATATCGCGCCGGGGTAAGCTAATACTCGACCTCTCCTTCACCTCCCCTCGCCAGGGGAGGTTTTATGATGTTTCAATCATGGGGATTACAAATGGATGATTTCTATATCTCCCCAGGCAGATGCGAGATGTTCGGCTACAAGACGGCGGTGGCAGTGATCAGGTTTGTCTTCGCTGCACAACAGGCAGCAGACCTTGGATTCGAAAATATCCTTATCCAAAATTGCTGGAGTATTGCGATCTACTAGCAGTGCATTGAATTCGGTCTCGAATTTGGCAGTATTGTGGCTTGAGCGGTATTCTTTCAGGATTTCCTCAGTCGGGGCGAGCTGATCTAGATGGATGTAGTCGCAATGGTTGATCGTTTTGAGGAAATAGATCAGATCGGATTTTTTGGAGAAACCGGCTAATTGTCCGTCCGGGTGAAGGCGGATATCGACGATGCGCTCGATCCCGTTTTGGGCGAGGATCTCGAAGAATTGCTGTGCAGTCTTCTGGGTAAATCCGATCGTGTAGAGTTTCACGGGGATCTCCGTTTGTTTATATGCTTGTGATCTTCTCCATCATTATATATAGAAATGTGAATGAGAATTCCCTTACCTCCTTTGAAAAAGGGGGTTTGATCGCTCTGGTACAGAGATTGCACAAATAAAATATGAATAATCTTGAAGCGAGTGTGGTTCATGGAAAATCAAATCTCCTGTGATGATATTCTGCAAGTACTACGATCCAATCATTTGTTCTTTGGTCTCAGCGACATCGAACTGGTGGATGTGGTCAAGGCTGTGGAAATGTATGAGGTCGAGCGCGGTGCCACCATTAATCGTGAGGGTGAGAAAAGCCAGGCTTTGTACATCATCCACTCTGGCAAGGCTGCTCTGAGCAAGGTCAGCAAAGGAAAGGCCTCCTTTCAGAAAACGCTTGGTGTTGGGAACAGCTGGGGTGAAAACTGCCTTGATGAACGCGCGCGTGTTCCAGTTCGAGTGATTGCGATCACATCCATGCTGGTGATCCGGATCAGTCGGGAACAGCTTTACCAACTGATCGATCGATTTCCCAGGCTGGGTGCTAATATGCAAATCACTGATGGGTCCAGCCGGTTACAAACACGCCTTCGTTTGCCCTGGATGGGAGACGACGAAGTAATTTTCTACATGGGAAGGAAGCATCCAATTTTCCTGATTACCAGATTATTACTACCGTTAGCATCAATGGTGATGACATTGATCCTGGTGGGAATTTTTTCGGAATTTGACGCCGGTGCTGAAGCCAGCTATGTGATCGGTGGGATGGTCGGATTCGGGTGTTTACTCTGGGCTGGTTGGAATGCTTTGGACTGGTCGAATGATTATTCGATCGTGACCAATTTAAGGGTGATCTGGCTGGAACGTACCTGGGGATTATTCGACACGCGAGTAGAATCTCCGCTGAACCGAATGCAATCGGTGGATGTACAAACCACCCAGGCTGGACGTATCTTTGGTTATGGCAATGTGATCGTGCGTACCATCACTGGTCCGCTCATACTTCCTGATGTGGAATACCCAGAGGATGTTGCCGCGCTTATACAACAGCACTGGGAGCAGTCCCGGTTGAGCAATCGCCAGAGCGAGAGGGAGCAAATGACCAGCAGTTTGAGACTGCGTTTGACCCAGAATACAGAATCGGTGAATGATTCTGCTGGCACTGAACCGGCGGTTTCCGAATCCATGGAACCGGGATTCTTACAGGAATTATTCGCTGATTTCTTCAAGGTCCGTATAGAACAAAATGGAGTGGTCACCTACCGTAAACATTGGTTCGTTTTGCTAAAGTCCACATGGAAACCGTTGTTGGTCAGTCTGGTTCTGCTGGTTATCTGGATCATCCGCATGGCAGACGGGTTCGAATTCATTTCCAAAGGTGGAACGCTGGGATTCCTTTCACTCCTCTGGTTTGGTATGGCTATGTGGATGCTGTACACCTACTGGGATTGGCGGAATGACGTGTATCAGATCACACCTGAACAAATCATCGATCTCGATAAAAAACCATTCGGGACTGAAGAGAAAAAGATTGCTCAATTGGAGAATATACTCTCGATCCAATACAAAAGACTAGGGATACCGGGGATCTTATTTAACTTTGGTACCGTCTCGATTTCTGTAGGAACCAACCAATTCACATTTGATGAAGTGTATGACCCATCCCGGGTGCAGGCGGACTTATTCCGCAGAATGGCTGAAAAACAATTCCGCAGTAAACAAACTGAAATCAATGAAGAACGCGAACGGGTATCGGATTGGATTGCTACTTATCACGAACATCAGGATGAGTTCCGTTCAAAACCGAGAAGTCGAAACCTCTCCACACAACCAGACGGAATTAATTAAAATCTGGTAAGATTTGGTGGAAGAGGATATGGCCGATGACGATACGAGAAATAAAGTTTATTCCTGAACCGGTACTTTACCGTAAAGCACACAAGGTTACGGATTTTGGTCCAGATTTTCAGAAGCTGGTCGATGACATGATCGAGACCATGCGTGAAGCTCCCGGTGTTGGTCTGGCAGCTCCACAGATCGGCGAATCCACCAGATTGATCGTGGTGGAGTACGGTGACGATGAGGATGAAACCGTGGCGAAGAAATTATTTGTGGTTGCCAACCCGGAGATCATCCTGGCATCTGAAGAGAAGGAAATCGGAACCGAAGCGTGCCTTTCAGTCCCCGGTTTTGCTGGGGATGTGGAACGGCATATCAACATCACAGTCAAGGGAATCAATCGGCGAGGGCAATCAGTCAAGTACAAAGTGAGTAACTGGACCGCCAGGATTTTCCAGCATGAGATCGACCATCTGGATGGGATATTATTCACTGATCGGGCAATCAAAGTCTGGAAACCCACAGCTGAAGAAGCCGAAACACTCAAAGACTAATGCGCCTCGAGCATCTTTCACTTACGAATTTCCGCTCATTTTCCCACCTGGATATTGATATCCCTGGTGGGATTATTTTAATCAACGGGCGGAACGCACAGGGGAAGACCAGTCTGCTAGAAGCAGTTTACTTCGCGGCAACATTTACATCGTTTTTAACCTCCCAGGACTCACAGATCATAAATTTCGACGCAATTCAGGAGGATATCCCTGTCAGCCGCATCATCGCAGACCTAGTGAAAGAGGGGAAAAAGCATAAGCTTGAAATACGATTGATCCTGCAGAAAAACCCTGATGATGGCAGTAACGGTAGAATCCGAAAGGAGATTCTGGTCGACGGGGTCAAGAAAAGCGCGTCCCAGGTAATCGGATTATTCAACGCAGTGGTATTCATACCACAAATGACTCGCATGCTGGAGAATGGACCGGAAGAACGCAGACGATACCTGAACCTGATCATCTGCCAGGTGGTTCCCGGGTATGCCCACCACCTCAGCAAATATGCCAGTGCAGTAACACGCCGAAATGCTCTACTGAAGCAGTTGAATGAACGCGGAGGAGATCACGGACAGTTGGAATACTGGGATCAACAACTCAGTGAACATGGCGCCCAATTAATCCATGGCAGACAGGCATCGGTTGATTATCTGCAGCAGTTTGCAGACTCCATCCATCTGGAATTGACCGCAGGCGATGAGCGGATGAGGTTGTCATATTTGCCATCATTAGGACTGCAGGCAATTACTTTCGAAATTAAATCGATGTCTTTGGAAGAGATTCAAAGTTCGTTAATGGGTGCGCTTACCCATAAGCACCAACAGGATATCTTGAGGGGAATGACAAGTGTTGGACCACATCGTGATGATTTTCAGATCTACATCAATGACCTCAACCTCGCTGATTTCGGCTCCCGCGGACAGGTACGAACTGCGCTGCAATCGTTGAAACTCGCTGAAGTGGATTGGATGCAAGAAAAAACAGGGACTTCTCCGGTGCTGCTGTTGGATGAAACACTGGCCGAGTTGGATAGTCCACGAAGACATGATCTGTTAAGGAAACTGGAAACGATTGATCAGGCGATGCTGACGACAACGGATCTAGATCTGTTCGATGCTGAATTTCTGAAAAACTACATTCAATGGGAAGTGTCGGCGGGGAAGATCCTTACAACGGTTTCTTAGCCGGTATTCCACCATGCCTGGGATAATCAACAGGAGTCGATGATTTCTTTTCAACGATGATGAGAAATCGGTCATCCCCTATTCCGGGGACAACCACCTTACGGTTTTCCAGCAGTACTCCACCCAATACTTTTAGCGCATTTCCAGATCGCAGAATCTCATCCGCGGCGGTAGTCCCTTTTTGGGCGATCACTTTTCCAGTTGTTCTAGCTAGCGGAAGCAAGTATTCCAATAAAGTTGGCAAATTGGCAACAGCTCGTGCTGCTACAAAATCATACCTTTCGCGATGGTCCGGCATCCTTGCAAGAGATTCTGCACGCTCGGTGATGACTGTAATGCCCTGTAAGTTCAACCCATCCACGGCCAACTGACAGAATTTTGCTTTTTTCCCAGTGGCTTCCACTAAAGTGACGGACAGCTCTGGGAGAATGATCTTGAGCGGAATGCCGGGAAATCCTGCCCCGGTACCAACATCGATGAAACGATTTCCCTGCCCATTTTGGATGATCGGCAGAATGGTCATCGAATCCAGGAAGTGTTTCGTGAGGATCTCCTCACGGGTACGAATAGCAGTGAGGTTGATCTTTTGATTCCACTCGAGTAAAAGATCGAGGTAAGTCTCAAATTGCTCAACCTGAGACTGTGTCAAAGGAATACCAATCAATTGATGTGCATTTTTAATAAAACTATCCATACCGCGATTATACCCGTAGATGAAACCCAATATGTTGTTGCACTCTGCTTTATTGAATCTATAATTAGAATTAGATTAAAAAGAAACCAAGTCCCTTCTTGTTATTATTTCCAACAGTTTGAAACAATCAGAAAGAGGAAGAATATGAATTATCCGCCCAGATTCATAAAGGTTCCGCTTTTCATTGCAATAATTGGATTGATCCTGACTGGTTGTTTGCGGCCGGATATTTCGAATATTCCCGCTGCACCTCCTAAAGCTGCCGCTACGGATACAGCGCAAGTGGTTGAAGTTCCCACAGTAGAACCAACTGATGCTCCAACTGAACTTCCTGCTGCTACAGCGACACTTGAGCCGAAGGTGCCACTGCTTCGATATGTACCCGGAAGTTCCTTTCTGATGGGGAGCACTGATGAGGATAAAACTGCCCGCCCCGATGAATCTCCGCAACATCTGGTCAGATTGCCGGGATTCTGGATCTATACCTATGAGGTCACAAACGGGATGTATGCTGATTGTGTTGCATCCGGGAAATGCAGTCCACCGGAATTGGCTGAGACAGGTCCCAAGAGTTATTATGGGGTAGAAAAATATAAAGACTATCCGGTCGTTGGAGTCAATTGGTCACAAGCGGAAACTTATTGCAAGGAACATGAAGCCAGACTGCCAACTGAAGCGGAATGGGAAAAAGCTTCCCGCGGGGAATTGGGTAAATTATATCCATGGGGTGATGACAAACCCGTGTGCGATCTTTCCAACTTTCAGGATTGTCTAAAAGATCTGAACAAGACTGCTCAATATGAAACTGGTGAAAGCCCATTTAAAGTATTGGATATGTCTGGAAATGTCAGAGAATGGGTAAGTGACTGGTACAGACAGGACTATTATGCTTTGACCCCGATCTATAATCCACCGGGACCGGAAGCCGGGAGACTTCGGGTAGTACGTGGAGGTGGATATTTGGATGTTTTAACGGACATCAGATCAGCTTCAAGATTTGCTTATCAACCGGTGAAAAATTTTGAAGACGTCGGCTTCCGTTGTGTGCCTCTAGGGGTGGAACATGCATCTTACTGTCAACCTTCCTACAAACGTAGCTGCGATCCCCCGGATACTCATACCAGAAAACCATGTGTTCCAAGCGAGACAACAGACTTTGGAATCACCATCAGGGTCTCATGCCCGAAAGATGGCGTTGGAGATATGACTATCTTAACCGGGGGCACAGGACCATCGGTTTCGGTTACTGTTGATGGTCAACCCTGGGATTGTGTCAATGATGGAGTAGCTGGAAGGTATGAATGTAAAGGACCATTACCGCCGGCGGGAACCCGGGTGGACGTGAGTATTTGTGAAGGATTGATCGTTAGCAGCATACCAACTTCACAAAATGTGTTGGCAGTTGGGAATTGTAAGAGTATTGATTACTCCATTCCGGCTGGACCTGATAGTATCGTAAATGGAAGTGTTCTTGATAGTTTTCTATTTGCACCCGCCCTTCCGATGTCCATATATTGCCCGGATGGTTATATCTGGGATTCCAACTTATTAGCCTGTGCGAAGATTCCAGACGATACCCCTGAGATCAGCGAGGAAAGTGGAAAGTTGTGTCCACAAGGATATGGATTTGATGTGGCTTTAGGTTGTTGTACTCCATTACCAGACAGCCCATGCCCTCCCGGTCAGGTACCAGCCGTGTTCACTGCTGCTTTGCTGGCAACTCCAAACTGTGTACCAATCCAACCCAATGGATGCGAGCCAGGTTGGATCTATGATCCATATCAGGGATGTATAAAGCCACCGGAAGGCGCGTCGCCCAATAACGATCCATGGTGCCCTAAGGGTTCGCATTGGGAGAGCGATAATGGATGCACTCCCAATACTGTCCCAGGGGTAAAATGCCCGGACGGTAGTTATTTCAGCTCTATTCAACAAAAATGTGTGAACTATACGGATAAACAATGTCCTGAAAACACTTATCTGGATCCAGATACCAAGAAATGCCTACCACTCAGAGGACCCAATAGCGGATGCCCGCCAAACCAGATGATGAATCCACGACTGGGATGTTGTGTTCCCATCCCGGGCACTGATGGCACAGATTGCCCTGACGGAGAAGCGATTCCCATAGACGCGGTACCTTCTATTACACATGTTACCGGAGCATATGATCCGGGTTCGGGGAATTGTCCACCGGAACAGGGCAATCCATGCGGAGTGGGATGGGTGCCGAATCCTAATGGGGGATGTGATAAAGTCACCAGCTGCCCTGATGGGACTGCACCATCGACAGCTGCGGCTGGTTTGTGCGTTCCTGTTGATGGCTCCCAAAACTGCCCGGAAAATTGGAAATACGACAAGGCACAGAAAGCCTGTGTACTGGTTGGAACGGTCTGTCAGGTAGGAAAATACTTTGATTTCAATTTGGGAATTTGTGTTCCTTTGTCTGAGAATTGCTGCCGGCTCGATCAATATATCGATCCTCGTACCGGAAAATGTCTCGACAATCCAACACCTGACGAAAATCAAAGATGTCCGAATGGATGGGAGAATATTCGGGGATTCTGTGTACAGACGACCACGGATGGGAGTGTGTTATGCAATACCGAATCGATTGTAATCCCCGCCTGTGATATCACATGTCCAAAGGGGTATCATTGGAGTAATAAAACCGGACTCTGTGAAAAAGACCCACCGCAGAACCCATGTACCAAATACACAACGTATGATTCCTGCAAAGCTGCTTTATGTACTTGGGTCCGTGTTCCTACCCCCGGACATTGTCAGTAACCAGAAATATGACCAGGAAAAACAACGCTTCATAGAAATATGAGGCGTTGTTTATTGTTTCTTCGGGCTTTGCGTGTTCCACAAGAACAGGATACAATAACCAAATGCAACACTAGAATATACTAATTAGAGCGGATTAACCATGACAATCAACTCAAACGAACAAAAACCCAACTGGTTCAACCGTCCCATTTCTGAATGGGTTAAAACCATTGATATAGAGAAAATTTTCTTCGCGCTGGTGATCATCCTGGCAATATTCAGCAGGTTTTATATCCTTGGCGCACGGGTAATGAGCCACGATGAAGTGAACCATGTCAGACCAAGCTGGGAGCTATTCGAAGGTCAGGGATACAGGCACGATCCTGTAACACATGGACCCATGCAATTCCACCTGGTTGCACTCAGTTATACACTTTTTGGGGACACCGATTTTACTTCGAGACTCCCATCTGCATTGTTCTCGATAGCCACTGTTATGGTTGTCTGGAAGTTCAGACGATATCTGGGTAAGACCGGGGCATTGATCGCGGCGTTTTTGATGACGATTTCACCCTATATGTTGTTCTACGGGCGTTATACACGGAATGAATCATTTGTGGGTTTATTTGGTGTACTGACAATATATTTAATTCTGCGGTATCTGGAAAAACCGGAAGCAAAATACATTCTTGGTCTTGCTGCAATATTCTCACTCCAATTCGCGACCAAAGAAACTTCATACATCTACACCGCACAGGCACTACTTTTCCTTTTCTTCCTTTTCCTCAAGCAACTGTTCTCATCAGTCTGGAAGGAAGACCGATATCGAGTTACGGTCCTCGTCGGACTATTGGCAGCGATCATCTTCTTTGCCGGTGCTGCCTGGATGAGTACAAAGATCAGCGAACAAACAGCAGCCATCACGGCTGCGACGGAGACACTCAGTGCCGATGCCCTCACACCGATATCCAGCGCACCAGAAGTCCCCAGCTCATTTAAGGTTGCACTTGGATTCCTGGCATTGTTTGGATTGTTTGGGGTTGCTGTTGCTGGATACTCAGTGATCAAAGGAAAGGGTTTGGATGAAGTACGCAAATTGCGCAGTTTCGACCTGTTGATGCTGGTCGGAACCCTGATCCTTCCTCAACTGGTAGCATTCCCTGTCAAGCTCATTGGCTGGGATCCTTTGGATTATAGCGAAACAGGGATGATTCGAACCGGTATAGTCCTGGGAGTGATCTTCCTTGTTTCGGTCGGTCTCGGGTTGTGGTGGAACCGGCAGGTCTGGTGGAAAGCAGCCGGGATATTTTATGCCATTTATGTTTTTCTTTACACAACCATCTTCACCAATGGACAGGGGTTCTTCACTGGAATCATTGGTTCCTTAGGTTATTGGTTGAGCCAACAAACAGTTAATAGGGGTAGCCAGCCATTTTATTATTATGCCGGAATCCAGATCCCCTTATATGAATATCTGCCTGCAATAGGAGCAATTATTGCTTTTGTATTTGCATTGGTAGTGCTTTCCCGTAGGGCAAAGGCTCTCGAAGATCCATTCCTTCTCAAAGAAGATTCACCTGAAAGTACTTCAACACCTGAAATCTCTGAACAGCTGCCTGTTTGGCTGTTACTCTACTGGTCTTTCACAGCGTTACTTGCGTATACAGTTGCCGGGGAAAAAATGCCCTGGCTTACGGTGCACATTACCTGGCCGATGATCCTAGTTGCTGGTTGGGCGTTTGCGAGAATCATCCGCAAAGTTGAATGGAAAGAAGTATTCACCAGCAAAGGCACCGCATTATGGTTGGTTTCCATCTTAGGAATCATTGCATTAGGCAAGATGATCGCAGCGTTGAATAAGACTCCATTACCATTCACCGGCAATTCGATTGAAGAACTAAGCGCAACATCAGCGTTTTTGTTTGCATTAGCAGTTTTGGTAATATCTGCAATTGTCATTGTCTACTTACTAGGAAAATTACCCAACTTCCCTGTAGGGAAAGTTATCAGCGTAACCATCCTGGCCTTACTCGCTGTCCTAACCGCAAGAGCTGCATATATGGCTTCGTTTATCAATTATGATACTGCGAAGGAATATCTGGTTTATGCCCATGCAGCCCGTGGACCAAAGGATGTCCTCAAGCAGGTAGAAGAAATTTCACAGAGAATGACAGGCGGAAAGACTCTTCGGGTAGGATATGATAATTCATCCCTTTATCCATATTGGTGGTACCTGCGTGATTATACAAATTTGGATTATTTTGCTGAAACACCCTCAAAAACGATTCGTGAAGATGCGATCGTGATCGTGGGAAATCCAAATTACACTAAGGTCGATCCCATCCTGAGTAAAGGCTTTTACAGTTTCGAATATGAACGATTATGGTGGCCTAACCAGGATTATTTCAATCTCGATTGGAAAAGATTTACAAACGCATTCCTTGATCCCAAGATCCGGGCAGGGATTTTCCAGATCTGGTTGAACAGGGATTATAAGTCATACGCAGAAGCAACTGGAAGCACAGCTTTGACGCCCGAAACCTGGGAACCTGCCGAACGGCTCAAAATGTATATCCAAAAAGATATTGCTGCTCAGATGTGGAATTATGGAACAGCCCCGCAGCCGGTCGAGTCGGAGATCGATCCATACGAGCAGGCAAGAATTTCGCTCACCCCTGATGTTTCTGTTGGAGAACAGGGAAGTGGTGACGGTCAATTCATGGCACCACGTGGAGTTGCATCCGATTTGCACGGTGGTTTCTATGTTGCTGATTCGCAAAACCACCGTATTCAACATTTCGACGCATCTGGACAATTCCTGAATGCCTGGGGTAAGTTTGCGGATTCATCAAAAGGGGATGCTCCAGGTGGAACATTTAACGAACCGTGGGGTGTTGCAGTTGGTCCCGATGGCTCGGTGTATGTGGCTGATACCTGGAACCACAGGATCCAAAAGTTCAATGCCAATGGCGAATTCATTACCATGTGGGGTTATTTTGGCCAGGCGGAAAAATTGGATGGTTTCTGGGGTCCACGAGGTGTTGCGGTTGATTCAAAGGGAAGAGTATTTGTCACCGATACAGGGAATAAGCGGGTGGTGGTCTTTGGCTCGGATGGAGAAGGTATCGTCAGTTTTGGTGGGCTGGGATTGGAGCCAGGCCAGTTTGACGAACCAGTAGGTATCACAGTAGACCGTAATGACAAAGTCTATGTCGCGGATACCTGGAACCAACGTATCCAGGTGTTTACTGAAAACCTGGATGGAACGGGATTTACCTACGAACGGGAGTGGGAAGTGTCCGCGTGGTCAGGTCAAAGTCTCGATAACAAACCCTTCCTGGCGATCTCTCCCGATGGCAGTGTCTTCATAACCGATCCGGAAGGATACCGGGTAATTGAATTTGACAAATCCGGACAATTCATGAAAACCTGGGGAGAGTACAGCTCTGATACAGATGGATTTGCATTAGCTTCAGGAATCAGTGCGGATGGCTTGGGAGTGTGGGTGAGCGATAGTGTAAACAATCGGATCATGCACTTTACGTTGCCATAGAAACTGAGTAGTGGTCATTCAAAAACCTCATTCAGATATTTGAATGAGGTTTTTTTGTACAGAATTGAGAACAGCTAATAAATATTCGCGTAGATAATACCTAGCCCATTGAAATTCTTGCGGTTTTCAGCTTATTTTATGCTCGTTCTTTACAAACTAGGCAGGTTACCGTAAAATATACTTTCGTGCGTTATATAGATACCCAGGAAGGTTCTCATAAATGAAAGAGTATACAACCGAAAATATCCGTAACATTGCGCTCGCATCCCACTCAAGTTCTGGCAAGACCATTATGGCCGAATCATTCCTTCACTTCTCCGGCGCGACCACGCGTATGGGGAAGATCGAGGATGGTACGACTGTTTCAGATTTTGAAGATGAGGAAAAACGGAGAGGGATATCCCTTTCCACATCGATTATTCCAGTTGAATACAACGGAATTAAGATAAATCTACTTGATACCCCCGGATACACAGATTTTGTGGGAGAGGTCATTTCCGCATTACGTGTTGCTGATGGGGTTGTCATCCTGGTTGATTCAGTTGCAGGATTGGAAGTTGGAACAGAAGTAGCTCTTCGATATTCAGATCAATTCAAGCTTCCAAAATTCCTGGTAATTAACAAGATGGAAAGGGAAAACGCGAATTTTAAAACCGCGCTTGCCTCTGTCCAGAAACATTCTGAAACTCGTTTAGTCCCAGTTCAATTACCCTGGGGTGAAAAAGCTGCTTTCCAAGGCGTCATTGACCTATTGACCATGAAAGCATATAAGGGCGATGGAAAAGCTGGAGCAGAAATCCCGGCAGAATTAAAAGCTGCAGCCGAAGAAGCCAGGCAATCGTTGGTTGAAGCGGCTGCTGAAGGCGAAGATGCTTTACTCGAAAAGTATCTTGAATCAGGCACCTTATCTGATGAAGAAGTAACCCGCGGTCTAAAGAGTGTCATTCGGAATGGTTCATATATTCCGGTATTCTGCTCATCCGGTCATAGTTCAATAGGTATTGCCCGATTACTGGATGCCATTGTCGAATTCATGCCTTCGCCTTCTCAAATCCCCGCTGTAACTGCAGTTAGCAAAGACGGAGAGTTCGAACTAAAACCGAGTGATAGCGGTCCTCTTGCAGCATATGTTTGGAAGACAACTGCAGATCCATTTGTGGGAAAATTAACCTACTTCCGGGTTTACTCCGGGATGATCACCCCAAACTCTAGAGTATGGAATCAAACCAAAAGTGTTGAAGAGCGTCTTGGGTCCATTCAGGTCCTGAGAGGAAAAGAAGTACTACCTGTCAAAGTGATCCATACTGGTGATATTGGCTCTGTCGCAAAACTAACTGACACATCCACAACTACCACCCTCAGCGATAAGGCACACTGGATCAACTTACCTGTTCCTACCTATCCCAAGGCGCTATATCAGGTTGCCATCCACCCTAAAACACAGGGTGACAGCACCAAGATTAGCCCAACCTTGACCCGTCTCGCTGAAGAAGATATGACTTTGACATGGCACATGGAACCATCCACTGCACAGACGATCTTACAGGGTATGGGTGATCAACATATTGATGTAGCCATTCGCCGCGCTGAAGCGAAATTCCAGGTTGGACTGACTGTTGAGGCTCCACGGGTGCCATATACTGAGACGATTACCAAGAAATCTCAGGCGATGTACCGCCACAAGAAACAGACTGGTGGTTCAGGCCAATTTGGAGAAGTTTCCCTGCGGGTAGAACCATTACACGATGGAGAATTCCAGATCGTTAATGATATATTCGGTGGTGCCATCTCATCCAGCTACATTCCTGCTATTGAAAAAGGAATTAGAGCTGTGATGAAAGAAGGAATTCTGGCCGGATATCCTGTTCAGAGTGTAAAAGTAAGTGTCTTCGACGGGAAAGAACATCCGGTTGATTCCAAGCCAATCGCATTCGAAATTGCTGGACGTGAAGCATTCAAACTGGCTTTTATGGATGCCGGCCCGATGTTAAATGAGCCGATCATGCAGGTCAAGATCACCGTACCCGAAGAACACATGGGAGATATTCTGGGCGATTTGAATACCCGCCGTGCCCGCGTACAGGGAATGGCCACGGAAAAGGGACATTCAGTTGTCACTGCAACTGTGCCACTTGTGGAAATGCTGCGATATACCACTCAACTCAGATCCATGACCGGTGGACGTGGTTATTTTGAAATGGAACATGACCATTATGATGTTGTTCCAGCTCACCTGACACAAGAAATCGTAAATGCAAGATTGAAAGATCTGGCGAGTAAGAAAGAAAGCTAATCCTCCCAAGCATGCTATCAAAAACCACCGAGTAGTTTTCGGTGGTTTTTTTTATAAGAGAATCAGTTGTTTTTCCATACGCCAGGCTGGTTCTTCCATATGTACCCATTCACCTTCATCTGTTTGATAAGACCAGACTCCAGGGTCAGGACCAATCACATGATATCCATTTCTCTCATACATCTGTAATGCCTGTGGATTATCCTTAGCAACATTGAGAGATATCGTTCGGAATCCCCGCCTGAGCAAATTGGTTTCTACATGGGTAAGGAAAGATGTGCCCAATCCTCGCGATCGGTACTCTTTTCGTATCCGGAATGAAAAGATATATGCCCGATGTTTTCCATCGGCTAGAGTGGTATTCCGACTCAACAACTGGACGAAAAGCTGGCCGATCATCATATCTGGTTCATATCGCATCACCCACATCAAGGTCGAACCTGTCAGGGTGCGTTGAAAAGTATCCCTGTACATGCGGCGAAAATGGCGATACTCCCCATCCCATTCCATTGCTTCAAGATCTTTTAATTCCGCATATCGGATGGTGATCAGTTGTGGATTAAGGATCGTATGGCTTGAGCTTTTCTCGTCCATAAAATTTAATGATTCAATTTAGTCTTGTTCTTTAGGTAATCGTATTCTTGCAATCCTGAAGTAATCTCCTGATCAATAATGGCGTTTCGAAGGTCAGTCAGCAAACTCCTAAAATCAGGTCCTGGTGGGTATCCAAGGCGGATCATTTCGTCCCCATCTATGGAGGCTTTGATGCGTTTCCACGTACTCTGATAATCATCCAACAGGGATTCAACCTCTGGTTGCAGATTCATAAAACGGATCACAGCCAGTGAGAGGATACTATATGGATCCAACGCTGTGACGATTTTCGATGGTTTTTGTCCAATCAGTTTTTCAACTTCTGTGTTGAGATCATGAGTTTGTTCGATCACTTTGATCATCTGTCCGGGTAATCTCAACCTGGAACCCAGTTGGGTAATATGGGGTTTGGAAAGGTCACATAACCAACAGGCATAAGCCATGATCCTTTTTGCCGGGATCGACCAAACCTTTTCGGGAATGTCCCAGAATTTAGGCAGTGAGGTATTGAGCAGATGGGATAAGGCATCCGACTTTTGAACATCCCAGGTCAATGCTGGATGAATATTGACCAGCAGATTCAATTCCTGCAATCTGTTCAAAATACCTGCCGGATCTTCCTCAGCAAAGATTAAATCCAGTTCATGACGTAATCTTTCCCCGGTGATCGCTTTCAATTGGTCGGCTGCTTCAGACATCAATTCCAGAGTACGCTTGTCGATATTGAATGAAAACCGATGCTCAAATCTTACAGCACGTAGAATACGGGTTGGATCATCGATAAACGATAACGAGTGCAACACACGAATGACCTTGTGTTGTATATCCGCGTAGCCGCCCCAGGAATCGATCAATTCACCAAAATGGCGTGGATCCAAACGAATTGCGAGGGTATTGATCGTAAAATCCCGCCGATGGAGATCGAGCTTGATACCTGATCTTTCCACGACAGGCAAAGCTGTTGGCCGTTCATAAAACTCTGTTCGGGCAGAGATAAAATCCAATGACATCGGTAAGGCTGAATCAGTTGATTCCAATTCCGGAATATCCTTACAAATCTCGTCCTTTACCTGATTGGAAATATACCATTTCGCCGTTCCAAATCTGGAATGGGTAACTAATCTGCCGCCGTAGCGTTCAGTAACGAGTTTTGCCAGAGAGATCGCATCCCCTTCGATCACCAGATCGTAATCAGACACAGGACGTTTCAATATTAAGTCACGAACAAATCCACCTACCACGTAGGTCATTGAGTTATTCTTTAATGCCATTTCCGCAATGATCTGTAACAGTTTAATCTGAGCAACGGGTAATGCAGCTTTTAGTTGTTGTGCCAGGGAACGTTGATGATGCGGAGCAGATGATTTGCTGATCGACTTGAGGATATCTGTGCGGGTGATGATGCCGATGATCTCTGAGTTCTGCTCATCCACGACCGGAATTTGTCCCCAACCGGTTTCCATCATCAATTTTTGGACATTCTCAAGCGATTCACTGATGTGGACGGTAACTGAACCGGATTCCATCAGGCTGGACGCTTTCAGGTTCAACTTATGAGTAATGGCACGGTCCACTGCCCGCCGGGTCAGCAGCCCGACTACTTTATGATCCCGGACAACTGGAAAACCTTCATATCCATACCGCTGCATCAGTAGGGATGCTTCTTGGGCGGTAATTTCGGGTGAAATTAATCTTGGTCTCCGCGACATCATCTGAGCCACGGTAAGCGAAGGTTTAATGAATTTTGGGAGGATTTCTTCCAATTCAGCAAGAATGGATGGAAGGCGGATCGTGCTTTGTTCCGTCTCATCATAGTTACGGTGGATCAGAGCTGCTGAAGCTCTTTCGTGCCCTCCACCACCAAAGTGCGAGGCTAATGCAGCCACATTAACCTGATCAGTTGTGGATCGTAACACCATGCGATAACCTTCATCAGTTGCTACAAGGATGATCAATCCGTGAGGTTCAAGTAGGTCACGCAATTTATGGGCAATGCTGGAAATCTCTTCGTTCAACCCAATTGCTTCGGCAGATGAAATAACGATCCTTTGACCATTGATATTCAAAGTCTTTGCTGCGGAGATTAATTTTTCATACAACAAACGCTGGTCTGGTGATAATGGAGGATTTAAATATGTAGTTACAATCTTCAGATTTGCGCCTGATTCCATGAGATAAGCTGCTGCCCGGATATCCCTGGCAGTCGTGGATGCATAGGTCAACGCTCCGGTATCTTCGTAGATTCCAAGAAGCAGTAAAGTTGCGTGAATTGGCGATACTGAAATATCTGCTTTCTGTAAGGATTCGACCAAAATGGTTGTGACTGCACCTGTCTGTTGGATATTAAGCTGCCATAATGGATCAATGCCGGTTTTTGCCTGGTGATGGTCAATGACATGTACTTTTGTGTGCGAAGTGATACCTTTTATAGTTACCAAAGATTGGGTATCCACCAGGGTGATCAGTTCTATAGACTCTGCAGGGAGGTCACGGAGTTCTGTGAATGGAAGTTCTTCTCGAAAAAGGGTTAAGTAATTGCGTACATTCCGATTTGTGCGGTTCGGTAGAATTGGAATATCACCATCTTGAAGCAGGCTGACTCCCAATAATCCAGCCAAAGCATCAAAATCAGCTTGTTCGTGGGTGAGGATGATGCGCATATGGTTATTGTAACTTAAGAGGCGGTAACTCAATACATGAGTTATGCAACCTGGCTAAAGGTTGTGTAATATTAACCTGAGGATGGAGGGACAGTTCTTAGAATTGTCCATAATGAAAGTGCAATAATCCTCAACGAAAAAACACGAATACTCAGAAAACAATTATGGCAATTATCAAGATCCCATCTTATTATGAACCTTTTGTTTCAGGTGCAAAATTATTTACTTCCGATGCGAAGACAGCAGGAGGTGTACTTACCGAATTTCTGGATACTTATCCTGATATCAAACCATTGATCTACACTCACTGGGGTATCCTCTCTGCGAATGTTGTGATCTATAAAAACCAGGATGAAATTTTTACACTTCAGGGTTTGGAAACTCCGATGAGTGAAAACGATCGATTAATACTTGTTCCCACCGCTTCAGGTGGTTAAGTGCTTGGATATTAAAATATGCGGATCGGGGAAAGATGTTAAAATAATTGTATGCCAACACTAAAAATCCCTCAACCACTGAGAAGCTATACCCGAGGTGAAACATATTTGACCCTGGAAGGGATTACCGTTGCAGAAATGCTGCAATCACTTGGGAAACAATATCCAGAACTCAACCATCACTTATATACAAAAAAAGGCGATCTGGCAGCATTCATCCATATTTTCGTCAATGAAGATGACATCCGTAACCTTGATGGCATTCAAACCAGAGTCAAGACAGACGATCAAGTCGTCATTGTACCAAGTATTGCAGGTGGTTGTGAATGACCCAGCTTGAACTTACTCAGGAAGAAAAAAGCCGATATGCAAGACATATTATCCTGCCCGATATTGGCATGGAAGGACAGCTCAAGTTAAAAGACGCACGAGTATTGATCGTTGGTCTAGGCGGATTAGGTTCTCCTGTGGCGATGTATCTGGCTGCAGCAGGAGTGGGAACATTGGGCCTGGTCGATCCTGATCGGGTAGACCTGAGTAACCTGCAACGACAAATCATCCATTCCACCAGTCAGCAGGGTAATCTAAAAGTAAATTCGGCGAAAACCAGATTGCTTGATCTGAATCCGAACATAACAGTGAACGCATATCCGAACACTTTTTCCTCACAAAATGCCCATCAGATCGCGGAAAGCTATGACATCATCGTTGATGGAACCGATAATATTCCAACCCGATATCTGCTGAATGATCTTGCGGTGATCTCCAGAAAGCCTTATGTATACGGATCGATTTACAGGTTCGAAGGGCAGGTAAGTGTCTTTGCTACTGAAAATGGTCCCTGCTACCGGTGTTTATTTCCGGAACCACCTCCCCCTGGAACAATTCCTCCCTGTTCCATTGCCGGTGTAATGGGAGTACTTCCGGGTATTATTGGCTCTTTGCAAGCAGCAGAAGTGATCAAGTTGATCACCGGTATCGGGAATCCACTGATCGGAAGGTTACTTTTGTTCGATGCTCTGGATATGAGTATGGATACCGTAAAAATTCGACGCAGAGATACCTGTAAGGTGTGCGGTACATCACCTGATGTAACTGAACTCATCGATTATGAAGCATGGTGCGGAGTGCCTGCTGTTATCGATTCCGATGAGCCCTTATCTGCCGGGGATGGATTGGATATTGATCCGGTCGATGTAAAACCTTTCATCGAAAAAAACGCGAACGTCACATTCCTGGATATTCGTGAAGAAGCTGAATACGAGATCGCGGATCTGCCCAATACGCTGAGAATTCCCATGGATATGGTAGAAAGACGATTGAACGAAATACCCCAGGACCAGCCTGTTATCGTTTTTTGCAGAAATGGGGATAGATCAATTGGTGTAGTTTATCAGCTTGAAGGACTTGGGTTCAGTAATGTCAAAAATCTGCGAGGCGGCACGAATGCCTGGTCCAATCAGGTTGATCCGACCATTGCGAGGTATTGATGATCAATAAATCTACACACCCAGGGAACGAATGAACAAGTACGAGAATGCTACAATCCTTTCAGTTCTAGCCCACCCGGATGATGAAACCTTCGGTATGGGAGGTACGCTGGCTTTTTATGCTCAGAATGGCGCCAATGTTCATTTGGTATGTGCAACAAGGGGTGAGGTGGGTGAAATGCCTCCGGAGATGATGCTGGGACATTCTACGATCGCCGAAATCAGGGAGAGCGAACTATGCTGTGCCGCAGGAATGCTCAAACTGAAAGGGGTTCACTTTTTAGATTATCGCGATTCCGGGATGACAGGAAGTATAGAGAATCAACATCCGAATGCGCTCGTCTCACAACCTGTAGAGGAAGTAGCGGCAAAAGTGGTTAGTTTTATCAGATCGCTCCGTCCCCAGGTTGTACTTACTTTCGATCCCATTGGAGGCTATCGCCATCCTGATCATATTGCCATTCATAATGCCACAGTTCTGGCTTTTAAATTGGCCGGTGATGCGGATTATATTGATCCCGATAAGCTACCGCCTTTCCAACCTGAAAGGTTATTTTTTCATACAATCTCCCGCGAATTCATAAAAATTGCTATACTGATGATAAGAATTGCAGGGAAGGACCCAAGCAAGTTCGGAAAAAATAAGGATATTGATCTGCTGTCCTTAGCCACGGACTCTTACCCTGTACACGCAAGAATCAATTACACCTCTGTAGCCAAATTACGTGACCAGGCATCAGCCTGCCATGCAAGCCAGGGAGGAAAGCAACTAACAGGAGGATTTCAAGGGTTGCTCCAGAAGATCTTTCAGAAGTATGAGACATTTATGCAGGCATATCCAGACAATATCCCGGAAAAACCCATAAATGACTTGTTTGAAGGTGTAAGATATAACAATTGAGTTGTTGTCTTTAAGTAAAAGTTGATTAGATCAGCATTACAGCATGAGGAGGAGATATGGCTGTTAAATCATTCCAACTTGTAGTCAGATCCGGTCCTACACCCGGAAAGGTTTATCCGATCATGAAGAATGAGGTCATCATCGGAAGGGATCCCAACGCGGACATTCTGATCAATGACGCCGAAGTATCACGTCATCACGCTGCGATAAAACTGATGAATGAAGGTTATGTGATCGAAGATCTCGGTTCCACAAATGGGACTGTGATCAATGGACAGCGATTAACAGCACCACACATTCTACTGGTTAACGAGATCGTTAATCTGGGAGAGCATATCTCGCTCGTTTGGCAGCCACAACCGATCATGGACCCCGATGCGACTGTAGCAATGGCACGGATGAACTTTGACCAGAATTCCGGTATTCCGCCTGTCCAGATGCCTCTAAAGAGCAGCCAACCTGTATCTCCCCCTCCGTATGTACCAAATATTAGACCCGATCAGCAAAGAATGCAGGGAACTGAAACTGGTCCCAGGAAAAAATTACCCTCTTGGGCAATCATTGCAATCATAGCAATTGTGGTAATAGCCTGCATTTGTGTGATTTCTCTATGGGTTATTGATGCGAACAATATGTGGTGCGACTTGTTCACATTTCTGCCCGGTTGTCCACTTCCGCAATAACCATGGTTGAACAAAGCGAAAAATCATCCAATTCACCGAGATGGAGTTCCGGTCTTAAACTGGTCGTTGCATTAACGATAGCAGCGATATTTGTCGCATTGTTGATGCGATTTAGAAATATCGTTGGACCTCTGCTTATCACTTTTGTTCTGGCATATCTGATATATCCACTCGCTGGAATTTTGGTCAATAAATTAAAACTTAAATGGCCATTTGCGGTTACGTTGCTTTATCTGTTGATCGTTATCCTGTTGCTTGGATTGTTGACCTGGGGCAGCCTGGCCTTGATCGTTCAAATCCAGAGTTTTATTGAGTTCCTTCAAAAATCAATTGCAGACCTGCCTCAATACCTGGCTGATCTACCGAAACAAATTATCATTGGTGGATACCCCATCGATCTATCGGGATACGATCTGAATAAATTACTTGATCCGATCTTGAATGGCGTTCAGCCCTTACTAGGTCAGGTTGGAAGTCTGGTTTCTGCAGTTGCTGGAGGGGCAGCGGAAGGTATTGGCTGGATCGCCTTCATCCTTCTTGTGTCTTATTTCATCCTGCTTGAATTGCGCGGCTCATCCGAACGCATCTTCACAATAGAAATTCCGGGATTCACCGAGGATTTCAGACAGATGGGGCGGGAACTCGGAAAGCTGTGGAACGCTTTCCTCCGTGGACAATTTGTAGTCATTTTAATCAATACTATCCTTTATACAGTCCTACTAACCGCGCTTGGTGTACGTTTTGCTTTTGGTCTGGCATTATTAGCCGGGTTGGCGAGGTTTTTACCTTATATTGGACCAGCAATCGCATGGACAACGCTCGGATTGGTTTGTTATTTCCAGGGAGGTAACTATTTTGGATTAATGCCATTTAGTTATGCAATCCTAACTGTGGCAATCGCATGGTTTGCAGATCTGATTATGGATAATTTTGTATCCACCAGGATCCTGGCAAAAACCCTTAAGATACATCCCGCGGCAGTTCTGGTCATGGCATTAATAGGCGCAAACTTGATCGGTTTGGTGGGAGTGATCCTTGCTTCGCCTGTTACTGCATCTCTGAAATTATTTGGGAGATATGTCACCCGAAAAATGTTTGATCAAGACCCATGGGAAGGACTGGAAGAGGAAGAAAAGCCAATCCCACCACCGGTGTGGTTGGCGAATATCCAAAAACAATGGTCTCTTTTCATCAACCGAATTCGCGCCTGGTTTCGAGCAAAATAAATCAAGTTAAGTCACGGATAAAAATTCTGATACACTATAATCATCAAAAATTTTGGAGGTTGAAATGGCGGATTTGGAATCACCCAAAACAAATACAGTTGTTGAAACAGATCAATACATCATTTGGAAATCAGATGAACCAGATGGCGAGACAGTCTTTCATGTAGAGGTCAATAACGTCACCGTTCACTTTTTCAAAGAAGAATGGGAAGAATTCCTGGAACTTATGCGAATGATGTTGAAGACTGTAGATAAGAAATAGTCAGTCTGAATTCGGATGCATTAGCGGGCAGATATACCTCATACCAAAGGTCTATCTGCCTGTTTGCATAGGTAATGCAATTCAATAGATATCAAGAAATATTATACGAGATGACGACTGGGCGTTAGTACAATTTCCATCCAGTGCAAGGTAGTATGGTCAAGAAATCCAAAAGATGTGAAAATTTCCACTGCTTTATCTGCCGGGTAATTGATTGATTGGGGTCGGGATCTGTGATGTGAGGTGATGACGACTGGTAGCAAGGATCGGAGCGCTTCAAGCTCGTCTTCCGGTTTACAGCCTACCCAGACATTATCTGTCCAAGTTCGGGCAGCCTCCCAACCAAGACAGCCAATGATCTTATTCTCTTTCTTTACAACCCAACATTGCGTTTTACTTCCGCTTATTATTCGACCAACCGCACTCAATAAACCAGGTTTGAAATAATTTAAATCAACAGGCAAATTCCAGATTACATCCTGGGGATAAACGATAGCGAATTGTTTTGACATTTCTGTCCAATCCGCTGATGATGGATGAGTAACAGGATAAGGGAGTGGAAAGATTGTGCGATCAACTACCTGACCATGCCAGGTAGTTCTGGTGGAACGAATATTAAATCCCAACTTCTCATATAAATTGCACGCAGGTGGATTATCACGGCGAACCTGCAGCCAGGCAGAACTGACCTTGATTTCCCGGAGATAACCAAGTGCGGTTTTGGTCAATAATTCCCCAATTCCTTTGCGGCGAAATTCAGGCAGGACTGCAACGTTAGCGATGAGGAAAACGCGCATAAATTGTTTTTGAAGAGGGATTAACGTGAGATTCCCAATGATCTTCCCATTTTCTTCCCAAACAAATCCACCAAGCGGAGTATTAAGAGAATCTGCATAAGAGGTCAACCATTCCAGCCGCCGGGCATCGATTGCAGATTTCCGCATTTGACGAAGATATGAGTATCCATCTTCGTCCATGGTGTCAATGAAACACTTTTCGATCAGATCAGCAATATTGTCCAGATCCTTACGGACATCGATAGGGCGAATATGGTTATCCAAATTTGGATAATCGTATTTTTGGAGAGCTATACGTTCCTGGTAGGAAGTAAAGTTACTCGTAGGTGGATTCCTTCAAATGAGATGAAATTCAACTTAGCTTATAAGACCTTATTATATAACCGCACATAAAATTTAACACAAACATAAACAAAATTGCGTCAATCCATTATCTGGATAAAATAATCATATGGATTGTTAATAACCATCTGATAATATCCTTATATGGCTGGTGCTATAATCCAGCCAATTGCTATATTGGAGAAAACTCATATGATGCGATTTGATCGTTTTACAGAGAGAGCACAGGAAGCTGCACAAAGAGCTGCCGAGATCATTCAACGATATGGTCACAACCAGATCGATACGGAACATATTCTATTAGCTTTGATCGAACAGCCTCAGGGTGTAGTCTCACAAATTTTAGATTTCTTGAAAGTGGATACCTCCGATCTTTCTGAAAGATTGGACTTTGTTCTAAAAACGACTCCGAAAGCGAACATTTTTGGCAGCGGAGCTGGTCAAATATTCATAACACCGAGGGTAAAGAGGATCATTGACCTGGCGAATGAAGAAGCGAATAAGCTCAAGGATGAATATATTTCAACTGAACATCTATTTTTAGCTATCCTGGCTGAAAAGAATACATCAGCAGCCAGAATACTTGAAGGCGCAGGTTTAACCAGAGACCGTGTTTCTGAAGCCATTCTGCAGATCCGCGGAGGCCAACGGGTTACCGATCCGCAGGCTGAAACCCGTTACAGGACGTTAGAAAAATATTCCCGAGATCTGACCACCATGGCTCGGGAAGGCAAGCTCGATCCAGTCATTGGCAGGGATCTGGAAATTCGACGTGTTATGCAGATTCTTTCCCGACGAACCAAAAACAACCCGGTACTCATTGGAGAAGCAGGTGTTGGAAAAACCGCAATCGTCGAAGGATTAGCTCAAAAGATCGCGGCGAATGATGTACCCGAAATATTGATGGGAAAGAAAGTCATCTCGCTGGATTTAGGCGCGATGATCGCGGGATCTAGATTCCGTGGAGAGTTTGAAGAGAGATTAAAAGCTTGCATCGAGGAAATTCAGCGTTCAGATGGAGAGATCATCCTCTTTATCGATGAACTGCACACCGTTGTGGGTGCTGGCGCTGCTCAGGGAGCCATGGATGCCAGCAATATGCTCAAACCAGCATTGGCACGGGGAGAACTTCAATGTGTTGGTGCAACCACACTGGATGAGTATCACAAGCACATTGAAAAAGATGCAGCTTTGGAACGGCGGTTTGCTCCAGTTTTCGTTGATGAACCGAAACCTGAGGACACCATCAAGATGTTGATGGGTTTAAGAGACCGTTATGAAGCCCATCACAAGGTCCGCTTTTCAGATGATGCACTGATTGCTGCTGTAAAACTTTCCACCCGATACGTTACGGATCGTCATCTGCCAGATAAAGCGATCGACCTCATGGATGAGGCAGCCGCCAAATTACGAGTCGCATTGTATTCCATGCCACCAGAACTAAAGCAAATGAAGACAGAGATTGATCGATTGACTGCAGAAGAAGAGCAAGCCGGTCAGGAACGCGATTACGAACGCGCTGCCCGTAAGAAAGCAGAAAAACTCAGGATCACTGAAGACTACTCCCGTGAACGGGATAAATGGGAATCGGAACATATGCTCGATGAGGTGGTAGATGTGGATGATATCGCAGAGGTGATCCATCAATGGACCGGCATACCATTAACACAGATGCTCGAAACTGAAGCCGAAAAACTGCTTCACATGGAAGAAAGGTTGAGCGATAGGATCGTCGGGCAGGAAGAAGCCGTTCATGCAATTTCAGACGCGATCAGACGTTCAAGATCAGGTTTGTCTGACCCACGGCGGCCTATCGGTTCATTTATTTTCATCGGACCATCGGGTGTTGGAAAAACAGAGTTGGCAAAGGCATTAGCCTGGTTTATGTTCGATGATGAAGATGCCCTGGTACGGATCGATATGAGCGAGTACCGAGAACAACATACTGTCTCGAGGCTTTTTGGTGCGCCTCCAGGATATGTGGGTTATGAAGAAGGTGGACAGCTCACTGAAGCAGTCCGGAGACGACCGTATCGGGTGATCTTGTTTGATGAGATCGAAAAAGCACATCCCGAAGTATGGAACGCACTTTTACAAATTCTGGATGATGGACGGTTAACCGATGGACAGGGTCGGACTGTTGACTTCCGCAACACTGTTTTAGTGATGACGAGTAATCTGGGAACAGAATTTGTGCGCAAGGGAGGAACGCTCGGCTTTGTTGCGATGACAGACAATGAAGAAGAGCGTGAAGCTCACAGCAAAATCGATAAAGCGCTGAAATCCACATTCCGGCCTGAATTCTTGAACCGGGTTGATGAGATCATCATGTTCTCGCCATTAACCTCGGAAGAGATGCAGAAGATAGTTGAACTTCAGATGAACGAAGTCCATTCCAGACTGAAAGAACATGGTGTAGAAGTCCAACTTACTAATGAGGGAAGAAACTGGCTTGCCAAGATTGGATATGATGAGAACTTTGGCGCACGCCCACTCAAGCGAGCTATCCAAAAACATGTCGAAAGTCCGCTATCCGTTAAACTGCTTGGTGGAGAATTTAAAGATGGTGAAACGGTCTTTGTCGATGTGAATGAAGATAAAACAGATTTAACCTTCCGGGCTGGACCTAAGACAAAAAACAAGGCTGAAAAATCAGCAGAAGTATCAGCAGAATAATCAACAACTCCCTACAAAAATTCTTGTAGGGAGTTGTTTTGGTACCGATAATTTCATTCGGTTACGGCTCAAGGGGATATCCCGCATCCATCCAGGAGGCATACCCCCCGAGGATCGGTTCTACATTTTTGAATCCACGTTGTAATAGGACGAACGCCGCACGGGCGCTGGAATGTTCAGCCTGTCAGGTACAGTAGGTGATGATCCATTGATCTGGGTTGAGATCCACATTGCCGGATTCAATATCAGCTAAAGGGATGTTTACCGCACCAGGTATATGAGATGCGGCGAAAGAGCTGGGATCGCGAACATCTACAAACAATGCTGTGCCTTGATCATAAGCGGCTTTTGCGTCATTAAGACTGATGCGACGTACAGCAGCCTCGTTGGCAGGAACTTTGGATGTGTTAACTACATTCGTTGTGGTTAACGAATATATCGCAACAACGATTATTAACAATCCAATAAAAACAAGAATTCCAATTCCAAATTTTCTATCGATCATTGATTTCTTTTTTGACATAAGACTCCCTCCTCCATAGCTAAACATACCAAAATGACCAGTAATTATCAAATTATTGGAAAAGGTTATTTCGGTAAAATTCAATTATCATTGATTTCCGTCCATCTGATATCTCCTTATCAGATATTATCAGATGCGGATCAGATAGATAATTGAAATCTTATAAGCGAGAATTCAGCATTAATAGTTTCTAGTCGTACACGGGTTAACAACTTCGACTCATCTAAACTTGAGGAAACTGTTCTAGATATATAAGATTTCCGCAAAATCAACATACAAGAACGAATCGGTAAACCAACCTAACGTATCTGATCAGCAATCATTAGGAGGTTTAATGTAAATGATGTAAATGAAAAAGATCCCGAATTTATTCGGGATCTTTTTATGATTAATTACAGGTGATTGAACCGCCACCAATTCCGGTGTTCGGGTTAATCAAATCGTACCAATAACCATTTTCAAGTTGAGTTTTGAGAAGGACTGTATGCGATGTGGATAAACTAAAGATATATTCAGGCTTTAAATTCAGGAGGTTGAAGTTGAAAGTACCCCCAGACAGGGAAGGTTTAGTGACTACAAAAACGCCATCCACGTATACCCGGATATAACTCATCCCAGTGGTTCCGGTAATTTTTTTTGCATAACCGATTGCTTTACAATTTGCCGATGTTTGAACACCGAAATTCCCGGTGTGTTTCAGTGAATAGGATGTGTTCGGTTTATAGGTCGGAGTATGGGTAGGGGTTTTTGTGTTGGTTGGAGCAAGTGTCCTCGTGGCAGTTTTGGTTACTGTTGCAGTTTTTGTTGGCGTTTTTGTCTTTGTAGCTGTCAGCGTGGATGTCTCACTGGGAGTAAATGTTGCGCTCGGAGTGAATGAGGAAGTTGGTGTATTGGTTGGTGTTTTTGTAACAGTAGGAGTTTTGGATGCTGTAGGTGTTCTTGAACTGGTCTTAGTCTTGGTCGGGGTAATGGATGGAGTATTAGTTGTGGTTGGAGTGTCAGTAATTGTAGGCGTAGCAGTAGGCGCAGAACAGTTGACAGTTCCACCGGGTGTTCCTGTGAGAGTGTTGTTCAGAGCATACCAAAATCCATTTTCCAACTGTGCATACATTTTTACATTGTGATCGACCCCGGTGATAAAAGTAAATCCAGGTTTGAGGGTGAAGAGATCAAAGTTAATAGTTCCACCTGATAAAGTTTCTTTTATTGTGACGTAAGCATTATCGACATAAACTCGAATCCAGACCTTACCAGATGTACCGGAAAGTTTCCTCGCATATCCCACTGCAAAACAATTGCTAGCCGATTGCGCACCGAAATTCCCGGTTTGTTTCAGGCTGTAGGTAATATTTGAAGGTGTGCTGGTTTTAGTAGGTGTCCGAGTTGATGTACTCGAGGAAGTAGGAGTGAAGGTTGATGTAAGAGTTGGAGAATCTGAAGGAATAATAGTCTCTGTGGCAGTTGGTTCAGGTGTAGCGGTATCGGTTGGTGTTGGTTCGGGTGTGTCAGTTTCGGTTGGTGTTGGTTCGGGTGTGTCAGTATCGGTTGGAGCGGCCTCTGTATAAGAAAAATCAAAATTAACAAACGTACCTGGAGTAGTCACCGCAACAATTTCAAAGTAATAAGCACTACCACCTGATACAGGAAAGTTTAGAATTTGTCCAGCATTAATCAAACCACTATTATCATCGCAAGATTCTTCATTTAGCAAACCAAATACGCCAGTATATATCGCTATTGCGGTATCGTAGTCGCTACCTTCTGAATTTATCGATATTTCCCCAGAATTAGTTGGAAGAAATTGATACCAAAGCGATGCAGTTCCGGTATCACCTATACAACTCAATACCGGATCCTCAGGTTCTGTGGTGTTTTCGGATGGATCATAGGAGTCGGAATAAGTTGGATCGCTTAATATGATGGACGCCGCGCCAAAGTCATCATTCACCGATGGAGCAAAATTAGAACTTTCTTCAGGTTTCGCATGGACCGAAAAGATATTTACTCCGACCAATCCTGTTAAAAAGAATATGACGAGTAGTAATGATGAAAATGCGTATTGTCTCTTATGACTTATGTATGAACCTCATTCCGGGGTGTAATCAACTCGTGAAAGTATATATTTTGATCTTGGCTAATAGTAACTTTGATCAATCTTACAAGGAGTAAAGATGAGCTAAAACTTCCATAAACTTCTCGTTCCAATCTAATTCTGTTTCGTTGTATAATCATTCCCAACATGGAATTAAGAGATCTGACACGCCTGATGACCGAATTCGTTCATTCCAAAGGATGGGATCAAGAGAATTCGCCTAGGCCACAGACACCACGTAACCTGGCGATATCGATGTCCCTCGAAGCTGCCGAAGTTCTGGAACACTTCCAATGGAATGAATCATGCAAAGAACAGGATAAACTCGCTTCGGAACTTGCTGATGTTCAACTTTATTTGTTGCAATTAGCGGATGTCTCAGGAATTGACCTAGAAAAAGCTGTGCATGATAAGCTGAAGATCAACCAAAACCGGATCTGGGATCAGTCAACTGACAAAGAGGGAAAACGATGATACTTTCCATATTTGGCGGAAGTGCACCACAAGATGGTAGTAAAGACTATCAACAGGCGTATGATCTCGGGAAGATCGCAGCCAATGCTGGATGGACTGTGGCAACCGGAGGTTATATCGGGGTCATGGAAGCCGCATCCCGCGGAGCATACGATGCAGGTGGGCATGTTATTGGGGTCACATGTGAAGAAATAGAATTTTTTAGGCCAATTGGTAAAAATCCATGGGTTACTGAAGAACGAAAATTCGAAACGTTACGTGAAAGACTAGGACATTTGATCGAGTGCTGCGACGCGGCAATTGCTCTACCAGGCGGTGTAGGTACATTAGCGGAAATATCGATGATGTGGAATATGCTGATCATCAAATCGATCCCTCCTAAAAAACTGATCCTGGTAGGATCCGGATGGGAAAAGGTCATTCGTAATTTTATTAAGTCCACAGATGGATTTATTCCAGAAGACGATCTTGCCTTATTGACATTTTCTTCAGGTAT
This sequence comes from uncultured Chloroflexia bacterium, assembly GCA_963828285.1. Lineage (GTDB taxonomy): Bacteria > Chloroflexota > Anaerolineae > Anaerolineales > Anaerolineaceae > DAIOEK01. Next base: position 100,542 of record CAWHEB010000005.1, read on the forward strand.
TGAGAACGCATGGTCGCAAATTGTAGAATTACATTAACATAAATTAATACTAAAAGGAAGTAAAGGATTTAATCATGGCAGAAGAAAAGCTACCCTCCCGCAGTGAAAATTATTCAGAATGGTACAACCAACTCATCCTCAGGGCTGAGTTGGCTGATTACGCTCCTGTGCGGGGGTGCATGGTAGTACGTCCATATGGATGGTCTTTATGGGAAAACATGCAGCAAGCTCTGGATAAACGCTTCAAGGAAACCGGCCATACCAATGCGGCTTTCCCGTTGTTCATTCCCATGTCATTTCTGGAGAAAGAAAAAGAACACGTTGAGGGATTTTCGCCCGAGCTTGCAATCGTGACAATTGGCGGCGGCGAAACTTTGGAAGAGCCCCTGGTAGTGAGGCCGACTTCAGAGACTGTCATTGGTTATATGTATTCAAAGTGGATCAAGAGCTATCGCGACCTGCCTGTATTGATCAATCAGTGGGCAAACGTTGTCCGTTGGGAATTGCGAACTAGACTATTCCTGCGAACTTTGGAGTTCTTCTGGCAGGAAGGACACACTGCTCATGCAACAGAAGCAGAAGCCAAAGAAGAGACTTTACGAATGTTGGGAGTTTATACCGACTTTGCAGTCAACGAAGCTGCCGTACCGGTCATCCCGGGAATGAAGAGTGTTACCGAGAAATTTGCCGGAGCAGCACAAAGTTTCACCATCGAAGCCATGATGGGAGACACCAAAGCATTACAATCCGGAACAAGTCATAATTTAGGACAAAACTTCGCCAAAGCGTTTGATATCCAATATTTGGATATGAATAACACACTTCAGCATTGCTGGACGACTTCATGGGGACTTTCCACCCGGTTCATTGGCGCGATCATCATGACCCATGGAGATGATAAAGGGTTGGTGCTACCACCCCGTCTGGCGCCTATTCAAATCGTCATCATCCCGATCTACAAGAATGATGAAGAGAAATCCAAAGTATTACCTGTGGTCGAATCCGTGCGAAAAATGTTATCGGATAAACGGGTTAAAGTGGATGACCGGACAGAGGTTACACCCGGATTCAAGTTCAATGATTGGGAATTGCGAGGTGTTCCGATTCGAATCGAGATTGGACCTAAGGATGTTGAAAAAGGGTCAGTGGCAGTTGCCCGAAGAGATATTCCCGGGAAGGAAGCAAAGCAATTCGTTCCCCAGACCGGACTGGATGGCTTTATCAGCCAATTACTGATCGATATCCACAATAATATGCTCAACAAAGCCGCAACATTTCGCGATTCAAATATCCATGATCCCGCGAATTACACCGAATTAAAAAAGGTGGTTGAAGGCGGATGGGCATTATCCTATTGGTGCGGTGATGTGGAATGCGAATCCAAAGTGAAGGAAGACACCAAGGCAACGACAAGGTGTATCCCATTAGATCAGGAACCCAGTGATGGAAAATGCATCGTTTGCGGTAAACCTGCAACGCACAAGGTATATTTCGCAAAATCATATTAGTTTCGAACATTAATTCCAATAAGGTAGATCCTGGAATTCCCAGTTCAATCTACCTTATTATGTTTTATATACGGTTATATGACATAATAAAGGGACCATGCCTGCCGTCTCACTTGATAAGATCAAACTCCAATCCGCTAATCTGGTTGCGAATTTTAATAAACCAGACATTTTTGTATCCAATTTACGCGAATTATTAGATCAATACTCCGACCGGACGTTGCGTGGAGTACAGAAGATACAGACAAAGAAGTTTATTCCTTCGTATCAGGTTTCCCAAAGGGTGATGTGGCAAATATTACATGATTTGCAGGTGAGATTAGAACTGGCATCTTATCAGCAAGGGATTGATCTAGCCAGTACACTATGGAATTCTCCGTCCATGGAAGAAAAGATCCTGGCAATCCAAATTCTGGGAGAAATACCGTATGAAGACCCGGAACAGTGGTTGGCCACTTTCCAAAATTGGGTATCAAAGGATATGGACATCTTTCTTTTATCCCAATTGGTCGATCATGGATTGAATTTTCTTCGAAGACACCACTTTGAAATTTGGTTGTCATTGATCAATCAGTGGTTGTCTTCCAATGAACAAATTTATACAACTCAAGCCCTGCTGGCGCTAAACAATTTCATTTTGGAAGACGGTCAGAGGCATTTACCGGCAATCATCGCCATGTTATCAGGCTTATTGTTACGACTTCCTAAAGATATACATTCGGAAGCATTACAGCTGATTGCATCAATGATAAAGATCTCTCCCATTGAGATGAGATTCTTTTTGCGAGAAATCTTGATCGATCCGGCTGGCCGTAGCGGGGACAACCAGAAATTATTACGGAAGATGATCGATCTATTTCCCGATGCTGACCGGTTGGAATTTAAGAGATCATTTTTCAGCGATATGAGAACCTAGATAAAACCAACGCGATCGTATCAGGTTTAGGTGGACCAACGCGCATAGATGGCATGGGAAATCAATCTTCCAGCCGAGGTATCTTTGGTCGCCAATTCGCCCACATCCAGACGCCCACCCAAATCCCGGGTAAGTTCTGTCAATGCACCATGTAATGTGAGAGCAGATGACTTTACGGCATATGCTGTCAGGACAAGGAACAAAGGTCGCTTGTTTAAGATAGCCATACATGACTTTAATAGATCAGGCAACAGGTCAAAGAATTCCCAAACCTCACCTTTTGGTCCACGGCCAAATTTTGGTGGATCAAGGATGATGCCATCATACCGGCTATTCCGGCGGCTTTCCCGCTGGACAAATTTCAATGCGTCATCGACGATCCAACGAATTGGTCTTTCCGTCAACCCGGACAATTCCTGGTTCTCGTGTGCCCACGAAATTGCTTTTTTAGACGCATCCACATGGGTCACATCTGCTCCAGCGGAAGCAGCCGCAAGACTGGCCATTCCTGTGTATCCGAATAGATTCAAGACCTTTATTGGCCGTTTTTGTTCGGTGATCAAATTTGAAGTCCAATCCCAATGAACTGCCTGTTCGGGAAAGACTCCCAAATGGCGGGATGCACCAGGTTGGATCCAGCATTTGATATTTTGATAGGAAATCGGCCAACGTGGAGGGAGCTTACGTTTGATATCCCAATGTCCACCGTTTTCTTCGCCGGTTGTAAAGAATACTGCATCTGCCTTATCCCATTGTTTGGCCGGTAGAGCTGGAGACCAGACCGCCTGAGCCTCAGGACGGCGGAATACCACGCTGCCAAATCGTTCCAGTTTTTCACCCTGCCCCGAATCGATTAATTCATAATCTTTCCAATCCTGAGCAGATAGGATGTTTATTTGAGGAAATTCCATTGCCATATTTGCAGTATATCAGAAATAATAAACAAGCTGGAAGAGAAATTTTTTGTTTAGGTATAATAAAAACCATAGGTGGACTTTATGACATCGACACGATACAACTTTGACAAGATCATAAACAGGCAAGGGACAGACAGCGTAAAGTGGGGGATCTACCCGGAGGACGTTCTGCCTCTCTGGGTGGCAGATATGGATTTTGAATCCCCGCCTGAGGTGATCGATGCACTTGTTGAAAGAAGTAGGCATGGCATTTATGGATATGCCATGCCACAGGCTACTCTGATCGATATCATACTGCAAAGAATGGATAGGTTGTATGGTTGGAAAATTGAAAGAGATGCCATCGTTTTCATTCCGGGTGTTGTTACGGGATTGAATATGTTCTGTCACGCAGCCGCTGAATTCTCACGCTCGGTTTTGGTTCAAACACCTGTCTACCCACCAATATTGTGCGCCCCGGAGAATGCGAAACTTCAAAGAGTGGATTCTCCATTGATCAGAGATGCGCAGGGAATCCACCGCATGGACTTCAATTCCCTTGAAGCTGAGTTCAAGAATGGAACTCGGAGCATGATCCTGTGCAATCCGCACAACCCGGTAGGCAGAGTGTTCACACAAGACGAGTTAAAACCACTTTCTGATCTATGTGTGAAATACGATGTATTGCTATGTTCTGATGAAATCCATGCAGAATTGATCTTTTCGGGCAACGTCCATACACCCATCGCACAGTTCAATTCAGATCTGCAAAACCGGACCATCACTTTGATCGCGCCAAGTAAAACCTTCAATATCGCAGGTTTGGGCTGTGCGATTGCGATTATCCCTGATAAGAAATTGCGGGACCTCTTTTCAAAAAACGCTGAAGGATTGGTTCCACATGTCAATCTCGTGGGATACACAGGAGCTCTGGCAGCCTACAGCTTTGGGGACGAATGGCTAAAGGAAATGATTGTATACTTGGAACAAAATCGCGATCATCTCGTCTCAAGAATTATGGAGACTATTCCTCAGATAAAAATAACTCCTCCACAAGGAACTTATTTGGCCTGGTTGGATTGCACTGGTATCGGCAACGATGGTGATCCGGCTAAGTTTTTCCTGACGAATGCAAAAGTCGGTCTCAATGGCGGCAGTGATTTCGGTGTTGAAGGAAAAGGTTTCACCAGATTAAACTTTGGATGTCCACGGGAAACTTTGGATGATGCACTTTATCGAATGGCGCTATCCGTAAGCAAAGGGAAAGTTTGAAAAAACCAATCAGAGTCTCATTAATTATTCTTGTATGCGTTACTAGCTGCATTTGTGCTATAGCAGTTGGGGTTTTGGGTGCTGGATATTTTCTGGTAGTCCGAGATCCGATCTCATCCTCGGATGGTATTGTAGTTTTAAGCGGAGGAGGGGTAGAGCGGTTGGAACATGCAGTGAACCTTGTTCTCAAAGGAACTGCCAAGAAAATAATTTTTACCGAAACCGGCGATGTAGATGCAGGGACTGGCGTGAAGGTCACAAGGGGAGAGGAAGACCGGGCTGCTCAATTAGGTGTGCGGAAAGTGGATATCATCGTTACAGAAGGTATCTCACGCACAACATTGGAGGAAGCACGGGCTGTCCTTGCTCTGGCAAAAGAAAGGGAGTGGAAAAAGTTGATCATCGTTACCGACTCTTTTCATTCCAGGCGGACAAAAATGATCTTTCTGGATGTTTTCAGTGGTTCAAGGATTCGTATTCGGGTAAATCCAGTGGATGAAGCGAATTATTGGTACAAACCCAGCCGTTGGTTTTTGGATAGCGAATTTCGAAAAGCTACGGTTTACGAATATATGTCCATGATTTTCTACATTCTCAGAATTGATGGGAAATAAAAACAGGCTGACCTTTTAGTCAGCCTGTTAGATTGTGTAATTTAGTTATTCAACCGGGATGACTTCAGCGGCTTGCAAGCCTTTGGGACCATCTTCAACTGAAAACTCTACACGCTGTTCTTCCTGTAAGCGTTTGTACCCTTCCATTTGAACAGCAGAAAAATGAACGAAAACATCCTGTCCATCATCACGACCAATAAAACCATAACCCTTTGTGGCGTTGAACCACTTTACTGTACCAACAAAACGTTCTGACATGCTACTTTCTCCATACAAATTTTAATAATATATTCTCTGTATCCTGGATTTTTCCCAAACATACTAAAAGAAAGGTTATCACCTACAAGATTTTGTGTCAAGACGTGTTAGTACAATGTGGATGAATGTCATATGATAAGGGTTGTTTCGATATTATGACTTTCATATCCAGCTTATAATGACCATATGTCCAACAGCAATATTCTGAAAGCCATTCTTTTCGCGTTACTTGCGGTCTTCATTCCGGTGGTTTTCAATTTCCAACCGATTGCCAGTCCGATCGTGCAACATGTGCAGGAAATAAATACTGCAGAATCTAAGCAGGGTGATCTGGAACAGTTATTCATCTGGATGCCTGAGAGTTTGGCAATAACTGAAAAATTGGGTATTGAAGCTTTAAAGAGTGAGCAGTATGAAAAAGGATATCAACTCCTTGAACAGGTAGATAAACATAGCTCTTTAACAACTGAAGGTTTGTTCTTGTTGGGAGATGCCTACATCCAAATGGGCAAGAAAAATGATGGAATGGCTGTTTGGCGAAAGATCACTCCAGAAAACCAAGAATCCAGACTCTATTTGAATAGAATAGTTTCCCGGTATATTGAAGAATGGATGATCCCTGAAGCGGCAATCATTTACGAAAAATGGTATTCAGCCTCAGGTGATAAGCTGGATGGATTAAATGCAGCCGGTTTAATGATCCACGATTCCCCTTCAAAAGCACGTTTGATATTTGATAGGATCCATGACGATTCTTTTCAAGAAATATTTCCGCAAGTTCAGATAATCCAGAAGAATACAGATGAGCAAACCAAACAAGATTCTGCATGGTTATATCTGGCAGAATGGTTTCGGCGGAAAAAAGCATACCCGGCTGCCGAATCAGCTGTGCTTGCAATATTAAGGGAAAATCCAGATAACGGATCGGCCTTATCGGAGTATGGCATTATTAGACTAATCACGGATAGGGACGGATCTGCGGAAATTAGAAGAGCAGTTTCCAATGAACCTAACAGTGTTGCCGTGAATATGAAAATTGCAGAATTCTGGATGATCCAGAATCGTCCGGACGCCGCTCTTGTTTATCTGCAACAAGCGGATTTGATTGAACCTGATAATCATCAGATCCTTCGTTCACTCGGAGAAGTCCAGCTGGTATTAGAGCTAACCAATGAGGGATTGGCGAGTTTTACTGCTTCTGCAGAGCTTACGCCAGGAAATTCCGACCCGTGGCTGCGTATAGCCAAATATTGTTTGGATCATCACGATCAAATTGAAACGATTGGGATCAATGCAGCACGCAAAGCAATATTGGCAGATGAAAAAAATCCTGTAGGTTATGATGTACTTGGACAAATGTATCTTGTTCTGGGGGATGGTATAAATGCGGAAAAGATGCTGAGAAATGCACTCCAAATCGAACCAGGAAATTCTGATGCTGCAATCCATTTGAGCTTGTTTCTGCAAGAACAGGCCAGAACAGATGAAGCAAAAATAATCCTCACTGAGGCAATGGAAAAGACTACAGATATGGATCAAAAGAAAATCATGCAAGATCAGTTATCTTCTTTGAAATGAACTTGTAGAACTATCTCTGTAAATGAGCGTGTGATACAATTTTTATATGAAAATGCATGAGAGATCCCCCCTCCTTATCATGATCTTGCTGGTCATTTTTCTGAGTGGATGCCAGCTAAAACCACAGGCAATTCTTGGGAATGAAGCTGAAACACTCCCAGTCTTCATGGATGATTTTTCCGATCATGACAATGGATGGAAAGTGCTTGTATCTCCACAGGGGATTGTCCACTATGATGGAGATTCGCTAAGAATATTAGTGAACGAAGCGAATATGGACTATTGGACAACTCCCGGGCTGTCCCTCGAGGATACGATTTTAGATGTTGATGCGTCTTACATATCGGGACCAACCAATAATCTGTTCGGATTGATCTGCAGAATGAAGGATGCAAAAAATTATTACAGCTTTCTGATCAGTTCCGACGGTTATTACGGAATCAGTAAAGTCGAAGATGGGGAGCGAACCTTACTCGGTTCCTCCATCATGCAGACGACAAAACTTATCGCCCCGGGTGTAACAACAAATCATATCCGTGTGGATTGCGTTGGGAATAATTTATCCCTGTTTATCAACTGGAACCAGGTTTTGACTGTTATCGATGAAACATACAAGTCTGGAGATGCGGGCATTGTAGCAGCGACAATGGATGAAGCTGGTACAGATATCCGATTTGATAATTTTATTGTGATCGTCCCGTAATTTTATTGTTATGAAAGTATTTCTAGATTCTGTTGGTTGCAAGTTAAACCAAAGTGAAATTGAAAAATATGCCGGGCAATTTCGATCCGCCGGTCATATTCTGGTATCCACACAAGATGAAGCTGATGTTGTCATCATCAATACCTGCGCTGTAACCAGTGCGGCAGCGCAAGAACTCAAGGCAGAAAATACGCCGTGCAAACCAATCCTTGACCCAAAAGCGAATCATCGCCACTGGCTGCCTGGCTTCACTAGATGAGGCTATGGAACATCTCGGCATTCCCAATTTGGAAATAGTTAATAATCTGGTAAAAGATAGCCTGGTTGAAGACCTCTTTGGGATTCATCCTTCATTAGTGTATTTTGACCGGCAGCCGATTCCCGGTGAGCGGTCTCGTAAGCGTGCATTTATCAAAGTTCAGGATGGGTGTGACAATTTTTGTACATTCTGTGTCACCCGATTGGCGAGGGGAAAAGGACGAAGTATAGCTGTAAATGAGGTGCTTAAGGATATTCAGGGGTCGGTCCAAAATGGCTCAATGGAGGTCATCCTTACAGGAGTCCATTTAGGATCGTGGGGATCTGATTTCACTGAACGGAAACATCTGAGAGATCTGATTGAGTCGATCCTTAGTGTTTTACCCGAAAATATTCGTCTGAGAGTGTCATCACTGGAACCCTGGGATATTCATCATGACTTTTTCAGCCTTTGGCAGGATGAACGATTATGCCGACATTTCCACCTTCCGCTGCAATCCGGTTCAGAACAAATACTTAAAAGGATGGCACGTCAAACAACTACGGAAGGTTATCGATCCCTTATAGATTCACTTCTGGATCAAATCCCTGATGCAGCGATAACGACAGATCTCATCGTCGGTTTTCCCGGGGAGACTGATGAAGATCATCGGAATTCAATATCGTTCATCTCTAGGATACCGTTTGCAGGCGGGCATGTATTCACTTTCTCAGCACGGGAAGGAACGGCAGCCGCGAGAGTATTCCGGTCAGATCAATGGCAAGGTCAAACAACAGCGAAGCAGGGAAGCACGCCAGATATTTGAAACACACAGTGAACATTATCGAAAAAGCCAGGTTGGTACCATTCAGACAGTATTGTGGGAAGATCATCAACCATTGCAAGGCGGAGGGTTCCTTGTTAGTGGATGGACCGGGAATTATATTCGAGTATCAGCGCCTACCGAAAAAGTAAATCTAAACTCAATAGATCGAGTAATAATTGATAAGTTGTCACCGGAAGGTTGTTTGGCAAATATCATCCAGCCAGGAACGCCAAACCGACACTGATCAAATACAAACCTATCATTGGCAGCATCAGCAATCCCATATTGATGGGATCCACAGTGGGAGTGATCACTGCAGCCATTATGGCTGCCATGACAACCGCAATTCTCCATCCTTTTAGTAATTGTTTCCCTTTAACTACTTTAAGTCTTGCCAGAATGAAAATAAGCAAGGGTGTCTCAAAACTGATACCAATCCAAAACATTAGGTTTGTGATGAAACCGATGTAATTGGATATCCGCGGAGTGGTTGTTACACCCAGAAATTGAAGTAAGAAATTTACGGCCGGAGGTAAGAGCACAAAATAGGTAAAGGCCACTCCGCCAGCAAAAAGGATGGTCGCGAATGGAACAGCTAGGTATACCCATTTTCTTTCATTTGGCAATAATCCAGGAACAACAAACATGAGCAACTGGTAAACCACCACTGGCATAGCCAAAAGGACTCCACTGGTCAGTGCAACTCGCATAAAAACGCCGACATTTTCAGTTACTTCGATGGATTGAAGATTCTCAAGTCCGCCGACTGGTTGAGCTAGAAGTTTGATGATTTGTTGTGTAAAAATTGAACCGATGATGCTCCCGATGAGCAAGGCAACGATTATGATCAACAATCGGCTTCTGAGCTCTTCAATATGCTCAAGAAAGGGCATTTCTGTTTGCGTATTTCCGGATTCAGCTTTTGGTGTCATCGGAATTGTCTAGTTGGTCTTCGATCGGAGTTTGATTATCTACGGTATCCAATGACTTTGTAAGAGGTCTTTCAGATACTATCCCAGGCGTATTTCGAATTGTGCGGTTGAAGTCATCGGGTATTGTGACAGTAGAACGAACATCCCGCTCAAGCTCCTGAATCGATTCATTCAACCCCGAGTCGCGCATGAATTGCTGTTGTGCTTTTTTTATTTCCTGAGTGGAGTCCATCATAGATCTCCACGCAGGCGACTGAACAACTTTACGAATAAATGAGCCTGCTTGCTGTGAGTATTTAACCACACCCCTTGGCCCAAGCACGATCAGTGCAATTACCAGGATGAATAAAAATTCAAGCGGTCCAATGCCTAGTATTTCCATAAAACCAGGGCTTATTGTTTCGGCTCGTCAGGTTTGGTTGGTTCGTCTTTAGTTTCGTTTTTCCCCTGCAAACCATCTCTAAATTGACGGATCGCATTACCAATTTCCGAAGATATCTTTCCAATTCTTCCAACCCCAAATAGCAAAATCACAATAACCAGAACAATCAGTAACTCTGGTAAGCCAAATGATCTAAACATAGCATTAACTCCTTATTAATTTACCCTCATTCGTATTATAATCCATCCATATTATCGAAACCAGCCTGTGTCTGAGCTACGAACTGACGATAATAAAGAAATGTCGACCAAGTATCGAAAAACCATTATCCAACGATTTTCTAAAAGAATACTCTATCAGAAATCATCAGCCCATTCTCTTGATGATCTGTATTGTATAGCTTATAATCGTTAGCTTTGTCGGTCAAAGCTTAAACAGGTAAAGAAGAATAATGACAAATATTGAAGAAAATGATGGAAGTACGGTCATCAAACAAAATGCAGATTACAAACCAAGCAGAGGTTGGCGAACCTGGCTTATGGGTAGACCTTTATCTACTGCTGACGCTCCTCATCAGACGATTGGGAAAGTTGTCGGATTGGCAGTATTTGCTTCAGATGCGTTATCTTCAAGCGCATATTCAGCGCAAGAAGTATTAATCGTTCTAGCACTTGCAGGTGCAGGAGCATTTTCCTGGTCAATACCCATATCATTTGCAATCGTTGTATTACTGACCATTTTGACCATTTCATATGAACAAACCATCCATGCTTATCCGGGTGGAGGTGGCGCATATATCGTTGCGCAGAGATAATATCGGGGAAATGGCTGCACAGATAGCCGGGGCAGCATTGCTTACCGATTATATTCTAACTGTGGCGGTTTCCATTTCATCCGGTGTTGCCCAAATCGTGTCAGCTATACCAGAATTCTATACCTACCGGATATGGATAGGTGTTGGAATGGTGATGTTCATAATGGTGATCAATTCGCGAGGGGTGCAAAGTCAGGGATAACATTTGCCATACCAACTTATTTTTTCTTAATTACTATCAGTATCACCGTTATTGTAGGGATTGTTCAAACTTCTCTCAGGTTCACTAGGTGTTGTACAAAATCCACCCTCAGTTGAGTATCCAGAAGTGTTACATCCACTAAGCTTTTTCTTGATATTGAAAGCATTTGCAAGTGGAACTACTGCTGTAACGGGTGTTGAAGCGATCAGTAATGGTATAACTGCATTCAAAGAACCTCGAAGTAAGAATGCCGGGCAAACTCTTATTTTAATGGCTGCAGATCCTGGGGACGTTACTTCTCGGTATCACCTACCTTTGGCATACCTGTCGGAACAGTCCCATCTGAAGCTGAAACTGTTATTTCGCAATTAGCACGGACAATTTGGAATACAGAGGAACTTTATATGTCGCTGTAATTACCTCTACGACTGTTATCTTAATGATGGCAGCGAATACTGCTTTCGCCGATTTTCCTCGGTTAAGTGCTCTTAACCGCCGCAGATGGATTTCTGCCTCGACAATTGACATATCGCGGAAGTCGACTGGTGTACTCTCGAGGAATTGTATCTATTAGCAGTTGTTGCAAGCTTATTGATCATCGCGTTTTCCGCAAGTGTAACCAGACTTATTCCACTGTATGCAATCGGTGTATTCTTGTCATTCACTCTCTCACAGGCAGGAATGGCACACCGGTGGTGGAAAAGTGGTCATCTAATGCCTGGTCAAGAATTAGTAGAACCTGGTTCGACATCTACGGTTCGATAATCATTGGACTTTTAAAATGATTGTGAACGGTGTGGGCGCTCTGGTCACATTTGTCGTTATGATCATTTTTGCATGACCAAGTTTTCTGATGGTGCATATGTGATCGTAATTTTGATCCCAATACTGGTTGCAATCTTCTTCTCCATACACCGACATTATAAGAGTTTGGCAAAGAAGCTTTCCCTCGAAAACTTTGGAGCACCACCCCGAATATCCAGGCACAGAGTAATCATTCCGATCAGTGGTGTTCATCGTGGAACTTTAGCTGCTCTCCGATACGCAAGAACGCTTTCCGAAGACATAACCGCTGTTCATATCTCCATTGATGAGAAAGAAACCCAAAAGGTAAAGGAAAAATGGCAAATTTGGGGTGACGGAGTAAGATTAGTGGAATTGGAATCGGAATATCGTACTTTAATCGAACCACTCTTGATCTATATTGAATCCGTCAATGAGACCATGCAGCCGAATGAAGTACTTACGATTGTTGTTCCCCAATTTGTTCCAAAACATTGGTGGACAAATGCACTTCACACTCAGACAGCGATGACACTCAGGCTAGCGTTATTATTCAAACCGGGCATTGTTATCACCGACGTACCCTACCAGGTAGATTGAGGAAAAATGAAAGTAATTATTGTAGGCTGCGGAAGATTAGGAATTGAGCTCGCAGAACGACTTCTGGAGAAGAAATTCGATCTTTCCATTATTGATAGCGTGCGGGCAGCATTTAATAGCTTGCCCAGCGATTTTCAAGGTCAAACGGTTGAAGGTGAAGCACTTAACCAGGATGTGTTGGTTCGTGCGGGGATTGAAAAGGCGGATGCTTTGGCTGCTGTGACCAACAGTGATCCTTTGAATGCGGTCGTTGCCCATATTGCTAGAACAGTCTATCATGTCCCACACGTTGTGGTCCGAAATTATGATCCTCGATGGAGGGAAGTCCACGAAATATTCGGTTCCCAGATCGTAAGTTCCACCAGTTGGGGAGCTCAACGAATTGAAGAGTTGATCGATCATGCTGAAGTAAAAACGATCTATTCCGCAGGAAATGGGGAAGTCGAGATTTATGAATTCGAAGTTTCGGATTTGTTCAGTGGCCGTACACTGGGAGAATTGATGGAACAGGAGAACTGCTTACCTGTATCCTTAACGAGAGCCGGAACAGCTATACTACCCAATAAGGACACAGTTCTGGTGAAGGATGATGTGATCACATTTAGTGCAACAAACGAAGGCGTACAGCATATCCGCAAATGCCTGGCCGGAAAGATGGAGGCATAACCCATGTTAGTACTCATTGCTGGTGCAGGTAGAACGGGTGCGCAACTCGCCAAATTATTGTTAACGCAGGGATATGATGTCAAACTGATTGACAGCCGAAAAGACATCCTGGCACGCGTTCATAAAGAATTACCAACCGAGGTCATTCTCGAAGGGGATTCCATTGATGGAAGTCTCCTGGAAGCCGCCGGAATTTGTGATGCACAGGTTTTAGCCGCTTGTACCACAAGTGACGAAGTAAACCTGGCTTTATGCTATTATGCCCGGGAAAAGTACCATATCATCAGGACGATTGCGCGGGTGAACAATCCACGTAATGCCTGGCTGTTCGATAAGAAATTTCATGTGGATGTTGCTTTGAATCAGGCAGAAATCCTGGCTAAACTGATCGAAGAAGAAATGTCCATGGGCGATATGATGACCTTAATGAAATTACGCCGTGGAAACTACTCATTTGTTGAAGAAAAGATCCCACCTGCTGCGTCTGCAATAGGGTTGGCAATCAAGGATCTTGGATTACCTGATCATTGTGTAATTGCTGCAATCATCCGTAAAGGTGAAGTGATGATACCTCGAGGGATTACCACATTCCTGGAAGGTGATGAGGTATTGGCAATCACTGATACTGACGGCAAGGCGAAGCTGGCGAAACTATTCGCTGGAGAATTACCCAAACCACCTGATGTGTGAAATGGTTTGATTAAAACTAGACCATAAGGTATAATTTGCCGTCTATAATTTGCATCCATTGTTATTGTCTGAAAGGGTTTAAGTATGCCGAAGAGAACTTACCAGCCGCACATACGCCGGCGTATCCGTGTTCATGGTTTCCGCTCCAGAATGGCCACTGCCGACGGACGTGAGGTTTTAAAACGCCGTAGACTTCGTGGTCGTCATAAATTGACTGTATCTATGAACAATCATGTCAAACGAGTTCGTTGGTAAATCACGAGCGAGTACTGATCATTAGAACTATTACCAATCAAGAATGTTAGTCGGGTGGAATCGTGAATTGATATTATCGCCTGACGAACTCAAGCGATATCCAGCGGGTGCGGCGAATGGGAAAATCTGTTGCTCACCCGCTGCTTGTGTTGCTGTATCTGGAGAGTAGCCAACCTGCTCCCTGGAAGGCAGCAGTGATTACTGGAAAATCAATTGGTGGTGCAGTAGTTCGTAATAGGGCTAGAAGACAAATCAAAGAAGCCTTGCGTTTACAAGATCCTCCCATTAAGGCGGGAAATGAAATCATCATCATCGCCAGGAATGAAATCGTAAAGGCAACTTACAAACAGGTTATAGATGCGCTGCAAAATGTTTTACAGCGAGCAAATATAGTAGATTTCGATCATGTGCGCTGAAGATCAGATTCATTCAGAATATCATTCTGAGCCAAAATTAAGGGAACTTCCGATTACAATTTGGACATTTCCAAGATGGATCTTTTTATTGTTGATCAGAGGATATCAGAAAGCGATATCACCCATCATTGCAGCGAATACATGTAGATTCTATCCATCTTGTTCTCATTACAGTTATCAGGCAATCTACAAATTTGGTGTCTTTAAAGGTGGAGCATTAGCAATCTGGCGGATTCTCCGGTGTAATCCATTCAATCCCGGTGGATATGATCCGGTTCCATAAAAAAATAGAAGGCGGATTAAGGAATATATGAAAAAGGGACAATTTACTTTGATCTTTATGGTGCTGGCAGCTTCTCTGTTGCTAAGTGCCTGTACAGGAACTGGCGCATCTTCCAGTTGGCCTGGGGTTACCGTAGATGGTAACAAACTGTATGTGGCGTATGGACCTTACGTGTATCGCGGTCAACGCAGAGAACGGCAGTCTGCTTTGGAAATATCCAGAAAAAGCGAATGCAAAAGTATCCTACTATGCTCCCCCAACATTGACGGGGGATGGTCAGCTCATTGTTAGTGATTACCACAATGCATTAACATCCTTAAATCCGGACACTGGCGCAAAACTATGGTCATTCACTGGAAAAGACCGGTTCGTTGCTTCGGCATCAGTTGCTGGCGACATCATCCTTATCCCATCATCTGACCGCAACCTGTATGCATTGGATAAGACCGGACAAAAAGTATGGGAGTTTAAAACAGGGAACTCCATTTGGAGTCAACCAGTTGTTTCTGGAGAAATTGTTTATCAGACAGCAATGGACCACAAAGTCTACGCTGTAAATCTTAAGAACGGTACCGAAATCTGGTCAACAGATGTAGGTGCGGCAGTTCTAGGTAGCCCGGCGCTGGACGATCAGGGAATGCTTTATGTCGGAACACTCGGAAACGAGTTGATAGCCCTGGACGGTTCCAGAGGCACAATCGCCTGGAGATACAAGACAGGAAAAAGCATTTGGTCAGGGATTGTCCTAAAAGATAATGTACTTTACTTTGGTGATTTAGGCGGTTCATTTACTGCTCTTTCTACAGAGACCAGAAAACCGGTCTGGCAATATGCTGCAAATGGAGCCATCGTCAGCCAACCATTGCTTGATGAAAATCGCATCGTATTTACAACAGAAACTGGTGCTGCGGTAAGTCTGGATTACTCCGGCAAATTATTGGAAACAAAACAGGTGGCAGATAAACTTTACGGATCACCAGTAAAGTCAGGTGAACTTATGCTCATCCCATCCACCCTGGATAATATTATTCTTTACGCCTATGATGCTTCGGGCGCTCAACGATGGTCTTTCGCTCCTCCGAAGTAAAGGAGATTTGATATGTGGGATACGTACATTATTACCCCGATGGTAAATGCGCTTTTATACATTTACAACCTGGTTGGCCAAAACTTTGGTGTGGCGATCATTCTGTTTACTGTTTTGATCCGCGTGATCACGCTTCCATTGACTGCCCAGCAAATGAAGGGCTCTCAAGCAATGTCGGATATGCAAAAAGACAAACGCTGGATTGATGCTCAAAAGAAGTATAAAGACAATAAAGAACAGTTGGCTCAAGAGCAGATGAAGCTGTACAAAGAGTTGGGTGTTAACCCAATGGCAGCTTGTTTACCCACCTTGATCCAATTTCCTGTGATTATTGGTCTCTATCAGAGTATTATGGTCACCCTGGCTGCATCTCCGATGGAATTATTGAAACTCACCCATCACATCTACCCCGGGTTTCTGGATGTAGCTAATCTTCTACCTTTAAATAGCCAATTCTTATGGATGAACTTGGGATTACCGGAAAGCTTAAAGCTTTCTTTCCTGCCCTTTGGAATACCTATATTAGCGATCATCGTTGTAGCTACAACTTTCCTACAGTCCAAGCTAATGACCCCGCCTTCTGCAAACCCCGGTGATCAAAGCGCGATGGCCACAAAAACAATGAACTTGTATATGCCATTTCTTATGGGATATCTGGCACTCACCTTTTCCTCCGGCTTAGCAGTATATTTTGTGACCAGTAACTTGATGGGGATTCTACAATATGGTCTCATGGGGAAACTGGATTTCAAGAATCTGATCAACTCCATTACAGGTGCAAAACCAAAGCAGGTTGAGATTATAGAAAAAGCCAAAGAAAAATAGAGGGTAGCATGGTTGACAATCGAACTTCGCATGAAGTAACCGCATTAACAGTCGAAGAAGCAATCGAACAAGGATTGGATGAATTAGGACTTTCTGTTGATGATGTCGAAATAGAAACTGTTGATGAAGGCAGCAAGGGATTTCTTGGGCTGGGATCAAAACTTGCCAAGATCATCATCTATTACAACAAACCTTTTGACGATGTTAAGGAAGTCAAGAAAACTGCCAAACCAAAAGTAGTCAAAGAGGTAGTAGAAAAAATTGTTGCCCCCAAACCTGTGGTTAGAAAACCCAGCCCTGTTGGTGAAGAAATTGAGCTACAGACTGCGCGTGAGACAGTCAGTGAAATGCTTGAAAAAATGGGCATTTCTGCTCAGGTAACTGCAACTTTTGTAAGTGACGATCCCCAGCATACGGATGGTGTACTAGTTGAAGTGACCGGCAAAGATCTAAGTATCCTGATTGGCCGCAAATCTGAAACTCTCAATGCATTGCAATACATCGCCAGTTTGATCATTGGTAAAAGACTTGAGAAATGGGTGCCGTTGAGCATTGACGTGGAAGGTTATCGAGACCGTCGGGAACGCCAGTTGAAACAGCTCGCTTTACGTATGGCGGAGCAGGCAGTTACAACCGGCCGCCGTCAAATGTTGGAACCCATGCCAGCCAATGAACGCCGGATCATACACATCGCTCTACGTGATCACCCGCAGGTGATCACAGAATCAACCGGTGATGAGCCTAATCGGAAACTAACCATCATCCCTAAAAAATAGATTCGCAAGATTGAAACCAACACCTCATCAGTAAAACGATGAGGTGTTTTTTATCGGTATCCCCATCCTTTTATACTGACAGTTTTTCTCATATAATCAGGTTATCAATTGACATTCAAATACTCATCGAGGAAAAAATATGCGTGCAGTCGATATCATCGGTAAAGTCCGAGACAAAATAGAAATATCTCCAACCGAAATCCAGTATTTTGTTAAAGGGATCGCAGATGGATCTATCCCTGATTATCAGGTATCCGCATGGGCAATGGCTGTATTGCTTAATGGATTGTCTGAACGGGAAACCACCGAATTGACCCTGGCAATGGCAAGATCCGGTGAAATGCTTGACCTATCAAATGTTGTTGACATAGCTGTCGATAAGCACTCCACGGGCGGTGTTGGCGATAAGACCACCCTTGTTGTTGAACCTATCGTAGCTTCATGCGGATTACCTGTTGGAAAAATGTCTGGTCGCGGATTAGGCTTTTCTGGTGGTACGCTGGATAAGCTCGAATCGATCCCGGGTTATAGAACAGACTTGACCCAGGAAGAGTTCTTAACTCAGTTGAAAATGATCGGCATTGTTTTAACCGGTCAAACCGGGGATCTTGCACCAGCCGATGGAAAATTATATGCGCTCCGGGACGTTACCGGGACTGTGCAATCCATCCCCCTGATTGCTTCATCAGTGATGAGTAAGAAGATCGCTGCCGGTGCACAGGCTATCGTTTTGGATGTCAAGGTGGGGCATGGGGCATTCATGAAAAACCTGGATGAAGCGATCAAATTATCACATTTGATGGTTTCCATCGGAAAGCTAAGTGGAAGAAAAGTAACTGCTGTCCTCTCGGATATGAACCAACCACTTGGTCATGCGGTTGGAAATGCATTGGAAGTGAAAGAAGCGATCGACACTTTACATGGGAATGGTCCTGCAGACTTTCGCGAGCATTGTTTAACAATCGCTTCGCATATGCTTCGAATAGGAAATAAAGCACGAGA
The DNA here is from genome assembly GCA_963828285.1 of uncultured Chloroflexia bacterium. Classification (GTDB taxonomy): domain Bacteria; phylum Chloroflexota; class Anaerolineae; order Anaerolineales; family Anaerolineaceae; genus DAIOEK01. The sequence goes on from CAWHEB010000005.1 coordinate 119,064, forward strand.
TGCTACTATGGCACGCTGGATGGCAGAAGAAGCATTGGATAACGGAAAAGGATGGGAAACATTCCGCAGATTGATTCAAGCACAGGGCGGCAATATTTTATATGTTGATCAGCCACAGCACTTACCCCAGGCGCCCATTGTAGAAGTCGTCAAAGCAGAAGCACCAGGATTTATTCAAGAGATCAATGCCCGGATCGTGGGAGAAGTATCCGTTGAGATGGGAGCAGGAAGAGCGAAAAAAGGGGAATCCATAGATCATGCTGTTGGTTTAATGATCATGCGCAAAGTTGGCGATCAGGTGCAAAAAGGTGATACGCTGTTTATCATCCACGCAAAAGATGAGAAAAGTGCGGCTAGTGCCAGGGAGAAAATTCTTCGGGCATTTAGCTGGTCTACTGAAGCTGTTGAGCCATTACCTTTGTTTTACGATATTATTTATTCAGAGTGAGATTTATTTCTCTTCCACAACCATAACGCAAACCATAGAGCTCCTCCTCCTCCAACCAGGCAGATTCCGCCAACAAGGGGGAGGATTGTTTTTGGCGCAGAATTATTGAGATCATTAGATGGTGCTGGAGAAGGATTAATCGATCCCGCAATGGAAGTAGGCGTTGAAGATAATGACATCCCGGAAATCTCAGATTCGGTCAGATCTAAATTCGGAGTTAGCGTGAAAGTGGGAATGGATGTAGCCTGAGTTGAAGTTGGCAATCCAAAAATGATCGGGTTGACATATCCTGGTGTGGGAGTTCTGGTTTTTTTTGTATGATCGTCAGTTGGCGGATCGAGCAAATACTTGATGGCTGCATCGACCTGGATCAGTCCATGACCACTGGCTCTATCCCAACCATGAGATGAGATATCTTTTGCTGACCCTTCCATTGCATTTTCGACGATATACGACGAATTTACACCTGGAAGGCTGAACAAGAGCGCTGCCAAGCCAGATACGAACGGTGCTGCCATGCTTGTTCCGCTTTCATACCCGTAATTACCGATCACAGTGGAATAAACATTCACACCCGGTGCTGCCAGGTCCATTTGTGCGCCACTATTTGAGAAACCGGCAACTGTCTGATTCTGGCTTACCGCAGCTACAGCAACCACTGCAGGGTAAGCAGCGGGATAAGCGATTTTTGTCAGGTAATCGTTCCCGGCAGCTGCGACAACCAGCACACCGCGATCGATAGCGTAGTTGACTGCGTTTTGAAGTGTTGGTGAAGTGTTGTAACCACCCAAGCTCAAGTTGATTATTTGAGCTCCGTTATCAGCCGCAAATATGATCCCCGCTGCTACACCAGCATAAGTACCATTTGCATCTGAATCCAATACTTTTACAGGGAGAATATTACTATTCCAAGAAACTCCAGCCACTCCGGTACCATTATTCCCGAAAGCAGAAGCAATACCGGCGACATGAGTTCCATGTCCTTCGTCATCCATCGGGTCGTCATCGTTGTTGACAAAATCATATCCCGAAAGGATCCGTCCAGAAAATTCAGGGTGTGAAAGATCGACACCGGTATCGACGATTGCGATGGTTATGGTAGGTGATCCTGTCGTTGTATCCCATCCCTTTGGTGCGTGGATGAGAGGTAATCCCCATTGAGCGGAATAAAAGGAATCGTTTGGGATAGTATCGAACGCAGTTACATCATAATTTGGTTCGATATATTTAATAGAATCTGTTCCCTCATAGTCACTTAGCTGACTTTGCGGTATTTCTAATAATTGAACACCTATCTTGGCTAATTCAATTTGAAGTTGACCGTTCAGACTGTTTCTAAGCTGTTGTCTGGGAGTTGGTATTGCTGTTGAAGGATCGTATCCAACTAATACTTGGACCATCTTATCAGGTTGTCTGGTCGGTTCCATCAGAGTAGGTATTTCTTCTTTTGGAGTGTTGGTCGGTGTGGATTCTGTAGGCAGTTGAGTTGTTGCAGGTGTCTCAGTTGGCAAATCCGTTGGGAAAACGCTTGGAGACGGTAATGCTGTAGGTTCCGGCGTGCCCGTAATTCCCGGATCAGTTGGAGTGAAGGTGCTTTGATCGGTTGTGGAAGTTTGATATTGTCCGCTGGATGGTGCGAACGCTAACGTTGAGAGCATCATGCATAATAAGATGATTAATCTCAACCCCTGTCTTATTAAGGAACGCATTTTCACATTATCCCACAAAAATCTAGATTTATTAAGTTGACGAAAAAATTCCAAAAAAAGTTCCCGTGTTCTGATCACGTGATATTCGATTATGTTAGAATCAAAAAACACAAGATACATCTCCAAAGAGAGACATTATGGCAAAATTTGAATTTGTCGAGCAAAGAGAAACAGTCGAGATATCCCTACCGGATGGTCGGGTCATCTCAGGAAAAAGAGGCTCCACGCTTGAGGAGTTTTTTAGAATTCTTCCTGATGACGAAAAGGAAATCATCGTAGGCGCGGTAGCAAATGGTGAATTACACGAGCTGACATTCCCAATCGACATGGACAGTCGGGTCATCCCGGTCACGATGAGGGATGCGGACGGAGCAAGAATCTACAGGAGATCGCTCACATTTCTACTAGAAGTGGCTTTTGAAGACCTGTTTCCCAATGCACAGGTCACCATTGATCATTCAGTGGCATCAGGTGGATTTTATTGTGCTGTCTCAGGCAGAGACAATCTGAGCCCAAACGAACTGGAACAATTGCGAAATTTGATGCAGATCCTGGTCAGGACAAATCTCAAATTTGAACGTCAGCAAGTACCATTAAAAGAAGCTATCGATTATTTCCTGCAACAAGGTAATCTGGACAAGGTCAGGCTTCTTAAATACCGCCAGAAAGAGTTTTTGATCCTCTATAGATTGGAAAACCATCGTGATTATCACCATGGATACCTTGTTCCATCCACCGGATACATCAAGTGGTTTGAACTTGCTTTGATGGATAATGGATTTGTCCTGAATTATCCGAGAAGATTCTCCCCTAAGAAAGTAGTACCAATTCCACCTGATCCCCAATTGTTATCCACCTTTCAATTGTATGGGAAATGGCTCCAAAGACTGGGGATCGAGAGCGTCGGCGCACTAAATGATGCCATTGATGCCGGGAAGATCCGTGAGGTGATCCTTGTGTCTGAAGCATTGCATGAACAAAGAATTGCAGATATGGCCCGAACCATTTCGGAAAAATCGGACAAGCTGCGGATCGTGCTGATCAGCGGTCCGTCTTCATCAGGAAAGACGACTTTTTCAAAACGTCTGGCAGTCCAATTGATATCACAAGGTGTTTCTCCGTTTGCATTGGAATTGGATAATTACTTTGTTGACCGTGAAAAAACCCCAAAGGATGAAAATGGGAATTTTGATTTCGAAGCACTGGATGCATTGAACAGACCTTTGCTCAATGACCATCTGCAGGGATTGATCAGGGGAGACCTGGTTCAAATACCGGTATACAACTTCAAGGCTGGAAAAAGTGAACCTGGTGAAGAAGTTCAACTCGAACCAGGTCAGATGATCATTTTGGAAGGAATTCACGGATTAAATCCGGATTTGTTGCCCAACATTTCTTCCAGTCAGACATACCGAATTTATGTATCGGCGCTTACACAATTGAATCTGGACAGACATAACCGGATCTCAACCACTGACACGAGGTTAATCCGCAGGATCGTCCGGGATGCACGCGAAAGAGGATATAGTGCTCAGCAAACTATCTCGAGGTGGGAATCTGTTAGAAAAGGGGAGAAGGACAGAATATTCCCATACCAGGAATTCGCGGATACGATGTTCAATTCTGCTTTAGCTTATGAATTATCAGCTTTAAAACCATTGGTAGAGCCGCTTCTTCGCCAAGTGTCTTTTGGATCCATGGAACATATAGAAGCGAAACGATTGTTGGCGTTTCTCGAGTGGTTCCTACCTGTAGAGCCAGATCTTATTCCGGATAATTCGATCATACGCGAATTCATCGGCGGATCCATTCTATCGGGATTCAAGATTTGGTCGAATGGGTCATAAGTTATTCATCGGTAATCATCATATTACTTTAAAGAACAAAATCCTCGCAATAATTTGCGAGGATTTTATATTTTGGAATAGTTACAGACGATTTTATACCATTGACTTGATCACGCGGGATAATCTTTCCATGCCCTCAGCAATGATGGGGGGTTTGCTGTAAGAGAAGTTTAACCTCATGGTATTCTTTCCTCTGCCATCTGGATGGAAAGCTCCGCCTGGAACAAAAGCCACCTTTTCTTTATCCAGAGCTACTTTAAGAACATCCACTGCATCAAGGTGTTCTGGAATCGTGACCCATAAGAATAACCCGCCTTCCGGTTTTGTCCATTTCACGCCTGCGGGCATAAACTCAGTCAGGGTCTCCAACATCACATCCTTGCGTTCTTTGTAAACCTGGCGGATGATTTTTACATGTTGATCAAGAAAGCCATTTTTACCGACCTCATATGCTACCACCTGATTAAAGGTCGCTGTATGAAGATCCGCACCCTGTTTGGCAAGGACGAGTTTTCGGATCACTTCTGGAGGGGCGATGATCCAAGCCAGGCGAAGACCTGGAGCTAATGTCTTGGAGAAGGTGCTTAGATAGATCACGTTTCCTGAATAACTTGGTTCATGGTTCTCAGCGCGGTAACAGTTATCCAAATAGACAACAGGCGGGATATGTTCCCCTTCAAATCTGAGTTGACCATATGGATCGTCTTCAACGATGGGCACGCCATACCTGTCTGCGAGTTCGATGATCTTATGTCTTCTGTCCAATGGGAGGGTGACACCTGTTGGATTTTGGAAATTAGGCAATAAGTATATAAATTTTGGTCCAGTTCGCAGTGCCTGTTCCAAAGATTCGGTGATCATACCGTTGTCATCACTGGGGACAGTGACGTATTCTGCACCATATGCATTCCAAGCCTGTAGAGCGCCTAGATAGGTAGGAGATTCCACCAATATGCGGTCGCCATGATTGATAAAGATCTTTCCCAACAGATCCAATGCTTGTTGTGAACCTGATGTGATCAATATATTATCCGGGACTACTTTCATTGCGTATCGTTCAGTATGTCTGGCGATCATCTCCCGTAAAGGTAAATATCCTTCGGTAGTGCCATATTGCAGTGCTACTGCTCCATGTTCTTTCAAAACCTGGACACAAGCATCAGAAATCTCTTGATAAGGGAACACATCCGGTGCCGGCAGTCCACCAGCAAAAGATATAATGTCTTCTCGTTCGGTAAACTTTAGCAATTCGCGAATCATTGAACCCGACATCCGTTGAGTACGCTGCGCATATCGGTGATCCCATGGTGTTTGCATAAATAGTCTCCTGTTTTGATTAGTTTATGAAGCCATTCGATCCAATGCAGGTCTGATTATAACTTTGGGAATCGGCTAACGACCACTGCAGGTGTTGGCAGGGTTACCTTATCGCCCAAAGTCAGATCATTCGGAACTTTACCATATGATTGTGGTTTCCCCTGGAAAACAAAGATCGGAGTATCGACAACAGCAGATTTCTCGTCGAGATAAGCCTGACCGGTCAGGAAGCCTTCTGCATCCACAGCACAACTGGTGACTACACCAATGGTGCGTCCTTTTTTATCCAGAACGGGATCACCATTATGTGCCATGCGGACTGCTTTTTCAGTAAAACGGAATCGGGCTACAACACCTGTTCTGGATTTTTCTTTTTCCACAAAGGCTGAGCGGCCGATGAACCAAGGTTTGTATGTTTTGACATAGGAACCAAATCCTGCATCTGCAACACCGAGATTCATTTCGCCACCCATCTCATGTCCGTACAAAGGGAGTCCCGCTTCTGTGCGGAGAGGAGTCACGAGCGCCGAGACCGCAGGCTAGTAAACCGAGATCTTTTCCTTTTTCAAGAATTGCATTCCAAAACGCAACCGATTGATCAGGGTGAACAAATAATTCAAATGCCATCTTCTCGCCGGTATATCCAGTGCGGCTGACGATCAGGTCAAATCCGCCGATCACAGCGTCACAAAGTTCTGTGCGTTTCAAGGCCATGACCCTCTTTTTCGTCTGGGCATCGCAACCAAGCGATAAAAGGATATCGCGGGATTTTGGTCCTTGAAGGGCGATATCGACCCGCATATCTTTCCCTTCTTTTGGATCGCGCAAATTGCGAAGTGTCAGGTTCCGCCCGAATGCTTTGCTTGAAGGTCTTTCACGGTCAACCATCACCGATCCGGTTCGAACAGCGTTCAGCCAGGTCCAATCCTTATCATCGTTGGATGCATTCACAACGACCAGATATTTTTCATGTCCACGATGATAGACCAGACAATCGTCGATCACATTCGCGTCAACATCAAGGAAATGGGTATAACATGATTCGCCAATTCCCAACCCGCTGATATCATTTCCGCAAACACTGTCCAGGAAACTGGCAGCATATACACCTTCCGCCTGATATACACCCATATGAGAAACATCGAATAATCCAGCAGCTTTACGTGTCGCAAGGTGTTCATCTACCACGGATGTATACCATACTGGCATTTCCCAACCAGCGAATGGAACCATCTTTGCACCCATCTTTTTGTGGGTTTCATTTAGCGCAGTCTTCTTAAGGGTTTCCGGAGGTTCAATCCACTTGAACTCAGGTATTGGGGTCGCTTTTCTTTCACCCAGTCCCAGGTAATACGGTTTAATGGCTGAAACAGGTTCTCCATGTAGTTCTAACGCCTTCGGATCAATTTCGATCACAGTTATTGGACCGGGTAGTCTTTTCGTTACATCAACATCGAAAGAAACAAATCCGTCAGAGAGGTCTCGCAACCAGGTAGCAGTGGTCGAGAAATCTTTTCCTGGGAATGTGAACAGGAAACCGCCTTTTTTATCGGAGGTAAGTGATCCTTCTACCCAACCGGATGGCGTGTGTAGTTTGGTCGCTTGGCTGGACCCTGGTTCTAGACCTTCGAGATCAGCTGTGAATACATACTGAATAAAGGATAAAACCTTCTCTCCATTGAGCATAAGAGTGCAGGTTTCAGATTTGGATTTTGATTGATCATCCTTGTAGAAGAAATGAGGATAACCGTGTGATTGAGGGAATTCGACAGTGCCTGCTTGGTCCGCCAACTTTCGGACACGAAGTTTGGCATCCTCAAAAACCTTAAAGTCAATTTTAGCTCGCGGGGCTGGTCCCTGACGTGTCTCGATCGTATAAGGTTCGCAAGCTTGTAATACATCCGCGATAATATCTGCCACCTGGATCATTTCGGCTTCTTTGAAGCCGCGTTGAGTTAACCACGGGGTCCCTAAACGGACACCGGATACAGCAAAGGAAGATTTATCACCCGGGATTGTATTACGGTTACCAACGATCCCAACCAGGTCAAGAATTCTGGCGGCAATATCCCCGGATAATGTGGTGCCGTCCTTCCCGTTAACCGATTTGCAATCCAGATTCATCAGATGAGTATTAGTTCCTGCGTAAGCTATATGGAAACCGCGTTTGCGTAATTGTTCGGTAAGAGCCGAACAATTTATTACGATCTGATCTTGTAGTTTTTTGAACGGCTCTGTCTTTGCCAGATTAAACGTCAGGGCAAGTGCTGCGAAGACATTTACATGAGGACCACCCTGTTCCCCCGGGAAAATTGCCCGATCTATTTTCTTTGCGATAGTACTGTCAGTTGCCAGAATAGCAGCACCACGAGGTCCGCAGAGCGTTTTATGTGTAGTAAAGGTAACAATGTGGGCAAAACCAACTGGCGATGGTACAGTACCAGCAGCAACCATACCGGCAATGTGCGATATATCCGCCAATAGATAAGCGCCTACAGAATCTGCAATTTCCCGGAATTTCTTCCAATCAGGCATCCAGGGGTAAGATGTGTAACCGGCAATGATCATTTTTGGTTTATGTTCGCTGGCTAATTTCTGCACTTGTTCATAATCGATCTGTTCAGTTACTGTATCGACCAGGTAATGAACAATGTTGTAGAGCTTACCAGATCGGTTTACTGATGAACCATGTGTCAGATGCCCGCCATGAAGCAGGCTCATCCCCAGTACAGTATCACCAGGAGTTAACAAGGCTGGATAAACTGCATTATTTGCAGGTGCTCCGGAAAGTGGTTGGACATTTACCCATATATCATTGGCAGATTTTCCATTTGCTGCAAAAGCTTCGGCGCAACGACGTCTGGCTAAGCTTTCGATGATGTCAGCATATTCCACCCCCTTGTAGAAACGCGGATCGGAGTATCTACGGTAATCAGCCAACCGGGATGGATAATCAAGAATTTGATCATCTGACATCCAGCGCATTGTGTCATCAGGATAGCCCTCTGCGTAAATATTCTGGAAAGAAGTTGCCAAAGCTTCCCGGACAGCAAGGGGAGCTGTACTTTCGCTTGGGATCATGATCAACTTTTTGTTCTGTCGTTCGGTTTCCAACTGGGAGATCTCAAATATGTCCGCATCCAGGTCTTTTAAGCTTCCACGAAACAGATAATCTTCCATACCTTCTCCTTTAAATCACTGTTAATGTGTCGAAAAAAATACCCGAAATCCTTTTGGATAATCGGGTGATAGAAATGTACGATTCAATTATTCCTCACAGACCTAGTCTAATGCAGGATGATGATATCGTAAGCGAGGTTATGCAGGTAAAGAATTTATTCATTCTTTAAAGTTCAACCTAATTTTATTACCGCTAATAGGACTGGTCAAGGATTAGTTTTCTCATCCAACCAGGACACAGTATTTTTTAAAACAATGTCTTTTTCTACCTCATTATGGGTTTCATGATACAAGCCTTCCCAGATAACCATGGTGCAGTTGGGTGCTTTGTTCCCGAACTCTTGAACAGCTGCAGGCGACACTAAATGATCCTGGCTGCCCACATATAGCAATAATGGTAGCGTAAACTCACTGGCATGTTTAATTGCGTATTCGCCGGATTCGATAAAGTCTAAACCCCACCGTGCAGATATTTTCGGGTGGGTTAGCGGGTCACTCTTATACTGGGTTATTACTGCATTATCGTGGGAGAGATTCTGTAAATCTAATCCGTTATCCAGAAGAAAGGTAGGGACCAGATTGTAAAGGATCTTTCCCAACCCCAGAGTGATGGGCGATACTGGCGTTCCTGTACGTAATCCAGGGCTAGTTACAACCGCACCTGAAAGTTCCGGTTTACAACGGATCACGTAATTCAATACAATTGATCCACCCATGCTATGACCGTATAAGAACAATGGTACGTTGGGGAATCGTTCGCGGGCATTTTGGATGATCAAATCAATATCGGATAGCAGCATATCGTAGGAAGGAACGTGACCGCGCAATCCATCAGATTTGCCGTGTCCGCGCAAGTCTGCTCCCATTAACGCATACCCGTGGTCAGAAAAATATTTTGCCACATGATGATACCTATTGATATGTTCTCCCAAACCATGAATTAAAACTACAGCTGCCTTCAACCCCTCTTGTGGGATCCATATTTTCCCTTGAAGATTCAAATGATCTTTCGTTTCAAGAACAAAATCTTCAGTATGCATTTACCCTCCTTGGGAATCTACTATTCTCCTTTAAAGTGTATAGTATGGTGTATATTTAATCAAGCCAAGGTGAAGGTTTGCTGAAAAATATTCGCAGGAGACATATTTATAATGACCGTTCAACAGGAATACTACTGTCAACCACTAACGAAAGAGAATTGGATTGCTTTTGTTGAACTTTTTGGCCAGCATGGTGCGTATGGAGGTTGCTGGTGCATGTTCTTTAGAGAAACCAGTAAACAATACAAAGAAAACTCGGGCGAGAGGAATAAAGAATTAATGCATGATCTGGTTATCAAAGAAAATCAAACCGGACTACTGGCTTTTGTAGACCAAAGAGCTGTTGGATGGGTTGCGGTTGCCCCTCGGGATGCTTATCCTCGAATAAACAGATCACGAGATTACAAACCGATGGATGAACAACCGGTTTGGGCGATCACCTGTTTTTTTACAGCAAAAGATTTTCGAAAAAAGGGTGTGACTAAGTTCTTGATCCAACAGGCCATATCACATGCAAAAATACATGGGGCACAAATATTGGAAGCTTATCCAACCATTCCTAAAGAGGACAAAATTCCCGATGATGAAGGCTATACAGGTTTCTATGATGTCTTCATCAAAACAGGTTTTAAAGAAGTGATCCGCAGATCACCTGACAGTCCCATACTTCGATTTACTATCATCTAAGCATCATCCCATGGAGGAGTAATGAACGATCCGAGAATAGATAAACTTGCCGAACTGATCATAAATTACTGTATTGGAGTTCAACCCGGGTATAAAGTGCTTCTACATGGGCATGTTGCTGCGCAGTCTTTAATGCTTGCCATGCAAAAGCAGACACTGCTTGCCGGCGGGCATCCATTTATGATGAATATCCTGGAAGGTCAAGACTATACGTTTATGAAGTATGCGGATGATACCCAATTATCTTTCGTCCATGAGCCATATAAGTACATCTTTGAAAATTTTGATGCCCGGGTCCGGCTCATTTGCGAAACGAATACGAAAGAAATGGAGCATCTTGATCCTCAAAAACAGGTGACTTATGCCAAAGCATATGGTCCATTATTGCACACCATGTTGGACCGGGCATCAAAGGGTACCTTCCATTGGTGTGTCACCCTTTTCCCAACTCAAGCACATGCCATGGACGCTGGGATGAGCCTGGAAGAATACACCGATTTTGTTTTCAAAGCATGCATGCCTGATTTGACTGATCCGGTAGGTCATTGGCGTAGAGTTTCGGCTGAACAACAAAAACTTATCGATTGGCTGAAGGGAAGAAAGACCATCCATGTCATTGGCAAAGAGACTGACCTGAGAATGAACATTGAAGGCCGTCCATTCATCAATTGTGATGGGAAAGAAAACATGCCTGACGGAGAGATATTCACTTCCCCGCATGAGGATAGCATGGAAGGAACCGTATACTATTCTTATCCTTGCATCTATGAGGGTAGGGAAGTGACAGGTGTTCGGTTATGGTTCGAAAAAGGAAAGGTTGTAAAAGCAACAGCAGAAAAGAATGAAGAATTCCTTCTTAAAACTCTGGATACTGATGAAGGCGCCAGATATGTTGGCGAATGGGCGATAGGAACAAATTATGGGATCGATCGGTTCACCGGGGAAATCCTATTTGACGAGAAAATAGGAGGTAGTTTCCATTGCGCCCTGGGAACAGGTTTCCCGGAATCCGGTGGATTAAACAGATCAGATATCCACTGGGATATGATCTGCGATATGCGCAGCGGTGGGGAAATTTTTGTCGATGATATTCTCTTTTATAAAAATGGTCAATTCGTAGTCAAGCCATGATAATTTTTAGGATGCAATTAAAACAAATTGCATCCCAAAATATATACCCTTTAACCTCCATTAAGAGGTAAAATAATTTGCCCGCATCATACGGGAAAATCCATCCGTGAGGAGGTGTTCAATGCTCCAGATATATAAGTCTTCAGAAAATGGCATTGAACAAGTCAGCGATGTCACTACAAGCTGCTGGATCAATGTAGTTGATCCTACCCCGGATGAGATCTTAAAGCTCAAAGAACTGGGCGTTCCACAAGATTTCATCACCTATCCATTAGACATTGACGAGAGACCCCGATCTGAACGGGAGGACGATGGCACTTTGCTCATCATCGTTCGCGCGCCTTATTACCAGGGTGCAGTTTCTGATGTGCCGTATTCAACCATCCCATTGGGGATCATCGTCTCGGATAATCTGATCGTTACCATTTGCAAACAGGAAGTGGAAGTACTATCCGATTTTGCAACCGGTCGAACAAAAGGATTATCGACAGGAAAACGTTACCGTTTTATTCTCCGTCTTTTGCTTGGTCTCGCTGCAAGATACTTGAGTTATCTGCGTGAGATCAATAAAATGACCGAATTGATCGAAGACAAACTGACATCTTCGTTGAAGAATAATGAAGTGCTGGAATTGCTCAAATATCAAAAAAGCCTTGTGTACTTTACTACTGCGATTAAAAGTAATGAGGTATTGATGGAACGATTGCAGCGGATGAAATTGTTCACACAATATCCCGAAGATGAAGACTTGTTGGAAGATGTGATCACCGAAAATCAACAGGCACTAGGAATGACAGAGGTTAGCAATAACATTTTGTCGTCCATGATGGATGCCTTTGCATCGATCATCTCAAATAACCTGAATGTGGTGATGAAATTCCTTGCATCCATGACCATTGTGCTGAGCATACCTACCATCGTTACCAGTTACTTCGGTATGAATGTGAGCATCCCTGGTGCGGATATACCTGTTTCTTACCTGGGTATTCTCGGTCTCTGTATTTTGCTTACAGCAGCAGTCGTTATCCTTTTCTTGCGTAAAGATTGGTTCTAAGAAATTTATTTATGGAATATGAAGAAAAGCTGGCCTTAATGGTCAGCTTTTTGATTATCTTCTAGACACTATAACGTAATACTGTTATAATAATATATATGTGGTTCTCTTTGTAAGTTTTATGAAGAAATGGGGGTTATGGATGGATAAATAATACCGAAATAGGGATTCTTCTCACAGGGAAAGAGGATAATATCCAAATGGGATTGGTTGTACTAGACCCTAGCGGAATGAGGATCTACAAAATCCTCAAGGAAGGATTGCATCCTTACGGTATGAAATCGATCGAAAGGTTCTTCACCGATGCTTACTCTGGGGAGAAATTATATACAAAATATGGTGCCCAGATCAGCGAAATTGGAAAAATTCCTAATGATATCCTATGGGCAGAGGCGGTTCACATTTCTGATGCAATGAATACTCATGGAATAAGTCTCGCGGGAAAATCTACCTCAGCGAAGGCAATCAAGTTCTTATCCATTCCTTCTCAAAGGATGATTATGGTCATCGAAGATAGCTAATACAGATAGGAGAATTTACCAGGTCAGCCTGTAAGCCGCGTTCTGTCTGATAAAAGATATCCATATTCAGGATCTTTTTTAACAGCGGTGAACATCTCTCTCGGTGGACGGTTACCCGGACACTCCAGCAGTCTACCCGAAACTCAAATGAGGCGGGCAGCCTCTTGTTTCTGCTTGACCTTGCTCCGAATGGGGGTTACCTGGCCGCGGATATTGCTACCTGCGCCGGTGGTCTCTTACACCACCTTTTCACCCTGACCAACAAGACCGACGCCTTATTGGCGGTATATTTCTGTGGCCCTGTCCAATAGCTTGCGCCATTCCGGGCGTTACCCGGCATTCTGCCCTGTGGAGCGCGGACTTTCCTCGATAAGGTCAATGCCTTATCGCGTTCACCCGGCGGACCTGGTATTTTCATCTTACTATGCATGGAATTCCCCGTCAATCTTCTGATTATTAATTCCATCCATGATTGATTTTTAGTTGCATGGATTGCCATTGATGCTTATAATTTATCTTTATCAACTGGAATATATGGGTGGACAGCCAGATAGTTTGGCAGCTTCGAGGAGGTAGAAGCTGGAATTGGAAAATGACGTTCCCAACACGGTCTTAAGCGAAGAAGCAGAACGGCAGTTAAAGCCGAATACTGTTCTGATGGAGCGCTATTTGATCCAGGAAGTCATTGGCGTTGGAGGAATGGGTTCGGTCTATAGTGCCCGTGACCTACACTTCCCCAAGGTGGTAAAGCTGGTTGCGGTTAAAGAAATGATCAACTCTGCCCCAGACCCGTTGGTGAGGGCGACCATTGTTCAGAACTTTGAACGTGAAGCGAACATCCTGGTCACACTGAACCACCCAGCCATCCCCAAAATATTCGATTTCTTCACACACAAAGACAGGTCCTATCTGGTCCTGGAATATGTCAGTGGAAAAGATCTGGAAGTAATCCTTAAAAACCACAATGATTTCTTACCTGAAGATCAGGTGATCGGATGGGCGATAGAGATCTGTGATGTGCTGGAATTTTTACATAATCACAAACCGGAACCAATCATCTTCCGCGATATCAAACCATCCAACATCATGGTCAATGCTCAAAACAGAGTAGTTCTGGTAGACTTTGGTATCGCAAAGGTCTTCAGTACCAACCAAAAAGGTACCATGATCGGGACGGAGGGTTATTCTCCTCCAGAGCAATACCGTGGAGAAGCGACACCGCTAGCGGATATTTATGCACTGGGGGCGACTCTTCATCATATGCTCACCTTGCGTGATCCGCGGCTCGAAGCACCGTTTACATTTAATGAGCGGCCGATCAAACGTTTTAACCCTTCAACCAGCACCGAATTGGAAGCAGTAGTCAGCACTGCGTTGAACTACAATCCGCAGGATAGATTCAAGTCCGCATCAGCGATGCGCGATTCGTTGATGGGAGTTGCGCGAAAAACAGGCGCATTAGCCCGGCTAGCCGTTAGCACCGGCAATCTCAGTCACGCGGAAGGCGTAAAGCCGCTTTGGACGTTTGAATGCGAAGATGAAATTCGCAATGCGCCCACTTATGACAACGGTATTATCTATATCGGTGCATATGATAATAATTTGTATGCAATTAATGCTGCTAATGGTGAATTCCAGTGGAAGTATGCCACAGACGGTGGTATCCCGACTAAACCTGCTGTCTCTGATAACGTCATATATCTCGGTTCAGAAGATAAGCGATTGCACGCTGTCTCCACGCGATCCGGAAAAGTCCTCTGGACATATTTCACCGATGGTCCGGTAAGGTCATCACCTCGAATTGCAGAGGGTCACGTTTTCTTCGGCTCTGATGATGGATTCCTTCATGTCGTCAATTTAAGCACCAATCGACTAGCGTGGAGATCCGAAGTGGGGTCGCCGGTACGAAGTTCCCCGTTCATCTTTAATGAATTGGTCTATTTCGGATCTGAAGCGGGGGATCTAACCTGTTGCGATTTTCGTGGAATAGTTAAATGGAGATTCCAAGCGAAACGCGCTATTACTTCCGCACCTCTAGTTGACCATGGGGTGGTTTACATCACCTCTGTGGATGGTTATGCTTATGCGCTGGATGCAAAATCCGGCTGGGTGATTTGGCGCTTCAGAATGGATAAGGGATCGATTTCTTCACCAATAAAGGTAGATAACAATCTCTACTTTGGCTCTGCAGATGGAAATTTATATTCACTTGAATCCGGAAATGGTAGGGAGATCTGGCGATTCCGGACAGAACATCAAGTTGCATGTACACCTGCCGTCTACAAGGATTCTATCTACATAGGCTCAGTGGACGGACATTTATATGCCGTTGATATTCACAATGGTCGTTTGAATTGGAAGTTCAAAACCGGAAAAGCGATAATTGGTTCCCCGATTATCTTTAATGATATAGTTTATATTGGGTCGACTGATTACATCGTCTACGCGCTTCTAGCATAAGGTCAGTAAACGTATTTTTTAAGTGGGCTATCCTGAATCCATCGGAGTTCTTTGTGGAAAAGTTCATCAATATTTTTAAGAAAAGAAAAACAACTAAACCATACGATGTAAAAACAGCACCATTAACAGACGACCAATTAAGATCAGTTAGCAGCGGGCTAGGTATGGCGGTTACTCCGCAATTATTGGTCGGCATTGGCCAATCTGTAGGCATGCAGCGTGACCACAATGAAGATACCGTATTTACACTTACATCAGTACTCGGTGGAGACCACAAGGATCTGATTTTTGGTTTATTCATCATTGCAGACGGGATGGGTGGATACCAGCATGGAGAACTAGCCAGCAGCGTTGCCACAAATGCAATGGCGCACTATATCCTAAAGAAACTATATATGCCTTTGATGAATTTACGGTCTGAGCATCCTTCTGATCCTCTGCAGGAATTAATGCAAAATGCAGTTACTGAAGCACAGATGGCAGTCGTTAAATCCGCAGCAGGTGGAGGAACTACCCTTACCGCAGCATTCATACTCGGAGATCAAGTCACCCTTGCCCATGTTGGAGATAGTCGGGCATATTTTATTTACCCTGATGGTAGAGTTCAACCGATCACCAGGGACCATTCCCTTGTTCGCCGATTACAGGAATTAGGGCAGATCAATGACAAAGAAGCAGCAGAGCATCCACAGCGGAATGTACTTTATCGAGCACTGGGGCAAAGCGAACCTTTCGAACCAGATCTGAGCACCTTCCCATTCCCCAATGCAGGTTATTTGATGCTTTGCAGTGATGGCCTGTGGGGATTAGTGCCTGAATCTGATTATGCTTCTTTGATACATTCATCACCTACACTAACAATAGCATGCCAAAAGTTTATCGATGCCGCTAATGCGGCTGGGGGGCCGGACAACATCAGTATTATTCTGGTGCAGTATCCGATGTAGGAGTATGGAATCTGAGTTAAGCCATTACGCAATTCTGGATCTACCCATCGACGCATCACAAGATGAGATTCGGGCTGCGTACCACCTGGCTGCACGAAAATTTCACCCGGATACCAACCCAAACCTGGGAGCATCAGACCTCTTTTATAAAGCTCAAAAAGCGTATGATGTCCTTTCGACTCCATCTCATCGGTCAGAATATGACTCCACGTTGCCAGATGAGGAAATAAATAATCCCGGGTTTATTTATAAATCAATATTCTCAAAGACAAAAGTAACCGTTTCGAAACAACAACAGCTGGTCTATGTTTTACTTGATTTTGGAGCCAAACCTCTAAGTCAAAAATCCTATCAGCGGCCGATGAATCTCACTCTCGTCCTTGACCGATCCACCTCCATGCATGGGGAACGAATGGAGATGGTCAAAGATAATGCGATCCGTCTGGTAAAGCAGCTTAATTCGAATGACATTTTCTCCATTGTTACTTTTTCTGACAGAGCTGAAGTATTAATACCACCTTCCAAGGTCAGCGATATCAACTTGCTTGAATCTAAGATCAGCAGAATACAAACTGGCGGTGCTACCGAGATATTCCAGGGATTGGATGCCGGGATCGCTCAAATCCGTCAAAACCGTCGGCCAACATATCTCAATCATCTCATCCTTCTTACTGATGGACGAACTTATGGGGATGAGCAAGCCTGCCTAGATCTGGCAAAAGAAGTTGCTGACGAAGGGATTGGGATCAGCGGACTGGGAATTGGTGACGAATGGAATGATAAGTTCCTGGACCAGGTTGCAGGGATCAGCGGTGGGGTATGTATGTACATCTCCGCACCGAAGGATCTCCGCAAATTTCTCGAAGCCAAGTACCGTCATCTGGAACAGGTATACGGAGAACAATTATCGCTGCAACTAAATGAAAACTCACGGGTAACTTTACAGTATGCATTTCGAATATACCCTGAACCAGCCCCCCTTGTTTTGGATACCCAAATCCGTGGTGGTAACCTGCAGATTCAAAATAAAATGGTAATTATGCTAGAATTCTGTATAGATAGGGTAAATTCATCCGATAAAGAGATTACATTAGGCGAAGGATATGTTACACTACAGATACCTACACGTGTGATACCTCGTGTGCGTATGCCATTAAGAATGTCATGTCTTGTGTCGCCATTGGCGCATGAAAATGAGAATATGCCAGCTCCAATCGTGCATGCTTTATCTCAATTGACATTGTACAGAATGCAAGAAAAAGCACAGGAAGAACTAGAGAAAGGGGATACAGTCAAAGCTTCCAGGCACTTACAATATCTTGCCACTCACCTATTATCACGGGGAGAAAAAGAGCTAGCTCACGCGGTTCTTAAGGAAGCTGACAATATCCAAAGAGATAAGAAATTTAGTGAAGAAGGCGACAAAAGGATCAAATACGGTACACGATCTCTGTTATTACCACCAGGACCGGAGAATAAGCAAACATGATTGTATGCCCAAATTGTAAACATGAAAACATGGATGGCGCTTTATTTTGCAGTGAGTGCGGCGCTCAATTGGTATTTTCTACGACCAAGGAGTCCGAACCTTTGGTAGAAACCAAAGCAGAACCTAAAGCTAGCAAAGCTACCGCTCATGAAGCAGCTCCTCCAAAATCAACAAGTGCAGCCACCAAACAAGGTAGTGGTATTGGATTATCGTTGAAGATGGTTAACAGCAGTCAGGTGATTCCACT
The DNA here is from genome assembly GCA_963828285.1 of uncultured Chloroflexia bacterium. Classification (GTDB taxonomy): domain Bacteria; phylum Chloroflexota; class Anaerolineae; order Anaerolineales; family Anaerolineaceae; genus DAIOEK01. The sequence continues at coordinate 137,141 of CAWHEB010000005.1, forward strand.
GAGTGGACAAAATGAATTCACTCTCGGAAGGATCACAGACGGTCAGCCAATCTTACCAGATATTGATCTCTCTCCTTACGAGGGATATGCTGAAGGCGTTTCCCGTTTGCATGCAGCCATAAGATTGACAGAACGCGGAGTGATGATCGTGGATTTAGGCTCATCCAATGGCACTAGGATCAACGGTCAGAAAATCGTTCCAAATGTTAACTATCCCCTCAAAGATGGGGATATCATTGCACTTGGGCGTATCAAGATGCAGATCAGTGTTCACCGATAGCCTGGAGATAAAACTATGCCTATGGTAATCATTCACATCGTTGGTGAAGATGTTGTGGTAGGTGAAGTCGAAGCTCTACCCACACCAACGGATGTTACTATGACCGTACGAAATCCCCGCCGCCGTGATGGGAAAGACTTACCATACCTGGATACCAATATCAGTACTGTGGTTTGGCCTTTCTGGCGGATTAACTTCGTTGAAGTTGTACCAACTGGCGAGGAAGAGGACGTAATCGGCTTCGTAAGAGAGTAACATGCCTGAAGAGTTCTTCCATCGGAAAATCCTTGTTGTAGACGATGAAGAAAGAATGGTCCGGTTCATACGATTGAACCTGGAGCATGATGGTTTTCAGGTGGTCGAGGCTTTCCGTGGTGCACAGGCTATCCAGGTTCTTCGTGATCAACTTCCTGATCTGGTTTTATTGGATGTTATGATGCCGGATATCGACGGATTTGAAGTACTCAAGATGATCCGTGAGATTAATGCCGTTCCGGTGATCATGCTTACAGCCAAAAGTGAAGAAGATGATAAGGTATTTGGTCTTGAATTAGGTGCGGATGACTATATTACCAAACCATTCAGTCCACGGGAGCTATCCAGCCGGGTAAAGGCTGTCCTACGTAGGGCAGAAACTACCGGTAGTGGTATCAAAGGGTTAATTGAAGTCGACGAACGGCTAAAAATTGATTTTGATCGTAGAGAAGTCTGGGTAAACCAGGTACAGGTCAAACTTCGACCAACAGAATACCGTTTACTCTATCATTTAGTGCAAAATGCAGGATGGGTGATCACTCATGATCAGATCCTGGCAAAAGTATGGGGATACGAATACCGGGATGAACCGCATTATGTAAGGCTATATATCAATTATTTGCGCCAAAAACTTGAAGAAGATCCGGCAAATCCGATATACATCCTTACCGAACGCGGGGTTGGATATCGTTTTGTCGATTTCCGCAGATCAAAATCGATTGAATGAAATAAGATAAATTATCTCCGATTAGCCTTGCTTAAGAACCATCGCTCGGATATACTTTGACCAAAGGAAAATACTGATGGGTAAACAACGCATCTTACTGGTTGACGATCATGAAGTAGTCAGGATTGGGCTGAAATCGCTTCTTGATCACCACCCCCAGTTCGAGGTAGTAGGGGAAGCGGGAACAGCCAGAGAAGCTATCGAGAAGGTAAATGTCTTGCGACCTGAAGTGGTTGTTATGGATATTCGTTTACCTGGACCATCAGGAATTGAAGCCTGTGAAGAGATCACAAAAAGTTTCCCGGATACAAGAGTGATCATGCTCACTTCCTACGCGGAAGATGAGATGCTGTTCTCAGCCATCCGTGCTGGTGCCAGCGGATATGTACTCAAACAAATTGGTGGGGAAGAGCTCATTCGTGCTTTGGAGACGATTGGTAGAGGCGAAGCGCTTCTTGACCCGCTATTAACGCAACGGGTATTCCAGGAAGTCCGCCGGGCTGTCAAGGAAGAAGAAGCCTCTGCTTTTGTTAACTTGAGTCAACAAGAGAAACATGTCCTGCAATTGGTATCAGAAGGTCGAACTAATCGGGAAATCGCCAAAAGTCTGTTCCTGGGTGAAGGTACAGTCCGAAATTACGTCAGCAGTATTCTTTCCAAACTGGGTGTAAGCAATCGCGCTGAAGCCGCTGCCTATGCAGTACAGCACAACCTTCAAGAATACTTATAAACTCCAAATCATCCCATTATTTGCTGCAGATATAGTGCGTCGTCTTCCATGATGGGAGATTCGCAAAGGATTCTTCCGCTGCACTGATTCTCACGTAATACATTGAATAGACCCACCACATCCAAATCCGATTCCCGTATGGGCAAGTGTTCTTTTTCGCCTTTTGGACCATATTCGATCCCGCTTAAATGAATATGCAAGTGGGATAATGACTCTTTCCCTAAAACATTCTCATATTTTGATATGATTTCTTTCCACTCCGCGTAGCTATTGATGCTGCCGTCCCCGGGACGGGCATGTAGGTGCGCAAAATCCAGGCAGGGTCTTACATCATCAGTTTTCCGACTCATCAGCAAAGTATCTTCCAATGAACCAAGCAAGGCGGATTTCCCCATCGTCTCCGGTCGTAGAATAACCCGTATTTTCTTCTCGCGCAATTCCTGTGAACATTCAGAAAGCCTGATCATTGCTGTCTCGATCACCTCTTCTGCGGTTTTGCCAAAGTATGATCCTGGGTGAAAGATAATATCCGTCGCGCCGGCCAAATATCCGTAATATGCCGCATCCATTAAACGCTTACGGGATTTTGGCCATTCCTCCTCATCCGCGTTCAGATTGATGAAGTAAGGCGCATGAACCGATATGTCAATGTTATTTTCAATTGCATTAGTTTTAATCGCAGCACAGGTATCTTCGCTCACACGCACGGATTGCACCCAACCCAGCTCCAGAGCTCCCAGTTTTAATGCCGCCATCTGTTGCACAGCGCCAACACTTCCACCAGGTTTTTTGGGAGTCGAGATAGGTGCTCCAACGGTACCGAATACGAATTTCCCTGTCATGGTTGCCTCTTAAAATAATGCCAAAATTTTATGATAGAACGGTGGTCCAAGGATCAGCAAGCCAATCAGGACAGATGCAAAAGCAGCAATTAAAACCGCTGCAGCTCCTACATCCTTGCCAACTTTTGCCAGAGGATGTCTTTCAGGACTGGCAAGATCGACGACTGCTTCCAAAGCAGTGTTAAGAAATTCTGCAGACCAGACGAACCCGATTGCAAGAATTAGGATTGCCCAATCCCTCCCAGGGAGGTTTAACCAGCTTGCAAGTAACAAGACAGCAAGTGAAGCTGTAGCGTGCAACCAGGCATTTTCCTGAGTTTTGAGAACATACCACCACCCGGCGAATGCATGGCGAAATGCATGAATTCTACGGACAATAAATTTTCCAACCATTATTGATCACTTTCGAGAAAAGTGAATAATTGCTCGTTGACATTCATTGTCTTTAGGATCCTGCGTTGATGCAACCACATTTCTTTTCTTCCTTCGAAGGAATGATGATCATATCCAAGCAGATGAAGAATTCCATGAGTAATTAATAAGCGTATCTCATCTTCCAGTGAGTGACCTTCTGACTCAGCCTGTTGCGAAGCTTTTTGAATGGAAATGATCACATCACCCAGATATTTTTCTCCTGTGGCTGGATCCTCGATCCCTTGAGGGAAGGACAGGACATCAGTTGGACAATCCATATTCCGGTATGCCAGGTTGAGTTGATGGACCTCCCGACTGCTGGTTATGACAACAGTTACATCGCCCTTCTGGTTCATGGTGTTTAACACTTGTTCAGCAGTGGTGGTAATGAGAACTCGATGATATATTTTTTTTGTAGTAAGGTCTAATCTGAGGATAAATCATTTTTTCCTAAATGGAGGGGCTATGATCAGTTACTTCCGTTTTGGCTTCAGGGTATTGAATTCTTTGATGGTAAACCCCCATCAAGGTGGATGTAAACGAATCAGCGATCTTTTGAATATCATTAAAGGTTAGGCGGGTATTATCCAATTGGCCTTCAGAAATAGCAAAATCAATAACTTTTGTAACAATGGCTCTGATTTCTTTTTCATCTTTTGGCAATTCAGCACGTGCTCTTGCTTCACATCCATCAGCCAACATTAATAATGCTGTTTCGCGTGAACGTGGTCTTGGTCCTGGATAATGGTAAAGTTTGTCATCTATTTTTGTTTTATTACCGTCTACCGTATCCAACGCGCGGTTGTACTGGTACCGGGTGATCCGATCGCCATGATGTTCGGTCATAAATTCCTGGATCTTGGGTGGTAGGTGGAATTTCTTCCCTAGTGTGATACTATCCTGAACGTGTTTGATGATGATCGCTGCACTGATGGCTGGCTCAACTGAATCATGCGGATTTTCTTTTCCTTTGATCTGGTTCTCAATAAAATACTGTGGATTTACAGCTTTCCCGACATCATGGTAAAGTGCACCAACCCGGACTAACAACGAGTCCGCGTTGATTGCTTCTGCCGCTTGTTCTGCCAAATTGGATACCTGTAGGCTGTGCTGGTACGTTCCGGGTGCGTTTCGTAGTAGGAATTGTAGCAGGGGATGATCAGGGCGGGAAATATCAAGCAGCTGTAGCGCTGTGGTGATACCAAGAATTTGAGCGAATAAAAACTGAAGTATTAGCGAGAGACTCGATGACGCCAGACCGTTTGTCAATGCTGCTCCACCCAAAGTTGTCAATCCCAGTAGATCTACCGCTGGATCGTTTACCCGGTAGGCAATAATAACAGCGACATTTGATAGAGTAATCCCGAGGGTGGCATAAAAATAGGAGGATATTCGACGGCCCCTACCCAATACCAGAATACCGACCAGACTTCCTACGGAATAGTATGCTGTTATTTCAAGGCTGCCGGGTAAACCATATGCAGAGAGAAGGCTTAATACCAGCGAGAAGATCAGTCCGGTTTCCAGATTAAAAGCCGCGGCCAATGTAAGCCCGAAAGCCGCGATCGGAAACATAAATGGAAGGATCGCTCGATATGGTATGGCAAATCGGGCAAGAAGCAAGAATAGATTGAATACGATCGCTATCAGAACCAGGCTTCGCAGGTCGTCCATAGGGCTTGCTTTACGGCGGTATCCATATAACCCCATAAAAAGTGTCAACACACTGACAATGGCTGCAGAACCAATAAAATCATTGATTCTTCGGTCGATCCTGTTTAAACCGAATGCAGCCAACGCTTCGACATCTTCAGGATGAACTATCTGGCCGTGTTGGACGATCAGCTGACCGGTAACAAATGTCCGTTCAATGGGGATAACTTCCTGGGAAGCTTGAACTTTTGCACGCTGAGTGAGTTCCTCACTAAATATACTATTTGCCTGAATGAAAGGGGTTACCAGAGCAGTAATTACGGAAATCTGTTCAGTGGAAAATGTGCTGCTCACCTGCGAGGCTACGTTCTTTGTAATTATTTGCAGGTTATCTTCGCGTATCGTTTGGCGTAGAGTATTCATCAAGAGGGATAATAATTCTTGACGAATGGCTTGCCAGCGTGATTGGGAAAATCCCAAAATGGATTGAGCACTCTCCTTTGTCAAGGTGACTGTACTTGTTTGCGAAATATCCGTTAGTTTTTGGTCAGTTGTTGATAATTGGTCATTTCGGATCGAATTAATGTATTCAAGCGTGTCATTTAATTTCTCGACCTGCTGTTTATTCACCGATGGATCAACAGGAAGGTAGACCGATGGAGTATCGTTGATTGCCTGATTCCGTTTCTGATCGGTGAGGATATCCGATATATAAGTGAGGGATCTTGGAGCCTGAATGTCCTGAAGAGCAACATCACCTGCCTGGATTTGATAAGCACCAGACCGGATGGATAATGGAGCATTCAATATGATCAATGCAAAGACTGCGGATCCGAGCAGAATTATCAGCTTGTAAAGTTTTTGACGAGGGGTTTGGTGGATAACAGTCTGCGGATAAGAAAGCATATTATGTCAATTACCTGTTAATAGTGAGCGGACCAGCGTACTTACCTGGTCATTAGCTGCCCTGCCTTGAATCTGAGGGACAACTATCTTCATTACCTTGCCCATATCTGATGGAAGAGCTGCCCCTGTTTCAGCAATAGCAGATTTGACGATCTTCTCCAGTTCATCATGTGAGAGTTGTTTTGGAAGATAAGTCTCCAGGACGGATATTTCCTTCTGGTAATCGTCTACCAGGTCTTTACGATTAGCTTTAGTTGCATCTGCTATTGATTCTTTTCGGCTTTTGATTTCTTTTTGGATGATACTTAGCATGATGGTATCATCGATGGCTATTGCATTCTTTTCCGCTGCAGCCAGTTTCATCGCAGCCAGTACCATCCGAATAACCTGTTTGTTCAGGTCATTACCTGATCGCATCGCATCCTTTAAATCTGATTCAAGACGTGTTCGTAAATCCATTCTTTTACCCTCTTTGAAGACCTGTAAAATCTGATACCGCAGATGGATGAATAACGGCGATATCTTTGATAATTTGATTATATTCAAATTCTGTTCGAAATACAGCAGCTTGAAATGCATGTTTGAATAAGGGCCCCGACCGTGGAGAATCCAGATTGATCTTGGCATGCGAATCGGCTGGAAATAATTGCCCCAACATCTTACCAATGACCGGGAAAAATGTGATCCATTCCCATGGTGCATAAAATCTGCCCGAGATCAGCTTGGGATTTGTGAGCAATTCAGGAAGCATAATATTTGTTAAGGTTATTTCACTGTGGTCATTTTGATCCAACTGCGACCACAGGCGGATGTATGTAGAATGGGCATAAAAATCCTGTGTGGCGTGTGTAATCTTACCAAAAGCAATTCGTGCCTCAGTTGGGTTATCTGCATGCATGGAGGAAATTAATATCTCATGCAGATTCAATAGATACTTACTGGTACGCAGGAACTCGCTATCGTCAAAATGATATTCAGGGTGACCAATCTGACCCTGTGGCAAATCCTGACGTATATTGGCATTAATCACTTGATCCAATGCTTCAGGTGAAAAGTATTGATGAAGAGCACTCTCGGTGATAGCTTTATGATATTGGGTTAACATTATTCAATCGTAAGGTAAGGCTTGATTTCCTCAATCAGATCCGCAGATAAACCTGGAACGAGACTTAACTCATCCAGGGAGGTAAAACTCCCAACCTGAAGTCGATAGTCAAGAATTGCCTGGGCTCTCGTTTTACCAATTCCAGGGAGAGTATCCAATTGATCTAAAGTTGCAGTATTTAGGGAAATTAATACCAAATCAGGTTCGGATAGGTCACCAGTCGGTGAGCTAACCGCAGAGGGGATTTTCACTTCCTCTCCATCGGTAAGGATTCGAGCCAGATTTACTTTAATTTCTGGCTGCCTTTCAATTTCTCCAGAAAGTATAAGCAGGTCATTGACCCGGCTGCCAGGAGGCAACTCATATAATCCTGGCTTGGATACGTCACCGGAAAGAAATACCTTGATCTGATATTCTTCCGCTTTCACCAAATTCACCGGTTTCCCGCGTGGAGTTCCGGTAACCAGGAATAAACCAGCGGTCAAAGCTGAACCAATGAGTATTCCAAGAAGAATTTGCTGCCAGGTTTTCATGTATTTCGATTAAGGAACAGCTATTGTATTGTGAAGTTTTTCCTGTTCATACATGGTGTTAAATGCAGTGATGGCAACTTCCAATTGTTTTTGATCTGGTTCGCGTGTGGTGAGGTGTTGTAATGCCAGATTGGGCTTGATCAACCAGCGAATCAGCGGATTCTTCAGGTGACGGGCAGAATACCGGTTATATTCATATGCCAGCGATGCAATAAATGGTAGGAGTATGATCCTGCTGGAAATCCGCAGTGCTGGTGATAACGGGCCAAGCATGGCAAAAATGATAATCGAGAAGATCACCAGGGTCAGCAGGAATGATGTTCCGCACCTTGGATGCTCAAGGGAGTATTCCGCAACTTTCTCAGGGGTTAGCTCAGAACCCAGATTCAAATGCGTTGATGGTCTTATGTTCAGCACCATGATATTCAAACACCCGGCGGACATCAGGCATGAAGCCGATCAACCAAATATACAAAACCAGAAGGATCAAACGGACAATTCCTTCAACTACGTTACTGGTAAAAGCATTCCATCCAAATAACGATTCAGTCCATTGACCTAATGCGGCTGGAGCTAAAAAGAATACACCTACACCGATCAGCAGAGAAGCACCGAGAGTCAAATATAACTGAGGTCCTTCCAGTTTTTCATCCTCACCGGTTTGGGCGTTCGCGGAGATGGTTAAGAAACGAATTCCGATAACCAAAGCATCCCATAATCCCACTAATCCCCGCAGGAATGGGGTTTTCATCCAATTACTTGCATATAAACCACCAAGAGTTTCTTGGTGCATGGCAATCTGTCCATCCGGTGTGCGCATTGCCATGGCAACATACCTGGTTCCGCGCATTAGAACACCTTCGATGACGGCTTGACCACCGTATAAGGGGAGTCTCTCATTCATTAATTTACCGCTACTTTACAAGTTATAAAAGAAATGGATCATGGCGTCTATTCCACGATACCAGTTGGGTAAGTTTAGGCGCTCATTTGGCGCATGGATCTGATCATCAGGTAAACCAAATCCAGTTAATACTGATTCTGCGTTGAGGAGTTGTTTCATGTGACCTACAACCGGGATTGAGCCACCTTCCCGTTTAAAAACCGGTCGTAAACCCCAGACAGATTCCATCGCTTTAACCAACGCTTTGACACCTTTGGTTTCCAGATCAGTGATCGAGGCTGGATTACCCGCATGGACCTGTAATTCATAACGCATTGTTTCCGGCAAGCGAGCTTCGATGTATTTGACCATGCATTGTCGAATTTCTTCAGGGTCTTGATCGGGGACGAGTCGCATAGAGACTTTAGCCATTGCATAACATGGCAATACTGTCTTCGATCCTTCGCCAATAAATCCGGAATAAAATCCATTTACATCTAGGGTGGGTCGTGCACCGACTAATTCGACCCAGGAGTAGCCCGTTTCACCAACCAATTTCTTCGTTCCGGATCCTTCGAGATAGTACTTCTCATCAAGTGGAAGCCGGGCCAATTCAGCCCGTTCTTTGGCAGATATGGGGCGTACCTTATCATAAAAGCCGGGTAAGGTAACTTTGTGATCTTTATCTTTCATTCCGGCGATCAATTCACAGAGAACATTCGCTGGATTTTCTACGATACCACCGTAAAGACCTGAATGGAGATCGTGTGTCTGTCCGTATAGTCTGATTTCAAGATAGCATAATCCACGCAACGCATAGACAATAGTCGGGATATCGGCTGCGATCATGCCCGAATCTGGGTTGAGCGCAAAATCGCATTTTAATAGATCGGTGTGGCTGGCGATGAATGCTTCCAGATTAGGGGAACCGATTTCCTCTTCACCTTCAAAGATGAACTTGAGATTAACCGGGTAAGCTTCGACTGATTTAATGGACTCGAGGGCTTTCAAGACTGCCAGGATCTGCCCCTTCATGTCTGATGCCCCACGGGCAAATAAATAATCTCCGCGGATGGTTGGTTCAAATGGACCAGTTTTCCACAAATCCAATGGATCTGCCGGTTGAACATCATAGTGTCCGTATACTAATACGGTTGGCCGATCTGATCCTGCATGCATCCATTCTGCAAAAACAACCGGATGCTTGGGAGTTTCAAAGATCCTGATATTGTCACATCCAAGGGATTCCAATTCTATGGTTAACCACTCAGCGGCATTGCGGATATCTTCAATTTTATCGACATCTGTTGAAACGGATGGGATTCGTAAAATTTCTTCAAGGCTGGATAAAAATTGGGTTTTGTTTTTGATGGCATATTGCAGTGCTTTTTCACGATTATCCATATTAGATCCTTTATATTTATTGTTCTTGAATTATAAGGCAGAATAATGAAATTTGTATTTGACGTAAGAGGATGAGCACGTAAGACGATAATGTTTTCTTTACATTCCATCAGGCATCAGGTATCATTATTCTCAGAAATCATCCGATAATCATAAAGTATGCGTTTTATAGATTGTAAACAGCCACAATTTTCTGGTTGGAGGGTAAATGAGCGATCTCATCAAGCAAGTCAGCGCTGATATTCAACAAAAAATTGATACATTTAAACCCACTTATTCATTAATGGAAGTGGGTACGGTATTGGAAGCTGGTGACGGTATTGCCAGAGTATCCGGGTTGACCAAGATCCGCTCGCAGGAATTGGTTCAATTTGAAAATGGCGTTGAAGGTATTGCTTTCAACCTCGAAAAGGATAGCGTTGGGGTGATCATCCTGGGGGATTATTCTTCAATTAAAGAAGGAATGCTCATCCACGGTACTGAAAGGATCGCTTCTGTCCCAGTAGGGGATGGACTGATCGGAAGAGTCGTCAACGCACTTGGAGAACCCATTGATGGGAAAGGTGTCATCCATTCGAGCGGATTTCGTCCGATGGAACGGATCGCACCTGGTGTAATAGATCGACAGGATGTGGATACCCCGGTCCAAACCGGTATCAAAGCTATTGATGCCATGGTTCCGATCGGACGTGGACAACGTGAATTAATCATTGGCGATCGCCAGACAGGTAAGTCCGCCCTTGCTATTGATACGATCATCAACCAAAAAGGGAAGAATCTGATCTGCATTTACGTAGCGATTGGACAGAAAAAAGCACAGGTATCCAAAACTATTGCTCTTCTTGAGAAATTTGGCGCGATGGAACATACCATTGTCGTTCTGGCTGCAGCGGATGAACCTGCCGCCATGCAGTATATTGCACCGTATGCAGGATGCGCCATCGGTGAGGAGTTCATGGAATCAGGTCGTGACGCACTGGTTGTTTATGATGACCTGAGCAAACATGCCTGGGCGTATCGTCAAGTTTCACTCCTTCTCCGACGTCCACCAGGTCGTGAAGCATATCCGGGTGATGTCTTCTATCTGCATTCCCGTTTGCTGGAACGAGCTGCGCGGACTGCTTTGCAGTATGCCATCGTTTCCAAGGATTACCCAAAACCAGCCGTCTCCCATACAGATTCACAAAAAGCAAAATGTTTCAAGGGACCTCTCTCCAATCAATTGGCGAAGGACGCGCTGAAAGAAATGTCCGATGCAGAGAAGCATCAGATTCTGCCTATTGAAGGCACAGGTGGCAGTCTGACTGCACTGCCCATTATTGAAACCTTGTTGGGCGACGTGTCTGCCTATATTCCGACAAACGTTATTTCCATCACCGACGGACAGATCTATCTTGAAAGCAATTTATTCAATGCCGGTATTCGCCCGGGTATCAATGTTGGTATCTCAGTTTCGCGTGTGGGTGGATCTGCCCAAACGAAAGCGATCAAACAGGTGGCAGGACGGCTGAGAATGGAAATGGCTGCTTATCGTGAGTTGGCAGCTTTTGCCCAGTTTGGATCCGATTTGGATAAGGTCACCTTATCCCAACTCAATCGAGGTCAACGGTTGCAGGAGATCTTAAAACAACCCCAGTATTCACCATTCCCGCTTGCCAACCAGGTGATCTCCCTCTTTGCCGCGACAAATGGCTTTGTTGATAATATCCCGGTGGAGAAAGTTCGCTCATGGGAGAGTTCAATGCTACGCTCCCTGGAATCCACCTATCCGGACATTTTGCAGGATATTAATACCCGCAAACAGATCACACCCGAAACAGACACCAAATTACGCCAGGCTCTAGAGATCTTCAATTCATCCTGGCAGGCATAAAGAATTCCGGGAAATTAGATTATGGCATCTGCTCGAGAAATGCGGCTCCGCATCCGGAGCGTTAAGAATATCGCCCAGGTTACCAGAGCTTTACAGGCGGTCAGCGCCAGTAAAGTCCGTAAAGCTGTTTTGGCTGTATCCGCGACCAGACCGTATGCCGAGCAAGCGTGGAAAATACTCAAGCATCTCGCTGATCAACCCGGGCATTCATCCCTTCATCCCCTGCTAAAACCTCGTGATTCTATAAAAAATGTTCTGGTTGTTATGATCAGCAGTGACCGCGGATTATCCGGAGCATATAACACCAATATTCTTCGCCAAACCCTGTTACATTTTCGCGATTTTTCCGCAACTGTTAGTTACGTGGCAGTAGGTAAGAAAGGTCGCGACCTCCTGCTTCGCCGTAGAAGGAAAGTAATCGCAGATTTTAGTAATCTTCCCGCAGCACCTTCTTTTGCAGATGTAAGCTCCATCGGACGACTGGTCGTAGATGCTTTCATGGAAGGCCAATACGATGAGGTTTACCTGGCATTTACCGATTTTGTAAATATGGTAAAGCAGGTTCCTGAGATTAAGAAATTACTGCCCCTTGAAGTGGATACCCACGATCAGATCCATGATTTTGAAATAAAGCACACCAGTGCTGCATTTAGCTATGAACCCGACCAAAACGAGATATTGAACACGATCATTCCAAGGTTCACAGCACTGCAGGTTTATCAGGCGATCCTGGAATCAATGGCAAGCGAACATGCTGCTAGAATGGTTGCCATGAGGAATGCTACTGATAATGCTGTTGAATTGGTGGATATTTTATCGCTTGACTACAACAAGGCACGCCAGCAGAGCATTACGAATGATATGTTGGATATCGCCGGGGGTGCAGAAGCCCTCTCGAAAGCTACTCAGCAAACGGGGTAACTCCCTGGCTATTGGAGGATGATTTTTAATGGAAAAACAAACCGGAACTATCATACAAATCCTGGGCGGTGTAGTCGATGCAGAGTTCCCTGAATCAAACTTGCCGGAACTCTATGAAGCATTGGAAATCCCGCGAGAGAATAATGTACCCATGGTTTTAGAAGTTGAAAAACATATGGGTAAAGGATTGGTCCGAACCGTTGCCATGGATACAACCGACGGATTACAGCGCGGCATGATTGTAGAACGAACCGGAGCTCCAATTTCTGTTCCGGTTGGACCTAATACCCTCGGTCGGATCTTCAATGTACTCGGAAGACCTGTGGATAACAAAGGTAATGTAGAAAGTGAAATGCGTTATCCAATCCACCGTGCTGCGCCAAAATTTGAAGACCAATCCACTAAAGTGGAAGTTTTCGAAACCGGTTTGAAAGTGATCGATCTGATCGCGCCATTCACCAAGGGTGGCAAAACTGGTATTTTCGGCGGCGCTGGTGTCGGAAAAACAGTCATCATCATGGAGCTTATTCGCTCCATTGCGACAGTTCACCAGGGCAATTCGGTATTTGCCGGTGTAGGTGAACGCACTCGAGAAGGCACACAGCTTTACCGTGAGATGGTCGAAAGCGGCGTGATGAAGGATACGGTCATGGTCTTCGGTCAGATGAATGAGCCACCGGGTGTCCGTTTGCGTGTAGCTTTGACTGCACTGGCGATGGCGGAATACTTCCGCGATCAGGGCAAGGACGTACTTTTATTCATCGATAACATTTTCCGGTTTACCATGTCTGGCTCGGAAGTGTCAGCGCTGCTCGGGCGTATGCCATCCGCGGTTGGTTATCAACCAACCCTGGCAACCGAAATGGGTGAACTTCAGGAACGCATCACATCCACAAAACACGGTTCGATCACTTCAATGCAGGCTGTGTATGTTCCCGCGGATGATTATTCCGATCCGGCGCCTGTAGCCACATTTACCCATCTGGATGCAACTATCGCATTGGAACGCTCGATCGTGGAAAAAGGTATCTATCCGGCTGTTGATCCATTAGCTTCCACTTCTCGTATTTTGGATCCGATCATTGTCGGTGAAGAGCACTACAATACCGCCCGTGAAGTCCAGAGAATTTTACAGCGTTATAAAGACTTGCAGGACATCATTGCCATCCTTGGTTTTGATGAATTAAGCGAAGACGATAAGGTCATCGTCTCACGTGCTCGGAAAATTGAACGGTTCTTCTCCCAACCGATGGCTGTCGCGGAACAATTTACCAGCATCCCGGGTGCCTATGTTTCCATTCAGGATACTGTGCGTGGTTTCCGTGAAATTTTGGATGGCAAGCATGATGATCTGCCTGAACAGGCGTTTTTAATGGTTGGTACAATTGAGGATGCAGTCAAGAAAGCTGAACTTATGGCGAAAGCCTGATCAGGAAGCGGCCAATAATGCCAATTCAAGTTGATATCACTTCACAAGATCGCTGTGTTTTTTCCGGACCTGCGGATATTATTGTCGTTCCCGGTGCGGATGGTGAAATGGGCATCCTGCCCAATCACTCTCCGGTGCTATCCACTTTGAAATTTGGGATCATCAAGGTAAGGACCAAGCAGGAAGAAAAAGTATTCACTGTAGCAGGTGGTATCGTTGAGGTTCAACCTGACCATGTGATCGTATTAGCCGATGCAGCCGAAAACGTGGAAGAGATCGATACTTCACGGGCTGAAGCTGCCCGCAAACGGGCAGAAGAGCTTTTATCAAAAGCAATACCAGAAGATACAGATACTTATCTGGCTCTTCAATCAGCGCTTCGTCGATCAAATTTGCGTTTGGAAGCAGTTAAAAAATTCAAAAAAGACAAGCGATAATCGGACAAACGGTTGTCTTTTTCATTCCTTCCATGACAACAGTCAAATCAGGTAACGATTTGTGGGCTCGCCTATTGTGCGATTATTGTCCCACATGGAATGTATATCTCCTGTATAATAAATTCGAAAGGTAAGTAGCATGGCATTTTTATCACGCGAGATCGGAATCGATCTGGGCACGATGAATACCCTTGTCGCTGAGGCTGGACAGATCCTTTTATCTGAACCAACTATTGTTGCGATTCTGGTTGAAGAGTTAAAGATGGTTGAATGGGGAAAGGCTGCTCGTGATATGCTTGGCCGGGTTCCGGATTCTATTGAAGTCACACGACCATTGAAGAATGGAGTGATCGCCGAGTTTGAGGTGACCGAAAACCTTTTAAAGGATCTGCTTCACAGAGTATCCGGTCCAATGCGGATATTTAAACCTACAGTCATGATCACCGTTCCATATGGAGTAACCAGCGTTGAACTTCGGGCAGTCCACGAAGCCTGCCTGGGAGCTGGCAGCCGGGATGTTTATCTGATCTGGCAGCCACTCGCCGCAGCCATCGGAATTGACTTGCCAATCTCCACACCCTCCGGAAATATGATCGTCTCTCTTGGCGGAGGTACATCGCAGGCTGCCGTTTTGGCTATGGATGGTATCGTTGCTGCTGAAACGCTTCGCGGAGGAGGTCTGCATCTGGATGAAGCGATTATCAACTACTTGCGTAAAAAATATGGCATGCTGATCGGTCAGCCGACCGCGGAACAGTTAAAGATCAAGATCGGATCAGCTCTGCCATTATCCAACCAACCCTCCATGGAAATACAGGGGCAGGACCAGGTATCCGGTTTACCTCGTCCACTGGAAGTAAAAAACGAAGACATCGTTGAAGCACTTGAAGAATCGCTTAAAGAAGTGAGTCTTTGCATAAAACATGTCCTCGAGAAAACACCACCGGAATTGCTATCAGACATTATTGATCGGGGTGTGGCACTATGCGGCGGCGGTGCACTGCTGCGGGGAATCGATAAGTATCTAACCAAAGCCCTGGGAATCCCGGCCTATCTTGTTGATAATCCTACTACCTGTACAGTTGAAGGCGCCTCTAAAGGTATTGCGCTTTATCCTCGTTTACGTAGAAATCTGCCACACGGATAGCCAGATATTATCTATGGAGAATCGTATGGACCGTGATTTTGGTGAGTTGGTTACCAAGTACAAGCAGAGAGTACCGTTGACCTGGTGGGCATTAATTCTGATTTCCATCACCGGATTGGTTCTCACCGCCTGGTTGTTAAACTACGCAATTCTGACTGAAGGCTACTCCCACGGCTCATTGCCTGCAATAAAAATGTTTCAACGTGGTTTATGGGGACTTATCGTTTGGGTCGCCTTTATCCTGATCGGAATTGTGAAAGTCCTTAGTCACCCTAAACAGAAAGTGAACATACATCAATATGGGGTGATTTTTCAGGGCAAACAAAACTGCAGCTATTTATGGGACGATTTTACCGGTATTCAGGTGGATTATATAAATAAATGGTGGCTGATGTTTCCCATACAAAGAGAAAGGGTCATCTTCTCTTTCCTTGATAACAAAAAGGTAGTCCTGGACCACCATTTGAACCAATTGGAAAAAGCTCGCCAACAGATTGAAAATATCGTTTATCCCATAATCCAGGATAAAATGCGTGCCGGGTATATCAAAGGTGCTTTTCTGCAATTCGGCAAGGTATTGATGCACCAGGCAAATGGGATCAAGATCGAAGGTAAGGTGATCCGCTGGGAAGGTATCCGCAAGGTGGAAGTTACCAACGGCAAACTCCTCATTCAATACTATCTGGATGGCGGAAAAACAGGGGAAATCAAATCCATAGCAAACCAGATCAATAATTTGCCGGTTTTGGTTGCCTTTGCAAAAGAACGGTTAGCACAACGCGGAGACTAGATTGCCGCTATAGACCGTTTTCCAATACCGAACAAATAAAAACCAATTTGAACGCAAAACAAAAATACCAGACACAAAGGTATCACTTCCAAAGAAAAGGACCGTGCCAGTACACCTATGATGGTGGGTATGGAGGCGGCACCAAGCCCGGCTGCTGACATTTGCATACCAATTGTGTTTGCAGCATACCGGATGCCAACACGATCGCTAGTCCCGGAGACCAGACCAGGGAAAATTGGTGCAATCGCCAATCCAATGATCCCTACCGCAAGTAGATTCGATATTTCGCTCGGATTCCACCAAAGCAGAATGGCACCAATTAGTGCTGCTGACTGACTTCCTAGGACAAGTTTATTCACGCCGATTCTCTTCGCATAGAGACCTGCGAGGATTCGTCCCACAGTGAACATTGCCCAATAACTACCAGCCAGTAGACCTGCAGTCTCCGGTGATATGGAACGGGATTCTGTTAGTAAAGTATATGCCCAAGTCCCTAGAGCAACTTCACATCCGGTGTAAACAAAAAACTGAAGCAAGCTCAACCATACTCTCGGCTTACTGAGAGTTCTCTATGATTGATGTATTAAAGTGAGTAAATGGTTTCGGTTGATTACTGTCTGTTGAACTTGGAACCTTTGACCAAATAGGGATTGTGGCGACAAAGCAGAAAGCAAGAGCGATCTGGAAACCACTGACGATGTTATATCCGAATCTCCAGGATTGGAAAGAATTTATTGCGAGGGTCATGATCAATGGTCCGGAAGTGATTCCGATACCATAACTTGCATGCAGCCATTGCATTAATCCTTCGCCAAAATGAGAAGCTACATAGGTGTTCAATCCAGCATCGATGGCACCTGCACCAAGTCCGGCAAAGGTTCCCAATCCAACCATCATCCACCAGTCAGGAACCAGTGTGTAGCCAATTAAAGCGGCTCCAGTCAGAGCACAACTGATCGATAGAACCCAACCAACCCCAAAATTCGAAATTAATTTACCACTAAAAAAGCTGGAGAGAAGGTAACCTGCTGTAGAACAGAAAAGAAGGCCACCAAGTGCGTCCAGTGGGATCGAAAAACTGGAACGAATGGATGGCCAGGCAACCCCTAATAATCCATCCGGCATTCCTAGAGCAATGAATGCGATATATGCCAGTAGGATCAATCCCAACCGGGGATAGTTTTTTAATTTAGTCACGATATTCATGTTTCCTGTCTATTTCCTCCCTGTGTTATGATCCGATAAATTATTGTATTCCAGTTTTGACTAATCTGGGATTCATAAAAGAGCATGCTGCATAAATATCTCCAATCTCATACCCCGGTTCTGATGGATTTTGTGATAAAATACTGGACGCGGGCGGATAGCTCAGTTGGTTAGAGCATCGCTTTTACACAGCGGAGGTCGCAGGTTCGAAGTCCTGTTCCGCCCACCTTGTGGCTGATCATCATCAGCCACTTTTGATTCAAGTCAAGATCGTAAGAAATCTAGCGAGAAAAATATTGCAATGCCAGGCGTAATCTGGTTGGCAGGTCTTCAGGGGTATCTTTTGGAAGTGATTGTATAGCCGTTTGGCTTTCAACGATACTGTATCCCAAACTGGTAAGTGCAGCAACAAGCTCCGTATCGATCTCCGAAAAACGGCTGATCTGTGCCAATCCGGAAACATCTTTAATCTTGTCCTGCAGGTGGAGTAATATTTTCTGTGCAGTCTTTTTTCCTACTCCCGGAACACGGGCAAAAAGGTCGGATTGTTCATTAATGACAGCCCGTCGAATACTATCCACTGACATAACAGAAAGGATGGCCAAAGCGATCCTGGGTCCTATCCCATTCACTCCTAATAATAAATTGAAGAATTCGCGGCTCTCTTCCATTTGAAAGCCAAATAATGTCAGTGCATCTTCGCGAACGATGAGCTGCGTGTGCAGGTAAATGACCTCGCCAATCTGAGCTGAATCACATTCCGCGGCGGGAACAAAAATTCGCAGTCCAACTCCACCAACCATTAGCACCAGATTATCATGGTTCTTTTCGACAACTTCTCCACGGATCGATGCAATCATGGATCACTCCTTTTAGGTTTGGTGCGCTGCTGGTTGAGAACCTCATAAAGCATTACCGCTGTAGCCACTGCGAGGTTAAGTGAATCGCTGCTCCCGAGCATGGGAATGGAAACGACTTTTGAACAGGCTTCTAGGTGTTTTTCGTCCAATCCTTGACGCTCACTGCCCATCAATATGATCAGATCACTGGGATAAGCGGTCTGATGATAATCCTCACTAGATTTGTCAGAAGTACCAAATATTGGTAATCCACTCATTTTCTGCCAGTTCAGAAATCTTTCAAACGTGGTTTTTATCAAAGGGATTGAAAAGACTGCTCCCATGCTGCCGCGTAACGCGGAAGGATCATAAGGATCAGTACAATGATCAAGCAGAATGATGTTCGAGACCTTGACCGCGTCTGCGGTGCGGATGATCGTACCGAGATTGCCCGGGTCTGCGATTTCATCCAATGCGAGAATAACACCGGAATTTCCGGGTCCAATCTGCTCCAAAGATGACCATTGCTGGCGAATGACGGCGGAAATCCCTTGTGGTCCGTCTTTATGCGAAAGGGAGCGAAAGATATCTCCGGATACTTCCAGGATCTTTTGGGGATACTTTTCCCGGAATTGATTCAGATGTTCCTGCCCCACTTCGCTTTTCAACAACTCCGGTGAGATGATCAGTGTTTCTACGGCTGCTTTTTTATCCAGCGCTTCGATCACAAGTCGTAATCCTTCAATGACGAATAGAGCAGAAATCTCTCTTTCTTTTCGATCTGAGAGCAGTTTCTTGATCGTTTTGATCCGTGGATTGGAGGTACTTGTGATTAACTCCATCATTTTGCCAATTCTTTCCACTTATTCATGGTGGCATGGCAGAGTGCTATGGCGAGCGCGTCAGCAGCATCATCCGGTTTAGGGATTTGGTCCAAACCTAGCAGCATCTTTACCATTTCCTGTATTTGCGATTTATCTGCGGATCCATACCCGGTAACACTTTGCTTGACCTCATTCGGTGTATACTCCTGGAATGGAATTCCCGCCTGGGCAAGGGCTAATAATATTACTCCTCGAGCCTGGCCGACAGCCATCGCAGACGATACATTGCGTTGAAAAAACAACTTCTCCACCGCAGCCGTTTCAGGTCGGTGGAGAAGAATGATCTCAGTAATTTCGTTATAGATTTTAAGTAAACGTTGTTCAACTGGTAAGCCAGCAGCCGTTGTGATGACACCATATTGGATGGAGAAATACTGATCTTGCTTATCTTGCTCAATCAGACCGTAGCCGGTAATTGCGGCTCCGGGATCTATCCCCAATATGCGCATAGGATTATCCGGCTTCGAGAGCGTTCATCGCCTCTTCAGTTATTCTCAAGTTATGGAAAACGTTTTGAACATCATCAAGCTCTTCCAGTGATTCCACAATTTTCATGACCTGGACAGCCTGATCAGTCTTCAGATCCATTTCCTGTGTTGGGATCATCCGCAGTCCCGCTTCTTCTGGAGTGATCTTTTCTGCTCGAAGTTTTTCACTGATGATCTTGAACTGTTCGATTGGTGCGGTAATTTCGCAATAACCTTCTTCCACGATCACATCATCTGCACCGGCATCCACTGCCATTTCAAACAGTTTATCGGCATCTTTTTGTTCAGCGGGGAATGAGAAGTAGGCAACTTTCTTAAACTGCCATCCAACTGCTCCAGCCTCGGCCATACTTCCGCCGCTTCGTGAGAGGATATGTCTGATCTCAGCAACAGTTCGATTTTTGTTCTCGGTAACGCAATCAATCATGACTGCTACACCATGGGATGCATACCCTTCATAATAGAGCTGCTCAAGGGTTAAGCCATCTTTAGCATCACCAGTACCGCGTTTGATAGCGCGTTCAATGCTGTCTTTCGGCATGTTCTGCGCGCGTGCACGATCAACCGCCAGAGCCAGTCGGAAGTTCATCCCAGGATCGCCGCCGCCATCGCGAGCAGCCATCAAGATTTCTCTTGCCAGGCGGGTAAAAACGGCACCTTTTTTTGCGTCTGCAGCACCCTTCTTACGTTTAATTGTCGCCCAATGTGAATGTCCAGACATAGAGAATCTCCTCTAACTTTCTTGTGAATAATCGCGCTAATTATACCAAAGAATATCCAAAATCCAATTTTGGTTAGACCGACGTCACCGGATTATACAAATCACCCAGACCATCAATGCTTACTTTTACTCCGTCCCCATTTGAGATCACGCCAACCCCGGCAGGGGTACCGCTTAATATCAAATCCCCAGGCTCAAGAGTCATGATTGAAGAAATATACGCGATTAATTGGGGGATGGAAAATAACATATCCTTGGTGGTTGCCATTTGTCGCATGACACCGTTCAAGTGGGTTGTGATCAATGCATCGCTCGGATCAAAGTCAGTATCTATCCATGGACCTAGAGGACAAAATGTATCAAATCCCTTTGCTCTGGTCCATTGGTTGTCACTTCTTTGCAGATCTCGCGCGGTTACGTCGTTCGCAATGGTGTATCCAAAAATATCCGATTTGGTTGGAGGATCCGAAAACCGGGTGATTTGTTTGGCAATAATGACTGCCAACTCGCCTTCAAACTCAACCTGATGTGATTGACTCGGAAGGATGATCTCATCTGTATGGGCTATCAATGCGGAAGGTGGTTTTAGAAAGAGTAATGGTACTAAGGAAATTTCCGAGTTTTGTTCTTTAGCGTGTTCCGCATAGTTTCGGCCAACACAGACAATTTTAGACGGTGTGCACGGAGGAAGGAGTTTTACTTTCGAAAACGGAATGGTTGCTTCCTTGCGTCTGTATTCCCCAAAGATGGATCCTTCAATTTCTCCTACCATATCGTCCATAATCCATCCGGTATGGATCGCCTGATAATTAGTTCTGTATCTGATTATTCTCATATCTCCAGTATCCTTCTGAAATTACGATCAAATTCAAACACCTAGAAAATGGATGAGTCATTCTCCGTATTTTCAATAATATTCACAAAATGTTTACTGAATTATAGACGAAACCTAATAACCTTAATAATTATCAATCATTTTATTGGGGATCATGTGTATAGTCCACAACAAAGTACCACATTAAGACAAGACTTCCTCGTAGGCAGACAACCGATCTTTGATCGGCAGCTCAGTGTTGTCGGTTATGAATTATTGTTCAGATCACTAACAGGTTCGATCTCTGATACCGATGGAGACATTGCCACAACCCAGGTGATCCTAAATACCTTCTCCGAGATTGGATTACAAAACCTGGTGGGAGATGGTTTGGCTTTTATAAACTGCACCCGAAGTTTTCTTACCGGCAAATTACCCTTTCCGCTTCCACCCAGTCGATCGGTATTGGAAGTGCTGGAGGACATAACCATAGATAAACAATTAGTGGATTCATTGCTGAAGTTTTCCCGCCAGGGTTACACCATTGCCTTGGATGACGTGAATTCATTTAATCATGTTAAACCCCTTCTTGGTTTGGCAAAAGTGGTCAAAGTTGATCTTCCCACCGTCCGAAGGGAAGAATTGCAGATGATGGTTCATGACTTCAAAGAATACGCCATCATTCTTTTAGCAGAAAAAGTAGAGACCCAAAATGACTATGATTTTTGCAGAAGGATTGGCTTTGATTACTTTCAGGGATATTTCTTTAGTAAACCGGCAGTGATCCGTGGAAGCAGGATCGATTCCTCGAGAATGGTGGTCCTTCACGCTCTTGCTATTCTTCAGAATACAAATTGCAATTTCCAAATGCTCGAAGATGTGATCAGCCGGGATGTCTCATTAAGTTATAAACTCCTAAAACTGGCTAATTCAGCATACTATGCTCGTGTAAGCACTATTAATTCGATTAGCCAAACAGTAGGAGTAATTGGAATTACTCAACTTAGTGGATGGTTGACCTTAATGCTTATGTCTTCGGTCGATAATAAACCGCACGAATTAACGACTATTGCCATGACCCGGGCAAAACTTTGTGAACTATTGGGGAAACATCTCGGCATTAGAGATACGAACATGATGTTTATGATTGGATTATTCAGTGTTCTGGACGCTTTATTTGATCGACCAATGGACCAGATCCTGAGCAGCTTATCTATTTCACCCGAGGTGGAAGACGCATTATTGAGGAATGAAGGCGAAGGTGGATTTTTGATCACTCTCGTTAAGGCACTCGAGCTGGGTGATTGGGAATTGGTCATGAAAGCTGGTCTCCCTGCCGATGTGATCCGTACAGCGTATTTGAAATCCATTGATTGGACGAATGACATCATCAAAAACACCGAAGCAGCTCTCATGGCAGCATAGAAGAAGAAAATTACACAAACAAAGATCATAGTGAAAGTCAAGTGCAAATGCCGAATGATCACAAAAATACACTGAATGCAATCAATATTTCATCACCAGGAAGAAGATAATGTTTGGAATTGGAGCGGTTACCGGTACAAACGGCGAACTTAGAATTTGGCGTAGCTTTGTGTTGCGAATCATTCTGGTCATTGTCATAACCGGCTTGATCTCGTCACTGGTGATCCTGGTCAGTTCATCCAATCTGGTGGAAGAGTCATTATATTTACGCGCAAAAGCGCATTTTAAAGATATTGTCCTCACTAGACGCTGGAATGCAAATTATGGCGGGGTTTATGTTGAGAAAAAACCAGGCATCGAATCCAATCCTTATTTGCTCAATCCCGATATCAAGTCCATGGAAGGCAAAGTCTATACTAAGAAAAATCCCGCATTAATGACCAGGGAGATCTCTGAATTAGCTGCAAAAGACGACGATTATTTTTTTCATATCACTTCCCTCAAACTAAAAAATCCAAACAACAAACCGGATGATTGGGAAAGCAAAGCACTACTCTCATTTGAACAGGGAAAAACGGAAGACTTGACCAGGGAAACAATAGATGGGAAAGTGTTTTACCGATATATGGCTCCACTAAAGGTGGAAAAATCCTGTCTTACTTGTCATGCCGATCAGGGATACAAGGTAGGTGACATCCGTGGAGGGATTAGTGTTGAATTTGACACAACCACGTTCGATCGGGAAGTCCGAGCTAACCAGATATTGATCATCATTGTGGTTGTACTCATTTTGATGATTGTTATAGGCGGAATACTCGCATTTGTTAATACCCTTTATAAAAAACTCACTGTAGTCCAAAACCAACTTAAAGAATTGGTCGGCATCGATGAATTAACCAGGATACACAATCGGAGATACTTCTTTGAGCATTTTGAGAATGAAGTGAGTCGCAGCTTGCGGTATCACAATGATCTTTGCTGCATCATGATAGATATAGACCGGTTCAAAATGGTAAATGATAGATATGGGCACACCATTGGAGATATCGTCTTAAGGGACCTGGCTCAAATCTTCAAAGTAAATATCCGTCACAGTGATATGGTTGCCAGATATGGAGGGGAAGAGTTTATCGTCATGCTTCCTCAGTCTAATTTGGATGATGCGCTTCAGGTGGCTGAGAAATTACGACACATGGTGGAAACGCATCAAATTGAAACGCCAAAAGGATTGATCAAGGTAACAGCAAGTTTTGGTGTTGCGGTATTAAACCATGAAACCATTGATCAAGTCCTGGATGAACTACTTCAAAGAGCAGATTTAGCGCTGTATAAAGCCAAGTCCGATGGGAAAAATTGTGTCCGAAGCTAAATAAGGTGGTTTCGATCACAAAATAACATGGTCAAATTCACTTGACCCTGATAATGCATAATTTATAAAGATAGCCCGGACAATGCTATATTTATTCAATCCTCTTCTGTTTTAATATTTCAGAATGATGTATTTATGGTGATAATATGCTACAATTTTTGTAATGGATTCGGTGGTCGCCGCCTGTAATGCAGGTGACGGCGTCGGACCTGTGGAGCCCGTCGAAAAGTGCCGCCTGATCACATCCACCGAGACCATGAACAATTGGAATACCTATCTCCTACCCCAATCATTAACTGAAGCTTTTCAATTATTAGAGTCCCACGCGAACTCCTGCTATGTTGTTGCAGGTGGGACTGATCTTCTGCTTGAAATTGAGCAGGAGCACCGTCCTCCGGTCGAAGCCCTGGTCGATGTGACCCAGATTTCGGAGTTAAACAAGCTTGAGATCCGACAAGAACGTTTATTCATTGGAGCAGCAATTCCGCTGAAATTCGTATCCAGTTCTCCTCTGGTTTGTCAACATGCGCAAGCATTGGCAGAGTCTACCGGACAGATTGGCGGTCCCCAAGTGAGGGCAGTCGGTACACTTGGCGGTAATGTTGGTCACGCTTTACCAGCCGGTGATGGGGCAATCTCGTTACTGGCATTGGATGCGATGGCAGAAGTGGCGTTATCTACAGGTATTAAAACGGTTCCTTTATCTGATCTATATCGTGGACCGGGGCAAACTGCTTTGGAAACTGGTAAAGAATTGATCGTCGGATTCTCCATACCATTGATACATATAGGGCAGGCATCCGCTTTTTCCAGAGTCATGAGACCGCAGGGTGTAGCGCTTCCGGTGATCAATATGGCTATCTGGTTGGAAGTCGAGGGTAAGCGGATCACCAAATCTCGCCTGGCTATTGGTCCGGCTGGACCAGTCCCACAAAGAGCATTCGATGTCGAATCTGTTCTTTGCAATGAAGAATGGAATGATGTAACGATGGAAAATGCCATTCAGGCTATGCATGATTGCATTCACTTCCGCAGCAGTCCACTGCGGGCTACAGCCGGTTACAGAGACCATCTGGCTGAAGTTTTATTAAAACGCGTTCTCACAGCTGCCTATGAGCGCGCAAAGTCTCCATTTAACGGTAAGTAGGAGGCAGAAATGACAGAAACGATCATTAAAATTCGAGTCAATGGTAAGGCATATGAACTGACCGAGAAACCTGGAGAAATGCTTTCGGATCTCTTAAGATACCGCTTGAAATTAACCGGAACAAAAGTAGGATGCGGTGAAGCGGAATGCGGCGCGTGTACTGTATTAATGGATGGAAGTCCCATACTTTCTTGTTCTTTCCCGGCAGTAAAAGCAAGCGGACATGAAATACTGACCATCGAGGGATTGGCAAGCCAGGTCACTCAGAAATCAGCAGATGATCAACTTCATCCACTTCAAGAAGCCTTCATTGAAAAAGGCGCAGTTCAATGTGGATTTTGCATCCCGGGACAGATCATGACCTCTTACGGATTGCTGCTTTCAAATCCGGATCCGAGCGAAGCTGAGATCAGATCAGCGTTGAAAGACACACTCTGCCGATGTGCAGGGTATTCAGCGATCACCGAAGCCATCCAGGAAGCTGGGGCGGTTATGCGTGGAGACCAAAAATCAATCACTCCACGGGATATCCCGAACAGTATTCATGCCAGGAAGGTGGTTGGACGTTCCGCTCAACGGCCTGAGGCGATCCAAAAAGTCAATGGTGAAGCCAAATTCACTGATGACCTTGTATTCGATGGATTATTGGTTGGACGTGCCAAACGGACATATGTACCTCATGCGATCGTGAAGCGGATTGATGTCAGCAAAGCCGCCTCTCTCCCCGGTGTGCGCGCGGTAATGACCGCTGCCGACCTTAAATTTGCAAAAAACCATGGGTTGGTAGTCAACGACTGGCCGATCATGATCGGCGTTGGGGAACGGGTCCGGTATGTAGGAGATACTGTTGCGATCGTCGCTGCTGATACCAATGAGATCGCCGTAGATGCCCTCAAACTGATAGATGTTGAATATGATGAACAGACCGTCATCGATGATCCGGTAGTTGCAAATAAACCGGAAACCACCCAACTGCATCCTACCGGAAACCTTCTTAAGCACATCAAAGTAAGAAAAGGTGACGTTCAAGAAGGATTTGCAAACTCCGATGTCATTCTCGAACACTCATTCCGCACTGCCATGACAGACCATGCGTTCATCGAACCTGAATGCAGTATCGCCAGAATCAATGAAGATGGGCGGATGGAAGTGTATGTCGGTTCACAGATCCCATATTCTGACCGGAAACAGGTTGCAGCAGCTCTGGGATGGCCGGAAGAGAAAGTCCATATTATTGGCATGTTGATCGGCGGCGGATTTGGCGGAAAAGAAGACATCATGGGTCAGATCCATGCCGCTCTACTGACTGAACGAACTGGTCATCCAGTTAAAATTCTGTTTGATCGGCATGAAAGCCTTCTGGTACATCCAAAGCGGCATGCAACGCAGATCCATGTCAAGATCGGTGCAAAAAAAGACGGCCGTTTGGTTGCTGTCGAGACCGAATTGTATGGAGACACTGGTGCTTATGCGTCACTCGGCGAGAAGGTGATGACCCGAGCAACCACTCATTCCATTGGTCCATATGAATCGGATTATGCCAAAGCAGACTGCTTTGCCATGTACACTAATAATCCACCTGCCGGCGCCTTCCGTGGATTTGGCGTTACTCAATCTGCGTTTGCGGTTGAAAGCACCATGGATATGCTGGCTGAAAAACTCAACCTCGATCCGATCACCCTGCGTAAAATGAATGCACTTCATGTCGGCAGCACCACCGGTACCGGCCAGGTGTTGAAAGAATCTGTCGGACTTCTTGAGTGTATCGACAAAGTCGAGACAGAATTAAAGAAACGTGTAAACGGGAATCCTTTTGAACCGCGACCGGTGGATGGTGATCCGTTGAAGATACGCGCCTGGGGATTCTCCGTTGCATTCAAGAATACCGGATTGGGAGGCGGTGCCCCGGATGAATCTGGTGCAGACGTTGAACTATTCGAAAATGGAAAGTTGGAAGTGCGTACCTCATCCGCTGAACTGGGACAGGGTCTTTGTACTGTACTAAGGCTAATTGTTGCCGAAGAATTGGAAGTTCCGGCGGAGCAGGTGAATGTACTACTATCAGATACCGACAAAACCCCAGACGGTGGACCGACTACCGCCTCCAGGCAAACATTTGTTTCTGGGAATGCCGGTTTGTACGCTGCCAGGGCATTCAAGAATGCGGTGAAAAGTGTCATGTCCGAAAAGCATGATTGCGATCCTGACGAAGTTCAAATCGGCGGCGGAATGGTAACCATTTGCGGAAAACCATTTACCTTTGCAGACATTTACCAGGAGTTCAAAGCGGTAAACCGTTCTCCAATGGTGACATATATCTACCATGCACCAGATACCAAGCCGCTCGGACAGGGTGGAGACATGCATTTCGCATTCTCATTTGCAGCGCAGGCTGTGGAAGTCGAAGTGGATACGGAAACAGGCGAAGTCAAAGTGATCACCATCATCGCTGCCAACGATGTCGGAGCTGCCATCAACCCGCTTGGATTGGCTGTTCAAGTGGAAGGCGGAGCAGTAATGGGACTGGGCAATGCGCTCACCGAAGCTTTCCTGACGAAAAACGGCAAGGTGGTTACAGATAGAATGGCACGGTATCGCGTACCTTCCATCGTTCATACCCCAGAGGTTATTTCGTTTATTGTGGAGCACCCCGTGGCTGCAGGTCCATTCGGAGCAAAAGGTGTTGGCGAGATCGTCAGTATCCCAACCACACCAGCCATCACAAATGCGATATACAATGCAACAGGTTACCGTGTGGACAGTTTACCGGTGGACCAGGAATTAGTCGCAAGATTTATTCACAGAGAGAAATTTGCTGTTGGAGCCTAAATCAATGCCTTCGAATGGAGAAGTACCGGCCTGGTTGAGATGGGCGCGCGAACTGCACCAAATTGGGCAGACCGGTCTTTACTATACCCAGAACGAATTTGATCGGGACAGATTTCAACATCTGCTGGAATTGTCTGAATTGTTCATGAAGGAATACTCTGACGTGGATCCGGAAAAGATCCGGGTTGCGTTATCCGCTCAGCCAGGTTATATCACACCAAAAGTGGATGTTCGTGGAGCGATTTTTCGCGGGGAAGATGTTCTGCTGGTAAAAGAGGTCACTGATGGGATGTGGTCGCTGCCTGGAGGATGGGCAGATGTCAATGAGCCGCCGTCCAAAATGGTGGAACGGGAAGTGAAAGAAGAAACCGGTCTTGATGTACATGCAGAAAAACTAATTGCCGTCTACGAAGCAAACCATGACCGTGAGCCGGTGAATGTGTTCCATTCATACAAATTACTATTCCTTTGTAGGGAACTGGGTGGAGAACTCAAAACAAGTTATGAAACCCCTGAAGTGAAGTTTTACAAAAAAACGGAATTACCTGATCTTTCTATATTCCGTACTCAACAAAAATATATCGAAACCGCATATTTGCACGCGAAATCACCTGAATTACCATCCGTTTTTGATTAAAACGAGGAGTTGAATATGCTGATTGTGAACGCGAAATTGATCACCTGGGAAAAAGAGAATCGCATCCTCGAAGGTTGGGGATTGCGTATAGAGGGTGATAAGATCACAGATATGGATATGAGCGCGAAGCTCAAACAAAAATACCCAACCGAAGAGGTATTGGATGCGGGTGGTAAGTATGTCATGCCCGGGAACATCTGTGGACATACCCATTATTATGGCGCCTACGCCCGAGGGATGGCGATCCCTGGATCAGCCGCGAAGGATTTCCCTGAAATCCTGGAAAAACTCTGGTGGCCTTTGGACAAAGCGCTCTCATTGGAGGATGTGAAGATTTCGGCGCAGGTATGCCTGGTGAATGCGATCCGCCATGGAACTACCACACTCATCGATCACCATGCTTCACCGAATGCAATTGAAGGATCTCTTGATCAGATCGCGGATGCCGTCGTCGAAAGTGGAGTCCGCTCATCGTTATGTTATGAAGTGACCGACAGAAACGGGGAAGCGGGGGCAAAGGCAGGTATCGAGGAAAACGTCAGATTTATTAAGAAGTTAAAAGCCAATCCAAATCCGCTTCTAGGTGCGTCCTTTGGATTACACGCCAGCCTGACATTATCGGATAAGACTCTGGAAGCAAGCAAAAAAGCTGCACCAGCCTGGACCGGATTCCATGTTCATACCGCTGAACATGAAGTGGATGAGTATGATAGTCTCCAAAAATCCGGGACTCGAGTGATCGATAGACTGGACAAGTTCGGTCTCTTGGGTCCAAAATCCATTGCGGTGCATGCCGTTCATATCGATGCGCATGAAGTCCAATTGCTGGTAGAAACCGGAACATGGGTGACACATCAACCGCGTTCGAATATGAATAATGGAGTAGGTCTCGGGAATGTGGAATCCTTCATGCGGGCTGGAGTGAAAGTAGGACTTGGCAATGACGGATTTTCGAACGCCATGTGGGAAGAATGGAAAACCGCCTACCTGGTACATAAACTGTGGAATCGCGATCCGCGCCGGATGGGTGGATATGATGTGACCCAGATGGCGGTATATAACAATGCTGCACTGGCTAAAGTTTTTTGGCCAGGCGCTCCATTGGGGATCATTCAACCAGGCGCGTATGCCGACCTGATATTTGTCGATTATCAGCCGTACACCGAACTGACCGCTGGAAATTTGCCCTGGCATATTCTGTTCGGGTTCCACGAAAGTATGATCACCACAACAATTGCAGGCGGGAAGGTGTTGATGAAGGATCGAAAACTGACCACAATGGATGAAGAAGAGATTGCGTCCAAAGGTCGGGAATATTCTGCTAAAGCTTGGAAAAGATATCAGGCACAATTCAATTAAGTACGGGGAGAAGTATCATGTTAGAAGGTACATCAAGCACAATCCAACCGATAAAGACGATTGCTGTAGCCGGAGGAACCGGAAAAGAAGGTAAAGGACTGGCATATCGTTGGGCATTGGCAGGTTATAACATCATCATTGGCTCACGTGCTGTGGAAAAAGCTGAAGCTGCTGCATCTGAATTGAATGAGAAATTACAGGGTAAAGCTATAGTTAGAGGACTGCTAAACCATGATGCAGCAAAATTGGCGGATCTGGTGGTATTAACTGTCCCCTTTTCAGCCCATAAAGACACATTGAACGGATTAAAGGATGTATTGATCGGCAAGATCCTGATTGATGTGACCGTGCCGCTTGTGCCACCAAAGGTAACAAAGGTGCAAATGCCGCCGGCAGGATCCGCTGCACAGGAAGCATTGGAAGTTTTGGGTGAAGGCAGCAAAGTATGTTCTGCGTTCCAAAATATTTCTTATGAGCACCTGCTTAACGATGAAGAGATCACCTGTGATGTTCTGGTTGCAGGAACCGATAAAGAGTCCAGAGGAATTGTATTAAAGTTGGTTGCTGACGCCGGAATGGTGGGATGGGATGCGGGACCGATTGAAAACTCGGTTGTCCTTGAAGGTCTGACTTCGGTTTTGATTGGATTGAACAAACAATTCAGTTCGACTTCTGCCGGTATTCAGATTACCGGTATACCCCGCCCGGACTAGAAACAACCAGGAACCTATGCCGCTAACATTTACATCCCTTCCTGGAATACCGCTGGTGTCTCCTGGAGATTCGATCTCCAAATTGGTGCAAACTGGTTTAAGGAATTGCCTGATCCAACTTGAAGATGGCGATATTATTGTAATCGCCCAGAAGATCGTTTCCAAATCGGAAGGCAGGTTGGTGAACCTCACTACGGTTAATCCAAGTTCTCAGGCGGTTGAACTCAGCGTAGTTACCGGGAAAGATGCCAGATTTGTTGAATTGGTATTGCAGGAAAGCAATGAAGTCCTGCGGACAGGCTGGAACACGCTGATTGTTGAGCATAAGTGTGGATTCATCTGCGCCAATGCTGGGATCGATCATTCGAATGTACGTGGTCCATGGGGGAACCAGGAGGATTGGGTACTCCTGCTGCCGGTTAATTCGGATAAATCAGCAATGATGATCAGGGAAGAGTTGGAAGCGGAATGTGGCAAAAAACTGGGAATACTGATCATTGATTCGCATGGCCGAGCCTGGCGCGTTGGTACTGTAGGTATGGCCATCGGATTATCTGGCTTGCCCGGTGTCATGGATCTTCGTGGACAACCCGATCTATTTGGATATCATTTACGAATTACACAGGTTGGTGCAGCTGATGAACTCGCTGCTGGCGCATCATTAATGATGGGGCAGGCAGCGGAAGGTAGTCCGATCATTCACGTCCGCGGATTTCCTTACCCGTTGCGGGATGGCTCATTACCCGAATTGATCCGCGAAAAAGACCAGGACCTCTTCCGCTAGGAAAATATGAAACAGGGAATCGTAACCGTTATAAAGAACGCTGCTGGTAATGAGATCCATGAAACCTGGCGGGAGCTTGAGACAAAATTCGGCTACAGCTTTGTGCAAAATTCATTGGCCCCTCATTTTTCATGGCACGTTGCTGATGGATATCCATATCAGTTGACAAAAAGCAGATTGACCGGATTGGCTGACCACACTATTTCATTTGAAGCTAGGGCGGTTGGGATTGGACTATTCCCGGGTGAGCAGCCCGTGATCTATATTCCCGTGATAGTGTCCGCTGAATTAAGAAAACTGTATGAACTGGTTTATCAGATAGCTGTCAGTGTTTGTGAAAATGAGGTGGTTTTTTACCAGCCCCATCGGTGGATGCCGCATATCTCTCTTGCGCTAAACGATACAGATATTTCGCAGAGTGGCAAGGTGGTTCAATTCTTAATGAGAAAAACCAACAGTTTTACTTTTATGGTGGATAATTTCGGATTATTTTGCCCGGACGAAGATGGGGTGAATACCATCTGTGAGATTCCATTTCGAGGTCAATCTTCATGAAGGTTGTTGCCCTAGCTGGTGGTGTGGGTGGAGCAAAACTGGCTCAGGGTCTTGCCGAAATCCTGTCACCCGAAGAACTCACGATCATTGTTAATACCGGAGATGACTTTACCCATTTGGGTATGAAGATTTGCCCGGATATCGATACAGTTTGTTACACCCTTGCCGGATTTGTTAATCCCGAGACAGGATGGGGTAGGTCTGGTGAAACCTGGGCTGCTTTATCTGCTCTAAAAGTCCTCGGACAACCGGATTGGTTCCGGGTTGGGGATCTTGATCTGGCAACCCATCTTACCCGTACCCAGCTTCTTAAACAAGGAAATCCCCTTTCGGTGATCACTCTTGATTTTTGCCGGGCATGGAAAATAAAGCATAAAATCCTCCCGATGACCGATGATCCCGTGTCCACGCAGATCATGGATGAAAGTGGAAATTGGTTGGATTTCCAGGATTATTTTGTCAAGAAGAGCTGGCAGCCGGTTGTGAGGCAGATCAGGTTTAATGGCGCCGAACGCGCAGTTCCAGCCACGGGTGCTATCGAAGCCTGCGAAAGTGCTGATCTGATCGTGATTTGCCCATCCAATCCGCTGGTGAGCATCGACCCGATCCTGGCCGTCCCGGGATTGTTGGATACTATTCACCGCATACCCAAGGTTGCAGTTTCACCAATCATTGGCAACAAGGCGGTCAAAGGACCACTGGCTAAAATGATCTTTGAGCTATACGGAACAATCCCAAATGCAACCTGGGTGGCAGATTATTATCTACAGACGATAAACTTGAATGGTTTGATAGTGGATGAGCATGATACGGAGCAAGTGACTCTGATCAGCGAGAAAGGTATAATCTGTAAGGAAGCACAATCGTTGATGACAGGATTACCAGAACGTATCGGTCTGGCAAATGAAGTGATCAACCTTGGCAAATCACTTATTTCGGGGATCAGGTAACCATGAGTATTTGGGCTATCGTTCCGGTCAAACCATTGCGACGGGGAAAATCCCGGTTATCCGGGGTATTGAACGAAGAAGAACGAGCGAAGTTAAATACAGACATGCTGGTTCATACACTGGAAGTGTTGAGTATTGTTCCGGAGATCCATCAAACGCTGGTTATCAGTCGCGACCCCTCTGCATTGACAATAGCACGGGAGATGGGTGCTAAGACTGTACAGGAAGATGGTGCTCCACACCTCAATACAGCATTACGACGGGCTGCTGCTGTCGCAAAGATGTATTCAGCCAGTGGAGTGTTGATCCTTCCCGCTGATCTCCCTTTGCTTAAACCAGAAGATATCACCCAAATATTGCTTTGTTCCAATCACCCGCCTGTGGTGACCATTGTCCCGGATAGACATAAGAATGGGACCAATGCAATGTATCAATCTCCGGCAGGGATCATTGATTTTGCATATGGACCTGGATCGTTTATGAAGCATTGCGAACGGATCGAGAAGACAAGTGCAAGGTTGGAAGTATTGGAAATACCTTCGTTAGGATTAGATCTGGATCTTCCTGAAGATCTGGAAATTCTCAAAATGATCGAAAAAGATGAAATTTCAGCACCATTATCCAATATTTAATTATCCAAGGAGGAAGCGATGAAAGAACGGGTTGCGCTCTACTTACAGGATGCCCATGATCTACGGGATGGACTGGATTTTGTTCAGTATGCAGAAAAACGAGGATTTGAAGCTGTCTGGCAGGCTGAAAGCCGGCTTGTCCGTGATGCGATCGTCCCCATGGCAGCTTATGCAGCTGTAACAAAGAAGTTGAAAGTCGGATCCGGTGTGATCAACAACTGGACCAGAAATATTGGCTTACTCGCTGCGACCTTCCTCACATTGGATGATCTCGCTCCAGACCGGATCATATGCGGAATTGGCGCTTGGTGGGATCCGTTGGCGAAAAATGTTGGAATCAATCGTACGAAACCACTTCTGGCTATGAAAGAAACCATCCAAACCATGAGACGGTTATTAAACATGGAACGGGTTACCTTTCATGGTGAATTTGTCCATGTAGATGGGATCGAATTGGATGTAGTACATGGACGACGCGAACCTCGAAATGTACCGATAATGATCGGTGCAACCGGCGACCAAATGATGGAAATGACCGGCGAGATTGCAGACGGCGCGGTTTTAAATTATTGTGTTCCACCCGAGTACAACCATAAAGCTCTCGAATTGTTGGACAAAGGCGCAAAGAAAGCCGGAAGGAAACTGGAAGATATCGATCGACCACAGTTGGTGGTTTGTTCAGTGGATAAAGACCATGATCAAGCGATTGAATACTCCAGGGTCTTATTGACCCAGTATCTGGCACAACAACCACATATTGCAAAAGCTTCAGGTGTCTCCCAGGATGTTGTGGATAAGATCCAATCCATTCTCGGTTGGCCGGCGACCAAGGAACAGATTAACAAAGCCAAACACCTGGTTCCAGAAGAATTGATCCTGCGCATTACCGCTTCTGGTACTCCGGAAGAAGCACGAACAAAAGTCAATGAATACCGCAAGAATGGCTGTACCTGCCCGATCCTTTATCCGGTGGGTGGGGATGTAAAGTTGCTGGTGGACACTTTTGCACAGGATTAGAGGTTAAGTGTCAAGTAAACAAGCGCAATCACAACATTGTTTTGTGTGCGGAGTCGATAATCACACCGGGCTCCGGATGAAATTCTATGATTTGGAACCCGGTACCGTCGAAGCAACTTATACTGTACCTGACCGCTTCCAGGGATATCCGGGGGTGGTTCATGGTGGCATCATCGCATCCATGATGGATGAAGTGATGGGCAGGGTATTCATGGGTGGAGGTATTGACCGATTTATGGTCACCGCAGAATTAAAAATACGTTATCGAAAACCTGTCCCAACCGGAATCCCTTTAACCTTGAGGGGAAAGGCAGTTTCAGATAATGGCAGAATCGCCAGGGCTGAAGGAACCATCCTCAACGCGGATGGTGAAATTCTGGCTCAAGGAGAGATCATTGTTGCCAATCTGCCAGCAGCATTAAAACCAGCCGGAGAATCTGTTGGAACCGGTTGGAAAGTCTATCCAGATGGGGAGTAAAAATGATCCTGGAATATCATCGCCCTTCTAGCCTTGATGCAGCCCTTGTCCTGCTTGGACGAAGTTCTCCATTGACCCGTCCTTTGGCGGGTGGAACGATCGTCAATCAAAGATCCAACGAGCAGTTCGATGTTGTTGATCTGCAAGACCTATCCTTGAACCACATTCTAGCGGAACAAGATAAGATCACAATGGGTGCTATGGTCACTCTTCAACAGCTGGTGGAATCGGCCGATTTGAATGAATCGGTACGTTCTGCTGCCAAAGCTGATGCGTCTTTCAATTTGCGTCAAATGGCAACGGTTGGTGGCACCATCGCGGCAGGGAATGGCAATTCAGTTCTGCTGACAGTTCTTTCCGGATTGCACGCTGAGATCACATTTGGTGGTCATCCAACCACCGAATATGTCGGCGATTTTTTACCACTTCGTAAGCAAAGAATAAGTGGAAAACTGATCACATCCGTGGGATTTTCGAGGCAGGTCAACCTGGCTTGGGAAAAGATCAGCAGGACTCCTTCAGATGAAGCAGACCTGGTGGTTTGTGTGGCTCAATGGTCATCCGGACGGACGAGAGTAGTAGTGGGCGATAAGAGCAGTTTTCCACGGTTGGCGATGGATGGAACATCCGCTTCCGGAGCTGCGATTGCCGCAAAGAATTTGTTCTCTGGTGTGGATGAATACATGTTCCAAATGGCTCCGATCCTGACTGATCGCTGCTTTATGAAACTGCAAGGATGAGGCGGTGATGAACATACTTCTGAATATCAATAATAAAACCTATTCCTTCAGTGTTGAAGCCGGTACTACTTTGCTTCAGGTCTTACGCGAAAATGGATTGGTAGGCGTCAAACATGGCTGCGATCACGGGGAGTGCGGTGCATGTGCCGTATTGATGGATGGTAAACCAGTCAATAGCTGTCTGATCCTGGCAGCACAGGCCGAAGGACATTCCATTCGGACGATCGAAGGATTGGGCGAACACGCTGAACAGGGCTGGAAGAAAACTGAAGGACTTTCCACAATTCAACAGGCTTTTATCGATACCGGCGCTGTTCAATGCGGATATTGCACACCTGCTCAGGTGTTGGCAGCAACAGCTTTATTGGAGAAAAATAAAACACCCACAGAAGAAGAGATACGGGATGCACTATCCGGGAGTTCTTTGCCGGTGTACAGGTTATCTAAAACCGGTTCAGGCAGTTCAACGAGCGGCTGCCCTGATCAGAGGCGAATCTGTTGAGTCTTTGGATGATCAAACTATAACTTTTATCCTTCCAAATAACGGAGAGGAAACCCTCAACGGCGAAGATGTTCCCAAGGAAAATCTACGAACTGCTACAAGTGTATTACCACAGGTATTTACCACCACGCAATCCAAACAATTTGATTCTGTCGGTAAACCAGAAAAGAAAGTCGATGCGGTAAAACTGGTTCAAGGAAAACCGGCATATGCTGCGGATATTGAAATGCGTGGATTATTACACGCTAAGGTATTGCATTCACCGTTTGCCCATGCAGAGATCGTCTCTATTGACACTTCTGCAGCGAAAGCTTTGCCCGGCGTCGCAGCTGTGCTGACCTGGCAGGATATTCCCCGGGTGGTCTATTCCACAGCCGGTCAATCAGATCCCTTGCCAGGACCTTTGGATGCATTCTCACTGGATCATAAAGTCCGCTTTGTTGGTGACCGGGTGGCATTCGTCGCTGCTGAAACCGAAGATATCGCTGAAAAAGCATTATCCTTGATCAAGGTTGAATACAAAGAACTGCCAGCAATACTGGATAGCCGCAATTCGATGAAAACGGACTCAGTAAAAATTCATGACGAAAAAGAATACGTAAATTTTGCGGACTCCGATCCTGACAAGAACCTCGCAGCCGAGATCCGCATCAATGTAGGCGACCCCGATAAGGGGTTCTCAGAGGCTGATCTTATTTTCGAAGGTGATTATGATGTTCCCAAAGTGCAGCAAGCTCACATCGAACCGCATGTGGTCATGACCTACTGGGATGAAGATGACCGCCTGGTCATCCGTACCAGTACCCAGGTGCCGTTCCATGTGAGAAGAATTCTTGCCCCTGTCCTAAAATTGCCGGTCAAACGCATTCGGGTGATCAAACCACGCATTGGTGGCGGATTTGGTGGAAAGCAGGAAATTCTGATTGAAGATGTAGCCGCACACCTGACCATTGCCACCCGCAGACCGGTGATCTATGAGTACACCCGTGAAGAGGAATTCACTGCTTCACGTTCACGTCATCCCATGCGTGTTCACATGAAAACTGGTGTCAAAAAGGATGGCACCATCACTGCTAATGAAATGTACGCCTTATCGGATACTGGAGCGTACGGCTGCCACGCGCTGACTGTGACTGGAAATACCGGACACAAAGCGATGGCATTGTATGTGGGTGATGGCAAGTACCGTCAGGATCCCAATATCCGTTTCTATGCGGATGTGGTTTACACCAATCTGCCGCCTTCCGGAGCATTCCGTGGGTACGGAGTTCCCCAGGGCTACTGGCCGGTTGAGCGACACATGGAGAAAATTGCCCGTGAATTGGGAATGGATTCAATCGATTTTCGGTTGAAGAATACCATCCGACCCGGAGAACTGCATCCCTTCAGCAAAAGCTGGAGTGAAGGGCGTGAACCCAGACCTGAAGTGGTCCACACTGTAGGGTTGGAGGAGTGTGTCCGTCAGGGAAAAGCAGTGATCGGCTGGGATTCGAAATATAGAAACGAAGCCTGGCACGAAGTCCCGGGGAAACCTCATCTGCGCAAGGGAATAGGCATCGCGACAGTGATGCAAGGAACCGCAATCCCGTATCTGGATATGGGTGGAGCATCCATCAAAATGAACGATGATGGATCTTTCAATGTTCTGGTCGGTGCTACCGATCTGGGGACCGGATCGGATACCGTTCTCGGTCAAATGGCTGCTGAAGTCCTTGGTGTACCAGTTGAAGATCTGATCGTTTATTCTTCGGATACCGATTTCACCCCCTTTGATAAAGGCGCCTACGCGTCGAGCACAACTTATATCTCGGGTACTGCCGTGGTTCAAGCTGCACAGAAGGTGGCTGAACGGATCAAAATACGCGCAGCAAACATGCTGAATTCTCAAGGATCAAATACAGCGTTGACATCAAACGATATCCATCTGAAAAACCGGTTTGCGGTTGCTCCGGATGGCCGATCTGTATCGATGGAAAAGATAGCATTGAATGCGTTACACCACGAAAATCAGGAACAGATCATGGGAGTGGCGTCCTATGTTTCCCCTGTGTCGCCACCTCCATTCGCTGCTCAATTCGCCGAAGTACTGGTGGACACTCAAACTGGAGAAGTCAGGGTCGAAAAGCTGGTCATGGCTGTGGATTCGGGCATTATCATCAATCCGATCACGGCATCCGGGCAGATTGAAGGTGGAATGACCCAGGCATTGGGTTACGCGGTTTGTGAAGAAATGACATATAACGAAAAAGGAGTGGCGAAAGAACTGGATTTTAATTCGTATCATATCTTCAGATCTGATGAAATGCCTGAACTTTCCACACTCTTTATTGAGACCTTTGAACCTTCCCATCCTTTTGGCGTCAAAGCAGTCGCTGAAATTCCATTGGATGGTGTAGCTCCAGCCGTGGGAAACGCCATCCTGGATGCCTGTGGAGCTTCTTTGACCGAGATCCCTGCTCACCCTGAGCGGGTATGGAGAGCAATAAAACAGAAATGATAGAGAACCCAGTATGAATGTTAACAGTGTGTATGTCATCGGTCATGTAAACCCGGATACGGATTCCATAGCAGCAGCAGTTGGTTATGCCTGGTGTCTGAGAGAACGTGATGGCGTGGAAATAACAGCCGCCCGGGCAGGGGCGGTCAATCCGCAAACTTCATGGGTCCTAAAATACCTTGGAATAGATCCTCCGTTGTTACTGACCGATGCGTCTCCCCGGTTTTCAGCCGTGATGCGTCGTTTGGATTCTGCCTCCCCTGAACAACCTTTACGGGATGCGTGGGCTATTGCCAATCGTTCAACCGGAGCTGCACCGATTCTGAATGAAGATGGTACACCATACGGATTATTAACCTCACGATCCTTGTTTGAATTTCTATCCAGGGAACTCGGTGTCAATCCACGCAGGCAGGAAATTAAAATCAGCGAGTTGATGGAAATCCCCTGTAAAGAAGCTGCGGATTTGAAAGTGCCGATCTTTCAGGCAAACAGTCGCATCAGGGATTCTTTAAACCGTATCCTTCGCGAAGAGGGTGATGACTTTTGGGTTGTTGATGAAAAAGGAAAATATCTAGGGGTATGCCGTCAACGCGATCTGCTGAACCCGCCCCGGTTTAAGATTATCCTGGTGGATCATAATGAAGCCCATCAGGCATTGGGAAATCTGGAAGACGCTGAACTGATCGAGATTTTGGATCATCACCGTCTGGGGAATCCATCCACCCATATTCCGATTCGGTTTACGGTGGATGTGGTCGGCTCTACCAGCACTTTGGTCTCCGAGAAGATCGAGGAAGCAGGGTTGCGGATGCCACCGAACCTGGCCGGATTATTACTGGCTGGTTTGTTATCAGATACGCTGATATTGACGTCTCCTACGACGACTGAACGTGATGAACAGGCTGCCGAAAGATTATCCAGATGGGCATTCAAGAGCGGCAGCGCATTGGATGGGGAAACAATAGCATCTTTTGGCCAAAAAGTCCTGGTTGCCGGTGCTGGCTTATCCACACGGTCGCCTGAAGAGATCGTCACAAACGATATGAAGGTCTATCAATCCGGCGGATACCAATTTGCCATTGCGCAAGCCGAAGTGAGCGATCTGATGCAAATCAATGAACATCGTGAATCATTATCCAATGCACTGTTAGAGTTGAGAAACAAAAGGGGATTGGACTTTAGCATGCTTGATGGTAACAGATGTAGTCCGCGGATCAAGCCGATTACTCCTTTCTGGTGCTCCACCGGTGCTGGATGGTTTGCCTTATGTTCCACAACCGGATGGCACTCGACTGGCAGAAGGTGTAGTATCACGGAAGAAGCAATTGTTACCGGTGGTGTTGGGTTTGCTTGAGGAATGATATGAACATCTATGAGGCAATCCTTGATGTACAAAAAATAGGGATGGCCGCGGCATTGTGTACGATCATTGAAAGCCATGGAGCAGTTCCACGCCATATCGGTAGTAAGATGCTTGTCCGTGAAGATGGGACACTATTCGGCTCTGTAGGTGGAGGAGAAACAGAGAACCGTGTTATCCAGGGAGCAAAAGAAGTTATTCTGGATGGAAAGCCCCGAATATTGAGTTATAAATTGGTCAGTCCTGCGGAGGGCGACCCTGGAATTTGCGGTGGACAGTTGGAGGTTTATGTGGAACCGATCCTTCCTAATCCAGTACTGGTGGTAATCGGTGGAGGTCACGTTGGCCGGGCGGTTGTACACCTCGGTAAATGGCTCGGATTTAAGACCGTTGTTTCCGATGATCGACCTGAATTTTGTAATGCAGCCGCTGTTCCTGAAGCGGATGATTATGTAGTCTGTAAGATGGCTGAGATTCCTGAAAAAATCAAGGTCAACTCGCAAACATATCTCGTACTCACCACCAGAGGCGTCGCCATTGATACACCCGGCATGCCTGCCCTGATGGAAACGAATGCAGCCTATCTGGGTATCATCGGCTCCAAGCGCAGATGGTTGGCAACACGGAAGAATCTGGTTTCTGCGGGGATCAGCGAGGAAAAATTGCAGAAAGTGATCTCGCCGATTGGTATCGAATTAAAAGCGGAAACGCCTGAAGAAATCGCTGTGAGTATTCTGGCCGAAATTCTTATGCTCCGAAATGGCGCATCTGGTCAGCGTATGACCATGAAACAATAAGAATAACCTGGGAGGCATTATGTGGCAGAAGTTCATCATTCCCGGATCGATTGAAGAAGCGCTTGACCTGTTAGCTTCTTCAAATGGTTCTGCGCGGATAGTTTCCGGATGCACCGATATCATTCTGGAACTGGAACGTGGTGCACGAAAAGGCGTTGAATCATTGATCGATATCTCCCGATTACCCGGATTGGATCAAATTTCCATAGATAAAGGTGGAAAGATCCATCTGGGAGCAAATGTCACCCATAATCTTGTAGCCGGCTCTAAACTTTTATACCGTTCAGCGCTCCCTCTGGCACAGGCTGCCTGGCAGGTTGGTTCTCCTCAGATCCGGAATCGTGGGACAATCGCCGGGAATCTGGTCACCGCCTCTCCGGCCAATGATACTATCACCCCTCTCATGGCTTTGAATGCAAATGTCATGTTGATTTCTAAACGTGGAAAACGGGAAGTCCCTCTGAGCGAATTTTATACTGGTGTACGTAAGACGGTCATGGAAAAGGATGAGTTGCTTCTTGAGATCAATTTCGATGGCTTAAAAGATAATCAATTCGGCACCTTCACGAAATTCGCTTTACGCAACGCACAGGCCATCTCTTTGATCAACCTCGCTATCGTTTTGGATGTTTCACAAGAAGCGATTTCAAAGGCAAGTATCACACTTGGCGCCGTTGCTCCGACCATCGTCCACGCAAAGGAAGCAGAAGAATTTCTGGTTGGCAGGAATTTTGATCTTGATTTATTGAAAAGTGAAGTTGGGATCCTGGTAAAGAAATCAGCTAAACCGATCGATGATATCCGCAGTGGAGCAGATTATCGTGCTGAGATGGTGAAGGTCATGTTCCTGAGGGCTTTGAAATCGTTGATCGACGGGGAGGCAGGGAAAGAGCTACCTGAAAATCCGGTCTTGTTGATCAGCGAACCAAAATATAAAGATTTTTCCGCAGGGAAGGCATTCAATTATCCTCAGGATAAGATCCGCACCCGAATCAATGGTCAGGTTCATGAATTCGAAACAGGATCCGAAAAAACCCTCCTGCGCTTTCTACGTGAAGAGGCGGGCATGGTTGGGGTCAAAGAAGGTTGTGCAGAAGGCGAATGTGGTGCCTGCACTGTTTTCCTGGACGGTGAAGCTGTAATGGCTTGCCTGGTTCCAGCGGGAAGAGCACATGGTGCTGATATTGTCACTATTGAAGGATTGAGCACTCCCGAGAGATTGCATCCCGTTCAACAGGCATTTATCGATGAAGGCGCTGTACAATGTGGATACTGCACACCCGGCTTTGTGATGTCTGCGGTTAAACTGCTTGAGGAGGTCGACCAC
The DNA here is from genome assembly GCA_963828285.1 of uncultured Chloroflexia bacterium. Taxonomy (GTDB): domain Bacteria; phylum Chloroflexota; class Anaerolineae; order Anaerolineales; family Anaerolineaceae; genus DAIOEK01. The sequence goes on from CAWHEB010000005.1 coordinate 179,543, forward strand.
CCAACCCGCAGTCAGATCAAGGAATCGATTACCGGGAACTTGTGCAGGTGTACCGGGTACTACAATATTATTAACGCCATAGAGAAAGCAAGTGAGGCGGTCAAATGAACAAAAATAATTATTTCGATAAACGCAGTCCGGCTAATCAGGAACAGCAAGTCCATCCCGTTTGGCGCGGAATCGGGCTGATCCTGATGGTTTTTATTCCCGTCTTATCCTTCTTGGCTTCATCGGTCATCCTGGATCTGAACAATCAATATGGTTGGTTCATGATCCCTTCAGAATTGTTCTTAGGAAACCAACCAAAGCTGACCTTTTACTTATCCAAAGTGGGAATATTCATCAGCGATCAACTCATTCTGGCTAAATTGGCTCTCACAGCAGCAGTCAGCTTTGTTGTCTATGCTGTATTTACTTTGATCACGTTCTTAATGAATCGAATGTTCGGACCTCCTCGTTACCAGGTTCCTGATGTACCCCCGCTGAGACGCCGATCTAGATAGCTTTAACTCATCGATTTTCCGTTTACTGATATGAGGGATGAATGAAATATGTTGGTCAATCTACCATTCGGCAAGATGCCAGGGATAAAGTAACCGGCAAAGCACAATATCCCGGTGATATTAATATGCCGGGACAGGCATACATGAAAGTGCTGTTCGCCCGGAGACCACATGCCATTATCAAATCTATCGATACTACTCCCGCGGAGAAAATCCCGGGTGTGCTGGCAGTCTATACCGCGAAAGATGTTCCCGTAAACGAATACGGACTGATCAACGCGGATCAACCTGTTCTGTGCGGACCCGGTTCATCCAAACCGTTTGCCGATCATGTCCGTTTTATTGGTGATCAAGTTGCCCTCGTGATTGCGGATAACGAAGAAATTGCTACTGAGGCTGTTGCTGCGATCAAAGTTGTGTATGAAGATCTCCCGATTGTTTCAACCCTTACTGAGGCTATGAAAGAAGGAGCAGTCTTGCTCCATCCCGAGCGGGATTCGAATGTCTTCTGCCGATATCGTATCCGCAACGGTAATGTGGACGAAGCCTTCCGCAAAGCGGACGTGATCGTAGAAGGAACATATAATACCCCTGCTCAGGAGCATGCCTATCTGCAACCTGAAGCTGGAGTTAGTTTCGTGGACGGGGAAGGCAGGATTACAGTTCTCGTCGGTGGGCAGTGGACCCATGAAGATCAGGAGCAGATCGCCCATTCATTAAATCTGCCTCTGGATCAGATCCGTGTAATTTATCCGGCAATCGGTGGAGCATTTGGTGGACGTGAAGATATGTCTGTCCAGATCATCCTGGCTCTGGCAGCCTGGCGCCTCCATCAAAAAGGAATCAATCGCCCGGTCAAGATCATCTGGTCTCGTGAAGAATCGATGATCGGACATCACAAACGCCATCCATATACGCTCAAAGCACGTTGGGGAGCCACCAAAGACGGGAAGATCATCGCCGCCGAAGTGGATGTGATCGCGGATGGTGGCGCGTATATCTACACCTCCACCAAAGTATTGGGCAACGCAACCTTGATGTGTACCGGTCCTTACGATATTCCCAACGTCAAAGTGGACGCCTGCGCCGTTTACACCAATAATATTCCCAATGGGGCATTCCGCGGATTCGGTGGTCCACAAGGAGCTTTCGCCGCGGAAAGCCAGATCAACAAGATTGCGGAAAAACTGGGCATGGACCCGGTCGAGATACGTATGCGTAACCTGCTGAAGACAGGATCCAACCTGTCCGTCGGGACTCCGTTGCCCGGAAAAGTCAGCCTGGTCGAAGTTTCTGCAGAAGCTGCAAAACGGACTGATTGGAAGCAGGTAAATGGACTTTGGATACGTCCCCAGGGTAGAAGCTGGAAAGTCCCCGGAAAACCGCACCTTGTCAGAGGTATTGGTTTTGGTTGTTCCTTTAAAAATGTTGGTTTTTCTTTCGGAGCGCCTGAGCAATGCACCGCCAAAATCGAATTGAGAGGTGATACCGAAATCGAAGAAGCTATCCTGTACCATTCCGCCGCAGAAGTTGGACAGGGAGTTCATGGGATCCTCCGTCAGATGGCAGCCGAAGCATTGGACCTGCCGATTGAGAGAGTGAACCTGGTCGCATCCGATACACTTTACACAGCAAATTCAGGGTCAGTATCAGCCTCGAGAATGACCTTCATGTCCGGAAATTCCGTCCGGGGTGCAGCGCAGGCAGCACTTGAAAAGTGGAATGCTGAAGAACGTCCTGCCATCGCAACCTATCAATATAAACCTCCCAGAACAACTCCCTACGACCCCGAAACCGGCAAATCGGAACCCAATTTTGCATATGGGTATGTAGCCGAGGCGATCGAAGTGGAAGTGGATACTGAAACAGGGCAGATCAGATTGATCAACGTGACCTGCGCGGATGATGTTGGACAGGCGATCAATCCCAAACAGGTTCAGGGGCAGATAGAAGGTGCCGTCGTTCAAGCAGCAGGTTATGCCGTTCTTGAAAACTTCATTCAAAAAGATGGAAAGACATTAACCCCATCTTTATCCACCTACTTGATCCCAACTGTATTGGATATTCCTGATCAGGTGGATTCGATCATCCTCGAGTATCCTGCTGAAATTGGTCCCTGGGGAGCGCGTGGAATGGGTGAAATGCCATACCTGCCTTTCGCGGCGGTGGTCACAGCAGCGGTTCATGCTGCAACTGGCATCTGGTTCGATGAATTTCCATTGACCCCCGAAAGAGTTTTACGAGGATTAGGTAAATTATAAACTCACCGAATATACTTCCCATAGCATTGATGCGAGGCGGCGGAGACCTGGGTAGTGGAGCCGCCCTCCGCTTGTTTAGAGCAGGAATTCCAGTTCTCATCTGTGAATTGCCCCAGCCTGTCTGCGTCAGGCGGTTGGTTTGCTTTTCGAATGCCATTTATCAAGGCACAGTGTCTATCGAAGGGATCAAGGGTCAACGATGCGACAACCCGGATCAAGCAGTTGCGATCAGCCAGTCTGGGATTGTCGCCGTTCTTGCTGACCCTGAAGTTGAGATCGGTATCAGGAATAATTTTGCTGCTTGGGTGGATGCCCGCATGATGAAGAGATCTCCAGAGATTGGCATGGGGAAATCTGATCTGGTCATCGGACTCGGCCCAGGGTTTATCGCCGGGCAGAATTGTGATGCGGTTGTGGAAACCAATCGGGGTAGCAGATTGGGGCGGGTCCTCTGGCAGGGGACTGTCGAAGCAGACACTGGAATACCGGAAAGTATTCACCAGCATCAGTCTGACCGGGTCCTGCGGGCTCCCATCGATGGGACCATGAAGGAAATCATCGAACTGGGCAAGCATGTAAATGCGGGCGATGTTGTTGCAGAAGTGAGCGGTATCCCAATTCGGGCGAAATTTGATGGGATGATCCGGGGTCTGTTGAAAAGCGGATTGATGGTGTACAAGGGAATGAAGGTCGGCGACATTGATCCGCGGGACGATGAGCAGTTGTGTCGTCTAGTATCGGATAAAGCATTATCTGTTGGTGGTGGAGTCCTCGAAGCAGTCCTAAGCCGGGAAGAGATCCGCCGTAAATTCTTCTGCTCATAACCAATGATCAATCTGGCAGAAATTCTTAGAATTCAAAGACCGTCAACGATAAGTGTGGTCGGCGCGGGCGGAAAGACCTCAACAATCTACCGTATGGCGCAGTCCCTCGGTAAAAGGGTGATTGTAACCACAACCACCCATATCAGCGTGGACCAGGTTAACCGGTATCCGTTTCATACCACATATAATTCCGATCAAGATCTCGAAAACATTACCAAAAACTTTCAATCTGGCATTGTTTGTGTGGCTGGTCCATCATCGGATGGTCACCGGATGAGCAGTATCACCGGTAAGAAACTGGATTCGCTCAAGGAATTGGTTTACCATGAGGATGGAATTTTGTTGATTGAAGCTGATGGTTCCAAGATGCTGCCGTTGAAAGCGCCTGCAGAATATGAACCACAAATACCTGACTGGTGTGAAAGGGTGATCGTGTGTGTCGGCATGAGTGGAATTGGCTCGGAGTTGAGCGATCAAACTGTGCATCGTGCGGAGTTATTTTCCAAACTGAGTGAAATGAAAGTGGGCGAAAAGGTCACACCTGAATCGGTCGCCAGAGTCCTCACGCACCCACAAGGCGGTAGAAAAGGAATCCCTTCTGGCAGCCAGGTCAGCCTGATCCTGAATCAAGCGGATGGACCAACTGAGCAGGCTAATGCAATGCGCATAGTCAAGTTGCTGAAGAAAGAAGATTTTAATCAGGTATTGATCACTAGCTTGGATGCCCAGTTCGACGAACCCAGAGTATATGCACGATATGAAAAAACGGCGGGTATTCTTTTAGCTGCCGGAGATGCATCCCGCTTTGGAACACCCAAACAGATCCTCCCTGTCCATGGAAAGCCGATGGTGCGGCACATTGCCGAAGAGGCAATATCTGCAGGATTGGATCCATTGATTGTGGTGATCGGTGCTTATTCTGATCAGGTCAAGGAGGCATTGGCAGGTCTATCGGTTGTGTTTTGCGATAACCCGAATTGGAAAGAAGGTCAGAGTACCTCGATCAAAACTGGATTGGCCAAAATCCCTGCGATTTGTGGAGGGGCGGTATTCCTGCTCGCAGATCAACCATTCCTTACTGAAAGATTGATCACGGCATTGCTTGAGACTGTCCGAATGAAATTTGTCCCTGTAATCGCCCCGATGGTGGATGGGCAAAGGGCAAATCCGGTTTATTTTGATAGGATGACTTTTCCTGATTTGGAAAAGATCAGCGGAGACACCGGTGGCAGGGCGATTTTTTCAAAATTTCCGCCTGAGTATTTTGATTGGCATGATGCGTCTGTGCTGGTTGACATCGATCGGATCTCCGATTACGAAACATATCAAAGGATCGTTAATGAATAATGATCTACGAATTGGGGCGGTCATCCTGGGGGCAGGGTTGTCCACCCGTATGGGTAAACCCAAGCTATTATTACCCTGGGGACAATCTACGGTGATTGGTACAATTATTGATTCTCTCAAAACAGCCGGTATGCAAACGATCGTATTGGTTAGCGGAGCCAGCCATCAATTGTTGGTGGATCAGCTCAAACAGGAAAGTATAACGATCTCATTCAATCCGCTTTTCGAAAATGAAAATATGCTGGATTCGCTCAGGATCGGGCTGGATGTCTTACGTGAAAGCGGTCTGAATTCATGTCTGTTGGTATTGGGTGACCAACCTCAGATCAAACCTGATGTGATCAAAAAAGTGATAAATACTGCCGCCGAATTCCCTGAGAACCTCATCATTCCCAGTTTCCAGATGCGCCGCGGACATCCCTGGGTAATTCCGGCCAGGTATTGGGCTGAACTGAAGAGTATGCCTGACTCGCAAATCATGCGTGATTTTATCAACTCCAAGCAGAATGAGATCCGCTACGTGGATATTGATTCTTCCAGTATTCTTGCAGATATGGACACACCAGAAGATTACGAGCGCGAGAAGCCAAAAGATACCGGAAAACAGGTATAATAGGTGCAACTTTATCACTGGGAGGTGTACATAAGCAGATAATAGAGTAGGAATTGTTGGATAGCGCATGGCCGGGCAGTCAGGGGATAGATCTGCCTGGTGACGAGGAAGAGGGTTCTCCTTCGCAAGAGGGAGTTAACCGGCGAACCGGGAAAATCGAAAGATCAGCGGATGCCCTCTGGAGAAAACTCCACCAACAAATAAAAAGAATTGAATCAAGCACTGCCTGTGGATAATGGTTCTGCAGGAAACTGGGAGCATACCATTTTATCCAGCAACGCTGGGAATGATGTGGTTCCGGATGATTACCTAAAGTAGTCGGAGGATTTAACATGTGTGGAATTGTAGGTTACATCGGTGATCAGGAAGCATCAGGGATCATCTTAAATGGATTGAGAAAATTAGAATACCGTGGATATGATTCCGCGGGGATTGCTGTGTTCAATAAAGGGAAAATTGAGGTTCGCCGGGATGCGGGGAAATTGAACCGTCTGGCGACATTACTCGATGCGCAGCCTCTGACTGGAAAGCTTGGCATCGGACACACCCGCTGGGCTACCCACGGCATGCCGACCGCCCACAATGCGCATCCGCACACCAGCAGTGATGGCAGCGTCGTGTTGGTGCACAACGGTATTGTGGAAAACTATCAGGAACTTCGCCAGGAACTGATCAAACAGGGTGTCAAATTCAAGAGTGAGACGGATACTGAGACGATCGTGCAATTGATCGCACAATATCTCAACGGCGGCTGCAGCCTGGAAGAATCTGTACGGACCACGCTGCGTAGATTGAAAGGTGCTCATGGCGTAGTAGTAATATCAACCAAAGAGCCGGACAAGATCATCGCGGCCAGATTGGGAAACGCCGGCGGTGTGGTGATTGGCCTGGGTGACAAGGAAAATTACGTTGCATCAGATATTCCAGCAATCCTGGAACATACCCGCCGCATGGTTTTTCTCGAGAATCGTCAGATGGCTATTGTGTCCAAGTCCGGATTAACCTTGAAAACCCTTGAAGGGGCGGAGATCTCATACCAAACCCATTCGATCAGTTGGGATCCGGTAGCTGCTGAAAAAGGGGAATACCGCCACTTCATGCAAAAAGAAATTCATGAACAGGTCCGGGCATTAACCGATACATTGGCTGGCAGAGTGGATTTTGAACACGGACATATTGAACTGCCCGAACTAAATCTAACTCCCCAGCTTGCAAAACGAATTAAGAAAATTGTCATCACCGCCTGCGGAACGGCATCCCATGCCGGTATGGTCGGAAAAACGATGATAGAGCATATCGCCCGCGTTCCGGTTGAGATGCAGATAGCTTCCGAATTCCGCTATTCTGACCCGATCATTGATAAGGATACCGTGGTCCTGGCGATCAGCCAATCCGGTGAGACAGCCGACACACTGGCAGCAATGGAAGAAGGTCGTAAAAAAGGGGCAACCATCTGGTCAATCGTGAATGCGATCGGATCGCAAGCGATGCGCGTAGCCAATGGATACATCGGCATGCAATCCGGTCCGGAGATTGGGGTTGCCTCGACTAAAGCTTTCACTGCCCCCATGGTCGACCTGTATATGCTTGCAGTGTTGTTGGCAGACATGCGCGGTACGCTGACCGCCGAATTGAAGCAAAAATTGGTGGATGACCTGCGGTTGATCCCCGAGAAGGCTGGTATTTGTCTCGAAAGGGAAGATGCAATTCTACCGATTGCGTCAATGATGAAAGATGCCCGTAGTGTTTTTTACCTGGGACGCGGCATCAATATGCCTATTGCTTTCGAAGGTGCATTGAAGTTGAAAGAAATTTCCTATATCCACGCCGAAGGGTATGCCGCCGGCGAGATGAAACATGGTCCCATCGCATTAATCGACCGTGAAATGCCGGTCGTAGCCATCGCTCCACAGGATCCCTGGCATGATAAGATGGTCAGCCAGATCCAGCAGGTGAAATCACGCGGTGGCAGGATCGTTGTTGTGGCAACAGATGGGGATGAAAGAACTGCTTCTGAAGCGGAGCATGTAATGTTTATCCCTGAGATCCCCTGGTTATTGAGCCCGGTTATCACCGTGCTGCCTTTGCAAATGCTGGCGTATCATATCGCCACCCTGCGCGGGTTGGATGTCGATCAACCCAGGAACCTGGCGAAAAGCGTAACAGTGGAATAATAGGATCAGACCATAACACTAAACTGACAGGGTAATTCGATCCTGTCATAACGGGTGTGAATTAATTTGACCGGACAGCCAAGCGTGTATTCGAGGGCTTTCCGGTCAAATTCGCATAATTCAGGGTGATTCGCAATTAGATTGATATATGGACATTGATGAAATAAAACTATAGGTGCTTGGGGTCGTGCCTCCCAGACTGCATCATATCCCTTTTGCTGGAAAGCCAGAATGGTCTTCATGATCCGCTGAGTTTTGGTGAAGTAGTTGTGTTGTTCCTGTAAAAATACAGTTTTGATCAACTCTTCCAGTTTAGCATCATCATTTTCATTAATTAGCTTCGCTAACAATTTTAGCAGAACTAGAAATAACGGGTTTTCAGAAAATGGTGCAGAAGAGCTGGTTGACATATACCTTGCGGATGGCCTGCCGCGTTCTTTGGAGGATGTTTTATCCACTTCAAAGATCAATCCCAACCGGGCTAATTTTGTGATATGGTAGCGAACATCAGCCTGGGATAATTTCATGGAGGCAGCGATATCTCTCGAAGGAACCGGTCCATCTTTCCGAATCAGATCGAGGATCATATCTGCTGTTGTCTTCTCCATATGGATATTGTAGCATTAATTACGCAAAATATATTTATCGTAATTAATGCTTGACAGCCCCTGATCTATGGATACAATGAGTACTGGTAAGGAAAATCTGTTCGACCAATCCCCGGAGTATCCTATGACTGAATCACTCAATCTACCTGGTGTGGAAATTCCACCCGAGATTCAAGGACATGTTGCGATCACATCCATTGACCGCATTTATAACTGGAGCCGGCGCAATTCTCTCTGGCCTGTTATGTTTGGGTTAGCCTGCTGTGCGATCGAAATGATCTGCACCGCGGCCAGCCGCTATGATTTTTCCAGGTTCGGTATGGAAGTCATGCGCCCCAGTCCCCGTCAAGCGGACTTCATGCTGATTTCCGGAACTGTTACCAAGAAAATGGTACCCAATATTGTTCGTCTTTATAACCAAATGGCAGAACCCCGCTATGTGGTTGCCATGGGAGCCTGTGCTTCCGGTGGAGGTCCATTCAAAGAGGGATACACAGTTGTCCCGGGAGTGGACAAATTCCTGCCGGTGGATGTTTATATCCCCGGCTGCCCACCAACCCCACAAGCGCTGTTGAATGGTTTGATCAAACTACAGGAAAAGATCGATGGTCAGACATTGAAGAATGCCGAATGGTATCAAAAAGGTGACAGTGTCCCGATCCCTCTGCCCATTCTGGGACCTGATTTATTTGATCCTCGGCAGATCGATCAGATCAAACAGGAACAAGTGGAGCGCGCAGCAGCAGTTCTTTCAGAATCAAACAAAACGGATGAATCCTCATCCGAGAAACCGGCGGAGGGCTAGATGACCGAACAGAGCATAGCCATCCAAACCATTAATTTGGAAGAAATTTTCCCCGGCAAGGCATCCGCGGATACACGCCCCGGTTACGAAGGTTACATAATTGCCAAAGAAGATATCATCCAAATCCTCGAAACTCTAAAAACTGAACACGGTTACGATCTCTTCAGCTCAGTGACCGCCGTTGACCTGTTTCCCGATGACAGGCTGGAGGTCGTGTATCACCTCCGCAAGATCACCGGCGGAAGTCCGCTGTGTTTAAAAGTGGTGTTGTCGAGAAATGAACCAGTAATTGATTCCGCATATTTTGTATATCCAGGGGCAGAGCTGCAGGAGCGGGAAATATGGGATCTGATGGGAATAAGATTTACCAATCATCCCGACCTTCGGCGGATACTCACCTGGGAGGGTTTCAACGGGCATCCGCTTCGAAAGGATTGGAAAGAACCGTTTTACGAAGAAGAATCAAAACCGTTGAAATCCCGCTGGCCTGAAGGCCATGCCGCTCATATCGAAGATTCCAACCGTTACGGGAGCAATGTGGCATACCCGACTGGTTTTGAGCCGGATGCCTGGGAACCGGATAATGACCGGGCATTGTATGCCTCCCTGCAAAAGAATTTGGATGATGACTTTGAACGGCTCAAAACCGACCTGATCACCGTTAATATCGGCCCGCAGCATCCATCCACGCATGGTGTGTTCCGCATGGTCGCTGTTTTGGATGGCGAGACGATCGTCGATTTGAAGCCAGTTATGGGATATTTGCACCGTAACCATGAAAAGATAGGCGAACGTAATACCTTTGGCCAGAATATGCCCTACACCGATCGTTTGGATTATATCTGCTCGATGAGCAGCAACTTTGGATACGCTCTGGCAGTTGAAAAGTTGATGGGGATCACACCACCCGAACGGGCTGAGTATATTCGGGTCATCATGGCTGAATTGACCCGTATCAACAACCATCTGGTTGCGGTGGGCTTCCTCTTGAATGACCTGGGTGCGTTCTTCACCCCGGTTTTGTATGCGTTCGTTGAACGTGAATTGATCCTGGATATTTTTGAAGAAGTATCTGGTTCGCGTATGATGTGCAACTACTTCCGCTTTGGTGGTGTCGTCCGCGATATCCAGCCCGAGACCATGAAAAAGATTCGCGATTTTATTGCCCGCATCCCGGGTAAGATCGACGAACTGGAGAAGTACCTGACCGACAATGAGATCGTCCGCATGCGGAGCGAAGGGATCGGCATTCTGCCCCCGGATGTAGCCATTGCAAACAGTGCTACGGGTCCTCTGCTTCGTGCTTCCGGTATTCCATACGATCTGCGAAGGGCCGATCCGTACAGCATCTACGACCGTTTCGATTTTGATGTCTGTGTTCGATATCACGGCGATATCTTTGACCGGTATATCATCCGTATCGATGAGATCCGGCAAAGTATCCGCATACTCGAACAAGCATTACGGGACATACCCGAAGGACCCATCCTGGCTGGAAAACCGAGCTATCAAGCCAGGGTCCCGGCAGGAGAATCTTATGGAAGGGTGGAAAGCCCGAAAGGCGAGTTGGGATTTTATGTAGTATCCAATGGGAAACCCAATCCGGTACGCTACCATGTCCGCCCGCCGACATTCATTAACCTCACCTCGTTGAGGGGAATGTGCGTTGGAAACAAGATCGCGGATGTGGTTTGTATTCTCGGATCGATTGATATTGTTCTCGGTGAAGTAGACCGGTAAAGAAGAGGCAGATTATGTATGGATTAGGCATATTAAAAGGACTAACTGTAACGATCAAGCACTTCTTTGAGACCTATGCGGATGATATTCGCTGGAAAGGGAAACGTTACTTCACCAAGGAAGGGATAGCCCACCGAAGCAGTGCCAATATGACCGGGGTGTTCAGTATCCAGTATCCCGAAGAAAAGCTGCCGGTTCCTGAAGAATTCCGGTTCAATCCGTTCCTGGTCTATGATTTATTGGAAGATGGCACCAAAAAGCTGCGCTGTACAGCCTGTGGAATCTGCGCGAAGGTGTGTCCGCCGCAGTGCATTTGGATCACCCGCGGGGTGGATGCGGCTACCGGTAAACCTGTCCCATCACCGACCGAGTTTTATATCGATGTTGATATCTGCATGAACTGCGGATCGTGCGCCGAGTATTGTCCGTTCGATGCGATCAAAATGGACCACGATTATGAAATAGCGTCGTACGACCGCCAAAAAACAAATATTTTCGATATGGATAGGCTGGCAAAACCAGCTTCCTATTATGCGGCTATACGGCCTTTCAATAATCGCCTGGAAGAGGAAGCTAAAGCTGCGAAAGCAGCAGCAAAAGCGGCAACCGCCGCAGCTAGTTAAGGAAATTATGTATAACGAAGATACCGAAATTCTCTTCCCATCCAGGGTCATCCCCTTACTGAAGGGACTGCATGGTCAGGAGTTCGACAAACTGATCGATGAGGTGGATGCCAAAGGACAGGACACGATCGAACATATCGGATTCGTCTATATGATGGTGAAAGTTGGCGGCTGCGCGACCTGTAACGCGGATTCTTTCCGGGCGTTGAAGGGTTGCACCCAGTGCGCAAAACAAACCATCAAGCGCTATCGTGGGAATGATACTGAATTACTGCGCTCCTATGCAGAAGCGATCAATGAGGTGGAAGCTTACTTATCAGTGGGCTAGTTCATCTTATAAGTCTAAATTCGTAGGCTGGGTAACCCGATTCGTGGTTACCCAGCCTTTTTGGATTCTTCGATTTTGGAGAATCAGAGTGTTGGTTGGATTGACCAGAATTTGCGAAATCCAACTCAGCTTACAATAGCATTTTCCAATAACAAAGCATTATTGGTCAAAATAATCTCAATATAATTATTAATCTATATCGATTTTTAAATCACTTGGATTTATGTTTTTCTACCTGGATTATGTACATGCCCACCCCAACCCCTCCCGCAGAATCAAACTCTATTTGCCAGAGACTTTTTGCGGGAGGGGCTTTAAGAGCTAGGGAAGGAAGAACCTTCGGTTCTTCCATCCCTAGAAAACCAGTTTCTACCAAACCAGAAAATCTGTTTCCTTCTAACACCTCAATTTGTCTCATCGCGCCTGGAAGGTTTTGCGAGGATGGCGGAGCCTGACGTGGCAATCCCCAAGCAGATCTGGAACACGAATAGATTAGGTTAGTATTCATGAAAGACACTCTCGGATTTTAGAGAGTCAGGGGGTTGGGGATGAGGGAACCAAAGGTTCCCTCATCCCCGCAGAATTAAAGCCCCTCCCGCAAAGTAATCACCATTTAAAAGGATTCATTTTTGTGGGAGGGGTTGGGGTGGGTCAAGTCATATCCACCGAGTTTCATGGAGCAAGATGTATCCATCAATATTCATGTATTTTATTTCTATTCACAAATTTTTTGGTGAATATGGGCATTTCGAGGTTCTTTCTTTTCTTGAGAGTCAGGAGGTTGAGGATGAGGGAACTTTAAGTTTCCTCATCCTCGCAAAAATGTGCCCCTCCCGCAACGAAATCACCGTTCTAAAAGACTTATTCTGCGGGAGGGGTTGGGGAGGGGCAACTTCACAAACCGGATTGTCCGTAAAGTTCCATATTTCTCTGATCAATATAGACTAAGGTGTTAGGGTAGATAAATCAACAAACTAGGTATTCCCAATCCCTAAACCCACTTCACCATTCATCATCCTGTTTCCGATCAATAAAACACTGTCACATGTGACAGTTGACTCCGCAGCCCGCTCTTATTATACTAATATAGAACACGCATTCTAATAATGATGATCTCTCTCAAAATTCTCAAATTCACCAGCCCGAGGAAACAACCTACCGAAATAAAACGCATATTTGAAACAAATAACTAATGATCATCATTTTTGCAATCACCAGGATCACCTACCCTCCCGGAATTGGCCGGGTTTTCTAAAATCTCCTCTATCTTTATAAAAAGCTCTGCTGTTGTAAAGATGAAATTGCTAAATATTCTCCCTGTTCATGATAGAATTGGACAATCTTGGTAGGATTATTTTTCTAAACATTGAGGACACATGCCAAATAACGATGAACTAAAATCTGCAGTGCTCAAAGCACTTTCCAAAGTACAGGAACCCGAACTCCACCGCGACCTGGTCACACTGAATATGATCCAGGAACTTGTGACCGATAATGGGAATGTAAAATTCAAGATCAACCTGACCACTCCAGCCTGTCCTCTCAAGGGACGAATTGACGCAGAAGCGCGGGCTGCTGTCAAAGCAGTCCCCGGCGTAAAAGAGATCGAGATCAGTTTTGGCGCCAACGTACCGCAAGACTCTCGAATCCGCGGAAAGATCGAACTACCGGTCAAGAACGCCATTGCAGTCGGCTCTGGCAAAGGCGGCGTTGGAAAAAGCACCGTCGCTGTAAATCTGGCGATAGCCCTGGCAAATTCGGAGCAAAGGTTGGCTTGCTGGATGCCGATATCTATGGACCGAACATCCCCACCATGATGGGTGTCGAACATCTTCCGCAACCCAAAAACGAACGGATCATCCCAGCCGAAGCTTATGGGGTCAAGATCATGTCCATCGGTTTCATGGTGAAACCCGGTCAGGCCATGATCTGGCGCGGACCCATGTTGCACACCGCCATACGCCAATTCTTAAATGATGTAGAGTGGGGTGAACTCGATTATTTGATCATCGATCTTCCACCGGGAACCGGCGATGCCCAGATCAGCCTGGCTCAGACCATCCCCTTGTCTGGCGGGATCATCGTAACTTTGCCACAACAGGTCTCCGTGGAAGATGCTCAGCGCGCAGTCGAGATGTACCGCGCCCTTCAGGTCCCCGTTCTTGGGGTGATAGAGAATATGAGTTACCTTGAACTGCCCGACGGTACCAGAATGGAAATCTTCGGCAAAGACGGTGGTGAAAAATTAGCCAAGCACGCCGGAGTCCCATTCCTAGGAAAGATCCCGATGCAATCCGACGTCCGTGAAGGCGGCGATGCCGGAGAACCCATCGTCGCTTCAAAGCCGGATTCCGAAGCAGCAAAGAAGTTGGTTGAGATCAGTCAACTTGTCGCCGCGCAGATCAGCATGACAACCCTTGCCAACACAAAGGCAGGATAACCACAAGCAAAAGCGGGTGTTATAATCCACATATGGATCCATTAATCGTAAGTATCCGGTTCAATCCGGTTGGTAAAGCGTATCATTTTGATGCATCCAAAATCCCTGAGATCCGTTCAGGTGATTTTGTTATTGTTGAAACTTCTCGCGGCTGGCAATTAGGCCAGATCGTCGAAATTGTCAAAAACCCTGTTCTTCCACCGGATGGTACCTGGAAACAGGTCGACCGTCAGGCTACTGCCCGTGACCTGGTGTTACGTCAGAGCTGGCAGGCAAAGGAAACCGATGTACTTTCGAGATCCCAAAAACGTGCATCTGAAATGCGCCTGCAGGGGATCAAGGTGGTTTCTGCGGAATACAGTTTTGATGGTGCCAGATTGACTTTGCAATTCAGCACAGAAGTTGAAGAAAAAGTTGAATTGAAGGGATTGCGAAATGAATTGCAGAAAATGTTTTCGCCCAGTCAGGTCGAACTGAGGCAAATTGGTCCACGCGATGTAGCCAAGTTGATGTGTGGTATGGGTGCCTGTGGACAAGCTCAACGCTGCTGCTCCATGTTCCTGACAGAGTTTAGCTCCATCTCGATCAAGATGGCCAAGGAGCAAGGCATTTCCCTCACACCCACTGAAATAACAGGAATGTGCGGTAGATTACGCTGCTGTCTGATCTATGAATATGATCATTATGTTGAACTCCGCGGAAAGCTTCCTCGAAAGAATAAACGGGTGATTACACCTTTGGGAGAAGGCAAAGTAATCGATATCATTCCCCTTCGGCAGCGGGTGGTTGTCGAAATTCCAGAGACTGGTTATCGCGAGTTCCCTGTTGAAGAATTAAAGTACCCGAAGAAAATCAACCTGCTGAAACTGGGCAGTGCTGAACCAAAACAACAAGAGCACCCTCAACAACGACCGCAGTATAAACAACAACGAAAACAATGATCCGAATCCACACTGCAGCCGGAAAATTGGGAAGAAACCACAACGATCCTCGTCATCCTGGCTCACCCGGACGATCCTGAATTCTTTCTGGGCGGAACCTTGGCCAGGTGGATCAACGCCGGTCATATCGTTGATTACTTGTTGTTGACCGAAGGTGATAAAGGTAGTCAAGACCTGACACAATCTCCTGAATCGATTGTAAAGATCCGTAAGTTGGAACAGCGTAAAGCTGCGGATGTATTAGGAGTACGGGATATCACCTTTTTCAATGAACCAGATGGATTCTTACAAAATTCAGCCGAGCTGCGGAAAAAAGTCGTCAGGATCATTCGTAAAATTCGTCCGCAAATTATCGTAAGCAGTGATCCGCTGACTTATTACTTTAGAGATATTTATATCAACCATCCTGATCATAAAATGGCAGGGGAGATCACACTCAGCGCGGTTTTCCCCGCAGTTGGTAACCCTTTCTATTTCCCGGAATTGATCCGGGAAGAATCCCTTCAACCTTACACGCCAAACGAAATTTGGTTGTCGATGCCATCTGAAGCAAATGTGACCATAGATACAACAGAGGAATATGCGCAAAAAGTCCTTGCGTTGCATGAGCACGCCAGCCAGATAGGTCAAATACCCGATTTTGATAAGTACATGTTGAGCCGCAGAGTCGAGGGATCGACAGAAGAAAACCCGCGCTTCGAAGAAAAATTCCGCCGGCTTTACAAACGCTAAAAGTGTCATAAAACACTTGACCCTTCCGTTTCAGCATGCTATACTTTAATCATCAGAATAATCAGATTAATCATATGGTTAAATGATGAAAAATAACTCCCCCATTCATTCCAGGTTATCCCCGTTCATGCGTTATCTGGCTTCGCTACCACAAAACAGCCAGGTTAGACTTCCACCCTTGGCAGAATTAAGTCAGGACCTCGGATTGAGTGTAGCCAGTCTACGTGAACAATTGGAAGTAGCCCGAATGATGGGAATTGTTGAAGTACATCCACGGACTGGCATTCAAAAAATGCCCTTCACGTTTACGCATGCGGTTACGACCAGCCTATATTATGGGATGTTGATCAACGAAAATACTTTCCAAAAATACGCTGATTTCCGTAAGCAGATTGAGCTTGTCTACTGGAAACAGGCAGTCAGTTTATTGACCGAAGAGGACCACAATAGGTTAACCCGTCTGGTAAAACGGGCATTTGATAAATTACATCATCATCCACCTCAAATTCCGCATGAGGAACATCGGGAATTACACCTTTCGATCTATCGACGATTGGATAATCCTTTTGTCCACGGAGTCTTGGAGGCATATTGGCTGGCTTACGAAGAATCTGGATTGGCGATGTATACCGACCTGGATTATCTAGAACAAGTATGGCGTTACCATCAGAGAATGGTTGAGGCCATCTGTTCCGGCGATCTGGACAATGGTTATCGCCTTGTAACCGAACATATGGATTTAATTTCCCAGCGATCCACCCCAGTGCATAGACACCGCTTCGAATAATCTGAGTACTCAATTGGAGAAAAACATGACCCAATCGGGAGATAACCCTAAAATACCTGAAAGAATAAATGACTTTTGTATCACCTTCGCCACTACGAATGGATCAGGTAGTCAGACAGCGAATATTACTCTGATGCGGGCACTATTCAAAATGGGGATCCCGGTGGCAGGTAAAAATAGATTTCCTTCCAATATTCAGGGAATGCCAACCTGGTACAGTATTCGGGTATCGCAGGATGGCTATTTAGGCCGGCTGGAAGATGATGATATTCTAATCGCCATGAATCCAGCATCATTTACCAAGGATCTCGAATTCTTATGCCCAGGTGGAGCATTATTTTACGCAGACGACATCAAAATCCCCATCACACGGACTGATATTTCCACTTACCCGATGCCGGTGAAGAAATTAGCGCGAGAAGCTGACGTTTCTCCAGCATTGAGAGATTACATTGCCAATATGGTCTATGTGGGTGTTGTGGCGAAAATCCTGGGAATTGATCTGGAAAAAATCCAATCCGCTCTTGATTTTCATTTTAAAAGCAAACAAAAAGCTGTTGAGTCGAATTTCAACATCGTAAAAAGCGCATTCGAATGGGCAGCGGATAATCTTGTTAAGACAGATCCTTTTAAAGTGACCCAGCTAACTCCGCTGGATGGATACATTATGGCTGATGGTAATACTGCCGGAGCATTAGGTTCGATCTTTGGCGGAATGCAATTCTCCGCGTGGTACCCCATTACCCCTGCTTCCACATTGCCGGAGGCTCTTAATGAGTATCTTCCAGTCTTCCGTAAAGATCCGGTTACCGGAAAGAAAAACTATGTTGTCGTACAAGCTGAAGATGAACTAGCAGCCATCGGAATGACCATAGGTGCTGGATTCGCCGGACTTAGAGCAGTGACATCCACTTCCGGACCTGGATTAAGCCTGATGACTGAATATCTTGGTCTGGCATATTATTCAGAAATGCCTGTGGTTGTCTGGGATGTACAACGGGTAGGACCAAGTACAGGTTTGCCAACCAGAACTGAGCAAGGCGATATCACGATGGCCTACTTCCTTGGACATGGCGATACACAACATGTCATGCTCTTACCAGGGACAGTTCAGGAATGTTTCGAATTTGGCTGGAAGGCATTTGATTTTGCTGAAAGACTTCAAACACCTATCCTGGTAATGATCGACCTTGATATGGGAATGAATCAATGGATGACCAAGGAATTCCAATACCCTGACAAACCCATGGATAGAGGGAAAGTGCTTTGGGAAGAAGATATCGAAAAACTGACCCAAGAATGGGGTAGATACCTGGATGTTGACGGTGATGGTATCCCTTACCGGACGATTCCTGGAAATTTACATCCAAAGGCAGCCTACTTCGCCAGGGGAACCGGTCACGATGAATATGCACGTTATAGCGAAGAACCGGATGTCTGGGAACTTGGTATGGCCAGGCTTAAATTAAAATTTGAAACCGCTCGATCTATTCTACCTGAACCGATCATCTCCAAAAAAGCGAATAGCCGAAACGGATTAATAGGATACGGTTCAACTGACCCAGCCATCCTCGAAACATGCGATTTGCTTGAGGTAAAAGGTATTCCGGTGGATTATTTAAGGTTACGGGCAGCTCCATTTCACGCAGATGTCAGAAAATTTATCGAAACCCATGAAAAAATATATGTTGTTGAAATGAATCGCGACGGTCAGATGTGCCAATTATTACAAATAGAATATCCAGACCTTGCAGGACGGATCTTCACCGTCGCACATAGCGACGGATTACCTTTGTCCGCTCGCTGGATCACCGGACAAATCCTGCATTTGGAGGTGAAATCATGACAGAACAAAACGGGACTGCTCAGGCGGTAAATATCTGCCGGATTAACCAGGATCGATTATCGTGGAGCTCAATCCACGTTATGTCAGGGATGCGGTCACAATTCCATATCTAGCCAGATCATTGCTGCCTGTTATGAAATTGGATTGAAGCCTGAAAAAGTATTAAAGTTTTCAGGTATTGGTTGCTCGAGTAAAAGCCCGACATATTTCCTGGGTAGATCCTTTGGTTTTAATGGTCTTCATGGAAGGATGCCATCCCTCGCTCTGGGGGCGATGTTTGGAGATACTTCCCTTAAAGGAATTGGAATCAGTGGTGATGGAGATTCGGCCAGTATTGGTATCGGCCAGTTCAAGCATCTTGTTCGTAGAAATTTGCCCATGGTATACATCGTAGAAAACAATGGCGTATATGGATTAACGAAAGGGCAATTCTCAGCAACAGCCGAGAAAGGCTTATCCCTGAAGAAGCAAGGAACAAATCCTTACCTTCCTGTGGATATTGCCCTGGAAGCATTGGTTTCAAACGCCACCTTTGTTGCCAGATCCTTCGCTGGCGATCCGCGCCAGGTTAAGGAATTGATCAAAGCCGCTTTCAGCCATAAAGGTATTGCTGTTTTGGATATCATTAGTCCATGTGTAACCTTCAATAACCAGGAAGGTACCCTACATTCTTATACTTGGGGCAAAGATCATGAAGCTCCACTCCACGAAATATCATTTATTCCTCCGCGAGACGAGATCATGGTGGAAGATTTTGAGGAAGGCACTGTCCGCGAAGTTGAAATGCATGATGGTTCAATGGTCATGTTGAAAAAACTTGAACGGGATTATGATCCACGAGATCGTTGGCAGGCACTGCGAGTATTGGAAGATGGACAACGAAACAATTGGCTGGTAACTGGGTTATTGTATGTGGATCCGGATGTTCCATCGTTATTTGATATTTATGATCTTCCCGATCAGCCTTTGAATAGGATGACTGAGAAAGATTTGCGACCACCCAAAGAAGCAATTTCAAAAGTGAATGCATTAATGTTCTAGTAATCGAAAACCTAATAAATAATCCTGGAGTTGTCTAATAATCACCGGGATTATTTTTGTTTTCAAGCTACCACATGTTATAATTTTATTGTTGTACATGCCCCATACCGAGAAAGGTGTCTTTTTCCATGGAGATCTCAAGCAAACAATTTAAACATTGCGACCTAATTACTGTATCAGGACGAATTGACAGTTCCACGGCACCTTTACTGGGTGATACTCTGAATGCTATCACGGAAGAAGGTCGCTATAAATTGGTATTAGACTGTGCGAAATTAGACTTTCTATCATCCGCAGGGATTTGGGTTTTAGTGAATGCCCAAAAGACATGCAAGCGCTATAATCGTGGCGAAGTAGTCCTGGTGGATGTACCTGAAAAGATCTTATCAACATTGGATCTAGCCGGCTTGGTACCATTCTTCCGCATCGCCAATAATGTAACTGATGCAGTAGGCAGTTTTTAACAGATTACTATTATGGCAATTTATGCTGCAACACTTGACAACCTGGTCCGAATTAACGACCAGGTTGTAGATTCTGCCAGAAAAGCAGGGCTTTCTGAACGGGCAATTTATGATGTTGAAGTAGCTCTAGATGAAGCTTGCACAAATATTATTGAACATTCGTATCGTGGAAAAAAGAAAGGGGAAATAGAGGTAATCTGTCAGATCATTCCCGACGGATTAAAGATCATCATACATGATTCAGGATGTTATTTTAATCCAGATTTCATCCCAAAGCCGGATGTTAATACTCCCTTAAACAAAAGAAAACAGCACGGATTAGGCTTGTACTTCATGCAAAGATTAATGGATGAAGTAATTTATGACCCTTGCGAAGGAGAAGGCACTTTATTGACCATGATTAAACGCAAGGAGTGATGCTTGAAAGACCTTTTGGAAAAAGCAAATCAACCTGCCTGGAGAAAATTCCTGGCCATAAGCGAACAACTTGTACGCCAAACCACAATCCGTGGACAGGCGGAATTAATTCGTTCTTATATCCAAGATCTTGGTCAATACGATGCGGATATCTGGTTTTCAGATACCATTTCTAAAACACCTGGTTCAAACAATACAAGCGAATTTCCTCCAATCCCACCAACACCATTGATGCAAAAAGTTGCCACCGATAAAACGACAAGCATTATCAGTAAAGGTGGTCAACCCAAGCACTACACCGGAAGCGAGCCTCCCTACATCATCGCTTATCCACTATTGGTTCAGGATGCATTTCTTGGTGTTGTTCAGGTTTTCAGAGTGGATAGTAATTCCTTCAACCGTGACGAAGTGGATTTCATGGAAGGATTATCAGCCCACATTGCTGTTGGTCTTCAGATCAGTCACCATACAATTATTAAGAACTGGCGGTTGGAGCAACTCGCTTTGGTTAAAAATGTGAGCGACCAAATTGCGAATATTCCTGATTTGGATGAACTATGCCAAAAGGTTGCTAGTATCATCCAACAAGCTTTCCATTATTATGCGGTGAACATCTTTACTGTTGATGAAAAGAACCAACAAATCACTTTTCGCACCTGCAGCAGTTTAAATGAATTAATTCAAAAAAATAAGTTTGCCTTGAAACCGATATTTGGTAAGGGATTAATTGGAGAGGCATCAGCCAAAGGAACAGAAATTCTGGTAAACGATGTTTCCCGTGAAAAGCGTTTCATTCCGATCGAACAATTCAAGTTGACAAAATCTGAGGTTGTTCTTCCGTTAAAAGTAGAGGATCGTGTTGTAGGTATTTTGGATATACAAAGCGATCATCATTATTCATTCCACGAGATGGATATGCTCGTCCTTCGTTCATTGTCAGTCAGTATTGCACTAGCCATCGAAGGGACTGTTTTATTGAGCGATATTCAACGCCGAATTGAACAGTTATCGGCGGTTTCTGATGTAGGGAAAGCATTATCATCCATTCTAGATTTTGAGCAATTACTGCAACAAATTGTTGACCTGATCCATGACCGGTTTGAATATCCATTTGTTCATCTATTTCTGAAGCAACCAGATACAGGATCTTTGAATTATCGTGCTGGAGCAGGAGATAGGGCGACTATTCTTGACAAGACCGGATTACAGTACTCGTTAAATGACAAATCGGGGATCATATCCTGGGTTGCAAGGAATGGAAAGACACTTGTAGCAAATGATGTTACTCAAGATACCCATTACCGACCTTCCGCCTTGTTTCCAGCTGATACAGCTTCCGAGATGGCTATACCACTCTGTTTTGGCGATGAGGTTTTGGGAGTGTTGGACATTCAGAGTGAGAAAGTCGGTGTATTTGATGATGATGATCGGGTTTTATTTGAAGCATTAGGGGATAGTATAGCCATTGCCATCCGTAATTCCTTCTTGTTTAATAAGGAAAGATGGCGAAGACTGGCTTCGGATTCACTGCGCGAGGTAGCCGGCTTACTTTCAGGGAATATAGCAATTGATCGTCTATTGGATATTATACTAACGAACTTAGAAAATATTCTACCGTGTGATGCTGCTGCAATATGGCTTGTCGATACGGATGAAGATCTTGGTGAAGGAGGGCTACCACTAAAGCTTGCTGCTGCTCATGGTGTTACCATCGAACAAGTTACTGAGTCTTGCTGTGATCATCCAATCTGTATGGAGTGGCTGAAATCTGGCTATCAAAAAAGAAAATCCTACAATTCGCGCACAGACGGATCCATTCGGTCCATTGGGCAAAGCGTTATCTTATAACAACGACTATTCTTCGATTGCTGCTCCTTTAAAAGTGAATAATAAACCTGTTGGTCTATTGACATTGGCGCATCATACTCCCAGAAGGTATGGTGAAGAATCGGTACAGATGACCTCTGCTTTTGCCAATTATGCTGCTGTAGCTATCCAGAATAATCGATTATTCGCTTCCGCCCAGGAACAGGCATGGATCGCGACTGTATTGTTACAGGTAGCTGAGGCTACACAGAGCATCACGACAATAGATGAGCTTTTACAGACAGTGATCCGACTTACACCCATGATGGTTGGCGTGGTGGGAAGTGCGATCCTGACTTGGGACGAACGTAGTCAATGTTTTTACTTAGCTGGTTCACATGGACTAAAGTTTGATGAAAAATGTCAATTGAGAGGCCACAAAATCTGCCTAGAAAGTTCTAGTGCATTACAATTTTTGGTTCAACACAATTCTCAGGTTTATATCCATGATCTTGCAGTTGAATTTCCTTTTATCGATTACCAGTCCTCTCCAGATATTCAACCCAATGAATTTGTTCTACTTCCTTTGTTATCAAGGGAAAAACTCATGGGATGTTTTTTGGTGGTTTATGAATCTGATGGGAAATCAGGACTTTCTAATCCCATCGAACAGGAAAGATTGACTATCATCCAGGGAATAGCACATCAGACAGCAATAGCTGTTGAAAACTTGCAGTTACTTGAACGACAACAACAGGAAACATACGTATCTGCGGCGTTACTGCAAGTTGCGCAAACAGTCGTAAGCCATTCTGAAATCAATGATGTTTTTGCTTCCATAGTACAGATCACACCAATTTTGGTAGGCTCTGAAATATGTGTTGTCTTTTTATGGGATGAATATGCGGCAAAATATCATGCGGTGCAAATTAATGGCATCAGCAAACTCGAAGAAGAAAGAATACTATCCGCCTCTTTCCTTCCAACAGATGCTAGATTAATCGAGATGGTTTGTGGACAGGACAAATTGGTTACCTTACCCGTTCCGGATGCGATAGCCTTGGATCCTGGTTGTTGGGTAAATTTGGACCCAACTTTTATTATTGCGCCTGAAGATATATCTGATAATCAACAATCAGTATTGATCGGTGTACCTCTTGGGGTAAAAGGTGATATTTTTGGAGCCATGTTTGTAGTTGATCGTGGGCTGGATAAGGCATATTTTGGTAAAAGATTGGAGATCATTACCGGAATCGCCCAACAGGCATCACTTGCGATCCAGAATGATCAACTTCAGAGTAGTCTGGTTGTGAGAGAACGACTTGAAAGGGAGTTTCAGCTTGCGCGGGAAATCCAAGAAACATTCCTACCCAAGTCTTTACCTGTATTGACAGGATGGGAAATAGATGCACGCTGGCGACCTGCTCGGGAAGTTGGTGGGGACTTTTATGATGTATTTGAGCTTCCACATCACAAAGTTGCTTTCGTCATTGCGGATGTATCTGATAAAGGAATTTCTGCAGCATTATATATGACGCTAGCCCGTACAATGTTACGGACCATTGCCCAACAACACCACTCACCTGCAAAGATCCTAAATACAGTAAACGAGCTGCTCCTGAGAGATACCCCACATGGAATGTTCATTACGGCAGTACTGGCGATATTGGATTTGGATACTTCTACATTGGAATACGCCAACGCCGGGCACCTTTTGCCGATAATCAGACATACAGGCACAATTATCATCGAAACCTTAAAAAAGGTGGGATGCCGTTAGGAATTTTGGAGAGAGTAAACTTCCAGGATCATACAATAACAATTGATCCAGGTGATGTTTTGTTGTTTTATACCGATGGCGTGACAGATGCTTTTGTATCCAATGAGGTTTTCGGTGAAGAAAGACTAATTAACACTATTAAAGAATCAACTTCACCAAGCTCCCGAAACCTTTTGGCAAAATTGGATCAGGCATTGATAAAATTCAGCGGTTCAGAAATTCCCTTTGACGATGTTACTGTTCTTGCCTTAAGTAGAAATCTTCCTGAGTAATAGAAATTCCTACACGGGTTCACCAATAGTATGCAGAAGGGCGAGGTTTGGTCTACCCATGTGAGCAATTGGAAATCCCGAAATCAGAACTGCTTGCTGACCGGATAGCTCCGGTTTGGTATTTAGTAATGACTGATCTACAATTTTGATCATCGATTCAACACTACTAGCAAATGGCACTAAAAACGGGATTACGCCCCAATACAAAGATAATTTGTGATACGCATTTGGTTGTGGGGTAAATGCGAGAATCGGAACCTGTGGTCGGGCTTTAGACATCAAAAGGGCTGTTCTACCAGAGTGGGTAAAGACTGCAATCGCACTAACATTCCGATCATGCGCCAATTCACGGGCTGCTCGAGTCATGGCAACCGCGTCATCACTTGAATCCATTTCGGGGTTACTTTCACACTGTGACCAATCCTGATAATTTTTTTCGGCTTCCCGAACGATTGCATCCATCATTTGGATACTTTCCAATGGATATTTTCCACTCGCAGTTTCTCCAGATAACATAACAGCATCGGTACCATCAAATATAGCATTTGCTACATCAGTCGCTTCTGCCCTCGTGGGTCGGGGATTGTGGATCATGGAATCCAGCATTTGTGTGGCGGTGATCACATATTTCGATAAGTAATTTGCCTCTCGAATGATCCTTTTTTGAGCAACAGGTACCGCTGCGGGAGATAACTCCACTCCGAGATCCCCTCGAGCAACCATCACCCCATCCGCTACCTCAAGAATCGAAATCAAGTTTTCCAAAGCTTCGGGTCTTTCAAGTTTTGCTATGATTGGAATTGCAGCGTTCTGAGGCGAAATTCGAATTATCTCTTCCCGTACATTTTTTACGTCCATTGATGTTCGAACAAATGAGATTGCTATGACATCAACACCGTGTTCCAATCCAAAGTGTAAGTCCTCTTTATCTTTCTCGGTGAAACTCGGGATATCCAAAGCAATACCTGGAAGATTAAATCCCTTGTGCGAAGACAGCAATCCTCCTAGAACAACTCGGGCAATAATATGATCTTCATGAATAGAAATGATTTCAAATTCAACATTACCATCATCCAGAAGAACTCTCCCGCCTGGATGTAATTGTTTTTGTAAACCAGGGAATGGAATAGTCAAATCCCCGTTCCTTGCAACCAAGTCAGTTGCGAAATCTATTCGGATATCTTGTCCAGTATCAAATTGTTTGGGTCCGTCCGGAATTTCCCCAATTCGTATTTTTGGACCCTGCAGATCCTGCAAGATTGTGATAGGTTTATTTAATTCTTCCGAAACACTACGGATCATTTCGATATTCTGTGCCTGTGTATCATATGTTCCATGAGAAAAGTTCAATCGGGCGACATCCAATCCAGCGTTTACAAGGCGGGTGAACATTCCCCGGTCTTGCGATGAAGGACCAATTGTGGCAACTATCTTTGCTTTACGGTCGAGTTTTTTATCCATATACGAGTTTTCCGGTACTTAAGTGTTTGACCAAAATAATAGATAATATTTCTTGTCGGTGCATGATGAATCATTCAGTTGTGATTCAATATACCATATTCTACTCATTAAACTCAAAGCGCGGATTTGTGGATGACACCACAACAATCCGCGCTATCGATGATAAATGTTGGCTGGTTTACT
Organism: uncultured Chloroflexia bacterium; assembly: GCA_963828285.1. GTDB lineage: Bacteria > Chloroflexota > Anaerolineae > Anaerolineales > Anaerolineaceae > DAIOEK01. The sequence goes on from CAWHEB010000005.1 coordinate 205,539, forward strand.
TCATTGTCAGGATCTGACGAATCGCTGGTAATGCCCAATCGATGGTCTTCTGATCAATAACCAGAGGAGGAGCGAAACGAATAACATGCTGGTGAGTTTCCTTGGCTAAGATCCCCTGTCCTTGAAGCGCTTCGCAGAATCTACGTGCTCCACCAGCTTCTGGTTTTAATTCGACACCGATCAACAAACCCTTACCCCGAACTTCTTTGATATTAGGACTGTTGATCTCACTCAATTGCTCCATGAAATATGTGCCCATTTTTTCAGCATTTTCAATTAAGCTGTTCTTCAACGATTACTTTCATGGAAGCACGGGCAACAGCAGCAGCAAGGGGATTACCTCCAAAGGTTGATCCGTGCTCGCCAGGTGTGAACAATCCTAGAATTGCATGATCTGCTAGAACAGCGGAGACAGGATAGAAACCGCCAGCCAGTGCCTTGCCGATGGTAATAACATCAGGACGGACCTCTTCATGCCAGCTTGCAAAAAGTTTTCCTGTTCTTCCCAGACCAGTTTGGATCTCATCGGCAATGAAGAGAATGTTATTCTTTTTACAAAGTTCACTGACCTTCAGTAGATAACCTTTAGGCGGAATAATAACACCTGCTTCACCTTGAATAGGTTCAAGAAAAACTGCAGCGGTGTTTGGAGTGATCGCTTTTTCAATGGCAATTGCATCACCGTAAGGAACTGTTACAAATCCAGGAGTAAATGGTCCGAAGTCTTCTTTATAAAGAGGCTCTGTAGAGAAAGAAATGGTCGATATGGTTCGACCGTGGAAGTTCCCGGCAGCAGTTATGATCTCCGCTTGATATTTAGGGACTTTTTTTACTAGGTAAGCCCACTTCCGAGCTAATTTGAGCGCAGTTTCGACTGCTTCCGCTCCGCTATTCATAGGGAGAGACATCTCATAACCGGTTAACTCCGATAGCTCTTTGTAAAAAAATGGGAGCTGATCATTACGGAATGCTCGAGAAGTTAATGTGACTTTTTTGGATTGATCTATCAATGCTTGTAGTATCTTGGGGTGGACATGTCCCTGATTTATCGCGGAATAAGCACTGAGACAGTCAAGGTATTTTTTCCCTTCGACATCAAAAACCCAGACACCTTCTCCTCTTTCAATGACAACATCTAATGGATGATAGTTATGAGCACCATATTGTTCTTCAATTGCTATGTAGTCTTTAGTTTGCATATTACTCTGCTCCTAAAACATAGGCAACAATTGCTTTTTGCGCATGAAGGCGGTTATGTGCCTGAGGGAATAGACGGCTGTGGGGACCATCCGCTACTGGATCAGTTATTTCCTGGCCACGGTGAGCAGGAAGGCAATGCATTACGATTACATCCTTATCAGCTTCGGCTACCAGAGATTGATTGACCTGGAATGGAGGGAAGACTTCTTCGCGTTTCTTACTTTCAGCTTCCTGTCCCATACTAGTCCAAGTATCTGTATAGATCACTTGAGCGTTCTTTACGGCAATGTGAGGATCACGTATCAATGAAATGGTCGTACCTGTCTCAGCTGCGATCTTACGACCTATTTCAAGTGCCTTGGGATCGAGATCATAGCCTTCTGGAGATGCTAATGTGAAATTAGCTCCGGCTTTCAAACCGACATGCATTAATGAAACAGCAACATTATTCCCGTCACCAATGAAAGTGATGTTGAGACCCTTTAATGAACCAAATTTTTCGTAAATAGTCAAAGCATCGGCCATTCCCTGGCAAGGATGATTGTAATCACTTAAGCCATTGATCACAGGGATGGAACACCATTTGGCCAATTCGAGAACATGGTCATGAGCGAATACCCGTGCCATTAATACTTCCACATAACCGCTCAATACTCGTGCGACATCCGCAATTGATTCGCGTTGTCCCAGACCAATTTCATTTGGTGAAAGATACAAAGCATCACCACCAAGGTGACGCATTGCCATATCAAAAGAAACTCTTGTGCGTAGACTTGGCTTTTGGAAGATCATGGCCATGGTTTTTCCAGCCAAAATTGGCTTGTTACCGCCGGCGAAGTACTCTTTTTTCAAGCGTACTGCCAGGTCTAACAACATCTTGATCTCATCAGAAGAATAATCTGAGACAGCAAGAAAATCTCTTTTCATGTAGGCTCCTAACGGAAAATGATTGGATTGGTATAACTCGGCTAGTATATCACAAGGGGATAGGGAGGTTAAGATGTGTTAGAACGTGAATACTGTCAATCGAGGAGCGAACGTAGATTTACTTCTGAAGTGGAGTTTAACACATCGTTGCTCTTCGTCATCTGATCAAAATAATCACTTAAAATGGCTTTTTCTGTTTCGGTGATTTCATTAGTTGTAATAGCAACGATTGGTATGGCAGGAAGATTGTTTTTTGCGAATACTGTGTCAAGAACCATATATGCATTGATTTCTTGGGAAATAAAATCAAGAATGATCAGGTCAGGGGAGTCCGTCATAGCCATTTGGACGGTCCTGGTGTAATGGTCAGATTCGATGATATCAGTGACACCATGTAATTGAACAAATCGTTTAAACATCTGTCTTACATTTTCATCAGCATGTGCTATCAAGATCCTTCGAGTATCGGAAAAATCCAGCCTGAGCAGTTGAGCGATCAAACCATCCTGCAGTTCGGGCATTTCTATCATCCCTGTTGGTTTTCTTTCCAGGGGATAATATCTTACACCACGGTCTGATGTAACAGTCTTTCCGGTACAGTTGATTACAACAATATCTTTGTCTTTGACCACTCCACGATTACAAAGTTTGATCAAACCTGCGAAAGCGACACCCGCAGCAGGCTCAAGACTGATACCCTCCAGGCGGGATAATAAGGTAATAGCCTTATACGTTTCTTTATCAGTAACTGTCTCAAACACTCCACCAGATTCCTGATCCATCCGATGGCGCAAGATCGTATATGCTCGTCCAGGATCATTGGTGGATAGTGATTCGATGGATGTATACGGATTTGTTATTGGTTCAATTGAATCCAAGCCCTGATTCCAAGCGTGAGCCATGGGGGCACAACCTTCAGTTTGGATCATCCCCATACTTGGTGCATGATCTACCAGTTCCATCAATCTTAGCTCTGAGAAACCTTTTAGAACACCTATTGGTCCGAGTCCTACACTAACAGCCTGGATGTACCAGTTTGGAGCACGCCAGGGGGCGGCAGGTTTGTTTTTTGCTCGGGGAACTGGTGCGCCCATACATGCAGTCAATTGTTCAGCGATCTCAAAAGCAATTGTCTTCATTGCCTCCACAGAAGGAACTGTCTGTGATGCCTGGTCCATAAAGATATTTCTTTGTTTCGAAAACTCGGCTGCATAGTGACGCGCTTGTTCATATCCACCGGATACCTTAATCACCCTGGCACCAAACATGGCGATTTCGCGCATTTTTATTGCTGGGACACGGCTGGATAGAAACGCCCACACTTTTACACCTGCCCTTGCTCCGTGCGCGGCATAGGCAAGTGCGATATTCCCAGATGAAGCTATTACCATCTCTGAGATTCCGGATTCCAGTAATGCTGCAATCGTCACTGCTGCTTGACGATCCTTGAATGAGTTTGTGGGATTTTGTCGTTCATCCTTGATGAATAAGTTTGTGCATTTCAGCATATTGCCAAGGTTGGAGGCACGTAGTAAGGGGGTACCACCTTCACCTAAAGTAAGGTCCGGGTTATGATCACGTACGGGAAGGAGCTCTTTATAACGCCAAACATCAAAGGGACGGCCAGGTAACTGCAAGGGCATCGTTAATGCCAGACTATTATAATCGTACAATGCTTCACGCCAGCCGCTTCCACATCTTGGACAGGATACTGAAGTGGGGAAATAAGGTGTGGCATAACCACAATCCAGGCATTCTACGACGAAATGAGCTGCCATATTTTCTTAAACAACAGGGCGTTTGAAATAAATATAATGCATTGGTCCTTTGTTCTCAATTGTACCAGCACCGACCATTTCCCAGCCTTCCATTCCCAGTTTATACAATACAATTGCCATAACAGATTGCTCTTCAATTTTTTGAGTCTTTTCAATTGGAAGAATTTTAAGACCTTCTTCTGTGAAGTAGAATAATTTCGGATAACTTCCCCACCACCAACTAGATTCTGTTTTTATCGGTCCTACTGCACAATACTCCCACCGTTGCATATTAACCTCCCCTGACTTTCAAATTTAATCTTGTATCAGCTATATTATTGCATAAGCTGTGCCAAAAAAGAAACGCCAGTGCGTTAGCATAACCTGACGTTGGAATTATGTTATTATTTAATTCTAATATTTCAGAGCGGGTGATGGGATTCGAACCCACGAAATGGTACCTTGGGAAGGTACTGCCTTACCACTTGGCCACACCCGCGTCAGAGTGGAATTATAGGATGAGGGTAACGAAGAGTCAAGTAAACAATAATTGAATGTAAAAATGACTATGACTTCCTCGTTAATAGCCAATTTGTCAAATCTACAAGAAGTGCATGGTATGGATTTGTTTCACCGCAAACTAGAGCAAGTTCGATCAAAGCATCTTGCGAGTACTTGTTAACAAAATCCAGTGTCCTTTCTTTTGCACCAGTTTGAGCCAACAGATCAGAGGCAAGCATTCCATTACTTTTGCTAATTGGTCTTGATCGCCATAATTCACTAAATGGATTTTCAGTCTCTAGTCCAAGAACAATTGGGAACGATTTTTTTCCTGCAATCAAGTCAGCTGCTACGGGTTTGCCTGTAATATCAGATTCACCCCAAATACCAAGGTAGTCATCCATTATTTGAAAAGCCAACCCTAAATTATGACCAAATGAAGTAAAGTGAATATCTGTTTGAGGATCATCCGACCCGAGTAACGCTCCAATCTGGCTGCAAGCAGTAATTAATGCGTTGGTTTTTCCACTAATCATTTCCAGATAATCATTAGTATTGATTATTGATCTGGTTTCAAAGGCAAGATCCAAATACTGCCCCTGAGTAAGTCGCAAGCATGTATGATTAAGTATGAGATAAACCCTACGAACAAGTTCCAGTGGATAATACTTTTCAAGATCCCATATCTTACGCAATCCAATCGTGAATAAGGAATCACCCGCATTGATCGCCTGAGCAATTCCTTCCCGTTTCCAAAGGGTCTGGCGATTATGACGAGTGTCACTTTGATCTTGAATATCATCATGGATCAAGGAGAAATTGTGGATAAGTTCAATAGCAGAAGCTGCTGGAATCGAATTCGACCAATTACCGCCGGATGCAGCAGTAACCAACAGAACAATTAATGGTCGAATCCGTTTGCCGGTAGACCGATCGTCAAGCCAACCCATATGGTATTCCAACATCTTATGGAGCGGTTCATACATATCAGGGAACGAGCGTTTAATTGTTAGCTGAAGATCTGTATCTATTTCGTTCCGCATGTCCTTTAAAATCGGATATTTTTCAAAAAGATTCAAATCGTTAGTCATGGTTTGATTCCCAAGAGTGAAGTTGTGTGCTTGAGTGTTTGAATATTTAGAATACCAGCCGAGAACATACTGATCATCAACTCTTGTTCTATAAGATTTATTCTTTCCAGAACTTTGGAAGTATCCTCTGAAGCAGCTTTTAGTATTGACCCAGCCATTCCAACCAGATCCGCTCCAAGGCCGATACATTTAGCCAAATCTATACCGTTTTTAATTCCTCCACTAGCAATCAAAAATACTTCTGGTAGTGAACTGCTGATTTCAACGAGTGACTGTGTTGTAGGGATACCCCAGTCCCGATAATCTTCAGCCAATTCGCGCAATATAGGATCAGTCTGGCGATACATCTCCACTTGAGACCAGGATGTTCCTCCTGCACCTGCAATATCAATGGCATATACTCCCATTTCAACAAACCTTTTTGCTAATACCGTATTTATCCCCCACCCAACCTCCTTGATAATTACAGGTAAACCGATATGTTTGATCACTTCTTCTATCTTTTTAGACAGTCCTTTCCAGTTTGTATCACCATCTGTTTGTAGTGCTTCCTGAAGGGGATTGAGATGGAAAATCAATGCATTAGCATCGATCATTTCCACTGCTCGTTTACAATGATCTATCGTGTATCCATTATTCAACTGAATGGCACCGATATTAGCCAGAACTAGGATATCTGGTGCATAATCGCGTATTTGAAAGCTTTTGCTAAGATTGGGATCTTCCAATGCAGCCCGTTGCGAACCCACCCCCATAGGTAATCCGATAGATTGGGCAGCGATGGCAAGATTGCGATTGATCATTTCAGCATCTGAACTTCCGCCGGTCATTGAGGAAATCAGTAATGGAAATCGAATCGATTTGCCCAGAAATTTGCTGGATATATTGATGTCAACTAAATCAAGTTCAGGCAGGGCTGAATGTAAAAATTGGTATTTCTCCAGTCCGGTCGTAATACCGGAAGACACATCATTTTTTAAATTAATTTTGAGTTGCTCGGTTTTGCGATTTGAGATTTCGGTATCTTTCATCTTAATCGAGTGTTCCTTATTATGTAATATTAACTTTGAGATCATAACCTGTCAAATTTCATTGTATCGCTTGACAGATAGATGATGAAAGATAAAATTCATACTGTCGATCATTATTGTACATTGGAGGATTCGAATGGCTGACTCTTTAGATGGTGTCAAGGAAGTAATTGCTGAAGTTATGAAAATGGATGGTTCCAGCATTGGTATGGATACCAGATTCATTGAAGATCTGAAAGCAGATTCAATGGATCAATTCTTTCTGATTGATGGGTTTTGCGAAAAATTTAATCTAAATATTAGTGATGACGATGCCCGCAACATTAAAACTGTCGCAGACGTTGTCACATATGTGGATTCTCACAAACAGTAATCTAATCAAATTAGCCAGCAAACCTGGCATTACCTAATCCCTTTTCAAATAAATTGATCCATGTAGACTTGAAAAGGGATATTTCGTATTAGTTACAATAATTCTACTATTTGATCTGGTTTATGAGCAACCTTAACCCCTGCCGATTCGAGAGCGATTATTTTGTTGAGTGCATTACCGAGTGACCCATCAATGATCGCACCTGCATGTCCCATTCGTTTTCCTGGTGGAGCGCTTTGTCCGGCGATAAAAGCGACAACAGGTTTTGTCACATGACTTGCAATATAGTCTGCAGCTTTTTCTTCATCTGATCCACCGATTTCTCCGATCATAATTATCTTTTCAGTATGTGGATCCGCCTCAAATAAGCCGAGGCATTCAATGAAATTTGTGCCGATCACAGGATCTCCACCTATCCCAATGCATGTGCTCACCCCAAGATTATTGTTTCGCAATGCATAGACAATTTCGTATGTGAGTGTTCCTGATCTGGAGATAACCCCGATACTACCTGGTATTGCTATATTTCCGGGAATGATCCCAACTTTTGACTCACCAGGGGAAAGCAATCCAGGGCAGTTGGGTCCTACGATCCTTATGCCATTCTGGTTCGCGTAGGTTGCGACTTTCATCATGTCCTGAACCGGAACACCTTCAGTGATAACGACAACCAACGGAATGGCCGCATCAACAGCCTCGTAGATTGCATCCAATGCATACCTTGCAGGGACAAATATCACAGTTGTGTTAGCCCCGGTAGCTTCTGCAGCCAGATGCATGGAGTCAAAAATGGGGATTCTGCCATTCTCCACCCACTCGCCACCTTTCCCAGGAGAAATGCCGGCGACAACATTCGTTCCATACGACATCATATGCCTGGTATGAAAGAGACCTTCATTTCCTGTTATTCCTTGAACTATGAGGCGTGTGTTCTTATTTATCAGAATACTCATGTGTCATCCTTTGGAAATCGTTACTGCTGCCTTGGCTGCCTCCTCAAAAAACTCATACGAGGTATACCCAGCTGATCGCATGAGATTAAGTCCTTCTTCAGCATTAGTTCCAACTAATCTAGTGATTACCGGAAGTGGACGACTAATATCTTTAAATGCAGTCAGCAACCCTTTCGCGACTTCATCACATCGGGTTATACCTCCGAAAATATTGACAAAAATCACTTTAACATGGACATCAGATAATATAATTCGCATGGCGGCAGCAACCTTTTCTGCACTAGCGCCACCACCGATATCCAGGAAATTAGCGGGTTTTCCACCGAGGTATTTCAGTATATCCATGGCAGCCATCGCCAATCCCGCTCCATTGACCAGACAGCCAATTTGACCATCCATCTTAACAAAGGATAGACCATATTTTCTGGCTTCGATCTCTGATGGATCTTCCACATCTAGATCGCGGAGTTCGTTCATTTCCGAATGCCTAAAGAGTGCATTATCATCCAGAGTAACCTTTGCGTCTAATGCCAAAAGCCGATTGTCTGCGGTGAGAACCAAAGGATTAATTTCAGCAAGTGTTGCATCAAGATCCCGAAAAATTGCCCAAAGACCGCGTGTTATTTCCAGAAAAGTTTTCCAATGAGATTGGGGAAGATCGATACTAGATGCTATTTCCCTTGCCTGATAATCACGAAGGCCAAGGAGAGGATTGATCCAAATCTTGTGGATCTTCTCAGGATTCGTTCTGGCAATGTCTTCAATCTCGATCCCACCAGCAGAAGAGGCGATCATCACTGGTTTACGATTCAACCGATCATTTGTGATCCCGAGATATATCTCCCGCTCGAAGGAAATCGCTTCATCGACCAGGATTTTTCGGACTGGCAATCCTTTGATCTCCATACCAAGGATCGTCGTAGCCATGTCGTCAGCTTCCTTCGGGTTTTTGGCTACTCGAATACCACCAGCCTTGCCACGACCACCTACCAGGACTTGGGCTTTAATGACTACTCGATTGTTCAGTTCTTCGGAAATTTGTCTTGCTTCGCTTGCTGTAAGTGCTACTCTGCCTCTGGGAATTGGTATTGCGTACTTGCTGAAGATCTGTTTGGATTGATACTCGTGTAATTTCATCCATACTCCCCAACAGAATCAGATTGATTAGCTATTTAGATTCTACCCGAAATTGTCGTTTTTATAACATAATTTGTTTTTAATATGCGGAGGAATCAAATTGTTCTCTAAATAATGGAAGTGATAATAAAAGGTCTGATGGCATTTTCATCAGACCTTTTTTATCGATCCTTACTTTCTGTTATTACCCACCCTTCAAGTATGAATCCAATGCATCTTTGCTAATTCGATATGCAGTACCGATCTTCCGCGCCTTCAGTTCGCCTGCTGTTATTGCTGCAACAATATCCTCTTCAGAGACCTTGAGAACTGCCGCGGCTTCAGAAGGAGTCATGACATCAGGAGTAACAGCGCCACCGTTGCCGTTCGTTTTTGCTGAACCTGTAGCACCAGTCATTCCCTGGAGAGAAGAGGAAAGGACATTACCAATTCCTAACCCCGCACCAATTCCTGCCGTTAATCCAGCTCCACCACTTGGGTTTTGAGCTGCATCCCGCATGGCATCTGCTGCCTGGAGTTGTGTATAGGTCTGCATATCCAGCATACCCATAGCCCTTAGTTCTTCCGCTGATTTTTCCGAAGGTTTGAGGTTGGTAATATAAAATGACTTTAAGGTAAGTCCGATAGCCGCAAAATCATCCTGTGATTTTGCCCGCACACCGGCGCTTAACTCGTCAGTTAGCGCGAGCATCTGTACTACAGAGTTCTTCGCGGCTGTCTCAGCAAGCAAGTCTTGCAATCGTGACAAAAGCATGCCGCGGAGACGATTTTCAATATCAGACATCCGGTAGATACCCTGGGTACCGCAAATCTGAACGACAAATTGCTGGGGATCTTTAATTTGGACTGAATAGGAACCATAACCTTGCAACAATGCTACACCAAGACCCATGCCTGGATTACTGACAATGATCGGTTGAGGTGTACCCCATTTTCGATCTGCAAATTCCCGCATAGAAACGTAATATACTTCTGCGGTGAATGGAGTTCGTTCATTAAATGCTTTTCCAACTAGATCAATCAAGTATGGAATATTCGCCGTTACAATTGTGTGACGACCCGGGCCAAATACATCCAAGCCTTTTCCATCCCGGAAGAATACAGCATTTTGGGCTTCCCGTACGATAACCTGGGACCCAATCCGAAGATCTGCTACACCCACTTCAGGGAAGCGATGGACTATCTCATCCATCATCTCATTTGGGTACTCTACAACATCAAAAATTCTAGCCATCTTTTTTCACTCCATCTTTGGATTTGGAAAGTTTATTGGCTTTCGCCCATTCCGGTAATTACTTCAACTCGTTTGTCAAATGTGGTTACACATTCGTCCGCAAGACCAACTAGTGCGCGAATAGCTGCAGGTAATCCATCAGTTCCGATGGAAGTCTCTACATTATCAACCGATTTAGTTGCACTTTCGGCAAGATCTAACATTGCAAGATCGTATGTATATATATTTGCCAATTCTTTTTGGTTCACCTTGACTGCGTCAAAAAAGCCACTATATCCATAAGATGCTTTCTGAACACGATCAATGAATTGACGGAACTTTAATGCTGCGCTCTCTAGATTTCCAACTGAGAGTAAATCACCGCTCTTTACGAGATCAACCTGCAGATTTGAGATACGTTTCCAGATTGCTTCAAAACGAGCTGCAATAGTATCCCGGATAACTTTGTCAGCAGATCTTCGGTTTTCTCTTTCGATGTATCCACTAAATCCAGGTATCTTACTAAGTAGTTTCCTTAATAGATCCTGTTGATCAATTACCTTGTCAAACATATCAGACATATTTCCTCCTAGTGACTTGTTGGCAAATTTATTGCATCTTATTCGCTATAAATCCATATATCATTATATGGATTATTCAAGCTTCTCACAATATATACGATAATCTATCAGAGGAGTTTCAAAGGGATTTTAGGTCTGCATACCGGTTCAGTAGATTTATAGGATGCAATTCATTCACATTTCTGTAAGGTTTCTGTAAGAAATTTCCATTGCATTCCGATACGTAATAAATGATAATCATTGCAGATCATTATCAATCAAAAATTTATTAACGGAAGGAGGTGAAATCACATGTTGATCGCACACGACGAAAAAGGTCAGGGCCTTGTTGAATATGCTTTAATCCTTGTTTTAGTTGCAGTAGTAGTCATTGTTATCCTTGCCCTGTTGGGTCCCGCCATTGGGAACATCTTCAGCGACATTATGACCAGAATCTAATCCTGAGTAATCAGGTAACATTGTTCCTAAAAGACCCTGTCTTTGTACAGGGTCTTTTAGTTCAAAGATAATTATTTTAACCATTAAACCGAACTTGGCAAAAAGCTTGCACTGATTCAAGCATGCAAACCGATGTTTGCTTGACAATTATGTCAGTTTGGATATGATAGCATAATCAGTAAATAAATTTGCACGGTGATGGGAGGCTTTTATGGCTCAAAGCACGAAACAACGAGGGAGGATCTTCATTTATATTGCATTGATCCTCATTCTGGGGGTAGTCCTAATCTATTGGTTTGTCGGCCGTAAACAGTTCCCTCTAAACCAACCAGCCGCATCTACTCCGGCTCCAGCGACTGAGATGACGAATGTAATTTTCAGCGTCCAGGCAATTCCATATGGAACTGAACTAACTGAAAACCTGTTAACTACCCTGCCTTACCCAAAGAATTTGCTGGTTCCTGGCGTTATGTATACAGATATGAAAGATTTGATCGGGAAACGCGCAAAAATGGACCTGGAAGCGAAAGTGCCTATCACCAGCGGTATGATTTCGGAAGGTTTATCAGGGTCATTAGCAGCATTTAAAATCCCGGAAGGCATGGTTGCTGTAACTATTCCGATTCTTAACCCAATTGCAAGCGTTGGATATGCTCCTCAGGCAGGGGATCATGTTAATGTGATCGCTTCGATGTTATTTGTTGATGTTGATCCTACCTGGCAGAGTTCGCTACCAAATAATACTGCTCGTATTATTCCACCTCCCGGAGCTGCAGAAAATCCATCTCTTGTTGCATTTGCTCAGGGTATGGAAAATAGCGCTCAAGGTAGAGCAGAGCAAGATGCTGCGTTGCAACAGCCTTTTTATTTACAGCCATCCGAAGGTCAGCGCCCAAGACTTGTAACTCAAACCATATTACAGGATGTCATGGTATTGGGCGTTGGTGAATTCCCATTAACACCTGAAACTGTTACTCCACAAGGTGGACAGGTAGCAGTTGTAGCCACACCTGCCCCGGCGGCGAATCAACAACAGCAGCCAACAACTGTCAAAAAACCCAAAATTATAACAATCGTTGTAACTCCACAGGATGCTGTGACTATCAATTACTTGTTATACTCTGGTGCTGAAATGACACTAGCGCTCCGTGGAGCTGGTGATGATCAACGTGTAAAAACCGACGCAGTGACAATGCAATATACAATGGATACTTACACAATCCCACTTCCTTCCAAACAACCATATGCAATGCAACCAGGTATTGTTGAATTAACATTACCTGTGATCAATGAGGAAGTTGTAGCTGCGCCGAGATAACGGATAGCAACTTATGACCCAATCGTCTTTAAAAGGGGAAAACTAAGCCTGTTTCGTACAGGCTTTTCCCCTATCTAATAATGGTGTTGGTTATTGAAGTGGAGAGAATTCATGGCTGAAGCTGAGAAAATCAGGGTTTTGCTCGTAGATGATAATCCTGAAACACGGGAGAATATCCGAAAGCTGTTACAGTTTGAGGGCAATGTTGAAGTCGTCGGCGCAGCCAGAACTGGGTTGGAAGGAATTGAACTTGCGGCAGAGCTGAATCCGGATGTCATTCTAATGGACATTAATATGCCCGACATGGATGGAATCGCTGCCACTGAAGCCATTCGCCGAAAACATCCCTATATCCAAATTGTCATTCTCTCGGTTCAGTACGATCCAAAGTATATGCAAAAAGCGATGTTGGTGGGCGCCAGGCAGTTTCTGCAAAAACCACCAGCGATTGACGAATTGATTAGCACGATCAACCTAGTTGGCAAAATGGCGCAAGAAGAAAAAGCAAAACTTGCTATGAGCCAACAATTCCAAACAGGATCGGCGGGAAAACCTTCCATGCTGATGACCCAGGGCAAAGTACTGACTGTTTACAGCCCAAAAGGCGGCACTGGTTGCACCACACTCGCAGTGAACCTGGCGTTAGCATTAAAAACTCCCGAGAATAAAGTCTTAGTGATCGATGCAAACCTTCAATTTGGTGATGTAGCTGTATTCAATAATGAGCAATCTCGTAATTCAGTCATCGATCTGACACCCCGTGCGGGGGAATTGGATCCGGATATTATTAAAGATGTTATTATTAATGCGAAAAGTGGCATCCATATTTTAGCTGCTCCACCGAGGCCAGAATTAGCTGAAGGAGTAAAACAAGGTGAATTGAAGCAAGTCGTGGAGTATTTAAAATCGATTTATTCGTACATTATTATTGATACTGAACATCATCTAACCGAACCCGTTTTGGATGCCGTAGAAGTAGCGGATGGCATAGTACTTATCACCACTCAAGAAATTCCCGCAATTAAAAATTGTAAAGCATTCCTGCAATTGGCCGACCAGATGCGTTACGGCAGGCAAAGGGTAATATTTATTATGAATAAGTTCGACAAACGCATCGCATTATTACCTGAGAAGATCAGTGAAAGCCTGAAACAAGAAATTGTTGCAACTGTACCTTTTGACGATAAGATCGTTCTTCAGTCCATCAATACCGGCGTACCGTTCATGGTTGACAACAAAACTCAAATTATCGGTAAAGCTGTATACCAACTGGTTGAAGTTATTAAAGATAAGTTGAAAAAACTTGAAAATGCTGAAGTAGAAAAAGCAGTTGGTAAATTTTAGTTCGTTGGAGTAGCTAGATATGTCTTTATTATCTCGAATTGGCAGTGGACAGACACCGGCTCAACCCGGTGATAATTCAGCACCGACTAACGCACCCAAGCAACCCACTTCCCCATTAGGTCCTCGTTATGTTTCTCCGTTTGTAAACCAGGGGCAGCAAGATACCCTGATGGATCTGAAAACACGCGTACAGAACAAGCTACTAGCCGAAATGGACCCGGCAACAGATGTTTCAAAGGTGGATGAAGTTAAGAAAACGATTTGGACTTTATTCGAGCAGATCTTGTTGGAAGAAAACATAGTTATTACCCGACAAGAAAAAACCCGATTATTTGAACAAATCGCAGCAGAAATTTTAGGATTTGGACCTCTGCAAAAATTACTCGAGGATGGAACCATCACTGAAATCATGGTGAACGGCGCGACCAAAGTATACATCGAGCGAGGCGGTAAAATCTACCGTGAACAAAGTGCTTTTGAGAGTAATGAGCATGTCATGCGTATCATTGACAGGATTGTTGCTCCTCTCGGACGCCGTATCGACGAATCAAGCCCTTATGTAGATGCACGTCTGCCTGACGGTTCTCGTGTAAATGCGGTTATTCCACCTATCTCCCTGATAGGACCTATACTGACCATCCGAAAATTCTCGAAAAATCCGATCACCATTGAGCAATTGATCCAATTTGGTTCAACCACTCAAGAATGCATGATCTTCCTCAAAGCCTGTGTAGAAGCCAGACTGAATGTTGTAATTTCCGGAGGTACAGGTTCGGGAAAAACAACTCTCTTAAATATACTTTCTGGTTTTATTCCCGGAGATGAACGTATTGTCACCATCGAAAACGCAGCGGAGCTACAGCTTCGACAGGATCATGTTGTGACCTTGGAATCGCGTCCTCAAAACATCGAGGGAAAAGGTGAAGTAACCATCCGGCATCTTGTGATCAATGCCCTCCGAATGAGACCTGACCGGATCGTGGTAGGTGAGATTCGTGATGAAGCAGCGCTCGATATGCTCCAGGCTATGAATACCGGTCACGATGGATCCATGACAACTGCCCACTCCAACAGTCCGCGTGATACTCTAGCACGTCTGGAAACTATGGTGTTGATGGCTGGAATGGATTTGCCAATGAGAGCTATTCGTGAGCAGATAGCTTCCGCTATTGATTTGGTTGTTCATCAGGATCGCATGAAAGATGGATCCAGAAAGATCACTAGCGTTACGGAAGTTTCAGGCATGGAAGGTGATGTTATTACTACTATGGATATTTTTGCATTCGATTTGCAAGGATATGAAAATGGTAAAGTTGTAGGAAGATTGAAACCAACAGGGCTGGTTCCGAAGTTTAGGGAAAAACTTGAAGCAGCTGGTATCCGATTATCACCACAGATCTACGGTATCGGAACAATGACAAGAGGAAAATAACTGAATGATCCAAAGAAATCAGTTAGACAAAGGATGGAGTTATGACTAGTCTTACCATGATTTTACTGGTAGGTAGCGCACTTGCTTTCATCTTGCTTGTGGTTGGCATCGTGATTTCCGTGACTAGTGAACGCAGTCTGGTCGAGGAACAACTCGGAAAATATATCGAAGATGAACAGCAATATGTAAAAGTCACCGAAGCTGCGAACAGTACTCCAATCACGGATTGGATCACAAAACAGGTAGAACGATCATCCTGGGGTGAAGTGATCGGTAAAGAGCTTGCCCGGGCAGATCTGAAACTAAAACCAGGCGAGTACCTAGCGATGATGGTAGTTGCGGCATTCGGTGTAGGTATTGTAGGCTGGTATATTGGACAGCAAAGTATACTAGTAGGAATAATTGGTGGGATCGTCGGTTTATTCCTCCCAAGGATTTATGTTAAGAGAGAACAATCCAAAAGGTTGATTAAATTTGATGCCCAACTACCCGATATGTTAAATCTGATGGTAAATGGTTTACGTGCTGGTTATTCAAACTTACAGGCGATGGAAGCAGTCAGTAGAGAATTACCACCACCGATCTGCGACGAGTTTAGACGGGTGGTCCAGGAAATTTCTTTGGGCGTTCCGAATGAAAGAGCATTGGATAATCTTCTACGGAGAATTCCCAGCGATGATCTGGACTTATGTATCACTGCAATGAATGTGCAGAGAGAAGTCGGTGGTAACCTTGCCGAAATTCTGGATACGATTTCGTTTACCATCCGCGAGCGTGTCCGAATTAAAGGCGAGATCCGAGTTCTTACTTCTCAGGTTATGTACTCAGGCCAATTCTTATCCATGATGCCATTGATCGTAATTGCCATCTTGTATTTATTGAATCGTGAGTATATGATGGAATTCTTCAAACCAGAGAGTGTTCCATGCGGTTATATTGCATTAGGTTAGGTGCGTTAATGATTGCCGGTGGTTACTTTGCCATGAATAAACTTGCGGACATTGAAGTATAGTGTGTCTTTGGAGGCACTGAGATGACTCTATTATTGATACTCGGTGGAATTGTAATTGTTGGGGCAGTGGTACTCATTATCGTGGGTATCCGCGCCCCAAATACGGAAGATGTTTTACAAAAACGTCTAGCCGAATTTAGTACATTTGACGGTAATATCAATCTGGAAGAAATCGAACTTGCGCAACCATTTACAGAGCGTATTATTTATCCTTTAGCTCGAAAAATGGGTGAATTTGCTGCAAAACTCACTCCGCAAAATGCGCTGACCTCTTCCACCCGAAAATTGGAATTAGCAGGAAACCCAGGCAGGATGGATTCTTCCATGCTTCTCGTGCTTCAATTCGGTGGAGCTGCACTCTTTGGCGGGCTGATGGTATTACTGTTCACTGTGGCAAAAACAAACTGGCCTTGGGGACGAATCGTCCTCATCACTGGTGTTTTGACTGTTTTGGGTTTTTACTTCCCTCAGATGTGGCTGCAAAGCAAGATCAACAAGCGGCAGAAAGAAGTCAGAAAAGGTATGCCGGACGCGCTGGACCTTTTGACCATCTGCGTGGAAGCTGGATTAGGGTTTGACGCAGCAATGCACAAAGTAAGCGAGAAGTGGAATAATGAACTTTCTCTTGCTTTTGGACGCGTGATACGCGAGATCCAACTTGGCAAACTGAGACGTGAAGCAATGCGCGATATGGCAGACAGAATCGGTATTTCCGAAATGACCAGTTTTGTTGCGGCTGTTATTCAGAGTGAACAGCTTGGGGTAAGTATGGCTAAAGTCCTTAGGATCCAGTCTGACCAGATGCGAGTCAAACGACGCCAAATGGCAGAAGAAGAAGCGCATAAAGTCCCAATCAAAATGTTGATACCTATGGGATTATTAATATTCCCTTCACTGATGATTGTTCTACTTACGCCCGCAGCTTTAAAATTGTTCCATTCAGCGCTTGGAAGCATGTTTAAATAAAGGTTTTGACATATTCAGATTATAAAAACCCCACTTTATCCAAAAATAAAGAGGGGTTTTCTGTAAAATAGATTTACTAAAAGCAGATGAACAAATCCTCAGCTCTCTTCAAAATGTTACCCGGAATGATCTCATTTACAGATTGGATTTTTCCACCGACTTGCGTTGGTTGTGGGAAATTTGGTGATGTTTGGTGTTATGAGTGCGACAGATCAGTGGAAATAATGAGCGGATCGATTTGCATAAAGTGTGGTTATCCGATCCAATTTGGCGAGAGTTGTGCAGAATGTATGCGCCATCCGTGCTCTTCAACCCAGCAGCGAGCTTACGCCAGATATCACAAGGGGATTAAACAAGTTGTGCATCATCTCAAGTTTGAAAATGGAATTGAACTTGGATATCACTTTCGGAATATTCTTGCCGATATTGTGACTAAAGAAGGATGGGATGTGGACGCAGTCGTCCCTGTTCCCCAATCTTCGAAAAGGCGAAAAGAACGAGGTTATAACCAGGCTGCAATGCTTGCTTGGCCGTTGTCACAGACACTTGGAATTGCATATAAACCAGAATCGTTGGACCGTGTAGCCGAAAATTCAACACAAGTAAATCAGGATGCAGCTGGCCGATTATCGAATATCATCGGATCATTCTGTGCAAATGAAAATCAAATAAATGGAAGATCCATCCTAATAATTGATGACGTTATTACCACCGGTTCAACTATGAATGAATGCGCTAGAGTATGCCTTAATTCTGGCGCAAAAAATGTTTACGGTTTAGCGTTAGCCCGTTCCATTTTAGGTGATATAGTCGCTTGAAAGATTATAACTTTGATGCGACAATACATATACAAATTTATTACAGGAGGATCCGATGGAAACACAGGTAGAGATATTGGGGAAGAACATGGAAGTAACCGATCGGATTGATGAATATGTTCGGAAAAAGATTTCGAAATTTGATAGACTTCTTTCTGATCTTGAAGATGTACGAATTGATCTTTCGTACCTGAAAGCAGCAAGAAGCGCTGCAGATCGTCATGTTGCTCAGGTAACACTTAGGGGAAAAGGCTATATACTTCGCACAGAAGAACGCGCAGACGATCTCTTTGCTGCCTTTGACTCATCCATGGACAAAATGCAACGGATGATTGAACGGTATAAAGGAAAGAAATCTCGTGGACGAGGTGACGGAAAACCTGCTTCAGAGGTAAGTCCCGAAGAATTAAAACCAGATGAATCAGGTGAAGATGTACTAAGAATTGCTAAACGTAAATCATTCCGTCTTGTACCCATGGACGAGATGGAAGCATTGGAACAAATGAAATTGCTCGGACATGAAAATTTCTTTGTTTTCTACAATGCAAATGTAAATGCAATTAATGTTGTGTATCATCGTAGAGATGGGACTTACGGGATCATTTCCCCCGAGGTTGGTTGAGAACTAAAAAAAAGCCCAGCCAACGCTGGGCTTTTTTGTTTATTCAGAAGACACTTAAATGAGGGTTAAATGGAAGCAAGATATGAGGAAGCCATTAAAACAGCGGCATTGATCAAGGATGATGGAATTGATCAGAAGAGACTCGAAAAAGCGATCGCCGAGTTATTGGACGCTGTTGGTGAAGATAAAGATCGTGATGGTTTGAAGAAAACTCCAGACCGTGTAGCACGGATGTATGGCGAGTTACTTTCCGGTTATAGGATGGATCCAATCTCAATGGTAAATAATGCATTATTCGATGTGGATTACGACCAGATGGTAATTGTTCGCGATATTGAATTTTATTCTTTGTGCGAACATCATATGTTGCCATTTATTGGCCGGGCACATGTGGCTTATGTACCTGACGGCAAAGTAATCGGATTGTCCAAAATCCCGCGTATTGTAGATATGTTTGCCAGGAGATTACAAGTTCAGGAGAGATTGACTCAGCAGATCGCAGATTTCATCAATGAATTATTAGTACCAAGAGGTGTCGCCGTTGTGGTTGAGGCACTTCACTTATGTTCTATGACGAGAGGTGTCAAAAAACATGATGCCAGGATGACCACTTCGGCAGTTCATGGCTATTTTCGGACTAATATGGCTACTCGAATGGAATTTCTTGATAACATTTCAAGAGCTGCTGAACCACTTCATATCTAACACCCATTCGATCAAAGGACCTTTTCGATTATCCACTCGGTTGTTTTCATAACAGTTGCCCGGTCAGAAAGGATTTGACCGGTTTCGGGATTAGCCAAGTCCGGTTCCAATTGAGAAACTGGGATGCACACGAAGGCAAACTGCCAGACTTTTTCATCAATTATTTGACATTTATCCAAAATGACATCGATATCTATCGTACGGGGAGCATTTTTATTTGCCCCCCGTATTCGTCCTAGCTTGGCTTCGATCTGCCTGAGTTTTTGAAACCGGATCTCTTCCAATGGTAAATTTGTTAATATCCCAATAGCTTGGTTCAGATAATGAGCTCCTGGTGATCCAACCGGTAAACTTTCCCAAGCACTGGATTTTCGGGTAATAAAAAATTCTTTATTGAGGATGTTCAAGGCCGCTTCGATATTAGCTTCTGGGTTAATATTTGAACCAAGAAGAAGTATGAGTTCTCTGACCTGATTTTCTTCAGGTGGAATTATGCCGTTCAATATCGACTCCTACTGAGCGGGTAAATCTGACGGCTCCTGGTTTCTCTACTCGAACACGAACTCCCTCCACAAAAGGCATCGATAATACAATCTTAGCAATATCCGCTGCCAAAGCTTCAACAGTTAAGCGTTCTGCTGTCTCAGCATGCTGAATGACTTTTTTGGTTACTGACCGGTAGTTTACACTTTGTTCAATCTTATCGGATTCTCCTGCTAAGGAAGTATCACAGAATATAACTATATTTATCAGAATATCCTGTTTGTTAATCCGTTCATCAGGATTGATCCCAATGATTCCGCGAGCACATATATCTTTGATGAGGATTTGATCCATAATAACTCCAATTAAATAAGGTGTCTTCCGCCGTCAATATGAATAATTTCACCGGTAATATATTCCGGACCAGATAGCAGAAATAGCATAGCCTGACCCACTTCTTCCAAAGTCGACCACCGTTTCAATGGTACATTCTGTAATAATTCGGTAGAAGTCGATTGCTCTGCAGGTGGTAAGATCGCTCCAAGAGCAAGCCCATTTACCTGGATGCGAGGAGCAAACGAGATAGCCAATGATTTGGTCATCGCCGCCAGAGCAGCCTTGGTTATTGTATAAGGAAAATGATCCGGTCCTGGTCGAAGAGCGCGCCAATCAAGGATGTTTACGATTTTTCCTTTTAGATTTTCAGGCAATTCTCTTGCGAAAGCCTGGCTTAATAAGAATGGGGCGGTTAAATTTGTATTTATATGCTTCTGCCAATCATCGAGATTAGTTTCAAATATACTTATTGGATCGAATATAGCCGCATTATTGATTAATCCATAGATTGGACCATATGCATTTGCACGATAAAGAAGTTCGGATGCTTGATTTGTATCTGATAAATCTGCATTAATTACATATGCTTCACGACCAAGTGCTTTTATCTCAGTTTGGGTTTGAGCAGCCAGTTTTGGGGAATGTCCATGATGGAGAATAACATTCGCACCGGCGTGAGCGATTGTCAGAGCCAGACTTCGTCCAATCCTTCTTGCGGCACCGGTGATGAGTACTGTTTTCCCATCCAGTGGTTTACTAGCGTATACACTCTTATGCGCCATACATTACCCCATAATTACGAGATTTGATTAAGTTTAGATTTTAAACAGAAGTATGTCAAGAAATGAATCCTTCATTTCATAAGGATAGTAGACATTTGAGCTTATTCTTAATTGGAAACATTTACGAAGCTAAATGCATCATAATCAATAACCATACTCTTTTTGTTTGCTAATCAAAATATTTACAGCTAGAATGAATTTGAGAACTAATTTAATAAATAATTAATCAGGAGGTACTTATGAAGCAGGATAAATTCTTAACAGGTATTATTGCTGGGATCATGATACTTGTAGCAATTGCTCTTGTTGTGTTTTTTACGAGAAAAGGTACAGTTCAAAATTACCAATCTGAAGACAATCCACGCGGCGTGGTTTATAACTATATATTAGCATTACATAACAGCGATTTTAATAAAGCTTATGAATACTTATCGATCTTACCCGGGAAACCTACTCTATCTCAATTTAAACAGACCATGGCTTTAAACTCACCACAATACAAGACAAATGCAGTGGATGTAACTGATGAAACGATCACAAACCAGACCGCAATGGTGACTGTTGTAACTCTTATGTCAGGGGGAGGTTTGTTCAATGAAGGATATCGAAACAGCGAAAATGCCACTCTCGAAAAAGTGAATGGTGTGTGGCGAATCATTTCCATGCCATACGTCTATTGGTCGTATGAATGGAATCAGCCTGTAATCAAATAGTTCCGGCTGAACCCAAGGGAGAATATATGCGAACCATTAGACGGATCTATTTTTATCTTGTAACATTTATCAGTGTCCTTACCCTAGTCTGGGGAATCACAAATTTACTCAGGTCCATTACAGATCAGCAGATCACTGGAAGCCAATCATCCATTCTCTCTGCCGGTTTGGCACAGGTCTTGGTCAGCATTCCGATTTTTTTGCTGCACTGGTTTATTGTACAGAAAGATGCCAAGAAATCGGAAGAAGACAGAAATTCCCTCATTCGTGCTGTCTTTTTATATGCAGTTTTGATTTCTTTGCTCATTCCGGTTGTTCAGAATTTTATAGCCATGCTCAATCGCCTCTTATTGCAAAGTACAGGATTGAGCCCCGAGAGAGCTTTATTTGGAGGATACCAAAGCCTGTCGGACAATCTCATTGCGATTGCTGTAAACCTGATGTTGGCTTCTTACTTTGCCATAATTCTAAGAGCGGATTGGGTGTCATCTCATGAAACTGAAAATTTGGTCGATGTTCGGCGACTCTACAGGTATATATGGATGCTTTACAGTATTGGTTTAACCATCATCGGTACACAGAAGTTGGTGGTATTTATCCTGGCATGGCAACATTCAATAGGCTCAAACGGAAGGGAGCAATTAGTAAATGCAGTAACTCTAATATTCGTTGGAGTGCCAATCTGGGTTTACTGGTGGTTAAGAATTCAACTATCAATCGAATCTTATGTCGAACGACATTCTACATTGCGGATGATCATCCTTTATTTACTTTCTTTAGCAGGGTGCATAACATTTGCTGTTAATTTTGGTTGGATTGTTTACTGGCTGCTTCGACTGGCATTCGGTGATAGATATCAGATCACATCGTTCATGACCGAATTAAGTTCTCCAATTTCGTTTGCTCTGACCTTTGGTATAGTATGGGCGTACTTTAGCAAAATACTCAAAATTGATATTTTATCTGAGTCCGACAAGGTAAGGCAAGCTGCTATGATTTGTATTTATCGCTACATTTTAGCGATGGTTGGGCTAGGTGGAATGATCTATGGCCTTATTAGCACCATGGGATATGTAATCGACCTCACAACGAAGTCTTCCATGACATGGCTTGATACGCATAAATCTCTCGCTGTAAACCTGGCTGTATTGATCGTGGGAGCAGGATTATGGTTGTTTTACTGGCGAAAAGTAAACAGCGAATCCATACTTAATGGTGAAGATGGCGATCATGCCCGGCGATCATTAATTAGAAAGATATATCTTTATCTGGCAATATTCGGCTGCGTGATTGGTACGATGGCGGCTACGGGATTTCTTCTTTATACATTACTTCAAAGTGCTTTTGGATCATCTACAGTTACCTTGCTGACTGATTCGCTAAACTACTTGAGGTTGATTTTAATATTTGCAGTATTCCTTGTCTATCACCTGATAAGTCTGAATCGAGATAACCATGCATTAACACTACACCTGGCAGAAAAACAAGCAAGTTTTCCGGTTGTTGCATTGTTTGAGGCTGAGTCACATGCGGGAAAAGGGTTACAGCAGGCTTTTGATCGATTTGCTGGCGGTATTCCATTAAGCTTTGTAAATCCAGTCGAACAAAATATTGAAGACATATCTAGCTCCGGAGCTATTCTCGTTTCAACCGATCTATTGTTATTGGAGAATCATCTAGTTTCCGACATTTTGAAAAAGTATCCACAAAAAATAATCATTATCCCTACGAAAAATGAATTGGTTATTTGGATCACTTCCACACTGAAGGAATGGGATCTTTTCAAAGGAAGCGCTCTTACAGCAAAGGCATTAGCAGAAGGACAGGCAGTAAAACCCATTTCAGGAAGTTCCACATGGTTGGTGATCAGTTATATCATTGCTGGATTAGTAGGATTCCAAATTGTAGTCGTTTTATTAAGTCTACTGATCGGTGGAATAAACTAATTCAGCTACGGATGCTTATACTTTGTCATACAAAGTCTTAACGCCCAATATATAATAGATATGAGGTGAATATGACAACTACTACATATAATGTCCCGAATATTAATTGCAATCATTGTGTTCATACCATTCAATCGGAATTATCCGAATTAAAAGGAGTCCAATCAGTAAAAGCTGATTTGAACACAAAAAAGGTGACCGTTATTTATGAACTACCTGCGGAAGAATCTTCGTTAAAGGCTTTGTTGACTGAAATCAACTACCCTCCAGCGTAAGTGAATAATCGGTATACAATAGAAGAACATCCCCTTAATTGGGGATGTTTTGATTATTTTGAGGTTGTTAATACAACGATTCCATTGCATGGTAGAATCTTAAGTAGAACGAATTCAGGAGAATTATCAGATGGCTAACACTGAAATCCAAGAAAAAGCAATCAATACATTGCGATTCCTCTCTGCAGATGGAGTGCAACAAGCAAACTCTGGACATCCAGGTTTACCGATGGGAACTGCAGCCATTGCATATACTATTTGGACTAAATACCTAAGACATAATCCCAAAAATCCGGAATGGTTCAACCGGGATAGATTTATTCTCTCAGGCGGCCATGGTTCGATGCTTTTATATTCTCTATTACATCTTACTGGCTATGATCTTCCTCTGGATGAATTGAAAAGGTTTCGCCAATTTGGTAGCAAGACTCCTGGCCATCCTGAAGCTGGGTTGACACCAGGTGTGGAGACCACTACCGGTCCGCTTGGACAAGGCTTTGCAAATGGTGTGGGAATGGCGATTGCCGAATCGCATTTGGCGGCTGAATTTAATACCCCTGAAAACAAAATAATCGACCATTACACATATGCCATAGTTACCGATGGCGACTTAATGGAAGGTGTCACGGCTGAAGCAGCATCACTCGCAGGGCACCTTCAATTGGGAAAATTGATCTATTTTTATGATGATAATAATATCTCTATCGATGGTTCAACGGCTCTGGCTTTTACGGAAGACAGAGGTAAACGGTTTGAAGCATATGGATGGCATGTTTCATACGTAAAAGATGGAAACAGTGTCGAAGAGATTGATCAAGCAATTCTCGCTGCAAAAAAGGACATCAGACCAAGTTTGATCGTTTGTAAAACTATCATCGGGTATGGATTGCCAACTCGACAAGGGACTAGTAAAGCCCATGGAGAGCCCCCAGGTGATGAGGAGTTGAACAAAGCTAAGATTAATCTTGGCTGGCCGGTAGAACCGCGATTTTTCATTCCTGATGATTGTCTGGCTTTCTTCCGGTCTGCTATTCAGAATGGTGCCAAATTGGAAAATACCTGGAACGATCAGCTTAAAGAGTTTAAAGAAATTGATCCAACCAAGAGTGAAGAATTACAACGCAGGATTAATGGAGTATTACCTGAATCCTGGGATGCGGATATCCCGACCTTTCCAGCAGATCCCAAGGGGATGGCGACAAGAGCAGCATCAGGAAAAACACTCAATGCCATAGCTAAACATATGCCTGAGCTGATTGGTGGTTCCGCCGATCTTGCCCCATCCAATAATACCTGGCTGAACGATCTACCAGATTTTCAAACAAAAACTCCCCAAGGTCGTAATTTCCACTTTGGAGTCCGGGAACATGCAATGGGAGCTATCGTTAATGGGATGGCATATCATGGTGGAATACGAGCATACGGTGGAACATTCCTTATCTTTTCGGATTACATGAGGGGTGCATTAAGATTGTCGGCCATTTCTCATTTCCCAAGTATCTGGATATTTACACATGATTCGATCGGCCTCGGCGAAGACGGACCTACCCATCAGCCAGTTGAGCATTTAATCTCTTTAAGAGCGATTCCTAATATGTTAACTATTCGACCTGCAGATGCAAATGAGACTGCTGAAGCGTGGAAAATCGCAATTAAACATCAGGATGGACCTACTGCACTCATTTTAAGTAGACAGGCATTACCTGTTTTCGATAGACAAATTTATGCATCTGCTTCACAATCAGTTCGAGGCGCGTATACCATGGCCGACCTTGGATATGGAAGACCAAATATTATATTAATGGCCACTGGTTCTGAGGTCAGTCTGATTGTAGAAGCCGGTGAAAAACTGGCCAAAGATGGTCTGAATGTCAGAGTAGTGTCAATTCCATCATGGGAATTATTTAACGCTCAAACAGATTCGTACAAAGAATCTGTTTTACCGGCTAACATTAAGAATTGGATTGCCGTCGAAGCCGGGGTTACCATGGGATGGCACAAATGGGTAGGTGATCAGGGAGTTGTCATTGGATTAGACCACTTTGGTGGTTCAGCACCGTATAAAGAACTATTCTCTCATTTTGGGATCACCACCGAGAAAATCATTGAAGCAGCCAAGAAAATGACTAACCACTAGAGGCAAAATGATTATTGCTGTCGGTACAGACCATGCGGGATTTCTTCTAAAAGCAGCTGTTATCGCTACTGTCAAAGCTTGCGGTCATGTAGTGATCGATGTAGGAACATATGACGAACAAAAAGTGGATTTCCCGGATTATGCCTATAAGATAGGCAAACTGTTGCAAAACGGTGAAGCTAATCGTGGCATAGCTCTCTGTGGATCCGGTGTAGGAGTGTGCATTGCGATCAACAAAATGGATGGCATTTATGCCTCTGTTTGTCATGATACTTATTCTGCCCACCAGGGAGTTGAACATGACGGTATGAATGTTCTTTGCCTAGGCGGAAGGGTTATAGGTGAGGAGTTAGCAAAAGATATTGTTAGTTCTTTTGTTAATGCAAACCAATTACACGAAACCAAATATATTAATCGTATCAATAAGATCAAAGCTATTGAATCAAGACAGATGGAGTGAAAGACTATGAATAAAAGCATGGAACTTTTTTCCAAAGGACAATCCATCTGGTATGACAATATTCAAAGAAGTTTGCTTGATTCTGGTACCATGGCTAAATGGATTTCTGAGGGCAAAATTTATGGAGTGACATCAAATCCAACTATCTTCAATAATGCAATAAGTAAATCAAGTGATTATGATCAGGCAATTCAACCGATGGCTTGGGCTGGATTGAGTTCTGAGAAGATTTTTGACGAATTAACAATTGAGGATATAAGGGCGACAACTGACCTTTTTCTGAATCTCTACCATCAAACCAAAGGAAAAGATGGTTTTGTTAGCATTGAAGTAAATCCTTTAGTAGCAAAAGATACAAAGGAAACAATTCGAGAGGCAAAACGACTTTGGGCTGCTATTGACCATCCAAATCTGATGGTAAAGATACCAGCAACCCTTGAGGGATTACCTGCTATCACCGAAACAATAGCATGTGGAATCAACGTAAATGTAACATTGATATTTTCCCTGGATCGTTATAAGGCAGTTATGGATGCATATATGACTGGTTTGGAGATGCGATTATCCAAACGGCTGCCAATTGAGCATATCGCATCAGTCGCATCATTTTTTGTATCAAGGGTGGATACTAAAGTCGACTTGATGCTGACTGAACTTGGCATCAGGGATCAAAACCCAGATAAATTCGGTCATCTAATGGGTAAAGCAGCTATTGCCAATGCAAAACTTGCATATCAACTCTATCTCGAGTTTGTCAATTCCAAACGATTCCAAGCACTTGCTACAACCGGAGTGGTTCATCAACGTCCTCTATGGGCATCGACAAGTACGAAGAATCCAGCTTACCGGGATGTAATTTATGTGGAAGAATTGATTGGAAAAAACACAGTTGACACTGTTCCACCACAAACTTTAACTGCGTTACTTGATCATCTGAATACAACCGAACGAATTACCTCAGGCGTTGATGATGCAAAAAAATTGATATCGGATTTAGAATCTGTTGGGATATCGATGTCCAAGGTAACAGCCATGCTGGAAGTGGATGGTGTTACTTCTTTTAGCGATGCATATCAGACTTGCATCAAATCTATTGAAACCCGGGTTGCCGGATTTAATAAAGAACCAGGTCCCCTTCTGTCGGAAACCCGTGCGAGAGTTGGGCAACTCAAAGATACCAAAGTAGTCGAAAGGTTATTTCGACAGGATGCAAGTCTCTGGACTGATGATCCTGTTATGCAGATGGATATTGTCAAGCGATTGGGTTGGTTGCAATTACCTCATTCTTCACAAAGACTGATCCAGGACATTAAGGACTTCCAAGAAACAATATCACAAGATGGATACGATACGGTAGTCCTTCTAGGAATGGGTGGATCATCGTTAGCTCCTGAAATGTATGCTAGAGTATTCGGTAAATTAAACGGGACCAACCTATTCGTCCTTGATTCGACTGATCCCGGGCAGGTCAGAGCAATATCCCGAAAAGTGAATTGTAAGAAGACATTATTCATTGTATCCAGTAAATCAGGTGGAACTGCTGAGGTGAATGCTTTCCTTGATTATTTTTGGGCAAAGTGTAAACGATCCTGTGTAACGGATATTGGCAAGCATTTCGCAGCTATCACCGATCCTGGTACATCACTTGAAACGACAGCAAAATCTCGAAGTTTTCGAAAGATTTTCCTAGCGGATCCTACTGTTGGGGGAAGGTATTCAGCACTCACAATCTTTGGTCTACTTCCAGCAGGATTGATCGGAGTTGATTTAGAGATGCTGTTGAAATCAGCAAACAAGATGTTGTCAGGAACCAAACCATTGATCGATGCTGAACGGAATCCTGGTTTGGTTCTTGGAGCATTAATTGGGCAAGCCGTATTATCGAAAAGGGATAAATTAACCGTTGTCTGTGATAAAGATTATGAGTCATTTGGTGATTGGCTTGAACAATTAGTTGCAGAAAGCAGTGGGAAATCTGGTCGTGGAATACTTCCTGTTGTCGGAGAGAAGCTCCAATCTGTTCGCTTTTATCAGCAAGACCGATTATTTGTATATCTCCGAAATGATGGAAAATTTGACAAAACATTCGCTAAGATAAAAAATGCTGGATTCCCAGTTTTGACATTCCCTATTTCAGAACCTTATGAACTAGGAGGTGAGTTCTTTAGATGGGAAACAGCGATAGCTGTAGCATGTTCAATTATCCGAGTAAATGCGTTTGATCAACCGGATGTTCAGGATAATAAAACGAGAACTATTAATAAAGTAAATACGTTTATTGAAACTGGATCGTTCGCAGAATCAGATCCAATATGGACTGACGGTGATCGGAAAGTGTTTGCCTCTTCTGGGGTTAAAGTAACCAGTAAAATGACACTTAACCAAATCGTAAAACATTTCCTTGCCGCTTCGCAAACTGGTGATTATATAGCTATTAATGCTTATCTTCCTTATCATAAGATAATTAAGAAGCATATCTCAATGTTGAGAGAATACTTGATGAAAGAAACCAGAATGGCTGTTACAGCTGGTTTTGGACCTCGTTTCCTCCACTCCACGGGTCAAATTCATAAAGGTGGAGCTAACACTGGATTGTTCATTCAGATCACTGCTGACCCTGAAAAAGATTTAAAGTATAACAATCTAACATTTGGGACCCTTGAACGAGCCCAGGCGTTGGGTGATTTTGAATCGTTGACATCCAGGGGAAGAAGAATAATCCGAATACAGATCAATGAAAACGAACTAGCCTCTACGATCAAAGAAATTGTTCAAGAATAATATAATCCCATTCTTTTGGATCGGGGATGCATGAAGACACAGGTTGTTGAGCTTAATCAATCTGATAGTTTGTCATCAATAGTAGAGCGAATTATTGAATCTGAAACCATTCGAGTAATTTTAGTTGATCAACAAGGGAATGATTTTCTTCAGAATGAACTTACACTTCGGCTGCTATTTAGACAAACAAAAAATGCAGGAAAACAACTCTGCATTATTACAGTTAAATCCCTTTTGACACAGTTATGCTCAGATAATTCATTTCCAGTATTTGAGGATATCAAACAAGTTGAAACTGCAGAATGGATTGTTGCTAATTCAACTCAATTTAGGTCAGTACCAGGAACTAAAGTCTCCAGAGATGAATTAAAAACTCCCATTCGTCAAGCCAACTTTGCTCCATTAGGTCATACCGGTTTTTCATTTATTCTTTTCGCTATTTCGATTTTGACTATTCTCGCCGTTCTGGTTACTCTTTTACCATCCGCAAGAATTCTAGTATCTTCCGATAAAGTAACCACCATTGAGAATATTCCGGTGCTTGTAATGCCTGATTACAATGGAACGGATTTATATAGTATGATCTCTGGAGAAAAACGAGACATTACTGTAGAAGCTGTGGATTCAATGACTATACTGTCCAGAAAAGAAATTCCGACAAAATCAGCTGTCGGCGAAGTAGTTATCACAAATCAGACGAATACCTCGGTTGTTTACCCAACTATGACTGAAGTCAGAGTAATAAGTGATCCATCCAAGAGATTTCTCATACAAACAGATGTTAGGTTGGATGGAATAATAGGATCGGTAGTAACCGTCCCTGTGACGGCTTTGGAACCTGGAGAAATTGGAAATATTCCCGAAAACTCACAGTTGGAGATTGTCTCAACTATGCCAGGTATTGTTAGTGTAAGCAATCCGAATCCCATCACAGGCGGACGCAAAGAAATCACTACCACGGCTTCAGTTGAAGACCGAAACAGTTTACGTAGTCTGGTGATTTAAAAGGCGAGGAGGCTGGCGATCACTCAGTTCAACTCCCTATCGCAAGAAGAATTTCTTTTGATCCCTGAAAGTGTTGGTATCAAGACAATACCTGAGGAAACCTACATCCCTGAGATAAACAAACCAGGTGATCGTTTATCATTGGTTATGAAGGTGACATATCAGGCAATTATTATTCGGAAATCACAATTAGATGCTTACTTGGGATATATACTGGATAGAATTGATACACCAAATGTTCTGGGAGATTTAGATTCTGTATAAGATCGATCAAATCTCTACTAAGTCAATTAACCTGGATCAAAGCGAGGAGCTCGAACTTCAGGTAGAAATGATTCGGAGGCGAGTACTCGATTTGACTGAATTGGATTTATCGAAACATGGTATTTTGATCAAAGACTCCATCTCATCAATTGCCAATCTTGAAGGGGTAAAAGCAGTAAAAATTGAGACATCCCCACGATGGTGGCCGTTTATGCCATTTTTACCTTATAGAATTACTATCGAACAGGAATAGAATGAGATTATTAGCCGTTGACCCTGGGGACAAGAGGATTGGTATTGCATTGACTGATCCAGATGGAATAATTGCTTACCCATTGGAAATCATTCATCATATCTCACGCGACCAAGATGCGAAAATCATAGCCAGATTAGCAGAAGACAACCAAGTAAAGTTGATCTTGATAGGCTATGCTCTTGACGTAGAGGGTAATACTACCCCATCAGCGAGAAAATCACTACGACTTGCGGATATCCTAATAAAGAATACGGATATCCCTGTAAAGATGGTAGATGAATACGATTCAACAAATATCGTCCGGATAACCGCACGGGAAATGAATCTTAATCGACGACAACGACGCAGTCACAGAGATGATATAGCCGCAGTTGTGATTTTACAAAACTATCTTGAATCACACCGGAGTGATAACCTTGGAGACGCATAGAAGACGAAAGAACCGGAGATCTCTCTCATTCCTGAAGCTAGCACTATCTACTTGTGCACTAATTATATTTACTATCCTATTAACTGTACCTACCGTAGCTAAAGCTAAATATGGAACCCCAGAGTCCAGTCTCGGATATTTACAGCGTATGAACTATGGGTTACGGTTGATAACACATGATAAGGAACTTACCCAACCAATCAATAATAATGGCTTGGAAATCCTTTTTAAAGTTAAACATGGAGAAAATGTAAGGAATATAGCAGCTGAACTTTCAAAAGAAAATATTATTCGGTCATCAGAAGTTTTTACAGATTATTTAATATACAAAGGATTTGACCGGTTACTACAAAGTGGGGAATTCTATCTCTCTGATAAATTATCCATCATTGAAGTGGCAGATCGACTTACATCTTCCACAGGAGATCGAACAAGATTCGCGACACTTGCTGGCTGGCGAAGTGAAGAAATAGCCGAATCGTTACGAACTTATGGTTTTTCATTCGATGAAGCAGAATTTCTGAAATATATAAACAATCCAGAATTGATAAATGGTCTAGCCAACCCATATAAAAAATACCTAAGGTTAGAAGGCTTTTTATTCCCAACCGAATATCCAATCGATCGGGAGATCAGCGCATCAGAACTAATTCTTTCAATGGTTAACCAATTCGACGAAAATATCACAACAAAGATGAAAAAGGGTTATCAAAAACATGGACTGGATCTGTATCAAGCAGTGATCCTAGCTTCGATCATCGAGAAGGAAGCCGTAATTGATAAAGAAAAACCAGTAATTTCTTCTGTATTTTTTAATCGCCTCACATCTGGGATGAATCTGGAGACAGATCCAACTGTGCAATATGCAGTTGGATTTGACGATTCTTCGAAAAGTTGGTGGAAAAATCCACTGACTATTAATGACCTTCAGACTAAGTCACCTTATAACACTTATCTATATTCAGGTTTACCACCTTCTCCCATTTGTAATCCTGGTATAGAATCATTGTTAGCAGCAGCACAACCTGCCAAGACAGATTACTTTTATTTTCGGTCGGCATGTTCAGCGGATGGCACCCATGTCTTCTCAAAAACTTATGAGGAGCATCTCAGCAACGCATGTCCTTGATTTTTACTTTTGGAGGATCACATGGAAGTTTTGGGTATCGATATTGGCGGATCAGGCATAAAAGGAGCGATTGTTGATGTTGAAAAGGGTGAATTTGTTGGCAATCGCTTTCGGGTAGACACTCCGCAGCCTGCCAAACCTGAGCCGGTATTCTATGCAATTGAAAAAATAGTAGATCATTTTCAGTGGAAAGGTTTGCTAGGTGGCGGTTTTCCTGGTGTGATCAAGCATGGTGTGGTGTATACTGCCGCTAATCTTCATCCCAAGAGTTGGTCTATGATCCAGATCGACCAAGGGTTGACAAAACTCACGGGATGCAAGTGCTGTGTGATCAACGATGCAGATGCAGCCGGGATAGCTGAAATGAGGTTAGGTGCGGGAAAAGATCGAAATCAAAGTGTAGTGATGATGATCACGCTAGGTACAGGGATAGGTACAGCCGTCTTTGTGAACGGACAGTTACTTCCCAATGTTGAATTTGGTCATATTGAGATACGTGGAAAAGATGCCGAGAAAAGGGCATCATCTGGTATTAAGGATGAGAAAAAACTTGGTTGGGAAGAATGGGGTGAACGATTAAATGAATATTTTCTCCATGTGGAAAAGTTACTTTCACCTGACCTGTTTATCATAGGTGGGGGGATCAGTAAACAATACGAGGAATTTTTCAAGTACATCCACACTGAAGCAGAAATGATCCCAGCAAGGTTTTATAATAATGCGGGTATTATCGGTGCAGCCTGCATCGCCGCAGAAACTCTTGTTTAGATTTTTCGAAAAAACGGACTCCTAAAGATTTAGGAGTCCGTTTAATTATTTGTTTCCTTGCATTACTTGGTAGCGTTATATCCTGGACCGCTCTTAAAGAAATCGGCGTTTTTAGAAGTATCAACAGTGAGGTCGAGTACTTCGCCAGCTTTTAGAGTACGGGTGGATTCTATATGCACGGCTTCGCCTGAATGATTGGATCCATCATAGACTTCAGAAAATCCTCCAGTCCCAACCTGTGCAGCTTGTTTTTCGCCACCTTTTGCTTTGTAAACTGATGGCACTTCATCTTCAGGGAAAATAGCAGAGAATGGGCATTCAGGAACACAAGCGCCGCAATCTATGCAAGTATCAGGATCTATGTAATAAAGCGGATACTGGTCAACAGGTTTTCCAGGAACAATACATTCAACAGGGCAAACTGTTGCGCAACCACCATCTCTTAAACATAAACTGGTAATTACATGGGTCATAGTTTTCCTCCAATGATATGAATGATTAGGACTCGTACCGTTTCAGAACGATATCCCAATTTACAATATTCCACCAGCTAGTAAGGTATTCAGCCCTACGGTTCTGATACTTCAAATAATATGCATGTTCCCAAACATCGACAACAAGGAGAGGTTTCAAGCCATCTGTAAGCGGGCAGTCCTGATTTAGAGATGATACCACAATAAGCGTATTATCGGATTTTTTACACAGCCAGGCATATCCACTGCCAAGCCTCCCAAGACCGGTCTTCTCCATTTCTTCTTTGAGTTTTTCAACATCATTATAACCAGCGTTGATAATTGCGGTAAGTTTATTTCCAGGTTGATTAGATGCATTGGGTGAGGTCATGTTTTCCCAATACAAATTGTGGTTGTAATAGCCACCACCATTGTTTTTGACCAGAGTACGGATGTCTTCTGGTATTTTATCTAGATTTGTTAGTAGCCACTCGATTGATTTTCCACCCAACTCAGGATACTTTTCCAATGCTTTATTACAGTTTGACAGATAAGTGGCATGGTGTTTGGTATAATGGATTTCAACCGTACGGGCATCAATATATGGTTCAAGAGCATCGAAACCATATGGTAGAGACGGTAATTCCATGGACATTATTCCCTCCATTTTACGAACATTTAAATGAAAATGTGGATCTGTTAAGATTGTAGTATTGGCTATATTGCTTGTCAAGCAGAGGAAAACAAGAATTGCAAGATGAAAAACCAAACCAATCTTTGCAGAATCAAACCATAATTCCTTTTATTGTTTTAGGGATTGGTGTTTTAAGTGCTTCAACGGGTGCAATTTTCATCCGTTTTGCACAGAACGAACTAGTTTCGCCGTTGGTGATCGCATTTTATAGAATGCTTTTTGCAACGATACTACTGCTTCCCTGGATAATACTGAAGTATCTTACTTTTTTCAACCAGATTTCAAAACGGGATGGTTTCTTTTTAGGACTAAACGGATTGTTCCTAGCCTTGCATTTTGCAGCGTGGATAACCTCGATCGGGTTAACTAGTATAGCAAGCTCAGTAGTACTGGTTTCAACCACCCCAATTTGGGTTGTGCTTGCATCGCGATTTTTATTCCATGAAAAGATTTCTCTCGGCGTCATCATTGGGATGGTAATTTCCATTATCGGTGGAATAATTGTGAGTTTTGCAGAAAACTGCTTGATCACGAATATCGGATTAGCCTGCTCAAATTTCACAAAAGAATCTGTCGATATCCCTTTGGGAAATCTACTGGCAGTAATTGGGGCGATTATGGCAGCGACTTACCTATTACTTGGAAGAAATCTACGCCGGAGTATCCCCTTAGTGCCATATACATTTTTCGTCTATGGATTTGCAGCTTTATTTCTATTAATATTTGTGGTCATCACAGAGGTTAGGTCAATTTCTTATATACCTGGGTCTGCTATAGTTTGGTTGATCTTATTGGCAATAATCCCTCAGACCATGGGACATACCAGCTTTAATTTTGCATTAGGACACCTGAGTTCAGTCTATGTGTCCATAGCTTTACTGGGTGAACCAATTGCATCCACAATTCTTGGAATTATTATCTTTGATGAAATACCGAATCCGATCAAAGTGATCGGGGCTTTACTGATATTAGTTGGATTGGGTTTAGTAATAGTACTAAATAGAGAATCCAAGCTCATCTCTGAGGAATAACGGTACGACCATAGATACGATTTAGCTCTAATATTTGAGCAGATAATTGTTCCGAGAAATCCTGCTCCAGCATCCGCCATTCCCAATTACCAGAAGGCCGTCCTGGATAATTCATTCGAGCTGAATTATCCAACCTTAGAAAATCTTGCATGGATGCCAGGCTAAAATTAGATACCGAGCTCCAGACACCGCGGATCATATCCCAGGCAATATCTTCGCCATCCGTATTCAGATACTCGTTACAATACTTCTTTTCCTGCTCTGTAGCAGAGTGATACCAACTTATTGATGTGTCATTATCGTGGGTACCAGTATATGCTACACAGTTTTGAGAGTAGTTGTGGGGTAAGAAAGGTTCAGTCGCATCAGTTCCAAATGAAAATTGAAGGATTTTCATACCAGGGAAGTTATACTGATCCCTAAGATCGACAACATCCTGCGTAATTCGGCCAAGGTCTTCTGCGATGATGGGTACATCTCCCAACCTATCTTTCAGAGCATCAAATAGTTCTGTACCTGGACTAACCTGCCAATGACCTCGCTCGGCAGTTGGATCTCCAAATTTTACTTCCCACGCTGCAGCAAATCCTCTAAAGTGATCCAATCTGATCATATCCACCATTTCAAGGCAGGAAGAGATCCGTTTTGACCACCATTCGAAATTGTCTTTTCGATGCGTATCCCAGTCATAATGTGGATTTCCCCACAATTGTCCAGTTGGAGAGAAATAATCTGGAGGTACTCCAGCGACAACGACCGGATAACCGAACTGGTCCAATTTGAACAAGCTGCGATTAGCCCAAGCATCAGAGCTATCGTGAGAAATAAATATTGGTATATCACCAATCAATTTGATCCCTTTCTGATTGGTGAATTCCTTTAAAGCGAACCATTGCCGGAAGAAGAGAAATTGAAAAAAAATATGGCGTTCATATTCCTGATGGTGATTTTTGATAAAGTCGTTTACAGCTTCAGGTTTGCATGCACTTAATTCACGAGGCCATTCGACCCAGGATACTCCGCCAAATTCATCTTTGATGGTTCGAAAAGCGGCATAATCAACCAACCAGTCTTCTTGTTCGCGCAAGAATCGGTCAAATTCATTCTGTATACTGGTAGGTTTTAATTGCTTGAAATGATCGAATGCTCGATCCAAGAGAAGTGTTTTCCAAAATATTGCTTTGCCATAATCTATTTTATGAGGATTAAAATCTGGTCGGTCAAGTAAATCTTCCGGTTTAAGCAATCCTTCATCAATTAATATAGCAGGACTTACTAGTAGCGGATTTCCTGCAAAAGCAGAAAAGCATTGGTAAGGAGAATCTCCATATCCGGTTGGTCCAAGTGGAAGGACTTGCCAAAGACCGAATCCAAATTCAGCAAGGAAATCTACCCATGCGTAGGCTTCAGGACCTAGATCGCCAATTCCATCGGGTCCCGGCAAACTAGTTGGGTGTAGCAATATTCCTGAAGAACGATTAAACTTCATTTGGGAGCCTCTTGGTTTGAATAATTTGATCTTTTTGAATATGCAAGCTATCGAAGTCACTTGGGATCACTTCTGTTTCTACAATTGCTCCAGCATCAATGACCAAGTATGGAGGTAGTACACATCCCTTCCCAATGGTGGTCAAAATCGGTTTGGAATTCTTAAGTGGTGCCCCGATCTTTGTATCGTGATCAATTAGTACTCGTTTATCAATTATTGCACAATCGATCACACAATTTTCTCCAATAATTGTATCAGTGAGAATAATCGAATTCCGAACTTTAGATCCCTTTTTAACTGTAACTCCAGGGGATAGAACAGAATTGATGATCTCGGTATCATTTTGGATTACACATCCGTCTGAGACCATACTATTTCTAATTGTTGCATTCTGTGAATGATATGCTGGCGGACGCTCCTCGGTTCGAGTATGAATTACCCATGATCGATTGTTCAATTGAATGGGAGGAGTATCCTGTAATAGATCCATGTGGGCTTGCCAGTAGCTTACCATCGTCCCAACATCCACCCAGTATCCACTGTATGGATAAGCGAAAACCCGGTAATCCTCTTGTACCATCTTTGGAATGATATCTTTACCGAAATCATGGCTGGAATCTGCCCGGGTGTGGTCTTCCCATAATACTTTGTCGAGGATATCGGCGTTGAATAAATATACTCCCATATTTGCAAGGTTGGATGGGGGATTTTGTGGTTTTTCAAGAAAATCACTTACCTGATAATTTTCCTTTACCTGGACGATCCCAAAGCGGGTTGCGTCTGCCATGGAAACCCGGATCGTTGCCATAGTTAGATCAGCGTGGTGATCCAGATGGAAGGTGATCAATGGCTCATAATCCATGGCATATATATGATCACCTGACAAAATCATTACCAGATCAGGATGACTATGCTTGATAAAAGTATAGTTCTGCTGAATGGCATCTGCTGTACCGGTGAACCAGTCTGATGAACGTCTCGCTTTATAGGGTTGATAAATCCGGATACCTCCTGAAAAATCTCGGTTCAGATCCCAAGGACCACCGGCACCAATATGTTCAATTAATGAATGTGGTCGGTATTGGGCGATGATCATCACGTCATATAAGTCTGAATTAACACAATTCGATAGAGTGAAGTCGATAATTCGGTATTTCCCGGCAAAAGGAACAGCAGGCTTAGTTCGCTTTGCCGTTAGTATTCCTAATCTTGAGCCTTCCCCACCAGCTAAGATTACCACTCTAGTTTTCATGTGATTTCTTCTCCAAGTCTACCGATTTTTCTTTCTTCATTCCAGTAAGGTTTACATACTCTTGAATATATTTTAATGCTGAAGATTGCCATGAAAAGTTTTGTTCCATCGCGTTCGTCTTAATTTTCAGCCATACAGGTTGGTTTGAATAGTCATTCAGAGCAAATTCCAAAGATTGAGAGAAATCCTGGGCAGACTTCCCTTCGAAAAGATAACCGGTGCCTGGGTTGCCTGGTCGAGTCGCAAGGATCGTATCTTTCAGACCACCTGTGGATCTGGCGACAGGAATGGTTCCATATCGCATTGAGATCATCTGGGATATTCCGCATGGTTCATACAGGGATGGCATTAAAAATATATCACTACCCGCATAAATCTTGTGGGCCATTTCTGAATGAAAACCGATAATAGTTTTTATCCTACCAGGATGTCGATTTGCCAGTGCAGACGCTCTTGATTGAATTTGTGCATCCCCTGTACCAAGAATGACCAGCTGCCAGGGTTGATCGATAAGAGATTCAACTCCTTCAATTACAATGTCCAACCCTTTTTGATGATCCATTCGGGATACAAATCCAAGGAGCGGGATCGCAATATTTTGAGTTAGTCCAAGAGAATCTTGCAGCGAACCTTTGTTACGTATTTTCTTTTCCAGATTAAATTGATCATATTCTAGATCAATAAAGGGATCTTTTGCCGGGTTCCATAAATCGGTATCGATACCATTGATGATTCCGATCACATTTTTGCTTCTGCTTTGAAGGAGTCTTTCCAAGCCGCAGCCAAAATCAGATGTTTGAATTTCCTGGGCATAGCCGGGTGAAACTGCAATGATCTTGTCCACAACAGCCAATCCCATAGGTAATGGTAGACTTGCAGCCCAGGATGGCAATAATCCATAAGGATATTGCGGGATTCCATAAGCTGATAAGCATGACTGGCATCCCTGCCCCATATATGGCAAGTTATGAATTGATAAAATTGTCTTGACTCCATTTTTTCTAAAAGCGGGCAAGGCTTTCAGCGCATACACAGTTATTGCTGTATGCCAATCGTTTGCGTGGTAAATATCCGGATTCCAGCCAATATGATCCGGTAGTAGTAAACACGCCAATGAAAAAAAGATGAACTTATTTGCATCTACTAAAGAATTTGTTGAATAAACCCCATCGGAATTAGCGATGGGTGCACCATCAATAAAGTAGATTGGAATTCCTTTAAGTTTAGATTCATAAAAAGTGACTTGTTCATTGGTCTCACCGCTTTCCAGAATAGTATTACCCAGATTGGTTAAGTCTGGTATCAAATGGCGGAGCGGTGGATGTAACGGGATCACCACCCGAACATCAATTTCGACTGGTGATTCTGGCAACTGTGAAGTTTCGGTTATTGCTGGTGGCAAAGATCCGGCAACATCTCCTAATCCACCAATTTTTACAAACGGATCAGCCTCAGCTATGCAAAACAGGACATTTATCTTCTTTTTCAGAGGTACCATAATATTTACGACTTTTCGATAAACTCGATATAGTCTGATTTTACAGGTTCAGTACAGCATTTTACTAACACACCAAGTAATTCCTCCACTTTTTTAGCTTTTATATCAGCATCCTGCCTACTCCAGGTACGACTTTTTATCTCAAGGAAATTGCCCTGAACAGGTTTAATGAGGGAATCAACATTAATGTAGAATTCAGTACCTTGATAGAGGACACGGTATCGCAAACGGATTTTCTCCACTTCCATTTCTGATATCGGTTTAAAGTATTCACGGTAGAACCGTAAGCTTTGCGATGCTGGTGCAATATATCGACTTCGGGAAAGTGCGATGTTTTCACTGATATCCTCCTCGCGAGAAGGACCGATTAGCGTCAATCGAAAACGAGTATTTTCCACTTTATCTTCTTGCCCAATGAAATCATCCTCTCTATAACGTAAACGATCTTTTTCGGGATCGGAAAAACTAAAGTATGTATCATATTCGTGATATTTACGTTTTCTTATAATCTCAATATCTGGATGATCGAGTGCTGCAACTACTTCTTCGGGCTTTTCGATTTGGACTTTC
The DNA here is from genome assembly GCA_963828285.1 of uncultured Chloroflexia bacterium. GTDB lineage: Bacteria > Chloroflexota > Anaerolineae > Anaerolineales > Anaerolineaceae > DAIOEK01. The sequence goes on from CAWHEB010000005.1 coordinate 245,709, forward strand.
ATTTGGACTTCAAAGCTTTCTACTTCTGATGCACCCCCAATAGCAATCAGTTTAGATAGGATTGATTTTTCTCGGACAAATAGGAATTTGTCAATTTTTCTAGCATATTCGCGAGCACCGTCAAGCATCTCTGATTCGTTAAGAGTAAGCAGCTGGTGGTCGCGCATCAAGAATTTGCCATTCACCATAACATCGGTAACATCCGTGGCTTTCGATGCATAAACGATTTGCGCATAGATTCCATTCGAATCCCGTTCGAATCTCGGAGAATTATGTACAGGTGAAATATCAATAAGTATTAAATCAGCTCGTTTACCTGGTTCCAATGATCCGGTAATATGCCCTATATGCATGGCGCAAGCACCGACGCGAGTTGCCATTGAAAGGACAGTTTTAGCTGGTAGAGCAGTCGGATCGCCAGTGGTACCTTTAGCAAGAAATGCCGCCAGCCTCATTTCTTCAAACATATCCAAATCATTATTTGAGGCAGGGCCATCTGTCCCAATACCTACATTCAAACCAACTTCCAACATTTTCTTGACCGGGGCTGCACCAGAGGCGAGCTTCATGTTAGATGATGGATTATGAGATATCCCTGCATTCAAGTGTAGCATTGTACGCATCTCACCTTCATCAATATGAACACAATGTGCAGCTAGAACTTTCGCTTCAAATAACCCCTGTTTTTTTACATATGGGATTACCGGCATACCCTGTTCGTTGCGCATATTCTCAACTTCGAGAGATGTTTCAGAAAGGTGCGTGTGTAAAGGAACGTCAAATTCAGCTGCAAGCATTCCACATGCTTTAAGTATTTCGGCTGTGCAGGTATAAGGTGCATGTGGCGATACAGCAGGAACAACCAATGGGTGGTCCTTCCAACGGATTATGAAATCACGAGCCAAGGCGAGGGATTCTTCGAAGGATTGGGCATCAGGGGTTGGGAATTTCAACACCGTTTGTCCTAATAGTCCGCGCATACCAGCATCGGCAGTCGCTTTGGCTACATCTTCCTCAAAATAATACATATCCGCAAAGCTCGTAATACCGCTTCGGATCATTTCTGCACAACCGATCATTGTTCCCAGACGGACAAAATCCGGTGAGACAAATTCTCGTTCTACTGGCATCATATATCCCATCAGCCAAACATCTAGGCGAAGATCATCAGCCAATCCTCGCAGGAGGGTCATTGGTACATGGGTGTGTGCATTTACCAACCCTGGAGTAAGTACTTTTCCTTTTCCGTCTATTAATTGTTTGGGATGATATTCCTTTACAAGGTCTTCTTCGTTGCCAATAGCTGTGATCGAATCTCCGGTTATAGCAACAGCCCCTTTTCGGAATTGATGAAATTCTTCATCCATTGTTAAGACATGAACATTTGTTATCAAAATATCAATTGTTTGCATAGTTATATCCTCATAGGTCATTCATGTGGTCTTGAATCGTCCGTCGCATGGAATCAAGAATAATATTGATCGCCCAAGTTGATGCATTTTCGGGTGGACCTGCAAATTTTCGATTGATTTTTTCCTGATGTTTCTTTGAAAGGAAGGTAATATCCAATTCAATCGGATGTTGATCAAAATTAACCCGGGTAATCCATTGTACACGTGCATTTGATAGTGTACATGCATCCTGATGAGAATTTTCTTCGTAAATAGATAAATTTTTGGGCAAAATATTAGCAAATGCTCGGGTTACTCCTCCATCCAAGCCCGTGGATATTATTGCACATGGATAATTCGTTTCATTTACCAATTTCGAGACCACTCCTGATAAGGTCATCTGATCATATCCAAAGATATGTTGGTCAAGTGCCGGTTTTAGTTTTTCTATTAAATTGTTGATCATCTCATCTGCATGAGAAATCGTTTCAGACTTTGCCGCAACCCGAATATCAATTACTCCGTTTTTTGCCAATAATCCAACAGTTGGGTTAGAAAGGGTCTCAAATTTGCCAATCAATTCATCTACTTGAGCTTCACCGATACCACTTAGATGAATCGTTCGGCTTCGGATGACCTCATGCAGGTTCCACCTTTGTTGTAGGAAAGATAGTACGAAAGATTGCATCAAGTATTCCATCTCTTTCGGTACTCCAGGTAAACAGATAACAGTTTTTTTATCTATCTCAAGACAAATACCCGGTGCAGTGCCTACAGGATTGTGTATCAGGTCAGCTTTGGCGGGTAGGTAAGCCTGCCTTTTGTTGTTTTCGGGAGGTATACGATTGATTTTGTGGAAATAAGATTGAATTTCATCCCAACATTCAGGGTGAAATTCCAACGGTAAATTGAATGCATCAGCAACGGCCTGTCGGGTTGGATCGTCCACAGTCGGGCCGAGTCCGCCAGTGATTATTAGAATATCCGCACGAGAAATGATCTCACGTATGATTTTACTTATTCGGGAAACATTGTCGCCAACTGTTTGGGTTCGGAAAAGATCGATTCCAACGTTCATTAACGTCCGCGCAATATATGCCGTATTTGTATCCTGGATCTCCCCCAGCAGAATTTCGGTACCTATTGTAAGTATCTCAGCAGTGGGCATAGTTAATCCACCAGACGTTTCATTCATTTTATCATCGAAAGCAAATGGTTGGTAAAATGGAGAAGTGAAAAAACAACCTTTGGAACCATATGCTGATCTAACGACTTCTAAAAAGGTCAGCCATAATATTCAAGTGGGCAGATGGGGTGAAGACCTTGCTACTAATTATTTGAAGAATAAAGGTTATGAGATATTGGATCGAAATGTCCATACACCATATGGTGAGTTGGATATTATTTGTTCGAAAAATGGCATGATTATTTTTGTGGAAGTAAAAACACGAACAAATATTGAACTTGGGTATCCAGAAGCTGGATTAACAAAAGTGAAAATATCGCATCTGATTCAAGCCTGTGAAGAATATCTTATGCTCCATCCTAACCTGCCAGAGGAATGGTCAATCGATCTTATAGCTATCATTGGAAAGCCGGGGATAAGTTATCCGAATATTGAACATTTTGAGAATGTTGCCAATGGTTGATAAACCCAAGATCGTCTTACTAGTTGGGGCAACTGCGGTTGGAAAAACCAGCTTGGCATTGGAGGTTGCTCCAGAATTAAACGCTGAGATTATCTCTGCAGATTCCCGCCTTTTTTATCGTGGAATGGATATTGGAACCGCAAAACCGAACCGTGATGAACTGAAACTGGTTCGTCACCATCTGATCGATATAGCAAATCCAGATGAGATAATCAGCCTGGGTACATATAAAACCATGGTTTCCGAATGCATTGAAGACATTCGATCAAGGGGAAAGATACCCTTACTGGTAGGCGGAACAGGGCAGTATATCCGCGCGGTCGTTGAGGGTTGGTCAGTTCCTGAAGTAGAGCCGGATATAAAACTCCGCACAGAAATCGAAAAGATAATGGGTGAGTCCGGATTAGGAAAACTAACCGATTGGTTGAAAATTCTTGATCCAGAATATTACCAAAAAGTAGATTTACATAATCACCGGCGGATCATACGAGCAATTGAGGTGATTCTCACTTCAGGACTTCCATTGTCGAGCCAGAGGACAAAAGTTGAATGCCCATATGATTATTTGATGATTGGTCTACGGAGACACAGACAGGAACTCTATCGACGGATTGATGAACGGATCGATTTGATGGTTATTTCCGGTTTCGAGAAAGAAGTGCAAAATCTGATCGAAAATGGTTATTCATGTGAATTACCCAGCATGAGCGCGATCGGATACACAGAGATAATCCAATACTTGCGGGGCACAAATTCGTTGGACGAAGCGATCATGCTAATGAAAAGACGTACTCATCTATTTCTACGCAGACAAGCAAATTGGTTTAAAGATAGCGACCCTATGATCTTTTGGATCGATGCTGACGATTTTGCCAAATCACGAATTATTCAAATGGTCCAACAACATTTTCTTTTGGGAGCACAAAATGGATCGTGATTATGTATGGTTAAAATCCTATGATGCAAGTGTCCCGCATCATTTGGATTATCCCGGGTTGAATATTGTGGAGCTTTTTCAAAAGAGGGTGAATGAATATCCTCAATCGACCATGTTGATAGATGGAAATCATCATTTTTCATTCCGGCAGGTAGACGAGTTATCTAATCGTATCAGAGATGGTCTAATCTCGATGGGTTGTTCCATGGGAGATCCAATAGGACTTATCTTGCCAAACAATTCGCAATTCGTTATTCTTTTCCTGGGTATCCTTAAGATGGGTGGAATGGTGGTCGCATTAAATCCCACTTACCAACAAAGAGAGTTCAGCTATCACCTGATTGATTCAGGCGCTAAAATTATTTTTGCTTTGAGTTCATTGAAGGGGTCTCTATCTGGCATTCGTCAACAGACAGGATTAAAGAAAGTGATATTCACCGACGAAGATGAATATTTATCACTTATCGATACAACGACACTCAGGCGAAAAATAACCCAGTATGAAAATGATTGGGAATTAAGTCTTACCGACCTGATCTCCATACCTGGCACGCCTCATTCAGATATTGTGATTTCCCAAGATTCACCTGCAATTCTGCAATATAGCGGTGGAACTACCGGTATATCCAAAGCAGCGATTGGGACACATCGCAATCTGGTTGCGAATGTAACCCAATTTGCGAAATGGTTATCGGTAATGCCGGATCCGAGTAAACCAATTCTGGGCGCTATCCCATTATTCCATGTGTACGGGATGGTGCTCTGTATGTTGTTGGCAATCAAAATGGGTGTTTCACTTATCCTTGTTCATTCTGCCCGGGATATCGAAGGTATATTCGAGGCTATTCAAAAATATAAACCGGGGATATTCCCATGTGTTCCAACATTGTTTTATGGTTTACTTCACAATAGATTGCTAGAGAGTTACCAGCAGGATTTGAAATCATTACAAGTATGCATTTCCGGTTCGGCTCCTCTTCCCATCACAGTGAAAACTGAATTTGAGAAGTTGATAAGTGGCGTACTCGTAGAAGGTTATGGATTATCTGAAGCACCAACCGCTACCCATTGCAATCCGATAAAAGGGATGAATAAACCTGGTTCCATTGGTCTGCCCTTGCCGGATGTCATTTGTAAAATCGTTAGTCTGGAAAATCCAATGGATGAAGTCGCATTGGGATCAGAAGGAGAACTTCTTATTTATGGTCCACAAGTAATGGCAGGATATGCTTAATCACGACGAAGAAAATAGAACTGCTCTTCAGGATGGTTGGTTGCACACTGGAGATATTGCAGTCATGGATGAAGATGGGTACTTTTATATTAAAGGGAGGAAAAAAGACCTGATAAAAGTTGGTGGTCTGCAAGTTTGGCCACAGGAGATCGAAGAAATAATTTCAACACACCCATCTGTCAAGGAAGTTGCTGTTGCTGGAGTACAGGATGAGTTCTCTGGTGAGAGGCCTGTTGCATGGATCGTCCTAAAGGAGAATTCCGTTTTACGAATCGATGAACTAAAACAGGTTTGCAGCGAGAGTCTTGCAGGATACAAACAACCGCTAGATTATCTTATTGTTTCAATCCTTCCTCGGACTTCCGTTGGAAAACTCTTACGCCGGGAATTGATTGCAACCTATAAGAAATAAGGAAAGGTTACATACAAAAAACAACCGCCTGAAGTAAATAGGCGATTGTTTTTTGTCAGACGTAAGGTTATGCTTCTTGAATGGCGTATAGCGGGGTACCACTCTTTTTTGGAAAAGGTGGTGGGAAGATTTTCTCAAACTCATCCCGAGACAGTGTTTCTACTTCAAGCAACCTGATTGCCACAGCATCCAATTCTTTGCGGTGTTCTTTTATTATCCGCCGTGCTGTTCCATAAGCTTCATCAACCAGCTTGCGGACTTCTTCATCAATTCTTACAGCAACTGATTCTGAGTAATCGCGTTGTTCAGATATTTCCCTTCCCAGAAAGATCATTTCTTCCTTTTGTCCATAAACCATGGGTCCTAACTCACTGCTCATCCCAAGGCGGGTGACCATGTTACGGGCGATTTGTGTGACGCGTTCAATATCATTGGATGCACCGGAGGTGATATCATCAAATACGACTTCTTCTGCAACTCTACCACCTAATAGCCCAATGATCTCGCTCATCAGTTTTTTCCGTGGCATAAGTGTCCGGTCATCTTCAGGGAGAGCCATTGTATAGCCGGCTGCCATTCCTCGGGAGATAATCGAAATCTTCTGAACAGGGTTCGCTTCGGGAAGAGAGTTCATTACCACAGCATGACCTGCCTCATGATAAGCAACGATCTTCTTTTCTTCTACGCTAATTAATCGGCTTTTTCTTTCAGGACCAGCGATCACTCGCTCAATTGCCTCTTCGAATTCAGGTTGGTTGATCACCTTTTTATTCAACCGGGCGGCAAGGATGGCAGCCTCATTGACCAAGTTTTCGAGGTCTGCACCAACAAATCCGGGCGTGGACCTTGCAAGAATGTTCAAATCAATATTCGGAGCAAGGGGTTTACCTTTGACATGAACCTTAAGTATTGCTTCCCTGCCTCGGACATCCGGTCGGTCTAAAACGACACGACGATCAAATCGTCCAGGGCGTAGTAAAGCAGGATCAAGGATATCAGGACGATTGGTTGCGGCCATGATAATCACATTGGTATCAGTATCGAAACCATCCATTTCAACAAGCATCTGATTTAATGTCTGTTCGCGTTCGTCATGACTTCCGCCAAGACCAGCTCCGCGTTGGCGTCCTACAGCATCAATTTCATCCACAAACACAATACAGGGAGAGTGCCGTTTAGCCTGCTCAAATAAATCTCTCACGCGGCTTGCACCAACGCCAACGAACATCTCTACAAATTCAGAACCTGATATTGAGAAGAATGGCACACCGGCTTCCCCGGAAACAGCTTTAGCCAGCAATGTTTTACCAGTTCCAGGAGGTCCGACCAATAAAACACCCTTGGGTATGCGGGCTCCTAGAGCGATGAATTTCTGGGGTTCGCGTAAAAATTCAACAACTTCTTGGAGACCTTCCTTAGCTTCCTCGACACCTGCTACATCTGCAAAAGTAACAGTGGGTTGATCACCGGTAAACATTCTGGCACGGGATTTTCCGAAAGACATCGCGGCATTATTACTTCCCTGAGCTTGACGGAAAATAAACCAGAATACTCCGCCTAGAATGATAAAAGGTAGTATGTAGCCGAGAGTTGTCATCACTCCCAACCATACTGATGGTGGTTTGACTTCGATCTTTATTTTGTCTGGTGATAGTTCCTCTTGAGTCACACCCAAATCTAGAAGTTGTGATACAAGAGTTTGGTTCGGTTCTTTATTGGATTTCTTCTCAACATCACCGTAAACTACAGTGAGTTCGTTTTCATCCATACTTATTCTTTTAACACTTCCAGCATGAATATCTGCTGCCACCTGGTTGATGGTTAGAACATCCTGTCCGGTAGATGTATTCCTGAATTGAGTCACCACCATGGCGATGATAGCGATAAATAGCAGTAAATAGATAATATACGATTGGTTACGAGAGTTCACAAGACCTCCAGTCTCGTTTATGCGGTTGCATTGATATACTTTTAGATTATACCAACGCTGCTACCTTATTTCATCTCAAGATTAAGCTTGTATAAAACTCTTATAAATTTCTTACAAACTCTTCTCTTTTATTAGCGAAAGTACGTTTGATAATGTACCCTCATAGTACCCGTCTACTTTCTGATAGGATCCAGTTTGAGTAGACGCAAGGAAGTAAGCGTGGATCCCGCATTCAACAGCAGGAATTATATCCGCTTGTAGATCATTCCCAACCATCAAACATTCATCAGCAGAGGCTGACAGGATGGTCAGCAGCTCACGGAAGTAGTTTGGATTAGGCTTTGCGAAATGTGAAGTTTCATAAGAAGGTATATGAGCATATTGGACATTCTCGGGTGGGAGTTTTGCCCAGCGCAACCTCTCAATGATCGCCTTTTTTGGGAACAACGGATTGGTTGCAATAGTTACAGACAATCCCATTTGAACCGCAGAGTCTACCAAATCAATCGCAGAGTTTATTGGCTGGGTCAAGTGTTCCAGTTTTGGGAATTCTTCATCATAAAACTGATTTAAAGCCTGAATAAGCGACGATTTTTGTACACCTAAACCCGGGTAAAATACAGCATCAAAAGTCTCTTCAAGAGTCAGCTCTGAATCGTTATTTCGTAACATTGCCATCGTCCCCTTCATCAATTCAGTAAGCAATTTATCAGGGGAAACATAACTAGACATGTGATTGCTTAACGCTTTGTAGTAAGCAGGTGCGAAACTGTCCATGTTGTTGACTATTAATGTGTCATCGAGATCGATCAAGAGATGGTGTATCATTTGTCCTCATCCTATACAAAACCGCGGTAACTTGTCCGCGGTAATGATTGATTTATTTTCGCCCTGCTTTAATACAATTGCGGATTACTAACCATGATGGACTAAACGCGAGTAACGTATGCTCCGGTGCGCGTGTCTATACGGATGGTATCACCAGCGGTAACAAAATATGGAGTACTGACTTCTAATCCGGTTTCGGTAACCACTTTCTTGGTTACACCAGTTGCGGTATCACCTTTGACCGCGTTCTCGGCTTCCACAACTTTCAGATCCACAGATGTTGGAAGGTCGATATCAATCGGTTCATTTTGATAGAAGGTCAGTTTAACTTCCATACCTTCTTTTAGATAACCGGATGATTTACCGATCACTTTCGCCGGAATTGCTGGTTGTTCGTATGTTTCCATATCCATAAAGATGTATGAATCACCATCTTTATAAAGATATTGGAGATTCATGAATTCCAAGCGAACATCCTGAACACGATCGCCCGATTGAAAGGTCTTTTCCAGATTCGTGCCAGTGCGAAGATTTCGGGCTTTTACTTTGATGGATGCGTTTCCGCGTCCAGATTTATTGTGCGAATAGTCAATTACCTTAAAAAGGGTGTTATCCAGTTCAAATGTTACGCCTTTGCGTAAGTCGTTGACATCAATCATTTATCGAATCCTTTTTATACTTAAATAACGCAACTCGAAATTATAGCCGGAAGCCACTGGATGGGCAAGGGTAACCAGATTCCGGAAAATTAAATCGGGGTTTTCAATAACCGAAGAGAATTCAGTACTACCACAATGGTACTTCCTTCATGAAGAAGTACCGCCAAACCAATACCAACGATTCCAGTTAGGGAACTGATACCAAGCATAATTATTACAAAGAAGGCGAGAAATAGATTTTGTGCAATTATCCCACTGGTTGCCTTGCCAATTTTGATTGCTGATGGCAATCGGGATAGATCGTTGGCCATTAATACAACATCCGCAGTTTCGAGAGCCACATCAGTTCCTGCTCCACCCATGGCTATTCCGACGGTAGAATTTGCAAGTGCAGGCGCGTCATTCACACCATCGCCGACCATGGCAACAACACCATATTTGTCTATCATTTCCCGGATGATCTTCAATTTGTCTTCCGGTAACAAATCTGTATAAACAGAAGTTACGCCCACCTGGCGTCCAATTGAGTCTCCCACTGTCTTATGATCACCCGTGATCAATGCGATTTCTTTTAGTCCAAGTTCTTTCAACTTCGAAATTGCTTCGATTGCAGTAGGTCGATGATTGTCTGCCAATGCGATCATCCCGATCAATCCCGCTTGTCCGGCGAGAAGCATAACGGTGTTTCCCTGATCATGTAATAACTGGAGTTGTGATAAGTTTTTTGAATCGATCCGAATTCCAGCATTGTCCATTAATCTCTGGTTTCCAATCCAATAAACAACTCCATTTATACTACCCCGGAGGCCTAATCCGGCTAAGGATTCAAGATCATCTATCATCTCAAAATCGTTGGGATCGATAACGGCTGAAGTAGTGATCGCTTTAGCCAGAGGGTGAGCAGATCGGCTTTCCAACAAACCAGCGATACGGAGGATCTCCTCTTTGTTCATCCCATTTAAGGAAATTACTTCAGAAATGGTATGTGATCCGGTTGTCAAAGTACCAGTTTTATCCAATCCGATGGCTTTGATCTTCCCGAGGTTTTCCAGGTGTATCCCACCTTTTATCAGAATTCCATTTCGAGCAGCTTGAGCAATCCCAGCTAGAATAGCGGATGGTGTTCCCAGAGCCAGGGCACAAGGTGATGCTGCAACCAAAAAGGTCATGGCCCGTAGAAAGGCAACACGAAGGGGAATATCCCATAATAAAGGTAGAAAGGTCGCAAGAACTGTGATCGCAAGGATTGAAGGTACATATATCGTCGAAAATCTTTCAATAGTTGCTTGTGTTGGTGATCTCTGAGTTTGAGCTTCTTCCACCATATTTACTATTCGTGAGATCGTACTATCCGAAGCAAGGTGGGTCACTTTGATTTCCAGTGAACTTTCCCCATTGATCGAACCTGCAAATATATGATCGCCTGTTTGTTTAAACAATGGAATAGACTCCCCTGTCACAGGAGCTTGATTGATGTACGAGGATCCTTTGATAATCTTCCCATCAGCAGGTAGACGTATACCGGGTGCGACAATAATTGTCTCATCAAGAACCAGATCATCGACTGAAATTTCCAATTCATGCAAGTTCCTACGGACAATAGCCGTCTTTGGTGTCAGGTCTTGCAGAGCGTAGATGGCTTTCCGAGCTTTACCGAGGGCGCGTTCTTCCAGGGAGTGTCCAAGGCTGAATAGAAAGATCAATAAACCACCTTCAAAGAAATCACCAAGCAATGCAGCCCCAATAGCGGCCAATATCATTAATAGGTCAGTATCAAATCTCTTCTCAATGATTGTGCCAATGGCATGCCGGGCGACATCCCACCCTCCAACCAGGTAAGCAGTGATGAATAATGCTATTGGAATAAAGGAGGAGATGCTATGTGAGAAACTCACCCCCCAACCAAGAAAAACTAGCACGCCGGCTGTGATACTAAAAATCAATTCCCTGTTCTGGGTAAACCAGCCATGTTTTCCTGCTTCCACAACTTGATACCCTAGCAAATGAATTCGTTTCTCAATTGCAGTTTGGGAGATTTTTCGGGTATCCCAGTCAATTCGTAATTTCCTGAGTGGATAGTTTAAATGGGCTGTAAGGACACCATCAAGTCTGCCGATACCATGTTCAATCACTGTGGCACAATCAGCACAATCCATTCCGGCAATGTCCAATGTTGCCTTCTGGAACCGGTTGGAAACAGCTAGTCCTGTACGAACTGCTGTACTCTGAAGTTTGTTGAGGGTGATAAGACCAGGGTCATAATGCAGACAAAGAATATTGCTGGAATCTTCACATTCAAGGTGAGCCCGAAGAACTCCCTTCATGCCAATGAATGCATTTTCAAGCTGTAAAGCACGGGCGTCGGTGGACTTTGATACACCAGGTAGAAGTATAGGTAATTCAATATGAATGGTCTGTTCTGTCATGATGCTCACTGCTTCTACAAAGTTTATTCGTGCTGGATGTGGTCCAAACCATATTGGAAAAGTTGGGCAATATGTTCGTCATCCAAGGTATAAACTGCATAACGGCCATTCTTATCTGCCCGGACAACTCTCGATTGCCGAAGCCCACGGAGTTGATGCGATACAGCAGAATGACTCATCTGTAAAGATTCGCTTAACTCCTGAACGTTCATGTCCTTATTGGCTAGAAGAGAAATAATGCGTACTCTGGATGGATCGCTTAAAGTGCTAAATAGTTGAGCTAGGTCAGCAGCTTCCTTGGAAGTTAGCTTTAATGGCTTTTCCCAAGGGTGTGTTTTCGAATTGTCGTGTGAATAAATGTTCATATATGCATATATTATATGCGTATTATTGGCTATGTCAAGATAAACTTAGTAATCCTTTTTAGGATGTTGATGGTGAGAATCTGGAATTTGCTTATTCTTGAGCAGCTCGATTGCGTGCTCCAAGATAGGAAAAACAATACGCGCATTTTCCACAGCTGCTTTCGGGCTCCCCGGAAGGTTGATGATCAACGTTTCACCGGAAATTCCAGAAACAGCTCGGGATAACATAGCATGGGGAGTTTTCCGCAAGCTTTCAGTACGCATTGTTTCACTAATTCCTGGCGTGAGTTTTTCCACCACTTCTAATGTAGCCTCGGGAGTGATGTCCCTTTTTGAAAAACCTGTTCCACCGCTTGTAAGTATTACATCAATCTTGGGATCTGCAGACCAGGTTCTTAGTATAGATACGATCTGGTCTTTTTCATCGGAGACTATCTCTGTGAGAATTATCTTCCAGCCAGCTTTTTGAATTTCGTCGACTAAGGCAGGACCTGATAAATCTTCTCGTTCACCTTTTGAGCTCCGATCAGAAATTGTTAGCACACCAAAATGGATCAAGTATTGAATTCCTTTCCGCAAATAAAAACGTCCATTTGATTCCATCCCAATGATCTATAGTAATTCTATCAATTCCGGATGCTCATGATTGATCATGAGATAAGCTTTAACACAGCCTTTGGAGATCAGCCTTGTTTCAAGTTCATTCATTAATGCCTCACCAATTCCCTGTTTACGATACTCAGGTGATACAGCCAGATGATATGCCATTCCACGCCGACCATCGTAACCACCGATGATGGTTCCGATAATCTGTGTGGATACAACAGCCACTAAAAATAGATCAGGATCACGGGCAATTTTCTTTTCAATCTCGTTTTTTTCGTCAGATTTGCCAAGTTTGACTCCACCACCGCAGGTCTTCCATAGTTCTGCGACTGTAGGATAGTCGTCAGAAAAAACAAACTCGCGAAGGTGCCAACTACTCACTAGACCTCTTCGAGACCGGTCAGGGATTTCCACTCACCTTGAATACCATTCGGAGTCACACCAAAGTAAAAGCGGAATCCTCCACCTGTTTTTTGAACCAGGTCAAATATCTCTACTTTTCCCTGCTGATATTTCTTCACCAGCCCGTAATCTCCCTGCCAATGAACTTGCAGTTTTTCACCAAGTGACATCATTTCGATATAACGCTTGATGGCGTAGTGCCACAGTTTTCTAGCTGATGTTTCGGTAACATTCTTTACGATGTTGCCGTTACGGAGATCACGCATGGTGTAATAGGTAGTGCCATTTCGCTCTTCTGATTCGATGATTTCGACACCGGTCCGGGGATTCGCTGTTCCTGATCTCTCTGCACGGATTGGTTCAACCGGTAGCTCATGTAAAGGGGCAGTAATTGTCTGATTGGTGATTGTAGGTACGGTTTCTAAAGGGCTTTCTTTTAGTTGATGACCCCGTAATACCAATCCAACAATTTCGTCCCTGACAGCCAAACCGGTTTCAGCTTCATCACGAATAAATATCTTGTTGTCATCCAAAGCATATGGAGGGTCATCTCCACGTGGAATGAGGATACGGACGATTTTCTTACCACGGAATTCATGGGTGTCGCATGTAGTATGGATTTGAGGGCTTATATGCTTGGCAATTTCCTGTTCAAGTTGTTTGATAGTTAGGTCAGGGTTTTGGATACCTACAGGCGGAATCTTTGCGTCAGCAGAAATTCCGGTATAGATAGTTCCACCATTTGTATTCGCGAAAGCACAAATATCGGCAATGACATTGAATAGTTTCCCACCTTTTAGAACAACACTCTCATGGAATTCTTGAATAATATTTGAACCTTCTTCAAGGGCAGTCTGAATAAAATCGAAAGCTGCTTCTTCCTGCTGACGATAAGGACGTGTTCGGGCAAAGTCATTGCGGGATAGTAACTCAAGGATAGCTGAAAAACTAGCTTCTGGTAATAGAAATTCAGTTGAGCGGTCACCAACTCCGAGATTTTTCTTTCGAAGCGGGTCTGTGAAGAGCCTGTGACTATCAGAACCTTGAATACAGTGCATTCGACGAGAATACTCAGGTTTCGTTCCATTGAAGAATCCGGCAGATGAACGGTTACCAACTAATTCAAGGTCAGTCACTTCAAGGGCATCCAAGTTTGCGTCCTGCGTATAGGCAATTCGAGTTTGACCACCAAAGTTAAATCCCTTCATAGCAACGCCATTACTTGAATTGGCGTGTGCTGCTATAGTGATTCCACCTGTCAGTTTTATCAAGCGATAACATGTGAGCACATCAACGGTAGCTCCAACGGTCGGACTTCCATCGTCTAACTGATCAGATGGGATGTTTAGGTTTAGGAGGAGATGCTCGATATCTCTGAGTGGGGTGGTGGGAGAAAATACCGCAATAATGTGAAATCCGAATGTCGCCGTAAATTCAAATCCAGGTAAAACGAGGATTTTCGAAAACAGGCGGCGGTATTCATTCAGTTTTGTCCTCTCATCCGGCAGGAGGCGATTAAGCTTCTCTAATAAGGTAAGCTGTTCAACTTCGTCCATCATAGTGCGATAACCAGCAATGGTATTGTGGTCAGCAAATGCAATAATATCAAGATTTTTTTGCTCTGCACGCTGTAAAAGATCGATATAAGTTACATTGTCTTGCTGAAAATCTCCGGAAGCTGGGGTGTGGATGTGAACATCCACGTTATACCAGTGTAAACTGGTGGGTTTTTTTGCCAATGAATTACTCCTTAATAATGATCTTTTTCAATATTGAAATAAGATCATCTGGCATATAGGGTTTTAATATAAAATCATGCGCACCAAACTTCAAACAAAGGTCTTTATAATCGGTTCCAGATGTCATGATAACTGGAATCCCCTGCAAGGTTTTGTCCAGTTTAATTTGCTGAATTAATTCCAATCCATCCAAATCACGAAGGTGAACATCCAGGAAAATAATGTCGGGTAGAATTTGAGTGATTTGGTTTAATATTGGTTCATTTGAGGAAGTCTGATGTTCATACGAATCGAATCCCTCTAGGTTGAGTAGGGTTTTTAATAGACCCACCATCGTTGGATCGTCTTCAATAATAAATACTTTTGCGTTCACTAATGTAGCCCCCGTCACTATTAGTTTGGATGAATAAATTTTTGCTGTTTTTTTGTCACATGCAGTTTGCTTTTGATCAATGCAGCTTTTAATACATCGTCTATATTATCTGCAAGAATGAATTTTACACTTTTTCTTACTTCATCAGGTAAATCTTCCAGATCAATGCTATTGCGTCTGGGAATAATAATTTTTGTTATTCCGGCTCTATGAGCAGCCAACATCTTTTCTTTGATCCCTCCCACAGGTAATACCTGTCCACGGAGAGTAATTTCACCAGTCATGGCCACATTCGGATCAACAAGTTTACCGGTGATTAGTGAAACCAACGCTGTTGCCATGGTTACTCCAGCAGAAGGGCCGTCCTTAGGCTGGGCTCCTGCAGGGACATGAAGGTGAAGATCATGTTTATCGAAGAAATCTTCTGGGATCTTCAAATCTTCGGATTTTGAGCGGACATATGACAATGCTGCTCTGGCTGATTCCTGCATGACTGCTCCTAGAGAACCAGTCACCTGAAATCCTTTTCCACCGGACATTTTGGTAGCTTCTATGAAGAGAATATCTCCACCGACTGGTGTCCATGCCAATCCAGTGGCAACACCAGGTAGCATAGTCCGCATCAGGATTTCTTCTGTTCCGTGATAATATTCTTTTCCGAGAAGGTCATGGACATTCTTTGGGTTGACAGTAATTGATTTTTTCGTACCTTCCGCAAGTTGTGTTACAAATTTTCTGCAAATCGATCCAATTTGCCGCTCCAAATTCCTGACACCTGCTTCACGAGTATAAGAATGGATCACTTCCAGAATACCTTCCTCTGAAAAAGTGATTTCTTTATTTCGCAATCCATTTTCGCGTAATTGACGGGGAACCAAGTAATTTTGGGCAATTGCTAATTTCTCCCCTTCAGTATACCCTGAAAGTTGAATGATCTCCATTCTATCCAAAAGAGGTCCTGGGATTGTTTCCAATTGGTTTGCAGTGGTTATAAACATAACCTGGGAGAGATCATACGCAACTTCGAGGTAGTGATCACGGAATTCTGAGTTCTGTTCAGGATCTAATACTTCAAGAAGGGCAGATGCTGGATCGCCGTGGAAATCGAATGTGAGTTTATCTATTTCATCCATCATAAAGACCGGATTACGCGATTCCGCTCGACGTAAAGTCTGAAGGATCCTACCTGGCATCGAGCCGATATATGTTCGACGATGTCCACGGATCTCTGCTTCGTCACGAACACCACCTAATGAAACCCGGATAAACTTTCTTCCCAAAGCTCGGGCAATAGATTGGCCTAATGAAGTTTTACCTACCCCAGGAGGACCAACAAAGCATAAGATGACACCTTCCCGAAGTTTACGAATGTTGTCCACTGGACCTTGATTTTTTGCATCGTTTCTTCGTTCTTTCCGCAATTTTCTCACAGCCAAGAATTCTAAAATCCGCTGTTTGACATCTTTTAATCCGTAGTGGTCCTGGTCTAGTACCTCTCGGGCATGAATGATATCCAAATTATCTTCGGTGGAAATACTCCAGGGAAGGGATACCAGCCAATCCAGATATGTCCGGATGACTCCGTATTCTGCTGCTGATGTGGGTAATCGTGAAAGCCGATCCAATTCCCGGACAGCCGTTTTCGCTGCTTCCGCTGGCATTTGAGCTGCTTCGATCTTCTTTCGAAATTCATCCACCTCAGCGGCAGTTTCATCACTCTCGCCCAATTCACGTTGGATCGCCTTGAGTTGTTCTCGCAGGAAGTAATCCCGTTGCATCTTTTCAATCTCAGAGCGTGCTTCGTTCTGGATTTTTTGACCCAATTCAAGCACTTCTCCTTCCCGAGCGAGTATAGCGACCAAACGATGAAGTTTTTCAGCAACAGAATTCAATTCAAGAATTGCTTGGGCATCTTGTATTTCCATACGCTGGAAATTGGCAATGGAATAGACAGTCTGGATTGGATTGACAAGGGAGGAGATGGTTGCTACCAGTTCGCGTGGTATCGATGGAATTAATTCGGCGATATGCTCAAATTGGTCACGCGCATTCCTTGCAAGAGCATCTATTTCTAGACCTTTTTCCTGATCTTCCGGAAACAAAGTAATCTTAGCTTTGAGATATGGCTCCAGTTGAGTAATCTCGCCAACTGTGAAACGGGCAATCCCCTGCATGAGTAGACGTATCGTCCCATCAGGCGCACGGAAAAGTCTATTAACCACTGCGACAGTACCAATTGAATAAAGGTCTTCAGGGTTGGGGTTTTCTATATCGTTATCGCGAGTAGTGACCAATCCAACAAGTCTGTCTCCTGAGATGATATCATCTATCAATCTGATCGATCGAGGTTGCCCAATCGTTAGTGGGACTGTGGTTTCAGGATAAACAACCACTCCACGAAGAGGAAGTATAGGTAATTCTTCCGGAAGGCTGGCTAATCGGGCTTCTTCTTCTGTTTTTCCATTTTCGTCTTTATTTGTTAGTGTATCTACGATACTTGCTGCGGCTGAAGTTAGGAATATTTCATCCATTGTCTGATCTTCTTTTATCCAATCTGCTAAATCTATGGCCATCTGATTCCATCGGGATGCGGGCATGTAATTTACTCTTTAATTTGAATAATTGTAGGTTGTGTTTTAGGTAAATGAATATTAAGGAAACCATCGCGGTATTCTGCGGTTACTTTATCAGCATCGATCGGGGTAGATAACTCAATGGATGTCTTAAAATCCCCAAAGGGAATCTCTACTTGGTGAAAAGATCGACGTAATTGCATATCAGGTCGTGATCCGGAGATGGTTAAAGTATTATTCTCCAGGCTGACACAGAATTCTTCTTTGTTCATACCTGCGATCTCAACCCGGATTATGTACTTCTCGTCTGTTTCATATAAATCAGTAGGAGGTCTCCAGGTATGCGGTCTTCGGACAGTGACTCGCCAAGATATGATCCCGCTTGGATTAGAATCATCTTCATGTTCAGGGTGAATTTCAGTTGGATTGATCTCTCTATTCATTTTATCTACCTATCATTCATATTATTAATTATACGAAAAGATATATGAATTATGTTAGATATTCTATGTCAGATTAGAGGAAATTGATAGTGGCGTATTCTAAGATTGTGAATCAAATATTGAGAATATAAATGAAAACAAGATTTATTGAAGGATAAGTTAAGCAATATTTTCCATGTATGTAAGTAAATAATGTAATTAGATCAGCAAGTTAAATTAGATATTTCCTTTTTCATGAATTATTTCCCTGGTAATGCTGGAAAAAAATGTTTGGCTTAAAATGCGGATCATGGTGAAGTAAATCGCCATGATCCGTATCCAGAAATGGATAAGTTTCCTAGAGATTTCTTTTGTGCATCCAGCAGATTCTATATCCTCATATCAATTTTTCTCCATTTTTTGCTTTTCAGATTTCCTTACAGTTTCCTTACAAAAGACTTTTTTGTCTATAAATCTGAATTGTGGAGGGTAAGATTGTAACCAGAGGGCGATTTAACTTAATTAAATACCCTAAATATAAAGTAGTAAAGGAACAAGAATAATGCATTACAAAGCTCTTCGAACACTATCTTTGATAGTAGTTATGAGCATCACCGGAGTTTTCACCACACTAGTATCTGCTCAGGACAACATACCTGAAACTGAAACACCAACCCCTATAGCATCAGAGACAACAGTTTCACCAACCCTTGAACCCATCGTCGATACGATGGTTCCTGAGGTTATTATCAATACAGCAACCACTGAACCAACATCAACGACGGTTTCCACATCTGTGGTACCTGAGTTTCTTCAAAGCGGAAAATATGATGACCGTGATCCCAGGTTAGTATATTCCGGTTTGTGGAAACAAAGAAAATCTTCGAATTGTACAAGAGCACTGAGACGTATACGTCCAAGCTCGGTTCTACTTTGACATTTGGAGTTGAAGGAACCCGTTTTTCCCTGTATTACAGGAAAAACAAAGGTTTTGGAATTGGCACTGTCAGAATTGATGGTGTTGTTGTAGCAACAATTAACGAAGCCGCGAAGAAAGAATATAAAAATAAGGTATGGACCAGTAAATACTGGATCCTAGCGTTCAGCATCTTGTTACAGTTACTTTCAAGGATGGCAAATTCTTTAATGTTGATGCTATCGTGGTTGAAAATAAACAAGAGATTACACCGACTTCACTGATTCCAACAAGCGAACTTACAAATACACTTGCAACCGGTCCGCTGACTGTTGGTGTTTATGATGATTTGGATTCTAGATTGACATATTCCGGTACCTGGTTGAAACACGGAATTTCCAATCTCTTCGCTGGTACTGAATTATTCAAGCGTCATCGGATCATCAGTCAGTGCCACTTTCCAAGGAAAAAGCGTTTCGCTTTTTTATCGAAAACACACTTTCTTTGGCGATGTTGATGTAATCATCGATGATGTTAATGTTGGTTCGATCAATCAATACCTACCATATGAAGATCGCACAGGTTTATGGACAAGCGGTCAGCTTGATGAGAATATTATCCATACGGTTGTTTTCAGGCATGCATCGGGCGAATATATGAGTGTGGATGCAATATCGGTAAATGGGACTGTTCCATCACCCACTGCTACCAATATCCCTACCCAACTGCCAACTGCAACACAGGTTGTTCCTCCGACAAGCACAAAGACGCCAACCTCATTGCCACCAACAAAAACAAATACTGCAACAAAGTTGCCTACAAGTACTAAAACACCTACAAATTTGCCTCCAACAAAGACTTTTACTGCAACCGCAATACCGCCAACAGCTACCAAGACTGCCACTCCGGTTCAACCAACCAATACATCCCTACCTACATCGGTGCCTCCCACAAATACCTCGACGGCCGTTCCAACCAGTATTGTCACAGCAACAACAACTCCAGTTGTTTTACCAACAAATATCAGTACAGCAACTCCAGTTACCACTTCTACACCTATGTCAACACCGGTAACAACAGCAACTGCCGCCCCAACAACTCCGGCAACTGGATCTTATTTTGTGGATAGTGTCGGTGGATCTGATACAAATACCGGGACATCTTCTGCTTCAGCATGGAAATCTATCTCAAAAGTTACTGCGTTGAAACTCAGCCCGGGCAATGTTGTTAGCTTCAAGAGAGGGTCAAAGTGGACTGGCAATTTTGTAATCGATGATTTTGGAACCTCTGGCTCACCTATCGTTTTTACTGCCTACGGAACTGGAACCAGTCCCATATTTGAAAATCCTGGCAGCGCGAGCAATAAAACCCGTGGCATAACGATCAACGCTGATTACATCAGATTGGATGGATTGCTTGTTCGCAACACTCAGGATGCAGGTGTTTACATTGCCACTGGATCAGATAATGTGACTGTTCAAAATACCGAAATCTCAAATACAGGTATTGGTGTGACTATGAGAGGTTTGAATAATAAAGTCCTTCATAGCAATATTCATGATCTCCATATGGTAACCAATACATCTGGTGGGGATGACGATTATGGTGCAGTGGGTTTCCTTGTAGCGGGTACTGATGGTGAGATTGCATACAATCAGATCACGAACTGTAAAGCACCTTCCTATGACTATGGCGTAGACGGTGGAACGGTTGAGTTCTATGGAACAATTTCCGGATACAAAATCCATCATAACTATGCTGCAAACAATCAAGGCTTCATAGAGATCGGTAGTGGTTCCACAGGATCATCCAAGAACAATACTATCTCCTATAATGTCATGTATAACAATGCCCGTCCAATGGGTCTTCACCTAAGTGGAGGATTTGGAGCGGTAGTTGATAATCTCAAGTTCGAAAATAATACAGTGATCGATCTACGATCTGAAACAACCGCCACAGGTGTCATCTTCCTGGGTGCAACACCAACTACCAATACTTTGATCATGAGAAACAACATCTTCTACCTGACAAATTATATAAAGTTCGCGAATGGTTCGACTTTTACCCATGATCACAATATCTTCTTCTTTAACGGTAAGGCTACAGGCTTAGGATTTACTCTGGGAACTGGTGAAAGCGTTACTAATCCTTCATTTACGAACCTATCCGGTGCGAATTATGAACTCGGATCAAGCAGTCCAGCCATTGATAAAGGTATTACTCTCGGATATTCAACAGACTATTCAGGAGACAAAGTTCCAAATGGTACTGCACCTGATCTTGGAGCGTACGAAAAGTAGAATATTTCCTTATCACATAAGAGAATACAATAATTCAAAGCAGAACGTCCCTTACGAGGGACGTTCGTTTAATTAAACTTACATGCAGTTCTTTTACCACAAAGTCATTTTTCTAAAAGATAAACAAGAATATTCCTTGCTAAAATATGCTATGATTTATTAGCTTGGTTAAATATTTTCAAATATTCTCGCGTGATTTGCTTATTCCTATTAAAGAAATGAACCATATATTAGGTGAAAAAAGTAAATGAAATGGCTTTGTGCAGTTGTTGTATGCTAACTTGGTTAATTTCCTCTTGCAGTTCTGCTTATACTTTGGAAAAAGTATCGATACCTACGATTCCAAATCAACCAACTAGTTTCATTGAAATTCCTATTCTTCCAACTCAAGCACCTTCGCCAGAGGTTGTGTGTACTGAGATGGCTGATCGGTTTACTTATCCACCCACTTCTTTAGAGATCCCCCCAAATAATTTTTCGAGAGCGTTCTATTTCGATAGCATGGCAGGAGATGATAGGAATAACGGTACAGATCCACAAAATGCTTGGAAATCACTCGAATACCTAAATTCAATTAATTTCTATCCAGGTGATGTGATTTACCTAAGGCGAGGCTCGGTATGGACTGGGACGCTTTTTGCTTGGGGTTCTGGCAGGGAGGGAGCGCCGATAACCTATACCTCGTATGGTGATTCCGGGCCTCTACCGATTTTTCGCAACCCTGGAGATCAAGCTCATTTGACCAATGCAATCCGAATCACCGGGGATTGGGTTGTTATTGACAGCGTTAAGGTACAAGAAGCTCAATTAGCTGGTGTTTATATTGATGAAAACTCTGATCATAATGTAGTCCGAAATATTGAAGCGACAATGGTTGGTGAAGGGGTGAGTGTTCACGGAAGGTACAACAAGATTATAAATAATTACATTCATGACCTTAATATGGTGCAGAATACAAAAGGTGGGAATGATGATTATGGTGCTATTGGTGTCTGGTTATTCAATTCAGATAATGAGGTTGCTTATAATAGGTTGATCAATCTTCGTGCACCAAGTTACGATTACAAGGAGGATGGAGGAGCAATTGAATTCTATAAGGAAGTAAATAATGCATTTATTCATCATAATTATGTGAATAATGCCAAAGGATTCATGGAGATAGGTGGAGGTTCAGCCAGCGATTCTATTGTTGCATACAACTTGGTCATTAACAGCGGAAAAGCATTGGGTATTCACCTGGATGGAAAATTTGCGAGCGTTGTTACCAATTTCCGTTTCGAGAATAATACTATTGTTGATACTTCATCAAATGGAGATTCCGCTTCAATAAATTTCTGGTGGGCATCACCTACACCGGAAAAAGTTGTCGTTAGAAATAATATCTTCTACTTAAAGAATTATAAAAGTCTGGTTTATGGTGTAAGCGATGGTTCTGAATTTACGCACGACCATAATTTGTTTTATCTTCCTAACGGGGATATTGGAATGATTCCAGGAAATGGCGACATAGAAGCCGATCCAATGTTTCAAAATATCAGTTGTGGAAATTTTGAGTTATCCAATGATAGCCCGGCGATAGATAGTGGACTTGAATTGGGACATCAAACGGATTTTATAGGTAATCCGGTTTTCTTTGGTACCTCACCGGACATTGGTGCTTTCGAGTTCCGCGGTACGAGCAATTAATTTGTAATGATCCGATTTGCATAGTCAAGTAAGGATAATGCATCAAGATCTCCTGTAATGCACATTGCTGACCGATAACCATCAGGCCATGGCCACAATCGAATGAGTGGGGTTGAGGCGGACTCAATCATATCCACTACTGCTGCTTCATTGTGAAGATTCGTCATCCTATCCTGATTTAGAAATATTGAGCACTCGATGGCGTGTTGGGATGTATCGATAATATATCCTTGGTTTGCTAATTTTCTTACAAGTAAAGATGGGATCGATCCATCCACCCCGATAAATGGGCGAATTCCAGGTAGTAGATTTACCGTGTTTTCGATTAGCTTGTTATATTTACCGTCCCAAGGCACAGAACCGGGTATTTCTATTCCACTAACTACCCAATTCTCTCTTGAAGAACTATTAATGCTAATACTTACACCAGTACTTTTCGATCGTATAGTAGGGTTGATCGTAGCTTTTTCCCGCCACCAACCGGCAATATCGCACAAGCGTGCAAGCCAGATTCCCGGCTTATACGAGCGTGCTTTATCAAGCAACTTACTGAATGGCTCTAGACATTCGACTGATAATTCGGGATGGAACATTAGATTAAACACTTCTCCACGTTGATATGTATAATCTACGAGATTCAACCATGCTTCAGTGATTTCACTTTCCTGATAACCAAGTCCATCCATCATCTGAAGGTCATCCGGAACGCTCACAGGTATTTCGATCAAACCTGATCTTAACCAAGGAAGGCAACGGAGTCTCTTTGCAGCTTCAGGTATATAAAACTTATTGATAGTACTGAAAAGATCACTTTCTTCATGATCTCCATTCTTTTGAATAATATCCCATCGAACAGCCTGATTACTGCTGTAGTCGAAAATATTCTCCGGGAGGGAATCAATAATCTCGTCATTACTGCTTAAATATGGCGCCCTAAATCCATGAACTACAAGATCATACTTCACAAATACGTCAACAGCTTTTAACAATTGTTTAACAGCTAGATCAGCTTTGAGTTCACTAAGATTGATATGGTTGTAGCCATGGACTGCAATCTCTGCTCCTCTGTCTTGAAGGCTTCGGATAAAATTCGGGTGCTTTTCTACGACCATACCTGGTACTGGAAAAGTTGGCGAACAATTAAAATCAGATAAGCAATCCATTATCCTATCAATCCGTTTTATGGCATTCTTTGAACTGAATCCATATCGGTTAATAACACTTCTTCCTCGTTCAATGACAAATCCAGGTCCTCTTCTTTGAAACCACGATAATAAGTTCATTTTCCCTCTAGTGTTTCTGTTAACTTGTGAGGCGATAGGATAACTCACCTAGAAGACGGCAAAACCATAATGGTGAATGTGTAATCGTTTTCGAGAAAGAATGCATTATCCAGTTTGGGCGGGAGGATGGCAAACTAGGAGAATAACTATAATACAGATCTGATTCTTGAGCTCCCCATCGGGTTTTAAATTCGCGTAATCCGGTATTTTTAAGATCAGTCCGTCCAAGATCAAGGTTGGAATAACCGTTTTCACAACCCCATTTAATCGCTTCTTGAAACAACAAATTATTCGGCCGCAGATATAAAAAGTTCGGATCAGATGCCCCGAATTTATATGTAAGCGTATCGTTAAAATATAAGAATACTGCAGCAGCTATACACTTTGATTCAGTAAATGCCATCATGATGAAACCGTGATCTTGTTGGATTATTTGGCTTAAGATATTCTTAAAGAATAACCAGGGTTGAACTGGTACGCCTTTACGTCTGCGAGTTATCAGGTGTAACCTGTAGAATTCTCTTAGATATCTTTCTTCTCTACTAATCAATACTCTAACACCTCTTTTTATCGCAAAATTTGCATTCCGTTTATGCATATCGTGAATTTTTGAAAACGTCCTCTCGACATCCGGGGAAAGAATCATATTGTGTAAAACATATTCACAGCGACTGCTAATGAGAGGGTTTTCGTAAAAATTAGTTCGAAATTCAAAGTTCTTACTTGGATTATTTCGTACAAATGCAACCAACTTTTCCGTGAATATTTGCTTCTGATCGTTGTCAATGGCAATTGGGGTACAGTGATCTGTGTATGGCAAGGAGATCCATCTCTTTTTACCTGTTATTCTGACCGTTTCTTGAAAAGGGGTTCCTGCTGTTATTTCTCCATTGGCATTCATGAGCGCTACAACCTTGGCATGATAATGATACGTGGATTCCAGGAGATGATTCCATTCTACTGAATGGAAAATTGAAGCTTGCGCATTCACCTTTAGAAATGATTTCCATGAGTCATTGTCAATGTTAATCTCTGCCAGCATAGAGTCTCCTAACAAAGCACAAACCGCTAGAGAAATTGGATCACACCATCGATTATCGGGAAGAACTCTCCACAGAATTTACATAAATATCCGTTATTCTCCTTTGAAACTGAACTATTGCATCTAAGGCAATGTATTATTTTGTCAAATGGAAGATCAGATATTTCAGTCATAGAACCAGATTTTTTTGAATCATTAAATATCCAAGGAGCAATAGCTAATTTAGCCAGCAAAGGAGAAATGTTAAATCCAGAAGGGAAATATTCACCGATTTTGCCTAGCTTTCCGGCAAGTTTATCCAAGACGCCAGCACCTTTTTCATTAATACGTTCAAAACCAGCATTAATCAGAGAATCTCGAACAAATCGCGGATGATGCATAAAAAAAACATTCCATACCCAAGCTGTTTCATATCTAAATGGATGATATGGATTCTTTTTGAAAATCCAGCGAAATACACGTTCTATATTCATCTTATTACAGTATGAAAACAATAAATGCCCTTGATTTACAAGCACCCTGTTGAATTCATTTAAGACCTCCTGCGGATGATCAAGATGATGAAATACACGGATCATCAGTATTTGGTCGACAACAGAATCTATAAATGGTAACTTATTCAGATCGCACGTGATACAAATTGCTTTTCCATTAGATCGTTGAAAGGCTTGTTGCATTAGGGAATTCGAGCTATCGAGGAGGATGACCTCTTTGCATGAAGAGAGATAACAATCCAGAAGGCGCCCGTATCCACAGCCTATATCCACAAGCCGATTAACAGGTAGATGTAACATGTTCCTTACAAGCATTTGTTCCAACTCATCTAGTTTTCTTTGTTGAACACCCTGCCAGAAGTCCTCATAGTTTACATTCTCATAGAGCTCATATTGCTTAGTTTTTTCGGTCACTTCCAGATGTATCATACAAAACTCCTATGTACTAGATCAAAACACGACGGAATGGGGTCTTGGTTTGGGAATTCTTTCTAAAACAGAGGATAGGCTCGGATGCCCATCGTGGAGACATACGATACATCAAACTCATACCTGTTCTAAATCCCCAGGCAGCTAACCTTGATCGTTCTTTTAGGGTTTTGTAATGATTACTATGTTTAGGTATAGGAAGGTAAACTGCTTCTGGAACGAATCCGAATTGTGGTATGTATTCCATTAATGTTTGATAAGTAAAGTATCGAACATGCGCATAGAATTCATATTTGGATTCTGGTTTTAATGGATCGTGAAAAGTCCGACCCGAAAATACTAATGGGAAAAGGTAAAGAAAACTGGCATAATTTGGCGCGGATACATAGAAACATCCATCTGGATTCAGCATTCTGAATATTTCTCGTACAAATTCATCAACATGGATTACATGTTCTATTGTTGCTAATGCAATTACAGCATCAAAGGAGTCATTCGCAAATGGAAAACCTCCAAACGCATTGTCAATAGTGTAACTGACCACTGGAATATTCAGTTTACGTAGATTGGTTAAGCATGTTGGAGCGATATCATTTGTGAACATTTGAACTGAGGAATCGTCACGTATACGTTCTGCCACATATCCGACACCTGCCGCAACATCGATCACACGTTTATGATTACGGCTTTCAAATATTGCTGGAAATACCCGATGCCGCTCATGGATCAGAGGCTTTTCTTCCCTACCAGCGGAATTCAACCGTTCCTCTTCCAGAATTACTGAATTTTTCTGCATAAGATCTCCTCTTCAAACAGTTCGTTTTCCGCTGAGTACTACACCTGCCAAATGGCTGTATCGTTTTATTGTTGGTTTGAAATCTTGAAAATCAAGAACTGCAAAAACATGCTTGGCAAAATATGGTTTAATAAACTCTTTCAGCGGATATCTATATCTTAGGACATCTGGAAAATGATAAGCAAAGTCCCTTGAGACATCCAACCAATAAACGCCTTCCTGATAATCCGATTGAACTGGCAACTCATCAAAAACTAAATGTCGGTAGTGGAGAACTGGAAAATTAATCCCACAACTGGTGGCCAATAATCCTGAAAGATTATGGCGGCCATTAACCTCCATAAGTTTATAAATACCATCTCGCGAATCGCGCTTAAATTCGGTGCAGGAATACCCATAAAAATTTAATGCTTTTAGAATATTCCGACCTGATTCATATACATCGGATATTTTTTTACTAATCAAAGCACAAGGAGAACCTAATCTTGGGGGAGCATTACGTATCTTTTTGGCGGTAAATTCGACAAGGGGTTGGCCATCAAAGAAGTAGGAGTTATAGTTTATCCCATCAGAGTCTTCTCCCGGTATGTACTCTTGCATTATTACCTCGAAATTCATTTTAACTGCTTCACGATAAGCGGTTAATGCCTCATCAACGTTTTTGACAAACACCATTTTTCGAAAAAAATAGGCGAAGTATTCATGGCTCTTTGTTGGTTTTATCAGGCATGGGAACTCAAAATTATTTGAATAATCCACAATGTCCATCTCTGACTTCGGAATTATCATTCGTGGAGCAGGTAATCCAAGTTTTTCTGCTAAAGAATAAGTTTGCTTTTTATCTATGATCTTTTCTATTATCTTCCACTCGGGACATGCGACCTTATAGTAAATCGATAATTCCTCTTTTTTCTTTGAGATTGCAGAGAGAGAGGTATCTGACGCAGGTAATAGCATTGCTCCTTGGTATTGTTTACCAAGATTAATAAGAAATGTCAAAAATTCTTCATTATTCTTTTCAGGAAGGGGTAATTCATAGAGCTTGGTAACATATCTTGACACCCTTGCAGAATCATCTTTATCATAACTAACCAAAATTCGTTGAATATCAAGATGGCTAAATGCCCGTAAAGCAGCAAGTCCAATTGTTTGTGCGCCAACAATGATTACTGGAGGATTTTTCATCTTTAGGGTACCTCCTTGTATTCTGTAATTATCCGATAATAGAAGCTTTCAAGATCAGTGATCAGTGTCTTCCAATTGTTTTCAGTTTTCGCAAACGACAATGCATTCGCTCCTAGTGTTTGTGCTAGATATGGATCATCCAACAATGTGCTAATTTTGTCGGCAAAATCTTCGGCTGTGTAATCCGCTGTTAATCCTATTGAATATTTTTCGAATACTTCTTTTACATCACCAACAGCATTTGTGACTATAGGTCTTCCCTGGCTAGTATAAATACCCAATTTATTTGGCCATCGGCCAACGTTGTAAATTGTCTTTGGGAAAGGCATAACAAAAATATCAGATGCGCCCAGGCACCAGGAAAGCAATTCTTGAGGAATAAATCCAGGTAATATCAAATGACTTCTTACTCCGGTTTGATCTGCTAGATCAAGAACAGAATTTTTGACTTCCCCAGTAAGTATCAAAAGAATATTCGGATACTTTTTTATTAATAATGCCAGAGTAATAAATAGTATCTCAATATCTAAATATAAATCACTACTACAAAATCCTAGAATAGGTGTGTCTGTCGGATAACCCATATGGATCCTGCAATCATTTTTGTCTCGAGCAGGATATTTTTCTGGTGCTGAACCACCTCTAATTCTGCATATACGACCAGGCTGAACACCTAATTTAAGAGCTCGTTCTGCAAGTGCTGTAGAAATCACAGTTAATCCATCTGCTTTCGACCTGAAGGCTTCTTCATAATAGGTTTCAAATCCACCAAACAAGGTTCTATACCATCGCGGACGAAGCACCTCTATCAATCCTCCACGGCCGAACCAATCGTTCCAATCTGTGATCAATGGGATATTATGTTTTTTTGAATACATTAGAGCCGGATAAATTGAATTTGGCCTAGTTTCGAAAGTGTGGACAAGGTCAAAAGACATTTTGCTCCGAGTGAGATAGATTTCCCGGTTGAGCATATTCCAAACGTCCCATCCAGAACGAAGTCTCCCCCATAAGAGATCTGGAAATTCAATGATCTCCAAACCATTATTTTTTTTGGATGTTATCCCGAAACGACGACTATTGGCAGTCACGCATAACGATACAAAATGTCCTCGTTCAACCAGATGTTCGGCTATTATCATCGACCTTCCACGAGATTTAATTCGGCGATGATGTGTGATCATGAGAACATGTAAATTCTTATCCATGATGAATTTCCCCATGTAATGACGAATACAATTTTTGATATGAATTCACCATGGAACTGACTGAATATTTTTTCTGTACCTGCTGATAAGCTAAGTCGGCCATTTTACTGAAGAAATCAGGACGTGAGATGGCATACTTCATTGCATTGGTGAGTTGATCAATAGAACGTGGATCTATCAACCAACCTGTTTGACCGTGGACAAGTACCTCTTTTGCTGCTCCTACCTTGGTTGATATAACAGGTCGTCTGGCTGCCATAGCCTCAAGGATGCTGAGGGATAGTCCTTCATTATCTGAGGGTTGGATATAAACATCCATGGCAGAAAACATACGCGACATATCTTGCCGAAACCCCGCCCAGATCACCACCCTGGCTAAACCAAGCATGGAGGACAATGCCTGCAATTGACTTGTCATTTGGCCATCACCCAAAATCAATAACCGGCAATTTGGATAACTCTGGTAAACGCTTTTGAATGCTTCAAGAAGTAAGTCTATTCGTTTAACTGCATCCAATCTACCAGCGTAACCCAACAGGGTAATATTTTCCGATAATCCGAATTCTTTCCGGGCAATATACCGAGCCTGATCATCCTGGTATTGTTCGACTTGGATTCCATTCGGTATTGGATAAATCTTATGTTTTGTTAAATATGGCAACTTCAGCAGTTGATTACCCATCGTAAAGCTTACTGGCACAAGCCGATCAGCAAGATATAGACTCAAATAATCGACCATTGCATAGATTAACCCAAATTTTCGATCCGATGGACGGGTTAGGAGATGCTTGGTGGCGATATGTTTTGGTTTTAAGTCATATGGAAGTCTTCTTATTGCTCGATACGCCGTCAATGTAGTTCGTGGAGTATGCGAATGGATTATGTGGATAAAATGTCCTTTTATATCCTTCTGAAGTTTAGCAATTGGATCATTCGCTGGATATGTTAAAATACGTGCTCCTAAATTGATAAGTGGATCAGTCATCTCCCCGGCACCATGCAATGAGCCGATATACCAACAATAACCGTCAGATCCGGATAGACGAACAATCTGTTCAACGATACGTATGATGCTTAAATCAGCAAGATTATTTACCAAATGAAGCACATTAACTTTTTCCATATCTATTCAACCTAAGATGTGCCACATTTCGATTAAATTCTTGGTTAAGGTTTCACATTTAACCTCTTTTGATACTGGTACTGCCCATCTGCCCCACTTGAATGCTAGATCTATCATCTCCTTATCACCTAAGTCAGTCAGGGGCAAGCCCCAGAAAAGACCAGGGATAGCCGCATATAAAGCCTGAAATGGTGTAAACAATTGGTTGTTTGATGGAAGGTATCGCCAACTTATCGAATGATGTGATTTATAAGCTCGCAATCCAAGAATCAAATTTTCATAAACCCTATCCAGATGTGGTAATTTCCCGGTTTGATAAAGAATTGGAATCGATGACGCGCATTTATAAAGGACATCTTTTATTGGCTCGTATTCCATCTTAAGTAACATTCGGACGACATTCTGAGAGATACTTCTAGAAATAGGCAATCCGACGTTGATTGAGAATGGTTTTGAGTTTGAGGGTTTTAGTTTGAACTTGGAAGCATACGTATACAGTGCATAGAAATCATCACTGAATTTTGATGCATATCTCTCTTTATATAATTTGGAAAATCGTTTTGCTCGTTCCGCATATGAATAATGGTATATGCCTGCATTTATCAGTAATGCGTCACCGCAGGCTAAGAATAGTTTTGCCAAAGAAAAGCATACCGATTCAGGTTTTGGATTGTGATATAGATTGTCGATAACCTCCATCATCCTATTAATAATCAATCTGATTCCCTCATTTGTTGGAATATCAGACGGATCAAAAATATTTTTATTCAAATCAAAATCACCATAAATAAACTGCGATCCTGCTTTTAATTCGTACATTCCTATGGTTGGATATGCTTTTCCGAAAGAAAGGTTTCGTGACCTATTTTTTATGATCCTATTCGGAGTATTCCAGAAAATCGAAACTGAAACAGGTATTTTACCTTTGAGTTCTTGTGAAATTTTATCCACAAGAACTCTAGCTCCCGGAGAAGAACTAATAATGCAAATCTCGTAATCAGAAAAGAACTGGATGGTCCCATTTTCGATACAAACACTTCCCTCACCTCGACCAAAGCTGCCAGCTAATAATAAAGCTACAGGATGGATATATCGCAAAGTAGTTTCCCGTATACAATCCAGGTGACTTTGGACTGTTTGGTCGACCATTTGATCATCGCGAATTGTGTATTTTCCCATATTAACTCCAAATAACCTTTCCATCAGTATCTGGTGGGATGGGTAAATCGAATAAATTCAGCAAGGAGGGCAGGATATCCACTAAACGAACTTTTTCAATTTCTGGTGATATTTGATGATTTGTGAGAAAAACACCGTCGCAATCGATATGATGAGGGAGATACCCGTGAATCGATTTTTGACGCAAGCCGAATCCAAAGATCGTCTTCGAGAATGCGCTCCCGGCATCCAGATAGAAAATTAACTCTCCATAACGGTGATCCTTCATAAGAACGTGTTCATTAGCCATAACATCGTCTGACAGAATGAATCCATTAGGAATCTTTTCCAATATCGTTTCAACACGTGTTCGGTCTTTTTCACTATCAAACCAGAATCTGGCTACATTAATGTCGACAATATGGAGATACTTTGTAAGGTCATCACCAGCGGATTTAAATATGGAATAGAGATCAATTTTTTCCTTGAGAGGTACATGCCCATGATCTGACCAAACTATGAGGTCATATTCACCACATTTTTGTTGTATTTCCCGACAACAACGTTCAACAATTGAATCAAATTGCCTTAACTTGGTTATCACTTCTGAACTATTCTGCGTGAAATGGTGGCTCAAAGCATCTACATCCCCGATGAATAAGTATATCCAGGGTTTAATATCGCTGAATTGATGTTCGTTCACAAGTCTGGAGGTATCTATGACATGTGGAACCATGCCAACAACTTCGTAATCGATTTTGTATTCTCGTAACCATTCAAAAATAGTCTTACAGTTTTCAAGATATCCATCTTCATCCCAGTAACGTTTTTCAGCAACATCGATTGCTGACCAGTATTTTAATGGTAGATTAAACAAGCGAGGAATTCCCCAGTATGCAGTCAACTTACTTTTTAGCGAACTTATTTTATGTACTGCAATCCACCCAGGTATGTTATTTGCCAAAAATAATAAAGGGATCTTCTTCAACCACCTAAAAGGTGATGATTCCGGTGCTACTTTCCATAAAAACCATAAGCCATGCTTATCAGGATAAACTCCTGTATACATGGAAGCATGACAGGTCACGGAATAACCAAGGATTGTCTCGAGTCGTTTCTTTGATGGCAGAGAGTTTAAGAACGGCATATATTGGATGCTTTCAGGCTTTAATCCGTCAAAAAACACACTGATCACCGGTTTCATTATTTTGTCCTCGTTGAATGACCATCAATTGTCCGTTGGTATATATTGTATGTTTGCTTTGAAATCGATCGCCAATTAAATATCGTTTTGCATACTCCCCTGATCGACTCTCTGATTTCCTGTCGACCTTCTATTTCATCGTTCATTTGAAACAGCATTGATACAATTCCATCAGCAAGGGATACAGGGTCTGAGGGATTAACCAATCTGCCTGTTAAGCCATCCTCAATATATTCAGGTAGTCCGCCAATACGGCTGGCTACAATAGGTTTATTGAATGCATAAGCAGTCATGATCACACCAGATTGGGTCGCATCAGTATAAGGGCAAACAACCAGGGCTGCCTGTTGGAAAAGGCTTGCCATCTTCTCATTATTGACATATTCCTGGAGGA
Source organism: uncultured Chloroflexia bacterium (assembly GCA_963828285.1). Lineage (GTDB taxonomy): Bacteria > Chloroflexota > Anaerolineae > Anaerolineales > Anaerolineaceae > DAIOEK01. Next base: position 278,873 of record CAWHEB010000005.1, read on the forward strand.
TCTCCACCTTCCCTCCGCCTTCTAATTCCGGGACTGCGGGTAATTTGAAACCGGGGATGGGTCTGCCGGCAATTTGAAAGTGGACATTGGTTACGCGTTTACATACTAACGGCATTGCTTCGAAAAGTATATCCAAGCCCTTATAAGGGGATAATCTACCGAAGAATAATACAATATTTGGTTTGATTTCTGGGCGGTTTTGTTGAAAATTCCTGTATAGGTAATACTCCCCAAGTGGTGTGTAATCGACACGATTGTTTGGAATTTTATATTCCGAGCAAAACTCATTTATCTGGCATAAATTATGAAAAATGAAACGATCAATGTATTTATAAGTAAAGGATCTGATCAGGAGTTTTTTTAAAGGTGCTTCACCAGCATGAGGATGAGGGTCGTGTATTGTAAGAACAATCGGTGCAATTTTTCTCATTTCCGGAAGGAGCCATAAAAGCCGCCCTGAAGTCGTTTCAAGGTGAATAATGTCTGGTTTGAAATCCTTAATACTTTTAAGAACATCCAAACTTGTTCTCATGCTCGCTGGAAATAGTCCGTTGCCACCGCCGAAATTAGCTATTGAGAACCCCATAGAATTATTCCATATCTGTGGAAGATCCTTAGGTGGACTAGAAAGGTATCTATCAATTTTAGCTAATCCAATTTTTGGGGCGTCCATTTTTTCGCCCAGAATACTTCCTCTCCAATTATTTGAGGTCACTTGTAAGGTCATCTTAAAATCGACATTTTTTGATATTTCTTCTGCGAAACACAGTGAAACATCAAGTAAGGATGGGAGAGTTAGATAATATATTCGATACATTTCATGTTCCCAGATAGTGTTTTTGTAAGGCTAACCATGATCCATTTTCAGATATAGCTAACCACAACCATACTATTAGAAAAATGATTACTGCTAGTAGAATGCTTAGCCATGCATTTAACCCATCTTCGAAGGAAAAGATGATCCAAATTATCATGGCCATGGTTGCTACAGTAGATTTCCAGAGAATTTTTTGAAAGTTGATCAATCCGTAAACAAGTTTTACGGCTAAAATATGTAGTATTAGATCTACCATTCCAATGACCAAAGCAACATATGCCGCACCATAAAGTTTGTAATTAGGTATCAAAATGATCGAGAGGACGATTGTTAATATCACTTCAAATAACATGATATTAAAAAGATTACGTTCTAAATGAGCAGCCATCAGTACTCGACCAAGTACAGATGTGATTATCCGGAAGATGAGAACCCAAACCATGATCTGTAGAAGGGGAGCGGAAACGCTAAATTCGTCCTTTCCATATAGCAACAACAAAACCGGCTTAGCATAATAGATCAACCCAGCCACCATTGGGATTGTAAAAGTGGAGAGAATCTCAATTATTCTCGCCGACATAAGTTTAAAATCTGTACTTTGAGTTTCGAATTTCAAACACATTCTTGGAAAAAGACTGACGACAATGCTCTGCATGACCATTACGATTGGAGCCATTAACTGGTTCGCTGCGTTAAAAATACCGACAGCTGCCTCATCACTCGAAGCAGAAATAGCTACAGGCAAGATGCTCCCAGAAACAGCGATGAGAGTTTGCAGACCTAAAAATGTCAATGAAGCTTTACTAATCTTAGCTATAAAATTAGGCTCGATTTTCAATTTTTGTAGATCTAGGTGCCTGGTTACAAAAATCCACTCAATGATCATTGTTATTACAAAAGACGAAATGAATAACAATCCAATCCAGTAAAGGTTGTATCCATAATCTAATAGAAAGTATCCGATAATGCCACGCGCCAGACTAATTGGTACATTCGCATAGGTGATGTATTTAATCCTCTCCTGAGCCTGGAGAATCGCCTCACATACAGATGAAATTGAGTATGGAATCAAACCAGACGAAATGATCAGAATGATCCAAACAGTTTCGGTTGCATAATGCATGATGGACAAAAAGATGTACAGCAGAGCTAATGCAATTAATGAAGTAAGAAAAGCGACAATGCTACCGCCAATCAAATATTTTGATGTGCTATTCTTATCCTTCGAAATTTCACGGACAAGCAATATTTTTATTCCGACAGGAGCAAGATTTTGTAATAGATAAAAAATTGTGAGGGTTAATGACATTTGTCCAAATTCAAAAACACCCAGGTATCGTGCGATCAATGCATAAATAACAAAAGTTATGGCACGATTTACCATATCATTGGTTACCAACGATAATGTATTTCCGATCAGATGCCGGATTCGTTGTCGATGTGGGGTAACAGATAACTGTGCTTTATCCATCAATACCTCTTTGTGTTATCTGATAAGTTGCGGTGATCAAGGCAGCGAATAGCCATAAAGCCTGTACTTCTGACCGGGCATCAAAGATTTCAACCATCATATGACTCATCTGTCCTATCACTCCAGCAATCATCCCCAGAGATATAAGAGAGATCAATCCATAATTTCTGGCCCATGCCTTCCATCCGCGCTGAATAGAAAGAAATAGATATCCGAGATAAGCTACTAATCCACCGAAGCCAATTTCTGCCCATATTAAGAGATATTTGTTATGAACAACATAAAGAAATTGGGATGCAGCTGTTGGAACTGCATATTGATAAATATAGAAAACATAATTATTCAATCCCACACCGAAAATTGGATGCTCTAGAATCATTTTCCAAGCAATCTGCATTAAGGTAATTCTGGATAATGCTGCATTTTCACGAACAGATATGAACCGGGCAAAAAACGCAGAACCGAATAGGATTACTCCTGTTAAGAAGATGATTAATATGATCGATGCCATCCATGGAGGAATACTTCCGCGTAACCAGAATGCAAATACGATTATGGCAAGTGATAATGCATAAGCTATCCACCCACCTCGCGAAATAGTAAAAAATAATCCAGCGCTTCCAACTACAAACGCAAAAAGTGCAAGTAAGCGGAGCCAAATATACTTCTTTTGAAAAATGAGTGCAAAAGCAGGTGCAAGGAATAAACTAAAAAAACCCGCAGCAACATTCGGAGATCCCAATGTACCTGCAAGACGCCCAAAATCGTTCACCGTCATAATTCCTGCGAAATTAAAACTCAACCCAATGAAACGTTGAGCTATAGAGATAATACCTTCTGTTGTAAGCCCGATAAGGAAAATACAAACAATAAATAGAATGTCATTTATTGTGGTCACCATACTTGAAAAATACAAATAAAGAAAAAACATTTGTCCAAGGAAAAATAATTGGAAGATCGATCCTACTTTATCTTTTGAAACTACAATGGATAGGAGACAAAACATAAGATACAACACTAATGGTAGGTTTTCGAAGATAAGAAGTTTGGGGAGTTTTTGAGGATCAACCAGCAATCGCAAAAAATACAGTGCAAAAAGCAGTGTCAATGCAATAGTAGTAAGTGATATGATCCATCCTTCTCTATTCCCCATGGAAACATCTTGAATTCTCGCACCAAGATAGATGTCCCACCTTAATGGGATATCAATGATGATCAATGTTATTAAGACTTTTTGTAGATTACCTATCACAAGCAATCCAGAAAAACCAGCTATTGATAAAAGAATAATCAATCCCCAACTTTTTGGGATACCTGGGAGGATTAGAACAACTACCCCTACGAGGAGACCACAGACTAGGAATCCGATACCACGCCAAAATCCGTTAACTGCAATCTGTCGATATTGGTTTTGAATGGAACTAGTTATCCGTGGAATCATAATCGATGGTTATCCTGGCTTCCTTTGTTGGAGGAAGTTCGAAATCAAATTGGAGGTTATTTGTTTGTAACCTATAGAGGAATGGATATCCATTAACAAGTACCTTTGGTTTTGCTCCTCCCTCCAGGGATAAGTTAATGTGGTAGATTTTCAATTCCTTTCCGGTGTTGGTAAGGATTAGTTCGGGAGTGAACATTCTGATGCTGACGCTGCCATCCCTGTTTTCTTTTTCCAGATGGGTGTGACTTGCAATATACCCAAGGCTTTGCCATTCCAGATTTCCAGACAATCCATTCATTTGATCGGCTATGGGATCGAAAGCTTCCATTCCACTGGCAAACATAGAACGTCCATAAGGAAATGTGCTAAATAAAGCCGGTTTGTTAATAAAAAGATCAAGAACCGAAGCAAGAAGATAAGGTTGATACGAAGTATTTGTTTCTGGCATTCTACGGATAAGAATTGGAAAATTTGAGTAATCTGTTATCGTAGGATACATCCCATAATCCCAATTGTTCGGTCGAACTGTATCCAGTGGTGTATCTTGATAACTGGATAATGCAAGAAATCCATGTTTTTGGAGAAGTTTGATCGTATTCTCTGGGCTAATTCCTCCCGGAAAGATCATTACGCGATCCGAAGAAAGATTGCTCAAGTTCTCTAACAATTTTAGTCGAGCAGTTCCTTCGAGAATTGCCCTGTCCTGTTCTTCCAGTGATGTTGTCGATAACATTAGACTATTATTGAGACTAACTGCCTCAAGACTATATCTATAAAACTCATATCCTTGGCCAGAATTCCCGTATTGAGCAACTGAGAAATATTGTTTGTTCAATAGTAGTAGAGAGACTACATATGGATCTGCAAGTTTCCAACTTTCCGGGATTAATCCGATTGTTGTGTGGAAATTGTGCTTCCGCATCACATCCAAGAGAAATGTGTAATTAACATTTTGGTATGGCTCGGTTAAGATGCTTTCATCAATTGTCAGATTTGCGTAATGTTGATCACTGTGCCAGATTGAATTTCCGTAAGAAGAACGAAATGCCATCATCATAGGGATGATTTGTGTAAAACTGGCTGCACTGTAATATATATCTCTCATTGAGATCGAATCAAGGGATTGCCCATCTTCACCAGAATCTAAGTAGATGCTACCTGCTGGTTCAACTTGTGATGATTTCCATTTAATATAAATCGGATATTTATTTCCAGAATCATCCTTTGCAGATATCAAGACGATATTCTCTGGAATAGTTTTCATTTTGATAGAATATGTGTTTGGAGATACCATTTGGGAAGAAATTATATTGATGCCGGTAAGCTCAAAAGTCTCAGCTGGATTTGTGGGTGATACATACCAGTCTTTATTTGAATCAGTAATACTGAAGATCCCATCAACAGCTTCATCCGTAAGCGTTGAAAGCTTTGGTTGACTTATCAATGGATCCAGTTTTCCAATATAAAGATTGGAACCATCTAGCTTTACTGCATTCGTAAGAATTTTGATGACTCGGTCAGAGATAGCGTTATATTGTGGATAAAGTAGTACCGCATCCAAACCAATCAATCCATAAGGATTTCCTTCAGTATCATGAAGCATCGACTTTAGCAGTGGCTTTCTATTATTAATTACTTGTCTAACACAGCTAAGACCATAGAAGGAAGCTAACTTACAAAAATTGGTACTGAAAGATGAGATTCTTTCATCATCATAGAGTAATAATGCATATCCACTGTTTTCGGTTGCTTCTGGTGCAATATTGATTTTTTCTGCTGGAGGAGGTGTATTTATTATTTTCTGATAAGGAAGAATGGTTGCTTTAGGTTTTTCTCGAGAAGAATTTTCTCCAACACCCGACGAAACAGGTTCGAGAATCTGCTTGTTTGTGGATTGGACATTTCTAAGGTCTATCGCTCCAATGAGCGCAAATCCAAGAATCAATCCGACACTTAGAGTAATCAATAACTCATTCTTTTTCAAAATTATTTTCTCAGATATTGTTTACTGACTAAAAAAAGCCTTTATCTCATCGACAACATACTTAATTTCATCGTCAGTCAACTCCGCAAACATGGGTAATGATAAGATTTCCTCACTAACTTTTTCAGTAACAGGAAAATCTCCAAGCTTATAACCAAGGAACGCAGTTGCTTTTTGCAGATGGACTGGAACAGGATAATGAATGCCAGTAAATATCCCCTTGGATTTCAAGTACACCTGCAATTCATCTCTTTTTGGGACTCTGATAACATAGAGATGGTAAACAGGTGAACAACCTTGGCTGACGGATGGGGTTATCGCTGGAGTACCTGCCAGTAATTGATCATATAATTTGGCGTGTTTTACTCTACTTTGATTCCACTCAGACAATCTCGGTAATTTCACTCGACATACATGTGCTTGAATTTCGTCCAATCGAGCATTGAATCCGATAATTTCGTGATGGTATCGAATTTCAGATCCATGTTCACGCATCATTTTACATAAGCGTGATATTTCGTCATCATTTGTCGTTATGAATCCACCTTCTCCATACGCGCCGAGATTCTTGGAATAATAAAAAGAAAATCCTGCAGCATCACCGAGATTACCGGCTTTTTTCCCTTTGTACTCTGCTCCATGTGCCTGGCATGCATCTTCAATGACCTTCAGATGATGTTTTTTTGCAATATCCATGATAGGATCCATATCTACGGTTTGACCATATAGATGGACAGGTAAGATAGCTTTTGTCCGCGGAGTGATCTTTGCTTCGATCTGTTCAGTATCCATGAGAAAAGTACCTGGCTTGATATCTACAAAAACAGGTCTCGCGCCTGCGAGAATTATTGCTTCGGTTGTTGCAATAAATGTATGGGATACAGTGATCACTTCATCACCCGTTCCTATACCCATAGCTCGTAATATCACATGAAGGGCGGCAGTTCCATCACATACACTTATTCCATGTTTAGTCCCACAGAATTGGGAGAACTCTATATCCAAAGCGCGAGTATTTTCACCCAAATACAGTTGCATACCGTCTAAAATCTGTTCAATACCGCTCAGAATTTCTTCCTTATAAGGTGCATACTGTTTTTTTAGATCTACAAATTGGATCGTTGACATTATATTTCTCCATTTTGGTATAAGGATGGTTATTTCAAAGAGCTTTCCTGTAAATCCAATACAGCAGGTTTTACGGATCGGATATGCCTGGCGGGAACCCCAGCTGCAATAGTCCACGGAGGAACATCCTTGGTTACTACTGATCCAGCACCAATAATTGCTCCTTCGCCGACAGTAACACCGCAAAGTATGGTTGCATTGCTGCCTATGGATGCAGATTTCTTAATCAAAGTTGGAACTACCGACCAATCCTCCTCAGTCTGCATTTGTCCATTTATTGTTGTTGAACGAGGATATTTATCATTAATAAAAACTACACTGTGCCCAATGAAGACATCGTCTTCAATAGTCACTCCTTCACAAATAAAGGTATGACTGGAAACTTTTACCCGCTTGCCAATATGGGCTCCTTTTTGAATCTCAACAAAGGTTCCAATTTTGCTATCATCATCGATGTCACAACCATACAAGTTTACAAATCCGTAAACACGTACATTATTACCAAAATGAACATCTGGGGCAATTCTGGAAAATTCTGGAGTTACCATTCCAGCACCTCCCTATTTCCCGAGTTTTCTAAAGATCTCTGAGCAGCCTCAAGAATTTTGACTACTTTGTAACCATCTTCACCACAGCTCATTGGCTTGGAGCTGTTGTTGATACTCTCTATGAAATGGCTGCACTCCTGCCTTAATGGTTCGGTTGATTTGATATTCGGAATGACGATATCTCCATATCGATAGGAAAAGTTCAATCCATCCCAATGGTTATCACCATTCGATGGTCCATTTACTCCTTTGTCATAAATTCTGAGTTTCTCTTGCATCTCGATATCGTTATAAACAACCATTTTATTGCTGCCTACAACGGTTACCCTTCGCACTTTGCACGGATCTAACCAGCTTACATGAATATGAGCTAGTACTTCATTTGGAAATTGCAAAGTTAAATAGGCAACATCATAGATGCTCTCAAAAACGCACTGGATTCCGTAAGCACTAACCGAAATCGGATTTGCATTAAGCAAAAACAGCAAAATGGAAATATCATGAGGGGCAAGATCCCAAAGTACATTTAATCCTTTTTGGAACAGCCCAAGGTTTAATCTGGCTGTGTCAATATAATGAACTTGCCCAAGTTCTCCACTCTTCATTAATTCTTTTAATTGCCGGACCGATGGATTGTATACAAACGTATGTCCGACCATCAAGATCCTGTCTTTTACCTTTGCCAATTGGCACATGTTTTGGGCATCCTCACTTTTAAGAGCAAGAGGTTTTTCGACAAGAACATGAAGATCATGATTTAGACAGTCTGTCGCAATTGGGCAATGAGAAGGTGGCGGAGTGGCAACAACAATAGCCTGACAATTCATATCAAACAAATCGCGATAATTATTAGTTGTATTTATGTTCGAATAAGTGGATTTAACCCGAGCTAGTTTATCATCGCAAAGATCTGCAACTCCAACCACATCCACACCAGGTAATTCTACAAAATTACGAATCAGATTAGGACCCCAATATCCACTCCCGATAACTCCCACATTTATTGTCTCCATTTTTCCCTCTCCTTTTTTCAACCTGCTCCTCGAGCTCGCAACACTGCTAATGGCGTTTTGAGTAGAATGATTAAATCAATCCAAACAGATTGGTTAAGAATATATTCAAGATCCATCTGAACTTGTTTATCAAAGTCGATAGTACACCTGCCGTTGACTTGTTGAAGACCTGAAATTCCGGGTTTAGCATTAAGTCTTAGCCACCTGCCATGGCTTGTAGAGATCAACTTCGTAAGGAAGCGCTGGTCGAGGTCCTACAAGGCTCATATCACCGCGAAGAACATTAAACAATTGAGGAAGTTCGTCGATACTGAATTTTCTTATAAACCTGCCAAACCTGGTGATACGCGGATCATGGACAATTTTCCTCAAATCGGTCTTGCAATCTTGAATTTGCGCCATCTTTTCTTCATTATTTTCAATTAATGCTTTCACATACGCTATATGAATTGCTGGATCAGAATGCTCATACATAGAACGAAATTTAATGAATCGAAAATCAGATCGCTCCCAAAATACTGAACCTGATATATTTCTTCGTTTGGATCCCACCCGAGTTTGTGTATAGAAAATGGGACCAGGAGAATCGATTTTAATGATGATAGCCACGAGGAAAAGCAAGGGACTCAAAAAGAGAAGAAGCAGGGATGCAGCAATCTTGTCAAAAATATCTTTCAGAAAATAATATAAACTACGGTTTACAACCAACCGATTTATCTCCGATAATTTGAGTTCAAAATCTGATTTTAAATAAGTCTCAAGTTTCATTTTCCCTCCAAAAGAAACGTTAATTGATCTTCATTTCATCTTTTTGTTGACCATTCACGTTTTCGGTCACCGGAGGTATTAAATTAGTCGGTTTATGAAATCCATTATTTTTTGGATTTTCTTGAGATTCAGCCCAATTTATTACATATCCCATTGTGTGTGCATTTAGTTTTTCAAGATGTTTGCGGGTCTCTTCTAGGATGTCGATCTTTGTTGATGCCCTTCGTAAGACAACCAATACTGCATCGACACTTGTTGCTAAGTCAATTCCAATACCGTCACGAAAGATCGACGGAGAATCGATTAAAACAATGTCCCCTTTTGAGGAAAGTTCAGTCATAATGTCTCGAATATTAATCCGTGGGTAAGTCATAGATTCGGTTAACTGGAATGGACCACTTGTCATAATCCGCAAACCATCGTACTTCGAATCTTTCAAAGCATCCTTCACTTTTTTCTTTCCAGCTAATATATTCGTTAATCCAACCTCGTTAGGAAGATCAAAAATTTCGTGGATTTTTGACTCCTTTGGGTCAGAATCCACTAATATCACCTTTTTGCCTGCCTGGGAGAGTAAAATCGCTAAATTGGAACAAATTGTCGATTTCCCATCTTCGGGATCAGGGGATGTGATCATGACCACCCGATAATTTAATCCTTGAATTTGGTACAAAAATGATGCACCTAAACGGCGATACGCTTCGCCATATTGGAAATTTCCTTCCATGGTAATAAATGACAAATCTGATTTTGTCTCAGGAATTTTGGCCATTGCTGATTGGCCTAAAGCTTTTTCTATTGCATTACTTGTATGGAGGGTTTTGTCGAATCGTTCGAAAAGGAAAACCAATCCGATTGCAGCAACAATGCTTATTAATAAACCTAATCCGAGGTTGAGAATGTAATTAGGTCGAATTGGTGATTCGGGAAGTATTGCCTCTTCAATTATCGAGACGATGTTTGCTCTTAGTGCATTTCGTAAGCGCGTATCTTCATATTGGGTCAGAATTGCTTCATAAGATTTCTGTTTTAGTTCAATTGAGCGTAGAGAAGCTGCTATGTCTTCAGGATTCGAAGTTGATTTTCGGATTAATTGATCGTAGGAAGTTCGTTCTGCATTAATTTCCTGCTGTAGTTGAGCAAGTTGATCTGATAGAATCGATTCAGTATTTCTCCCACCCCCTGAATATAGTGAACTGCTTTGTTCAATTAATATATTAGCAAGGGCATTCGCACTTTTTAGAGCTGTTAGCGGATTTTGATCCTCAACTGTGATATTTATTAATTCCGTGTTTGGAACAACTTCAACACGGATACTGGGTACTTCGTTGAGGTGTAATCTATTTACTAATTCATCTATCACCGGCCGGCTGGTTGCGATCTTTACATAGGTGTTCACTAATCGATCTGAATAAACGAAATCAGTATAACTGAGTGATCCACCTGATGCTGAAGCGATCCTTATTGTAGAAGTCGCTGAATAAATACGTGGGGTTAAAAAAGAACCTATGGATACGGCGATCAGAGTCGACATGACCATTATCACGATAGACCATTTTTTTCGCCACAGTATGGAGAAATAGGTTTGAAAATCCAATGAAATATCCTCCCGCTTGGATTTTTTGGGATTGATGAGCCAACCAATGGATTTATATCCATTGTTTGGTATCTAATTATTATTTTTCGATGAGATATGATGGAATTTCGGTGAATTATCTTGTAATGAAAATATATTGCGTTTACATTGTATAGACAATGACAGATATTGTGAAAAACTAGTTAGATTATCATTAGGTCTTCAAGATATTCATTAAATTATGTGAAAAACAACTAATCTATAAATTCTACCGATCTCTCCAATGGTTTTTGGATTACTAAGGAGGTTGTTCTGGTGAGATACAAAAATTCATCCCCTCAGGGGATGAACAACTGTAACATAGATGTGCGGTTATTAGCGCCCCAGGAGAGATTCGAACTCTCAACCATCGGATTAGAAGTCCGGTGCTCTGTCCATTGAGCTACTGGGGCAATAGGTTGGGGTTATTTCAAATATGGCCTGACACCCATAAACACACGGGAACCTGATAATAAACGTAAAATTGTCTCCCCGGATTTTCCTGTTAGATTCCCAATTTCATCAGGTGACAGAGGAATATTTCCATTAGAAAGAAACACTCTGAATACATTGTCTACAACGCTATGGTTCTCTTCAACAAATCCTTCTTGCTTGGAGCAGTGTATCATAAGTTTTTGTTGGACGCCATCAATTACATGCACTTCTGCAGTAACTGGATCTATATGATCGATCATCGTCTCTTCAGACTCATTAGAGAACAATGCCTGATGTTCCGGGCATAAATAGTCCATTAAAAAGACACGCCAATTATTATCATTTTCCTTCCACCAGGCAAAATCAATATGGAATGGTGTATTTGTACTTGGTTTTACAAGCGATGCGTGTCGGGTTTCCATTTTTACTCCTGGAAGCCTTGATCTGAAATTCTATAATATAAATCTCCCACGTGGCTGAATGATGGTGAGGTCAGCAGGGTATTGAAAACAACTTCAGGCGGACAACGTTTTATCACGTTTACGGCAGCATAAAGCTCTTGAACATGTATATTACCCTGGGGATTTAATTTTGTCAGTTCCTGAGCTATTCTAACAATGATTTGTTCCACAGCTTCCTGACGGTAGGTAATTCCCTTCCAAGTCTGATCCATAATAGTAATATCGGGGATGACAGTCGCCATCCTTTCATCATACGTTGTCATCACTTGCTGCTTTAGTAATGCAAAGACAATTCCACCATCCTTACCCACAAGAACTGTTCTTAACCATTCCTTAGATTTGTGTTTTTCTATCTTGATCAGAACATCGCCATTTGAATTAGCTTTGTGGATTGTGATCAAAGAACCTGGAATTACACCATTAGTTTCATACCATTCACGTAATCCTGAAACGTATTTATTCGGTCGTACGACCCATCCTTGGAACTTGGTTTTTGAATCCCCATCGACAAACTGGAATTGAATACGGGGAGATTCCAATGCAGTAGGAAACAGTTTATTTGTTCGGCTCGTTAATGGTAATGTTCCAGATCTCCAATGGGGATATGTAAGAATAATTTCTGCTTTTGAATACTTTGAATCATCTCTACAAATGGTGCAAAGTTCATCATCTAAAGTGATCTCTAGTTCGTTCATTTGAGGAGTAAACAATGATCGGTCAAATGATAGTTCCTGGTATTGAAGCCATTGTGGAGTTTGCCTGACGTCATCCGGTTCAAGACGATTTAGATACCACAGGACTTCGCCAGTTGGTCCGACTTCATCGAAGAGAGGATCTTCTTGTAGTGCAAGATTAAGCGAGAATTCGATCAATCTTGAATTAACTTCCTGCGGCATTTCCAATTGTTCCATCAAGGTTAGGGTCGTAATTGGACCACCGCCAGCCATATCCAGAACCGCTTCCGCTAAATTCAATTGACCGTTATTTATGTCGACAAACAATGCCCGTGGAAACCAGGCTCCTGTAACAAATGCCAAATCAGGATCAGTAGATAATGCCTCATCCAGTTTTGTTGTCAAACTATCACAATAAGTTTTTATAACCTGGCTGGCTTGCATGGCATCCGGTTCTGGTCCAGTGTTCTCAGGGTGATTTAATCGATGGTCGACCAATTGCGCCGCAAATGATTTCTGTTCTCCCGAAGCCATTTTGACATCGATCACCTCGAAACTTCCCACTTCTGGGTTGTGACCAGATCTTACAGATAGCACTTTTCCATCCATCCAATTCAAAGCAGGAAAAATCAAATTTTCATGCAAAGAATAAGAAGCTTCCGGGAGATATACTTTTCCGGTAGCTTCCTGTTTCTTTAATGAATTCTGATTTTTCCCGTTTTATTCGGTCATCAATCAGTGCTAATAATATTTCTTCAGTAGTTTGAGGAGTTCTCTAATTCAAATAGGTGATTATTGATGAATGACAAATCAGCGTCGCTTACCTGAAAACTCTCCCAATAATCACTATCAATTATTACCGGGGCCGCCATTATACCTTGCCTTTAAGTTGGTTTTTGCTTTATAGCCTGTTTATTATACCTGATGAAGGTCTGATGAGCAAGAAACAACCCTGCGAGATTCGACGGGTATGAATAACAAAGAACCTGGCAGCGAACCGCCAGGTTCTTTGTGTAAGGCAGTAAATACTATACAGTAATTTCTTCTGGAGCGCGCATAACTGCGTTGGCTTTCTTAACCGAGTCGGGCACATCGAATACTAAATCAGCCCCAACCATCTGCTGGATGTATTTCTTGACGGCTGTGTCCCAGTACTTCTTGGTGACATAGTAAACACGGGCACCACCAAGTTCATGCTGATATTCTGGCCACGGGTATGAGGGTTGAGCCATACCAAGACCCCAGCGCATCCAACCATTATAGCTTTCGTAAGTTGCCCACCATTCCTTATTCTTAAGGATTTCGAAACCATAGTAGGCTTTTGCGTAGTACATGATTGCGCCGATACGTCCACCACGAACGAGTGCCATGGTGTGGAGGGATATGTTGATGTCTTCGCTCATTAAGCGTCCATTAGCGAAGCCTACCCACAGTCCATCAATCAAGCCGACGAGGGTATAGGGGTCTTTTAAACGCTGGCGATACCAACCCAAGATTTCTGCATATACACGAGCACCAACGATGTCATAGAAATCATGATCAACGGTTGTGTACTTCTTAATATGTTCGAGCATCATGGGAGCTTCTTCTAATTTCGCTTCTCGAATATAGAGGGTGCGGCCGTCTTTCAGTTTAACCATAGCTTCAGGCCATGGTTTGAGATCCATAGGGGGGGCTTGCAGCAATGGTTCGATCTCGCGAACGTCAATAGTCAATTGCTCTTCAGATACTTTCTCAGGGGGTTCAAGTCTCACAGAATACTCTCCTTATCAAATGGGTATGGATAAATTGTTATACAGTACGATTACATCTTGGACAGCTTGTTTAAGCTCTCTACATGAGTAGGATCGTACGCATCACCGAATTTAGTCTTGGGCATTGTTGCAGCTTTCTTCATGACTTCGTCATATTCCTTATCATCAAGAAAAGCAACAGCGCGTCCTATACAGGATTCCCCACCAACGAAACGCCAAGGGAAGAAGCCTACCTGGACACGACGGTTGAGGAGCAGGTCGATATTTCCACCAAAGCATTCAGCATGGATGATTGATTTCGGGAAAAGATCAATGTGCATCAATTGATACTTGCTGTCATCATAAAATTCAGCGATAGATTGTTTGTAAAGCTTCTGGAATACTTTCTCCGCTTCGGCTGCCTGCCGAGGCATCCATGTGCGGATGATGGTGTTCATCGGATGATCAGCAGAACCGCAATCGACAGCAATCCAGCGTAATTTCTTTTTCTTCGCCCAATCAGCAAATTCTTGGCCTGGTCCCGGATGCTTAACCATATATCGAATTTCATCAGCAGTGGGTTGATCCCATCCGAAATGATGATAACCGGTATGAATGACGAGGATATCGCCTTCTTTTACTTCAACGCGGTCTTCAATCATTTTACTGGTATAAACCTGATAATCACCACAAGCATCTGAAAGGTCTACAATGGCTGCTTCGTGAACCAGGTAGTCCATATCAAGATCAGCAATGTCTTTTCCGGCGGTGTAGAAGTGAATTTCACCGTCAAGATGGGTTCCTAAGTGGTTGGAATGGGTTAAGAGTTGACCATTCGCACCATTTGGTGCTAGGCGTTTGAAATACTTTATCTGTAGTGGCTCATAAGTAGGCCAGGCTGGAGTAGCAATACCTAATGGAATCGTCAGATCGATCAGTTTCATAGATTTTCTCCTTTTATTAATTGTAACAATACCATTTTAGTTTGAATTGGAGTAAATTACTAGTAATTTACTCCGATTAATAACCCGTTAGAGGGATCCTGAGAGAAGGGCTAGAACTACTCCGCCCGCTACAACACTGGCTAATTGCCCTGCAGCATTGGCGCCCATCGCATGCATCAGGAGGAAATTCTCAAAATCATATTCAGAAGCAAACCGCTGAATGATTCGTGCAGACATAGGGAATGCACTGATACCGGCTGCACCGATTAGGGGATTAAACTTTTTTCCAGAAAGTACATACATCAATTTACCCATCAATAATCCACCGGCTGTATCAACTACAAAAGCAAGCAGTCCCAATGCCAGTATATAGAGGGTTTGTGGTACGAGGAAGTTATCCCCATTCATCGTTCCACCTATGGTTATTCCCAGGAATAGAGTTGTTAAGTTAGAGAGTTCATTCTGAGCAGCATCGCTTAATCTGTCAACAACTAGAGCTTCGCGAAGAAGATTACCAAACATAAGGGATGCAATTAATGGCGACGCCTTAGGCGCAATCAAAGATACTACTATTGTGATAATAACCGGAAAAAGGATCCTTACAATCCGGGAAACCTCTTTTTTGGTGTAAGGCATACGTACAGTCCGCTCTTCCATCGTTGTCATAAATTTCATGACAGGTGGTTGAATAATGGGAACAAGGGACATATAGCTATATGCACAAACAGTGATTGCGGGCAATAGGTGGGGTGCCAGTTTAGATGACACATAAATGGCTGTTGGTCCGTCAATGGCGCCAATGATACCGATGGAGGCAGCTTCATTAATCGGGAAACCGATTACTAGAGCAAGCATAAGGGTGCCAAAAATACCCAATTGTCCCGCTGCACCTAATAATGCCATCTTTGGATTTTCTAGTAGTGGACCAAAGTCAGTCATTGCACCAATCCCAATAAAAACGAAAAGAGGGAAAAGTTCAGTACCGATACCAACTTGCTTTAATATCCCTAGAAAGCCTTCAGCCTCGGTTATTCCGGTTAAGGGAAGGTTTGATAGGATTGCACCAAACCCAATTGGGAGAAGCAGAACAGGTTCATAATCCTTGGCAATTGCTAGATAAATGAGCACACCACCAATAAGCATCATGACAATATTTTGCCATGAAAGAATATTGATAGCAGATAAGAGGACTTTTAGATTTGATAAATCCATGGTTGCCTCATTCGAACGAAACTAGTGGCTCATTATATTGAACTTTCTGACCTTCAGTGACATGCACTGCCTTTACCACTGCATCCATTGGAGCACGAATTGCGTTTTTCATTTTCATTGCTTCGAGGGAAACAAGTTGTGTACCACGCGTCACTGCATCGCCTGCTTTGACATCCACTTTCACGATGGTTCCTGGCATAGGAGCATTAACTGACTTTCCTGATCCACCAGAAGCAACTGGAGGGGCTGAGACAACAGGAGTAGTTGTTACAGAAACTACCGGAGTAGTGACCAAAACTGGAGTATGAACTTTGTGCGCAGAAGCAGGAGCTTCGTATTCGACCTGATAAGATTTTCCGTCTACTACGACATCAATTGGTGATGTTGTTATATCACCCACCTGAACATTATATTTCTGACCATTGATTGTGATTTTTATCTCTTTCATTACTTCCCACTCCTCTTGATTCGTATACCAAGTCCTTGTTGGGCGGAAATTCGATTTGTGGTCCACCAACCACTCTTACCCGTTTCCAGTGATGTCCCCAGACTGGATTCAGCCATACCACGGAAATAACTTACAGCGGCAGCGATTACAACTGGGATATTCCCATCACCAGACTCTGCAATTGCTTCGCCACGTAGGACAGGAGTCTCTACTTCGACTGGTTTGACTTCTTCTTTGCCATTTCCACCAGGAAAGATTCGCTGGAGAATCGTCATAACAAATATGAAAATTCCCAGTGCCAGGAAGGTAGTTGCCAGACCGGCAACTGTTATGGACAAACCTTGCATAATTGGATTCATAGTACTACCTCCAAATCCTTACCATTTCTGGTTTTCTCATGTGCTAATTTACAGCGGTATATTGCCATGTTTCTTGGCTGGCAGGCTGGATTGTTTGTCCTTGAGAAGTTCAAGAGCAGCAATAAGCCGTTGTCTGGTTTCCGATGGAAGAATTACATCATCAATGTGACCGGCAGATGCTGCGGCATAGGGATTGGAGAATTTATCCTTGTACTCCTGGACCAGACGAGCCCGATCTTCTTTTGCGTTGGGGTTATCTTTTAATTCTTTACGGTAAAGGATATTTACAGCACCATCGGCGCCCATGACTGCAATTTCAGCTGAAGGCCAGGCATAGACAAAATCTGCGCGTAGATATTTTGAACCCATGACAATCATGGCTCCACCATAACCCTTACGGGTGATGACGGTGAGCTTGGGAACAGACGCTTCAGAGTAAGCATATAATATCTTAGCGCCGTGACGAATTATGCCACCATGTTCTTGGGAAACACCCGGCAAGAATCCAGGAGAGTCGCTGAAGGTAACAATCGGAAGATTAAACGCATCACAGAATCGCACAAATCGTGCAATCTTATCTGATGCATTGATATCAATTGCTCCACCCATGACTGCGGGCTGTTGTCCGACGATACCAACCGGTTGTCCATGTAAACGGGCAAAACCAGTGATTGAGTTTTGTGCATATCCTGCCGAAACTTCAAAATATGAACCAAGGTCAACTACTTTCGCTACTACGTCACGCATATCAAATGATTCTGAAGGGTCTGCTGGAACGATGGAGTCCAATTCTTTGTCAGAACGCCACGGATCATCAGATACAGCGACTGCTGGTCCGGCTTCAGTATTATTGGAGGGAATATAAGAAAGAATTTTCTTAATAATCGCAAATGCATCTTTTTCATCGGCAGCTGCAAAATGAGCAACTCCTGATACAGTGGAATGCGCGTCAGCACCACCGAGGGTTTCTGCTTCAATTGCTTCACCGGTCACCGCTTTGATCACTTCAGGACCAGTGATGAACATATTGCCCATACCTTTGACCATGACAATGAAGTCTTGGATGGCTGGTGAATATACTGCGCCACCGGCGCATGGCCCCATAATAACGCTGATCTGAGGTATGACACCACTGGCAGTTACGTTACGATAGAATACTTCGCCATATGCTTCAAGGCTGAAGATACCTTCTTGAATTCGTGCGCCGCCACCATCATTGATACCTATAACCGGAACACCTGCACTCATGGCAAGATCCATCACTTTGGAGATCTTTTTGCCAGCTACTTCACCGAAGGATCCGCCTAATACGGTGAAGTCTTGAGCGTAAACACAAACACGGCGTCCATCGATCTTTCCAAAACCTGCAACTACACCGTCACCATATGGTTTATCTTTGTCTAAATCGAAATCACGGTGACGATGCTGCATAAATGGTTCAATCTCTTGAAAAGATCCATCATCCAAAAGCTGCGAAATTCTTTCACGTGCGGTGAGTTTTCCCTTGGCATGTTGAGCATCAATCCGTGATTGCCCTCCACCCTCGGTTGCCTTCTTACGCATTTCTTTCAATTGCTTATTCAAATCATCTGCGGTCGCTGCCATACAATGAACCTCCGACAAAATTGGTTATGTTTTAAGTCTAATTTTTCTTGTCTGACAAAGCAAGTGATACTATTCAGGCAGGTTTCAAATTATGTCACAAAAATAAGGTGTGCCAGTGATCTGGCACACCTTATTTATTAGACTACTTGACCAAACCTGCTTCAAGCATGGCAAGGTAAGTCTTCTCCGCGCTCAATGGAGGATTGGAAACACGGACACCTACAGCATCATATATCGCATTTGCTAAAACGCCAATGGTCGGGGTCATGGGGTGTTCGCCAATTCCACGAGCTCCCCATGGACCGTCATCCTGTGCTGTTTCAACAAATAATGCTATATTTTCCTTGGGCAGATCAGATGTTGTTGCAATGCGGTAATCTACAAAACTCGGATTCTTCATCACCCCATTTACGAGTTTCATCTCTTCAAAGATCGCTGAACTCATACCCTGAATAAATCCACCTTCGATTTGTGCTACTACTAAGTCTGGATTGATCGCTTTACCGACATCAAAAACTGATACAGCCTTTACGATCTCCATCTTGCCGGTTTCGATATCGATCTCTATATCGATTGCTTGGCATCCAGTGGTGTAATGAACTACTGCCCGCTCACCCTGGCCGGTTTCTTTATCTAAACCGGTGACATATGTTGGCATAAATGTGCCACGTCCGAGAACAGGACCACCGATCCAACCCTTGTCATCTTTACGTGGAATTCCGTATACAACAATGTTTTTTAGCGGGATGGTATTCTCAGATTTAAGGGAAATTACTGTGCCACCTTTAATATCCAGGTCTGCGGGATTTTCATCCCATGCTTCTCCAACCATTTCGAGGATATTCTTACGTGCATCTTCTGCGGCACGGCGCACTGCGTTTCCCATGCTCCAGGTTAATCGGCTGGCAACCGTCTGCCATTCATAGGGACTGTAACGAGTATCGACAGGACCCTCGATCTTAACCATTTCGTAGGCAACACCTAGCGCTTCAGCAGCGATCTGAGCCATTACAGTGAAAGTTCCTTGTCCAATTTCCTGTCCACCAACAGAGACAGTCACAGAACCGTCTTCATTCAAGCGAACTTCAGAACTGGATCCGGCATTAGGAGGCATGGATGGTGCTTTCCATACGATGCCGATACCTTGACCGCGTTTTTTTGTGGGAGACGAAGCAACTTTCTTCACGTCCCATTTCAGTTCTTTCGCAGCGCGTTCGATGCAATCTTTGATGCCAGTTGGATGCATCTTCATGCCTGTGACAATATAATCTCCGCCCTGAACGCAGTTTTTCTTTAAGAAATCAACCTTGTTCATCCCGATTTTTTCAGAAAGCATATCCATCACTTGAATGATTCCGGCGTGGAGTTCAGACATTCCAAAACCACGGTAAGCACCTCCGATGGGGTGATTAGTGTAAACGCACATCGCATCGGTTTTGATGTTCGGGATGTCGAATGGACCTGAAGAATTATATCCACCAGCACGGGTGATATTCACTCCATACTCAGTTGATGCGCCACCGTCCCACCATTGGGTGTTTTCCATGGCAAGAACATTACCTTGAGCATCACAACCTACTTTGAGGTTGATGATCAGACCTTGGCGAACAAAGTTGGTAAAAAATTCTTCTTCCCGGGTTAAGCGGACTTTGACTGGACGGCCGCCAGCTTTTGAAGCCAGGGCTACTGCGACATTTTCCATCGTAACACCGGCTTTGCATCCGAATCCGCCACCCACGTATCCAGCGATTACACGAATCTTACTTTCGGATACTCCCAAAGCCTTTGCGAAAGAACTTCGTTGTGAGAATGGGGATTGTGATGCTGCCCAGACGGTCACATCACCATCTGGTTCCACTTGGGCAACAGCAACATGCGGTTCAATCGGCACATGTTGGACGTGAGGAATTCGAAATTTCTTTTCAATGATAGCGGTGCATTGTTTGAATCCAGTATCGGTATCACCTTTCCGAATTTTGAAATGATTGGAGATATTCGTTCCTGGTTCGGGGAAGATGAAGTTGGGGCATTCATACTTTCCCAGATCGGGATGGAGAAGTGGAGCATCTTTGGATGCACCGAATTCTGCGTCGAATACTGCAGGGAGTGGTTCAATTTCCACTTCAATTAGATCAAGTGCTTTTTCTGCAATATCTTCAGAAATCGCTGCAACTGCAGCAATGCCTTCACCGACAAAACGGACGCGATCAATCGCGAAGATGGTTTTATCTTTAAGATATAAACCTACCAGGTTTGGAAAATCGGCACCAGTTACGACAACTTTTACACCGGGCAGTGCACGTGCTTTGGATACATCCAGTTTCTTGATGATACCGTGTGCTACTGTACTACGTTTGACACGTCCATGAAGTAAGGCTGGACCGAAGGGAAGATCGTCAGTGTACTGAGCACTACCGGTTACTTTTTCGAGCACATCCAGCCGACGAACGCTTTTTCCAACTGGATTCATTGTTAGGTTTTTCAATTCTGCCTGAGCCATATGCAGTCTCCTATCTTTTGAGCGCTGTAAGCCGTTAGGCTCTTTCAGCTGCTGACTGGACTGATTCAATGATGCGAGAATATCCGGTGCAGCGGCATAAATTTCCGACCAATGCTTCCACGACTTCTTCCTCGGTTGGATGAGCATTGCGGTTCAATAATGCACGGGCGGAAATGAGCATTCCGGGTGTGCAGAATCCACATTGAACGCCGCCTTTTTCGATGATAGTTTGTTGAACGACATCCAACTGACCATCTTTCGCCAGACCCTCAATAGTGATAATCTCTTGACCATCCGCCTCAACAGCCAACATCATACAACTGTTGGTTGGTTCGCCATTCACCATAACTGTACATGCACCACATTCACCAGCGGCGCAGCCATTCTTGGTTCCGGTGTAGGCAAGTTTTTCACGAATCATTTGTAACAATGTCATATTGGATGGAACAATCACAATTTCTGGAGTTCCATTCACTGTGACTGTAATTTGATGTAGTCCCATATATACCTCCGTAATTATGCTGATCTCGAAGATTAACCCAGCTTGGTAAGAATGTCTTCGACAGCGCGCTTCACTAGATTGCGCACCATGTGGCTGCGATAAACAGCACTACCACGAACATCATCGATCGGTTTTACACTATCCATCGCGATCTGAGCTGCTTCATCAATTAGCTCTGGAGTTATCTTCTTTTCAGCAAGGACTGCTTCTGCCTTTGTCAAAACAGATGGAGTAGGTGCAACTGAAGCAACCGCTATTGAGAATTTGTAACCAGATTTTGTAGATTCATCTTTTTGACCAAGGACAGTGACACCGACTATGGCTAGATCAGACAGACGATTACGCCCTAATTTAATATACTTGCCGGCATGTCCAAAAGAAGGTACTGGGATAGTGATTGATATGACAATATCACCGGGAACCAAAACATTTTTGCCAGGTCCAGTGAAGAATTCACGGACAGGGACAGTTTTTATCCCATTGAGTCCGGAGATATTCAGTACACCATTGTAAACAAGGGTAGATCCAATCGTATCCCCTGCTGGAGATGCGTTGCAAATATTACCGATAATAGTTGCGCGATTGCGCAGTTGGTAACTCGCAACCGATTTGATTGCTTCAACCAGGGCCGGATAGTTCTTTACAACATCAGGAAATGATGCAACCCGGTTCATTGGTATGGCTGCTCCAATGGTCAATCCGGTCTTCGGATCGAATTTGAGCACATTGGTCCCCTCGAGGGATTTAATATCTACAAGGTACTTTGGGGTAAAGAAGCCGTCACGCATACGGACAAAACAATCTGTGCCACCGGAGAAGGGCCTTGCTTCACCGGAATGACTGGCCAGAAACTGACTGGCTTCACTGAGAGTGGCTGGCCTGACGTAATCGAATTCAGGTAACCCTGGATGCGCAGAAATCATATTATTTCACATCCTCTCTTTCAATAATGAGATAAGATTTTTATAATCCGGATCGAGATTGCTCTATCCGACATAACCGAGTGATTGTTTACAAAGCGATAAACACATCTATTAAATAGAAATAGATGGCAAGTGTTCTACTAATCACCTGCCTTTCTTTTGGTGGATAAGTAAATAAACCAAAGAATTTACCAACAACTAATATTATGCTGAATCAAAAGGTAAAGGTCAAGTAAAAAGATGTCAGACAAATACTGACTTTTGTCATATGAATTTCATAGATAAAGAGTGATAGAAATACCGAATCCTGAATAATTCGGGATTCCATAAAATCCTTCACAATAACATTTGTAAAGTAGGTTAATCTGGTCCAGAGTATAATCGGCATCATTATTATAGCGATTGGAATGCCTCCTACATGATTGATCAGCCGGTTCATCTCAAATCCATAGGGAATCTTGCATTCGAGATTCTTTCAACTCAGCATGTTTTCAAACTCCTTGGAGAGACATCCCGCGGATATTTTCTCCATGGGACAGACAATCGGATCATTTTTCTTACTTCAGATCAATACCGTGGCCCATTTACCCTTAACCTATCACATACTATAGCATTCGAAATGGAACACGGACAAACGCTGGAAGTAAATAGACACCGACTTTATTTTCCCGATTGTCATATAGTGGACTTTAACAAGGCAGAGATTTGGAGTCCGGCTTCTTTCAACCTTGATGGTGAAAATCCTGATCCAACTCCTGCTCTCAAAGAGTGTGTTACTTTTGCTCAAGCCGAGGGAAAGCACAGTCTATCCGATCTACTGCCAGTCCTATTAAAACAAGATACCAATCCGGTTCTTTCAATGGAGCAAGAACGGATACTCGCTGCATTGATTAGTTTCAGAAAGCATTTTCAAGCTGGAGAAATCATCATAGCTGTCAGAGCATTACTTGAGATGATTGGGTTGGGTAGGGGATTAACACCATCAGCTGATGATTTGATCTGTGGCTTGCTTCTGTACTTCAAAAGGTATTCCAGCGGTATCCAATTTGGAGGGATTCGCAAAGGATTACTTGATGTGATGAAATCGAAACAGTTGAGGACAACGAGTGTGAGCTATCAACTGCTTGGGGCTGCTCATGAAGGACTTGCTGATGAAAGGGTGATCACCGCCCTGGATTTGCTTGCCAGAGGGTCGATGGATTCAGTTCATATCTACCAATTACTTTCGGGGTATGGTAACACCTCGGGTCTGGATCTGTTAACAGGATGGGTAGCTGCTTATCAACTGGTTCGTTCAATGTAGAGTGTTTATTGTTCAGATGGGAATTGCTGTTCTAACCAGAGAAGGGGATTGACCTGGACACCGCCAACCCAGACTTCCCAATGTAAATGGGCTCCCGTAACCCGACCTGTTCCCCCCACATAACCTATCAATTGACCTGCTTCGACAACATCTCCTACGTTGACCACGATTTGGCTTTGATGCCAATAGCCAGAATATACTCCCCAGCCATGATCAATAATAGTTGCGTTACCACGGACTGATTTTTGACCGGCAAATACGACCCTGCCCACAGCTGGGGCGAAAATCTGCATCCCTTCGCCACCGCAAAAGTCAACACCTGAGTGGAAATAAGTAAACGCACTCCCATTATAGGAACGGCGGTTACCATATCGAGAGTTCAAGCATTCCCGATAATCAGACGGCGAGGGTGATGTCCATAGACCTGACCACATTTTTTCTGTTGAGGCAGGAGTTGTCAGGGAGGTTAGCCAATCTTGTTCTGGAACTGTAATTGCAGGGTCAATGAACTCATCTTTCACATATATGATTGGGTCTTTTGGATAAAATCCATCTTGAATGATGACCATCTGTTGGTAATTAATATTGGTACCATCAGCGAGAGTTACTGCGAAATCAAGAGGATAAAGACCAGGTTCTGTCAAAGCATGGATACCTTGAATACTGGTCTGATTCCCCTCTCCATTCGGGAAAAAATGAAGAATATGATCAGTAAGCATTCCTGTTAGGCTGGCTTGTTGATTGGTTCTTATGTCAATCTGGGTGGTTTCTCCCTGAATCATCGGTAGCGGGGAGATCTTGACTGATTCCAAGGGAAGTGAAGAAAGACCATGAACATCTTGTACCGCATTCGGAGGCAAGTAAACAACATAACCATTAGAAACAGACCAAAGTGACGGAAATTTATTGGCCTGTTCGATTTGCCAGGGATTGACACCGGATAATATTGCAATCTCAAGTATGCTTTGATTTTTTGCTAATAGATATTTACGTGACTTAGGTTGTTCATCCGATGCTTGTGGAACAACCAAATCGACTCCCGCATAAAGCTCATCTGGGCTGGTAATATGATTCAGCTTGGTTAATAGTTCTACGGGGATATTGTATTCGATACTCATCTGATGGAGAGTATCTGCGAAACCAACTGTGCGCGTAGCCAATACACCGCTAATTCCTTTCAATCCCGGAATTATTAGTTTATCACCCACTTTTAGGGAGTTGGGATCCACAATAGAGTTTGCTGAAATCAATTCATCTACACTGATGCCAAATCGATTGGCTACAGAGGTGAGATTATCACCGTTATCAACAATATATACTGGATCATCGGGCACAGATTCCTGAGCATAAACAGGTACTGCCATGCCTAATAAGATCGTCAATAGGATCGTTAGACGAAGGAATTTAGCCATTATTAAGTACCAGTTTGTCATTTTTTTGATACTGTTCAAATAAATCTGGATGAGCCTCAAGCACGAACATTGCGGGTTTGTGAGACGCATAATATGGTTTCCAGCGTCTGGCAAGCGTTTTATCTACAATCACCAACTCACGGTCCAACCAAAAAACGGAAATATCAAAATTCATAAAAAACATATGTATTGATGTGTCTATAATGCTTTCTTTACTATATGCAAGGACCAATCCTTGTGATTGGGAAATCGAATCAGTAAACATAAATCCGCGCAACCGTGAGGAAAATGTGTCGCAATATTTTACCTTGAGGACAGGTAGCTTGAGTTGGGAAGTATTGGTTATGCTGTGGTTGTATGATGTTTCCATAAAAAATGACGACAATAATGTCGTCAGAAATTGTATCATTAATTACATGGCAAAATGAAAAAAGTTATTTTCGGGATGAAAGTATCTTATCAACGCTATCCAGCAGTTCCTGCGGACGAAAGGGTTTGGAAATGTAATCGTCAACTTTCGCAATATGCAATCCCAATACTTTATCGATGGATTGAGCTTTAGCAGTAACAACAATTACAGGGATATCTTTGGTGTCATCGTTTGCTTTAAGTTGTTGGTATACATCCCAGCCATCCAAATCAGGCATCATTAAATCAAGGAGGATCAAGTCAGGAGTTTCCTGTTTCACGGTATCAATTCCTTGCCTTCCGCCGTGAGCACCTTTCACATCGAATCCGTGACGATTTAGGATCAGTTCCACGAGATCTATCATCTCAGGGTCATCTTCGATATATACAATCTTTCTAGTGGGACTGCCTTCCATAAAATTCCTCCTATAATATTATTAAGTGTACCACAGGCTTTTCACAACGCAACTGGAGGTCAGATGAGAATCGTAACTTGGAACATAAATGGTTACAGAGCAATACTTAAAAAAGGTTTTACTGAATGGCTTCAGGATGCTCAACCAGATATCCTCTGCCTTCAGGAAATCAAATCGACACCTGAACAGCTTACGGATGAACAAAAAACTCATTCCGGTTACGAAATCATATGGAATCCCGCGCAAAAACTGGGATACAGCGGAGTAGCTACATTCTATAAAACTTCTCTTCACGATTATCAGATCGGCATGGGTATAGATCGGTTTGATTTTGAAGGACGGGTGATCCAAACCCGCCATGATGGTTTCAGGCTTTTTAATGTTTATTTCCCTAATGGACAAAGAGGACAGGATAGGGTTGATTACAAACTGGAATTTTATCGTGACCTCCTTTCGATTGTTGATGATCTTAGATCGAAAGGTGAAGAGGTCATCGTCACAGGAGATTTTAATACTGCGCATAAAGAGATCGATCTTGCCAATCCAAAAGAAAACCAGAAGACTTCGGGGTTTTTACCTGAAGAAAGAGTTTGGGTTGATGAGTATCTCAAACACGGCATGGTTGATATCTTTCGAATAAAATATCCTGATAAAGTTCAATATACCTGGTGGACATACATAACCAATGCCAGAGCACGAAATGTGGGATGGAGAATCGATTATTACTTGATAACTCCAGGGCTTGTCGAGCGAATTGAAGACGTAATAATCCATGATGAAGCCATGGGATCAGACCATTGTCCGGTAGAACTGATCTTGTCGGAATAGAAACCGCAAAAGACAGAAAAATCTTTTGCGGTTTAGTGGTGAAAAAACGAAATAAATTCAATTCTAATTGATCATACATTAGAGTAATGGAAGAATATCACTGTAGAGTTGCCCGATTGTTGGACCAAGGACAGCAAGCACGACGATTACGACGATGGCAATCAAAACCATGATTAGGGCATATTCAACAAGTCCCTGTCCTTGTTCCTTAGTACAAATCATGGAACATCACCTCCTTAATTAAGATATGTTATTAAACGATGTTAATGGAGTACAAATACTCCATCTTCAGCTTATCAAATTATGGATGGAATTTACTATAAATACAACATAAAAATATTATGAAAGTATTACATTTTTTCGGTAAAGAAGATTTTCAGATAATTTGAATTCATTCGGTATATTTCGTAAAAAACAACAAAAAATCCCCCGGAAATTGCAATATCGGGAGATTTTTATATTTACGTTTACTGTTTAGCTATTATCATCTGGAAACCAACAACACAATACTAGATCTCTGGCTGCTTTGACTTCGTCCAGACGGCCAACAGGAGTATTATGCGGTGCTTCCTTTAATAATGTAGGTTCTTCGTGAGCTTCTTTTGCAATTCTGAGGAGAACATCGGCAAAGACATCTAATGTTTGTTTGCTTTCTGTTTCTGTTGGTTCAATCATTAAAGCTTCTTTAACAATAAGCGGGAAATAATTAGTTGGCGGGTGGAAGTTGTAATCCATTAATCTCTTCGCGATATCCAATGCGTGGACTTCAGGCGCATCTTCCCAGTGACCTTCCAGGACGAATTCATGCATACAAACCCGGTCATATGGCAATACATATGCGTCTTTCAGTTTCGAAAGCAAGTAGTTCGCATTCAATACAGCATACTGAGATATTTGACGTAAGCCTGCTGCGCCGTGCATAAGAATGTATGTATATGCACGAATGATCATACCAAAGTGACCATGGAAAGACTTTACGCGCCCGATGGAATGTTTGGGGGTAACGAATCCAAACAGAGGGGCAACTTCATCTGTACCAGGTTCAATGATATCTACCAATGGCGAAGGTAGAAAATCCACCAGATGTTTTGCAACACCCACTGGACCAGATCCTGGTCCACCACCACCATGCGGAGTTGAAAAGGTCTTATGCAAATTGAAATGCATGACATCAATGCCAAGGTCACCTGGCCGAACGATACCCAGTAGAGCATTCAGATTTGCGCCATCACCGTAGACAAGACCACCGGCAGTATGGACGATCTTGATAACTTCAGAAACGTGTTCATCGAATAATCCCAATGTATTTGGATTTGTCAACATCAGACCTACTAAAGTGTCATCGCAGGCGGCTTTGAGAGCTTCGAGGTTAACATTTCCCCTTTCATCAGATGGGATTCCAACGACTTCGAAACCACTCATGCTGCTGGTAGCAGGGTTGGTACCATGGGCTGAATCAGGGATGAGAATCTTGTTCCGCTTGGTGTCCTTACGGGAGACATGATATGCCCGCATGATCAACACACCGGTTAATTCGCCTTGAGCGCCGGCGGCAGGTTGAAGGGTAACTCCTTCAAATCCGCTAATCTCTTTTTAGAATCTCTTGCAGATTGTACATCATCATCAGGTTGCCCTGAACTGTCTCGATAGGCTGTAAAGGATGAGAAGCGGCAAATCCCGGTATGCGCGCAGCGGCTTCATTGATCTTGGGGTTATACTTCATCGTGCAAGATCCTAGAGGATAGAATCCGCCATCAATGCTGTAATTCAGCTTGGATAAATTGGTAAAATGCCTGACGACATCCATTTCGGATACTTCTGGTAGTGGTAATTCAGCGCGTAGCAACTCAGTGGGAACAGGGGTTAACGGAACGTCCGACTCGGGAAACCGAACACCCTGACGACCGACCGATGAGATCTCATAAATGGTTGGCTCAGTCATGACGCACCTCAGCTAGAACTTCGCACAAAAGATCAATCTCTTCTTTTGTATTGGTTTCGGTCACGGCGACTAGAAGATAATTTGCCATGTCAGGATAATCCT
>CAWHEB010000006.1:0-154398 GCA_963828285.1 uncultured Chloroflexia bacterium
CCGGTAATGAAACCTATTACTTGCGTCTCGAGGACGCTGGACGAAAACTTGAAATGCGGAATGTACCGGATGGTGTTATTGAAATACCATGGAAAGGTACAGGAACGCGGTTCAACCCCTGGACATCTGTGTCCTATGTGCTGAGTTTGAAGAAAGTGCTTCAAGAAGTCAAACCTGATCTCTTGCATGCAGGGCCAATTCAATCCGTCGGATTCATTTCAGCATTAAGCGGATTTCGATCCTCTGGTGAGTATGTCTTGGGGATTTGATCTTATGCAGCACGCAGACCGTTCCGCCTGGTCGAGGTGGGTCACTCGTAGTGTCCTAAGTAAATCCGATTGGTTATTTGGTGATTGTAAAGCAGTCCTGAACAAGGCGAACCAGTATGGGTATGACCTAAAGTATTCCACATATTTTCCGTGGGGTGTGGATCTTGATCATTTCAAACCGGGTGAAAACAACACCATATCTGAGCAACTCGGCTGGAAGGATGCATTCTGTTTTCTTTGTAATCGTTCATGGGAACCTCAATATGGGGTGGATGTTGTCGCAAAAGCATTTGTGATCGCAGCCAGCCAGAATCGAAAAATTCGATTAATCTTAGCCGGCAG
This sequence comes from uncultured Chloroflexia bacterium, assembly GCA_963828285.1. Lineage (GTDB taxonomy): Bacteria > Chloroflexota > Anaerolineae > Anaerolineales > Anaerolineaceae > DAIOEK01. The sequence continues at coordinate 612 of CAWHEB010000006.1, forward strand.
CGGATCACAATCCGGTGTATTGCATCAAATTTTCTCAGAAGCGAATATTCTGGACCGGGTCTATCTACCTGGACAAGTTAATTTTGCTTCTCTACCAGATTTCTACCATGCGGCGGATTGTTATATCAGTGCTTCTCATACCGATGGATCCTCAGTTTCTTTAATGGAAGCCTTAGCGAGCGGTCTATCCGTCATTGTTTCGGATATTGCAGGAAATCTGGAATGGGTGTCGCCTGGAGAGCAAGGATGGCTATTCCCGGATGGAAATGAACAGAAATTAGCTGAGATCATGGTCAAAGCCAGCCAATCCCGGGTGGAACAAGCAGTGATGAGCTTAAAATCTCGACATAAAGCAGAACAATTCGCCAATTGGAAGACCAATCAACAGCGTATGCAAGATGGTTATGTCCAGGTGATGCACCGGCAGGCAGGGAATTTATGAGTGTGCTTGGTCTAAATGTGGTTGGAATCATCCAGGCACGGATGAAATCCGCTCGCCTTCCTGAAAAAGTGATGATGCCAATTGCAGGCAAATCCATGCTTGAACATGTGATCGAACGAGTCCGGATGGCTTATCTTGTGGATGAAGTAGTAGTCGCAACCACCGATGGTGACGATGAAGACCCGATCGCAAATTTATGCGATAGGCTTGGAACGATCTGCGTCCGCGGGTCGCTGCATGATGTACTCGATCGGTATCATCAAGCAGCTCAATTCTCCAAAGCGGATGTCATCGTACGTATCACATCGGATTGTCCTCTCATTGATCCAACATTGATCGATGAAACTGTTCAGGTCTTGTCAGGTAGTGATGGAATCTCCGCCAAATGGATTCCTCAGTCTGAAGCGAGAAAATCAGTATCAGATATGCCATGGGATTACGCATCTACCCGTCTGCCACCCCCCTGGAGAAGGACTTTTCCCATTGGATTGGATGTGGAAGCCTGTTCGATCCAGGCATTGGAGCAAGCCTGGCGGGAAGCCACCCAAACTCATCAACGCGAGCACGTCATGCCTTATTTATACGAGGAGCCGGGTCGGTTCAAAGTGATCGTTGGTGAGTATACACATGATTATGGGAATTTCCGTTGGACAGTGGATACCGAAGCAGACTTGAATGCCATACGTAAGATCGTGGAGTATATGGGTGAAAATGGTTCTACATCCTGGTTGGATGTCTTGAAAATCGTTCAAGCTCATCCTGAGCTCAATGAGATCAATGCAGATGTAAAGCACAAGGATTATCGTGAAACGGACCACAGGAGTGATGTTCGGTGAGCCTGTTAACGATATTTTCCGCTCCCAAACCGTTTACTAATCCGCATGTTGCGCTGATCCAGCGTAATGCAATTTTGTCATGGAAAAAGCTGGGTGAATGTGTGGAGATCATTCTTTTGGGTGATGAGAAAGGTTTGGCCGAATTTGCCACAGAAAATGGAATTAAACATATTAAGACAGTCAGGAAGAACAACGAAGGCACTCCGCTCATCAATGCCATGCTTAATGCTGTTCGCGAAGAATCCTCCACGCCAGTCCTGTGTTTGATCAATGCAGATATCATTCTACTGCCCGGTTTCATCGAGAAAATAATTTCCATCCTGGATAATTCCATAGATTTCCTTATCATGGGAAGACGCTGGGATGTATCGATCACATCTCCGATTGATTTTTCAATTGGATGGGTAGAGATGCTTCAAGGTGAAATCCATTCAAGTGGAAAGCTTCATAAATCGAAAGGATCTGATTATTTTATTTTTACAAGGCAAAAATTTTTAGATATGCCTGATTTCGCAATCGGTCGCGCGGGTTGGGATAATTGGGTGATATATTCTGCGCGAAAACAAGGTATGAAAGTCATTGATGCGACTTATGACATCACCATCATCCATCAGCAGCACGATTACAGTCACCTACCTGGTGGGATCATTCATTACACATTACCCGAATCTGACGAAAACCTGCGATTGGCTGGCGGAAAGCGTCGGATTTTTACACTTTTGGATGCAAACCGGATAGTGGAAAATGGGGACGTGAAACCATATCCACTCACCTGGAAAAAGTTAATTCAGCGAATTTGAGATTCTCCCTGTGCTTCATTCGACCAGTATTTTTTGGATGAATTTTTTCTTCTATCTCACCCATCCGGCAAAATTTCTTAGGCACAAACTCCCGGGGTGGCGAATGATTGGGAATAAAGAAACCAAAATCAGATGAGGAGGAAGGCGAAGATAGTCAGCGCTCAGGCGATTATGCCCAGAATCGGTATGAATCCCTCCCGGAACCAGAATTCCGGTTTCTCTCCCACTGAAGTCACCATTGCTGTCCTCACTCATGTTCCGAATGATGATGGGTATTTCGAGCACCGTTTGGATGTACTAAAAGCATGTATTGAGAGTTTAATTACGAATACCTCTCCATCCTGTGATATTCTGGTTTTTGATAACTCGAGCTCTCAGAAGGTTGTGGATTATCTTCGGGAATGTTACGAATTCAACCGGATTCAGTATCTATTACTCTCCAGCCGGAATATCGGCAAGATCGATGCGCTGAAGATGATCTCGCATTCTGCGCCAGGACAGATCATCGCCTATACAGATGATGATGTCTTATTCCTTCCAGGCTGGCTGGATACTCATTTGCAGATCCTTCGCACTTACCCAAAAGTAGGCATGGTGACTGGTTTCTACATCCGCTCACAACTCAATTGGAGTGTGAAATCCACTCTCGCTTTGGAAGGGCAACCTGGAGTCAACACCGAACACGGAATTCTTTGGGATAAGCACTGGGAATCCCATTATTGCGAAAACATGGGCAGATCCAGGGATGCATATGATCAGGAGATCGCAGGATTTCAGGATACCCGTTTTACCTACAATGGTGTCCAAGCGCTTGCTTCAGCCGGACATCATCAGTTTGTGACATATAAGGATGCACTGATAAAAACTCTTCCGGACGAATGGTCTGGCAATTTGATGGGAAAAATGCGCGAGTTGGATGAGAGCTACGACCAAATGGGATATCTCCGTTTGAACACCACAGAGCCGGTAACTCGTTTATTGGGAAATGTAATCAGCGTAGAAAATTCAGAGACAGCACGGCAATTCGGTATCGATATTCAACACATCCAGGTGGGAATAACCACATACGGTACGGTTCGAAACTCACAAAAATACCATTGATTAACGGAATACTACGGAAAATTTACCGATGGTTATTCCGTGTGATCAACTCATGATGGAGCAGGCATGGTTGACGGATTAACAACTAGAATAAAAAATGCTGCGGTTTTAATTCTGAAAGGTAAAACCAATTCAAAGGAGTACCGGACTGATATTCCCGGTATTACTGCTGAAGAAGTTGCGGAAGCGAAAGCATTCTTTAACCGCGATAAATTCTTTATATTCGGACACGCCCGTTCAGGAACAACCTTGTTAGCGCGTTTGATCAGATTACATCCTGAAGTTCACTGCAATTGGCAGGCTCACTTTTTTACCCGTTCTCCAATGCTGAAGTCGCTTGTCTCCGATGTTGAAGTGGGTAAGTGGCTTTCCAATCCCAGCAATCGCTGGAATCATGGAGAGACCTCTCACCGCTGGTGATGCGTGCTGCTGCGGATATGATCCTCGAACGTGATGCGATGAAAGCAGGCAAGCGTATCGTTGGTGATAAAAGCCCATCTTCTGTCTTTCATGGTGAAGCTGTCCAAAATGTTGCCTTGGTTTATCCGGACGCTTACTTGATCAATATCGTCCGCGATGGCCGTGATACATCTCTTTCTCACCGATTTCAGGGGTTTGTAGACAGACAGGATCGTATGGCTGCTGATGACCGGCATATCCGGGACGAATTTGTCCGTGATCCACTTCCGTATTTAAATGGGGAGAAATCCATTTTCACAGAAAAAGAGATCCGGTCTATCACAACCTCATGGGTACGTAATGTGAATGAAACCGAAGAGGAAGGGAAGCGATTGTACGGTGATAGGTTTATTCACCTTCGGTATGAAGATTTGATGGCCAATCCGTTGGATGAGATGAAACGGTTGTGGAATTTTCTAGGAGTATCAGATATCCCGACAAGTTCATTCGATATGGTCAATGCAGAGATGACTGCAAACCCTGACGCAGATTGGCAGGCAGAAAAGAGTGGCGATATTGCCCGACTAATTCCAAAAGGACAGCAGGGTAGCTGGCAAAAACTTTTTACTAAACGCGATAAACAAATATTTAAAGAAATCGCAGGAGATCTGTTGATAGCCTGGGGATACGAGAAAGATAAGGAATGGTGAAATGAAGACTGTCATTGCCGGGCTTGGATCCATCGGACGAAGACATCTGCGTAACCTGGTTTCGCTTGGTGAAAAGGATATTATTCTGCTCCGTTCCAAGTTAGCTACACTTCCGGATGATGAACTGGCAGGTTTTCAGGTTGTCACCCGGATCGAGGACGCGCTTGACCTGCACCCGGATGCAGTAGTAGTGTCCAATCCATCCGCATTACACCTGGATATAGCCATCCCGGCTGCTGAACGAGGAATTCACTTATTACTCGAAAAACCTGTTTCGCATTCATTCGATAGGGTAGATGATTTAAAACGAGCTGCTAGAAGAACCGGCACCAGGATACTTGTTGGATTTCAATTCAGATTCCACCCAACATTGCAAATCATCAAAGAATTGATAACCAAAGGTGAGCTTGGCGAAGTTGTAACATTCCGCGTGAATTGGGGTGAGTACCTGCCCAATTGGCACCCCTGGGAGGATTACAGGAAGAGTTATGCAGCCCGTTCGGATCTGGGTGGAGGTGTGACACTCACCTTGTGCCATCCTTTCGATTATTTGCGATGGCTGTTTACCGATGAAGTTGAGAAACTTTGGGCATTTACTCAAAATGCTCCTGACATTGGATTGAATGTGGATTCGGTTGCGGATGTCGGTTTGAAATTTACAAAAGGTGCTACAGGGTCAGTTCACCTCGATTATCTTCAACGCCCCGGATCACACACGATAGAGATCACTTGCACGAAAGGACGCATTCTTTGGGAAAATGCCACCGCGCAGTTACAGTGCTATCTGGTTGAAACTGATAACTGGAACCAGTACGATCCACCTGCTGGGTTTGAACGCAACTGGTTATTCATTGAAGAGATGAAATCCTTCTTGAAAATGGTTCGTTTCGGGGAAACTTCTCCATGTACATTGGATGATGGCATCAGAGCCCTAGCGATCACACAGGCTGTAGGAATTTCAGCATCCACAGGAAAGTTGATCGAATTTTGATGACAGGATGAGAATCACATTAGAGAATTCTGGTTCCATGCGGGTGAAAATTTGTAAGAAAATACTCGAAATATCGATAGGGTATAATCAATCGGTTACCGATTGGATGAATTTTTCTCTACCAAACAGGGTAAACCTGCAGGTAAAGTAACAATAATTATGATAAGGAGCTAGTTAAATGACAAAGGCGAACATCATTGCCCCATATGGCGGCAAACTGGTTGATCTGGTAGTGCGTGGAAACGAACGCCAGGTTCTCATCGAAAAGGCAACCCATTTACCATCCATCAAAATTTCCCCACGCTCATTATGCGATCTGGAAATGATAGCTACCGGCGCATTCTCTCCGCTAGACAGGTTCATGGGTCACAAGGATTATGAACGTGTATTGGAAGAAATGCGGCTTACAGATGGAACCCTATTTCCATTGCCGATCACTTTGACCGTCGATAAAGAATATTATGCCTCACTCGGTGAAGAAGTTGCCATCCGCGATGTTCAGAACAACCTCATCGCAGTAATGAAGATTGAAGAAGCTTTTCCGTACGACAAAGAAAAGGAAGCCCGTTTAGCATATGGGACCAATGACTCAAAACATCCCATGGTTTCAGAGATGGTCCGCTGGGGCAATCTATGCATATCAGGTGAATTGAAGGTCATTAATCTGCCAACATACTATGACTTCAAGGATATTCGAAACACACCTGCAGAAGTACGGGCAGAACTTGAGAAAATGGGTAATCAGAATGTGGTTGCTTTCCAGACCCGCAATCCGCTCCATCGAATCCATGAAGAACTGACAAAACGCGCAGCCGCAGCAATTGGTGGAAGTCTGCTCATTCATCCGGTTGTTGGTATGACCAAACCCGGTGATGTGGACCATTACACACGCGTTCGTATTTATAAAGCGCTGGTGGAAAAATACTACGACGGAAGTAAAACCATGCTCAGTCTTCTGCCTTTGGCAATGCGCATGGCTGGACCAAAGGAAGCCTTACTCCACGGTATCATCCGCCGTAATTACGGCGCCAATCACTTCATCATCGGGCGTGACCATGCTGGACCAGGGAATGACAGCACGGGGAAACCTTTCTATGGCCCATATGATGCCCAGGAAATATTCGACAAATACTCATCTGAGCTACAGATGAAGGCAGTACCTTTCTACGAGTTGGTCTATCTACCCGATACCGATGAATATGTCGAAGGAGACAAAGTTCCTGCTGGTGCCAAAACCTTGAATATCTCTGGCACACAGGTACGTGATGACTATCTGGCAAAGGGTAAACTCCTTCCAGAATGGTTCACTCGTCCTGAGACAGCCCGCATCCTACGGCAAATGTATCCCCCGCGTCATAATATGGGATTCTGCATTTGGTTCACCGGACTCTCAGGAGCTGGTAAGACGGCAACCGCTGAAGTTCTGACCACTCTCTTGCTCGAACACGGTAAGCAGATCACCCAATTGGATGGCGATGTCATTCGTACCCATCTATCCAAAGGTTTGGGATTCAGCAAGGAAGATCGCGATACCAATATTCTCCGCATCGGCTTTGTTGCCGGCGAATTGGTCCGGCATAAAGGTACAGTAATCTGTGCTGCAATTTCTCCGTACCGCGCCACTCGTGATGAATGCCGTACCATGGTTGGAAGCGAACAATTCGTTGAAGTATTTATGGATACCCCGATAGAAGTCTGTGAATCGCGGGATATCAAGGGATTGTATGCAAAAGCCCGCCGCGGGGAACTGAAAGGTTTCACTGGTGTGGACGATCCATATGAAGCACCCATCAACCCTGAGATCACACTGAAAACCGTTGGTGTCACACCAGAAGAAAACGCCCGCTTGATCGTGAAACATTTGGTTGAAAAGGGTTTCTTGCTTGCTGATGGCACTGTCGTCGAATAGAAAATTTTCAAAAAGTGAAGCGGATGTTTAATCCGCTTCACTTGATACAAAACAATACTAAAGGTAATGAAATGACCGGGATCATGCAGAAATTTGACCTCAGAGGAAGAGGAACCATTGTCACCGGGGGAACAGGGCTTCTAGGCAAGGAATTTTGCCGCACCCTGGCGGAAGCCGGCGCGAGCGTTTTAGTTGCAGACATCAACGGGAATGCTGCCGAAAAGTATGCGGCAGAACTGCGTACCTCGGGATTCGATGCTGGATTTGCCCGGGTGGATATCACTGATCCGCATTCTGTGACCGCCATGGTGGATTGTGCAGTAGACCTGTTTGGTTCTGTCGATGTTCTGGTGACCAGTGCTGCCATGGATCCCAAGTTTGATTCGGATAATGAAGGGAAAAACGCAAATACCTTCGAAGAATTTCCATTGGAAGCCTGGAAACAGGCAGTCGATGTGAATCTGACCGGTATGTTCCTATGTTGTCAGGCAGCAGCGCGTGAAATGGTCAAAAAGCAATCCGGCAGCATTATCAATATCTGCTCAACCTATGGTTTGGTAGGTCCCGATCAACGGATATACATTAGACCCGGTGAAGCCGTTCGAACCAAACCCGCCTTTTATTCTGTAACCAAAGCGGGAGTATTAGGCTTGACCCGTTATCTGGCAACCTATTATGCAGGGACAAAGATCCGCGCAAATGCACTAACGCCCGGTGGGGTGTTCAATAATCACGATGATCTATTTGTTCAAAATTATTCTGCCAGAGCAGTTCTTGGCCGTATGGCAGAAAAAGATGAGATGAATGGTGCATTATTATTCCTGGCATCAGAGGCTTCATCTTATATGACTGGTAGCAATCTGGTCGTAGATGGAGGATGGACTGCATGGTAGAACAAGCAAAAATACTAGCCATTGTCCAGGCACGTGGAGGATCCAAAGGTATTCCGCGAAAAAATATTCGTAACTTTGCCGGGAATCCACTTATTGCTTGGAGCATAGCTGCTGCAATGAAATCTCAACTCGTCAACCGTGTGATCCTTTCTACGGATGATCCCGAAATCGCTGAAGTGGGTAAGACATACGGTGCCGAAGCGCCATTCCTGCGTCCCGCAGAATTTGCACAAGACCTGACAGTTGATTTGCCGGTTTTCGAACATGCACTTAAATGGTTAATGGAAAAGGAAAATTATATTCCGGATTTTGTCGTCCAATTACGGCCAACTTCGCCGATCAGACCATCCAGGTTGGTGGATGAAGCGGTCCAATTAATGATCGATCATCCTGAAGCAGACTCAGTCAGGGGAGTCGTGCCTGCAGGTCAAAATCCATATAAAATGTGGCAGATCACTGGAGAACAACACCTTTCTCCCCTTCTGAAAGTGGATGGGATCGCCGAACCTTATAATGCTCCACGGCAAAATCTACCTCCTGTTTTCTGGCAGACTGGTCATATCGATGTGATCCGGACATCCACGATATTGGATAAGGGATCGATGTCAGGCGAAGTAATTCTGCCTTATATGATCGACCCTGCGTTCACTGTTGATATTGACAATCCCCGAGATTGGTCCCGTGCGGAGTGGCTTGTCTGGAACAGCCAGTTGGATATGGTGATGCCAGGAAAACCACCTCGACCATTTCCGAAAGTTGTTAAAATGGTCATCATGGATTTTGATGGAGTATTGACCGATAACAGGGTCTGGGTGGACGAAAATGGCAAGGAAGCTGTCGCAGCTTACCGTTCAGATAGTCTGGGTTTGGCGATTTTGCGTGGAAAAACTGGTATTGAGCCGATGGTGATTTCTATGGAAACCAATCCCGTGGTTACCGCCCGCTGCCGAAAAATGAACATTCCAGTTCTTCAGGGCATCAATCAAAAAGCATCCGCACTCTCGAACTTGCTGAAAGAAAAGGGTATTCGACCAGATGAAGTGGTTTATCTCGGTAACGATGTGAACGATTTGGAATGCTTCCCGATTGTCGGCTTTGCAATCGCTCCGAGCGATGCTGAACCTAGTGTTGTTCAAGCAGCAGATCTTGTCTTAACCCGTCGTGGTGGTCATGGGGCTGTTCGTGAAGTCTGCGATATGCTCCTGGAGAAATACCACGGCAGTTGACTTAACCGTTGTTTATACATGAAACCTATCTGGCACAGCCCGTTCTATCTGATATTCTTTGCCCTTTATCCAGTATTTACCCTATGGGCGAATAATATTCGATTCGTTCCGGGATCAGATACGGTACGATCGATCATTGTATCCCTCCTGTTGATCAGTCTGGTTTTTATTCTCTTTGGTTTGGTCACTCGTGATTGGAATAAAGCCGCTATTCTGGCAGTGATTTATCATGGTTTTTTCTTTGTTTATGGTCATATCCATACGCGCATATCCGGTTGGATGATTGGCAATCTCAATATCGGAAGACAACGTTATTTCATGATCTTTGTACTGTCATTCTTATTATTGATTACTATCATAATTCTCAGAGCAAAATTCAATCCCAAATCAATTTTCTTGCCTTTGAATATTATTTCGATGGCGTTGCTAGTCTTACCTATTTATTCGATCATTACATATCAAAAACAAGCGTCGCAAATTGTTACGAATGACTATTCTCAGGCTCAGAATCACCGAAACTACGCAGTCCCAGTTTTGAAACAACCGGCGTTAGGCTACTGGCCAGACGTGTATTACATCATTCTGGATTCTTATACACGAGCGGATGTATTAGAAGAATGCTTTGGTTATAATAATCAACCGTTTCTGGAAAGACTCACAGAACGCGGATTCTATGTTGCAACAAACAGCCAAACTAATTTCACCATTACTGATCTATCGATGGCCGCCTCCTTAAATATGGAATATCCGCAAAACCTGGGTACCTCAAAGTCAGACGCTGCTGATGAGTTTCTGCTCGAAGAATGGGTAAAAAATAATACAGTTCGAGAAAGTTTTAAAGAGGCAGGATATAGAATCATAGGTTTTGAAACCGGTTATGGGATTAGCGAATGGAAAAATGCAGATCGTTACTTCTCGAGTAATTCATCCAGTTCCCTGATCAATCCATATGAGAGTATGCTGCTCAGCACAACTATGATGAAGTTGGTTTATGATACTCGCCTTTTATTATTCTCTTCAGTACGTATGGCTTTGGATACCACTTACATGCAGCATCGATCCAGGATGTTAAATATCATGGATAACCTAGACAGCATGGCAGGAAAGGATTCACCCAAATTCGTTTTTGCTCATTTACTTGCGCCGCACAGTCCATTCGTTTTTGGCAAGAATGGCGAGTTCGTGATCCGAAATTCACCCTTTACATTGAATGATGACCCAGAATCCAAAGATGCCTATGCATATAAGGATGGTTATGTAAAACAGGTGGAATATCTCAATCAAAGGATGATCGAGATGGTGGACCACATTCTGAACGAATCCGAGAATCCACCCATCATTATCATCCAGGGAGATCATGGCGCTTCCCGCTTCGTGACCTCCAAATGGGGACGCAGTTATATATTGAATGCTTATTATTTACCGTCCGGGAAAGGGAACTTGTATGAGACGATTTCGCCGGTAAATTCTTTCAGAATCATCTTCTCAGATCTATTTGGAGTCCCATTGGAAAAGCTCTCTGACGAGGCTTTTTATACAACTCATTCAACTTTGGAGAGTTTAAAACCCATCATAGGTTCAAAAAACAAATGTAATCCAGCTTATCTTCAATAAAAATTGAAAGAGACGGTACAATTAGCACCATGACAAATCGAATAATACAAATCGGTACAAAGACGATCGGTGATGGTTACCCCACCTATCTGGTAGCCGAGATCGGTATCAACCATAACGGAGATCTGGAAATCGCAAAAATGATGATCGATGCCGCAGCAAAAAACGGTATGGATGCAGTCAAGTTCCAGAAACGCACTCCGGAATTGTGCGTTCCTCCCGAACAGCGTACCCAGATGCGTGAAACACCTTGGGGTTATATTTCCTATTTGGATTATCGTTACAGAGTGGAATTTGATGTTGATCAGTACAAGGAAATTGACAGATTCTGTAAGGAAAAAGGTATAACCTGGTTCTCATCGGTTTGGGATATCCCTTCAGTTGATTTCATGGAGGAGTTCAATACCATTTGTTACAAGATTCCATCAGCACAACTTACCGACCATGATCTGCTACGCAAGGTAAAATCGACCGGAAAACCGATCATCTTATCCACAGGGATGTCCACTATCGAACAGATCCACGCAGCGGTAAATGTTGTAGGTACAGAAAAACTTATGCTGACGCACACCACCAGTGCATATCCATGCGAACCAGAGCAGTTGAATCTTAATGTGATCCAATCTTTGAAAAACGAATTCCCCGTTCCTGTCGGCTATTCTGGTCATGAGGTTGGATTGATTCCCTCGGTGGTCGCGGTTGCCCTGGGAGCATCCCTTATCGAAAGACATATCACCCTTGACCGCGCGATGTGGGGAAGTGACCAGGCTGCTTCTGTGGAACCAGGTGGTATCGAAAGATTGGTAAAGTACATCCGCGTCACTGAGAAATCTCTAGGTGACGGTGTAAAAAAAGTCTATGATTCTGAAAAGCCTTCGCTGCAAAAATTGCGCAGGTATCAATAATTTCTGGAGGAAAAAATGCATCCCGTACTAAACACTTCTGCTTTAATCTTAGCTTACCTTGATCCCGGTTCAGGAAGTTACCTGATCCAACTGCTGATCGCTGCACTTCTGGGTAGCGCATTTGTGATTAAGGCTTTTTGGCGACAGATCAAAAATTTCTTTATCGTTTTGTTCGGCGGTAAAAAACCCGAAAAACAGGAAGAACCCAAGGATGAGCAGCCCCAATAAACTATCTTCTTCTTTTAGAGATCCTAGCGGATTTATGTTCCGCAAAGACAACGTACTTTATCGTCAGGTAAACAAGCATTACTCTGAAGATTACGACAAACTCCTATCTTCTGGATTGCTTGATTCCTTAACTAAAAAAGGTCTGTTGATTCCGGCGGAAGAAGTCGATATCACACCCGCAGAAAAGGATCTTGCCTACAAGATCTTGAAACCAGTCGAGATTCCCCTCATTTCCTATCCTTATGAGTGGAGTTTTAGTCAATATCAAGACGCTGCATTAGCGACTCTCCAGATCCAAAAGATAGCCTTTGAAAAAGGTTTTGCCCTCAAGGATGCGTCAGCTTATAACATCCAATTTTATAAAGGCAAAGCAGTTTTTATTGATACACTCTCTTTTGAACCATATCGCGAAGGTGAACCTTGGGTGGCATACCGGCAGTTTTGCCAACACTTTTTAGCTCCTCTTGCCCTGATGGCGCATACTGATATCCGGTTATCGCAATTAATGCGAGTGTATATAGATGGTATTCCCCTTGATCTGGCCAGCAGACTTTTGCCGGGCAGCACCAAGATGGATCTTCTAGGGTTGAATATCCATATCCATACTCATGCAGCCAGTCAGATGAAATATGCTGATGATACTAGCGCCAAACAGAAGAATAAGGGACAAGTTAATCGTATCGGCTTCCTTGGGATCATGGATTCACTTGAATCTACAACAAGGAAGCTTTCCCTCAAAGGCGTCAAGACTGAATGGGGTGATTACTACAATGCGACCAATTACACAGAAGGTTCTCTGTTGGAAAAGAAAGAGTTGGTCGGAAAATTCATTCAGGCAATAAAACCATTAAAGGTTTGGGACCTGGGTGCTAACACTGGATTCTTCTCCAGAATGGCTTCCGATGCTGGCATCTTCACAACTGCTTTCGACATCGATCCTTTGGCAGTTGAACAGGCTTGGATGGAAGTACGCGCGAAAAAAGAAGAACATCTTCTTCCTCTGGTCCTTGATTTAACCAATCCCAGCCCCAGCATTGGGTGGAACAATGGCGAGCGGATGTCCTTTCTCGAGCGCGGTCCGGTGGATTGTGTGATGGCTTTGGCTATTATCCACCATCTGGCTATCTCCAACAATGTCCCATTTTCCTCATTGGCTAATTTCTTTGCCAGTGCGGGAAAGTATTTGATCATAGAATTTGTTCCAAAGGAAGACTCTCAGGTTCAGCGGCTCCTTTCCACCAGACTCGATATCTTCCCGGATTACAATCCGGAAGGTTTCGAGCGGGCTTTCGGGGAAGTATTCCGGATTAAAATGAAAGAGCCTATTCCGGGATCAAAGCGATTCCTTTATCTATTAGAAAGAAAATAGATGCAAGAGAAATCAGCCCGGTGGGTAGAGCAAATCTATCCATTACTGTTAGCGCTTTATCCACCGCTGGCTTTACTGGCAAATAACATCCTTCAAATACGCCCTGTAGAAACCATAAGATCGATGGTTGTCTTTCTACTCATGGGTGTTTTTGTTGTTATTCTCGCACGGATTATCTGGAAGAACCGCCAAAAAGCCGCCATCGCCTCTTTTATTTCTCTGTTTGCTTTCATGACCTATGGGCAAGTGTATTCGGTGTTGGGAGACACATCCGTTCTAAATGGTGAGTTAGGTCGTCACCGCTATCTGTTCCCTTTGTATTTAGCTGTTACCGGTTATCTCATCTGGAGATTATCAAACTCCAAGAGAAATCTTTTTGGATTGAATATAACTTTAGGAATTGGCAGTGTCATCCTCATCATCTTACCGCTGGTTCAGTTGGCATCGAATGCGGTAATGACAAAGATTAATTCCACAGCAAATCAAAAATCAATTGAACAGATCACCCAGAATATGGTGGATGGAACAGTCGTAAAACCGGATATTTACTACATAATTTTGGATATGTACGGCCGCGACGATATTCTGCTGGACAGCTACCATTACGACAACACGCCATTTCTGAAACAATTGGACAAATTAGGATTTGTGGTAACCAAGTGCAGTATGTCCAATTACAACATGACTGAATTATCTTTGGCATCCTCGTTCAACATGAATTACCTGGATACCCTTGGAAGCCAGTATCATGCTGGTAGTACAGACCGGTCCGGACTGCCATCGTTGATCCATCAATCCGCGGTTCGTAAAATATTCGAAAATTTGGGTTATCAATTCATCAATTTTGAAACCGGTTTTACCTTTACTGAGATTCGGGATGCTGACCAATTTCTGGCTCCATCATACAATGAGCTTGGACTATCAGGTCAATTACAGTTGAATCCTTTCGAATCGATGCTGATCCGCACAACCATGGTTTCCGCACTGGCAGATGCACAAACTAAATTCTTCTCATCGGTAAACGATGCCCTAGATACCCGCCGCATTCATGTTCTGCGCGAGTTATATTTACTGGAAAAACTTCCCCGAGTTAACCATGGAAACAAGCCCGAAATTTGTTTATGCTCATGTTTTGATTCCTCATCCTCCGTTTGTGTTTAGCGCTGAAGGCGTGGATCTGGCTTTTCCTGCCGGTCAGGATATCGGTCACCCACAGGAAGACCACAAATCGTACATCCGAGGGTATCAACAACAGCTGGATTATATTAATATGCGTTTAATTCCAATCTTGAAGAAATTGATCCGTAACTCAACAACTCCGCCAATCATAATTATTCAAGGTGATCATGGAGTGGACCCCAAGCGTTCGTTCATTTTGAACGCATATTACCTCCCGGGCGTAGAGTCTGAAACTGTCGCTCAAACTATAACGCCTGTAAATACCTTCCGTCTGATCTTAAATGAGTACTTCAATGAATCGCTGCCTTACCTGGATGACAGAAATCTGGCATCAGCCGATAAAGCTCCATTCGACTTTGAAAACACGAAAGATCCAAGAATCTGCCAGTAGAGGAAACCAGTAAATGGGTGAGTTGTCAGTACTATCGTCATTTTGGAAACGATTTCAATCCAGCCTGAAAAGGATGAAGTTAGATTCTCACCTGAAAGACATGGCTAGGCAGGTCCGCAATAATAGCAAACCATTTGGCGATACGGCTCCGGTTCTCTTTTTCAATGCATCCAGCCGTATTGGCGGTTTATCCCTTAATGCAGCCTTCTCCCTGCTGACCGCCTGGGGATTGCGGGTAAACGGTATTCCGGCTGTCCATTTTGTGTGTCGATCGGGGATGACTCGTTGTGTTTTGGGAACCAACCGTGATGAAGTCAGTCAACCCACCCCATGTGCTATCTGCATTCGACATTCAGAGATCGAATATGAACAAGCCCATGCCCGGTATTTCGGCTATACCGATGATAAGGAACTGAGGTCAAGC
Source organism: uncultured Chloroflexia bacterium (assembly GCA_963828285.1). GTDB lineage: Bacteria > Chloroflexota > Anaerolineae > Anaerolineales > Anaerolineaceae > DAIOEK01. Next base: position 16,029 of record CAWHEB010000006.1, read on the forward strand.
TTATCGGAAAAGAGTGTGAACGATTTAATGAATGTGGAATATGACAATTTACCTCTCGGTCGAATTGTTCTCCCTGCAATAAGATGGGAACTGCGCAGGCATCACCTGATCGATGATGACTCAACCAGATTCTTATACCGTGAATTTCTCCTCTCAGCGCTTAATGTATCCAGGGAGTTTTCTAAGGTTCTTGACGATAAAAAACCGCAAGCGGTTGTTGTCTTCAATGGGCAGTTCTTCCCGGAAGCGGTAGCAAGATTCGTTGCCCTTCGACGTGGCATCCGGGTAATTTCCCATGAAGTAGGAATGCTACCTTTCACCGCGTTCTTTACTGATGGCGAGGCAACAGCCTATCCAATTGATATTCCCGAATCCTTCAAGCTGTCTGAAATCCAAAATGAAAAATTGGATGAATACCTGAGCAAACGGTTCCAGGGAAATTTCAAGATGGCAGGGATTCAATTCTGGCATGGAATGAAACCGTTGGATGAATCTTTATTGCGAAAAATGGCCAGCTTCAAACAAACTGTACCCATTTTTACCAATGTGATTTTCGATACCAGTCAACACCATTCCAACACGTTGTTTGAAGATATGTTTACCTGGCTGGACGAGTTGATTCCGGTTTTTAAGGGACATCCTGATACATTATTTGTCATCCGGGCGCACCCTGATGAGTTACGACCAGGTTCGGCCAAACAAAGCCGTGAGACTGTTCGGGAATGGGTAAAAACCAGAAACATTAATGAGCACTTGAATGTCCACTATGTTGATGCTCTCGAGTATCTAAGCTCATATGAATTGATCCAAAAATCGAAATTCGTCATGGTGTACAATTCCAGCATTGGTCTTGAGGCATCCATTATGGGAATACCTGTTCTCGCAGCGGGGCAAGCACGATATACACGTTACCCAACAGTATTCTATCCATCCTCAAAAACGGCTTATTTTACTAAACTATCCGAATTATTATTTGCAGCAGAATTGATTCATTCGGATGAATACCGGATCAACGCCCGCAAGTTCTTGTATTATCAACTTTTCAGGACAGCAATCCCATTTGGAGATTACCTGGAAGAGACAGAACGGCCAGGATTGGTTACTTTGAAATTTAAATACCTGGCGGAACTGAGAATGAAGAATTCGAAAACAATGAAGATCCTTGTTGAAGGGATCACCCAGAACAAGCCTTTTGAGAACCAGGAATCATGAAGCTTCAGTCTGAGTTAAAACATCAAGCAAAAGAAATCCGCTATTCTTTGCGTAGGGCGCAGACTGCTCTCCGCTGGGGATCCTCATTGCTATCTCGGATGCCCGTAGTAGTCGGAAATTCCATGCCGAAATCAGGTTCCCATTTGATCATCCAGATACTCGAAGGACTGGCGAAGATCGGACCATTTATCGATCCTGGCTTTCCACCACTCAACCGGGACGAAGAAAACAAAATCTTATCTGCAGATAAAATTCTAAAAAAGATCTCCGCATTAAAAAGTGGAGATATCACATATTGTTATTTACCTGCCTCAGCTGACTATACCAGAGCATTGTCCGCTAAACGGTGTGCATCATTTTTTGTTTACCGCGATCCGCGGGACATGATCGTTTCGCATGTATTTTACGCCACGGATATGCATGCGGGCCACCAAATGCACAAATACTATAATGAAGTCCTTAATTCCATAGAAGAAAGGATCAATGCGGCGATCAATGGGGTGAATCAAGCTGATCTCAAACTCACGCCAATCTTACAGAAATACGAAAATTACTTCGGATGGCTTGGGGAAGATAAGATATTAAGTCTACGATTTGAAGACTTGATTCTGGACCGCATCGGATCCGTTAAGAAAATCTTATCTCATCTGGAAATTCATGGATTTATACCAGAGATTGGTGAGGATCGTGCAATAGAAATTCTGAAAGATGCTAATCAACCTTCGAAATCAGGAACCTTCAGGAAAGGTCAGCCTGGAAATTGGAAAGAACATTTTACCTCCGGAAACATCGATTTGTTCAAAGAGAAGACAGGGGATCTGTTGACTCGATTGGGTTATGAAAAATCACTGGATTGGTGATAAGTAAAAACTATGTCAATAAAGAGTGATCTGCTCAATCAGGCAAAGCTGCAACGTCATCTCCTTAGAAGATTTCAAAAGGTGATGAGTGGAGTTCGTCTAAATGATTCACCTGTTCTTTTTGCTAATTCATTCCCCAAAAGTGGAACACATTTATTAACCCAGATCATGGAAGGGTTTCAGTATATCGGAGCAGCGGTAAACAGCGGTTTACCTGCGGTTGTAATGTACGAAGGCGCAAGTGGACGCGAGCGCTCCAACTCGGAAATTGTTCGTGATCTCAATAAGTTTTTACCCGGCGACATAGGTTATGGGCATCTTCATGCTCGACCTGAGATCAAGGATTTTTTCACTTCAACCCGGTGGTGCGGATTCTTCATACTCCGTGATCCGCGAGATGTGGTCGTCTCACATGTTCATTATGTTACAGACATTGAACCCAACCATGTACATCACGAATACTATGTGAATACTCTAAAAACATTTGATGAGCGTCTTCGCACTAGTATTACAGGTCGATCGGACAGTATTACCCCTTTCCCAAATATTGCTGAAAGATTTTCCCCATTCCTGGATTGGCTATCGACGCCCGAAGTATTGACTATGAAATATGAGGACCTAATGGAAGATCCTAGAGGATCCATAGGTATCATCGTTGATCACGCTATCAGCAGGGGTTTTAGACTGATTTGCTCTTCGGAAGAAGCAATAAATATCCTTCAACAAATGATCAAGCCCCATAAATCGCCAACCTTCCGTCAGGGGAAAACCGGTGGTTGGAAGAAACATTTTTCTCCGGAGATTACAGCACTATTCAAACAAGTATCCGGTGAATTGCTGCAAAAATTAAATTATGAGACCAATAATGACTGGGAAGCTTAATATGAAGAAATTCTTAACAAGATATTTTCCAGAAATCATCCTGATAATCTGCGCCATTCTTCTCAGTGGTTATATTGCATTATCTCCAACTAATAGTCTCATGAATTGGTACGACAGCGATGACGGCTTTTATTATTTTAAAGTAGCACAAAATATCATTGCGGGACATGGAGTGACTTTTGATGGAGTAAACCCCGCGAATGGGTTCCATCCACTTTGGATGATATTGTGTCTGGTGATTTTCAGCTTTGTTAAGACAGATCTGATTACACCATTGCGTGTGATCGTGGTTTTATTTGGAATAGCGCAGGCAGTATCTGCGGTTTTGATTTACCATGTAATTCGTAGAAATCTTCCCAAACTGATATCTTTCATTTTGACTCTATGCTTCGTTTTTGCCAGAGTTATCTTTAATAACATTTTCTCTGGGGGATTGGAATCTGCTCTAGGATTCCTGCTTCTGGTGCTTCTTTGGTCCAAGGTGACGGATGTATGGGAAAATCGCACTACTAACCTTCGACCTTACTTTTTCATAGGATTGCTGGCAGCCTTAATGGTCTTGAGCCGTTTGGATTTGGTCATCATAGCAGGCATATTGGGAATCTGGATTGCATTTGACCGAAAAGCGGATGCAAGCTTATTGTTGATCGATCTGACAGTAACTTTGGCTCTTGTGATCCTGATGGGAACGATACGTACAGACTACACCTTATTTCCTTATGAAGAATCCATTATCCTTTCAATAGGTATTCTCGGGATTGTTGGGATCATTTCAAATTGGTTATTTGGCATGTTCAGCGCGCCTTCCCGGATTCCCGTTCCCAGAAAAAATATTTTCCTTGCAGGTGCAATCTCCGGTGGATTGACTGCCGGCGTACTCATTGTAATAACATTCGGTTTGCATCAACTTAAAATCCTTCCGTACTTACCGCGCTCTATCGTTTTATTATCTGCAGCTGGATGGTTAATTTACACTACTACTATTCGTGCCTGGATTACCAGGCGTGTTTATAGAAAGACGGTGGATTATTCCCCCGTTTCTGCTAACAGTATACGAGCAATATTTTTATGGATGAGAAGACCGCTGGCTTATTTTATTCCGATCCTTATTCTGGTTGGGATCTACTTTGCTTGGAACCAGATAAATTTTGGAACTATGATGCCGGTCAGTGGACAAATCAAACATTGGTGGGGAACACTTTCTACCACCATCTATGGTTCACCCATTCATTCCCAATCGGGATTCAATAGATACATTTATGGAAGTGAAGCTCCATTCCAATTCTTATATTCCATCGTTTATCCCATCACTGCGCCACTTAGATTACCAAATTTTGACTCATCAATTGCTGCTTGGAGTGCAGTTTTAGGTGCATATTTGATCTTATTGGTTTATGAACAAAAGAATCAAATAGCAAGTTGGTGGAACAAATTAGGAGTCTTACCGCTTGGATCTGCCGTCCTTTTTCATGTCCTATATTTTTATCTATCTGGGTATGTTCACATGCGTGTCTGGTACTGGCTTGTTGAGGCTATGTTTGTTTTTGTACTACTGTTATCAATTATTGGTGTCTGGTATCAGATGTATCCGGAGTCCAGGTTCATCCGCGGTATGATCACCTTCCTAATTATTGGTGTCGCGATTTCGGCTGGAAATAATCTGATGAACAATATCTTGCGTAAGTATCCTCCAAAAGTGAGTCAAGAACACGCCGAGGATTATCGGGCGACAGTATGGTTGATCGAAAAATTCACCCCGGTGAATTCCATCATCGCTACGCCAGGTGGCGGTACATTATCATACCTGGTGGAAAACCGCCGGATAGTGAATCTGGATGGCTTGATGAATAGTCCTGAATACTTCGAAGAATTGAAAACTTTCGATACAAGTGAATTTATGGCTAAAAACAATATTCAGTACGTTTATGCAAATGAGATAGCCGTGATTTCCAGTCCTCCATATGCTGCAATTTTTGCCAACCGTTTGGAACCAATCGGCAGAGTGTACGGAAAGACCCTGTATAAATATTTGCCAAAACCCGTAAACTGATTAGGCTTTCCAAAATAATAATTGGAATTTGAAAGCATAGTATGAGATTATCGGAGACAAAAAGATTTCCCTGGTATTTGGTGTTGTTCTCTCTATACCCGGTTGTATCGTTATATTCTGTAAATATCAGCGAAGTAAATATTATCCAGGTAATTCGACCGCTTCTTGTGTCATTAGTAATAACGATAATGTTATGGGGAATTCTGGGGACATTGACTAGAGATTACCAGACTGCGGCGATTTGTGTATCGATTACATACCTGTTCATTTCCACCTACGGAATTATCTATCGAATGGTTGATGGATTCGGTATCGGGAATTTGATTGTCGGAAGGCATCGGATTCTGATAATTCTGTTTATTGTTTTTGCTGGGTTAATAATAGTTTTTCTATTACGAAATTATCGAAAATCGCCAGCAGGGACTAATTTGGCATTACTTGTTATTGCCGCAGTACTAATGGGATTACCATTGGTACAGATCCTAGTAGGTTTGAATAAGATAAAACTTCCTCCGCTGACTGTAAATTCAACCAGTAATATGACCGAAGAAGATACATCCAACCCCGACATATATTACTTCGTTCTTGATAGTTATGCACGAGAGGATTATATAAAGAAATATATGGATTTCGACAACTCCTATTTTGTCGATCAGTTACGAGAGGCCGGTTTTTTTGTAGCAGATTGTAGCTTGAGTAATTATTCATACACCAGGTTATCCCTGGCAACAACTCTAAATTTTAATTATCTGGATAACCTTGGAGATGAATTCCTTGAAACGGATAAAGATGAAACTAGACTGGATCCATATGTATTGCATAGTAGAGTACGCACAAAACTAAAATCCGCCGGATATAAGATAATTGCCTTCAAGACAGGATATCCATTTACAGAGATGACTGACGCGGATGTGTACCTACAACCGGATCCAGAACCGTTTTTAAGACCGGTTTTATCACCTTTTGAGGTTGCTATTTACAACAATTCCGTACTAATTGCATTTGCTCATTATCCAGGGATTCGAAAATTCTTTGGACTCGATTTTCCATATTATGAAAGATACAATAATCAAAAATTTATCATCGAAAGCATTTCAAAAATCCAAGATATTCCTGGAGATAAATTCGCATTTATTCATCTAGTAACTACGCACAGACCGTATATCTTCAGGGGAGATGGAAGTATCCAATTTGATAGTCGTTATTATCTGGATGATGGAGTAGCAATAAGCGACGATTTCTATATCAAGGGATATCAAAACTCGTTGGAATTTACAAACGATTATATGTTGAAAGTTATCAATTCACTACAAAAAGACTCAAAAAATCCTCCCATTATTATTATTCAGGGTGACCATGGCGTTCGTCCTCCAGGCAGAGATTCAATACTCTATGCTGTTTATATGCCTGAGAAGATTGATCAATTCTACCCATCGATTACTCCTGTCAATACTTTTCGAATAGTTCTGAATTATGTATTGGGAACGAACTACCCTCTGCTCAATGATGTCAGTTACTTTTCCAATGTAAACAAAGCTCCTTTCCGACTTCAAGAAACAGAGTATCTTCCCTCAGAATGTGTCATACAATAACTAATGTCAAAAATAATCAAATGTTCAATTGTGATCAGAGCTTTCAATGAGGAGATGCATCTTGAAAGACTCCTTCTCGGCATTCGTCAACAATCCATTACGGATCTGGAAGTTATCCTGGTAGATTCCGGTTCCACCGACAAAACCATTAGCATTGCCGGTTCTTTCGGGGTTAAGGTGATTCAGATCGATCCGGAGGATTTCACATTCGGCCGGTCGCTTAATCTGGGGATCTCCAACGCTGCTGCGCAGATCATTGTCTTTGCTAGTGCGCATGTGTACCCGGTTTACCCGGATTGGTTGGCGCAGCTCCTTCTCCCATTCTCAGATGAACGGGTCGCACTCACTTATGGTAAACAACGTGGGAACGAAAAAAGCAAGTTTTCAGAGAATCGTATCTTTGCACAATGGTTCCCGGACGCTCCTCATCCCATTCAGGCGCATCCATTTTGTAATAATGCAAATGCCGCAATCCGTAAAAACTTGTGGCAGACGTTTCCTTATGACGAAACACTCCCAGGATTGGAAGATTTGGATTGGGCAAACCGGATCATGTTGAATGGTTACCAGGTGAAGTATGTTCCGGAAGCTGAGGTCATCCATGTGCATAACGAGAACTCCCAGTGCAGTATTCCATAGGTACCAAAGGGAAGGAATGGCCTTCAAACACATCTTTCCCCAGGAAAAATTCTCTTTGATAGACTTTGTGCGATTATCCTTTAGTAATATATTCCACGACTTTCATTTTGCCTCGGAACAAAAGGTATTGGGACGATCCTGGCGGAGTATTATCTGGTTCCGCCTGATGCAGTTTTGGGGCACCTTCAGGGGATATTCCAATTCAGGACCATTGACCTGGCAACTTCGTCAACGTTTTTATTATCCGCATCGGATCATCCCTTTGGAGACCAAGAAGTCCCGCTCGGTAAAACCAATAGAATATAATAAGAACTAAATAGCATTTTTCCTCAGGCAGGAAGATATGAAAAATCCTACGATCACAGCACTTGTCCCCATGCGTCATCACTCCCAACGTGTCCCCGGCAAGAATTATCGGATGATGGCTGGTAAGCCCTTATATATGCATATTTTGGCAACATTAAAACAGGTGCCAGAGATCAGTAAGATCCTCGTGGATACCGATAGTCCGGTCATTTTAGAGGGAATCAAAGACCTTCACGGGGTATCGGGAATTCTTCGTCCCGAGCATCTTCGTGCCGACGATATTCCGATGAATGAGATTCTCATGTACGACACCAGTCAGTACGAATCAGATTTCTATCTGCAAACACACAGTACAAATCCAGTCCTATCTGCAGCTACCATTTCCAAAGGTATTCGATCATTTCTTGCGGTATACCCTACGTATGATTCAATGTTCAGTGTTACCCGCAGACAGGTTCGGTTTTGGGATGAATTGGGTCGGGCAATCAACCACAATCCTGCTGTCCTGATCCAAACCCAGGATTTGCCTCCAGTCTACGAGGAAAACTCATGTTTCTACCTCTTTACCAGGCAAAGTCTGGAATTAAAGCGAAACCGTTTAGGTGATCGTCCGATGATGTTCGAGATTTCTGCCGAAGAAGCATGGGATGTGGATGTCGAGCTGGATTTTAGAATGGCTGAATTAATGCTCCAATTAAAGAATAACAACGGGTGAGGTTATTCTGAATGAAGGTGAAAGTTAATCAACTGAAACCAGAGAAAGTAACCCTCCCTTGGTTTCAGATCGCTGTATGGATTTATCCGGTAATTGCACTGGCAGTTTTTAATCAAAGCCAGATCGGTATTGTATATTCAATTCGGGTATTAATCTTTACAATTATCGCGGCTTTTTTGATCGGCGCAATAGCTAAATTCGTATACCGATCGAACCATAAAGCTGGACTTGCTAACACGGTCATTGCATTATTATTTTCCACATATGGTCATCTTTATCTAAAGATAGAATCTATGTCTCTCGGAGGATTGGTGGTCGGCAGGCATAGATTTCTGATCATTATTTGGTTATTTATCGCTTTTGTATTGCTTTGGTCGATAACCAAACTCCCAAACAAATTCAATGCTGTCGTATCCGCTTTGAATGCAGCATCTTTGATCCTGATCCTGATACCGATGGTAAGAGGTGGGATCTACTTGGTACAGAACAATACTTCAAACCATGATAACAACATTGAAGCAGCTAGTGTAATCAAACAAGAGAAAAATAATTTACCAGACATCTATTTCATTGTTCTGGATGCATATAACCGTCAGGATCTACTCAAAGAAAACTATGCTTATGACAACTCAGGGTTGATCGATTTTCTAAAGTCGAAAGGGTTTTATGTCGCCTCGTGCAGTCAGAGCAATTACAATCATACCTGGTTCTCCATATCGACATCCTTGAATCTGGATTACCTGAGCGCAATATTTCCTAATGGCAAAGATGTTCGTCCGGTTCCTTTGATCAAACACAGTCTGCTCCGGCAGCAATTGGAAGAATTGGGATACAAAACAGTTGCTTTTGAAACGGGATATGCTTTTACTGAAATTACTGATGCAGATTACTACTTCCAACCAGAAGGTGAAGTAAACCTGATTAACCTCTTTACCGGAAAAATGAATGCATTTGAGCTTCTCTATGGGCAAACCACTGCAGCGTCGGCTATCCTTGAACTGCGTGGAATATCGCTGGCTGATATGAAATCTCAGATCAAACGCGACCGGATGGAATATATCTATCGGCAAATGCTGACGGTCCCTGAAATGGCTGGACCAAAATTCGTTTACGCTCATATAGATACAACCCATCCGCCTTTTGTTTATTCCGCAGATGACATTAACCCCGATACTATTAATTTTCTCCACCCAGCTTTTGATACATTGGGAGGTCAATCAAAAGGGTATGGATATGCTCTTGCTTATTCGGATAGTAAAATCCCACGCATCATCAACAATATTTTAGAGAAATCGAAAACTCCTCCAATCATTATTTTGGAAGGAGATCACGGTCCATTTCTTCGCAGTGATTTTACAGAAAACCTCTCCAATCTCACGGCTGTTTACTTGGGAGGAAAATCAACCAAGTCAGTTTTATCCGACGATCACCCCGGTAAATGTATTTAGAATTGTCTATAATACTGTCTTTCAAGCAACAATGCCTCTCATTGAGGATATGAGCTATTTTTCTCCTGCACGAGAGACTCTTAGCTTTCAAAAAATAGCGAATCCCTGCCAGGCACTCGGAAATTAATACTTTGATTACTACATTGAAAACGAACATACGACAATATCCATATTACACGTTGATCATTTCCATTTATCCACTTATTGGCATTATTATCCACAAATTTGGGACAGGTTCCTCCCGCAATTATCTTTCGACCGCTGGTAGTCACGGTTTTGATCACATTCATCCTCAGCCTCGTGATCCAGTTGTTTACCAGAGATTGGCGGCTCACAGGTATTTTTGCCACCATCTTTCTTGTTCTTTTTTTCAGTTATGGTCATGTTTATGATCTTGTTAAATCGTTGGAAGGTTTAGCCCCATATTTGGGTCGACACCGAATCCTGGGGTCATCTGGCTTATCCTGACAATTATCATTGGCGTAATAATCTGGAAGAAGAAAAACAATTTGGATTTTTCAAAAGGCTTCTATACGGTTTCCTTCATTCTCGTCATGGTCCCTTTGATATCCATCGGTTACAGGATGATCACAGATATAGGAAAAAAAGTCCCGACAACAGTCAATGGCTCAGTGGATACATCGTTTGCTGGCAACAAGCCGGATGTTTACTATATCATTCTGGATGCTTATGGTCGGAGCGATGTTTTGAAAGATAAAGTCGGTTATGACAATGCTGGATTTATTTATTTCCTTAAGAACAAAGGATTCTATGTAGCGAACTGTAGCCTGAGCAATCACAACCATACACAGCTTTCGGTTGCTACATCGTTGAATATGAATTACCTTCCTCAGCTCCCGGTGACAAATTTCGTCCGAATGGGAAATGTGATCAAAAATAGCGAATTGCGCTCTAGGTTAAATAATCTGGGTTATCAGACTGTCGCCTTCGAAACAGGATACAACTTCACTGAGATCGAAGATGCGGATATATACTTTCGGGCGAGTGAAGGTCATCAGACTGCAGGAAGATGGTTTGGATTCGTTGAATAATTTCGAAATTCTCTACCTGCGGACATCTTTATTAATTGCTCCACTCGACCTGCAACTCCAACAGACACAAAATGTGCAAGGTAATCAGAAGCGTCAACAGACGTTGATGATCTATAATCGTCTCAAGCACATCCCGGATTTGAAATCCCCGAAATTTGTGTTTGCGCATATTACAACGACACATCCTCCATTCGTTTTTGATTCCACTGGCGGACCGGTGAACTTGGCTTTCGATGCCAACCGTGCAACATATAATAAAAAGGTATATAAAACTGCTTACAATGATGTTTTGAAATTCTCAGATTTGAAAATGGAAGAGGTTGTGAACGCGATCCTTGCCAGGTCCAAGACTCCTCCGATCATCATCATCCAAGGGGATCATGGTCCCCAGCAGGCTGGTGCTCCGCATCAAATATTGAATGCTTATTATTTTCCAGACCAGGATTATTCGAGATTGTACGCTACTATTTCACCGGTCAATTCCTTCCGAATCGTCCTCGATCAATTTTTTAATGGTAATTATCCGATATTGCCAGATATCAGTTATGATAGTAAATTCGGAGATGACACAAATTTCACTCCGGTTGAATATCCTTGTAAGAACTAAGGACGATCATGAAGACAATACTACTCTCTGCACCTTACATGATGGATGTTCTGGATCGATTCTTACCTATCCTAAAACATTACCAACTTGAAGTTATCGTTCCAGATGTCAAAGAACGTCTCTCAGAGAATGAACTTCTCGCTTACGCCGGTAAATTTGATGGCGTGATCTGTGGAGATGATCGATTCACGTCAAAAGTGATCGAGGCATGCTCACCCAGGCTGAAAGTGATCTCCAAATGGGGTACGGGAATCGATTCGATCAGTCAGGCTGCTGCCACCCGATATGGTGTTCAAGTACGTAGAACTGTCAATGCTTTCACGATCCCGGTTTCGGATACTGTTCTGGGTTATATGCTTTCATTTGCCAGGAACTTGCCGTGGATGGATGATCGTATGAAGAGCGGTAAATGGCAGAAGATTCCCGGCACTTCCCTGGGAGAATGTACGCTTGGTGTGGTTGGGGTTGGCAATGTTGGCAAAGCAGTTTTGCGTAAAGCGTCTGCTTTTGGGATGACCTTGCTTGGAAATGACATCATTGAGATCGATCCTGATTTCATATCTTCTGTGGGCGTGGAGATGACTTCGCTTGAAAGTCTGCTTGGAAAGATCTGATTTCATTTCGATGAACTGTGATCTTAATCCGACCAGTTTCCACCTGATGAATAGCGACCGGTTCTCCATGGTCAAACAAGGTGCGGTGCTCATTAACACATCGCGTGGACCTGTTGTTGAGGAAACTCGCTCTGATCGATGCCCTTGCAATCCGGAAAGACTCTCGGGTGCTGGCTTGGATGTTTTCGAAGTAGAGCCACTATCGCTCGATAGTCCTCTGTTAAAAATGGATAATGTTTTATTAGCTCCACACAATTCAAACTCATCCCCGTTAGCCTGGGAAAAAGTACACTGGAACACCATTCGTAATCTTCTGGAAGGATTAAGCATTCCTTGTCAGGATCTAATGGATCTACAAAATGCGGAAGGTGAAAGATGACCGACACTCATAAAGACGGTTTTGATTACTGGAGCATCGGGTGGAGTAGGGCGGGCGACAGTCACTCTCTTTCATGAAAAGGGATGGAAGGTTGTAGGTGTTGACAGGTCTGATATCGCGGACGATTTTCCGGCAGATTGTCTATTTGTAAAGGCGGATATCTCTAATCCTAATGATCTGGAAATGGTTTACCAAAAAACACTGCAATTCACAGATCACCTGGATGCAGTAGTGAATAATGCGGCATTACAGATTGCCAAACCCATTTTGGAAACCTCTGTGGAAGAGTGGGACTCAGTGATGACCTCGAATTTACGGTCGGTTTTTTTGGGGGCAAAGCTTGCTCACCCCTTGCTGATAAAAGCAGCAAATCGGGCTATCGTGAATGTATCATCTGTTCATGCGGTAGCCACCTCAGCCAATATAGCCGCATATGCTGCCAGTAAAGGAGGCCTGCTGGCATTGACCCGTGCGATGGCCATCGAATTTGCCAAAGACAATATCCGGGTTAATGCGATCCTTCCTGGAGCAGTGGATACACCCATGCTGCGTGCTGGCTTACAACGGGGACATGTCAGTGGTGGAACGATCAATGACCGCCTTGAAAACCTGGCTAGAAAGACGGTGAATGGTCGCATTGGAAAACCCGTTGAGATTGCATCGGCAATATATTTCCTTGCTGATGATAACCAATCCTCGTTCATCACAGGTCAGGCATTGTTGGTGGACGGAGGGGCAACGGCAAGGTTGAGTACAGAATGAGCAGGTTCAAACAGACCATCATAGACATGATCCCTGATAGTCTGAAACCAGCTGGTCAAATCCTCCTATGATGCATTTCGAAGACTTCCGGACTTACCGGGCGCTTATCTCCATCCTTGGCGCAGGCAAAGCATGGCACGTTTGGCTGAATTTCACAATGTGCATCGTGGGAAGCGCTGCTTCATCATTGGGAATGGTCCGAGTTTGAAAAATACCGACTTATCCAAACTGCGTACTGAATTCACTTTCGGTATGAATCGTTTTTACATGGCATTTGCCGATTTGGGTTTTACTTCGACATATTATGTTTCAATGAACGATCTGGTAATTCAACAATGTGCTCAAGATATTCAAAAACTTCAGATACCAAAGTTTTTATCCTGGAGGAGCCGGCAATGGATCATTCCGGACGATCACACCCAGTTCATTTACACCAGTTATACTGGTCCCGGTTTTACTAAAGATATCACCCAGCGTGTCTGGGAAAGTGCGACCGTAACTTATGTAACACTTCAATTGGCTTATTACATGGGATTTCAGGAAGTAATCTTGATCGGTGTGGATCATAACTTTACCACACAGGGAACTCCCAATACTACGGTCACTTCACAAGGAGATGACCCTAACCATTTTCACCCTGGATATTTCGGTAAAGGATTTCGGTGGCAGCTTCCCGATCTGGAGACATCCGAGATCGGATATAGAATGACAAAATGTGCTTTCGAAGCGGATAATAGGGAAGTAATTGACGCAACAGTGGATGGGAAACTCCAGATATTTCGAAAAGCTATTTTTCAATCCTTTTTTCAATAATTCCAACCATGGATGATAAACCAGCCATTAGTATCGTGATCAATTCTTACAACCAGGCGCAATTTCTGGAGACCACGATCAAATCTGTACTTGCCCAGATTATTCCGGAAATGGAAGTGGTTCTGGTGGATGGCGGATCGACTGACGGCAGCCTGGCAATTATCCATAAGTATTCTGAATCCTTTTCGTGGTGGATTTCTGAAAAAGACGAAGGTCAGGCGGATGGAATCAATAAGGGATTGAGGCGGGCAAAAGGCGATCTGGTTGCATGGTTGAATTCAGATGACACGTATCAACCTGGAACCATAGCCAGAGTTCTCGAAATTCGGAAGACTCATCCGCATGCTTCGTTGATCTATGGAGATGTTTTGGCGATCGATGAAGATGACAAACCCATTCAACGGATCCCAGGCGGATCATACTCCTTACGGGACCTTTGCTCATTCCATATCATCAATCAACCCGCCGTATTTATGAATAGAGAGGTATTAGATTCTGTCGGGTACCTGGATCCCATGTACCATTATCTGCTCGATCACCATCTCTGGTTGAAGATGGGATTGCATGGTGAGATTATTCATGCTCCTGAGATATGGGCTTGCGGAAGATTCCACAAGAGTGCAAAGAATATCAAAAACGCAGAAAAATTCGGGAATGATGCTTATCGAATCGCAAATTGGTTACTGGACGATCCGGTTTATTCAGAAGTGACCCGTGGAATTTCTAAGGATATTCAGGCTGGTGCCTGTAGAATGGATGCCAGATATTTGCTTGATGCTGGGAAATATAAAAAATCTCTGTCGGCTTACATGAATGGAATGCGATATAGTCCGCGTATAGTATTGCCAGAGTGGCATCGGATGGTTTATGCTTTACTGGGTATGACGGGGTTGGGTTCATCCAAGAATGTTTTTTATACTCTCCGCAAATTATTCCGGAATGAAGAATGAGTTAGAATATCCATAGGGACCATTCTTTTGCAATCAAATTTCATTAAACACTCACGAACACATTGGATTCTGCTGTTTGTTCTACTCGCATCAGGTCTTGGGATTCGTCTGTATGATTTACTTGATCCACCTCTGGATATCCACCCGACCAGACAACTTCATTCAGCGCTGATGGCCCGTGGACTTTATTACCAACATGTGACCGATGCCCCAGAGTGGATGATCAAAACAGCAATTCTTCAGGGGAAACGGGAAGCCGTCATTGAACCACCAATCATTGAGACGGTGACAGCATGGTTTTACCTGCTAAGCGGTGGAGAGAATATCTGGTTTGCTCGGATATTCTCATCGGTATGGTGGATCATAGGAGGATATTTCCTTTATCGGTTGGCAGCACAAATGACCTCGTCAGCCGGGGGATTAGTTTCAACAGCTCTTTACCTCTTTTTACCCTATGCTGTACAAACCTCACGAACTTTCCAACCCGACCCAATGATGGTGGCATTGATCGTCACTTCCTGGTGGACTTTTGTCAATTGGAGAACAAGCCCAACCTGGAAAAATGCACTGGCATTGGGAATCGCAAGTGGAGCAGCCATTTTCGTAAAGAATATCGCCATTTTTTGGTTGGCATTCCCATACATAATCAACCTGGCAGATCACAATTGGTTAAAAACGCTACGAAGTAAACAAATTTGGATGATTAGTTTTCTTGCCTTACTCCCTGCAGCAATCTATACGATATATGGAACATATATTGCTGGATTCTTAAGCCAACAATTTAGTTTTCGCTTTTTTCCCGAATTGTGGATCAGTCTGCCAAATTATGCCCGTTGGTTCCAGCAGATTCAAGATACTGCAGGAATTGGTGTTCTGATCATCGCACTTTGCGGAATATGGCTATATTTCAGGACTGCGCATCGTAATTTTGTGATTGGGATGTGGGCAGGGTACATCATCTATGGAATGACATTTGCGTATCATATAGGCACCCATGATTATTACCAGCTTCCACTGATAACTTTATTGAGTTTATGTATTGCACCTTTAGGTAGTTTGTTATCAGATGAATGGCTCAAGAAGAATAACTTCAGTCAGGGTAAAACAACCCTGATCATTCTGTTCATCCTTTCTGTAAGCGCAATGATCTGGATGGATCGCAGCCTCCTAAAACAGAACAATTTCACACCAGAAGTGAAGTTCTGGGAAAGCCTGGGGGATGACTTGCGTGGTGAACCGGTCATAGGGCTCACCCAGGATTACGGCTACCGGATGGCATACTATGGTTGGAACAGTATCGAGAATTGGTCGAGCAGTGGAGATCTGGCTCTCCGGGACCTGGCCGGCAAACAGAAAGATATCAGTGTGTTGATCGAGAATCAAACCAAGGGAAAGAAATATTTTCTGGTGACCTGGTTTGATGATTATAAAAGGCAAACAGTCCTGCAGTCATTTCTGGCTAAATATGTAAGAACAGAGAGTGATGGCTACGCTTTATATCACCTCTTAGAGCCGGTTCAATAAGGAATTAACTATGGCGAAACCCAAAACCAAACAAGGTCAGTGGTTGGGATTACCCGAAGTTTATTTTGTTACCCATTCATGGCGGCTGATGCTTATCGTTTTCCTGGTCGGTGGACTTATAGGAGCAGCCGTCTATGCTGTTTTCCCGCCACCATTTCGGGCGAGGTCAGTTGTAACCATTGACCTAAACCTCGAAACCACTTTTCCCGAATCTCCAGATAGGGAGATATTCTATTATTTGGAACGCGAGACTAACAAACTGGAAGAGCTAGCCTGGTCAGATCAGGTGATGCAGAGGACAATTGATATTGCTGGCCAGGGCACGATCGAAAAGTTGCGTAATTCCACCCTTCAATTATCGCAACCGGGTGATGGTGGTTGGAAGCTCTATGCGACCTCATCCGATCCCAAAACTGCAAAACTAATTGCCAATGCATGGGCTGATGCATTTGAAGAGATAGTTCGCCAAGGGGCTGTAGTTGAACGGGAAAGAGTTGCATTGCAGAAACTCCTTGAAAAAGAGAATATAAACCCAGGTCAAACCGATAAGGCGGAGATCTCAAGAATCACAACAAGGCTGAATGAGCTGGATCTGGCAACACTTGGTATTGATCCACAAATTGAAATTAGCCGTACTCAGAAAAGTGATATTTTGGTTGTTCGAAAAGCCAGCCAGGGATTGTATATATTCAGTGGTGCCATGATCGGATTGATTGGATCACTACTTACCGTCGTATTGTTCCCTTCTCGAAGAGATGAAAAAAACATTTAATTTGACCCGCATTTCCCGGATTCTCTGGGCGTTGGTCTTGGTATTTTTACCGGTGACCAGTTTTCGTTTCTTTCCATTTTTGGGACGAGATACGATGGTCCGCCCGCTTGCATATTATCCATTGATTTTTCTGGCTTTAGTTTTATTCATCCGTATCCTAACCAGGCAAATCAAATTTAAGTTAAATATAAGCATTTTTATATTACTGATGTTCATCATGATTGCAATTGCCACCAGTGTGTTTGGATCAGTTTTGGACCCAATTCCCATGCATGGCCAATTCTACTGGGGAAGGAATTTACGTGCTTGGGCTACCTTGATCGGCGGATTGGTCTTCTTTTTCGCTACATACCTGATGAATCAGAATGAAGAAGATTTGAAATTCACTGTGAAATTCCTGGTAGTTGGAATTCTTGTCAGCGTGGTGTGGGGATTAATACAAGCAAGCATGTATTTTCTTGATTTTCCACCGAAGCCATTTCTGAACAAAATCCAACTTTCCTTTTCAATCCGCAAATTGCTCGTCAAGCAGCGCGTGACAGGTTTCGCTTACGAACCATCCTGGTTAGCCAATCAGATCGCAACGGTCTATCTCCCCTGGATGCTTGGTATAGTCCTGTCTGGATTCCAGGTTTTTAAGCAGCGTTGGCTTTCATACATCGGATCATTGGCTGCTGCTGGTTTACTTTTGATCACCTTTTCACGAGGCGGAATATTAATCGCTTTAGTTTCAGTAGTCCTTGTTCTATTACTCACCAGGGTCGAATGGCTTAAAAAAGGCTTAAAATGGCTGATTCAACCTAGTCTACGCGGTTTATCAAGTCTAGATCGCCTGCGTCGATTGGGAATGCGATTAGGACTGGTCATCGTCTTTCTAGCGCTCCTTGGGGGTATTGGTGTTGCATTATCTCAAAATAAGTACTTTGCCCAGATCTGGCGTTCGAATAAGAAGAATTTAATTGAATATGCTGTGGATATTTATGTTGGACCAAGATTGGCATATGCAGAAGCCGCCTGGCACATTTTTGAAGCTCATCCATGGACCGGAGTGGGAATGGGTGCAAGCGGATTATATTTGTATGATTATGTTCCGGAATGGTCAATCACGACCCTATCAGAGATCACCCGTCAATTGACACCTGAAGGATCGCTGTACCCCAATCCCAAAAATCTATTCTTACGTGTATTAGCTGAAACTGGGTGGATAGGGTTTGGTATCTACATTGTGTTCTCATTGTCAATCTTGATTCAGCTTCTCAGAATTAGCACTAACGGTTCAAGCCTAAACTCCGTTATTAAAACTGCCGGACTGATCACCTGGATTGCTATTTTCTTCTTCAATTTCACGCAGGATTCCTGGATAGATCCGAATGCTTGGTTTGGTTTTGCCCTGGTCTGCGGAATGCTCTCAACTGTTGATTCAAAAAACAGCATGAAAAAGTTATAACAACAGATTACCCTCTTTTTTGAGTAGTGCTTGTTTTCTCCAGAGTCCCCATTTGTATCCACCCATGCCACCATCTGATCGGATGGCCCGGTGACAGGGTATTAAAACAGCGATTGAATTAGCTCCACAGGCCGTCGCTACTGCGCGGACTGCGCCTGTTGACCCAAGTTTTTCTGCAAGTGATGTGTAGGTTTCCGGTTTCCCCGCAGGGATTTTCCGAAGTGCTTCCCAGACCCTTTTCTGAAAATTGGTCCCCTGAATGTCAAGTTCGATCTTCATCTCTCCATTTGGATTATCCAAATATGTCACAACCATTCCCACTATATCGTCAGTAATGACAGAATCTGTTTTCCCTGCCTGTGGATTTTGCGCTAGGAAATTCATCTCCATCTCTTTCGGATCATCACCAAGTTGAAGGATGTAAATACCTTTTCCCCGTGATGCAATCAATACAACGCCGAGATCACAATCCGTAATTCTGTAACTTAACATTACACCTCGTACCGCAAACAAAATGATTTAGGTGGGTATGAATTCTATTATTAAGTGTAGTCCAATTGTTACCATATGACGTTCATAAACCTTTGATGACTGACTAGTTTTCCATGTTATGATTGCAAATACAACAAAAATTTATTATTCGGGGTTTGCTATGATCGTACTTGCAGTAGGCATGCCGCGGGCAGGTTCAGGCTGGCACTACAATCTAATCCATGATCTGGTCGTTGCTAACGGAGGCAGTAACTCGAGGGAGATCAGACAAAAGTATCACCTTGAGAAAATTCTGACAGAAGTGAATTGCAATATCAGCGCGCTGACTTTACGTCGTATGAGTACAGTGCTTTTACCGGCTTGGAAGGGTGAGACATTTGTTGTCAAAGCACATTCTGGTCCAACCCTTATCGGGAATTTAGCCATGGATCTAGGCTGGATGAAGACGACTTATATTTTCCGTGATCCCCGTGATGCGCTGCTTTCGGCGATGGATTTTGGGAAACGAACTGCTGATAAAGGACATCCGAATGTATTTTCACACCTTACTACTACTAAAGCTGCAGTGGAATTCATGCTCGATTATTGTGTCGTGTGGGAAAATTGGATGATGAATGATAATGTTCTTAAATCCAAGTACGAAGATTTGCTGACCAACTATGAGATGGAAGTTCAGAAACTTCTCGGATTCCTTGAGATCAAATCAGATCAATCTGTGGTTCAGGAAATCGTTGAGAGATTCCGCCCTGGAAAAGCTAAAGAGGGCAAGGATGGACTGCATTTCTTCAAAGGTCAGATTGGTCGTTTCCGTGATGTTTTTTCTGCGGATGACCAGCAGTTTATGGCAGAACAATTCAAACCATACCTTGCAAAAATGAGTTATGAAATCTAAATACCAACAGAACGGAATTGCATAACAATGTGGATGGCTCCTCTTTTCCGCAAGCGCAGTACAGGTGACCCGAAACAACCAAGTTCCAAATTTGCGATTCTGGCATTATTATCGATAATATCCTTCTTAACCATTCTTCCCTTTGTTTACCTGGGTGTTTTCTCTCGTTATCAGGCAGATGATTATTGCTTTTCGAGAATGTTGATCGAGGGTGGAGGATATTTCGGCGGTTTGATACAGATGTACTCCCGAATCTCTGACCGGTTTTCCACAATGCTTGTTATCGGGTTGATCGAACCGTTGGGTAAGATTGGAATGCAGATCCTATCGGGTTTATTGATTGCTATCTTCTTTGTTGGCAGCCTATATCTACTGTATCAAATCTCAATAATTTTCATACAGCCGCAGAAGCGGATTGAATTATTTTCCCTGGCGGGTGTATTCACTTTCATCTGTTTGTATTCAGCTCCAGATTTGTTCCAGTCAGTATTGTGGATGTCTGGCAGTGTCACGTACTTTCTCCCACTAGGATTGATGCTTTTTGCGTTAGCAGGCATGATCGGAAACATAAACAAACTCGACGGAAAACAGATTCCCATCAGGCATACCTTTATCTATTTCCTTGTTTTTGTGTTCATTGGTGGATTCTCTGAGACAACTGCCGCAATGATTCTAGGTATGATGTTGATACTAATGATCATTGTTTTCTGGAAAATTCAATCTGAAGATTTTCGCAGATCGATAATAATGCTTCTTGCCAGTTCCACAATGGGTTTGATTGTGGCAATGATACTCATGATACTTGCTCCGGGGAATGAATACCGCTTGGCTCTAATGCCTGAACACCCGGGTTTTTTCGAACTGATCTGGTTGTCCTTCCGTCACGCACTCGGATTTTCACACCAGACAATCACCTCTTATCCGTTACCCATGCTGATCAGCGCTGTAATATCATTTATCATCGCGAATTCAAAGATCATGGAAGGAGTTCCCAATAAGAAAGTCCGCTTGGTTGCTTTGGGTTCTGCCTGTCAGTATATTCTTGATCCTCATTGCGATTTGTGCACCATCCGCGTATGCCCAGTCAGCATATCCAGAAAACAGGGCATTGCTTAGTGCCCGTGTAGTTGTGACGGCAGGCATTATGTCATTGAGTTACTTACTGGGTGTGTATTGGAGAAATTGGATGGAGAGCAAATCAACCTTTAGTGATAAACGGCTATACAAAATTACCGGTTTTATACTGATCATTGTTTCCTTTTATCTAGTCAATGGAAGTCTGCAAATCTTATCCCTGATACCAGACTACAAAAAAAGGGCGGAAGCCTGGGATATAAGGGCTGATGAAATACAAATTATGAAATCAAAAATTCAAAAGGATTTGGTCATCACACCACTGGATAGTTACGGACGGATCCGTGAAATATCGGATGATCCGACTAATTGGGTTAACCGTTGTGCTGCAGTATATTATGGTGTTGATTCGATCGTGGCAAAATGACAGATACTCCCTCTTGTCACAATTGTGACTCCATCGTTTAACCAGGCAAAGTACCTGGAAGCGACCATAAATTCGGTTTTGAACCAGGATTATCCCAATCTTGAATATATTATCGTGGATGGCGGCTCAACTGATGGGAGTTTGGAAATTATCAAAAAGTATCAGGATCGACTTGCCTGGTGGGTCTCTGAATCCGATTCGGGACAAACCGATGCCATCAATAAGGGATTTTCCAGGGCATCCGGACAGATCCTAGCTTGGATCAATTCGGATGATACATATTGCCCCGGTGCTATTTCTCAGGCAGTTGCTCTTCTGTTGGAACATCCAAACTGGGGTATGGTTTATGGGGACGCGAATTTCATCAATGAAAATGGAATATTCATTGGCAAATTTCCGGCTGCACAAACAGATTATGAAAAACTTAGGCTTGGTTATGTACATATTCCGCAGCAAGCCAGTTTCTTCCGAGCGAGCCTTTGGAAAAGAGTTGGACCATTGGATCCTTCCTTTTACTTCGCCATGGACTATGATTTGTGGGTCCGCCTGGCAAGATTGGCAGCCCTGGTTTATATTCCGAGGATGTGGGCGAATTTCCGACTCCACCACGATGCAAAGACCATCGCTGCAGATGATTTCTGTTGGCGCGAGATGCTTCGCATCCATTATCGTGACGGTGGAACGTTTTTCTCTTTCTTTGTTCTCAAATACTACATTAGAAAAATGGTTGCGCCACTTATTACCTGGCGTAGACGTAGACAGATGAGAACAGATTCAACTAAAGCGTGATATAACAAAGTTAATTCTGCAGGAGGAAGCATATGAGCGACCGCAACTTTAAGCAAATTACCCCATCCAATCCTGGATTTCTCCGAGATCTCCTTCTCAAAGCAAAACTCGTATACCGACTAATGGGTGATAAGCGGGTGAATCCATTCCTGAAACTCCTCCCAATTGGATCGTTGATATATTTAATTTTCCCTGCAGATCTGCTGCCATTACTACCATTCGATGATATTGCTGTTGTTGGTATGGGTGTATACCTGTTCATTGAATTATGCCCGCAGCACGTGGTTGAAGAACACCTTACCAATTTGAAGCTAGTAGTATCCACTCCATTAAAGACAAATGGAGCCGAAGATCTAGTGATTGATGGCGAGGTGAAGGAAGTAGATAATACTACGAATCAGTAATAACTTATCGGCACTGAAGTAGTAGGAGGAAGAAATGGCGGAGATTCATTGGGAAGAACTTGAGATCTGTCATTGCTCACAATCCGATCTGGATGTGAGTCTGGATGTTGAATTGATCTATCCCATGGATTTTTTGGGAGATGAACCCAGGGTTGGTGCTCATCGGTGTTCGAATGGGATTATGTGCAACCAATTCAACCAGGGAACCTGCATTTGGTCCGGAACCAACCCAGATGTCGACCCCTTCAGTAATAAATAATCACCACAATCAACAAATTTCAAACGAGGACACCAACTGGGGTCCTCGTTTTGATATTGTGAAATTGAAGCGGATATTTTAAATCGTACCGAGTTTTTTACCCACTTTTTTGAAGATTTCCAAACCCCTTTCAAGGTCTGATTGTTCATGCGCCGCAGAAATCATTACCCGGATACGGGCTTTCCCTTGAGGTACGGTCGGATATCCGAGCGCCATCCCAAATACCCCTTCCTGGAAAAGTTCATTGCTGAACTCTTTGGCAAGCTTCACTTCACCTAACATGATCGGTGTTATGGGAGTGACACTGTTCCCGGTATCAAATCCCAAAGCTTGCATTTCGGCTTTGAAGAATCTGGCATTTGACCATAATTTGTCTACAAGTTCAGTGGAACCTTCAAGTAGATCGACCGCAGCAATGCAGGCAGCTGTATCCGGAACGGTCATTGCTGACGAGAAGAGGAATGGACGGCCGCGTTGACGCAGCCAATCAATAACGACTGGATTCCCCGCTATGACTCCACCGACAACCCCAAATGCTTTGGACATGGTCCCGATTTCGACATCTACTTTCCCGTGCAGATTGAAATGATCGACAATACCTCGTCCGCCCTTGCCAACGACACCTTCACCATGGGCATCATCCACCATCAGAATCAGATCATTCTTTTCGGCAACTTTTTGAATCTCGTCAAGCGGAGCAAGATCACCATCCATACTGAAAACGCCATCAGTGATGATCACTGCCCGACGATAGGTTCCTTCGGATTCTTTGATGACCTTTTCAAGATCAGTTGCACTGGCGTGCGCATATTTAATAATTTTTGCACCAGAAAGCCGGCAACCGTCGATGATACTAGCGTGGTTCAATTCATCTGAAAATATGACATCTTCTTTGGATACCAGAGCCTGAATGACTGCTAAATTCGCCATAAAACCAGATTGGAACGTGATCGCTTTTTCTACACCCTTAAAATGAGCAAGTTTTTGCTCCAATTCAAGGTGTAAGGTCATGGTCCCTGCTATGGATCGAACTGCTCCTGGTCCCACACCATATTTGGCGGTTGCGTCCTGGGCTGCCTTGACCACCTTCGGATGATTGGCCAGTCCTAAATAGTTATTTGAACAGAAGTTGAGAACCTTCTTCCCATCCACCTCCAACCAGGCACCTTGTGCGGAACCGATGGTTCTAATACGGTTTAGCGCACCGCTGGATTGTAATGTGTCGAGCTCGGTTTGGATCCAATCTACTTTATGGCTCATTATTTTTTTCATCCTTATGTTCAGATTCGAATGTAGAGTCAGGTCTTAAGGAGGGAGACTCCTTTTTATACTCAGTGAAATATCCCAATTCAATCAATGTCCGCATCACCATTTCTCTGGCACCCGGTTTCAGGATGATGGAGGTTGGCCCCAGAGGTTCGCCTAAAAACCGTGCAGATTGGGAATCGCGTAGTTTGTTCAAAATATAGGGTGTCTGTACCCTGAGTACATCAACAGTCTCAACAACTGCTTCACCGCCTTGTTCATCCCATCGCTGTAATGCTTTTACAAGTGTAGGTTTGGGTGGAGGAGAAGCATACCGTTGCAACAATTTAATCAAATGGTTTGGATTCAAACTTTGTTTGCGGGCATTTGCCAATGATTCTGGGGTCAAACGATAGTAGTATATATCTCCTTGACGGTTTAACCATTCTGACATTCTGGCGATCATATATCGCACCCATCGTGGAGCGGCAGCAGATACACTGATGGTCGTACCTTTCAGGATGTTAACTTTCCCCAATTCTGATGGAAAAACGGGTGGGGCGGAATTATTGATCAGGTCTTGACCTAACTCGGTCAATCGGAAGAAGATTTGGCTCCCTGGAGTATCATCACGTTGGGTGACTACAACTCCCATCCAAAAAAGTGGACCTAATAGCAGGAACCTTAAATATGCCCCTTCGACATCATCCCAATGCTCGTATCCTTGCAGTGGTTCACCCGTGGATCGTGTTCTGACCAGCCAGGTGTCGTAGTTGCCATCTGGTCGTAAAAAATCAGAATTTTTATCTTTTACCTGTCTACAGAATTCCTGCAGACTGATCCATTCTTCTGTATGAAGATCCATCACCATGTGCAGGGTCGTATTCCTGGCTTCGCGGGCATCATATGTCCAGCTTCCTTCCAGGCGAATTGCTGGCACAAGTGCGAGCTCATAGATATCCGTACTCTCCCGCCAGCTTCGAAAAAGTTCAAGGAATGAATCTTCACGAGGAGCTTCTAGTAATTGGCGGGCTTTTTCTGGCTGAAGAATACCATCGTTACTGATCTGTCCAGTGGAACGCAGCAACTCGCCCAGAAAGTTTGAATAAGGCGGTCGGATGGTCAGGTGCGAATTCTGGTACGGAGGCAATCCGCAGCGTAGGGCAGCCAATGCTGTACATAGATCATCCAGTAGACGAGTGGTGTATGGAGGTTGTGTGACTGGCTCTTTGCCTCCAGGGTTTTCCCGTGGTTCTGATATTCGAGAATTTTTTCGCACATATGGTGGAATGAGTTGGATCAGATCACTCGGGATGAACGCAAACTCCAGAGGCAAATTTCCTTGTTTTAAGAAAGCCCGTGAGATAAATCCATGATACCAGAGGACCTCGGATGTGGATATCGGATTTAATTGTGGTTGTTCTCTGTCACGCCAGGATGGACCAAAATCTCTCATTTCGCCATATTTGCGAGTGAATTGATTCCATAGAATTCGACCGCGGTGTCGTTGAAGTTCATATACAGCTTGTTTGGCCTCGTCTGTCAGAGATAAAAAAACAGCTTGCACGAGGTCTGGTTGTAGCATCTGACGGAAAAATATCGTTCTTTCCGCAGCCGAATCATCTGCAGGAGCATCAATATCCCATTGATTTGCGATTATTCGTAGAAAACCAATATCCTGCCCTTGTTGGCTTTGTGCTAAATCTGGCATGTCATCATCCTATCCGATAAGGCATATCTGATAACCATAAAACAGTGAGCGAATATTTTGCGATATTTTATGCTCACAAACGAGCGTAAATAATATATTGCAGTTATTAATCTATATTACCACTTGAATCCCGCTTTTAATTAATTCTATGCTCAGATGTGTAACCGGGGCATTGGGAGTAGCAAAGATCTCTCCATCCACGTGGAGGAAGAGCGGACGATCTGATTGAATTTCCATCTTCTCAAAACGTCCCAGATGACATTCTTTCATTTTTGCCTGGGTTCCTTTGAGTACTTCAGGAAGGATCCTCAACATTTTAAGACGGCTTACTTTGTCCACCAATAAATAATCTAAGAAGCCGTCGTCTGGTAATGCATCTGGCGTAACGTGGAAACCTCCACCTTCTCGCTTTCCGTTCATTAGGACTAGAAAGATCGAATCCTTATCCATCTCCTTGCCATCCACCACCATCTTTAGGTGGAATTGCTCATACTGAAATAGGATGGTTTGGAATACTGCGATAAGGTAGGCAGCAAATCCTTGAAAGTTCTTCACTTTTCGGGATTTTATCGTAACAATGGTATCAAAACCGATCCCAACTGCGTTTGCCCAGAATTCTTCCCTGCCGTAATCATCTTTGATCCTGGCAACATCAATATAATGCGGAGTTCCGTTGAAGGCTTGTCTTAATGCTTCTTCTGGAACTGCCGATATGCCGCAGGCATACGCAAGGTCATTCCCCGATCCAAGGGGAACCAAACCCAATCTGGGTCGTTTCTCTGCAGGCACTTGCATCAGTCCATTCATAACTTCATGCATGGTCCCGTCACCTCCCATAGCGATGACCAGATCATATCCATCTTCGGCAGCTTGCCTTGCAAGTTCGGTGGCATGAGTGGGGAATACTGTTCCTGTCCAATCGGCACCTCCGTGTTCCGCTACAATGGGACGAAGAGCTGAAGCAGCGTTCCATGCTCGGCCAAGATTTGCGATCGGATTGAAGATGAGTTTGACTTTGCCGTTCATGTGATTTCTCCTGAAGAATGGATTTTGTAATTAAAACACCGAATTAATTGTAAAGATAGTCGAATCTTACGATAATGATTGTATTGGTTTGATATAAGATGGAGGTTGCATGAAGAAGATAGCGGTTTTGACTGGTGGGGGAGATGCTCCCGGATTAAATGCAGTAATACGAGCTGTCGTGAAAACATCCTATCTGCAGTATGGATGTCAAGTGCTGGGTGTTCAGGATGGTTTCGACGGATTCATTGAGGAAGATGGCATATTGCCGCTGGGTTTGGAATTGGTTAGGGGAATCCTGCCCCGGGGTGGTACGATTTTGGGAACAGCTAACCGTGGAAACCCCTTCGCCCGAAAAATTCTCATAGATGGGGTCACCGAGGTGGAGGATATTTCCGGAAGGATCATTGATCGTATCCGTTCTCTGAATCTGGATTGCTTGATCGTAATAGGTGGGGATGGTACTTTGCGTATTGCCCAGGAGTTGTTCGAAATTGGCGTTCCTGTGATAGGAGTTCCCAAGACGATTGATAATGATATTGGTGGAACCGAGATCAGTTTTGGTTTTGACACGGCTTTGAATACGGCCATGGATGCTCTGGATCGTCTGCATACAACTGCGGAAGCTCATCATCGTGTTATGGCCCTTGAATTAATGGGTCGAGATGCTGGGTTCATTACGCTCAATGCCGGATTGGCAGGTGGTGCGGATGTCATCCTTATTCCTGAGATCCCATTTCACATCGACTCGATTTGCAATAAAATCATGGAGCGCCGTGATTCCGGTACCAAGTTTAGTATTATCGCTGTAGCTGAAGGGGCAAAGCCCGCTCTAGGAGATCAAATATTCTCCATCCCTGCCGATGAGGTGTCCGTTGCACGTTTGGGAGGAATTGGAGAATTGGTAACCAAGCAGATCACCGAACGGATCGGTATCGAAACTCGCCTTACTGTACTGGGGCATTTGCAACGTGGGGGAAGTCCCACTGCATTCGACCGATGGTTGGCAACCAGGTACGGCGCTGCTTCGGTTAGGTTGGCCGCAAGTAAAAAGTTTGGGAGAATGGTCTCGCTTCAGAATGGGGTGATAAAAGATGTTACGATTGCGGAAGCAATTTCCAAGCCAAAACGAGTATGGATTGACGGCGATGGTGTGACCACTGCCCGTAACATTGGCATCTGCTTTGGTGATTAAATCGAAAACGCCGTTTTCACGGCGTTTTCCGCGCTGCGACAATCCGATCAACCGACGTTGAGGAGGGATGTCGCAGCGCACTGACTAAAACTATGACTATCGTTCATTGCTGACATCACCTCCCGTCGATAGGATAGCAGGAGACAATTACCAACATAGTATAGCATGGCTTGATTCGAATGCAATGAAAAACAGATAAAAATATAAGCCTTAATTATTCTTAGACAGATATTATTAGCAGCAATTAAGATTATTTAATATGTTTAAAGATTTTCCAGGAACTAATTCCGAACACTTTTTCAAAAACTTCCGGCGGTCGCGGATCACTATCATTAATATTAGCAATAATGTATTCGATATGTCTAGTAGATAACCAATCGGTATTGGATAAATTTATCAGTGGATAAATCGGAATAATGGTTCTTCTGAAGTCTTTTCCAAAGAACGTATATTGAATGGCATAGTCGTGGATATATAATCCTACGATGGCTTTTTCGGGAATATCCTGTTCCACGACCAGAATAAGATCCTTAAAATTTGTATTCTGAATCGATTGCAATTCCGGTCTGCTGGTAGTCCAGATATTTGTAAACATGGCACCATCACCGATAATCGGTTTGGATGGATTAGTAAGACTGCATGTGACTGCCAGTACCAGGCTGATAAGACTAAAAAATCGCCAGATCCACTTAGGCCAACTCATCATGATCAGGCTTCCGAAGAGAAAGACTATTGAAAAGCCAGGGATGAAATACCTGCCCTGGAACGCATCCCAACCCGGACGAGCCAAAACAATTAAGATTATATACAGAAGTCCCGCGCCAAAGGTTCCGAATAGATACCATGATTTCTTAAGTCCGCTCCGAAACCCGGAATATAGCCCAAGAATCCCGAAAACAAACCCGGCAATACCGTACCATGCGTAATCTTCTTGAGCGTTATTTTTCGTGGTGATTGAAAAGATGTGATTCTTGTATAAAAATTGATTTCCTTCCAATTGTGGAAGGATCGAGGTAATCAATCTGCCGATCGTTCTCTCTTTCAGCTTGTGAGCATACCCATCCAGTGGATCCGGAAGACCGGATGTGTCCACAGCCTGGTAAGAAAATCGCAGGAGGTTGATACCTAATTTCTGTGGCAGGTCTTTGATCTCAGTTTTGGATGTTTGTTCCTGCAGCATACGTTCCGGGCCGATGGGATTCCCGAACAGGATCTGATTTTGGAAATAAATATATCCTCCGAGCAAGACAATAATTCCAACACCGACCAACACGAGTTTTCCAGGTTGCCATTTTTGTTTATCTCTGGGTAAACAGAGCCAGGATCAGTAGCCCAATCCCAGGAATTATGAACCAAAAAATCTGCTTGACTCCTATCCCGATACCAACAACTACAAAAAGAAATACTGTGCACAGAAAATTATGGCTTTCACTGAAATCATTGAGGAAATAGATCAGGCATAATGCCAGAAAACCGATTACGGCGTCTGTTTGGGTTGTACTGCTTTGCAGAACCAGAATAGGAGTACACAGATATATTCCTGCTGCGTACAAAGCGCTCCGAGAGGGGAGTTTCCACTGCTGCAAAATCCCATAGATCAGTAAACCTGATCCAATTACAGCTGTCCACTGCGGAAGAGCGAATAAAAAATCCCTTCCGGTAAATTTTAATATCCATAATTGGATGAGCTGTGCATTGATGGGATATATGATCTGAAAACTCTGGTTGGTATCCCATGGAAGAAGAGTTCCATGCTGAAACCAGTAAGCCACCCGTACCAAATGGGTTGAGAGACTATCGTTGTTATTCGCCGGTATACGAATCCCCAGATAGAGATTGTAGATGGAAACCATTGCGATCGTACCAAGAAAAATCAGAAGGAAACGGTCTTTACAAGCTTCCCTAATATTCAGCGTTTCAGTTTTAATCTCTTCAAGGAATGCTGTCCGGTATTCTGAGAGTTGTTGGTTCGTTACCTTGCTGAACGAAATGACCAGTAGTGAAATGATAATTTGGAAGGCAAAAAATATCCATTGCGATTTCAGGACCGTTGTCCAACCCACCATGATGCTTATTAAAATGATCTCAGACCAAAATGTAAGGATGAAGATCAACAATGCATAAATTGGTTTCAATGTTTTGGTTTTAATCAGGATGACCAATCCCGGAATACATCCACAGACGAAGGAAATGATGAGCATAAAAACCGAAAAGATCTGTGTAAGGATGGTTTGAATCATGGTTTCGGTATCAACAACTGAATATTATTCTTCTTATCCAAATAGATTGGTTCATAATATCTCAATAACGGTTTGGAAACATATTCCACCCAGATATTGTTTTCTTCACCGAATGAATTGTCTTCGGTTTTGATAGCCTGGTTGACTGGTGCGGAAATGATCAACCCAAATCTCTTCTGCTCAATGTCCTTATAAAAACCGTCAAAATATGGTTTATTTCCCGCCATTGCCATATCCATGACATATTTTTTTTCATAGTCCGGTACTAATTGAACATCTTTAATGATCCCAAAAGTGAGCAATTGGCGTTGGTCAAGAAAAAGGACTTCTTTAGAAGGATAAACTTTTGAAATCTCTGACGATATCTTTTGAAGAGATTGTTTGATTACAGAATCTTTGGGTAAATTGAGTGGACGAACTCCCCAGGTAGCTGCCCAGACCGGGATGACCATAAGAAGTACCAATATTCCGGTAATAACTGGACTGCCTTGGGTTGGAAGCGCATTCTGCTCAACATTTTTTGTCATGATTATGAACATGATCAAGATAAGTACTGCGAAGAACATATCCATATTATGAAGGTTACTACCACCGCCAATTTTTGCGCTGGCGGTCAAACCTGTGATGAAACAACCAAATAGAACTACGATCATGGCAAGTGATTGCCAGAGATCAGGACGCCATTTCCTGGATTTAATGGCTGCAACAAAAACGATTATGGCTGGTATAACAGCAACTAGAGTGCCAGGAAAGATCCCCAGTGGATATGTGGCACTAGGAAGTAGTCGGTACCAAAGCAATGCCTGCGATGAAATATAATTGTTTTCCGCACTAAAAACGACAGGCCAGCTCACGGCGAATCCAGGAATCGCTGCCAAAATAATCACGATTGCAGTCGGAGCCAGCTTTTTCCAGGTTTTACCGGTTCTATGAGGATAATCTTTGAAGAGGTCAATGATACCAGCCCAAGCACCTGTCGCGATCACCCAGGTAAATCTGCTTAACCCGGCAAATAAACTTGCAGCAATTAAGGCTGGATAATAGATCATTTTTTTCTGGTCTTTGAAAAGTTGGATGATCAGCAGCGAAATTGTCAGCGTTGGGTAGACTGGACCCATATTCAATAATAATGCTGACCAGCACATCCCGGCGATCCGAAGGACCCGGCTCTGAATTGGTTTACCCAGCAGCCATCCCAGCCATAAACCAGGCACAATATAAAGTAATGAATTCCAAAATCGGTGAACCCAGATAGGAAGCCCGGAAAGTAAAAACGGCAACCCCCACAACCCATAGCGTATGGGCTGAAAGTAATTTGGATTCAAAATTCCGTCATATTGATAAAGTGATTTGCCGAAGATCAGTGAGTAATCATAAAACCGGTTACCTTCAGACCATGTTAATGAAAACGGATAGTCTGAAACTCTGCTTAGATAAGCAGCAGACATGGCTATAACCCCGGCAATTCCAAGTCCGGCGAGACTGCTTTCCAGAGAGATCAATTTTGTAGTTGATTTCTCGAGAACAAAAGCCATCGCGACCCCGAATAACAAGAGGTATTCCAGTCTCAACATGGTTCCCAGTGCGATTAGATCTTGATCCAGCCAGAATATTTGATAAGTGAGCCAAAGGAATAACACACTGGTTAAGAATAGCTAAGCCAAATCTGATTCTGTTCCGTATTTCTGAGAGGTTTAACTTTGTTATCCATGATTGATAGTGAGTATGGGTGAACAATGTAACAATGGTGAATAATCCGCCATTAATTACTGCCAGAACATAATAAAGTCCTCGCCAGAAAGGTTCTATAGGTGCTGCTTGTTTGTATTGTTGCAGAGAAGAAACCAGGATGAACAGGATTACTCCTGAAATCAAATCGTTAATGTGGATCTGTCTAACACATTTCAGACAAAAATTATTCTGTGGCAGTTTTAGTAATGTGATCAAACCCAGAAACAGAACCGGTGCTGCCCAACTGAAAACCATGATCCTCAGAGTGGAGGTATAAATAAGAATGATCAGGGTAAGCAGATAGACAACAAGAGATATGATGACTTGCGGAAAGAAGGTTGTGAGACTCACCTTTTCCGAAGTTGCCCATGGAAAGAACCAATTTAAAATCCAGATGATAGAACCAATGAAAAGCATGGATATGGCTAGAATTTCACCGGCACGACCTAAACCAGTAAGTTGATTGAAAATTCCTATACCCTGATTTTGATACATCTGAAAGGAATTTTGGATTCCAATCACCAGTATCCAGGTTAACCCGGCACCTATGGCGATCTTCAAGATATTTCTCTTATTAAGGAAAGTCTTTTTCATCACTCAGATGATTCTACCGCAGGTTCTTTATTCGAATTTGAAAAGCGACGTAAGTATTCCCATGTATTTTTACGATCAAAAAGTAGCAGGATTCCCCCTATCAAGCTGACACAAAGAGTAGCCACACGGATCAATAATGCTGCGGCCAATCCTTCTGCGTGGGTGTATCCGACAAGGGTCAACAAGTAGGTGATGCTGCCTTCCTGTACTCCGATCCCATTGATGCTAATTGGTAGAATACTCGCAAAATAAGTCAATAAAACGATACAAAAAACACTTAAAGCGGAAATGTTCGGATTTAATGTATGGATCAAAAGCCAGAACGAAAGCATATTGACGAATAAGGACACCCAGGAGATCAGAAGGATTTCCGCAATAATACGAACTGTGAACCAGGGACGGATGGTTTCAAAGTCTTTTTTGATCTTTGTCCTGATTCTTTCCGGTATCCAACCGATCAAAATACCGGATTGTAACCAGGGAATCTGAAAATTGGATCTAATATTCCGGCTATAAATCCATAGGGTAAGTGGTAATAATATAAGCTTGCTGGAAAAGCTGAAAATCCGATCGGCAACAACGGATGATACCTTGATGCTTTTTTCACCATCAGGGTTGTAAAACAACAATCCAGCTACTTTAACCAGATCTCCACCGATGGTTGTTGGTAAAAAATTGGATAGGAAGAGACTGTACAGTACCAATCGAAGCACATCTTTAAACGACACTTTTAGTTCAACGATCTGCAATAATCTCAACCAACGGTAACCAAACAATATATTTGCCAAAAAATAAAGACCAACAGCAACAATAAATGACCAGATCGGGTAGCCTTGGAGAGTCACAAGAACGAGGTTCCAATCCAGATTGCGCAATAAAAAATAGATCAGGATCACCGGTATGATGATCCTGACAGCTAACAACAGTCTATCTTTAGCTCGGGCGGACATCCGCCTTCTCACAGATCAGGAAATATCGATCTCCCCAGACAGGTAAGTTTACGAACAGAAGAAGATAAAGGATTTGAGTCATGATCCGTTTTGTTATTGAGAATTTCCCCGTGACTGTCTTCTCAGGAAGAATATGCAGCAGCCTTCGATATAAATTATAAAATGGAAATCCCCATCGAATTCGTTCTTTGATCTTGAAACCGCTTTTTTCAAGTTTGCTGTCAAATTCGTGTTGTGAATATCCATGAACATGACCAACCCGAATTCTTTCGGCTTCGAACAATGGTCCCAGCGGAACGACAAGGATCAAGTACTTTCTGGTCATCTCGTAAAGATTCCTCATTGCAGCCAGATCATCATCGATATGTTCAAGAACATCGATACAGGTGACGAGGTCGACTGAAACTGGAGCCTTTTGTTTGGAAAGATCAACTTGCCAGAATTTTGCCTGGGGAAGTCTTTTTTCAGCAATTTTTACTGCATCTGCGGAATATTCAAAACCAAAGAGATCCTTGCCCTTAAACTCTTTAGATATATCATCCAATAAGGTAGCCACCCCACAGCCGGCATCCATGACAGATTGGAACTCGACTTTTCTCAGGAGTGAGAAAACAAGTCGCCGTACATGCTTCGATGCTGGTCCGTACTCCTTCATGTCGTACCATTCATTCCAACCGCTATTATAAAATTGCTGCATATCGATATTTTCCATAAATCCCTTTCATGTAAAGCACGTTTATACCATGATTCGTTCTGGTTTTATTTCACAAGAGGGATATCCAGAAGAATTTCCTCGTATTTAATAACAATAAGATCAAGGTCAAATCCTCTTACTATTTCAAGGCTTTGTTTTCGGGCTTCCAACAATAGTTCGTAGTCTTCAAGGTACTTTCGTAAAGCATCGATAAATTTATCTGATTCGTATGGTTTAGCCAGATATCCATTGATTCCCGGTTTTACCAGGTCAATAAATCCCCCGGTTTCACTTGCTACCATGGCGACCCCCATTGCCATCGCCTGAACTCCTACAACTGGTAATCCTTCAGATAAGGAAGGCATAAAAAGAATGTCGCTTTCTCGGAACCAGCCTAGAACTTCGACTGGAGTAAGCCATCCTGGTAACGTGATGCGGTCTGTGAGATTATTTCTGGTAATCTCTTCTTCAATTTCCTGCCGAAGCGGACCATCTCCCAACATGACACAGTTCCAGGGCAAGTCAGATATCTTACTAAGAACTCGGATTACTTGTATGGGATTCTTCTGTTCCATGAATCGACCTGCAAAGATGATCCGTGGTGGATGATTAACAATGATCTTGCCTGCATGGAAACGTTTGAGCGGTATTCCGTTTGGGATAACCTGAATAGGGACTGGGTAGTGCTGTAAAGCTAGACCCTTAGTGAACTCGCTAACTGCAATAACCTTTTTCGCTCTTTTCCATATCGGTGGCGTAAATGGCATAACCCACTTGAACCACTTGTCAGTTTTTTCTGGAACTCCACCGGGCACATCACCCAGGTGAGCTGTCAAAATATAGGGTTTCCCAGTGAATACCGATAACCAGAAACCGAGCAAACCAGCAGGCATGGCAAAATGTACATGGATGACATCAGGTTTCCAGGTAATGATCTCCTGCAGTCCCCTGAAAAATCCTCCTATCAGATACCTCGCCATGGAGCCGAATGATGCTTTGTAAGCGAATTTTCGCCCGCTGATTACCCTTATGATTTTTAACTTTCCACGGATCTCTTCACGACTTAGTCCTTTGAGGTGAGTAGTGATGATACGGACTTCATGCCCCCTGGCACATAATCCTTCTGCAATATCTTCAGCAACTTTCCCGCCACCTCCACCTACCGGTGGGAATTCGTGCACTAGAACTAATACTCGCATGAACTATTCCATTGCCTGAGCGGATTGATCAGTTAAAAAAGTCCGCACATTGTAAATAGGTTTCCCCTGTGATTCATGATATGTCCGGACCAATAGCTCTGTGATCAATCCCATTAGTAGGGATTGGAATCCCATGAGACCTGCAACTGTGCTAATTAGGAACAATGGTGATTGGGTAACACCGATAAGGAAGAAAACCCGTCGGATGAACAGATAAAGCAGCATGATCGCGCTGATCAGTATCAAACTGATTCCAAATCCGCCGAATAGATAAATTGGTTTAGTTGCATAACTGACCAAAAATTTTACCGTGAATAGATCCAAAATCACTTTGATCGTTCTCTCTAGTCCGTACTTTGTTTGACCAAATTTGCGAGGATGGTGGTGTACCGGTACTTCGATGATCTTTGCTCCATAGCGATGGGCATACACTGGGATGAAACGATGCATCTCTCCGTATAATTGAAAACCTGTGATTACTTCACGTCGGTAAGCCTTGAGTGTGCAACCATAATCGTGAAGGTGAACGCCGGTTACATTGGAGATCAATTTATTGGCCAGCCGGCTGGGAAGGGTACGGTTGATGAAAGTGTCTTGTCTGTCTTTTCGCCAGCCGCTGACAACATCATATCCCTCATCCAATTTCGCCAGCATCATAGGAATATCGATGGGATCATTCTGCATATCAGCGTCAAGCATCACAATAATATTTCCCCGGGCATGGTCAATACCGGCGGCAATAGCTGCTGTTTGCCCAAAGTTACGACGTAATTCAACAATGCGCACATGGGATTTGTCTTTTTCAAATAATCCATGCAAGACATCAATGCTTTTATCTTTACTGCCATCGTCAACATAGATTATTTCCCAGATGATCGGTTTGAATGATCGTTTTCATTGAAGCGTGGATTGCATCGAACAGGAGAGGTAAATTCTGTTCTTCGTTATAAACAGGAACAATGATGGATAGGTCGATACATGGTTCAACGGTTGGACTCTCAACGGATTTGGTCATTGGGGTTTACACCTCTCTGAAGTCTCGAATACTTCAGTAAGATCATAAGGTAACTCTGATGTAGATAAATAACTGCGATCTTCGATCAATGGATATTTCCCATGGAAGTAACTATTGAAAAGCACCCTAAAAATGTTTACCGGTGTGATAGATGAATACACTTGCGTCTCAATTCCTGGAAACCGGTACAAATTCAGGATCTCGAATCGGTTTTCGTCACGAATTCCATGGTCACCTTGAATGATAATGATTGGTGGGATATTGGAATTCTTAATAATTGTATCTACAATTGACGAAATCTGGTTATTGATAAATTGAACTTGCTGGCTGTAGCCAGCCAGGAAGTATTCTTCAGAAACTGGGTAGTCTTTCTCCCCGCGGAAGTATTTTGGATTGTTGAGTAATTCCCCATTTGCTTTGAAAATAAAAGGGACATGAGGCACATTGATATGCGCATAGACGAATTTTGGCTGTAAACTTTCGGGCAGTTTTGTCAGATTTTCCAACTCGAAGAGTGTCCGTTTGATATGCGATGAATGATGGGAAGATTGATCCAGGCTCTTGATAAGTTTCGGGAAGAAATCATTAACCAAAGATAGTGCTGATTCATCGATCAGCATATATTCGAAAGGTTGTATATCAGATATCAAAAATTCATTTTGAGTCGGAGACAGGAAGATGTCTGCGTCATTCCAATGGTTCCAGGCATAACCTGTTTCGAACGCGACTGTTTTATAGCCCATCGCTTCCAATTGTCGCCTAACAATTCCATTCTTGATCATGGCAGTCGCTAAAGTCAGATCGCTGTTCCCTGGTTTCGCTTTGAAGTTAAGATTAGTAACATAATCCATATTGAATGCGGATGCCATCGACAATTCGGTAAAGCTGTAATTGCTTCTAGCACAATCGGCGAGATAAAATCCCTCATTCTTCATTTGATTAAGAAATGAAGAGGTATCCAAACCAAAATCATCGAGTAGAGCATCATCCCTGGTGTATGAATCGAGGATGATGTAATAGATATCAGGCATTTCATTGATTGGTTTGATGGGTGAGAGAGTACCCTGGATGTGGCTTCTTTGTCGGTTAACTTCTGATCTTAAATTTGTCACATAAAAAATGACTGGTACAACGGAAATGATCACCAGAACGATGGATACTACATTTAATGCGGTTGTAACCTGATCTAGTTTTTTTATTCTTAGGGTTATCCAGGTCACAATTCCAAAAATGGCAAGAAAAAATCCCCCAACGATCACGTGGTGACCGAGTAGGTCATTTAAGGAGGATTGTCTGATGAGATTATATAAATGGCCGTATGAGAAGAACAACAAAATGGTGGTTGTCCCCACGATAGCTGCTTTTGTTAGATTCCTTAGGATGAAAAATAGAAGGCTAACGTAAACGATTGTAAATGCGACCGAAAATAAAATCGGACGTAATGCCACCCAGTAATCCACCTGGCTGATGTTATAAGCCAGCAGTGCCAGAATCGGATAAACACAAAAGAATATTGGGTGGAATGGGGATTTTAAGATGGATTTCATAAATAGTTGGCTGAACGTAGTCGGGTTATTATAACTGATTCCATTTCTCGACAAAAACTATTCAGGTGATCAAAGCCAACTCCCAAAATTGTGTAAAACACAATGAATTACTTTTGATGCTGTAAAGTAAAATTTATTTTTCCTATTTGCATTTGGATACATCGAACAATTTCCTGATGATCCCCGGCCATTGCTTTTCTGAGATAACTTGTTTGACGCAGGGTTCTTTCATGAATTCCTGCACTGGGATCGTTTGGCTGTTCCAATACTCTTCATCCAGGTAAACAAAGTCGTATCCAGCTTTTTGAAATCCTTCCCGGATCCGGGGAGTTCATACAATGCCTTCCACTCTGGCAGATATTCATACCAGGTTTGCCCTGCTTCTACAGCTCTTCCAAATATGATCACTGACCGGTAAGGTATTGGATCAAAGACCATTGTTTTCTTGTTCAATACATTCCAATACTGTTGGCTAATTTTTGCATCCAATTCAGTCATAAATGGTGCTACAACCGGAAGTTGAATGGCGGTAAGTTGGGATGCGAAAATAACAAAACCGCTTACCAAGCTGATAAAAAAGAGACTAATTCCACTGTATTTGACCACATCACTTCTATGACTTGCCCATCGCCATAAAAGCGGGACAAAGTACAGAGTAACCAGAGTCAAAAACGAATAGAGCCGGGAAGTATTGCGGACCCCGGTTGATCCTTCAAAATTGATCAAAATGGATCCTATTGTTAGAAAGAATCCGATGATAAGAGCACCTT
This sequence comes from uncultured Chloroflexia bacterium, assembly GCA_963828285.1. Lineage (GTDB taxonomy): Bacteria > Chloroflexota > Anaerolineae > Anaerolineales > Anaerolineaceae > DAIOEK01. The sequence goes on from CAWHEB010000006.1 coordinate 54,904, forward strand.
CGAACCAGCGTTTATTTCGAAACACTTTGATACCCCAGACTACGATTAATGGCAGAACCAATAATACCGGACCAATTTCGAATAAAGCGGTGAGAATGGTATCGGGTTGGGTTAACGATAAAACTCCGAGATGTGCAGAAACGATTGAAGGTGGCCAGGTTAAGGCAAATCCCACTGACTGATAGGTATTGGCATTTGGCGCGAACCAGGACTGCATGATGTCTACGAATGCCCCACCTTCAAAAAGGCTGAGGAGTACTCCGCCAAATATAACAGCTCCCCACATCCACAACATCCTTGGGAATTTCTGGTTTTTGTTAATTAACAGGTTCAAAACCACGCAAATGATCCACCCACCGAAGATCAGGAGGAGATCCGCTTCGCCAACCAGGGATAATCCCGATAGCAAGCAGGTTGAAACGATCGCCGCTTGCCAGGTTCGCCATCTGTTAAATGTGATGAGCATAATGAGCAGGATGGCAATATTCATAAGACCGTTTGCACCGTGGATACTCAAGATACCTGGCTGAACGATGCCATTGGTAAACGCAAAAGGTATGGGTAGTTTCCCAACCCCTTCGATTTTCCATTCCGATAATAATGCTTCTAAAAGTGTCAATCCGCTGCTCGCACCGGAACCAATCAGTGTGACCTTTGTGGATACACTCTCCAAAAATGTAGGCGACATGATCAATAATAACCAGCGTGTTCCAGACCCAAATGCAATGAATAGACCCCCCAGTACACCAACAAATTTATTTTTTGCTACTCTAGCTGTCCAAAGTCCTGCCAGGAATACCGCAATCGAAAAAGAGATACTCCGTGCTAGATCCATCGCGGACCATACAAAAATGTCACCGATACGGGTGATCTGTCCTGCAAAGAGGATTAGAAAATAATGATATGCATATAAAACATTTCTATTCAATGCGAAGTGAGGTGGAATATCTCCGGCTGCTACAAGGGAGACGGTTGGCAGATGAGCATAATCATCAAATATCCCCATTCCACGGCAGATAGAAAACATCAATGTAGTGATCAGTATGAATACAATTGAAATGCCTATTTGTGATTTGCTGAAAATTGGCAAGGAAAGGGAGTTTTTCCACCAAAAAAATACCCCCGAAACAAATACAATCCCGGCGGATAGGTAAAAGCTAGCGGGTGTTTTTATAATCTGCCCAAGTATGGATGAGATAACTATTTCCAGAGATATACCGGCTGCAATCCCCACGATTAAATCTTCAGCTGGCGTCAAACGAAAAACTGCTTTGACCAACAGATATCCCCCCATAACCGTGGCTACGAACCAAACAATTAAAAGAACAGCTTCCGTCATAATAATTCCTTGGATAAGATAGTTATTTACTCCTTTGGTTGGCAGACCTATAAGGGTGATATCAGCATTAACCAGATTCTATTTTAGTCTGTTTTGTTAGATAAGTTAGCCTAAATACTTGATATTTTGATCGTAATGATCCTGCGAATTCAGGTTTATTTATAAAAGTTTGTGGAATTGAAGTATTACTTCTTATTATTGTTGAATTCAATTTCGTATGAAGAGCTCAAGATGCCCGGCAGATTCGCAGTTACCCAGTGGCGGAATATCGCTGATTTGAGTCAAACGGTCCGCTGCAATTGCATCCATTTCCCATTTTTTGGCATATTCCTTTTCTAGAAGAATATAATTTGAACCTTCATACCATTGATCAGCCAACAGATTGTTGTATCGTCCTAGCCTGAGCAAGGAATCACTATCCCCATTTTGGTAATATGCATGAAGGTGATTTAGTTGTGGTGGATAAATTTCAATATCTGGTAAATAAAGAAATATTGCATCTGATCGGCCTTCCCAATACACTTTTTCGCCAGCGGGTATGATCTCACGCAATTCTTTGCCTGCTTTCTCATATGAAGTTATCACGTCTGATTTGCAGGCGAAAAAATCATTTGCTTTCCCCAGTAAAATTGTGGGGGATAGTAGAATACCCAAACCCAGGAAACCAAAGGCAAATTGGAAAGTTGAGGGCATTTTTCTACGAATGGATTTAAACCGGAGAAATAAGATCCCAAGAATGATCAAAATACAACTGATAACAACTAATATTGCTACTAATTCCACTCGGACAGCTTGATAATATCTCAAATTGAATCTGGTCTGAATTAATTGGATCAATAGAGCCCCAAGGTCCACTACCTTACCAAATACACTTGATCCATTAAAGATCGTACTTTTCATGAAATCATCGATGGAGCTAATTACGATACCACCAAAGAAAAGCAGGATAAATCCTCCAAATATCAATTTTCGAATAGGTCCTGGTTTCTTGATCAAAAGATTGATTCCCATCGGTAAGAAAATCAATGGGAGGAATCCAAAATAATCGATATAAAGCAAAATACAAGAAACACAGTAGTCCAATCCAAAAGCGGCAAAAGAGTGCATTCCAAGTAGGATGCAATATGCTACTACCAAAAAACTAAGTGATTTGATCTCTTTATGATTCCGAAGCTCTTTGATCTTTGGGAGGAAGATACAGAATATGAAGAACATAAAGAATGATGCAAAGTGATTTCTCAGCAAAACTCCCAGATTGACCATTCGTTCAGTAAGATTACTGGCTTTATCGGGGATTTGATTGAGCAGGAACACACCATCAGAGATCAACCGCCATGGATTAAGAATTGGAGAAATTATTCTCGGAATCCACATCGCCCAGATCTCAAGGATGTTTGGCCAGTAGATCGCGTTAATAACTATGATTGGGACCATGCCGGCGAGGAATGCAGCCAATCCTAATTTCCACCCATGTTGCCACCATACATAAAGGACGAACAAAGGGAAGACCACTAACATGTTCTCTCTAGTTAATAAGATAAAGGCGCTCAAGAATCCCGCACAGATGATCTGCCATTTCCTGCGGTCAGGGATAACGCCAAGGAAGATCATCCAAATAAACATAGCCGCGACAATACCTTCTGTGAGAGCCATGGAATAGATTTTGATCGAGGCGGGATTAAGGGCATATATCCAAATACCTATTGCAGCCCACCAGGTATTCGACGATTTTCTGATGACAAAGTACAAACCGATCAGGAAAATAACTGCAATGGCTATTGCAAAGTATCTGCCGGTACGCAATCCAGGTCCAAATATCACCTGGGCAGTGCCTGGAATTAAAAATGAAAACGGCATGTGGTTTGTCCACAGACCATAGTTTTCAAACAACTGATATTTTCCAGAAACTACCAACCAACCTTTATAGAGATAAAGTCCTTCATCCAGGAAGCTAAGTTTAGATATTACAGTCTGAAAAGCATTTACCAGATAAACAATGAGTCCGATGATTGCGATGAAAGTGGCGAGAAATCGATATTGTTTGAGTCGGTTTATGGTACGTTCAATTGTTGATGGTCTTTTTACTTCATTCACAGATACCCCCTACCTGTGTTCCCAACTGAGTGTTATGGTCCTATCTTTTTTCGGTGATCGAAATACCAACCACTGAGTATTATTATCGCACTTAAACCAATGATGATGGTAAGCATGACAAAGAATGGGAATCGAAATACTAGTTGATAATACCGGGACGCGTACCATTGAACGAACATAAGTATGGAAATTGCTTCAACTAGATAGATCCGCTTCAGCCATCGAGAATTCTGAGTTTTTGCATGCTGCCAACCCCAGACGCATAGGATTGCCATACAAAAAATAAAAATCACCCTGTATCGCGGATTGTCCCATTGATCCCCGCCGGCACGGGCTGAGCAGAGGATGATCCAAACCCAGAAGAAAACCGATGTCCAGGCGATCAGACTTTTGTTCTCCAGCTTCTTACTGAAGATCACCATGGAAACCGTATAGATCAATACGGGAAGTACCAGGTACCAGCCAATTGCCAGTGTCGATGAAATTGTCCGCCAGATTCCCACTGTCGTATCCAATAATGCTGCCGGCAAAACGGGTTGGAATATCCCGTAAACGATGATAAAAGGAAGTTGAAATACCTGTGGCAGAGAAGCGAAAATAAATTCCAACCGTCCTGATGCTTTAGCTGACGTGTAAGCATCCCAGGAAACCACACCTTTAAACCAGGTGAATAAAATCGCGAAAGGAGATCCGCCGGCGAGTTTCTCCTGTTGGGATACCCCAAATGAAAATGCTATTAATCCTATCAGGATGATAACTACCGCTGAGATCCACACCCATTTTGAGATCGAGATCTGGTGTCGTTTAAAATACATCCATCCACCTGAGAAGATGATGAATGGTAGTAAAACTCCAGGAGAAAAAAGAAGCATTCCTGCAACACCGCCCAGAAATACCCATATATGAGTTTTGTCCCGCATCTCGATCCATTCAGATAGCGCCCAAAAACTGATTGCGATAAAACAGATTAAGAATGGTTCACGCATTTGCGATGCGCCAAGAATAACAGCCTGTGGGAAAAGCGCGAAGATCCAGCCTGCCAGATTCGATTCGGAGTTTGCGAAGATCCGCCTTGCACTCATCACAAAGAAGGGAATGGCCAATGTGCCGAAAAATGCTGAAAGAATTAAGATCAGGAATGGTCGATGAACGCCACCGGAAATGTAACGATATACCAGCATACTCGTCGCCAACATTCCCCCATATTGATCTGTAACAAATTTATCTGTGAATGTCTTGATGATCAGGGTGGATTTGTTGACCAGATTTATTGCCTGTGTATCCCGTCTGTACGCATCAAAAAAAACATATCCTGCTTTTTGCTGATCTGTAGGGAATCCTAACGTAGGGAGAGCTTTCATCAACCCAACACCAATTCCTAGACGGAGAATAAAAGCAATTCCAACCATCCAGATCATAGTCTTACTATTCCCGCTGAATTTTGTGATAGCTTTCAAGATCAAAAGAGATAAAAATATCAATCCGCTTGAAAGAAGCCAACCAATCACCCAACTCACAGGTTCCAACGATAATGAGATGATTGCTCCTGCAGATAGGGAAGCAACCATAAGCTTGAACTCAGTGTAAAAACTGTGCCCTGAGATTTTCAAAGATCCTCGAATTTATCCATAATTCTTTGTTGACGTTTCAGAACAGTATATTGAGCAACCTCATTAAAGGCAATCCTGCCCCGGGATCGGCTTGCATCCGGATGATCCAGAATCCATTGGATTTGATTCTCCCATGCAACAGGATCTTCGGGTGGGCAGTAATACGCCATTTCATCATGGAGGACTTCTTTGATCACAGGAAGATCACTTGAGACGATGGGACGATCAGCTGCCATGTATTCGAACATTTTCATGGGACTGCATATGTCCGCGGAATTTCCTCCGCTGCTACCGGCGATTGAACGCTCATAAGGCATGATGAGAATATCCGATGCGGCTTGATATCGCGGCAAATCTGCGTTTGGGATGAATCCGGTCAAGATGACATTGCTGATCTTTTCTTTATCCAATCGCTCGCGAACTTGCTTTAATTCGCCCTCCCTGCCGCCAACCCATAAGAATTGGATTCCCCAGAATTTTTTAGCTAAATGAAAGAGTATATCGAGACCCCTTCCCGTATAAAAATGACCGGTATAACCGACAGTAACGTTATTGGGTATACCAAGTTGTTTGCGTGCAGTTTGCGGATCAGGTAAATTCTGGTATCTCTCAATATCCACTCCATTGGGAGCAACCACAGTATGATTAGGGTCAATTTTGATAGCGAGTTGCTTTTCAAGCGCAGTTATCAGCGCGTATGTGATTGAGACCAAAAGATTACGGTCAGATCTAAGCAAGAATTGTCCCACGAGCCAGGGACCAATTTTCCCGGTAGCACGGTCGTGCATTTCAAGTATGGTTGGTAACTTTTGGTTTGATGATAACCAGGCGGCTTGTGGTGCCCAGGTATAGATCAGATCGACATCCGCTTTTTTTGCTGCGTTCACGGCTTTTATGATGAAATCATAACGCTTTAACATGGAAATATTGTTAATCCACTGGATTGGTACTTCTTCTTGTAAGCCGTATACTTCTTTAATACTTTCAGGTTCTCTTCTTTGTACTCCAGGAGTCCAGAGAATCAATTCATGCCCCAATTGGAGCATTGCCTGGCAGACTTTCATCACCTGGATACTATTGGCAGTAGTGGATGGGATGGTTGAAGTAGTAATACAGCCGATCTTCATGATCCTATCCCTTCATGTTGCTTGACCAACCTTAAGCCTATCCAAACTAGAATACCTACGGTAACTGCCAGATATAGAGACATCAGTACAGCTTCGAATAGGTACCCCAGCTTTGGAACGAGAGTAATCGTTAAGATCACTTTAACGATAGTTGCCCAAAGAGAAACACGTAATGGTGCATCGGCTTTTCCGAAAGCCAGCAGCAATGACCTGTTCCAATAAAGGCTGTTTGCGATCCCAAACCCAAGTATCAAAACTAACAATACAGGTAGTGATGGCAGGTACTCTGGTTTATAGATTGAATGAAGGGATCCCTGCCAGGGAATCCAGGGAGTAAACAGAATGGTTTTTCCAAATACGAGAATGAATAACGAGACTGTGATTGTCCAACCACCAGCGATGATCGTTACCCGGCGTAAAAGCATTTTTAACTGTGCCCACATTTTAGTCGCAATGGCTTTTGTGATCTCCGGGTATGTGGTTGCGATGAATGGGTTGATTGGCATGATCACAAGGTTAATGATCGCCATCGCCGTCTTATAATAACCGGCAACATCTGTGGTGAAGATGGCTCCTATCCACAGTAGTTCACTGTCGCGGACGATCATATTGATCGTTCCGCTCAAATTGGTACTGACAGCAAATGAGATCAATTCCTTCCTCGGCGGCAGATTGGAGAAAGAGGCTTTCCACCAATCCGCGCCAGCAAGCTGCGGCATTCTTCTGAAGGCTGTATAGATTGGGCTAAATCCGGCGATTAATTTCCCTGCCAGATATGCGATCAACACAGTCTCAATACCTTTTCCTCCAAAATAAGCGTAGACAATGATCAAAGCGGTAACGATCGCCTGGATCAGGTTTATGAGTGATTGACTACGATAATGATTTCCTACTTGCAAGATCCCTGTTGCTGTTTCGGTGCTGAACATCCCCAAGATGGAGATCCCATAGAGAATGATCAATGGAGTGGTGCTGATATCTTTTACGATCCATCTGGCGCCTAACGGAGCCAAGACTACAAGGACGATAAAGGCAAACAAGGATGTGGCTGTTTCAGCCAATGCAGCAGCTTTTACTATGGCAGCTGCTTTTTGTTTTTCATCCCGGGCGATGTATTCGCCAACATAACGGACGATGACATCACCCATGCGGAAGCTGAAAAGTCGATTGACGTTGGAAACCAGAGCGATGATAATACCCAAAGCTCCAAATCGTTCAACCCCTAATAAATTGGCAGTAAGAATGCTAAGAATTGCGCTGATGATATTGCTGGAAAATAGATAACCCGAATTTCGGATTACTTTACCTAGTAACCGGTCTTGACCCCAGGTTTTGATTCCTCGATCCAGAAAGGTCATCCAGTGATCACCTGGCTTGCCCAGGTGCGCTCCAATTTATACCAATCCACCAATCTGGATACACCTTCATCGAGGTTGACTTGAGCTGACCATCCCAGTAAATTCTTTGCCTTTTCAGAAGATGCCCAGTTCCCGATGGCGTCAGCCATGTGCCGTGGTTCGTATACCAAATTGGCTTTTTTGCCAAGCTTGATTTCGAAAAGGCGGATCAGGTTGTTCATGCTGATCACTTCATGTCCGCCAAGGTTGATGATTTCGTATCCCAGTGGTTTGAGTGCCTGGATGGTCCCTCGTGCGATATCATCCACATAAGTGAAACCACGAGATTGTTCTCCATCTCCGTTCATTTTGACCGGTTTGCCTTCAGCGATCCACTGAGTAAAGCGGAACATTGCCATATCGGGTCTAGCTGCCGGACCGTACACTGTGAAGTAACGCAGTACGGTAACATCAATATTGTGCAGATAATGGTAGGTATAACAAAGCACCTCGGATGCTTTTTTACTGGCAGCATATGGCTGCATCGGATAATTGGTGTTCGCATCTTCCAGATATGGCATGGGGTTTTTCTCCCCATATACACTGGATGAAGATGCTTGAACAAATTTTGGAATTCCAACTTTTCGGCACAATTCCAGCATGTTAAGTGCGCCGGTTACATTGGTTTCATAGTAGATCCATGGATCCTGAACACTGCTGCGTACTCCTGCTCTAGCAGCCAGGTTGATCAACCCTTTTGCGTCTACGCTTACAGCAATTAATTTTTCAATTATGGATCGATCGGAAATATCTTCTCTGATAAAAGTAAACAGCCTGGATTGTTGAAGTCTCGCTAACCGCCATTCTTTTAACCGCACATCATAAGTGTTGGTGAGATTATCAACACCTATAACCTCATGGCCTGATTCCATCAACAGGTCAGCCACTTTGGCTCCAATAAACCCCGCTGCGCCTGTGACCAGAAATTTGCTCATTACAGTTTCACCACTTTGGGATTGTTCTTGCCAAGTTTTCCTGTGGCATTTCGGGAGTTGACAACGATCTTCGCTTTTTCGACGATCAAAGGGTAATTGTATTGGGAGTGGTTGGTGACAATGACCACACAATCCGCAGATTCAACCGCTGACATCATGTCCGGAACGCTGACCAGATTGATGGATTCGTGTTTAAGCTTGGGTATGAATGGATCATGATATTCAACTACAGCGCCTTTCGCCTGGAGTAATCCCATGACATCTAAAGATGGGGATTCTCGTAAATCATCTATATCAGGCTTGTATGCTGCGCCCAACACCAAGATACGGCTGCCGTTGATCGATCTCTTGTGCTGATTGAGTGCGTCTTGAACTTTTCCAACTACAAAACGCGGCATGTTGGTGTTGATCTCGGACGCCAGTTCGATAAAACGAGCTGTGGTAATTCAAGGATTTCAACTTCCACGAGAGGTATAACGGGTCGATCGGAATGCAATGACCACCTAATCCTGGTCCGGGAGTAAAACGCATGAAACCAAAAGGTTTTGTGGAAGCTGCATCGATCACTTCCCAAACATCTACGCCTAAACGGTCGCACATGATCGCGAGTTCATTGACAAGACCGATGTTGATCATTCGGAAGGTGTTTTCAAGTAGTTTTGCCATTTCAGCCACTTCCGCGGAACTGACCGGTACAACTGTCTCCAATGCTTCTGAATACCACATTGAGGCGATGTCACAGCAGGCAGGAGTGATTCCGCCAACCACCTTGGGAGTATTCCGGGTTGTCCAATCCGTTCTGCCCGGATCAACCCGCTCTGGAGAGAAAGCCAGGAAGAAATCCTCTCCGACTTTGAGATCGCAGCACTCTCCCAAACGTGGAAGGATCAATTCCCTGGTTGTACCTGGATATGTGGTTGACTCCAGAACGATCACAACTCCTGGGTGCATGTGTTTGGCTAATTCATCGGTCGCATTGACAATGAAAGATAGGTCTGGATCGCCGGTTTTTCGCAAAGGAGTAGGGACGCAGATACTGATAGCATCGGTATGCCTGATCGCAGAAAAATCAGTGGTAGCCTCGAGAAGATTGGCATCTTTTAATCTCTTGATATCTGCAGTAGGTACATCTTGAATATAGGAAACACCTTTGTTTAGGGAATCTACTTTACGCTGATCAACATCTATACCGATCACCTTATACCCCGCATTACCAAAAACCACCACAAGAGGTAGTCCTACATAACCCAAACCGATGACTGCCACGGTTGCGCTGTGATCTTTAATTTTCTTGGCTAATTGATCTTGAATGTGATTCGTCATGAATTATTCTTTCATTGATTAGAAAAGATTGAGTTGTGTTTCAGGTGGTACTTCATAGTCTGATTTTGTTTCAGCCAACTTTTCAGGTTTTGATTCCAGGAAAGAAGTAATGGCGGGTTTATTCAATATAATTTCTGGTTCTTGGGCTTTAGGTACGGGTGCAGCAGGTTCTGAAGTCCTGAGAAATCGCTTTCCAATGCTGGTCGCAGATTGGGTTGATGCAATGCGGCGGCTGGATGATACATGGCTACGATCAATTTACCATCGACCTCTTTTGCCTTCCCATGGATGGCGCTGATCCGTGCTTCAGGGAAGAACTTGGACATCGATATCCTTCCAAGGGTAACGATAACCCGCGGATTGATGGCTTCGATTTGCCGGTCTAAATATTTCCCGCAGGCTAGAATTTCATCTGGCAATGGATCGCGGTTTTCCGGGGGGCGACATTTCACAACATTGCAGATGAAAACACCCTTTCTCTCCAATCCTGCTTTTGCCAGAAGGTCACTTAACAGCTTACCCGCTGCGCCGACAAAAGGTCTGCCCTGTTCGTTTTCATTGAATCCCGGACCTTCGCCAATGAACATAATTTCTGCATTGGGCGGACCTTCACCGGGTACTGATCGTTTGCGCGTCTTATGAAGACTGCAATTCTGGCATACTGTCACTTCATTTGCGATCTGAATTAAAACTTCATCAGGATTTAAGCTTCACCTATCTTGCGATTTTACCTTAAAAGTATTTTCTTGTTGTGACTTCAATCAGGTTGACCTAATACTGATCCAAATTAGGAAGTGACATAAGGATGGCATCTTCGTTATTATCCTTGTAATATTTGGGTCTGACTCCATCAACGACAAACCCAAGCTTTTCATACATCGTAATTGCCGGTGTATTCGATCTTCTGACTTCCAATAAGGCGGATAACGCACCTTTCTGTGCCGCAGTGGACAGACCGACCCTCATTAACTTTTCAGCGATCCCCTTCTTGCGGTGTTTCTCTGCGACAGCTATGGTCCCGATATGGGCTTCATCGATGATGATCCAAACCACAAGAAACCCAGATATTTCCTTGCAGCCGTCATCCGATGTAAATTCCGCAACCAGAGGAAGACTGTAAGCATTTTCATGGATCTCAAACAAAAAAGATCGTGGCGGCCAGGGAAGTGTAAACGAAGACCGGTCGATCTCGGTCACTTGTTTGATATCTTCATCCTGCATGATGCGGATTTGCAGATCGGGTTGATCCATCCGAAAATTAACCAGGTATGGGATCTTTGTAGTGCAAATAGATTGGTGCAAGAGTGACGATGTCATCGACATCCATGCTCAACCACCGCTTCCAGGCAAGTTGGGCAAGGATTGCCGGCCGCCGCACGGATTCTGCAGGAGATGTGAGGATCACTTTTTTCCATCTGCGCGCTAGGGTCTGTCTTTCATCTGTATTCAATTCACCGCAGACAATGGTGGGTTTATGAATTTTTTGTTCCAATTCATCCGGCGTCATCACTTCTGCAGGTTCATTACTAACCCAGGCTCCTTCTTTTGCATGATACCAACCCACTGCCAGTCTTCCTCTTCCGGCTTGAAGAACGGTTGCAAGGGCAATATCCTTGACAGGAACACCTGCGGCAGTAATATCCAGTGATGGTATTCCGATTACAGGAACTTGTAGCGCAAGTGATAATCCTTTAATGGCGGCTAATCCAATGCGCAGACTGGTGAACGATCCTGGACCAGTTGCCGTAGCCAAAATCCGAATATCTTTCATATCTACTTGGGAACGTTTCAACAGCACATCGATTGCCGGGATCAGTTCCACACTGTGGTGTGACTTGGTTTTCCATACTGTTTCACTGATGATCTGTTCATCATCAAATAATGCGAGTCCAATCCAGCTTGTGGATGTATCCACCGCGAGGAGCATTACACACCCCCATGATAATACTTCTTGATTTTCCGTACGATCTCCAGAGAACGCGGGCCGGTTCCTTTGATGAGCAATCCGCGTTGTTCATCCGCGAGCCAACGCAAAGATACCCAAACCCGGTCCTTGGGAAGAATCTCAACAATTCGTTCAGGCCATTCGATCAACACTGGGCCGTTATCAAGCATGGGAAAGAGATCCAGATCCTCTGCATCAGCAGCGTTTGATAACCGATAAGTATCCAAATGAGATAGTGTCACCCCATCGGGTCGGCGGTATACATTGACTATTATGAATGTTGGGCTGGATACTGGATCCAAGGACCCCCACCCTTTGGCAATACCCTGAACAAGAGTAGTCTTGCCGGCACCCAGATCACCAGCTAGGCAGATCACATCACCGGTGTTCAGCAAACTCCCAAGACGAATGCCCAGCCGGCGTGTTTGGTCGGGACTACGGCTCAAGTAATCGAGAGTATGGTCATCGATGATCGGCATAGAAGTATTATACCAATTCCTCCACACCGACCTTTTTACCGATGATTCTTGCAATTTCCCGGGCAGCATTGGGACGGGCTAATCTGGAGCAGGCTGTTTTTGCCGCTTCAAGTTGAGATGGATTGTCCAACCAATTCCTTAATGCGGATACTATTCTTTCGGGATGCGGAGCCCAAACCCCCGCTTTCTGGTTGACTACATAGAATACATTGCCATCTTCCTGTCCAGGCATCCGTGAATAGATAACGATCGGAAGTCTTGCAATGAAAGCTTCCGAGATAGTTCCTGGTCCTGCCTTGGTTATCAGAAAATCGGAGGCAGCCATAAAATCGGGCATCTCCTTTACAAATCCATAGACCATTGCAGGAATTTTCCAATCCTTTTTATCAAGCCGTTTTCTGGCTGCTGCATTCCGCCCACAGATCACGGTGAGTGCTAGATCAAGTCCGGAATCGTCAATGGCATTTGCAACGATTTCCAGCGGTCCCATCCCTTCGCCACCTCCCACCAGAAGCACAACCGGTTTCTCTTTATTCCAACCGAGTCTCTCCCGTAATTGCATCCGGTCTTCCGGTGGATGACAAAACCGGTCTGCTACCGGCAAACCGACTACCATAATTTTTTCTTCAGGCAGACCATACAACATTCCCCGGTCTTTCGCCTCATCTGTAGGCACAACCACCAGGTCTGCCCGGCGGTCATACCAGAATGCATGAGTGGAGACCATATCGGTTACAACAGTCATGAAAGGCTGCGGTGAATCCTTCATTGCCCTCAATACCGGACTATTTGCAAGAGGATGGACAGATACGATCAAATCCGCAGGATTTTCCCTGACCAGTTTCCTTGTTGCCCGCCGTATATATGGCCAGATGATGGTGTTGAAAGCACTTGTGCGTTTTTTGCCATCCGATATATGATAACCCAATGCCCACATCTCCGGTAGCCTGGCCATGGGTGGATATAGTTTCGGTGTGTAGTTTAATGGAGTTGGCGCGTAATCCTTAAAAATATCGATCATCTCGCAATGTATCGAGTTCGGATATTCCAGATGTATCGCTTCAATGATCGCTTCAGCGGCGGATCGATGTCCACCGCCTGTATCAGAGAAAAGGAACAGCACCCGCCGATTATGTGCTGGTGGTTGTGGCATGCGTTTCTCCACTAAGATTTTTCTTGATTCGTTTGGATAGTTCTCTTCGAGTTAATAGAACGCGGTGGCCGCATTTCTGACACTCGATGCCGATATCCGCTCCCAATCGAACAACCTTCCATAGATCGCCTCCACACGGATGTTTCTTTCGCAGCAGGAGGACATCGTCTATCTGCAGGTCTGGGAGCATAAAATGATTATACCATCCGCATGTTATAATCCTTTTTAACCATGTTCAACCTTACGTTGGCTACACTAATTTCCAGAGTCCTTACACTGATCATTGCTTTTACGTTTCACGAGTTCTCCCATGCCTGGGTGGCAAAACAATTTGGAGATGATACCGCCGAGAGGGCTGGAAGGTTGACTCTTAATCCCCTGAAACATTTGGATCCAATCGGAACCTTGATGCTGATCATTGGTGGTTTCGGTTGGGCAAAACCCGTTCCAATAAGTCCGTATTTATTGAATAAACGCTCATCATCAGCGGAAATGTTTGTCTCTCTGGCTGGTCCTTTATCGAATTTACTCCTGGCTGTTTTGGCTGCAATCCCATTCCGCACTGGTTTGGTGCATTATTCATTCAGCAGTTCAAAGTATTTTCCGAGCATTTCGCAATTCTTATTTGAATTTATTGTTATCAATCTCGCGCTTTTACTGTTCAATCTGATCCCGATCGCTCCATTGGATGGAGAAAAAGTGCTTTCATCAGTAGTTCCACCCAGGGTAGCTGCTTTTTTGGATACAATCCGTCCATACGGTCCACTGATTCTGCTTGGACTAATCATGCTTGGCAGGGTCGGCAGTTTGGATATTATTGGTTTTATCATGGGACCGCCGTTATCCGCGATGTTCAGACTTCTCGTTGGAGCTTAAGCCATGGCATTTCAAATAACGATTGTGGGACTAAACCAAACCGGTATCAACCTGGGGATGGGATTGTCTGCATTTGCAGAGAAAATTGTCACAGTTGGGAATGACCGTGACAATAAGCTTATGAAGGCTGCAAAGGATGCAAAAGCTGTCGATAAGATTGAGGCGAACCTGCCATCCGCAATTGCAGAAGCTGATCTGATTATTCTTTGCGAACCCATTGGCGAAACATTAAAGACTTCTTGAGGTCATTGCACCTGACTTAAATAATCACCGCTATCTGTTTGATTTTTGTCCTGGCAAACAGGCGATCAATCAGAAGCTTTCACAACTTGCACCGGAATATATTCATCATCTTAATCTTACAGTAACCGAAAATCCAAAGTATCTTTGGGCGGATTTATCAGTGCGCAGCAGACCGCAATCTGATTTTTATGAGAATGGGATCATGTATGTTGCCGCGGGTAACCATGCTTCTGAGGAATCGGTCGATCTCGCTACCACCTTATCCGGGATGTTGAAGACGAATATCATTTTTGGTGACGTGGCAGAACTGGATGGATTGATTGCTAGCGCTAGTCAATTGCCCTCGTTATTGGGTTCTGTGATCATGCATACAGTTGGTTCTAAACCTGGTTGGCGTGAGGCAAGAAAACTAACCGGAATTCCGTTCTATCATACTGTGGGAACGATCGACAATCCTGAAGAATCTGCAGAATCCTGGATCGCTAACAAAGAGAACATACGGTACTGGATCCAACAGGTCAGTAACTCATTGGAAGAACTTGATGCCATGCTTGCTTCAGACGACCCTGTCCAACTCAAAGCTTGGAAGGAACAGGCAGTCCATAATTATTTACAAACTTTGGGACAGCGTATCAAAGGGGAATGGGATGTTTTCGAAAAGCCTGAAGAAAAACCGATGAATTTGACCGAACGTCTTGGAAAATTGATCGGATTCGGTAAAAAGAAATCGTAGGAAAGAGAATGCCGGGGGAAAATAAGTTTTATTGTTATATTGTCCGCTGTGTTGATGGTACGTTTTATACCGGATGGACGACCAACCCTGAACGGAGATGCAAACAGCATAATCAAGGAACCGGAGCGAAATATACCAGGATCCATCGCCCGGTTGAACTGGTATATACAGAGATCTTAGCGAGTCGTTCAGATGCGATGAAACGCGAAGAAAAAATAAAAAATATGAAACGGAAACAAAAAGAAAAATTGATCTTTGGCAGGCAGTCAGAATGAAACCAGTTGATCTCGCAAATTATCAGTATCTATCAATCGCTCCCGGTCGGGTGAATCTGCTCGGTGAACATGTGGATTATAACGATGGTCCAGTGCTGCCCGCCGCTATCGACCTGGCTGTCCGCCTGTATTTCCAACCCACAAAAGATAACATGCTTCATCTGAAGGCTCTCGATCTGGATGAAGAGATTACGATCAGCATCAAAGACATACTGACCATCCCGCAATCCCAACTTGCCTTACCAGGCTGGGCACTTTATCCTGCTGGAGTGGCTTGGTCTCTAGCGCAGCAGAGTATCCCAGTAGGAGGTTTGGATGCGGCTTTTACATCCAATATACCAATGGGGTCAGGTCTCAGTTCTTCAGCTGCTGTGGAATGCGCTTTCGCTGCTGCTTGGAATCACCTGTCTGGTGATCCGATGAACTCGTTACAGCTTACACTTGCAGCCAGGAAAGCCGAGAATGATTACGTTGGGGTTAGCTGCGGGATCATGGATCAGTTCGCTTCTGTTCACGGGGTGGAAAATCATGCGATTTATCTCAACACTCGCACTCTGGAATGGCACCCCTTGCCGTTGCCGCCACAAACAGTGATCATCATTGCTGATTCGACAATCAGAAGGTCGCTGCAACATTCCGGGTATAACGAACGCCGCCGTGGATGTGAGGAGGCAGTCTCTATCCTCTCAGAAGAAATACCTGGTATCAAAGCTCTGCGTGATGTCAATGTCGAACAATTCAATAAATTTGCTCATCTAATTCCACACCCCGCGGATATTTTCGCTCGTCATGTTGTCGAAGAATGTGCCAGGGTGGACCTAGCTATCCCATTGCTGCAAATGGGTGATATAAAAGGTTTTGGCGACCTCATGTTTGATTGCCACCGCAGTCTTCGCGACTTGTATCTGGTGAGTATCCCCGAGTTGGACTCACTGGTGGATATTGCAAGACATACAGATGGTGTTTACGGTGCCAGATTAACCGGTGCCGGTTTTGGTGGCTGTACTGTAAATTTGGTTGATGAAAAATATGCAGAATCGGTCATGAAGAAAATAAAATCCGGATACCTTTCAGTCACCGGATTAAATGCGAATGTGACAATTTGTCACGCCAGCCAGGGTGTGAGAGTAATTACTAATCAGTAAACACTGGCAAATGTCCTAACGAGATGATCTCCCGCCATTTTGCTCGTTCACCTTCAGTAAATATTGCGGCTTCCGCAACGATCTGAGCTCCCGATTTTTGGATTAGTAATCGCATACCTTGAAGGGTCGAACCGGTGCTGATCACATCGTCCACAATTACCACTTTTTTCCCAGCCATCAGACTTCGGTCTTTTTCATCCAAAAACAAAGTTTGTGGTTGCCCGGTGGTAATGGATAAGGTTTCAGCCTGGAGCGCACTGCCCATGTATGGTTTGTAAGTCTTTCTGAAGATTACATATGGTTTTTTAGTCTCAACCGATAATGCGTAAGCCAGTGGAATGGATTTGGTCTCTGCGGTCACAAGAACATCATATTGAGTTTTATCCAGCTTGTCGCAAAGAGCTTTGGCACAGGCTTGTACGAGCTCTGTGTCCCCGAGGATATTAAGTATTGCGATCCGAAGACCGGGTTTTATTTCAAATAGAGGTAGTTCGCGCTTGATTCCGGCGATATCCACTGAAAATGATTTACGTTCTGATGGCATCTTAACCTCCATAAAATTTCTAACACTTTAAGTTTAACACAAAATATGCTGAGGTTAATAAGTTTATATATCTGAGCATTTCCTTGGCTTTATTATTAATAATAGATAACCTTGCAAAACGGTTGAGGGGGACAACCGGTTCACAAGGTTATCTATATTTTAGCGCATCAATTGTATGGAATCAATAATCAATCGCCAAATTAATATCGACGATTGATTATTCTGTTTTTGGAGAAATGTTGAGTGCCAGGGACGCCGACCCTGGCACTCATTTTAAGGAGGAGAAGAAGAGAAGTCGCCCTTTCGATAATAATATACGCTATCCTGATGGACCATGCTTGACGCTTACCCTACGCTTGCTATACGATATTGAGCAATTTCCTCTCTTCACGAAAATTCAGAGAAAGTCAACATAAATTCCGGGTGGATACATACAACGGATATAATCAAGGTATGACAAATAATCAGACTCCTGAATATAAAAGTGGGTTTGTCGCTGTGGTCGGAAGGCCCAGTGTCGGCAAATCCACATTGATAAATTCTTTTCTGCAGCAGAAGATAGCCTCTGTATCTCCCCGGCCGCAAACCACCCGCAGAAAACAGTTGGCGATCCTTACATCCGAAAGTGCTCAGGTCATATTCATTGATACACCAGGAATTCATAAACCTGTTCATAAATTGGGACAATACCTGAACCAGGTAGCGTTGGATACATTTCACGATGTGGATCTGATCCTCTGGCTGGTGGACGCCAGCGAAATTCCTCAACCGGAAGACCTCCTGGTGAGTGACTACCTTGCTGCCGTAAAAGACCTACCTCAGGTCCTGATGATTTTGAATAAGATCGACTTGCTAAATGAAAAATCTGTACCAATACGCTTCGCAGAGTATCAGGCGCTAATGCCCTCTGCAAAACTTGTTTTAATCTCAGCTAGAAAGAAACAGGGGATTGAAATCCTTCTTTCAACCCTGATGGAGTACATCCCGGAAGGTCCTCGGTTTTATGATCCTGATCAAGTGACCGATCTGTATGAACGCGATATCAGTGTGGACTTGATCCGTGAATCAGTCCTCTATCTGCTGAAAGATGAAGTGCCTCATGCTGTTGCTGTTCGCCTGGATGATTATTATGATGAAAACGAAGATCGCGCTCGCATCAGTGCAACCTTATTGGTGGAACGCGATTCACAGAAAGGAATCTTGATTGGCCAGGGCGGACAAATGATCAAACAGATCGGGACCAAAGCCCGTCAGGAAATTGAAAGTTTAACCGGCAGAAAAGTGTTTCTGGAATTGCGTGTGAAAGTGCAGAAAAATTGGCGTGATGACCCAAGTGTACTAAAGTTGCTAGGTTACCAGACCAAACGGGAAGAGTAAATGATACTTATGGGGGGACTCTGGATACCGATCATCTTTGCAGTTGTTGATCTGATCGCAGTGTTGGGAAAGAAAATCAGGCTTCAATATGTTACAAAACCCGCGGTGATGTTGTCCTTATTGATCTGGATGCTATCGCATCCCGGATTATTCGTAGGGAAATCCTGGTTTATTTTGGGATTACTTTTTGGACTGATCGGTGACATTCTTCTACTACTACCTGGAAGGTTCTTCCTTTTTGGCTTGGGAAGCTTTTTGGTCGGTCACCTGTCTTACATTTTATACTTCCAACCCTGGCAATCGGAACTATCAGTTTGGTTTATTCTATTTATTATTGCTGTCATCTTAACAGCAATTATTTACTTACGGAAAATATGTCCCTATCTACTGACCAAGCGCGGAGCAAGGCGGTTGCACGTCTTGGTCATCATTTATTGCTTCTTTTTATCGCTTATGTTGATTTCAGCATTCGCTACGATTTCCCAACCGGAATGGTCAATCCCTGCGATTCTGCCGACCTGTTTCGGTGCAATACTTTTTTTTGTCTCTGATTGTCTCTTGGGATTCGACCGGTTCGTGAAATCATTTTGGGGAGCCAGATTTTTTGTGCGAACCACTTACTACATGGGTCAAATTCTTCTCGCTTCTGCAGTGATAATCAGGATCAACTGATCAGGTTTTACTTCAATGGTCTGAAACCCTCTCCCAGCGCTTCGTGTGCTTCACCGATCACCATAAATGCTTTCGGATCCATCTCATGCACCAATGATTTCAAAGTACTTACTTCTGACCGCGAAACAACACAGTACAATACTTCTCTCTCTGTATTGGTATAAGCGCCGCGACCCGCGAGATAAGTGACTCCCCTTTCCATTTCATACATGATCTTTTGAGCAACTTCCTGGGGAAATTCTGTAACGATGATCGCGGTTCGAAAGACACTGCTACCCTCGGTGGTGATTTCTGCTGCTAATCCAGATACATAGATCATGACTAATCCGTACAACGCGTATTCCCAACCAAAGACGAATCCTGCCGCCAGCACTACGATGGAATCTGTTACCAGATATGCTTGAGAGATGGAGATCCCGAAACGGTGGTTCAAGATCCGTCCGAGGATATCGCTGCCACCGCTGGTGCCCTGACCACGGTATACCAATCCCAAACCTACCCCTAACATCAATCCACCGTAGAGGGAATTCAATACCAGATCACCGGTTAATCCTTTGACCGGGATGAAGGCAACCAGACTATCTGTAAGAATTGAGAATAATGCAATGGCAAAGATGGTTCGAAACACAAACCGTTTCCCGCCCAGGTATCTCCAGCCGAGGATGAATAATGGTGCATTGCCGATGAAAACCATCAAACCGATCGGCCAACCGGTGTAGTGATTGACCAATTGGGATGCTCCACTGATCCCACCACTGACCAATTGGCCCGGAACAAGGAACAATCGCATTGCCAGTGCTTGAACCGATGCCCCTAGCAGGATTAATAGATAATCCTTCCCTGTTTTCCAGGAGAGGTCAAAACCCGCATTGCGAAGTCTATTTCCAAGTGTATTTGGTGTGGAATTGTCCATTTTGTTGTCCAATCTTGAATAAAAAAGCGCCTCAGGTGAGGCGCTCAAATAATGCGATAATATCCTACGATGTGACCGGAGTGGTTGGCGTCTCTGTCTTTTCTTTCTTCTCAGTGCTGGAGGTCGATGGTGCAGACTCTTTCTCAGCATGTTTTTCCGTGCTGGGTGGTTTCTCTTCTTTGGGACTCACGGAAGATGTCCCTGATGGCGATCTGTGATCTGTTGCGTAAAAACCTGATCCTTTGAAAACGATCCCGACGGCTTGAAAAACCTTCCTAAGAGATTTCTTCCCGCATTCTGGACAGGTTACCAACGGATTGTCGGTAAATTTTTGTTTTTGGTCAAACTGCACACCGCAGTTTTCGCAACGATAGGTGTATAAAGGCATAATTCCTGGCAATTCATTAATTAAGAGTAATCAAGTCTTGTATTATAAGCAGTTCCAGATTGAATGGCAAGGCAGAACTAATTAAGAGTTAAACAATCCACTTATTTGGATTTAGAAAGTTATATAAAGGGTGATTTCAACAAATTCAGGAGTTTTATTGTATAGTTAACCAATATGAATCGGGAGATTTGACTATGTTAACTGAACAAAGTATCGCCATTATCGGTTATGGAGTAATGGGTGAAGCGATAATTTCCGGGTTGATCACCAAAGGGATGATATCACCGGGGCAAATCACCACAAGCGGTCCAAGGGATGAGCGGAACTCTCAACTGGTTG
This sequence comes from uncultured Chloroflexia bacterium, assembly GCA_963828285.1. Taxonomy (GTDB): domain Bacteria; phylum Chloroflexota; class Anaerolineae; order Anaerolineales; family Anaerolineaceae; genus DAIOEK01. Next base: position 75,811 of record CAWHEB010000006.1, read on the forward strand.
AACGGTATCACATCAATGCCACCCGAGAGAATATGAAAGCAACCGCGAACGCGGATGTAATTTTCCTGGCTGTCAAACCCCAGAAAATATCAGTAGTGTTAAAAGGATTAAGCGGAAAAATCAAAGCTGGTGCATTGGTGATCTCAATAATCGCCGGTGTACCCATGGAGCAGATTGCCAACGCGCTTAAGCATGAAAATATTATCCGTGTGATGCCAAATACCCCGGCCAGGATTGGTGAAGGTATCTCTATGTGGACTTGTACTCCTCAGGTGACAAAACAACAGCAAGATGTCGCCAGACAGGCGTTGAACTGCCTGGGTACAGAATTATACGTCGAAGAGGAGTACTATCTAGATATGGCAACCGCGCTTTCTGGGACAGGACCTGCCTATGTGTTCCTGTTTATGGAAGCTTTGATTGATGCTGGTGTCCACCTCGGTTTTCCCCGCCGCATCTCTGAAGAATTGGTTTTGGGTACTCTACGAGGATCTGTAAAATACTTCGAAGCCAACCGCGAACATCCTGCAGCGATGCGTAATCAGGTAACTTCTCCTGGTGGCACCTCCGCAGAAGCGCTTTACTATCTCGAAAAAGCCGGATTCCGCACTGCCATCTCCCGTGCTATTTGGGCTGCTTACCAGCGTTCAAAAGAGCTGGGCACCGAGATCAATCACACCATTGAACCTGACAAATAAATGACCCCATTACGCTTCGTTCACTTTGCTGACGCGCATATCGATATGGAGAACGCGGGCAAACGCGATCCTTTAACTGGTCTTTCTTTCCGTGTTCTGGATTTTCTAAAATCCTTGGACACCATAGTGGATACAGCCATCAATGAAAAGGTGGACTTTGTTCTATTCGCTGGTGATGCGTACCGAGATCGATCTCCATTACCCACCCACCAACGCGAATGGGGTAAACGGATTATTCGTCTATCCAGGGCAGAAATTCCTACCTTATTACTTGTTGGAAATCATGATATTTCACCCATGGTCGGACGGGCTAGTAGTATTCATGAGTTCGATACTCTCAATGTCCCCTTCGTTATGGTCATTTCCAAACCATTATTTTTAAAACCTGCAGATCTTTGGGGACTTCCCCTTCAGGTATTGGCAATTCCTTGGATATCGGATGCTGCCGTCAGAACCGGATTGAAAAATGTGGATTCAAAAAATCCGCAAAGTGTCCAAGATTTGATCACTGAAAGCCTTACAGAATTGATCAATAATTGGATGGATTCAGCCGATCCATCACTGCCAACCATTCTCCTTGCACATGCCTCTGTGGAAGGGGCGATGTTTGGCGCTGAACGGATGGTCATGCTGGGTGGTGATTTTACCCTTTCTCCCGGATTGGTTAAAGATGCCAGATTGGATTACACCGCTCTCGGCCACATCCATAAAATGCAGAATCTGAACCCGAATGGACATCCTCCTGTTATCTATCCTGGATCGATAGAAAGAGTAAATTATGGAGAAAGCGCGGACGAGAAATGGTTCGTTTTGGGTACGATTGAAAAAGGGAAAACCAGTTTTGAGATGAAGCAATTGATTGGTGTTCGACCTATTTTCCAGTGTGGTGTGACGGTTACCAATGGGCAGGAAATCCAAAAACAGATTATCCGAATTTTACCCTCCAAGGAAAAGATCAAAGATGCCATGATCAGCCTCTCAATAACGTATCCGCGCGAGCTAGAAACCCAGATCGATATCAATGCCATCCGCGAATATGCGGCTGAAGCGTTTGATTTTCGAATTCACCTCAAAGCAATTGAGAAAATGCGATCCCGTATTCCAGAAGATAAGACAGTGTCTTCCCTTACCCCATCAGATTTGCTACAGATTTATTGTAAGGAAAAGAGTATCAACGAGGACAAAGTAAAATCCCTTGAATTGCTGGCAAAGGATATCTTTGAACAAAATGATGAGGAATCCGAACAAAAATAATCGGTATCAGTCGATCTTATGATTCCAATAAAACTCAAGATAAAAAATTTCCTTTCTTATCACGAAGAGGTGGTGATCGATTTCAGTGCCCTTCACCTTGCTTGTATTTCCGGTAACAACGGCGCTGGAAAATCTTCCATTTTGGATGCGATGGTCTGGGCGTTATTCGGAAAAGCCCGGCGGAATGACGACTCTCTGATTTTTAGCGGTGAAGTACATGGCTCCGTTGTGTTGGAATTTGAGTATGAAGGCGCCCGTTATTTGGTGGAACGGGATATCTACAAAAAGAAATCCGGGAAAGTAATTTTTAGTGTTTATCGGGGCAATGACCAGTGGAGCAGCTTTTCCGGAGCTGGTCGGCGGGATACGGATACTCAAATCCGTGATGTTCTTCGCATGGATTACGACACTTTTACCAATGCTTCTTTCTTCCTCCAGGGTAAGGCAGATCAGTTTACCCAGACAAAACCGGGAGATCGAAAAGCTATACTCAGTAACATTCTCGGTTTGGAGATTTGGAAAACTTACCAAGAACGGGCAAGTCAGAGACGTAAAGCTTTGGATATAAGGAAGATCGGTTTCGAAAATCAACGTCTGAACGCGCTTCAAGAAATTCTGCGAGAAGAAGAATACAATGACAGTTTAAAACAAATCCAAAAAGAATTGGATGCACAAAAGCAAGTATTCACAGAGAAACAGTTACTTCTGCAAGAACTTAAGAAGAAGCAGATCCAATCAGAAGCTCAGCAAAAACAAGTGAACTTACTGCAGCAGCAATTGTCTGGGTCTCGAAAACAGTTGGATACGCTCGAAGTAAATCTCCGTCAGGCAAAGCAAAATGTGGAGGAGTACCAGAAGATCGTAGCTCTATCAGATGGGATTGAAAAAGAATTCATCGAATGGCAGGCTTTATTGCAGAAGTTGGACGGATTAAACTCGTTATCCCGTCAGGTTCAAGCCATAAAGGATGAAATGCTTCCCTATCAACGACAAATAGAGGCTGAACGAATCCGGTTGGAAAATCAGCTTGTCAGTTTGGATAAGCAAAAAAATCTAGCTAACCAGGCTGAGCAGCAACTCCCGGAAAAACAACGAGAATATGCTAATCAACAAGCCAACATTGAGCGAATTACCAAAGAACTTCAGGATGAATTGCAGGTGGCTGATTCGATACAACAGATGCAAGAACGCCTGGCGGATAAAAAAGCATCAATTCAAGGATCGCGAGTTTTTATCAAGGAACAATCAGAACGCAAGGTTGAACTCAATGCAGTCCACAGCCCTATCTGTCCCCTCTGCGGACAGGATCTGACGCCTGATCATCTGAATTTAATCCTGACGGATATTGAGCAAGATATTCATCAAGCTGAAGCCAATATTCGATTGGACGAGGGTGAGCAGCAGAAAAGCGATTCCGAGCTTCGTGTTCTCCAGCAAAAATGGAATGATTTGCAGAAAAGCAAAACTAATTTGAACGAAATTGTCCGAGCTCAGGATAAAACAACTGCCTGGATATCCGAGCAGGAAAAATTGATCATGGAGTGGCATACAACTGGACTCCCTGTTTATGTATCTACTACGGAAGCATTGAAGACTGAAGGATATGCTACTGAATCAAAAGAGAGTCTGGATAAATTGCAGGTCAGCCTGGACCAATTAGGATACGATCCTCAAGTTCATACCCAGGTTGATGCACAGGAAAAAAAAGTACGTCAAGCTGGAGAGAAGAAGACTGAACTCGCTAAAGCGCAATCTGATCTGGCACACACCCAAGCAGGTATGGATCAAATTCAACTAGATATTTCTCAAAAAACTGAAGAACTAACATTGATCAAATCCTCTCTTGAAAACGCATCTGCACTTCTCATCGATATGCAGGATGGACTGGAAAGGTTGGATGGTCTGCAAAAGGAGGTAGACGAATTTGAGCTTAAGATATCCAACCTGAATCAGCAAAAGGGTGCTGTAGAGGAGAAGATCAAAGGGATCGACGCAGCTAAGGAGCAGGTGAAGGATCTGTCTCAAAAAAAAGCCGAATTAGCGGAAAACATTGATCAGTATAAAATCTTGGAACATGCATTTAGCAACGTTGGCATTCCGGCATTGTTGATCGAGCAAGCTCTTCCAGAAATTGAGGAACACGCCAATAATATCCTCGAACAACTGACAAACGGTAACATGAGTCTCAAATTCTTGACCCAAAAAGAATTAAAAACAAAGGAAGAAAAAAAAGAAGTTCTGGAAATCCAGATCAGCGATACCAACGGTATTCGTGATTACGAGCTTTACTCGGGAGGCGAAAGCTTTAGGGTGAATTTTGCTCTCAGGCTGGCTTTATCCCAGGTACTCGCACAAAGGTCTGGTGCAAGGTTGCAAACCCTGGTAATTGATGAGGGATTTGGCAGCCAGGATGCCGCGGGCAGATCGCGTTTGATCGAAGCGATCAATACTGTTCAGAATAATTTCGCGCTAATATTGATTATTACTCACCTCGAAGAGTTGAAAGATGCGTTCCCTTCGCGGATCGAAGTGGAAAAAACCAGTAATGGCTCAACTGTGAAAGTGTTAATTTAACATGTAACTTTTGTTCAATCCTCGCATCTATTGTTATGTAGTTCAAAATAAGTTCAAAAGATGGGAGATTAGAGAATGAATTTCGCAAATGAATCAACAGTGGATCGTGTGATCAGAGTCATTATCGGTTTGGCAATGCTGGCGTTGGGATGGGGTGGAATGGTAACTGGTACCCTTGGGGTAATTTTCAAGGTTCTTGGTTTCGTTCCACTGCTGACCGGGATCGTCGGATGGTGTCCCATATATAGTCTATTAAAATTTCAGACGAAAAAAGTAAGCAACTAAATAACAAGAGAGAAGGCGAACAAATCGCCTTTTTTCATTAAGCGAGCGGAAATGCACATCACTCAATTTCAAAATATCATCCAGCAGGACAAACCAATTATTGTTGAATTTTGGGCACCCTGGTGTGCACCATGCAAACAAATGGCTCCGATATTGGAGAACGTATCCAAAGAATATTTGGGCAAGGTGGAATTGGTGAGGATCAACGCAGACGAAAGCGGGGTTTTATTGAGAAGCCTGAATGTATTCTCAATACCGACAATGTTAGTTTATCAAGACGGTCAGCTATCTGGACGGTTCAAAGGTGCGATGAGTTCCAAGCAGGTACAGAGCATATTCGAAGCTGCGTCTGCCAAATTAACTACCCCGCTGCAGAAAATGGATAATGTTAATAGAATTGTCGGTCTGATCGCTTCTGTGGGCGTATTCTTAATTGCTGCTTACAGCGGATTTTCTCCAATTCTTCTTACTGTATCAGGTTTAATTTTCTTCTATGCGATCCATGACCGGTGTCCAGTATGGCAAGCATTCATGGGTTGGATTAGGAAAAAAACCGGTAACAATCCATGAAACCAAAAAGCCACCCCTAAGGGTGGCTTTTTGGTTTACCGTAAGCTTAACTTAAATATGCCCCAAATGGAATTAGATATTGGAAATCATCCATGTTGAATTTAAAATCTGTTCCAAGATCGCTAAGCATTGATCCACCAAGACCAATGACAAGCCCAACAACAACTATGAGGCAGCAACAAAGGACTACGACTACGATTAGAGCGATAACCCATCCGCTCAAACCTTTCTTCTTTGGTGGTTCAGGGGTAATCACTTCTGGCGTCACAGGGACGTTCATATCAGGTTGAACTGGTTGTTCCATTCTTTCCTCCACTGAATAATGATTGGCTAAAGATTACCTATTAATTATAGAGATTAATCTAGAAAAAAGATACTCTCAGGTGTGTTAAACACTTTCTGCCTTTTTCAACTTGATCCAAAGTCTGTAGGTTATCCAGGCAGCAAATACCACAATTACCCCTGCAATCACCACCGGGACAACCGCGGCAATGATTGAAACAATGGTAGCAAGGAGATCCTCCAAAAAGCTGACCGGCGCGTTCCCTGCTCCACCAGTTGTCGCGGTGACTGCCGGACGGACCGCGAGGCTTTTTACTGCATGGACTCCACCGGCCACAAGTAGTCCGGCACCGAGCGCCAACACCGGTTGGATATCCGTTATTACTTTTGCGGCTGCAGCAAATGCTATCGCACCGGCAACCGGACGTACAATTGTTTGGATGATATCGTTTATGTGATTAACCGCTGGGACTTTGTCTGCAAAGAATTCAACGATACTCAAAATACACAGCAGTCCAATGATCCACCAGGATTCAAGAGTATCCCAGGGTTTTCCCAAAGTGATGACATTGGTAAATTTGGATAGTAGTGCAATAACCAACAATGGAATGTAGGCATTTAGACCTGCGCTGGCAGATAATCCAAATGCGGAAAAAATACCAAGTATTTCCATATGATTCTCCTATAAATGAAAACCATTCCATGTACCGGTGAACCAGTAGCGGACGGCATCAAAAGCGATGATCTGGGCAAAAGCTGTGATAATCCCAGCCATAAATGGTAATAGCAGGCTTTTCCATGATACACAACTATTTTCTTTTTTCCATAGCATCAGCCATAAAATTGTGTATGCCATGCTGAGAACTAAAACTACCCCAACGGAGCTGAATATTGCTAATGGATATAAAACCAGAGTATTTTCGGATACCACAAATAGCCCTAACACAGCGACAATAGCGAACAATTCCGCGTATTCTTTCCATGAGGTAAATACTTTGCGAGGATCATATGCATCCCAAACAGACTGATGGAATGATGGGACCAGAATTGCGGCGATGGCACATCCCATTCCCAACCCGGTGACTAACCGCAAAACATTATTAGGTTCATATAGTCCGCTGACACCCGGAAAGAAATGGAGGTAAGAATTGACTCCATCGAAAACCCATGCAGTAGCTAACAGAATGAACACCCCACCATCTTTTAGACCTGGTAATCCACCGCGCCGGGTGAATCGTAACAGTTGATAAAGGATTCCGCCTACTGCCCCAAGGTACATACCTGTACAGCGGGCACATAACGGTAAGGCTCTTTCACCAAGGTGAAATGACCGGACGTCGATGCGATGGCATACCGCATATCCAATGGCATCCGCTTTACCAAGCAATCCCGCCGGTGCTTCAATACTCCAGATGACTAGAATGATCAAAAGGAAGATGAACAAGAAGATGGATAATTTCTGCCTGGAGATTTGTAGTATTTTCATATACTTGTGATTATAAAATGCTCTTCCTTCATCGCAATAGGGATTTCAATTAAAATGGTTAACATAACCATAACACTATATTGAATTTTTCTTAATTTTTAATTTGTAATATACAATTATGAAACATTCTAAAATAAATACGTACAACGATGAAAGAAAATTGCAAATGACCAAAACGAAGGTTCTGTTCTTATGTACGGGGAATTCCGCTCGAAGTCAGATGGCTGAAGCTCTATTGCGTTGGCACGCAGGGGATTATTTTGATGTTTATTCAGCTGGCTTAGAGCCAAAAACGATCAACCCAAACACACTTGTAGTGATGGATGAGTATGGAATTGATATGACAGGTCACCAAGCAAAATCGCTTGATCAATATTTAGGGAAAGTTCATTTTGGATACTTGATAACTGTCTGTAGTAAAGCTGAAGATAAATGTCCGGTATTTCCAGGTATGGGAATCCGGTTGCATTGGGCATTTGATGATCCTGTACAACCCGATCTTCCAGAGCAAGAACAGTTAGATTTATTCAGAAAAATTCGAGATGAAATCGATTGTAGAATTTTGGATTGGCTTTCCGAACAGGGAGTTCAAGCACAATCTTGATCTTCGATCTGGTCAATTTACATCAGAAGGTAACAAATCAGCCTGTGGATTATCATCTGCGGGCTGTTATCTTGTGCCTTCTGGCTTAATTTGATAGAATTCTGTTCGCAAACGCCCCCATCGTCTAGTGGCCTAGGACGTGGCCCTCTCAAGGCCAAAACCGGGATTCGAATTCCCGTGGGGGCACATATAATTTTCCAATCCGAAAGACTATCAAAAAACCAATTCCATTCCTAATGGCATAACCCTTGCATAATGTACAAGAATACCTCATGATAAATGAGTTTCGAATGCATTGGATGGGAAGAAAAAATGGAAGAGAACGCCACTCCATTAAGCGATCAACAGCCGGATAACTCAGGGATCACATCAAAACCTCAGTATCTATTTATCATAGGGGGTGGTCTTCTCTCACTGTTGAATCAGTGGATGAGACCTTCGTTACCCGATGATCAAAAAAGCTATACTTACATTTTATTCGTCCTCGGATTGATATCATTTCTTTTCGGTGTCTGGTGCGACGATAAGAAACAGTTTCCAGTTTGGTTGTCATCGTTTTTAGTGAAAACGAGTTCACTTCTCAATCTTCGAGCACCCCAATTTCTAGCGATGGTGTTTGCTATTCTCCTATCAGTCACTGCAACAATGAGTGCAGGATTTAATAACACGATGTATCAACCTTGGGTGACCATGCTTTCGTGGGGTGGAGCGATTGCCATGATAACCTTCGCCGGCTGGGAGAGACGACCTGTGGCATTCCGCCTGAATTGGAAAATCCTTGGACCAGCATTAATTGTTTTTCTGGTAGCATTCCTTGTTCGTGGAATCGATACTGTCCATATTCCAATCGTATTATCTGGCGATGAATCTTCCTCGGGTATCCATGCCATTCATTACATGAATGGCGATATGAATAATTTATTCATTGGTGGTTGGTATTCCTTTCCGTCCATGTTTTTCTTGTTCCAATCCATTGGGATACGCCTCCTCGGACACACAACAGAAGGTCTTCGCATTCCAGCGGCAATTATTGGCGCGCTAACGGTTGCGGTTTTGTACCTGGTAATTCGTAATCAGTTTGGTAAACGCCAGGCATTACTCACCGCTGGATTCCTGGCTTTCTCGCATTTCCATATCAATTTCAGCAGAATCGGGTTGAACAACATCTGGGATGGATTGGCTTTTGCTTCTGTTCTCGGAGCATTATGGTGGGGATGGAAAAGCGAACGCCGGGCTGCTTTCTTGTTATGCGGTTTGACCCTTGGTTTCTCCATGTATCTATACACTTCAGCTCGTGGATTGATATTAGTAATTCCAATCTGGTTAATATTTGTTGCGTTTCAAGATTGGAAAAAGTTTAAGCGTCTCATCCCCGATCTCATTTTGATGACTGTAGCTGCTTTTGTGGTTGTTCTTCCCCTTGGATGGTTCTTCGCTAATCATCCGGAAGAATTCCTGGCACCCATGAACCGGGTTAGCATATTAGGAGACTGGTTAACCCAAAAAGTCGCCGAAACGGGTAAACCAGCATGGCAGGTTTTAACTACCCAATTCAGCTCCGCATTACTAGCTTATACAGACATGCCTCTCCGTCACTGGTATACACCTGGCGTACCAATACTAAGGCAGACTGAAGCATGGATTTTTTATCTCGGTCTTGGATTGATGCTTCTCCGTTGGAAAGACAACCGCCTTTGGATACCAGCTATTTGGCTGGCGGTGTTTGGTGTTGCTGGCGCATTTTCTGATAGCACTCCCGCAGCCCAGCGCTATGTGGCAGCTGCTCCGGCAGTGGCCATAGTACTTGGTTATACGGTTGAAAGGGTAATCGGTCTTGCTGACCGTTTATTGGAAGGCAAACGCAAGTGGATACCTGCATTGATCATGATCGCAGCTCTGCTTGTCGCCGTTGATGATGCCCGATTCTATTTTTTTGATTTTACACCTAGGAGTGATTTCTCCGGACCTCATGGAATGACTGCCCAAAAGCTGGCGAATTACCTCAAAGATTATGACAATACTTGGGAAGTGATGTTCAGCGGATGGCCTCAAATGGGTTACTTCTCCATTCCAAGTCTTTCGTACCTCCGGCCGCAAATCCTTGGCACGGATATTAATAATTCTTGGGGTGATCCTGAGAATAAACGTCCAGAGCGAAAAAATGTCATGTTTGTTTTCCTTCCTGAAAGGATTGATGATCTTTACGCATGTGAAAAAGATTATCCGGGTGGGAAACTGATCATTGAGTACTATAAACCCGATGAGGTTTTGTATTATCTTTATCAGGTCCAATTAAATTAATTTCTTGGAAGATATTAGTGGAAATAAAGTAAAACCATCGCGCCGATATACACAATGATCAGACTTATTCCATCCCACGAGATTCGTCGGAGAAATTTTGGCGAAGCCCTGTAAACGATACTGACCACCACAATGCTGGTCATGAGCATAGCCAAAACAGCAGCATAGGAAGTGCCAGTGGTTAGTGTTCCCCAAAAATTGTCTTTTCCATCTGTGATATCAAATATCCCCAGCAGTAATATATTGAATAAATTACTGCCCATCACGTTACCTATGGCGATATCAATTGCTCCCATCCGAACGGCAGCCAGACTGGCAGCGACCTCTGGTAAGGAAGTACTCATTGCCAGGAAAAAGTTGCCAACAAAAGATTGGGACAAGCCAGTAATTAAGGAGAGCTGATTACCAATGTATGATAACCATATCCCTGCGATGATGATTCCGGCTGCAGCCATTATAAATATGCTGTAAGATTTGCGGGAGGATATATTTTCATAATTGTTTTGACGAGCTTTGTTTTCGAGAACTTCTGCAAACCTGCGTTGCTCCAGTCTGGCGATCATCCTCGCGCCAAGCCCATATGCAATCAGGATTATGATGCTAAAGATGCTGATTCCCAGAACACCAAAACCGTTAACATCTGGTCCCAGGAGCACTGCCAAAGTAACTGCGCTGAAGAGAATGATTCCCAGCCCACCTGAAAGCAGATGGCTGTCTTCCACCTCAGTAAGGATTAAACCAGGTTGATACGCCAGATCCATGACCGCGATCAAAGCTAGGTTGAAAAGGCAGGATCCAAGGATAGAACCAGCAGCCAGATTGGGCTGTTTTAATAAATTCACCGCGGAAATTCCGGATGCAAGTTCCGGGAGTGATGTGACACCAGCAATTAAAATCGCCCCAACCCAGGCGCGTCCCAGTCCAGTTTTTTCCGCGATGGCATCTCCATAGCGGGTGAGTTGGGTACTGAGAAGAATGATAATTACTGCGCAAACTGCGAATTGGATCCAGATCATGGTTTTTCCTATGTAATGTGCATAATTATATGATAACTGAAAAAAACCTGTGGAACTCAAGAAAAGAATAAGTCGAAGAAATTCAGTTGGAATAATGATGATTGTCGTTCAAAAGCATTACGTTCAAAATATATGTAGTGTTAGTATTTAACTCATGAACATACTGGTTTTCAATTGCGGCAGCAGCTCATTGAACTATAAGGTTTTTACCTTGAATGGATTGAGTAAATTGTCGGTTGTTTGCTCCGGAAAAGCGCACCGTGTCGGTGTAAAAGGCTATGAGCTTTCCTTTATCGAGCATCATTCAACACTCTGGGGTATCCATACCGAGCATCCGATTCCGGATCACCGGACTGCGGCAAAGTTGATCCTCGATTATCTAAATGCTCAGCAAGTCGAATACGATATCATCGGGCACCGGTTCGTTCATGGTGGGAGTATTTTTCAGCAATCGACTTGGCTCACTGCGGATATTGAATCGGATCTACAATCTACTCTCCCACTGGCATCCATCCATAATCCAAATACCATGTCTGTCATTGAAGTATGTCGTGAAATGTACAAAGGAAAGCGGCAATATCTCACCTTTGATACTGCGTTCCATTCCACGTTGCCAAAAGAAGCATATCGATACCTTTTACTGCCAAAGATCAATGAAAAATTTGGATTTCGCAAATACGGATTTCATGGACTCTCTTACCAGTTTGTAAGCCGTGAAGCAGCTGACTATCTTAATAAGCCATTGAAGTCTTTACGCATAATCGCTTGCCATCTGGGAACAGGCGGCTCAAGCGTAGTTGCGATCCAAAGGGGCTGGAGTATCGATACAACCATGGGATACACTCCGTTGGCCGGATTGGTAATGAGTACCCGGACAGGTGATCTCGATCCCATTCTGGTGCTGCGACTGATGGAAGACTTAAATTGTTCTCCAACAGAATTGGATGAGATATTAAACAAGAAAAGTGGACTTCTCGGTGTATCGAATTCTTCCAGTGATATCCGTGATCTCATTAAACTCATGGACAATGAGGGGAATAAGGATGCTGCCCTTGCTTACAACATGTATACCTCGCGCCTTCGGAAAACGATAGGCGGCTATGTCATGCTCCTGCATGGAGTGGATGTATTGATATTCACCGATGATATAGGCATCCAGAATCCACTTGTCAGGAGATCTGTTTGTGAGGGTATGGACTGGTGTGGTATAGATCTTGATCTGGCCTTGAATGAGATGGCAGACATTGAGAAGATAAATGCGATTCAATCTGACCGGGGAAAAACAGTGATTCTGGCTATGCCAACAGACGAGGAACTGGTTATCGCCCGGGAGGGCGCCAGACTTGCATTGGGAGGTCCCACGTGAAAGTTCTGAAAATTAATCAGGATGAAATTGACGCAAAACACTGGTCTGTAACTGCACTTGAAACAGCTACTGGTCGGTATGCCTTACCGAAGGAACTCAACCGGGATCATTACCGTCGCATTTGCCCCGAAGAATCCTTGCATCGGCATGTATTGCAGATAATTTCAGACAGAGCTAATCGTGGTAAATGTATAACAATCCACCTTTGTGATGATCCCACAATCTGTGCTTTTCGGGATGGAATACTGGTGGATACCAGCAGTGGATATTCCGTTGCCGGAGGGTTGCCTGGTTTCCATACCTCGGGAATGATTGATCCATCCATCCCCATAATGTTAAGAAAGGCAGGATTAACATCCAGCGAAATCGCAAATATCCTTCTTAGTGAGTGTGGCTACCAGTCTATTCATCCATCCTCTCGCTCAATACTGGAAATTATCTCGAAAAACGATTTTTCAAACAATCTCGCCAGGAAAATATTCGTCAGCAGCCTGCTCAAAGAAATTGGTGCTTGTATGGCGTCTTTGACCGGAATTGATGCATTAATATTCTTTTCTGAAGAAGAACAATACAATGCATTTACGCTTGGATTATGCAATGAACTATCATGGATTGGTCTTGATTTACTGGGTCAAATTGAACAAAAGAACCACCTGTATCAACTAACCAAGATGAGCAGTCCCATAAATGGATTATTTGTTCATATATAGGGCGGAAAACACTGGATTGTAGAAGTAGCTCACATCTTATTGGTCCTGATTTCAAGTTATAATTAATAGCAAATGTCCCATGCCAGATTTTTTATTACCCTCGTCTTTGCCGCCTGCTTAATTTCAGGGTGTCTGGGAACGGATTCTTCCCCGAATTCTTCAAATCCTTCTTCAATCGATACAGCATTTTATATAGAAAATAAAGGCTCAGATACCATCGTGAATCTTGCTCTTGCCTGGGCGGAAGCCTACCAGGAAGTGCACTCGAATATCCGAATTTCCGTGACTGGTGGTGGCTCCGGAACTGGAATTGCTTCATTGGTTAATGGAACAGTATCCATCGCCAATGCTTCCAGAGCTATTAAAAAAGAGGAACTGGCTGAAGCTGAAAAGAATAATATAAAACCTTTTGAGACAGTGATTGCGCGTGATGCGATTGCAGTCATCATTAACCCGGAAAATCCTGTCAACGAGCTGACCATTCAGCAGATCAGTGATATTTACTCCGGTAAGATAACCAACTGGTTGGAAGTGGGTGGTGAAGACCGACCGATCGTGAAACTTTCCCGTGAGACTAACAGTGGAACCCATGTCTATTTCCTGGAAGAAGTCCTGCGATTGGGAAGCAAAGAAAATAAGGCCCTTTTCAGCACAGACACACTTCTTCTTCCCTCCTCCGAAGGGATTACTTCTGAGGTCCGCGATAATCCAAATGCCATCGGTTATGATGGATTGGGGTATGTCATACCAGAAGTGAAAGTGATTGCAGTGGCTAAGATTGCCGGGGATTATGTCATGCCTTCAGCGAAGACCGTGAATGATGGAACCTATCCGATTGCCCGAGACTTGTATATGTATACGAACGGGGAACCCAAAGGTGAGATCAAGAATTACATAGACTGGATCATTTCCCCTGAGGCTCAGAAAATAGTTACAAATCTCGGATTTGTTCCGATTGTTGGTGCGCAATGAACAAATCTGCAAAGGATCAAACTCCACTCACCGAGCGGGTGATCACCCGCAGTATTCAAGTATCCGGTTATTCATCGATCCTTTTTGTCGCTTTGATCCTTTATTTCCTGGTAAGTGAAGGTGTCCCGGGGTTATTTGAAGCGCCATTGAAAAGTCTCGCGGGGATACGGTGGTATCCAATCGAGAATTATTTTGGGATTATCCCGCTGATCCTGGGCTCGTTACTGGTAACCATTGGTGCTGCTGCCATCGCGATACCATTCGGAATTGGAACTGCAGTTTACATTTCTGAGATCGCTCCACAGTGGCTTAAGGAGATCCTCAAACCGTTCGTTGAACTTCTCGCTGGGATACCATCAGTGATGCTAGGGTTTTTGGGAATCTTGGTGGTTTCACCTTATCTCAGACGATTATTAAATCTGCCCACTGGTTTAACCGCTTTTACAGGTTCCTTGTTGCTGGCGATGATAGCCCTACCGACTATCGTCTCTATTGCTGAAGATGCGCTTAATACTGTTCCAAAATCTTATCGGGAAGCTTCATGGGCGATGGGTGCCACCCGTTGGCAAACCATCTGGGGAGTCACATTGCCCGCCGCAAAATCAGGTGTATTGACCGCCGTCATCCTTGGGCTCGGACGTGCCATCGGTGAGACTATGACGGTAATGATGGTCACCGGCAATGCGCCTGTTCTACCTGTTCATCTCAATTCATTATTTGCTCCTGTGCGGACCATGACCGCAACAGTAGCTTCTGAAATGGGTGAGGTCGCCACAGGATCGACCCATTACCATGTATTATTCCTGATCGGGATTATCCTGTTCCTAATCTCGCTGGCTGTGAACGTAACCGCCTCAGCCATCGTTTTCCGCCAACCAAAACGATCTGAACGGATCCTCTCGTGAGGCAAATGTGAGAATACTAACCCAGACACCATTTGCAAAACGTGTAACCCAACGTCTTGGCTTTTCGGTCATGACGGTCATGGCTTTGCTGACTGTCGCTCCCATCATCGCAATAGTCATTTATGTTATTCAAAAAGGAGCGCCGGCGATTACCTGGGAGTTTTTAACAGCCATGCCCAAAGATGGGATGCGCGGTGGAGGCATCCTTCCCGCAATTGTTGGGACCCTATACCTTACTTTTGGAACAGCTCTATTTTCGGTACCTCTGGGTATTGGAGCGGCAATCTATCTCTCTGAATATGCCACCGAAAGCAAGTGGACCCGGGCGATCCGCATAGCCATCCAAAATCTGGCAGGGATCCCGTCGGTGGTTTATGGTCTCTTCGGTTTGGGAATTTTTGTTCTTTTCTTGAATTTAGGTACCAGTATTCTGGCAGCCAGTTTGACCCTTTCTATCATGACCTTGCCGGTAATCATATCCACCAGCGAAGAAGCCTTGCGAAGTGTTCCATCTAGTTTCAGGGTGGTGAGTACTTCCTTAGGGGCAACGCGCTGGCAAACCATCAAGCGGATTGTACTTCCACAGGCTTTGCCCGGTATCCTGACCGGTGTTGTTTTAGGATTGGAACGCGCGGCGGGTGAAACTGCCCCGATTCTATTTACTGGAGCAACATTCTTCCTTCCGCGATTACCCCATTCACCGTTGGATGCGACAATGGCATTACCTTATCACCTGTTTGTCATCTCAACTCAGGTGCCCGGGATGCCGATCAAGATCCAATATGGCACCGCCCTGGTGCTGTTGGTTTTCGTTCTGATCATGAATATTATTGCCTCCGTCATCCGGTCGCGGGCGCGGGCAAAGAGGCAGTGGTAATCGTATGAATATTATTGAGATCGATCATTATTCACTCAATTATTCTGATGGAACTGAAAGCCTGAAGGATATTACATTATCCATTCCAGCGAACCTGATTACTGTCTGGTTTGGTCCTGCTGGCGGCGGAAAATCCTCTTTATTGCGGGCATTGAACCGACTAAATGATCTGGCGGATGTTACCCATATCGCTGGCAAGATCACCGTGGATGGGATTGACGTATCCGATCCGGCTACGAATGTGGTTGAACTCCGACGCATGGTCGGGATGGTTTTTGCCAGACCCGTTCCGTTGCCTATGTCCATCAGGGAAAATATCACCTACGGATTGGAAGTGGCCGGAAAAACCAGTAAGAGTGATCTCGGTGAGGTGGTGGAACAGACCCTCCGTGATGCAGTCCTTTGGGATGAAGTGCATGACCGTTTGGATTCATCCGGGTTCGCCTTATCCGGTGGACAGCAGCAGCGCCTTTGCCTTGCCAGAGTGTTGGCGTTAAATCCGAAAGTGATCTTGCTGGATGAGCCCACCAGCGGTTTGGATCCAATCTCCACCGCGAAGATCGAAGAATCCATGCAGCATCTTAAAGAACGCTATACCATCATTCTCGCACCGCATTCAGTCCAACAGGCTTCCCGTGTGGCGGATAATGCAGCCTTCTTCCTCCAGGGTCAGTTGATCGAGCAGGCACTGGGTAAAGAAATATTTACAAATCCCAAAGATAAACGAACCGAAGATTATGTGGAAGGTCGTTTCGGATAAAAATTGATCAGATTGTAAGGTCCCGATTTATTTTTCCTCGCTATAATCAAACAAGACCATTTCAAGTTCACCATCGGAGGTCTTTATATGCAAAAAATCACAAGACGAGAGATATTGCGCCTGTTGGCACTGGGAGCGGGTGGTTTGACAGTTCAACAATTCCTGACTGCCTGTCAGAGCATTGATAAAGGAAGTTTTTCCCCAACCCTGCAATCGAACCCAGCAAAATCGGATATTGGTGAAGCCAGCCCAACCATGTCAAACAAGCCCACTGATGGAGTTGTGGAAGTTCCCACCACTACAACTCCGCCAACTCCTCAGTTGGTCGTTGCTCATGGCAAGGATCCGGAATCGTTGGTCAGAGCTGTGGTCGATGGTCTGGGCGGAATGCAAAAATTCGTTCCGTCGGGTGGATGGGTGATCATCAAGCCGAATATATGCAATTCCTATCATGGATATGAATATGCTTCCACGACCAATCCATGGGTGGTTGCTGCCGTCGTTAAACTGGCATTTGAAGCAGGGGCAAAAAAGGTTCAGGTGATGGATTCTCCGTTTGGAGGATCAGCGAGTGATGCATATGTCTCCAGCGGCATTGCTGAACAGGTTGAAGCGGCTGGTGGTGAGATGGTTCTGATGCCCGATTTCAAGTTCAAAACAATGAAGATCGAAAACCCCCTTGGTTTGAACTCCGCCTGGATCTATGAAGATGTTTTTGCAGCAGATACTCTCATCAATCTCCCAATTGCAAAACACCACAGTCTGGCGCGGTTGACCATGGGGATGAAAAATTTGATGGGAATCATTCAGGCACGTGAAAATATTCATGTGGATATTCCCAAACGTTTGACCGATCTTAATCGCAAAGTGAAATCCACTCTTACCATTGTCGATGCGGTTCGGATTTTGGTGAAGAATGGTCCCACGGGTGGAAACCTGGAGGATGTCCGGCAGTTGGATACAGTCTATGCCACAACTGATATCGTCGCTGCTGACAGTTTTGGCACCACCCTTTTTGACATGAAACCAGAAGATCTGAAGTATCTTAAGGTTGCTGCTGAAAACGGATTAGGCACAATGAATCTTAATGATCTGAATATACAGGAGTTAACGATTGGCGGGTAAACCCAAAAAAGTCACGGTCCAGTGGAGATTGGTTCGCAAAGCCTCACAGTGGATATTTCTATTAGCTTTTTTGGTTCTTTTTATTTTAACTGCTGGGTTGGCGCTTCCATCTGATGTATTAAACCTGCCTGTACGACTGTCTCCGTTGTTGATAATCTCCCAATCGCTAGCGAGCCGGGTGGTCTTGACTGGTTCATGGATCGGAATCATCACGCTGTTGTTGACCATTCTATTTGGCCGGGCGTGGTGTGGATGGATTTGCCCGGTCGGCACCATACTGGATCTATTTCCATTCAAAGATCGTCACTCAAAACGCACCCAAAATACTCCCGAGACTTGGCGGATGGGCAAGTATTTGATTCTGGTTGTGATCCTTTTTGCGGCGCTTGCGGGAAATCTGAGCCTTATGCTCCTTGACCCGATTACGCTGTGGATTCGTGCCCTGACCGGAAGTGTGTGGCCAGCTCTTAATGCCGGTTTTACTTCAATCGAATACTCCTTAGCTCAGATCCCATTGTTGACCAATAGTATTGTCTGGTCAGACCAGTTACTTCGACCGGTTATTTTTCCAGATGTTGTGCTTGGGACCAGACTCACCTGGTTACCACTGGCAATCTTTACTGTTATTATTCTGCTAAATATCATTGCGGAAAGATTCTGGTGTAGATACCTCTGCCCATTGGGCGGTCTCCTGGGGATCATTAGTAAGGTTGCCATATTTCACCGTGTTGTATCCTCAGAATGTAAAAACTGTGGTTTGTGTTCGCGCGATTGTCCCACAGGGACCATCGATCCCAAACTCGAATACCGAAGCGACCCGGCTGAATGCATTGTTTGTCTGGATTGTCTGGACTCATGCAAAAGTAGTGGAAACAGCTTCCAATGGATAAAACCTGAAGTTGCGCACCGATTGTACGATCCATCCCGTCGAGCATTTATATCGGCAGGGTTAGTCGGGTTGGGTGGCGCAGCTGTTATACAGGCAGATAAAGCAGGAGGCAGCGCCTCGCCTTTCCTCATTCGTCCGCCGGGTGTGATTGAAGATGAATTTTTGGCGAAATGTTTGCGCTGTGGATTATGCATGCGTGCTTGCCCCACCGGCATCATTCAACCCGCCGTATCCGAATCGGGAATTGCCGGATTGTTCACACCGGTGTTGGTACCCGAATTGGGATACTGTCAGTTTTCCTGTACAAAATGTGGAGAAATCTGCCCGGTCGAAGCGATCCCACAACTTTCTCTTGAAGATAAGCAGCAGACGGTGATTGGCAAAGCTTATATCAATCGTAATCGTTGTATTCCGTGGGCAGAAGGTAACGATTGTATCGTTTGCGAAGAAATGTGCCCGCTGCCTGGAAAGGCTATCATTCTGGAAGATAAACAAGTGGTCAGACCAGATGGTGAAATTCTAGACCTAAAACTGCCCGTAGTGATCGCGGAGCTTTGTATCGGCTGTGGAATATGTGAATATAAATGTCCTCAGGCAGGTGAAGCTGCCATTCGGGTGTACCGCCCCGATGATCAAGGATTGTTCTAAAGAACTTCGATCATCTACTTCCCCCAAGTTAACCAAAACACCATGGCGATTATGATGCCAAGGGCAACACCGCCAACTACTTCCAGAGGAGTGTGCCCCAACACTTCCTTCAATTGTTTCTCGCTGATCGGGTGTCCTTGAAGCAATTCCTCGATGATCGCATTGATTTTTTTGGCTTGCATCCCTGCTTGCCTGCGGACTCCTGTGGCATCATACACAACGATCATGGTGATCCCGACTGCCAATCCAAAAAGTGGATTATCGAATCCATAGAAGATCCCTATCGCCAGGGTGGCAGCAGTCATCATCGCTGAGTGTGAACTGGGCATTCCACCTGCGCTGAACCATAATCCCCAGTGAAGTTTATGGGTTCGCCAGAAATCGATCGGGATCTTTAAACTCTGGGCTAAAAGCCAGGCGGCCAGGCAGCAAAGCAAAACGGGATTTTGAAGTAAAGTACTCATCTTGATGAATTATACCTAAGCTTCCTCATCTTCATCGTCCGGGTTTTGACCCAAAGTCGTCACCTTTAATTCTGCCTTGTCCAGTAATTCCTGACAGTATTTTGCCAGTTCCTGACCACGTTCATATAGGATCATCATTTCATTCAATGGTAGCTGTGAATTCTCTAATCGTTCTATAATGGTTTCAAGCTCTTTCATTCCCGCTTCGTAATCCAATTCATTGAGTGGTTTATTCTCTTTACTCATGCTTTCCCTCGTTAATATCGGTGGTAGCTCCAAAGCTCCCATCGGATACTCTGATTGTAATTTTCTCGGCACCGTGGATTTGGCTTACAGATGATATGATTTGGTGATTTGTATCGTTTTCAACCATTGCGTATCCCCGCTGAAGTACTGCGAATGGATCGATTGCCTTCAACCTGCCTTGCAGATTCGCCATTCGGGCAGATTGCTGGCGATGCTGTCCGATATAGGCTTTGTTCATGCGATGGAGATAAAAATCCAGTGTCTGCCGACCATTCTGGATCCTGACTTCTGGCGACTTTCTTTCCAACTCATAAATCTTTTGTTGCAAAGCTTGTCGTGTTGTATTGATCTGATGCATTACCAACTGGTCCAAATGGGTCTGCCATCCCATCAATAATGCTTTTAATTCATCCGAATTAGGTGTTGCCAGTTCCGCTGCACCGGTAGGGGTTGGCGCTCTAACATCAGCGACAAAATCCACCAATGTGAAATCGGTCTCGTGCCCAACTCCGCTGATCACTGGGATGGGACATTCTGCGATTGCCCGTACCAGTGTCTCGTTATTAAATGCCCAAAGGTCTTCGATCGAACCACCACCACGGGCTATGATGATCACATCCGGTTTAACTTTCAACTTGAGCAGTTTGGTAAGTGCATTTAATAAACTTAATGGAGCATCCACTCCCTGTACTGATGCCGGGGATAGAACTATCCTGGCGACCGGGTATCTGCGCGAGATGGTTTGCAAAAGATCCTGTAAGGCAGCTCCACTCGGGGAGGTCACAATTCCTATAGCCTTGGGTTGGTCCGGAAGTGGGATTTTCCTATCCTGGGAAAACAGACCTTCTGATTCTAGTTTATTCTTGAGGCGAATGAACTCAGCGTACAGCTCACCTTCACCAGATAAGCGGATCTCATCAATGGTGAGTTGATACTGCCCTCCCGTCTCGTAAACGGTGATGCTGCCGTGTGCTTCAACCAGAATACCATCCCGGACGATACGTTGGAGTCGTAACGCTTCCCGCTTCCAAATCACTGCCCGTAATTGAGCAGATGAATCTTTTAGAGTCAAGTAGATGTGACCTGAAGCCGGTCGTGAAACATTGGATATCTCGCCAGTCACCCAGCAGTCCTGCAGATCTTCTTGTGATTCAACGAGATATCTGACTTTTCGATTTATCTCGGATACTGTGAGTGGAACTTGTAGTCCCGGAAATTGCATTTGCATATGGATAGAATAACCGTGACTATTCTGGCTGTCAAATCATCGGGGACGAATTGGAACCATTATTTCAAAATCTATTCAAATGGTCAGTATCGAAACTGGCATTTTGACCAGGTTTAGTGTAAGTCCATTTATTTAAGATATAGGAGAATGTAATGTAAGAAATGTGAGGCGAACATGAATTCAAATCTAAAACTGAGAAATTCTCAAACGATCTCGATCATAATTTTAGTCCTGATGGTCATCCAATCAATATTGGGAATGTTGTTTCCGAATCTCTACCGTGATAATGATTTTGTCACCACCACGTGGAAGGGTAATGACATCATCACATTGTTTCTGGTTGTCCCCGTTTTCTTGTCAGCATTAATTCATGCCTCGCGCGGATCAATCCGCGCAAAGCTTGTGCTGATCGGAGTCCTGGATTACGCTCTGTATAACTACGGATTTTATTTGTTTGGTACTTCTTTCAATGCCTTCTTCCTGCTGTATGTTGCTTTGTTTGGATTATCCATTTTCGCCTTAATCCTGAACATCACCAGCCTTGATTTGAGTCAGATCAAACAGCATATTCACCCTAAAATGCCTGTCAAATTCATTGCTGGTTATATGTATTTTGTAGTTATCGGATTAACTCTGGTGTATCTACTTCAATCCATTGGCTTTATCTTTACCGGGGTACTACCAGACATCGTAACACGTTCGGGTCATCCTACCAGTATTGTGTTTGCCCTCGACCTTACTTTGCTTATCCCATTCTTTGCCCTCGGCGCTTACTGGCTCTTGAAACGAAATCCTTGGGGAGTGATCATTACTGCCGCAATTCTGGTAAAGGGACCGTTTTATACGATCATCCTCTCGTTGAATACTTTCCTGGTTTCGACCTTAGAAGGTTCGATCGACGTGGCTCAACTTTCATTGTGGATTAGTCTGACAGTTTTCGGAGTGATCGCTGCCTTCCTGACTTATCGAAATATCAAGACCGCATAAATCGTTTCTTCGCTCATTATTTACCTGGTACCTATCGGATCTGATCGATGGGTACTTTTTACCTTTATTTTCTGGAACTATATTAAGTTTTGATACATAATATTTATCTATTGTGATTTCGTTTATGTTTACAAAAGGTAGGTGGCATGATATCTATTTCTGACTTAATCAAGATGCTAAAGATTGAGAATAAGGTCATACATGACCAGACCAACGGATTATCCCACCTGGATACACTCCTTCAGCCTCAACCCACCGGAAATTGCATGAATTGGGTCCTGGGTCATTTGTTGGACACCCAGATCGTTCTCCTCGGTGTGTTAGGTGGAGTATCCCCGATTGATCCCAACCACCTGGAAAGATATACACGTGAATCTGATCCGATTCGCATGGACGGTGTTGATGTGTTGAATCTAGGCCAACTGCTTGCTGGGAATGATCAGATACATGATGCCCTCTGTACTCGATTGGGTGAGATGACTGATGCGGATTTCGAGGAAGATATCCAACTAGGCGAACGGACTGTAAACCGCGGCTGGCGAGTATTTTTTCTTCACTTCCATTTCACCTACCATATTGGACAATTAGAACTGCTTCGGCAGTTGGCTGGCTTCTCCG
Organism: uncultured Chloroflexia bacterium; assembly: GCA_963828285.1. GTDB lineage: Bacteria > Chloroflexota > Anaerolineae > Anaerolineales > Anaerolineaceae > DAIOEK01. The sequence goes on from CAWHEB010000006.1 coordinate 98,676, forward strand.
ACAAGATCATTTAAATTAGAGAAGGAGAGACGATGTTCATAACATTATCAAATTGGTTACAAAGGGTGTCAAAAGGTTGGTTGGTGGCTGTTGCTACTGCTATTTTTGTCCTCTTTCTTATTCTGATCCTTCCTGCCCAAACAAAATCAATGATGGCATATTCCGCTCATGTCGGTTCGCCTGATATGTCTTTTGCTTATACGCCTGCAGATCTATATCGGATGGCAGAATCGTATGGGCCAGCCGGTCGTTCAGCTTATATTCAGGCGCGGTTTACTTTTGACCTTGTCTGGCCGTTGGTTTATACACTTTTTCTCTCTGTGACCACCTCTTGGCTTTTATTAAAACTCCCTGGGATCAACACAAAGTGGTTCTTGTTGAATCAGCTTCCGGTCATCGGTATGCTGGCAGACTACACCGAGAACATCACTGCAAGCATTGTAATGGCTAAGTATCCACAACTTACACCGGGCGTGGATTACCTTGCTCCGATTTTTTCACTCGTAAAATGGCTGTTCATCTATTCCAGTTTCGCGGTGGTCATATTGATATTTTTTGTGGTTGTCTGGCGGACGATTTCTCCTCGTAAGGCGAATTGACTAAAATTCTTTTGATCCTAATTTTCACGAGTCAGATTTCAATCAAGAAATTTGTATATGAAAACTAGGAACAATCCTTATCCAATCCACGTCTTTTTGTGGATTGGATTTTTGTATTAAACTTGAAGGATAGGTTCTTATGGAAGAGGAAATCATGATGAAAAAGAAGGTACTTTTTTCAATTCTAATGACCATGGTGTTACTGACTGGGTGTTCGCAAACCAATAAGTTGGAGAAAACAGGATGGATACTTAAAAGTCTCAATGGTCAGCCTGCGTTAACCGACTCTACAATAACGCTTAATTTCTCCGAAGGAAAAGCTTCTGGTACGGATGGTTGTAACAGCATCAATGGATCGTATAAATCTGGCGGCAACAAATTGACCTTCGGCAAAGACTTTATGAGCACAATGATGGCATGTTCTGAACCTGTGATGAACCAGGCTGCTGATTACATCACCGCTTTGAATCAAACTAAATCATTTAATCTGATCAACGATGTCCTCACAATGCTGGATAAAGCCGGGCATGAACTGGCAGTCTTTAAGAAACAAAACACGTCCGATCTCGCCGGCACATCCTGGATGGTCACAGGATATAACAATGGAAAGGCCGCAGTTACAACCCTGATTACTGGTTCTGAAATTACTCTTTCTTTTGCTCTGGACAGCAAATTGAATGGGAAAGCTGGATGCAACAATTATTCTGCAATGTACGAAATCAACCAGGGGACGATCAAAATTGGTCCGTTGGCATCCACAAAAACTATGTGCCTCGAACCAGCCGGGATCATGGAGCAGGAAGCTGCCTATTTGAATGCGTTGAGTACAGGATCCACGTATCGCATGGACGGGGATAAACTTGAGCTTCGAAACACCGATGGCTTAATTGCTTTATCCCTGAAAAAAGCACAATGACCTCAGTCGGAAATATTAAGATTTCACAGGGATGATGGGATCATGACACAAACGCTTGCTATGCTGGCTTTAGTCGTTCGAGAATATGACGAAGCAATCACTTTCTTCACAGATAATCTAAAATTTGAATTGTTCGAAGATACCGACATGGGGAATGGCAAGCGTTGGGTGGTTATCGCTCCACCCGGTTCCAGCGGATCCCGCATATTGCTGGCGAAGGCAAACAATCTGGAGCAGGAGAAGACTATTGGAAACCAAACCGGGGGTAGGGTTTTCCTGTTTTTGCACACCGACGACTTCTGGCGCGATTACAATCGAATGAAAACAGATGGGATCAATTTCATTGAGGAACCACGCCATGAATCATATGGAACGGTTGTGGTTTTTACAGACCTGTACGGTAACAAATGGGATTTTATTCAACCCAATTTGTAAATAATTTCCTAATTTAATGATTTAAACATAATTGATATACAAAGCGCATGATCAATGATGTACTTTGATTTCTTACATTCCAATAACATATTTACATAAACCTGAACTTATTTTGTTTTCAGGCTTTAATAAGAAAAAAATATCTCATGACAATTCTCCTTGAAATATGATGTCATTGCTGTGACTATTTTCATCTCTTAGGGTTTAACCTCATATACAGTCTTCAACCACACAGGAGCATCATGCTAACCGATAAAGCATTTCGTGTTTACCCATACCGCTGGGTTGTTTTGGGTGTTTTCATGCTGATTAATCTGACGATCCAGGTCCTCTGGGTTACTTATGCCCCCATTACTGGTCTTGCTGCCAGTTTTTACGGAGTCTCCGATCTTCAAATCGGTTTATTGGCGATGACATTCATGATCGCTTTTATCCCTTTATCCATTCCCGTTTCATGGGCAATTGACACCTACGGATTCCGTTTGACAGTTAGTATCGGTGCCATTCTCATGGGAGTCTTTGGCATCGTCCGCGGACTAGCCGGCACGAATTACACCCTTGTCTTGTTATCAACGATTGGAATTGCGATTGCCCAACCGTTCTTATTAAATGCCTGGACTAAGGTTCCTGCGCAGTGGTTTAGTATCAACGAACGTGCGACTTCGGTGGGTTTGGTGACCCTGGCTAGTTTGGTGGGAACAGCCCTTGGGATGATCCTCACACCGCTTCTCATCGAAACCTACTCCATACCTAATGTCCAGCTTTTCTTTGGAATAGCTGCAGCCGTTAGCTCAGTATTGTTCCTGATCTTTGCCAGAGAAAAACCTGCTACTCCACCATGTCCTCAAGGTATGGAAGTTCGCGCGTTAATGCTGGATGGTTTAAAGCATGCATTGACCATCAAAGATTTCAGGATGTTTTTATTTGTCTCCTTTATTGGTATGGGGATTTTCAACGGTGTCACCACATGGGTGGAAAATATAATTCGTCCTCGCGGTTTTAGTCCAACTGATGCGGGAGTGACTGGGGCGATGATGCTGGCTGGTGGGGTGGTTGGCGCAGTGGTCATGCCTATGTTCTCTGACCGGCAGGCTAAACGCCAGAAATTCATCATGCTCGGATTCCTCCTGGCGATCCCTGGTTTGATCGGTCTGACATTTGCCAATACCGCCTGGCTGCTGTTCGTCTCTGCATTTGAACTGGGTTTCTTCCTGGTGAGCACAAGTCCGATCGGTATGCAGTATTCTGCCGAGATTACCAATCCCACTCCGGAAGGTACTTCCACAGGTCTGATCCAGCTATGTGGGCAGGCTTCGGTTGTCTTTGTGTTTATCATGGAAGCGTTGAAAGCTCCTGATGGAGCTTTCACTCCTGCTTTGTTAGTAGCCGTGATGTTGCTGCTGCTAAGTACTCAATTCATCATTCGCATGAAGGATCCTGTTGTCGCCGAACTACCTCCCGAAATAGACCCGGAACCGCTGCCTGTCGGTTAGGTTGGATTTGATCAACCTAAGGAGAACATACACTTACTTGACGAGGGATCGTTTCTAAAGGTATCATTAGTTAATAATTGAATGGGGAGCCTGAATCGCCAGGCTGAGAGGAAGGCGCAAAGCTTTCGACCCTACGAACCTGATCCGGATAATGCCGGCGGAGGGAGAATGCAATTGAGTAATCAAACCTCCGTCAGGGAGGTTTTTTGTTAACTGAAACTGTATCACTCTACTTAAATGGAGAGTATCCACCTGGCAATGAAACCCGTCCAGAAGGCGTCATCATCGCTGTCGATGGAGGTCTTCATCACCTCATCAAACACAATTGGCTGCCCGATCTGTTGATCGGAGATCTGGATTCGGTCTTACCTGAAGAACTTCGAATCATACAATCAGCCAACATTGAGATCGAACTCTTTCCACGCGAAAAAGATTTCACCGATTTCGAATTGGCACTGGATAAAGCAGCTTCATATCATCCCTCAAAAATTGATATTCATGGCGCATTAGGCGGACGGATCGATCATGAGCTAACCAATCTGGCTGTTTTTGCATCAGAAAAGTATTCAAGTATGGAATTGAGGATCGTCAATGAAAACCAATCCATCACGCTAATTCGAAAAACGCGCACCATCGACGGTCAACCAGGTGACCTAATTTCATTGATCCCATTCGGCGGCGAGGTGCAAGGAGTTACGACACATGGTCTTCAATACCCATTAGCAAATGAGACACTGCCTTTGTCTTCAAGCAGGGGAATTTCGAATGTTATGCTAATACAAACTGCCGAAGTTATTATCTCTAAAGGATTACTATTATGCGTACATCTATCTATGTCATAACCATTCTATCCATTCTCGTACTCTCTGCTTGTCAGGCAGTTCCATCACCATCCATGCAATCATCTACTCCAGTGGTGCTAAAAGTGATGACCCATGATTCTTTCTCTCTGAGTGAATCGGTGGTGAAATCTTTTGAATCTGCAAATAATGTACAACTGGAATTCATTAAATCAGGTGATACCGGTTCGGCTTTGAACCGTGCCATATTGACCAAATCCTCTCCCCAGGCGGATGTATTCTTCGGTGTGGATAATACCTACTTCTCTCGTGCCATCAAAGAAAAGATTTTCCAACCTTACCAATCCCCTTTACTTGCATCCATCTCCGATGAATACAAGATTGACTCAACGTTCCAACTGACTCCGGTGGATTTTGGAGATGTGTGTATCAATTATGATAAGGCTTACTTTAAAGATAAAAACTTGGATTTGCCAGCAACCCTTGAAGATTTGACCAAACCGGAGTATCAAGGATTGCTCGTTGTGGAAAACCCGGCAACATCCTCACCAGGGCTGGCATTTTTATTGGCAACAATTGCCCAGTACGGTGAGACCGGTTATCTGGATTACTGGCAGAGACTGGCTGAAAACGGAGTTGTGATCGTAAATGATTGGAACACCGCTTACTACACAAATTTTTCAGCATCCAGTGGAAAAGGTGCCCAGCCAATGGTGGTATCTTACGCCTCCAGCCCGGCAGCAGAGGTCATCTTTGCGGAGAAGGAATTAAAAGAATCTCCGACTGCATCGATCGTGTCAAAAAATATGTGTTTCAGACAGGTGGAATTTATCGGTATTCTCAATGGAACGAAGAACCTTGATCTCGCGAAAAAGTTTGTCGATGCGATGATCAGTCCCGAGATCCAGAACGACATCCCCATGCAAATGTTTGTTTATCCGGTAAATAAGGATGCTGTTCTCCCTGAACAATTCACGAATTATTCCCAGGTTCCAAAGGAACCGGCTACGATCTCTGCTGATCGGATTGATCAAAACCGGGAAAAATGGATTCAGGATTGGAGTAGTCAGATCCTCAAATGACGAATCAGGGGTTTTGGATAAAAAAGTTGATCACCCGTATTAACCTGAAATGGTTTCTTTGGGTGATTCCCACCCTTTTTATCATCCTCTTCTTTTTTTACCCACTGGTTACCATCTTCAAAACCAGCTTTGACCGAATTCCATCATCTGGAATCCTTTCAATCCCTTGGTCGTTGATTCTAAAGCGCGTCAGTTTCACTTTCTGGCAAGCAGGTCTTTCTACATTCTTTACATTTCTAATCGGATTACCGACTGCTTTCCTTTTTGCCAGATACTCCTTTCCAGGCAGAAGAGCATTGCAGGTGATCACCAGTCTCCCTTTCATGCTCCCGACTGTCGTTGTTGCTGCAGGTTTCACAGCAATCGTTGGTCCCAATGGATTTCTGAATAGCATTTTGGCCAGAGCGTTCCATTTATCGAACCCTCCAATACAGATCATGGGAACATTGACTGCGATAATCCTGGCACATGTTTTCTACAACGTCACCATTGTCCTCAGATTGGTGGGAGGATCGTTAACTCGGCTGGATCCGCGCTATTCCATGACAGCCAGGACTCTGGGAGCGAATTGCTGGCAGGTCTTGCGTTGGGTTACGATTTCGCTGATCCGTCCGGTACTGATCGCAGCGCTGGTCCTTGGTATTCTTGTTCGATTTCACCAGTTTCGGGGTTATCCTTCTTCTTGGCAGTCCACAAACAGCAACACTGGAAGTGGAAATCTATAACTCAGACCATGAATTTGTTCAATCTACCCTTGGCTGGGATTCTAACCCTCATCCAACTATTGATTACTTTGGTTTTATCGATTGTATACCGATCGATTTCCACCAATCAGGTGGTATCCAACCCGGTAACAGAACATGAGAATCTCCACCCTACCCAAAGTATGATCGAAAAGCTCTCTATCGGAATTATGGTTTCAATCCTTCTGGTATTGAGTTATTCTCCCCCTGGCATCCCTGATTGGTAGGTCCTTCATTCCATTATCGCCACCAGGAGAGCAATCGTATCTACTCTTCCTCACTTTTCGTTGCGAATACTATTTCGCTCTGTTCCAAAACCCCCGCCAGAGCTTCTTTTATATTCCACCGGCAAACGCGATACTGTTTCTCGCTCCGGTACGGTGATTCTCACAGCCACTAATCTCACTGTGTTCTAGGGATTCTTCTATCCTATGCCTTGCTGACAAGATCTATCTTTGCAAAAACAATGGATATAATTTGGTATCTTCCGCTCGGCGCATCTGCAGTCACATTAGGCCTTGGGATTCTCCTCGCTTTCAGTCAACCTCCGTTCAATTGGCTAAATTCTCTCTGGTTGATCCCGTTTGTTCATACCCTGGTTGCTCTCCCCTTTGTCTTGCGGACGATCTCTCCAGCCATCAATGGGATACCACCCGAACTAAGGCAGGCTGCTGCAGTATTGGGACAGTCTCCAGCCAAAGTGTTCCTAACGGTCGACCTTCCTTTGCTGCGTCAACCGATCATCTCTGCCCTGATCTTCGCATTCACCATTTCCCTCGGGGAATTCGGGGCAACCACGTTCCTCGCCAGACCTGATGCTCCAACGATTCCGGTGGCAATTTTCCGCTATCTATCCCAACCTGGGAGTATGAATTATGGGCAGGCGATGGCTATGGCATCCATCCTGTTGATCATTTGTTCCGTCGGTATTTTATCTGCGCAACTATTTCACCTCCCCAACAGCGAGATGTAACTATGCAAAACCTCCTCGAGATTAAACATCTATACAAAATGTATGAAGAAAAACCCTTATTGCAGGACATTTCACTGGTCCTGAATACAGGGGAGACTATTTGTCTGTTGGGTGCTTCAGGTAGTGGAAAAAGCACCCTGCTGAGAATGATTGCAGGTATCGAGTTACCAGATAGCGGAGAGATATTGTGGAATGGCGAAAATATTCTGAAAACCCCAGCTCATCTCCGTAATTTCGGTTTAATGTTCCAGAGTTACGCTTTGTTCCCGCATCTCAATGTCTGGCAGAATGTTGCTTTCGGTTTACGCTCCCGTCACTTGACTCGCGATCGGATATCATCCCGAGTGGATGAAGTTCTCGGTACAGTGAATATGCTTTCCTTTGCCTATCGTAAAGTTACAGAACTTTCCGGTGGCGAACAGCAGCGTGTGGCTCTGGCTCGAACGTTGGCGATCCAACCCCGGTTGCTCATGCTGGATGAACCTTTAGCAGCACTCGACCGCAGTCTTCGGCAGGAATTGCTCGCTGAACTCCGTGATATTCTTCACAAAACATCGATCCCGGCGATTTATGTGACCCATGACCAGGAAGAAGCTTATTCAATCGCGGATAAGCTAGTTCTCCTGATCGACGGGCACATCCAACAGGAAGGTACTCCACAACAGGTCTATAGTGATCCATACAATGTGGATGTGGCTAGATTTCTCGGATTGAATAATTTAATCCAGGGGCAAATAGTGGTATCTGGGAGTTCGGTAATGGTAAGTACTAGATTGGGCGACTTTAGAATACCAGCCAATCCTCATCACGATTTCAAACCCAACGATCATGTCATCCTCGTATTTCGCAAAGCAGAGATGATTCAGGCAGAATGGAATATGATCGAAGGAAAAATTTTAGACGCTGTATTTCGTGAGGATGGTTATATTACCAAAGTGGCCATGGATGGTATTGTCTTTACTTTTCTCTTGGATACTTTATGTAAGATGGGGGAGAAGGTAAAATTACACCTGCCAGGTGAATTTATCCTGGTTTTTAATGGGAAGGCACAATGACAACACTAACAGTGATCAAACATCGAGCGAACGGAGAAGAGGTGATGCGTTATTCGGGTGAAGTCGTGACCCGGACAGACGATATGGTAGTCGTCAATGCCCGCTTCACTGCAACTGACCGAGTATTTTTTGGAATGCCATTGAAGAAGGATGATCTATTTGTGGAAGCCTACTTTAAAGACCGCTGGTATAACATCTATGAGATCTATGATCGAGATGACAATACACGAAAAGGTTGGTATTGTAATATTTCTCGTCCAGCTGTTTGGAATGACTCGCAGATCAGCTTTGATGACCTTGCTTTGGATCTTGTTGGTTTTTCCTGATGGGAAACAAATTGTTTTGGACGAGGATGAGTTCGAGATCGTGGATCTGGATCCGGAGGAGAAGTTGACAGCTCGAAACGCATTAGCTGAGCTGCAGGATATTTTTTCCTTGCCGGAAGGATTCCAGATGCGTCGTGATTTGATCAAACACGAACCTTTTGCCTGAGGAGAATCTATGCAAATTCAGATAGGTTTGGAGAACAATAACGAAGCTAGATCAGTTGCCTGGGCATTGGATTACCCTGGGTGTTTTGCCATTGGGGAAGATGGTAAAGCGGCTGTTTTTAACATGTCTCTTGCAATTCCACAGTACATCGCATGGATGGAAAAGAATACTCCTGACCCCTGGTTCAATCCTGAGGAAATCGACATTCGGCTAGTCGATGTCTTCGATGATTATCAGATCGATCATGCTTACAATATAGTTAACAGCGGTGGAAACTGGGTGAAAGCTTTCTTTAAAAATGATTGGAAACCGCTCACCACAGAGGATATCGAGCATGCAATGCAAATTCTCACCTGGACTCGCCGGGATTTTCTGGCAGTGATCGATCAGCTTACAGACCGGCAACTGGAATTGAGATTCCCGGAGGAACGCTGGTCCCTCAAAGAGATCATTGGTCATGTAGGTCGTGCTGAGTGGTGGTTGATGGACCGGATTGATAGAGCTCATGACATCGCCTTACTTAGTGCTGATCCGTTTCAAAGGATTATCGAAGAACGGGGTAATTTTATTACCATACTTCCCGATTTGATCGATCTGAAACAGGTGGTGGGAAAAGATGGCGAGATTTGGTCACCAAGGAAGGTGCTCCGCAGGATTTGTTGGCATGAACGCGATCATACCCAGCATATTCAAAAACTTATTCTGAAGGATACAGGTAGATCATGATCCTCTTAAATTATGGCCAAAAATTGAATAGTCTTACTTTTGAGCAGTTTTCTGCAATAACTGGAAAAAAAGTGGCAGAACAAGTTATGCTCCCTGTGGAATATGAAGATCACAAACTTTACCTTGCCGAAATGCGGAGAGCATTTACAAAATTGCGTTTGACTGATGAAAATCTAAAAGAGACAGATCTTGTGGTAAATCCACCAAGTAGTCCGCAAGCTGCATTGTGTGTGATTACAGAACTTTATCGTATCACCGGAAAATTTCCAATCGTCATTCGCATGCGCCCAAGTCCATTTGGAATGAGTGTATGGTCAGACATTGTCGAGGTTATTGATCTTTCTACAATCGTCACAAACTAAATAAAACTGCATCACAGTTTGATCTGGGATGCAGTTTGTAAAATGTGATACCTGAAATTACACTTCCAATGGATTTAGACTGATCTCAAAAGTACAGTATGGGTTCCCGGAAGCAACACAGGCTGATTCTCGGACCGGGTAGGTTTTACCCGCGCCTGCCCAGCTGGTAAATTCTTGAAGCAACCCAACGATAAAGGTGCAAGTTGCTCTACTGGTATTCATATCTACGCAGACTGGGCATTCCCCAAGGTGAATATGGATGGCTGTTCCGGTATATTCCAGTTTTGTATCTACTTCTGCAAGGTCGGAATAGAATCCTTCAAGCAATTCAACACCTTCAATCATTTTATCCTGCGAGGAAAGCAGCCTGTAGGCTGAGTCATCCAAACCCAGTATCGCGCCTAATTCGGTAAGTGTATATTTGAAAGCACATTGACCTATCCGCAACATGATTCCTTCTGCGGTATTTTGTCCGTATTCACTGATCAATATACGATATAGATGGGAAATACAGGTTCTGTCACAAACCTGCAATATTGATAAAACGCTCTCAGTTTTTTCTACCCCCAGAATTTCTTGCGAACTATTTTCTAATATGCGTTTTAGCCTTTGACTATGGTCATCATCAGCAGTGGGTAATTCCAAAGCGGTTTGATTAGCTCCTTTTCAGTAATACAATGGGGACAATTCTATCAGGCTTTTTTACTAATAAAATATAATCAGCATTAATTTCCGTCTGGCTGATCCTTTTCCATTTCCATGAGAATACTGTATAGAAGTTCGAGTAATACAGATTTTACCGATTCCTTGTCTATTGCTACACAGGGAAGCAATTTCACGCTTGCATCAAGCCTCAACGCATGGCGGACATCCTCAACATCCCATGCATCCGGACGGTCTTGCTTGTTAGCGGCGACAATGTATGGAGTTGGCGCATATGCTCTGAAAGGTTTCCAGGATGGATCGTGCCTCACGGAACGTTTCCGGGCGTGTACTATCGACCATGACGATAAATCCCAGCATACCTTCTGACAGAATTTCCCACATGAAGTCAAACCGTTTTTGACCGGGTGTACCGAATAAATACAGGATCAAATCTTCATCAACTGTGATCCGGCCGAAATCCATGGCCACAGTTGTGGTTTCTTTGATCTGTTCGCTCTCTAATGAGACCTTTTTCTCAGTCGAGACAACCTCGATCTCGCTGACAGCGCTGATGAGCTCTGTCTTGCCCGAGTTGAAAGGTCCTGTAACTACCATTTTGACGGTTTGCATATTGCAACGTCCTCACACAATCTATAACGAACGTATCCGGTTTATAAGACGGTTTACCAATGACTTTTGCTCCTCACGGTTTTGGCTCGGGAATTGACTCCGCCCCAATGCAGCAGTTTGACTGATAGGACGGACGATCTCAATTAGCCCCGCTTGTAAAAGGCTGTAAACGACTCTTCGGATTTGTAAATCATCCATCTTGGTTGTTCTTGCGATCTGTCGAATAGAGTTTTTCGGATTGATAAATGATACAACCCGCCACTCTTCTACATTCAAGTTGATGTTCCTTAAATTAGCACCTGGTCTATCTGTAAACTTAAGTGCCATATCCAGACTGGGGATCTCTTCCTGGAGCTGTACCATCTCTTTGAGTTGGCGTGCTCCTTCGATGATAAGATTCTCCAGGTCAACCCTCACCAGGATCTTGCCATCAGGTGGCATTACATTGTTCTCAAAATGAAAATATCCTTCCACCCAGGTAAATAATCTACGTACAAGTTCGAGATAATACTCTTGCAGACTGGTTAATATAACTTCCTGGCTGAAGAAACCTGCATTAATAAGCAGCAAACCCAATTCCTTGTCAGTCATTTGGGCGGAACGCATCTTTAGTGATGCGGATTGTTGCGGAGTAATCTTTTTTGTGGATGAAAGTACGGATGGCAGGCTATTATCTTCCTGACCGATTTGCGCAAAAGCAAGCTTCCCCTCACGGAATCCAAGATTGGCTTTGTCCGTAGGGCTCTCAATGATCAATGTTCCAGTCTTACAGGCAATATTGATCAGATTGAGCAACTGGGTTATAGAAAAATCTCTTAGATTCCCCTGTAATGCCATCAGGCTTCCTTGCGCGGGTGTTGCATTGAATGTAAAAATTATACATTCGCAACGCCAGAGCGTCAATTAATATCGGACTATTCCCGAGTATTTATGACATCCTTCCGTATATGAGATAATTGTTCGGCGATCAATCCGAGGATGAAGAATAATACCCCGGTAACGATGGCAAGCATGGAACCAACACTGATTCCGCGTCCCATGATGACAATAGGGATGCCCCATACCAACCCTACCAGGAAGAAGATCAGGGATGCGGGCAGGAATATCCGTAATGGCGCGAGAAGCATGACCAGATTCAATATTTCCAGAACAGTCACGAAAGCTGTTTTGGTATTGATGGAACTCTCTCCACTGAGCCTTGGCAGAACTTCGATGGTTTCTTCGACAACTTTATGACGTTGATTGAGAAAGATCATGGCGATGACATCGCTAAATGCCATCGAATTGGGGCACAGGTCGAGGTATTTTTGCACCAGGTCGGTCCGGTATAGCTTGAAACCGGAGTTCAGATCCTTTAATGGCATTGGCATCATCAATGCAGCGATTCTGCGAATGATCCATTTGCCTAATTCGCGATACCAGTGTGGCTTTCGGGTGAATCTTGCCCCCACCACCATATCGGCATCTTCTTTTTCAAGAACCTCATATAATCTGGGTATATCCTCAAGTTTGTGTTGACCATCTGCGTCAAAAGTGACCGAAAATTCGGTATCAACAGCTTGTAATCCGGTCTTTAATGCGCCGCCATACCCGCGGTTGAGCTTATGGTGGATCACCTTTAATCGCGGTTGATCTGCGAATCCATCCAATATGGACTTGGTCTCATCCTTGGAGCCATCATTCACAACGATCAACTTCCAATGGTTTACTTTACAGTACTCAAGTACCATTGGAACTGTGACTGGCAGCGCTTTTGCCTCATTGTATGCTGGGATAACGATGGTCAACGAATTGGTTAATTTTTCCATTTGAATGAGATTCCGATTAAGTAGGATCACAACCATTATACCTGTGAACTAAAAACTAACCAAAACACAAAAAACATTTCTGGTTCGGTTATCGGGTTCATCAAATTTAACTGAGATATATTACAATCATGCATAGGTGAGGATGAGTTGTGTGCCCTGGAGGGGAAATTCAGTGAATCTTAAATATATGTTCTTGCGGGTGGTTCGGCATTTCCTGCCTGAGAAAATTACCCGGTCATTACTACGGAGAGGGATCATCATTCGTCCGGGATTGGAAACACGCGAACCCGAACAAGCCGCAGCGCGATATGATACTGATCTGAAAAAACATCACCGTACCCTCACCGGAAAACGGATTTTGGTGTTTGGGTATGGTGGCAGGTTTGCGATCGCGGTCGAATTACTCAAGTTGGGTGTTGCCCATGTGACCCTAACCGACCTTTTTGCGCCACCCGACGATAGACGGAATGACTATCTCCTTCCAGAGAATTCAGCCTACCTGCAGTCTATAAGAGGTCAGACCACGCCGCGCGCGGAGTATATCACGTTGTTGCATGGGGATATTCGCGAGACATCAAAAACCTATCAGAGTGAGAAATTCGATCTGGTTGTCTCTACCTCTGTCTATGAACATTTGGATGATGTCGATGGGATCACTGAAGCGTTAAGTCATACTGGTCAGACCAGACGGTGCTTTTATTGCTTATATTGATCTTCGTGACCATTACTTCAAGCTGCCATTCGAGATGTTGAAATATCGGTCAGACACCTGGAAAAAATGGTTGAACCCCACAAGCAATTTGAACCGGTTTAGATATCCGGAGTACCAGAAGGTCATTGCGAAATATTTTCAAGATTCGGATTGGCGGGTGATCGAAAACGACCTGTCTGCTTTCCGTATTGCGAAACAAAACATCCTCCCTGAATTCCTCACTGGAAACGACCAGATTGATTCAGTTACCCAGGTAATGGTTTTTGCAACAAATCCAAAACCAATGGCTATGTCCGAACTAACCGGATGACCAGGAATACCACATCCAATACATGATATCTTAATGACGGAGGGTGCAACCTCTTCATTATAGGATCGTAGATCAAGTATGGGATTTGGCTATGGCAAATGTAACTCGTAGGGATTTTCTAAAAACAGCAGGATTGGCAATTGGGGCTTCGACTCTTGCGTGCGCCGGTTTCACTTACAGTGCAACCCGTTCTCCGGTACGATCATTACCTGAATCAAGTTTTGGAGATGTTTCGATGGAAAAACACGTATTGATTGCTTACGCAAGTAAATGCGGATCAACTGCAGAAATTGCTCGGACAGTTGGTGAGACAATTTCAAAAAATGGGATTTTTGTAGATGTGAAACCAATTAATGAGATTGACAGCATTGATGGGTATGATGCAGTCATTACTGGCAGTGCGATTCGGTATGGTGCATGGTTATCTGAGGCAACCCAATTCTTGATTGACTACCAGGAACGGTTGAACCATATCCCGACTGCAGCTTTTACAGTTCATGTGATGAATTTGGGGAATACTCCCGAGGAAGTACAAATACGGGAAGGATATCTCAATTCGATCAAGGAATATATCTCACCCAAATCTGTAGTCATTTTTCGCCGGCAAAATGGATTTTTCCAAACTATCTTTCTTTGAGAAGATCGTCTCAAAAGCGGTCAAATCTGTCGAAGAGGATAAGCGAGACTGGGATCAAATCCGTGATTGGAGTGAGGACCTTACATCAACCCTGAATCTAAATTAAGTTGTTCCTGACTGAACTATAGATTTATCATCCATACAAACCGTCTGCAGCAGATTAGATCGCTCGCATGCGGTTGTTTTTTGGATTGTGCTCGACCTCAGCTAGTCCCAACGCTTCCAGGAGCGGTGGCAGATACATCCCGAACCGTCCCCGCAAACCCTTCTTCAATCCATACCATCCGCCTACCGGATTGGATGGATCACGTCCCCATGATTCCACAGTTCCTTCTGCTGCAGGTTTTTGTTCATCCGCGCTGCCAAGCATCATCCAATCTCCATGCTTTTTGAGCATTTGATGCAGATCTTCGATACAACGCAAATGGTAACGCAGCTCGGTTGAACCTACGAGACAGATCAGTGCTGGAGGATTTGCAGACTCATCTTTATACATGTTGTATTCGGATGATCCGCTGGGAGTGGTTAATAGCCACGGATTGCTTTTTGTGCCATTACCTTTTATGGTTAGAAATGTCATTTTTATCCTGTAATGAATTATGGTTATTTGACTAATTCAAACTTGATTATTACATTTTCTTGTGATCATTACACCAGTTTGTAGGATGATTAACAGACAAAATCCCAAAAATACCGTCAATCGATGGATTTTTGAGATTTTGTTATGCTTGAGAAAACTAATTACGGTTTTATTCTTCAGTATATCCGCATAATGCTAAGGCACCAGGACCGGTGTTCGCCCCCAGGACTGGACCGGTGATGTTCACGATCAATTCCACAGGATTGTAATCAACAGTGATACGTTCAGCCAAGTCTTTTGCTTTGCTGTAGACGTTTCCGTGTAATACCGCCAGATGAAGATTCTTCCCGTCCTGTAGTATGTCAAAAAATTTGCTATACAACATTTCGACTAGCGCTTTTTGAGTTCTGGCGATGCCGACTGGTTCGACCAATCCTGTGATGTGATTGATGGAGACGAGGGGTTTCACATTCAGTACTCCGCCTACCCATTTAACTGCGCCTCCAATCCTTCCGCCTTTTTGTAAAAACTCAATGGTATCCATAGCCACTAACTGAACCAATCTCGATCTGATTTGATTTACATGTCCCAAAATTTCGTTGATGCTTTTCCCAGCGTCCCTCATTCTTGCCGCAGCTAGCACCTGCCACCCCAGACTCTATGGTTGGACCTCTTGAGTCGATCACTGTCACAGGGATATTGACCAGCTTTGCCGCCTGCAGTGCCATTTGATACGTACCACTCATAGAACTGCTGACTGTCAGGACGATCAGTTCTGTGAATCCCTTGCTTGCAGCTTGTTCATACGAATTTTGAAATTCTATGATTCCAGCCTGGGAGGTTGTTGGTCGTTTTGGATCAACTGCCAATCTTTCGTAAAACTCGATTGGTTTCATGTCCAACCTGTCACGAAATTGTTGCTCACCCCAGATTATGGTTTGTGGAACGACTGTTATGCCGTATTGTTCTACAAGGTCCTCAGGAACATCACAAGTGCTATCAGTTATAATCCCAATCACGCTTGCCTCCATGAAAACAATAATGAGGATAACTAACTACCAATGAAAGACCAAACAAGCATATTATTCCGAATTTAGATTGATTGATAAAGTGCTATTCATCCATACTATGGTATTTTTCCTCATTCAGAAGAAGATTTACCACATCCAGAATTGATATTCACTGTTTTCTGTAAAATCCAATCCACGGACCAGATCCCAAACCGACGCTTTTTGTTCAACAAACTGAAAGACATTTTTTTTCTTCTTAAGAATTTGTTCCTGAGATTCTGATAGGCAAAAGGCCGTCTCTGTATCACATTTTGGATTGTTTTCCAGCCAGTCTCTCTGTTCACTCGTAATATGATAATAGTAATAGAAGTTGATCTCTGCGTCTTCCATTTCTGATCTTTTTCGGCATCTATCAACCTTCCGAAATATATTTGAAGGTATTCAGCTTCTGTTGATTGGTACTAACTCATCCCAAACCCGACCTCTTCACATTTCTCACCTTCAATGGGATCTTCCATTAAAGCCGACATGAATACTATCCAAACGCTTTCGGGAGAAAGAAGTTTGCCCGTAGGACCAGATTGAACTTTCTGATCTAGATTTGTCTTACAAGTAAATAAATCCATCAGGACCGTAAACTATTTTTGTATTTGGGATTTGTATATCTATTAACAAATTATACTGAAAATAATGATGGGATAAATGGTCCACTCCAAAGGACAGGTATTTGAAATTCGAAGATTCGAAAATTCTGGGCGGTGGTAAAATCATTCTGGGGAACTTCCGAATTCATAAAAAAATATCCAGTTACATAGCCTTTTTCCATCCAGGAGGCATTGATGCGCCTTTCTTTTCTCCCAACCGAAGTAAAATTCTTTGATTATCTTGAAAACGCGTGTAAGAATGTAGTCGAAGGCGCTAATGCATTGAAGGACCTTCTTGATAATTATCATGATGTTGACGAAGCTGCAGCACGGATCACAGAGATCGAGCATCGCGGTGATTTCATTGTTCATGAAGTAACTAACCTCCTGCCTCATACACTGGTCACACCGATTGATAGTTATGAGATTCAGCAGCTAATTTTCGCCATAGATGACTCTCTGGATGCAATGCACGCCGCTGTCACCCGGTTATCGATCTACCAGATCGAAGATGTGAAGAAACCGGCTCGCCGCTTGGGTGCTCTGATCCTCGAAGGTGCGAATGAGTTGGAACTGGCAGTGAGAGGACTTCGTGACAAAAAAACTTACGACCAGGTAAAAGAGCGGATTGTTCAGATCAACACTATCGAAAATAACGCCGATCGTGTTATGGAGGATGCTCTTCGTAACCTTGTTGCACATAAGGATAATCTGTTTGAGTTCATTTGCTGGAAAGAGATCTATGAGCTGCTCGAACAGACTACTGACCGCTTGGAAGATGCTGGCGATGTGATTCAACGAGTCCTATTATCCAATGCTTGATACATCGCTGGTCTCTGTCATTTTGATCGTCGGTCTCGCCCTGGCCTTCGATTTTGTGAATGGATTTCACGACTCTGCAAATTCAATTGCGACAGTCGTATCCACCAGAGTCCTTACTCCCATGCAGGGAGTGATATGGGCAGCATTCTTTAACTTTGTTGCTGCCTTCACTTTCGGGACTGCGGTCGCCCATACCATCGGTGCCAATCTGATCGATGTCAATAAGATCGATAATTTGGTAATCTTTAGCGGACTTGTTGGCGCGATCATCTGGGATTTGATCACCTGGTACATTGCCCTCCCAACCAGTTCATCCCATGCTCTCATCGGTGGATACGCCGGAGCAGCTATAGTCAAAGCTGGTTTTGGCGTGATCATCGTAGCCGGCTGGTTGAAGACCCTGGCATTTATCATCATCGCCCCTCTACTGGGATATGTGTTGGGCACGCTGTTTATTGTCCTCATTATTAACCTGTTCAAGAAACAATCCCCATCAAATGTGGACCATATTTTCCGCCGGGGTCAGTTGATCTCAGCTGCTTTATATAGCCTTGGGCATGGTACCAATGATGCGCAGAAAACCATGGGAATCATCGCCGGTACATTTTTCACTGTCCCGGCTTATCGCCATCTGGTGACCAACGCGGATGGTGGATTGACTATCCCGTTTTGGATTGTTTTAATGGCGCATGCAGCAATTTCATTAGGTACGCTCTCTGGTGGTTGGCGTATCGTCCATACGGTTGGCAGCAAAATTACGAAACTCGTTCCCATGGGTGGTTTTGCAGCTGAGACTGCTGGGGCAGTTACCCTCTTTGCCTCATCTATTCTGGGTATTCCGGTCTCAACGACCCACACTATCACCGGTGCCATTATTGGGGTGGGGTCCATCCGCAGCAAACGCGCTGTCCATTGGGGAATTGCTGGAAAGATTGTCTGGGCATGGGTTCTGACCATCCCCGCCGCAGCGGGAATGGCTGCAATTATTTATTCAATTGCCCGCTTGATCACCCATTAACAAAACTGTAAATAAAAAAGAGAAACTGCATGGCAGTTTCTCTTTTTCTAGTAATACTTGAATTTACTATCTTGCCTCTTCCCTTGCTTTGACAAAAGCGGATACTGTCCGTTCGATATCTTTTTCGGTCGTAGCCCACGAGCTCACACTCACTCGGATGACCGAATTATTATGCCACATTGCTCCTCCACACCAGGCTTCTCCGGATTGCTGCAGGTTCCTTAATGTTGCAGATGTCTCATCTGCTGAATCGCATGTGACTAGAATTTGGTTGAAAACTACTTCATTCAAAACTTGAAACCCATTCTCTGTCATTAATGCCTCGAATTGTTTTGACCGATCACATAAACCATCCACCAATTCTTCGACACCATTCCTACCAATAACTTTAAGAGTAGTCCAAATTTCTGCAGCACGGTTACGGCGGGACATTTCTGGAGTGTATAACATACCGTCCCGATTCTCGCTGTAAAGGATGTAGGATCCGACCGATTGCATTGCTGAAGCCATTGATTCCCGGTGTTTGCATAGAATAATCCCGCCATCGTAGGGAGTATTCAGAGTTTTATGCGCATCCAAGGACCAGGAATCTGCCTTTTCAATGCCTTTAGTCAAGTATTTTTTGCTTCGTGATACCGCAGCCCACAATCCAAATGCACCGTCCACGTGGACCCACGCATTGGCTTTCTGTGCCAGGATGCAAACCTCATCGACGGGGTCAAAGGAACCTGAATTGACATTCCCTGCCTGAAGTATGACCAGCGAATTATTGTCTAGGGGGGGAACCTTTGAAGCGATCATCCTCCCCTGTTCATCCACCGGCACCAGCTCAACACGGTCTTTCCCCAAGCCGATCATGGAAAGCGCCTTGAATACCGAACTGTGCGCTTCTGCGCCAAGAATGACCCTGATGGGCGGAGCGCCAAATAATCCTTGTGAATTGACATCCCAGCCGGATCGTTTGATAAGTTCATTCCTGCCGATGATTAATCCACACATCGTGGCAATGGAACTTCCACTCACAAAGCCGGCGGCTGTTTCTGTAGGTAGCTGTAAGAGTTCCACTAACCATCTTTCTGAAACAGCTTCAAGTTTGGATGAAATGGGTGATGTAACATATAAAACGGAATTCTGATCCCATACATCTATCAGCCATTTTGCAGCCATCGAAGGTGGGAAGACCCCGCCGATGACAAAACCAAAATAACGTCCGCCAGTATGCGTTACCGTGGCGGGCGACCCGAATTCGTGCAGCATCCTCAGCATCTCGGATGGATCACCAGGGTTTTCTGGTAATGGCTCATCGAAATGCTTCAGATTCATTAATGCGTTTTCGGTTGGATAAACATTCCGCTCAGAGGCAGAATCCATGTAATCATAAGAATAAGATTTAGCCTGCTCGAATATGTCCCTTTTGTGACTCATCAGAAGCATATTTTTCTGAAGTGTATTTCTCTCTGCCATTAGCATAACTCCCATGGATGATAAAGATCACTAATTGAATCTTCACACTAGATATTAGGCTAGCATAAATTAGTTGAAATCAAAAAACCTTTTCTAACCTTTAACTCCAAAGAAACCCGTAGGTAATATTTTTCCTCTGTTTATTAAGTTTATTGGCGGGTATATGGGTCGGAATCTGCCTGGGTTGGATATTCACCCTCAGGACCAAAGCTGAAGCGGATGGCGTCCCCATCAATAGAATACTTGAATGTCTTGGTTGGCATGTCAAATCCGCCAAACCTCCCATCCGTCCGCACCCATTTGAGTTTTACAATCATAGTGCTGTTCTCGAGATCTGCTGAGACGATCTCATAGAATTCCTCGTGAACACCACCTTCTTTTCCAGCTTCCGACTTCACATTTGCCCAGTTGCCTGTCTGCACAAGGTAAATACTAGTATCTGTGAAAACCAGCACCTGTTTGGTCATGGTTGTATCCTCAATATCACTCACCCAGATTCCTGTAAATGGCAGAGGTACTTTGGTGGAAACAGTTACTGTATCAATTTGCGAAGGGGAGGTTCCTTCTGGAAATTCGGACTTTAGAATGTTGCAAGCCAATGTCATGGAAATAATGACAACCGCGAAAATTAATAAGACTGATTTTTTCATGATGAACTCCGACGGAATGAATGTGTTGTAATCTCAAAGAGATTGATTTTATTTCTTAGTAAAAATCTGAATATAAGAATTATATAAAAAAAAGGATGGAAGTTGAAACTCATCCATCCTCTCGCTTGGAATAAACTTGTGATTTCTCTGTATTTAACTCTTTGGCATTTGGCTGAGATCCATCCAAGCATATTCCCACAAATGACCGTCCAGATCTTCAAACGCTCTGTTATACATCCAACCGTAATCCTGGGTTTCATTTGATGGTTTCGCCCCAGCTTTGAATGCTGCATCTACCATTTTGTCTACTTCAGCCTTGTTATCTGCCGAGAAGGAGAGAATGACCTCATTAGTTTTCCTGGCATCGGCAACGGGTTTCTTGATAAAAGTCTTGTAGAATTCCTCAACAAGCAGCATGATTGTGATGTTTTCATCCACGATCATCGCGGTTGCATTTTCATCCGTGAACTGAGGATTGAACTTATAGCCTAATTTGTTAAAGAATTCAATAGACTTTTTTAAATCTTTTACCGGTAAATTTACAAAAATCATTTTTTGCATTTATCCTCCAATTGATAACCATTTCTTATCAAAAAGCATTTCGATAGTTGGTAATTTAGTCTATCAAAATGCGAAGATGATATCCAATATCTGCATAGCTTTCCGGGGATGATGGATCAATGTTTCTTATTGATAGTCATTTCTCAACCATTTTCGCCACAATCCCTGCTATCCTTCTATCTCTGGTTTCCTGAGCTTTTGCGGATTCAACTTGCCGAACGTATTCTTTCCTCATCGAAAAAGCCAATTTGTCGAATAGCTCGGATACACCAGAAACCTGGGACAACGCTTTTGCGAGATCTGCCGGTATCTCAACTGTTCGCGGTTCGGTATCGAGTTCCAGCCCAACCTCAAAGATATCGCCGCCCTTTACACCTGCAGCTCTACGGTGTTCCGCGCTTAAGGGGATCATGTACTCGTTGCCCATCACTGCCACCGTAGTGCGGTAGGTATAGCTGTTCATTGTGACCTTAACTTTGGGTTTCTTTCCTGATGCCAGCGACTCAATGATCTCAGCCGGAACTTGGATCCCGGTGGCGTTGACATCTTTGTCTTGAACTACGGTAGTGACAAATGAAGTCTTCATGCTTGATCTCCCTCATGTAGACTAATTCTATCAATCGCCACCATTAAGACCAATTTCATGCTTATACAGATCTTCTCAATGTCTACTGTCTTTGATGAGCATATCAATCTCGGCGCGGTTGTTATACGTATTTACCAACTTGCCATCTTGCATCATCAAAACACGGTCGACATGTTCGCACATACGAAGATCATGTGTCACCATGATCCCGGCGCGTTTCTGCTCATGGATCAAGCCGGAGAAGGTTTCCACTACCTGATATGCCCGTTCCGTATCCAGACTGGCGGTCGGTTCATCGGCTAAAACCAGACTGGGATTATGGATCAATGCTCTGGCAATTGCCACCCGCTGCTGTTGACCTCCGGACATTTGTCCCGGAAGGTTGTTCAACCGTTCAGCTAAACCCAACCTGGCTAGCAATTCTCTAGCCCGCAGCTTCCCTGCTTTATCCAGTTTATTGTTCAATCGCAACATCAACTCTACGTTTTCAACCGCGCTCAAATACGGGACCAAATTGTTTGCCTGGAATGTGAAACCGATTTTTTCCCGGCGCATTGCCACCCGTTGTACGTCTCCCATGGTGGATAGATCCTGCCCATCCAGAAAGATTTGCCCCGAACTGGGTTGCAGCAACGCCGCCAGGATTGAGAGCATGGTCGTTTTCCCTGACCCACTCGGACCAACCAAAGCTACGAACTCCCCTGCAGCTACCCTAATGGATACATCGTCAACCGCCTGAATGAAACCAGAATCGGTCGCATAAGTTTTTACTACTGACTTGGTTTCAAGGGCGTAAGGAGGGATTGGTATGTCCATCATGATGATAATCCTAACGCCTTGAGCGGCTCGATGCGGACGGCGTAACGGATAGAAACTAATCCCCCCAGAGGTCCAATGAGCATTAGGGCGATGATCGCCAAAGCTGAAGTCCTCCCATTGAAGACTATGGGCACAGTGGGTGGAAATGTCAGCGAGAAAACAAAACTGAGCAGCCCGCCGATGATCACACCGATCATGGTCACCAGTACAATTTGAATGATGGATGCGGCTGCGACCACCGGGTTTGCGGTACCGATAGCTTTAAGAACTCCGATTTGCGCGACTTTTTGTAGGATCTGTATTTGGAAGAATCCGCCGATCACCAGAATTCCAATGAACAAGGTAAAACCGCCTTGAGTATTTAATGTACTTTGTTGTGCGGAATAACCGGGCAGTGCTTGGATGGCTTCATCCAGAGTAGCTGTTTCAATATTGTCTACTCTCGAGATCAACCTTGCGTTAATTTCATCAATTTTCGTTGGCTCTTTAAGTTTCACCAGGATAACATTGGCGATAGGATCCGAAAGGTTAATTTCGGCTTCTGATTTTGGCCGAACTTTATCCCAGGTGAAGAACGGTACGAAAATGGAAGGTTGTAAAGAATACTGTTGGCCATCTGTTGTCCCGACGATTTTCAAATAAAAGAATTTATCCTCTGTCCCTTGTGTAACCCTGATGGTGAGTTCGTCACCCAGCTTAAGTTTACTGCGTATAGCCGTATTTCGGTCGATGATCACTTCTTTAGAAAGGTTGGATCCTAGTTGTTTGCCGGCTATGATTTTGGGTTCACCTGTACGTCCAGGCTCGACCCCTAGCATTGCAACTTTTAATGGATCCATACCTGATGGTAGGATTAAAGTTGCATTTGCGGTCCCTAGCATACCAGCATCCTCAACACCGTCCACCCGCCTTATAGCGGCTGCGCGGTTGCGTCCTAATCGACTGGCAGCAATCAAAAAATCGGATTTGTCCTGGTAAACGATCAGATCCGCATTCAATTTGGAGATATATTCTCTGTTCCCATTGCCAAGTCCTTCGCCCAGGGCTGCAATAAAGAGTACAAGCAGGGTGATGAGTGCGATGACCATACTCACAAGAAGAAATCTTCCACGGTTACGCCATATTTCTTTCACCGCAAGATACGATGAGATGGAAAAAAGTTGTTTCATAAGTTGCATCCTGATTATCTAAGGGACATACAGTACTGCTGCTATCATCCCAAAAACTCTAATCCTTCCTTATTCTTGATCAGAACCGACTGGACCTTCGAACGGTTTATCCCATGGAGTGGATAAAACACCGGATAACAGCAAATCCAGAGGCGGGTGATCTGCGATGTGGTCGTAGTAGTAAGGAAGCTCGATCCGTCCTTCACGACTGATAATGAAAGTTCCTGACATTTGCATTGCGTCCTGTCCCTTTGGCGGAATCTCTACTGCGTATCCTTTTTCCTTGGCTTTTGAAATTGCTGACCAAACATGGGGATTGAGGAAGGTCTCGAATAGATTTCCACGGTCGAGAATATAAGCTTGATAACCAAGACGCTCTGGATCGGATAGGCAAAGCAATCCTGGGGCGAATTGTTTTGCAAAAATTGCTGTATCCTCTGGTGAACCTTGCGTGATCACTACAATGGACAGGCCAGCTTTTTCGATCCGCTCACGTCCCGCCACCAACTCATCCAGCATCTCTTTGCATTGAGTACAGCCAAAATGTCGCGTAAAAGAAAGTAGTAGCGGCTTCTTTTTCCACAGGCTGGAAAGTGTAATCCTCATCCCATCAGCACTCATTAAAGTGATGTCGGGAGCTTTTGTGTTGAAATTCAATCGGTTATTTTTTGCCATAATTCACCTGATCATGTTCAGTTCATAAGGTAATTATAATTTACACATAGAAGGTATTTACAATGATTGTACAAACTTGATTACATTAGATTTCAGTTATGAGGGAATTTTCCATGGCCGATCGAATGAATTACTACAAACTTTATACAAAGATGGTATGGAGTTGAATCTGTTTTCGACATATCCGATAATTGAATAAATAGTGAATTTACAGGTGATTATGAATATAATATCGGTACTTCAAGTAATGGCTGCAATTCTTACGATGCTGACTGGGTTGTTGGCTTTGGTAAAACCATCATCGGTATACGGATTTATCGGCCTGTCTTCAACCAGTGTCCGCGGAGTCTCTGAGATTCGTTCCATTTTCGGCGGATTGTTTATCGCGCTTGGTCTTGCTCCATTATTCCTTGGATCGACCGCTTTCTTCATGCTCGGAATATGTTATTTAGCTATTGCTATTGTACGTCTATTTTCCATTATTTTCGAAAAATCCACAGAGCGTTCTAATCTGATCAGCCTGGGTATCGAGATTGTACTTGGGTTTATACTTATACTATAAGCAGGGATTATGACAGTTCGCATCGTTACGGATAGCTCATGTGACTTGCCCGCCGCAGAGATCGCCAGATACGGAATCTACGTCGTTCCACTTTACATAAATGTAGGAAATCAAGGATTTCTAGATGGCGTAGATATGACCCGGGATGAGTTTTATCAAAAACTCCCCTCATTTTCAGAACATCCAACCACTGCGGTTCCATCAGAACAAAAATTCAAGGCAGTATATGACACACTTGCTGAAGATGGTGCTTCGGAAGTACTATCCATCCATATTGCCACTTCCTTAAGTGCCACATGCAATGTCGCCCAATTAGCTGCGAAAGAAACAAAGTCTGTCCCGGTGACTGTATTAGATTCGAGACAGTTAAGTTTGGGCACTGGGTTCCTCGTTGAGACTGCAGCAAAACTTGCTCAAACAGGTGCAACTGTATCTGAGATCCTTCCAAAATTGGAACAACAGATTAAACGGACTCATGTTTTTGCAGCATTGGATACCTTGTTATTCCTAAGACGAAGCGGTCGGATGAATTCTATTGTCTCAACAATTGGGGAGTTGTTTCAGATAAAACCGTTTCTAAAAATGTTTGACGGAAAAGCAGATGCTGAACGTGTCCGCACCAGAAAACACGCAATGGAGCGATTAGTGGTGTTACTCAAGGAATTTGGACCTTATGAGAAAGTTGCTATGTTACATTCTGACGCGAAAGGGCGTGCAATGTTGCTTCTCGATGAAGTCAAAGATCTTATTCCTGAGGGCGAAATCTGGTTTGAGCAAATAAATCCAGTTCTTGGTGCTCATATTGGTCCGGGTGTGATTGGTTTTGCTTGTGTGTCGTCGAATAAGACCAAAGGGTGATTATGACTTATATTGAAAGTTACACGGTTACTTTTTCGATCATCCTTGGATTTGTGACATTACTCTGGCTGGTCAGTTTGGTCTTGAAAAATTCAAGTATCGTCGATATTTTCTGGGGAACCGGATTTGTTATAGCCAGTTGGATCTATTTTGCCATGTCACCCGATGGATTCATTGTCCGTAAATTATTGATTTGTCTCTTGGTCACAATTTGGGGATTCCGTCTTTCCATTCATATCCTTCTGCGAAATTGGGGAAAACCAGAAGATTTCCGTTATCAAAGATGGCGAAATGAATCTGGTGAATCCTGGTGGTGGCGTAGTTGGATACGGGTCTTCCTGCTGCAGGGAGTGTTGTTATGGATTATTTCAGCTCCCTTACTTGTAGCCCAACGATCTGCTCTGCCTGATCGTCTGATCTTCCTGGATTATCTAGGCGCCGTGATTTGGTTGGTCGGTTTCTTCTTCGAGACAATGGGTGATTTGCAATTGGCCAATTTTAAATCAGATCCGAAGAACAAGGGACAGGTGATGAAATCAGGTGTTTGGAAATACAGTCGGCATCCAAATTACTTTGGCGATTCTACTCAATGGTGGGGATACTATCTCATTGCCGCTGCAGCAGGCGGGTGGTGGACGATCTTCAGTCCAATTCTCATGACCTTTTTCCTGGTCCGCGTTTCTGGGGTGGCGTTGCTTGAAAAAACCATGAAATCCCGCCCAATGTACAACGAATATATTCAACGAACAAGCGCATTTATTCCGTGGTTTCCGCGAAAGAAATAGTCTACGTATATAAGGATTGTTATGAAGATTGCAAAGATCATCGCTTTCACCGGCTTACTAGCTATGACTGTCATTTTGGTATATGGTTTTAGAATTGGGAACTTTTCTGAGGAGGGCGCGAAATTGCTTTCCATGCCCTGGGGAATCGTCTCACTGGTTGATCTATACGTTGGTTTTGCTCTGTTTTCCTGTTGGATCGTATATCGCGAGAAGGCTGTATTCCCCTCAGTAATCTGGGTAGTATTAATGATGACTCTGGGTTTTTGGACAGGAGCATTATATACATTGATCGCACTCCAGAGCAGCAATAACGATTGGAAGAAGTTTTGGTTCGGCAGAAGATTAAACTAATTCATTTGCCGATGCTTTTCACACTGTTATGGATGCTAATAATATTTAGCTCTCTTTGATGGCAATGGTGTATTGCCTGCCAATTATTGGAGGAGATCTTTCACAGTGTTATGTGTGCAATTTAACATTTGCCGAACTGGATTGTATGATCCAATCGGATGGCTGTCATCTGATTTCATATTACCCGGTTGTTTATTTCTAAGTTGCACTTCATCGGACGATGTTTTTACACAAAATCTTCACTATCCCATCGCTGGATAACTGGTCAAAGGCAGACCGAATGGGTAACTGCATTTATAATTAATTCAGATATTTACATCGGAGTCCAAAATGCAACCAGTCAATCTTACGAATAGGATTGTGAGCATAGCCCTGATATGCCTTGGAGTTATCCTTCTTGGGTTAACCATTTTTGTCGAAGGTGCACTCAATATTGCTCTACCATTGGTTTTTCTGCTAATCGGCGGTGGATTCATCCTTTTATATTTTATTTTCAAACCAATACATAGTT
The DNA here is from genome assembly GCA_963828285.1 of uncultured Chloroflexia bacterium. Taxonomy (GTDB): domain Bacteria; phylum Chloroflexota; class Anaerolineae; order Anaerolineales; family Anaerolineaceae; genus DAIOEK01. Next base: position 126,159 of record CAWHEB010000006.1, read on the forward strand.
GGGCATCTTTTCTTTTTATTCCTGCTTTTCTCATCGAAGCTTTCGGTATCATCTTCCTTCTGAATGTCATTACCAACGATTGGAAATCATGGGCGTATGCCTGGCTACTTTTGGTTGCTGCTATTGGGATTGGGATTCTCTTCGCGGATCGTGATCACCATTGGCATCCAGCCGTAAAACTTACCGGCCTTGGGATGTCCGTTCTGGGAGTTACCTTTTTTGCGGTGTTCGGTGCCATCGCAGGCGGGTTATTCATTAAGATCATTGCCCCTGTTATTTTGGTCGCTGCCGGATTAGCATTACGTTGGATTAATTTGGAATCCATTCTGCCCCAATCCATCTTCAAGAATTTTCCCCGATTTGGATCCGAAAAGCCTTACCTTGATAAACCTTCGGATGGTTCGGATCAGCTGGTCGATGGGTTGAGTAGCAGAGAACTTGAGGTTTTGAGATTGATCGACCTTGGATTAACTAACCAGCAGATCGCAGATCAGCTCACAGTGGCTCCAAGCACAGTGAAGACTCACATCAACAATATCTATGGAAAACTCGGAGTTAAGACTCGTATCCAGGCTATTATGCGTTGTCACGAACTTGGAATAATTCAATAGCATTTGCATATTAAATTTGGTGGCCTGCAGATCATCGGAAAATCTGAAAAAAAATTCGCTTCGGTCATAAGCAGCAAAAACTCAGATCAAGACCTCCTGATTATTTGAAGAATCCACCCCCTCTCCACCCCCCTTTTCCACTCAAAAATGGATGGATGTCCACCTGCTTTATTTGTATAAAATGGATGTAATTTACTTCTATTGTTAGGAATGGAACATAGCAGATGGACTTATCATCAAAAATATTTGTGGTCACCGGAGCAACCTCCGGTATTGGTCTGGCTACGGCAGAAACCTTGGCCGCTGCTGGTGCTTCCGTGATTGGTGTGGGTAGATCACAGGAACGATGTCAAATAGCCTGCAATCACTTGAAAACGGATTTTGAAAATCCGAACATCATATTCTTGGTTGCGGACTTGAGCGATCAAACAGAAGTCAGATCTCTCGCTGTCAAAATAAAGGAAATCCTTCAAGGAAAGGATAAATCCTGGCTGGATGGTCTGGTGAACAACGCCGGATTGTTTTCTTACTGGTTAACACTCACTCAGGAAGGGATTGAAATGACCTGGGCTACTAACCATTTGGCACCTTTCCTGCTGACCAACCTTCTCCTGCCAGAATTACAAAAAGCACCTATGGCCCGTGTCGTGACTGTCAGTTCGGATTCACATTATGGTGCCAGGCTGAATTGGGATGATCCGCAGTTACGGCGGAACTATTTCGGACTGACTGCATATGAGACAACAAAATTGGCTAACATCCTTTTCACCCTGGAATTGAATAAACACCTGACCGGGACATCTGTAAAAGCCTTTGCTCTTGATCCAGGGTTGGTAAATACGGATATAGCGTATAAAGGTACCCCGGGTATTGTACGGTGGATCTGGAAAATGCGGAAAGGTAGTGGAACTTCACCTGAGGTGCCTGCGCGTTCGATCATCTACGTCTTGGCAGAGCCATCTATTCAAAATGCTCCTCAAGTATATTGGAAGGATTGCAAACCAAAACAACCGTCAAAAGCAGCACTAAATGAGAAAGACGCCGCCAGGCTTTGGGATCTTTCTGCAAAATTAACAGCCTTACCTGTTGAGGTGAACAGTGAAACTCACTGAAATATCTCTATCAAAGAAAAAGGTGGTTTTAATAACCGGTGCGACGGGTGGTTTGGGAAAGGCATTTGTTATTGAGTGTGCTTCCCGTGGATGGGATCTCTTCCTCACAGACCGCTATCAATCCCAACTGGATACGCTGGCTGCTTGTGTCAGAAGTACCTATGATGTTACAGTAACCTCGAAATCATGTGATCTTGCTGAAGTTGATTCCCGGAATCAATTCATCGATTACATAAATACAATGGGTTACCATTTCAAAATGTTGATCAATGTCGCCGGTGTCGATCACGAAGGCAGGTTTATGGATCAATCTGCCAGTCAGATACAATCCATCCTGCGTTTGAATATCGAATCTACAGTTTCACTAACCCACGCAATCCTGCCATTGAGACATCCGCTGGAACCATTTCATCTAATCAATGTAGCCAGCCTGGCAGCTTTCTATCCCATGCCGATCAAAGCGGTTTATGCGGCATCAAAACGCTTCCTCGTAGATTTTTCTTTTGCACTGCGTGAAGAACTCAGATCTGCAGGGATATCTGTCACAGTCCTGTGCCCTGCAGGTATGCCCACGAATCGGGAGTGTATTAAAGCCATTGAAGGCCAAGGATTTGCCGGTCAGATCACCACGATGGATGTTGGCCGGGTGGCATACCTGACATTGAATGCTGCACTAGCTGGTAAGGCGGTTTTAATTCCTGGCAGGATTAATTCGTTATTGCAATTTTTGGGAGAGTTGATTCCGCCATCCCTGATAGCTCATCAAATTGGGATTCGTTGGGACTCAGTTCGCAAGCGAAGGATCAAACAAGGATCACTTTCTGTTGTATGATCTCGTATTCCCAAAACAAAAGGCTCCAGTATTTCTGGAGCCTATGATTATTTTAGCCGTCGATTGGCTTACATACCAACTGGTTTACCATCAGGACCTATTACATACCAAACTGATCCTACCCCCTGACCGGTAGTATCGCCAGCTTTCGTGTCATTCACCCAGTAATATAGGGGCATCTTATTGTAGGTGACGATCATGCTGCCGTCATCTAGTTTGGCTGAACCGATCAAAGATTGGTCCACCCCGTCACCAGCTTTGACAATTCCTGTGGCGAGGAAAGGAGGCCATTTGACAAGACAATCGCCTTTGCAATTGGAAGTATCTGGACCATCCTTGGTGAAGATATACAACGTCAACCCTTTACCATCCACCAGGATATCGCCTAATTTGGCATCATTTACCATGTTGAGTACTGTTGTTGCCTCTTCCTTTACAGGAGCTGGAGCTTCCATGCCAACTGGTTTTCCATCAGGGGAGACGACATACCAGACGCTGCCAACACCTTGTCCCAAAGTATCGCCTGCTTTTGTATCCTTAATCCAGTAATAAAGTGGAAGACTATTGTAGGTGATGATATCGCTTCCATCAGCCAGCTTGGCAGTTCCAAGCAGAGATTTATCTACACCAGATCCAGCTTTCACCGAACCTGTGCTTAAGAATGGCGGCCATTTCACCAGGCAGTCACCAGCACAATTGGATGTGTTTGGAGCGTCCTTGGTAAACATATATAGGGTCATCCCCCTACCATCAACCAGGATCTTTCCCAGCTTTGCATCGGTGGCAACATTTAGCATGATTTCCGATGGTCCTGTTACAGGGACAACGGGGCTTCAGGTTAGCCACAGTGGGCTTGGGATTGGCATTTTCCGGAACTTTTCCATAGTTGGTTTGAATCGGTCCGCCTGGCTGACAAGCAGCCATCACCAGAACGGCAATTGTAATTAAGCTGATCAACCAGGTCCGTTTACCAATAGTTGGTTTTGTATTCATAATTTACTCTCCTTTTGCATTGATTTGCTCTTAACAATACGCAAGGAAAGTATATTAGGATCAATATTGTCCGATTAAGTTTATGGCAACTGGGAGATTATAAATTTCCGCCAAGGATCTTGGCGCCTGTGGGAGCGGTGCTGCCACCAATGGGTTCGATAGTAATCCCAAAAGATTGGAAATTTTCAAGTGGAGTATCAAGCTCGATGAGGAGGGTGCCGTAGCCTTGGGATGTTACAGAGAAGACGCCACCGCTGGTCCTGATTCCATCTTTGATCAACCAGAGCTGATATTGATGGCTTGTATCCAGGATCGGTGCATCGTGAATGGCAAAAGTTCCTGATGTCTCATTTTTGATAAGCATCAGGTATCCGGTTGTGGATGGAGAGTGGTCAGTACCTGAGACTTGAACCAGTCTTACCCCGTCAGCAGGGATTGCAGCTGTCAGTATCGAGATTTGGTTGGTGAGAGAAAAAGTATTGATCGTTAGAAAGAGGATTAGAAGCAGCATGAGACCAACAACAGCGATACCCATAGGTCGTGCCAGAAAATCGCGGATTGTGAGCATTAAACCATACAGAGGGGGTACAGATGGTCGAGTAGATTCCAGCCTCTGCCGTGACTCCACAACTCTCTGGATCACAGAAACCTTTAAATTGGGGTGTGGATCCACAATAGGAATGGCTGTTCCCAGATGATCCAAAACGATTTTATATTCGGTCAATTCCTTCCGGCAGGATTCGCATTCAGATAAATGCAGTCCAACCGTTTGGCGTTCTTCTATATTCAGACTTCCCAACACATAAGCCGGAAGGAGATCGGAAATATGAGCGCTTTTCATATTACCTCAACAGACATAATCAATCTATTCATACTATACGAAAAAATCCCTGGGTTGGATCATATTAAGTTTCAAACGGAATGTTTTGATTAACCAGAACCGACCGTAGTTTTTCCATTGCTAATCGAATTCTTGACTTGACCGTCCCTAGTGGTTCGTGCAGGATTTCTGCGATCTCCTGCTGACTGTATCCGCTAAAGTAAGCCAGCCGAAGGGTCACTCGTTGGTCTTCTGGAAGAGAGGATAAGACTTTTAGGATCTGCTTTTGAGTAATTCGATTTTCCACTTCATCTTCAGGACCATCGATAAGGGGGTATCCATTTCCGTCTTCCCGATCGATATCCTCAGGCCAATCGACTGTATCCTTCTCCAATCGCGAGGAACGTTTTCGCAACTCGTCTATGGTTCGGTGCCGGGCAATACTGATGATCCAACTACTGACTTTGGACAAATTCGGATTATATGTCTTCGCCCCATCACACACTTTGAGGAAGACATCCTGGGTAATTTCTTCTGCTGTCTCTTCATCGCCAACCATGTGGACGGCGATTGAGAACACTAGCCGACCGAAACGGTCATAAAGAATTCCGACCGCATTGTTCATACCGTTGTTTGATCCATCCAATTTGGATAGTTTGTTGATAATGGCGATCAACCCGACATCATCTATTGCCGAATAATCCATCAAAAGTCCCCGTCAAATTGTTTGTTTGTTATTGTATAGTCTCTTTTCACCTACAATCAAGTCTTTTAACTTGTCCGTACATTATGCGAGATGTCAATTGAACTAATCAATTGTTTTCGAGAACCAAAGTTTTTCTGAAACTTTATCAAATCCTGACAAATCTGCCAATCTCTGCATGGGTATATTTTCGCTGCTGGTACCCAATTCGACAACTACTGCTCCGTTTGCTTTCAGCAGGTTGAGGCCGAATGCGAGAATGGATTTCCCCAATCCCATTCTTTGATATCGTGGACTGGTTCCAATCGGATCCGTGAACCCCGATTTATTTTCTTTATCGTAAAATCCGCAGACACAAAAAGCTGCCAGATCTCCATTTGGAGATTCAACAACGAGATCCATGTCCTTTCGATAATGTGGTGCATTCATGATCGCCAGTCGTTCTTCGATGGTCATATGTTCAGACCCAAATGCGATGCGGTGCAGGTTAACCAATTCTTCGATTTCCTCGACACCTTTAATATGCCGAATAAAAAAACCTTCCGGGGGAGGAAAAGATTCAATAGGTCGTAGTAGTGTCCTTGAGTAACGTAAGGTTCGATAATCTTGAAGGCTGAATCCAAAGGATAAGACCATATCGATCCGATGGGTCAATGCCGCTTCGCAAGAAAAGTCCAGACTACCGGCTTCATGGAGTCGATGATTCCTTTCTCTCATGCAACCCACACCCCAAGTGACGATCTCATTTCCTAATTCATTTTCTGAAGTGAGATGGGGATCAAGTTCATACCAGAGATTATTGTAGTCATCCACATAGGCAAAGCCGATGAGCTTTTGATCACGTTTCCATAGACAGGTTGTCTGCCTGATGGAATCCATTTGAATATTCTCTTCAAAATCCGGAATGGTTGTATTGGATCCGAGGATACTTACCAGCGCTCGCATTGCCTGAATATCAAATTCATAATTTAGTATATGACTATCCAATTTAGAGTTCCCTTTTCATTTTGTGGATCACGATGATAAAAATTATCGGTGATTTGAAAAAAATATGAAAATTTGAATTATCACTTGAGACAGTTATTAAATTCCTTTTTAGCCCAAAGATAATGACTACTCGTCGCACCAATAAAGTAAGCTGCCAGTGCATTCTTCTTTGTCCAGGCGTAATGACCAGGAGAGAATAACTCAACCTCAGACAGACTGTTTATTGTTTCGTGGATTTTGTTATAGGATTCTCGGGTCAGCCTTTGGATTTCATCCCAAGATTTATCCTTGTGTTTTTCATAGATAGTATTGTTTAAAGCGGGGATTTGAGCCCAATTGAATCCTTCCGCCGGCAAGGACGGTATTTTTCCTTGTAAACCGGTTTCATACCATCCCATACATAGCTGTTCCCACTCATATAAATGAGCTAAAACGTCTTTGATCGAATATTTAGTTGTCATACTGGTTGCAATGATTTGTTCTTGTGATAGGACAGTTAACATTTTTTCGAGGGATTCATGTTCAGTCTCCATCGCAAAGAGCAGCTGTTCTTTACTTTTAGGTCTCGGCATAATATATCTCCTCGCCAAAATAGTGAATAAGCGAATTTGTAATAATTATATTCACGAAGTAATTTTCATATTGTCATGATTTATTTTCACCATGGTTCATATTGTGTTTACAATTTGCATTATGGGCTAATTTAAATTTTCCAGTAAAATAATTACAAATCCAGTTTTCCTGTCTCAAAAAATCCGCTTAGATTCCAAAGAAAAATAGACTTTACGCTCTACCGACCGAATAAAATTTTCATTCAAATGTTTCTTAGTATCTTCTCAAATCACGACATTTGCTTAGGAGGTAATTGATGAGTTTCACGACATTCAATGACATGCTTAGAAAGGCTGCCTGGCGGATGCCTGACCATCCGTTCATTTATTGGTCTGATCGTAAACGTGGGATCAATTATGCCCAAGCGGAAATATTAAGTGATCAGGCGGCTGCAGCACTTTCCGAAATGGGGGTAAATAAGGGAAATCGCGTGGGGATTTTTGCCCATAACGGTTTGGATTATGTGATTGCCATGTTCGGCATCTGGAAATTGGGTGCAATATCCGCACATATCAGTGTGCTTCAAAAGGATAATCTGGAGTACTTTTTACGCGATTCCTCTCCCACGGTATTGATCTACACCGGAGATATGCATGAAGTTATTGAAAACATGCGCAGTAAAAACCTGGGTATCAATCAATTTGTCTGCTTCGATGGGAAGAAAGATTTTGCTCATGGTTGGTCAGATGTAATGGATTCTGCTCCGAAGTGGACTCCCGTGGAAGTCGATGAAACCGATGGTGCGCATCTCTCATACACTTCGGGTTCGTCAGGTCCACCAAAAGGTGCTTTGCTCGCTCATGGTTACACAGCCAGGGCTACAAATACCATTGCGGAAAGATTAAACCTTTCCAGTGATGATATTTCTTTGGGTGTCACTTCATTATCAAGTTCATTCCATCTTGTCGCGAACCTGCTACCGGGAGTTCACCGGGCAATGTCGATTGGAGTACGCAAGGAATGGAATCCGGTGGATGTCTGGAATGAAATGGATGAACGCAATGTGACCTTCTTTGCGGGTAATCCATTGGTACTTGGAGATTTGCTTAAGGTATCTCGTGAAATGGGAAAGAAACCAGAAGGTCTGACCCGTTGTATATCAGGCGGAGCTCCCGTGCCACCAGAACTGAAGCTAGCTTACCATCAGGAATTCAACGTCCATGTTATCGAATCCTATGGTCAGTCAGAATTGGGTGGGTTTGTAGCGTTGGGATATCCACGAGCAGAACCAGGCAAACGCTTCTACTCAATTGGTCCTGGGTTGCCTGATCGGGAAACGATCGTGGCAGACGAATCTGGCATTGAACAGCCAGTTGGTCAACCAGGCGAATTGCTCATTCGTAATAACTACATGCTTGAATACTGGAAGATGCCTGAAAAGACTGCTGAAGTGTTGCGGAATGGTTGGCTTCACACCGGGGATATGGGGGTGATGGATTCTGAGGGTTACTTTACCCTACTCGGCAGATGGTCTGAACGGATCATCCATAACAGCAAAGTGATCTATCCGCGTTACATGGAAGAAGCGTTGCTTCAGCATCCGGCAGTCCATTATGCAGGCGTGATTGCCAAACCCGATAAAGCTTCTGGTCAACTGGCGCTGGGTTGTGTGGAGTTATTTCCTGGACAAGCTGTTACAGTAGAGAAATTAATGGATCATTGCCAGAAAGTTTTAGGAATATCTAACAGTCCGGATCAGATAGTGATTATTCCCAAAATGCCAATGACACCTACAGGGAAAATTGGAAAACAGGAATTGATCCGCTTATATGCGGGCTGATCTACATAATCCCATATGGAAAAACAGGCTGTCCTCAAAAAGGGCAGCCTGTTTTTTGTCTTTATTCATTATATGGTACGAAGCGAATCTTCATCATCCCATCAGCGTCAGGCGCGACAACTACATAAAAATCTGTGCCGCCAAAAGAGCTTTTATATATGGTTCCATCTTCATTCTTGAATTGAACGAATACATCATAATCTGCCAGATGAGTCAAACCTCCACCGGGGAGAACGGTAGCTACAGGTAAACACAATCTGGTTCCTCCTGAGCAGATTCGGTCAAGGATGGTGGTTTTATTTGAAACATCGATCCCACCGGCGCGCAAGAAATCTAGCTCATAAGCATCAGGTTCATAAAATGTTGATGCAGTAGAATAATCTTCCCGGCTAAGTGCGTCAAAAAACCCGACCACAGTTTCTCGCGATTTACTGATCGTTTCATTGATCAGACTCCATCGCCATATATCGGTTCCGTTAGATGCCAGAATGGATTCACCGTTTGGACTGAGTATCAAATTGCCGTTCTCTAAAAAGCTGCTTAATTTTCCAATTTGCTGCCACGAGGTAACTTCCCAAATAGAAATAAATCCGGTGATATCGATATCCGAATATCCACTGATGAACAGAAGTTTGTTATCCGGAGAGAATTGGACAGATTGAAGATGTGAAGAGGGGATATCCAGAGTTTTTATCTGCTCACCGGTTTTCACATACCACAATCGGATTACAGGTTTTTCTGATCCCGACTTGGTTACGATCCAACTGCCATCTGGTGATAAATCATAAGCAAAACCGGAAACGGATTTATCAGGAGACTTGATACGTTGGACCTCCTCCCAGGTAGAAGTATCGTAAACTGTGATTTCACTGCCATCGGCTTTCGTTAGCAATACGAGTTGTGAACCATCAGAAGTGTATTGTGGGGCTGTGCCCACAGACGGAAGTTCCTTTATAGGATTGCCAGATGGATATTCGAAAATCATTAATTTTTCTTTGGAAACCACCGCAAATTCTTTTCCATTCGGATTTTCTACCACATATATTTTTAAATTTTCCCGGTCATTTCTAAAAATATCCTTTTTGACTTCTTTCCCTGAGAGATCCCAAATGGAAACCCGTTGCGGATAAGTAGCGTAAATAATTTGCTTGCCATCTAAAGAAAAATGCAATGATGTGAATGTGATTTCTTTCTCGGGTATCACTGTGATTAAGTCAGAGGTTTCAGTATCCAATACTACAAGGAATGAACGCGTCCCCATAACATCGTTCGGGCAACTAAATCTGTAGTCACCTGTGCACCCGGCGATTGCGATCTGCTTGCCATCCGGACTGATGGCAAGACCGTCCAGTCTATAACTGTCTTTCAAGTCCTTAACAGCGTTTTTTAAACCTGTCAGATATTGGGTGGTAACAACGAACTTGCTGAAATTGTCTGTGCTAATTCCCAATGGAATTGCGGTTGGTTCCGGTGTAGGAGTACTGGTCGGAGCTAGTGTTGGCTCGAGTGTCGGAGCGAGAGTAAAAGTTGCGGTCGCAGGCATTGAAGTGGAAATTGCCTCTACTGGTTCGATGGTAGCAGTAGCTACAACAGGAGACAACCCGGAACAGCCGCTGATGAGGATTGCGCTAACCATTAAGAAAAGTATGGATTTTTTCATGGAGATCTCCTGATGTCGTGATGAACCTGAATTTTACTTTAGGAACATCCAATAAGATAATATACTCGGGAATTCTTTGATTGGTCTTGGTTGGAATGTATATATTGAATGATGATCCCTTGAACAACCTTACTTTATCCAGATAGCCTGTGAATTATTCTTGCCCAAATTTCCCATCAAGCGAGGTGTGAATTTTGGAGAGGTAGCTGCAAATAGTGAGCCATCATCAAGAACGATCAATAATGTTGATCCATTGATCGGATCCCATGTCAAAGATTCCACGAATCCATTTATTGGAATTTCCTGTGTATCATTATTCTTCATAATGACAATTCTACTCTTTCGATCCTGAATGACTTCCCATGCTTGATATCCGGTTGAGGAGATTGCGGGATGATAAGAAGCATCATAAACTGGGGGATCATAACGGACCGATCCATCATCAGTGAATAAAGCTTCGGGGTAAGCTTGGAATACCATACTTTCAGGAAGCCAATCTACTTCGTAGGCACGCTTATCAAGGAGCTTGATCGGTTCGTCTGAATCGGATTTCAAGAGAAAAACGCCTTCACCAACTGTATCTGGGCATCCTTCTGCGCCAGCGAATAAGAAGAAACCATTTTCAGTCGATTTACTGATCCCATAGTAAAAACTGTATTTCATAAGTGGCGTGGATTTTCCAGTAACTACATTTACACTTCGAAGATTTTTCGAATAGCATGTATCGTCGCTATCGTAAGTGATGAAGTGGGAACTATCTTGCCAACCCACAAAATGTGGTATGGTCCCTTTCGGTTTCGGAAGGGTGATCACATCCCCCTCAGCAGGATGGACTGACCACAGTCCGTCCATCCGGTTGGCGCCAAGAATTGCTCCTCCGAATGGAGGTATCCAACTTACTCCGAAATGCAAAATGTATTCACCATCCGGTGACCATATCGGCATGATAGCCTGTGATGGACCATCTGTGAGTTGTGTTATTGCGCTTGTCTCTGTATCGTAAATATAAAGATCGGACGTTACCCCATGAACTGCCCCGGTGAAAGCTAACAGCTTACCGCTGCCCGGTTGCCAGCTAATATTCGGATAATCCCGGATGGCATACAGCGCGAATGAATTCTTACTGGTGGCATCACTTGCTTCTTCTTCAGGTGTGATCTCTATCAAACGGGCGATTATTTCCCTTTTCCCATCCGGGATACTGATTATGATCAGATCTAGGCCTTCATCTGTTCGGACGATTTGAGCCAATTGCTTACCGTCATCAGAGATTGCGCTCCTAAGGTCACCTCGATATGGATCCACTGAGATTTGGGTGGGTGAACTTCCGTCTGGATTTGTGATCCAGATACCGTCATCTCCCCCCAAAAGGACATATGGTCCTTTGGGGTGTAAGCTATCTTTTGTGGGGGAAGGTGCTTCTTCTGGCGTTGGTGTCTTGACTTCAATGGTTTTTGTTGTTGGAATATTACTGGGGAGGATCTTAACTGCATCCGTAGCAGTCGCATCCATGCTTTTTTCCTGGTTGGCTGAAAGCAGACTGCACGATACGCTTAGGATGACCGTAATTGACAAGAGTAACCCTTTGATCATTCGCATGAATTAGATCTCCTGAAAGATTTTTAATGTATAAAGGTCTGTACCCGATCTGTTTGAGATGGTTCATCTGGATACATCTCCATTGTACGAAGTGTTTACATGCTTTGCTAGAAGAATATCAATGCCGACTCTTTCCACTTTAGCGGTAAAGTAATGATTAAGAAAACCACCTCCCATTACTTGGGAGGTGGTTAAAAATATGTAGTCCTTGATTATAGGATTCTTTTCAACCCAGGTAATCTCCTCAGTATTTCGGCAGCGAGGTAACATAGTGGAACGGTGATCGCCATATTCACAATAAATTTGATCATAGGAGCCATCTGGGTGAAGCTCAGCATGTATGAAATGGGGACAAGGATAAGAGGATGGATGATATAGACTGCAAAGTTATCCTTGCTTCCGATCGCAGCCAGGCGAGAGTTTGCAACTGTTCGGTTTTTCATCCAGAAGGTAATACTGATACTGAAGGAGACGCAGGCGAACCCGAACCATAAGCAGGTTACTAGGCAGCGCCAATTCAACCCGGTCATGTATTGATCAATATAACCGTCGGCAGCTCCTCCAAGTATCATGAACGCGGGCAACACAATGACCAGAGCAGCAGACATCCAGTTCCAGAAATTGATCACTTTGGGTGAGAATTCATCAATCCACTTGCTGCGGAAAGCGAGGATGCCAGCAATGAAGAAGACGATATAACTTGGGAAGAATGCCAGTTTCAATGAGAAGATATCGAATACATCTACTGCGCTGTCTATGGACATGAATTGGCTGACCAGGAACATCCCTATCGAGATAAAAGTGGCGCCACTGATCAGGGAAAGTATGCCTGGTGCAGGGATCTTATTTACCCAATCGGATTTTAGTTTGTTCTCACCGATCAAATATCGGACAATGAAGTACACGACACTGAAGAGCAGAACGGCGAACAAAAACCAGGTTGGGCCTTCATCTGCATCTGAATGGAAATTCTGGATACTGAATTGCCAGAAGGTTCCGGAGTACCCGTAATTTCCTACAGCGTCGATGAAGTTTGGAACGAGGCTCAGGAACCAGGTGTAGGCTACCAGTGGTATACCGATGCGCAAGACACGGTCCTTCCAAAATCCTCCCCAACCTTTGCGGTCAACCGAACCGGGAGTGAAGTAACCGCTAAAGAAGAAGAACAATGCCATAAAGAAAGCCTGGCTGTAAAAGACGACGAACGAAAGAATGATGCCGGTCAATTCATTCTGAGCAGGGTCTTCATAGGTCCAATCGCCGATTGAGCCGTAGGTTACAGCAGCGTGGACGGCAATGACCAGAATGGTCATGATTAATCGGACCATGTCGATATAACCGGTGCGCACCGCGGTTTTTATCGCGGCGACCTCTCCGACTTTTGCAATTGTATTGTTGTTGATTGAAGTTGTTGTTTCCATTTCAAATTTCCTTTCAGGTGTTTTTTTGATTTTCCAGAGATCTGGATAATTTATTTTCTGGGAGCTAAAATATCAGCAACACGGCCGGTTGGGTATAGCACATTGACAGCGTCGTATTGGTGAACTGTGGGGACAAGGATTGTGAGGTTGCTGTCATCTCGCGAGGAGGTCACTTTGGAAGGAATACCAGCCTGCTCCAAACTGAAACGGACTGCCATCGCTTGGATCATTCCACTGACTGAGTAAACTGCTTTATATTCGTTCATTTTCTTCTGCCTTTCTGTTATCTTTTGTTTGCTATGAATAAGATACCGGTTTGTGAATTACTCCACATCGACCGCAGGGATGACTTGGAATCAAAAAAGACCGATCTTTTTGATCGGCCTTTGGATGGATAGTATGGGACTTAAGACCTAGTGGTTCTTCGTTCGGTTTATACCCTGTTTAACTGCATACACTGCCAGTTGAGTCCGGTCGTTCATATCAAGTTTGGTTAGCAAGCTGCTGACGTGGGTCTTCACTGTCTTCTCACTGATAACCAGCGTATTAGCAATATCTCGATTACTGAAGCCTTCCGCGATCAATCTTAGCACTTCCATCTCGCGCGGAGATACGGTATCGTCAACTCTGGGTACTGGCGCAGATTGTGGCATGACCTGATCCATTAACCGGCGGGCAACCGCTGGGTGAAGTCGTGCTTCCCCTTTGTAAGCTGCCTGAATGGCATCCAACAACTCCCCCGGAGCAACATCTTTGAGTAGGAAGCTCGTAGCGCCAGCTTGAATCGCGGGGATGATCTTTTCATCTTCTGTGAATGAGGTCAGGACGATGATCCGTGCCGTGGAACCATTTTCACGGAGTTTGGCGGTTGCAGTGATCCCGTCCATTTCAGGCATAACCAAATCCATCAGAATCACATCAGGTCTGATATTGCATGCCAGATCAACAGCCATTTTCCCGTTGGATGCTTCACCAACGATCTCGATATTCTCCATCAATTCCAGATAAGAACGCAGACCCTGGCGAACGATGGCGTGATCATCCACGATCATGAGTCTGATCTTGTTATTTTCAGGCATGGATTTCCTCCCCTATTTTGTAATTCTCTACCCGTATCTGCGTTCCTTCCCCTGGCATGGATTTAATCGTGAAATTTCCGCCCAGGGATAGAATCCTTTCCCGCATTCCACCCAATCCTATATGTTCGTTCCCCGTAGGTAAGGTATCCTGGCTGAACCCTTTGCCATGATCTTCAATGCACAAAAATGGCGGGACTACCTCCAGATCCAGAGTTAACCAAGCTTCTTTTACTTCGGCATGTTTGACAATATTGTTTAATGATTCTTGCGCTACCCTGAACCAGCCATTCTCCACAGTTGGTGGCAAATGTCCGTTTCCACGCAGATCGAGGTGGACTGTCAACCCGTCCATCATCTGTCTCTCATCAGCGTGTTTACGTAACAGTTCTGGTAATCCATCGTTTGCAGAAAGTGGTTTGTTTTGTTGGATAAGAGTTCGCATCTCTGCCAGGGCGTTCTTGCTCAATGTTTGTACCTTATCCAACTGTTCTGGAACCCTGGAAGGATCCCGATCCAGAAGCAGCCGGGCAGCTTGTGCGGTAAGTGTTAGTGAGAAGATAGTCTGTGATACCGAATCGTGAAGCTCCCTAGCCAGTCGGCTTCGTTCTTCCACAGTCGCGAGTTGTTCCATCTTACGTGATGTATCCTCAAGCCTAGTATTGACAGCCTGCAATTCCACCAGCAAAGCTTGCGATCGGTCGCGATCCTCCTCTGATCTCCTAGTGACAGATGTAAAAACGGACACCAGAATGAATACTGATCCATACGCCAGACTGTAACCAATTCCTTCCACACCATAACCAGCTATAGCCAGAATGATGGATACTACAGTCATCGTAGTTACCCAAGCTATTCCCTGAGGTTCAGGTAGATGCCACATGACCTGCATACACAGGGGAACGAAAAGAATGGCAAAAAAATCCTGTGGAGCATCGAAGGATGGAATGGATGTCAGCAGAATCAGAGTGATCCCCATCTGTAAAATGATATACAAGTGGATGTAAGCGTCCCCCAACCAGCGGGTGACCAGTGGTCGGCTGAAAAAAAGTAGGGAATATCCAGCAAGTAATCCGAAAACCAGCTTGCCGGGAGGTATGTGGGCATAGTACGGCATCATCCGCCCGAAGACTGAGCCGATGAGCAGTACGCATACAATGTTGATTACGGTAACACGACTGTGGAGCAAACGGTTGAGCATTATCATTCACCCAATCCGAAGAGATGAGAATACTATAGCATATTTAATAAATGGTTATGGTGAACAAAATCTACATTATTCAGACAAACACCAATCCGAATATGAAAAAATTACAGTGTCAGGTTCGCCAACCTTTCATTCAACCTACATTCTGGTTTCGAATTCCCTCAAACCGCTTGCTTTTCAAAAAATCTCGCTATAATCATAATTAAGATAAATAGCTTATCGGATTTATTCAAAACCCCTACTACACGATAAAAGGTGACTCAATCGGTTTTTAACCAATTTGACGATCAAGATACGACCAGATCAATGCAGATCCAATGACCCATCTGTGTTGATTCCACTTGGTCAACAAGAACCACTGAACTTGGTGATTTCCAAACTTGAACCATTGGAGGGAAGAAAAGTCGCTATGAAAGCTGTCTCTTTCGTCGGTTCATGTTTGGTTGTTTTTCTACTCACGCATCTTATCCACCCAAATCTTATAAGGAGAGAATCGTATGACAAGTAAGAAAGGTATATCCATATTTCTTTCAGCCTTGGTTTTAATCACGATGATGTTGAGCGCTTGTGCTCCTGCCGCCCCTGCTGCTCCAGCGGATTCCGCAGCACCCGCTGCTCCTGCCGCTCCAGCCGCCCTCCCCGATGTCATCAAAATCGGTGTCAATGAGACCATGACTGGTTGGGGTGCTCCCTATGGAGATATGACCTGGAAGGGTATTCAATTGGCGAATAAACACCGCCCCGAGGTCCTTGGCAAAAAAGTGGAACTCGTACTCGTGGATAACAAGAGCGAGAAAAGCGAATCCGCAATCGCTGCCCAACGTCTGGTTGAAGTGGAAAAAGTTGCTGCAGTCATTGGCGTAAACTCCAGTTCCATGGCAATGGCCCAGAACGAAATCCTCGATAAGGCAAAAGTCATCTCCATCGGACCAGCCTGTACCAATCCGTTGGTCACCCAGGGAAAACCCTATGCCTTCCGCGCTGCTTTCATCGACCCATTCCAGGGAGATGCTGCCGCAAAGTATGCCGTGCAGGAACTGAAAGCTAAGACCGCCGTTTTGCTGGTTGACATCACCCTCGATTATCCGGTCGGATTAGCCAACTATTTCCGCCAGGGATTCATCAAGTACACCGAGGACGAGAAGGCTGTATTGGCTTCCTTCTCCTTCCAAACTGGCGACCGTGACTTCACCGCCCAGCTCACCCAGATCAAAGCCCTCAATCCTGATATCGTCTTTGCTCCGAATGAGTACGCCGAAGAAGCTGCCATCTTGCAGCAGGCAAAGCAATTGGGTATCACTGCCCAATTCCTCGCCGGTGATTCTGCGGACGTACCTGAACTCGCCCAAATCGCTGGCGTCAATGCCGACGGTTTCAAGTACACCGCCCAGTTCCATCCCGAGGCATACACTACTCCCGAAGCCAAGAAATTCATCGACGGTTTCCGCGCAGACTATAATATCGAACCCGAGACTTTCTCGGTTACCGGCTATGACGCTTACATGATGCTACTGGAAGGTATTGAGCGGGCTGGTTCACTGGATCCCGATGCCATTAAAGCGGCATTGGAAAAAGGTGACCTGGTTGGCGCCCGTGGAAAGATCAGCTTCGATGCGAACCATAATGCCGTCGTTGGCGTGGTCGTTATCGAGATCCAGGATGGCAAGAAACTGTTCAATGCATTGGTTCAGCCGTAAGAATTCATCGTCAACTGAATCTCATCAGTAAGTAGGGGGGGCAACCTGCCCCCCCATTTAACCGTTGAACTTATTCGAAGGCGTATGATCTTATGGACTCAGCATTGTTCCTTCAATTCTTAATTAATGGGGTCGCGCTAGGCAGTTTGTATGCCATGATCGCGATCGGCTACACCATTATTTATGGTGTCGTTGGGCTGATCAACATGGCTCACGGCGAATTCTTTATGATGGTCGCATTCCTCACCATGTGGGGAGTGCTGCAATATGGAATGCCCTGGTATGTATCCTTTGCAATTGCCCTGATCATCGCCATTTTGATGGTCCTGGTGGTTGAAAAGATCGTTTATAAACCTTTACGTACGCAGAAAACCTCTTCCTTCATTGGTGCCATCTCGATCTCGTTTCTCCTGCAGAATTTCTTCGTGGTGGTTTTCACCTCCCGATCCAAGCCATTTCCCCACCCGGCAATTCTCGACCAGGTTCTCAACTATGGGAATGTCGCCTTACCGGTGGTTAATATTTTTATTGTGGTCGTTTCGGCCATCCTCTTTCTGATCCTGTTCTTTATTGTAACCAAAACCAATGTGGGACGGGCGATGCGCGCCATCTCCAAGGACCTTGAAGCTTCCGAGTTGATGGGAGTCAACCCGGACAGGGTGATCGCGTTCTCGTTCATCCTTTCGGTGGTGTTCGCCGCGGCCGGCGCGTTCATGTACTGTTCCAAATTCCCTTATGTGGACCCGTTCACCGGGGTGATCCCTGGTCTTAAAGCATTCATCGGAGCGGTCATCGGCGGCATTGGTTCCATCCCCGGCGCCATGGTCGGCGGTTTCCTGCTGGGGATGGCTGAGATCATGCTGGTCGCCTTCCTGCCTGAACTTACCCAATATCGCGATATCTTTACTTACGCGTTGCTGATCTTATTCCTCCTGTTCCGTCCTGGTGGAATCTTTAATGTCAAAGTCCGTGAAGAGAAGGTTTAACGGTATGAGAAATAAACTAAACCCAATTCTCACCCTGGTGACTTGTGCTGTCATCCTCATCTTTTCATACTGGGCGGAAAAGAACCTTGACGAATTTATCATCCGTCTGTTGAACATGTGGGGCATCTATATCATTTTGGTGGTCAGCTTCAATCTGGTCTACGGTTTTACCGGTCAGTTCTCGCTGGCGCATGCCGGGTTGGCGGCTATCGGTGCTTATACAGTTTCGCTGCTGACCCTCAGCCCGGAAACCAAACTGATGAGTTATTTCATCGTACCTCCAATTTGGCCGATCAGCGTCGTGCAATGGCCGTTCATCCCCTCGCTGCTTCTTGGTGGAGTGCTTGCGGCGGTAATCGGATTCCTCATCGCCGCGCCAGCTCTGCGGTTGCACGGTGATTACCTGCTCATCGTCACCTTTGGATTCTCCGAGATCATTCGCCTGGTGCTGGTGAACATCCCCAGCATCACCAATGGTGCCATCGGACTGAAGGGGATACCTTACCTGAGCAGCTTGCCCATCGTGGCTTTGTGCGCAGTCATCTGTGTGGTCGTGACCAAGCGTCTGATCGGCAGCAGTTATGGTCGAGCTTTCAAATGTATCCGTGAGGATGAGATCGCTGCAGAAGCGCTGGGTGTCAACCTGTTCAACCATAAGACCTTATCCTTCGTCTTCTCGGCATTCTTTGCCGGTATCGCCGGTGGACTTTTCGCCGAGATCCTCGGTACCGTGGACCCGAACACCTTCCGACCTGCGCTGACCTATTCGGTGGTGACCATGGCCGTCCTGGGCGGGGTAAAAAGCCTGACAGGCGGAGTTTTTGCGGCCGGTATCTTTGTGGTCATGTCTGAAGTGCTACGCTCCGTCGAAATGCAGAATGTGATCCTCGGCTACAATTTCCCCGGATTGCCCGGACTGCGGCAATTGGCTTTCGCTGTGATGATGATCGTGCTCATCCTCTACTACCGTAAGGGATTGCTGGGCGATAAGGAATTCAGTTGGGATTGGCTCATCACCAGCGGACGGAAGCTTCTCGGAAGCCGGAAAGGAGCCGCAAAGTGAAAATACTCGAGATCGAGCATCTCACCATGCGCTTCGGCGGTCTGGTTGCTGTCTCCGATTTCAATCTGTCCCTCGAAAAAGGACATATCGTCGGGCTGATCGGCCCCAATGGCTCCGGGAAGACCACGGTGTTCAACGTCATCACCGGTTTTTACAAACCCACCGAAGGCCGCCTGATCCTGGATGGAAAGCAGATCACCGGTCTCTCCCCAGACCGCATCACCGCCCGCGGACTGACCCGCATCTTCCAGAACAGCCGCGTCTTCCGCGAGCTGAGCGTCTTTGACAATGTCATGGTCGGCGACCATCTGCGGATGGGTTCGAATGTGTTTTCCGCCATCGTGGGTATGCCTGGGTATATGTCCCACGAACAGCGCGCCGTCGACCAGACCATGGATCTCCTCAAAGGGCTTGGGGCTGATCGATTACATCAACGAGAAGGCTGGCGCCCTGCCCTACGGACTGCAGCGCAAGCTGGAGGTTGCCCGTGCCCTTTCCACCCGACCAAAAGTGCTGCTGCTGGATGAGCCAGCCACCGGGATGACCTCGGAGGAGACCACCGAGATGATGAACTTCATCCTGGGCGTGCGCGAGACGTACGACCTGACCATCCTGATGATCGAGCACCACATGCAGGTCGTCATGGGCATCTGCGAGCATATCCTCGTGCTCAATTACGGCAAGACCATCGCCAGCGGCGTTCCAACCGAGATCCAAAATAATAAAGAGGTCATCGATGCTTATCTGGGAGCGGGGTAGCCATGTTGAAAATTGAAGACCTCCACATTTATTACGGCGGCGTTCACGCCCTGAAGGGGATCAACATCGAGGTGCCTGACGGCAAGGTGATCACCCTGATCGGTGCCAACGGCGCCGGGAAAAGCTCGACGCTGCGCTGTGTGTGCGGACTGGTGAAACACACTTCCGGGCGCATTCTTTATGAAGGGACTGACATCTCGGCGGTCAAGAGCTACGAACGGGTGCGGATGGGTATCGCCATGGTGCCGGAAGGCCGCCGCATCTTCACCAATATGAGCGTGATGGAAAATCTGCTGATGGGCGCATATTCGCGAAACGATTCCCAGGGGATCAAGAACGATCTCGAGCGGGTGTACACCCTCTTTCCCAAGATGAAGGAACGCTCATCGCAGAAAGCGGTCACCCTCTCGGGCGGGGAGCAGCAGATGCTGGCGGTGAGCCGGGCGCTGATGTCGAAACCGCGGCTGCTGCTGATGGATGAACCTTCGCTGGGATTGGCTCCCAACCTGATCGAAGAGATGTACCGCACCATCGAAGTCATCCACTCTGCCGGGCTGACGGTGATGCTGGTCGAGCAGAATGCCCGCTCGGCGCTGAAGCTGGCCAATTACGGCTACGTGATGGAGGTGGGGAACATCGTCCTGCAGGGTCCCAGCGCGGACCTGGCTAACGATGAAGGTGTGAAGCGCGCTTACATCGGTGCGTGAATCCCCCTGAACCCCCCGACCCCCAACCTCCGGAAGGGGGGTAACCGAATCCCCCCAAGTCCCCCCTTAGCAAGGGGGGAGCCATACTTGCTCCCGTTGTGAGGCACGAGAGAACCCCGCGAAAACCAGCAGAACCCTCCAGAGTCCTACCAGTCGATAGAACTGACTGGCACGATGCCCCTTAGGAAGGGGGTAAACCAATCCCCGCCGTAACATTCACAGCCCCTTGGCAAGGGGGGGTAGACGTAAACCCCCCCTGAAGTCCTACCAGTCGATGAAGCTGACTGGCACGATGCCCCTAAGCAAGGGGGGTAAAAATGTGCACGAGCCGAAAAAATAGCAATCATTTGTTATTTGTTTCAAATCCTTTTCTTCTGACTGCGCCAGGCACGGCCTGGCATCGGGAAAATAGAATAAGTGTTCTAATACCATTATATACAGAAATATCTGTATTTACAACTGTCATTTGTGACAGTCTTTCGAGTTTTATCGAAATCAAGGATTACACCAGGTTGAGCTTTCACATCGCAAAATCCCTATATAATTAAGCCCAATACATCTCAATACCGGGGGCAGCCCATGAAGCAAACCATCCAATGTTGTATCTGCAACAAAGAATATGAAGGATATCTCACCGATTACAAACAGCTTTCCACCAGCGGAAATCTGAAAGCGTTCTCCACGAGCACGGCCTACCGCTGTAAAAACTGCGGTTCCTTCATCTGTGAAGCGGATAAAAAACCGCTCAAATTCAGTTTTTGGAGCGGCTTTGAAAAATCGGTCTGCCTCAAATGCGGACAGCCGTTTGGACCTGACATGGTCATGATCACTGTCCCCATTGAAGCTGAAGATATTGCCAATGAGAACGAAACCAAAGCCGCTGCCCAGGCAGAGAGTGATGCCAGCGCTTACGCCAGCCGGGTGTTCAAATACACCTATTTGTGCGATCCGCTGTCGGGGGAGAAGGTGATCGACGAAATCCAAACCGAAAAAGCAGACGAGAAGGCGCTTGTCCTCACCGACCGTCGGTTGATCTACAAGACCAAAGAGGTGCCGGTCACTTTTGCGCAGATGTTTGTCAACGAAACCATGTATACCTACTCCTGGTCTTTCGATCAGATCCTTAAAGCGGAAGTGAATGAAAAACTGACCAATGCAGAATTATCGATCACCATCGATTACGGGATACAGTCGTTACGCTATGTCTGGAATTTACCCAAAAGCAGGGAGTTGACGGCTTTTGCAGAACGGATCCGCAACGCAGCACAAACCGGAACCTTCCAACTCAGCCTGCCTGAGGGGGAGGAATTCCTATTTCGCCCCAAACTATATCTGCAGGAATTCCACCAATACCCCTTTGGCGAGTTCAAGAATGTGAAGAACAACCACTGGACATATTTTGCCATGACCAACCGGCGGCTGCTGATGTACGAGATCGATCAGAGGACCGGCGGCAAGGAAACCGATAAATTTGGACCTCCGCACCTGGTCTATTGCAGCATCCCATTCTCAATGATCAAAAAAGTGAAGCTCAAGAAATTGATGTTCAATGTCATTGAACCGGTTTTCGATACTCCGCTGACCGTCTGGCGGGTGCCGGGGTTGACCTTCCCTGCGGATGCTGACCTGACCTACTCGCCTGAGTCGAAAACCGTCCGCGCCTCCGATCAACTGCGGTCAGCCATCCCCAATATCGCGGACCTGCAAAAAGTGGATCCTTTTGGGGAGAAGAATAAGGAGTGGAGCCGGGTTTTCTTCCAAAATGATTATGAGTTGAAATATTGGACGGAAATGGAACCGATCTTTACTGAGCATTCCATCGCGATCGAAGGAAAAAAGTAACCATCATCTCATCACCACGAACACGGAGAATTTTACATTATGAAGCAAACATTGAAGATCGCACTCATGGTCATTGGCATCGTTGTTGGTTTGTTTGCCCTGTATACGGGCACATCCATGGTCCTCGCGCAATTGGTTTACCATGGATTTTTCGGACAAAACTTATACTCCGATCTATTCCTGGCTGCTCTTGCCTTCATCGGACTGTTCTTCGGTCTGCGTTGGGGAGTGCCCAATGCCCGAAAAGCGCTCTCGATCACCTTCCTGGCTGCAGCGGTTGCCTTTGCGCTGTCATTCATTCAAATGCTGATCCGTTTTGGATCCTCATTCCCAAACCCATCCGTTGACTGGGTGAATTCCATGGCATGGAGCCGCGCGCACACGGTCGGGGAAGCGCCTTTTCTGGATACAGCCCTGGTCGTTCAGGGACGCACGGTCACGCTGGGAATGGCTGTCATCGCCCTGTTGATCCTGGTCGCTTTGGTATGGTTTGGTATTACGCGGATTGAAATCTTCAAAGTCAGCAGAGATGGACAGCGAATGAACACCTGCGACTATTGCGGAAAACCCATTGACCAACTACCCAAAGTAACCCAGGAAATGCTTGAACTGGGGATCCCGGTTGCCAGGAAGATCCATCGGGTGGCGCTGTCAAATATGTCCTCATCGGCATTGGACCGCGAGTCGGATTACCACTATCACTACGAATGTTATGAAGCGGGGAAGGAACAACTGCTGGCAGACTTTATCAAATATAAACCGGCCTACGCATCGATGGCGTATCTGGTGCTGGATGAACTGGAAGAAAACAGGACCATCTACTACGACCAGGCGGTTGCCATGGCTTCGGTCAATGCCACCAAGAAAGCGACCAACTGGCTGGTGCAGGGCGGAATCTACCTGTTCTATATCATCATCTTTGGGGTTGGACTTTACCAGTGTATCGCCTATTTCCAGGCAAAATAGTGGTGCCAATGCCCTAATTGCCAAGCGGATTTAAGGGGTGCGGTTTTTTGGGTGAGTGCCCAATTGGTGCTTGTTTGTCTGTCTTGAATTCTACTGGTTTTAGATCTCGAACTTATGGAATACTTCTTAACGGATATTGCCCCCGCCTTCTTCCAACCCGATCAGCCAGAACTTCCCGCGCGGATTACCGAAACCGAAGAAGTTGGAAATGAAAGATTCGATGAGTGAGATAATCAAATTGAGACATTAAATATATATATATAATAATTTAATGAAATTATAAATAATCGTTCGAATTTATTCTCTTTACAGCTTGATAGATAGCCCAACTTGCATAGATTTGTTTTTTAGGAAACTGTCTTTTACTTACACCATCAAATTTTACATATGGAATTATTTCTTCGATTTCATCGTATTCGATTATTAGATCGCCAATAGCATTTACCAATTTGACTGGTCCAAAGTAGTCATTTTTTGAGGTAACATTTGCCTCGAGTAACTGCTGTAGAATTTGATAATTGGGAATTTTTGGAAATATTCTTTTATAAAATTCTTCAATAAAACTAACACCAACTTTTGACTGCCTAATTATTGCTTTAATCTCTTCAGATATTTCATCATCAACAGTGACAACTACATATTCTTTCCCAGAACCGAAGTAAATTGAGCAATTCCATTTTGTTCCATTTGTAGCCTGTATACTCTTATATTTGGCATCAAAATTAGTTAATGCAACCGTCATATTACCACCTTTGAAAGGATGCATACGAAATTTTGTGCCGATTTTTTTTCGTGGGGGTGTGTCAAATGATTTTTCTTTGTGGTCATTTAGTTCCAAAGAATACTGAAAGTCTTTTGGTAGTGAAAATTCTATTTTTTCTTCAGGGATAAGATCGATATTTAGTTTCCTTAGAATTTCTTGTGCTAATGCCGATGATAAATGCGGGCAAACAGCATTTCCTATTTGTTTCCATTTGGTTGTTTCTCCGCCTACAAATTGATAGGTATAGGGAAAACCCATCAAAGTTGCAGCTTCGCGAATTGTTGGTAATCGAAACTCACCATCCCCCTTTCTGCAATACTCTGATTTATAAATAAGGGCTTCTCTCGTACTAGCTGAACGGGTAGCCATGATAGTCCGACTCGGTCGGTTTTCATCCTCAGGGAATGACATACGACCCATAAAGGGATGATTCACTTTCGCAAATTTCGCCATTTCCCACTCTACTTGATATAGACCAGAATCATAAAAATGATCGGTCAACTGTTCACTTGATAAACACAAAGAAGGATAGTTTGGATCAATCCATTTTTTCTTTTTCGCAAAATCAATTGGTGAAGGCATTTGGCCCTTTATATTTTTTAGGGTTACATAATCATAGAGATTAAAGATGTTTTCATGTTGACCATGGGTAATTACAGGAAAAGGAAATTTGCCATCTTTTATTATTTCTCCACAAACAAAACGTTGCCTTGATTGGGGAGATCCGTAATCTGATGCAGTTAAGAGGGCTCCATTATTTTTTACTCTTAAAGCAATTTCGTCAGGGAGTAAGTTTATGGTTTTTGCCCAATCTCCCAATCCCAAATCAGCAAAGGTATAAACTTCGTTTACAAAATTCCTTGAATTTGGGACATTTTCCATTAGCCAGGCTTGCAACACTGACCCAGGTTGATATTTTTTTACAGCAATTATTCGTAAAAATACTTCGATCAATCTCAGACCCAGTGCTTTATCAGCCTTACCTGCTTTATTTGCCATAGAAAATGTAACACATGGCGGGCTTCCGATGATTATTTCTGTGTTCAGGGAGAGAATTAATTTGGTCAATATCCACTTCATATCGAAGGATATCAATTACATCATCTTTTAAGTTATGATTGAGGTTGTGTGTTTGGATTGCAGGTTTCCAATATTCAATACCCATAACAATATCGAAACCTTGTTGTCGGAATCCCTCGGAGAAACCACCTGCCCCACAAAAGAAGTCTATAACCTTTAAGTTGTTCTTCATGTTTACTCCAACCTGCAATCAAACAGTTAGAGTAATTATATATGAGAATATAAAGAAGATCAAGTGTTCTAATAATGAGGAATTATGCAAAAAGACTATGATGAAACAAACCCAATTTCGATAGAAAAATTTGCGAAGCGAATTATTGGAATGTCATTAAAAGAAATCCTAAGCGAGAGTGACCTCGAGGAGATTCAATCTAACTTTTATAACAAGGGAGAGATGGGTCAGTTACTCGAACAGTACTACTTTGGATATAAACCTAATAGTAAAAGTCAACCCGATTTCCCTAAAGCTGGGCTTGAACTTAAATCTACTCCAATGATTAAACGTTCAAATGGTGATTTATCTGCAAAGGAGAGGCTAGTTCTAAATATAATCAATTATGAAGTTGAAGCAGATTTAGGATGGGAAAAAAGTACGGTTTGGCGTAAGAATAGAAGGTTATTGTTAATGTTTTATGTATATGTCAAAGGTATTCCAATAATTGAGCTATTATATAAACTTGTTGGCATATGGGATTATCCTGAGGAAGACCTTCTAATTATCAAGCATGATTATGAAACAATCGTACAAAAGATAAAAGATGGTAAAGCTCATGAAATATCTGAAGGTGATACGATTTATTTAGCTGCTTGTCGAAAAGGGCAAGGAAATATTAATGATATACGGGAGCAACCCAATTCTGATATAAGGGCATTACAAAGAGCATTTTCATTAAAACAAAAATATATAAATAACATAATCACTAAATGGACACGAGCATCTGAATTAGATGAAATCGAACCTATACTGAAATCGGCAAGCGAACTAAAAAACACTACGTTTGAAGATTTGATTATTCACAAATTTTTACCTTATCTTGGTAAAAATGTTGAAGAGATTTCAAAGCTGGTAGATCTTAATATTGAAAGAAATGCGAAGAATTATTATTCGACATTGTCATTACGGATTTTAGGAATAAAGAAGAAGAAAGTCGAAGAATTCGAAAAAGCAGATATTGTAATGAAAACTATTCGAGTAGATTTAAAGAATAAACCGAAAGAAGATATTTCATTTCCTTACTTTAAGTATAAAGAATTAGCAGGTGAAACTTGGGATACTTCTACATTAAGGTATATGCTCGAAAAAAGATTTTTTTGTTGTTTTTAAGTATGATGAAACAAATCATATCTTTCTTTACGGTGTCAAATTCTGGACAATGCCAATTGCTGATATTGATGGTGAAGTTAGAAAAGTATGGACAAATACGGTGACATCAATCAAAGAAGATAAATCGGTTTACCCAAAAATGAGTGAATCAAATATCTGTCATGTCCGCCCTCATGCAAGGGATAAAGATGATACTATTGAAACTCCTTCTGGAAAGATGGAAGTAAAGAAATGTTTCTGGTTAAATCGACAATATATAAAGGATCAAGTTGTAGATAAAGTTCTTACTAGAAATGAAGTCTTGATAATATCTAAAGAAGAATTGATGTCTCTTTATCTGACATTCCCAAAAAACTATTACTTTCCATCCAAGGTTTTCGAGTTCTCTTTGCTTCTTTTTATCACGTTCCTGGTTTTTGATAAATTTTTCTTTCCAAAACTCAGTATTTGTTTTTGGTAATGATAGATTACAAAATGGGCATCTATGCCAAAAACAGCCATTTACAAAGATGGCGATTTTTTTTGAAGTATAAGCAATATCCGGTTTACCTGGGATTGTCTTAAGATAAATCCTATATCCCTTTAATCCATTGTGAAATAAGTATTTTCTAAGTTGAATTTCTGGTTTTGTATCTTTTCCTTTATTTGCGCTCATTACTCTAGATGTAGTTTCGTAAAGCGGGATAGGCGATCTGCCATCTCTTATATATTTTCGTTTGTTTTCTAAGGAATTTTTATAATCCATTTTTACATTCAATATTAGCAAATCCAAAACGAGAAATCTACTTATTTGTTTGGGAATTGTTTCTCTTTCATTTCAATGTAATCAACAATTTTCTTAATTATTTAGAAACCCAAATGTATCGAATACAAATTATATTATTTGGTTATAAATTGCAATCCCCTAAAATCCTATATCATACTTCCTCCGCCGGGGATTCTTCCAATTGCGCTCGAGAATCATCCCGGTGTGAAAAATACCGAAACATTCACTGTCCCATCTCCCCTATTGCATATTCCCCAATACAAACTACACTAAGTGTATCCACTTTATCAACATTAGAGTGAGGGAGAAAAAATGAAAAAGCGCACACTATTCCCGCTCATGCTCATGGCAGTGTTGGTTGGGGTGTTCTTCACCGCCAGCCCGGTTCAGGCAGCGCCTGTGCAGGCGATCTGTTACGATAAGAACCAAAAAGTCATCCCCTGCACGCCTGTCCCCAACAAAAGACCCCGGAAGACAAAAACCCCAGTGTATGTGTTTATACCATCCAAGACACCTTCGCCCACCGAAACATTTACGGCAACCTCCGCAGCCACTCCCAAACCCACTTCAACCTCGTTGCCCCCCACAAAAACTTTCACGCCAACCAGCAGTGCCACGGTAACCGCGGTATTGATTCCGCTGACCGGTAATAATAATATTAGCGGTGGTATTAATCCCAACCCCGTGCCAAACCCTGCGCCAAATCCCGCCCCGGGTCCATTCTCGTTATCCCCATTGGGAGTTGGCAGTCTGGTTGGGATCTTGATCGGCCTGTTGGTCGCAGGCAGACTGCTGCCAGCCGTATTCAGAAACCGGAAAGGCGATCTGCTGCCTGCTGTCAATAAGCATCAAATGTCAGGTAGCACATAAACAT
>CAWHEB010000007.1:0-28475 GCA_963828285.1 uncultured Chloroflexia bacterium
TTGTGATCCAGTTGCTTACCAGAGGTACATGGGTCCACGGGTATTTTTACTACTATATCTCTTCTTCTTTTCTATAGTTATGGTCACGTATATGACCTGGTCAAATCATTGGATGTTTTTGCCCCCTACTTGGGTCAACACCAAATCCTGGGTATCATTTGGCTCATCCTTATAATTGGTATTTTCTTGTTGATCTGGAAGAAGAAAGACAATTTGGATTTTTCGAAAGAAACTATACGGTTTCTATCATTCTCATCATGGTACCTTTGATATCCATCGGTTACCGGATGATTACAGATATTGCAAAAAATGTCCCGACAACTGATAATGGCTCTGCGGTTACATCGTTTGCTGGCAACCGTCCGGATGTTTACTATATCATTCTGGATGCTTATGGTCGGAGCGATGTTTTGAAAGATAAAGTCGGTTATGACAATGCTGGATTTATTTATTTCCTTAAGAACAAAGGATTCTATGTAGCGAACTGTAGCCTGAGCAATCACAACCATACACAGCTTTCGGTTGCTACATCATTAGAATATGAATTACCTTCCTCAGCTCCCGGTGACAAATTTCGTCCGAATGGGAAATGTGATCAAAAATAGCGAATTGCGCTCTAGGTTAAATAATCTGGGTTATAAGACTGTCGCCTTCGAAACAGGATACAACTTCACTGAGATCGAAGATGCGGATATATACTTCGGGCGAGTGAAGGTCATCAGACTGCTGGAACATGGTTTGGATCGCTGAACAATTTCGAAATTCTCTACCTGCGGACAACTTTATTAATTGCTCCACTCGACCTGCAACTCCAACAGACACAAAATGTGCAAGGTAATCAGAAGCGTCAACAGACGTTGATGATCTATAATCGTCTCAAGCACATCCCGGATTTGAAATCCCCAAAATTTGTGTTTGCGCATATTACAACGACACATCCTCCATTCGTTTTTGATTCCACTGGCGGACCGGTGAACTTGGCTTTCGATGCCAACCGTGCAACATATAATAAAAAGGTATATAAAACTGCTTCCCGATCTCTGCGGCGAGGAACCCCTGGATCCGCTTGACCCGATAGTCGGCCTGGACAAGATAGAAGCCGAACAGGGCCAGGGCCAGCAGACCGGCGGCGGCGAGGAAGCGGAGCTTGACGCCGCCAATGAAGAGGACCATCGCGGCCAGAGCGGCCAGCAGGACGGCCGTGCCGAAGTCCGGTTCGAGGAGGACGAGGACGATGGCGACGATGAGCACGGCCGCGATGGTCCTCTTCATCGGCGGCGTCAAGCTCCGCTTCCTCGCCGCCGCCGGTCTGCTGGCCCTGGCCCTGTTCAGGCTTCTATCTTGTCCAGGCCGACTATCGGGTCAAGCGGATCCAGGGGTTCCTCGCCGCAGACGGCGGCGTCAAGCTCCGCTTCCTCGCCGCCGATGAAGAGGACCATCGCGGCCGTGCTCATCGTCGCCATCGTCCTCGTCCTCCTCGAACCGGACTTCGGCACGGCCGTCCTGCTGGCCGCTCTGGCCGCGATGGTCCTCTTCATCGGCGGCGTCAAGCTCCGCTTCCTCGCCGCCGCCGGTCTGCTGGCCCTGGCCCTGTTCGGCTTCTATCTTGTCCAGGCCGACTATCGGGTCAAGCGGATCCAGGGGTTCCTCGCCGCAGACATGTAAGCAGTTTTATATACCTTTTTATTATATGTTGCACGGTTGGCATCGAAAGCCAAGTTCACCGGTCCCACCAGTGGAATCAAAAACGAATGGAGGATGTGTCGTTGTAATATGCGCAAACACAAATTTTGGGGATTTCAAATCCGGGATGTGCTTGAGACGATTATAGATCATCAACGTCTGTTGACGCTTCTGATTACCTTGCACATTTTGTGTCTGTTGGAGTTGCAGGTCGAGTGGAGCAATGTCATTCATTGTACAGCAGGTAGAGAATTTCGAAATTGTTCAGCGATCCAAACCATGTTCCAGCAAGAATGTGATGACCTTCACTCGCCCGAAAGTATATATCCGCATCTTCGATCTCAGTGAAGTTGTATCCTGTTTCGAAGGCGACAGTCTTATAACCCAGATTTATTTTAACCTAGAGCGCCATTGACTATTTTGATCACATTTCCATTCGGACGAAATTGTCACCGGGAGCTGGGAAGGTAATTCATATTCAACGATGTAGCAACCAGAAGCTGTGTATGGTTGTGATTGCTCAGGCTACAGTTCGCTACATAAAATCCTTTGTTCTTAAGGAAATAAAATAAATCCAGCATTGTCATAACCGACTTTATCTTTCAAAACATCGCTCCAATAAGCATCCAGAATGATATAGTAAACATCCGGACGGTTGCCAGCAAACGATGTGACCCGACCAATATGGGTTTACGGGACATTTTTTGCAATATCTGTAATCATCCGGTAACCGATGGATATCGAAGGTACCATGATGAGAATGATAGAAACCGTATGAATATTCTTTCTTCTTCCAGATCAACAAGAAAATCCAATTATAAGGATGAGCCAAATGATACCCAGAATTCGGTGTCGACCCAAGATAACAATCCCAATGATTTGACCAGGTCATATACGTGACCATAACTATAGAAAAGAAGAGATATAGTAGTAAAAATACCCGTAGCCGCCAATCTCTGGTAAACAACTGGATCACAAGGCTAAGAATGAATGTGATCAAAACCGTGACTACCAGCGGTCGAAAGGTATTACGAGGATACCCCAAATTAGCAGATAACAATGCCAATAATGGATAAATGGAAAAGATCAGTGTGTAATATGGGTAATGTCGTATGGTCGTTTTCAATATAGTAATCAAATTGTAGAATTTCCATCTGCTTGGCAGGGATTCGTTATTTTTTGAAAGCTGAGAGCCTCTCGTGCAGGAGAAGCCATATCTTCAATGAGGGGGTAGGTTGATTGAAAGACATTGTTATAGACAATTCTAAATACATTGACCGGGGCGATCGTCGGATAAAACTGATTGGTTGATTTTCCTCCCAAAATGAAGCACCGTGAGATTGGAGAGGTTTTCTGTAATATCACTCCGAAGAAAAGGACCGTGATCACCTTCCAGGATTATGATTGGAGGATTTTTCGATTTCTCTAATATATTGTTGATAATGCGTGGGATTTTACTATCCGAATAAGCCAGAGCATATCCATACCCTTTTGATTGACCTCCCAATGAGTCGAAAGCTGGTTGGAGAAAATCAGGGGGCGGCCGGAATAAACAAAAGGCGGATGGGTTGTATCTATATGAGCGTAAACGAATTTTGGTCCAGCCTTCAGGGACCGTAGGGGCCCCATTCAGATCAAGATATTCCATTCGGTCGCGTTTGATCTGAGAATTTGCATATCAGCCAGCGATATTCCACGCAGTTCAAGGATAGCCGACGCTGCAGTGGTTTGCCCATAGAGAAGCTTTCAAATGCATTCATTTTTCCGGTAAAGAGGTTAATCAGGTTTACTTCACCTTCTGGTTGGAAGTAGTAATCTACATCAGTAATTTCAGTAAAAGCATATCCATTTCAAAAGCAACTGTTTTGTATCTGCCAATTCTTCCAATTGCTGCCGGAGCAGGGACTGTGTTTGATCAAAGGAACCGGACGAACATCTTTGCCATTAGGAAATATTGCGCTCAGGTAATCCAAGAAATTCCAAGGATGTCGATATGGAGAACCAGGTATGATTGTAATTGCTCTGACTCGCGAGGCGACATAAAATCGATCCGACCCTAGTTGTAGTAAGCATAGTTTTTCTTGAGTAGATCCTAACAGTTATATGCATCCAGAACAATGAAATAGATGTCTGGTAAATTATTTTTCTCTTTTCGCTCCAGCTGCTTCAATGTTGTTATCATGGTTTGAAGTATTGTGTTCAAGTAGATCCCACCTCTTACCATCGGTATCAGGATCAGAGAAGTCAAAGATGCTGCATTCAAAGCGGATACGACAGCATTGAATTTGTTTGGGAGTTTGGTTATCGACCAAAGCAATACAAAAGCGATAAATAACCAAATAATGATCAGAAAATATCTGGCTCCGCCAAAAATAAATTGTATCTTTAGATAAAGATGACCATATGTGGAAAATAATAATGCAATGACCGTGTTAGCAAGTCCACTTTATGGTTCGATCGTATCAAATTTGGGCTTATTGCGCCGATAAAAAACACCACGATAATTGTAAAGATTAATATCCGAATTGAATATATACCGATCTGGCTTTGATTTAAGACTGCCAGTGCAATTACCGGATAAATCCATACAGCGATCTGAACCAAGGGAGGGTTACTTTCTCTGGTTTCAGTTGATTAAACTTCACCTTTGGATTCCGGAATTCCAACCTCACCCGTTGTTATTCTTTAATTGGAGACGTAAATTGGGCCGATTAAAGTCGGCTCAACATCCCACATCCATGTTCTTTGGCAGAGATCTCGAACATCATCGGACGATCACCTAAACGGTTTCGCTTTTTTAATTGCCAACTTTGCCTCATTGATCAAGACGTCAGTTTTCCTCGTAGCTGGAAGGACAATCCTTGGGTTTGGATACGAGACAGCGGTTGTGGTTGATTGCCCGACCCAATTCATCCCAAAACCGAACCTGTCTGCGGCAGCACTTGAACATTAAATCATACGTAGGGTATACCGCAAGAAATGATCGAATACCTTTGGAAATGGTCACTGCAGATAGGACTGGATTGTTGTGTGTGTTTTTGCAGATAGAAATCTGATTCGTACTGACTGGTGTCGTACATGAGAAAATCTATCCATCGGAATATCATCAGCACGAAGATGCTCGGAGGTTGAAGGTCTTTGATCCCCTCTAAAATGACCAGACTATCGGTATCCACGAAGGGATTCTCACTGATCTCTGGCACCTGTTTAATGTTCCAAAATATGCATATATAAGGGCTTACCAGCCATCATATTACTTCCGGGACACGTTGGGAGTGATAACATCACATGGGGACAAGTGCTGTGATCATGAGATTTTTCATATCTTCCTGCCTGAGGAAAAATGCTATTTAGTTCTTATTATATTCTATTGGTTTTACCGAGCGGGACTTCTTTGTCTCCAAAGGGATGATCCGATGCGGTAAGTAAAACGTTGACGAAGTTGCCAGGTGATTGAATTAGAATCCCCTGAAGGTGCCCCAAACTACATCAGGCGGAACCAGATCTCCACCAGGATGGTCCCAATACCTTTTGTTCCGAGGCAAAATGAAAGTCATGGAATATATTACTAAAGGATAATCGCACAAATATTATCAAAGAGAATTTTTCCTGGGGAAAGATGTGTTTGAAGGCCATTCCTTCCTTTGGTACCTATGGAATACTGCACTGGGAGGTCTCGTTATGCACATGGATGACCTCAGCTTCCGGAACATACTTCACCTGGTAACCATTCAACATGATCCGGTTTGCCCAATCCAAATCTTCCAATCCTGATGTTTCGTCATAAGGAAACGTATGCCACAAGTTTTACGGATTGCCGCATTTGCATTATTACAAAATCGATGCGCCTGAAAATGGGATGAGGAGCGTCCGGGGAACGATTGTGCAAACTCAATTCTCTGAAAACTTGTTTTTCGTTCCCACGTTGTTTACCATAAGTGAGTGCGACCCGTTCATCTGAGAATGGGAGAAGGAGCTGCGCCAACCAATCCGGGTAAACCGGGTACACATGCGCACTCAGCAAAGACAAGGATTTGCGCAGCAGCGTTGGAGATCCCCGGTCAACAACCGGCCAAAGGTGAAATCCTCCGGATCGATCTGAGAATCCACCTTTAACCCCAAAAGAACCGGCAATGCTGATGGTTTTGTCGGTGGAACCGGGAAAATCTGCCGGATAACTTCCAGATCCGTAATGGATTGTTGAGACAAATGCAAGAAGGATCTTTCAAGATGCATCTCCTGATTGAAAGCTCTGATCAGCAATTGAACATTTGATTATTTTTGACATTAGTTATTGTATGACACATTCTGAGGAAGATACTCTGTTTCTTGAAGTCGGAAAGGAGCTTTGTTTACATTGGAAAAGTGACTGACATCATTGAGCAGAGGGTAGTTCGTTCCCAATACATAATTCAGAACTTTATTTCGAAAAGTATTGACAGGAGTAATCAATGGGTAGAATTGATCAATCTTCTCAGGCATATAAACAGCATAGAGTATTAAAATCTCTGCCTGAAACAAGGCCATAGGTCACCCTGAATAATGGGAGGATTTTTGAGTCTTTTTGTAGTGAATTGATAATTTTCAACATATAATCGTTTGTAAATTCCAAGACGTTTGATATCCCTTGATATAGAAATCGTCGCTTATTGCTACTCCATCATCCAGATAATAACGACTATCAAATTGGATACTTCCATCTCCCCCTCGAATACGGTCTGTGCGTAGTTACTGATGAATAAATGCGAATTTATCTCCAGGAATATCTTGGATTTTTGAAATGCTTTCGATGATAAATTTTTGATTATTGTATCTTTCATAATATGGAAATAGAAGTAGAAGAATTTTCGAGAAAATCCCTGGATAATGAGCAAATGCATAGGTACGGAATTGTTGTAAATAGCAACCTCAAAAGGTGGTAGAAACCGGTCTTTAAGACGGTTCTGGATCCGGTTGTAGGTACACATCCGCGTCCGTCATTGTCTGTAAATGGATATCCTGTCTTGAAGGCAATTATCTTATATCCGGCGATTCTAGTTTTGTGCGTACTCTACTATGCAATACATATGGATCCAGTCTAGTTTCATCTTTATCCGTTTCCAAGGAATTCATCTCCAAGGTTATCCAGATAATTAAGATTTTAGAGTTGTTGCCAGGGATAACCTGGTGTATGAATAATTACTCAAGCTACAATCTGCTACAAAAAAACCGGCCTCTCGTAACTGATCGACAAAATAGGAGTTGTCGAAATCCATATATTCTTTTATATAATCCTCTCGTGCATAACTATCAAGAACGAAGTAATATATGTGGGTTGATATCATCTTCTTCGGTCATATTACTGGTTGAATTTACAGTCAGCGGAGGAAGTTTTATCTTATTCAAACCTACCTGGGTCGTCTACCAATGGTAATC
This sequence comes from uncultured Chloroflexia bacterium, assembly GCA_963828285.1. GTDB lineage: Bacteria > Chloroflexota > Anaerolineae > Anaerolineales > Anaerolineaceae > DAIOEK01. The sequence continues at coordinate 7,099 of CAWHEB010000007.1, forward strand.
CCATTAGTACTGCGGCAATAACAAGTAATGCCAAATTAGTCCCTGCTGGCGATTTCGAATTGGTCAATAGAAAAACTATTTTAACCCAGCAAAAACAATAAACAGAATATCAGAATCCAATGCCTTCCGACAATCAAATTCCCGATACCCAATCCATCAACCATTCGATAGATAATTCCGTAGGTGGAAATGAACAGGTATGTAATCGATACACAAATCACCACAGTGCTGGTAATCTCTAGTCAATGTCCCCAGAATTCCCCATAACATTATCGTTATTACTAATGACACAAGAAGCGGTCAATTACCTCAAATATTCTTCGCTAGTTTACAGAATATAACGATACAACCGGGAGTAGAAGAAAACAACACCAAATACCAGGGAAATCTTTTTGTCTCCGATAATCTCATACTATGCTTTCAAATTCCAATTATTATTTTGGAAAGCCTAATTAGTTACGGGTTTTGGCAAATATTTATACAGGGTCTTTTTCCATACACTCTGCCATTCGTTCAAACAGGTTGGCAAAAATTGCAGCATATGGAGGACTGGAAATCACGAGCTATCTCATTTGCATAAACGTACTGAATGTTGTTCTTAGCCATAATTCACTTGCTATCGAAACTCGATTGCTCGAAGGTGTTCAGACTGTCCGTCGAGCATCCATCACTCTGCAGCAGTTCCAGGAGGTTTTGATAATGTACGGCCACTAGGCGTAGCGATGATGAAATTCACCGGGGGTGATTTTTGATAGACCATACTGTAGCGAACCCCGATAATCCTGGGCATTTGTTGTTAACCGCTCTTTGAAAATATTTTCCCAAGATATTGTTCATCAGATTATTTCCAGCCGAAATCGCGACACCAATAATTAGGAAGGTGATCCATCCGCGGATGAACCTGGAAGCTCCGGATACATCTGATACCAGACACCAATAATTGATAACAGTAGTACAAAAACAAACATAGCCTCAACAAGCCAGTACCAGACACGCATGTGAACATACCCAGATAGATAAAAATATAGGACATGAAAAAGGACGGCAGATCCAAGCGGTCAGACCCTAATTTGTTCACCAACTTGCTATTTAATTCTTTTGTTCATAAACCAATAAGATCAAATATGCACCTAAAACTTGCGCTCCAAGCGGCAATTAATAAGTCAAAATTTGGTAATCTAAGTGGCGCAGTGATGGGATAAACGATGGAATATATTGGAATGGAGCTTCACTTCCATAAATGTATCTATTAAATCCCCATTGGGAATGAATGGGTGAACCATAGATGGTGATAAAGTGTTCCACCAATGCTTGATTTGTCCACTGACCGGCATCATAGTTCCAAAATTTATCTGGTTCCAAGCAAAGTAGATCCCAAGACCAGAATAAGGATCGGAATAAAATAAGCCAGCGGTCTTCTCATCATAAAAAGATTGCTCGTATACTGTTAGCAGAAACGGGGGAATAATCCACCATCTTTCTATAAACACGCCTGATATCCAGGCATGAGTAGTAGTGTAAATTAACAATTGCCGCTGCAGATAATAAAACGATAGAGCGCGGTAAGTACGGAAGGATTTTAAGTTGATGCAAACCGAATGTTATTACAATGAGTACTTTTCGGCAGTCAATCCACCGGAGATTGCACCTGCAAGGAAAATATTTTTTCTGGAATTTGAAATGCGGGAAGGCGCGTCAAAAAAAGACATGCCAAATAACCAATTTGAATGGATCCAACAATCCCGAAAATACTATTGAAAGGATAATAGTCATTTTTCATAAGGAAATAAGGTGTAGTCTGTACGTATCGTTCCATCAGGATCACAAGAAGCCGTTACTGTCAGATCAAGAAAATCGACAATAAGCTTGCATCCGCTCGGTCAAATGCAATCCCAATATGCCTGCTATGATGACCAAATCCAAACGGCTCAAGACCATTAAGGCTCCCAGCAATCCTATGAAAAAGTTGAGAGGTCGAAGGATTATAGTGCGATTCTTCCCCATTGCATCCGTCACCTTGGACCAAAGAAGCACCAGAAGCAGGAGAATCCTAGAGCAAATTCCAATCCCCAGAGAAAATGTTATTAAAAGTAACTCTGGCAAAAACGAAGCATAAAGTCAAAATGAAAAGATATCAGTTTGGGAAGATTTTCTACGAATTACATGGTAAATCAAAACCGCAGATATTGCCTGCGCTATTCCAAATAAAACTACGATCACACGTAATGGTGTAATCAGATCTGTCTTGACAAAGCTGAAAATCACCAGACACAATATCATCCAAAGTGGATGGAACCCATTCGCGGGGTTTACTCCATCAAAGGTCACTCCATGTCCCGCAATGATATTTTGTGCTACTTTAAAATAATAAAAGCCGTCATCGCTGTCGTTCAATTCATCAAGATATTAGTTGGAGATAATGCAATATAACCACTCAAGATGGCACAGGTATCAGGATGATTTCTCGAAATATCTTGTTAAAAATCTCTTCATATTAAGCTTCCCAGTCATTATTGGTCTCATAATTTAATTTTTTCAGCAATTGGCCGTATACTTGTTTGAATAGTGCTGTTATCTCCCAGAGAAAGATGTGTTTTCCCCTGACGGAAGGTTGGCGATTTATGGGGCTTGATCATTTGTTCGAAGGATATTTATTGCTTCTTCCGAAGAGCAAATCAGTCTAAAACCCCTGTTGATAGCGTGACCAACGATGATACCTATGGATCCTCTAGGATCTACCGTAGGTCCTCATATTTCATTGTCGATACTTTCAGCATCATAGCCAATCCAGGAATGGGGAAAATATTTCAGCAATACTTGGGAAAGGGGTAATACTGTCCGATGGACCTGTAATACTACAGTGCGAAGACGATCATCAAATGTTTTTTGAGGGTCTTTCACATAGTATTCGTGATGTACATGGATGGGTTCAATGTCTGTAACATAATGAACATGTGAGACGACCACATATGAAGAATCCGCACCACCGGGTTGAGAAGTGAAAAATCCTTGATCTAGGTCGAGGAGTCCACGTCTAATATCGCCCGGGTAAAAACTTATTGAGATCACGAACAACTTCCGAGTTGGAGCGCTCGCGTCCTTTTGCACCTTCGTACATTACAACCGCAGGTAAACCACTGTTTACCGCTGCTCCATATACTGAAACCCTTCCATGATCTGGGTTAAATAAATGTGTTCCACTTTTGATGAAACAGGTGAAGCTTCACATCCACTCATTACCTTTTGAAATCTTCTAAGATGATGGCGTTGCAGCCCTCCTGGAAGAGCAGATCACTCTTAAATGGACATATAGCTCTTATCACCAATATTGGGAGCTTTCATAACCCAAATCGAAAATCAACAGATTCTCCGGTTTCTCTTGAACAATCGATGTTTTCGGAGGTAAAATGTTCTTCCAAACTCCAGCTGAGCCTTTTCTGTAAGTTCCTGATTTTCCGGGATGAGTTGCATCTTTCAGAATTTCTATTGCACGATCCCTAGCCAATCTCTAGTATAAATCATGAATTTCCAGATGAGATCATTTCTAAGCGGAACCCAAATTGTGGTCCAAGTCGAGTCTTCAAATCGTAGACTAATATCTTCTGTTTCCCAAGCCATCCGAAGTAATTTTAGTATTCTGTAAGATTGGCGTGAGTTTGAGATCAGCTTAAATTGACCCATTGATCACCACGTAAATACTTTTCTTCTATGAATAAGGACTTTTTCATTATAGTATTTGTGCATTTGGTGGCCCGCATGCATATCCGTGGCGTAAAATACATGCGAAACAATCATGTCCCGCGGATCGCATAAACAAAAAATGATGCACACACCGTTTCCACGGACAATGCTCTGGTATAGTAGGGCAAGTCAGGCAGGTAAATAACAATAAGTGATATCTCCACTTTTAATGCGGAGATCTTTTTTTAGAATTTTATCTGCAGATAAGATTTTGTTTTCTTCGTCCCGTTGAGTGGTGGAAAGCCAGGTGGTTGAATGACCCGATCTTCGCCAGTCTTCAAGTATCTGGATCAAATGAGAAGTTCTGATTTCGGCATGGAATTTCCAGACTCCTACGGGCATCCGATAGCAATGAGGATCCCCAGCGGAGAGCAGTCTGCGCCCTACGCAAAGAATAGCGGATTTCTTTTGCTTGATGTTTTATCTCAGACTGAAGCTTCATAATTCCTGGTTCTCAAAAGGCTTGTTCTGGGTGATCCCTTCAACAAGGATCTTCGTTTTGAATTCTTCATTCTCAGTTCCGCCAGGTCTTTTGAGTCCGAAGTTAGACCAATCCTGGCCGTTCTGTCTCTTCCAGGTAATCTCCAAATGGGATTGCTGTCCTGAAAAGTTGATAATACGAGACTTTTACAAGTTCTTGGCGTTGATCCGGTATTCATCCGAATAAATCAATTCTGCTGCGAAATAATAATTCGGATAGTTTAGTAAAATAAGCCGTTTTTGAGGATGGATAGAATACTGTTGGGTAACGTGTATATCGGTGCTTGCCCCGCTGCGAGACAGGTATTCCATAATGGATACCTCAAGACCAATGCTGGAATTGTACACCATGACGAATTTCGATTTTTGGATCAATTCATATGAGCTTAGATACTCGAGAGCATCAACATGGACATTCAAGTGTCCATTAATGTTTCTGGAGTTTTACCCATTCCCGAAGACGTCTCACAGCTGGTCGTAACTCATCAGGGTGCGCCCGGATGATAAATAATGTATCAGGATGTCCCTTAAGACCAAATCAACTCGTCCAGCCAGGTAAACATGTTTTCAAAAGACGTGTTGGAATGGTGTTGACTGGTATCAAAATCACATTCACCTAAAAATGGGTACAGTTTGCCTTTGAAGCTGGCCATTTTTCGCAATAAAGATTCATACAACAGGTTTCATTCCATCAAATCCCTGCCATCTTGAAATTTCCCTGGAACCGTTTGCTCAGGTATTCATCCAATTTTTCATTTTGGATTTCAGCACTTGATTTATTCGGGAGTATCAATTGGATAGGCTGCTGCCTCGCCATCAGTAAAGAACGCGGTCAAAGGTCGCGTTCCTACTTCATGGGAAATTACCCGGATGGCGTCGAAGGGCAACAATGTCTTCCGGGAAGAACTTCATGAAGACAACAACCGCTTGCGGTTTTTTATCGTCAAGAACCTTAGAAAACTCCCTGGATGCATTCATTAAGCGCTAGAGAGGAGAAATTCACGGTATGAGGGAGACCTCATTAATTCATCATCGATCAGGTGATGCCTGCGCAGTTCCCATCTTCTGCAGGGAGCACAATTCAACCGAGAAGTAATTGTCATATTCCACATTCATTTTAAAATGGTTCACACTCTTTTCGATAAGCTTGACCTCAGTTCCTTATCATCGGTATAGCCGAAATACCGGGCATGGGCTTGTTCATATTCGATATTTTTGTGTGGAATGTTTTCAAATGCGGGAGTACTGACTTCATCACAGTTGGTCCCAAAACACGACAAGTCATCCCCGATCGACACACAAAATGGACAGCCGGAATACCGCTTACCCGCAATCCCCAGGCGGTCGCAGGGAGAAGGCTGCGGTTAAAGGGATGAACCGCCAATACGCTGGATGCGATTGAAAAGAGAACCGGAGTCTTATCGCCAAATGGTTTGCTATTATTGCGGAGCCTGCCTAGCCATGTCTTTCAGGTGAGAAATCTAACTTCATCCTTTTCAGGCTGGATTGAAATCGTTTCCAAAATAGACGATAGTACTGACAACTCACCCATTTACTGGTTTCCTCTATTGGCAGACTTCGATATTTCGTGTTTTCAAAGTCGAATAGGAGCTTTGTCGGTTGATGCCAGAGTTTCTGTCATCCAGGTAAGGCAGCGATTCATTAAGTACTCGTTGAAGATCAACGGAAGGTATTTACAGGCGTTATAGTTTGAGCGACAGTTTCAAACTCTACGCCCGGGAGGTGATGTGCCTTCAAAATGAACAAACACTTGGGGTCCACTCCATGATCACCTTGAATAATTATGATTGGCGGAGTTGTTGAGTTACGGTAAATCTCTTCAAGATTGGAATTAAACGCATATTAATATAATCCAGCTGTTGTTGACACCCTCGGATGCTACGATTTGTGGTCTTCCTGTGGGTGACCGATATCCTGACCGGCAGGAAAAGCCGGGTCCACGCCCCTTCAGCGCTAAACGCAAACGGAGGATAAATCGAAACATCAGCATAAACAAATTTCGGGCTTGTTTCCATGGTTAATCGGGGAAGTTCTTCCAGTAAATATAACTCGCGCAGAACTGAATGCGGCGGGTATCTGGGCATCGTTTACCGATGAGAAGAATTTAGTTTGTGCATCTGCCAGTGCGGAAACCATGGTTGTGCGGATGGCGTCGATTCAAAGGATTCAAGTCCGTAATTGACCTGATAGTCCAGAGCTCATTGTTTGATGGGGCCAGAAATTGGTCAGCATCCCCAATCTCATAAAGGTAAAACCGGTTTCAAAATTGATGAATTGATAACCCAAATTTTCGAATATTTTACGAACCGCGGATTGATGGATCAACGATGGCAGTCCGGACCGGTCTGTACTACCAGCATGATACTGGCTTCCAAGGGTATCCAGGTAATTCATGTTGAACGAGGATGCCAAAAGATAATTCAGTCATGTTGTAATTGGACATACTGCACTTGGTTACCACAAATCCTAATTTGTCCAATTGTTTCAGAAATGGCGTGTTGTCGTAATGGTAGCTGTCCAGCAGAAATATCGTCGCGGCCGTACATATCCAAAATTATGTAGTAAATATCCGGTTTTACGACTGTTCCATCCACCATATTCTGGGTGATCTGTTCAATTGATTTTTGATTTGCTGTGGAATTAATCTTTGTCATTACCGCATTCGATGCCAACTGAACCAGCGGTAAGATGATGAGGATGACACTGCCAATTCCTAAAGTTATATTCAATCCAAAAAGATTTCTCTTGGAGTTTGATAATCTCCAGATGAGATAACCGGTAACAGCTAAATACAAAGGGAACAGATAGCGGTGACGACCTAACTCACCATTTAGAACGGATGTGTCTCCCAACACCGAATACACTTGCCCATAGGTCATGAAAGCAAACAGAGAAATAAAAGAGGCGATGGCGGCTTTTTCGGCGGTTCTTCCAGATAATCCGTGCGAGAATAACAACAAAAACGCCCATGCGTAGAAAGACAACCATCGATCTTATGGTTTCTACAGGGCGTATTTGAAGGATGTTATTTGCCAGTAAAGCCAGCGGTGGATAAAGCGCTAACAGTAATGGATAGATTTGCTCTACCCACCGGGCTGATTTCTCTTGCATCTATTTTCTTTCTAATAGATAAAGGAATCGCTTTGATCCCGGAATAGGCTCTTTCATTTTAATTCGGAATACTTCCCGAAAGCCCGCTCGAAACCTTCCGGATTGTAATCCGGGAAGATATCGAGTCTGGTGGAAAGGAGCCGCTGAACCTGAGAGTCTTCCTTTGGAACAAATTCTATGATAAATACTTTCCCGCACTGGCAAAGAAATTAGCCAATGAGGAAAATGGGACATTGTTGGAGATAGCCAGATGGTGGATAATAGCCAAAGCCATCACACAATCCACCGGACCGCGCTCGAGAAAGGACATCCGCTCGCCATTGTTCCACCCAATGCTGGGGCTGGGATTGGTTAATCAAGGACCAGAGGAAGAAGATGTTCTTCTTTTTTCGCGCGTACTTCCATCCAAGCCTGTTCAACTGCCAAAGGATCGATGTCGAAAGCAGTTGTGAAGATGCCAGCATCGGAAGCCATTCTGGAGAAGAATCCAGTGTTAGCACCCAGGTCCCAAACCTTTAATGGTTTTATTGCCTGAATGAATTTTCCGACCAACTCTTTCTTTTCCAACAGAGAACCTTCTGTGTAATTGGTCGCATTGTAGTAATCACCCCATTCAGTCTTGACGCCTTTGAGGGAAAGCTTCCTTGTTGTAAATTCAAGTCAATCCATGATCCCAAGGAAGCCGATACGATCAACTTGTCCCTTATTCTTCTGTTTGGCGCTAGTATCATCAGCATATTTCATCTGACTGGCTGCATGAGTATGGATATGGATATTCAACCCTAGAAGATCCATCTTGGTGCTGCCGGCAAAAGTCTGCTGGCCAGATCAAGGGGAATACCATCTATATACACTCGCATTAATTGCGATAACCGGATATCAGTATGCGCCATCAGGGCAAGAGGAGCTAAAAAGTGTTGGCAAAACTGCCGGTATGCCACCCAAGGTTCACCTTCGCGATATGGTTCAAAAGAGAGTGTATCAATAAAAACTGCTTTGCCTTTATAAAATTGGATGTTATAAGCTGACGCATCCTTGAGGGCAAAACCTTTTTCAAAGGCTATCTTTTGGATCTGGAGAGTCGCTAATGCAGCGTCTTGATATTGACTAAAACTCCACTCATAAGGATAGGAAATGAGGGGAATCTCGACTGGTTTCAAGATCTTGTAGGCAAGATCCTTTTCTGCGGGTGTGATATCGACTTCTTCCGCCGGAATCAACAGACCTTTTTTAGTTAAGGAATCAAGCAATCCAGAAGATAGGAGTTTGTCGTAATCTTCAGAGTAATGCTTGTTTACCTGACGATAAAGTACGTTGTCTTTGCGGAACATAAATCCGCTAGGATCTCTAAAAGAAGAAGATAGTTTATTGGGGCTGCTCATCCTTGGGTTCTTCCTGTTTTTCGGGTTTTTTACCGCCGAACAAAACGATAAAGAAATTTTTGATCTGTCGCCAAAAAGCCTTAATCACAAATGCGCTACCCAGAAGTGCAGCGATCAGCAGTTGGATCAGGTAACTTCCTGAACCGGGATCAAGGTAAGCTAAGATTAAAGCAGAAGTGTTTAGTACGGGATGCATTTTTTCCTCCAGAAATTATTGATACCTGCGCAATTTTTGCAGCGAAGGCTTTTCAGAATCATAGACTTTTTTACACCGTCACCTAGAGATTTCTCAGTGACGCGGATGTACTTTACCAATCTTTCGATACCACCTGGTTCCACAGAAGCAGCCTGGTCACTTCCCCACATCGCGCGGTCAAGGGTGATATGTCTTTCGATAAGGGATGCTCCCAGGGCAACCGCGACCACCGAGGGGAATCAATCCAACCTCATGACCAGAATAGCCGACAGGAACGGGGAATTCGTTTTCAAAGATTGGATCACATTAAGATTCAACTGCTCTGGTTCGCATGGATATGCACTGGTGGTGTGCGTCAGCATAAGTTTTTCTGTACCTACAACATTTACCGCTGCGTGGATCTGTTCGATAGTGGACATCCCTGTGGATAAGATGATCGGTTTTCCGGTCGATTTTACCTTGCGTAGCAGATCATGGTCGGTAAGTTGTGCTGATGGAATCTTGTAACAAATGGTATTGAACTCCTCCATGAAATCAACTGAAGGGATATCCCAAACCGATGAGAACCAGGTTATACCTTTTTCCTTACAGAATCTGTCAATTTCCTTGTACTGATCAACATCAAATTCCACTCTGTAACGATAATCCAAATAGGAAATATAACCCCAAGGTGTTTCACGCATCTGGGTACGCTGTTCGGGAGGAACGCACAATTCCGGAGTGCGTTTCTGGAACTTGACTGCATCCATACCGTTTTTTGCTGCGGCATCGATCATCATTTTTGCGATTTCCAGATCTCCGTTATGGTTGATACCGATCTCGGCTACCAGATAGGTGGGGTAACCATCACCGATCGTCTTTGTACCGATTTGTATTATTCGATTTGTCATGGTGCTAATTGTACCGTCTCTTTCAATTTTTATTGAAGATAAGCTGGATTACATTTGTTTTTTGAACCTATGATGGGTTTTAAACTCTCCAAAGTTGAATGAGTTGTATAAAAAGCCTCGTCAGAGAGCTTTTCCAATGGGACTCCAAATAGATCTGAGAAGATGATTCTGAAAGAATTTACCGGCGAAATCGTCTCATACAAGTTCCCTTTCCCGGACGGTAAATAATAAGCATTCAATATATAACTGCGTCCCCATTTGGAGGTCACGAAGCGGGAAGCGCCATGATCTCCCTGGATGATAATGATGGGTGGATTCTCGGATTCGTTCAGAATGTGGTCCACCATCTCGATCATCCTTTGATTGAGATATTCCACCTGTTTTACATAACCATCCTTATATGCATAGGCATCTTTGGATTCTGGGTCATCATTCAATGTAAAGGGTGAATTTCGGATCACGAACTCGCCATTCTTGCCAAAAACGAATGGACTGTGCGGCGCAAGTAAATGAGCAAAAACGAATTTGGGTGAATCCTTTCCTGCCATGCTGTCTAGGTTATCCATGATATTTAACATCCTGGATCGATGCTGCATGTAAGTGGTATCCAAAGCCATACGTACTGAAGAGAATAATAAAAGGCGAGTATCATAAACCAACTTCATCATAGTTGTGCTGAGCAGCATACTCTCATATGGATTGATCAGGGAACTGGATGAATTACTCGAGAAGTAACGATCTGCATTTTTCCATTCGCTAATCCCATAACCGGTTTCAAAACCTATGATTCTATATCCTGCCTTTTTAAAACTTTCTCGAACTGTATTATTTTTTACCCATTCTTCGAGCAGAAACTCATCAGCAGCGTCTGATTTTGAGGTACCCAGGTTTTGCGGATATTCCATATTTAAGGAGGCGGCCATCGATAGATCAGTAATGGTGAAATTAGTTTGGCTGTTTGTTGCAACATAGAATCCGCGTTCTGTGAGTCTTTCCAGAAACGGTTGATTATTATAACCAAAGCATTCTTCTAATACATCCGCTCGTGTATAAGAATCCAGAATGATGTAATACACGTCTGGCCAGTAGCCTAACGCCGGTTGTTTCAAAACTGGGACTGCGTAGTTTCGGTGATTCTGAGCCTGAGAATAGTCATTCGTAACAATTTGCGACGCTTGTTTTTGATATGTAATGATCGAATAAATAGGTAAGACTAGCAACGCCATCGAAATAATATTCAAAGGCAAGAAAATTGATTTGGGATTGAATTTTGCTCTGAGAATTATGATAGTAATCAATAATAAGAATGACAGTACAAAGATCATGAAATAACGTTGTCTTCCGATATTGAGATTGCCAATCATCCAACCGGATATGCGCGTATGGATATGACCATAAACAAAGAAAAAACCATGATAAATCACTGCCAGAATAGCGGCTTTATTCCAATCACGAGTGACCAAACCAAAGAGAATAAAAACCAGACTGATCAACAGGAGGGATACAATGATCGATCGTACCGTATCTGATCCCGGAACGAATCGAATATTATTCGCCCATAGGGTAAATACTGGATAAAGGGCAAAGAATATCAGATAGAACGGGCTGTGCCAGATAGGTTTCATGTATAAACAACGGTTAAGTCAACTGCCGTGGTATTTCTCCAGGAGCATATCGCAGACTTCACGAACAGCCCCATGACCACCACGACGGGTTAAGACAAGATCTGCTGCTTGAACTACACTAGGTTCAGCATCGCTCGGAGCGATTGCAAAGCCGACAATCGGGAAGCATTCCAAATCGTTCACATCGTTACCGAGATAAACCACTTCATCTGGTCGAATACCCTTTTCTTTCAGCAAGTTCGAGAGTGCGGATGCTTTTTGATTGATGCCCTGAAGAACTGGAATGTTCATTTTTCGGCAGCGGGCGGTAACCACGGGATTGGTTTCCATAGAAATCACCATCGGCTCAATACCAGTTTTTCCACGCAAAATCGCCAAACCCAGACTATCTGAACGGTAAGCTGCGACAGCTTCCTTGCCATTTTCGTCCACCCAGACCCTGTTATCGGTCAATACTCCATCAAAATCCATGATGACCATTTTAACAACTTTCGGAAATGGTCGAGGTGGTTTTCCTGGCATCACCATATCCAACTGGCTGTTCCAGACAAGCCACTCCGCACGGGACCAATCTCGGGGATTGTCAATATCAACAGTGAACGCAGGGTCGATCATATAAGGCAGAATTACTTCGCCTGACATCGATCCCTTATCCAATATCGTGGATGTCCGGATCACATCGATATGACCAGTCTGCCAGAAAACAGGAGGTAGATTCTGCCGTGGAGCATTATAAGGTTCGGCGATCCCATCCACTTTCAGAAGGGGAGAAAGGTGTTGTTCTCCAGTGATCTGCCACATTTTATATGGATTTTGACCTGCAGGCACGACTCCCCTGACTGAGTCTGCTTCAGGATGATCGATCATTAATTGGACCGCTTCATCCACCAACCTGGATGGTCTGATCGGCGAAGTTGGCCGTAATTGGACGACAAAATCCGGAATATAATTTTCCTTTTCCATTAACCATTTAAGTGCATGTTCGAAAACCGGCAAATCAACTGTCAGGTCTTGTGCAAATTCTGCGGGACGCAGGAATGGCGCTTCGGCACCGTATGTCTTACCCACTACAGCGATTTCGGGATCATCCGTAGAAAGGATCACACGGTTGACGAGTTGAGATTTCATTGCAGCAGCTATGCTCCAAGCAATAAGTGGATTCCCGGCAAAGTTACGAATATTTTTTCGCGGAATACCTTTGGATCCTCCACGTGCCTGGACAATGGCTAGTATTTTTGCTTGTTCTACCATGCAGTCCACCCTCCATCCACAACAAGGTTGCTGCCAGTCATGTACGAAGAAGCTTCAGATGCCAGGAATAATAACGCACCATTCATCTCATCTTTTTCTGCCATACGGCCAAGAACTGCCCGGGCGGAATAATTTTGAACAAAAAGATCATCGTGATTATTGAAAACTCCACCGGGTGTCAGAGCATTGGCGCGGATCTTTGTCCCGGCATAATATGTTGCCAGATACCGGGTGAGTCCCAACACTCCTGCTTTGGTCACAGAATAAAAGGCGGGTTTGGTTCGGACAGTTTCGCCGGGTCTGATGTAAATTCGTTGATCGGGACCTACTAAACCATATGTCGAGCAGATATTGATAATGCTTCCGGATTGTTTTTTGACCATTTCGCGGGCTGCCGCTTGACAACAAAGGAACATACCAGTCAGATTCACATCGACTGCCTGTTTCCAAGCTTCCAACGGAAATTCTTCAAAGGTATTTGCGTTCTTACCTTCATTATCGGAATCGAATTTGGGATCCATTGCTGCACTGGTAACCAGGATATCGACAGAACCGAACAGATCCAAAGTGCAATCCACCATGGCAGTCACTGAATTTGGATCGGTGATATCTACCCGGGCGAATCCAGCATCCAACCCTAAAGTGCGTAGTTCTGCAGCATATTTTTCTGCTGCGTTTCCATTGATATCCGCAACGAGGACGCTTGCGCCAGCCTCCGCAAGGGTACGGCAAAACTCTTTACCTAGAAGTCCAGTTCCCCCGGTGACAATGGCTCCTCTGCCAGTGAGGTCAAATTTCTGCATGATCCCGGTCATCTTATTACCCTTAGTTTTGTTTTGTATCAGGTGAAGCGGATCTTTGATCCGCTTCACTATTTGATTTACTTTATTCGGCTACAGACCCATCTGTGAGCAAGAAACCCTTATCGACTAAATGCTTTACAATCAATCGGGCATTCTCTTCAGGAGTAACACCAACTGTCTTGAGAGTGATCTCGGGATTGATGGGTACTTCGTATGGATCATCCACTCCGGTGAATCCTTTCAGCTCTCCACGACGTGCTTTTGCATACAGTCCCTTAATATCGCGAGATTCACAGACCTCAATTGGGGTATCCATGTAGACTTCGACAAATTGGTCGCTGCCAACCATGGTACGGCATTCGTCACGGGTAGCCCGGTATGGGGAAATTGCTGCGCAGATAACGGTCCCTTTATGGCGAACCAACTCACCTGCAACAAAACCAATACGTAGAATATTCGTATCGCGATCTTCCTTACTGAATCCCAAACCTTTGGAGAGGTGGGTTCGGATGACATCACCATCCAACTGGGTGATTTGCTTGCCGTGTTCGAGCAGGAGAGTTGTCAGTACTTCAGCGGTGGCTGTCTTACCGGCACCGGAAAGACCGGTGAACCAAATGCAGAATCCCATATTATGGCGTGGAGGATACATCTGCCGTAGGATACGGGCAGTTTCGGGACGGGTGAACCACTCAGGAAGGAGTTTACCCTTTGCCAGATAGTCATCGCGTACCTGTGTGCCGGAAATATTAAGAGTTTTAGCGCCAGCAGGAACTTTGTCGCCTTCGACGTATTCATCAGTATCGGGCAGATAGACCAACTCGTAGAAAGGTACAGCCTTCATCTGCAGTTCTGACGAATACTTGTTGAATATTTCCTGGGCGTCATAAGGACCATAGAATGGTTTCCCAGTGCTGTCATTCCCTGGACCGGCATGGTCACGTCCAATGATGAAGTGGTTAGCGCCATAGTTACGGCGGATGATACCGTGGAGTAAAGCTTCTTTTGGCCCGGCCATGCGCATTGCCAAAGGCAGTAGACTAAGCATGGTTTTATTGCCATCGTAATATTTTTCCACCAACGCTTTATAAATACGAACGCGGGTGTAATGGTCCACATCGCCAGGTTTGGTCATTCCGACGACCGGATGGATGAGCAGACTACCACCAATTGCTGCTGCGGCGCGTTTTGTGAGTTCTTCATGGATTCGATGAAGTGGATTGCGGGTCTGGAAAGCAACCACATTCTGATTGCCCATTTTCTCAAGTTCTGCACGTACTTCTGCAGGTGTATTGCGGATATCCTTAAAGTCGTAATATGTTGGCAGGTTAATGATCTTCAATTCACCTGAGATACACAGGTTGCCCCAGCGAACCATCTCTGAAACCATGGGATGCTTGGAATCATTGGTTCCATAAGCTAAACGGGCTTCTTTTTCTTTGTCGTATGGGAAAGCTTCTTCGATCTTCATCACTGCGATGAGATTATTCTGAACATCGCGGATGGCAACTTCTTCGCCAAGAGAGGAGTAAGATTCTTTATCGACGGTCAGAGTGATCGGAAGTGGAAAAAGAGTCCCGTCAGAAAGCCTCATTTCTTCTAGAACTCGTTCATAGTCTTTGTGGCCCATGAATCGGTCAAGTGGGGAGAATGCACCGGTAGCTATCATTTCCAGATCGCATAAAGAACGTGGTGAGATCTTGATGGAAGGAAGATGGGTTGCCTTTTCGATGAGAACCTGGCGTTCATTTCCACGCACCACCAGATCAACCAGTTTGCCGCCATAGGGGGCAATGATGTTCGCCTTTGTCATTTAACTAGCTCCTTAATAAAATTATTTATACTTTACCTGCAGTTTTACCCTGTTTGGTAGAGAAAAAGTCGTTCAATCGGTAACCGATTGATTATACCCCATTGAATATTTGTGTCTTTTCGTGCCATTTTTCTGTCGCATGGAACGTGAATACTCTAATGTAATTCTCATACTATCATCCAAATTCAATTAGCTTTCCTGTCGATGCGGATACACCAGCTGCCTGTGCGATCGCCAGTGCTTTGATGCCATCGTCCAAAGTACAAGGGGAATCCTCATTGGAATTAATAAGGTTCAAAAAGGCTTTCATCTCTTCAATGAATAACCAGTTGCGTTCAAATCCATCCGGTGGATCATACTGCTTCCAGCTTTCTGTCAGTACCTCATAACACTTAAGTTGCGCTGTAGTGTTGTCCCAAAGCAAACGACCATTCATACAAGAGATCTCAATCGTGTGTGATCCAGGGCGCTGAAGATAATCAAGGTGGATCGATCCAGTCGCTCCTTTTGAAAATTGCAAGCCAATATCCGCAACTGCATCTACATTCAATCCGATCTCTGGAGCTGTACTGGTAAATGCCCAGAGTTCTTTAACTTCATCGGCCAACAACCAACGTAGATAATCAAAAGGATGGCACAAAGTCAGAGTAACACCTCCACCCAGGTCAGAACGGGCAGCGTAACTTTGACGGTAATCCTCCCAGGGATGCCATTTGGGCAGGTATTCTCCCCAATTAACACGGAAAGAAATAATCTCGCCAAGCACGCCAGATCCGAGTAGATCCTTGATCACCTGGAGTGTTGGATGAAACCTGAACTGAAAACCAACTAATATTTTGCAGCCGGATCGACCCACAGCTCGTCGCAGTTCATCGACCCTATCGAAAGAATGGGAGATCGGTTTTTCTAGCAGCAAATGAATTCCATGTTCAGCTGCTGGTATAGCTATATCCAGATGCAGCGCGGTCGGATTGGATACAACTATTGCATCCGGGTTTAGATCAAGCGCTTCCTCGATCCGGGTGACTACCTGAAAGCCAGCCAGTTCGTCATCAGAGAGAGTTGCTAATTTGGATCGGAGCAGGACGATTTCGGATTCGCCGAGCGATACAAGATTTCGTAGATGTCTTCGACCAATCGATCCTAGACCGGCAATGACCGTCTTCATTTCACCATTCCTTGTCTTTCTCATATCCCCAGGATATCAACAGATCTCCTGCGATTTCTTTGAATATCTGTTTATCGCGACGTGTAAATAATTTTTGCCAACTGCCCTGCTGCCCTTTGGGGATGAGTCGGGCAATTTCGCTACTTTTTTCTGCTTGCCAATCCGCATCCGGGTTTGCATTCATCTCGGCGTTAACCATTTCCATCGTGCTTGCAGGGATATCCGCCACACCTAGAAAATTCCACAATCGTTTCATCTCGTCAATCGGAGTTGCCATCAGATCTTCGTATCGCAGATGTATAAAACGATCGCCATACAATCGCTTTCCTTCTTCTTCGGTCTCATTCACATTGCGCACCCAGGAGGTCGTGATAGCTCGGATCTCTTTCTCAGTGAAGATAGATTTTTTGCCTTTCAGATAAGGCAAGGGGTCGCGGACAAATTCATCGCGGATCCAACGGTCATCGACAGTCATACGATCCTGCCGATCAACAAACCCCTGAAATCGATGGGAAATGGATGTGTCTCGACCATCTCGGACGATGTTGATCAGGTAAGCATCAGGATACACCATGGCGACATTGCGGACAGCTTCACCATGGAAGACAGAGGATGGGCTTTTATCGCCAACGATCCGCTTCCCGGCTTTCATCGCATCCCGTTCAAGGATCATATCTGCGGCAGCACGCATAACCAGGGGAGAGAGGTCGCGTCCATGATTCCAGCGATTGCTGGGGTTGGACAACCACATACCCACTTCCGCATCGGAAACAAGAGACTTCAGCATCGGTGATCGTGTGAAAAAATGTGCCTGCCAATTGCAATGAACTTCTGGATGTAATCTGATCAAACGTGCTAATAAGGTTGTTCCTGAACGGGCATGTCCGAATATAAAGAATTTATCGCGGTTAAAAAATGCTTTCGCTTCCGCAACTTCTTCAGCAGTAATACCGGGAATATCAGTCCGGTACTCCTTTGAATTGGTTTTACCTTTCAGAATTAAAACCGCAGCATTTTTTATTCTAGTTGTTAATCCGTCAACCATGCCTGCTCCATCATGAGTTGATCACACGGAATAACCATCGGTAAATTTTCCGTAGTATTCCGTTAATCAATGGTATTTTTGTGAGTTTCGAACTACCGTATGTGGTTATTCCCACCTGGATGTGTTGAATATCGATACCGAATTGCCTTGCTGTCTCTGAATTTTCTACGCTGATTACATTTCCCAATAAACGAGTTACCGGCTCTGTGGTGTTCAAACGGAGATATCCCATTTGGTCGTAGCTCTCATCCAACTCACGCATTTTTCCCATCAAATTGCCAGACCATTCGTCCGGAAGAGTCTTTATCAGTGCATCCTTATATGTCACAAACTGATGATGTCCGGCTGAAGCAAGCGCTTGGACACCATTGTAGGTAAAACGGGTATCCTGAAATCCTGCGATCTCCTGATCATATGCATCCCTGGATCTGCCCATGTTTTCGCAATAATGGGATTCCCAGTGCTTATCCCAAAGAATTCCGTGTTCGGTGTTGACTCCAGGTTGCCCTTCCAAAGCGAGAGTGGATTTCACACTCCAATTGAGTTGTGAGCGGATGTAGAAACCAGTCACCATGCCTACTTTTGGGTAAGTGCGAAGGATCTGCAAATGAGTATCCAGCCAGCCTGGAAGGAATAAGACATCATCATCTGTATAGGCGATGATCTGTCCTGGCGCAGAATGCGAGATCATCTTCAGCGCATCGATCTTGCCGATATTCCGGCTGGAGAGTAATAGATACTGAATCCGGTTGAATTCGTAACATTCCCGAAGATAATCCACAACCTTCTGAGAGCTCGAGTTATCAAAAACCAGAATATCACAGGATGGAGAGGTATTCGTAATTAAACTCTCAATACATGCTTTTAGTACATCCAAACGGTGCTCGAAATACCCATCATCATTAGGTACATGAGTAAGGACGGCTATGGTTACCTCAGTGGGAGAGAAACCGGAATTCTGGTTGCGGGAGGGATTCATACCAATTCGGGGCATTTTCACCTGGCTCTAACTATCTTCGCCATCCTCCTCGTCATGTTTTGGATTCTTGATTCCCAATCATTCGCTACTCCCGGGAGTTTGTGCCTAAAAATTTTGCCGGATGGGTGAGATAGAAGAAAAAATTCATCCAGAAAAGACTGGTGCCATGAAGCACAGGAAGAATTTCAAATTCGCGAATCAATTTTTTCCAGGTGAGTGGATATGGTTTCACTTCCCCGTTTTCCAATATCCGGTTTGCATCCAAAAGTGTAAATATTCGTCGCTTTCCGCCAGCCAATCGCAGGTTTTCGTCAGATTCGGGTAATGTGTAATGAATGATCCCACCAGGTAGGTGACTGTAATCGTGCTGCTGATGGATGATGGTGATGTCATAAGTCGCATCAATGACTTTCATACCTTGTTTTCGCGCAGAATATATCACCCAATTATCCCAACCCGCGCGACCGATTGCGAAATCAGGCATATCTAAAAATTTTTGCTTTGTAAAAATAAAATAATCAGATCCTTTCGATTTATGCAGCTTTCCACTTGAATGGATTTCACCTTGAAGCATCTCTACCCATCCAATTGAAAAATCAATCGGAGATGTGATCGATACATCCCAGCGTCTTCCCATGATAAGGAAATCTATGGAATTATCCAGGATGGAAATTATTTTCTCGATGAAACCGGGCAGTAGAATGATATCTGCATTGATCAAACACAGGACTGACGTGGAGGATTCTTCGCGAACAGCATTAAGCATGGCATTGATGAGCGGAGTGCCTTCGTTGTTCTTCCTGACTGTCTGAATATGTTTAATCCCATTTTCTGTGGCAAATTCTGCCAAACCATCCTCATCACCCAAAAGAACGATCTCCACACTATCACCAAGCTTTTTCCACGACAAAATTGCATTACGTTGGATCAGTGCAATATGCGGATTAGTAAACGGTTTGGGAGCGGAAAATATCGTTAACAGGCTCACCGAATATCACTCCTGTGGTCCGTTTCACGATAATCCTTGTGCTTTACATCTGCATTGATCTCATTGAGCTCAGGATGAGCTTGAACGATTTTCAAGACATCCAACCAGGATGTAGAACCATTTTCACCCATATACTCCACGATCTTGCGTATGGCATTCAAGTCTGCTTCGGTATCCACTGTCCAACGGAAATTCCCATAATCATGTGTATACTCACCAACGATCACTTTAAACCGACCCGGCTCCTCGTATAAATAAGGCATGACGTGCTCGCGTTGATGAGTCTGGGTGGCTTCCCGCCAGGCTTGCTCCAATGCCTGGATCGAACAGGCTTCCACATCCAATCCAATGGGAAAAGTCCTTCTCCAGGGGGGTGGCAGACGGGTAGATGCGTAATCCCATGGCATATCTGATACTGATTTTCTCGCTTCAGACTGAGGAATCCATTTGGCGGAGATTCCATCACCACCTGACAAGACCTGAACAGTTTCATCGATCAATGTTGGATCAATGAGAGGACAATCCGATGTGATACGTACGATGACATCCGCTTTGGAGAATTGAGCTGCTTGATGATACCGATCGAGTACATCATGCAGCGACCCGCGGACGCAGATCGTTCCAAGCCTATCGCATAAATTTGCGATCGGGTCTTCATCGTCACCATCGGTGGTTGCGACTACTACTTCATCCACAAGATAAGCCATCCGGACTCGTTCGATCACATGTTCAAGCATGGATTTGCCTGCAATTGGCATCATCACTTTTTCAGGAAGGCGAGAGGATTTCATCCGTGCCTGGATGATTCCAACCACATTTAGACCAAGCACACTCATTGATTCCCTGCCTGCCGGTGCATCACCTGGACATAACCATCTTGCATACGCTGTTGATTGGTCTTCCAATTGGCGAATTGTTCTGCTTTATGTCGAGATTTTAAGCTCATCACTGCTTGTTCCACCCGGGATTGGCTGGCTTTGACCATGATCTCAGCTAATTTCTGTTCATTTCCATCCGGGAACAACCACCCTTGCTCACCAGGTGAGACCCATTCCAAGTTACCGGCAATATCTGAAACGATGACGGAAAGACCGCTCGCCAGGGCTTCCATCAAAGAAACAGAAGATCCATCGGTATGAGATGCACTGATAAAACAATCCGCAGCGTGATAGAAATCTGGAAGCGAGGCAAAACTAACCTGTCCCGGCAGATATACCCGCTCAAGCAAAGCGGCTTCAGAGAATATTTGATGCAACAGTCCGGATTGTGATCCGCTGCCAGTCATGATCATCCTTATTTTGGGATTTTGATTTGCTGCGATCACAAATGCTTTTGCCACAATATCTACACCGTATTGAGGTTCCCATGAACGGTTGCAGAGAAAACAGAATGCATCCTTCCAGCCGAGTTGCTCACAAATGGCATTGTTCTCTCCTGGTTTGAAATAATCTAGATCCACACCCCAAGGAAAATATGTGGAGTTCTTCAAATCATAACCATAATGATTCGCTTTTTTTAACACCGCTTTACAATCGCCAAATAACCAATCAGACTTACTGAGGACATTACGAGTAACCCACCTTGACCAGGCAGAACGGTCAGCGTGTTGCATAAGATCAAATCCCCAGGACATGCTAACCAAAGGGTGGAATCCACTTAACGCGGAAACGAATCCAACTGATTGAATTGGACCGGCATGTAAGAGATCGGGTTTGACTTCTTGAAGTACTTTCTTCAAACTCAACACATAAGAAACAGTTTCCCAAGGATTGAACCGTGTTCCTGTACCTTTCCAGGAGATATTCGTGACACCATCCGGTAGAATTCTCGATTCAAGTTTTCTGCGGAATCTTCGAGACGCAGGTAGTAGGTGTCATTCCCAGC
>CAWHEB010000008.1:0-265461 GCA_963828285.1 uncultured Chloroflexia bacterium
ACAGCCCTCGTGTGGGATGGATGGAACGGGCAGATTGAATTCGGGGTGAGGTCGCGGAGAATCCCAACTTTCACTATAATTCAGGTACAACCTTAACCTCACAAAATGGGCATCCCTTGAACGATACCTGCCTTGAAATCCGCAACCTCAGCAAATCCTTCGGCGACCTGAAAGCCGTGGAGGATATCAGCCTGTCGGTGAAGCAGGGCGAGATCTTCGGCCTGCTGGGTCCCAACGGCGCCGGCAAGACCACCACCATCCAGATGATCTGCGGTCTGCTCAAACCGGACTCCGGCGGGATCCGCATCGAGGGCAAACCGGTCAGACCGGGCGATTTCGAGGTGCATGCGCACGGTGGGGGTCTGCACCCAGCAGAACATCCTCTGGGAAAAGATGACCTGCCTGGAGCAGTTGGAATTCATCGGGTGCATGTACCGCCTGCCGGCCGCGAAAGCCAGGCAGCGCGCCGAACTTCTGCTGGAACAGTTGGGCCTGAGCGAGAAACGCGACCAACTGGCAGGCAAACTTTCCGGGGGGATGCAGCGCCGCCTCAACCTGGCGCTCGGCCTGGTGCACGATCCCAACCTGCTCGTCCTGGATGAACCCGAAGCCGGGCTGGATCCGCAGAGCCGGGTGCTGGTCAGGGAGTACATCCACTCGCTGGCGCGCAAGAAAACCATCATCCTCACCACCCACAACATGGACGAAGCCGACCGCCTCTCAGACCGGGTGGCGATCATCGACCACGGCAAACTGCTGATGGTGGATACCCCCGCGGAGCTGAAACGGACGGTTGGGGAAGGCGATGTGATCGAGCTGGATGTCCAGCAGGAGATCAGCCCGGAACTGCTGACGCTGGTCAGCCTGCCCGGAGTGGCAGCGACTCTCACCAACCATACCCTCATCCTGCGCGGGCACGCGCTGCTGGAAAAGCTGCCCAATATTCTGGGAGTCTTGCGCGGGCAGGGTGTGCAGATGGGGGAAGCGCGCATGCGCTCCAACACGCTGGAAGATGTCTTCATCTCCATTACCGGGCGGAGATTACGGGAATGATGCGATTTTGGACCGTCTTTAAAAAATGTGCCGTCGAGCAGAAACGCGACCTGTGGGTCCTGCTGCTCAGCCTGGTCTTCGCGCCGCTCTTCGTCTTCATCTACTGGCTGATCACCAGCTCGGGGGGATCGACCACCTACGGACTGCTGGTCATCGATCTGGACCGCGGAACAGGCAATCTGCACGCCGGGCAGGAACTGGTGAGCGAGCTGCGGGCATTCGCCTATGAGAACGGCGCGCCTTTCTTGAAGGTGATCGAAGCAGCAGACCGGTCCACAGCGGAGAGCCGTCTGCGCAACCGGGATGCGGCCGCGATGTTGATCATCCCCGCGGATTTCTCGGAAGTGTTGGATGCTGCCAGGCTTAACAGGCAGGTCACCCCCACCCAATTGGAATTCGTGGGCGACCTGACCTATCCCACTTACACCATTGCGGCGGTTTCGGCCATGACTGTGGCGGATCAGTATGTCACATCCCTGAGCGGGGAGGTCCGCCCGGTGGGTTTACTGGAGACACCGTTGGGGGCATCCGCTGCCAGGAGCGAATTCGAGAACTATGTCCCCGGTCTGCTGATCTTCGCCATCGTCATTACCATCTTCCAGGCAGCCATGCTGGTGGCACGCGAGAGCGAGGGCAATAAACTGATCCGCTTACGGTTGGCGGGGGTGAGCTCGTTTGAGTTTTTGGGAGGGGTCAGCGCCTGGCTGGTGCTGGTCTCACTGGTCAGCATCGGGTTGACCTTTTTGACGGCGGTGGTGTGCGGATTCAAGAGCCAGGGGCAGATCTGGCTGGCGTTGTTGATCGCGGTCATCACCAGCCTGTCCATCATCGGCGTCGGCATGGTGGTGGCGGCTTTTGCCAAAACCGTCTCGCAGGCGTTCGTCATCGCCAATTTTCCGCTGGGTTTCCTGATGTTCCTGACCGGAACGGCCTTCCCATTACCGCGCACCAATCTGTTCACAGTCTGGGGTCACGGTGTGGCGATCTATGACATTCTGCCGCCGACCCACGCGGTGATCGCCCTGAATAAGATCTTCACCCTGGGGGTGGGATTCTCCGAGATCGGATATGAACTGGTGATGTTGACCATCCTCTCGGTGATCTATTTCGGAGCGGGTGTGATCCTCTTCCAGCGGATGAACATGAAATAGCGTCGGGTGGATGGCGGCTCGATCCAAACTCGACACCGAATTTTCCGCTGGAAATATCCGCAAAACAACTATTTCAAGGGATAGGGGTTATCTAGTCATTGAATCGATTCCGGTTCAGTCATATTCATGAACCGGTTTTTGTATAAAAATAACCCTGATAAATGATTGATAATTCTGTGCTGGATATGCTACTATGATGAAACATTTATTTGGGGATCAAGCTATTCTGATCTGGTTACGACAATAGTACTAATCACTGCCATATTCATCGTAGGTATCGATCAAGTCATCAAACAAACCGTGTGATTCCAATCATCAGGTGAAATGAATTTTATAGCGGGGTTGGATAGGATTGACAAGAAATATTGGATCGTGATTGGTTTCTCACTGATCTGTATCACTTGGGATTCTGGATTACATAAGCGGAACGACGCTGATATTTTCCTCCTTCTATATCATCCCCATTGCACTCATCACCTGGCAATTATCCAAATCTCTGGGTTTTTTTGCAGCGATATTAAGCATTACGATCTGGTTGGTCGCAAATGTGGTCAATCGCGGCTCTACACAAACTGCTCCGGTTTACATCCTCAATATGATCATCGAATTGGGTTCAATGATCATGGTTGTCCTTTTATTATCTTCGATACGCAGTTTATTGGATCATCAAAAAAGATTAGCGCAAACTGATTCTTTGACAGGAGCAATGAATTCAGTGGCGTTCCTGGATGCCATCCGGCATGAAATTATCAGATCCAATCGTTACCGGCATCCATTTTCAGTGGTTTATTTTGACATCGATGATTTCAAGAAGATCAACGATCAGTTCGGACACACCACCGGGGATGAAGTCCTTCGTTCTGTGGTCTCCAAAACCAGGAAACATTTACGGCAAACGGATATCGTCGGCAGACTTGGCGGAGATGAATTTGGAATTCTATTGCCTGAAAGTAACAGCGAAGCCGCGGAATCTGTAGTGACGAAGATCAGGCAGGAGATCTCAGATTCCGGGTCACCTGAGCAATTGGCAGATCACATTTAGTATCGGTGTATTGACTTGTGTCGACTGCCTGGAATCCGCCGATCAATCTGATGAAATAATACGGATAGCAGATAGATTGATGTATTCTGTAAAACAGAATGGGAAGAATGCGATCCAGACATCCGTTATGGTGGGGATGCAATTCGAATAAATCCGCAAGCAGACTGATCTACAGGTACACTGTCACAAGTGACAGGTTGTAACCTGATTCCAAAGTGGTTATAATCCTATTTAGAACACTTATTCTATTTGTTAACCGGGACCTGCTTGTCTCTGGGTCCTTGCCAACTGAATAGTCCACCCTTTATTGACCAGGTTGAAAGGGTTTTCATTTGAAACAAATAACAAATGATTGCTATTTTTTCGGCTCGTGCAATTTTATGGAGCCATTTTGCAAAGTTATCCGCGCACCCCGATGGACGAAAACTGTAAGGATATTGTAAGGATTTTTTCTAAAAAAACTTTGCATAATAGTATTGAGAGATAAAAAAAGTGGAGAAGAATCTGGCCTGAACTATGCAACGAAATTCCACAAGAATACCTCCAAGATCCACCTTCGACCAGGTCAGAAACCAGCGGGGGAATTGAGAAAGGCAGAATAAGATGAATGATTTGAGAGTAGAATCCAGAGCATGCGGCGAATGTAGGAACTTCAATGAACTTGGACCCGGCTGCCCGATCTGCACCAAGCTGTTGATCGGCGTCCACCCGGGCATGCAGGTCCCTTACCGGAAATCGATCGGCTCCTGCTTCGAGGCCATCGAGCAGACCGTCGACCTGAGGATGGATGTGACTGCGGACGTGACCCGCAGAAAAGTGGCAGTCCCCGCGTAATTTGGGAAATTCAGCGAGATATCGCTGAAGCCAGCCGAACAATTTCAGAGACCGTTCAAGATCCCGCGATGGGGTTGGTTGACGGTCTTTTTTAATCCCCCCAAATGCTCCAAAGGACATTTGGGGGAACCGACAATACGGGGGGGCAAAGAAAAAGGATGGACTTTTGTGTCCATCCTTTGGTTAAAAGAAATTGTGGGCGGTATAGGGCTCGAACCTACACCTTATCATCCCTCGATGGGACACGGATGTCAATTTTTCGATCTTGGGGGATTTAAACCAAAAGTGGGCGGTATAGGGCTCGAACCTACGACCTCACGGATGTCAACCGTGTGCTCTAACCAACTGAGCTAACCGCCCAACGAAGCGAAGGGTATTATACATAATCTGAAGCAAACTGACAAGGTAACAGTTTTCCTCCCTGCCTGCCAGGCTCTTTTCTGGGTTATAATTCACTTTTGGAGTTATTTACCCCAATATGAAGGCTTCGCGCAGACGAAAACCCGTTGAAGATCTATCCACCGCTGATTTGAGGCGGATGTTGATGGAAAAACAACGCGGCGACCATCTGGAACGGATCGAGAAGTTCAAGCGTTCCGGACGCATCATCCAGGTGGAACGTGATCCGCAGCCGGCGACCATCCAGGCCATGCACAGCGAATTCGTTGAAACACAGCCTGAAACCGAAGCAGGGCGCAGCAAACGCCGTCCGCGCAATAAATGGTTCGACCGGACTCTGCTGTTGATCGAAACCGCAGCCGTATTGGGACTGATCCTTATCATGGTAAACGCATTCTCCAGCCTGCGGATACTCAATACTGAAGTCGCCTCGGCGCTGAAACAGCCCACGCTGACACCCACCGCGCTCATCTCGGCAGTCATTCTGCCGTCAGGGCATACCCCGCCCAACGCAGCGGGTGGAGCGCAACCGAATGAAGCCGAGATCCCCGAGCATCTGCGTCCGGTGGTGCAAAGCCTGGCGAACATCCCCATCCCCACCGCCAGCCCTGAGCAGGCCAGCCGCATCCAGATCGGCGCGATCAACGTGGATGCCCCGGTGGTACAGGGAACAGGATGGGAGCAGTTGAAAAAAGGGGTCGGGCAGTTCATTACCAGCAGCGACCCGGGGAAACCTGGCAATCTGATCCTCTCCGCTCATAATGATGTCTTCGGAGAGATCTTCCGCGACCTGGATAAGCTAAAAACCGGCGACTCGATCGTCGTTTTTACGAACACAAAGCAGTATACTTATACCGTCACCGGGACTGAGATTGTCAAACCGACCCAAACCGAAGTGATGGCAGCAACAAAAGATGCAACATTAACGCTGATATCCTGTTACCCGTATATGGTGGATAACCAGCGCATTGTGGTGAAAGCAGCTCTAAATCAATAAGTGTCAAGGAGAGATGTATGGCAAAGAAACAAAGAAGATCGGTATCGACAGCAGTAGAAACACCCCGCGGTGAAGGAGCCGTTCAAGCTGCTCCCCGCCGTTTTAGCGGTACAGCAACCACCGAATTCAATCCGGATTATTCTGCGACCAAAAAAGGTCTCAAACGGATCGCAATTCTGGCAGTTATCTTCATTTCGATCCTGGTGATCCTCTCATTCTTCTTAAGATAATATTCAAAAACCTCTTATCCAAACGGTAAGAGGAATTTTCATCTATTACAACAAAGGAGATTGGAATGTCACGAATGTTTGTTCCCGGTCCTGTAGATGTAGCAGAGGAAGTGCTGGCTGCACAGACCAGCCCCATGATCCCCCATCGCAGCAAGGATTTTGAAGCGATTTTCCGCAGTTGCGATGAGAAATTGCGTCAGATTTTCTTCACTGAACGCCCCGTATACATCTCCACATCATCCGGTTCCGGGCTCCAGGAAGCCGGCATCCGCAACTTTGTCAACGAAACTGTACTCAATGTCGTCAACGGCGCTTTTGCCAAACGCTGGTACGATGTAGCTGTCGCCAATGGGAAGACCGCCGACAAGGTGGAAATCCCCTGGGGCGAGGTGATCAAACCAGACCAGTTGGCCGAAGCTCTGAAAGCCAAACATTACGAAGCAGTCACCATTGTCCACAATGAGACCTCCACCGGCGCGGAAAATCCGGTCAAGGATTTGGCCAAGGTAGCACACGAAGTCAGCCCGGATACACTCGTCCTCGTGGATGCAGTCTCCAGCCTGGCTGGGGCAAAGATCGAGATGGACAGTTGGGGGTTGGACTTCCTGCTGACCTCGTCCCAAAAATGCTTCGCATTGCCCCCGGGTCTTGCATTTGGCTGCGCTTCCGAGCGCGCGATGAAGAAAGCCGAGACAGTGAAGTTCCGCGGATGGTATTTTGATCTGCTGCTGCTCGAAAAGCACCGCGCTAAAGATTCCACACCAATGACGCCGGCAATGTCCCTGATCTGGGCGTTGAACAAGCAGTTGGACCGCATGCTGGCAGAAGGCATGGAGAACAGGTTTGCCCGCCACGCCTCCATGGCCAAGCGCACCCAGGATTGGGCTGCAACACAGGGCATGGAACCACTGGCTCCGGTCGGATACCGTTCCAAGACTGTGTCGACCATCAACAACACCCGCAACATGGATATCGCCGCGTTGAATGAATTCCTCAAGCCTAACGGCATGCGCATCGCCAATGGTTATGGCGATCTGAAGGGTAAGACCTTCCGCATTGCTCACATGGGCGAGATCAACATGGCTGATGTGGAAAAACTGATCGGTTTGATGGATCAATATCTGAAGACCATATAGATTATTCTTTTTGTAATTGAAGGGTTTGTCCGGTGGGAGAAGGTATTCCCTGCCGGACAAACCTTTTTTGTTGGATACGATGGTTTTTGTTGGAGAACAATGATCTCTCATTTTATGATATTTTAGTTTATGTCCACCCCAACCCCTCCCGTGGATAAGGATTGATCTGAAATTTTCAGAACTTGCGGGAGGGGCTTTATCAGATAGGGATGCAAGGGCTTGCAGCCCTTCCATCCCTATCAACCCGGTTTCTGGCAGATCAGTCTGATCAGGTAAGATTCCTTAGTTTCTTTTGCCAGACAACTTATAATAAAACCATGCCGGAAGTGAAGAAAAGTTCAGCCTTTAAGATCATCGCCATTGTACTGATGGTGTTGATCAGCGTGGGGATCGGATCTGTCATCAGCCGTTCGCAGAACCGGATGGCAGACAGCGATTTCTTCACCTTCTGGCTGGGAGCCCGTCTGCAGGGACAGGGCGCGGATGTGTACGATCCTGTGGTTTGGGAAACCGGGCACGCCAATTACGGATCGACCTGGCTGGAGAATCCGCGTTATGTGTATCCGTTGCCGCTGGCTGTTCTGACCCAGCCCATCGGCTGGATTCCGCTACAGACCTCCGCGGCGATTTGGATCGCTCTGTCGATCCTGTCCCTGATCGGCACGCTTTTCTTGATCATCAGGCAGACAGGCATCCGGTTATCCACGTTCAGCGGATTATTACTGGTTATTGGGATCATCACCTTCCGGCCAATGGTCGAAGGTGTCCGCAATGGGCAAATCATCCTGTTCTTCCTATTCGCGCAGACGCTTGCAGTATGGTTACTGGAACAGAAAAGGGATGTCGCGGCGGGAACGCTCTTGGCTTTATTGATCTTGAAACCCACCCTGGGGATTCCCATCTGCGGACTGCTGGTCATTTGGATGCTGCGCAACCGACGATGGTACGCTTTTGAAAGCTTTTTGCTGACCTGTATCATCTTATGGCTGATCGGCCAGCTGGCTCATCCGGGATGGATGAACATCTTCCTGGCACAGGGAATGGAAAAAGGATTGAGCGTGCTGGGATACTCCCCGACATTGTGGGGACTAGCCAACCTGGCGTGTAGTTTCCAGTCCGCATGTTTTACCACAGTGTCGATCATCGCCATCGGATCCGCCATCATTATCGCGTGTGTTGCTGGTTGGTGGATGGCGCAAAAGACAAACCTGATATCGTATGCTTCGTTTGCGGTCATCGCAGCCTTATTGGTCACTCCCTATCTGTGGGCATACGACCAATCCCTGTTGCTGCTGCCGATCCTGTATCTGACGATGTATTTGATGGATGGAAAGAAAAATCCGTTGTTCGGGATCTTTCCGCTGATATTCTCACTCTTCTCAGCCGTGCTGGTTTCTGCGGCAATCCAACTCAAACATGATATTTTCTCAGTATTCCTCACTTTAGCCGCAGGGTTATTTTGGTGGATACTGATGAACAGGACAATATGGATCAGGAAAACACCTATCAATTGACCGTCGACCGCATGGCGGCAACCGGCGAAGGCATTGGCAGACTTCCGGATGGACGAACAGTATTCATCCCATTTACATTGCCGGGGGAAGTGGTCACCTGCCACCTGACGCAGCAGAAGAAGAACTTCGCCCGCGCCGAGATGATCGAATTGATCGAAGCATCCCCCAAACGGATATCCCCGCGGTGTAAGCATTTCGGGGTGTGCGGCGGATGCCAGTTGCAGCATCTGAGTTATGCGGATCAGTTGGATGTGAAGAAAAACACCCTGCTGGATCTGCTGACTCGGATCGGCAAACAATCCGAGGTGCCTAGAAATCACCGTGATCCCATCCCCTGATCCATGGCATTACCGTAACCATATCCAATTTCATTTAACCGATGACGGACGGCTGGGATACCAGATGGCACAATCCAACCGGGTGGTGGCGATCGAGGAGTGCTGGCTGCCGGATCAGGCTTTGGATGATGCCTGGAAACAGCTCAGCTTTGAAGCCGGACTGGATATCGAGCGGATCTCTCTGCGCAGTTCGGATGAAGGAGAGATCAGCATCATGATCGCCGGCGGTATCACAGACCTGCCGGATATCGAACTGGATGCGCCATACAATTTGATCCACCAATCGCCGGCCGGGGAACTGGTTATCGCCGGCAGCCCGATTTCGACGATCACCATCCACGACCGGGTCTTCCAGGTTTCGGCAGGATCATTCTTCCAGATCAATCCGCAGATTACGGCAGAACTGGTTCGGTGTGTGTTAAACGAAATAACGGATAAAAAGTACAAGCAAATTCTGGATCTATACTGCGGAGTTGGACTCTTCAGCTTTTTTGCCGCGCCGTGCGCTGAACACCTGATCGGAATCGAAAGTTCCTCATCCGCTTGTGCGGATTTCGCTGCCAACCTGGATGAATTCGATCATGTGGATCTGTATGAGGGTAAAACCGAGGAAATTCTGCCATCGCTTGAAATAAACTCTGATCTGGTTATCGTCGATCCGCCGCGGGCTGGATTGGAAAAGGTGGTTGTCGAGAAAATTCTTGCGACGGAACCGGAGAAGGTCATCTATATCAGTTGTGATCCATCCACTTTTGCCCGGGACAGCCAGATATTGACCGGGAACGATTACAAACTCTCCAGCGTCACATTACTGGATATGTTTCCACAGACTTACCATTTCGAAACCATGGGAGTCTTTGTTCTGGGCAGCATATCCGCATAGTGGCGTACTTGTTGCATCGAATAGATGCTGCAAAACACTGGAGGCTGGCATGAAAACCATCAATATTGGTAAATTAATCCTTCCCATTCTCATCCTGGGGACAACCCTGGCATGTACGCTGCCGTTTTCACCAACACCGACGCCGTTTGTCTTTCCTACGGTCGATGCGACCAAAACCGCATTATACGCTTTCGCAACTCAATTAGCAGAGGCGTCGCTCGTCCCAACCCAGGAGCCACCAACTCAGGTACCGCCCACTGCGATTGTTATCCCAACCATCAAACCTCAGGCAACCAACACGACCGTCCCAACCCGGACACCCATCGCACCGACGCCTGTTCCACCGACCAAGCGTTCCGGTCCGGTGACCTATGCCCAGTATGTAAAGAACCAGCCGGAATTGGACGGCGGTTGGGGAGATTGGTCCGCGGATCAGTATCCAGCGGATTGGGTTGTGTACGGCTACAGCAACTGGAAGAGCGAAGATGATCTATCCGCCTCGTACATGGTGGAATGGGACGAAGATTATCTGTATGTCGCCTGGAAGGTTTACGACGACAAGTATGTCCAGAAAGAAACCGGAGCGGATCTGTACCAGGGTGACAGCGTGGAAATTCTGCTGGACACCTGGGTGCAGGCTGATTACTGGAATAATTGGCTGAACACGGATGATTATCAGGTTGGTATTTCCCCGGGAAAGACCACGTTGGGGAATTCCCCGGAAGCTTATCTGTGGTTCCCATCCGGAGAGACCGGCAAGATCAAGAAAGCGATCATCGGGGTGAAGTCCATGACCGGTGGATATCGGGTAACGGTGGGTATTCCATGGACAGTTTTCGGGATCGATCCGTACAATGGGCTGCATCTCGGGTTTGCTGCATCAGTATCCGATGATGATTCGAAAACCGGGAGTAATCAACAAACCATGGTTTCAAGCACAAAGTACCGTGTATTGGGTGATCCCACCACCTGGGGGGATTTGGTTCTGGTGAAGTAAGTTTGCGATTAGTGAAACCTGATCGGGTGACCCCGATCAGGTTTTTTGTTAACAAGTAGAATCAGTAACATACTCACTGATATGAAAAGTCTCATCTGGCTCTTCCCCATCCTGTTCATTTTTCACGATCTCGAAGAGATCATCTTCCTGCTGCCTTGGGTCAAGAAAAACCAGGAATATCTTGGCGGGAGGTTCCCCTTTCTGGCAAGAAAGCTTTTACCGCATTTTAACCAAATTTCGACTAAGGCATTTGCACTGGGGGTTGCAGAGGAATTCCTCATCATCTGCATTGTGACGGTGGTCGCCTATCTGACGGTTGGGTATGGTCTGTGGGCAGGGTTATTCATTGCATTCACTGTCCACTTGATCATTCACTGCATACAAGCGATGGTTGTGGGAAGGTATATTCCGGCGGTCGTGACCAGCATTCTGTGTCTGCCGGTCTGTATCTTTGTGGTGATGGAGATTTTCCGGGAAGTACCTACAAGCGAGTTGGTACTGTATTCGGTGGTCGGGTTTCTTGCGATGGTGGTGAATTTTTGGCTGATCCATCAAGGTATGGCAGCTTTTAGCAGGTGGGAGTCCAGGAATGGATCATCTGGAAGTGATTAAGCTATGTGGAGATTGGTCTCCAGCAATGCAACGAACTCGGTGCGGTGCCTGGGTCGGGCAATTGCATTCACAATGAAAATATTTTGATTAGCCCACCCCAACCCCTCCCGCAGAAAAAATATCATTCAGAATAATGGACTGTTTGCGGGAGGGGCTATTAAAGATAGGGATGGAAGTGTCTAATGCACTTCCATCCCTATCAACCCAGTTTCTTCTAAACCGGTAAGGAATGATCAGATGGTATGGTGTAACAGAATGGGATGGGAATTGCTTCGGGCTATTGCCCTCGCAATGACAAGAATATTAGTGAAATGACGGATCAGGGAATTAATACGGCATGCAGAAATAGAACGTGGTGCCTTTACCGAGGACGCTTTCGAACCAGATCTTGCCATTCTGCATCTCGACCAGGCGGCGGGTGATATAGAGACCTAATCCTGTGCCGGGGATATCCCGGGATTGCACATCCTCTGAACGATAATAACGGCTGAAGATCAGTTTTTGGTCCTTTTCGCTGATCCCCAAACCAGAATCTTGAACCGCAAATATCACATCTCTTTCATTGATCTGAGATGTGATGGATACCTTACCGCCAGATTGTGTGTATTTCACCGAATTGCTGATCAAATTCATAAAGATCTGAGTCAATCTGAGCGGATCGGCAATGATATCCGGGAGCACAGTCGTGAACTTTAACTCAAGTGAGATATTCTTGGCAGTTACCTGCTGCTGCAAGCTGGCTACCACACCTTGAATGATCGGTAAGGCATCAACGCAGGTCAGGTTGAGTTTGGTGTTACCCGAATCCAATCTGGCAGCATCGGAAAGGTCAGCCAATAACTCGGACATTCTGTCTGTATTCGCTAGTATCACTCGAAGAAAATTCTGTTGTTCAGGGGTGACGGTACCGACTGCACCCGACATCAACAATTCACTGTAACCACGAATGGACGCCAAAGGATTTTTAAGTTCATGGGCCACCATCGAGATGATCTCATTGGTATGTTGAGCAGCCTCCACAGGTGGGAGTTTATCCAAATTCTGCTTGGTTTTTGCTTTATCTTTTT
Organism: uncultured Chloroflexia bacterium; assembly: GCA_963828285.1. Taxonomy (GTDB): domain Bacteria; phylum Chloroflexota; class Anaerolineae; order Anaerolineales; family Anaerolineaceae; genus DAIOEK01. The sequence goes on from CAWHEB010000008.1 coordinate 12,254, forward strand.
TCGACATTAATGTTGTTGTATCACTATTTCATTTTCAACGCAATAAAAGAAACATAAAGGAAGGACGTATAGTTCCTTATTTGACGCAAATTGTCCCAACAGATATACTATGAATGCCCTGTTCAACGGGCATCAGGCTACTTCTATCACAGGAGGCAAGTAGTTATGGCAGAATCCAGTTTCAAGCTGACATATTCCACCATGTTCAATCCCCCGGAAGAATTGCATACCCGCTTTGCTGAATCATTGGCACGGGTAAAATCTTCCCTCGGGAAGGAATATGCCATGATCATCAATGGGAAAGATGTTTTCTCGTCCGACAAGTTCGAGAACAGATCACCTGCAAATACAGATCTTGTTTTAGGCGTTTTCCAAAAAGGTTCATCAGCAAACGCGCAGGCAGCTCTGGAAGCTGCCCATGCCGCATTCCCTGCCTGGCGAAAAACCCCTTGGCAGGAAAGGATCAGATTGCTGAGAAAAGCCGCCGAGCTGATGGACGAACGTACTTTTGATATTGGTGTGGCTGTCGCTTTGGAAGTAGGAAAGAACCGCATGGAAGCATTGGGTGATGTGGCTGAGACTGCCGATCTCATCCGTTATTCCTGCGACCGCATGGAAGCGAACGAAGGTTTTGTTCACGAATTGGGACGCGACCCACTAACCGGATTCGTTTCCACCAATTTTTCTGTTTTGAGACCATATGGGGTATGGGTGGTGATCTCACCATTCAACTTCCCATGCGCTCTGACCGGCGGACCTGCCGGAGCGGCTCTGGCAACCGGTAACACCATCATTATGAAACCAGCCACTGACACTCCGTGGACAGCCCGGCTGATCGCGGAATGTTTCCGCGATGCGGGAATTCCCGATGGCGTTTACAACTATGTGACCGGTCCGGGAAGCTCAGTTGGACAGGTTTTGATCGATAGTCCTCTGGTGAGTGGTATCACATTTACCGGTTCATTCGATGTTGGGATGAAGATCGGCCGCGACTTCAGCAGCGGTAAATGGGTTCGTCCGGCAATCCTGGAACTTGGCGGGAAAAATCCCGCCATCGTATCAAAACACGCCAACCTCGATGACGCTGCCTTGGGAATTGTACGCTCGGCATTTGGTCTTCAAGGACAAAAATGTTCCGCCTGTTCGAGAGTATTTATTGAAAAACCGGTTTATGCCGATCTGCTGCAGAAGATCACTGATCTGACCAGTAAACTTGTGATTGGAGATCCAACCGAGAGACAGGTATATAACGGACCGGTCATTAATAAAGGCAGTTATGCGGATTATCTAACTTTTTGCGGAGAACTGGCAACTGCAGGAATGATCGTTGCCGGTGGCAAAGTCGTATCTGATGGTGAATTTACCAAAGGATTCTTCTGCCCGGATACGATCGCAGTCGATGTTCCGATGGATCACCACCTTTGGAAGGATGAGATGTTCCTACCAATCATGATGGTCACAGCAGTAAATAGTATGACTGAAGCGATGAAGCATGCCAATGACGTCGCTTACGGTTTGACAGCGGGCTTCTATGGAGCACCGGATGAGGTGGATTGGTTCTTCGACGAGATCGAAGCTGGTGTAACCTACGCGAATCGTCCGCAAGGCGCAACCACGGGTGCATGGCCGGGATTCCAACCCTTTGGCGGATGGAAAGGCTCCGGATCCAGCGGAAAGAACGCCGGTGGATTGTATTACCTGCCGCTGTATATGCATGAACAAATTCGAACCCTTGTAAAAAGAAGTTGACGAAAAATCTTCAAGACCGGTAAAGATCAAGAATTTCTCTACCGGTCTTAACGCAATAATTTGGTTTTAGTATTACAAAATCTATAGGGATTGGAAAATCAGTCTATGAGCAAAATATGCACAATGCAGGAAGCGATCGCGCAATATGTTCATGACGGTGATACAGTGTATGCTGCCGGATTCACCCATCTGATTCCATTTGCCGCCGGTCATGAGATCATCCGCCAGGGCAGAAAAGACCTCACCCTGGCCAGAGCAACCCCGGATCTAATCTATGAGATGATGGCTGCTGCAGGATGCGCCAAAAAATTCATATTCTCATATATTGGAAATCCCGGTGTTGGCTCGCTGCGCATCGTCAAAAGCATGATTGAATCAGGCAAACTGGAATGGGAGGAGTATTCGCATTATTCCATGATCAGTCGCTTGCAAGCAGGTGCGTGCGGATTACCATTCATCCCCATGAACCAGACCGCTGCACCCGATCTTGAGAAAGTCAACATGCAATATCGACGCGTAACCGATCCCTACACAGGTGTGGAAGTCATCGTGGTTCCACCATTACTTCCGGATGTGGCCATCGTTCATGTTCAACGATGCGATGCGGAAGGAAATGCCCAAATCTGGGGAATATTGGGTGAGCAGAAGGAATCCGCGTTTGCGGCGGAACATGTCATTATTACCGCAGAGGAAATCGTGGATGAATCCATCATCCGCTCAGACCCGAACCGCACGCTCATTCCCGATTTTATAGTGGATGCGGTTTGCCATGTGCCGTATGCCAGCCATCCCTCCTATACTCAGGGATACTATGACCGTGATAATGTCTTCTACCTTGAATGGGATAAGATCACCGAAGACCCGGCCAGAGTATCCGCCTATCTGGATGAATGGGTATTCGGAGTGAAAGACCGCGCCGAGTACTGGGAAAAACTCGGTACGGAAACCCACAAGCGTCTGGAAGTCGAACCCATGTACGCAGCCCCAGTCAATTATGGAAAGTATTAGGAGAGAAAATGGAATATTCATCCTCTGAACTCCTGATCATCAACGCAGCCCGACTGCTCCGCGATTACGACCGTGTTTTTGTCGGCGTCGGTATCCCTAACATGGCTTGCAATTTAGCCATGCGCACCCACGCTCCGCATCTGCTGATGATCTACGAGGCGGGTGTCATCGGAGCGCGACCATCCCGCCTGCCCTTGTCCATTGGCGACCCGACCCTGGTCAGCGGTGCCTCGGCGGTATGCAGTATGTATGATATTTTCTCCTTCTATCTGCAGCGCGGCAATGTGGACGTCGGCTTTCTAGGGGGAGCCCAGATCGACCGGTTTGGAAATATCAATGCAACGGTGATCGGCTCCGATTACCAGCATCCCAAAGTGCGTTTACCTGGATCGGGCGGATCGATGGAGATCGCCGGCTGGGCAAACCGCTGCTATATCATGACCCCGCACCAAAAGCGGAGATTCCCGGAAAAGTGCGACTTTATCACATCGGCAGGTTTCCTTGGCGGAAAGAAACAGCGTGAAGCTGCCGGCGTACGCGGCGGAGGGACTCAATGCGTTGTCACGGATCTGGGATTGATGGAACCGGACGACAATGGAGAGATGGTTCTCACTGCCATCCATGATTGCTGCGATGTAGAACAAGCGAAAGCAAATACCGGTTGGGATCTGAAAGTGGCGGATACAATTCGGCATACCGAAGCACCATCCAGTGAAGAACTGCGGATTCTGCGGGAAGAGTTGGATCCTCAGGGAATCTATCGATAGATAAGAATTACCAGATAAAAAAATGACAGGATGAACATCCTGTCATTTTTTTGTATGTGATCTATTGACTAATTTGCCAGATACTTCGCACCACGATCAATGGCTTCATAATTCAAGGGTAACAGTTTATGGTGCCGCGCAGGGAGGTGATCCTTGAGGGCTTTTTTCAGATCATCCAAACTCATCACTTTCAGGTTCGCCAGTAATCCACCCAGCAGCACCATGTTGGTCATGCGTTTATCGCCCAATTCTTCAGCAATATCGTTACCCGGAATGGTGATCACATGGATATCCTTGCGGGTTGGTTTTCGATTGACCATGGATTCGTTGATGACCAGGTATCCGCCAGATTGAATCGTATCTTCATATTTATCCAACGAGGGCAGATTCATTACCACAGCTGCTTTGGGATTACGGACAAACGGTGATCCAATCTCTTCATCCGCTACGACTACAGTGCAATTAGCTGTGCCACCGCGCATCTCGGGACCATACGATGGGATCCAGGTGACATCCTTACCTAGGTCCATTGCGGCATAGGAAAGTAATTGCCCGGCAAAAAGTACACCCTGTCCGCCAAATCCGGAAATAATTATCTCATCCTGCATGATATCCTCCCTAAGCCTTAATTTCGCTGATCAATTGGGATACTTTGAAATCGCCAACGGGATAGTATGGAACCATATGATCTTCTATCCATTTCAGCGAATCCGCAGGAGTAATTCCCCAGTTGGTAGGGCATACAGAGAGGAGTTCGACCATGCTGAATCCCAATCCGCGCGCCTGGGTTTCGAAAGCAGTGCGGATGGCTTTTTTCGCCATGCGGGTATTCTTGGGGTCGTGCAAAGAGCGGCGGACCACATAGCTCGCACCATCAAGGGTAGCCAACATTTCCGCGGCACGGATTGGGAAGCCCTGGGTTTCCACGTCACGGCCATTCGGTGAACTGGTTGTCTTTTGTCCCGGCAGGGAGGTCGGAGCCATCTGTCCACCGGTCATGCCATAATTGGCATTGTTGATGAAGATGACGGTGATATTCTCACCACGGGCAGCGGCATGGACGATCTCGCCCATTCCGATCGAAGCCAGATCGCCATCACCCTGATAGGTAAAAACGATACGATCAGGCAGTACCCGTTTCACGCCAGTCGCCATCGCCGGAGCGCGGCCGTGTGGAGCCTGGACAAAATCAAAATTGAAATAGTTATACGCAAAGACAGAGCAGCCGACAGATGCCACGCCGATGGTCTTCTCACGCAAGCCCATCTCGTCCAATACTTCAGCGACCAGGCGATGAGCAACGCCGTGAGTACACCCCGGACAGTAGTGAGTCTGAGTTGTTGTAAATGATTCGGGTCTTGAATAAACCAGAGTTTCGGTAGTTTCCATATTTTCTCCTATCGAACGGGCAGCGGCATTCGCTGCAACCATCTGTCTCTTGGATCGCCTTCCAATGGGATGGTACTGGAAGAAATTCGTTTGATCTCAGAGAAGATCTCATCGGGGAATGGAACGATACCACCCAACCGTCCATAAAATTCGACGGGAACTCTACCCCGGACAGCAAGATTTACATCATCCAACATCTGACCGGAATTCATTTCGGTCACCAAAAATGCTTTTGCCTGAGAGCATAGATCTTCAACCTGCTCATAGGGGAATGGACTTACAGTAATGGGTCGGAGCAATCCGACTTTGATTCCTTCAGCACGGGCAGCCCTAACTGCGGATAGGGCAATACGACCGGTTGAACCGAAACCAACAACTACAATATCCGCGTCGTCCAGGAAGTATTCCTTGAAGCGGATCTCGTTCTTCTGGATTTCCTGCCAGCGCCGTAATAAGCGCAGATTGGTCACTTCTTCTTCGGGGGGATTCAAATAAATGGAGGTTAAAAAATGCCTCGCCCTTCCAGGAATACCCGCCACAGACCACTCTGGAAATTTATGGTCCACTGGGGACATTGGCGGCATTTCGGCTGGTTCCATCATCTGTCCGACAGAACCATCGGTCAACACCACGGCAATGGCGCGGTACTTCTCAGCGAGATCAAACGCGTCCCTCGTAAAATCAATGGATTCTTGCACGGAGGAAGGCGCGAGAACGATGCAATGGTAGTCTCCATGCCCGCCGCCGCGGACGATCTGATTGTAATCAGATTGAGAAGGGGCGATATTCCCAAGACCGGGACCGCCGCGCATGACATCCACCAACACCATGGGTACTTCAGTGCCGGCGATGTAGGACAAACCTTCCATCATCAGGCTCACACCCGGGCTGGAAGATGAGGTCATTACCCGCGCGCCGGTGCAAGCAGCACCGTAAACCATATTGATAGCCGCCAATTCGCTCTCCGCCTGGACGAATGGTCGTCCCAGTTCAGGCATCCGAGCGGCGAGGTGCTCCAACAATTCAGTCTGCGGGGTAATAGGATAGCCAAAATATGCTTCCAAACCTGCCCGTAAGGCTGCTTCAGCGACTGCCACATTGCCCTTCATGAGTTCTCTGGCCATTGCTACACACCCCCTTGAGCAGATTTCGGTTGGTTTTCCCGATACACTGTGATGGCTGCATCCGGGCAGACAATCGCGCAGATTCCGCAACCGGTGCAACCGATCGCTTTCAATTCTGCGGGATGGTAACCCTTGGCTGTCATCCGGTCCACTGCCAGTTCCAATACATCCTGCGGGCAAGCTCCAACGCAAAGCTCGCACCCCTTACAGTACTGTTCATCGACAACGATCCGTCCCTTTGGGGGCATTTACACCTCCGGTTCAAATTGGATAAAAATGGTTGGCATTGATTATACCATTATGAAACTTCGACCCCGGAAATCAAGTGCATGTCGTACTAATTCCGGGGTGATAAATGGATAAAATTATGAGATTTTTTGAGGATTTTTAGAAAATAAAGTAGCAATATTACGTAAAGATAAAGATCAAAATAAGATCGATGCCAGTTCGGCACGATACTGCCGGGTATCCGGGTGGGAATCACCCATCACTTCCAGGATGGCCAGGATGATCTGCTTTACACTGCCCTGTTTATAGTTCTTGTTCACCCGGAGAATTCCCAATAGACCATCCAATGCAGCCGGGAAGTTGCCTTTACGAGCCAGCTTGACGTTATTCCACAAAGCAGCTTCTAGTGGATCATCGCCATATTCCTTCAAATTTACCAAAACAGAAAAGATATCAGCGAGGGGTAACAGTTTTTCAGCAGATGAATATTCATGGCTGGCTGGGAAATTTTTAAGTATCATTCGACTCTCATCGACTTTTCCCTGAGCCAATAAAGATCTCGCCAATCCCAGCAAGGCAGGCGAGGATTGCTGATCCATCCCGATCGCCTCTCTGAAGGTATTCTCCGCTGCCGACCAATTCCCGCCGTCGATCAAGCTGGTGCCCTTCTCGAGCAACAGGTCCGCTGGACTTGGGATGATGTTGCGCATAAACTCTTTCAACCGCGATTCCGGCTGTATACCCGTCAATTCAGCAAAAACCTGTCCTTTGATAAACGCTTTTACGGTTGGAACAGTACGTATGCCATAGCGGATGGATAGATTCTTATTGAAATCAACATCAATTTTAGCCAACCGGAAAGCACCATTCGCGTCATTTGCCATTCTTTCGAGCATCGGGTCCAGTGTCTTACAGGGAATACACCACTCAGCCCAGAAATCAGCTAGTACAGGGATATTTTGAGAAAAGGCGAGTACCTCTTCTTCAAAGTTTTCTTCATTTACATTGATCATAAAATCTGATGGCATACAACTACTCTAAGGATTGTTTATTCGATTGTACCTGATAAAAATGAGAATATTCTATATTTTCTATTCGTCTTCGGGACTGGTTGAAGCCGGTTGAATTACCTTTACTACATCTCCGTGGATGTCGACGATGATCTTCAATCCTGCCATACCCAGGTAAGTCCGCATATCATCGGTCATACCGACGCTAATTTCGGCATCGATCTTTTCATCGATGTGTTTGAGCTGATTCTCCAGCATGGCAACGGTAAATGGATCCTCCTGACCCATCATTTTTGCAGTCTGTTCACTGATAATGTCTTCATAGCCTTTAATTTGATCGGTCATTTGTTTCAGAACAACTTTGTCGATCTGATCCGATGGGATATGACGTAAGAATCCGGCATCATTCACCACATAAAACGGTTCATCTCCTACGTGAGCAGTAGTCACCGGATTGTCATTTTCGTCGAACACCAGACCTTTAAAAAATGGATCGCGCGGCATTATATTAATCCTCAGTCATGAACTCGAACCAGAGTGCCAACACTGGCAAAATTATACAGCCAACCGGCATCACCGATCGAAAAATTGATACAACCATGACTCATGGGAGTACCAAAGTTATTATGCCAGTAAGTGCCATGCAGTCCATAGCCTTTGTAGAAGTACATCACATAAGGAACATCGGGAAGGTAGTATCCCGGTCCTGCCATATCCGCATAGCGGTATTTGACATAGATATGGTAATTGCCTGTAACAGTGGGGTGCTGCCAGGTTCCGGTGGAAACGATGAATGAGCTTTCTAGTACATCGCCCTGATAGGCGGCGACACTCTGCGAGCTGAGATCCACATCAATCCAGCGCTCATCGTCATCCACATTCGGGAAATCTTCAATGTAATGGATCTGGTTAATATCTTCCGTCGGTTCAGGCGTATTGGTAGGCAGCGGAGTGGGCGTATCTGTAGGAGTTGGGGTCTCCGTTGGGGTGGGAGTCGGCGTGGGCGTTAGCGTTGGTGTGGGTGTATGGGTCGGTTTGATGATCTCACCGGGCTGCCTGGCTGACTTTTGGGCAACCAGGGATCTACTGGATACATAAGGGATGATGAATAAAGCGCTGCCAACCAGACATAAAAGCACAATCGCAATAACCCATGACCATACTGAAATCCCCGATCGGGTCAATTGTTTTTTGGATAACAGTGGGTACCTGGGGACCGGAATTTCCTCTACTATTATAGGTTTAGCGGTCTCTTTGGATTTTTGGGTTTGCGCAGGGGGCTTTACGACTGGAGAAATATAGATTGAAGCGTTGTCCCCTGGGAGGATGGTAGGTTCATTTGGAATGAGAACCTGACTGGAAGATTCTATCCAGGCTAATCGGGCAGCGGGAGATTGCCTATCCGCAGCATATCTTTCCTTTGATTGAGTTTCCTGCGCTTGTCTTTCCTTTGCCCATTCCATCCCCAGATTGGCCCGTTCACTATTGGGATTTAATGCGAGTGCTTTATTCAGATATTCGACGGCTTTGTCAGGGTGTGATACTGCCGCCAGCAATAGCCATACCTCTTCCAATTCGGGGGCAAGCTCAGAAGCCTGGGTGGAGAAATAGAGCGCATCCTCGTTTCGGTTCTGGAGGATCGCTGCTTTTGCCCTGGACAGATACTGTAACGCTTTCTCTATATTTGGATTCATGGGGTCGCAGTCCCTGGTTCAGGAGAGTTCAAAGGTTGATTCCGTAAATAGCATAATATGCCATCGGATATACCGGAAGCAGCTTTATCGGCTTGTTTGGTCAGGAACTCTTTATCCAAATTCAAGTACCCTGCTTCCATAATGATCACCGGTGTGTTGGTATTTACCTCGTCAAAAGTATGATATTTCGTCATGTCATCAGTAACCAGGTTAATGTAATTCATGCCGGTATCGGCAACATATCTATTCATCATACACGCGGTCAGTCTGGTCACTTTTTCCGGGTATGCACTGGACGCGTACGATGGTGCAACCTTGTAACCAGACGCTGTATCGTCGATATAATCGCAGGTATCAGAATGGATTGAAACCAGTAATAATCCGTTGAACTGCCGCAAGTTATCGTCAAATTCCTTCATCAGGTCCACAGTATAGCCCTGTTCCAACAGCTTCTGTCTGACAAGTGTAGCGATATTCAGATTGACATCCGATTCCTTGACACCGTCCGGGCAGACAAATCCATTGGCTTCGTCGCCCCAGTGCCCGGCGACCAGCCCGATATGAGGGATCGGCGCAACAGTCTGTGTGGGCAAGTTCCTGTTCGGAGGTTTCTTTGCATCCAGAGCTCGCGCCAGACTGGCAGATAGGCGATTCGAAAACAAACTTGCCGGAGTCCAGATGGTGAATAGGGTAGCAACAACGATGGCAACACTAAGAGTAGTCCCCAAAGAAGACCAAAAATTAAATTTTGGTAACCTTGTGGAGTGCATCTGAGCTTTTTTGGCGGGCGGTAAAGTCGGTATCATATTATGTAGTGATTGTCATTGTACCAAAATACCTGTTTTTTGTTCTGCTCCCTGACTTCATTTATATGGTCAACTTGACGGACTTATGATGCCATTGTATAACAAAGACAAGAATGAAAGGGTGAAAATGCAAATCGATGAAACAATTTTGAGAAACGCGATGAAGCGATGGACAACCGGGGTGACTGTTGTGACCAGCATTGATAAAGGAATCATACACGGTATGACAGTCAGCTCATTTACATCTGTTTCCGTTACTCCTCCAGTAGTCTGTATCTCTGTAAATCAACTTGCCCGGACACATCAAATGATCGAAAATTCCGGTGTATTCGGTGTATCCATCCTTGAGGAATCTCAAGGTGCACTCTCCGATTGCTTTGCTGGTCGAATTCCAGAAGAAGGTGACCGATTCAGCGGGGTTGAAACTTTCAAACTTGAGACCGGTGCTCCTTTGTTAACCGGCGGGATTGCATTTTTTGATTGTAAAGTGATCAACAAACTCAAATTCGGCAATAACACTGTCTTTTTTGGTGCGGTGGTCGCAGTTCAGCATGAAGAAACGCACAATCCACTGCTATATTCCAACAGGTCTTATCAGTCCTTGCAAAAATGATGCCAGAGACAAGACTATCCGAACCTGACCGAACTTTGCTGCTGACAATCGCCAGGCAAGCGATCGAGGATGGTGTCAATGGAAAGTCGCTTGCCCTGATAGATCATGACTCGTTATCCGCGGATCTAGTGAAAATAGAATCTTCGTTTGTGACTCTCACGATTAACGGCAGGCTGAGGGGATGTATAGGCACCCTGGAAGCGTACCAGCCTCTGGTAGATGATGTACAGGAGCACGCTCTGGCTGCGGCGCTGGACGATTACCGCTTTCCGGCAGTGACAGAACAGGAAGTTCCACGGCTTCATATTGAGATATCCAGATTAACACCGCCTGTTCCACTGGAATATGAGGATCCATTGGATCTTCCAGGCCTCTTGGTTCCCAATGTGGACGGGGTGATCTTACGCGACGGCAGATCCCGGGCAACTTTCCTTCCGCAGGTCTGGCATCAGGTTCCGGACCCTTCAAAATTTCTCGATCAACTTTGCATGAAGATGGGCGCATCTCAGAATTTATGGAAGAGCAAGGTGTTGGATGTATCCATTTATCATGTCGAGGAATGGTCTGAACCGGAAAAATGATAATGCATAAAAAATAAGATCCCCGTGAAGGGATCTTATTTTTTAATCCATCTGATGTTGTTATTTTGTCGAGGCTACATTATAAGCCTGGCCATAGAAATGACCCATGACTGCAAATGAATATGGCAGCGTCAGGAGAATTCCTACTCCACAGGCAATGCTTCCCAGGGAGCCAACCAGACTGGCTACCCATGTCCCCAACATGGCAATAAATATGGCACCGGGAGCTTTTCTAACAAGGCCAAAGACCTCGCCAAATTTCAGCCCATCACTCATTTTTCCAGTATCCGCGTAACGACCGTATGCCATGGGTAGGACAAATCCCAGTAGAATCCCATAGACTACATAAATGATCCCAACACAAATACTGATCAAGGTCACACCGATTCCAAGGGCTGCTGCGGCATTATCGTCCCCATTTCCCATCATCGCGGTACCACCTGCACTGATCACGCCCTGGATGATCCCAAGAATGATCACCGGGATCGCATACACCAAACCGATCACAAACACTCCAAAACCTCTGGAGAGTTGTCCTCCGAAATCCAATTCGGGCAGCGTTACATCTTCATGACGAATGACCTTTTTTACCACATCGATCATCCACCCTGCGAGAACAAGCTGACCTAGAATTGGGATGAGGAAAATAAGCCCCATGATGATTACTTTTTTCCATTTGTCCGTGTCTTGCATTGGATATGAGAAAGCTCTTCCGAAATCCATTTTTAATCTCCTCCTTTGTAATGTTTTATTAATAGTAGCATATCCTGCGGCTTCCGCAATGATTGTACAATCAATCTACGCAGGTGGTACTCAGATCATGGTCCCCATTGAATTTCGCGGGCATCGGCCACCAGAGTCAGCATGGGTTGTGCATCCGCGGAAAGTTTTACAAGTTTACCGTGAATGGGATAATCAAAACCCGGTTCCGTATTGATCCCCACCACCATACTGCCATCCTCAGACCAAATTGCCTCAACTAAGAGCTGCTCATCAGTCCTCAGCCGGGTCATATTGGTTGGGTCAGTAATAGGAGCTTTCACCAACCCGGTAAGTTCATAATCATCCACCTGATCAACCGGAGCGGAATACATATAGTAGATCTCGCCACTCTTGATGTATGGGAATATGGCAAAATTATATGCGCCGGCAGTATTCTTTTCGGGGAGCAGCTTTCCACTTGAATCAGATTGAGTGGAATACTGCCACATTTCAGAAGTCGGTCCGCCATAGGAGAATCCCGCCATTGCCACCTTCCCACCTTCAGGGTACCAGGTGGATACTCCACAGGCACACCCGCCATCGGCCCGATTGAGTTTAGTCAAAGTACTGGAAGAAAACGTGTACACTCCACTCGAACCGTTTTCGTAATAGGATATGCCCACCAGGATCTGACTGTCATCCGGCGACCAGGAAAGGGGATAATACAATTCATCCACCAATTTCGGGGACTCTCCCCTGTATTTATTGGTCAGAATTTTCACGACACTACCATCCGCCGGAGTGTAGATGTGAATTCCATTCTGAAAGAACGCCAATCGTTTGCCATCCCGGGACCAAACCGGGAAGCTAACGGCTTTTTCGGCGAACCAAAGTTCGCTTCCATCGTCGGGATTGGTATCCAATACTCTGATCTGTTCAGTCCCCGGATGGGTTTGGATGAACAGGTCGTTATCAGAGACAAAAGCCAACATACCGGATGTCGGTGAGATGGAATACTTGATCACATTCGCCTGCACGGTAGTGATCTGCATGTTGGTTATAGCATCGGTTTCCAGACGCCAAACCTGATACACACCGGAAGAGTCCTTGGCCAGATAGTAGACCGAATGAGGCAGTTCAGGTTCTGCAGCGGGTTGTGGAAGGATGGTGGAGTCTACCACTGGTATCTCCGTTACGACCTGAGTTTGCATCGCATCCAAGGTTGCTTTCACACCTGTTGCGATCAGATCTTCAGACGGAATCGCAGGAGTTGACGATTGCGCTGTTCCGCAGGCGGTGATGGATAAAAAAATGGCTATAGAAATAGCCAAGGAAGGAAATATTCTTTTCATCAGGTTTTTTAAGTGTTAGATATGAACCGATTTTTGTACGTTTAAGACAAAAATGGTCGCCCGGGTTTGATTCGAATCCGCGGCTAATGAGCAGGTATCCCGCAAAATCTGCAAGGCTTGTTCAACTTGATCATCTTCAACGCCGATCAGAAGAGTTGATGAACCCCGCTTCAAGAATCCACCGGTTGAGCCAATTAATGTCACTCGAAATCCCATAGAAGTTAAAGCCTTCGATACAGGTTCGGTATCATGGTCCTGGATGATTGAGATGATTAGTTTCATATCTAGATTACCTCAAAGTGTTCGATTTCCAATGAAAAAACGGTAGCTCCGCCAATGGTGACCGGAGTGGGTGATGGTAAAGGTAGTGGTGCACTTTCCAAAGGAATGGAAATATACTCTACTCGCTGCCGGCAATGTTTTTGAAGTAATGCCATCACTTCAATCTCTTTGTCTGCCCGAACACCTATCAACATGGTCGTGTTCCTTCTTCCCAGAAATCCACCTACGCTGGGTAATCGGGTAACAACCGCATCCAAATTGGAGATCGCTTGAGCGGCGTTATCACTATCCTGTGCCTGGACGACTGCGATTAATAAGATCTGTTCAGTAGATTGGTCTTCTGTCATGCTCCTCCTGTTTATCTTCTCCAGCTAATAATTTTTTTGTCAGTACCGGTAATGATGATGGGTGGTTCATTCTTGAATATGATCTCAGTCTCTCGTACTCCACGATGAATGTGTAGACCCTTGTAGCGGATATCTATATCCTGCTCAAATGGATTTTCTCCAAACACGGCGACCGACTGGTCTTCCAAGAACTCAAGTCCAGCGGTCCGCAGGAATACTCCAATAGGTGGCAAACCACATATATGGTTCTCCCGACCCATCGGAGCATTCGAGAGGGCATCCCAGGATTCGTGGAAATAACCATCTGTTTTTACATTTTTAATTATAGCTTTCATCAATCCCATTACAAGTCTGGATGCATCCTCCCGGTATCCGTAGTGGATCAATCCATCTATAACCATTGAAAGGATGATCGGATTCACCTGGAACTGGTTGGATAAATCCCTGTTGCGGTTACTGCCCATAGGGAGCATCGCCAATCCTTCCTTGAAGAACTCCGCCCAATTTGGCAATAGCATGGTTTCGATCATTTTTTTACCAGTTTGCTCATCTGGAATACCTGCCCACAACGGCAGGAATAAGCTTAGATCGATCTGAGTCAGGTCAGGGATGGTGAGCTGCCATGCATCTTTGGGATCCATCCCGCTGATGTTTATTGAAGAGATCTTAGAATACAGTTCGGAGCTTGTGACTGAACCGAACTGATCCACCCAGCGGGTAGAATGGATGGGTATTTTTTCAACGACATGCTCACCATCAGATTTGTACCCCAAAAATTGGATCTCACCATGAGACCCTGCATTTTGAGCAAGGTGGAAGATAATGTTCAACCTTTCAGGATTATCAAACTCGCGGTCAATTGAAAATGATCCGGGACCATTTCCTTTTGATAACTTGATTCCACGTGAGGTCAAATGACTTTGGGCATCACGATATTGATAGATCTTGCGGCGATGGTCCCAACAGGATAGAACAGCCGATTTATATTCTTTTGCCAGCTCTGAGTATCTTTTTTCATCAGCCTGGATGCCCAATTCGCGAGAGATTCTGGACATGGCGGAAGCTTCACGATAAAGCAGAGCACCACATGCTGGAGATTCTATAGACCAGGTAGGATATCCTGCAGAGGCGTCAAACAGCGGATTATCTTCCCAACCACTCTGGGTTGAATTCTGCCAGACAGGTAAATAATCCTGATCCGTATCATGATCAGTACCAAGCCATTGGCTCAGATACTTTCCCAATATAGGATACGCTTCTCGGAGTGCCAGTAGGTTGGGAGCTGACCTATGCGCATCCAATACACAACCTGCCAACAAGGGTGCAGCCAGCAAATGCGTCCAGGTACCGGATAAACCGGGCTGAAAATCGATATGCCCATCCCCACGCTGAAGTTGGATGAAGTTTCGGATCATCCCCCAGATTTCATTGGTGTGCCCGGGTATTAGTAAATTATGGCTCGCGTGGTATAGCTCCCAGATATTGATGCTGCCATCCGGTGCGGATGCCATACTGGCATCAGATGTCGTGGGGGTAGGATCATCCGGCTGCCGGCAGGAGAGCATGGTCGGAAAAGGCATCTGGGTTGAAGCCGGGACCAAAAGTCGTTCTGACTGGACCTGTGAAAGGAATAGCGCTTCATCAATTTCAGTATCACCGGTATGGACCTGGACTACGGATTGCTCCTGCCGCAACCGGGATCTTTTCACCGCGGACGCCCACACTGGTCTCAACCAATTCATGCATTCTTCGATCGCTTTTTGTTCGTCCTTATCAGTGTGGATCGCCCACCGTAAACTGGTGATCCGATTTTGAGACAACACGTTTTCCACCACCAAGCCGGGGTGGGGTTTATGCACAACAGTCGGGATTCCTCCGATCATGCCGACAATCTGCAAACCTTCCGTTTTGGATGTCAAGAAGGTCTGATTACCAGAAGACCGAACGTTAACCCCTGTATCACCTTCGAGTGGGATCAGGCGAATCATGATTCCTGCATGGAATGTTCTTTCCTCCATTGACCTGGCGGTGAATGTAAACTCTCCCAACAGCGTGTCGCCATCGGGAACCCAAACCAGACAGTTTACGTCAATATTTAGGGTATGCCATATTGTCCCGATTACCTGGTCGGAGGAAACCTGAATCGGGGTAAACCTTGGTTTAGGTGATCGAATCGGCAAGGATTTTGCATCAAACAAAACCGGGATGACCTGGATCGTATTTACTTTGAGTCCCAGGTTGGATTCAATGGACACACCAGCCGGATGTTCAAGATCGGTACAAATCTCCCAGGTATGGTCATTCCCGGACGCACGTGGAGTTGTGAGGTAATTCGTAGATAGCGTATGATTGAATGGTAAGATCAATTCGGTAGATATATTCGGCATGGTTTTATTGTAGTTAAAGTTATTGTACAGGTCAAAGAGAATTCATTACAGGAAGTAATTGAAATGACAGATGAGAAGTTGAGTAACAACGCCGACGAACAAAATAATAATGGAATGAACGAGAGGTTCCGCAGGATCATTCAATCGGGAGACGAGACGCCGCTTGTTCCCGATGATGATGAAGAAGATGGCGGAACAAAAATATTTGGGACTGATTTTGACGGTTCTGTTAGGCATGATGGAGTAAATCAACAACTACCCGTTGAAGATGAAACCCCGCCACCTGCAAAACAACTAACAAGAGAAAACCCATTGCCGCCGGGGATGGTTCCACCCGCGCCAACTCCTCCCACTCCCCAGAGGGCATTACCCAACCCGCCTCAGGCACTATCCAATACACCAACCCCCAAGCTGAGCAAACCAGCCGTGGATAGCAGCGGTATGCCGCTCCCACGCCGGGTAGATCAGATCGATATCAATGCAACCCGGGCAGTCCCGGTTAGAAAACTCCCTACAGAACCATTTGCGGAAAAACCACAGACCCCCAGACAATCTGGCACTTCTGAAACCTTCAAATCCACTCGTAGATCAGAGCGACCATCCACACCGATCGATTCACCGCGAGGTTATAAATCCGGGTTATTTTCATTTTCTCCCGGATGTTTGCTCAAAGGATTTATCGGGCTACTGTTCCTGATCATGTTTATTGGTGTTGCTGCCGGATCGATAGCGGTATTCCAGTATTATCGAATTGCCCGTAGTTTACCTTCCATTGAAGACTTGAAATCACATGCCTCGCAATTTGAGACAACCCGCATTCTGGACCGGGACGGGAATACATTGTATGAGATCCTGGATCCCAATGCCGGCCGGAGGACTTATGTCCCCCTGTCGAAGATATCCCCATATCTGGTAGCAGCGACCATCGCCACCGAAGATAAGGAGTTTTATAACCACCCGGGATTTGATCCGCTGGCGATCGGACGGGCATTATGGAACAACTATACCTCTGGCGAGATCACATCCGGTGCTTCCACCATCACACAGCAGTTAGCCCGCAATCTGCTTTTTTCTCCCCAGGAACGCATCGAACAAACCGTACAGCGAAAAGCCCGAGAGATCGTCCTGGCTGCGGAGATCACCCGCCGGTATTCCAAAGATGAGATTCTCGAGCTCTATCTTAACGAGAATTACTACGGCAGCATTGCTTATGGTGTTGAAGCAGCCGCTGAAACCTATTTTGGTACCACTGCGACAAAATTGGATCTTGCACAGGCATCCTTCCTGGCAGGTTTGCCTCAGGCACCGGCAGTCTACGATATCTTCACCAACCGTGATGCGACCTTAAACAGGCACAAAGCGGTCATGCTTTTAATGCTGGAAACCAGTAAAGAGAAGAACTGTATTTATGTTTCCAACAGCCAACCCGTCTGTGTCGGCACGGATGACGTTATTAACAGTGTGCGCCAGATCGAAGAATATGAATTTAAAACCAATGATGTAAAAATGACCTACCCTCACTGGGTCAACTACATTCGCACATTACTGGAAAAGGAATATGATCCGCAGACCATCTACCGCCGTGGTTTCACCATCTACACCACATTGGATCCCGAGCTTCAGAAAAAAGCTGATAAATTGGTCAGTAAACAGGTAGCAGATCTGGTTGACAAGAACGTGAAAGGCGGAGCTTTGATTGCCATACGGCCGGGAACCGGTGAGATCCTGGCCATGGTTGGCTCGCCCGACTTTAATAATGAAGCAAATTCCGGACAGGTGAACATGGCGGTCAGTCCACGTCAGCCTGGTTCCTCGATCAAACCACTCACCTACGTGGCTGCCTTCGAAAAAGGCTGGACGCCATCCACTTTGTTGTGGGATGTGGCATCGGAATTCCCGCCATCCGGCAATGAGAATGATGACCGCGAACCATATAAACCGGTCAATTACGATGGAAAGTTCCACGGCCCGGTCCTTTTGCGGGATGCTCTGGCTAATTCGTATAATATCCCGGCAGTCAAAACACTTCAGTTTGTAGGAATTTATGACAACCCGAAAACAAACGAGAAGGACGGATTGATCGAATTCGCCAAGCGATTGGGTATCACCACCTTAGATCGGGAAGATTACGGTTTGTCCTTGACGCTGGGTGGTGGAGAAGTGACCCTCTTGGAAATGACGAACGCATTTTCCACGTTTGCCAACAAAGGTGTCTATCAAAAATCTGTGGCGATCACCAAGATCGTGGATTATGAAGGTAACACCGTATATGAATATAAACCGGAGCCTGGTCCACAGGTGATCAGACCAGAGCACGCATATCTAATCAGTTCAGTTCTCTCCGATAAGACAGCCAGAATTCCCATGTTTGGCGAAAACCCGGTGATCAATCTGCCATTCCGCGCTGCGGTAAAAACCGGAACGACCAATGACTTCCGGGATAACTGGACCATTGGATACACGCCTGATCTAGCCATTGGAGTATGGATAGGCAACCCGGATTTCACCCAGATGGAAAACACGACCGGGTTGACAGGTGCAGCTCCCATTTGGGCTGCCGCCATGGAGTTTGGGATCGAGAAGTATACAAACAACGATCCGACCGGATTTGCTAAACCGGATGGGATCGAAACCAAAGAAATTTGTGAAGTATCGGGAACCGAACCATCGAAATGGTGCCCCTCCACAAAAAATGAGATTTTCGCCAGTAATCAACTCCCGTTACCCAAAGAGGATGATCTCTGGCAGAACATCGAGATCGATACCTGGACTTCATTACGGGCTTCTGATGCCTGTTCCACGTTTACCAAAGATGTTTCGACCATAAATGTACAAGATCCGTTTGCTAGAAAGTGGATCAACAAAACAGATGCTGGAAAAGAATGGGCGAAATCGATGAAGTTCAAAAAACCTTACACTTTCACGCCCAGCAAGGAATGCAAGGAAGAGGATCCACATCCAACCCTGAAGTTTATTGGATTATCTGAAAATGAGCGCATTGAAGAAACCGAACTCGAGATCGAGATCCAGGCATTCGGAGATGGATATGATACAGTCAGCCTGTTGTGGGGCGAAGGGAAAGACCCGGATAGCTGGAAAACCCTGGTGAAACCCACCTCAGACCGGTACAAGAATTCAGATGTGATCTATACCTGGGATTTGGAGGAAATACCGGAAGGTGTCATTTCGTTGAAGTTATTGATGGAAAATGATTCAGGCGGGTACGCGGAGAAGATCATCCATCTGAATATGCAAGTGCCGACGCCGACACCTACGGATACTCCCGAGCCTACAGAGACACCCACCGAAACGCCGACGGATCTGCCGACGGCGACAACGACGAATACGGAAGTGCCGACGGAGACTTTGGTTCCGTCGGAGACGCCGACGTTGGGTTTGATCGTGACAGATACACCTACTCCTTAGGGGTCGTGATCCTCTACTTTTGAAATAAAAGCTTGTAACTCAAGCCCACCCCAACCCCTCCCGCATTCAAGAATCTAATTGATCAGAACTTGTTTGCGGGAGGGGCTTTAATAGATAGGGATGGAAGGGCTTGCAGCCCTTCCATCCCTATCAACCCAGTTTCTTGTAGAGCAAAAAGATAAGTCGATTTCCGTTTGAGGAAGTTTCGATCGAATCCGAGCCTTGCGGACCAGGATGATCAGTACCGATTCGTTGATTGATGGGGATCTGTGAGTGGTTTTTAGTGATCACAATCAGATAGCAATATGATAATTGCCCACTCCAACCCGTCCCGCAGGAATGAGTCTGATAAATCAGAATTTGTTTGCGGGAGGGGCGTTTATGGATAGGGATGGAAGGGCTTGCAGCCCTTCCATCCCTATCAACCCTGTATCTTGCGGATCAGTCTGGTCAATTTCTTGAAGATTGATTTAGTTCCGAATTACGATACCTTCGTACGGCGATAAAGAGATTGGGGCGATGATATCGCCCATGGGACGGGAGTGGGTGGAGAGGATTACATCACCGCGGATATCAGCCTGAATTGGGATGGGCAGGGCAGAAAAGTTCAACAATACGGTCAAAGTTTGACTATTGTATGTCCTTTGATAAGCCAGCACCCGGCTGTGGAGTCTTGGCATGGGGGTCCAATCCCCCCTGGTCAATGCAGGAATTTCCCGCCGCATCCGGATCACTTTGCGATAGAAATTGAACAATGTATTTTGATCATCCTGCTGTGTTTCCACATTTCTGGATGAATAATTGGTATGCACCTTCATCCAGGGTTGAGCCGTACTGAAACCGGCATAAAGCTCCGCGGACCACTGCATCGGACTGCGGCAGCCGTCGCGTCCTTTATATAACGGCCAGTATTTCCTGCCAGCAGGGTCCAGGATCTCGGATCTCTTGAGCTGGATATCGCGCATACCAATCTCTTCACCGTAGTACAAGAACGGTGTTCCGCGCAGGGTGAGCATGAATAACGCGGTCAATTTCGCCTGTTCATCTGTATCGTCCATCTTATATCTGGTTGTGGTACGCACAGTGTCATGGTTATTCAGCACGTAATTCGGCCAGCCCGCTTTTCCAAGCGCGCCTTCCCAGATCAATATCGAATTCAGGAATTCGAACGCGCTCCATCCACTGGATGAAAAGTGAAAATTGAAGGCAGCATGTAGTGCTTTTTCTCCCACATACGCCGCTGCTCCGGCAGGGGTTGCGAGGAAAGTCTCACCGACAGCATATCGATCGGGATATGCATCCAGCAGTTCGCGAAGTTCAGCCAGCAAAGGCATCATCTCCGGTTGATCCACGTCATGGATGTGCTGCTGCCTGTCAAATGCCCGTAAACCAAACTTAATGGGATTATCCTGGAATTGTTTATCTTTAAAATATGCATTGAAGACATCCAGGCGGAAACCATCCACGCCGCGGTCCATCCAGAAGCGGAACACTTCCAGTACCGCCCGCCGGACAGCCGGATTGCGCCAATTCAGGTCAGGCTGCTCCTTGACGAACATGTGGAAAAAATATTCCTGAGTGGATTCGTCCCATTCCCAACCATCCCCGCCAAAAACGGACTGCCAGTTATTTGGGCGCCTGTTCCCCGATTTGGGAGGCTGCCACATATACCAGTTTCGGTAGGGATTTTGCTTGCCGCTTTTGGACTTGAGGAACCAGGGGTGTTGATCAGAGGTATGGTTGAAAACCATATCCATTACGACATGGATATGGCGGGAATGCGCCTGCTGAACCAGCTCATCGAAATCGGCCATGGTCCCATAGCGGGGGTCGATGCCTTCATAATCGCTGACATCGTATCCAAAGTCTTTATCCAGGCTGGGGTAGATCGGTGATAACCATATGGCGTCCACACCGAGATCATGCAGATAATCGAGTTTGGAGGTGATCCCGGGCAGGTCGCCGAATCCATCCCCATTCGAGTCGCAAAATGACCGCGGGTAGATCTGGTAAATGATGCCGTCGCGCCACCACAGGAATTCTTCAGCCATATTCAACCCCTTAGTCGTTGATACCTGATTATACAACCCGGGTGGAATCCAATGGATGCCACCCGGGGATAAATTGTTTTACAAGAGGTTCATTCCGGCATTGCTGAGGAGTGGTGCTCGATGATCAGCCAGTCATCTCCGGTTTTGCGGTACACAAAGGTGAAACGTGCCTGGATAACAGAAACCGACTTGCCTTCCGGGGAGAGAGTAAATTCATAGATACCTGAGTTGATGGCCAGATCGCCGTAGACGCGGATATTGGATTCGAGGATCTTTCCGCTCGGGCGTTTGAGCAGGAAATGGGCAAAGTAGTCCGCAATTTCCGCATGATTATGGCGGACTTTATTGGATACGGTCGGCAGCAGGATGGCATCGGGTGCGTAAAGGTGCGCCACCTGATGCGGATCGCCGGAAAGAAGGGCTTCGTTCCAGCGGTCAAAGTTAGTAAGAATGCCAGTATGGGTGGTCATTTAACCTCCAGATAAAAGATTTTGATATCGTACCATGATTATCGGAAATTCCGCTCAGATTCTTTATCATTCATATTGCATAAGTTCATTTCCAAAGCTATAATACATCTTACAAAAGCAACGACCGGGACGAGTACCCACGCATTCCGCAGACAGGGATGGAAAGACGAGACTGAGAGCTTTCCACTGCAACGCTGGCGAAAACCACCCGTGAGCTGAGACCTGAAACCAACAGGGAGTAAGGAATTCGGAGGCGACCGTTATACGCGTTATGAGATATCTTCGAAAGAAGATGATCTGGGTGGAACCGTGTGAGCATAACTCTCACCCCAGTTGTGGGTGGGAGTTTTTTATTAACATCCTCTCAAAGAATCAAGTGAGGAACCGTAGGATTTCGACCTCACCCAGCCTTCTCATAGCCAGGGAGAGGGGGACAAGGAAGTCAGAAAATGGAAGAACAATACGAAGAAAGCAAGTTGTACCGCATCCGGCACTCTGCCGCGCATGTGATGGCGCAGGCAGTGGTCGAGATGTTCCCTGAAGGGAAAGTGACCATTGGTCCGCCCATCGAGGACGGTTTTTATTACGATTTCGATCTCCCGCGTCCATTGACGCCGGAAGATTTGGAGAAAATTGAGAAGCGCATGCGCCAGGTGATCTCAGCCCATCATCCCTTTCGTCCGCAAGGAAGTCAGCGCGGATGAAGCCGAAAGTCATCTTCAAAGACCAGCCTTTCAAGATCGAGCTGATCGAGGGTTTGGAACACGGCGGGATGGATGAATACGGCAATGCGATCAAAGAAAAACCGGTCATATCGACCTATACGCATGATACTTTCACCGACCTTTGCCGCGGTCCGCATGTGGAAAACACCGGGCAGATCAACCCCTCCGCGTTCAAATTGATGAGCGTGGCAGGGGCATACTGGCGCGGCGATGAGAAACGTCCCATGCTGCAGCGCATCTACGGAACCGCCTGGGAAAATCCCAAGCAGTTGGAAGAATACCTGTGGAAGCTGGAAGAAGCCAAAAAACGGGATCATCGCAAGCTGGGCAAGGAACTGGGATTGTTCTACTTCTCCGATGACGTCGGTCCCGGGCTGCCGCTGTTCACCCCCAAGGGTGAGATGATGCGGCATCTGATGGAATCCTATGTCCGCGATGTGCAAACCCGCTATGGTTTCCAGCATGTCTGGACGGGCAATCTGGTCAAGGAAGATCTCTACAAGAAATCCGGGCATTACGATAATTACAAGGATGTCATGTTCCCGCCCATGGTGGATGAGAACATCAGCTTCCGGCTTGAAACCGATGAACTGCCCCAGCCATATGACCCTCTTCAAAGAGATGGGGCGGCACTCCTACCGCGAACTGCCGATGCGTTTTGCGGAGTTTGCCACGCTGTACCGCTACGAAAAAACCGGTGAATTGAGCGGACTCACCCGGGTCCGTGCGCTTACCCAGGACGACTGCCATACCTTCTGCACCCCGGACCAGATCGAAAGTGAATTTTCGCTGGATCTGCAGGTGATCAAAGAAGTACTACAGCGCTACAAGTTCGTCGATTACAAGGTGCGTCTCTCCCTGCGTGGAGAGGGCGGCAAATATGTCCAGGATCCCGAGAAATGGGATCTGGCAGAGGATGCCCTACGCAAAGCACTGATCGCGAATAAAGTGGAGTTTTATGAAGCCACCGGTGAAGCCGCATTCTACGGTCCAAAAGCGGACTTTATGGCACGGGATGTTCTGGGACGCGAATGGCAGCTATCCACCATTCAGGTGGATTTCATCCAGCCGTCCAGATTAGGCTGCGCCTATATCGCAGAAGACGGTCAGGAACACACCCCGGTCGTGCTGCACCGTGCTGTCACCGGAACGACCGAACGCTTCCTGGGTGTCATCATCGAACACTTCGCCGGAGCTTTCCCGGTTTGGTTAAGCCCGGTGCAGGCAGTGATCATCCCCATTGCAGATCGTCACCTGGACTATGCCCGGGATGTTGAGAAACAACTCAAAGCAGCCGGTCTGCGTGTGGAATTGGATGAACGCGCTGAGAGGATGAACTCGAAGATCCGCGACGCGCAGAAGCAAAAAATCCCCTATATGCTTGTGATCGGCGACAACGAACAGGCGGATGGGAAGGTGGCCTTGCGTCTACGGAACGGTGAAAATCCCGGTCCGATGACTTTGGAAGAGTTTGAATTGCTGTCGAATCGCGATATCGAAAAGGGTGATTAATCTCATCCAGAAGATTCTTTGTTGAATACGAATTGTTGACGATTTCAAGCAGACTCATGGTATTATCCTACAGATTAAACCGGTTCACCGAACCGGTATTTAGATATAATCGCTCAAAATAGGAGGCGCTATCAGTACAATCAATTTTCGGGTCAATGATGCAATTCGAACAGCTCAGGTGCGGGTAATTGGACCAAATAACGAGAATGTGGGCATTGTAGATACCTATGTCGCACTTCGTATGGCACGGGATGCCGAACTGGACCTGGTGGAAGTAGCACCAAATTCGGAACCACCCGTATGCCGGATCATGGACTTTGGCAAATTTCAATTTGAACATGAAAAGAAAGAGCGTGAAGCTCGCAAGAACCAGACAAAGATTGAAGTCAAAGAGATCCGATTACGTCCAAAGACGAACACCGCCCATCGTGGATTCAAAACCCAGGATGCCCGAAGATGGTTAATGGACGGGATGAAGGTTCGAGTATCCATCAAGTTCCGCGGTCGCGAAATCACTTACCCTGAATTAGCGCTCGAAGACCTGAAAGAGATCGCTGAAGAGCTCGCCGACGTCGGTGTGGTTGAACAAACCCCAGCACTTGAAGGAAAAATGATGGGAATGACCCTGTCACCCATCAAATTTGCCAAGAAAAAAGCTGAGCCAACCGCAGCCCCCGCTCCTGCTGCTGCACCTGCAGCCGCTGCCAGCGAACCAGTGAAAGAATAAACATTCTCGCTTGAGAGTGATGTTCTGCTAATTTTTATTGAGAGGAGTAATGCTGTGCCCCGTAAGCTTAAAATCGGTAAGTTGAAGATGAAGACCCACAAGGCTACCTCAAAACGGTTCCGTCTCACAGGGTCTGGCACGCTCGTGCGTACCAAAGGTGGCAAAAGCCATCTGCGCCGCCGCACTTCAGATCGCGTGAAAGCGCAATTATCTGAAATGCAGGTTGTTCAAGGTGCAGGTACCATCAAGCGCGTCCGCCGTCTGGCTCCTTATTTAAAGAAAAAGGCCTAGTCGGTTCTGTCGTTTCCCCATTTGGGGAGTTCGTATTCAGAAGTACAATCTGCATCTGTTGGGTGTGCGCAACTGGTTGGAAAGGTTCAATCAACCGACGTCCAGGGGAATGCAAAGGAGTAATTTATGGCTCGTGTAAAGGGTGGACCACAAGGTCACCTGCGTCACCAAAAAGTTCTTAAGCTCAATAAAGGCTACCGCGGATCCAAACATCAGCTTTTCCGCCGAGCAAATGAAGCCATGCTCAAAAGCATGTTCTACGCTACCCGGGATCGCCGTGTCCGGAAACGCGATTTGCGCCGTCTTTGGATTTTGCGCATCAATGCAGCAGCCCGTTTGAATGGTCTGACCTACAGCCGATTTATCTTCGCGATGAAAAAAGCTTCCATCATGATCAATCGAAAAATGCTGGCTGATCTCGCTGTACGCGATCCTCAGGCTTTTACCGCAGTTGTCGAAAAGGCCAAAGCAGCATAACTCAAATACTTCTCAAGCATCCGGGCAGATTACTCTGCCCGGTTTTTATTTAATTATTTTCCACCTGTGTCTCTGAAATCGTCACCCGGATCCGCGTTCCTTCACCAGGATTTGAAAGAATGTGAAAGGTTCCGCCGACCATTTCTGCCCGTTCCTTCATCCCCAATATCCCGTAATGCCCACTGTGAGAGAGTTCGGACAGTTTATTGGGTAATTCAAATCCTGATCCATTATCCTGAATGAGCAATTCGACGGAATGTTCGTCGAATCTGAGTTGGATCGTGGTCCGGGTTGCTTTTGCGTAGCGGATGCTGTTCGTCACCGCGTGCTGCGCGATCCGATACATAGCCATTTCCTGATCAATGTGTAACCGCACCGGTTCGCCAACCTGGCTAACCTCAACGGTTTGCTGGCTGGATACTTCATTCGCCAGCATCTCGAGAGCGGGATACAATCCTACATCTTCCAGATAAGGCGGTCGCAAACCGCGGATGATCCCGCGGAGTTTATCAATCACTTTTTGTGCTTCAGAAGTCAACAGCTTTGATTTTTGCGAAGAGGTAGTCTGTAAAGCCTGCTTAAGGGCGATCGTATCCTGAAGGGCATCATCATGCAGATCGAGGGCGATCTGCTTCCGCTCTGCTTCAACCCCTGCCGTCATCGCGCCCACATATTCCTGAAGATCCGCCCGGGCTTCATCCATTTTTTCTGTCGTTTCCTGCAATACGGATTGAAGCGTGCTGATTTCGCTGATCCCGCCCACTGGCACAGACAATGCCGTCCGATCACCTTCACCCAATTTGCGGGCGCTTTCCTGAAGCCGGGTCAAAGGTAGAACGATCTGCCGGTAACCCGCGAATAACCCTGCTACTGCTGCCAGTAGTAACGGGATCAGGATCAAAGGTAACGATTGGGTCAGTTCGAGCGAGGTGTTCGTTACATCTATCCAGGCTTCGTCTGTGACCAACACCCAATTTGCGGGTTCGATTGGTTCATAAGCGATCACATGCGAACCATGGTCACCCAGATGCAGCATACCCGAGGGATAAATCACTCCCTCCCCACCCGATAGCGCGGTCAGGATGCTTTCATGGTAGAGGTTATGGTCACTCGGTTGTGCAGTCCCCGTTTCATAGATAATTTTATGATCCGCATCATAGACCTGAACCACCATATTTTCTGATCGAAATGTCTCTCCGAGAACCCGGGTAAAGAATGGTTTCAAACTAAGTCCGGCAACGACAACCGTGTTTGAATCAGCTTGAATACCAAACCAGATGGAATTTTGTCCCAGATCACCGTTCAGTTGATAAGCGATCGCATCGGTGGATTGACCGGAAAGTAATCCACAAAGAGATTTCCCAATTTGTATGATTGATTCGGTTGACTCGTTGGAATTGACCTCGGCGAGTGTTTGATCTGTGCAGTTTAAGGATGCAAATCCCCGATCAAAGGCATCCAGAAATAAAGAATCATGATTACCGGCAGAATATCTGATCAGGTCCTGCTGGTAGCGGATAAATTCATTCTGGATCGCTGAAGTTGCGGAATGAACTGCTCTTAAATTTCGGTCTCCCACCAATTCAAGCATGGATTGGTGGTGGAGTGATTGACTATAGATCACGATGATGATCAACAGGACGATTAATGGCAAAATGAAATAAACCGCCAACCGCGGAATAAAACTGGATTGCAATGGGCTCTTTTTAATTGGGAGTGACATTATTCGATCCATCGATCAGAATGGAGACCTGATCGTCATTGATGGCGATGTATCCCAATTTGACAGCTTTCAAAACTGCTTCAGTCCGGCTGCTGCTGTTTAGCTTTGTAAAAATGTTTGCCAGATGATTCTGGACCGTACGGCTGCTGATGGATAAATGTGCAGCAATTGCTTTGTTCGTCAGCCCGCCAGCAGCAGCAGCCAAAACCTGGATCTCCCGATCGGATAGAACACCTTTTTGCGGATTGATTTCCATATCATAAGCATCACCGCGAATATTACTTGACTGATAGATCAGCTGATCCACTACTGTTTTTCCCTGAAATACATCCAGGACCGCGGCAATGATCTCCTCAGGTTCGGCAGTCTTCAGCACATACCCATTGGCGCCTGCCTGCAGCAACGCTTGCACATAAGGCGGATCATCATAAGCTGTCAAGATCAGGATTCCCACTTTATTCCCACTGATACGCAGTTTTTTTGTTGTC
This sequence comes from uncultured Chloroflexia bacterium, assembly GCA_963828285.1. GTDB lineage: Bacteria > Chloroflexota > Anaerolineae > Anaerolineales > Anaerolineaceae > DAIOEK01. Next base: position 40,183 of record CAWHEB010000008.1, read on the forward strand.
TCGATGCCATTCAGGACCGGCATTTGAATATCCAGCACAAGCACGTCTGGAGAATGACCCGCGACCATTTGAATGGCTTCTGCACCATTTTGAGCTTCCCCGATCACCTGTATCCTTTTGGATGAATCAAGGAATTGACGAATCCCTGCCCGGACCAGCTTGTGATCGTCTGCCAGCAGAACACGGATGGGTTTATTTTGCATGCTCTAATTGTATGCGGAAAAGAAAGGAATTAATAAATTGAGATGGATCGTCCTTAGACATCCATCCATTGGTAAAGGACACCGTCGGAGAATCCACGCGAACGGTAATAAACCCGGGTGCCGACCGCGGAGATGACAGCCAGACGTTTAAGATGGTTTTCGCGGGTGATTCGTATTGCTTCTGCGATCAACCTGGTCCCGAGTCCCACATGTTGGGCTGCGCCGGTTTGATCCTTCCCCACCGCCAGAGATTGTCCATAGACATGGATCTCGCGGATGATGGCTGCTCCACGGAGATCAGGGAGTTCCTGGTCGCGCCTCGGATCGGTGATCACCGGTAATGACAACCGCAGATACCCTGCTACCCGATCTTCTGGAGTGACAAATGATAAAAAGTGTTCAGTCGTGGAGGATTCGCCTTGAATTTCGATGGGATGATATACAAGATCATCAATCCGCAATGTTTCAATATCCACATTCCCGCCTTTGACCTCACGGCAGCGCAGACATTGGCAGGTGGTTCCCCGCTTGGCCATTTCAAGCAGAGCGTCTTGCCGAAGACTTGTCCGGCGGTTACCCTCCACTACATGGGTGCTGGGAATATCCCGAATCACCCGGTTTACACGGCAGTATCTGGGGATGGTTGCTTTAACATCCGCTAATAGCTGCACCAACTGTTGTTCGGTGTAAGGGGTGTACTCTCCACGCTGCCAGATGGTGAACAGTTCGGTATCCTCGAGCAACTGGGTGGGATAGATCTTGATCTCATCCGGGCTCAAGCCACCATTTCCGGTAATATCGCTCCACATTTTGGTAAAGTCCGCAACGTCACTTTCCGGAGTAGCACCCAACAGGTTCGGCATCCAGTGCAAGACCACTTTATAGCCAGCGGATCTTGCCCTATTGACAGACATGGCAGTCTCTTTGTTGGTATGTCCGCGTTTGTTTAATGCAAGTATGTGGTCATCCAGGGATTGCGCTCCCATTTGCAGTTTGGTTGCACCGAGAGAACGCAGCCAGGCGAGTTCAGGATAGGTGATCTCATCCGGGCGTGTCTCAAGGACCAAACCCACATTGCGATGGGCCGAATTTTCGTTGATCTCATGCTGCTGTTTTAATGCCTCGTCCGAGATCTGATATTCCGGCGGAGGGGCAGCAGCGGGCTCTTTCTTCGCGGTCTCGACATCCGCATCCACCCCCGGTTCAGGAGGCAAATTCATTTGGTTCAAAGCCTGATAACACTGCTCCACGAACCAGTGCTGGTATTTGCGGGGATACGCGGTAAATGTTCCGCCCAGGATCAAAAGTTCGATCTTGTCCGTGGGATGTCCGACAGCGCGGAGTGCCTGTAATCTGCGGGTGATCTGCAGGTATGGATCAAAATGGTTCTGCAGCGCTCTGCGGGCGCCCGGTTCATCGGAGAGGTAACTCTTCGGCTGACATACTTCCGATGGGCAGAAGATGCACTTCCCGGGGCAGGGATAAGGGCTGGTTAGGACAGTGACGGTGGTGACGCCTGACAAGGTCCGCACCGGTTTCATGCGGATCTTTGTCAGTAATTCTTCATCCTGTTCCCACTCTCCAGAATCAACGAGATCTTTATAAGCGTGGACCAGAATATGCTTGGCAACATGTCCGCCTTCAACTGGCGGATTATGACGGATCGCTTCCAATACCGGAGTACCTAAACGGATCTCCTCAAGGATTTTCCTTGCAAGGATGGTTTTCTCGGCGGTGTATTCCCTTTTTTCCAACCAGGATTTTGGATCGACCATTTTTCTACTTCCGTAACGGCTATAATTAGCCCAATGAACTCTGATACTGCCCATAAATTGGTACAGCTCAACCGTCAATTTTACCAGAGCTGTGCCTCATCCTTCTCACTGACCCGCCACCACGTACAACCCGGCGTCCACAGAGTCATCTCGGAGATTATCGATCAGGATCCAGGGGAAAGCAGAGAACTGCTTGATATTGGCTGCGGCAATGGGGATCTTATCGCCGCGCTGGCAGAGGGAAAATTTCATGGGTCTTATGTGGGTATCGATTTTTCCGCGCCATTGATGGCGCAAAACGATTTCGAAACCTTTAACATACGGTTTCCATATCAATTTCAAGAAATAGATCTGACTGATCCCCATGCAATGGATATCCTCCCTGAATTTCATTTTGATGTGGGTGTATGCTTCGCGGTGATGCATCATCTTCCGGGGGAGGAGATGCGAACCAATTTCATCAGGCAAGTGCACCGACTCATCAAACCTGGCGGATTCTTCGTCGTATCTGTCTGGCAGTTTTTACGGTCTCCGCGCCTGAGTAACCGGGTTCTACCCTGGGAGAAATTCGGCTTTCAGAGATCCGATATGGATGAAAATGATTATCTGCTGGACTGGCGCGCCCAACCCGGCGAAACCGGAATTCGTTATGTTCATCATTTCACTGAAGAAGAACTCACCCAACTGGTCGGTTCATCCGGATTTACTCTGCGCGACAAATTCGATTCAGACGGCAAGGAAGGAAATCTGAGCATTTATCAAGTGTGGCAGAAATCCGTCTGATGTCCTATTTCTGGAAGTTCAATAAAACATCCAAAACTTTCAAATTAGTGTCAAAATCAGTTTCCTGATGGTTGGCCAGTTCCAGATCCATACTGGGAATGCCGTGATTCGCAGTCCAATCCACCATCATGCCAGTGTAGTTACATCCGGTTTCAATTGGGGGATAGGGGTAATCGGTGACCGCATCAACCGCCTCAGCCAAACGGATGGAATCCTCTGTTCGCGGATCACCGCCAGGAAAGATCCCCAGAGCGGCAGAATGGTAGCTGATCAGAGCGTCGATCGGTGTGATCGTTAGAAAGTTTTCCAGGGTTTTTGTCTCAGGTTCCGAATGGGGATATTCTCCGCCAAATGATTTCCCGGCGGTCCAGCATCCATCCCGATTCCATTCCATGCTCCAGTTGGCGTCCCAATTGCGGTTTAGATCCACATCATGGTCGTTCACCCGCCCACCCGGTCCAAGTTCCCGATCCAATCCATCCGGATTGAGTGAGCGAAGGATATATAGAGAAACGCCTTCCGGAATGACATTCGGATTTTCACTCAGGTACGCGATCATTTCATCCGCGAGTGCGGTGGTGTTTGCTTCTGCACCGCCATGAATCCCGGCCACGATCATCCGGTTCGATAACCCATTCCCAAAGCGGACAACCTCGATCGGTCTGCCGGCTACCGATGTTCCGATCACCGCAGGGGTGGAACCCGGTTGATACGGCTGCACCTGCCCGGGGATGGCAAAGACCTCCGGCGGGATCAAGGTGATCTGTGGTACCGGCGTCTCTGTAGGAGAAACCGTTTCTGTTGGGATCACTTCAATTAATGCATCCGTTGGTTCGAGCGTATATGTCGCTGGAAACGTTGGCAGCGCTATCTGGGTAAAGACGGTTGGATTGATGGTGGGAGGAATTTGAACAGACTGGTTGTTTATGTTGTAGATCGCAAAACCAGTCCCGAGTAAAACGAACAGAGCAATTACACCGAGAATGATTAGTGTCAGACGTTGACCGGATGTGAGCTCGCGAAAATTATTCATGTTTGATCAAGCTAATCATTGGGTAGGAAACATTTCTTTGAGAATATCGCCCATTGAGAACATGGAGATTACGAAAATGGTCATCACAAAACCGGCTACGATACCGAATACATTTAAAACAATCCCGATAACAGCCAGTTTGCGTTGCGAGGATTTTAATCCCATGGCGCCAAGTATGATCCCCGGAACATTGATGACCAGGATGCATAAACCGAGCGGGATTGAGAAAAGACCAATGATCCCTAGGACCAAAGAGATCAAGCCCAGCAATTCCCTGCCTTGAAATAAGCGACGCACAGCAGGATCAACGGTGAAGGTTTGAGCAGGTCTCGGGACATTCACAACAACCACTTGATGAGTCGTCACTTCCGGTTCAGGTATCACCTGATCTGGACCGACAGTTTCGGTATAGTACGGAGAAGGTGGAGGTATGACCGCATCAGTGAAAATAGCAGCACCACAATTGGGACACTTATCAACACCTGCTTTGACCTGGCTACCACAAAACTCACATTTCATTTGACCTCTCTTCAGGCTGGCAATGTGGACAAAAATGAGTGCCGCGTTGTCCGACCAATATCCTTGCAATGGCTGTGCCACAAACCGGGCAGGGCTGATCCTTTCTGCCATAGACTCGGAAGTAATTCTGGAAATCTCCGCCGCGGTAAACCCAATCGATACTCGAGCCATTGCGTTCGATCCCTTCAGTCAATACTTGACGGATGGATAACAACAGCTTTTCCGTTTCAACAGGCGTCAATCTGGATGAATCCCGTTTGGGATGAATACTCGCCCGGTGGAGGGATTCGTCGGTATAAATGTTTCCCAACCCGGATAGAAAAGTCTGGTCCAGCAGCAGCGCTTTGATTTGGCGATGCTTGTCATTGAGCATGGAACTAAAGGTGATGGAGGTCAACTGTTCATCAAATGGATCGATACCCAGGTTGCCGACAACATCCTGCGGATGGTCGGTGATCCAGATCCTGCCAAATTTGCGCGGATCGTTGAATACCATCCGCGATCCATCGGAAAACTCCAATTCAGCCCGAATATGCCCCGGGATTTTGTCGCTGGATGGTGTGACTACCTGCAGATCTCCTGACATGCGCAGGTGGATGAAAATAAATACATTACCTTCCAAATCGATCTGGATGAATTTTCCACGCCGACCCACAGACAAAATTTGTTTTCCGATTGTCCATTTACTGGCAGAGAGCTCGTCAGGCATTGCAAGCGTTTTGTGCCAATGGATGACCACATCCCGAATGGTTTTCCCCACGATTCCAGGCGAGTTGTTTGTCCCATCTCGCAGGATGCGGGCGATCGTTTCCACTTCGGCTAATTCAGGCATGGGCTAATGATAACAAAAACCGGATGGATTTGCTCCACCCGGTTGAAAGTTTATTCGTTGAACATCTCGCCGACGCTACGACCTTCATGCGCACGGCAGATCACCTCTCCCACCAGTGGAGCGATGGACTGGATGGTCAATCGATCCCCAAAATGAACCCGCTTGGATTCCGGAATGGGAATGGTATCGGTGGTGATGAATTCCTTAACCGGCAACGGTCCCAACCGTTCGGCCGCATTTGCGGTCAAACCGGGATGAATGAAAACCATATACACATCTCTGGCACCATGTTCTTTGGCGATGTTGACCGCCTGAACCATTGATCCACCGGTATCCACTTCATCATCCACGATGATGACATCACGTCCATTGACATCGCCGATGATAGTCAATGCTTTAGACTTGGCGTCATTGCCGCTGCGGCGTTTTTCGATAAAGGCCATTGGAGCATCCAAACCGGCTGCGAAATCGCGCGCTTTTTTAGCGAATCCGAGGTCGGCGGTCAGAATGACCGGTTTCACCAGTTGGTCTTGTTTGGTTTTGAGGTATTCGACCAGAATATGGAACGCGGAGAGTACATCTCCGGGGATGGAGAAGAAGCCCTGGATCTGTCCGGCGTGAAGATCCAATGTGATATAGCGGTCCGCGCCGGCGACTTCGATCATATCCGCCACCAATCTTGCGGTGATGGGAACACGGGGTTGGTCTTTCTTGTCAGAGCGGGCATAGCAAAGGTATGGGACAACTGCAGTGATTCGGGCAGCCGAATCCAATTTGAGGGTCTGGATCAAGATCAGCATTTCCATCAGGTTGCGATGGGTGGGAATACTGGTGGTTTGGATCACGTAGCAATCCTGTCCGCGGACAGAACTATGGAGTTTGATGAACAGGTTGTCATTGGGGAAACTGATGATGTCACGGCCGCACAATTCTAGGTTCAAGTATTTTGCGATATCTTCAGCCAGAACAGGGCAGGAAGTTCCGGCATACAACTTGATCTCGCCGTACATCCCCACATTATGCTTCGATTGCATCATCTTTCGCCTCCTGGAATGTGCTTTCCTATCTCATATTGTAATCGACATAACCTAATGGTGCATCAGCTTTTGGCAAATAATGGGATGAGCTTATACACCTTACAGTGGTATTTCATTACAGATTTGCGGTGACATTCATCGTAAAAGAAAACGGGATGAGAAATTCATCTCATCCCGTAGGTTTCAGATTTTCCGGTTAGATCGTTATCGACATCTCATCTTTCCATTCCGGACGCAGGACACTCTGGATCAGATCATCAATATACTTGCCATTTTTATATTCCGTGTCGCGAAGCCGGCCTTCTGTGACAAATCCGACTTTCTCGTAACAGCGGATGGCACGCAGGTTATCTTCATGCACCCGTAAATAAATCCGATGCAGATTCATGGTTTCAAAGCCGACTTTGAGCAGCAGTTGCATCGCTTCACTGCCGTATCCTTGATCCCAATATTTTTTCTCACCCAGAAAGATACCCACTTCACCGCTGGCATTGCGCCAGTCGATCACATGGAATCCGCAATTACCGATCATGACCCAATTCTTGCCGTCTTTGATCTCGATCACGAATGGATGCAATTCCAAAGGTCGTGCAAGCATGGTATCAAACCAGCGTAGCTCATCATCCAGGCTCATGGGATAGGTAATGGCAATCCCGGAAGTTACCTCCGGGTCATTCAACCAGGTCACCCAGGTCGGAATATCACTGCGTTCAGGCGCACGAAAACGAATACGTTTACCAAAGTACATACAGCCCCCGATCAAATAGGATTAAGGTGATAGACGATTGGGTCCGCGGAACAAATAGGTTGCTTCGCGTACGTTGTTCAATCCCAATAAAACCATGAGGAAACGGTTCAAGCCCATACCAAATCCACCGTGCGGCGGGCATCCGTATTTGAAGAAATCCAGATAGAACTGGATATGCTCATGAGCAAGTCCCTTTTCGGTTGCCTGGGCAGCCAGCACATCATAGCGATGTTCCCGCTGTGCACCGGTGGTGATCTCCAAACCACTACCGAGCAGGTCAAAGCTCTTGGTCAGGTTCGGATTATCCGCGTGACGCATATGATAGAACGGTCTAACTGAGATCGGCCAATCGGTAACGAAAACAAAATCGCTGCCGTATTTTTCTTTAACGAATTTTCCCAGAAGGCGTTCACCACCCGGGTCGATATCGCCTTTTCGTTCGGGGGGCAGGGCATAATTCTGAGATTTCAAGATGGAATACGCTTCAGCCATAGCTAGGCGGGGGAATGGAGTTTCAGGGACTACGATGTCCAAACCCATTAGATCTTTGATCTCATCGCCGTGGACTTCTTTCACTTTTTTATAGGCATAAGCCACCAATTCTTCGTGGTGCTTCATCACGTCTTCATGACTGTCGATCCAACTGATCTCCACATCAACGCCAGTAAATTCAGTCATATGCCGGGAGGTGAAGCTGGGATCGGCGCGGAAGACGGGTCCGATCTCGCAGACTTTGTCATAACCGGCAGCCATGGCCATTTGTTTGTAAAACTGCGGGGATTGTGAAAGATAGGCGACACGTTCGAAGTATTTCAGTTCGAAAAGTTCTGCGCCGCTTTCGGATGGTGATCCCATGATCTTGGGACTGTGCATCTCGCGGAATCCGTTTTGATACCAGAATTCGCGGAATGCCATCTCGGCAGTGGTCTGTACCTTGAAGATCAACGCGGTGCTCGGGCGGCGCAGGTCCAAATAGCGCCAGTCCAGCCGGTAATCCATTTCAGGCATGGCTTCGGCAAATGGATCAAGCGGAATGGGTGAACCAGCCAGATTCTCCACTGTCAAAGACTGCAACTGCATTTCGATTCCGCCCAGTTTCACGATCGGATTGTCGATTACCAAACCGGATACGGTGATCGCAGATTCTACGGTCAGGGCTGAGATCTTTTCAGCGAGCTCCGGATTGGCTGCTTTTTCAACCACCACCTGAACCGCACCGGTATGGTCGCGGATCACCAGAAATTGCATTTTCTTCTGATCGCGCAGAGTCTGCAGCCACCCTTGAATGGTCACGGATGCGCCAATACTCCCGCGTAGGTCTTTGATCAATGTTCTTCCCATAATTTACTCCTCGTCAAAATCCCCAATTGCATGGGTATTCATAATCTAGCAATTATAAGCGATGTTATCCGGAAAATTGTATTTTAGCGATCCACCAGGAGATCGATCGCGCTTTGCGGAGAAATTTCTCTGGCAAGTACCTTTTCCAATTGCGCTTTAAACGCATCTTTGCCAGCGATCTCAAGCCAGCGGTTAAACAATCCCTCATGCAGCAGATTGAGTAACTCCGCTCTTACCCGTTCGCGTTCCCGCATCTTCCATTCGCCGGAAGATTGCAGCCATTCCTTGTGAGCCAATAACTTTTCGGTCAGTTCTTCAATGCCAATTTTTTCTGTAGCTACGGTCCGCAGTACCGGTGTTTGCCATCCCTCATTCGAAAACTCTTCAGCGATAGGTTCTTCATCAGAATAGCGATGATGTCCCATCTGGGAATGGTTGCCATTTGCCAGTTCGAGCATCATCTTCAGAGCCCTTTCGGTGGCTTCCACACCCTGTCGGTCAGCCTTATTCACCACCAGAATATCCGCGATCTCGAGAATTCCTGCTTTGATGGCCTGGATGTCATCTCCAAGACCGGGCGCTTCGACCACGATGGTGGAGTGAGCCAGACGGACAATATCGACTTCATTCTGACCTGCTCCGACCGTTTCGATGAAGATGGTCTCATAACCGGCGCAGTCAAATAATTGTGCCAACGCGCTCGTTGTCCGGGCAAGTCCACCTAACGCGCCGCGCGATGCCATGGAGCGGATGAATATTCCATCGTCGCCTGAAAGATCGCGCATCCGCACCCGGTCGCCCAGGACGGCTCCGCCAGTAAATGGACTGGAAGGATCTACAGCAATGATGGCGATTTTATTTTCGGGATGGTCCTGACGAAGTTTCAACGCCAGTTGGTTCACCAGTGAAGATTTCCCCGTTCCGGGTGAACCGGTGATGCCCACCAGATGGGCTTTACCACCCCGGGAGTACAACCCCGACAGGATTTGCCGACCGGCTGTTGTGTTATTTTCCACAGCGGTCAATCCCCGTGAAAGCGCTAAACGGTTACCGGCAATGATCTCATCAATCATGCGGAATTCTCCAACGATGGGCTTAATAAAATATCAGGGCGCTGATGGTATCCGCGCCCTGCTTTATAGTAAAGACCAGATTACGCGACGAAATTGCGGATGTCTTCAGCGATCACCTGGGTTGATGTCCCCGGGCCATACACCGCTTTTACCCCGACATTTTTCAAGGTCGGAACATCCTCTTCAGGAATGATGCCTCCCACAAAGACCGCTACATTTCCCTGTCCCTGTTTGTTGAGCAGGTCGATCACTCTGGGGACCAATGCGAGGTGCGCACCGGAGAGAATCGACAGACCAACCGCATCCACATCCTCATGCAAAGCCGCTTCAGCCACCATTTCGGGGGTCTGCCGCAGCCCGGTATAGATGACTTCCATTCCGGCGTCTCGCAGCGCGCGGGCGACTACTTTGGCTCCGCGATCATGTCCATCCAGGCCGGGTTTGGCTACCAGTACTCGGATCTTCTTCTCTGCCATTGCGTATCTCCCTTAATCGATTTGTGATGATTATACACCACCAAAATTAATTTGGATTTCCTTTTCTGGACGGAATCGGAAGAAACTGCCTGCATGCTATAATATTTCATCTCCAATTGAAGGATGAAGATGTTTGAAACCCTGTTAAGCAATTCCCCGGTCATCATTGGCGGCGCTGCCGCTCTCATCGCTGCCCTGCTGTGGGCGCTGGCAGCTGTCATCTTCCGCAAATTGGGAGAGAACATCCCGCCCATCGAATTGAATCTCGTCAAAGGATGTCTGGCAGTGACAATGATGATAGTTACCTCGCTGGTCTTACGCGAGCAGTTGCCTTTGATCAGCGGATTGACCTTGTTCCTGCTGGCCATGAGCGGGATCATCGGGATCGCGGTGGGAGACTCAGCTTATTTCGAATCGCTGAATCAGGTCGGTCCGCGGCTGGCATTGCTGCTCGGAGTTCTTTCACCTCCGCTGGCAGGGATCATCTCCTACCTCTTTTTGCATGAATCGCTCAGACCGATCGCCTGGCTGGGGATCGTGATCACCCTGGCAGGAGTTGCCTGGGTCATCCTTCAGGAACAGAGTGACGGCATGCATACCCGTAAACATCTCTGGCGCGGGATCTGGTTCGCCATCCTGGCGAGTTCTTCCCAGGCGATCGGAGCGGTCATCTCCCGTTATGCCTTGCTCGATTCGAATATATCTGCGTTACAGACCGCCATCGTCCGTCTGGTGGCAGGGATCGCATCACTGGCTATCTTGCTTGTCATTCTCAAGAAACCGGCATTCATCTGGCTGCGGAAACCGGAAACCATCCAGATCTCACGCGGACAGTTGTTCGGCTTACTGGCGTTGGGCTGCTGTGTTGGAACCTATTCCGCCATCTGGCTGCAACAGGTCTCGCTGGAATACGCACCGGCTGGCATTGCCCAGACACTGCTTTCAACCAGTCCGCTGTTCATTCTGCCCATCGCGATCATCCGAGGAGAGAAAGTAAAGCTGAAATCGATCATGGGTGTTCTAGTGGCATTTGTCGGGGTGGTCATCCTATTTGGATTATGAAACGAACAATAGGCAGGGTCATCAGGTTATGGCAAAGCGAAGGGGTCTCAGGTGTCGAGATCGATCTTGCCGAGCGGATTCAGGTTGAACCGGGGCAGTATCTGCAAAGCAAGCCTGTCGATCCGTCGGTATCCATCCTGCCGGTATCACTGTTCCCAATGTCCATCCATGATTTGCTGGTCAGAGCCGTCACACCAGCGTATGCTGATTGGGATGTAAACACGGAATTGACCATCCGCGGACCGCTGGGGAATGGCTTTCATATTCCCGGTAATTGTAGTCACCTCAGCCTGGCCGCGTTCGACGTACATCCATACCGGCTGGCCTCCCTGGCCAGACAGACGGTCGAAATCGGGTTGGACGTCAATCTGTATCTGGATCCAGGGAAGACCTGCTTTGATATTCATGATTTTCCAAAACAGATGGAGATCCTTCCGCTCGACCAATTGAAACTGGTCGATCAATGGGCTGATTATCTGGCTATCGACGCCCCGTTCGAATCCATAGAGTCATTCAACGATCATCTTCCCGGCCAACTCAAATGCCCGGCCGAAGTATTGATCCACACCGCCATGCCGTGCGGTGGATTGGCGGAATGCGGGATATGCGCGGTTAAGACGAAACGGGGTTGGAAGTATGTGTGTAAAGACGGTCCGGTGTTTGAAGTGAATGACCTAATTACCGAATAAGACCGGCTTTACTAAGGAAATTGTTTAAGCAGTCCCTTTTCTCTCTACCCTGATCTCATAATGCTGCGAACGTTCATCGAAATGGGATAGTATCGCCCGGGCTTTGGGTGGGACAACTGCCTGCTCGTAATCCTGTCCGGCGAAAGCTATCACTGATCGAAAAGACTCGAAGGTCATGATCGTGACGAATTCTGTTTCCGCATTCATCTCACGTCTGAGCAGTTGAATTCCCAATAAACCATGGATCTCCCGATTTTGGATTCCCACAAAGATTTCCTCTTTTAATAATGCTTCGTAGATATCCGCGTTTTGCAGGGTTGTCCATCCGTGCCAAATTCGACTGATCATTTTCACCTTCTTTGCTTATCCTATGGAAAAAACCCTAAACCTGTTTAGTACTGATACACAATTCTCTCAGATGTCCTTTTAGAATTACAATAACAATTTCAGTAGAACTTTTTATTGTAAAAATTATCCACAGACACTCTGACTTTTTCTGAATCGGCTTTTTCGCAAATCAATTTCCAGTTTTTCTCGTTTGATTCCTGCTGCAAATCCTTATCCCGCAACCCGCGGATGATCCCATGCGCGACCGAACCGGGATCATTGGAATCAACCAGCAGTCCGTTCACCCCATCCTTTATCCATTCCCTGAGTGATTCGATATTCCCTACCACCGGCAGACAGCCAAGCGCCATCGCTTCGAGAACAGAGTTCGGGGTGCCGTCATGTGTTGCCGGCGAGACGACCACGCTGTTCCGGGTGAACCGCTGCCATAACAGTTCCTGCGATTCGGACTGCAACAGTTTGACCTGATCGGATAGTTGATTCTGTTTCATCCATTTTTCTGCTTCTGCCTGTCCCAACATACCCGGACATTCAAAGCAGGCATCCGGAATCTCTTTCAGGATGATCGGTATTGCCTGGAAGAAGACATTATTGCGCACATAAGCCGGCCGAATTCCGCGTGGATTGATGACCGTGTTCCCCCGCTGCCCGGTGTGCATTCTTGCGCAATGCTTCGAACTGGCTGAGATCAAATCCGCCGTTGCCAGGAGCAAACAGGGTTGGCGCATCGGCAGACAATCCGTACTGCTTCGCCAGGCGAATATCCCGCAGACAGTCAGCCATGAAGCCGTCTGCCCGGCGCATTGCCCTCCCGGTCGCCCAGCGCATCAACGGAGAGCTGGCCGCGTGCAGGGTGAAGTCGTTGCCCCAACTGGATATGATCAGGGGAATCCCCGGCGGCGTGGCTGCGGCAGCCATCCCTTCGAACGGGATGCGCAGGGCATGAACCAGATCCGGTTTGATCTGATCGAGATATTCGCGAAATGGTTTTGATGTTTGGGATAAGGATAACGGTCCCAGGTAGGAACGTACCGCCAGCATGCTCAAACGCAGCTTTTGATAGAGCGCGGACTTCCCCGCGTTTTGGGAAGTCTTCTTGATGCTGGCACTGGTTCCACTGAAGGCGAGCGGCAAAATTCTGGTCGAGACCACACCGGGGATATCTTCACAGGGATAGCTGGAGATCAGGTGCAGTTCGTGTCCCAGTGGCAGCATGTTCTTGATCCACGCCCGGGTGATCGGACTGCGTCCATCGGCAACAAATGCGATTCTCATTATGCCATCACCGATTGGAACACCTGAACGAAGACATCCGCCATGCTTTCGATATTGATCTCCTCTTTGACGATGCGGTACGATTCCATACCCATCATCTGCAATTGTTCACGGTAACTTAATGCAATCTGCAGCACCCGGCTGAGGTCAGCCAGTGAGTCCGGTTCAACTAGCCAGCCGTTGGATGGTCTGACCAGATCGTTCTGGGTACCGTCTCCACGGGCGGCGATGATGGGCAACCCGGCTGCCATAGCTTGTTGGATCGCCAACCCGCCTGTCCCGGGCAGGACGAACAGATCCGCCTGGGCTAAAAGCTCATCCAAATCGGTACCGGTCTTTGCACCGTGGAATTTCGTCCGCGGATATTTTTCCGCGGCGATGGATTGAAGACGTTCCCGGTCAGGTCCATCTCCGATGATCATCAATTCGGGTTTCAACTCTTCGGGCAGATCCGCGCAAGCCTGGATCAATAGATCGATGCGTTTGCGGGTCTGTAGCCGGCCTAATGAGACCAGAATGGGCGTGTGAGTCAGATGCTGACGCATTGGCGGCAAAATCTGCGGCGGCGGAGTGACAGCATTGAACGCGGTAAATACCTTTTGAGGATCGAATCCGATCCGCTCAAAGTCCTCTTTTCCCTGGGAACTGTATGTAATGACAGCATCCAACCGGGCGAGATAATACTTTTGCCAGTACTTACCAGGTCCTGAACGGGCAGTGGAGCCAAGTCCCCAGCCGATCACTTTCTTGTCTTTGTGCTTCATCCAATCCATGGCTGATAAATTCGATAGGTATCGCGGATTGGCTTCGATCACCAGCACATCCGGATTCCAAGCATTCAACCATTGGATCATTCCACGCTGGTAGCAGAGGTAGACTTTCCCTGAGAACAAATGGAGATTATCCGCGGGGTAATATTTCGCGATTTGAGGAGTTGCGCCGGTTTCGATGGCTTCGATCTTACGCGGCATTCCGGCAAATAATTCCAGACCTTTTTCGCAGCGTCCAGCCAGGGAATCAAAAAAAGGCAGGCGGTAATTCGGAAGTACCCGTTGTTGCAATCCAACCCGGAATGGGGACGTAACAGTCATCAGTGAATCAATTCCTCTAAATATGCATCGACCATGGTGTTCAGGCCAAATATTTCTTCCGCCCGTTTTCGGGCAGCCTGGTGATAAAGAGGATAGTCGTGAATTAATCTCTTGAGTTCCATCGAATCGCTGGAGACAGTCGCCGGCTGCATCTTCCAGATATCAGCGCCATACGGCATGATGACCCCGGCATGGTCTCCCACCAATTCCCTTAACGAACCGCTGTCATAACCCATCACCGGCAGTCCACAAGCGAGCGCCTCGATCACCGAATTCGGACAGGCTGGATTGAGTTCCGCGGGGAAGAAAATGTGGGAATGCTGCATTGCCACTCGAACTTCATCCCGGCTGATCACTCCCAGCCAATCAATTTTTGCACCATAAATTTTTTCCGCTGCGAGTCTGATCGGTTGCGGGACTTCCCCGGCAACAGACCATTCACACGGCAGATCCGTTCCGGAGCGACAGACTTTGATTGCCCGGGCGGTATTGAACAATCCCATTTCAAGACCATTCTTCAGATGACCTTCGACGGTCAGAAATTTGATTGCTGTAAATGGATTGCCCTCTTTTAACGGTGCATAAAGATCCAGGTCGACTCCGTTATAGATGATGCAGTCCGGTTTCTTCGCGGAACCAAAGCGGGTCTCCCACCAACTTTTCGAGAATCGACTCTGATAGACGATCTTGTTGGCAATACTGTCGCGGATGGTGCGCAGGATCCAGTTGTTCACCTCTGAACGCAGGAAATGCTTGACGCCGGTATAACGAAGGCGGTGAACCCAATTCAAGCCGTCCAGACGCTGGATGATGGGGATTTCGCGATTGCGGACATTCCGCAGCAGATTGAGATGCCTGCTGCCGGCGATCACCAGAACAGCCGACAGATCCGAACGAGTCAGGTCATGGGTGGATTCGATATTCTGCGCATCCAACCCTGCGATGAATTTTTGATGAAATGAGGACGGTCCGCCCAGTCCCTGCAGATCAGGGATGATGCCGATAACCGTTTTTGACAGGTTGACAGACAATGTCATCCCCTTTTTTGTCTGGTCGCAAGTAATGCTTCAACAATCTTTTGCGCGGCGGTGCCGTCCCCAAATGGGTTGACCGCTCCCGACATCTGATCGTAAGCTGCTTTGTCATCCAGTAGAGCGCCTGGTTTCGTTGACGATGGTGTCGGTGTCTGTACCAACCAATTTTAACGTCCCGGCTGTCACACCTTCCGGTCTTTCGGTGACTTCTCGCAGCACCAGAACCGGCTTGCCCAATCCGGGGGCTTCCTCCTGAATTCCGCCAGAGTCGGTGAGGATGAGGGTGGCATGTTTCATCAAATGTACCAACGGGAGATAATCCAAAGGAGGCATTAAAGTGATGTTCAGATTCTTTCCCAAAAGCAGGTGAACCGGTCCGTGCACATTGGGATTCAGATGGACCGGATAAACAAACTGGACCTCTCCGCGGTAGTGGTCTGCCAGCATGCTTAATGCGGTGCAGATCTGCTCAAGAGGTTGGCCGAAGTTTTCGCGGCGATGGGCAGTGACCAGTACCATCCGTTTTGAACTGGTTTGACCAATACCAATTTTCTTAAGCAGAGTAGTGATCTCTTCGGGTTCGGGAAAGCTGGTGATCCACTTCAAAGCATCGATGACCGGATTGCCGGTGATCACGATCTGCTCGTCAGGAACGCCTTCACGCAGAAGGTTCTGCCGGTTTTGTTCTGTTGGAGCAAAGTGCAAATCTGCCACCACGCCGGCGATCTTACGGTTGATCTCTTCGGGGAAAGGCTGCCATTTGTCGTAGGTTCTCAATCCGGCTTCGACATGCCCCACCTTAATTCCACGATAATATGCGCAGATGGATGCAGCCATGACCGTGGTGGTATCTCCCTGAACCAGAACCCAATCCGGTTTATATTGTGCCAATACCGGATCCAGATGAGTGAATACTTCAGCGCTCATCTTTGCCAGCGTCTGATCGGGCTTCATCAGGTCCAGATCCACATTGGGCTTGATCTCGAAGACACGCAGCACCTGATCCAACATCTCGCGATGTTGGGCAGTGACACAAACCACAGTCTGAATGCCTTGAGTTTGTTGGAGCTGCCTGATGACCGGTGCCATTTTTACGGCTTCGGGACGGGTGCCAAACACTACCATCACTCTTAATGGTTTGACTGGTTTCATGATCGCTTATTCCGATTTTCCATTGCCCAGCCTGTGGATGGTCGCTCTGGAATTCTGCCATCCCGCAGATTGTGTCATATTGACAGTATCAAAGACGATCTTGCTGTCTATAAGACCGGCAAGCTCAGGCTGGAAGAATTCCTTATGCCCCACGAGAATCAAGATGGCATCAGCTCGATGAACCGCCTCTTGTAGATGTTCCGCCAGGTTGACACCCTTGATCACGTGACCGTTGACATAGGGATCATAAGCGGTGATCACTGCGCCCTGCTGATGTAATAAATGGACAACTTCTACAGCCGGGCTTTCCCGGAAATCATCCACATCCGGTTTGTAACTCAATCCCAAAGCCAGAATATTTTTATCTTTCACGTCTCCAAATATTCGCTTGATCCAATCCACCACAAATGCCGGCTGAGAGTCATTCACCTGACGGGAGGATAGGATCAGATGGGTCAGGTCAGGCGCGGATTCTACAAAAAACCAGGGATCGACACTGATGCAGTGTCCGCCTACACCGGGACCCGGATTAAGGATCTTGATCCGCGGATGGCGGTTGGCAATCTGGATCGCTTCCCAAACATCCACGCCAAACCGGTCTGCCAGACGGGAAAATTCGTTAGCCGCAGCGATGCTGATATCCCGGTAGGTATTCTCCATCAACTTGACCATCTCTGCGGTGGTTGCATCGGTGATTACAATCTCACCTTTAACAAACTTCCCATACAGGGATTTTCCCACTTCAGCGGAAAGTTGGTTCACCCCTCCGATCACCCGGGCATTTTCAACCAATTCCCGCAGGATCTGACCGGGTAGGACACGTTCAGGTGAATACGCCAGGAAGAAATCCTTGCCCGCGGTCAATCCGTTTCGTTCCAGGATCGGCTTAAGCAGATTCAGTGTGGTCAAAGGCGGTGAGGTGGATTCCAGCACGACCAGGTTTCCACGTTTGAGGTGCGGGAGTATCGATTCAGCAGCGGATATCACAAATCTCATATCCGCCAGCTTGCCATCTTTGAACGGGGTTGGAACCGCTATGATGAACGCATCGCAAGGTTCCGGCTCTTTTCCGAATGTCAAGTTGCCCGAATTAACTGCCTGCTGGAATACCTCCAGCAAACCAGGTTCAACGATATGAAGTTCGCCCCTCTTCAATTTGGCTAATATATCCGGGTTGATATCAACACCCAGTACTTGTTGTCCATTCGCGGCAAATGTCGCCGCAGTGGGTAATCCGATGTACCCCAAACCCACCACGCAGATTCTCTGAAAGTTCACAAGCCTATCCTCAAATTCAAGTATGGAATAATTGTAACTTATAACTGAAAGATTTTCCCCGCTAACCCACTTGACAGGGAACAAATGTTCGTGTATAAAGGTTTATAGAACATTTGTACTTTTTAGAACAAGGTTGGAGGTTCCGATGGTTAAAAGATCACAGGGATTGGGTATACGACATCAGAAGATCTTAGCGTATATGGAAAGCTATCAAAAACAATACGGTTTTCCACCCGCGATCCGTGAAATTTGCGACGAGACGGAAATCTCTTCGACATCAGTGGTGAATTACTATCTGGACCAGTTGGAAAAGTGGGGATATATCAAACGTGAGAAGAATATCTCCCGTGGGATTACCTTGCTTAAGAGTGCTGTTGATAAGATCGTCGATGAAAAGATCAAGCCCGTAATTGAGAGCATAGACGAATTCCTGCGCGTTCCGGTTGTTGGCCGTATCGTAGCTGGTTTGCCCATGCCTGTACCCGCATCAGACCTGGCGTATTTCGATCCCGAATCCGCGATCACCATTGCCCGCAGTATGATCCCTGCCCGTGAGAAATCCGATGATCTGTTCGCTCTTGAAGTCCAGGGTGACTCGATGATCGATGCCATGGTCAATGAAGGCGATATCATCATCATGCGCAAAGTGAACGAAGCGCATAACGGGGAAATGGTGGCAGTCTGGTTACTCGACCGGGATGAAACCACCCTGAAATATTTCTACAAAGAAGGCAATAAGATCCGCTTGCAGCCAGCCAACAAAACCATGATGCCAATCATCATCGATGATCCGCGGACTGTTCAAGTTCAAGGGAAAGTCCTCATGGTTGTCCGCAGGATGGCATTGGTAGCTTGATTTTCTGATTTGCGGGGGAAATGACGATCCAGTATTATCAAGACTTGCGCCTGTTCAAACTGGAAAAGTTGAAATACAGACTTCAACATTCCATTCTAATTCCCAGCCATCAAGTATTACTTGAAGAGATCAACCAGCGGTTCACCATTCTGGACCAGAATGGGATTGCGAACCTGGAGATCCTTTCACAAAAACTGGGTAATAAAAAGAGGTTGGAGCATTTTGCTCTTGAGAATGGCATCCCAAAAAACTATCTTGAAATTCTCATTCGACATATTGGTATATATCGCCCAAAACCTAACCTATTAGTTCTGTTCCCGGATGTTGATGCAATAATTATTCAAAAGCTAGCTCAAGTAGGTATTAAGAACACAATGCAGTTATTAGAAAATGCCTGCACCGAAAAGTTACGCGCGAGATTATCTACAACCACTGGGATTCCCCTGGATTTGATCCATGAACTTGCTTGTCTCTCAGACCTCTCAAGAGCAGGGTATGTAGGTCCAGTTTTTGCCAGATTGCTATATTCCGCAGGTGCGCAGAATATTCGGATTTTGTCTGGTCTCCAAGCTGATGACCTATTTAATCGTTCAATTCGGATTAATCAGGAAAAGCAATACTATAAAGGGAAATACCAATTAAAAGATATCGGATGGTGTATCGAAGTAGCCGGAGATCTACCGATAATTTTGGAATAGCTGATTAACCTAATGCTACATCAAGCAGCATCATGATGGCAAATCCGCCCATTGCACCCAGCGTGGCGATATCGGTACTTTCACCACGCTGCGATTCCGGGATCAATTCCTCAACCACAACATAGATCATTGCTCCTGCAGCAAAGGAAAGTGCATAAGGTAACATAGACCGCATGGAAACAACTGCTGCAGCCCCAATCACGGCCGCAATTGGTTCTACCAATGCGGATGCTTGACCATACAGAAACGCCCGTGTACGCGATAAACCCTCACCCCGCAGAGGAACCGAGACTGCCAGGCCTTCTGGAAAGTTCTGTAACCCGATTCCAATCGCAAGGGCGATAGCCCCAGCTAATGAAGCTGATGGAACTCCTGCTGAAATGGCACCGAATGCTACTCCAACAGCAAGCCCTTCAGGAAAATTGTGGAGTGTAATTGCCAGTACCAGCAAGATTGAGCGTTGCCATTGGGTTTTGATTCCTTCAGTTTCACTGGTATCAAAGCCAATATTCAGGTGCGGTAGAATTTTATCGATTAAAAATAGAAATGCTCCACCTAGCAGAAAACCAATTACTGGTGGCAACCATGGTTGCATTCCCAGATCGCTAGACAGTTCGATGGATGGAACAAGCAATGACCAGCAGCTTGCAGCAATCATCACGCCTGCTGCAAATCCGAGCATGGCGTTTAATAATCTCTTGTTTACTTTTTTATTAAAGAACACAACGGAAGCACCTAAAGCTGTCACACCCCAGGTAAACATTCCTGCTATTAATGCCTGGATAATCGGTGAAAAATTTTCAAAAAAAGCAATCATTTTATTTATCCCCAATAAGAAAATAAATTAGAAGAACGACCACGATTTTTTTCTCAAGCATCAATTATAGTCCATGCCATCCGCAATAACACAAGACCTCGTGATTACTCACGAGGTCTTGTAAGTTCGCTGAAAAGAATACTACGCGATCTCGATGACTGCGCCGGCTTCTTCAAGCTTTTTCTTGGCATCGGTAGCTGCTTCTTTGGCAACTGCGGCCAGGATCTTGGTGCCAGCGGTTTCGGCCATGGTTTTGGCTTCGACGAGGCCCATATTAGTGAGCTGACGAATGACCTTAATGACTTCGATCTTCTTGGGACCAGCGTCTTTGATGACGACATCAAATTCGGTCTTTTCTTCAACTGGCTCTGCGGCTACTGCACCACCAGCGGCGGCGGCAACGGCTACAGGAGCGGCGGCGGAAACGCCCCATTTTTCTTCGAGGGCTTTGACGAGTTCAGCGGCTTCCAAAACGGAAAGCTTGCTGAGTTCATCTACGAGTTTGGTTAAATCTGCCATTTCAATTCTCCTTGCGAAATAAGTACATGAGTTAGATATGAAGTAAATCGATTACGCAGTCTTTTCAGAGTACGCTCGAACAACTGAAGCCAATCCGCGAGCTGGTTCTGCAAGTGTGCGGACCAGTTTGCTGGCGGGAGCTTGTAATACGCCCAACAGGGTTGCACGCATAATGGGAAGCGGTGGAAGATCGCCCAACGCTTTGATCTGCGCAGTGTCCATAACCTGATTGCCAAGGAAACCACCCTTCACTTTGAAGAATTCGTTACCCTTTGCAAAATCAGACATGGCTTTCGCCATCGCCGGGGGATCGCTGAAGGCAAAACCTACGGCTGTGGAACCTTCCCACAATTTAGTCTCTGCGTCCAATCCTTTGGCTTTGAATACGTTACGCATGAGTGTATTTTTGACGACATGCACCTCACCACCTGCTTCACGAGCTTTCGCGCGAACTGCATCGATGGCTTTCATATTCAACCCGGAGTATTCAACAACGATCATGGCCTGGCTTTTATCCAACCAACCCTGATATTGTTCCTGCATTACTGATTTATGCTGCTTTGAAAATGCCAATGTTAATTCACCTCCTTCCGTTATTCAGATCATAAAAAAAGTCTTTGCCTGGTTCATTCCAACCGGGCAAAGACTTCCTGCCTGTTTCCAGGCCAGATCCATTGATCTTCAAGTCTCACCTCGGCTGGCAGTTCATTAAGCCTTTTCAGGCGCCGGCTGTCTTTGGCGAAGAAATATTCAATTCGCGACGAAAATTATACCCTATTCTGCCTTGGGTGTCATTGCCTGGGATTGATCCAGGTCGACATTGATGCCAGGACCCATGGTAGAGCTAAGGGTGACATGCTTGATATACAAACCTTTGGAGGCTGATGGCTTTGCCTTGCGGATTGCTTCCATCAATGCAGCAAAGTTCTCAAACAGTTTTTCTGCGGTGAAAGAAACTTTCCCAATTGGTGCGTGGATGTTAGCGGTCTTATCCAAACGGAATTCCACACGACCAGCCTTGGCTTCTTCGATCACGCGGGGCAAATCATCACCTGGAGCGACTGTGCCGGCTTTGGGGTTTGGCATCAAACCACGGGGGCCTAATACACGTCCCAATTTACCAACTTTTCCCATCATATCTGGGGTGGCCATGGCGACATCGAAATCTGTCCAACCGCCGAGGATTTTGTTCACCATCTCGTCGTTATCAACGATGAAATCTGCACCTGCGGCTTTGGCTTTTGCGGCGGCTTCGCCTTCCGCAAATACCAGTACGCGGACTGTCTTACCGAGACCATTGGGGAGAACAACCACATCACGGACCATCTGGTCAGCCTGGCGCGGGTCTAACCCCATGCGCAGGTGAACTTCAACTGTCGCGTCGAATTTGGTGAAGGAGGTATCCTTGACCAGGTCTACAGCTTCTTTGGGGCTATAGCCTTTATCAATATCAACTTTCGCTTTTGCAGCGTTGTAATTCTTACCGTGTTTAGACATTTCCACTCCTTGGTGGTTCTGGCGGGTTTTTCAACCCTCCCACAGGGGTTATTTTTCTACGTTAATGCCCATATTTCGGGCGGTGCCTTCGATCTGTTTCATTGCTGCTTCAATATCGTTGGCATTCATATCTTTGTATTTCAACTCAGCGATCTCTTTGACCTGAGCGCGGGTTACCTTGCCGACTTTGGTTCGGTTGGGTTCGGCGGATCCGCGTTCAACACCGGCCGCTTTTGCTAGAAGAATCGCGGCGGGAGGAGATTTGAGTACGAATGTGAAGGAACCATCCGTAAAGATGGAAATTTCCGCAGGAAGTACTTCGCCGGGACGATTCATCGTGCGGGCATTGTATTCCTTGCAGAAGGCCATAATATTGATACCATGACCGGCTAATGCGGGACCGATCGGGGGCGCTGGATTGGCCTTTCCAGCATTGATGTTCAACTTGACAATTGCTTTAAGTTTCTTAGCCACTTTTCACTCCTTTGTGGTATTAGCGGGCTTTTTGAGGTAAACCCTTCCACCTTTTCAGCCATTTTTGGCTGTTATTACCAAAATAATTACCGGTTACGCGCGTTCAACCTGTAGGAAATCCAACTCAACCGGGGTCTCACGACCAAAGAAATTAACCATTACGCGGACTTTGGTTCGTTCCATATCGATCTCCGCCACACTGCCGCGGAAATCGTTGAATGGACCATCCACAATTCGGACACGTTCACCAATTTTGAAGGTGACCTTGACCACAGGCGCTTCGGCTTCCATTCGGCGAAGGATCTGCTGAACTTCTTCCGGACGCAGTGGTGTGGGTTCGTTACCCATTCCTACAAATCCGGTCACACCGGGGGTATTCCTGACGACATACCATGATTCTTCGGAAAGGATCATATTCACAAGGACATAACCAGGGAAGACATGTCGTTCCACGGTTTTTCGTTTCCCGTCTTTTACTTCGATCTCTTCCTGGGTTGGAATGACAACATCGAAAATTCGATCCTTCATTCCCATGGTCTCTATACGTTGTTCAAGGTTATGGCGAACTTTGTTCTCATACCCTGAATAGCAGTGAATCACATACCAGGCACGTTTATCGCCGGTCTGTTCAATATATTCACCAATAGTCAGTTCCTGTGCTGCTGGCGCATCCATACTAAGCGGAACACCAGGCGCATCAGATTTGGTAACCTCTGAAGGCTCTTCTGGTTCTATCGGCTGTTCTGGCAGTTTTTTCTGCGCTTTCATGCAGTACGCTCCTCTTACCGGTAGGTAAGCAATGGACCGTTATATAACGATCAGCTCGATTATTTTCGAGAAGACAAAATCAAGTGAGCCGAGGAGAATACTCATCAGCGCCAATACTAATAACACTATACGGGTCAAGTGCCAGGCTTCCTTGGTAGTTGGCCAATTTACTTTCCGTAATTCACCAACAGTCTCACGTACGAAACGTTGGATGGCATTTGGTTCTTTCACTTTTTCAATTTTATCTGCCACTTAGTTCTCCTTCTCGACCCCTTCAAGATGAAGAGTTCACACCGAGCGCTCTGTTTTTTTTACGGCTAAAACGCCGCCATGGTTAGACGGCGTTTCCTTTTCTGGCAGGTCAGGCAGGAATTGAACCCACAACCTCCTGTTTTGGAGACAGGCGCTCTGCCAATTGAGCTACTGACCTAAATTGATCAACATGACACCGTCCCGGTGATGTTGATCATGATCGAAACGTTACTTTGTTTCGCGATGCCCAGTATGTTTTCGGCAGTGGGAGCAATACTTCTGCAGCTCCATGCGGCCCGGATCATTACGCCTGTTCTTTTCAGTCGTGTAATTCCGTTCTTTACATTCATTGCATGCCAGGGTAATTACCGGGCGAATATCTTTCTTTTTTGAAGCCATTTCACACTCTTTAAGGAGCCTGTCACCTGCGCGCCAGGCTCCGTCTATTTTGTCAGTGATTAGTCCAGAATCTTAGTGATCACACCGGCGCCAACCGTCAGACCACCTTCACGAATAGCGAACTTGGAACCTTGTTCCAACGCAACCGGTACGATCAATTCCACTTCCAGGTTGATGTTATCTCCCGGGCATGACCATCTCGACCCCTTCGGGTAGACTTGATGTTGCCGGTGACGTCCATGGTGTTGATATAGAACTGCGGACGGTATCCGGTGAAGAATGCCTTGTGTCGTCCACCTTCTTCCTTCTTCAGCACGTACACTTGCGCTCAGGAATTTCTTGTGCGGTGTGATCGATCCCGGCTTGGCTATGACCAGGCCGCGCTCGACATCCGTGCGCTCAATGCCGCGCAGCAGCAGCCCCAGGTTGTCTCCTGCCATGCCCTGATCCAGCATCTTGTGGAACATTTCCACACCGGTCACCACCGTGGACAGGCTCTTTTCCTGCAGTCCGACGATCTCGGCCGGGTCACCCACTTTCACGATGCCACGGTCCATACGACCGGTCACCACGGTGCCGCGTCCCTTGATCGAGAACACGTCTTCGATCGGCATCATGAAGGGTTTGTCCGGTCTCGCGCACTGGTTCGGGGATGTATTCGTCCACCACCCGCAGCAGTTCTTTGATGCTGGCGTATTCCGGGGCATTCGGATCGGTGCTGGTGCTTTCCAACGCCTTCAGCGCGGAGCCGCGCACGATCGGGGTGTGTCTCCGGGGAAGTTGTAGCTGGTCAGCAGTTCACGCAGTTCCAGTTCCACCAGTTCCAACAGTTCCGGATCGTCCATCTGGTCGATCTTGTTCAAGTACACCACGATGCTCGGCACTTCCACCTGGCGTGCCAGCAGTACGTGTTCTCGTGTCTGCGGCATCGGTCCGTCGGGGGCTGCCACCACCAGGATGGCTCCGTCCACCTGCGCCGCCCCGGTGATCATGTTCTTGATGTAGTCACGGTGTCCGGGCATGTCCACGTGGGCATAGTGACGCTTTTCCGTCTCGTATTCCACGTGTGCAATGTTAATGGTAATGCCGCGCGCTTTCTCTTCCGGGGCATTGTCAATTGAATCATAGGCTCGGTACTGCGCCTTCCCCAGGAACTGCGAGTATTTCGTGATCGCAGCTGTCAGGGTCGTCTTACCGTGGTCGATGTGGCCCATCGTCCCTACGTTCAGATGCGGTTTGTTCCGTTCAAATTTTTGCTTCGCCATCTTGCAATCTCCTTCTGACTACTAATAAAGTTCCATTCCGGTAGCAAGAGCCCTCAATGGGATTCGAACCCATGACCCCGTTCTTACCAAGAACGTGCTCTACCGACTGAGCTATGAGGGCATCTGTCAGTTTTTTTAGTCTGGCGCTAAACTTCGTGGCTGCCAGACTAAAAAGGTGGGCGGAGAAGGATTCGAACCTCCGAAGGCGTCTGCCAACTGATTTACAGTCAGTCCCCGTTGTCCACTTGGGTATCCGCCCGCTATTCAATTTTATCAGCCCGGTTGAAGCGGGTCAACATACGATCTGGCTGATATTCAAGCCTGAGCCGACGATGGGAATCGAACCCATAACCTACCACTTACAAGGCGGTTGCTCTGCCGTTTGAGCTACGTCGGCATCTATTGTTAAACTGCCTCAATCGCGCATTGCATTATACCAAACCCATTCCATCAAGGCAAGGTTTGAATATCTGCGTTTGCGAAATAGCATAACGAGAGCCAAGTCTATCAGGATTTGAAGATCGCGTCAAGGAGACCCGTCGGGTAAGCTAAAACTCTAACACGGGGGACAATTCAGTAGGAGGATAAACCTGCCCGGCAACCGGAGGCATGGGACTGTAAACCCATTCAATATCCATTTCACCGCATTGTAAACCGGCTTTCCGTTTCAATCCCAGGAAAGTTCCTCGAACAACCACATCTTCCATGGCGAAGGACATACAGAAAAATGCCAGGGAAGCACCTTGCGGTATGCGGACAAGCTCATCTCCATAGGCTCCACCTGAAAAAATGATCCGGTCAGATCCGTTGGTTTGCGCTTGAATCATCGGAATGATCAATGGAAATCCATCTTCGCCGATATATGACAGGAACTTTAGATTATCCAGTTTGTCGATCAAACTTTTTGTCCAATTATTTAAAATCAGTAATTTACTTTTCGCTGGAGATAGGGTCCGTGCGATGATTGATTTGATTTCAGCCGAGATGATACTCCCCATTGGCAGGGGGATCTTACCAGTTTGCTCCAGCAAGTCCATGTAATATATCCGGTGGATACCAAAATAGGAGTTATATCTGAACAGCGGTGTGTTGTTGAAGAAATCATATTCTGGTCCGCTGTTGGATGTATGCGTAAATAAAGCTTTACCTCGCCAGCAGAACTTATCCAGAGATAAGATAAGCCAGCCAGTTTTGGGATTCTGCAGGATGTTGTCCTTGCTCAAACCCTCGGCAAATTGTCCCCAGACCATCTTTGTGGGGGAATATCCTCTCAAGGTGGATATCAGGGTGATATGTGGTTGTCCCTGTAGATTGACGGTCGCCACCAAACCTACTTTCATTTCGGCTGCATGTGCTTTCATATCTTCAGGAGAAAATTCTTTCATCATGGTCATTTTTCATCCTCCACTTTGCTTGCGCCTGTGATGAATACCTTTTCAGGCGGAAATCCGTTTTGTCTGGCTACATTGCCGATTCTATCCAAATCCTTCTTTTTCATTAATGAAGTATCTTCAAAAAGCCAGTCCATCCCTAGACGGCGATATTTATCCTGGCATAAGTTGTTGAATGCGCATAATTCCCACCGCGCGATGGTATCTCCTGCATGGTTGCCCAGGAAATTACCGATTGCGGATATGTTCTCAGACGAATCTGTTGCGCCGGGGATCAATGGAGTTCGAACCCATAATTCCACCGGGAGAGGCATTTTTCGAATCTCGTCAACCAACCATACCAAGTTGTCCAGGATGATCCGATTGGATTGTCCAGTCCATTTCAGATGCTGATCTTCATCCATTATCTTGAGATCGAAAAGGACCGTATCTGTGTACGGCAAAATGCTGCTCAAAGTATCCCGGGAGCATAATCCACAGGTATCCAATGCCGTGGAGATACCAGCCACTTTGAATTCCTGCAACAATCCCAGGGTAAATGAGGGTTGTAGTGTTGGCTCTCCACCGGATAAAGTAACCCCACCTTTTGATTGGTCAAAATATGCTTTATCTTTCGCGACTTCAAAAACCAGTTCGGAGATACTGATCTGTTTCCCCAGTATTTCAAGGGAGTTCCCTGGGCAGGCATCGATGCATTCCCCACAGAGAGTGCAGGTTTTTCCGTCTATTTGAATTCCATCAGTATTTCTGGCAAGGCTCCCCTTTGGACAGATTTTGATACAAGTATTGCATCCGATACATCGGTTCTCCATCCATTGGATCTGGTTTTCACAGCGGATACTTTCAGGGTTGTGACACCACGCACATGACAGCGGACATCCCTTGTAAAAGATCGTCGTCCGCAGACCCGGCCCATCTTCTGTGGATAGCCGTTGCAAATGCAGGATCTTCCCGATAGTTTGATAAGCTATGATCACATCAACCTCAACCCATCAGATGACTTTCCCTGGCGATGATCTCATTTTGAAGTTCCCTGCCAATGGCCGTGAAATACGCGTTGTATCCTGTTACCCGAACTAAAAGATGGCGGTACTCTTCAGGATGATTTTGCGCATCGCGTAGCAGGTCTGCATTCAGGATATTGATCTGCAAAGCGGTCCCGCCATTCTCAATATATCCTTTCAGGAATGCTTTGAATTTTTCACAGTGTTCCGGATCTCTTAAAATGGATGGATTGAATGTCATGGTATGGCTGGCCCCATTGGGCAACAGATTGTAATAATCAAGCCAATCGCCTTTCCCATCCGCTGCTTTACCTCCCAATACCTTTCCGACTGAGTTGGCATTCGCGGTTGGACCGTTGATATCCGCTCCATTGGAAGGGCAGATCGCATTGGAGAGGAACTTCCCTTTAGGCCTTCCATCCGGACTGGCCGGGAGGATAAATCCATATGCAATCCAGTAATTCCAACTCAACATGCCCGGGCGGAATTGTCGTCCGGTAACCGTGGTCCTATACCGCCAGGTTTCTTCTGTCCAAAAGTCCATGACTTGCTTAGCCATGGCATCCGCCTGGTCATCGTCCCGTCCATACTTTGGCGTCTTATTCAACGCGTACGACTGAAGGAGTTCATGGCCTACCCAATTTGATTTGAGTGCGTTTATTAGTTCCGCCATGGAACAATGCTTTTTGTCAAAGACAAGATACTTGATAGCCAGCAGCGAATCGACAGTCGTGGCATAAGTGACCGCTTCAATGGTCACAAACTTTAATTGGGCTCCCCCGGCATTCACATCCACTCCCTGTTCGGCACATCCGCGAACAAGGCAGGATAAATAGGGAGTTGGGGCAAATTTAGCCCGGATCGTATCGGTTGTGTCGTAAACCTCAAAAGCTTTTTGGATGATGAATCTTGTCTGTTCCAAATAAGATTTCCAGAACTGCTCCCAAGTGGTAAACAGCCGTGCATCACCAGTATCGGGACCTGACCTGACAATCTTCTCTGCAATCCCAGTCATGGCATCAACGTGTGGAAGCAGATCAAATCCGCCTGTTAAAGCCAGTTCAACTGCTTTGAACAAATTGAGATTGACATCCACGGTGCCCGAGCGGTCATTCCCTGCCATGGTATTCTCAAGACAACCAACCGGGGCATAATCAAATACATTTTTTTCATTGATCAGGTGCTCAACCCCGCTCTTTCGGGCTTCTAGCATCATCCCGGCCATGGACCTCTCATCAAAATTAAGCAGGAAAGGAGCTCCCTGGCTGGATGCGATCATCTCCACAACCTTGTCCATTAACTTGCCGGGAGATCCCCGATGCAGGCGGACATTGGGTTTCGGTTCCAGGATCGGTGACATTTCGTCAATGACTTCCAATATCGCATAAGTGAGATCATTGGTCATATCCATCCCATCGGGACCCAAGCCCGAGAGTGTGATCAGTTGCCCAAATCCGGCGGTGATCCCCTGGTTGCCATTGGTGCGAATCATGGCGTCGTAGGCAGTGTTACAGTGGAACCAGAGACACTTGAGAATTTCCTTCCCGAACTCCCTTTCCATTCCTTCATCCAGCGATTTTTGCCAGAGGGGATATAGATATTGATCTATTCTTCCAAAAGAAGTTCCGGGACCTGGATAGTTTTCTTCACTCATGACGAGCATGTGCGTCAACCATAGGGACTGTACGGCTTCCCAAAATGTTGACGGCGGCTGCCAGGGAACCCTTTCCAGTTGGTCAACCATCTGTTGTAATTCCGATTTTCGCACCTGATCATTCTCCGAGAGGGAAAGCTCGAGACATAACTCGCGATAACCAGCAGCAACATCTCTGGGCATGCAGGCAGCGGTCATCATCGCACGCAACTGAGCACCTTGTGATCCGCTTTGTTCAGATTTATCAAGGCGGGAATAGAACTGTTCAAGTTCGGAATGGATTCCCTGCCAGCCTTCTTCAACCACACGTTTATAATCCGGGACCAGATGTCCGCTGGTAGCACCTGCATTGCCATAACCATGATTGTGAAGCCATAAAAGGGCTTTTCTCGCTCCACCCGGGCCATTCACCCTGCGCACATATTCTTTCGCTTCCTGCTCAGTAAAACAGCGCGAAGTTTGGATATTGAATCTTGCACCGGCAAGCAAGTCGCCAGGAAGGATCTCTTTTGGCAAATAATTCACCATCACTTCCTGCACAAACCAGGTCAATCGTTCCGGAAGGCTCCACTGCCAAAAATCCGCATGCAATTTCACAGGATGTGCCGTTTGCTTGAATCCGGCGGTAAATGTCGGGAAGAAGGTATATGTTTCAGGAACGATGTAATAGCTCATTTCCTGATACTGGCTGTCCCAGGGAGTACCAGTCGTCCAGGAAGTAAATTCATTGTTCCACTTTCGTTTTACACCCTGGAAATAATAATCTCTCAACCATTGGATTCGCGGCGAGAGATTACAGGGCTGTTTTATTCTAAACCGGGGAGTTTCTGAAGTCGAGGTTTGCATTTTCATCCTTTCCAATATCGTTGACCGTGATCCAGCATGGCTATCATGATCTGCCTGGATTGGTCTGATGAAGAATTTATTATCGCCAGGATTAAATCACTGTGAAAATCGAATACCTCATCGATGACATGTGAACCGAGATTATTTAAGAAGAAAGCATGGGTATAACTGGTGTAAGCGGCTTTAAATGAATTGATCAATAATGGGTAAACCAGGTTCCCCGAAATTTGAGCTATCCCCAGATGATATGAGAAATCCAAAATCGTTAACTTTTAAAGGATCAGAACGGTCTATGGTCCGTTCTTCCAGCAGGAGGTTGTTGAGGGTCTGAACATCCACTTCTGTGCGATGGATCGCTGCCAATTTGGAAGTCTCTCCCTCGATCAATCGGCGGAAATCAAACATTCCCCCCCAGACATTCTCATCGAGTTTGAAATTTTCAAATGTCAGTAGTGAATTCAGCAAGAAAATGGAACCATTTTGATGGAAATCATTGACCGTTACCCCATGTCTCGGAGAAATGGTTACCAGACCTTTTATGGACAATTCCACCAATGCTTCATGAACAACCGGTCTGCTGACTCCCAGTTTGAGGGCAAAATCCCTTTCAGGGAGCAGTTTTTCTCCTGATGGGAGCTGTCCGGAAAGGATCATGGCTTCTATAGTCGCAAGACATGATTCCTTTAGAGATAGGTTGGTTGGAGGCTTATTGTTGGCTGTCATAATTAATGGTGGTAATACCACCATTAGATAATAACGAATCAGAAAACAAAAATCAACCCCTAAATTATTGGGATTGATTATCGGGAAATTGTTACCTCTTTAAACCAGGAGTGATCAGTTTCCAGTGGAGTTTTCCAATAACGGCAAATATACACTGAATGTTGTTCCCAAACCTTCTTTTGAGTACACTTCAATAATCCCACCGTGATTCTTAATGATCCAAAATGCGATCGACAACCCAAGTCCGAAGCTGCTGCCATCGCTTGTTCTGGTGCGGGCTTTATCTCCCCGGTAGAACCGCTCGAAGATATGTGGTACATCCACCGCCGGGATACCCGGTCCGGTGTCACTGATGATCGCCTGAGCCCGGTTTTCAACTCGTTTCAATGCAATGCTGATTTTCCCACCATGAGGGGTGTACTTGATCGCATTTGCAGTTAAATTCAAGAAAACCTGTTTCAACCGGTCCTTATCCGCGAGGACTTGCAATGGCTCAATATTTTCGATGCGGATATCCACCTTCCCGCCTGAAAGTACATTGACCTGGTGATAGACATCCGTGATGACCTGATCCAGGTCGACCTTCTTAAGGTCTAGTGGAAGCTTGCCAGATTCAGCTTGAGCGAGGAGAAGTAGATCACCAACCATTCTGGTGAGACGATCCACTTCTTCTTCAATACTTGAAAGAGCTTCCTCATCGGGTTTTTTCATTTTTCGAAGTAACCCGGCATTCCCCTTGATCACAGTCAGAGGAGTTCGCAGTTCATGGCTGACATCTGCCATGAAGCGTTTTTGGGCAGTAAAAAGCTGCTCCAAACGATTCAAAGTCTGGTTGAATGTGTCTAATCAGGATGCCAATCTCATTCTCAGATTTGTTGGGATTGGGTATCCGCCGGGAAAGGTCATCTGCGCGGGTTATGTTCAATGCGGTCTCTGTTACCCGCTCCAGCGGTGCTAACGCTTGTCCTGTGCTCAACCAGGCAGCCAACGCAGAAATGGACATAAACAAGAAAACTGCAGCAGCCAATAAGTAGAACAGGGTGTTGAGTGTCGAATTGATCAATCCTCGATTGATGCCTGCCTGTAAGATTGCAATCTTTCGCCCCTCGACCACTAATGGCACAGTCAACACCCTGAGGGTGGCAGTATTGATCTGGCTGTCACGAAATATCGGTGAAGTGGTTCGCAATCCCGTTTGATCAAGCGGTTTGTCCAGCCGGCTGATGTTGGGCGATGATGTTTGAAGCCGATTATCCGTCGTCCAAACCTGAACGAAAACATTGGAAGTTACTTCAAGAGATGGCAGCTCTACCATTTCCAGATCGCCAAAAGCATTT
Organism: uncultured Chloroflexia bacterium; assembly: GCA_963828285.1. Lineage (GTDB taxonomy): Bacteria > Chloroflexota > Anaerolineae > Anaerolineales > Anaerolineaceae > DAIOEK01. The sequence goes on from CAWHEB010000008.1 coordinate 72,432, forward strand.
ACCCTCGCCTTTGCTATGATCTGTTGTGCAGTCTGATTGATTGCCTGATCCAGTTGATCAACTAAAACCACGCTGACCAATCCATAAATGACAACTCCAAATACAAGCAAAATGACCCCGGCCAGGGCTGCATATTGGAGTGTCAATTGTGTCCGCAAAGACATTAGGGATTTTCTCTTAAGACGTAACCTACACCGCGAATCGTATGGATCAATTGGATTTCATCCTTGATGACCAGTTTCTGCCGTAGATACCGGATGTAAACATCCAAAACATTGGATTCACCGCCAAAGTCGTATCCCCAAACCCGGTCGAATATCATTTCACGAGTCAAAACCTGTCGTGGATGCCTCATGAAGAGCTCCAGGAGATCGTACTCTTTTGCAGTCAACTGTATTTCGCGGCCTGTTCTGGTTGCTTGCCGTGATGACGTATCCAGAGTCAAATCTACGAAAGTAAGGACGGGGACTCGTTCAGGGATCGTGCGCCTGAGTAAAGCTCGAATACGGGCCAGCAACTCATCCAGTTCAAAAGGTTTGACTAAATAATCATCTGCACCAGCATCCAATCCTTGAACCCGGTCTTGAATAGTGTCTTTTGCTGTCAACATTAAAATAGGTAGCGGTCCATTTCCCCGTAATCGACGGCAGACTTCGAGTCCATCCATTCCCGGAAGCATCCAATCCAAAATCACCAGATCAGGATGCCATTCGCGAGTTTTGGTTAACCCGCCTTGCCCTTCCAAAGCACTTTCAACCTGATAGCCTTCATATGCCAGGCTTCGTTTTAGAAGTTTTTGGATCGCTTCATCATCTTCGATGATCAGGATTTTTTCTTTCATAATTCCCTCCAGGGTTAAATTAATCATAATGGGAATAGAATCGTCAGTCAAGAAGGTGTGCTCAACCTGAAAAAATCCAAAAATTGCATATTCAGGATGGGGGTAATCATCTGTGCTAAAAACCAGTGAAATAATGGTTATAATCGCGTCATGCCAAAAAAAGGAATTCTGATCACAGGCACTGCAGTCGTATTAGGTGGACTGATATTTGGTGGTTACTGGGCGTACAGGATTCTGGTGCTCACTGGTAGCAGAACCTCTCGAATCATGCAATTCATCCGGGGAGAGAACCACAGTACCTTTCCAATGATCAAGGCAGGAACCCATTGCGATGGGTACCCGTTAGTTTTCCCATCCGATGGCTATGTAGGATTTTACTGGGATGATTCATTCCGCCCATTTCACCGTCACCAGGGAATCGATATCTTTGGTGGTGAGAAACCGGGGATTACACCCGTATATGCCGCATCTGATGGATTTCTGACCAGGGAATCCGGCTGGGTTTCCAGCCTCATCGTCAGAGTACCTCAAGATCCGCTTTTACCCGACAGGCAAATTTGGATCTACTATACCCATTTGGCTATGCCTGATGGGACTTCAACAATCGTAGACAGGTTTCTAAAAGGATCCAATGAAGTACCTATAAAGGCAGGTGATCTTTTAGGGTATCAAGGGAATTATTCGGGCGATCCATTGAATCCAGTTGGTGTGCATCTCCACCTATCCATTGTAAAAGATGATGGCAATGGACATTATTTGAATGAACTGAAAATTCAAAATACCATTGATCCATCTGCATATTTCGGGATGCTGCTGAATAGTCAAAATCCAAATCCGATAGATGGATGTCCTATTAAATAACAATATTTTTAACAGAATAGTTTCCCGCCAGTAATTTCAGGATTCCCAATGATAATTCTAATTTCCACTGGATAAAGTTCCAGACTATAATTATTAATTACCACCTGAAAAGTTGACTTATTATTATATTTTTACCGGGAGGGTTGTGCAAACATACCGGCGTATCGTTAATGGATTAAAAGGGATCGGATTTCCAACCGGTGTGCCTGTAATCATCCACACCAATCCTGCAGCTTTGAACCAGGTCAGAGGTAAAGGGGAGACTTTACTTGGTGCGCTCTTCAGTTTTTCTGAAAAGGTTATCACTCCTGCATTCACACCATCCACATTGGTCATACCGCAGGATGGATTGGAAAACAACGGAATACGGTATGGATCAGGCGCGGATACTAACGCGTTCGCCAGCATTTTCTCAGATTCACTGCATCCTGATGCTTCCACATCTCCATTGGCATCAACCATACTAAAACTACCGGATGGGAAAAGATCGAAATCATCCGGTTTTATCTTTTGCTGGGGTCAACTTGGATTCTGTTTTATTAACACAGACACTTCTAGAACCGCTAGGACCTTTACGGGCGTTGTCTGAGCTGAATGGTTGGGTACTTCTCTTTGGAACAGATCTTTCAAATAATTCCGTCATCCATTGGGCAGAAAAAGAAGCTGGACGAAAACTATTCACACGATGGGCAATGACCAAAACCGGAATTGCCGAGTGTCCTTCCATGCCGGGATGCTCCCGCGGTTTTGCAAAAATTAATCCCATGGTAGAAGCAATTGAGCATAAAATAGAGTTGGGTTCAATTCCTCTGCGTGCATTCCCAATAAAAGTGTTCTCAGATTTCGTAAAGAATTTGATCCAGGAAAAACCGGATTCGCTTTTATGTGATGAACCTGATTGTCTATGCTGTAATGATGTGAGGAAAGGGTTGGATGCCTGAAATTACAACCAGTATCCAGGGGGATGAGTATGGAGAAGTGTTATGACGAGTTATCTTAGCCATTTGGAATGTAGTGAATGCAATACGGTTTACTCTCACAAAGAGAAGTATTCAGTGTGTCCAAGCTGTAAGACTCCCTTATTCGCCCGTTATGGGGTGTGTTTGGCAAAAGATGTGATCAGTAAAGAAACCCTGTTAGCCAGACAAAAAGGTCTCTGGCGATGGAAAGAATTATTACCGGTTTTCAATGAGCAATTTCGACTTACATTAGGCGAGGGAGATACTCCGTTGCTACAGCTTACCAACACCGGGAAAGAATCGGGGTTGGATCAACTCTTCATGAAGGATGAAGCCAACAACCCGACCGGATCGATTAAAGCCAGAGGATTATGTGTTGCGCTTTGCCGCGCCTTGGAATTAGGGATCAGTGTAGTTGCCCTTCCAACGTCTGGGAATTCTGCAGGTGCTCTTGCAGCCTACGCAGCCCGTGCGGGTGTCGACGCTCATATCTATATGCCAAAAAGTTCGCCTTTGACGAACCGCAGCGAAGTTGTTGATTTTGGAGCACATCTGCATCTGGTTGATGGGAATATCCAGCAAGCAGGCAGGTTAGCCAGTGGAGATTGTCAGCGCTTTGGCTGGTTCAATCTCGCAACATTCCAGGAACCGTACAGGGTTGAAGGCAAAAAAACCATTGGTCTGGAGATCTGCGAACAATTTAATTGGAAGCTGCCTGATTGGATCATCTATCCAACCGGAGACGGTGCTGGGTTGGTAGGAATGTGGAAAGCCTTCGGAGAATTGGAAGAAATGGGATGGATTGGTCCGGAGCGCCCACATCTAGCAGCCATTCAAGCTGACGGTTGTGCCCCTCTTGTTAAAGCGTTTAAAGAAAACAAGGGAACAACCTCTGATTGGGCATCGCCTTTTACTTATGCGACCGGGTTAAATATCCCAAGCATGTTTGCGGGAAAGATAGTACTTAGTTTGATCCGGGCCAGTCACGGGGTGGCAATGGAAGTAACGGATGATGAGATCCAGGTGTCCCAAGCAGCCATTGCTAAAATGGAAGGCGTCTTGTGCTCTCCCGAAGGCGCAGCAACATATGCCGGGTTCAAAAAGTTGCTCAGTGATGGGAATATCAAACATAGTCAGCGTGTGTTATTGTTTAATACAGCTAGTGGTCTAAAATATATGTAACCAGGTGATTTCATGCAGTCAGGCAACTCTCAATCATCCTTAGAAGTTCTCTATCATGTCAGCCGTGATCTGGCTGATGAGATCGAACTCCGCCCATTGCTGAAACGCATATTGACGCAAGCTGTTCCAAATGTCGGCGCAGAACGTGGAAGTATTGTCATTCTGAATGACCAATCCATACCAATTGATGCTGCGATCATTTATGGCGACAAGATCTACTCACATACTCTGACTCAGATCAAGGAAACCATTGATAAAGGAATGGCGGGTTGGGTCATCCGGCACCATAAAGCCGTCATGGTCAATGACACCCGCGAAGATCAACGGTGGGTAAGGCGCCCCGACGATGAGACAACCAAAACGGGTTCGAAAAGTGCGTTATGCGTTCCTCTGGTCGCACATCAAAAACTGGTTGGCGTTTTAACGGTTGTCCACCCTGAAGTCGACTATTTTAATTCCGAACACCTTGGATTATTACAATCCATCTCTGATATTGCCGGTCTGGCTATCTTGAATGCCAGGTTGTATGCAGAAAGTCAACAGCGGGCGCGGGTGATGAGCGCCTTGATCGACAACGCGGTCGTTCTGAATTCTTCTTTGCAGTTGGATGATGTATTGAAGCACCTGCTTGAACAAACAGTACAAGCACTGAGAGTTGAAGTTGCCGGGTTAGCGTTTCTCAGCATAGACAGTAAGGAACTGGTATTCCGTGAAGTCTGGGGGAGAATTCCCAATTTTTGAAGGATGTGCGAATCCCGTTTGGTAAAGGAATCACCGGTAAAGCAGCGAGCAGCGGTAAGATCATCATCGGTTTGAACAATGAACTTGAAGAGATCGACCAGGTGCAAGGATTCGAAATTCGTGGAATGGCAGCAGCTCCGGTAACAACGGTAGGGAAACTGATCGGCGTACTGGTGGTCATCAACCCGAAGGGAGAGCAATTCAATAGCGATGCGGGGACCATTCTACATGCCATCGGTAGTCTGGCCGGGACAGCAATTAACAATGCACAAAACTACGAAGAACTGCATGCTACGAACACTCGCTATACGGAATTATTCGACAATCATATTGATCCCATTCTGATTACTGACCTGACCGGTCAAATTATTGAAGCAAATCAGCAAGCTTGTTCCTGTCTGCATTACACCAAAGAACAGATCCTGAACCTGCACATCAGCAAGCTGCATGGGATGAACCATCAAAAATTAGGTGAGGATTTCATCCTTCTACCCGCGACAGGAATGGTCACCTATGAATCAGAAATGTATTCACAAAATTCATGGGAGACACCGGTACAGGTGTGTGTACGCAGAGTAACCTTCAGTGGAATTGAGTCAATCCAATGGGTTTTGCGTGATATTAGCGAAAGGATCGATCTTGATTCACTTCGTAACGATCTGATTGCCATGATCTATCATGATCTTCGATCTCCCCTCGCCAATGTTACCGCCAGTCTCGATATTTTGAATTCGTTGACCACCGGAGATCGGGATGATACAACAGTCAACCTGTTGAATATCGCCATGCGTTCATCAGACCGTATCCAAAGACTCTTGAATTCTTTGTTGGATATCTACCGCCTTGAAGCTGGACAGAATATTGTCAACCGAAAAGAAGCGGATGCGGCAACATTGATTGCGGAAGCAATGGATATCCTCCAATCATCTCTTGAAGTAAAGAACCAGGTACTTAGCAGTCACATAACCGCCGATTTACCTCCCGTCTGGGTGGACTCCGATATGATTCGTCGGGTGCTTGTAAATCTGGTCGAAAATGCAACCAAGTTTTCTCCCGTTGAAGCAAAGATAGAAGTAGGCGTTGAACGAAAAGGGGAGGAATTGTTATTCTGGGTGAAAGACAATGGACCCGGAATCTCACCGGATGATCAAGAGAGAATCTTTGACAAATTCTCCAGGTTGAAAATGGCCGGCGCTACTAAAGGGATGGGTCTGGGACTCGCATTTTGCCGTTTGGCTGTCAGTGGACATGGCGGCAGGATTTGGGTTGATAGCAAATTGGAGCAGGGGAGCACTTTTTACTTTACACTACCCGTAAAAATTATCGCATAACAACTGGGGTAATGTTACAATCCATGTGAATGGAGAAATATGCAGGAAATTACCCAAAATATTCTTATTGATAACAGTTATCCGGGTGTTACTTTAGGGGCAATTAATGCTCCTCATGGATTAATATTAATTGATTCACCTCTCAGACAGGATGACATTCGTTCGTGGCGATCTGCCTTGCTAAACCATAGCGGAGGTGTTGACCGAATCCTGATCAATCTGGATGCACATCCAGATCGCACATTAGGTGCACGCTCCATGGATTGCACAATTGTTGGTCATGAAGATATGGCTTTTGTCTTTCGGAATCGGCCAACTACTTTCAAGGCTCAAAATGCTGAAACCGGATCTGAATGGGAACAATTACCCAACTTGGGAGTGATCCGTTGGAGTCCCCCTGAGATCTCATTTACTGATGAACTGCATATCTTTTGGGGAACGAATCCCATCCATCTGGAACATCGGCCAGGATCAGCAACCGGTGCTATCTGGATTCATATCCCTGAAGAAAAAGTGATCTTTATTGGTGACTTTGTGGTTAAGGATCAACCCCCATTTATCAGCCATGCAGACATTCCTATGTGGATCCAAAACCTGGAATCGCTGCTTACACTTCAATTCCGGGAATATTTCCTCATAAGCGGTCGAAATGGATTGATCGCATATGAAGATGTCCGCAGACAATTGAATTTTCTGCAAATGGTACAGCCTATCGTTACAAAACTCACCAATGGGAAGAATAATTCTGAACTGATAGAGAACTCCATTCCTGAATTATTGGGTGCATTCTCCTTCCCGCCTGAAAAGACTCTTCAATATACACAGAGGTTACGGTATGGGTTGACCCATATCCACAGCCGTGAGAATAGAATTCCCATCATTGAAATAGACGAATAACACTCACAATATGGATGAATCTATCAAGACATTGTTTGAAGCAACCCGGGGACCACTGGTTGAATCGGTTCATTCCGGAGCGATCGCAGTAGCTGACAGGAATGGGCAAGTCGTCGCTTCGATCGGCGATGTAAATCTAATCACCTATTTGCGATCATCAGCCAAGCCATTTCAGGCATTGCCACTAATTGAATCCGGTGCTGTTGAACAGTATCACCTGACAAATGAAGAAATCGCCATTATTTGTGCGTCCCACTCTGGGACTCTGCACCACGTGGAAATTGTTTCACGACTGCAACAGAAGCTAAATATCACAGAGGATCAATTACTTTGCGGATCTCATCCTCCATACCACTCCCCAACATTCAGGAAAATGCTGCAGGATGGGACCAAACTCACGGAAAATTACAACAACTGCTCAGGTAAACATACCGGGATGCTTTTACTGGCAAGAATGATCAATGCCGATTCTGAAAACTACATTGATCCATCCCATCCCGTTCAACAAAGGATTTTGGCTACTTTTTCGGATATGACCTGCACGCTACCTGAAAATATTTTTATTGGAATAGATGGATGCTCCGCTCCCAACTACGCTGTTTCACTTGAAGAGGCAGCTATAGGATATGCGCGTCTTTGTGATCCGGTAGATTTGTCTCAATCACGAAAAGAAGCATGCAAAAAGATCACGCATGCCATGAGCACGCAGGGAATGGTCATCGCAGGACCTGATCGCTTTGATACTGCCTTGCTAACTCTTGCTTCGGGTAAGTTCATCTCAAAAACCGGAGCTGAAGGTTATCAATGTCTGGGCATTATGCCTGATGCGATCGAAGCGGGGTCTCCTGGCTTGGGAATCGCGTTCAAAGTCATGGATGGCGACCTGGACAACCGATCACGCCCAGTGATCGCGATCGAAGTGTTACGGCAAATGGGGGCAATCTCCGCATCTGAGTGTGCGGCTTTGAAAGATTACGATTCCAGACCAATCTACAACTTCCGGCATCTGCTTGTTGGCGAATACCGTTCCGCATTCAAACTCACCAAATGGCAGTAGATACTAACTACGTAAAACGAGCCGCTCTGGTTCTCACCCGGTTGATGGCAGTCTATGGCATACCCACCTGGCGGGTTGCACTACCTCCCGTCGATGAACTCATATCAACCATTCTTTCGCAAAATACCAATGACCGTAATCGTGATGTTGCTTTTGATGCTTTGAAATTAAAGTTCCCCACCTGGGAAGAAGTTCTCCAGGCTCCGGTTAATGAAGTGATCAAGGCCATCCAACCCGCCGGATTGGCAAATCAAAAAGGTCCTCGAATTCAAAAAGTACTCCAGGAGATCATTGCTCAAAGAGGTAATCTTGATCTTGGATCTCTGGCTGATCTCCCGCGTGAAGAAGTACGAAAATGGCTCCTGCGTTTCAATGGTGTCGGTCCAAAGACAGCGGCTATCGTGATGCAATTTTCCCTGGGAATGCCCGCATTCCCTGTGGATACGCATATCTATCGCGTTACAGGAAGGATCGGTTTACGACCTGCCAAACTATCCGTGGAAGACACTCATAATTTGATGGAAGAGATCATCCCGCCTGAACAGTATTACTCTGCGCACCTGAATCTGATCCGGTTGGGAAGAGAGATATGCACTGCCCGCAAAGCACTATGCGGCGGGTGCCCTATTTGTGACTATTGTGATTTCGGTCAGAATGTGAATTGTAGAAACGATTAAACGGTGATTTCGTTTAATTGACCGATCATAGACCAGGGACCGGTCCAATCGATCTTAACTGGCAGAAGTTTTCCACGCAGATCCGTCTGCGTTTCAACAAACACTAGTTTGTTCATCTCTGTACGTCCCCGCCAGCGGTTTTTCACTTTTTCCTCAAACAATACATTCACTGTCTGGTTCAGGTATTTCGCGTGGATCTCTGTAACAATCCGTTCCTGCTGGTTTTCCAGCAGACGGAATCTGCGCAATTTCTCTTCAGCCGGAACGTCATCAACCATCCGTCGCGTTGCTACAGTATTCGGGCGTGGAGAATACTGAGCAAGATGAGCGACATCCAGACGGAGCTCCTCCAAAAGGTCGTATGTGTTTTGGAACTGATCCACAGTTTCGCCAGGGAAACCAACGATGATATCCGTGGCAATTGAAACACCGGGAATGATCGCACGGATTTGGTTCACAAGTTCCCGGTATTTTTCCCGGGTGTAGCCCCGTTTCATATTCTCCAACACCATATTGTCACCTGCCTGAACAGGCACTTCGATGTGAGGGCAAACCTTGGGCAGCTCAGCCACCGTTTCAAGCAACTCAGTGGTCATCCAATTGGGGTGTGAAGTCAGAAAACGGATTCGCAATAATCCATCGATTTGGTTGAGTTCGCGTAATAATGCAGGCAGATCATGACCTTCCTTCAGGTCCAAACCATATCGATCGACGATCTGGCCTAGAAGGGTGATTTCTTTTACACCCTGGTCAACAAGGTTCTGAGCTTCTTTTAATACCACATCAAAAGGTCTGCTTTCCTCGATGCCCCTCCGGTAAGGGATCACGCAATAAGTGCAAGCGTGGGAGCAACCCAGCACGATCGGTAAAAACGCGCTGACATCCATACTGTGATCAAATCCAGGCAGAGGGAGGTCTCCATCCATCAGCGCAAAGCGTTGCTGCGTTACAGATAGATCCAGATCACGGTGGTTTTTCTGAAGTAAGTATTCAACCAGTGGTTTCGGGTCAGAAGGCGCGGAGAAAACATCCACATAGGGAAACCTTGCCAGTAATCGAGGGTCAGGTTTTACACCCACCAGACATCCCATCAGGTTGATCACCAGGTTGGGATTTTGCGATTTCAACGGTTTGAATGAACTCAATCGGCCGTACGCTTTATCTTCCGCGGATTGACGAACCACACAGGTATTCATGACAATAACATCGGCATCGGATGGTTGCTTTGTTGATTCATAGCCCAATCCTTCCAACGCGGAGGCAACACGGTGAGAATCGGCTACATTCATCTGGCAGCCCTCAGTCCATATATGGTATTTCATGCGCCCGATTATACCATCAGCTTTTCATACAATTCTTATCTTATTTACAGATTTTCGGATTTGACAAAGTGGTATACTACGCCAATGCTTAGAAACAAGACAACATCCATGCTGCTTGGTATGGCCAGTATGCTGGTTATTATCATTGGCGTTTATCTACTCCCTCCCATCCGCAGCCGGGTCAACTGGCGGCTCGATGAGGCTTACACTTATCTTCGGGTTTTGAATAGTCCAATCTCTGCGATGCCAACCCCATTGCCGGTTACCAAAGTAGCGCCGACGGAAATTCCGATCACACCGACACCGATCGATCCATCACTCGGTGCAACTCGAGCCGCTGTCGTCACGTCTGTGCCTGTGGAACCCACTCCCACACCGACTCAGTTGCCATCTTCCACGTCATTGGCGTCCACGTTCTATGAGCGGCAGGGAAATAACAATTGCGGTCCTGCATCCCTTTCCATATATTTGCATTACTACGGCTGGAAAGGCGACCAGAAGGATATTGCATCCGAATTAAAGTCCAAGAGTGAAGACCGCAATATCAATGTGGAAGAGTTGGTTCATTATGCTCGCAATAATGCCGGCTGGCTGAACACTGAATACCGCGTGGGCGGTGATCTCAGCCTGATCAGAGCGTTTCTGGCAAATGGTATCCCGGTGATGGTGGAATCGGGGATCGTTCAGGATCAGACCTACTGGCCTAACGATGACAAATGGGCCGGTCATTATCTCTTTATCAGCGGATATAACGATGCCACCCAAACCTTTGTGACCCAGGATACATTCTTTGGACCCGATAAAACAGTCTCTTATACCGATTTGGAAAGCAACTGGCAGACATTCAATCATGTTTATATCGTTATCTATCCGCCGGATATGGAAGAAACCGTCAAAGAATTGATGGGCGACAATTGGGATTTGGATACCAATCGCGAAAATGCGCTGAAGAAGGCAAGGGAAATGACAGTTCTTGAGCCAAAGAATGCTTACCACTGGTTTAATCTGGGATCCAATCTGGTGTACTTTGAAGATTACGGCAGTGCTGCCGAAGCCTATGATGAAGCGCGGAATATAGGTCTTCCTCAAAGGATGCTGCGGTACCAGTTTGGTCCATTCCTGGCTTACTTTAATGCTTTGCGGACAGACGACTTGATCACCATTGCAAAATACGCGGTAAATATCACACCTACCGCAGAAGAAGCACATCTCTGGTTGGGATGGGGATACTTCCGCAAGGGTGACCCAGTATCAGCGGAAGCGGAATTCCGTAAGGCACTGCAACAGAATGTGAATTACTCAGACGCAAAATACGCCCTGAATTATCTGGCAACTGCGCCATAAATCCAGGACGAATTTAGTCAGCAAATTTAATTATTCGTACTTCAGTGCGTTTACCGGAAGTAATGTGGCAGCTCTTAATGCTGGATACAAACCGGATAGCAATCCCACCAGGGTGGCGAATACAAGTCCAAAAACGGGTAGCCAGACCGGAGTAAAGACTGCCTGTGTCGGCGGCGGACTACCATTCTGAGCAGCCTGGCTGCTGAGATAAGCCATCACCACCAAATTCAACGCGGCTCCCCCGCCCCAACCTATCAGAACTCCACCCAAACCGCCAATCAATCCAATTCCAGCCGCTTCACCCAGAAAGATGCTTAAAACATCCCGGTTGGTAGCCCCTACGGCTTTCATCAGACCAATTTCCCTGGTGCGTTCGAGGATAGCCATGGCCATGGTATTGGCAATTCCGATCGCTGCCACCAACAGCGCAACAGCACCTACACCACCGAACACAAATTGAAGGATCAGGAAGAATGAGTTGATCCCCTGTATGAATTCCTGGGGAGTATTAGCCTGGTAACCCAGTTCCTTGATCTGCTCGGAAACATCCAGGGCAATTTTTACATCACTTACAGTGACCACAAACTGTTGGTATCCATCTTTGGATCGGTTGATCCTTCTTCCTTGTGTCCACTCATTGAGCGGATTGATATCTTCGATCAGCATATAAACCGAATAATCCGATTCCGCCCTTGCTTCCGGGATCAATCCTACAATACGGATCGGGATTGTCTTTTTGATCTCATTTCCATCCTTATCCCATTTGGAGACAACCAGCTTGACACTTGAATCAAGAGGATTGGGTATTTCGGGAGGAGGCATTCCCGGTCTTTGTTTTGGATCCCAGAAAGTGGTCATCACCGGCGCACCCATGATGGCAGTGCCGGGTTCCAATTCCAATGTGCCATCCTGCAGTTTGTAATCCAGCTTGCTAAGATCTTTGATTCCAATCCCGATCAGGGATGTGTATGATTCCAACCTGCCGATTTGAAGTTTCGCTCCAGCCTGCAAATAATCCCTGGGGACCACGGCGACAACACCAGGAATCGCCTGGATATCTGAGATGGACTTTGGAGTCAGCATCTTCATCTGGGTTGCGGCAGCACCCGTGCCACCACTTCCACCTCCGCCACCACCAACAAAAGCTCCAGGATAATACATCCCACCATCCCCATAATTGGGATAGACATTGATCTGGGTCAAGGCGCCAATTCCGCCCAACGAGGATGTGAAGTTTTGCTGTAATCCAACTCCCAAGGATACAAGGATTACAACCGCGGCAGTTCCTATGGTCACGCCAATCGCAGTGAGAGCCACCCTGCCTTTACGGCGGTTCAGGTTCTCTGCCACCAGCCGAATTAGATCAAAAAAATTCATGGCTGCACCTTATGGTTTTGCGGGAACGGGGATGACTTCCCCTCCGCCTCCACCACCACCTCCACCGCCAAGTGGTTTACCACCTCCATCTATCCCTTCCGAGGTCAATGGAACGGTTTCCGGGTTTGTCCTGCTGCTATCCAATCCAAAAAGACCTTTGATGATTCTCAATATCTTTTGTCCAAAGGTTTCCTGAACAGGCATGATCGGACCAGCATCCACTGGCGTATCGATGACGGGGGCATCAGCAACATCCACAGACAGCTTGAACTCTTCCTGTCGGGGTTGGTTGAAATCATCGGTGTATTGAATGGTCACCAGTATTTCAGCAGGACCTGGATACGTAGGAATGAAATTCACATCCAGCGGGAAGTAGCCGCCCGGATCCAGATTTCCGATGAGCATGACATTGTTAGTCATCTCTCCGGCATTGGACGTGATGCGCATGTTACCTAAAATGGTTGTGCTGCGGCTGAGGTTTACCACCTGGATTGGCAGCGTACCCGGTTGTCCAACCATTTGCGGATCGACAGTTCGGTAAAAATTGACCTCCACCAGGGGTAAACGGTAAACCAACAGAGTGATTACCTGATCATCCTGATACTGTTTTCCTTTATCATCAGAATAAAGGAATGAAAACTTAACCGGATATGTGCCCGGGTTGGTGGTCACGTTCACGATCAGTTTCTGGATGGCCTTTTGAGTGATTTCAACGGGAACGTTGCCGATGGGTTGGATATTTGATGCTCCAATTGGAGCAAAATTGGTGAATTCCCCGGATGACCCGGCAACTCCACCCGGGACAGGTGTGCCGCCTTCACCACCAGGGTTACTGGCACTTCCACCACCCATTACCATGGTGACATTTTTCGCATCTGCCATGCCGACATTCTTGATATCCAGGTTCAATGCAAATGTGGTCCCGGGTTGAAGCGGATTGACATCAGACTCATACGCAGAGATGATCAACTGCGGTCTCTTGTTTGAAGTAGGTGTTGGAGAAGCATAATACCCGCCACCACCGCTGGAGGCAACTCCGCTAACCACATTGAAAGCCAGGGTGGCATCTCCACTGAAGGCTTCCCCTGCTGCATTGGTATAACTGATGGATGCGGTAATATAGGCTACTTTCTTACCCTCAACAGATTCAGCAGCGGTCAAACTTTGACTGATTGCCACTGTTCCACCCGCATCCAAATCGGCAACAGATTTTACGCCTCCAGATCCTCGCGCGATGAAATCTCCAGAGTTAAAGGAAACAAGAATATTCGAAGCTGGTGCTCCACCAGTATTTTTCATATTGATGGTAACTTTGAAAGTTTTACCAGCAGAGATTTTCTTACTCCCACCGCTGTAACTGGTTACAACAACAATCGGACGGCTGAAACCAGGTTCAGGTGTGGCAGTATCCACCTGAAAAAGCGGTACCTCAATTGTTTGTTCTTCAGTTGGGACCAGTGTTGGCAATTCCTCTGTAGGTTGAATGGTCTCCTGGGTGGGGGGGGCTTCCGTAGGAGCTTCATCTTGCGCCAGGACAGGATTTAGATTTGCACCCATCCCTACTGCAAGGACGAGAAGCATAACGATCATGGATATCGAAAATAGTTTTTTATTCATTCATTCACCGTTTATCCAAATAAGGTTTTTTGGCTTTCTTCATATTGTTGTTGATCCACCGCTTTTCCATCCAGAAGGTAGATCGTGTGTGTAGAAAAATGCTGCATACGAGGATCGTGGGTAACCACCAATACAGTCTTACCCTGTTGGTGCAGGTCAGAAAGCACCTGCATGATTCCCAACCCACTGCTGCTGTCCAGGTTGCCGGTGGGTTCATCCGCCAGTATCAACTGCGGATCGTTCACAAGGGCTCTGGCGATAGCCACCCTTTGCTGCTGTCCACCTGATAGTTCAGAGGGTTTGTGATGAGCTCGAGGTGACAATCCCACCTGGTCGAGCAGTTTGAGCGACATCTCTTTCCGTTTTCTCTGTGGTACTCCCGCAAACCGCATCGGAAATGCCACGTTTTCCTGCGCATTCATGGACTGCACCAGATTGAATGACTGGAAGATGAATCCAACCATTTTTCTACGATAAGCGGCTAACTGGTTTTCATCCATCCCATCGAGAGATTGCCCATCAACAATGATCTTCCCGGTAGTGGCGGTATCCAGGCCTCCCAAAAGGTAAAGCAGGGTGCTTTTCCCCGACCCGGAAGGTCCCATGACAACCGTAAAACTTCCGCGGGGAATGTCAAGCGTTAAATTTGCCAACGCGTGTACGACATTCTGCCCCATACGGAATGTTTTCCGAAGTTGTACCAATCGAATATAAGAATTTTCCATTATTAAAAGAAGAATGGTCGGGTGATGGACATCCCGGATACTGCTTGCATGATCGCGCCTGGAACTGCCTGTAAAGCGATCACAATCACAATGCAGATGGCCACACTAAAGGTCGCCTTTGTTTTGGAGATATTCCCCATGATCCGGGCGCCGATGATCAATAAGATGATTTGCCACAGCAGGAACAAATCGAGGAACCCACGGACTACGGTCAGATATCCGCTGAATCCGCTTGTACTGGTCCATATACCAGCCAATCCTGGATACAAAACCAATTGTTTTGTGGCTAGAGTTGAGATGATCTGCACGATGAAACGGATGGCAAATGGAAGTGATGCCCAGGCTGCAAGATTAAGCGATGTCACTGCAGAATTTCGATTTCCCGCCAGGGTGAGGACAAGATGCAGTAAGCTGCCCAGAACGATCCATCCCAACCAGATACCAATGATAGCGACCACAGCAGGAAAGACTACGGTAAATACCGGCCCGGATGTGAACGATGCACTCTGCTGAACCTGGTCCATTTGCTCGGGTGAAAAGTACTGTTGCATGTTTGGATCGACAACAGTTTGGGCTGCCAATGTCGCGGCGGTCCTGATCGGACCTTCAACAACACTTTTGATAACCTGCAAAAGGGTCAACAGGATTAAGGGCACCAACCATACTGCCTTTTCGTGAGTGAGGATTTCTTGTAAGGTTTTCTTGGGGTAGATCCAGAATGTAGCCAACCAACGAAACGGTGTTGGTTTTACCAGATCAGGCGCTAATTCTTCGGTAATAGTTGCTTCAAGCGCTTCGGACATAGGTTCCCTCCAGTGGCTGAAACTCGGTCATTATACTATACAAGGTTTAACAAAAAGGTTTCACAACAAAAGAATTGAATCAATGATTCCGATGATTGAAACCGGGTCTGTTGAAGGATGTGGATTTAGGTAACATCACATCCTCCGAAACAAACCGGTGTTTTCATACAAGACGAAAGGGGCCTTCAAAAAGTTCCAGGATCTGACGATAATGTTTTATATTATGTGATGACCAGTAAGTTGTGCAGAACTGTGGAAATCGTTATAATTCCACTCAGGGTGTTTATGTCAAAGATACTTGTAGCAGAAGATGAAAAAGATATTCGCGATCTTGTCGGATTTACCCTCAAACTTGCAGGATATGAGGTTGTTTTCGCTGTGAACGGTGCAGATGCAATAGCGCTTGCACGGCAGGAAAGTCCGAGTCTGATCCTGATGGATATGCGCATGCCAATCATGACAGGAGAAGAGGCAGCCGATCAACTTCGCAGTTCTCCTGATACATCCGGCATACCAATCATCTTCCTGACTGCCCGCGACAGTGATCCCTTGATCAGTGGCATCATCTCTCGCGGTATGGATTATATTTGCAAACCATTTTCGATAGACCAACTCACGGCAAAAGTAAAAGATACTCTCGCTGCCGTCCAATGATCTGATGTCAAAACGTCTATTCATCATTTTCATCCTGACTATGCTGGCAGGATGTTCTACAGTCACTGTCATTCCACCAACGCATATTCCATCGGAAACCCCTCAAAATACTGTATTTCCTACCGGTGAACCGATCACAGATGAGGTTATTCCGACCTTTGTTCCTGCAACCAATAGCGGGAAGCCATTCTCTTTTCCATTTCCCAGATTGGGTATGTGGTGGCCTGATACTTCCAAACAGTCATTGGATGATATTGCCCGATACGATTGGGTGATTCTGGGTGATTGGGATAAATCGGTAATTCCTGAACTTAAAAAACTGAATCCAAACCTTCTCGTCTTGAACTCAACCAATGCCTGCGAACTCAGTTACAACCCCGATCCCAACGCAGATCCTCAAGAAAACGCAGATGTTCGGGATATACCCGCTGAGTGGTTCTTAACACAGGTGGGCACCACGATCACAACGAATATCAACTCCTTCACGACGACCATTCCGGTTGCAGATCTCCAGTCCTCGAATGGTTCGGAAACCATAAATCTCTTCGTTGCAGGTGATACTGCGGTCATCGATGGTGAAAGCCTCTATATCGAAAAAGTCGATCCAAACACCAGAACACTTCAAGTAAAACGTGGATTTGTCAGACCTGCTTCCGCTCATCCTGCAGGCACCAGAATTGCTGCTCACATCTCATTCTGGCCAAACTCGTGGGTTATGAACTTGAGCACACTCTCTCCTACAAGTTCCATCGATCCAAACCAAAGCCCGGAAGGGTGGTCATCATACAACTCCAGACAAGCTGCCAGTTTGTTGTCTGATCCAATCTGGGATGGGATCCTCCTGGATCGCTCTGATCCAAATGAAAGTTGGCTGTTATCCGATTCAAATGCCAGAAGCATCGATCCGGATCAATCCAACCGGTTGCTAACCGATTATTCAGAATTTGATTCAACCTGGAACGCCGGTCTGGTAGCCTATGAAAGCGGACTACGTTATCTGGTGGGCAACGAAAAGTTAATCCTGACCAACTGGGGAATGCCTAATTACTCCTTATTGAATGGGAACAATTTCGAAGGATTCCCCGGTGATATTACGGATGAGAATTTCAGCACCAACTGGCATCGGCAGGTTTTCGGTCCCGATCATTGGAGCGGCAGTTATTCTGAATGGATAAAAAAAGCAATACAGCCTAATCTATCCATGATCGAAACCTATGAGGACAACTCTGGTCCAGAGCCTGGCTCAGATGGTTCGTATCAGAATCCATGCGCCGACCCATCCTTCAAACCAGATTATCGTAAAATGCGCTTTGGTCTGGGAACAGCTCTTCTGAACGATGGATTTTTTAGCTATGAGATGAACACAAACGGACATGGATCTCTCTGTCTGCTTTGGTTCGATGAATATGACGGCGGCGGCTTGGGTCGTGGATATTTGGGGCAGCCGATCGGAGAAGCTTTTACGATCGATACAGGTGAGAAAGCCGAAATACCTCTGTCTAAAAATCCTGCAGAATGGTTTTTCTGGTTTGACGACACAGCAGGGTATCAAGCGGATCTGCAGGTCAATGGTTCTGTTGCGAGTATTATCGTTACAAAAGCCCTGGGTACGGAATGGCAAATATCTTATTCACATCCAAATATCATCGTCCAGGATGGATATGAGTATTCATTGTTATTCAAAGCGAAATCAGATCAAACACACGAGGTCAGTATGTGGATCCAACAGGTGGATGACCCGTGGGCTACTCTGGTCGATTTCGGCAGTCTGCAGGTCACGTCCGATTGGCAGGATTACACCATCCATGGTGTATCGGTACAGGACGACCCAAATGCAGAATTGTTTTTCGGTCTTGGTGGACAGACCGGATCAGTATCCATCGACCAGGTCAGGTTGATCCGCGAAGGAAAATCCGTCTGGCGCAGGGATTTCGAAAATGGGATTGTCCTGTTGAACGCCACCTCTGATGTCCAGATCATTGATCTTGACCAGGAATTTCGGAAATTATCTGGCAGGCAAGACATTGCCTTAAACAATGGTGACAATGTGAAGCAAATCACCCTACCACCACTGGATGCAATCATCCTGTTGAAGATCCGATAAGGGTCTCACCAGGTTCCACTATGTAAAGGGAGATTTTACAGACAAGCTAGTGATTGGGAGATTATATTGTACGGGATACCTTGACACTAAGAAAGGTTTAATGTGTTATAATCCAAGAGCCTTGTTATAAGGCGGATGAGCAATTGCCGAAGAATGGTTTTCCAGGCTTCGAGCAACTTTAGAGCCTGACCCACCCCATGTCAGAGAAGAGAGAAAGTAAATGGGAACCAAATTATATGTAGGGAATTTACCATATTCCACTACAGCAGAAGACCTGCGAACATTGTTTGCGCAGGCTGGTACCGTCAGCACCGCTGATGTTATCATCGACCGCATGACCGGTTCATCCAAAGGATTTGCATTTGTAGAAATGGAAACTCAGGAAGAAGCCGAGAAAGCAATCACCCAGTTCAATGGATATCAGTTGGGGAATCGAGAATTAAAAGTAAACATTGCTCGTCCTCGTGAAGAAGGCGCCCGCGGTGGTGGTGGTTTTGGCGGCGGCCGTCGTGATGGTGGTGGTGGTGGATTCGGAAATAACCGCGGTGGTTTTGGAAATAACCGTGGTGGTGGTGACCGTCGTGGCGGTGGTCCACGCGGTTATTAATCAATTTTATTTTATTCAATAAAGAAGGAATGCAAGAATGTCAGAACGTGAAGTAGGTACTGTAAAGTGGTTCAATAACACCAAGGGTTACGGCTTTATTGCCCGTGATTCCGGCCCAGATGTATTCGTTCACTTCTCCGCAATTCAGAGCACCGGTTACCGGTCCCTCGAAGAAGGTCAGAAGGTCGAATTCACAATTGAAAAAGGTCAAAAAGGCCTGCAGGCAGCCGAAGTTACAGTACTGTAATTTATCGAGCCTACTTAAACTCCCATCGTATGATGGGAGTTTTTTTTATTCCAAAACCCAAAATTACTCGCTACAATAGAATTATGAACACTAATCCTTTACTTCAACCATTGACCAACCTTCCTATTGGAGAGGTGAAATACTACTCTTCCACAGGTTCAACAAATGATGATGCGCTGGCCTGGATGGAACAGGAAGCTCCTGATCTATCCATCGTTGTCGCTGATGAACAAACCAGTGGACGTGGTAGACTGGATCGCAAATGGGTTACTGAACATGGTTCAGCATTGGCATTCACCATAATTCTACGGTTGAGACCGGAGGAAATCCCGTATTCGCAGCTCATCTCTCCATTGGCAGGAATTGCCGTAGCCTCCGCGATCGAACATTTGCTTCATCTACCTGCTCAGATCAAATGGCCGAACGACGTTCTTATACATGGGAAAAAGGTGAGTGGTATCCTGGTAGAATCAAACTGGGTTGCGGATAAGTTGGCAGGTGTTGTAGTGGGAATTGGCGTCAACATCCAGCCCAATTCCATTCCACCGGCAGAAATGTTGAATTTCCCGGCTGCATGTCTCGATGACTTTACCCTGACCAGAACATCGCGGGCTGATCTACTTGCAGAGATCGTCAGGCAGTTCATCCATTGGCGAACCCAGCTTGCTTTTGAAACATTTTATAAATATTGGAATGAACATCTTGCTTTTGTGGGCCAAGGAGTCTTCATTTCCGGAAACCTTAGCCAGCCCATTTCAGGTATTCTCATGGGAGTTGACCGCAATGGCGAGTTGGTATTGGAGACATCCGAGGGAGTACAGATCATCCAGGTGGGCGATGTCCATCTGCGGTTGCGCGATGAATAACTTATGGTATAGTCATAATTAGTTCATATCTTGGGAGGTGACTAGTGTTCAACGAACAACCGAAGGATCCGCAAGAATCACAAGACTCATCGCCATTTTTTGCGATGGATCAACCTGTATTCGATACAGAGCCTGTTGCTGAAGAAAAATCCGCCCGGGATATGATGTTCGGACTTACCCCCGTACAGCGTTTCGTCATCATGCTGTTGATCTTCCTTTTAACCTGCGTGCTGGGCAGCCTCTGTCTTTTGATCACCGGTCGAATCGTCCTTCCTTTTTAACCACTTCAAAACAAAAAGCGGTGGGGACGACCCCACCGCTTTTATAATTAATTTGAGCAAAAATTCCCTCTTAAGTCAGCTTTTCAATTATCCATAAATGACTCAATCCGAACCACTTGAGTGGTGTCTTTTCCATGAGCTGCATGGTTTTACGGATGAACCTGCCAATCACTCCCAGCCGGACAATGAGATTATCATAGCCGCCAAAAATAATATGTTTTTTGATAACCTTTATGGGCAACCCAAAAAACAGTTGATCCAACTGACCTGCGGAATATACCCGTACATGCGGAGCCAGAATATTCCGTATTTTTGAAGGTAAGTAGTTGATCAGTGGAGTATTCCCAAAGTGATATTTTCCTCGCCAGTAATGACCGTGGGTTTCAAATGGATATCCACGATTGGGGCAGAACAGGATAAGTCTGCCTCCGGGTTTAAGGATCCGAACCATCTCTTCAACAGCCATTCGATCATCCTGAACATGCTCGATGACTTCATTGCTGATCACCAGATCCACTGACTCATCTGGGTATGGGATATGCTCACCAGCAGCCTGATACACCTTTAGTCCACTTGCCGCAGATTCCCGGACTCGATCATAGTCGTAATCCAATCCCGTCACATTGCCGGCAAACGGTATCAGATGATGCATATACATCCCTACGCCGCAGCCGTCTTCAAGAACGATCCCCTTCACCCGTTCACCCGCAGCGGAAAGGATCATGTCCAGCCTGCGCTGTTGACCATCTCTCCAAAGATACGAGGGTTCGCCGCGTAGGGCGGCTTTTTCCAGATTTCGCGGTGTTGTATTCATAGACTAATGATTATAAATGTGGATCATGTAATTTATTTGGCGATTTTGCACACCAAACCGTTTGTCACCCGTTCCAGGTCAGCGGAGGCTAATTCAAAGATTGCATGCGGAGTTCCTGCTGCTGCCCAGACAGTTGGATATTGCAGCAGATCCTGATCGATCAATGTTCGCAAAGGTTTGGTATGGGCAAGGGGTGGTATTCCACCGATCGCGAATCCGGTTTCCTGCCTGGCAAAATCCGCATCTGCTCTTTCGATCGCTTCACCAAGCTGGATGCCCGCCAGATGTTCATCCACCCGGTTACTCCCACTTGTCAGGATAAGGATCGCTTCACCACTCTTTTTCCCGCGGAAAATAAGCGATTTAACGATTTGCCCTAACTCGCAATGGGCTGCCTGAGCAGCTTCCTGGGCTGTACGTGTAGAATCGGAGAGTTCGATCACCTTGCAAGACAGTCCGAGAGTTTCGAGGGCGATTTGTACGCGGTTTGCCTGTGAACTTAATTCTGCATTATTATCCATTCCCCGTTGTTCCTTTTATTCCCCAATGCACCGCAGCCGTTTGAAACTGCATATACGTAAAGCCAACTCTGTCAAACCCGGCCGAGCCGAATTCTGCAGCGAGTTGTTTCGCAGGTGTAAAGCTTTCCGATGAGCGAATCAGATAATCATACGCACCAAATCTGCCGGTCAGGATGGAGCCTATCACCGGAATAGCTATGCGCATATAAAGACGAATCAATGGTTTCAGCAGGTTGTCCGCTGGCGGGGTTGTGTCCAGACATGAAAAAACCCCTCCCGGTTTAAGAACGCGAAGGATCTCTTTCAATGCCTGTGGATAGTTGGGGATGTTCCTGAGCAAAAAAGCACAAACCACGCCATCCACACTGTTCGATTCAATCGGGATGTGCAATGCATCTACAACGGAGAAGGGTAATCCGGTATTCACGCCAGCTTTCATCATCGGCAAATTGAAATCGGATGGATAAATTCTCGTTTCAGGGTGGATTTCACGGATCAAATCTGCCAACTGACCGCCTCCAGCTCCCAGATCGAGAACTGTCATGCCGGGTAGTAACTGAAGTTTTTGTATGGCAACCTTGCGCCATCCATTCACCATTCCGAAGGTCATGATCTGGTTCATCAGTTCATATCGTCGTGAGATCCTGGAAAACTCGCGGTGAACAAAAGCAGGGCGATCTGCCGGAAGATGATCTGTCATCAGTTTAGTGAGAATCCTTGAAGGGTACCCAAGCCAGGATGGTGGTTCCTTCTCCAGGTTCGGATGTGATTTCCACATCGCCGCCTACATTTCGGGCTCGGGTGTGCATATTTGCCAATCCATGACCAAGCGTTAATGATGTACGACCCTGATCAAATCCGCCGCCGTTGTCCCTGACCTCCAGTAAAAGCCGGTCGGGAGCTCCCCACAGGGTGATCTTCACCTGCGATGCTTTGGCGTGCTTGGCTATATTCGCCAGCCCTTCCTGGCAGATATGGAATAACGCCAGCGCGTGTGTTTGAGGAAGCTGGTGATAGCCATCATCTGGGCCTTCCAGTGTCGTCTCGATCAGTGTATTCGCCTTGAATTCGATGATCAACCGCTTAAGACCATCCATCAGGTTCTCTTCATTCATCTGACGCGGACGCAAGTCCAAAATGTACGCCCGAATATCACGGATGGTATGGTTCAGATCATCGATGGCTGTTTTGATCCTGGCGGCAGCCTGCTCTTTGTCTTCAGGCATCAGCAGACGGGCATGCTCCAGAGTTAGTCCAACCGCATAGATGGATTGGATCACTCCATCATGCAAATCCATTCCAATTCGTTCCCGTTCCTCGAGGATCGCCAATCTTCTGCCCTGATAAAAGAGACGCACATTTTCAATCGCAGTGCCCACCCATGCTCCAATGGCTGTGAACAATTGGATCTCATGATCATCCAGTACTTTATAGGAAGAGACTACCAGGCTAAGCACACCGAGCGTGCCGCTCCGACCCATCAATGGGAATAGAGCCAGTTGACAGGGATCTTCCCATTTCACACCAGGCTTGAGAAAGCGGCCGAAATCGCCCGGGATTTCCATCAAGGCATGGGATCCGCTGGCAGCGATCTGCCCGATCGGTCCTTCACCGACGTCGAAAATATTCTTGATCCAAATATTTCCTTCGAATTCACCTTGATGGTGCATGAGCTGAAGTTCGTTTGTTTCCTCATCGCGTAAAAATATCTCTGCGATCGCGATCTGCGGATTTTCCATCACCCGCATTAAGGCTTTCTCCAGGATCTCATCAACATCCAGTGAAGATGCCATGGTCGACGCTAGATCATTCAACAGTGCCAGATCCTGGTTCCGCCTGGTCAAAGCTTTATCCCGATTACTCAGTTCCTGATACAAACGGGCATTTGAGATGGCTATGGCAGCATACGCAGCCAGGGTCTGAATCACCATCTCATCATCTGGTGTGAACCCGGTCCCACCCTGTTTTTCTGTGAGGTAGATCTGCCCGAGATGTGTGTCCCCCTGGCGGATCGGAACTCCCAGGAAAGAATGCATTTCCGGATGGTTGGGTGGAAATCCAACGCTGTTCGGGTAGTCTTCAATTTTTTCAAGACGCAGCGGCGCGTTCTCATGCATCAACTGCCCGATCAACCCCAGACCACGGGGCGGATGCTCCATTAAATTGATCTCAGCCTGGGTCATCCCAATGGGGATAAACTTCTCCAGCCCACCCTGCGCATCAACAACACCTACTGCCGCATATTTGGCATTAGCCTGTTTGGCTGCGATCTGCGCGATACGATGTAAGAGCTTATCCAGAGAGAATTCACGAACCAACTCCAGACTTGCGATATGCAAATCCGCCAATCGTTCTTCCAACTGTTCGCGGGTAAGTTTTTCCATATGAAATATGGTCATAATTGTACCCGATTCATTGGGGTACGCGGATCGCCCTATTGCATGTATCTCGATTTTTGATCAACTTGGAATTATTATTGATACTAAGATATGTTTGATAGCTTTTGCCAGCAGGATACCGATATAGTATGGTGAGCATATGCACATGGAACAGAAGGAAAACCTTCACTTTTCTTTTATATACAAAAAATAATTAGAATGTGTCAACAACCATGGAAAATCAGGAAAAGAAATTCTATAACTTGAGCATTGACGAGCGGATCAAGTACCTCAAGAAAAAAACCGGATTATCGGATACTGATCTGTTGGAATTGACCGGCAGGCACGGACTCACCATGCTGCAGGCTGATCAGATGATCGAGAATGTGGTCGGATTGCACACCATGCCGATGGGTATTGCTCAGAATTTTGTCATTAATGGACGCGAAATTCTGATCCCGATGGTCATCGAGGAACCATCTGTTGTGGCGGGGGCTTCCTTCATGGCCAGGATCGTTCGTGATAATGGCGGCTTCACAGCCAGTACCGATGACCCGATCATGATCGGCCAGATGCAGGTCCTTGACCTTGAAGATATATCAAAAGCCAGACAAGCCATCCAATCCCATGCACAGGATTTGATTGCCGAAGCTGCAACATTCGACCCGGTGTTATCCAAAATAGGCGGTGGTCCGCGTGGACTTGAAGTTCGTACTTTTGAGGATTCTCTGATCGGTCCCTACATGGTGATCCATTGGCTGGTGGATGTCCGCGATGCCATGGGCGCGAACTCGGTCAACACCATCGTCGAACGGATGGCGCCATATGTCGAAAAACTGACCGGAGGAAGGGTACACCTTCGAATTCTTACCAACCTGGCAGATACCCGCCTTGCCCGAGCGAGCTGCACCATCAAAGTGGAATCCCTTGCCTTCGACGAATTCAGCGGTGAGCAGGTTCGGGATGGCATTCTGGAAGCCTACGCTTTTGCAGCCAGTGATCCATACCGCGCCAGTACGCACAATAAAGGCATCATGAATGGAGTGGATGCCGTGGTGATCGCCACTGGGAACGACTGGCGCGCGGTGGAAGCCGGCGCTCACGCGTATGCTGCCCGGTCAGGAAAGTACACCTCTTTATCCACCTGGGGGATGAACGCTGATGGTGATCTGGTGGGCAAGCTGGAAATGCCCATGGCGGTTGGGATCATCGGCGGGGCAACACGCGTCAATCCCTGTGCCAAGGCAGGTTTGAAATTAATGGGGATCAAGACCTCCTGTGACCTCGCAGAGATCATCGTTTCAGTAGGTTTGGCACAAAACCTGGCAGCATTACGTGCCCTCGCGACCGAAGGCATCCAGCGCGGACATATGGGACTGCACGCCCGGCAGATCGCCATGTCCGCTGGCGCAAAACCCGAGCATATTGAAAAGATCGCCCTGCAAATGGTTAAAGAAAAGAAGATCAACTCTGAAAGAGCTGTTGAAATCATCAAAGATCTGGATCAGTGAGAATCATGGAAGATAAAACAACAAAAATCCTCAAACCAAATCGTCCTGTTGGGATCATCGGATACGGGGCGTACGTGCCCAGGTATCGCATTCCTGGATGCGGAAATCTCGCGCATCTGGACCGGTAAAGCCAGCGGCGGACCAGTCAAAGAGAAATCCGTCCCCGGACTGGATGAAGACGTGGTGACCATGTCCATCGAAGCTGCCCGCAACGCACTTGCTCGCGCCGAAGTGGATCCGCAGATGCTGCGCGCGGTCTGGGTTGGTTCGGAATCACATCCCTATTCAGTAAAACCCACCTCGACCATCGTTGCAGAAGCGATCGGCGCAGTTCCCGCCGTCCAGGCCGCGGATTGGGAGTTTGCCTGCAAAGCTGGCACCGAAGCCATGGTGGCTGCCATGGGAATGGTCGGTTCCGGAATGGCCGATTATGCGTTGGCCATCGGAATGGACACCGCACAGGGCAGACCCGGTGACGAGTTGGAATATACCGCTGCCGCCGGAGGAGCCGCTTACATCATTGGTCCCGCGGAAGAATCACTGGCAGTGATCGAGGCAGCTTATTCATTCGTTACCGATACTCCCGATTTCTGGCGGCGCGCGGACATGCGCTACCCGGAACACGGTCAGCGCTTCACCGGGGAACCGGCTTACTTCAAACACATCACCGAAGCGGCCAGCCATCTGATGAAAGAACTCGGCCACAAACCCGAGGATTATCAGTACTGTGTGTTCCACCAGCCCAATTCCAAATTCCCCCAGCGGGCAGCCAGCCTGTTGGGATTCTCCCCCGAGCAGGTAAAAACCGGACTGCTTTCCCCGGTCATCGGCAACACCTATGCCGGCGCCGCCATGATCGGACTGACCGCCATTCTGGATGAAGCCAAACCCGGTGATAAGATCCTGATGACCTCCTTTGGATCAGGTGCCGGTTCGGATGCTTTCTCAATGGTGGTCACCGATGCCATCAAAGACCGTCAGAACAAAGCGGTCAAAACCCAGGAATATATCGCCCGGCGGACAGAGATCGATTACGGACTCTACGTCCGCTACCGTCACAAGCTGGCGGAGTAGGGGGCAGCCATGACAGACGTCGTCATTGCTGGAATCGGACAAATTCCGGTCGGTGAACATTGGGACCTCTCTCTGCGTTCCATGGCTGTCAAAGCCATCATGGCTGCACGCAAGGAATGTCCCGACCTCGAACCAGAATCCATGTTCATCGGAAACAGTATGGGTTCGGTCATTTCACATCAAGCCAATTTAGGTTCGCTGCTCGCAGACTGGTCTAACCTGACCGGTATCGAAGGGACTACCCTCGAAGCAGCCGGTGCCAGCGGAGGGGCTGCTCTGCGCATGGCTTATCTCGCCATTGCCTCTGGGATGGTGAATGTTGCCCTCGCCGTTGGCGTCGAGAAGATCACCGACACGGTCAATTACACCGCCGATCCGGCGGTATCCATGGCCATGGAAAACGACTACGAGACGGTCACCGGACTGACCCCCACCGGTCAAGCTGGACTGATCATGCGCCGTTACATCCATCAACATCAAGTTCCCGATGGCGCGATTGGCTGGATTTCAGCCTGAACGCACATGCCAACGGCGCTGGGAATTCGAACGCCATGTACCGCAAACCCATCACCCGTGAATCCTACGATAAAGCGGATCTGGTCAGCGATCCCCTCAACCGCATGGACATCGCTCCCCTGGCGGACGGTGCTGCCGCGCTGCTGCTCACCCGCCGGGACTTGTTACCCAAAAACTATTCCCACCCGGTCATCCGTATCAGCGGATCGAGCCTGGTGACGGATTCACTCTCCCTGCACGACCGCTACAACATGGAAGAATTCAAAGCCGCGCAGGAGTCCGCCCAGCGGGCATTACGCATGGCGGGCATCCCCCATACCCGGGTCAATTTCTTCGAACTGGATGATGCCTATTCCATCTATGCTGCCCTGTCTCTCGAATCAGCCGGTTATGCCGAACCCGGCAAAGGCTGGCATCTGGCACAGGACGGCAATATCATCCTCAATGGGACCATCCCGGTGTGCACCATGGGCGGCAGCAAAGCCCGCGGCAACCCGGTCGGAGCGGTGGGCATCTACCAGGCTGTTGAAGCCGTCACCCAACTCCGCGGACAGGCCGGCAAGAACCAGATCAAGAATGCCAAAGTGGGCATGATCCAATGTTGGGGCGGACCTGCCTCCACGGTCGCCACCCACATTCTCGAACGGGTCAGTTGAATCGCCGAGTTTGATAGTTCCTGATAGCATCTCGCAGATACACTGATGCTACATTATTGAAGGAGTATCGATATGGAAGTACCACGTTATTGGAGAATCAAAAATCAACGCTACGGGCTGGTCGGTGAAGTCTGCCCGCATTGCGATGCCAAACTGTTCCCCCCGCGCGATGTCTGCCCCGAATGCGGACAGGATGCCAAGACCAAATTTACCTTCAGCGGCAAAGGCGAAGTGTATTCATTTACCACCATCACCGATGCCCCGGTTGGCTTTGAAGAGAACGCACCCTACACCGTCGCCCTGGTCAAGTTGACCGAAGGACCGGTGGTCACCGCCCAATTGACCGACCTCGGCGAGCAGCCAGTCAAGATCGGCATGCCGGTCGAGATGGTCACCCGCAAGATCCGCACCGATGCGGGCGATCGCGGCATCATCGTGTACGGGTACAAGTTCCGCCCGGCTGTTGGAGCCTGAGAGTATATTGATCATTGAACCGCCTTCCCAATGGGAAGGCGGTTTTTGGTTATGTTTATTAGAGAATTTATTTATAATATTTAAGAATAAGACTAGCTATATGGAATTAATATATATTCTTGAAGAATGCCAATATATTTCGAACGAAAATGTGTATAAACTTATTTATCTTGAAAATTTTTATCTAATCCAATGCCAAATATCGAGGGGAATATGGCTTCTAATAATCTAATCAAACCACAATTCGATTACCTACCTTTATCAATCAGACTGCAAACCAACGGCGGTATCGCTACGCCAATGATTCTTCGAGGTACTCCATTACCGACAAAACGATCTATGGAGTTTTCTACAGCCTCAGATAATCAGACACAAGTAGAAATTTTTGTATGCTTAGGTGAAAGCCCGCTTACAATAAACAATCAAGAAATGGGTAAATTTGTAATTAAGGATATCCCTCCTGCCAAATGTGGAGAGCCGAAAGTATATCTTGAGTTTAATGTTAATAAAGATTATTCAATAATTATTAAGTCCATACCACCCGTGAAAGGAGATAATATGGTGACCAGATTGTGGTAGGGTTTACACGCCCTGCTTGTTGCTCAGAAAATCCATTAGCAATCTGACAAACGTATCGGGTTGTTCGTAGCTGGGAACATGCCCGGTCGATTCGATAATAGTTTTTCGAGCATCGGGGATCCGTTTGGCCATTTCATCGGCAGCGCGCAAGACCTCGGAATTATCGAGCGCTCCGGCTACAATCCATGTGGGACATTTTACCGATTCCAACCGGGTAATGGCGGGTGGGTCAAGCGGATTGGCTGGCTGCATGTCAGCGATAAAGAACGTATTTTGCTGCACTGGAATACGATTCATCTCCAAAGCGTTTTTACGTAAAGTCGAGTCAACCTGGCCTGGTTCCCGATGTTCGCCATCGATCCAGATGCGGATTTGAAGTTCGTTGGCGTGGTCAAAATTGCCGCTTTGCAAGGCGCCGAACATCTCCATTAAATAGCGCGGAGGTTCTCCTTGTAGTTGAAAGCCGCTCGGGGTTGCGCCCACCAGCGTTAAAGATTTGAAACGATGCGGTTGTTCGAGAGCCAGATCGAGGCCGATCTGTCCGCTCAGGGAACATCCAACCAGATGTGCTTCAGTCACGTCGAGGTGAGTCAACAGACGGTCCAGATCGTCGCGGCGGCAAAGCGGACCCGTTACCGGGCTGGACTTCCCAAAGCCGCGCATGTCGTATCGAATCACGCGGAAATGTTTTGCCAGCGGTTCCCAGATGGCATCGAACATTCTACCGTCGAGGAAGGCCGCGTGTGACAAAACAAGAGGCGTTCCCTTGCCTGCCGTCTCGTAGTACAGTTGCCCGTCCCCCAAATTCAAGTGACCTTTCTTTGTTTGTATCATTTCATTTTTCCTTTGTTTTCTGATATATTCTGATGATACATGCCATTGGGTGACATCTTGTGTCACCCAATAATGAGGAAAACAGCCATGCGAGCAGACCGATTATTGTCGATCATTCTATTGCTACAAACACGCGGCAAGATGACCGCCAAAGCATTGGCGGAGGAATTAGAGGTCTCACGTCGAACGATCCTGCGCGACATCAATGCTCTATCGTTTTCGGGCGTGCCTGTTTATAGTGAAGGCGGGCATGGCGGTGGGATTGCGCTCGTGCGAGGAATATCGCACCACGCTGACGGGTTTGAATACATTTGAAGTGCAAAGTCTGTTTGTCACCAATAATAATGACGCCTTACGCGATGTCGGTTTGGGCGATGCAGGGGAACGCCTCTTACTTAAGTTGTTGGCTGCTTTGCCGAATACCCATCATTCCACCGCCGATCATATTCGCCAACGCCTGATGATAGACCCAACGTGGTGGTGGCACGAGACTTCGATCTCGCCTTTTTGGGAGGAGATTCAGCGGGCTGTGTATGAAGACAGAATGATCAAAGCGCAGTATGAGAATTTTGACGGAAAAATTGCAGAGCGTACGCTAGCCCCGTATAGCCTGATCTGCAAGTCGAGCGTGTGGTATTTACTCGCAGAACGCGATGGAGAGCTGCGTACATATCGCGTCAATCGTTTTCATTCAGTGCAACTGCTCGATGGATCATTTACACGCCGTCCCGATTTTGATCTGCCGACTTACTGGCGCACGCACACTCAGAACCTGGAAAAATTTTCATCAGGTTACCATTGCATCTTGCGGGTTCACCCTGACCGGATATCGTTTATCAAAACTCTAATGCCTGGGCGTTGGGAAATGGTTGCCGATGCAGAAGATAAGGGATGGAAGATAATATCCCTATCCATGGATTCTGACTTGCAGGCGAAAATGCTCGTCTTTGGCTTGTCTGGTTTTGTAGAGATTTTGGAGCCTGGCGAGTTGAAAAAGGCGGTTGCAGCTCAAGCGCGTGAAATACTGGAACAATTCGTTTTATAGAGCATTCGTTCACCTTTGGTCACCCGCAATATTCGCACAAATGCGGGAGGTCGCGGCATCATCGTGTATGGATACTTACAGGGCTCGCTCCGCTTGTGCGCAGCACTCCCTTGGGTCGTGAGTTCAAGGCTCCTGACAGAGCTTAGCAAATCTGTAACAGTGAACCGCCTTCCCAATAAGGAAGACGGTTTTTTTATTGCACTATGATGTCTGGTTTGTATAATAAATGAAGTGGGATGGGATACAAAATCTCAGTATTAAAGTTTTTCTACACATGGAAACATTACCCAGCCACACCCGGGTAAAGTAAACCAATAGGTTCTGTTCTTTGCCATGAATAAATATTTCCAACCAATAAAAACCTTCATGAGTCGCATAATCACTCTAAATGTAGAGCGATCAATGTGGGTAACCGAAGAAGATCTTGGAAAAGAAATAACATTAGATCACAACAAGAAGCATTACCTGGTCAAGGTACCAGAAAAAATTAATAAAGAAATTTCTCTTCACCTTAGAGGTTTGGGTAAGAAATGGGGAAAAAATACCGGTGATCTTTTCCTTCATGTTTGGTTGAATAAAGGGGAAGATATCCATAAGGATATTTGGCTGTCTGACACCTCGGCGAGAAATGGAATCGAGAAAAGATTGCTCTTGGACGGAAAAGCCATCTCGATGAAAATTCCCCCTGGAAGCCATGATGGATTGATCATTCGCTTGAAAGGTTGTGGAAGAGAAGGAAGTTTTAGCCCAAATGCGCCGGTTCTTTACTCCAAAAGGAGAGGAGATGCGCTGGTTAAGCTAAAAGTCTTTCCGGAAAAGATCACCCCAAATTATGGATCGTTTGCATATCTTTCCACAGAGAACATGGTTTTGGAAGGTTGGGTGTATCGTAATTTCGATGAAGTCAGTAGAAAATTAGACTCTTCTTTCCCTGCTGATGGTGTCCAGGCAACAAAAATTGCTGATCTGTTCAATGAATGGGGCTGGTATAAGATTTTTGCTACCCTGGTAAAGCATCTCAAACTCTCGCGTCTTTATATTGTTGTTAGTTCATCCTGGGATATTACAGCTCCAGGCATGTGTGAAGAAACAACGATTGTTGACAATAACATATATGCAGGAAAAAACTATAAAATTACGATCAACCAACAGTTTATTGATAACCCATTTACTATCGCTGCGATATTGTCTCATGAACTATGCCATGTCATTTATTCGGAGTACATCGATGGAAAACACGATGCCATTGGATCCGTAAATAAAACTGAAAAAGATATTCTGGAAGTAGAGCGCACGGTAGATCTCTTGGTTTTTATGTACAAAATTGGCGAATTCCAACTGCGGGTAGCAAGAGAGAATCACCTGACAATTGGTTACTTCAACCAGGAAGTTTTTGATCGTATGCAAGTAATAGTTACAAAAAAATTGAATTCCATTCCGAAATAGTTCATCCAAACA
The DNA here is from genome assembly GCA_963828285.1 of uncultured Chloroflexia bacterium. Lineage (GTDB taxonomy): Bacteria > Chloroflexota > Anaerolineae > Anaerolineales > Anaerolineaceae > DAIOEK01. The sequence continues at coordinate 104,785 of CAWHEB010000008.1, forward strand.
GCAATTGAACTAGTCACCAGGAATCAGATAGAATTTATTATGAGTCATTCGTTTTGGGTTTTCCTGCTCCCAAGAAGAATCCACGCTCACCCACACGCAGGTAATGCAATCCGTTGGACGCTTACTTAGAAAAACAAGAACACGGAGTATCTAATGGAAACGATAATCACTGAATTCGATTTAGAAATCCGTTATCAAATTTATCGTTTTTTTGCTGATAATTGCAGAGCACCTTCTTATCAAGAAGTTGCCGATTTACTCAACATAGAAAAAGAGAATGTGCGAGTTTCTTTTCATAAACTCCATGAGCACCATATGATTTTCTTAGAACCTGGTGCTGATACCATTCGCATGGCAAATCCATTTTCAGCAATTCCAACAAAATATAAAGTAATTTCTGGAAACAAAAAATGGTGGGCAAATTGTGCTTGGGACTCTTTAGGTATTTCCGCTGCTCTAAAAATTGATGTACAGATAGAAGCAAGTTATTCAGATAATCAAGATACTGTCGAGTTACAGGTAAATCATGGAGTGGTTGACGGGAAAAACCAAATTATTTATTTTCCTTTGCCGTGTCGCCAGTGGTACGATGATTTAATCTTTACCTGAGCAAATATTTTGCTCTTTCGGTCGAAAGAGAATGCTGAAACTTGGTGCGCTGAAATGAAAATGCCTGCTGGAGAGTTATTAACAGTTGAACAAGTTTGGGAACTTTCTAAATTATGGTATCAAGACCGTTTATCACCTGAATTCACAGGGCGAACAATAGCACAAGCGCATCGGATATTTGAAAAACTTGGTTTGAAAACCGAATTTTGGCGATTTGATGGTTGAAGTTAGCAAAGCAGTTTCGTTCAAAAACGCCTAACAAAGCGTGCACCTGACATGTTGGACTGCCGGTCACTTGCTCTGCACCAAGCACAATGCGGTGCAAGTGTTGTGGTTTGCGGCATTTTCGAGGATTTTTCATGAAGTTTCTTAGGGTATATACTGTTTGTAAATTAATTACACTGCCCAAGGGTTCCATGGACCTAAACATTAGGAAGGTTAAACCTCAGATGAATTGAAGTAAAGCTTGAGAAAGAGGCATGGCATGTTGGATAAAACAAATATTCTTGGTGCTATTGTTGCAATCGCTTTCTTTGTATCAGCCATACTTGTTTTTAGTTTCAGACTTCTTGGCAAGCCTCAGTATGGACATTACATTGGCTATTTCGAATTCCTCTTAGCAATCCCGTTGATACTCTTAATCCTAAAAGCTCCACAACTGGAACGGCCTGCATTGTACTATGTCCAAATTGGATGCATGCTGGCATGGTTGGTTGTGGAAGCATTACTGGATTACATTCTAAAGATAGATTTCCGTAATGTACGATGGATGGTAATTTGCTATGTTGTATTATTCTTCGCTGGTACAGGCGGGTTGATTGGTGTGGCATCAAACGCTGGACGCCAGTGGAGCATTCCGGCGATTATCTTATTCCTTATAATGGCTGTACTGACATTTGTGCAACGCTCCGTTACAGGCATGTGATTTGTAATGATAGTAAACAGGCTACTCGACAAAGACAACCGGAAAAGACATCCGGGGAATTGTATTGGAAGCTGGTGACTACACTATTTACACTTTTCTCGCATAAAGTGGCTAAAAGATTTTCCCTACTCCAAAGCCGAGTCCACACCCTTCCTCAGCGCAGGTAACGCAAATCGTTAGCACTCATGAACAACATATTGCCAAATAAAAAGATATCAACATGTTACAACTGATTCGCAGATACAAGGAAGAAAAACAATCTGCCCGCAATCGACTACAGGCAGAAAGTCAACTGTATCAAACATCAGCGGGGGTGATTGAGGCTGCGCTAATCGGTCAAGGAAACTCTATTCTAATATCTCATGGCAGTGGCGGTGGCTACGACATGGGGCTTTGGTTGGCGCATTTGATTGGTGGGCAGTTTCAATATATTGCACCGTCACGTTTTGGGTATTTGCGATCACCATTGCCTCCCAAGCCTACGCCAGAAACTCAAGCAGATACATTTGCGGCATTACTTGACACGCTTAATGTAGACTCAACCACCATCATCGGGCTCTCTGCTGGAGGCGCATCAGCTTTGCAATTTGCCTTGCGCCATCCTGGGCGTTGTCATGGACTCATCATGTTATCAGCTGTAAGTCGACCAGTTCCTCCCTTACCGGCTATATTGCAGACAATTTATCCTTTCATGTTAAGGTCAGATATACTTCCCTGGTTAATCTACACCATTGCCCCTCATGCAATTTTCCAGGCAAATGGAGTTAGTCGTGCTTTGCTTGCTCAAGCTCAAACTCGAGCGGGAAAAAATGAGCCTCCTGGATACACTCTACCGGACTACTTTTCCGTCAACCCTGCGCCGTGAGGGTATGATGAACGACATGCAACAGCTAACAAATTTTCCAATTTATCCTATAGAGAATCTCTCAATTCCCACTCTTGTTATCCATGCAGTCAATGATCCAATCATACCGTTTGAATCGGGAGAGTTTTCAGCACAAACGATACCGAATGCACGATTTCTTAGATTAGAGGATGGAGGACATTTTGCGTTTGTCACGCACAAAGGAGAAACAATACCAATTGTCCAGGAGTTTCTAAATCGCTATAACACCCTAAAAGTTTGGGTAGGCTAACACAGTGTGCAGCCTCCCATCGATAAATATTACCTTTTCCCGATGGATAAGGTGACCCGCAAGATCCGCACCGATGCGGGTGATCGCGACATCATCGTGTACAGGTACCCACAGCACCCCCTCTGTTCGCAAGTTCAGACCTGTCATGGGTGCCTGAGAGAATTTGGATCATTGAACCGCCTTCCCAAACTGGAAGGCGGTTTTTGTTTGCGGCTTGATGCGACGTTTGTATAATAAAGGAAGTGGGGTGAGATATTATTTAAGATTAATAAAGGTTATCACCAGGCTGAGCCCACGCCCGCTCACCAGCGGGTAACGCCTGCCTTTGGGCTGCTTCGCACATTCGATATAATTTAATGCTGATTTTCAGCAATGCCACTTCAAATCATTAGGAGTAACTGCTATGACCATGTTCATCACAGGAGGAACAAGTTCAATTGGGCGAGTTTTGGTTAAGGAATTAGCCATGAAAGGGATTCCTATGCGCGTGATGGTCCGCAAGAATTCAAATCGGTCTTTACTCGAATTTCCGGGTGTCACATTTGTTGATGGCGATGTAACCGATAAAGATGCCATACGGAAAGGAATGGACGGGTGTCAACTCGTCACCCACCTGGCCGCAATCGTTGGGCACAACGTCCCAGAAGCAGAATGGTGGCGTGTTAACCGAGATGGCAGTCGAAATGTTCTTCAGGCGGCACATGACCTTCATGTAGACAGCATGGTACAAGTTAGTTCGCTCTCCGTCTTAGGTTTCACCCAACCGGGAGAAACCGCAGATGAAACCCGACCAATCGATACCAGTAAGTATGTAAACCTCTATCAAAAGACAAAACATGCGGCAGATGAAATTGCTCAATATTATGCGGCGAAAGGTTTGGACGTCAAGGTTGTTTACCCGGCATTCGGATATGGATGTTCACAAGCGACAAGCCATCCGAGTCTACAAGAGCAAACTCTCCTGCGTATGGCAGCGGGTAAGCCGGTGGCAATTATGGGGAGTGGTAAGAACCGACTTTGTTTATCGTACTATAACGACACCGTAGCTGGCATCCTATTAGCCCACGAGAAAGGAAAAGCTGGCGAAGGTTATATCTTGGGGAATGATAATCTGACGTTCAAAGAAATCTGGGATGCGGTAGCAGATGTGCTTGGCAAAGAACCGCCACGAAGGCATATTCCTTTGTCCGCTTTGAAGCTGATTCTCATCTGCAAGTCGTGTACTTACTGGAAAATCTATCTTTCCACCGGACTTCTTTGAAATTTTCGGTCTTGACTGGTGTTTTAGCAATCAGAAAGCGAGAGAACTATTAGGTTGGCAACCGCAATCATTTCATGAAGGATTAAGAGAAACCTGGAAGGAATATAAAGAACAAGGATGGTCACTCCGCAATTGATATGTCTCTTCCAAGGGGCTCAACCCCGCTTGCAGCCCACATCGCTTCACTCGCCTTCAGCTCGCTTCGCGATGCCGCTGAGCCAATCCGTTGGGCGGCAAGCGAAGAGAATGAACCAGTTCAGTCCGATATCAAAGGATAACGAAGGAAAAATACATGCCCCCTGATACTATCCTCATTCTGTCCTATATCATCTTCATGTGGTTGGTTATCTTGCATACCTTCGAAGAAATTTCCTGTGACATCATGGAAGTAAATATTGGTCATATAAGGATGACCAAGAAAAAATACTTGTTTGGGGCCAGCATGATCTCAACAGTCAATCTACTCACCCTCGCCTTTTTAGTTATTGGCCTCCCCCTTGGTTACTATCTTGGTTTATTTACTTCTGCTATCATTGGCGTATTTCAAGGTATCGTACACACCATTGGGTACTTGCGAGAAAACAAAACTGCACGTGGTTTAGGAGCAGGTTTTTATTCATCAATTCCATTGGCACTCTTTGGGATAGTTCTCTTTTCCCAATTTATATGGGTAATCATATCCGATTAAGTTATGCCGCCCAACGGCTTGGCTCACCGGCGCGCCGCCGCAGGCGGAGCGTCCGGTGGAGCCGGTGTTGGGCGGCAGAGTACTACCTTTTTTTTGCAAGCAAAACAAAATGATGAACAAAGACTGAAATACTTCTTGTGCTTGTGCGTTTTCGGAAGCAAAAGTAAAAGTTAAAGGGTTCCTATGAACATCATCTTCACTACCACTTCAAACATCTCACTCTCCATTCCGATCCAGCTTCTTTTTTGGGCATTTGTTGCCGTATATGTGATACATATTTTGGAAGAATCGGTTCTAGGCGAGAATTTTGTAGATAAGGTACGCAAGAACTTTATTCCTTTTTATGATTGGACAAAGTTCTTTTGGTTTAATACCTTTCTTCTAAGCCTAAACGTGATCGCAATCATTGTGTACGATATAGAAGGCGGGAGATGGATCATCTTTCCTCTCTCTTTAGCAATTGAGCGGACATTGAACGGAGTGTGGCATTTCGGCGAGACAATTGTTACTCGGAAATTCTCATCAGGTCTTCTAGCCAGCACCCTGACATGGATTTTGACCTACTTGCTGATTCGATATTCGCTTCTTGCGGGCGAAATCTCGTTCCAAGATTTTTCTATTGCACTTGGGATCGGCACCCTTAATTACAGCGCTCATGTTTAGCGCATTGTTCATTACCAAAGCGAAGACCATGAAGTATCCGTCACAGGGTTAGCGATATAACCCTTACCTATGTCGCCCAACACAGCGTGCACCCGCCGGGTAGGCACGTGCCGTATTTTTTGAGGTTTTTCGTGTCTTTGAGCTTTTTCCATTTCGGCGGCTAGTCCACGCTCCCACCCCAAGCTTCCAACTCCAGCCGTTAGATAATTATTCTTATCCGCTCCCCGCGGACCGGCTCGTATGTAAGGTCGTATGTTCAGGCTAGCCGTCGGGGCTTGAGAGCATATTGAATATCGATCCGCCTTCCCAAATGGGAAGGCGGTTTTTTGTATTTTTCGAAACAAAAGTACATTACTTCAGAGTAATAGTTAAGCTAGCGGGAATGGGAGATTTGTGGATTTGGTGGGTAAATGCATGGCCTAGCTGGTTGACTATAAAAGATAATTGATAAGTAATCTTTGAAAGATTGGGTACCAGTTCGGCTGTCTGATAACGCTTCCTTTCGATGGTCCCATCCTTAGGAGTGGTTATTACCTGCAAAAAACATAAGTAAATATCAGTCTTTTCAATCTTGAGTGGGTATTTACCGCAATTGATTCTTCCACATCAGGAACATGATATAACCGAGTGCAAGCAAAATCACCCCGAAGAAAATAACTGCGATTATCAGTTGCGTCCTGTCTCCGGCGGATAAGGAATCTGAAGCAAATCCCAGCGCCAGACCAATAGCGATAACCGCCGCAAGGAATATAAAGAAGGAAACGGATACAGCGATGATATTACGGCGATTGCGGTCGACCAGTCCTTCCTGGTCGCTAAATGCTTGCGGACGTTCGCCTTCGTATTCCATTCGCCAGAAATGAGCACTCGCCATACGCCCAAGATATTCCCATCCGAATTGCTCGTAAGTCGCTATGTACTCCTTGCGCGGCGAGACTTGCGGATCGTAGACAAAGCGATATTTTTTCGGTTTACCCCGCTGGAAAGTCATGAACACCGAACTCCACTGTCGAAAATGATTAATGTGCCAACCTTCGGCGGCCATCCGTTCAAGCCAGTTTTCATAATCGGATGGCAGTAAGTGGCGGAATGCCGAGAATAATACAATTTTTCTATCACTCATAGCGACTCCTTAATAATTGTTATAAAGCTCTGCAATCCGGTCAGCTTCTTCATGCAGTATTTGAGTGCCCAAGGGTGTGATGATGTATATTTTTCGTCTCTTTTCTTCTCGAATGCTCTCAATCAACCCATCACTTTCGAGTTTTCCCAAGCTTGAATACACTGTTCCTGCGCCGAGAATGGTACGTCCTTTGGTCAACTCTTTTACGTACTGCATGATGGCATAGCCATGGCGTTCCTGCTTCAACGAGAGCAAGAATATAAAACATCGTTTCGCTCATCGGAATATACCTTTTTCGGGCTTTTTCAAGACTCATGATTTCGCCAATTTCCTTATATAAATCTAGTTTATATATCACGCTATAGTATATCACGACGTGATATACTAATCAAGTGGCAAAAACGATAATCCCTGGAAGCTTAAGACTCCCCCTGGAACCTCAGAATACACATGCATTTTAATGAGGTTGAATTTGGCGGGGCGGACGATCAAAAGCCTACGAAGGACGGGACAGTTAAAACCAGGGGAAGGTCACCGACCAATCCTTTTGAGGGATGTATGGATTAAAGAGGGGGATGGCGATAATTAACAACAGTCAGAAAATGGTCCATTTAAAAGCGAATGGATCCTACTTACTGCACTGCATTCGGTATAATGTACACTCATCACGATCGCTCGGAGCCACTCAATCACCTTTAATATCAAAGCACAGTGTCAACCGAACGTTTCGACCTCTTTTTACCCATAAAAAGGAGCCATACTATGTCTTTTCAAGCCTATCTCGACAACATCGAAGAAAAAACCGGCAAAACCCCCAATGAATTTATTGCGATGGCAAAAGAAAAGGGCTTTGACAACCCGAAGACAAAAGCAGGGGATATCATAGCATGGCTTAAAGAAGATTACGGCCTGGGTCGGGGTCATGCCATGGCAATTGTTTACATCATCAAGAATGGCGCGGAAATCGGGGATAAACATATCGGGTCAGATGGAGTCCATCGTGATGAGTCGAATGTTTTAAGGTTGGATGGGAAAAAGAAAGAATAGTTCCAGCCGCAATACACCTCGAAATTTCACGGAGTAAGGTGGCAAACAGGTGGCTCGGCACAATCATACCCAACACCACGTCCCGCAAAATCATCGGGATGATATGCACCGGACAATTGCGGGCTGTCGCCCATTTTTCAAAGAAGCAGCCCCAACGGTGGGGTTCGGCGTCTGGGCGCCGTGGTTTTGTCCGCCCACATCCCGCTCTGCCGTTAACGCCTGCCGTTGGGCGCATGTTACAGAAGAAATCCAACGATTGTGTGACCTTTTAACCAAAAACCATGTACCACCAACTGGTGATGGTACATGGTTCTACATATGACAGATTGTATAGGTTTCCTCAGTCTTCCTGTGGGCTAATCTGCTCAATCCGGCGTTTGCCGAGATAGGCTACCAGAGAGTAAAATCCCAAAAATGCAACCACTCCGACGAAGGGATAGAGTACTTCGTACCAGCGCTCTTTCATGGGCCAGCCATGGATGAGATATGTCGGGATGAAAATAACCGCCACCAATGCAATGTAGATTACCAACAGCCTCTTGAACGAAAGCACCGGCAAGATGCCGCTAAGATACAGGCGGATTGACCAATAACCTGCCATCGAAAGGCCTGCAATCCAACTGATTTCGGCATATGATTCTGGCGGCAGTTTCAAGAAATAACGTTTATAAACCATAACACTCACAAGGGCAATTTGGGTGAGCATCAAGCAGAAGAATGAGGTCAACCCATTAACGTGCTCGGTGCGTTCATCAACAAGTATGCGTTTCATTTTATCTTTCTCCTTTTATCCAGAATAACTCATCCAAGTTTTTACCGGTTACTTTTTTCACCATCAAACACAATTTGAGGGTAGGGTTGTATTTCCCGGCTTCGATCAAAATGATTGTTTGGCGGGTTACACCGACCAGGTCAGCCAATTGTTCTTGAGTTAGGCCTTTCTCAACCCGAGCTAGTTTGACACGGTTTTCTATTTCTGAACTTCTTCCATAGCACAGTCTCCTCTTTGTTTCTCGTTTCGCACAGATTGTAAACTATATATTTCATAATGTCAAGTATATATTACATTTCTCTTGAGACTTTCACCAAACCAGATCAAGCAGCGGCGCACAGGCTCACACCGAAGAGTTCTTAGATTTCGTTCTTGGGAAATGCACCCAACACAGTGTGCAGCCGACAAGTGGGATTCGCCCGCACTTTCAGGGAAGCTACCCCAAAAGGCGGTTTTCGCGTCTGGTGCTTTTCCTGCCAAGTCCCGCCCTAACCGGTAACGCAAACCGTTGTGACAGTCGTAGGCTGGGTTGAGTTTCAGTGAAACCCAGCATTCATTGATCACCATCCCAAAAATTCTAACGCACAACGAGGCGTGTATCATTATCGTGTCGGGTTTATGTTTAGGCTTTCGGCTCGACCTTAGCACTGTGAACCAATGAATTTTCAAGCGCTCCCCTAAGTTGGAAGGCGCTTTTGTTTTGGGGGATTATTTTCGGGAGTAGAATTAATGAGGGGTATTTTTTATATCATACTTTCCCTGATCGAATCCACACCCGCCCACATGCTGGAAAAGCGAAAAAATGAGAAATTGAGTGAGTCACCGACCTACCCTTCCACCTGACAAAGCCGTAAAGCCGTTACCTACGCTATTCACCCCAAAGGAGATTCTCCACCATGGACATTCCACGGATATTCAACATCACTGAGAGTGCACACCGCATCCACGACCCGATCACACCTGAAAAGCTAGCCACACTCGGCGCGGCGCTGCGTCTGGAACCTAGCTCCCGAGTGTTAGACCTTGGCAGCGGATCGGGAGAGATGTTGTGTACCTGGGCACGCGATCACGGCATCATCGGCACCGGCATCGACATGAGCCAGTTGTTCACCGGGCAAGCGAAACTCCGTGCTGAAGAACTAGGCGTTGCCGATCAGGTCAAGTTCATCCATGGCGATGCATCCGGCTTTGTCTCTGACGAGAAGGTCAATGTGGCAGCCTGTCTCGGTGCCACCTGGATCGGTGGAGGAGTTGCTGGCACGATCGAGCTTCTGGCGCGGAGTCTGCGTCCCGGAGGGATCATCCTGATCGGCGAGCCCTATTGGCGGCAGTTACCGCCAACGGAAGATGTTGCCAGGGGGTGTCTTGCTCACTCAATCTCTGACTTTCTCATGCTTCCGGAACTTCTCGCGTCTTTCGGCCCCCTTGGCTACGATGTTGTGGAAATGATTCTGGCTGACCAGGACGGCTGGGATAGATACGAGGCTGCCAAATGGCTCACCATGCGCCGATGGCTTGACGCCAATCCCGACGACGAGCTGGCGAAAGATGTTCGAGACCTACTGAACTCGGAACCCGCGCGTTACACCGCTTACACGCGAGAATACCTGGGTTGGGGTGTGTTCGCTCTGATGCACCGCTGACGCGTTCGCGCATCCGGCGGCTCACCAAAGCCGTGCCGTGAAACAGCTGGCAGCTCAGCGTCTCGAAATTGGTTTACAGGGTTATATTGGGGTAAGCATGAAAAGCATCAGCGGTCAAATCAGCGACTTATCCAGCCTTTTTCCATGGGTTCGTGAACGAGCCATAAATAACCTGGTCAATAATGGCTTGCCCGCCGTAAAAGAGATAATCTTAACTCTGGATACGCCTTATGCTCCTATTTGTATCAATGGAGTGAGCAGCAATGATCCGGATTGGAATGAAAGCATTCATGCCGGGAATAGATGGAAAAAGCTGCTGGAGGTTCTTGTTCGAATTGGTACACCGGCCCTTCCAGAATTGGAAGCTGCGTTACACCACAGTAATCCAAATGTGTGCATTTCTGCGATGCATGTTATCGGTAAAATTGGCAACCCTTCTTTTATTGATCTATTGCTTCCATTTACACGATCTAATTTGGTTTATGAACGTACCTGGGCAATCGGCGCACTTGGATATGCAGGTATATCACGATACTATGAGACGCTAATAACCGCCCTGGAGGATGAAGATAGTGATGTGAGGGAATTGCGAATTCTTGCATTAGGGGATCTTGGCGACAATAGAGCTTTGCCTTTGCTGCAGCGAATCGCAGAGCAGGATAGAACCATAATAGAAAATTATGGCCTGACACTTGGTGATGTGGCCAAAGAAGCAATTGTCAATATCCACAAAAATGAGAAATAAAACAACCATTTCACTCGTGGGTATGGAGCATATAGTGGTGGGTAGAAGTCCATCGAAAAACATGTACCTTTTCCCGATGGGGACGGTGAACGCAAGATACGCACGAATGCGGGAGTCCGCGGCATCATCGTGTTAGGTATAAGTTCAGGCTGGTTGTTGGAGACTAGAACAAAAAGTTATGCTATTAAGCGCCATGCAAAAATGGAGGCGCTTTTTGATTCTTGTGGCAAAATTATATAGTGATTGTAGGATTCTGCGGCACATACGGCAAGCAGTTTTCTGGCTTCAAGTTTTTCTTGTCCCAAGCATTGTCAACACCCACCCCATCCCCAGTAACGCAAACCGTTAGCCGCCAACACTTTCGGAGGTATTTATGCCACCCGATTTATGGTCACTATATACAATTATGTTGAAAAGCCGTTTATATGAAGAAGCCATTGCAACACTTTGGCATAACGGTCTAATATCGGGGGAAATGCATCTTGGAACAGGCGAAGAAGCTATCATCGCAGGCGTTGTTACCCAATTACGTGAAGGTGATGCCATGGCATTGGATCATCGCGGTACTGCGGCTTTGCTCATGCGCGGGGTAGACCCTATCCTTATCCTGCGTGAGCTAATTGGTCATCCAGACGGGTTGTGTGGTGGCATGGGCGGGCATATGCACCTGTTCTCAAAAGAACACCTGGCCGCTTCTTCTGGGATCGTCGGGCAGAAGGACCAACCGCGGCTGGTTTTGCACTATCAGCACAATACTCACACCCTGGTGCAGTTGCTGTCGCATTTTTCGGAGAGGGGGCAATGAACCAGGGTATGTTGATGGAATCGCTTAACCTCGCATCTGCTTGGAATTTACCTGTTTTATTTGTCTGTAAGAATGACGGCTGGGCAATAACCACTCAATCCGAAAGAATGACCGGCGGGGAATTGAACTGTCGTGCACGCGGATTGGGAATTACCGCCGTTGATGTTGATGGCGGTAATATAATCGAGGTATGGGAAGCTTCACATGCAGCAATTGAACGCGCCCGTTCTGGTAATGGGTCTACTTTCCTAAACGCCCGATGCGTACATTTCGAAGGTCACTTTCTGGGATTCCAATTGATACGGATGGTGCGTGATCCACTCAGAGAAATGCCTGGAATTGTTGTCCCTCTTACTAAATCATTTTTACAGCCTCGTGGGGGCACTTTTCGCGAACGCTTAGCAGGGTTGCAATTAGTACTTGGTTCAGTGCTTTCAACTTTACGCGATCCACGCCGGGACTTAGCAAATGACCCAGTACGACGTGTACGCATAACCTTACAATCGGATTCTGCGCGCTTGCACGAGCTGGAAAACCAGGTGGAGAAAGAGGTAAGCAAGATGCTCTCTACCGCCCTGGCGGAGGTGCCATCATGAGAACCATGTTTTTTACCCAAGCCGTGGATAACGCTCTCGCCCAAGCCATGATTGATAATTCTCGTATTGTTCTTTTCGGTGAAGATATCCAGTTGTTGCGACGTAACCTACTCGTACGATTTGGTCCAAGACGCGTACGAGCTACTCCTATCAGCGAAAGTGCTTTTCTTGGGGTTGGCGTGGCCGCTGCAATGGCTGGTTTGCGGCCTGTCGTAGAATTTTATATGGTGGATTTCCTCGCAGTGTGCATGGATGCTCTACTCAACCATGCTGCCAAAGTCGAAGCTTTTTCAGGTGGAAAATGGACCGCGCCCGTTGTAGTACGCGCACCTTGTGGCGGTGGCTACGGTGACGGTGGTCAACATGAACAATCCTTATGGGGTTGGTTGGCGCACATTCCGGGACTTACCGTACTCGTTCCATCTACTCCGGCCGATGCAGGCGGCTTGATGCTAGCTGCTCTTCAGCATGATGGACCGGTTATCTTCCTTGAACACAAACTCCTATCAGAAACTTGGTTGGAGTTCCTTGGTTCAGGAGCACGACGTACAGTACAGTTTGATATTCCAGCCATGGGGGCAAAAGGTGCTGTGCCTAAAAAGTGGGAACCCATTCCCATCGGTAAAGCTGTCCTTCGCCGGGCAGGAGGCGATGTGACAATCGTCAGCGTGGGTGTAGGCGTACACCGCGCTCTAGAAGCCGCGCAAGCTCTTGAATTGGAAGGAATTTCAGTAAGTGTACTGGACTTGCGAACTGTCTCACCGCTGGACAAAACGGCAGTCTGTGATGCAGTAGCGCAGACTGGGCATCTACTTGTGGTGGACGAAGATTACGAAGGCTTTGGTCTCTCAGGTGAATTGTTAGCGGTCGTGTTGGAGGCTGGTATAAACTGCAAGTATGCTCGCATCTGTACACAGACAACCATCCCTTATGCACGTCAGATGGAAGACCATATTCTCCCCAACAAAACGCGCATCTGTGCTAGCGTTCGACAACTTATGCAGTGATTGTCAAAAACTTGGAAAGAAAACGACGGCTAACAATGGGTAGCAATTAAAGCCGCAAAAAGCGCGCACAACTGAACACAGGCGTTATAGATCTACACTCTCAAATCTGCCGCGCGGACCGAGTCGCATATACGAATATAAGTTCAGGTCGGTTGTTGGAGCGTAGAAAATCATAATTATTGAAGCGCCATCCCGTAATGGGAAGGCGGTTTTTATTGCACAATGATGGCTGGTTTGTATAATAAATGTAGTGGGATGGGATACAAAATTTCAATATCTAAGTAGATCTTCTTATACATAGAAACATAACCCACCCACACCTGGGTAAAGCAAACCGTTAGGCGGGTTAGCGAAACCATATGATATGCATAGATAATGATGAAAATTATTGAGAACTCACGCGGTTGTCTCAGACTAAGTAATACCGATTTATTTGGTGTAAATGGGGATTCGTAGCTGCAATTGTTGTATTGTTGTTGGGTGGGATTTTCATTGCAGTCAAGATTATTCGTCCCGCTTGCTGGTCAGGAGTTGGTATTGCCTGTTTTCTACTATTCATGTTAATCAGAGAACTTCCTCGATCTTTTGAAAATAATTTTGGTTGACCGTAACAGCGAGCAGTTTAAAGTAATAAAACATCCATGGCTCGGAAAACAACAATCACAGCAGTATCCCTTGCAGGATATTATGGAAGTCAGATTAGTTCAGAGGAAATCTCCTAGAAACTATCCAGGGCATGACTACATTGATGATGAGAACATGCATGTCGACCCTCCTGAGTACGATGTCGAGTTAGGAATGCGGTCAGGAATTACGTTGATGATCTATGGAGCCGCTCATCTTGCGGGGTTGATTGCAGAGTTTCTCAAATTACCCCTTGCGTCACCGAGGTGAAAAAAACCGCCCTACACTGCGTGCAGCCGCCTTGGGGTCTTGCAGGTCACCTGCACTGCACCAAGCACAGTGCGGTGCAAGTGTTGCGCGGGCGGCGTTTTGCAACATTTCGCGTAGCGTGGCTTCGAGATTTTAGACTATCGAAGCAGTATTCACGCCCGTCCCACCCACAGATAAACGCAGGACATTAGGCAGATTGGAGAGTTTGTGATGATGGGAATTTCTTACACTGGGCGTCGAGATCCGCGATTTGTAGCCATTCGTCGCGGCGGAGACGCTTGGATGATTCGCAACATCGTTTACTCGCTATCTGGGCTGCTGACTGCGCAGAACATGTTCTTGTTCACTTTTGCTCGCAATATCCAGAAGATGACCGACCGCGACGCGCAATAGAGCAAGCACGTGCATGGTCACGTGGTGAAATCTCAATGACACAGGCTCGCGAAGCAGCGTATGCGGCTCATGATGCTGCTGAAAAATGCGACTGGCGCCGCACGTGAGGCAGCTCGTGCGGCTGGTCACGCAGTGGCAACTGCACACATGGCAGATCACGAACTGGGTGCTGCTGCTTATGCCATCAGGGCAGTTCGCGCCGCATCACCCCCTGATAAACGCGATGAGGCAGGGCGAATCGAGTGTCAATGGCAAAGCGTGCGACTTCCAGATGCGATCCGTGCCCTTGTGCTTTCTGATGAAGATATTCGTAATCGCAAGTTCTGGTCGCTTTTCCAATGCTGAGGAGTTAGGTGCTAATCTATATTTGCCCAACACAGCGTCCCGCAAAATCATCGGGATGATATGCACCCGACGGGTGAGATCCTGTGGCGTTTTCAAGCATTTCGCGAAGCGTGGCTTTGGGTTTTTCCTACTCCCAAGCTGAGTCCACGGCTATCCCCAGCGCTATGCTCCATGAACACAAACCGTAAAGTATCCACTTTCGCCTGCAACCCGCGTACCGAGTCGTATGTACGGGTAACTGATCTTCATTTGTGTGTCATAACAGGCATGCTGATTACTTGTGCCTGGAAACTCGCCTTAGTTTATTTGAATTAATAATAGATCTCAAAGTCAATTTCTTGATGAACATGCCATATATAAATTGGGATAAGATAAATTCAAGCAAATAGGCTTACTCACCTTACATTTCCATAACCTACCACTTCAACGATACGGATGTGTACTAAAAACTCAAGGTGCAACTCCTGGTGGCTTTTTTCGTATCAGATATGATAGATCTATCTTAAAAAGAAACGGGGTTCCAAATCATGGCGGATTCAAAATCAGGCTCGCTGCGCACTTTCGTCATTTTGACATACTTGCTCTTCTGGGTTTTGTTAGCCATTACCGGTTTGACTGTGTATCTAAAAGCACCCGGTATCGTTCAAACAATCATGCAAAATGTGTGTGCCTGGACATCCACATTTGTTCTCCTGATCTGGTTTCGGAAGTTTTATCCCAATGAAACCCTGAAAGGATTTCTCCGAAAGCAATTTCCAAAAACATCCGCTTCGAATTTCATCATTCCCACGATCATTCAAATTTTTATCTTCGCCATTGCTGTTGTAAGCTTTTTCTATTTGAACAATAAACTTTTGCAAAACGCAACCTTTATTAAACCCAGTGCAATCCTACCCATGCTCTTTATCTTCATTACCTCTGGTCCCATGGGAGAGGAACTTGGCTGGCGGGCATACGCGTTAAATGAATTTCAAAAGAAATACAGTCCCCTGGTTTCCTCTTTGTTCATCGGAGTGTTATGGGGTTTTTGGCATTTCCCATTATGGATCATCACAGGTCTGACTGGAGTGGACCTGCTTATTTACAGCGCATCGTTCATGCTCGGCGTCATCAGTTTTTCTGTCTTTGTCACATATTTTTATAATCAGAAGAAGAATATTCTTGTCGCGGTATGGATTCATTTCCTCTTTAACATTTTGCTGCAAATTGTAATCATTGAAGATTACAAATTCCTTCTCTATGTCTCAGTCATGTACCTGATCTCTTCCATTAGCATCGTTTTCATCAAACGAAAAGAGATGCTATATTCACCACTTGAAGAGGTTAACAATCAATTGTGTCCGAATCGGCTTTGTAATCAGGCAACATGATTTTGCTGATTGGATAAATACTCACATGATCTCCAGCGGAAACCGATCCGTATGTGCCGAATTTCGAATAACCGGTGATGTAATGTTTTTCTGGTGAAAATCAAAACGCCCTCCTAAATCGGAAGGCGTTTTTTTTGTAGGGGATATTTTTGATTTATATATAATTGATACAAATGAGTGAGGATATTTGCAGACTTGCTAATCAGAACGGACTCCGTTTTGGTCTGTAAACCTGGCCGCATGTAAGTTAATCTAACAGGATGAGTTTGTGAAACAAACCGAATACTAATCAAGGAGGTCTGGTGGAGACGATGAAGCAACATACTCCCGTTCAATCGATCCTTTTGCACTTGCTTCCGGGCTTGATCATACTTGGTTCAATCTTGCTTTTCTCACAACCATTTTTCTCGCGAGTGTTAGGTTTAGACGTGAATCTCAGCCCAGTTTTGGGTTATCTTCTGGGTTTGCTTTTTGGTTTGTTACCTGTTCTGTTAGGAATACTTCTTATAGCCGGAAAAAAAGAAACAGGGAAATATTCCATCTATAAGGTCATAAGTTATACAGATAAGAACAGGTTGCTGGATTATTTTTTGTATGTTCCTGGGCTGATTCTATATTTCCTCGTGTTATTTGTTTTCATTGCACCCATAATTCAACCTTATCTAATTCGTACCTTTTTTAGCTGGTGGCCAGAACAGTATAATTTTCAATTGCTCTTACAAAATCCAACAACATTAGCGGGATTTAAAGGAATTAACATACTTATCCTGATGTATATTTTGCTCAGTTGTATATCCGGACCGTTCGTGGAAGAGTTGTATTTCCGTGGTTATCTTCTACCAAGAATGGAAGGATACGCCGGAAAGTGGGCGCCATTTCTAAATACGACCTTGTTTTCCATCTATCACTTTTTTTCTCCTTGGGAAAACCTGATCCGAATTGCGGCATCTTACCCATTGGTCTATCTGGTATGGAATAAAAAAGATATCCGTTTTGGAATTCTGGTTCACGTTCTGGTTAATACTATTGGGGGGATGGCTGTCGTCTTCATGATTTCAACAAAGTGACAAGGCTGGCACTTCGTCTCGCCGGGCGTGGATGATCCGTGGGCTGCCGCCAAGTCAGAGCGAATCCTATTCAACACTAAGAGCCAGATGGATCCTAGCTGACGAAGGCGATCCGGATGTCAAAGTGAACACAGTGGAAATCGAATTCATGCTCGAAAGCGTCAACCAACCCGGTCTCGCTTTCTATTGCCGACCATCAGCAGATCGATTCAGATCGAAACAATAGATAAAGCTGGGGAAAATCGGTTATACACTACTTTTGCTAACTCTTACAATCTGGTCTTTTGACGAATACATCATCTTAGGAGACCGATGAACAGCGAAACCCTTTGAAATATCCTTACCATCATTGAAATCGTCCTCACGGCAACGGTCCATCCTACTTCAGCTATTCATCCCAACCGGCATCACTTCGGGGATGGTCGTCATTGCACTGCGAACACATCCGTACACTTCGCCTGGGGTGATCCGCAAACGTTCGTGTGGTATTACCCAATTAATAAAACTTTGTCAAACAAAGAGATGTATAATGCAGCTTATTCCCAAAGTATTTAGCTGTAAATACGAAAATCTGTTATTAAACCAACTCCATATCCTGAAAAAGGAAAGACCATGATACGAAAATCTCGACGTGATTTGCTAAAAATTATGGGTCTTGGTGCAGGAGGAATTTTCTTACAACAGGTGTTGGCTGCTTGCGGAAGAAGACCATCACTGGATGATGCTGTTCTTCCGGGTTCGGTGACCAACTCTGCTGATGCCACACCTACCATGGTCAAGGCGACAGCCACACCCTATAACGGACCAGATCTCGTGGTGGTTCGGGACGGAGAACCTGAACTACTGGTTCAAAAAGCACTTGAAGCTTTGGGGGGGATCGGCAGATTCGTTCAACCCGGTGCAAAGGTAGTGATAAAGCCTAACATCTGCATTTCGTATCACACCTATGAATATGCATCTACCACCAACCCATGGGTGGTTGGAGCACTGGTGAAATTGTGTCTGGAAGCTGGCGCCAGGAGCGTCAAAGTGCTGGACTATCCTTTCAGCGGCACATCTGATCGTGCCTATATAGAAAGCGGAATTCAGGAGCAGGTGGAGGCAGCGGGTGGAGAGATGGAAGTGATTACCCAGCTGAAATTTGTCCCTGTTGACATTCCCAATGCGGTGATGTTGAAGAATGTGAAAGCTTACCAGGATGCCTTGGATGCGGATGTATTGATCAACGTGCCAATTGCCAAACATCACAGCCTCGCACGTCTTACCCTGGGTATGAAAAACCTGATGGGATTGTTGTCCAGTCGTCAATCATTACACTCCAGCCTGGGTGATTGTTTGTCAGATCTGGTCATACTGTTCAAACCCACGTTGACAGTGGTGGATGCTGTGCGGATCCTGACAGCTAATGGACCAACCGGCGGCAATCTGGATGATGTGAAGAAACTGGATACCATCATCGTGAGCCCGGATATCGTCGCTGCAGACAGTTACGCAACCCGCCTGTTCGATCTGACCCCTGCTGATATTTCCTCTATCAAGACAGCCATGGAGAGAGGGATCGGGCGCGGAGATTTAGAGAACCTCAAGATCGAGGAATATTCCCTGAAGTCTGGATAAAATGACAATGAAGAAGCTAATTAACCTACCTGCTCTCGTCCTTTGTCGCCGATCGTCCGCAGATGGATGAAGAGCAATCCGCGAATTAGTGTATAAATAAATAGCAGTGTTTTTATGTTTCAGTAAAGTGGGGTGGATTTCCTGTCAACTCTACTCGTGGCAGCTTTTACAATATGCCGGTCTTTCCTCGTCCATTTTCGAACAGTATCCACAGAGTGACCATCAGCAATCACTGACCCCAGGGGAAAATCCACATTGATCCCACACTTCTTGCTCCACAAACATAATGCGGATGGCAGTCATAAGATCCTGATCTCATGATGCACAGGAATATAAGATGAACGCAAAAAAATACCAGGCTCCAATTTCTATCGTTCTTGTCCTTACGGTGTTGAGTTTATTCCTTTCGAGTTGTGCACCTCTTCCATCTCCGGTACCAACATTATCCAGTGCAGATCCTGCTGCGCCAAAATTGCTCCCCACAGATACAGAAGCACTGGTTTTACTCCCTACAGATACAGTTTCCCCGACCAGCACAGTCACACCTGTACCATTCCCTAAATTCTCCCTCGATCATCGCGACAACTATTTCAGTCTGGATGGAAAGCCATCTTTCATCCTTTCCCGAAATCCTACCGGCAAAATCAAAGCGGACTTTGACACGCTGTTGGATTGGGCTCATCAGGGCGGCAGCAAGGTCATTCGTGTTCATCTCACCCACGGTTGGTGGGCAGACCCATGGATCAATAAAGATTGGACGGTTAATGAAAAATGGGCTCAAGATTGGGATGGATTCTTAACCAGGCTCAGGCGGACGGCATTTACGTGATCCCCGTCTTTGGGGTCTGGGCAGATTGGAACAACGGAAAACCGGATTATGGCAGCCCGTTATGGCAGTACAATCCGCTGAACCAGGTGAACGGCGGTCCGGTCAAATCGCCTGATGAACTATTCCAATCGGGTTCGGATACGCAAAAGCATTGGATGGAATGGGTTAAAACTTTGGTGGACCGCTGGCAGGGAAGGGAGAATATCGCCGCATGGGAAATTTTTTCCGAGATCAATATCGCGTCCGGAGCTCCAGGTAATACAGATGCGAAGGGTGGTGTGGATGAGCCCACCGGTGTTGATTTCACCGACAAAGCCATGGCGGTCATTCGCACAGCCGATCTGCAGCACCGCGCAGTCACGCTTTCCCTGGCTGGCGTTTATTCACCAAACGATAAGTGGGCTGAATACTACAAACTTGATTTGCTGGATTTCATTGAGATCCACCCTTACAGCGACAAGCTCGACCGTGAACTGATCAAACAAGTTCGTGAGTATATGCACAAGTATCAAAAACCAGTCATGATCGGTGAATTGGGGCTGTGGTCAATGACCCACAATGAGAATGCTTCGATCGGGATCGGGCACGCCATCTGGGCAGGGCTTGTATCCGGGGCTATGAATGGCCGCTCCCTCTGGGATAATGATGGCTACTCGATCTACTCCATTCAAAATCGTGCGACGGCGATTCAGTTCATGCAGGGATATGCAACGACCGAATTACCGGTTGTCAACTTCACCAACGGCATTGATTTCTCTGGTTTCCTACCGCTGAATTCCAAGTCCTCTTCTGGTGTGTGGGGTGCAGCCATTGGAAATGAAAAAATGGTGCTGGGCTGGTACCGGGACGCATCAAGTGAGCCGCCGAACTGGAATTGGCGGGCAGTGATAACGAAACAGTCCGTCGTGATCACTGTCCCCGGGAAGCTGCCAACTGGAAAGTAGATTTCTATAATACGAAGAATGGGATCGATATTGTCAGTTCCACCATCATTACCCGGAAAGGCAATCTGATCACGGTCACCTTACCAGATTTTATAAATGATATTGCTTTCAAACTGTATGTCGAAAATTGATTGCCAACGCTTGCCTCCATATGCATCGGTAAACTGACGCTGATCCTTAAGGCGACAGCCGGTAGTTTCAGAAGGATGCTCCAGATGGACCCTGCTGCTGGATTCTTTGCTTCAATAGAAACTTAAAAACCACAATATAGGTTGGCTGCAAACAATACACTTGTCCCCTTTTATACATCGGGTTGTATCTTCCCACCTCTCTCCCATAATCTAAATGGGGAGAGAAATATGAGCACTCAACCACTTTCAATGGATACAAAAGGTGTTTCAGTCAAGCTGCTGAAGTCGTTTGACCTGGGCGCAGAGATCGAGGGTATGGCAGGGCGTCAGTTCCGTATGCGCTTGATCACCTTTGAACCGGGCGCAGTCTTCGGTCCGCTGCATGACCACAAAGATCGTCCGGGATTGGTCTACATTCTGCAGGGGACCATCACCGATCATCGCGATGGCACTGCCACGGATTACGGTCCGGGATTAGGCTGGCCGGAGGATCACACCACCGTCCACTGGCTCGAGAACCGCGGCGAAGTCACAGCAATGGAGATCTCTGTCGATATAATCAGAGAAAATTAACCGCCGCCGATTCATGGATAAGCCGAAGGATGTCGAATATGGCAAAACTGATTTATATAATAAACATGTCTCTGAATGGGTACATCACTGACAGCAGCGGCAGTTATAACTGGTCAGACCCGAGTGACGAGGTGTTCCGCTTTATCACTGACCGTTTGCGGGAAATGTCCCATCATCTTTATGGTCGACGAATGTATGAGACCATGATGGTGTGGGAAACCGAACCCAAATATGCTGCAGAATCTCCGCAGATGGCAGATTTCGCCCAGGTCTGGCAGGCACCCAATAAGATAGTTTATTCCACAACGTTAAATCAGTTTCCACTCAAAAAACTCAGATCGAGCATAGTTTCGATCCCCAAATGATTCGACAACTCAAGTTAGATGCCGACCGGGATATATTGATTGGAGGGCCTGAACTTGCCGCCCAAGCATTTCAAGCTGGGTTGATCGACGAATGTCAAATCTTCCTCCACCCGATCCTTGTGCAAGGGGGTAAATTCGCCCTGCCTGACAATATCCTTCAGAACCTGGAATTGGCGGAAGAGCATCGTTTTGACACTGGTACAGTTTTCCTCCGTTACAAATCCAGATAAGAAATCAATAACACCTAATATTACTTATCTACAAATGCCTGTGCCGTCAATCAAGTGAGGCGGCTGGGCTACCAACCCGAAGATGTTCGTCATATCATCCTGACCCATATGCATTTCGATCATTGCGGAGGTCTGCCGGACTTCCCCTGGGCACAGGTGCATGTTCATCAACGTGAATTTGATTCCTTTACAGGGAAAACACGTCGCTGGACCGATATGGCTTATATTCCCCGCCACATTTCCAAGGTCAAGCAATGGCAGCTTTACGACACAAAGGATGAATTGTGGTATGGCCTAAAAGCCATCCGCCTGCCGTTCACGCCGGAGATGTGGTTGGTGCCTCTGCACGGGCATTCATGGGGTCATTGCGGTGTAGCTGTCAAGCTGGAGAAGGGCTGGTTTTTCAATGCTGCCGATGCAGGAGCAGTCTATAACAACACCACCCCTGCCTGGCTGATCAGATTGGTATTGGGTCCGCACGATGCCATGTTGCGCCAATTTTTGGTCGATCATCCCGATGTAATCTTGTCCAATTCTCATATGTTCCCGGAATGGTTCGAAAGCAATAGTCTGGCAATGACCTTCATCATCGCCAGACATCCGCTAATCGTATCAAAAATCAAGCTAGATCAATCATTTTGAACAACTGACCGTAGGTTGTACGACTCTTCCGTTTTAACTTCCTCCCTGATAACGAACGCTTTACGGTTGAAGAGCAGCACCAGAGCCAGAATCAAGTAACCTAACATTCCGATCAAACCCGTCGGTCCAGGTCCCAGCAGGGATTGAGCAGAGGCTGTCGACACGAGCTGAGGAAAAGCCGAGGTTCCGTTCAACATGCCGTGCCCAATGGAAGCAGGCCACACGCTGCCACTCCGTAGGGTAACCCAACTGAGCAGGACACTCGCTGAACAGGTGTAAACCACATAGATCAATACAAAGGGGAAGGTCAGCGTCGACCCCAGGAAGAATAAGGGGAAATGCCACACACCCCAAACCAAACCAACCAGCAGGGCAGCCCTGCGTGCTCCAACACTTTTTCCCGACATTGCCGTCATCTCGACCGGCAAAAAAGGTCATGAGTTTTTGCAGCAGATAAGCCCGCCAGCCAAATTCTTCACCCATAGAGGCGATCCCATTGATTAGCACTGTCACGAACATGGTTTGGACAAACAAGACCAGGAATGCCAGCCAGGGTTGCGCTGCCAAAGCTGGAACGGGAGCAAACACTGCTCGCACCTGACTGAGGTTGGGATCAAATGACAGTTGGGGAAATCAGGAAAAAGAGGCCGCTTCCCACGATAGTCGCAAGGAGAGGTAGCCACCAGGCAGCCAGGTAAAACTTCCAACCTCGCTTGAATTTTAGCCTCAGCCACATGTTTCCCCATCCTTCATGGGTGATCAGTCGGGTAATGATATTGGCAATCCCAGGAAGGAGAATGATGATATAGTTGGCAACCATCATCCCGGCGGTGGGATTGCTCTCCATCATGCCGGAGTTCTTAACAACCAGCACTACGATCCAGGAACCAAATAGTACAATGGCGAGGAAGATCAAAATGCGTTTTGTGTTTAAATGTTTGTCCATCAGCTTTCTCCAATCAAAGTCGTTTTATTCACTATAAAAGAGATCATTCCCAAATGCATTCACCAACCGGAGAGTCTCACACTATACTTTCGGCTAAATGGTCACCTATGACCAATGTGTATTTTTAAAAATACTTTGGTGCGATGATCGTTACATTGCCAACAGATTCGATTGCAACGGTCGGTTTTGGTAGTTTGTCGGAAAAAAACTCAATATGTTCATTTTTCGTATGAAAACCATCCTTTGAAATCCCGATCTGGATCTGACGCATAATTGTTATAGAGATTTACTTAGGAATTGATCCATGATATTACCCAAAGTACGCGACCTTCGCTTCATCACCATCCGCCGTGGAGGGACTCTCACAAACTCCGATCATCATCTGCTGGCACTCTGGGCAGCGGATTGCGCTGAGCATGTCCTGCACCTGTTTGAGGATCTGTATCCTGATGACAACCGACCGCGGCATGCCATTCAAACCGCCCATTCCTGGACCCGCGGAGAGGTGACCATGCTGCAGACTCGTGCGGCCGGCGGACACGCCATGGCTGCTGCCAGAGAATTAAAAGGCGCCGCTCGTTTTGCCGCGTTTGCTGCCGGTCAGGCAGGTGCGGTGGCACACGTCGCGGCGCATGAGTTGGGCGCAGCCGCCTACGCCATCAAAGCGGTCCGTGCATCTGTTGAAACCAGTCGGGCAGATGAAGCTGGACGTATGGAGTGTCAATGGCAGCGGGAACAACTGCCAGAGTCGATCCGTGAGCTCGTTCTGGACGATCAACGCTTGCGGAATGGAATCTGCTGGAGTGTATTCGACTGCTGACTGGACTGCACTGCAAAACGGCACAGGTCGTCGGGGATTCAAAATTGAGCGATGTAAACTCGATGATATTCCCACTCAAAAACTGAGTTAACGCCCGCCTGCGGATGGGAAAGCATCACCCAAGGCACACAACCCAGCATCTCATCTATACACAACTTGATAAATCCAGTTGTAAATCATGATAGTGTTAATTTAGATTATTAATTGAATTTGTTATCTCAAATATAGGAGAAAACGATGTCTACTGACTTAACACTCGGGATAGTTTTTAGCTTAGTGGGCGGCTTGTTGGCACTAATTGCTGTGTTTCTTTTCATCCGTACTAAAAATTTTATGGGTAAAGCGCAGGAAGTAAAAGGTACAGTGATTGAAATGGTGTACAGCTCGGGTTCAGATGATGGCGGTGGATATGCTCCTGTTTATCAATTCAATACATTGGATGGGCAATCCATCGAAGTTCACGATAACCTCTCAAGCAACCCTCCCCGATTTAAAGTCGGTCAAACTATTGAGGTATTGTATGACCCCGAAAATCCGCAGAAAGCCCGCATCAAAAAATGGATGAATTTGTACTTCGCGTCAGTTTTACTTGGAGTCTTGGGTTTGGTTTTTGGAGGTGTGGGTCTGGCAACGCTGATTTCATTTTTGTTTAAATTGTCAGGGCGATAAAAGTAGCTAATTTGCCTTTTTCTGATTTATATACTTTGTTCTGGTTCGCAGACGGCGGAAGACCACGGCAAACATATTTGTTCCAAACAATGTTTACATCTGCCTCTCGTGACTTTCAAGGAGCGGAGAGCGGAACACTTTACCTTAGGTATATCAGTTTGAAGCATCCATATGATTAAGATGTTTTTTGATGGTTATACGGCAAGATTGCAGAGCATCCCCGGCTGTATTATTAATAGTTAATCTAGGCATATATATAAAAAGATATCAACCTGGAATCTAGATAGCAAAAATTCTTCCAGGGTGGGAACAAAAACATTTAATTATTAATCAGAAGGAGGTCCTTATGGACCAAAGTAAAAGTACGACAGCCAACAAGAAAGCCGAAGGATTTTCAGATTTTGAAAAAGCGGCTATGAAGGAACGTGCCGCGGAGTTGAAGTCAGCCGCACGCGCGGATAAGGACAGAGCTTTCGGAGAAAGTTCCCTTCTGGCAAAGATCGCCGAAATGGAACTACCTGATCGTGCCATGGCAGAACGTCTTCACAAGGTCATCACAGCCAGCGCACCTGACCTTTGGCCAAAGCTTTGGTATGGCATGCCCGCCTATGCCAAGGACGGTAAGGTCGTATGCTTTTTTCAAAGTGGACAAAAATTTAAAACCAGGTACTGCACATTAGGATTCAATGATCCAGCACACCTCGACGATGGTGCCATGTGGCCAACCGCTTTTGCGTTAAGTGGATTAACTACGGAAGTCGAGGAAAGGATTGCCGCGCTCGTGAAGAAAGCAGTGCACTGAACTAAGTATCTAACTTAGTGGTAGTTTTCAATTTAATTCCACATGAGAAAACCCCGCTTTTTAATGGTACTGGTAATCTTTCTTGCACTGGCTCTTGCTGCGTGCAGCGTGTCTGGACCAACAGGACTACAGTCAGGTGTTGAAACCGAAACCACGGGAATTTCCCAGGCTGGTACCCAGGTTCCAGCCTCTACAACGTCCCCCAAAGCCACCTCCACCGCAACATTGCCACCCACTCCATCAGTTACACCGGAACCATCCTCCACTCCAACTCCTGTCATCCGTGAGTTGGAACTTGTGGAATGGTCTGTTTTTCACTATGCCAACCTGGACGATCCCAACAATATCGATAAACGGGTGGAAATCCTCATCCATAATCCGAATGAGTTTCCGGTACGAGTTGATACAGAGGTAGCGGAACTGAGGTTTATTAATGCAGCCGGGGAAATTGTCTACACGAACCCAAATCCGACTTTCTATATTTGGGAAGGATCCTGGATCCGGGAAGGTGAAACAGCGGCAATTTCAGCCTGTGTTTGCTTTGAGACCAGCGGAGTGCAAAAACAAGAGTGGGAGTCGCTTGCCCTGGTCGCTCCTCTTGAGGAGGCAAAGGGGATTGCCTACACGACCGATGTGGAGGTGAGCCTGGGTGAGTTCTTCTCCCTGGCTGAAGCCCACCTTGGAGGCGATCAACTCGGAGCAGAGATCAACTTGGTCAATACCGGAAGTGAGGTATTACAAAGCTTTGATGTCCGTGTGATCGCGCGGGATGCAAACCATAAATATGTCGGGGTGGCAATCCATGGCTCATTTTCAGACTCCAACGGCTCTGGTAGTACTGTGGATATTGAACCGGGTGCTTCAGCCAACGGCATCATCGTTACGGAAATTGATTATGTGAAAGAACCGCTGGTTTATGAAGTTTCCGCGATTGGCTTACTGGCAGGTCAATAGAAGTGATATTTAATAAAATCAGGGGTGTCATGGAGATGTATTTTGCTACGAAAAGAGTTTATCGCAGACACCGAACAAATGATGGACGCACCTGGGTTTTCCGCAGTAATTCGGTGGTCTGATTTACCGGACCTATGAAAAAAGGTTTTCCGCGGGTATATACTATATAGATGACAGAGGCAAAATTTATGGATGGTATGAATCCAAAAGTTGATTTTTTCTTTAACAAAGCGGATAAGTGGCAGGAAGAATTTCGGAAATTAAGAACGATCATTCTCGATTGCAAACTGACTGAGGAATTAAAATGGGGGGTTCCCTGTTATACATACGAAAATAACAACATCGTTTTGATCCATGGATTTAAGGATTACTGCGCAGTTCTTTTCATGAAAGGATCATTGTTTAAGGATCAGGCGAGTATTCTGATCCAGCAAACAGAGAATGTTCAGTCGGCTCGCCAGATACGCTTCACAAGCACTGATCAAATTGACGAGATGGAACATATCCTGAAAGCTTATGTTCAAGAAGCCATTGGGGTGGAAAAGTCCGGTTTGAAAGTGGAATTTAAAAAGCCGTCAGAATTCAAAATGGTTGAAGAATTTAAAAAGAAGCTGGATGATATCCCTGCATTGAAAACAGCATTCGAAGCTTTAACTCCAGGTCGGCAAAGAGCATACCTTCTTTACTTTTCTGCTCCCAAGCAATCCAAAACTCGGGAATCCCGGGTTGAATCCTCCATACCGCAAATTCTCAATGGCAAGGGACTGAATGATTAAGGAGAGTATCCATGATCTATAAACCTGATTCAATCGAATTACAGGGAACTCCTACCAGGGGTGGAAATGAAAGTATTGTCATACGGAATGAACTCCATGCTGTGCGAGTTCAAGCTCAAACAGGGTGCGTACATCCCAGTGCATCAACATTCTCAGGAACAAACTGGTTACCTGGTTCATGGTTCGGTGCGGTTCTTCGGGGATGAAGGTGAGACTACCGTTGAACCCGGCTGTAGTTGGAGTTTCAAGGGTGGTATTGCTCACGGCGCCGAGGCATTGCATGATAGTGTGCTGATTGAGGTATTCTCTCCGATAAGACAAGATTATCTGTCAAAAGATTAGCCGTAAAGATATATTGAGGTTCTATCAGGGATGGTTCCATATAAGATCTGGATAAAAAAAAAGGGTGTCGTCAGTAATATATTTGTAAGTTTTTCACACTGTTTCCTGATATGTACTTGATATAGATCCATGAGCGATAAGCGTTCCATTTCATGGATTTCTTTTTCTTTGGATTCAGCTTATGCAGTGCTGCCAAGACCGACCTGTATCTATCTGGTAACACCTTGCTACAAACCTTCTATATTTTGTCTTATTTATCCCATTAACGTTGTATAACCGAATCAAGTGGGATTCCGAAAAACTACAAAACCATCATCCTGCGATCTATTAAAACTTAACAGCATTTAGGACAGAGGGAAATATGAAAAAGCGCATCTTCCTGGTTCCGTTCTTGGTCATATTTATCGCATCCGCATGCATCTTCCCGTTGGGACCATCCCAGGGAAGCCAATCCTCAGGTGGATTGGACGCTCCCGTTGTTAAAAACATGCCGTCCGAATTGCCAGGTGATCGACCTGGATGGCGAGGTTCCCTCGGCTGGTGCGGCTGCCCTGCAGGTTCTCGCGGAATATGATCCCACGGTGATCGAGCTGGTCGATGCGGTGACCGATTCCGAGCAGGCTGCGCTGGAAGGACTCCGCGCAGATTTGCAGGCGGAAATCGATGCTCAGAATGAGCAATCGTCCATTGGGACAGATGCCAGGGAAATGGGATGGTTGTTCCAACCGTTCAGGGCACATTGAAGGATGCTGTTGCGGTGCCGGTGGAAGATCAACGCCCAATTCTGCAGCAGGAATCAACTGGACCGGGGAATGCGGGGGTCATCATCTCTTTGTTGTCTGGGTTATTAGGTGACATGGTTACCGGTTCCATTACCGAGCAATTCAATATCTCCAAGTCGCATACAGAAACTAAAGATGGTGCTACCACCACCATGAGCACGGAGATGGGCCGAAACGCCGACGGCACCACCGTCTTCCAGATGGGCATGAAAACCGAAAAAACCGTGGATGGAAAAAGGGTGAAGATCGAGTTTGATTCCAAAGTGGATGGGACCCGCTGTCCGAACGCTGCGGGACAGGTTTCCTTCACTGTCAAGACCCGTACCAGCGCCTACTCAGGAAAGTCAGGATACACCCAGGATCTCATCTCGCATGTGCGGGCAGAGGTGGATGATAATGCTGAAATCGTTAAAACGACTATCGATGTCGAACAGGCTACCCGGCAAGTCAAAGACGGGCGCGAGATCTACATTGAGACTGCCACAACTTTCAAACACGCTGGCGAAGAAGTTCGTGGGAGTGAAGAATCGAACTTTCGGGTGGTTCGCGCATCATCAAAAGCGAAATCCAGCGATCAGAGTGTCTCAAACGATGGGCTGATATCTGCCTGGATCATGGGGGAAGTCTCGCTCATGATGGCAAAAGAAAAATGGATGAACGGCGCCTGCGTGAAGATCGAAGCGAAATCACCCGGGCTGGTGGAAGTCAGCTCGGTCACCGAGATCCCAGTCAAGGTCATGCATATATTTGAAGGCGGCGAGGTCAAATCCAAGTTGACAGCGGAGCTGTCCGGCAAGGAATCCGTAGATCCGACTAAGCTGGCGCAGACGCCGGGGACGATCAAATACACCGCGCCTAACGAGAGAGGTAAAAGCGCAACCATACTGCTCACTGCAACTTCCAAGCGCGGGAAGGCAAAACTTGAGCTCAATGCAAATACTGGTGGAGCGGCCTATCTCATCGTCGGAGGTCTCGATGATTGGCAGACCAGCACTGCAGTATGTGACATCATGCAGCCGTTCGCACTCACCAGCCCTATATTGACCTTGAACTTTTCTGGCGGATTATCGGGTACGTACTCCTATTCCGGAGGACCTTTCAATGCCACAGGTGGTAGTAGCTATTCCATTTCACTCCCTGAAGGCATAGGAAAACCAGGCTCAATGACCGGCGGTGGCACCGGTTGCGTGGATACACCGTTGGGTACCCAGTGTAATAGTGGTACCGAGCAATACACACTCACACCTCTTGAGCCCGATGCAACTTGCACGCAGTGATCACAAGAGCGGGCAGTTAGGATTCAGAATGATCCTTTTGAATA
Organism: uncultured Chloroflexia bacterium; assembly: GCA_963828285.1. GTDB lineage: Bacteria > Chloroflexota > Anaerolineae > Anaerolineales > Anaerolineaceae > DAIOEK01. Next base: position 134,617 of record CAWHEB010000008.1, read on the forward strand.
TGATCTGCGATCCAGATAATCAATATTTCCTGGGTTCGGCTTGAGGCAGACATTCTATGGTTTGTTAGATCTGTCAAATACGAATTGTTATTCCGAATCAAGTGGGATTCTGAGAGTGACAAAACAATACAATCTGCGATTATCAATAACTCGACAACTTTTTGGACAGAGGAAAATATGAAAAAGCGCATCTTCCTGGTTCCGTTCTTAGTAATATTCGTCGCATCCGCATGCATCTTCCCGTTGGGACCATCCCAGGGAAGCCAATCCGCAGGCGGATTGGATGCTCCTGACGTTAAACACCTGCCGATCGAATTGCCAATGATCGACCTGGATGGCGAGATTCCCTCGGCTGGTGCGGCTGCTCTGCAGGCACTCGTGGAATACGATCCAACAGTGAGCGAACTGGTTGATGCAGTCACGGCATCCGAGCGGGCTGCACTGGTGGGTCTCCGCTCAGATTTGCAGGCGGAAATCGATGCTCAGAATGAGCAATCGTCATTAGGAACAGAACCAACGAAGATAGGATTTTCTTTTCCTTCTTACCAAAGCACTTTGAAGGATGCCGTATCAGTACCGGCGGAGAAACGAAGGCTGGTCCTGCAGGAAGGTTCGGATGGACCCGGCAATGCGGGGGTCATCATCTCTTTGTTGTCTGGTGTGTTGGGGGATATGGTTACTGGGTCAATTTCCGAGCAATTCAATATCTCCAAGTCGAATACAGAAACAGAAGATGGCGCTACCACCACAATGAGCACAGAGATGGGGCGGAATGCCGATGGCACCACCGTCTTCCAGATGGGCATGAAAACAGAAAAAACCGTGAATGGAAAAAAGGTAAAGATCGAGTTTGATTCCAAGGTGGATGGGACCCGCTGTCCGAATGCAGCAGGACAGGTTTCGTTCACTGTCAAGACCCGGACTAGTGCTTATTCAGGCGAATCCGGATACACCCAGGATCTCACCTCGCATGTGCGGGCAGAGGTGGATGATAATGCTGAAATCGTTAACACGACCATAGATGTCGAACAGGCTACCCGGCAGGTCAAAGACGGGCGCGAGATCTATATCGAAACAGCGACAACTTTCAAGCACGCAGGCGAAGAGATTAATAAAAGTGAAGAATCGAACTTTCGGGTGGTACGCGCGTCATCGAAGGCGAAATCCAGCGATCAGGGTGTCTCTAATGATGGTTTGTTGTCCGCCTGGATCATGGGGGAAGTTTCGCTGGCGATGGCTAAAGAAAAATGGATGAACGGCGCCTGCGTGAAGATCGAAGCACAATCTCCCGGCAAGGTGGAAGTAAGTTCGGTCACTGACATCCCGGTCAAGGTCATCCACAAGTTTGAAGGCGGTGAGGTCAAATCCAAGTTGACGGTGGAGCTATCCGGCAAGGAATCGGTGTCACCGCTTAAGCTGGCTCAGACACCAGGGACCCTGAGATACACAGCACCTGGCAAAAATGGCGAAAAAGCGGTCATCGATCTGACTGCCACCTCCAAACGAGGGAAGGCGAAACTTGCTTTGGATGCCAGTACAGGCGAGCCATCTTACCAGGTCAATGACGCACAATATGCTGGTTTTTCATGGGAAACCAAATGTATCCCCGCGCTGGATAAGCCGTACCAGATCTCCTGGACAAGTCCTCAGGGGAGCGCGAAATTCCAGTTTTCCCCCAATAGTGCACTAGCCGGGAAGGCGGATTATTTTGTGGTAAACACACTGCCAGATTATAAAGCAACCATTGAGGGGAGTGGTTCATATATCATCTCAGTCTTGAGTGCAACACCGGACGGTTCACCAACAGATATGTCGATAGATATCGAAGGTCAAGGAACAATCACACAATGCGTGGGTGGCAATTGTACAACTATGGATAGCCCATTCGAACAATCTGTCCCGATCATCGTCAGTGATGCGACCTGTGAGTGAGCGAATATTGCTGAATTAATAGGTGAAGTAAATACACACTCTCAAGTATGGGAAATTGTGACTCGAGCTCGTTAACAATTTCCCCCATAGCTCATATTAATTTCGCTGGAAACCGGAATTTCTTTGAAATCGTATCATCTAACAAAGGATGGTAATGATTCTCGGGTTAGATTTTGGATATAACTTAATATTCGTTGGTTATAGACGTGAAAAAACCATCCTAAACCAGAATTATTTTCCCACTATACTGTCACAAGTGACAGTTGCATTCTGACACTTCCATGGTTATAATCTGAATTAGAAAATTAGTTCTAATTATAGATACCATGTCCTTGATCAAACTGTACCATAACAATCAAACTGCCCACATTGCCTTGCACCTGTGATTATCATTTGAAACAAATAACAAATGATCGCTATTTTTTCGACAGATGGAATTAACCTATCCATTAATAAAGGGCGTAGATTCTTGACCACTAAGAGGAAAATGAGATTTAGACGACGGGATTATGTTTTTGTAACTCCTTGCCCATCCACCGGATGTATAAGCGCCCTTCAATTGAAAGGCGCTTGACCAAAATTTCCTTATTTTATCGTTTGGCAATTTACCCAAAAAGAATCTGCTGCTTAAGCATGGTCTCTGAAAAATGAAATACCGGCTTCAAGCCTGATCGACCACAATCACCACTTTCCCTTGCGCGTGCCCCCGGCTAATATAACGCATGGCTTCAGCGGTTGCTGCCAACGGATAGGTCCTGTCGATGATCGGCCTGATCTTCCCCTCTTCCACCAGCTTGATGAGGAACTCCAGGTCTTTGGAAGATGGTCTTGCCGAGAGGTGATGCATCTTCTTCCCTCCAAAAGAGTGTAACCAACCGAAAAGCATGACGCTGAACAGTTGCGTTAGAGCTCCTCCAAGCACAACCAGGGTCCCTTTCGGGGTAAGTAGTCTCTTATACGCAGAGAGTAGATTGGTTGCCGTTCACCGCCATGATCAGGTCATATTTTTTACTGCTCACGGTGAAATCCTCTTTCGAGTAATCTATGATGAAATCCGCGCCAATCGATCGAACGATTTCCACGTTGTGAGGACTGCACACAGCCGTCACTTCCGCACCGTAATATTTGGCAAGCTGAACAGTGAAGTTGCCCACGCCTCCTCCGGCGCCACAGATCAACACTTTCTGCCCGGTTTGGATGTTACCCAGGCCGCGTAATCCCTGTAACGCGGTGAACCCGGCCATTGGAACTGCCGCTGTATCGATGAAGGATACTCCAGCCGGTTTTTTTGCGAAGAATCTTTCAGGAGCACATGCAAATTCAGCGAATCCGCCGAAACCGTTTCCTGCCAGGTCCCCAAAAACTTCCTCGCCCACCTTGAAATTTTGTACATTTTTTCCAACAGCCTCCACTACACCGGCCACGTCGGCGCCAAAGATCCTCCCCTTGGGGATGATCCCCATACTCATCGAACGGTAATCAGCGGCATTGATGGCTACAGCAAACACCTTGATCAACACTTCGTTGTCAGCCGGGATGGGTTTTTCTACTTCGCGCAGCACGAGAACATCCGGGGAATTGCCTTTTTCATATACGATCGCTTTCAATTATTCCTCCCATTTTTTGCTCTATGATCACAGTCAATCTATTGCAGTTCACCGGATCATTCTTCTTTTACTTCACATTGGAATACTTCACCAATGGTTACACCGAAAACGTCGGCAATTCTGAAAGCCAGGTCCAACGAAGGTGAATACTTTCCGGCTTCAATGGCAATGATGGTTTGTCTTGATGCAGACGCTTTTTCTGCCAACTCCTGCTGTGTCATTTCACCGGCGAAGAAACGCAGCGTCCGAATGTGGTTGGAAATGACAAACTTTTTAGGCACGATAAACCCCCTTGCGGTAGTAATACAGCTTGGCTGCACCTTCCAATGCTGATCCCGCGCTAAAGGAGACGAACACCATGTTCAACATGACCATGGGTGGGTAATTGAGGATAAGGGTAACCAGTCCGGCTACGAATCCTACGCCGGCGCAAATGAAACCGATCTGGTTGGATTTCAGCCCGATCAGATTATCCATCTCATCTTCGACCATCTCTAATTCGATGGACTTCTCGATTTCCTTGTCATCGACTGATTCGTTTTTGATAGTTTTGTTGATCGCCACAGAGATCGATAGAAGAATGTGAAAGACGATCTGGATGATAATGGTAGCCACAATACCTATGCCGATGAAGATCAACATAGTGCTTGCCCAGAATTTCAGATCCCCCTGGGAGACAGCACCGGAATTGTATCGGCCAAAGCCATAGACGAGATAACTGACTAAAACCAAAACCATTGAAACGATGTTGACTATGATTCTTTTTTCCTGATAAGACATTTTTTCTTCACTCCTTGGTATGTAATTATTGATGTACATATAGTAAAGTATTATTATCTATTTGTCAAGTATTTTTTACATTTTGTATATTATTATTTTCTTATCCGAAAATACACAAGACAAAATCATTCCTTTTTATAAAACCTGCAAGATTTAGCTGATATAACGAGGAAACCCCAGAATGCAGGAGACGTAGAATGTATATTGGAGCGAAGTCAATAGAATACTAAAATGCAATAAACGGAATATCTAAAGAAGGGAAGCTACAAAATCCATGACAAAACCCATTGTTGATAAAAAATCCGTGATTCTCGATGGATATACCATCAAATATCATGCAAATGGACAAACGATCTGGTCTAAAGGCAAAGTGTTGGATGGACAGCCGGATGGCTACTGGGAGTGGTATCGCATTGATGGAACCATCAAACGGTCGGGGTATTTCCAAATGGGTGCAGTAGTAGGGGTATGGACCACTTACGACCAGAGTGGCAATGTGTTTAAAGTGACGAAGAAAAAGTAATCTCAAATTTTGGGTTCCCTTTCCCGTATAATAAAACGTCTGCCTGTGTAAGGGGTTGTATTATTTGGCAGATTACATCGTTTTAGCAATCATAAACAAAATAGCAAGGGGAGCAATTCATGATCGCAGTAGAAAACAACAACGCCGAATCGCAATGGAAAAGCATTTACCTGGTTGGTGGAATTTTCGCCATTCTCTCTTTATTCGCAGTCGTACTCGATATCATCATCGGCTCTTCTTTAGGTGGCGACTTGACCTCCCTTCCTCAAACAGCGGTGGACAGGTTCGCTCAATTCCAGCTTAATCCCTGGTTGGGTTTATATAATCTCGATTTACTCAATACGATTAACCAGATGATCTCGATACCGGTCTATTTTGCTTTATACGCTGTGCATCGCAGATTGAACCAACCTTTCGCATTGCTGACCCTGATCGTTTTCTTGATTGGTACCACCATTTTCATCACCAACAACGCAGCTCTACCCATGCTTGAACTGAGCGGAAGGTACGCTAATGCATCCGAATCGCAAAAGGCCTTAATTGCAGCGGCCGGTGAAGGATTGCTCGCCAGAGGTGCACATGGAAGTCTGGGGGTTTTCTTTGGGTTTGCTCTTTCGCTCATCTCCACTTTCTTGATGTCTTTGGTTATGCTCCGGGGCAAGATTTTCGGCAAGGTTACATCTTACCTGGGGGTCATCGGGAATATTCTGATGTTTGCCTATGTAGTGCTGGTTACCTTCTTGCCATCCAGTAAATCAATTGCAATGGTCATGGCAATGCCCGGAGGACTCCTTTCGTTGGCATGGATGATCCTATTCACCATCAAATTATTCAAATTATCAAGCGTTAAGGAATAATCCTATGTCTGGAATAGGTCATCTCGCTCCTGGTTTTGCAGCTAAATACTCCCAACCAGAAATTCCACTGCTGATTTTATTATTGGCAAGTGAAACGAATGATATTCTTTATGGAGTATTCTCGACTGTCGGCATCGAGCCAAAATCAAGTATCGCGTCCATGGATTTCACGAATGGCATCAAATATCTGAGTCAGGTCGCAAACCCATGGTCCCATGGATTCTTCATGTCTCTGGTTTGGGCGGGAATTGCGTTTGGAATCACCTACTTGATTACAAATAACCGCCAAACAAGCGGAGTGATTGGTCTGGTGGTTTTCAGCCACTGGATCTTTGACTTTCTGATGCATTCCAACTTACCCTTGTTTTTCAACGGTTCGCCACTCATTGGGCTGGGTCTCGAAAATTCAGGCAGTGGTTTTCTTTTTGTGACCGTGCTGGATCTTCTCATGCTTGCCATTGGAATTTGGTTGTATATTATAGGAAGGAAGCGAAACACAACCAAAAGGAACCTTTCAGCAATTAGGGATTAGCTTCTCTACGAATAAATTGACCAAGAATACTTGTTATTGAATATTTTCGGAAATCGAATACCAGTCAGTAGGACTGGAACCTTATTGGATCATAAAGGTGGGTAAAAATGGATTCGGCACAAGGAGATTTTCGGGTATTTCAGGATCAACTCAACAAGGGATCGATCCAACGGGCGTACAAGACCATAATCTCGTACATGACAGGATTGCGTACACACTTCGCTTCCATTTATACTGATTCTGCAGTCTCTGGTTTGTATTTGGGGTACCTGGATATGACCTACTTTGCAGTGTTTCCGCCTGCGATAAAACTCCACGATTTAAAGATCGCTATCGTATTCAATTATGACGAATTTCGATTCGAAGCCTGGCTTGCAGCCCGTAATCGTAAGATCCATCAAAAGTATTGGGAGTTGTTCAAAGACAGTCAATGGGATCAATATAAAATTATCACTCCTGGTGCTGGTATTGATGCAATTGTTGAGTATGGCCTTGCTAGCAATTTCGACATCAGCCAATCGGATATATTGACTTCAACCATTACTAAGAATTTAACAAAATTCATTGAGGACATGGTGGGATTTCTTACCCAGAAATAACTAATTTAGATATATGATAATTGTTAAAAATCAAACAATAGGATTTAAGTCCGGTAGACCTAAACTGACAGACTTTGCAATACAGCATCGGTCTTCAAGATGATTCTATAGAATTATTCAAGGGGTTCATAATTGCATCGATTGTATTTGGATCAGAATATCTGATAGCTGCTTACTAACGTCAGGATAAATGATGGAAACCGAGAACGATAAAGAAAAAGCTCAAATTATATATTTCTCCCATGGTGGTGGTCCCCTACCGATTTTAGGTGATCCGGGTCACAAGGCGATGATGGATTTTATGAAGAAATTGCCATCCCAACTCACAAAACCGGATGCAATCATCGTTATCAGCGCTCATTGGGAAGAAAGTTCAGCCACCCTTCTGGGATCACAAAAACCACCGATGTTCTATGATTATTATGGCTTCCCAGAAAAAGCATATGAGATCACTTACCCCGCACCAGGGAATCCCAATCTGGCTCATCGGATCGTAGACATACTCAAAACAAATAATATACCAGCACGTATCGACCCAACACGCGGATTTGACCATGGCTTTTCATTCCGCTTGAAATTGATGTACCCCGAGGCTGATATACCTTCTATGCAATTATCATTATTGCGAGGATTAAATCCGGCTTCACATCTGGCTCTGGGTAATGCATTGCGAGAAATAAGAAATGAGAATATCCTGGTGATCGGCTCTGGATTTTCCTTCCACAATATGCAAGCATTCTCATGGCAAGGAGAAGGTGCAGCTGACCCAGCGAATGAAGCTTTTCAGGATTGGTTGATCGAAGTTTGCACCGGTCCGATGGATGAGATTGAACGTGAAAAACGATTGATCGAATGGGAAAATGCGCCATCCGCCCGCTATTGCCATCCGCGTGAAGAACATCTACTACCGCTTCATGTATGTCAGGGGATGGCCGGAAAAGCTGCCAAATTGATATTTGATGATAAAATCCTGGGAAAACGCGGGGTCGCGTTTATGTGGTCTTTCGATTAAACTCACGCCAACCAACAAGACATTTACAAAGAACGCTTTCCCAAAATGGAGGCATTGTTTTCATCGGCAAGATTCTAAACTCAAAGTTTGTCCCTTTGATCGTAAATCGGAACCTCATACGCCCAGGATTAATTTTTCTAGAAATAGTAGATCCAAATTAAGTAGAAACCCTCCATCTTTCCAGATTCCAGCCACCAGAGATTTGTCATAATGAGTATGGAAAACAGACGATAGTTATTACAAGAACTATGATGAAGCTACGAAAGATTTGACCGATTAATATAGTAAAACTGAAGCTGATAAATAAATATTCAATAATTGATATTATTTGAGGTGCCATATGGCTTCCACCGGAATTGAAAGATACGATAAGATAACCAACCGTATCCCCTCAAAAGAGCTGGCTACTCTTCTTAAAGTGACAAGCTCACTAGCGTCCACGATGGATCTTGAGCAGGTCTTACAGATAGCAATTGAAAGTGCTGTTGATCTATTGAACTTTAATACCGGTGCAATTTACACCCTTAAAAATGATATCTTAACCCTTGGTGCAACAACTCCTCCATTGCCTCCAGATTTTCCTGACGAGCTTCGTAGCGCCAGTGTAATAGACCACCCCCATATTCAAAAAGCAATCATGAATCATGGGGCAGTTTTTCTTGAAGATGCAAGAGTGGAACCCCTCTCACCCGCGGAGAAAGTAATAGCGGATACCCGCCAGTTAAAATCCATTTTATATTTCCCATTATTACTGAAGGAAAATACGATTGGTGTTTTTATTGTTGGCACCACCAGGAAAACCCGTCAATTCACAAATAGTGAGATCGACCTTTGTTACATCTTTTCGTTTCAAGTAGCTTTTGCAGTCGCAAACGCATTATTGTTTCAAGAAGCCCACCTTGCGACTGTTGATCTTGTCCATGCATATGAAGCCACACTTGAAGGCTGGTCCAAAATGCTCGATCTTCGCGACCATATCACCGATGCTCATACACATCGAGTTGCTGATTTAACCTTATTACTGGCAAACAAAATCGGAATTCCCGAATCACAGATGGGTGCTATCAGAAGAGGTGCACTGTTACATGATATCGGGAAAATGGGAATTCCTGATTCGATCCTACAAAAACCAAGTGTTTTATCAGATAATGAACGAGAGATCATGCAAACCCATCCTGAGAACGCATTCCATGTTCTCTCTCAGATCGAATACTTATCATCTGCATTGGAAATTCCATTTTGCCATCACGAAAAATGGGATGGAACTGGTTACCCGCGCCACCTTAAAGGAGAAGAGATCCCCCTGTCTGCCCGTCTTTTTTCTGTGGTGGATGTTTTTGATGCACTAACTTCGGATCGGCCTTATCGGAAAGCATGGAGTAAAACGCAAGCGATCGAATATATTCAAAACGAGTCAGGGAAATTTTTCTGGCCTGAAGCTGTTAAAGCATTCCTTGAGGTTATCCAAGAGTAAAGCGTTTTTGGACTGAGACCAGAATCTGCTGGCGATATTTTCTATATTTCTAAATTCCAATTTGTATTCAAATAGAGTTCTTCAACCTTTTTTCGCGCCCAGGGAGTCCGACGCAAGAACTTCAAACTGCTTCTAATGCTTGGATCATTGAAAAAACAGCGGATGGGAATCCGTTTTGACAATTCCGGCCATCCATATATCACCACCAGCCGATTCATGATCATCTCCAGCGTGATACCATGAAGTGGATCGTTGGGATGCGAATTTTCAGTCATCATTTATTGATAATCCCATTTGATTGATGATTATACTCTGTCATTAAGTTATGCTTCATCCAATCTACAAGTACAGTCAGATGAATATCTGATGGTACATGGTGTCCATCAGTAAAACATCATAAACAGTTTTCTCTATAATCGGATATGCACTCCCTGCCATCTGATTGTTCTATTAACTCGCATAAGTAGGGTTATCAAACAGATCAAAAAGGTATTACTGACACGATCCTAAAACCTGTTTAACTTCCTGACAAATTTTGTTACTCCGTATGATGGGGATTCCGTTTTATGATAATCGGATCTCAATTTAATATAAGTGGAGTTTTGTTTATTTATATTATTCCGAGCCGATTCCATCGTATATTTATTAATTTAAAACAACCTTCTCAAGTGAAGAATCCTGTCAACTTGAAAGATTTATAATCATATATGTTGACCTGGTTGAATCCCACAAAAAGCGATTTCGCCAGAGAACTAAAGGAAAAAAATGATAAATAAGAATCTCTTTGGCCGTACCGGGCATTTGAGTTCCCGTATCCTTCTCGGGGCAGCCGCCTTCTCCGATGTTACCCAAAATGAGACTGATCGATCAATGGAATTAGCCCTTTCCATGGGTGTTAATCACGTTGATGTAGCAGCCAGTTACGGGGAAGCCGAACTCCGTGTTGGAAGCTGGATCAAACGCCATGGCAAGTCATTTTTTCTGGCTACAAAAACAGGTGAGAGGACAGCGATCAAAGCACGTGACCAAATCCATCTTTCACTAGATCGTTTGCAAGTGGATCAAGTCGACCTGCTGCAATTGCACTATCTGGTTGATCCGAAGGAATGGGAATTAGCTTTGGGGCACGGTGGAGCATTGGAAGCTGCCTTAGATGCACGTGACCAGGGATTAGTGCGTTTCATTGGCATCACCGGTCATGGAGTGACTGTCGCCAAAATGCACTTGCGCGCCCTTGAAAGATATAATTTCGATTCTGTACTGTTGCCGTATAGTTACCTGATGGCACAGAATAAGGAATATCTCCGTGATTTCCAGACGTTATTGAGAACATGTCAAGACCGAAACATTGCAGTTCAAACCATAAAATCCCTCGTGCATAGCCCATGGCACGATCGTCCACAGATCCGGGATACCTGGTACCGTCCGATGGAAGAACAGACCGATATTGATCTGGCAGTACATTGGATTCTCGGTCATCCCGGATTGTTTTTAAATTCGGTGGGAGATATTCACCTTTTGCCAAAGGTATTGGATGCGGCCAAACGGTTTATTGCTCAACCCACAGATGGGGAAATGCAATTCCAAATGGAAAAACTAGATATGGAGCCATTATTTACATAATGTATCCAGAATAAAATACAGCGTCCAGGCATACAATAGTCTTCTGAAAATTTTGTACCAATTCGATTTAGAAAAACCATCTTTAGATGGTTGATGAATGTTTTGTCTCCAGAATCAATATTGCCTATCGTTAAAATAATTACCCTGATTGACTGATTTACTCCGTTTGTATAAAATGAAATGAATCCATTTTCCCACTCATTCAATTTCTTATCAGGAGGAATATCATGAAGGATTTATTTAAGGTCAACACGAGGACCATCGTTGCGATCGGGTTAGGTGCAGCTATTTTCACGTTATTGTTCATGTACGTAAAAATCCCATCACCAGTGCCTGAGACCAGTTTCCAGACTGCATATGGTGTAAGCGCACTCTTCGCCACATTGTTTGGGCCTATAGCCGGTGCATTGATCGCCTTCATTGGCCATGCACTCAGTGATGCCATTCAGTATGGTTCCCCGTGGTGGAGCTGGGTGATCGCCAGCGGCGTATCCGGTTTCATTTACGGCTTTGCCTTCAAACGGACCAAAGTAGAAGAAGGTGAATTTAAAGGCAAGGATATCCTGACCTTTAACATCATTCAGGTCATTGGCAACATCATCTCATGGATCATTGTTGCACCTGTTCTGGATATTCTCATCTACCAGGAACCTGCCAATCTGGTCTTCACCCAGGGGGTTACTGCTGCAATTATGAACTCCATCAGTGCCGGCGTGATCGGGACATTACTATTAATCGCTTATGCTGCTACCCGCACCAAGAAGGGCAGTCTCAGTAAACAGTAGAATTACGCCCACATATTTTTACCTCACTTCAATAAAGCTCAGGCAGGATGTTTTAGAAAGTCTGAGCTTTTTATTCAATTTGAAATCTTTATGAACCCGACACCGATCATCGAATTTAATGACTTTTCATTTCAATATTTTAGCCAGGCTGAACCTACCCTTCACGATATCAATCTGAAGATCTATCCCGGAGAGAAGATCTTGATCGTCGGTCCCAGCGGCAGCGGAAAAAGCACCCTTGGGCATTGCCTGAATGGATTGATCCCATTTTCTTACAAGGGTGAGATCCGTGGCAGCCTGAAGATCAAGGATATCGAAACTTCAACACTTGATATTTTTTCCCGTTCCAAAATGATCGGCACTGTCCTGCAAGACTCTGATGGCCAATTTGTCGGGTTGACGGTCGGCGAGGATATTGCATTCGCACTCGAAAATGACAATGTTCGTGGTGAAGAAATGCATGAGCGGGTACAGCGTGTATCCCGTATGGTGGATATGGACTCCCTGTTGTTATCATCCCCCTTTGAATTGTCAGGAGGTCAGAAACAGCGAACATCCCTAGCCGGAGTTTTGATCGATAACGTGGATATCTTGCTTTTCGATGAACCTCTTGCAAACCTTGACCCCGCGACCGGGAAGACTGCCATTGAGATCATAGAAGACATTCATCGGCAATCCGGCAAAACGATCATTATCATCGAACATCGGTTGGAAGATGTCCTCCATTGCGATGTCGATCGGGTAATCGTTATCAATGACGGTCGAATCATTGCGGACATGGATTGTCACTCTCTAGTTGCATCGACAATACTCCAGGATACGGGAATCCGTGAACCGCTCTATGTCACAGCCCTGAAGTACGCAGGGGTTAAAGTGACCGAAGAGATGAAAGCCGGACATATTGAGACTCTCAATACCGAGTTTTCCCGGGATGCCTTACAGACCTGGTATGGACAAATCCAAACTCCTGATAAGGCTGCGCCACATCCATCCATTCTGAGGATGGAAAATATTTCCTTCTCTTACGATGGTATTCGTCCCATTCTTACAGATATCAACTTCAATATTCTCGAAGGGGAAATGGTTTCGATTGTTGGCAAGAACGGGGCCGGGAAATCCACGCTTTCAAAATTGCTGTGCGGATTTGAGAAGGAAGACCAGGGGAAGATACTCTACAACTGCCAGGATATCAAAAACCGTTCCATCAAAGAACGGGCAGAGATTATCGGGCTGGTAATGCAAAATCCCAATCAGATGATATCTAAACCCATGATCTTTGATGAGATTGCATTGGGTCTTAGGCTTCGTCTGATACCCGAGGATGAAATTGCTATACGGGTTGAGAAAGTGCTCAAAGTTTGTGGATTGGCACCATTTCGAACCTGGCCGATCTCCGCATTGAGTTATGGACAAAAGAAGCGGGTGACGATTGCATCCATTCTGGTGCTTGATCCGAAGATCCTAATTCTGGATGAACCTACAGCAGGACAAGATTTTCGTCATTACAGTGAGATCATGGAATTCCTGGTTGATATCAATAAGCTGGGTGTAACGGTAATATTGATCACCCACGATATGCATCTCATGTTGGAGTACACTCCACGGGCAATCGTGCTTTCTGGTGGCAAGAAGATCGCTGATACATCTTCATCCGTTGTTTTGACTGATGCAAAGGTCATCTCCGACGCCAATCTAAAAGAGACATCCTTATTTGCGCTTTCCCATATGGCAGGGATCGCCGATGGAACCCGGTTTGTTCAAGGCTTTATTGATTACGAACGGATGTTGAAAAACCGATGAATCCAAAAATAAAGCTTTTTTCATACAATTCTGCGGATACTCAGATCCACCGGCTTTCTGGGTTAACCAAGTTGATCTGTTTTCTGCTTCTTACTTTCGCTGTGATGTATTCCTACGACATCCGGGTTATTTTGTTGGTGATGGTCTTCTCAATCATATTGATGCGGTTTTCATTGATCCAATTCTCACAGATTCGGTTGATGGTCATATATGTGGCTATCTTCCTGATCACCAACGCGGTCATCTCGTTTTTCTTTTCTCCAGAGTACGGAACTTCAATCTACGGTACCAGCCACGAATTCGCCAAACTTTTTGGTGTATCTCTCACATACGAGCAGTTGTTTTACCAACTGACCAAAATGTTCAAATATGCATCTGTGGTTCCTCTAGGAATGATCTTCCTACTGACCACCAATCCCAGCGAGTTTGCTTCATCCCTGAATGGGATCGGCGCCAATTACAAGGCTGCATTTGCCGTAGCCTTGACCTTGCGTTATTTCCCGGATATCCAGCGTGATTATCACGATATTTATCTAGCCCAGCAGGCGCGTGGAATGGAATTATCAAAAAAAGCGAAATTTTTCGACAGGTTTAAAAACTCCCTTTTAATTGTCATTCCTCTCATTTTTTCCACACTTGATCGGATCGAGGTCATAAGCAATGCCATGGATCTGCGCGGATTCTCCAAAAGTAAAACGCGTACATGGTACACTTCCCGAAAATTGAACAGGCAGGATACAATTGCGATCGTCATCGCAGCATTGATCTTTGCTTTCACAGTATGTGTATCCATATTTATCAACCACAGCCGTTTCTACAATCCATTTATTTAAGGAATCTTCCATCGATGAAACCTACCTTAGTTTTTCAAACTGACTTTACATATAAGGAGAGCGCTGTTGCAGCCATGTATGGAGTGGTTAAAAGCGTGGATCGCGAATTGGAGATCATTGATGCGACTCACGAAATTCCACAATATGATATCTGGAGTGCATCTTACCGGCTTTTTCAACCGATGAATTTTTGGCCTGAAGGGACGATCTTCGTTTCAGTTGTGGATCCAGGTGTGGGAACTTCACGTAGAGCATGTGTGGCAAAAACATCAAATGGCTATTTTGTTGTTACTCCAGATAACGGTTCGCTAACCCATGTCAATGCTTGGGTTGGGATCAAAGAAGTACGCGAGATCGATCTCAATAAGAACCGACTTCGTGGTAAAAACACAGAAGACACCAGTGTTTTTCACGGCCGTGATGTGTTCGGCTACTGCGCTGCGCGATTAGCTAGCGGCATCATTACTTATGAGGGTGTAGGTCCGGCATATGCAGTGGATGAGATCGTCACACTACCTATCCATAAACCGATGCGCGAAGGCCAGATTGTCCGCGGAATCTTCGAGATAAGTGACCCCAATTTCGGTAATTTATGGACGAATATTCCACTCAATATGTTTACTGAAGCAGGATTTACCTATGGTGATCGTATTAAACTTACTGTCCTGCATGCAGGAAATCCTGTCTTTGAACAAAGAGTACTTTTCCATAAATCTTTCGGCTATGCTCAAAAGGGTGAAGTGGTGGTTTATACCAATGAGCTGATGACAATCGCAGTGGCAATAAATCAAGGCAGTTTGAGCCAGGAGTTCAATTTGAATTTCGGTTCTGATTGGGAAGTAGAATTCGAGAAATTATCAATTACTACAATTGATTAGGGAAACTAGACCAAGCAATACTCAGTGAATTTCAATCTTGTTTGTAAGTCGAATTCGAAAAAATAAGAAAATGCAAAGCAGGTCCGATTGCATGGAAAGCATGAAAATTGGTTCAGTGGTTATTCGATGTTATGAATTTGAGAAGATGATGCTATTCTGGCAGGCTGCGTTGGGATATGTTCCAGTCGATCCGGCTATTGATGGATGGGTCATCCTTAAAGATCCATCTGGATCGGGACCCAATATTTCACTCGATCAGTCACCAACCAAACGGATAGGGAAACGAAGCTGGTTTCATTTCGACCTGTATACTGAGGATCAAGCCGGGGAAGTTGAAAGACTTACAAAACTTGGTGCGGTCAGATATCCCTGGAGATATGAGCTGGATTCTGATTATGTAGTGCTTGAAGATCCTGACGGCAATCTATTTTGTGTTGTTCAGGTTTAAGTTCAATGAATTGATAATTATTGACAAAGAGTTGCATATACTATGATCACTTTCTATACACCACTCCAAGAACTCCACTCACCGAAGTTTGAATTCTTCCGTGGGGAAAAAGTTCCCTGCTTCGAGACACCCCACCGGGCAGTAAGTGTCCTGCAAGAGATCTCCATCCGCGGACATCAAGTTTTCGATCCGACCCAAGACAGTAGCGAGATTCTGAAGCAGGTCCATTCTCTCCGATACCTCAATTTCCTGGAAACCGCCTGGGACCAATGGATCGCGCTTGATCCTGCTTATGCTACCTCTCAGCCGTTCCCCTCGGTCTGGCCGATCCGCACACTGAGGGATGAGCTCGAACCGGATAACTTTATTGCCCGACTCGGTCTCTACTCGATGGATAACGGTACTCCCATGGTTGCCGGAACATGGACGGCAGTGAAAGCTGCAGCAGATTGTGCGGTAAGCGCCGTGAATCATCTTTCTACTGGCGGGATAAGTGCATTCTGTGCCACCCGCCCTCCAGGACATCATGCCGGAGCGGACTTCATGGGAGGGTATTGTTTCATTAATAACGCAGCTGTTGCGGCACAAGCACTTCGAAATTACGGATCTTCACGAGTAGCCATCCTTGATGTTGATTACCACCATGGAAACGGTACCCAGAGCATCTTCTACAACCGATCGGATGTATTGTATGTCAGCATCCATGCCGATCCAAGAATCGAATATCCCTTTTATCTTGGATATGCTGATGAAACGGGTGAAGGTCAGGGGGAAGGGTGTAATTTGAATCTTCCGCTTCCCGGCGGAACTCCACCGGATAAATGGTTCGACGCACTGGGGACAGCCTGCAACAAGATTAGCCAATTCCATGCGGATGCATTGGTGGTTTCCCTTGGGCTGGATACTTATGCCGGTGATCCTCTTACCAAGTTCGCCTTGACAACGGATGACTTCAAAAAACTTGGAGCCCGGATAAAAAATCTCGCTTTACCCACGATCTTTATTCTTGAGGGAGGATACGCAACCTCCGATCTTGGTGTGAATGCAGCCAATGTCCTGGGTGGATTTGAACAAGGATAATAATTCTACTTATCATGGAAAATCTATCTCATTAATTACTTGGAAAATACTGATCATGCCCTTCACTTTCGCTCATCCGGCAGCATCCATACCACTGCTCCGTCCGCTCGGACGGTACGGAGTTCTATCTGCGTTGGTCATTGGCGGCATCGGACCTGATCTCACCTACTTTTTACCGTTCATCGTCGCCAGGGATGCTTCCCATAGTCCTTCCGGTTTCTTCCTGATTAGTCTGCCTGCCGGTGTGATCTGCTATTTATTACTGCATCACTTCTACAAAGAACCGCTTTTTGCACTCTTCCCGATTCTCAGAAACCTTGACCAACACCAAGGTGACGACCTTCCACGACTAACCAGGTGGACAGCGGTGTTCATATCGCTGGTGTGCGGTAACCTGACCCACTACGCATGGGATTCGATCACCCACTCCGATACGTTGGCTTTTAATGCATTTCCATTTCTCGGTACCCGTTTGTTCACTATAGGTGTTTACCCGGTCTATCTATTCTCTCTGCTTCAATATGCCAGCGGAATGCTTGGATTGGTTTTTGTCTTGATCTGGTTTATTCGCTGGATCAGGCAGTCTGCTAGATCTGGTCAGACTCATAAATCGGATTTGCCGATGAATTGGCGAATCTTCATCATCACGGCACTTATCCTTGTTCCGGTGTTAAGCGGAATTTTAGTTGGAGCCGTGGTTAGTGTAAATGAAACCGGTCTGCGGATTATCCGCTTATTTACGACCACGGCTATCTTTGTCGCATTCCCGGCATTTGCCATGCTATTCAGTCTGTATTCAGCCTGGTGGCACTTCAAAGAGGGGAGAAGTAATTCCTCAAAAGATCATCCTATCGGATAATAATCGCGGGAAGTCTTATTTCTGCTCGTCTTTATACTTTTGCCGAAACTCCCTGAAATCATAAGTGGTATAAATCTCAGTGCGGAAAACCGGCCAGGCGCGTTTTTCGATCGCTATGTTCACTTCCCGCAATCTGGATGGGGGAACCTTGATGGTGGCAACGTGTCCGATTCCCATCATGACGTACCAGGAGACCACTTCAATTCCTTCCGGGGGAAATTCCTTCCAGAAACCGGATTCCTTCAGATACTTCTGGATCTCATCCAGATTTTTTGATTGGTCGTGTCGAAAGAATACTGTTAATAACACATTTTCACTATCCATGGTAATTACTCCTATTGGAAATATTAATTAATTCTACGCCAGATTTTCTTGAAAAATCTTTCATTTAATCTTGTGCTATCGGATAAGGAGCCCGATTAGATAATGCGTTTGACATTTCAATTTATTAGGGTACTCACAAATAAACGAATCTCCCATATTAGAAATCCCGGTATACAATCACGGTAGAATATTGTAAGAAAATATTTACTGGGGAAAGAAATGACTTCGATCATCACATCTTTTGGAATGTTAAGACAATGGACCTCAACCGATGCACCATCCTTGGTAAAATACGCAAACAACCGGAACATATCGATTAACATGCGGGATGGTTTTGCATTTCCATATACCATCTCAGAATGCTGATGCATTTCTTCAAGCGGTTAGCCAACAAGATCCCGTGACTTTTTTCGCAATCGCTACCAATGAGGAAGCTATAGGAGGAATAGGAATCACGATCAATTCCGATGTGCACCGGTGTTCCGCAGAATTGGGATACTGGCTTGCCGAACCTTTCTGGGGTAAAGGGATCATGTCTGAAAGTGTGGTTAACCTAACTGATTATGCTTTTGAGAACTTTGGTTTGATCAGGATCTATGCCGAACCATACGCGATCAACCCTGCATCTTGCCGGATCCTGGAGAAAGCGGGATTTGTTCTGGAAGGTCGGATGAGAAAAAATGTGATCAAAAATGGACAAGTCCTGGATCAATTCCTATACGCAAAAGTTCTGGATAAATAATACTGTTCTGAGAAGAAGTCTTGACTATAGGTTATTGATTTGTTAAGGAGGATGATTCAGTGAAAGATGCTGATATGCTGTCGTTATTCAATAAGGAAGTCCGTCGCGCATGTGAATGGACGCGAATGCGCCGGGAAGAGTTTCCCAACCTGGTGCGCTACACCCTGACAGATGTAGGGTTCGGAGGTGGATTTGTTAGCTGGTCTGACCTGACCTCCGGTAATGCTGATCAAGCAATTGAAGATCAACTTGAGTTCTACCGCAAATTGAATGTGGATTTTGAATGGAAATTATACGATTTCGACCAACCCGTAGATTTGGCGAATCGCTTGCTGGCACACGGTTTTAAGGCGGATCAGCCAGAAGCGCTCATGGTTGCAGATATCAATGATCTTCCCACAGAATATTGGACGATGGATGTTTCTGCTTTCAGTCGTATCTCCAGCCCGCAGGAAGTGGATGATATTGTCCGGATGGAAAGTGAGGTGTGGGAAGAAGATGTCACTGGCTTTGCTAAAGGAATGAGGTATGATCTGGAAAATTACCCGGACCACATCAGTGTTTTCGTTGTCCGCAAAGACGACCGGGTGGTCAGTGCTGCCTGGAGCCATTATCTCAAACCCACATCATTCGCTTCCCTCTGGGGCGGATCCACCCTAAAGGAATACCGCCGGCGTGGATTTTACACCTCGCTGTTAGCTGTTCGTGCCCGTGAAGCACGAGAGCGCGGATACCGCTTCCTGCAGGTGGATGCCAGTCCTGATAGTCAACCGATCCTGGCTAAAAATGGTTTCAGATGTTTGGGATATTCCACAGCCTACGAGTGGGAACCTGAGAAAATATCGGACTAGCAATTTTTGCATACTCCGCAAGAAGACTATTGGCAGATAAAAACTCCAGTGATATACACTGGAGTTTATTTTCTCAGAATGATTATTTTTTCACTTCATACTCTCAGCGAGCTTATCGAAGGAGGTACTCCAACCTGAGCCGGTCATCTCCCTCATTTCGCCCTCAGGTAAACCGGAGTGTTTCAAAGTCATCCTGGTTTTTCCTTGTCCATCGTCATCAAAAGTTACAGTTACAACCAATTCCCTGGGGAAATCAGCACCCATGCCATAGAATTCCCCAGAAACGATATTCCCTCCAGCATCCATAAATGAATCAGTGTAAACTATCTTTTTATTCTCAACAATTTCCAGGTACTCTCCACCACTCCAGAAATCCTGTCCTTCGGGAGATCGCATGCAGAAGAGGTATTTTCCACCCACCCGCAGATCGATTTTGGCAACTGGTGAGGTAAAGTACTGAGGTCCCCACCATTTCATCACTAACTCTGGTCTGGTCCATGCTTTCCAAACTCTCTCCCGCGGAGCATCGATCAGCCGCTCGATTACCAATTCTTTTTCAGTGTTGATCTTCACATTGCTAGTTGACATTCTTGACTCGTCCATCTTTATCTTCCTTTCTTTTCAACCAATAATTTTGGTCCTTCGTCCGCCTTTAAGATAGCTTCCAATGTATCCAGGCGTTTATTCCATTGATCAGTCAATGTCTTGGTCCAGCTGTCCAATTCCTTAAGAGTTTGTGGATTGATTCGATAGATCCGTTGTCTTCCACGTTTATCAACCTGCACCAGATCTGAATCACGCAGGACTTTTAAATGTTGCGAGATGGCTGGTGCACTCATTTTGAACTGATCGCTGATCTCTGTTGCCGATAATTCTCCTTTCCTTGCCAGCATATCCAGGATGCTGCGTCTGGTGGGATCTGAGATGGCAATAAATACATCCATATATAGAGGATAGATCACTTTGATAATTAAGTCTAAAGCTTAATTGTTATTGCGTATAATGTAGATTTCAAAGATAACCGCTTATCTAATCTTTTAAGTATCGGTCAAAGAATTCGATCGTTCGATTCATCGCAGTGGTGAAGTACTTTGAAAGATTGTGGTTATCACCATTGTATATATACAATTCCACCACTCCACCGGCTTCCGTAATCTGATCATATAGTGTTTGTGAAAACGCCAATGGTACTTCTTCGTCTGAAGTTCCATGATGTAACTGGACAGGTCCTGACAGGTCTTTCAGAAAACTAGTTGCAGAAACCGAGTTCCAAAAATCCGGATTTTGTTCAGGTGTGCCGTATATATTGACCCATTCTTCGCGCCACCTCCTCACACCAGCAGGTGGGGTGGGTACTGTTGCGGACCCTGTCCGCCGCCAATTTGTAAGCATATCGGGATACGAGCCAACCACACCAGCCCAGATCACACCCGCTTTGATCGAATTGGAAATGACCATCGCCCTGAGTGTGAGGTATCCTCCCATGGAATGTCCCCACATACCGATCTTTTCAGGATTTACCTGCGGGTAACGTTGCAAGGAAGAAACCGCATTGAGGACGTCGACCTCATATCCGGGATCACCATACGCACCTGATGCTACCCCTTCGGATCGGTCATGCCCACGGTAATCGATCCTGAATACAACGTATCCGCTGGAAGCCAGTCTGTCCACATAGGCAATGTACCTTTCCGTGGTGCGATACTGGGTAGGTGGAATGTATCCGTGGTTGAATACAATAGTCGGCCAACCTCCGGATGGCGTTTCTCCAAATGGGACCGTCAGTAACGCATATATTTTCAGACCATCAGATGTGTATGAAGCATAGTATCTGTTGTAATTCCCACCCGGGCTCAATTCATTCTCGATGACAATATCACTGCCGAGGTACGACCTGTTTCGCATGGCTTGAATTTCCATCGGGAAAGGATCAGGTGTCGGGCTCGGAGTAGTCGATGGCAGGACAGTAGGGGAAGTAACTGTGGTTTCAGATATTATTCTTGTGCGAGATTGCTGTTGAACGACCGCAGTTTCTAGTACGGATTGATCCACACTAACCACTTTTCTTGTCTGGTCAGCAGGGATGCATCCATTTAGTAAAGAAATCAGTATTATTAATGGTATCGAAAACCGATTCACTTGTATGAGTCTCCTGGTTGGCAACCTATTTATCGTACCAAGATTGCCCTTCATCAACAATGAATTTATCTAAGGTATAGCTATGAAAGTCTACTGCAAAGAGACAAACAAACAATCGAAGAAATATGCGTATATGGATATAGTAACGAATTGAAGCCGAAAACATAAAACTAACTTGTGAAAGGCGAATAAGTAATGAAAACATTGGTCATTTATGATTCAATATTCGGCAATACTGAAAAAGTTGCGCTGGAGATTGGCAAAATTCTGGAACAAATAGGCGAAGTAAACACAATCCGGGTTACTGATTTCAACATGAAACTTTTGGACGGGTTGGATATGATTATCGTTGGATCACCAACCCGGGCATTCAGTGCAACGCCTGAGATCAAGAAGTTCATTGCAAATATCCCAAAAAATGCGCTGAAAAATGTGAGAGTAACCTCCTTTGACACAAGAATGTCAATGAACGATGTAAATTCTGCGATCCTGCCTGTTTTTGTAAAGGTGTTTGGTTATGCAGCAGAACCAATCGCAAAGAAATTGGTGGGTAAGGGTGGAAAGTTGATCATACATCCTGAAGGATTCTTTGTTAGCGGGAGTGAAGGTCCATTGAAAGATGGGGAATTGATGAGAGCAGCAGTTTGGAGCAATAGTATCATTGAGATCTGCCGAATTAAATAGAATGCCATAATAGTTTCGTATTGTCATCCGGTGTAAACTATCCAGATGTCAGAATCTATCTGCTGATGGATAACGATGGCCAATTCAATAGAGTAGTTGATGAAAATAATAAGTGATGTTTGTTTGAGGTTACAAAGATGATCAATCTCAAGACAGATCGGCTTCTTCTACGACCATTCCAAGAATTCGGATTTGTATGCCTTTTCTGAATATCGCTCAGATCCGGAAGTTGCCCGTTATCAATCATGGTCCCCTCCCTTTTCACTTGATCAGGCAAAATCATTTCTGGAACAAATCAATCGTGCAGAATTAGGAACTCCCGGTTATTGGTATCAATTTGCCATTGAAAGGCGGAACCAACCTGGACTTATTGGCGATTGTGGATTTCAAATTTGGAAGGATGATGAAAAACAGGCTCATATTGGTTTTTCCTTTGCCCGAAAATTTCAGAGTAAAGGTTATGCCAGCGAAGCTGTTCACTCGGTATTGAAATTTTCTTTTTTCAGAACTTCATCTGCATAGAGTAATCGCAATATGCGATGTGGAAAACCTGGCTTCTGCTAGATTATTGGAACGGGTTGGGATGCGTCGTGAGGCTCATTTGATCGAGAATATATGGTTCAAAGGCTCATGGGGGAGTGAATATAACTATGCAATTTTAGAGAGGGAATGGAAACCGGATTGAATTCCGCAGCGATATCGAAGGATATTCTCCTATCAAACAATATCACCAGTATTTGTATCCATGCTAGAATAATTAAATTAGACATGGGAGAACAAAATCGCCGCTCCATTCGTCTATATATAAAATAATTACATTAAGGGGAGAGAATGAAACTTTCAAAGGATTTATCATATATTCTGGTATTGAGCAGTGTCATCATAGTGGCATCTTGTGCACCAGCAGCGCGACCTACTGTGAATTATGCCGCTGAAGCTCCACAGGCTGCCCAGGTTTTACCACCCCCAGCAGTAGAGAAACCTGCTGCTCCCGTGTCTGAACAATCCGAATTTGCGACTGAAGCGGAAGTACCCGCAATCAATCAGGATAACACGGTATACAACACGGCAAAGGATGGAGCACCTGCCAGTAGCGCTGAGGACGGTTCAAGAAAAATAATCAAAACCGCGGAAATCCAGCTTTTGGTTGAAGATACAGATCTAACCATAGACCGCATCACTCAAATAACTGACGATGTTGGCGGATATATCATCAGTTCCAAGTCCTGGTACAAAGAAGAAATCGGTGGCAAGTATAAGTACTCGACCATCACCCTCGGCGTTCCAGTGGATGATTTTGAGCGGGCATTACGGCGCTTGCGTGATACTTCCATTCAAGTGATTGATGAAGTGGCAACCGGAGAAGATGTTTCACAGGAATATGTCGATCTGCAATCAAAGTTGGAAAGTTTACAAGCGACCCGGGCAAGAATTACCGGATTTCTGGAAGATTTCAAAAACGGTGGAAGAAGCTTTAAGAATTAATGATCAGCTTTCCATGGTCGAACAGCAGATCAATGAGACTCTGGGTCGTATGAACTACCTTGCGGGAAGAGCGAGTTATTCAACAATTACTGTGACCATTAATCCCAAAATTCGCGAAGTCACTCCTACCCCAACCGCTACACCCACCGTGACGCCTACACCATATCCATCCCCGACCGCAACACCCTGGAATCCTGGTAAAACCTTTAACTCTGCTGGAACCAAACTCGGTGATTCTTACAGATCAATTATTGATGCTTTGATCTGGTTGACTGTTTATGTCTTACCGATTTTTGCCCCATGGATCCTCATCGCTTTGGCACTTTTCTTGATATTCCGTAGAAAGAAAAAACAACCCTCTGATAACAAATGATCAAATCTAATTAATTATGAAGAAATCAGGATGACCAGCTTACTGGACGAGATCAAGAAATCCCTGAATAATCGCAGCGGCAAGTGGAACGAAAAGAGAGGTGTCTGGGATTTCTCCACTGTCATCGCAGAGCGCAAGGCTTTTCTTTCCACCAAAAAGTTGACCTACTCACTGCGATTAAGGATTGATGATGCCTGCTAAAGTTGTTAAATTTTCTGAACTTCTGATGGAAGCAGGCTCTGGTCTTTCTTCTGGCGGTGATTTTGATAGTGGTATGTCAGCGGGATTCGGTTTTAAAACCGAAAGTTACAATACTTTTAGCGGTTCCCGCCAGGGATCCATCGAAGAACAATCAGTTCACTTTGGAAAAGAATATAGTTATCAGTTCGATTTCAAGGAAGTGCGAACCAAAATCAAAAAGATTGTTGAAAATTCCGAATACCATTTCGAATACCAGATCCTCCCGGTAAAGTAATCATCGAAATTGGCACCGGAAAACGATAAATGTCCCAATGGGACATTTATCGTTTAATACTCGTTTCCTATTGACAAATCAGATAACAATTATTATAATGAGTGAGTAGTCAGTCATTTTATAAAGGATCCAAGAGATGCGTGAGTTGAATCCAGATAAAAGAGAGAAATTCTTATCTACTGCCCTAAAGCTGTTTGCTGAAAAGGGAGTACCAAAATACATCCACAGCAGAAATTGCTCGCGAAACAGGAACTGCTGCTGGAACTCTGTTTATTTACTTTCCCACCAAACAGGACTTAATCAACGAGCTAGTTCTTTATATCAGCCGGCAACAAGCAGATGTAATAAATGGCATGCTCGAACACTCCATGTCAGTTCGTGATACATTTTTTACAATCTGGGACGGATCGGTCCGCTGGTTGAAGGATCATCCAGATGCATATCAATTTTCTCAACAAATCAGGGATTCCAAGTTAATCAGCACAGAGGTCGCTCAAAAAACCGCAGAATACTTCAGCTTTTACTATCATGCCATTGAAAAAGGTCTCACAGAAGGAAGCATCAAATCCTTCCCTATCGATCTCATCGGTGGATTTCTCTACCAGGATATTGTCGCAGTGATGAACCACATAGTATTGCATTCCGACCCGGGGTATGTGGATGAAGCCATCCAACAAGGTTTTGAACTCTTTTGGGATGGGATAAGAAATACGAAAGGTTAAAAGAAGTAGGAAAGGAAATGAAATACAAAAGCGTAATCGTTACAAGAATTGGAGGTCCGGAGGTTCTTCAGGTTGTGGAAAATGAACTCCGAGCACCTTCGGCAAAAGAAGTATGCATAAAGGTTCTCGCTGCTTCGGTATGCCGCCCGGATATTACTGTTCGATCGGGCGAAGGTTTGTATAGTGGAACCCCATTAGGACAGAAGATCCCGTTTGTACCAGGTTATTCTATCATTGGAGACATAGTGTCCATCGGCAAAGATGTTGGTGAAGTAGCTGTTGGGGACCGGGTGGGTGCTTTGACCGTTATCGGCGGCTACAGTGAATATTTGTATTGGAGGAGCGATAGATTAATCCCTGTACCCGCTTCAGTGGATCCAGCCAAAGCTGTCACAATCATCCTGAATTACTTAGTGGCATACCAGATAATGCATCGTTCTGTCCGGGTTAACTCCGGTGAAAAAGCTCTCATCATCGGTGCCAGTGGTGGGATTGGTACTGCCCTGCTACAGCTTGGTAAATTATCCAATCTGAAGATGTATGGATTAGCGTCAGCTGGCAAACACGTCATACTCGAAAAATATGGGGCAATCCCGGTCGATTATCATTCGCTGGATTGTTTGAAAGAAATTCGTCGGATGGAACCGGATGGTCTGGATCTTGTCTTTGACGGGATGATGAGGATGGATTACATTCGCAGTGGAGTATCCCTTTTACGGCAGGGAGGCAGATGGGTGAGCTTCGGTGAACCTGATGGATTTTCCACCATGTTTCGAATTCTCGGAACATCGCTCAAAGTCAACCTGCTGCCGGGAAGGAAAACCTTCAAGTTGTATGGAACATCTTTTTATTTTGTGGGAGATAAAAAACCATTTTCTGAAGATTGGACTACCCTTTTCAACTTGCTGAAAGAGGGCAAAATTGATCCGATCATTGCAGGGAAATATCCCATTTTGGACGCAGCCCAGGCCAACACCAGTTTGGAAAGTGGGCAGGTGATCGGCAACCTGGTACTACTTTCTCCGGATATTTTGTAGTTTCGAGATTAATGAATACTGGTCCATTTTTTATAAGGAATTTGATATGTATCAAAAATTTATTTTGACAGGATTATTTCTGTTGTTTACCATCCTTTCCGGTATTTGGCTGAGCCGAATGGGACGACCACTTAGTGTGTTGATTCTTACGCTTCATAAATTGATCTCCCTGGGGACAGTAGTCTTCCTGGCCATCACGATCTATCGAATTCAACAAACAGCGCCCCTAAGTTCTACTGTGATCATTCTAAGTGGGGTTACATTCCTATTGTTCATTGTATTGATCGCCACCGGTGGTTTATTAAGTACCACCAAGTCTATGCCTGTTATCGTTCTGAAAATCCATCAGATCGCACCGATGCTTGTAATCTTATCCACTGCTGCTAATCTATACATGATCTTGGTATAAAGCCGATAATAAGAGCCATTTCCGCTTGAACTAAGTGAACCAACAAACATCAGCATAGCACATGGATGTATGTTGGTTAATTATCCAATGTTGCAGTATAAACAAATGCGTAATTGAATTTTTTTATTATTCAATCCATTCGAAACGAAGCGGATATTACTATGAGTCCTTTTGATGATGAAAAAGAATTTGACCAGCAGGAATACAAGGGTTTAAGCTTTCAGAACATACGGCTTGCACAAAAAACCTACACTTCCTGTGTCTTTAAGAAATGTTCTTTCCGTGAAGCTAATTTCACTAATTGCGTTTTTCAAGATTGCAAATTCCAGAATACCGATCTGAGTTTGATCATTTTCAAAGAATGTACTTTCAAAAATGTTGTGTTTGAAAACTCGCAATTGGTTGGGATTAACTGGATGGACACCAACTTAACAGAGAAGAGATTAATCTTTATCAAGCCTGTCGATTTCATTGAATGTGTACTCAATCATTCGACTTTCATGGGATGCAATCTAAAGAATGCAAAGATTACCAGGTGCATCGCCAGAGATGTATCATTCGAGGAAGCTGATCTGAGCCGTGCGGATTGCACCAACACAGAATTTACCGACAGTCGCTTCATTCATACCAATTTGACAGAAACAAATTTTGCAGGGGCGACAAATTACTCAATTGCAGCCAATTCGAATACGCTCCACAAAACAATATTTACCCTTCCGGATGCCATGTCCCTACTTTATGGATTGGATATAATCCTTAAAGATCAATAAAGGAGCTTTTCAGATGAGCCCAGCCCGCATGGATCGGCTTGAAAATGCAATGCGTACTGTCATTGAGTATAAAGAGTGTTTCAATCGCCATGAAGTAACAGCCATGATGCAGCTACTAAACGATGAATGTATCCTCGAAACCGCATCTCCAACACCTAATGGCGCTCGATTTTCTGGAAAAGATGCAATCAGCAGGTTTTATCAGGATTTCTTCACTGCGACTCCGAATGTTCACCTGGAAATTGAAGAGATCTATAGCATAGGATACCGCTGTGTGATGCGCTGGAAATCCACCTGGAAGGATCCTGATGGAGAAAGCCATGATCTCCGCGGGGTTGATTTATTTGACGTAAAAGATTCAACCATTATAGAAATACTTACCTATATCAAGGGTTAACTCAAGAAAATGGTCAATCTCATCAAGTTCAACCTTTCGAAAAAAACATTTCAGACAACTTGGGTAAACCAATTTGACCTATCTATTCAATTATGTGCTGGTAGATAGTGGTTTCGGATCTTTCATCTGGGTAATTAGAAAAACACTTAATAACATCAATCCTACAGCCAGTAATAGGGCTGGGGTGAAAGCCCCGTCTTTGGCTTTTAATGCTTCCATAACATAAACAAACACAACTGATGCTTGCCCGAACAATTGGATTAACCCATTGGATGTCCCTTCAGGAGTTGGGTGGGTGATCTCAGCGGAATATTGCATTCCAACAGGGTTGGCACTAATCAAGAAAAATCCCATCGAAAACGCGGAAACATATAACAACCAACTTGTCTGGACGTAGGTTAACCCGATCAACCCGGGAATTGCCAGGAGAAATCCAAGCAAAATGTATTTTTGTCGCTTGTGTTGTTTATCGGAAAATGGTGGAATGATCACCGCACCAAGAACACCGCCTGCCAGCATCAAGGCTCCCAGTGTTCCAGCATCCGATGGGGTAAACCCTCTCGGCCGTATGATGTTTTCCACCCAGGTGGTGACTCCGTTGAAAATTCCCATGCCAATAAAAGATACTGCCAGATACAACCAGAATCCCTTGACCCGAAGTGCATGCTTTAATCCATCCATCATCAAAGCTCGCACTTCCTGTCCCTCAGGGCAAGGGGGAGTTATCGGTTTTTCCCTGGCAAATATCAGGAAAAGCACCGCTGAAACCGCGCCGATACCTCCATAAAGCATTTGGCTCTGCGGAATGGACATGCTGGTGATGAGCGCCGGAGGTAAAATCATGCCAAGTGCAGTTCCTACCAGGTTGGAGAGAGTTACCAGTCCAACAGCGGTCGCGCGTTCTTCGATGCTGAACCATTGCGCAGGGACTTTTGTCCAGGCATTCAGTAGAAATGGTTGGGCAATGGCTATGCCAATGGTACTGATCAGAACCAATGAGTAATCTGCGCCGGCTAGTCCACGAACCACACCAAAAATACCCATCAATATTGCCCCGATACTCACAGTGATGCGGAACCCATAGGTATCGATTGCCCAGGAGACAGGGATGGAGAGTGGAATGAATGCCATCATGAATACCATGGCTAATAGACCGATTTGCAGATCTTCTACTCCGTAAAACTTGGCAGCTAATCCGGTGATCGGCGCGTAAGATATCCACAATATTTGGATGGTGAGATTGATGAACATAAAAACCCCCAGCACCACCCACCGGTATGGGTACAATCGAAAAGACTTATCTGTCATGGGATCATTCCTCCGTTGTTAACGCATTTTTTCATCTTGAAAATCTTATCCATTCATCCTGTGGTAAAAGCCTTTCATTTGGCGGTATATCATTTCAAACTGCGCGAATCGTTCATCGTAAAGGTTTCGGTTAGTAGTGTTCGGAAGGTATTCACGTTTGATCCTCACCATTGCGGGGATATCAGTAAAGCTGATCTCACGAAGTCCAACCGCTCCAATCCAGGCAGCACCCCTTGCGTTGGCACACACTGGATCTTCGACCTGGTTCATTTTTATTCCCAGTATGTCTGCGAATATCTGGCACCAGATATCTGACTGAGCACCACCTCCGACAATATGGATCGTATCAATATCACGTTTCAGGAATCGTTTTACGGGCTGCATCAGCCAGCGTGTGTTGAGTGCAATTCCTTCTAAAAATGCACGGATGATGTCCTCGCGGGAATTGTGAAGGGATAAATTGTACAGGCCTGCCCTCAGATTTCGATCTTCCACAGGGGCACGCTCTCCCCAGATCCACGGTGTGTAAATTACTCCATTGGAACCGGGCGGAACACGAGCAGCGATTTGATCCAGATACTTGAAGATATCTGGTACTGCAGCTTCTTGCAGCAGTTCATCCTTGTTATAGATGATCTTATCCCTCAGAAAATTAAGGTTTCCACCGGCAGTAGCTTGCAGAGCAGTTAACATATACCGCCCCGGCACAGCACAAGGAAGAGATGCCATGGACGATCCGATATCCGTCTTCTTGAATGGTACATGGGCAGTGATCCAGGATGAAGTACCTAAGTAGAGATGTGGAAGGTAATCTTCCACAGCACCTGCGCCGATGGCTGCTGCTGTGTTATCTATCGCACCGGCAATTACTTTTACATCTTTTTCCAGTCCCAATTCATCTGCGATATCCTGTTTTAATTCACCCAACACGCTGGTACAAGGGACGATCTCAGGAAATTTATTCGGATCCACCCCGCAAGAATTGATCAATCCTCTGTCGTAATGGATATTATCCGGATCTCGATTATCTGTCACCCAGGAGGTCATGATGGAATCATAGGTGGCAGCGAATACGCCTGTTAACTTAAGATTGAGATAGTCCAAAACATTCAGGAACCTATAGGTTCTTTCATAGATCTCTGGATACTTGTTACGAATAAATAACATATGCGCAGCTGGGTCCTTGCCGCTGGAAGATGGCATACCTCCTGTCAGCTTGATCCAGTTGAATACTTTCCACGCGCTCATCCCGCTGATATTTACTAACCCCTTAAATTGCTTTAATAGGTCATGTTGTCCGCGCATATCCATCCAAAGGACACAGCGCATCAATGCATTACCCTCATGGTCAACCGGGATGGTCCCTTCCCCCTGTGTTGAATTACATATGGCGACCACCGATGATGGCGATACAACACCCGATGCCATTAATCGTCTGGTGCAATTAACGAATACCTTCCACCATTCTTCCGGGGATTGTTCAACGCCACCATCCGCGGTGAGGTAAAGCTGGATGGGTTCCGCTTCCCACCCCAGAACTTTGCCCTGGATGGTAACCAGCGCCACTTTTAAACTGGAAGTACCCAAATCTGTTGCAAGGATCACCGGTTCGCTTGTTTGCGACATAGACACCTGCCTATGATGGTCGATTTCTATTTACTACAGTCTGTCAATCAACATTAGATAATACTGTTTCGAATTTATCCAAAGCTTCATCGATCACTTCATCTGTATCAGCCATGCTGGTATACACCCGGCTCCCAGCTAGAGTCACCAATCCATTTGCCATATATGCGGCTCCCATTTCTTCGATCATATGTTTACGCGGCTTCAGTTCATTTGCCAGGCGGATTGGATTTCGAAAATCAAGCAGCATCACCCCGGATGTTTCCAGGTGAACAATACTGCCTGTGTTGTACGTTACAAAAGGCAGGTTGTATTTATCGATGATCGCTTGTAATCCGGCAGTTAATCGGTCGCCTGCTTTTCCGGCGATCACTGCTGCGTTGGTTCGTTCCATTTCCAACAATGCATGGTAGCCAGCCACACAGGATAATGGGTTCGCGGAGAGGGTTCCTCCAATGTAAGCGTGTTCTCCGGTTCCGCCTATACCTGCAGCAAAGCGCATGATCACATCTGCACGACCACCCACTCCTCCTGCCATGGGATATCCTCCAGTGATGCACTTACCAAAAATGGTCAGATCAGGTTTAACTCCAAAGTATCCCTGAGCTCCTCCCATCCCCATCCGAAATCCAGTAACAACCTCATCAAAGATCAGCAGAGCACCAAACTCATCACATAACTCACGAACTTTCTGATTGAAGTCATATGGGACCGGCCGAGTACCGCTTTCAGGTCCAAGTGGTTCCACAATCACAGCTGCAGTTCCACCCAGGATGCGGTTGAGAACTAATTGGCGTCGCAAACCCGATATCGAATTGGGAAATATCTCCTGCGTATTTGCGTTTGCACCGTTGGGGATTCCTTTAGCTTCCAACCGTCCAGTACCGGGGATATGTAGACCAAACACCATTTGGTCACTCCAGCCGTGATAAGCTCCACCCACTTTAATGACTTTATTATGTTTGGTATATGCCCTCGCCGCCCGGATAGCTGCCATGACCGACTCAGTACCTGAACCGAGCATACGAAACATTTCATTTGCCGGCATGTATCGTCTCACCAGTTCAGCTAGCTTCAACTCATACTCGTGAAAAAGCCCGATTACAGGTCCGCAGGATTGCAGCATCTCGATTACTTTGTCGCGTACTGGTTTATAGTTGCTACCTAGGACGGTCGGACCACCTGCTTGTAGAAAATCGATATACCGGTTCCCATCAACATCCCAGAGCTGGTAACCTTCAGCCTTTTCGATTGCGATTGGGAAAGGATAATTGAACGCCAGGTTGTGTTGCACCCCACCGGGGATGATTTGCCTGGCTTCATCGTTCAAAGATTTTGATTTGGCGCATTTTTTCTCAAAATAATTGAGAACCTCCTGCATTTTCTCCCTGCGTAATGGTCGCAACGGTTGGGAGATCAAATCGTTCAAGCGACGATAGATTTCATCTACATTGGGATATTTTGAGATTGCGTAAACACCATTATCCATAATTTGGTCTCCGATTCTTCCTTCAGTTCCTTGCAGTAATCATTCACCTTGGGTAATTTCATATTTTTTTTGGTCTTTGCGTAGTTTAGCAAATGCCACTTCACGGACCAACAGTGGAATCCTGCTGGCTTTTTGATCAGAACAAATCGTGAGCAAATATGCCAATGCGCATTTCTCCAGAATTGAAACATTATGAACAGCTCGTTCCATATCCATTCCAAATAGAAGGGCACCATGATTTGCCATGATGAAAGCATTGTTATGATTTCGGACACGTTTTGCGACAGTATTCATGAGCATGCCTGTCCCGGAAGGCGCGTAGGGAATGATATCCACAGATCGTCCCAGAAATCGGACCTGCTCGTCAAATAGTGCTGGGATAGGTTTCCCAATCAGCGCCAGGGTGCTCGGGTAAACCTGGTGTGTGTGAATAATGGCATTTACATCCGGGCGGACTTTATAAATCGCAGCATGCATGGCGCTTTCCACTGAGGGTTGACGCTTGCCAGATTGAATCCTCAATTCCATATCCAAAACACAGATATCATCTGGGATCATCTTCATATAATCATAATTCGACGGAGTGATTGCAAAAGAATTTTCGCCAGGGATCCTTACTGAAATATTTCCTCCCGTCGCGCTGAGGAACCCCCTATTTGTAAGATCCATAGACGTATCAACGACCAATTTACAGTAGTAATCATACTTTTCCATCTGGTTTTTCCTCCAACTGGTACGATTCTTAGTATATTAATTAATCTTGACATTGTCAAGATTAATATTTATCATATATCTATGGAAAGAGAAACTTACCATCATGGTGACCTAAAACAGGCTCTTGTTGATTCCGGAATTAAGATCCTTGTTGATCATGGAGTAGATGCTCTAACTCTACGCAGCGCTGCACGGGCAGCAGGTGTCAGTC
Organism: uncultured Chloroflexia bacterium; assembly: GCA_963828285.1. Classification (GTDB taxonomy): domain Bacteria; phylum Chloroflexota; class Anaerolineae; order Anaerolineales; family Anaerolineaceae; genus DAIOEK01. Next base: position 167,995 of record CAWHEB010000008.1, read on the forward strand.
ACTCCGCACCTTATGCCCATTTTAAAGATAAGAAGGCGTTGCTGGCAGCAATTGCTTCCCGTGGATTCCTGGATCTTTACAGACAGCTTAACGAGACATTGAGCAGGTATCAAAAATTTCCGCGCGACCTGCTGATTGAAACCGGTTGGACCTATACCCAATTTGCCCTGAATGAGCCTAATTGTTTTAAGCTCATGTTCTCAGGTATTCTTGGTGAAGAACATGCATATCCCGAGTTCAATGCAGCAGTTCAAAAAACCTATCAAAAACTGGTTGAAATTGTGGAGATTTGCCAGTCAAACAATGTACTTCGTCCTTCATCCATCGAGGTAGGCATTATTTCGGTTTGGAGTTTAGTTCACGGCTTTATTTCCCTTTACCTGGAACAACAACTTCCAGGTCGGGTTCTGGAAAAGTATCAACTCAAAACACTATTACAAAATTCACTGGCAAGCCTTGAACTTGATGATAATCGGTCTTGATTAGGGTTTACATCACTTCCATCTATCCAGATTAAAAAATCCCCACAAATTTATATAATCAATCTGGATCATGACACCTACCTTCCGTCAATAGTCTGTATCCAAAGGATAACAACTTATCCTTAGTTTATTGACGTTTCGTTTGTATTTTCATTAGTTTATTGACTTATCGTAGGCGTAAATGTATTATTTTCTCTAGATGAAGCCTCCTGGAGGAAATATGGATCAATTGGATCGTGAAATTGTCACCTTATTGATGGGTCATGGCAGACTGTCACATGAAGAGATCGGACATCGCATCAATCTTTCCCGTCCAGCTGTGCATGAACGGATCAAGCGACTGGAACAGAAAGGCATTATTACCGGCTACAATGCTGTTGTAGATTGGAGCTCCCTGGGATATCCGATCACCGCATTCATCTGGGTATCCAGTAATGCTCGTTCGGACGATAAAGCCCAGGCGCTAATGAACCAGAATATTCCTGATACAGTGATCGAATCGTGTCATTCGGTTACCGGTGAGTGGTGTCTGTATCTTCATGTTCATGTGACCTCCCCTCTTGCATTGAAGGAATTTATTGATTCACTATACAAAATTGAGGGTGTCCAAAATACGATGACCATTCTTTCCTTGGCTGAATATCATCACCTGGATGCGAACTTTATGTATAAGGAATAAGAATATGCAAAAGATCAAAATAACAAATCCAATCTACTGAAGAGCTTTCAAACCGAATAATGAATATGCCCAAAGTGGAGCTGCATGTTCATCTGGAAGGTGCCACAGATGCGCAAACCATTTGGGATCTGGCAAAAAAGAATCATGTATCGCTCCCTGCAGCCAATCCCAATGACTGGCAATCAATGTATCAGTTTAGGGATTTTCCGCATTTTGTTGAGATATACATGCTGGCAGCCAGTTGTATGAAGAGTCCTGAAGATTTTGCTTTCATGACTGAAAGGTTCATCGCCAATCAATCCAAACAAAATATCAAGTATTGCGAGGTGTTTCTCAGCGGATCCTTCCTTGTGGGGAAAATGCCCCTTGATGAACTGGTCGATGCTCTCGCAGAAAGTGCTCAAAAAGGGGAGAAAGAATATGGGACTAAGGTCCGATTTATCCCGGATATCGGCCGAGAGATGCCGGACACATCGCAAGCGGTATTGGATTTTACTTTGATGGGTCAGAAAAAAGGTATATTTATCGGACTAGGTCTTGGCGGGATGGAAGCAGGCTTCCCACCCGAGTTGTTTACGGATGTTTATATTGAAGCCCGTCGAAATGGATTACGTTTGACTGCCCACGCTGGTGAAACCGAAGGTGCACCCAGTGTTTGGGGAGCGATCCGCAATCTTAAAGCGGAACGAATCGGTCACGGTATCCGTTCGTTGGATGATCCAGAACTGATCACTTACCTGCGCAAAACCCTACTTCCTTTGGATGTCAGTCCGCACAGCAACTATTGTCTAAAGGCAACCCCTCTGGATGAACTTCATCCAATTCGTGCACTGGTTGATCAGGGAGTTTTTGTAACCTTGAATTCAGATGATCCCGCCATGTTCTCAACCAACCTCAACCAGGAATATCTTTTACTGGCACAACAAGGATTTTCCTGGGAAGAACTCTGGCAGATTAATCTAAATGGCTTGGAAGCAAGTTTTCTGACCGAAGAAGAAAAAAACCAGTACCATATTGAGTGGGAAAAATTTATCAAGTAGATCAGTTATTGCTTAACACCCTGACCACATGACCACTCAAGAACTCCCCCAATGATGGGGGAGTTCTTGGTTATCAGGATTTATCATTCGTTTGACGAACGAAGGGATCCAATGTTTTTGACATTACTTCTTCAGGCATTCGTCAAAAAATCTACTCAACAACTAACAAATGAGGAATTGATGTCTAAAAATAAGTTTCTAAATGTATTAAAAACCATTCTCGTAATTTTAGTAAAAGTGATTGCTGTACTTCTCAGCTTAATTTTGTGTCTACCGGTAATACTCCTACCGCGGGCTACCGCTGTTCCAGTGCTGATTTGGCTGCCGTTGGCAGCAACAGATCTGGCTTTGATCGTCATAGCTTTTCTACTAAAACCCGCATGGAAAGGGACACTAATCACACTGGGAGGATTATTGATTGTCGGTGTACTTTCCGTTGTAGCTTCACAATACTTTGCCAAAACACCAGCTATTGTTAACGACCTTGGTGATCAGCTTCCCGGGAGTATTGCAACTCTTGAAAAGGTGAATCTGAACGGCAGCGAGCAGTGGATCTCGGTTCGGGGTGTGGATACAACAAATCCTGTTCTTCTATTCCTTGCGGGAGGTCCTGGTGGAAGTCAGCTCACTACTGCTCGTTTTGCTTTGGGCGGATTGGAAGATCATTTTGTCGTGGTCAATTGGGAACAACCTGGAGCGGGAAAATCTTTTGATGCAATTGATCGGTCTACACTCACCCCGGAACGATACATTGAAGATGCTCATGCCCTTGTTTCCATTCTACAGAAGCGATTCGGGCAGGAAAAAGTATATGTGTTAGGCGAATCATGGGGCAGCGCACTCGGAATTATGCTTGTCCAGCGTTATCCGGAGATGTTCCATGCATTTATTGGAACCGGTCAGATGGTTGCCTTCCTGGAAAACGACCTTATGTGCTATGACTTTGCATTACAACTGGCAAAGGATAAAGGAAACTTGAAGAAAGTTGCAACGTTGACCAAACAGGGACCGCCGCCATATTATGGTAAAGGTGTAGCCTGGAAGGAAACTGCATTTCTACTGGATACATTTTCTTATATGAATGCCAATCCTGCCATTTCGGATAATGGGACAAATACCTTCCGAGATTTAGGGGCACCTGAGTATGGCCTTTATGACAAAGTCAATTGGTTCCGCGGCGTTATCGATACTCTCGGAGTTGTCTATCCCCAACTTTGGGAAGTTGACTTCCGCAAGCAAGCAAATCATCTGGATGTTCCGGTGTATTTTCTAATCGGTCGCCACGATATCAATGCTCCAACCGTGCTCACTGAACAATACTTCGATGTCCTCGAAGCACCATATAAGGAAATCGTCTGGTTCGAACATTCTGGTCATAATCCATGGGTTTCTGAATCCGCACGGTTTGTTGAAGTTATGGAGGATACTGTATTGGTGCAAAATCAGCCGAAATAAGCATCATCCTGGCCACTTGACTAATGAAAAACTCCTCCTTTGACGGGGGAGTTTTCGTTCCCATCGCGCTACACTATGGATGTCAACTTTTCTCCTCCAAAGTGTGGAGCTGGATCAGCCAGGGGAAACCGATCCTCTCCCAATAAAGTTCGATTGCCATGATTTGGTTGTAAAAACACAAACGTCCGTTGGTGCCGGGCGTTTGTGTTTTTATATGTATTACAAGCGAAAAAATTCCTTGGCATTAAGACCTAGAATTTTCTCAGCATCTGATCCCTCACTCGAACTCATCACTGATGGCATCGTAATTTACCTGTGGATCAGCAACCGAAAAAGGATGGTCTGTTCCAAACATCACGTGGTCTATGCCCGCTAATCGACAAACTGCTTGCAGTGCAAGACCAGAATATACCAATCCGTCATAAAACATGGATTTTAAGTAATTGCTTGGTGGCTTAGGGAGTCTTTCATGAATACCTATATCAGTTCGCCAAACTACATCCAATCTACCTGTCAGAAAAGGTATTACACCACCGCCGTGGGCTACGATTATCCGCAATCCTGGGTATCTTTCTAAAACACCTCCGAACACCAGACGGGATACTGACACAGTTGTCTCCATAGGAAAAGCGACGCCAATAGGTAATGCATGTCCATAACCTTGCAGTTCATTTATGGCTACACCATTCTCAGGGTGGATATACAAGGGTAGATCTTGTAATTCCAACATTGCCCAAAAGGGATCTAAGAGAGGATCATCAAAATGGAGATTACAAATTTTGGGGCCAACTCCAATACCAACCAAACTCTTCATATTGGCTATGAACAACAATTCCCTTATAGCTGCATCTACAGAACTTGATGCAAGAGCTCCTATAGCGACAATCCTTCCTCCAGTTTGGTCCTGATACCCTGCCATTTCTGTATTTACTGCTCTGACCAAAGCATCACCCTCTGAATCCGCCATCGGATTCACCCAAGGATTGCCGAGAGAAACAACAGAGCAATCAATCTGGTTTGTATCCATATATGCCAATTTCGCTTCCAGATCCCAAAAAGATGGGGGCATCGGTCTGCCAGTTATTTTTCCATCGATTGATTCGGATTGGAATATTGAAAACAACCGCTGGCCATCACGATTAATTACACAAGGAACCTCATTACGTGATTCAAGGTGGTTAATATAAATCTCAGGATAAATATGGCTATGGACATCTATTACTTCGGATTTCGTGTATGGTTTTGTCAAATTGAATCCTACATATTAGAATAAAAATCAGATTTACATATTATATCGTTCTGATTAGTTGATGTTATTTCGAAGGTAACTTTAAAATACTACAACACGTTTGTTCAATTATTGATTTACCCCCATTGATTCTTCACCATTTCCGTGTATATGATAAACAATGTAAAGGTCATAAGCCGCGAAAAACCTCAAACAAGAATCGAGGGGAAAATGGAAAGTATCTGGCTAACTTTATTTTGGACAGGACCAATCGGAATTGGTGTCTTTCTCGCGGGTCTTGGTGTTCTTTTTTGGGGAATTAGTTATTTAAGGAATCCAAACAAAAAGTAAATAGAAGAAGAGATTTCTACAGCTTCATCAACCCTGTCTATATCAGCAGGGAAATTTTGGTTTAATGTGTCATAATTGGTTCCATTCCAATATTACATAGAAATCTTATAGCCTGAGGGATGTTTGATGTCAAAATCTGATTTGCTTACCCCTTCATTAAAAGAAGAACTAATTGAATTCACTAAGCAGCTTATCCGTATTAAAAGCTTTTCCGGACAGGAAGAGGAAGCGATCAGATTCATTGCCCGGAAGATGAAAGACCTTGGATATGATGAAATAAAGGTCGATGGCATGGGCAATCTGTTGGGCAGGATCGGATCAGGTTCAAAATCCATCCTTTTTGATTCGCATATCGATACTGTCATCGTTAATGATGAATCCCTGTGGGATGTACCGCCATTCAGCGGAGAGATCAAGGATGGACGCTTGTACGGACGTGGAGCCGTGGACATGAAATCCAACGCGGCCGCTTCCATCTATGCCGGGGCAATCGCAAAACAACAAGGTATGTTGGCTGGTAAGACTATTTATGTTTCTTGTACAGTTTTCGAAGAGGATTGCGATGGTGAAAATCTGAAACATCTCTTCCACGAGCTGCATCTTCGACCGGATTATGTGATCATCTGCGAACCATCCGACAATACCATTGCCCTAGGGCATAAGGGTAAAGCCCAGGTATCCATCAAAACCCGCGGACTTTCCGCTCATGGGTCGGCTCCCGAAAAAGGCGTGAATGCCATCTATGAAATGGCTGAGATCATCCAACGGGTGGAGAAGTTAAACGATGAATTAATTAAGATGCCTGGCCGACACGGCACAATCGTCATGTCGCAGATATCCAGTACCAGTGCATCTCTGAACGCTGTCCCCTCTGAATGCGAGGTATACCTCGACCGCCGTATGGTTCCGGGTGAAACAGAAGAAGATATCAGGCAAGAAATGGACAGTCTGATTCAATCTAAGAACGCCAGTTGGGAGATTGGAACTCTCCATCGAAAAAGCTGGACTGGATTTGATTTCACTTATAAGCCGCTACATACCGCCTGGGAGATCGAACTCGACCATCCTCTCACCCACGCATGTATCGCAGCATATAACGATGTTTTCGGTTCCCTACCAGACAGGTATGAATTCTGGGATTACAGCACAAATGCTGTTACACCGGTGAACATGGGAATCCCTACCATCGGATTCGGCCCTGGGGAATATAAACTGGCGCACATGAGAAATGAGAACTGCAAAGTGGAGCAGATTATCGATTCGTGTCAGTTTTATGTGAATACAATCAAATACATCTAATTCCAAACGAATATTATTCCCCAGATCGAAGTATCCAGATCCGTTTGTATTTAAATCTGTGAGTTATTCATGTTGAGGTTATTTATGATTGCTTTGTACAATCTCAAGAATTGAACACTGGTTTAATTTTTGGTAAATTATTATTGCATTTTAGATACAAAACAAAGATTGTAAATCTATAAGAATTGATTACGAATTGTGAGGGTGGAAATCAGGTGGGAAATATGGATATTGATCAATCAGCACCGTTAATAGCACAACAAGAGTTGGAAATATATGCACCGGTGGAAAAAGTCTGGTCGGTGATTTCAGATATTGCATCCTGGCCCAAGTGGCAGCCGGAAGTCGCTTCTGCACGATTGGTAGGAGAATTGGCTAATGGAAGTAATTTCACTTGGAATGCAATGGGATTGAATATCCATTCACAGATCATGCAACTTGAATCTCCAAATAGAATCGGATGGATAGGTAAATCAATTGGGATGGAAGCTGTTCATCTTTGGACCCTCAGAATCGCGTGACCATAAAACAATAGTCACGACCCGGGAATCACTTAATGGATGGGTACCAAGGATCCTCAAATTTGTGGATAAAAACTTCCTGACAAAATCATTGATTAAATCATTGGCAGTTCTCAAGGCAGAAGCAGAAAAGGTATAGAAAAATCAATGGGTTCCAAATCGATTAACCTGGGCGTTCGTTTCTTACTTGAGATTTCCGCCATGGCCATTTCCGTATACTGGGGATGGAAAACAGGCCAGGGAGGAATACGTTATGTATTGGCTTTCGGAATACCTCTTTTAATCGCTGCAGTATGGGGAACTTTTCGTATTCCCAATGACCCTAGCCATGCCATCGTGGCAATCCCGGGGATACTCCGGTTAGTCATCGAATTGGCAGTGTTTACCTTTGCAGTTTGGGCGGCATACAAAACCGGATTGGTCACCATATCAGTTATCATGGTTCTGATGATTGCCTTTCATTACGCCGTCTCTTATGATCGAGTCCTCTGGATGGTAAAACAATAACCTGTGGAATCATCAATCGAATGGATAGTCTCGTACTAATCCATTCACAACTTCATCATATATGTATCAACCAAAAACTTGCAAAACATAAAAATTCCAAACATCGTCTTTTTATACAAGACTTGTAAATAGACAATTGGTAACATGTTATTTTAATCCAGACAAAGGAGACCCAGATGAAAAAGTCGATCAACTTATCAGCTTATCCTGTGAAAGATCTTGGTGTTGAACCGTTTATTAGAATCATTTTGTTACATAGGTTATTAGTTGGGCAAATTGGAATTTGGACTCGATCCGAATAGTCAAAAATATGGTATGACCGGACCAATTACATATTTGCAGGTCGATGATATCAAAAGTGAATAGCAATCCTTAATAGGGGTTGGGGGAAAGATTATCTGGGAAGTATCGGATGTTGGTGGATGGAGATTTGTCGCCATCGTTCGTGACCCGGATGGGAGTTGATCAAATAGTTCAAGACCCAAAATCTGATCTGTCATAGACGCTTATCTATCTCAGTCAATCGATTTAGGATAATAGTTAATCACCTGGTTTTTCCACAAAACGGATATGCCTATTCGTGTCTGTCTAATTACCGATAAGAATTCTTAGAAAATTGTGCAATAATTGAACAAAATACTGAAATCACGATAGGTAATGGATTGTGTGGGAGGCGAATAATGGAAGTAAAACCTCAGAAAAGAACTTCCTGGAATAAGGTTATTACTTCAATCATATCCATTATTCTTGCATGCTTTTTGGGTGTCTGGATTGGTTATGAGATCACGCCAAACTCCAACACCGTCGCAAAATCGATTCCATGGACCAGCCTCGGCACTCCACCATCAAATGCGGTGAATATCCTGGGAGAATCTCCCTGTGGGACTTCATACGAAGTCGTCGTACAGACTATCTCAGGTAAAAACTATCTTTATTGCCAAACCGGCTGGCAACAGTGGACTAGTTCGTATGCGAATGTTGCTTCTTTGTTCAAATGCAATGGGAACCCACCGACGGCATACAGCCCAAGATTTGAAGAATTGCCAAATTCTGTTGTTGATTGTTCGTTCCAATTTACAAATGAATACAATAATTCCGAGCTGGTGTACACAATCCTCAACGATGGAAGTGTCTGGAAGTGGAATTTTTCATATGGAATTAGTACAGTCTTAGGCTATATGTTTGGCGGTTTCTTATCGGGATTTCTGGTTGGCATCGCGATAGCGATTTGGTTGTGGAGAAAGACAGTATGATAGGATCAAAGATATCCTTAAACCTGCCGACTTAACAATACATATAAAACTACTTCCTTTAATCAATATAGGATTTTTTTTACATACAGGTCAATTCTGTGGCAATCAAACCAGAAATTCATCAACCGAAGAAATCACCAGGTTTGTGGGATTCCTTGTATGTCATAGCCGCAATAGTCATATCGGTCATTGCAGTCATGGTCATCTTAGGCATTGTCGACGAATCGAAACAGAGATGCCTTGATGTCAGCGAAGAAAACTGTACCAGAGTTTTATTCATCGGCAATAGTTTTACCTCCGTAAATGACCTGCCGTCTATGTTTGCCAGACTTGCCAATTCTGGTGGTCACCGCACAGAAGCGAAAATGGCCACGGGAAATGGATGGACATTAGCACAACATACAAATTCTCCCTCGACTATCCAGAAAATGAAATCTGAAAGATGGGATTACATTGTTCTGCAAGAGCAGAGCCTTGTTCCCGCTACACAGCATTCACGAGCTAACTCCATGTATCCTGCCTCTGATTCTTTGATCGAGAGCATTCGGAACGTTCCATCATCCCCGCTATACTTCCAGACTTGGGCGTACCGTAATGGCTGGCCTGGAGGTGGTATTCCGGATTTCGAAGGGATGCAAGCAGCAGTGGATACTGGTTACCAGGAGATGTCGGCGAATTTTAATGTTCCCATCGCACCGGTTGGGGATTCCTGGTTTAACTCGTGGAAGCGGTCTCCACAGATCCAACTATGGCAAGAAGACGGCATGCATCCAACAGTCAATGGAACATACCTGGCCGCATGTGTTTTTTATGCGACCATCTTCAATGAAAGTCCCGTAGGACTGGATTACACGGCAGATATTCCCGTGGATGAAGCCAGAATGATTCAATCCACAGCAGCGTTGGTGGTTCTAGGAAGTCATTAATCACTTCTCTGATGATGCATTGGTGATTGGCATTCAAATCCAATCCGATGGATAATTAATAAAGAAAACCAATCCCATCCATTCAGGTTCCTCCCGTATTGATCAAACATGATGACAATTCCTTTAATTAAAATAGTCAGTTTCCTCATCCTATCTGTAGTGATCATTACTATCTCCTGGAATTCACTCCGCGTAACCAGGTCGCATGGGTTTTACCGTTTCTTCGCTTGGGAGTTCATTCTGGCATCGGCAGTTCTCAATTTGAACGTATGGTTCATCAATCCGTTCTCGTGGCACCAAATCATCTCCTGGATATTATTGATTCTGGCTCTCATTCCATTGTACTTTGGGGTAAGATCGCTGATCACCAAAGGCAATCCGGTGATGACGAGGGAAGGTGAACCCCAATTACTGGCATTCGAAAAGACCAGCCAACTGGTGACCAGTGGAATCTATCATTACATCCGCCACCCGTTGTACAGTTCGCTGCTCTTCCTCACCTGGGGCATCTTCTTCAAATCGATCACCCTGCCGGGCGTAGTGCTTACTGCAGCGGCAACCATCGCTCTAATCCTCACCGCCCGAGCAGACGAAGCGGAATGCATCCGTTTCTTTGGAGAGAACTATGCTGCATATATGCGAATCAGCAAACGCTTCGTCCCTTTTCTGTTCTAATTCCTAGCACATTCCACATATCCCCCAATTAGTCTGCAAATGAATGTAATCTAGTGATGCAGGATCATTCATATTTTAGGGTGGGAGCGTTTATGGGAAAACTAAATGCATATCTATTCACAAGCCTTAACGGCTATTTTGAATCTCCCGAAGGGAGATATCAGCTGGCATACCCACGCGGCAGAGCAGGACGAGTATGCTGAGGATAGCCTGAAACCCGGCAACATTTTGCTGTTCGGTCGGGTGACTTACCAGATGATGGTCAGCTACTGGGCTTCGCCAGCGGCGGCGCAGAACGATCCCAAAGTTGCGGAGGGTATGAATAACTCCAGCAAGATCGTATTTTCGCGCACCCTACAAACAGTAGAGTGGAAAAACTCCCGGTTGATCAAGGAATATATCTTTGAGGAGATCCAGAAACTGAAGGATTCCAGTGACAAAGATATGACCATTCTTGGCAGTGGCAGCATTGTGACCCAATTCGCCGACCGGGGCATGCTGGATTCCTTCCAACTGATGATCGATCCGGTTGCATTGGGCAGCGGAACGCCAATCTTTCAGGGACTGCAGCACAAGCTAAACATGAAGCTGACCCACTCGCATGTGTTCAACAATGGGGTGGTACTTTTGGATTATGTACCGGTAATAATGTAAAAAGCAGGTGATATATCCGTAAGGATGGAAAAGAGGGAATATGAGAACCGCGATTTTGGTGTTTGGCATCTTGTTGATCCTGGCTGGGGGGATTTGGATCCTGCAAGGGATTAAGTCTCCTGGGTGGCAGTTTTATGTCCGGGCAAAGTCAGTGGACACTGATTGGTTCGGTGGTTCTGGTAGTGGGGGTAATTCTGGTGGCGGTATCACGAAGGAAGCGGTCTTCGTGGATAAATTCACACGATATTCAGATTGATAGTCGACTACAGCCACAATGGATATACAATCAGGGTGATAAGTACGATCAAACAAAGGCGGGAATCATGTTCGAGCATAAGCACGAACCCTTATTATCCAGGCAGGAATTCGTTAGGCGGATGGTAAGTTACGCAGCCGTCGCGGTCGCCATCATCTTCGGTTCGATTTTCATTGGCATGCTCGGATACCACGTATACGAGGGTCTCTCATGGGTGGATTCTTTCGTGAATGCCGCCATGATCCTAGGCGGGATGGGACCGGTGAACACGCTCCATACAGACGCGGGCAAATATTTCGCCGGTTTCTATGCGCTGTATTCCGGGTTGGTTTTCCTGCTGGCAGCTGGTGTGTTATTGGCTCCGGTCATCCACCGTTTCTTCCACCATTTCCATCTGGATATCGAGGATGAGGAGACACCGGAAACGGAATCACCTCAGGATAACTCTGAATAAATTTATTAGTTTTTTTGCATGGATCTAAACATTGGAAATCTTAGTGCTCTTCCCTTTGGGTAATCTCCAAAATCGTGTTTTTACGACCTTGCAATACTCCCGTCCACCCAAACATTTTTCTCATCAACCCGTATTTTTTGTCAAATAGTTGTTCTGCTTTCACATCGGTTTTGAGATCAGCTATCTCGCGGGCAAACGCAGGAACCCAATCCCCGATCAACTTTCCGTCCACTTTGCATGGGGCAACATTCACATTCCCATTAGTGCGTGATTCTTTTTACTTTTCCTGAATTTATTACTGTTTCCACAATGAGGGTATCGCCATCTTGCACGAACCAGACCGGTGTTTTAACTTCCGTTCCGTTTTTGCGAAAGGTTTCCAGATTTAGATATTGCTGTCGGATAAATTGATCAAATGCGCTCATAATTTCCCATCGAATTCTCCGGAAAATCTCCGGAAGGCTTGTACTATCCCAGTTTGGTACCACAATCAGGACAGAACTTGGCACCTTTGGTTTCAGCACCGCAGTTCGGACAAAAACCGGCTTTCGGAGCAGCTTCCTGAGCGGCACCGCAATTGGGACAGAACTTCGCTCCGTGGGTCTCCTGTCCACACTTTGGACATTTATCCGACGCGGGTTGGACCATGGCTGTGCCGCATTCCGGGCAGAACTTCGTTCCCGGGGCTGCAAGCGTTCCATCGTTAGGGCAACGGGCCGCCATTGCTGCAGCATTTTGGGCTGTTTTTGCTGCCTGCTGCACATTCTTCATCACATCTCCCAAACCAAATGCACTAGCCAGACCCTTTAATGCCGCGCCAGTCTGTTCACCCTTCGCTTCGGCTATATCATTGGTGCGCGGACTATCTTCCGTGCAGAAGCCGCTCTGGGTATCAAAATCGGAAAGGCAGACGATGCGGCTGCAGGTTGGGCATTCGCGAAAATGAACCTGAGCCTGGGTCCAGGCTTTCTCAAGTTGAGCGGGTGTCATCTTCATGCTGTAGCCGCGGATCTTCCCCGACTACGTTATCAGCGACCACATTACCGAAAAGCGGCATCTTGCGTAGCAATCCACCAGCCACCTGTCGGCCGAGATCCTGCGCCACAGCCCCACCCACATCCGGTTGGCTGCGGAATTCACGACCGCAGTTGTCACAGTAAAAAATGGCATATGGACCAATTCCATCATTGCGAATATCGTATCTGGGCATTCTTGAAAATTCTGGCATGGTTGGCTCCTCAGAATAAAGTTTGATGAAAGGGTTCAGACAGTCATGTTCGCTGCTTCCCCCGAAATCCATGATTAATTATAGTGCGGGTACAAAATTTAACGAAGTCCAGGGTTTGCCCTCTTCACTCTGAAGATGTACTATAAAACCAAACCACAGGATGCAGTTCCATACGATGGCAAAGTTTTTTCATGGGGAGGAATGATGAATAATCGAAGCCTGATGCTTATCGGGATTATCCTCATTTTCAGCCTGGCGTGCCAGCTATTTACATCCCAACAGAGAACGGAAGCAACGCCGAACCGGGAGAGCGCGCCAACCGCTGTGCCGTTTGCCAGTGATGTCCCCAAGGCAACTGTGACGGGAAACACATTCGAGGACGAGAAGTTCAGTTTCACCATGCCCAAAGGATGGAAGACACACGAGGAAGTGTGGGGCACTCCAATGCTCGCTGGCCAGAATTACTACGGATTGGGGGTGACGACAGTGGTGACGATTCAGTTCCCGGGAGGGCAGGGGAAAGGCAGGGCATTCTTCTCGGTGGCAACCTCTCCACTGGCAGGCGGGGTGGACCTGGAGGAACGCTTTACGAAAGCTTACACAGATACCATGCCGGAGATCGTGGAGGCGTCGCGGGGGACGTTCACCCAGAATGGGTTGAGCGGGTTCGAGATCATCTACGACCGGCCATGGGGGGAGCCGTGGTGGACCTTCCATGACATCTGGCTGGAGAAGGATGCGGTGATCTATGTGCTGTCATTCCACTCGCTGAAGGGGGCTTCGGATGATTACGCGGATGTGACGGGGGATCTGGTCGGCAGTTTCCAGTTCAGGTGAGGAGGCAGGGCAGGGGGATGGCATTGCAGCGGGTTGGGGATTGCCGCGGTGGATTGCATCCACCTCGCAATGACAAATAATTATCTGTTGGGATTCGCAGAGTGCGCTTACCGCCAACCTATGATTACACTTACAGACCCACCCCAACCCCTCCCGCAGATATGATCGATCTGAGCCAAAGCTGAATTTGCGGGAGGGGCTTTTTTTCTGCGGGGATGAGTGAACCTGAGGTTCACTCATCCCCAACCCCCTGACTTTCCTGAGTGTGCAAGTTGGGTTTCGCGAAGGGCTCAACACCAACCTTCGACTGGCCGAAACGGAACGATTATTCGTTATTTGTTTCAATTCACTTTTCTTGGGTAACAGGAGGAGGGAGAGGGTTTGATTGGTAAGGTACTGTGCAGAAGAATAGTTTTATAGCATATATGTTCTATATTATATAGGATTATTTTCGGGATGCAACATGTCACTTGTGACAGGTATGGGGAATAAGTTTAGGCTACAAAAATAAAACTCCGAGTACTAGCCCACCCCAACCCCTCCCGCAGATGGAGGCATTATTTGATCGACAATTCTTTGCGGGAGGGGCTTTTTCCGTGGGGATGAGTGAACCTGAGGTTCACTCATCCCCAACCCCCTGACACTCCAAGATTGGGAAAGATGCATGTAAGGTGCAGATTTTTTCCCGTAGGGACGGACCTGTGTGTCCGCACTCTATGAATGTCGCTAGTAAAGATGGATATTCTTGGGGATTGCCGCGTCGCAAAGACAAATGGATGTCTGCCCACCCCAACCCCTCCCGCATTAATGTTCAATCTGAGCCAAAGATGTCTTAGCGGGAGGGGCTTTAACTGATAGGGATGGAAGTGCCTAGGCACTTCCATCCCTATCAACCCAGTTTCTTCTAGAGCGAAGACAACAGGAGCGGGCTGGCAGGGCGGGTTGGGGATTGCCCACCTGCACTGCGCAATGCGCAGCACGGCGCAAGTGGCGGTGGATTGCCGCGTCGCAAAGACGATAACGAAGGTGCAATGACGATTGTTCTCGTAGGGGCGGACCTGTGTGTCCGCCCTCTATAAATGTCGCTATCCCACCCCAACCCCTACCGCAGATTATGGTATTGTACGATCGACAATTCTTAGCGGGAGGGGCTTTTTTCTGAGGGATGAGCGGACACGAAAGTTTGCATTGTTCTATTCGTATTGATGATTATCACAAATTCGACCTCTCCCTACCCTCTCCTCGCCAGGAGAGGGAAAAAGACAAACTCTGTCTGCAAAGGAATGACAAATTACCTTCGGGGTTGCCGCGTTGCGATGGGTGATTAGTCAATCTCATAACTGATCCACCCCCAACCCCTGACACTCCAAAACCGTCTGAAAGAGGGGAGGGCGGACACATAGGTCCCCTTCGGGAGAATAACCCCTCGGGGATGATATCCGCATCCTACGAATATCGTCTCGCAATACCCTTCGGGCACGGTGTGACAAACAATCTAGTGGGAATTCTTGTTGATTCGGGGAGGAGCGTGTACACTTAACTTGTTTTAATACATCATTAACGAATTCATCTTTGTCGATACTTTTAAGGGCTGGTAATTCAAGAATGTACTCGACATGATGAATTCGCCTTCCGGTTTTTTGGGGGAGTTATGACCATCACGGAATACACTGCCGCACAAACTGTCCGTCATTCGCTAAGAAAACATACCCAGATTTCGGCTGCAAACAAAGAGGCAAGCATGAAGCATCGATCCTTCTTCCCAACCACCTTCCGAAATCTTGCCATACGGGTCGGTCTGGCTCTGGCTCTTTCCATCGGGGGAATCATGACCACCCCGCCCGGTCTGGTTCAGGCTGCATCGATCACGGTGACCACCACCGAGGATGAATTCCGCTCTGGCGCCGGCTGTTCTCTGCGCGAGGCTATTGAGGCGGCAAATAATGATACAGGCGTTGGCGGCTGCACCGCTGGCAGCGGTGCAGATACGATTTTCCTCCCAGCCGGTACATACACATTAACCTTGCCTAACAGCTACAATATTAACGAAGATAACAATGCCACCGGCGACCTGGATATCAATTCAGATCTGACCATCACAGGAGCCGGATCAGGATCCACCATCATTCAAGCAGGGGGTTCAGCCGGAACAGGAATTGATAAAGTACTGGCGATCAATCCGTATTGTATCAACCCGGTGAACGCCACCATCGATGGCGTTACCATTCGTTACGGCACTAATACCCAGACTTTCGGCTCATCTGATTACAGCTTTACCGGCGGCGGGCTGGACTTTTGCGGGGTCATGAACAGTAATTTCACGTTGCTTAATTCTGTAGTGGCGGATAACACCAACGTGAATGGTTACGGCGGCGGGATGAATGTGGATAGCGTAGGTATTTATACGGGAACGATCACGATCGACCATGTCACCTTCTTGAACAACCGCACTATGAGCTCAAGTCTACGAATCCAGCGGTGGAGCATTAAATTTATGGGGTTACCAGCCAACCATCAACATCACTAATAGCACATTCCAGAATAATTCCAGTCCGAACGAATGGAGAGGCGGAGCGATCCATTACCGGCCGTCCTTTGGCGGAACACTTCAAATCAACAATTCCATATTTACCAATAACAGTTCCGGTGAAGGCGGGGCGCTAGCTTTGATCACAACCGGATCACCCTCTCCGGTAACCATCCAAAATTCGTTGATCAATAATAATGTGGCCATCAGAATCGTCAGTGTCATCAACAGCGGTATCGGCGGCGGCATCAGTACCGACCGGCCATTGACAATGGTGAATACTACCATTATCGGCAACACAGCAGATACCCAGGGCGGAGGTGTTGCCAATTATGGCACCATGACCATGGGTCATAATACCGTAAACGGGAACAGCGCACCCAGCGGAGCCGGTATCTACAACGGCGGAGGAACTACAACCTTGAGAAACACGATCGTCGCCAACAGCGTGGCAGGACCGGATTGTACCAATATCGCCAGCCTCGCTGCATCCGACCATACCCTGATCGAGGATAACACCTGTGGTCCCAGCCTGTTTGGAGACCCGCTCCTATCTGCGCTTGGAAATTATGGCGGCGGCACACAGACCATGGCTCTGCTGCCCGGTTCCAAAGCAATCGACGCGGGGGGCAGCTCCGGATGCTTATCTACCGACCAACGCGGAACTTCCCGCCCGGTCGGATCAGCCTGCGATATCGGGGCATTTGAATCGAATGGATTTACCCTGGGCAGCCTCAGCGGCACTCCCCAGAACGCCGTAGTCAACAGCGCTTTTACCAATCCGTTGGCTTTGACAGTCACTGCCATCAATACCGGGGAGCCGGTCAATGGCGGCACAGTCACCTTTACCCCGCCCGGCAGCGGAGCGAGTGCATCCATCAGCGGAAGCCCGGCAACCATCTCAGGTGGAGTCGCCCAGGTCTCCGCGACTGCCAATGGGACAACCGGCGGTCCTTACAATGTATCTGCCATTACCAATGGTGTTGGCGCCCCGGTAAATTTTGCCCTGACAAACACTCCGCTGCAATTATCCATCAATGATGTGTCTGCCAATGAAGGCAATTCCGGCACCACCACCTTTACCTTTACCGTATCTCTGTCAGCAGCGGCACCCGCTGGCGGGGTCAGCTTTGATATCGCAACCGCCAATGGCACAGCAACGGTCGCGAACAGTGATTATGCAGGCCTGTCCACGACCGCAGCATCCATTGCTGCCGGGAACAGCTCCACGACTTTTAATGTCACCGTCAACGGGGACCTCTTTAATGAAGGTGACGAGATTTTTTATGTGAACCTGACCAATGTGACCAACGCCAGCGTGTTGGACGGCCAAGGGTTAGGGACGATCGTCAATGACGATACATCCCCCGACCCGTTCGTCACCGGCTTTACAGCCACATCGCCATCCAATAACTTAAGCATACCCATCACGGTCTTCACCGCGTTCGACGATGTAGCAGTTACCGGGTATATGATCACCGAATCTACCAGCGCGCCAAATTCAGGCGATACAGGCTGGACAGGAACTGCTCCGACTACTTATTCGGTATCCGTGGATGGCAGCTATACGCTATATCCATGGGCCAAAGATGCCGACGGGCATGTATCCGCGCTATACGGATCCCCGGTTACCGTCGTTGTGGATACGACCGCACCGGAAACAGGCTTGTCTGGCGGTCCAACCGACCCAATGGACAACAGTAACGTCACATTCACCCTCTTCGGTTATGATGATCCCGGCAGTGGTATCGCCAGCTTCGAATGCGTTCTGGACGGAGTCGTCTTCAGCGCATGTACCAGCCCTGTTAATTACACCGGATTGGCTGAGGGTAGCCATACCTTCCAGGTACAAGCCATCGACAACGCCGGATGGACCGATCCCACCCCAGCAAGCTACACCTGGCTGGTGGATACGGTTGATCCCACCACCACCATTACCGGCAATCCAACCAATCCATCTGCCAGCACCAGCGCCACCTTCACCTTTACCGGTGCAGATCCGGGCGGCAGCGGTGTGGCCAGCTTTGAATGCGACCTGGATGGCGCAGGTTTTAGCGCCTGTTCGAGCGGACAGAATTACAGCGGACTAGCCAACGGCAGTCACACCTTCCAGGTGAGCGCTGTGGACAATGCCGGGAACACAGATGCCACTCCCGCCAGTTATACCTGGGTGGTGGACGCGGCCGCACCCGATACGATCATTGACAGCACTCCGGTTGACCCGACCGACAGCACCAGCGCGACCTTCACCTTCCACGGAGATGACGGCAGCTGGCACGGGTGTTGCCAGTTTCGAGTGCGATATGGGCAGCGGCTACAGCACCTGCAGCAGTCCGAGCACCTATAGCGGACTGTCCGAAGGCAGCCACACCTTCCGGGTACGGGCGATCGATACGCTTGGGAACACCGACGCGACGCCTGATTCCTACACCTGGACCGTGGATACTACCGGACCCACAGGGGTGATCAGTTCCTCCGCATCAGACCCGACCCGGGACTCACCTATTCCGGTCACGATCACCTTTGACGAACCGGTCTGTGATTTTGATCCGGCGGCCGATCTCACGCTGACCAATGCCACCACCAGCGCACTGACCTCCGGTGCAGATGGTTCGAGTGTGTACACCTTCGATCTGACCCCATCCGCGCAGGGACTGGTGAGTGTCTATTTGAATGCCGGGACGGTTTATGACGGCGATTGCATCACTTCGCTGAATACCAATCCCGCAGATTCGGATACCTTCAGCATCACCTACGATTCGGACAACCCCACCGTAACGATCGAACAGGCAAGTGGACAGAGCGACCCGACCAATGCAAGTCCGATCAACTTCACCGCGACATTCAATGAAGATGTGACCGGTTTGAGCGGACCTGAAATTGACCTGAGCGCCAGCACCGCACCGGGGACACTCAGTGCGGTCGTCACCGGCAGCGGCACGACCTACAACGTAGCTGTCAGCGGCATGACCGGGAATGGGACAATAATTGCGACCATCCCGGGTGGGGGTGCAAGTGACGAAGCCGGAAATCTCAGCCTTAACTCCACATCCATGGATAACACGGTCACCTACATCTCCGGTCCGTTTGGTGTGACCGTCGAACAGGCGGTCGGGCAAACCGACCCGACGAATACTGCGCCGGTCAACTTCACCGCAACATTCAGCCGGATGATCGATATAGTCACCTTCACCGCAGCAGATATCACCCTGGGCGGCACCGCACCCGGCACCATGACTGCCAACATTACTGAAATTGCCCCCAATGATGGGACCACTTTCAATATCGCCGTCAGCGGAATGAGCGGCACGGGGACCGTCAGCGCATCCATCGCGGCGAACCGGGTTCAAGAACTGGCGACCAACGAGAATGAAGCCAGCACGTCCACGGATAACACCGTACTGTATGACCCCGGGATTCCATCCATATCGGGGACCAACCTGAGAGTGACCTTATCCCCCGGACCGAACATGATCACGGTGCGATTCAACGAGAACGTTTACGACGATCCGGCAAGCGACACGGGAGCGGACGATGTGACCAACCCCGGAAATTATTATCTGCTCAACAAAGGCGCCAACGGCGTCAGTGAACGGAGTGCCTGCAATGTGAATCCGCAGCCGGGGGATGATGTGTACATCACCGTCGATGCTGTGGCATACGATGATACGACCTTTACTGCCACCCTTTCGATCAACGGCGGGGTCAGATTACCGGTGGGCAGCTATGAGCTGTTCGTATGCGGTACCACCTCGATCGTCGACCTGGCAGGGAACGCCATCAATAACGGACTATCCGATTACACCTACAATTTCAGGGTCATCAGCGCCAGAGCCAGCCTGCCGAATACCGGCTTCACCCCCGGACGGGTGACGGTTCTGGACATCCAACCGGAAAGCAAAACCTACAGCAATGAAGGCATGTGGGTGGAGATCCCGGCATTGGGAGTGAAGCAATCCGTTGTGGGTGTTCCCGAAACGGACGGCTGGGATGTAAGCTGGCTGGGTGACCAGATCGGTTATCTGAACGGAACAGCCTACCCCACCTGGGCGGGGAATTCCGTGCTGACCGGTCACGGCACGAACAGCATCGGCGAACCCGGCCCGTTCGCGAAGCTCGGCTCCCTGAAATGGGGAGACCGGGTGGTCATCCACGCCTTCGGGCAGGACTATATCTACGAGGTGCGGTCGGTGGATCGCTGGACGGATCCGAAGGACACCCGGATGCTGGAGAAGCATGAGGAACTGCCGTGGGTGACGTTGATCACCTGCACGGGATATGACGAGAAAACGGGGACTTACCGCTGGCGCACGGTGGTGCGGGCGGTACAGATCAGAGTTAGAAGAGAATTAAGATTAAGAGAGAGCGGCATACGCCGCTCTCTGGTTTTTAAGGGGGTGGGGGTGAGAGGGATAACGAGGATGACCAATAAAGAATTATTTTTCTTTTTTTCCAGAAGGTATTGGGGGTAATGTCTCATTTATAATTTTTGCATATCGTGAAGATCGCGAGCCAATGATTGGGCATACCCTATTGCTTCACTTCTAGAGAATTGGGTTACTTCATTTACGACTTTCCAGTTCTTCTTTTACGAGATGAAGTAGGTACCTTCTCTGGTTCCAATGTAATAGTTGAGTTTACAGTTTCAATAGGTATCCACGTTTTGTTGAGTATTTTGTGTTTGGGGATCCGTATGTTTAATTAGGCCATCCCAGTAAGGGAGAACGAACATCTCCATGCTTCCATTATGCTCATAAAAGAATGAGAGAGAGGCATTTTTCTCAATAACATGTCTTCTTGTAACTATATAAAGAAGACTAAGCGCTCTTCTGAATAATTCTGCCTTTGTAACACTATCTTGCCGGCAAAGATTATCCAGCCTTGCATGCAAACCGTCATCTAGGTTGACAGTAAACCTTTTCATGATTCCTCCGGTTGAACAATTACCCAAGCTTTGGGGAAATAGTTTTATCGACATATGGATTATAGGACGGGAAAATCAGAGTTGTCAAGTATACCACCAATTATTACTGCAATAATTGTCTATTTTCACGTATTATTTACACAATATTTACGGTATTATTCACCGTTATTACAATTATCTAGTTTTTATATGACATTTGTTTAACCTTTGTAGCACAAGAATTTGTATACTAATAATGGAGGAGAAGCCTAAATTGTAATTGGGTTATACATAATTCTAAAATCACGGAGGTAGAATGTGGCAACCAGGGAACCCAATTGTAAAAAATGTTACCAAGCTAGATGGGGAAAATCTCCTCGATCATGAGATTCCTAAGGCATTAGTTAATGAACCAAAAGAATCTATTTGGAAGTACCTACTTGTTACAATAATCATTGCAATCGTTGCTTATTCAGTTCTTTCGAGATGGCAGTATTACGTAGACATTCAAGCCAATCTAACTTGGATTAATCCTCACTTTGTTCATCGTTACTATCAGAAGATATTAAAGCTTGCCAGCTAATCCGCGAAGGATTGTACTCGCGAATGAGGGAAGCTTGGGGGTTATTCTCAAATGATGCACTTCTTCTTTCCATTGTTGGTGCGATGTTAGTGTGGATTTTTAAGAGTAAGGAATAAATTAACCTCCAGGGTAATTGCTATTAATTTGATTTGCAAAATGAAGCGGATAAGATATGGAAGTAGGTTCAATTTCATTCGCCAATTCACACAACCTTCGTACGAAATTCGATAGTTACACACTTGTTGTAAATAAAAGAAGGAGTTTTCGGCTAGACCCCTTCTAAATGAGATTAGGTGGCTTCTCTTCAAAAGACTTTGTTAGTGTTCTTTGTCTTTAGGTGGGCACTAATTCTTTCCCAAAGCTATCCCGGCTTACGATCCTACCATTCTGGCCTTGAGTGATTCTTTCAACACCATTATTTATTGCTATATCTCGTGCTATTTGATTTGCTTCTTGTTGAGTGGGTACAACACGTGATGGTTTGTCACCACCTTTGCGTTGAACACCCCAATTTCCATCAGGTCTATGCGTGACCCAGACATTAGGTTTTTTTGTCATTTGTAGTTCCTTTCTTGCTATCCAGCAAACAAATTCCACCTTATCTCACAAATCTACCATATATGTGATTTATATTGATTACATCCCCATATATGGCTATTCTTATTATAGCACAAGTGTTCTCGCAATTAGTCGAAATTCATATATCAGATAGGAATATTAATAAGTTGTTTTTGGGGCAAAATCATCTTGTCGGAAAATAGAAGGGTAGATTAAAAGAACGAGCAATTTATCATAGGAGGGAAAATGTTTGACAAATCAAGCAACACATATATGGAAGCGGAAAAACTAATTCTCAAAAAATACGGGGCTGCCTAATAGAATGCTTATCAGTATTGATAAATCTATTACTGAATTTCAACTACCAAATGGGGTAAAGGTGCTAATTCAAAGTGAAATAATAAGCGATCCAAATCATCCGGGGTTAGATTATCATGTTAGCTATGGTGTTTATCAGGAAACCAATAAACCATTGATTATAGTTATTGCGGGCATCTCCACTACAATAACTCGGTTTCAATAAACAATTCTTGTTTTACTATTATTAGATCGTCTCAATATTTCGTGATTATTTGCTAAATGCAATAATGCCTAGATAAATGAAGCAGCGAAAAGACGGGGTGGGGGGTCGGACGACGTCCTCAACCCAAACTTTGACTGTTGCTATTCTACCTTGATCAACCTAGTCTCCATCCATTTATAGTATTCCTCGAATGAATAATTACTGAATTTGCATGTTGCAATTTTTTCCGAAATGTGAATCAATTCTTCAAATGACGCATTAAGTGTATTACCATTTATTAGTAAGAACATAAGAGTGACCATATTGCTGGTTGCTTGTTTCCGTCATGAAATACATGCCCTTCGTTTATAGTCCAGTTGAGGATCGCAGCTTTGTGGGCGATAGTAGGATAATTATCTACATCAAAAATTGGGTATTGAATTGCTTCAAGTACCCAATCAAGACTACCAGGATTAATTAAGTTTTCGACTCCGAAATATGATCCTCCATACCTCGTTATTAATTCACGGTTTAGTTGAAGGATTAGTTCTTTCGATAAAAATTTCAACGTTTAGCTAATTCTTTCCACAAGCCATCGTATTCTGAAAATGGGTGTTTTTTAATGCCCTCCCAATCAATGAGGTGGGTAGAATAATCCTCGAGGAGTTCACCACATCCATAGTTTGATATGAACCTTAGATTCTTCTCTGAAGATTGAAGGTTTTTTGCCATTAGGTTTTCGGATTCAGCTTGTGTGTAAGACAGGCTATTCGGAATGAGTATCATGTTAATCTCCACTCTCAGTTGGGTTTACATCACTATTATAATAGTGTTTTCGTTTTATCCATTTAAATCCCTCATGTTTTGTGATTGCAGCAATATCTATAGATCCTCCAACTGTTGGTGCACCTGGACTAAATTTTGAATAGTTTATTGTTGTGTCGGCTAAAAATTCTGCAACATCAATTGCATCCTTTATTGGCATTGGAGCGATAACCATTGGCACAGCGATATTGGTGTTGCAAAATCGATTATTTTATTTATGGTTGGGTCGTCAATCCCACATTCTTTTAACACTATTGGCATTTTTTGACTATATCCTAAAGATAATCTGGATATTGCTTCTGGCTCACCATTCCAGATCAAACCTGTTTCCTCTTTAGCACGGACACTATCTGGTCCAATTAATTTTCCTTCGACAATTTCGAATTTCCATTCTTCCGCAAATGATTCTTCACCCGAATATCCAGCGACTATAAAACCAATACTTGGTTTGGTCTTTTCTGGCCAAGAAGAAAATGTGGGTTGGTAATTTTCTTTATAGATAAAACCTGCTAATTCATCTGCAATGGTTTTTACATTTATTACTTTGTAATTACCTTTTTCCTTTTGTATTTTTCTAAAGTCCTTCATCAATGTTGAGATTGATGCTAAACCGATAGATCCACTTCCCCAAGTGATAGTCCCGATAGGTTTTCCTTTACACAAATTGAAAAGTTTCTCAGCGTTTTCATATACATTTATTACTCCACCAGGTTTTGATTCAGTCGGTGGGGCAAATATCGTTGCTGCACTATCTGTGGCTAGTACAACGCCATCATTTACCTTTAGCGAAATTGCGATTGTCATAAGGTCCTCAATCCTTTTCTTCACATTCCTAATCTTAATCTCAAGCACAATTCTAATATATTGATTTATTAAGTGATTAATAATAAGCT
Source organism: uncultured Chloroflexia bacterium (assembly GCA_963828285.1). Lineage (GTDB taxonomy): Bacteria > Chloroflexota > Anaerolineae > Anaerolineales > Anaerolineaceae > DAIOEK01. The sequence goes on from CAWHEB010000008.1 coordinate 192,631, forward strand.
TTAGCTAATATTGCCTAATTACAGTATTTATATATTCAGATTTGCCCAATCAGCTACTTGAATAAATGCTTTCGCACTCACTCCGAAATTATGGTTCGATGACCTTTTTCGTGGGATGAAGCCTGATATATTACCTACTTGCTTGATCTGTTTCATTAATTCAGCTGTTACTGAATTCTACTGGTCGTTCCTGTTCAAATCGCCTTTCACAGAATATTGAAATTAGATGATCGAGTCCTTGGTCATATTCACTTTCAGGTAAATCTGGCATTAGAGAGATGATGATAGATTCCAGACAAGTTCGCAGAAGTAGGGCTGTCTCCTGAGGTTCTGAATCCAATAGGGTTATTGCAACTAAAGCGTTGAACTTCGTGGACAAATCTATTTTTGTTAGCGAATGAATTCTGTGAAATATCGACCACTGACCGTCATCTGCATCAATTTTCTCGCCTCTTTGTGCTTTGTTAACCTTATCAATCCCCAATTTGAGCAACGTTTTTCCAATGGTCAACCCGGAAGTTTTCTTTTGCTTTTTTATAATTATCCAAAGCGTTTCCGTAATCGTTTACATACTCATAAGTCTCTGCCCGTACATAGTAAACCATTCCATCAGATTTATATCTTTGGATCAAATCCCGGAATTCCTTCCCTTTTTCTTTGTCATCGATGAATACTTGATTTGCAAACAAAGCTTTTTTCCAGATTCCGCGCCATTCTGACATAATCCCCTCCTGGAAGAATTTTGGTCCGTAAAATTTATTCTTGTGATAATAAAGTATCAAATAATCAATAAAATACAACAAGTTGATGAAAATCTTCAGGGTTTGTGGCAATTGATAGATTATCTTGGGGGATTGCCGTTGCAGAAGATTAGGCAGGTTGGGGATTGGATTCGCCTGGAATAACTCTATACTTTTCATAGGGCGGTTTTTTTCACAAAGGAAGACCCAATGAAAGTCAAAAGAATATCTTCTGTATCCGCGTGCTTGATACTGATCACGCTTGGATTAATTGCATGCAACCCTGGATCATCATCTCCCTCACCTTTGCCTGAAATTTCAACACCATCACCCAATCCCGAAACATTATTCCCACTGTCCATCCCCGGCAAATACAACTTTGGCACCCGCCAGAATTTTGAATTCCCCGATCCGGCAAGCCCTGATCGGACCATACGACTTTCCGCCTGGTACCCGGCCATTCTGCCCGCTGATGCACCTCCCAGCGAATATAACTTTGATGCCGAACCAGACCGCAGCGGTGCGCCATATCCCTTAATCATTTCGTCCTCGAAGGTGGGCAGCATCTTCGGTCCGCACCTGGCTTCGCACGGTTTTGTCGTTGTGGGAGTGAACAGTATGGATTCAAATCCAAACTGGGGAAAATGGCTGATCATCCATCCCAAGGATCTGCTGTTTGCGCTGGATCAGGCAGCAAACGAAAAACTGGCAGGTCTGGAAGGGATGATCGATGGCGATCATGCCGGCGCAATGGGTTATTCTTTCGACGGTTATAACGCATTGGCTTTAAGTGGAGCCCGGGTAGACCCCGAGTTTTACCAATCGAAATGTGCTGATCCTTCCAAGTTGGACCCTGCTCCGCCGGATTGGTGGATCAAGTACAACTGCAACATGGATGTGACCTGGGATGAGTTTACAAAACTTGCGGGTAAAGAGACTACCGCCAGTGATGATGGATTGTGGCAGCCCAGGACCGATGACCGCATTCTGGCAGTCATGCCGATGGCACCTGAAGGTGCATGGTTGTTCGGGGAGCGCGGTCTGGCTGCTGTGGACCGTCCCACCTTGATCATTGCCGCCGGTGCTGACGAAGTCAACATCTATGATCTGGAAGCGGTGTATATCTATGAGCATCTGGGTGTCAAAGATAAACGAATGATCACCTTCATTGGTGAAGAGCATGGGATGATCGAGAGCGATCTGCCGGTAGTGGAAATGAAGCATTTCGCGGCAGCATTTTTTGGCTTTTACCTGCAGGGCAATGAAAGTTACAAAGAGTATTTCTCTGAAGAGTTTGTTACAGGGCGGGAGAATTTAGCCTGGGGAGTGTACCCGGCCAAGTAAATCGTTCGCATTGAAATAATATCGGTTTGAGTATACTGAGGGGGATATAGCCGGTTGGAGATTGCCACGGTTTAGGTTGGATTGTCTTGGGGATAGCCCACCTGCACTGCGCAATGCGCAGCACGGCGCAAGTGGCGGCAAAGGATGGAGCAGGTTGGGGATTGCTTTGTCGAACTCTGTTCTCCTCGCAAAGACAAATCAAGATGTGGTAAAAATATCGGGAAAGGAACAATCCCATGAACCTTACAAAAACGAACTCTTCTTTGATCCAAAAATGGGGCGGGATCGCTTTACTTATGCTGGCAGCGGCGATCATCGGCTCGGGATTGATCTACCTGACGGGGAATCTACGGGACGCGCTGGGCGTATTCGCTTATTCCATTGCAGATTTCTTGGCGGGGGCGGTGGTGGCTGGCAGTCTGGTCACCGCGGTGATCGGGCTTCGGGACCGTGTGGGCGAGTCCGCGCCGGGACGGATGAACCTGGCATTGCTGGCGGCAGTCGCCGCAGCATGCGGATTCGTGGCAGTGGCATCTATCCGCGCAGCCAACCGGCATACCCATCTCATTCATCCTGAACTGCATCTGGAAGAGTCCGTTGAGGTGTTGACGGTATGGGGCGCTCAGGTGGCAGGGGCGCTCGGAGCAGCCTGGCATTTTCTGGGGTGGGCATGGCTGCTGATCGGGTCCGCAGGATGGACGACAAAGAGAATTCCACGCGTATTGAGCGGGCTTGTATTTATTGGCCGGCATCAGTTCGCTGCTGGTTTATCTCGTCCCTGAACTGGAAGCGACAGCCGCGGCGCTGACCGTGATGGTGAGCCTCTGGCAGGGAGTGCTGCTGTTGCAATCCGCGCGGGGGGAGAGATAGGATTGGATTAGCGGGTCTGGAGATTGCCCACCTGCACGGCGCAAGTGACGGTGGATTGCATCCACCTACCCTAAGGGCACGATGTCGCAATACCCTACGGGCACGGTGTGACAACCAAATAAGGCGGCTTGCAGATTACGTAGATTTCGGAAATAATAGATGCATGCCAACGCATATTCTACCCACGATCGCTGAGATAGAAGAGTTGACCGCTTTCATGCCGCTGTTGTACGCGGATGGATTCGTCCCCGTTAAAGCGTGGCGCGGCGGGACTCAGAATGACCAGGGTGTGATGACCCTGCCGTACCCGGAGTACGACGATTTTGTGATCGCCTTCTTCTCGGTCGCAGCGAATGAGTGCTGGCTGGATTATGGGTACAATCCCGAGCACGCCTGGAAGATGCTGCAGGATGACCACTTCATCCGCAAGGCAACGCTGGCTGAGATCAAGACCATGTTGACCTACTGTGTCCGCGGGGAAAGGTTCAGCGACGGGCACTGGGAACAGATGATCGCCGGGGGGCATATCCGCAAATTGCTGAACCGGTTGAGTGTGCTGGGAAATGAGATGCTATACAATTAACAATCCCTGCAAACAAGTGCAGTTCAATTTTTTACATATCCAATGATCTGATGACATTTTTGACTTAGGGGACGACAAACCATGACCTTCAAAGCCTTACGCATTTTGATCGGGATCATCACCGCATTCATCGCCCTGACTGCCATTGGCGGCGGACTTGCGCTGTTGTTCGGTTTGGAAGGCAACCGCTTTCCGCTGGAATGGCTGCAGGGAACTCCATTCCCGGATTACACCATCCCCGCACTGTTGCTGGCCATCGCCGTGGGCGGGAGTTCGTTGATCGCAACTATCATGATCTTTGCCAAAGTGAAGGCGTATCCTTCCGCAGCGGTCATCGCGGGCTGTATTCTGATCGGATACATCAGCGTTGAAGCGATCATCCTCAAGCAGGTCCCGCCGGGTCCGACTGTCACCGAGATCATCTATTTTGTATTGGGTCTGGTCGTGGCGCTGGGAGCAGTCTATATTCGTGTGGCGGGAAACCGCCTGAACACCAGTGTGGTCTGAAACAATTGAGCCAAAGATGGCAGGTGAAAGATGAAATCCGAACCCAAAGCGAGAGTGATGCCCGAATTTATCAAGGCTCCACCGGAGATCATTGAGCTTTTCAAGAATGCTGTATCACAACTGCCCGAGGTCGAGGTGCGGCAGATGTTCGGCTATCCGTGCGCATTCGTGAATGGGAATATGCTGGCCGGTATCTTCCGCGACGGGATCATGCTGCGGCTGTCCGCTGCGGATAGAGACAGATTTCTGCAGATCCCCGGGGCAAAGCTGTTCGAACCATACCCGGGTCGTCCGATGCGCGAGTATGTGGATCTGCCGGATGGAATCAAGAAGTCCGCGGACGAATTCATGGTATGGCTGATGCGCGGATACGAATATGTGAAAGCGATGCCACCGAAAGAAAAGAAAGTCCGTAAGACCAATAGCATAAAGGCTGATTGAGAATGCCTGAAATCACTTCTGAATCACAGGTTACCATTCGGGAGATCACCAAAGATACTGTTCGCTCCATATGCGATCTAAGTAAAACACTTACTCCTGTTCATCAAAGAATGGTGGCAACCAACGCAGAATCGATCGCCGAAGCTTATTATGAGAAAAATGCCTGGTTCCGCGCTATCTACGCGAATGAAACACCTGTTGGATTCATCATGCTGTATGATGATCCGGTTACACCCGAATATTTTCTCTGGCGTTTGATGATCGCCAGTCCGTACCACGGCATGGGTTATGGAGAAAAAGCCATGCACCTGCTGATGTCGTATGTTAAAACCCGTCCGGGAGCGAAAGAACTTTTGGTCAGTTGTGAAGAAGGGGAAGGAAGCCCGGAAGGATTTTATGCGCGGTTGGGATTCAAACGCACCGGTGCAAAGTTGGACGATGAAGTAGTTCTGAGTTTAGCCTTGGAGTAGACACACTCCCTGAAAGTTCTATCCCGCGTACTATTTATACAAGCCGTAGCCAATTGATTGTTGAATAAAGTAACATAAAACCTCAAAGCAAAAATTGCTCTGCAGAATTTCATACCGGCTACTTTGAGGACAATGCATGGGTACCAAAACCGCATCAAAAACCTTCTACCACCTACTGATCAATGCGATCGGATCCAACGTCACAAACATGACGATCTGGTTCGCATTGGTTTTCTTTGTCTACCTTGAAACCCATTCGGTGATTGCCACTTCCATCGTATCCGGCATCTTTATGGCAGCGGTGGCATTATCCGGTTTTTGGTTTGGAAGCCTGGTGGACCACTATAAGAAAAAAAGGCTAATGATCATCTCGGGCTTTATATCCTTGATCATATACGTCGTGGCATTGGTCATCTATCTACTGGTTCCCGCTGAAACCTGGAAAAATCCCGCAAGCTTCATCCTCTGGATTTTTATACCGCTGCTGCTCACAGGAGTCCTATCCGGGAACATCCGCGGCATCGCACTGCCAACCATCATTACCCTGCTCTTCCCGGAAGGCGAGCGCGATAAAGCCAATGGTCTGAATGGTACGGCATCCGGAATCGCGTTCCTGATCTGTTCAGCCGTCAGCGGTTTTCTGGTGGGGTTGGCCGGAATGTACCTGGTGCTTGATTCTTGGAATCGTGGTCATGCTGATTTCGATCATTCATTTATTCACCATAAACATCCCAGAAAACGAGATCGTACATTTGGATGGGAAACCTCCCCGGCTGGACATTCGCGGCACCATGGTGATCGTTGCCGCTGTGCCTGGTTTACTGGCCCTCATTTTCTTCACCACCATCAATAATTTCCTGGGCGGCGTTTTTATGGGTCTGATGGATGCTTACGGACTTTCGCTCATATCCGTGCAAGCCTGGGGAATCCTGTGGGCAGTTTTGAGTATGGGGTTCATTATCGGTGGATTATTCATCGCCAGGAGAGGTCTTGGGAAAAACCCCCTCAAAGCATTATTTGCAGCAAATATCTGTATCTGGATCATTTCGAGTGTATTTACCATCCAACCATCCATTTACCTTCTATCCATAGGCATGTTCATCTATATGAGTGTCGTCCCGTTCATAGAGGCGGCAGAGCAGACCATTATTCAAAAAGTAGTCCCCCCAGACCGTCAAGGCAGGGTATTCGGGTTTGCTCAGAGCATCGAAACAGCAGCATCACCATTATCGACGCTACTGATCGGTCCAATGGCAGAGCTGGTGTTCATCCCGTTCATGACTACCGGCGCAGGAGTAGATCTGATCGGTAATTGGTTTGGCACAGGTTCTGATCGAGGTATTGCCCTGGTATTCACTGTCACCGGAATCATTGGGCTTCTGATCACTGTGGTTGCCATGAAAACGAGAAACTATCGGCTGTTATCTGAGCGATATACAACTGACTAGAATCCCCCAAATAAACCATCTATATGAAAGTGATGAAAGCAATACGTTAATTGATTATTTCGCTATAATGATAGTATGGAGGCGGCGTCTGGCTGCCTTTCCTGAACTAGCCAAATATCATACCAAAAAGGAGATTCGCCATGGGAGATAAAGGCAGTAAGAAAGATAAAGACAAGAAAAAGAAACAGAAAAGTGACAAGAAGAAGGATAAGTAGTTGCTTCATAAGCGCTCCCTCGAAGAAAAATCTTTGGGGGAGTCCTTTTTTGTAAGGTTATGAAACGTGAGGAAAATTATAGGGAGGTGTAATTATGGGTAACAAGAATACACTGACCAAAGTTCTGGCAATCGCAGGTACGGCGCTGGTGTGGTTTCCCATTTTTGCCACGTTTGCAACATCCAGTTTCGGCACCATCCGATCCGGGATGTTCCGCTTTGATTACCTGCTGCCGGCAGAGCTGGGATTAGTCTCTCTGATTGGTGGAGGCCTTCTGATCTGGGCAGCAATACGGGCAAAGGCGATGAGAAAACCAATCATCTGGACGCTGGTAGGGTCGTACGGTCTGTTGTTCGTGGGTACTGGTATCGCCCAGATCACAGGAATTGCCTCGGGTGCATCCGAGCCCGTGCCATGGAAGATCGGCTTGGTGCTCGCTCCCATTATCATTTATGCACTGGGCATCATACTGGAAGGAATCTTCGGGATTCAGTTGATACGAGTTCTGTTTCAAACCAAAACTGTAACGGAATAATTTACACCAGCCATACATGGTGATAATATCCATTCATTATTAACAGGACCATCTCATTACCCCAAGGGAGACTTGAACCATGATCAGCAGCATCAAGGATTGCGCAACATTAAACAACGGACTACAAATGCCCTGGCTGGGGTTTGGCGTTTTCAAAGTTGATGATGGTCATCAGGTGAAAGATGCCATCAAAGCCGCACTGGAAGCCGGTTACCGTCACATCGATACCGCGATGATCTATGAGAATGAACGCGGGGTGGGGAATGCCATCCGCGAGAGCGGTATTCCGCGGGAGGAGATCTTCGTCACCACCAAAGTGTGGAATGACGATCAGCGCAAGAAGCGGGTGCAGGAAGCATTCAATGACAGTCTGAAACGGTTGGGCATGGATTATGTGGATCTGTATCTGATCCACTGGCCGGTGAAGGGATATTACCAGGAAACATGGAAAGAGATGGAAAAGATCTATCAAAGCGGACGGGCAAAGGCGATCGGCGTCAGCAACTTTATGGTGCATCACCTGGAAGATATCTTGCGTGACTGCACGGTCGTCCCGGCGGTTGACCAGGTCGAATTCCATCCACTGCTGGTTCAGCCCAAATTATTGCAGTATTGCCGGCAAAACAAGGTGCAGTTGGAAGGCTGGGGACCGTTGATGCGTGGGCATTTATCCGACTTAGGACTACTCACGAAGCTGGCAGAGAAATACCACAAGACAGTAGCCCAGATCATACTGCGCTGGGACCTGCAGCATGAGGTAGTGACCATCCCCAAGTCGATCACTCCCTCACGGATCATCGAAAACACCGGCATCTACGACTTTGAACTCTCGGCGGAAGATATGGCGGAGATCGATGGTCTGGATGTGGGGAAAAGGTTTGGACCCGATCCAGAAACTTTTACTTTCTAATGTGTACTTCTGAAAAATAAATAACAATGGATCCTGAGGAAAATCATCCTCAGGATCCATTTTCAAATGGTAATTTCCCATTCCACGGTTTAATGGTTATATTCTGGCCAATCTGGCAGTCCGTTTGGCAAGCTCGCGGATGGAAAGCCTTTCCTTCCCTTTCAGATAGGTCTCCAACAGGTCGCCCAACGGTTCAGCCCACTGGGTTGGAACGTCGCGGATCAATCCCAACACATTGCCGACCAGTCCGCCGTTACAATCCACATCCAGACCGGCTTTGGCGAGGCAAGCAAAACTTTCGGTCATATCTCCCCGGCCGTACCAGAGAGCGTGGATCACCGCTGCAATGTTGTTATGGGCATCGATCCAGTTGAATTGCTCATACCGTTTTTCGAGCACTTTCCAGGCTTTGGCGGCATCCGATCTCTGCTTCCACGGTTTTCAGCGTATCATGGACGACCGCGCCGTATTGACTTATCTGCGGGATATACTGTGCTCCATCTTTCAGGATGACCCGAGGATCGGTGCGCACAAAGGCAAGAGCAGTGAGAACCGCCGCGAAGATCTCGCCATAGACACCATTGTTGTCATGGCTGACCACTCCATCCAGATGGGCGAGACGGGCAGCTTCCATCGGCCAGGCGGGAGCCAACATTCCACAGATCATGCCGCGCATTTGGGCGCCGATCCAGTTGGAATACGGATTCTGGAAGGAACCTGATTCCGGCGGGAAGATGCCCATATTCAGGTTGCGGATGGCCACCCACTCCGCGGACCAACCGAATGGGATCTGCTTCACCCATTCCAAACCCAGGTCACGTGAGCTTAGTTTGCGGCCTTTCAACTCAAAGACATCCAGAAGGACTAATTCATAGATCACATCATCGTTGGTGGTCTCAGGAGCGGTGATATAGGAACGAACATCACCATACACTTTCGCGATCTGTTCCCCGGTGTAACCTTCAATAGCTGTGCCGAATGATCCGCCAGCCAACTGGCCTAGCCAACCCTGATAGATGCGGTCATCCAGATTGGGGATCTCATTGACCAGCCGGTCAGATTCCACATTACCCATGGCTGCGCGAATATCGTCCCATGTTTCCGGGTGCTGATAGCCGTGGATCGGATGGTTCGGATCAATAGGCGCGTGGATAATGGCATTCAATAGTTCAGCGGTCAGTACCCGCAATTCATCGATCTTATCCTGTTTAGCCAGTTCGATCCCTCTAACAATCAGCTCACTGGCTGCGGAAGTATCATATCCTTTGTTGTATTGAGCTTGAGCCATTTCCTGGTAAGGGACTTCCGGGGCACGTGATCCGGGAACTTTGGAGAACCAAAATTTTCGGATTAGCTCATCCCCGTAGGGGATTTCCATATCGCTGGTGTACCAATCCGATTCATTTACGCGGCGGTCAACCGGAATTGCGGCGTCGCGCAATTCCTTCTCCATCTGCCAGGCAAGTTTTTTCATGGGATACCTCTGATCATACGGTAGTCAGTTTTTTCTTTAACCGGATGGAATAAACAAAAAGAGCAACCAGGGTTGCCAAATACGGCACCATGGATGTGAACTGGGATGGCAGGGATTTCTGCATGAAAAGTCCAAGCCCATCGGTCAATCCGAAAATGAGTGAGATCAGGGCGATACCGGTTGGATTCCCTGAAACCAGGATGACAGCGGCAAGCGAGATCCATCCACGGCCGGCAGACATGCCTTCGGTAAAGAGGGTCACATATCCCAGAGAAAGGTACGCGCCAGCGATTCCGCATAACACACCACACAGGATCAACGACCAGATGCGGATCTTATTGGCGGAAACACCGCTGGTATCCAGACAGGTTTTGTTGTAACCGGCAGCACGTAAACGCAAACCGAAACGGGTTTTGAAAACGAGATAACTGACAGCGATGGTTGCCAATAAGGTCAGATAAACAATCAAGTTATGGCCGCTGAGGATCTCACCGAGAATAGGGATATCCTTGATCAACGGAATATCGATCTTTGGGATGGAGATGATATCCGGGCTGGTGAATGCGCCCTTCACCTTAAAGATCTGTCGAAGCATATAGGTGGTCAAACCCACTGTGAACAGATTCAGTCCAATACCGGTGATGAATTCATCCATTTTCAAGACAACCGCAAAGAGGATGAAAACCAGCGCCATCAGAATTGCGCCAAGGATGGCGCACAAGATCCCAATTGGCCAGGAATGAAAATAATATGAGCCCAACATGCCAAAAAAAGCACCACTCAACATCATCCCTTCCATGGCTATATTAAAGATCCCGGCATAGTACGTCAGTGATCCGCCGAGGGCTGCCAGGAGAATGGGAGTTGCGGCGGAGATCATTCCATTGATCAATCCCGTCATGATGTTCATTTTGCTCTCTCTTTCATCTTTCTTCGCGCTTCTAGATTGGCGAATAAGGTCTCAAAGTAGCCCCGGCCGGCAACAACGATCAAAACGATCACTGCCTGAAGCACCTGGATCAATTCCCTGGGAACCGCGGTGATCAATTCCATACCGAGAGAACCGGTCTGTAGAATACCGAAGAAGAAACCGAACAACAGGGTCAGGATCACACCGCTGTTGGCCACCATGGCAATCATGACTCCATCCCAGGCATAGTTTGCACCAAGACCTTTGATGAAACGGTGCGGACCGGACATGACCACCAGACCTCCAGCCAAACCTGCTAGTGCACCTGTGAGAAGCATGACGATGATGTAATTCTTGCTGACGTTGACTCCACCCAACCGGCTGAACAGGCTGTTTTGACCGGAGAGTCTCCACTCGTAACCCGCCGTGGTGCGATTCATGATGAACCAGACAACCGCCACCGCGATCAACATCACGATCACACTGGTGTCGAAATTTCCCCATTCCGGCATCCATCCACTTTTGGCAATAAACGGCGTTTGTGGATAATTGGCATTGGCTTCGAAGAAGGGATAACTGATCGCCCAGAAGGTAAAGAAATCGGCGATCATGTTCATCATCAGGGTGGTGATGAATTCGCTCATATTGAAAAAATATTTCAACAAGGCTGCAATCCCCGACCAAAGCGCGCCGCCGATCATCGCCAGAATGAGTAGGAAGGGGATCATCAGTAAGGGAGGTAAATTGATATATAGACCACCGATGGTTGCCGCAAGTGCTCCCATTAATAATTGTCCAGGTTGACCCAAATTCACTGGACCGGATGCGAATGCAACGGAAGCTGAAAGCCCGGTCAAGATCAACGGCACAGATTTGGTCAAGGTGTATGAGATCTTGCTGGAATTGGCAAGGGAGTACTCGAACAATCGATAGTAGGTTTCGAGCGGATTGTATCCCTGGATGGCCATGACCAAAGCTCCCAACAGGAAGGCCAGTAAAACACCGACCAGATTGATAAGGATTTTACGCTTCATAAGCCATTCCTTCGAGCATGAGATATCCCACTTCGGTCACATTGGTCTGATCGGTAACCAATTCCGCGACCACCTTTCCGCGGTGCATCACGACCAGACGATCGGATAAACGGAAAAGTTCTTCAAGGTCCGCAGAGATCAGGAGCATGCCGCGTTTTTGAGCACGCATCTCAATAATTTGTTGGTGAACGTATTCGATGGATCCGACGTCCAATCCTCGAGTTGGTTGATCCAATAAGATGAAGGGAGCGTCAAGTAGCAGCTCTCGACCCAGGATCACCTTCTGCTGGTTGCCACCCGACAAGGACTTGAAAACGGCATCACCACTGGACATTTGCACATCAAACTTTTGGCGGATTTCATGAGTGAACAAACCGGTCTGTTTGAAATCGAGGACTTTGCCTGCCCAACGGGTAAATCTGCCATTCAGCCGGTGATGGGTCATGATCGCATTTTCGGTGATGGTGGCTGGAATACAAGCACCCATATTTGCCCGGTCCTGGGAAACGAACGCGATCTTCTTTCTCTTTTCAAGAATTGGATCACGGGTAACATCCTTGCCGAGCGCAATAATTTTTCCGGATTGTGGTTTGACCAATCCCATAATGACATTGACCAATTCCAGTTGACCGTTGCCTTCGACACCGGCAATGCCAACGATCTCCCCTGCTTTCACCTGTATATTAATGTCGTGTAATCTTGGTTTTTTATCGGGATCTGTGTAATTGACCCCGGAAATTTCAAATAAAGTATCGCCTGGCTGCTGTGTCTTTCGGATCGACTTAAAAATTACTTCCCGGCCAACCATCATTTGGGCCAGCAGCGCTTTGGTGGCGTCCTCGGTATCGATCGTTCCGATCTTCTTCCCTTTTCGTAAAACCGTGATGCGATCGGTCAATTCCAGCACCTCATCCAGGTGATGAGATATGAACATGATGGTATGACCGTTGTCGCGCAGTCTTTTCAATTCCCCAAATAGTTGGGGGATTTCCTGGGGGGTGAGAACTGAGGTAGGTTCATCGAGGATCAAGACGGATACATTGCGGAACAGGAGTTTAAGAATTTCCACCTTTTGGCGGGCGGCTACCGAGATATCTTCCACTTTCGCATCCGGATTCAGGTTGAAATGGAATTCCTCGATCTTATCTTTCACCTGCTGCCGGGCTTTTTTGTCATCCAATTTATCCAGGAATTTGACAGGTTCGAGGCCGAGGACAACGTTTTCCCAGACAGTGTATTGGGGAACCAGCAGGATTTCCTGATGCACCATGCCGATGCCGTTGGCAATCGCTTCGCCGGGATCATCAAATTTAATTTTCTTCCCTTTGAAGAAGATCTCACCTGAATTGGCTGGCTGCATGCCATAGAGGATCTTCATCAGTGTGGATTTGCCAGCACCATTCTCACCGACAATGGCATGGATCTCACCTTCACGGAAAGTGACACTGACATCATCCAACGCCACCAACGAAGGTGGAAAGATCTTGACGATCTGTTTCATTTCAATGATATCGCCCACCGGTCGTATCCTTTCGATTTCCAGATGACTGGAATTACTGGTTTGACCAGTAATTCCAGTCCAGAAAGCTAGTAATGAAAATATTATGGGACGTAGATCTGAACTTTCACATCGCCTTTGATGATCTGTTCGCGAAGCTCATTTACCTTGTCGACGATTGCTGCTGGTAAAACACCACCGTTGTCATCGAATACAACATCAACGCCCTTGGATGCCAAACCGTAGTTTAATACCTGACCGGGCTTGTAGGTGCCATCTTTGATCGTGGCATACACATTTGTGATTGCCATACCGATATCTTTAATATCCGATGCAACCACGTGACCCGGCACGATACTGTTCTGGTTGGTATCGACACCGATCGAATAGAGATCGCGTTCACCAGAGGCCTGTAAGACACCCATACCGGCAGCAGCGGCAATCTGGAAGACGATATCAGCGCCCATATCATAAAGCTGCAAAGTGGCTTGTTTGCCTTTGGCTGTATCTTCCCAATCTCCGAGGTACTTTCGTTCCATCACGATTTCAGGATCAACTGATTTCGCGCCATTTTCATAGGCAAACATGAAAGCGTCAATGACAGGATCCACATCGCCACCGACTGCACCAATGATCTTCTGGTCATTGACATTCGGAATACTGGTATCGGTAGTCAACATACCTGCCACGACACCAGCCAAATAAGCGCTTTCTTCCTCGATGAAATCGACCGAGGTGACGGTGGCTTTATCATTCTTGACGACTGTATCCAGGTTTACGAAAATCTTGGTGGGATATTTGTCAGCGTATTCTTTTACCAGATCCTCGTAGCCATAAGAAATGACAAAGATCACATCCGCATACCCTACGGCAGCTTCCAGGGAGGGTTCATACTGGGCTGCATCGTAACCGCATTCAATGGTACGAATTTCAACACCGTACTTGGCTGCGATCGCGTCCATCCCTTTTTGACCTGAGTCATAGAAAGCATTGTCTCCCAGGGATCCATTGATCAGGTAAACGACTTTTTCTGTCTTTGGCGCGGCAGCTTTGGGTGCGCACCCGACCAGACTGACGATCATGAGAACTGCGATCAATACAAAAATGGTTTTCTTCATTTCTATCTCCTTGTTAGATTTTGGATGGTTATTGATTACGGTAAGGATCTTGTTTCGTACACCTCCTGATCAACTTGCAGTTTGTAGAATTTGATCCAATTCAAGACGTGATGGCAGACTTGTTTGGGCGCCTGCTTTGGTGGCAGCCAATGCCCCCGCAGCGGAACCCGTTTTAAGCGCGGTATGTATGCTGTCCGTCGTCATCAATGATGATGCAAACCCACCGATAAAAGCATCACCTGCGGCGGTTGTATCTACTGGCTGCACCTGGAAAGCAGGTAAAACGATTTCCTGCTCATGATCCAAATAGAAACAGCCCTGTTCTCCCCGGGTAAGAATGACCCGTTTGACACCTTTGGTAAGCAATACCTGAGAAGCCTGTTTAATCTCCATTAGTGTTGCGGTTGGCATGCCTGTCAGCAGACCTAATTCGGATTCATTGGGGATCAAGTAATCTAATCCATCCAGGATCTCATCCGGGATCGGATTGGCTGGCGCAGGATTCAATAGAACGGGGACGGCATGTTTCCGCGCCAACAAAATAGATTCCCATACCGTTTCAAGGGGGATTTCCATCTGCAAAACCACCAGACCGGTTTCAGACATGGCATCTTCGATGTTCTCAATATCTTGGGGGAGTAGATGATGATTTGCTCCTGGAACAACAATGATGGTGTTTCTGCCCTGCTGATCCACCGTGATCAACGCCGTACCAGAACTGACACCAGCAGAAACTTTCAAGTAGCGACAATCTACATTGTTTGCCATCAAATTGTTATGGAGATCCTGACCAAATCCATCCTGACCGATCGATCCAACCATCTGAACGGATGCTCCCAATCGGGCAGCGGCGATAGCCTGGTTGGCTCCCTTCCCACCTGGATAGGTGGCAAAGGAATTGCCGAGGATGGTTTCCCCTATTTGTGGATGGCGGGGCGAGATCACGACCAGATCCATATTCAGGCTGCCGATGACCATGATCCGCGATCTCATAGAATACTCCTGGTGGATTGACGTTCAACCAGATGGTTGGGCAGCACGGAACGGCGCGGGGGCAAAGTGGGTTGCTCGATCCGTTCCAATAAGTATTGAATGGCAGTCTCCGCGAGTTGCTCGATCGGTTGGGCGATGGTGGTGAGATTTGGCTGGATATAGGAAGCGATCTCAATATCATCATGACCAATCAGGGATATGTCTCCAGGTACGGAAAATCCCGCTTCACGGATCGCCCTCAATGCACCAATCGCCATCAGGTCATTACAGGCGAAGATGGCTGTAGGACGGCTGGATTGTAATAATTGCTTGGTGGCTGAATACCCTGAACTCGGATGAAAATCACCAATCATTTCAAGATTAGGATCATGAGGTATGCCTGCTTCTGACAAACTTTTTCGGTAACCCGTCACCCGCTGTGCGCTTGGATTCACATTGGACGGTCCGCAGATAATGCCAATTCTCCTGTGACCGTTGTCGATCAGATACTGTGTGGCTAGAGATCCGCTGAGCAGGTTATCCGAAACAACCGCGTCCACATCGAGATCATCCAAAATACGATCAACGACCACCACCGGGAATTGCCGATCAACCAATTCAAGCAGCGATTTTTTGTCGTCACCGGATGCCATGAAGATGATCCCGTCCACCTGCTTGTTGAGGAGAACATCGGTATAGCGGCGCTCTTTTTCAAGATCGCCGTTGGTATTGCACAAAATGAGTGAATAAGATCTGAGGAAAGCCGCTTCTTCGAGAACCCTAGCTGATTCCGCAAAAAAAGGATTGGCTGAATCCGGTAGGATCAAACCAATCGTTTTTGTCTCTCCACGCCTGAGCGAACGGGCAAGAATGTTAGGCCGGAAATTTAAATCCTGCATAGCCTGGCGCACTCTGTTTTCCGTTTCTGGCGCAACGAAACGGGTTTGGTTCACCACGTGAGAAACTGTGGTGACTGAGACGCCAGCTTTTTCTGCAACTTCACGGATATTTGCCATGCACTCTTTCCGGGTGGAAGATAATAAGCAATCGTTTGCGCAAACGTTTTCGTGAATAGAATAGCATTTTTCTAAAGCGGAGTCAATACCCAACTTTTCTGCCAAAACCCTGCCCCTCGGCTACAGGGTGCCATCCGATGCAAGTTAACGGAACTATGAATTGGGATGTTTCTTATACGTCCTGGTTGCAGGAAATTCAGATTCCCATTAACTTATTGGTATGTGGAACATCACACGAAACTGTCTTCCCAAAACCGGGTAAATGAAAGGGAAGCAGCAATTAAAAGGATCCACGGGAGAAGGATCATCAATGGGTAACTCTTATTTGTCCAAAGCAACCATCACAATTAACGCATCCAGCTCAAAAGTCTGGGATGCGTTAACCAATCCCAAGATCATCAAGGAATATCTCTTCGGCACAGAAGTCACTACCAACTGGCAGGTGGGAAGTCCCATCACTTATAAAGGAGTATGGGAAGGGAAACCTTATGAGGACAAAGGGAAGATCTTACTATTCGAACCGGAGCACCTGCTGGAATCATCCTACTGGAGTGCATTTTCCGGTAAGCCTGACAGCCTGGAGAACTATCAAATTGTTCGATATGAATTATCCGCACAAGGGAAAGATACAAAAGTGACCATCACCCAGGATAACAATGATTCGCAGGAAGCCGCGAAGCATTCTGAGCAAAACTGGATGACCGTCCTGGAAGGAATGAAAAAGCTCTTAGAGGGATAGGGATCTATCACACCCACCTGGGATGTAAATTGAATGATGAATGAGAATAATCTGCGAATATGTAAAAATGGACATCGCTATCAAAAGACCTCAGACTGTCCCACTTGTCCGATCTGTGAGCTAGAGAAGAAACCAAAAGATGGATTCTTATCCAAGTTAAGCGCACCTGCAGTCAGAGCCTTGATAGGTTTGGGTATTACAGATGAAGCTCAACTTTCGAAATATTCAGAATCAGAGATCCTCGCGCTGCATGGGATGGGACCATCATCGATACCAAAGCTTAGGTCTGCGCTATCATCGAAAGGCATGTCGTTCAGAACAGATGGGGTTGAAAAGACATAAAGGAGCATTGAATCATGGAACGGAATAAAACCAATTACACAACTATAGACGAGTATATTGCCGGATTTGAACCTGCTGACCAAAAGGTTCTAGAGGAGATCAGGAAAACGATCAAATCTGCAGCCCCGGAAGCCGGGGAAATGATCAATTATGGAATCCCAACCTTTACATTAAAAGGTAATTTGGTGCATTTTGCGGGTTTCAAGAATCATATCGGCTTCTATCCAACTCCCAACGGAATCGAGAAGTTCAAAGAGGAGTTGAAAGGATATGTTCAGGCGAAAGGATCTGTCCAATTCCCATTGGATCAACCCATTCCATTCGATTTAATGAAGCGGATCACTTTGTTCCGTGTTCAGGAAAATCTGGATAAAGCCGCATCGAAAGCGAAAAAGAAAACAGCATGATTTAATAAAGGCATTGAAAATTTACTCAGGATAAAGTTGAGGGAAACACATGGATGCAAAAAATACGGGATACACCTCGATCGATGACTATATCGCGGATTTTCCGAAAGAAATTCAAGATATATTACAACGGGTTAGGGAAACAATCAAATCCGCGGCGCCTGACGCCAATGAAACCATCAAATATGCCATGCCCACCTTTATGCTGTACGGCAATTTGATCCATTTTGCGGCGTACAAGAAGCATATCGGCGTGTACCCTGTTCCGCTGGGAGATGACAAATTTAATCGAGATGTCGCCCCTTTTATTAAATCCAAGGGGACACTACAATTCCCACTGGATAAACCCATTCCGTATGATCTGATCCAGAGAGCAGTTACCTTCAGGGTCATGGATACCCAGAAAAAAGCGGCAACCAAACAATAATAATCAACAGCGTGGAGAAACACATGAACATGAAAGATCACATCCTGGCGGCATTGAGAGAACAAATTGACCAATGGGAGCAGGTCCTCGGAAGATTATCTGAAGAACAGATCACCACTCCCGGGGTATTCACAGAACTGTCTGTCAAAGACAATGTCGCCCATCTTTGGGCATGGCAGCAAAGGTCCATAGCACGTTTTGAGGCTGCCAGGATGAACAGCGAACCGGAATTCCCCAACTGGGCGGTTACATTCAATCCCGAGAATTTTGACGATACCAACGCGACCAATGACTGGATCTATCAAAGTTACCGCAACCTTCCATGGTCTGAAGTGCATCTCAAATGGCGGGAAGGCTTTGAACGCTTAATTGAATTGGCTGCAGACTTTAAAGAAATGGACTTTTTTAACGGAGATAAATATCCGTGGCTGGATGGTGCACCGCTCGCTATAGTTCTTCTTGGTACATATGACCATCACCTCGAGCATATGGATTACATTTTGGAACGCTTGTCAACGTCAGCTTAAGTTCAAGATCAAAGTTTCCTGGTCCAAATGAGACTAGATTCCCCGGTCAGACCTGATCTCCGGGGATTTTGATTTTATTCACACCTATTTCATAAGGTGATCGATCCCAGTTCTGGAATTCCATATTCCGCGCTATAGTTAATTAGAAAAAGTGGAGAGGGATATGAAACTGGATCAAGAATTGTTTGCCATCGATGCACAAGATATGACTTTGAGGTTGACCGAATTTATCAGAGAAAGATGTGCAGCCCTGGGTAGGGATGGGATACTGGTCCCCTTCTCAGGAGGGCTGGATTCAAGCACCGTCCTCTTATTATGTGTCAAAGCGGTTGGGGTTGAAAAAGTCACCGCATTATTGATGCCTGAAAATCAGGGAAATCCGGACGCGATGAAATACTCCCGGTTATTGACCAACCGATTCAAGATTAAAACCATCACCAGAAACCTTTCACCCATATTGTCCAGTCTCGGGACTTATAACTTCATCCTTTCTTTCTTACCGACCCGTGCGCTCAAAGAATGGGCTGCACGCCGCTATATGCGATCTGCCGGCGAGAATCCATTTCTAAAGATTGTTAGAGGGGACGCCAAAGCATTCCATCGCAAGGGATATGCCAGGATCAGCTCCAAGCAGCGCATCCGCACGGTAGTGGAATATATGATCGCGGAAGAAATGAATTATCTGGTGGTGGGCTGCGCCCATAAATCGGAAGACATGGTCGGTTTGTTTGTGAAATTCGGAGTGGACGATATTGCCGACCTAATGCCATTGAAGTATTTGTATCGAACCCAAATTCTACAGGTAGCCAGTGAAATTGGCGTACCGGAAGAGATCCTCGCGCGAAGTCCGAACCCGGATATCATCCCCGGAGTCACCGACAAGTATTTGGATATCCTGGGACTGCCATCAGAGACGATCGATCTGTTGATGTACGGGGTTGACCATGGGCTGGAAGATGAAGATATATCCACCCAGTTGAATATCCCCATCGAAAAAGTTCAGGTAAATTCGGAATGTCATTCACCAAACAGAACATATGCGCAATCCGTCGCAAACCCTGACCTGGGAATAATTGTTCGATTTGGAAATATCCAACATGATCTATGTAAACACCTAATAGTCAATGGATGGTCAATATGATGTCAAAGACCCAATTCACAACCCCCCATACTCGAGATGCGAGTTGCCTTAACCACATCAGACTATGAAAGACTAACCCGGTTTTATTGCCAGGCGTTGGGTATCGATCCCGCTAATCTTTGGAATAATGGGCAGGGACAGGCTATGATTCTGGAATTAGGAAAGGCAACACTGGAGTTGTTCGATGAAGTTCAGGCTGAAACCGTCGATCAGATCGAAGCCGGAAAACGGGTTAGCGGGCAAATCCGGTTTGCTTTTCAGGTGCCGGATTTGAATAGTGCAGTGAAGCGGTTGGTGGAGTACGGTGCAGTCATGGTTCACCCTCCGGTAGTCACTCCCTGGGGTGATACCAATGTCCGCTTCATGGATCCGGACGGAATGCAAATCACTCTTTTTCAAGTCATGAAAAAGTAATCCGAATGTTAGTATTTTTGAAAATAGTTATTCTTTTAGAAAATCTGCGATATGTTTTTCGGAACATTTAACCTAGGCTATCGGAGGAATGATCCAACTATGACGATCGATAAAATAACAACAGATTCTGAAACAATTATCCAGCGCTCATCGCAGAAAATTGCTTATATCTCAGCGGTTTTGGTCACAATTTGGGCAGCGCTCTATTTTATTGGATTGGCAGGGAAATTGGTCGTGGATGGAAGTGTCCATTCCACATCATCGCCATCCATTCAATGGGTGTCAGCAGTGGTCGGAATCCTATTAGACATTTCATTGTTAGTCCTATTTATAAGCCTGCGGAGGCTTGTCCCTATACGCAATCAAGTTTATGCTGACCTCGCAACTTTATTGATGTCCCTGGTCTGTGTCACCAGCAGCATGAACTGGTTTGTTCAACTGACCATCGTTCCCGGACTGGTCCAAATGGGTGATGCATCGATGCTGGCTTTACTGGACGTCCATCACACCGGATCAGTGATGTTCGCCTTCGAACATTTGGGGTGGGGATTGTTTTTCGGACTGTCTGCTATTTTCATGGCAGCCTCTTTTGCGGGCACTAAACTTGGTTTATGGATCCGATGGCTGCTTACCGTAAGTGGTATTCTGAGTTTGATCCACTTCATTGGGATCATCTCAGGCAGTGAATTTCTTTCTGATACAGGGTATATTGCCTGGGGCATCCTGCTTCCAGCGGCGTCCATCCTGTTGATCGGATGGAGCAAACAACAAAAGGAGTCTTGAATGAGATTGCAAATCTTCCATGTGGATGCGTTTACGGATCAAGTCTTCAGCGGCAACCCCGCGGCAGTCTGTCCCTTACAGCACTGGTTAAAAGACGAGACCATGCAGAAGATCGCCATGGAGAATATGCTGGCAGAGACTGCTTTTTTTATTCCGGTTGCAGGCGGATTTGCCATCCGCTGGTTCACCCCGGATATTGAAATGGATTTGTGCGGACATGCCACACTCGCATCGGCGCATGTGATTGGCAGACATCTCTTTCCTGGTACGAAAGAAATCCTGTTCCAATCGCGGAGCGGCGAATTGAAAGTAGAAGTAGGAAAAAAGTTCATCACTCTCAATTTCCCGGCACGGGATCCTGAACCCGCACAGGCTCCGCAGATCATTTTGGATGGTTTCCCAATAAAACCTACCGAAGTGTTGAAAGCCAGGGACTACATGCTGGTCTATGAAGATGAAGACACCGTGCGAAATATGAAACCAAACCGGACTGTGCTCGACCAGATCAATCTGGACCCGGGTGGAATCATCCTCACCGCACCCGGGAAGGATGTGGATTTTGTATCCCGGTTTTTCACCACTCAGTCGACAAATTTTGAAGACCCGGTAACCGGTTCAGCACACTGTACGCTGATCCCCTACTGGAGCAAGAGACTGGACAAGAAGAGTCTGGAAGCTTTCCAGGTATCTGCGAGAGGGGGAAGATTAAGCTGCGCGAATGCCGGAGAGCGGGTTTTGATCGCAGGTGAAGCAGTGACATTCATGGAAGGATGGATCAATCTGTAGCTGGAATTCCATAACCAGTACTTCTCAACAGGTGTGCTAAACAAGTGGCGCACCTGTTTTTTGTGATCCGAAAACTTCATTACCTTTTTGGATTGGCGGGGTTATAACCTGCATAAACTTATCGGTAACCATCTTGATGATGTATTCGCTCGATAATAGAAAGTAAAACTTATCTGTATTTCAACCTGTTCTTCCACTAACTACTTGAACACAACACCTATGCAGGTTGGCATTGCAGTTCCAAATTGAGGTAAATCGATGGATTTTTTGAAAAACATTCAACTCATTCAAGGGGGAATGGGGGTTTATGTATCCAACTGGCGAATGGCGAAAGCTGTCTCCATGGAAAGACCCGGCGTGACTGCCGGTACCGTGTCCGGGACCGGATTGGATCTGGTATACGTGCGTATGCTCCAATTAGGCGACCCGGGCGGGCATGTCCGACGTGCCATGACCGCATTGGATTCCAAATATGGCGTAAATATCGGCCAAAAGATCACCGAGCGTTACTTCATCGAAGGCGGAAAAGCGCCAAAAGATCGATTCAAGATCGCACCCATGCAATACTTGCGTGGTCCGGACGGTACGGACAATATCCCCATGCCGGCCAATCCGCCGGTTCCTTTCGCGCTGACTGTCAGGGATGACATCGTTGAACTCCTGATCGCCACCGGATTTGCTGAAGTATGGCTGGCAAAAGAAGGTCATTCCGGAAACATTTTCATGAATTTTTTGAAGAAGATAGAAATCCCGCTTGTGTTCACCATGTATGGAGCAATGCTCGCGGGTGTGGATGGCTTTATTGTCGGGGCGGGGAATCCGGATGGACTGCCTGCGATCAGCGCCAGCCTGGCCAATCACGAGACGGTGAAGATCGATATGCTGGTTTTGTACCGCGAACCGGGAGAAGACTTCTATATTTCCTTCGACCCGAAACAGGTGGCAGACGGTAAGCTTGCCCAGACACCCGTGAATCGTCCCGCTTTTCTGGCGATCGCGTCCTTGGATAATCTTGTACAAACACTGGCTCAAAGTCAAACACAAGCGCCGGACGGCTTCATCATAGAACATCACACAGCAGGTGGACACAATGCCGGTCCGCAAGGTCCGATGAAAGTGGATGATAAGGGACAACCCATCTATAGTGAACTGGATGAACCCAATCTGGATGTGATCCGGCAAGTGGGTATTCCATTCTGGTTGGCAGGTGGATATGGCAGCCGGGATCGATTGCAGGTTGCCAGAAACGCCGGAGCGACCGGGGTACAAGTTGGATCCGTGTTCGCGTTATCCGAAGAATCCGGGATGAAACCAGTGTACCGCTCTGCCATTCTGGAGATGATCAAAAAAGGGACTGATGATGCCGCGGTAGTTCAGACTACGCTGTTCTCCCCGACCGGATTCCCATTCAAGGTAGTCCAGTTGATGGATACACTCGCAAGCGATGAGGTTTATTCCCATCGGTCGCGGATCTGCGATATCGGTCTGTTGCAGCAACGCGGACTGACCGCACCCGACGCGAACGGGAACCGCAAATTATTCCAACGCTGTTCGGCAGCCCCGATCGAGGATTTTGTCAACAAACGTGGACTGCGGCACAACGCGGAATCCAAGCGGTGCCTTTGTAATGGTTTGATGTCCACTGTCGGATTGGGACAGGTGTTAATCAATGGAGAGGAACCTCCGATCATCACGCTGGGAAACCACCTGGATGGAATCCGCAGACTGTCGCATCAGGGACAAAATACCTACTGGGTCAAGGATATCGTTCAGGATATTTTGGGTTAGATAGCTCTTCCGATAATAATTCGAACAGGTTCCAAGATCTTGCGATAATACTTATCTTCCTGATCACGGCTGATCCATAATTGAAATGGAAAATCACGGAACTCTCCGTGGTTTTCTACATTATCGTTTGTTTTTGAATGCTTGAACTACTTCAAAAAAGACAATCTTCCACTTAAGACATATTAATTTAGCAGGAAACACGGTCGACAAGTTGATCGCATTGTCGAAATTCAAAGTGCTGTACAATTCCTATATTATGGAATCCAATCAGGGAACAATTGATAAGCTGGTGACCGGTGCCAGACAAGGAATGATTGGCACCATTGGAGGTCGATTCCTCGGCGTGCTTGGAAGTATTCTGGCTGCCCGAATTCTCGGGCCGGCAGTCTTTGGGTTGTATGCAATTGGCTGGACCTTGCTCAGGTTTTTATCACTTTTATTTCCCATGGGAATGGATAGAGCTGTCCTTCGGTTCGCCCCACAGTATTGGAAGAGAGATCCTGAGGGATTGAAAGGCTTGTTTTATCAGACCATCTTTCTGTCTTTTGGATCAGGTCTGATTTTTGGAATACTTCTTTATTTGCTAGCGCCATGGCTGGCAACTACGGTCTATCACAAACCCGAACTATTAAGCGTGTTTCGCCTGTTTTCGATTGCATTTCCGATGCTTTCCCTGCTAATTGTAGTGACAGCAGCAACACGGATCACGCAAAAAGTAAAAATCTCCATGCTCATTCAGGATATTGGCCAACCCATCCTTGGTCTTTTCTTGATGATCGGATTTTATTTTCTCGGTCTGAAAATTTCAGGGGTAATCCTATCAGATATCATCTCAATTACCATTGCAGCAGTAGTCAGCATTGTATTTATTTTTAGAGTATTTCCAGAAATAATCCCCACGCAAACGAAATATAAAAACTCTCTGCAGGAGTTGTTTGCATATGCGGTACCAGCCGCATTGGGTGGAGCTTTTTCGGTCTACGTTTTCTGGATCGACCGGATCCTGATCGGTTACCTGCGACCATCGTACGACAATGGCATATACCTGGCTGTATCACAAATCTCGACCATCTTTCTGGTCATCTCATCGGGAATAAATTCCGTGGTTGTGCCAATATTCTCAAGTCTTTTTCATCAAAAAGACATGAAGACGCTTGAAGAGATCTACCGCATCAGCACCAAATGGGGGATTTATTTTAGTGTGCCGATCCTGATCGTTTTATTGATCTCACCAGGATCCACTCTTTCGTTGATTTACGGAGGACAATACCAGGGTGGAGCGATTGTCCTTCTGGTTCTACTTGCCGGTCAAGCGGTAAACTTGATCACTGGATCAGTGAATCCATTATTGATCATGACTGGAAATCAGAAGTTTTTATTCAAGCTATCCGGAATTGTTTTAGCGGTTGATATTATTCTTAATTATTTATTGATCAAGAGATATGGATTGATCGGCGCTGCTGTGGGAACATCCATCAGTTTGAGCGGATTATATTTAATTGCGCTATTCTGGGTCAAGTATAAACTTGGTTTATGGCCATACGATCGACGCTACCTGAAAGGATTATGGGCTGGATTGGCAGCAATTCTTATTGTCGGGTTGATCAAGATGACCAATCCAGTGACAGCGCCTTGGGGTGTAATTTTGCAAGGGATCGGTGCGCTGGCAGGATTTTTTGGCATGCTGTATCTACAAAAGCTGGACTCTGAAGATCTGAAGTTCATTCGAAATATTTTTAATAAATTCAATGCTTGATGGGTCAAAATAGTATGCTCACGAATTCCAAATATGATTCCGATAAAAAATTTGTATTTTATCTAAACCTCATCATAGTCCTTTTGAGCATCACCATACTGCGATTACCAATCGTACTTGGCTATCGATATGATTTTTTCATTAGAGGTTTCACATCGGTCCCGTTGTTTTGTGTATTTGTAATGAATTTGTACTACATCAGAAAATTCAAGATTCGTCTGCACATCGATCGCAAGCTGACCGCAACGCTGCTACTCTTTATGGTGATTTGGATCGTAGCACTTCTCAGAACAGCATTCATCGAGATCAATTTTGATACTTTTACTGCTTTTCTGATCCTTTTTACCTACTTTCCTCTCGGTATGTATGTTTTTTCTGTCTTCCATGCCATTCCGGAAGAAAATCAGCAGATCAAGCTGGCGAAGGCAGTTGTCTATTCCTTTGTTTTATATGTTGTATTAAATTTTGTTTTTCATTGGATCGGGATTTCTACGAATGATGAAATTTACCTCACCAGGTATCCGGCACAAATGCTTGGTTTGCTTGGAATCAAAACATATCGAGTATTATTTCCTATGGCTGACGGAAACAACAGCTTTGGAATACTCGCTGGAGCGTCATTAGTTGGAGTAATTCAATTACTCAGGAGCCGTTCTGGAAATATCGAGAGGATCATCTATATCCTGGTCAGTCTGGTTTGCCTGTCAGTAATTTTTATGACAGATTCTCGCGGGGCGCTTATTTTTTCTGTAATCTCGATATTCCTGCTATTTATTCCTAAAAATGCCTTTCGCTATCTCCGATGGAGTCCCATATTCATTTCCCTCATTCCTTTGATGGCATTTACATTCGTTCCAAATATCCTTTCGAATTCCACCACATGGCTAAACCGTCCATCCGGAGAAAACATTCCGGTACAAGGTATAAGGCAAGACCCATCATGCCAACAGTCTCTGAATAATAATGGCGGCTCATTGAGTAACCGGCCGATCATTTGGCAGATTATCCTTAATCATCTGAAGGATTTCAAACCTTCACATATATTTGGTTATGGTTATCGAGGTCATGTCGTTTCCTCGATATCAGATCAGTATGACTGCCTGTTTGCCAGTTATGCAAAAAGCAATCTCGCCTCATCTCATAATATTTGGCTGCAATTGATCCTAGATATTGGCTATTTCGGATTGTTAATTACTGTCATTCTCTTTGTTTTACTGACACTCATTCTCACACAATCATGGATTTCAAACAACCTTGCCATTTTCCCATCGATGCTCGGTGTTCTGTTTTATATTATTATGATTGGTTCGTTGGAAGCGCCCATATCACCTGATTTCTACGGTCCATTCATTTTCCTAATTCTTATAACTATATGCAGTATGTTTTTCTCGCAGATCAAGAATGTCAACAAACCGGAGAATCCACATTTATGAACCAGTATGCTAATTTCATCGGCTATTCTCCGCTTGAAAATGTCGGCAAGGAAAAGATGCGCCACGTGATCAGGATGTGTAAAGTAATCATCGAGATGCATCATCCCTGTAAGCAGGGAGATCAAATTCTGGTGGCGGGAGACGGTGATGGTACCAAAGCGTCATTTCTCTCTGAGGAGTTCCTGATTCCAACCACCGGTGTTGACATCATCGTCCATCCCGCTCATTCCAATGTACAATTCCAATTAGGAACTATTCTATTAAACGAAATTTGAAGCTAATCGGATTTGCTGTCCGGCTGGTTAGGATCTCCGGTCTTTCAGGGGTACTATATAGATCTAATTAATTCGAATGAAAAAGGAATTTACTAAAAGATAATGAAACGAATTGGAAGGTTTACCCTCGCTGAAATTTCTTATAGAAAATTGCTATCGGCATTAAAAACCCGCTTTGCGGAACTTCCCCATTCCATCGCATGGAATTTCGACTCATTTGCCATTGAGAATAAAAATAGATTGAGTAAATTCAAGGGGATCCATGCCGGTAAAAGGTGTTTTATCCTGGCGAATGGTCCCAGCCTCGCAAGGACCAACCTTGATCTGTTGACCAATGAATATACATTTGGACTAAATCGCCTTTATTTAAATTTTGCCACATCCAGTTTCCGACCCACCTATTATCTGGCAATGAATGAACTGATCCTCGAACAGTTTGCGTCAGATATCGCCAGCTTGGAGATGCCGAAATTTCTAAATTGGAATTGCCGTTCGTATTATGATCCTTCTGACAGCAGTATCCACTACATCAAGTCGAAGATTGTCATCAACGATTCTTTCGAAGGCGACCTAACCAAACCCATTGTCGTGGGCGGAACAGTGACCTTCGTTACTTTACAACTGGCATATTATATGGGTTTTAGCAAAGTGATCATCATCGGATTGGATCATAACTATGCGGAAAAAGGTACTCCTAATCAAGCTGTTGTCAGGAAAGAGACAGTTGACGAAAGCCATTTTCATCCAAATTACTTTCCTCAAGGTATGAAATGGCAGTTACCAGATTTAGTCAGATCTGAAATCGATTATGAACTTGCCCGTAATCATTATTCTAATAATGGAAGGGAAATTATGGATGCCACGCCAAGTGGCAAATGCCAGGTATTTGAGAAAGTCGAATTTCAATCATTGTTCAGTCCATCGGAAAATACAAAATAATTATGTAACGGTATGCAAAACATAAATAGTACCTCCCCCTATTCTTGAACACCCACCCGAATGATGATATTAAATACCCAAATAAATCCCACTTCATATTCTGAAACAGTCCGTAAAGTTATATCTTGGGCAGTTATGTGTGAAAGCCGATCCATCTATGCTGCCAATGTGCATATGGTGATGGAAGCTTATGACTCAAAGGATTTTCAGAAAATAGTAAATTCTGCTGATCTGGTTACCCCGGATGGGATGCCACTGGTGTGGTTGTTACGCTCCAAAGGATTCAAAGGTCAAGAACGGGTTTATGGTCCAACCCTGATGCTGGAGATTCTGTCAGAAGCATCTAGAGAGAAAATACCGGTTGGTTTTCTTGGATCATCCGAAGAAATTCTCGCGAAGTTGACATGAAAAGATGTCACCCAGGTTTCCGGGAATTACTGTTGGAGTACAAATTGCACCACCATTCAGAAAATTGACCAACGAGGAAGATCAGGAAATCATCCAAAGGATCAATGATTCGGGGACAAGGATCTTATTTGTCAGCCTTGGTTGCCCCAAACAGGAGTACTGGATCGCGGAACATCGGGGTAAGATCCATGCAGTGATGGTTGGAGTAGGAGCTGCCTTTGCATTTCATGCAGGTGAGGTTCGCCAATCTCCGTCCTGGATGCAAAAACTCGGGATTGAATGGTTGTACCGGCTCATTTCAAGAACCAAAGCGGCTTTGGAAAAGGTACTTGTTTACCATCCCACGCTTTATCCTCCTCATCATCGGAGAGTTTCTGCGAGGAAAGTTATTTACCAGGTCTGGGTAGCCATGCTTAGAAGATTCTCAATCAACTTTACGATATTCTCGATGATCCTGGATGGGATAATGGTGCTTGGATCGCTGGTATCCATGTCTTCAGTCCGTATCGCGATGAACAAACTCCCATTCATTGAAACGCTTCCAGCGGATATTCACTATCCCCTTTCAATCTATCTATTTTTCCCGGTGATCTGGGTCGGGGTACTTGCAGCATTCTCAATATACGACGGGAAGAAATTCTTCAAATTGGTGGATGAATTCTCCATGCTGACGATCGCTTCCATGGTCGGATCCATATCCCAGGCTGGCTATCTATACCTGTCTTATCGCGATTTCTCACGTGCATTATTTCTGATGATCGTTGTGGTGACCTTCGTTCTATGCATTTCCTGGCGATTGGTCGCCCGTCTGATTTTCCGTTTGCGAAAAGATACATTGAACTTATCGCGGAATTTACTGATCGTTGGCGTCGGGTCAGAATTGACAAAAGTGGAAAAAGAAATCCGAACGAATTTACTGGAAGAAGTATTAAAAGTCCAGATTTTGGATTTGAAAACACTGGAATGATTTTCAGAACGAAACCCCCGAAACCTGTATCCAGACTGTGGCGTATGTACGGGAAAAGGTCAAGGCAGACCAAATCACTGATGTGGTGATTGCATTTCCGCGCAGTTCTTCCGATTGGATCGAGGCTATTTCTTCGCATCTGGAAGATCTATCTTTGGGGGTCTGGGTTGCTCTTGATTTTTATGATCTTTCGCTGGCGGATGCCCGGGTGGAGAACCTGGCCGGGTTGCCCCTGTTGGATCTCCGCGCGCCAGCGTTGGATGATTATTCCAGGATCATCAAACGGGTGTTTGATCTGGTGGTAGCAACATTCACCCTGGTTGTCATATCTCCTATTTTGTTATTGATCGCGATCATCATCCTTGATCGATGATGGATGGCCGATTTTCTTCCTGCAGAACCGGGTGGGTGAGAACGGTCAGTTATTCAAAATGATCAAGTTTAGAACCATGGTAAAACACGCGGAAAAAATTCGCGAGCAGGTCGAACAGCTTGATGAAAACGGTAATTTGATCCACAAGATGCGGAATGATCCGCGCATCCTTCGTATCAGGGAAGATATTACGCAAGTTAAGTCTGGATGAATTCCCACAGTTGATCAACGTGATCAAAGGGGAAATGAGCGTCGTAGGTCCGCGTCCTGAGCTGCCTTATCTCGCTGAAACCTACCAACACTGGCAGCGCCGCCGGTTGTCAGTGCCGCCGGGGATCACAGGCTGGTGGCAGATCAACGGTCGCAGTGACCGGGTAATGCATCTGCACACCGAAGATGACATTTATTATGTAGAGAACTATTCGATCTGGCTCGATCTACAAATCCTGATCCGAACGATATGGGTCGTCATCGTTGGAAAAGGAGCTTTCTGATGGTTGATAGGACTGTACTTTATAAGAATGCAGTCAGAAAAGTAATCGACCTAACGATCATCCTGCTGGTCTTCATCCTTTCTATCAACCGTTTATTCTTTTTTGGCGAAATCCGTGGAATTAGTTGCGACGGATTTCCATCTCCCAGTTCGTCTTGCGTTACTTATTTTGCCTGGTCTGAGGTAGGATTCTTCGCCGTGGCAATTGTCTTAATGGTGATTTCTCTGTGGATAAATGGATCGTTTCGTTTTCAAGCTTTCCCGCTCAGGATGAATTGGATTTTACTGATTACTGTCCTTTTCGCATGGTTATCAATGATCTGGACAGTCAATCAACAGCTCACCCTCTACAGACTACTGATCTTTACCGGCAGCCTGCTCGCCGGGATGTATTTTGTGATCCGATATAACAGGGTGCAACTTAATCGAGGGTTAGGGTACGCTTTAGGGATCACCTGTCTTGTCTTCTGGATATTTACCGTACTTTATCCAAACGGCGGGATCATGCAAAACCCTCCTTATTCCGGCTCCTTCCGGGGGCTCTTCTGGCATCGAAACTATACAGGGAGTTTCGCTGCACTTTCAGCAGCTATCCTGATTCCATTATTAATCCAAAGTAGAACCTGGTTCGTTCGGATACTGACTGTTTTCTTGTTGATATCAAGCCTGGTTATCTGCATCGGCAGCCGCAGTGCGGCCGGGGTGATACTAGTTGTTTTACTTACTGGGTTGGGTATCTTGTACCTAATTTGGTTGCAATTTCGAACAAAGCTTTCCAAGACGCATTATCTGATCGCCTTATTCTTGACTGTCATTCTGTCCATACTTATCCTATCTAACCTTGATACAGTTTTCGGATTACTCAACCGAAGTACATCCTTAACCGGACGCATTCCAATGTGGAATGTATTATTTCATAATTTCTGGCAAGGACATGAATGGATGGGATATGGATATGGAACATTTTGGAACTATAGCGGGGTCACCTTAAATCTTCAAGAACTAGTTCACTGGGGTTATCCAGTTCTTATTGGTGATAATGGACTTGTGGATCTACTGATGAATCTCGGAATCATTGGAGCAGGATTGTTCCTGGCCCTTATCTTCATCAATCTTTGTAACAGTTTAAAAAATGCGATCAAGAATCCGGATATTCAGCAGATCATCCCTTTGGTTGTGATCGTATTCATCATCGTAGCAAATATCACTCTTTCATGGATGCTGGAATTGGAGACTTTCACCTGGATCCTCCTTTGTGTCTACTCGCTTCAGATAGTGAAAAGTTTTCCCAAGTAACCTATCACAAAGATCTGATCAGGTTTCTGTAAAGGGGTAAAGTCAAGGCAATATACTGACTACTGCCTCAGTAGAGGGAGACCAATGCTGTTCAACTGGTTATTCAAGTTCTTCACCCAATTCCAGGTTGCCATATTCCGCTTGACCAATGGAAAATGGATGGCACTCTCTGCGCGGAATGCCGGTGCTGCTGCTGACAACCCTGGGACGGAAATCCCAAAAGCACCATACCACTCCCCTGATGTATATCCGCGATGGCGACAATTACGTTATCACCGCATCCAACAACGGACTGCCCACCCATCCGGGTTGGTTTTACAACCTGCAGGCAACTCCACAGATCATCATCGAAATACCAGGGAATAAGCTGACCGTCAGTGCTTCCACTGCGACACCCAACGAACAAGATCGGTTATGGCCTGAATTGATTGCCAGAGCTCCATTTTTTGATGATTACCAAAAAGGGACTACCCGCCAGATCCACATGGTGATCCTCAAACCGGTGCAGTTAACACCTCAGTGAGAATGGGTCAATAGTACAGATCAGTATGCAAATAAATCACTAAATCAGATTTTCAGTGTCATTTGAATTGATCTCTTTTTACAAATTGTAAGTTTACTAAAATTTTTGCCTCGTGAAATTCACAAATCTCTCAGGACAATAATCTTTTACGCAAATTACTAATCTAGGGGACTGGCTATTTCAATACATCGATTATCAGTTAAGAAAATCATTCTTCGCCATCAATCATGATCGCAAAGAATGTCAACATAAACAATATACTAAATAAGTATTTATCCAGTGGGTTAGACAACTGAATGATTGTTATTCCAAATTATCTGAAAGTAGCTTTAATTCTAATCAATCCTTATCTGATCCATTTGTTGAGGCACAACAAAATCTTTTGGTTTGAGAAGTAAAAGGATCAACTGCAAAACCTTCTTGGTAGGAACAATTCCAGAGAATTGAAAAACCAACGTTTGTGCATGATTAGAAATGATGCAAGTAATCAGCCTTGAGAGTCGCATAAGAAGGAAATTCACAATTATGAAAACTATACATCCCAGACAGCTACGAACGATCCACGGTTTTACTCTCAAACCCATTATTATTTCTTTCATGTTTTGGTTGTATCCAGTACTATCCCTAATTTCTTCAAATCTTGGCCAATTTCAGATCATAGCCTCTCTTCGATTACTAGTAATTTCAGCCCTGTGTTCAATTTTCTTCCTATTCTTTTTAGGGCGGATATTTAACTCCATTGAAAAGGGCTTGATAATATCCTGCTGCACCTCAATCCTTTTTTCAACTTATGGACATATGTATCTTGCGGTAAATAACCTCTCGATTGCTGGAATAACAATTGGAAGGCACCGTTTTTTAATAATCTTGTATGGAATCGTGTTTCTGATGACTTTGTTCTGGACATTTCGGAAAAAGCAAATTAATGAACAGGTGATAAAAGCGTTAATTCCGATTTCGATCCTCCTAATTACTTATCCTTTGTTTCAAGTCCTGAGTTTTAGCCTTAATCAGGTGAATAATCCAATCACCTCTCGTCATGTCATTGCCAACTCTCGATCAATTCAAGGGGAAAAGAATCCAGATATATTCTTGTTTGTTTTAGACGCGTATGCTAGAGCAGATAGCCTAAAGATACTATTGGATTATGATAATTCCTATTTTTTGGATTATCTCAGGAATATGGGGTTTTACATAGCTGATTGCAGCCAGAGTAACTACAATTCAACTCTTGTTTCAATAGCAAGTATTTTAAATATGAACTATCTTGATACCTTGCCGCCAGTAAATGGTGAGACACGCCCTGCTGCTAGTATATCCCCTTATATCAAACATAGCATTGTTCGTGATACCTTAGAATCAAAAGGATATAAGATCGTTGCTTTTGAAACCGGGTTTGGATTTACTGAAATTACTGATGCAGAGATATATTACCAATCTCAAAACTCGAATATAGCCCGTCAGTTATTTGGTACAGTGAATGCATTTGAACTGCTCTACTTAAGAACAACAGCTATTTCGGCGTTGTTGGATATGGGTAAAATATCCCCGGATGATATCGAAATTGAAATTAAAAGAGATCGACAAGAATTTGTATACTCAACACTATTAAAGGACATCAATAAAGTTGAAAGTCCAAAATTTGTATTTGCTCATATTTTAACTACTCACTTGCCATTTGCTAATCCGCAAATATCATTTAATAGTGATCCAGTTGTCAGTAAATTACCCGAAAAAGAGCGAGGATATCATGATGCATTAGTGTACTCAGATAAAATGATGGTGGATGTTCTTGAAGAAATAATTTCCTCCTCAGAAATTCAACCTGTGATCATCATAACTGGTGACCATGGAACAACTATGTTGAAAGGTGGGGAGCTGGACATTCTATATGCTGCTTATCTCGGTGGAAGACCTACCGATGGTTTCTATTCGTCTATCACTCCAGTAAACACCTTTAGAATAGTAATGAATTCCATATTTAGTGAAAATTTTCCCTTGTTACCCGATAATAGCTACTTGGTAAAAGATCTGGAAAAGCGGAATTTTATGCTTCGTAAAAACACATGTGTAGGAAAGTAATCGGATATATCCAAGAATTACTTTTTGGTGATCATGTTAATAGCCATTCAAAGAAAAGACAAGATTCGATTGATGAACTTTCATTGCAGCACTGACCGTCACCGCTTCCACTGCCACAACCGACGAACAGGAACGTCTTTGGCCGCAATTGATCGCCAGGGCTCCATTTTTTGACGATTACCGCAAAGGGACCACCCGTCAGATCCACATGGTGATACTCAAACCGGAACTGAAAGCATAACTGAATGAAATGATCCCGACTGAGAAATCAGCGCAACTGGAATTTCAAGAAGTCACCCCAGAAAACTGGCATGATCTGGAACGCCTCTTTGAATCCAGAGGCGGACCCAGAGACTGCTGGTGCATGGTTTTCCGGGCCAAACCTGCCAATTCCAGCCCTGTAATGAAGAAATCCCTGCTCAAACAGCAGGTGGATCGTCATGTGCCGATCGGAATATTGGGATATATTGACGGGATTCCATCTGCCTGGTGTTCCATAGCTCCGCGGGAGACATTCGTTCATCTGGGTGGAATGGCATATGAAGGCGAGGTTGTCTGGTCGCTGGTTTGTTTCTTTATCCCAAGAAAATTACGTGGACAGGGATTTGCCCGAAAGATGATCCGCGCGGCTGTGGATCATGCCAGACGTAAAGGTGCAACCATTGTCGAAGCGTATCCGGTCGAACCGGATTCACCCAGTTACCGCTTTATGGGATTTGTCAACCTCTTCAAATCCGCGGGGTTTCAGGAAGTAGGATTGTCTGGCAGCCGAAGACACGTGATGAATTTGCGCTTGGGATGATCATACCAGGCACCTCCCATCTGATTTCAAGGACTTATTTGAATTGATAATTTCTCCATACTCTTAGAAAAATCCCCTACAATTAACCTATAGGGCGATCATGGATCAAAATGAAGGTCATAACCCATTAGGGGAACGACCCTTTTCATACTTCATCAGCAAGGAACAAAAAGTCTTCATCTCATGGCATGGTAAGCAAGTAACCATACTAAAAGGGGAGAAAGCTCAACAATTTATCAACAACATCAGTAACCTCGATATTGACCAAACTCAACTCGTCATGGCCAAAGTTACAGGGAATTTCAAACGTGGTAATGAAAAGCAGAAATAATATGGAATAGAAGGAATAACCCATGAGTGACAAATTCGCATTGGTCAGTAATGCATTTCAGACTTTCATGAAAGAAGCTCCTCAGCACGCTCAAGCCTGGGGAGGAATGGTTCAGGGTTTGGCGAACGCCAGTGCGCTAGATAAAAAGACTTCCGCGTTGGCCTATCTGGCGGTGTTGGCTGCGCTGCGCCTTGAAAGCGGAATTCCATTCCATGTCCAATCCGCAAAACATGCGGGGGCAACCCGGGAGGAAATCATCAGCGCGATCCTGGTGGGCTTACCCGCAGCCGGTCATGTGGTTACTCAGGTGTTACCTGCTGCGATAGCTGCATACGATACGGAGTAAGAGGATCGGGTTTAAGCATCTTCAATGGAGATTATTGTCATCAATTTTTCTTCGAGTTCATATTAGGCACACGGGGATACTCGAACTTCATGCAAAGAACATCCCAAACAATCATTATCTGCCTGGTACTAACCGTTCTTACGGGATGCAATCCTCAACCCATCCCGCGGATAATTGATTCGACCTCCACAAATAAGACTATTGCATCATCAACTCCAACGGTTACCATCCAACCCAGTAAGACTTTCACTCCAACCATCACCCCAAGTCCAACACCTATTCCAACACCGGGTGGGGACATAATGGTTAATTACCTTTCTGAGGGGAATATATATGAGTATAGTCTTCAAAAGTGGTCGTCACAGAAAATTCCAATTCTAAGTGACGGACTGATCACCCAGGCTGTCTTAAGTTCGGATAAGAATTGGATAGCTTTTGAGGATGGTTTTGGCTTGAAACTCGTCGAATCCCCATTTACCGAAGAACCGATGAAAGTCTTAGAACGGATTAGTAGAGATTGGATATTTATCTTTTAGCGGGGATAACAAGAGCACTAGCATTTTCAGATGATTCCGGATTGATGATATACGATTTGTCAACTCATTCAATATCTGTATTAAAAGAACAGAATATAAATTCAAGCAATGATGGTCGATTACGAATACTTCTCTGCTGTGAAATGGTCGCCGGATGGTAAATGGTTACTGATTGGGAAGCAATGTCTACGAAGGTTATTATCAACTTCTGCTGGAATACAGATAACAAATCAACATTTTTCCTACCCACCTTGTTACCGGGATATTGAATGGTTTCCGGATAGCAAAGCATTTGTTACTTCCGTAAGATACTCTGGTTATTTCGTTATGTGGTGAAGAACATGGTTTATTCATTGAAAAAATAAATGGTAATCAGAAGCCAATCGAACATCGAATTTTTCATGAAAACGGTAACCAAGAATTGGATTCCCCTTAGGTACGATCTTATTAGATGTAAGCTTCAACTCGAAGAGGATTGCCGTTGTAGGGTCAAATGAATCTGGTAATACGAGCCCACCATCTAAATTATTGATTACCGACTTTGCAGGGGAATTATTGGATAGTTATCAACCAGAAAATGGTGAAATCGGATCAATTGTTTGGTCAGATACCGGCAAGGAACTTTACTTTTCCCTTGAACACGAATCCGGAACCTCCATTTATCGGAAAGATCTTCAGATCAAGAAGCATTTCAAAGTTGTTAACTTCCGGTTTACGCCTTACCATCTTTGATCGGATACCGGACAGCGAATGGCTCCTGATTGATGCGGACAAATCCGCTGAAAAAGGGCAAGATCGATTGGTTTTGTTGAACGGATTGAATGGCGATACTGTTGAAATCGCAGCAGCGTCACCAGGATTCCATGCTCTCTTTCCTAACTCCGAATTCGGTTGATCTCAGGTAGAAATGAAGTATTTCCTTTCATTTTTTCAGCAGACTGGCAATTGCCGTGTAAACCAGTAATGCTGCCATGAGGTAATTGAAGATACGGTAGTGCTTTCGCAAGAAATTCTGAAAGATATTTCCGCCGATCGCCCAAAGTGAAGTAGCCAGAAAAGCCACAAACGTCAACAGCAAAGAAAAGATGATGATCGAGAGTGGATCCCGGTAGGTATGGGTGATGAACAGGGAGAAGACCGTAATCCCATACAAGATCCCTTTGAGATTCAGGAATTGCATAAAAAAACCAAATTTGAAGGTGTTCATGGAATTACCCTGATCGGGATCATCCATTCCTTTGGAGCGGGCGATGTGGTATGCCAGATAGAGCATATAGATTACCCCAATGATCTTGAGCCAGTGTTCCGCTGATGGCAACAGGTTCGTCAGGAAGATATTTAAAAATCCTCCGGCAAGCATGACCAGGAAAAATCCCGCAAGCAACCCGGCCAGGAATTTTAAAATCCTTGTGTAACTGAATTGGATCCCATTGATCATGGATACGATGTTATTCGGACCCGGGGTAAAGGTGGTGACAGCCACATAGACCAAAAATGTAGAGATATTTGCCATTTATTCCTCTATATTCATGTGTGTTATAATGTTCATTATGGGCGTTATATTGCTCATGCGTTATATTATACAATACAGTCGTTATATTGTCTATGAGGTATATAAGGTAAACCATGGATGACATCACCCTGCTTGTCTCTCAAAATCTGAAAACGGATCCGGGAAGAGAAAAAGATCAGTTTGGATAAACTGTCCGAGTTAACCGGTGTCAGCAAGAGCATGCTGGGGCAGATCGAACGGGGTGAATCAAGCCCGACCATCTCAGTGGTCTGGAAAATCGCCTCCGGGTTGAAATTATCATTCACCAGCCTGGTCGACAGCCATCAGGCAGAGATCAACAAAGTCACAAAAAGCTCCATCACCCCGCTGATCGAAGATGGCAGCAGATACCGGCTCTACCCCTTCTTTCCTTTTGAGGAAGGGCGGTCTTTCGAGATCTATCAGATAGAAATTGACAAGGGCGGCAGCATTTCAGCGGATCCGCATTCGGATGGCGTCGAAGAGTTCATCATGGTTTTCCAGGGGGAATTGACCATTGACGTGAACGACCAGAAATACAAGATATCGGCAGGTGACTCGATCCGTTTTCGCGCGGATAAGAAACACGGCTATTTCAATCAGGGTGAGACCATGGTGCGACTCAACATGGTCATCAACTATCCACCCAGATAACAGTCTCTCTCAATCCCCGAATATCGATCAGGCAATTATTCCCCGTGCATGGATTCGATGCCTTATGGAAGTTTGGATCTATCCCACTATAATTAATTTATAGGATATGGGAACCGAAATGATGCCAGTACCCGAAAATTCGATCCAACCCGGGACCAGGGCGGAATGGCGTGCCTGGCTGGAAGTGAACCACTCCAGCAGCAAGGGAGTGTGGCTGATCACCTTCAAGAAATCCTCCGGTAAGCAGCAGCTCAATTATGAAGAAGCCGTTCAGGAAGCGGTTTGTTTTGGCTGGATCGACAGCAGGGGAAACAAACTGGATGAGGAACGGACCCTGTTGTGGTACTCTCCACGGAAAAAAGGGGCAGGTTGGTCCAAATCGAACAAGGACCGTGTGGAAAAACTTCTGGCTGAGGGGTTGATGTCCCCGGCAGGAATGGCCGGAATTGAAGCCGCGAAAAAAGACGGATCGTGGAATGCGCTCGATGATGTCGAAGCACTCATCCCTCCACCAGATCTGCTCGAGGCTTTCCGTTCATTCCCCAATTCACGCGAGAATTACGAAGCCTTTCCACGGTCGGTGAAACGGATCATTCTGCTGTGGATCTCCACTGCCAAAACGTTTGAGACCAGAAGGAAACGGATCGAAGAAACAGCCCGGCTGGCTGGCGAGAATATCCGCGCACACCAGTGATCAAACTGGCAGGTGGATGATGGATTTGCGGTTTCACGTTCAAAGGGGAGAATGATGCTTAAACCAACCCAACTATGGCTGAATGCTTTTCCGGATGCACATGCGGGAATGCTGGTGATGAAGGAAGTCAGTAATCCCTCCTCGCATCCCGATCTTGAGATTCGCAAGGAAGCGCTGGTGGATATGCTGCGCAATCAATTCAACGGGATGGATCCGCACGAACTGGATCAGAAACCCCCCTTCCCCGCTTACCGGGCATATTACAAACTATTCGACAAAACCTACCATGTGCAAGCGCAGTTGGCATCCATCTTGTTCAAGGGCAAATCCATCCCCAGCGTGTCCACATTGGTGGAAGCCATGTTCATGGCCGAACTTAAGAATGGATTACTCACCGCAGGGCATGATCTGGACACCCTCCGGTTGCCGGTCACTTTGGATGTATCCACCGGAGAAGAAAAATATACCCTGATGCGCGGTGTGGAACAAACCTGAAACCAGGCGACATGTTCATGGCTGATCAAGATGGAGTGATCTCCAGCATCCTCTACGGACCGGACAGCCGAACCCAGATCACCCCAGCCACAAGAAATGTTTTGTTTACAGTGTATGCTCCCAATGGGATCAGCCGTGAAGTGATCGAATCACACCTGGAAGACATCCGGGATTCTGTTCTGCTGGTCTCTCCGCGGCAATCGTTGATTCGCTGCTGGTTATCCCCGAATAAAAATCTCGCCGGCAATTATTAATCCGAATGATACAAGTATCAAAATAACGAAGAACTTGAAGGAATTCCTTTTCATCCCTTGACAGGGATAATTTATTCAATATAATTATACAGTGTTCAATTATATACAATGTATATAGTTATACGATGTACATTAACAGAAAGCGTGAGACCATGGAAAGCAGATCGATCAGAAAAAAAGAAGAGACCACCCGCAAGATCATCACAACCGCGGTGGAGCTGTTCCACAAACTTGGGATCGAATCCACCACCATGGAACAGATCGCCGAAGAAGTGGATATCGCCAGGGGACTCTCTACAACTACTTCCCATCCAAGGAAGCGATCATCAATGCCTACATTCAGAGATCATTCCAGGACAGGAACGAGGACCGTATCGCCCAATTTCGCAAATTGTCCGATTCAAGATCGCGGCTGACCTGGATATTCGGACTGTTGGTAGAGGGGATGCAATCCCAGAAGATGATCTTTGAAGCTTTCATGGTCTACCGCATGAAGCAAGTCATCTCGTTCAAACCTGTGGAAAATGAGCAAAGTGGCTTAGCCCTGTTGATCCATGAGATCATCCGCCTGGGGCAGCAGGAGCATGAGATCCGTTCCGATCTGCCGGACGATCTGCTTGAAGGATTGTTCGAATACGCCATCATCGCAGTGATCAAACCGTTCTATCTGCAACCCGATCAATTCGATCCGCAAAAGTCAATAAAACAATGCGTGGATCTGTTCATGAACGGTGCAAAAGCATAAAAAGAATTAAGTCATCATTCGGAGAAAGAAAATGTCCAGTTTGAAAAGCAAGGTCATCATATTTACCATCCAAAACCGTAATCTCTTCAAGGGCAGTCTCAAACGCGAAGTGATCACCACGGGAAACATCCATGCTGAAGCTTCGCAAGGAACATGAAGCAGGCGCAAAGAAGATGGGTTCCGTACCCGCGGATATCATCGTTTCGCCGGTCACGATCCCCGGACTGCCAGAAGGTCTATCCGCGGAATGGATCCACCCTGCCGGGACGCCTGACTCACCCCTCAATGCTGAGAAGGCGATTTTCTACACCCACGGCGGCGGATACGTATCCGGGAGTTGTGCGGGGCATCGTATGCATGTTGCCAAATTCGTCAAATCCATCGGGGTCGGCGCTTTACTATTTGATTACCGTTTGGCACCTGAAAACCCATTCCCGGCCGGGATGGAGGATACCCTCACCGCATACCGGTGGTTGTTGTCGCAGGGAGTCCAATCAAAGAACATCCTCATCCTGGGAGAATCCGCTGGGGGTGGATTATGCCTGGCCAGTTTGATTGCCATCCGCGATTCTGGTCTGCCGTTGCCCAAAGCCGGTGTCGCCCTTTCCCCGTGGACGGATCTGACCTGCAGCGGAAATTCATACCATACCAATGAGATGAAGGACATCTCGACGCTGGGTTCGTGGCATGTCTGGGGCGGATATTACATTGGTGCGAATGATCCGAAGAACCCGTGGATATCGCCTCTGTATGCGGACATGCATGGGTTGCCGCCGATCCTGATCGAGGTCGGGGATCACGAGATCCTACTGGATGATTCAGTGAAATTTGCTGAAAAAGCAAAGGCTGCCGGAGTGAATATCACCCTGCATATCTGGGAAGGGATGGTCCATTGCTTTCCCATTCTTGCACCGCTCTTTCCCGAAGCCACCGCAGCCTGGGACGAGATCATCAGCTACATCAAAGAACAATTGGAGCTATCTGCAATCCCTGCTTGAGGTATCAACAATCTCATAACTTTATCAAATCTCCGGAACTTTCCGGGGATTTTTGTTTTCGTCTAACGCAAAAAAATCTCTCTATAATATGAGTAAGGCTTAATTTGCATTTTTTGATTATGGAAAAATGGCGATCCCAATTAAAGTATGATCCTGTTCCTGCGCTTCTGGCGGCAGGAGATCCGGCAATCCGATACTTCGTTGAGCGCGATCTCCTTGAGAAATCTGTCGACTCAATTACCATTCTCTGGGGATTACCACAGGTCAAACAGATTCTTCAGAAGCAATCCGCGGACGGTTCATGGCCGGTGAAACGATCGGTCAAACCGAATGATGTCAATTATCATCTGATTGAAACCTGGCGCTGGTTCCGTTATCTCATTCAACAATATGGCATGACCAGGGACCACCCGGCAGTGGAAAAAGCCGCCGAATACCTTTTCTCTTGTCAGACCAGCGAAGGTGATTTTCGCGGATTTCTTGCCAATCAATATGCCACCTACTATTCCGGGGCGATCATCGGCTTGTTGGTCCAGGCAGGATATGCCGATGATCCACGGATAGAAAATGGCTTTCGATGGCTGTTGGATATGCGTCAGGATGACCACGGCTGGACAATCCCCATTCTCACCCATAAACTGGATCGTTCCACTTTGTACCGTTTGACCAGTGAATACGCTGAACCGCTGAAGCCTGACCGCTCGAAACCATTCTCGCACAATTGGACTGGCATGGTACTCCGCGCTTTCGCGGCACATCCTGAGTATCGTAAATCGGAAGAGGCAAAAGTAGCATGCGAATTTATTGATATCAAGATTCTTTTTACCAGATTACTATACCTCTTATCAATCTGCAGATTACTGGGTGAGATTTGATTATCCATTCTGGTGGAATCATCTGGTCTCAGCTCTGGATTCGGTATCGATCATCTTTGATGCCTCATCCGATGAGAATGTATTAAAAGCAATCCAATGGCTGATCGATCACCAGCAGACCGATGGTTTCTGGAAGTTGAATAACGCAAAACCAGACATACCGGATAGTAAATCAAAATCTGATCTGGAGCGTAAGCATTGGGTCACGCTGGCCATCTGCCGTATATTGAAACGAATTGCCGTGTAATTTCCGCCCTCCTTTTATATCTTGTTGAATCACATCCGCAAACCGGACATAATGAGAATGCATACACTTCTGTTGGATGATGTAAATGGATCACCCGGCGAATGCTGTTTTGCATATCAGGGAAGGATATAAATGAAAAATTATAAATATCTGATCATAGGTGCTGGAATGACTGCAGATGCAGCGGCAAAAGGAATTCGGGAGATGGATTCTGGAGGGACCATCGGAATGATCGGTGATGAAACCGATCCACCGTATAAGCGACCTCCGCTGTCCAAAGGATTATGGAAGGGTAAACCGGTCGAAACCATCTGGCTGAAAACGGAAGATCTGCATGTTGACTTTTTTGGCGGGCGCAAAGTTACATCCATTGATCCAAAGGCAAAAACTGTGCTTGATGATCAGGGGGAAAGCTATTCGTATGAAAAGTTACTTTTGGCGACCGGAGTCCGTCCGCGTGAATTCCCGTTTGGCGGGAAGGACATCAATTATCTGCGAACATTCCAGGATTATCAGAGATTAATGGAATTTAGCAGTCAACACAATGAATTTGGCGTGATCGGTGGTGGATTTATCGGGTCCGAGATCACAGCTGCTTTATCCCGGAAAGGAAAAAGAGTGACCATGCTTTTCCCGGAGGAGGGAATTGGCAGCCGGTTATTCCCGAAAGATCTTGCCTTATCCCTGAATGATTTCTATCGATCAAAAGGGGTGGAGGTGTTGTCCGGGGTAAATTTGATCAACGGTCAGCAAATGAAAGATTCATTCCATCTGGCTCATGATCAAGGCGGACTGATCCGGGTGGATGGTGTCGTCGCCGGGATCGGAACCATCCCGAACAATGAGTTAGCCAAGGCAAGCGGGATCGAGACAAAGAATGGAATCCTGGTCGATGATTTTTTGATGACAAATATAACGGATGTCTATGCGGCTGGCGACGGTGCAGAATTCAATCAACCAGAGCTTGGAATCCGCAGACGGGTGGAACACGAAGACAATGCAAAGATCATGGGAAAACAGGTGGGTCGGAATATGGCTGACGCGCATGAGCCTTACCGGCACCTACCCTATTTTTACTCGGACCTGTTCGAGTTGGGCTATGAAGCGGTGGGGGAATTGGATCCTCGTTTGGAAACATTCTCGGATTGGCAGGAACCTTTCAAGAAGGGTGTCGTCTATTATTTATCCAACGGAAAAGTGCGGGGTGTTCTTCTCTGGAATGTCTGGGATTCGATCGATAAAGCTCGTGAACTTGTCTCGCAGTCGGGACTAGTTAATGCCTCCGACTTAAAAAATCGGATAACCTGATCCACAACGAGATTTGACACCAGCACGTTTCAAATGAAAAGCAAGGAAATGAACAATTTATCAACTGCACATTGTATAAAAGTTACATTCGGGTCTCCATCGTTGGAAGAAACCGAGATCGATCAATTCATAAGTGATCTCCTCGGATGGGATAAGCGGATTTTGGATGGCGAGTTAAGTGTTGAGAAGAAGTACAAATTCAAAGATTTTCGGCAGGCAATGGCTTTTGCCAATCAAATAGCTCGGCTTGCGGATGAAGAAGATCACCATCCCGCCTTGCTGATCGAATGGGGAAAAGTGACCGTTAACTGGTGGACCCATGCGAGTAAGGGACTCACCCGCAATGATTTCATCATGGCAGCCAAAACTGAACTACTTTATGCGGATGATTTTGCTCTGTAAAATCGCTGTCAACCACACCTGAGTCTGCAATATACTAATTATTGTAGGGAATACGAGCGTACGTCACAATAAAAATAAGGGGAACAATGCCAGATCATCCGGAAATTTATCGCAGCCAGGCAGAAAATTATGAAGCGCTGGTCTCGAGGGAAGACTTCCAGCATCACATCCTTCCCGCCATCTTGCAGATCATTGATCTGCATGGATTATCAGTTGTTGAGTTGGGTGCAGGCACAGGCCGTCTGACAACATTGTTAGCCCCGGTGGTAAAGTCAATCAAGGCATTTGATGTTTCTCCGCATATGTTGGAGGTTGCCAGAACAAAACTGGCTGATAGCGGATTGAAGAATTGGGAAATCGCTGTTGGTGATCACAGATCCGTAAATGTTGCCGATCAT
The DNA here is from genome assembly GCA_963828285.1 of uncultured Chloroflexia bacterium. Lineage (GTDB taxonomy): Bacteria > Chloroflexota > Anaerolineae > Anaerolineales > Anaerolineaceae > DAIOEK01. Next base: position 237,231 of record CAWHEB010000008.1, read on the forward strand.
TCAGCCGACTTAGTGATCTCCGGGTGGAGTATTTGCTATATCGCTGTGGATAATCCGGATGACTGGAAAAATGAATTGGACAGGACATTCAAAGAGATCCATCGGATAGTAAAGCGGGGAGGTCACATTATCTTGCTTGAAACCCTTGGGACAGGATTCGAGTCACCAGAACCACCCCCGCACCTGGCAGATTATTATGGATACCTGAAAAATGCAGGGTTTCATCAAACCTGGATCAGAACCGACTATCAATTTGAAAATATGGAGATTGCCAGGTCCCTATCTGAATTCTTTTTCGGTGAAGGTATGACTGCAAAGCTGGTCGCAAACTCGAACGGAGCCTTTCTGCCCGAATGTACCGGAATATGGTGGTGTCAGCTTGAAGGATAAATGTTCAGCCCACGATTTTATACAGGAAATTCTATGGCACGTTTGAAAATCCTTTTGCTGTTGGCTTTTCCTTTTTTGATGGGGTCGGTCATCTTCTCTCCCCTACCAACTGTCACACCAGATGAGCTCATCTACGAGGTCAATGCACTGCGTGCAAACCGCGGATTGGCTCCATATCAGGTAGACAGTTGGTTAATGTCCTACGCTCAGGAGCATGCCGAATACCTGGCATCCACCGGTCAGGGATCGCATGTGCATTCGGACGGCTCAAGACCATCGGATATTGGCCTGACTGAAAATGTTGCCAGCTATACCGCCGGTTATATCGATTCAACATTTATCGTGTATGAGATCTGGGCAGACCCTATCCACATGAATACCATGGTGGGATATTCCACCGGTTCGTTGGGAGTTGGTGTAGCCTCCAACGGAGAAGATGAATGGTTCACTTTGGACGTACGCCCGGGTGAAAAAATCGATACGGGGATAGAAGATATTTCCAATCCAAACCAGAATCCTGCTGAGACAGATACCCCAATTCCAATCGAACCATTGCGAATTTGCACTCCACAGCCAGACGGCTCGGTCGTTCATACCGTCGGTTACGGGCAGACACTGTGGAGCATTGCTCAAGCCTATGGTGTCACCATGGAACGACTCAAGGATTTGAATCCAATCCTGGCTGCCAATGGAGAGATCTTTGCCGGACAAAAATTGCTCGTCAAACTGGCTCCCAAGGAATCCCCAACCGCAGAAGCCCCCACCCTCGAACCATCCCCTACAGCAACCCTGACACCGAATCCATCCGATACGGTCGTGCCGACTCAAGCGATCACGGTCACAGATCAACCGACTTCAGTTCCCACAGCAACAATCGAGAACCAGAATACCCCTGAAGATAATGCCCAATTATCGCGTGTGTTGACTCTCACCGCATTAATTCTGGCTGGTATGTTGATCTTATATATTGTATTATTTAGAGGTCAAAAACGTTATTGAGATGTGGTTGCCAGACGATTATTTCTGAGAAGTCTCATCCTTTGTTAAAATTGTGGCGTTAAGACTAATACTTTTCCCTTTATCCATAGTTCATTATTGTAAGTTTTGTGTGTTGACCAGTACTGCATAAATCCATCGAAAACCTTGCACTCTATCGATGGTTGCGCTCTGAGACAATTGAAATTCGGAGGGGAAAATGTCATTAATAAATGCAATTCAAAGCGTCAATATTCTTGCGATCATCGTTGCCGCGGTTGTCCATATGCTGACCGGACTGATTTGGTATCAGGAAAAAGCTATTCGGATCGACTCTGGTCAAAGCTCACCGGGAGGGATCTCAATCCAGCCAAACAATGGCTTCCTGTGGGCATCCTCGGTCATCTGTCGATCGTCTTTGTCCTGTCGGTCATCATCATTCTCGTCAACGCAACCACACTGTTCAATGGTGCACTCATCGGCATCCTGGTCTGGATCGGATTTATCGTCCCGCTGGAAATTGGAGAATTGATCTGGGAGAAGATCCAGTTCAAGTTGTTCCTGATCCGGATTTCGGAACATTTCGTTGCCCTCATTCTAGCCGGAGCGATTTTGGCGGTCTGGCGATAAAAATCGACTTCGATATTCGATCAATCCTAATTAAATGGGGATTTTAATATGAATCCTGTGTTTCTTATATTTCTTACCCTTTGTCTACTGGGACTTGCCATCCGCACGATTTATGAGAGTTGTCAAAGCGGCTGGCCGTTTGGATCCGAAGAACAAGCTGATCTTCATCGTAGTTTTCATAGGGATGATCTCCATGCTTGTCAGTTGGGTGTTCATGTGCCCCAATGATCCATGGCTTATAAATTTTCCACAAGTCTTGCGCTGGCTTGGAGCGATCCTGATCATTGCCGGATCGAGCGTTGCCATCATCGGCATGATCCAGCTAAAAGGTGTGGAGAATATCGATCATCTGGTCACCAGCGGGATATTCTCCAAATTGCGTCACCCTATGTATACCGGTTTCATCTTGTGGATCACTGGCTGGGTGCTGTATTTTGGTGCAGGTGCGAGTATCATTGTTGCTCTCATCGCAATAGTAAATGTCCTGTACTGGCGGACCTTCGAGGAAAAAAAGCTTCTCGAAGATTATGGTAATGACTATATCAACTACAGAAACACAACCTGGTTTTAAGGTTGAGTAAATGTCCATTTCCCTACCCTAATTCCCAATAGGTGTAAAAATTCCTTAAGGCAAAACACAATCCGCCGATTACGATATCGTAATCGGCGGAAATCATTATGGGAATATTTTAGCGTTATTCAATCGTGATAATTTGTCTAGCAACAGATCTACAGGGTGTAAGCCTGCTCGCCAAACTGTCCTTCATCCAAACCATTAACCTCGACAGCATCCGGAACCCTGACAGGTGAGAAGTGGTTCATGATCTTCAAGATCAGCCATGTCGCTCCAAATGCAAACACTGCTGTTCCAACGCCTGCAAGAAGTTGAATAGTGAATTGCCGTGTATTCCCTTCAATCAGTCCGCTGATACCGTTTACTGAAGAGACCGCGAATACACCAACCATGATAGTTCCCAAAAGGCCGCCAACACCATGGCAACCCCAAACATCAAGGGCATCGTCCCAACCCCATTTGATCCGCAATTGGATCGCACCGTAACAAACAAATCCTGCCAATACCCCAATGAACAGTAGGCTATCTCCTGCATCAATCCGACCAGAACAAAATTGAAATTCGGTTAAGAAATCAAATGGACCCATGGTCGACCATCGCGATTTTCAAATGCATTTTGTGTTATACGAGCTTCTCTTAACATATGATTTTTCGTAAACATGGTACAAAACGTATCTATAAACATGGTACATAAGCGTATCTTTATATTAACAACGACGCTTGATGGGAAAGAATAATGAACATCAAAAGGTGCAGTGATATTCATCAACCTGGTTGGCTTGGAGTATGCGTCTCGCACTGTGGCCTGAAGATTCCCGTGAAGAGCATCTGAATGAGATGGCAGATTATGTGGCCGACCCCGATAAATATCTTAATCTATTAGCGTATGACGATACTTTTCAGCCGATCGGATTTGCAGAAGGATCGCTGCGAGTAGATTATGTTGAAGGGACTCATAGTTCACCTGTTGCATATGTGGAAGGGATATATGTTGTTCCTGAAGCAAGAAAACAGGGTGTTGCACGAAGTCTTATTGAAGAGATCGCTCGCTGGGGGAAAATACACGACTGCGTCGAACTAGCCTCAGACACCGATCTTGAAAACTTTGATAGCCAAGCTATGCATAAAGCACTCGGATTTGAAGAGACTGGTCGAATTGTATATTTCCGCAAAGACATTTGATAACCGTCGGCTGGAAAGAAAAAATATTTCCGGCCCTTCTATTTCATCTGAAAAATTCCAGCTTATACGTTAAATTTGTATCCGCCGCCGGGGAAAAGTAGAATTGTCATCGAATAGGTCGTTGGATGGTTGTTATTAACCCTGGAGGAAAAATGCAAAACTTGACCACTTGTTTATGGTTTGATAGTCAGGCAGAAGATGCCGTTAACTTTTATGCAAAAGTATTCAAGGATTTAAAGATCACTTCCACTTCGAGATATGGGGAAGCAGGACCGGGACCATCGGGATCTGTCATGGTGATTACCTTTCGAATGAATGGGCAGGATTTCATGGCTTTGAACGGTGGACCCGTTTATCAGTTCAATCCTGCGGTCTCATTTGTGGTTAATTGTGATAATCAGGATGAAGTGGATTATTACTGGAAGAATCTCACAGATGGTGGACAGGAAGTTCAATGCGGATGGTTGGTAGATAAATTTGGTCTATCCTGGCAGATCGTTCCGATCGAGTTGAATGTTCTCATGACCGACAAGGATCCGGTAAAAGCCAAACGGGTCACAGAAGCCATGCTCAAGATGGTGAAATTGGATATTAATGAGCTTAGGAAAGCATACAATGGACAATAACTGTAAGCCTTTGTTAACCTGCCGGAAACGCAAGAATCCGGGTTGACATACTCATTCACCAAGCTATACTGTTGATTAACGAAAAGGCAAACTCATCGGGAGATGAGGGCGCAAAGTCATGGGTCTCAGTTTATGCAGACCGCCAGACCGCCGTTGAGGTATTCTGGCGGTTTTTTCTTTCCCACCAAAACTCATAAAGGGAGGTGTTTAGACACAATTTTCCAAGAAAAATCGAAAAAACCTTATTCATTTTTCTGAGGAGGCAGGGATGAAAAAAATATCATTGGCAGTCATTTTGACCTTGGTTCTGTTGGTATCAACAGTAGGTGCCGGAAAAGCGGTAACAGATGGTTATCCGGACGGTGAAGGGCATCCATATGTCGGATTGTTGATCTTTGACGAAGGTGGCAGCCCCGCATGGCGTTGTTCAGGAACCTTGTTGTCGCCGACTGTGTTGCTCACCGCTGGTCATTGTACAGATGGCGCTTCGGGTGGTCGTGTATGGTTCGAATCGGACGCCCGTAATCTACCTGATTATCCGCTGGGTGGAGTGACCAGTATTGAATTCTCTGAAATTCATACCCATCCCCTATTTGGCGAAGGATCATTCATCCTTCATGACGTAGGAGTTGTGATCTTATCCACACCTGTCGTGAAAAGTACCTATGGTGTTCTTCCGGCTGTAGATCAACTCGATTCGCTTAAGACCAAACGCGGCAAAAAGGATATCACCTTTACTGCTGTGGGATATGGTCTTCAGAAAAGTTTCCCTGATGCTGCCTCATGGAAAGAACAAGCACTCAAAGTGCGTATGGTGGCTAATCCCAAACTGATCCAAATCAATACTCCTGGATTTACTGGAGACTTCTCATTACTGTTATCCAACAACACCAATACCGGAGGTACCTGCTTCGGTGATTCCGGCGGACCAAACTTCCTGGGTAATTCGAATGTGGTTGCCGGAGTAACATCTTACGGTATGAATAGCACCTGTGCCGGTACCGGTGGTGTGTTCCGAATGGACCGCCAGAACGTACAGGATTTTGTAAACAGTTTCCTGGAGTAAGAATATCCATGGCAGATTAAGGGGGAGGAATATAGGCGCATCTTTATTAGGTGCGCCTTATTTGTTCCATAATATCAGCTAAAGGAATACCGGAAAAACATTAGGTTTCCCTGATGCTTTGGTAACCTCACTGAATTTTGTTATAACTATATTCATGCTGACCCGGATCGACATCATTCGCTCAAGACTATCTCATCTTCTCCTCGATGGCGATCATTCCAGTTCTCCACAGGATATCGTGGAGCAATTGGTAGCAGTTCAGGCACAAGATTATTACGCATCCATCTGGTCGATCGGGTTGCGGATGGCTGATCCAACATCATTTGGCGAAATTGAAGATGCTTTCAATTCAGGGGCTATCTTACGAACGCATCTCTTGCGTCCCACCTGGCATTTCGTTTCCCCAAAGGATATCCGCTGGTTGTTGGCACTCACTGGTCCGCGGGTTCAATCACAAAATGCGTTTATGTACCGCAGGGAGGAGATTGATCCAGGTCTGATCAGGAAGTCGAACGACCTGATCGCATCTGCTCTTGCAGGTAATAATTCCTCACCCGGGAAGAGATCGGGGAAGTTCTTCAACATTCCGGTATTTCGCTGCCCGTCGGTCAACGTCTCACATACCTTGTGATGGCCGCGGAGCTGGATGGCATCATCTGCAGCGGACCGAGACGGGGCAAACAATTCACCTATGCTTTGCTGGATGAACGTGTTCCAAATGCCCGCCCCATGGATCGGGAGGAGGCGTTGGCCGAATTATCCGGGCGATATTTTACCAGCCGCGGACCGGCAACCATCAGGATTTTTCCAAATGGTCAGGATTAAGTATTGTCAGATTGCCGAAAAGGTCTTGAAGCTGTCAAGTCAAATCTTGATCATACTACTTATAATGATCAGGATTTCTGGTTCCCACAAAATGATACTACTCTCCCCAAAGATCCACCCAGAGCCAGGTTGTTATCCATCTATGATGAATACATATCCAGCTACAAAGACCATGCGTATTATCGGCACAGAAGAAGTTGGGAAACAATTAAAAGATCTAGGCAATGACTTGACCTCGATCCTCCTCATTGATGGCCAGATCGCAGGCACCTGGAAACGGGAAATGGGTAAGGATATCGTATCCATCCGCATTTCCTTATTGAAAGACCTGGATGACGTCCAACGATCCGCGGTGGATGAAGAGGCTTTAAAATATGGCGAATTCTTCGAGAAAATGGTTCAACTTTCATTCGATCGATCTTGAAATGCAGGTCAGGTCATGAACAAAAACCCAACACCTAAATCTTTCTCAGTTGTTCTGATATTCATACTGCTGAACGCGTTGATCTGGTTTGGATTTTCGATCATCGCAGCCGCGAGTTTACATCCGGGTTTACCCGACAATCCCCTTTACAAATGGGGAATGGCTATTCTGGCTTTGATCGCAGCAGCAATTCTGTTTGGTCTGTGGTTTTTTCTGAAACGGAAAAACAAATTCGCATATTACCTGACGATTGTATCTCTCATCGGAATCATCATCCTGACATTCTTTGATGATCTGGGATTATCGGATCTGATCGTTCTGGTCATTGAGATCATTCCATTGATCTTGCTGATCAAAGTCCGCAAGTGGTACTTCGCTTCGGGAGCATGACCACCACCGATCAGGTCAGTCCCTGGTTGATCCTCAGATCATCTTAAACCGTTCATAAGCAGAATCCCAATCGTTACCCGCTTCCGGGGAATATTCGCACAGTTCGAACGAGGAATGAATTACTCTTCTGGCTTCATCCAGATCTTTCAACTCCCCGCCGGCGATGAATTGAGCGCACAAGTTCCCAACCGCAGCCGCTTCATACGGACCTGCCAACACAGTCCTTTTCATCGCGGATGCGGCAAATTGGTTCAATAAGCTGCTTCTGGCTCCACCGCCAATGATGTGTACTGTCGGTAGATGGAAACCAGTGATCTCTTCCAGTTTTTCCAGCGTCGCCCGGTAAGTGAAAGCCAGGCTTTCCTTGATGCAGCGGGTGATCTCCCCAACCGTTTCTGGTACCGGTTGTTCCCATTCGCGGCATTTCGATTGGATCTTCCCGATCATATCACCGGGTTCAAAGAATAACGGATCATCCGGATCGATGACCGATCTGAAAGGTGTCGATTGTTCCGCTTCACGATCCATCTCCTCATAGGAGTAATTCATCCCGTTTGCCGCAAATTGTCTCTGGCATTCCTGGACGAGCCATAATCCCATGATGTTTTTCAGGAAACGGTTCCTGCCACCCACTCCGCCTTCATTGGCAAAGTTGTTTTGGTACGCAGAATCCGAGGTGATCATACCATCAGTCTCGGTTCCCATCAACGACCAGGTGCCGCTGCTGATATAAGCAAAATGCTTCTCCAAACTGGGGACTGCCGCCACGGCTGATGCTGTGTCGTGGTGACCGACCGTGCAGATGGAGAATGGTTGACAACCCGTCGTATCCAGTATCGTTTTATTTGCCTGCCCGAGGATCGTCGCGGAAGGTACCACCTTCCTGGAACAACTTCTCCGATATTCCGAAGGAATCCATGATGCCGTGATCCCAATCGTTTGTGCTCCGATTAAAGAGTTGTGAAACGGACGAAACGGTGTATTCCGCCGATCTTGCACCACAAAGGAAGTAATTTAGCAGATCGGGTAAGAACAACAATAAGTCGGCTTCAGTGAGAAGTGGATCGTTTGCCCTGACCTGTGAAACCAGTTGAACCAGGGTATTGAATCTCGCCCGCTGACAACCGGTCCGCTCATACAATTCTTTGGGCGGAATGACCGTGTCCATCCATTCCGGAACACCTTCCGTGCGTTTGTCGCGGTACATGAACACCGGTGAAATCAGGTTTCCATTTGCACCGATCAATCCATAATCGTTGGAAAATGAATCCACACTGAAGCTGGAAATTTCGCTGTCAGCTGATTTCCTCAATCCGTCCAAAAGATTTGAATAAATGTATGGGATATCCCAGACAAGATGCCCGTTCTGTTGAACCGGTTCATTATGAAAGCGGTGAACTTCAGAGATCTGAATCTTCTTCCCATCGAAAGTACCGGAAAAGATCTTTCCACCGCTTCCACCCAGATCAAGCGCGAGTGCTTTCATCTGATGTTAAATGAAATTCTTGAATATATTGCAGATCGCATCGGTTTCCATCCGTTCGAGGCAGCTGAACGCAGACATCAGGCAATCTCCTGAAACCACTACACCGTGCATGGGCATGATACAGCCAATACCGATTTTTTCGGCGAGTTCCCGACGGTCGTCAAAATATTTGTAGACACTACCTGCCAATTCCTTTGAGTATGCCTTGGCTGGTTCGATCACTCCAAAATACTCTCCTCGTTTGACCGTCGCCTCGGTGACAGTCTTGATCGGTTTACTCTGCGACGCGAAAACCATGCAGAACTGTGGATGGGCGTGGATGGTACATTTGATGTAATCAAATCTGGATAGCAACAGAATATGCATCTCTGTTTCACGGGATAACTTGCCGGTTCCTTCGAGGACATTTCCGGCATAATCGATCAATAAGAATTCATCCACTTCCAGATCGCACATACCAAATTCACTCATCATCGATGGGGAGATCAGGATGCGGTTTTCGTCCACTCTCACGGCGAAGTTACCACCGGCAGCGTTCGTCAATTTGCGGTCCCACATCGCCTTGGCAATTTTCTTCATTTGACGGCGGGTATCCATATATTGCAGTTCAGTCATTGAATGGTTCTCCTTACCGGGTTGACATCACTGGCGGATGTTTTTAACTATCACTTTATCTTTAAGCTCTTTTGCCCTTGCGACATCAAAACCGGCTGTGATCTCAGTTTCGGCAGCAGCACCCGCAACCGCGGCAGCAGTTTGTAGTATCTCCACCATTTCCAGATTATTTTCGATACCGGCAACGATTGCGGATAAATAGGCGTCTCCGCAGCCCACTTCGTTTTTGGCATTCACTTGCAACGGCAGGACCCGGTAATAATCCGCGCCATCTTTGACTAATGGCACCTTTGCCGCTCCAGGTCATCACGATCAGCGGAATATTGTAAACATCCAATCCGTCCAAAACGGACAAGATTTCTTCCTCAGAATCCAATTCACGGTTGGCAATAAAGCACAACTCTTCAAAATTGGGTTTGATGAGATATGGACTCGAGTCCAATCCTTCCTTCAGGTAAGGTCCGCTCGCATCCAGGAATACTTTTGCCCCGATCTCTTTGGCAATGCGGGTCAATTTGGAATAGATGCCTTTATCATCAATGTTACTGGCATCCCCGGTCAGGACGATGGAATCATCCTTTTTCAGAAGTCTCTTGATCTGCGCGATAAGATCATCGGTGATCTGCTTTGGCAGAATCGGACCACGCTCGGTCAGCATCGAACAAATCGATCCATTTGTCTCCACGATCTCATAATTGGTACGGGATTCCATCCCCGGGATTTCGTAATGCAAAAACTGGACGTCCACGCCCCAGCTTTCCAGCATCGAGGTGATCTTCTTTCCGTTTGCTCCGAGGGTGATCCCCAAAGCAGTGCTGTGGACTTCCAATAGCTTAAGATTTATGGATACATGCGTCCCTTTACCGCCCAATGTTTCTACAGTCCGGTTCAGGCGGTTAGTCCTGCATTTTTGGAACTCATCCAAAAACAGGATCTTATCCACAGCGGGATTTAGGGTGACAGTGTAAATCAACTTGTTTTATCCATCAAAAGCAGAATCATCCTCATTCGGATTGAATTACTTTTACACCCGCCTGTTGCAGCGGGATGAAAGCTGCAGGGTTGGCATTCCGGTCCGTGATCAAGGTATCGATGTTGGAAAAGTTGGACAGGAACACCTGCCCGGATTGATCAAATTTCGTGTAATCCGCGAGAATGAACACTTCTTTGGATTGCTCGATCATCAATCGTTTGGTATCGACTTCCAGGATACTGGAATCGGTTAATTGATCCGGCAAGTGGATCCCGGCACAGGACATGAAGGACTTGTTTGGATAATAATTTGCAGCGTTCTTCAGGGAAATATTCCCATAAGTGGATAGATTACTGCCGTGGAAGATTCCACCTAGACAGATCGTCATCATGTTGATATGTCTGGATTCTACCGTGCCAACCATGAGTTTGATCGAATTCGTGATCAGCGTGATCTGGTAATCGAATGGAATGAACTGCAGTAGATACAAACAGGTGGAGCTGTTATCCACAAATATGGTGTCGCCATTGTTGATAAAAGCTGCGGCTACTTTACATATCGCGGTTTTTTCCCTGATCCGCTGTATTTCCCGCACCACCACCGGGAGTTCCGCTACTCCGGTTAGGTTACTCTTTTCAAAGACAGCCCCGCCGTGGGTGCGTTTGAGCAAACCGTCCAGTTCCATCTCGCGAAGATCACGTCGGATCGTCTCTCTGGAAGAGTCGAAGAACAACGCCAGGTCATTGACATCCACCCGTCCGTTTTGTTCCAACAACTTCATGATTTCCGATTTTCGTTCGATGTTATACATCAGTTTTTCCGATACAGAATGCCCGATTATGTTTGTATGATAACATATATTTCCGTTTTAACATCCATAATGATATAATAATCCAGGATACAAAACCATTCGGTAACATTCGGCCCATGTGAAATCGTTATAAACTACTTTTAACTCCACCTGGATAAAGGAATACGCTTATGCAACTCTCCGCATTTACCGTACTGTATAAAGACCGTCCATTATCTGATGTGCTCGATATATTCAAAGCCAAGGGGATAACCCATGCAGAGGTCGGTTCGGGTGGATTTATCGGGAAGGATCACTGCGATCCAGCCAGGCTGCTCGCAAATGAAGGTGAACGAAAGAAATTCCAGGAACTATTCTCAAGGCAGGGACATGAAGATTTCCAGCTTAAGCTGCCATGGGAATCCTGTTCACCCACAGAAAAACCTGGCTGAAAGCTATCACCAGGATATTAAAGATTCGATCGACCTGGCATCGGTACTGGGTGTCGAGCGGATCGTGACCTTCTCCGGTTGCCCCGGGGATAGCGACCAGGCGGTCTATCCAAATTGGCCGACATCGCCATTTCCCGAGGATTTTCAGACCATTTTCAACTGGCAGTGGGAAAAGAAGCTCATCCCATACTGGAAGGAAATGGGTAAATACGCGGAAGATAAAGGCGTCAAGATTGCCATGGAGATGCACGGCGGTTATTCAGTGCATTCCCCGGCTACCGCCATCCGCATGCGAAAAGAAACCGGATGCATTTCATTGGGCGCCAACCTGGATCCCAGCCACATGTGGTGGCAAGGCATCGATCCCGCTCAGGCCGCGCGTTATCTGGCAGCACAGGACTGTCTGTATCACTTCCACGCCAAAGATGCGGCCATCGATCCCAATTATGTTTCTTACTATGGTGTCTTGGATATGCAAAGTTTTGGAACCGCGTTCGGACGCGCCTGGCAGTTCCGCACGGTTGGATTTGGTCATGATCTCAAAGTCTGGGCGGATCTGTTCAGTGTGATGCGTTCCGTTGGTTATGACGGTATCGTCAGTATAGAGCATGAAGACTCTTACATGTCGGTTGAGGAAGGTTTGGATAAAGCGGTTGCCAATTTAAAGCAGGTCATGATGTTTCAATCCGCTTCGAAACCGAAAGCCTTTGACCTTGATGAGAGATTCAAATAAACTCGATTTCGCTATTTACTAATAACTTACATTAGAGAATTATACAAAACCGGATTACTATTGATTTGTGTGTTATAGTGATAACATCTTAATAACGGATTCGTGTTCACAATTTGCCGCCATCCCTAATAATTGAGGTGGCGGAATTTATTTTAAACACAGATCTGACCCAGTGAAAGCCGAGGAATACTTTGGAAGTAAAATTGTACGTTGGTAATATGACCTATGATACAACAGGAGACCAGCTCCGCACTATGTTTGCAGAAGCCGGTACAGTAGTTACCGTTGATGTGATCAAAGACCGTGATACCGGAAACCCGAAAGGTTTCGCCTTTATCACCATGGAAAGCCAGGCTGATGCCGCAAAAGCTATCAGCATGTTCCATAATAAAGAAGTTGGTGGCCGTCCACTCACAGTGAACACCGCCAAACCACGTGAAGAACGTCCCAGCGGTGGAAGATCCAGTTACGGATCTGGCAACCGTGGCGGCAATAACCGCTACTAAACCTTCGCATTGATAAAAGCCCCGCCATTCAGGTGGGGCTTTCTTATTTAATCTTCCCGATGAAGAAAATGTTTAACCGATCAGTGAGAGATTTGATTACAAAAATAGATTCACGGAATTAATGGGATAATTGCTTTATATCAAATTGAAAATTTACTAATTCTTTGAGGGATTCAGAATAAGGCGTTGGAGGCAAAATCATGGAATATCGTGAATTGGGACGGACCGGCTGGAAAGTATCCTCATTAAGTTTTGGGGCATGGGCAATTGGTGGAGCCTGGGGTGCTGTGGATGATACCGAGTCGCTTAAAGCTCTCCACCGTGCAGTTGAGATGGGTGTAAATTTCTTCGATACGGCCGATGTGTACGGCGACGGACGCAGCGAACGGCTGATGGCGAAATTACGTAGCGACTGTGGAGTACCCATTTATATTGCAACCAAAGCCGGAAGGCGCCTGGATCCACATACTGCCGAAGGGTACAATCGGAAGAATATCACAGCCTTTGTGGAACGCAGTCTGAAGAATCTTGCAACAGACTCCATCGATCTACTTCAATTACACTGCCCGCCTCCATCCACTTATTACGAACCCGAGTTGTATGGCATTCTCGATGATCTCGTAAAAGCAGGAAAATTAAAATTCTATGGTGTCAGCGTCGAAAAAGTGGAAGAAGCGCTCAAAGCCATTGAATATCCGAACGTCCAGAGCGTTCAAATTATTTTCAATATTTTCCGCCAGCGTCCGGCAGAATTATTATTCGATCAGGTCAAGAAGAAAAAAGTAGGCATTCTTGCCAGGGTTCCTTTGGCTTCTGGGATGCTGACTGGAAAACTCAAAACAGATTCGGAATTCTCTGCGGATGATCACCGGGCTTATAACCGGCATGGGGAATCTTTCGACCGCGGTGAAACATTCTCCGGTGTGGATTATGAAACCGGGTTGAAAGCCGTGGATAAATTGAAGGCGATCTGTCTTCCCGGTATGAGTTTGGTGCAATTTGCATTGCGCTGGATCTTGATGTTCGATGCCGTAACCTGCGCCATCCCGGGCGCAAAACGCCCCTCCCAGGTGGAGGAGAATTTTTCGGCTGCCGATCTGCCACCCTTAAACGCTGATATGATGACCAGGACCAAAGCGGTCTATGACAAATACATCCGCGAACTGGTTCATCATTACTGGTAGGTCGAGGTAATCCATTTCGTGGTTTCGCAATTTCATCAGTCCATTGTGGAGAAAATTTATGAATCCAATTATCCTTCATGCCGATCATTTACTTACCATGGATGCGGAAAATTCGATCATCCCGGATGGAGCTGTCTTCATCAACAGCATCGGACGAATTCAAGCTGTTGGTAACGCAGCCGATATCCTCTCCCAAAACCCTGGTGTACAAATGAGGCGTCTCAAGGACCGGTTACTGATGCCGGGATTGGTAAATGCGCACGCTCATTCCGGATTATTGCGGGGTACAGCAGAAGGACTGCCTGTTTGGGAGTGGTTACAGCAATTCATCGATCCCATGCACCGGGTGGTAAACCCTAAAGAAGCTGAAATTGCTTCGTTTCTGTGTTATGCCGAATCATTATTATCAGGCACCACCACCATAGTGGATATGTGGCGGCACATGCATGGCAGCGCAAAAGCAGCCAATGAATTGGGAATCCGTGCTGTTTTGGTACCGTATGTAGCTGAACACCCTGACCATGATTACTTTGAAACTCTGAACACTAACGAGGTTTTGATCAAACAATGGCATAACGGCGCGGATGGACGAATCCAGGTTTGGGTCGGGCTGGAGCATATGTTTTATGCAGTTCCAGAGGCATTTAAACGAATCATCTCCATGAGTAAGGATTATCAGGTTGGTTTTCACACCCATAGCAACGAAAGTCGCTTTGATGTGGATGAGACTGAGCGTAGATTTGGAATGAGGCCGATCCAGGCTTTGGAGAAATTCGGGTTGCTGGATACCTTCCATACGCATCTGGCACATTGTGTCTGGTTATCAGACCAGGAAATAGAAATCCTGGCAGCTCACAAAGTGGGTGTTGCCCATAATCCTGTCAGCAATATGAAGCTGGCCAGTGGTGCAGCACCAGTTGAAGCATTGCTTGCAAGCGGAGTAGCGGTCGGATTAGGTACAGACGGTGAAAAAGAGAACAATAATCTTGATATGTTCGAGGAAATGAAGACCTCCTCGTTACTCGCGAAATTCTCGAAATTGGATGCCGCTGCATTGGATGCGTGGTCAATCTGTCGTATGGCTACCATAACTGGCGCCAGAGCGCTGGGTTTGGATGCTGAAATAGGCTCAATTGAAGCCGGCAAACAGGCTGACCTGATCGCCATCCGCACGGATACCCCCAGAATGACTCCATTGATCACTGGCATGGAGGGAAATCTTCATCACAATCTGGTCCACGCTGTCCGTGGAAGCGATGTGGATCTGACCATGATTGCCGGCCGAATTGTTGTCGATGGTGGTCAACTACAAACCGCTGATATTCGGTCTTTAATCGATGCGGCAAATACTGCCGTACCGGATCTTTTCCGCAGACGCGCAGAATGGCTTGCTTCACATCACCCTGTCAACGAGTTAGATCATTAAGATTTAAGGTGTTGGGTTTCTCCAAATATTGAATCCTGTAAGAGTGGGTATGATTGACACCTATTCACGCACACGTTAATTATTTATAATAGTAATTACAGGATTACCTGTTAAAGCGTAAAATGAATTTGTTCTGGCAATTGTTTTATTGTATTATCAGAAATTGTAAAATCGAGATTCGGATCACAGTCTGTATTAAGCACACAATCCATAGTTCGACCATTATAGGTGCATGCTAAATGGATAAAACTGTCCTCGAATTACGCAATATCTCCAAAAGCTTTTCCAAAATTACTGTCTTGAATAATGTGTCTTTGCAAATAAAACCAGGCGAGGTTCACGCACTGGTTGGTGAAAATGGTGCCGGTAAATCGACCCTCATGAAAATATTGATGGGAATTTATTCTGCGGACGAAGGGGATATACTGGTCAACGGTGAGAAAGTTGAAATCCATAACCCCAAAGATGCACTAGGGTTCGGAATTTCAATGATCCATCAAGAGTTGAATCCAGTCTTGGATATGGAAGTCGCTGAAAATAATTTTTTAGGTCGTGAAATTCGAAAGGTTCATTTGGGTGGCTTGAGTATTGTTGATCTAAATGAACAGCGGAATCAGACAGAAAAATTATTTGCCAGAATCGGCGTTCAAATTGATCCACGCGAATTAATGCGTAACCTAAGCGTTGCTCAGAGCCAACTGGTCGAAATAGTCAAGGCAATCTCACTTTCATCCAAAGTTGTCATCATGGATGAACCGACTTCGGCGATCACTTCAAAAGAAGTACATACCCTCTTTGAGCAGATCAATAATCTCAAAAAACAAAATGTCGCGGTAATCTATATTTCTCATAAAATGGATGAGATTTTCCAAATCGCGGACAGAATTACAATTCTCCGTGATGGTAATCTGATCGGAACATATAATGCTTCAGAGATAAATAATGACCAACTAATTCGAATGATGGTCGGAAGAGAAATCAAAGAGTTCATCCCCAAAACGGAAGCAGAAATCGGTGGAACCGTTTTGGAAATCAAAGAATTATCGCGTGAAAAAAAATTCCAGAATATCAGCTTTTCTTTAAAATCCGGTGAGATATTGGGAATTGCAGGATTGGTTGGCGCTGGACGTAGCGAATTAGCGGAATGTATCTTTGGTATCACCCACCCGTCCAAAGGGGAAATATTAATAAATGGAATCCCAGTGAATATTAAACATCCACAAGATGCGATCCGGAATAAAATGGCATTAATTACAGAAGATAGAAAGTTCACCGGGTTAAATTTAAAAGCTTCTGTGAAAGACAATATATCGATTGTTGGGCTAATGAGGCTTTCACTTTTTGGAGTGATTAATGAAAAACAGGAAAAGCACATCAGCGATTCATATATTGACAAGCTGAATATTAAAGCAAGTTCTCGTAATGCATTGCTATCATCCCTAAGTGGTGGAAACCAACAAAAAGTTGTCCTGTCAAAATGGCTTTTAACCACACCCGATATCATTATATTTGATGAACCAACTCGTGGAATTGATGTGGGCGCAAAACGGGACATCTATCTACTGATGGGCGAATTGGTAAAAGCAGGGAAAGCACTAATTATGATCTCATCAGAAATCCCGGAGATCATGGGATTAGCTGATCGTATTATCGTCCTGGCGGCAGGCAGATTAACTGGTGAAATCCAGAGGTCTGAGTTCACGCAAGAAACTATTATGCGGTATGCATCAGATTTTAACAATGGTGGGATCCAATGAAAATATTATCAAAGAAGCGTCTGGAATTATCGTCTCTACGCGAGATTGGGATCATTTTTGCATTTTTCTTCATCTTAATAATTTTGATGATCCTTTCTCCAAATGCATTTGCAAAACCTGCCAACCTTGTTAACATTCTTAAACAAGCATCGATCAATGGAATTCTTGCCACCGGAATGATGTTTGTCATCATTTCTGGCGGAATTGATCTTTCAGTAGGTTCCATAGTTGCCTTAACTGGTGTTGTAGCCGCCACTTTCGCCCACCCTGGGGAGTTCCCTCTGATCGTTCCTATCATCCTCTCAGCTATCATTGGTTCCCTCGTTGGAATGTTAAATGGTGTCAGCGTTGCCTATGGAAATATCCCTCCCTTTATCGTCACATTGGGAACGATGACTATTGTAAGGGGAATTGCCCTGATCGCCGCTAACGGACAACCGGTGTTCGATGTGACAAAGCAATTCGAAGCCATTGCAGGTGGATTTATCTTCAATACAATTCCGCACCTTGTGGTCTACTTTGTGATTGTGACCCTGGTATGCGCGTTTGTTATCACCAGAACAGTGTTCGGAAGAAGAGTATATGCGATAGGTGGTAATGAAGTCGCGGCGAAGGTCTCCGGTATCAATGTGAAATTGAACAAGCTCGCAGTATATACATTGTCAGGTTTTCTGGCAGGTATGGGCGGGCTTCTCCTTGCTTCCCGATTAGTCTCAGGTAATCCCACCTCCGGTCAATCATATGAATTGGATGCCATTGCAGCGGTGATCATCGGCGGCGTCAGTATGGCAGGTGGGGCAGGTAAATGGTACGGCACTGTGATTGGCGCGCTCCTCATCGCCGTGATTGGTAACGGATTGGATATATTAAATGTATCCTCGCATTTTCAGTTGATCATTAAAGGGTCGATCATCATCGTGGCAGTTTTGCTTGATATGAAAGGAAAGGAGAAACAATAATACTAATCTGACAATTTCCTCGCTAATGGTTTGATAACGAACAAAATTAACAATTAAGGGAGAAAACATGAAAAACAAAATTTGGATTGGTAGAATACTAATTCTTTTCGTCATCGTCGCCATTGTAGCTGGATGTACTGGTGCTCCAGCTGCCCAGCCCAAAAAATATGGTCTATTCATGAGCCATATGACGAATGCATTCACTATCGAGTTATCTGATGCGGTAAAAGCTAAAGCCAAAGAATTAGGCGTTGAGCTAACAGTCTATGATGGTGGACAGGATGCTGCCAAACAAGTTGGACAGCTTGAAACTGCGGTTACCCAGGGAATATCCGGTGTCATTATCGAACCTGTCTCCGTTGACGGAATTGTCCCTGCTATTGAAGCTGCAACCAAAGCTGGTATCCCTGTTGTTGTTGTTAATCAGAAGATCAGTAAACCAGAAGCTGCTAGCGCATTCGTTGGCGTAAGCAATGTTGAAGGCGGCGTGATGGAAATGAAAACCGCCGCAGAAGCTTTAGGTGGCAAAGGCAATGTTGCTTTCCTGCTTGGACCAATGGGATCAGACGCACAAATTGGCCGCACCGAAGGTTACTATCAAGTATTAAAAGATTACCCCGACATCAAAGTCGTATTTGAACAAACAGCCAACTGGAAAACCGATGAAGCTCTAACCCTGGTGGAAAACTGGTTACAGTCAGGAACTGAGATCAATGCGATTGTCGCCAATAATGATGGTATGGCTTTGGGCGCATTAAAAGCTGTTGAAGATGCCAAGTTGCTTGACAAAGTTAAAATCTATGGTCTTGATGCGACACCTGATGCACTTAAAGCTGTTAAAGACGGCACAATGTCCGCAACAGTATCCCAGAGCACAACAGCTCAAGGAACTACAGCAATGGACACCATTGTCAAAATTGTAAAAGGTGAAAAGGTCGAGCCCGAGATCCTCGTTTCCTTTACTCTGATAACCAAGGATAATGTTGACCAATATATCAAGTAATTGCCATTAAGCAAAAACCATTAGCGATTTCAGGCTGTGTCTCTTGGCACAGCCTGTTTTTTATCTTGATCTGTAATATTCTTGTTTCATTATACGCAGTGATTATTTTGGATCTTCCAGTATGTAAAATTATTAAATAACTTGGAGGGTCTAATGGCAGAGCTCAAAACAAAAATTACGGATGTACCTATAAAGGATTTTCTTGACACGGTAACCGATGAACAGGTCCGTCAGGATTGCTGGAAAATTGCTGAGTTAATGGAAGCAGCCACTCAATCAAAAGGCCGGATGTGGGGGACAAGTATTGTAGGGTTTGGCAGCTATCATTACAAATCCATCAGTGGACAGGAAGGTGATTGGCCAAGAATTGGTTTTTCTCCTCGTAAACAAAATCTTACCCTGTATCTGATGGGTGGTTTCGAGAATTCCAGTGAGTTGCTTTCTAAACTGGGTAAACATAAGACCAGTAAGGGTTGTTTGTATATCAAACGACTTTCTGATGTTCAAATACCAGTCCTGGTTCAGCTAATAGATGCCACCATGCAATACATGAATAAAACATACCCGCCAAACTAAAGAATATAATTTAATATTGCGGTTTATTGTGAACTTCAAAATAAATAAAAACGGGCTCTCCAATATTGGAGAGCCCGTTTTCTTATGTAGTTAATCAAAATTCTTTCACAGTAACCTTAGCTCATCATTTGCCTACGCCGGCCAATAAATGCAATCGCCAACATGGCCAATATGAAAACTGTGAAACTCAATGCTGCTATATTCGCCGGTGCAAGTTGATGGATTCCAAGGTAATCAATGACCGATAAACCATTTTCCTTGTTGAATGGTCCCAGATACCAGAGAATTGGATACACAGACCTCAAACATTTTGCTGCTGCGGCTCCAGATTCCCAGGGTCAGCGCCAGGGTCGGGATGAATAGAACACCCAGCATCCCATGCGATGACATGTGCAAGGATTCTCCGGCGGCAATTCTTCCGATCAAGACTCCACTGGAAATAGCAGCCGTAAATACCAATCCAGCGAGCCAGGAAGAAGCCAGAACCCGGATGAGGGGATAAGGTGCATGGAAGATCAGTTGTTCTGCCTGGTTTTTGATCTCCCTTTCGCCCATCCGCGACCAGATCAACACTGGCCAGATCACCGATGCCATGTACCACATATTACGCATCTTCTCAGTCGGTTCAACTACACAGCCGATCCAGAGGATTGCCATCCCTATCAGCCAGTACCATTTCAATCCCTTGGTCAAAAGAAGGATTTCCGCCCAAACCAGACGGACCAGATTGAAATGGAAGCGATTGTCACTGGGAAGTGGTGTAAGCTGGATCGTTCCGGTCTGTATTGAAGCTGCCCCATCCTGGGCCGAAAACGAATGATCATTTATCAATCACCAGACATAAATTTCTCACCCTTAAAGGAATAAATACAACTACACCATGGATATCTTCGTAGATTTGGTGTACTTCGTAAGTATTTTGTGTGGTCATGGAGATCAATATGGAAAAGCAAGATCAACGTTCGATGATCATTATCGGTGCCGGTATCGCCGGGTTATCCATGGGTGTATACGCCCAAATGAACGGATACAAATCGCAAATATTCGAAATGCACACCAGATCAGGTGGTTTGATGACCGCCTGGAAACGCAAAGGATACACCATCGATGGCTGTATCCACTGGCTCACAGGATCCAGTAAAGATTACGATTACTATAAATATTGGGAAGAGATCGGCTTGATCCAGGGGAAAGAGATCATCAATCCGGAGATCTTTTCGCGGGTGGAAGGTCCGAATGGCGAAGTGGTCAATCTGTATTCCAATGTCGATCAACTCGAAAAGCATCTGTTGGAAGTGGGCCCAGCCGACGAAAAGCCCATCAAGGAAATGTGCAAGACCATCCGCGGATTTACAAAGTGGAATCCATCGATTGATTCGACTGGGCTCAAATCTGTTATACCTCTTGCCACTGTCATGCCTGCCCTGATGAAATACGGCAAAATGACCATGAAAGAATTTGGAGAAAAATTCCAAACACCCATCCTCCGCTTTGTCTTCAGCGAGCTTTGGTTTCCAGAGATGAGTGCTGTAGGTTTATTGATGACCCTGGCCATGTTAAATAATAACGGCGCCGGTTATCCCATTGGCGGATCGATCCCGATGGCTGATTCAGTGGAAGAGAAATACAAAAAGCTGGGTGGGGTGATGCATTATGGTACACCTGTAGAGAAAATCATAGTGGAAGACAAACGCGCCGTTGGCATACGGTTAACTGATGGAAGGGAATACCGGGCGGATGTGATCGTTTCTGCCGCGGATGGATATGCCACCATCTTCAAAATGCTGGATGGAAAATTCCTGGACGAAAAGGTAACCGAATTATACGAAAAAGCACCCGCATTTCCTGCTCTGGTGTTCATGGGATTCGGTGTTAAACGCGAGTTCAACGATCTTCCAAAGATGACTAGTGGTCTGGCGTTCTTCCTGAAAGAACCTTTCACGGTGGCAGGCGAAGAGATCAAACTTTTGGAGACTTGTATCTTCAATTATGATCCAACCCTGGCACCGGAAGGGAAAACCGTCATGACAGTCATGTTCCCCAGTGATTACCAGTATTGGAAAGACCTTTCGAATGATTCTGAACACTATGAAGCAGAGAAGCAACAAGCTGCGCTTCATGTCATCCGCGGATTAACCGAAAGGTTCCCGGGATTGGAAGAAGATGTCGAAATGATCGATGTCGCCACACCGGTAACCTTCGAACGGTATACCGGCAACTGGAAAGGTTCGTTTGAAGGTTGGCTGCCAACTCCTACCGCAATGATGAAACCTATCAAAAAGATGCTTCCCGGACTGGAGAATTTCTACATGGTTGGGCAATGGGTCCAGGCTGGCGGCGGACTCCCCAGCGGTGCAATGACTGCCCGTGAGGTGATGAAATCCATATGCAAAGCGGACCGGGTGAAATTCAAGATCTCAGTCGAATAAACCTGCCTAAACAAACCCAAACTCAAAATTGTCTGATATCAAATAAGACCCATACAACTCTCTCCCCCAACAGGTGGAGGGAGTTTCTCCCCTATGGATGGATGTGCTCGAATGACACACCGGGTAATATTATATTGCCCGAGTGAATTCCGGTGACAATACTTGCTGTGTTACTCTCCTATGTCGGATTTATCCATACATTTCGAGCGGATAATCTTGCCGGGATGGCTGTTGAGAAGACCAAAGCTTCAGAATTATTGACACTTAGGGTGGATAACATCTCTGGTAGATAAAAACTTTTTGGAGATTGAAATGAAAAACAAAATTATAGTTTTCGCTTTAATAATTACCATGGTGGTTTTGGTTGTGAGTTTGGTTCCCAATACTGTATCTGCGGAATCCAATTTACCATTACCGATTGCGCAAGCAGGTACTCCGACACCCAGTGGAGGTATTGTAGTTCCTGGCTTTACCTTGCAGTTCTATGCACCAGGTCCCAACCCGTTGGTCAAAGAAGCGGATGCCCATGGTCGGATAGCTGGACCATTGATGGGAATCTGGCATGGCCTTATTTCACCGGTAACACTCATCATTTCATTTAATAATCCGAATGTTCAAATGTATGAAGTGCATAATGATGGGAGCCAATATAACCTTGGTTTTTTGATCGGAGTGGCAATCTTATTCCTATTACTCGGAGTCGGAGTTGGCTCCAGACGCAGACGGTAATTCTGATCAGGCGCAATGAAATAAGTCACACAATATTAACAATAAAACAGGAGTGGAACTTGTCCACTCCTGTTTCTTTACTCGACCAGCCAATCCTTCGCCTGGTCTACAGTGTCAAATGGTTTTCTTGACTTTGGCCATACTGCATTTACTGCCGACAACAAAACATTTTGAATCCCTGTGACGCCAACAACAGCTGCCTTTTTCGTCAAAGGTAGAGAAATGGCTCCCTGCTGTTTGATCACTTCCAATTGCTCTTTGCTAAAATGGCAGCCTGTGACATTCGATAAAGATAGAACGTCACTGGATTTTGTATCTACAATAATCTGAGTTGCCATTTTTACTTGTTCGATAAACTCGGGTTGTTTTAGTCCAGTATAGTCAATGTAAAGAATTTTCTTCCCTTTATATACGATCCATTCAGCGCTCATTCTGTGTTCTCCATACGAAAGAATATGTCCAACTTTTTCCTACATAAAATCTTCGACACATTTTTGAACATCAGGAGGTAAAGTTTGTAATCTATTTTATGATAAAAATAAGGTGGATATCGTGATTTAATGATCAACAAATACGGAACTGTTTTTTCCTGAAAAAAGAAGAAGATCGGATGAAAGATAACGTATGGCCTCGATGAATATCATCAAACTGGATCAACATCAATTAAACCAGGCAGCAGATGTTGTTGCTTCCTCATTTTTTGACTATCCGATGTTCACTTTTTGTTTCCCTGATCCCGAAAAACGGGCAAAGTACCTACCCTGGTATCTGCGGAATGCCTTGAGATGTGCCTTCCGGTTTGGCGAGGTCCATTCAACGCCGGAATTTGCAGGTGTTATTTTTACCCTGCCTCCGCATCATACCAGGATAACCCTGTGGGAATATATCCTGAATGGTTACCTGGCGACGCCTCTGGTCCTTGGATTCCGATATTATGCGACTTCGATGGATTGTGAGAATTTCGCAGAGAGCATCCACGAGAAGATCATGCTCAACCGCCCACATCATTATCTCTGGGGATTGGCTGTTCATCCGGACTGGAAACGAAAAGGGGTGGGGAAGACCCTCATTCAACCTCTCCTCGCGAAAGCAGATGTTGATCGCTTGCCGATCTACCTGGAGACTCACGACGAAAACAATATCGCCTATTATCTGCAAATGGGATTTTCTCTCGCACATACCCAGACTATTCCAAATCATGCCTTATCCATTTGGTGTATGGTTCGTGAACCGGTATGAAGTGGACCCAACCCAGCCGGTCAGATGGATCACGTTAAGTTCTAGATTGTTGGTGAATTAACTTTTCGGATAATGGAGTGATTAGAGTTCTATTGTTTAACCCAGGTTCCAGAAAATAGGCAAAACAATCAATATGATGAGAAAAACTAATAGGGTCAATAATATTCCGACCTTGGCGTAATCGCGGAACTTGTAACCGCCGGGTCCCATGACCAGCACATTCACGGGATGTCCCAGCGGAGTGATAAAAGCTACGGAGGATGCTAAAGCGACTGCCATAGCCAACGCCCGCGGATCAATCCCTGATGAATTTGCGAGTTGAATAGCTATCGGTGCCATGATAGCTGCAACGGCAGCCCCATTCATGACCTGGGTAAAAATGATCACCAGCCCTGCTAGACCGGCTAACAGAACCAAGCTGCCATGGTTTCCAAAATACACCAGCAAATTATTGCTGAGTAATTCCGCTACACCTGTTTTCGTTAATGCGATCCCCAGCGGCAGCATACCTGCTATGAGAAATACGCTTTTCCAATCTACAGCCCGATATGCCTGATCCATATCCAGGACCTTGAACAGGACCATAACCAACGCACCAGCCAATAGAATTTCTCCTGTGGCCATCGGACTAAACGCTACCGCAATCAAAGTACCTGCCATGATCACAGAGGAGAATAGTGCCTTGACCCTGTTGATAGGTTCAGTGCTTCTATTGAGGACTAGAAATTCTGGCTCGGACTGTAACACCCGTAATTGGGTCTCGGTGCCTTCCAGGAGCAGCGCGTCGCCAAATTGAAGTGGCATATCTCCGTGACCGGTCCGGTATGGACGACCAGCCCGCCAGATCGCCAGCACATTTATTCCAAATTTTTCACGAAAATGAGCATCCCTTAATGTATGTCCGATCAATTGTGATCGCGGAGCCAACACCATCTCGATCAGATCCATTTCCGGGTAACTCTGCGGAGTGGATAACTCGATCCACTTTTGCAACTCATCTGTATTGATCAAGTCGATCCGGCCGATCATCTGAAGGACATCGTTTACTTTGATTTTCGTGATTGGCGAAATGGTTTCGATCATCCTTCCGTGACTGTTGATGGCAACCAGATTGAGATTGAATTTCTCTCGTAATTGACTATCCCTTACCAATACGCCTACAAGCGGAGATCCTGGGAAGACCCTGCCCTGAATGACACGCTCTTCCAAATGATAAACATCATCCAGGTCACCCGTCTCACTCGGAATATTGCCTGTATTGGGATGAGCATATTTCGGCAACAGATTTCTGCCGAGCAAGCCAATATACAAAATACCAGCGATAACAATGGGTAATCCCACCGGGATGAAATCCAGAAGGCCAAATCCAACCAGATCGTGCTGCCTAAGTACTCCACTCACGAGAATGTTGGTGGTGGTAAGTAAAGTCGCCATTCCGCCCAGGATGGTGCCAAAAGCCATTGGCATCAGCAAGCGGGAAGCTGAGACCTCAGACTTTTTTGAAGCGCCAATGATTGCCGGCATCAATACAGATGCGGCTGCGATATTGTTCATGAATAAGGATAAAACCGCCCCGGCTAAGGTTACGGTAAACACCAATGTGATTTCCCGTTTCCCCCCAATACGGATCAGCCATTCGCCAATTCTTTCGGTCAAACCTGACCGTACGTAAACCATCTGCCAGGATGAAGATGGCTATGATGGCGATCACAGCCGATCTGCTGAAACCCGAGAATGTTTCCTGTGGAGTCAGTACACCGGAAAGTCCCAGAGCTAACATAGCCAGCAGTGCGATCAAATCTGGTCGCGGACGGCCTATCAACAGGAAACAGATGGCAATCAGAAGAATGATCAACGTAATGGTCATGTACCATTTTCCCCAAAGTCGATAAAATGACTCCTTCTCATTATATAGAGGTTATCCATCAGTAAGATGGAATTGCATTAAGTTCTACTTGAAATGATTGGCAGAACCTGTCCACTCGGTCAGGTATGAACTCCCCCATTGACAGGAGAGTTTTTATATTTATCAGCTATGATATGAGAATAATGAACTGTCATATCGAATAACAAGGTTGCCTATGTCAGCGATAAACCAATCTCAATTTCACAAAGAACTTCGCGATACATACGACAAATACTCCCAGGACCGGGATGCCAGCTCGATCCAGGAGTGGAAAGTCGTTGAGCGGGGAAATTTCCTGACTCTCCTCAAACATGAAAAGAAACAGACCCTGCTGGAAATTGGCAGCGGACCGGGTAGGGACGCCTTATTCTTTCAGGAAAACGGATTCAAGACCACCTGCATCGATCTTTCTCCAGCCATGATCGCTGCCTGTTTACAGAAAGGTCTTTCTGCTCAGGTGATGGATATGACCGATCTGACTTTCCCGGATGGATCCTTCGATGCGGTCTATACCTTGAATGCGCTGCTCCACCTGACCAAAGCGGAATTTCCCATTGTCCTGCATCAAATCGACCGGGTCCTCAAACCGGGTGGATTGATTTATCTCGGAATGTACGGTGGTTATGAATTTGCCGGTATTCTCGAGCGGGATCATTACATCCCCAAACGCTTTTTTTCCTACTTCACCGATGATGGCATCCTCCTTGAAGTTATGAAGGTTTTTGACCTTCTCTCTTTTGGTACTGTTTATTTTGAGCCTGAGGATCCATTCCATTTTCAATCCATGATTCTCAGGAAAAAATAGTACAGTTGTCCATTGAAATCAGTCTCTAACGGCTCAAAATAGTCATGATGCCTGTTGACGGGCTAACAATGTTTAGGAATCTAGTACGGTAGAAATCGTGAGGGAAATGCAATGACAGAAAATCAGATGTCCAAAAGTAAATTAATGACCCTGGTTGTCACCCGCTTTATCGCATCAGTGGTCTTTCTGGGAGCCTTGTTCTTTCTCCCGGCGGGTACATTCAACTACTGGCAGGCGTGGTTGTTTTCCGCGATCATTTTTATCCCCGTTCTGTTTGTCCTTTTCTATCTGCTAAAGAATGATTCGGGGCTGCTCGAACGCCGGATGAGAACGAAGGAACCCGAGAAAACGCAACGCCTGGTGATCGCATTATCCACCATCCCGCTGCTTGCCGCATACCTGCTGCCGGGGTTTGACATCCGCTTTGGCTGGTCCCACGTCCCTGTGTGGATGGTCATCGCCGCGGATGTGATCGTGCTGATCGGATATCTGATTGTGTTCCTGGTGTTCAAAGAGAACCGCTACACCTCCAGAGTGGTGGAAGTGGAAAAGGAACAGACCGTCATCAGCAGCGGACCGTACAGTCTTGTGCGGCACCCGATGTATTCAGGTGTCACCCTCATGTATGTGTTCTCTCCGCTGGCACTTGGATCATACTGGGCAATGCTTCCTGCTTTGCTCATCATCCCGGTGCTGGCTGCCAGGATGTTCAATGAAGAGAAAGTCCTCAGCCGCGATTTGAAGGGTTACCCGGAATATATGCAGAAGGTAAAATATAGGTTGATACCGGGAGTGTGGTAGAAGTCAGCAATAAATGGGGAGGGTGAAAAAATGACTGCTCATTATACGCAAAATCAACTGGCGAAAATGATCTCAACCCGGTTTCTCGGGGCGTTCATTGTGTTGGGTGTGATCTTCTTTTGGCCAGCCGGTACATTTGCATACTGGCAGGCCTGGGTGTATATGGTTGTAATTATCGTACCTGCAGCGATCGCGCTATCCTACATGATTAGAAAATCCCCGGAACTGATCGAGCGCAGAATGCGGATGCGGGAACGTGAAGCCGAGCAAAAAAGGATCATCACGCTGGCATACATCCCGTTCTTGGTGCAATTCCTTCTGCCGGGCTTCGACTTCCGCTACGGCTGGTCGCATGTACCGCTCTGGCTGGTCATCACTGCCGACATCCTCGTTCTCACCGGTTACACTTTTATTCTCTTCGTTTTCCGCGAAAACCGGTTCGCCTCGCGGGTGGTGGAAGTGGAGACAGAACAGACAGTGATCTCCACGGGACCGTATGCCGTAGTTAGGCACCCGATGTATTTGGGAGTGTTATTGATGTATTCCATCACTCCCCTGGCATTGGGATCCTACTGGGCGCTGATCCCGGCTGTTTGGGTTTTTCCAGTGCTGGTCTTACGCATCCTCAACGAGGAGAAGGTTCTTTCTCGTGACTTGAATGGTTATCCGGAATACATGCAGAAGGTGAAATACAGGTTGATACCGGGTGTGTGGTAGGGAATGGTTTTGCCTCCCTTATCAAGGGAGGTGGCTGGATCGGTTTTATCCAGCCGGTGGGTT
>CAWHEB010000009.1:0-7818 GCA_963828285.1 uncultured Chloroflexia bacterium
TATTGCCCTCTCCATCATTGCCATACCGATCAGAGTATATATGTTCGGTGGAGTAACTGGCAGCGGAGCAGACTTCATCACAGCCTATCTATTGGCAACCGGAAAAGATCTTTTCAGTGCGGTCATCATCACTGTGATCTCAGATAATTTGATCGATAAGGTAGTGACTGCTTTGTTGGCGTGGGGAATCGTAAAAGGTTTACCCAAGCAATTCACTTCTCGCTTTCCACGAGCGAACGCTGTAACAGACTAAAAATATGGGAGTTCCCACACAGGGATTATATCAATCCGGAAATACATGGCTGCACCGGCTGCATCCGTTTACCAAACTGGTGTTTAGTCTTGCAGCCATGGTTGTTATCTTCAGTCACCAAGCATTTTGGTTTTCTTCTATATTCCCGGGGTTGGTGGCTTTGATTGTCCTGATCTCTGCGGGAATGGGAGTCCGTGCTTCGGTGGCATTATTCCGGTTGCTAGCTCCTTTTTCGATCGTTTTGCTGTTGGTACATGGATTCTTCAATCCAGCCAACCAAACAGTTCTCATTACCTTGGGACCGCTATCCATCGGAAAAGAAGGATTGGAATTTGCTGAAATCATCATCATCAGATTGTTTTCTGCTTTAGCATCTTCCTTCGTATTAGTGTTTTCCACTAAACCTGATCATTTGATTCAAGCTCTGACAGAATTGGGAATGTCCAATAAACTAGCCTACCTTCTGGGAAGTCCATTGCTGCTTCTCCCTCGTTTATCTGAACGTGTTAAATCGATCCAGTTTGCACAGCAATCCCGCGGATTGAAAACACAGGGCAATGTGTTCACAAGAATCCGAGCACTTGTTCCGCTGATCTCCCCGTTGATCTTCAGCAGTCTGATCGATGTGGAAGAAAGATCGCTTGCCTTGGAAGTTCGCGGTTTTACATCTCCGACAAAAAAGACACACTTGAACAAACTAACAGATACGCGTTTCCAATATCTTCTCAAATCTGTATGATCTTCGTTGCCATTCTGCTGTCTCTCCTCGGGAGATTAAGGATCTGAATGGTAAAAATCGAAATCAATCAGTACTCTTACACATATCCAGGTTCACCTACCCCAGCGCTAAAAAATATCTCCCTGAATATTGAAAGTGGACAATTGGTAGGATTGATCGGAGCAAGTGGTGCGGGAAAATCCAGTTTATTATGGTCGCTGGCTGGTTTGATCCCATCTCTTTTTCATGGAAACATGGATGGACAAATGGTGATTGATGGCATGGATACGAGTAAGAACGCCGCTGGAGAATTTGCCGGTAGGGTCGGTTTGGTTTTGCAAAACCCGGTCAATCAATTATCTGGGATGTGTTATACAGTCTTTGAAGAGATAGCCTGGGGGCTGGAAAACCTGGGGATTTCGCAGTCCGAGATGCCTATGCGCATCAATAATGTATTAAAACTGGTCGGGTTGGATGAAGTACCAGACCGAAATCCTTTTTCCCTTTCTGGTGGTCAACAGCAGAGATTAGCGCTAGCATCCATTCTCGTTCTTGAACCTACTATTCTGCTATTGGATGAACCAACATCCATGCTTGATCCCGCAGGTAACCAGGCAATCAATGAGATCATTCACCACCAAGCTCGTAATGGAAAGACTGTCGTACTCGCTAGTCATCATTTGGAATGGATGGCAAAGTACGCAGATAAAGTCATTGCTCTTGATCATGGCGAATTAGTTTTGGATGGTTCCCCTGCTATGGTACTTTCATCACCTATACTGGAGCGCACTGGCATCGGCAGACAGCCTTACACTCGCATTGCTGAATATGGAGCAACTCAGGGATTTTGGCCAAAAGATCTTCCATTACCTGTAACGTTGGAAGAGACTGTTGCGGGTTTCAGTCTTGGTCGAGTAATGAAAGGAAAAGAAAAGTCATGAAGATCGTTGTGGATAATGTTAGCTTTTCGTATCTTAGTAAAATCCCGGCTCTTGATCATGTGTCCACCGTCATTCAGTCTGGTGAAAGGATTGCGGTCATCGGAGAAAATGGCTCTGGAAAATCCACATTCGGCAAACATCTAAACGGATTACTGCATCCGAATATGGGTGATGTCTGGATAGGAGATTGGAATACCAGAAAACAAACCACAACAGAACTGGCAAAAAGGGTGGCTTATGTTTTCCAAAACCCGGATGAGCAAATCTTTTGCCGGACGATCAGTGAAGAAGTCGCTTTTGGTCCGCGCAATCTGGGATATCACTATGCGAAAGTGGATGATCTGGTTCATAAATCATTACAGAAATTAGGTTTACTCGACAGATCGGAACAGAATCCTTTGGATCTTGGATACACCGGTAGAAAAATGATCGGGTTTGCATCAGCCATCGCAATGGACACACCGATCATTGTCTTCGATGAACTGACTGCAAACTTGGACGCAGGAGAAATTAACCTGCTCCAAGAAGTCTTACAAGGACTGCGCGAACAAGGAAAAACTGTGATATTGATTTCTCATGATATGGATTTTATTGCCGGGAATTCTGACCGGGTTATATTGCTCCATCAAGGCCGAATTATTTCAAACTCCCCCATTCATCAATTCTTTGAGCATCGTAAACTTATTTCCGAAAACGGGGTCATTGCCCCTCAGATCGTCCGGATCGGTCAGGGTCTCAACCATCACCGGGTATCGTTGTCTACAAATGAATTACTCGAAATACTTAACCATGCCAATTAGCATAATGATGGTCCAATAATTTGGACTCTCCTGTATTCGGAATCACTTTTTGATATATCCTATAGTACAAGGGGCAGTATGATGTTATGCTGAATCTAACTGTTTTTAAATGCTGGCAAAATGTAATAAGTAATCGTTGAATAAAATATTAGGTATGACCCTAAAACATTCAAATGCTGGAGTGCGGGGATTATTTCAGTCGCGAGACAGAATTCAAAATTTAGCCAAACCAAATTGAAGATAATCCCGGATTGTAAAAGGGCAAGGAAATTATGACCCAATTTTCCAATAGTAATCCGCTGGTAAAAAACAAACACCGGATCAACGCCAAACTCATATTCAATCCAGGTGCAGGAGCTAGCGGAGACTCTCCTGTCCAATTAATGGATGTGATCCACGAAATGCAATTTTGGAAGATAACCCCTGAACCATTTCTGATCGAACCGGGCTGTGATTTGCCCGGAGTGGTAAACGCTGCTCTTTCACAGGGTATCCGGTTGTTTGTAGTTTGTGGTGGTGATGGAACAATTTCTGCCGTGACCAGAATTCTTGCTGGCACAGATGCCACCCTGGGTATTATTCCTCTGGGTACCCAAAATAATACAGCGTTAAGTTTGGGGATACCTAATCACATTCCGGATGCTATTGCGATTATCAGGAATGGAAGGCGTATTAAAGTTGATGTGGGTATGGCCACATGTGGAAAAACATCGACCCCATTCCTTGAAGTTTGCTCGGTAGGCCTTGTATCTTCCCTTTTTCCTTCAGCGGATGATATTCAGCATGGAAATTTAGCACGTTTACCGGATTTCATTTCGACACTCACTTCATCTCCACCTGCAGATATCCATCTAGTTTTGGAAAACAAAAAAGAAATCCACAGTTTGGGTCATGTAGTATTGGTTTCGAATATGCCTCATATTGGTCTTCATTATCAAGTTGGAGCTAAAGATGCATTTAAGGATGGATTGCTAGACATCCTATTTTTCGCTGATCTTTCCAAACTGGAACTCCTGGCATATGTTTTCCAAGGTGTCGGTGATGGAAAACCAGAAGATGAACGCATCCAACATTACCATGTTCGGAAGATTACTATAGATACTCAACCTCCCATGCATGTGATGGCTGATGGATCACCTTTAGGAGAAGGAAAAGTAATTATTAAGATCAGGCGAAAAGCGCTTGCCATGATGGTGGGGGAATCGCAAGAGGTCGCCTAAAATAGGGATTGTAAAGGTCGAAGTATAGATAAATGGATCAACCACCAAGAATAAAAATTCGCGAAAAAATCAGTAAACTAAATCAATGGGTATTAGATAATCCACCGATTTCACGTTTGATGGGTATCAGTGCAGGTTTGTTGATCGTAGTCTTACTGCTACCAGCGTACATCAGAATAGCATTTTGGTATGGTTTGCTGGCAAATAAAATATTGGCAGGTTTGTTACTTGTTTTCTGTTTGATTGCTATATCACTGGTTTGGTCGGCAGGTCAAAAATTTGATTCCTGGGGGTTTTTATTCTTTAATTTAAAGGGATCTCGTCCGATATGGTTGGACAGATCGATGTTGGGTTTTACACAGATAGGCAGTTTTTTCGGCGCCCTGTCCATCATTATTGTTTTTTATTTATTAAATAATCGTCGCTTATCATATGATCTCATGATTGGGACATTGTCATTATGGGTAATTGTAGAATTACTCAAATTCCTGGCTAACCGTTCACGGCCATTTATCCGATTGACCCAAACCCGAATAGTCGGTTTTCGAGCCATAGGTCGATCCTTTCCCAGTGGACATACGAGTCAATCATTTTTCCTGGCGACAATCTTAACCCAACAATTTCATTCTTTTTTTTGGATTGGAATTCCGCTATACGCAGTGGCCTTATTGGTTGGAATTACTCGAATGTATGTTGGAGCACACTATCCAAGAGACGTTCTGGCAGGAGCAATTCTTGGCACAGCCTGGGGTTTAATTGGGATAATAATCAATGGGTTGCAATTAAGCTGGCTCCACTAAATTTTTTCCAGCATAAAACCAAGTCAATCCTCCGGTACCATTTCCTCCAGCGCATAAAGCACATCTCTGAAAGAATCCACTGGTTCATCGTCTTCTCCAAAACGGGCGATCACCAGGTTCTTCTGCGGGCAGACGTAAATGTATTGTCCAAAATTCCCGGCGGCAGTGTAATCAAAATGTCCATTATCCCGGACATTTCCCCACCAGTGATACTTATAGTAACCGCCATTCTTACGGTATTCCGGCCAGGACGGCCATTCACGGTTATCGTTGGGATCCGGAGATGTTGATTCTTTTACCCACTTTTCAGTAACGATCTGGTTCCCATTCAAGTTGCCTTTGTGCAGGTAGAGCAGCCCAAACCTGGCAAAATCGATTGCCCGACCATTGAGTCCACTCTCCATTTTCTCAAATGAGGTCTTCATGCTGTCCAAACTCCAGGAAGCACCGTATTCTGCTCCCATTGGCTGCCAAATGGTTTGCTTAAGATACTTCGCTACTGGCATCCCTGTGACCCGCTCAATGATCATACCTTCGAGTATGGGATGGTAATTGTTGTAATGCATATATTTCCCGATCGTCTCATCTCCGTGCTTTACTTCTTTGAGGGCAAGCAATTGCAGATCAGGATAATAGTATGTTTTGGCATCGTCAGAGAAAGGTACTCCCAAAAGAGGGAATAGGTTTTCATCTTCAACGTATTTGATCCCTGATGACATCAACAATAGATCCCGGATCGTCATTTCATCCAATCCGCGGCCTTTCAATTCGGGAAGATATTGAATGATGGGATCATTGACGCTATTGATCAATCCCTGATCGATCGCGATACCGATCATAGCGGAATTGAATGACTTTACAGACGAAAAAGAAGTAACGATTGAATCCCGTTGGTAACCGTTATAGTATTTCTCATAGACTACCCGATCATTTTGGATCACGATCAACGCTTGTGTCTGAAGACTGGTCATCAGCTCATCCACACTGGATTGGTATTTCTTACCATTGGCCATATACGTTATAGATAGAAACCACTCCGGATGCGGATCGCTGGCAAGCATAATCGCTCGATCAGGATTCTGTATTTCACGAACCGGAAACCTCATATAGTCTTTGACATCTGATTCACCCAAGGACAACAACCTGAGGGCATATTCCCTATCAAGATCAGGCAGGGAGTAAATATATATCGTAAGTGAGAGAAAAATTGCAAAGAGTACGGCAAGTGGATAAAGTTTCCGTTTTTTCATGATTCCTCCTGAGTGAGGGAACGGGTATGGTCAGCCTGAATTAATCATAAAACTTATATATCAAACTCCCCCTGCCATAGGGGGAGTTTTGATACTGGTCATCCAGTCAGGTTTTGTTGATAGTTGTAAGGAAAATGTTTAAATCATCAAATTTCAACGAAGATATACTTTGCTGCCTGGTTTCCCAAAGTCACCAATTGATCTTTAACTTCTATGGTTATAGTTTGATTGAAAGGCAGAATCTCTTTAACCGTAATTTTTACATCAGGAATGATATGTTTGAGTTCAAAATAACTTAGCAATTCACTATTCTCTTCAGCTAATTCATGGATCCGCCTGACAATTGCAGTTTTTCCTACCTGAATTTCGGTTAATTTTATCCATTTCGCTACAGCTTGTTCACTTCCCGGCAGCGGGTTTCCGTGAGGGCAGGTCTGGGGGTTATTCAACTGCTCCATCAAAGCGGTCTCAGTCATCGAGGAGATGGCATGCTCCAAGTGATGAGCCTCGCTATGCAATTTCGACCATGGCAGTGTTTTGAACATCATCCATTCCATCAACATGTGTCGGCGCATGATCACTCTGGCTGCATCCCATCCTGTCTCTGTCAGATGTGTACCTGATTTAGTCATGGTAATCAAACCATCACGGACCATCCGCTTCAAAGTGTTAGTCACAGTGGGTGGTGTGACACCTAAAAGGTCGGCAAGGTGGGACCCAACAACCGGTTCATCATCGCGTTCCATCACATAGATCAGGGATAGATAATCCTGGATCGTAGAACTTAATCCGATTATTTCTTTTGAATGAAAATTGGTGACATTTGTCATGGGGCAATTCCAGTTTTTATTGTATACTAATATTAGTTATTAGCATACTATAACTTTTTTCGTTATACATTTATTATATCATCTTCAATGGAGAACATCTTGCCAGAAACCACTCAGCAGCTTGCGTTATCAGATATGCCGACTGGAGAATCAGGTACAATATTGGATTTCCGTGGTGGCCGTACAACCAATAACCGCCTTGTATCTCTGGGGTTCACCCCGGGAGTGATGATCAACATGGTCCAGAATTACGGAAGAGGACCATTGATCGTCTATGTCCGCGGAACGAGGGTGGCTTTAGGACGCGGTGAAGCAGCTAAAATTATGGTTTTACGTGGTGAAAATGGGTGATTGTCACAGTTCTTCTGTAACACCTTCTTTCGATCTCCTGGATCTTGATCGTAAAAATCCCATGATAGCACTTGCCGGGCAGCCTAACATGGGTAAGTCCACATTATTCAACTTATTGACCGGATTAAATCAGCACGTAGGCAATTGGCCAGGGAAGACAATTGAGCATCGTGAGGGTACCTTTGCTCTAGGCGATCAGTCCTACCGGATCGTAGACCTTCCCGGTACATACAGCCTTACAGCAAATTCTCCGGACGAAGTGATCGCCCGGGAGTTCATTCTTAGGGAAAAACCATCCGTTGTGGTTGCGGTGGTTAGCGCTGCAAACCTTGAACGGAGTCTGTATCTGGTCGCCGAATTGGCGGCGCTGGATGCTCCGCTGGTAGTCGCCTTGAATATGATGGATGTTGCCCAACAAGAAGGGATCCAGGTGGAACCCAATGTTCTCGAAGCCGCACTCGGATTAAGAGTGATCCCCATGACCGCCTCACGGGCAGATGGTGTTCACGAACTGCTGGATGTTGTTCAGGATATCGTCAACGGCAAGGCGATTCCCTGCCCGCGCCCTCCCGAAGTAAGGGCGGATCATAAAGTTGTATTGAATGACATGGAAGCAAAGATATCCCCATTCGTGCCCATCCCTTACCCGAAAAAC
>CAWHEB010000010.1:0-46305 GCA_963828285.1 uncultured Chloroflexia bacterium
CCACAACCCGCCCTTGTTCCCGAAGGGGTATAACGCCTGCCGTTAGGCGCAAATAGAGCATAGTAATGTGACAGCTTGTAAGTCGAGGCAGAATGACATATTCAACCCATTCTAATTCCAAGCAATCTGAACAGTATCTTGTAAACCAAGAGACGGAGTTTGAGAGACTCTCCATAGAGCTTGCCGAAAGAGAGTTGGAACTTGCGACCCTTGAAAAACGAACTTTCGGTATTTGAAAAGCGCTATGCAAGAACTGTGGGGATTTTCCTCCGGATAGTGGCATTTTTCTCGAGAGTGAAATCGCCAAGGAATTACTCCGATTACATCCCGATGAAAAATACCAGCAAGGTTTCCAAAGGGCGGAGAAAAAAGCCGAGGGCCTCGCAGGAGGCAGTGAATGAAGAAACAAGGCAGGAGGAGGAGCATGCCTACACTCCCACGGAAGAGATAAAAATTCTTTTTCGCAAGGTGGCAAAAACCATTCATCCTGATATGGCAGTGAATGAGGCCGAGCGTGCGTTTCGCACAAATTTAATGGCACGTGCTAATGCGGCTTATAAAATAGGGGACAAACAAGCTCTGGAGCAAATCCTGTATGAATGGGAGCATAGTGATGAAAAATCCTTCTTGCAAGAAGAAGGATCAAAAGAATCGGAGCAACTGGAACGGAAAATTGTCCAGATCAAACGCCGGATAAAGGAAATCGAGAAAAGAATTGGAGAACTAAAAAATTCCGATCTTTATAAGTTATTAGGCAAGGTGGAACAGGCTGAGCGGGATGGACGCAATCTATTGGATGACATGGCTAAGGATCTTCAAACACAGATTCTGGATGCTAAAATGCTGTTGAATAGCTTAAAACAGCAGGAATAAGAGTAAAGCAAAATGGATAAGGATTCTCAAACAGGAAATCTGATTGTCGCAGAAGGTAAGAACAAGGAACTATCCCTTCCTAGGGAGATGGTCGAGCGCGGTCTCGAGCTTGCCATCCGGATTGAACAGAAACAGGGTATCCAACAAATTCCCAAGCTAGCGAGGCAGCAATATACGGTTCGATGTTATCTGGCAGTGATGGCTTGGGTATTGCAGGGTGATGGCTCGTATAAGTTAGGCGAGTTAGATACGAATTTTACCAATGCGCCTGTTTATCTCGTTGTATCCGTGGCCGGAATGGCGTACATATCTCGTGCGCCAGCGGTCACCTGAAGTATGCCGGTATAGAGGACAATGAAAATCGCTACCGCTTGCTGACAACTTTCTACAACGTAGAGCCCTTTTTGATTGCTGTTCTTCTCTAAGCCTCTTCGTAGTAATTTAACACATCCAATGGACGACTTCCTTGCATCTATAGGCCCCCTATCTCACCTGCCGAAAGATGCGCTTAAAAATCTTTCTTTCAAAATGGGGCCTAGTGGAGGGCAGCCTGGTTACAAAGGCCCTGTAATAAAGAAAAGGAATCCATTTTTTGATATCAACAAGGATTGTGTGGAAACTGTAATCATCTTCACGTCCATGTCGGCAGACTTCGAACTTCAATCAAAGCCTCGTTGCCAAAAACCTAACTCTAAAAATGAGCATGGTTGTGATCGACCAAAACGGCAACGAGGATCTAGCCGCGAGTCGTGAGTTCTACCATGCCATATTGGAAGCCAAAGATCCCGATTCTGCTCAAACGATCTATGTCGACATTGGTGAGCTTTATAGAAATGTACCTGCCAATGTTACCCAGGAGAAGGATTGGAAGCAATGGGAGGACACCTATCAAGGGAGGTGTATTAAGGAAAAAGGGAGATTTGATGGAGTTAGTATTCATCCACAGGCGGGCAAACTGTTTTTTTATTGTCACCCTTGCTAGTGGAGAAAGCTTGGTCGAAAATAGACCGCGACAGGTAACTCTTTTGGTAGAGGATGCTCATCAGGTGGAATTGGGAGAAAAGGAGGGGTCTTTCCTGCTTGAGGGTACTAAATGGATCCGTTTAAATGAAACGTATGCCTTTAAGGGCATCGTGTCCAAATTCTCCTTGTTTGATATAGAATTGAGGAATACAATATTTCAAGGATCTAATTATTCTGAGAGCCAGAGTAAAGGACATTGAATAAAAACGAGCTAGACGTACACCACAAACATTCTGCAATGAACTAAAATATTTGACTACTAATTTGTATGATCACCTATCGGCGAAGTACACCTGAAATCAATACGCCCAACACCGCGTCCAGTAGAATCTATCGGGGTGATATACACCGGACAAGTGCGGGCGCGGCTTGCACTTTCGGGGATTTAGGCCTCTAACGGTGGATTTGGCGTCTGGTGGTTTTGTCCGCCAAGTCCTGCCCTTGTCCCCGAAGGGGCATAACGCCAGCTGTTAGCCGCTATCTTTTATTCACAAAGGTATTTTCAATGACATTTAATTTAGGCGAGTTCATACAAAAGCAAACTTCTGATTTACAAGAGTTTGTAAAACACAATTTGAGTTGCTTGCCAGAAGTCAAGCAAGAAATTCGGTATTACTTGGAATTAATTCGCGCGGGGAATCATTTTTCTAAGCTACAAAAATATTCTTTCAGAACTTGAGGAATTTCCAGACATCCAAGAATTATTGAATCGCGGCGATATCACGGAACTTCTGCCATTTTCCAGCAAACTAGTCAGGGCAAAAGTAGCTGCTCGCATCGAAATTCTTACTTTACGGTCAAATCTGGAATTAGGGTTGAATGATTGGCGAATCGGATGGCACCCTGTTAAGGAATTGTTCTGTTCGTGAACAAATGGTTGACCATATGTGGGCAGTAAACATTCTATGCTTTTGGTTTGCCTGCTAGAATTGTAGTGCTTCATCTTCCTAGCTGTTATCGTATCGCATTTGGTGTATGCACACAACATGTACAATGTTTCGTCATCTATTGTTCAAACAAAATTACCTAAAAGCTGGATAGATCCACTGGATAGTATTCTTTGCCAATTGGATATATTTCATGGCACGAACTCTGTTCCCGAAGATGGGATCGGATTATGATTTTTACAATTTATCCTGGGCTAGTGAAAGTCATGTTCATTTCTTTTAATCCATTTGATGTGCAATTTGTTGAACTTGAAAGAGCATTTTTCAATGTTGCAGAAACAGTTGTAAACAAAGCAGGTCGAGATGCTGAAAAAGAATATCTTATTATGTGGCAAAGGTGGCTTAAAAAATAAAAAACGTCTAACAAAACCTCCCGCAAAATCATCGGGATGATATGCACCCGACGTGTGGAATTCTGCGATATTTTCAAGATATAGGTTGTGGATGAGTGGATTTTGCGAAATCCAACTCACGAATTTACTCCCTCAAAATCTTCCCCATGGCTTTTCCCTTGGCCAGTTCGTCGATCAGCTTATCCAGGTAGCGGATCTCACGCATGGTAGGTTCTTCTATTTCTTCCACGCGAATTCCGCAGATCATTCCCTTGATCAAAGACCTCGCGGGATTTATTTGCGGGGCTTCCGCGAAGAAGGTCTCATAGTTGGTCTGTTTTTCCAACTGAGTATTCAATTCATCCTGGCTGTAGCCTGTCAACCAGCGGATGACCTCATCGACCTCTGATTTCGTCCGTCCTTTTTTCTCCGCTTTGGCAATTAAAAAGGGATAGACACTTGCGAAGCTCATGGCATAAGACTCGTTGTGTATTCATGGGATTATTTTACCGGATACGGAAGTAGGTTTCTTCATTTTGTATCATAGGTAACTATATTGAGAGGGTGGCTGGGTTGAGCGGAGTCAATAGTAACAACACATAAATAGATGGACAATTTATTTTAGATAATCTTGGGGATTGCCGCGCTCAGCTACCCTACGGGCACGATGTCGCAAAGACAAGTTATTTGGTTGGGGATTGCTCGATCGCTTGGCGGGATTCTGTCATTCTTAGCCCAGATTTACACGAGCGAAGAATCTCTGTTATTCCCATAATGGATTCAATTTACATCAGGTGAACATCACAAAGAATACAGGATTACTCCTCAGTATCCCCATAAGTATGATGCAAACCTCCATCCTTGCTGGCTTGCATGGCTTCAGAAAATTCCTCTGCAAGTGGTAGACCGTGCCGATATTGAAATGGATACATAGCCTTCAAATGGAATAATGCCACCCGGTCATTGTCTGAAAGGGTCCGCATAAGATCCGGCTGCAATCCCGGCATCGCACTCAATTCTCCATTAATGAAGGTGATTCCGCGTTCTTTTGTAGGTAAGTGAAGGGTGTCCAATAAATCCTGAATAGTACTGCCTTCAGGCAGTTCAACTTGCGGATTAGCGAATACCACCTGATTTTGATCGCCGGCATAGCGAGCAAGCGGACCATATAACCATGTATTAATTGTGATCATCGTCCTCCTGACCCTCCACCCACTGGCGGGAAAATTCCCACTTCATCACCTTCCTGCAGAACTCTATCTTTTTCACAAATAATCCCGTTCACAAATAGGATCTTCACATCTTCCTCAGGAAGTTGTAGATCATTAATAAGGTCAGCAAATGTCATCCCGTCTTTCATTTCGTAAAGAAAAGGTGCGCCAGAGTACTTGGGATTAGGCGAAAACTTGACCAGGTTTGCAAATAGTTTCACTTTAATTTTCATAATTCTTCTATCAAGGACATTTAATTATATCTTGAGCCCACAAACAGTCTGCACATGACGGATTCCATCCCCAGCAGCCTTCATTCAGTTTTCGTAGATCACAAGTTTCTCGCAGGTCACAATCCGGGCAGGAGGGGAAATAAAAACAACGCACATCGGAGCGGAAACGTGTATACTCTTCCGTCATCCAGATATCTGCAATGGATTGTTCGTTGACATCTCCCAAAATATAGCGGCTAACCTTTTTTTGTATTCCATCAATCGCGTAATAATGATAATTATGGGATAGGGCATAACAGGGAGACACTTTACCATCCCAACCAACCACCACTGCCTTATCACCGACGAATTTACATTTCCGTTCCGCGCCCCAGTGCATGTGTGGATGTTCCATTGTTGCCCAGGTGACCCAAGCTCCTGAGCGCAAAGCCCACCCGCTGCTTTTGAAAGGCTGGATCGGTTCGTAGCTATAAAGCTTCTGATCCAGCATTTCACGAGAATAGGCGAGAACATTACTGACCAGAATCCGCGAGATATTCAAGTTTTTCGCGAGCTCAACCAATTGTCCCAACTCGCCCTGATTACTCTTCATCACTACAAACTCGACACCCACTGCCGGGATAAGAGATTTCATGTCGTGTTTGATCTGATTCAAATCGCGGATGGATTGGATGACTTGTGAAAGCAAAGCTCCCCGGATGTTTTTATAGGTATCAGGTTCTCCACCGTCGATGGAAACCATCACCCGATCAACTCCCATTCGGATCAATTCCTCCGCTATTTTGGGTTTTAGCAGTAAGCCATTTGTTCCTACTGTGACATCAATGTGATGTTCCCTGATTGCAGCGATCATTTCCAAAATATGCGGGTGGGTCAGCGGTTCTCCGAAACCTGTGAAAACCACCCGCTTTAGGTCCGGTAGTCCATCCAGGCTCTCGACGATCTTTTCGAAGGTTGATTTTTGCATCGGCGCCAGGGGATCGCTCCACTCGTTTCGGATACATGTGGAACATTGCAGGTTGCAACCAGTTGTTGCCTCTATATACAGCTTATTTACATCCGGAATGCGTGGATGCAGTAAAAGGTCACCTTCCCGCTCATCCAACCAGTATTCCATAGTGGATTGTTGGTTGCGCCTCTCGATAAAATCCGCGGGTAAGGTGATCTGATGGTCATTGTTTTTTATAATTCTGGGCATAGCTCACCAATAATAATTAGTTGGCTAAATAGAAAAATGGCTGCTCCGCAAGGAGCAGCCTTGATCTTATTAATGCAGATGTTATAGTTCCCCATACACCGAGT
The DNA here is from genome assembly GCA_963828285.1 of uncultured Chloroflexia bacterium. Classification (GTDB taxonomy): domain Bacteria; phylum Chloroflexota; class Anaerolineae; order Anaerolineales; family Anaerolineaceae; genus DAIOEK01. The sequence continues at coordinate 5,922 of CAWHEB010000010.1, forward strand.
CAAGCGCTGAATCCGGTACGTCAAATACCTGGTTATGCGGTGGAAGAGGTTCAGTAAGCATGAATTCGGGCATCCGGTCAGCTTCTTTACCGATTCCTGCTGCCTCATTGAAGGCACGCTCGATCTTGAGGATATCTCCACCATATTTGAGAATATCTTCCGCTTTCCAGTTAGTACCCAATACTCCATTTGCTTCCTCGATCATCCCTTCATAACCACTCGCGATATCTAGAATGGCGAAGGCAATGAATAGACAATGCCCGGATGAGTCGATGAATGCTGTGGTCGCCTGGAATGCTCTACTCAGGGCAGCTTTTCCTTCCGGGCTGAGCGGGTCCTGCTTGCCCATTACACCCAGAATTTCAGGGGCAATGGTGTATCCGGCTGTGTGGTCTGCGCCCATGGTAGTGGTGGCATATGTGATACCGATACCCTTGACAGCTCTAGGTTCGTAAGCCGGCATGGCCTGTCCTTTGACGACTGGTACACGTGTAACTCCGAATGCCCGTCCTGCGGTTGCAGCACCATTGCCTAACAATCTACCGGTTGGGGTACCCTTACCAATCTCGTGTACCAGCTTGATGGCTCCCTTGGCATCTCCAAATGGGATCAATCCGCCTTCCATGGCTACACCGATGGTGACACCGGTTTCAATCGTATCCAGACCGTAGTTGTTACACAATTCATTCAATTCTGCAATTGAATCCAGATCATCGATACCACAGTCTGCACCGAAAGCCCAGTCGGATTCATATTCAATACAGGAGGTATGCCATGAACCATCCGGCTTGTAATAACTGTTGGAACACTGGATGATACAACCAGGGCTGCAGGCGTGATTGTAAAGCTCCTTGCCCAGCCGTTGTTTATTGTTCTCAAAAATGGCTTCCCCCGCGATCTTGGGGGCACCTTCGAACCGTCCGCTCGTGAAATTGCGCGTAGGCAAGCCGCCTGCTTCGTTCAAGATGTTAACCAATATGGCGGTTCCATACGAATTCAATCCACCTTTTGGTTTGGTAATGGCATGAGTGCGCAGTGCATCGATCATCTTCTTGCGGCCTTGATCAAACAGTGCCTGATCTACAATTTCGACACCCTTTGGCGCCATCACGATTTAGGACGATAAACTTCAATCCTTTACTGGCCATCACGGCTCCGAGTTCCCCGCGGCCAGAATATCTGCTGGCATGCTTGGACTGATCATTGAAGACGATACCCGAGTTGCTGTAGCCGTGCTCGCTTGCCATACCCATACTGCAGATCGATATTTTCTCCCCGAAGCGTTCATAGATCTTGGGGAATACCTCTGGTAAAGGTTTACCGGTGTATTCCTGTGCATCGAAGAATTCAAAACTTGGCTTTCCGTCTTTGATCGTGACGTAAATTCCCCAATACTTTCCTTTTTCCTTGGGCTGTCCCTCAACGATCAAACCCTTGATCTGCATGACAGCCAGGTCAGCTGCCCAGGAAGTACCGGCATTTGATTCTTTGATACCGCCAGTCAAGGGGGATTTTGCCCCAACAGAAATTCTGGCAGAGGTTGGTGCAGATGTGCCGGAAACTATTCCTGCTGCAAATACCAGCTTATTATTGGGTCCTAGTGGGTGGCACAAGGGTGGAACTTCTTTTGCAACTACGGTGGATGTCAATCCCCTGCCAGCCAGCGTATTGTATGCTTTTGGTGCAGGTTCAACAGTAACAGTTCGATCAGTCATATTCACGCGCGTAATCCACATGGTTTTTCTCCTTTATTTGTGTTTGGGTTTTATTTGTGGGGAAATGATGTTGTTGGTGGTAGGACCTCCAAATAAAAAAACCAGCAACTCAAAGAGCATCATCCGGTCGGTCATGACCGGGTTAGCCCTCCTTCGCAAGCTGGCGGGTAATGGGAATTGCTCCCCATACCTAACGTTCACGTATCCCTGTAGGAGTCCGTGAATTCGGAGGTTTATGAAACGAAACATGTTACTGCTTACTTACAAGAACAAATAAATTATAGTAATTCGATTCTTGATTGTCAACTTGCAATCTCGTTTAATTCGTGTGGCGTTTAGTTGTAGTCGTAGGTTGTGGTTGGGAGGAACTTGCGAAATCCTACTCATAATATGATTTTATTTCTCCTATAAAATAATGGAATACTGGTGAAATATACTCCCCGGGAGACGGTCGTATTTCATAGATTGCAAAAAGAATGGGGTTAATGAGGTGGATAAGTTGACAGGTGCAGACGATGTTGTCGGCGGAAGAGCGGTTGAAGGTTATGATGGTTGAGTTGGGTTTTGCGAAAAGCCTCAACCCAACCTACCCGCTCCTATAATACGAAGAAAGGAATTACATGGAAAATTCGGATAAGAATTCAATAATCCTTTTTTCTCCTTTATTTGTTCTACTCGGAGCATTAATTATAAAAGATGGTATATATCTCCTAAAAGGGAATAAGTATCCTCCTCCATTTTTACGGAAATTTAGAAGACTATTTCGTACGAGAGAGGAAGCAACTATATCCAGTAATGACCCTGACGAGCAAAGGAAAATGGATAATTGGGTGAAAATGGAGGGATACAAAAACCTGGTTAGTGGGATATTTTAGTTATTGTCAGTATCGTATTTTTTTTCTATGCATTTACTGTCTAACATCAAAGCCTAGTCGTAGCTTGGGCTGAGCGGATCTTTCCGAAACCCAGCCTACGATTGTTTCATAATTACTTGTCAAGCTTGTAAGTAAGTTGGGTTGCTGTTCAGATCATCTTGGGGATTGCCACGGTGGACTTTGTCCACCTCGCAAAGACAAATTATGTGGTTGGATTTCACAAATAACGCTCAACTCAACTTACAGCTTTCGTGTGTTTCGTGTATTTCGTGCTTAGAATGAATACGGGAAACCATGATCAAAACCCTGCAGTTTCCACCTAGCTTCTACTGTTTCATTGTAAAATAGGAATACCTTTCCGCCGCCTGGTCAGGGAGTGTATAAGCCTAAAATCGGGTATACTTCCAAAGATGACGGAATCAAACATTCGCAACTTTTGCATTATTGCCCATATCGACCACGGCAAGTCAACGCTTGCCGACCGCCTGCTTCATATGACCGGCACCATCTCGGACCGGGATACGACAGAGCAGGTGCTCGACAGCATGGAACTGGAACGTGAAAAGGGTGTGACCATCAAAGCCTCTGCCGTGCGGATGATGTACACCGCCACTGACAGAATCCTTTACGAACTCAATCTGATCGATACCCCCGGGCATGTCGACTTCGGTTACGAAGTCAACCGGGCGCTGGCTGCCTGCGAAGGTGCGCTGTTGATCGTGGATGCCACCCAGGGTATAGAAGCCCAGACGCTGGCGAACTTGTACCTGGCTCTGGATGCTGGGCTGGAGATCATTCCGGTCATCAACAAGATCGATCTGCCTTCCGCTCAACCGGATGTGGTCGCGGATGATGTTGGCAGCCTGCTGGGCATCGATCCGGATACCATTCTGCGCGTTTCCGCAAAGGACGGCAAAAATGTCGATCTGTTGCTGGAAAAGATCGTCAAGGAAGTTCCCCCGCCGGCAATTTACGCCGATAAACCGTTGCGGGCACTGATATTCGACTCCCATTACGACTCTTACAAAGGCGTCGTCGCTTATATCCGGGTCATCGAAGGCGGCATCCGCCCGACCGATACCCTGCGGATGATGCAAACCAAAACCGAGGTCAAACCGATCGAGGTGGGCATTTTCTCACCGGGGATGAAACCCACTGATGGGTTGTTCTCAGGGGAAGTGGGATACATCGCCACCGGCTTCAAGACCGTCTCGGACTGCCATGTAGGCGATACCGTTACCCTGGCAACCATGCCGGCGGATGAACCTCTACCGGGTTACCGCAAGGTAAAACCAATGGTCTACGCCGGGATTTTCCCGGTGGAAGGTGAAGACTATCCCGATCTGAAGGATGCCCTGGAGAAGCTGCAATTGAACGATGCCTCGCTGGTATACGAACCGGAGACATCCTCGGCGCTTAATTTTGGTTTCCGCTGCGGATTCCTGGGTTTGTTCCACATGGAGATCATCCAGGAGCGGTTGGAACGCGAATTCGATCTCGACATCGTGGTCACCGCCCCATCTGTGGAATACGAAGTGACCTTGATCAGCGGCGAAATGGTGCTGATCGATTCCCCGGCCAAGCTGCCGGAAGAGAATGCCATCGAGTCCATCGCCGAACCATGGATGGGCATCCAGATCATCACTCCCACAGAGTACTATGGCACGATCATGGATCTGGTGACCAAGCGGCGCGGCATCTTCGACTCGCAGGACTATCCCGCCCCCAACCGGGTACAGCTTTCCTTCCAGATTCCGCTCACCGAACTGATCATCGACTTCTTCGACAACCTTAAATCCAGAACCCGCGGATACGCTTCACTGGATTATCATTTCCTGGAATACCGCACCGAAAAACTGGTCAAGCTGGAGATCCTGGTGGACGACGCTCCACTGGACGCACTGGCATCGATCGTACACAAAGATGACGCCTATCACAAAGGCCAGAGGCTGGTCACCAAACTGAAAGATATCATCCCACGGCAGCAATTTGATGTAGCCGTACAGGCGTACGCCAGCGGGAGGATCATCTCATCCGCCAAAGTGAAGCAGGTCCGCAAGGATGTGCTGGCCAAGTGTTACGGCGGTGATATCTCGCGTAAAAAGAAGCTGTTGGAAAAGCAGAAAAAAGGCAAGAAACGAATGAAGAAAGTGGGTAATGTTGAGATCCCACAGGAAGCTTTCATGGCTGTCTTACGACTGGATGAGGATTAGACAATGGCAAATAACTTTATGGTCACCGGCGGCGCCGGTTTCATTGGTTCCAACTATGTCAGCCGATTGCTGCAGCGCGGAGAATCGGTCACGATCTATGATAATTTGTCCCGTCCGGGTAGCCAGATGAATATCCGCTGGCTGACTGAGACCTACGGCAGCAACGCCTTCAAACTGGTGGTGGGGGATATCCGCGATGCGGGTCTGCTTACCCATACGGCGAGGGATATCGATACCATCGTCCACCTGGCAGCCCAGGTGGCAGTGACCACATCCGTGGTCAAACCTCGCGAGGATTTTGAGATCAACGCGCTAGGAACATTCAATGTAATGGAAGCTGCGCGGATCAATGGGAGATTCCCGACGGTGCTGTATGCCTCGACCAACAAAGTCTACGGCGGCATGGAAGATATTAAAACCATCGAGAAGACCACCCGGCATATCTATGCGGATTATCCGAACGGGATTCCGGAAACGTTGGGACTGGATTTCCACTCTCCATACGGCTGCTCCAAGGGGACCGGCGATCAATATGTACGCGACTACTCACGAATTTATGATATCCCGAGTGTGGTGCTGCGGCAGAGCTGCATCTACGGTCCGCGCCAGTTCGGGGTGGAGGATCAGGGTTGGGTTGCCTGGTTCATCATCGCGGCAGTGACGGGTCGTCCCATCACCATTTATGGAGACGGCAAACAGGTACGCGATATCCTCTTCGTGGAAGATCTGCTGGATGCCTACGATGCAGCCATCAGCCGTATCGACAGGGTCAGCGGGAGAGTCTACAATGTAGGCGGCGGGGCAGATAAGACCATATCGATCTGGACGGAGTTTGCTCCACTGCTCGAAAAACTTTGTGGACATCCACTGGAAGTGGACCGCGGCGATTGGCGTCCCGGAGACCAGGCTGTGTATGTCTCGGACATCCGTAAAGCGGGAGAAGAATTGGACTGGAATCCCAAGGTAGGGGTTGAAGAGGGAATCACCCGACTGTACGAATGGGTATCTTCGCAAAAGCAGTTGTTCAAGTAGGTCAATCCATGCGTATTTTGATCGTCCTGACATATTATCGACCGCATACCAGTGGATTGACGATCTACACCGAGCGACTTGCCCGAGCATTTATTAATCGGGGACACCAGGTCACTGTTTTTACCACCCAATATGACAAATCCTTACCGCTCGAAGAGGTCGTGGATGGTATTAAAATTGTCCGCGCGCCAGTGCTACTGAGGGTAAGCAAGGGAGTCATTGCCCCAACTTTTGGTTTGATCGCCACCCGGCTGGTCCGGGAACACGATGTGATCCATCTGCATTTACCGCAGTTCGATGCGGCCGGGGTTGCCCTTCGCGGCAGACTTTTTGGCAAACCATCCATGATCACCTATCACTGCGACCTGAAGATGCCACCAGGTGTGTTCAACTTTATCGTCAATCAGGTGGTGCATGTGATGAATCACCTGGCAGCCAGGTTCACCAACCGGGTGATCACCTACACTCAGGATTACGGCGAACATTCCCCATATTTCAGACAATACCTGCATAAAGCCGGCATCATCCAACCGCCGGTCATCCTTCCTGTGGCCAAACCCGGTGCTGTGGAGGGATTCAGGGAGAAGTATGGACTGACCACAGAGCAAGGTCCCATGATCGGTATGGGAGCGCGGTTTGCTGCTGAAAAAGGAATTGAAGTCTTACTGGATGCCATGCCGAGAATTTTGAAAGCATTTCCGAAGGCGGTGGTGCTTTTTGCCGGGCAATATCTCAATGTCCTGGGCGAGGATGCTTACAGCGCCAGACTGTTTCCGCGAATCGACCAATATATCAAGGATGGTCATTGGAAGTGGCTGGGTGTTCTGAACCAGGAAGAGATGGCTGCATTCTATCCCAACCTGGATGTGATCACAGTCCCAAGTTTGAATTCAACGGAATTGTTTGGGCTGGTCCAAATTGAAGCCATGATGAACAAGGTCCCGGTGGTGGCATCGGATATGCCGGGGGTCAGACAACCGGTGAAGATGACATCCATGGGCGAGGTGTTCCCGATTGGCAACGCGACCATGCTTGGCGAGATGATCGTAAAAGTACTCAAGAACCACAGCAGCTACAAAGTGGATCACGACTGGCTGGTTAACTATTTTTCACCGGACACAGTTGCGACTGAATATGAACGTCAATTCAAGGCCTTATTAGAAGAGATGCGTGTAAAATAATCTAGATCAGTGCTGAGATGCCTCGGCATATACTTATTTAAGTTTTTATTACAGACCGATCGTTGGATGAGGTTTTTGGATGGGCGAACCAACAGTTTGGGATTATTTCAAAGAAAAACTCACTCCCTGGAAACCAGGAACTCTTAAGTTCCCGGAACAGGATCAAACACCACAACCCATTCCCGAACCGGTTATTGAGCCTGCCATCATCGAGGATGCCGGGGAAATTATCACCTCAAATCCGCGGGTTTGGTTCAAAGACACAACCTTCGCTAAACTTCCATTTCGCTCACTGGCAGCACTATTACTTGCCATCCTCGCGCAGGCTCAGATGGAACCACCTGACCCTGCAAAAATGACCGCGGTCACACTTTATATCCTCGCAGTATTGTTAGCGGGATGGGCGATCGTGACCAAAGAGTGGCAGGCTACGGATATTCCTGATGAAGAGGCAGTGGTGGATGACTTCAACGTCAATACCATATTTGCCCTGGCTTCGCTTCCGATCGCGGTGCTAACTTTCATTACTTTCGACTCCGGATTATTCACTCCCATCAGCTTGCTGTTTTGGGCAGCAACATTACTGGTTCTCTGCTTCACGTTTTATCGCAGTAAAACCAGCATCGTCCAATACCTCCAAAATAATTGGGTGTGGATCAAGACCTGGCCCAAACAGCCAAAAATCTCTCCCTGGACGATTTTGTTTGGCATTGGTTTAGTAGTCATTGTTTTCTTCCGTTTTTACCATCTCAGTACTGTTCCATTGGAAATGACGAGCGATCATGCTGAAAAGTTGGAAGATGTCAAAGAGGTGTTGACCGGACTGCCCAAGGTGTTCTTTGAACGGAATACCGGCAGGGAGTGGTTCCAATTCTATTTGACCGCCGGGATCATCAAGTTGTTCGGAACAGGATTGTCCTTCATGAGCTTGAAGATCGGCACTGCGCTGGCCGGGATATGCGCTCTGCCATTCATCTACCTGCTGGGGAAAGAGATCGCCAACAAACGGGTCGGTTTCATCGCGGTTATGTTTGCCGGGATATCCTACTGGCCAAACGTGATCTCCAGAGTGGGGTTGCGGTTTCCCCTGTACCCATTATTTGCAGCGCCGGCTCTATATTTCTTTATCCGCGGACTGCGGCGAAAAACACGCAACGATTTTATCTGGGCTGGGATCTGTGTTGGTTTGGGGCTGAGCGGTTATTCGCCATTCCGGATCATGCCGGTCGTCCTGCTGGTGGGCGCCATCATATATGCGATCTTCGCCAGGAACAAAGAAAACAGGCTCTACAGCATTGTCGGTATCGTCCTGATCGGTATTTTCTCCTTCGCGGTATTTCTGCCTTTATTCAGATATATGATCGATAATCCGGATATCTTCCTTTATCGAACGATGACACGCATCTCCGATCTGGAACAGGCCATCCCGGGGAATCCGCTGAGCATTTTCTTCAATAATCTACAGAATGCACTGTTGATGTTCGCTTACAGCAACGGAGATACGTGGCTGCACAGCATCCCGTATCGGCCCGCTGTGGATATCATCACCGGTGGATTGTTTTATCTCGGGGCATTATTGATATTGATCCGGTTCTTCCTGAAAAGGTCATGGCTGGACCTGTATATGCTGCTGCTGGTACCGTTACTCATGCTGCCATCCATATTATCGCTGGCTTTCCCATTGGAAAACCCATCATTGAACCGTACCTCAGGGGCCATCGTTCCTGTATTTATCATGGTCGGGTATGCGCTGGATGGGGTCATGTCTGCGGTCGAGAAAAGAATGAACGGCAATACGGGAAGAATGACCGCATTCGCAGGTGGATTGATCCTGTTCATGATTTCAGCGAACTTGAATTTCGACCTGGTTTTTAACAAATATGCGGATAATTACCGGACGATCGCAGGCAACACCACAGAGATCGGCGGAGTGATCCGCACATTTGCCACGACCATCGGGGACGAAGAATCCGCCTGGGTGGTGGGATATCCGTACTGGGTGGACACCAGGCTGGTTTCGATCACAGCCGGGTACCCGATCAAGGATTACGCGATTTGGCCGGATAAATTCGCTGAAACCAAAGCCATCCCCGGACCGAAACTTTTCATTTTCAATCCTGAAGATATTGTAGATCTGGAGACATTCCAGGAACTGTATCCCCTGGCATCCGTCTCGAAATATAATTCTGCAGTCCCAGGAAAAGACTTTTTGATCATGTTCGTACCACCGGAATCATAATCGTATGGAAGATATTCAACACAGTACCACCGAATTCGTGCCGGATAACCCCAAGAGATCTTACAGGTTTCTTGATATCATCCTGATTCTTGTGCTTATCTGCGCAGCTCTGCTCAGATTCAGCATAAACAGTTGGGATGAAGACCAACACCTGCACCCGGATGAACGATTCTTAACCTTTGTCCAGGTGGATACATCCTTACCTAAGTCATTCGCGGAGTATCTGAATACGGATGCGTCCCCGCTAAATCCGCATAATGTTGGGCATGATTTCTTCGTCTATGGGGATTTCCCGATCACACTGGTCCGGTATTTATCTGAGTGGCTGGGACAGCGGGATTACAGCACTGTAAATCTGCTGGGGAGGCAGGTATCCGGGATCTTCGATCTGTTGACAGTATTCATGGTCTATCTGATCGGAACCAGGTTGAAAGACAGGCGGATCGGCATTCTGGCTTCGGCTTTCTACGCATTCTCAGTTGTTCCGATCCAGCTCTCCCATTTCTACGCGGTGGATACATTCGCGAATTTCTTTGTGAGTTTGTGTTTGTATTCGGCGATCGCGCTGTATCAGAAGTTGGAAGCGGATTCGAACAAGCTTACTTCTGATGACGAAGACTCACCCATACTCCCGGGGGTATGGTCGGGGATCGAGTATTATCTACTATTTGGATTTTCAGCAGCCATGGCAATGGCATGCAAGTATTCTGTTGCCCCGATCGTAGCCATACTACCTATAGCAGTCGCTTGCTGGTACTTCCGCAGGTCGAGTGCGGAACAACGGAATTATTTCTGGACTGTGGTTAAAAATCTGGCGATCGCCGGCGTGGTCGCTTTCCTTGTTTTCCGTATCGCACAACCTTACTTCTTCTCCGGTCCGGGTTTCTTTGGCATCAAACCCAATCCAAAAATTATCGAAGACCTGACAGAACTTCGCCATCTCACCAACGGTGACGCCGATTTCCCGCCATCCTTACAGTGGGCGAGGCGACCCATTACATTCGCGTGGAATAACCTATTCAAGTGGGGCATGGGTTGGCCATTGGGAATCATCAGTTGGGCTGGATTGGCGTGGATGGGTGTGCGAATCCTCAAGAAAGAGTGGCACCTTTACCTTCCGCTGTGGATCTGGACTTTTGGCTACTTCCTATGGCAGGCGGCATCCTTTAATCCGATGATGCGGTATACCATGCTGTCTTATCCGGGTTTGTGTGTCATTGGTGCATGGTTGATCTGGTCCATCTGGGATCACCGAAAAAACGATAAACATGTAGCATGGACACGGGCACTATCGGCTGTATTGCTGATGGTAACCGTTGTTGGATCAGCAGGATGGGCGTACGCCTTCAACAATATTTATTCACAAACCCATCCACGGATCCAAGCGGCACGATGGATCTATCAAAACATTCCGGGACCGGTAAACCTTAAGATCACCACACCGACCGGGATATACAACCAGCCGATCACCTATCCCACTGGGTCATTTATCACATCCCAGGCGCCGATCGCTTATGATTTTGAGGCTCAGGCTAGCGGGGAAATGAACGAGATCTATTTATTCCGGGTCATCGATCAAACGGGCTCATTGGATGAAAAGACACTAGATATTTCGCTCGTCGAAGTGAATTCCGAAGCTGTATTGGGTGAAGCAGCGTCTTCGTCTACATACGGTGCTGTTTTGGATTCGCGAGGCGGGGATTACACTGTCCGTTTCGATAAACCAATTCAGATTACCAAAGGCAACCGTTACCGGATCAATTTAACCCTTACTAGTGGTGAAGGGCTGCTTGCCATCAGTGGCAGTGCGCCGGCGAACGAAACAGATTGGGATGACGGACTTCCTCTGCGTATAGATAATTACGATGGCTATTCGGGAATCTATACCAATGGACTCAATTTCCAGATGTACTGGGATGATAACCAGGAGAAATACGACCGGTTTGTAACAACCATGGACCAGGCGGATGAGATCTTCATCAGCTCCAACCGGCAGTGGGCGACCACCACCAGAGTCCCGGAACGATATCCACTGACAACAGTGTTCTATCAGAAGTTGATCGGATGCCCGGATGGCAAAGACCTGCTGTGGTGTTACGAAGTCGCAGAACCCGGAATGTTCAAGGGAGAGCTTGGGATTTGAACTGATCAAGGTTTTCCAATCGGAACCCACGATCGGGAATTTCCGGATCAATGACCAGTCAGCGGAAGAATCTTTCACTGTTTATGATCATCCGAAAGTGTTCATCTTCACCAAGACTGCCGGGTATGATCCTTCAAATGTTCGAAATATACTATCAACAGTGGACCTGGACCAGGTCATTCATACTCCTTTAAATCAGGTACCGCAGAGACCGCAATCGCTGCTCTTACCACTAAAAACCTGGGAATCTCAACAAAACAGTGGAACATGGGCAGAACTTTTCCCGCCAGGGTTGATCTATAACCAGCGCCCTTGGATGGCTGCCATCCTATGGTATGTCGTTGTCTTTGCGTTGGGATTGGTCATGTTCCCGATGGTCTTCATGGTGTTCAAGGGATACCGCTCCAAAGGATACGCTTTCGGTAGGATCGTTGGCTTGTTGTTCCTGGCTTTGCTAACCTGGCTGCTTGGTTCAGTGGGTGTTCCATTCTCCAAGCTGACCATCACTCTTGTACTCATAGGCATCATTGTGATCAATGGATTGATCGCCTGGCAGATCAAAGATGAGCTGCTCGATTATATTAAGTCAAACTTGAAGCAGGTCCTAATTACTGAAGCGGTCATCCTTGGTTTCTTCCTATTCATGTTGTTGGTTCGACTGGGGAATCCAGATCTGTGGCATCCATCCAAAGGCGGCGAAAAGCCGATGGATTTCTCGTATTTCAACGCGGTTCTGAAGAGTAATACCTTCCCGCCATATGATCCGTGGTTCGCCGGCGGCTACCTGAATTATTATTACTATGGATTTGTCATCATCGCGGTATTAGTGAAATGGCTGGGGATCACACCGGCGGTTGCTTACAACCTACTGCTTCCAACATTGTTCTCGCTGCTCGCGGTTGGTGCTTATTCAATCATTCATGAAGTGATCAGCCATGACCAGGAGACAGACCGCCCTAAAATCCGACCGTTGATTTATGGATTGTTTGGCGCTATCGGGCTGACTATCGCGGGTAATCTGGGAACGGTCCGAATGATCTGGTATGGATTGCAGCGTCTGGCTGCTCCTGAAGGAAACATTTCCGCATTTGGTACGACCTTCTTCAACAGAATATGGTGGACCATCCTTGGTTTTATCCAATTGTTCAAGGGGAACAAGCTGCCATTCTATCCGGGAGATTGGTATTGGATTCCCAGTAGAGCAATACCCGCCCCAACTGATGTGGAACCAATCACAGAATTCCCATTCTTTACCTACCTTTACGCCGATCTACATGCCCATTTGATCGCCCTACCGATCACTGTTTTGGTGATTGCCCTGCTGGTCAATTTAATGTTCATTAAAGGTAAATGGGCACAAGAAACCGGGAAACATGCCTGGAATAGCTTTCTGCTGGGAATATTCGTACTGGCGATGACCGTTGGCGCTCTGCGACCAACAAATACCTGGGATTTTCCGGTTTACCTTGCCCTTGCTGTCATAACTTTAGGTTATGTACTGTTTAGATACCAGGCAGATTTTAAGACTCCAGTACTTGAGAGGGCATTCACCGAATATAAGTGGTTGAGACCAATTACGGCTATCGGTGCTTTGGTTTTACTTGTGTTTGCCCTTTATGAGCCCTATACCTACTGGTACAGTGCGGGATACACCTCTGTGGAACTGTGGAAGGGCGACCAAACTCCGGGCTGGTCCTATTTGACGCACTGGGGATTCTTCCTCTTTTTGATCGTATGCTGGTTGGTGAGAGAAAGCTATCTGTGGATGTCATCCACTCCGCTCACTGCACTTGGAAAACTACGGCCATATTCCGGGTTAATCAAAGTAATTTTTGTTGGTCTGGCTGCATTCACCGCATTACTACTCGTCATGGGTGCATCCATTGCCTGGTTTGTTCTACCGATCGCGGTATGGGCGGCACTTTTGATTTTGAGACCTGATCAACCCGATATCAAACGGTTCTTCCTTTTCCTGATCGGGACTGGATTGGCACTTACGTTGTTCGTCGAGGTGATCGTCCTAAAGGGTGATATCGGAAGGATGAACACTGTGTATAAATTCTACGTCCAGGTATGGGTCATGCTGGCGTTATCCGCTGCGATGAGCTTCTACTGGTTGATGGATGGAATTCAATCCTGGAATCCGAATCTTTCCGAGTTATTCAAATACAGTACTGCCACCCTTGCGATCGGGGTCTTATTGTTCCCAATCATGGCAGGTATGGATAAGATTCGCGACCGGTATGTACAATTGGCGCCACATTCCCTGGATGGTTTGCAATATATGAATGGGGCTACCTGGTTGGAGCATGACATCACTTTAGATACGGATTATGAGATCAAATTGGAACAGGATTACCAGGGAATCCGATGGATGCAACAGAACGTGACCGGCAGTCCGGTCATTGTGGAAGGCAATGTTGTCGAGTATCGCTGGGGGAACCGATACACCATCAACACCGGGTTACCCGGTGTGCTGGGTTGGAACTGGCATCAAAGGCAGCAGCGAGGGGTTGTATCTTCGGAATGGGTGACCAAGCGGGTGGATGAGATAGGGCAATTCTATGCTCTTATGACGATTGATGAAGCCCTTAACTTCATTGCCAAATACAATGTTAAATACATCGTCGTTGGACAATTGGAAAAAGCCATTTATCCCCATACCAGCTTTGTTTCTCTGGAAGAAGCCTGGAATTTCTTCGGCAAGTACTCCGACTCTTATGTACACCTTAATCAATTGGAAAAGTCTACTTACCCCACTTCCGGGTTGGAGAAATTTGAACTGTATGATGGTGTATATTGGAAAGAAGTATTCAATTACAAAGATACAACCATCTATGAGGTAATTGGTGATTAACATGGAGTTGATCTATCACATCACAGATCAGGACACCCTGGATAAAGCCAAATTGGAAGGAGAATTCAAAGAGCCTTCGTTGATTACTGAAGGCTTTATCCACTTTTCGACCAAGGAACAGGTTGCGTCCACTGCGAGACGGCATTATTCAGGTCGCAAAGATCTGGTCGTCTTTGAATTAGCAGAAGCGGATGTAGCACCAAAGTTAAAATATGAAGAGTCAAATCATGGCGGATCGTATCCTCATGTCTACTCAGCCATACCATTCAGCATGATCAGAAAAACATATCCGCTCACTTTATCCAAAGACGGGTCATTCCACTGGCAATTGGACGCATTGGTGTCTGAGGAAAAAAACCAATGATCCAGGTCCTTGTTTGGTATCTACTACTTTTATTCCTGGGACTGGCCGCTCTGCCAATTGCCACAACCATCTTTCCTGCGCTGACTGACAAGGGATATGCATTTTCCAAGTCCCTTGGGTTGTTCCTATGGGGATTTTTATACTGGTTATTGTGTATCTTTGGCATTCTTCAAAATAACCTGGGCGGTGCAATCACAGCACTGATCTTTGTTTTGTTCATTTCCCTTGCTGTTTCATTGTGGAAAAAAACAAATTACTGGTCCAAGTTATGGAAAGAACAACGCAGTTATGCCCTGGTCATCGAAGGTATTTTTGTTCTCAGTTTTGTATTGATCGCTTTCTGGCGAGCTGCCAATCCGGATATCGTTGGCACAGAAAAGCCGATGGAATTGGCTTTCATTAATGCCATATTGCGAAGCCCGACATTCCCTCCCATTGACCCATGGCTATCTGGCTATTCGATCTCCTATTATTATTTTGGATACGTTTTGATCTCCTTAATGATCAGGGTCAGCGGAGTTGTCAGCGGAGTCGGATTTTCACTGGCAGCAGCTACTGTCTTTAGTCTAGCCGCAATCGGATTGTATGGATTGGTATTCGATATCATCCATGAAGAAAAACTGGCCAGGCTTCTGGGATTAAACCATTCCGGAGATACTCATAAACGGAATTCAATTGCAAGTTATCTGCTCCCCGTATTAGCACCTATGTTCACGCTCATCATTTCCAATATGGAAGGATTATTGGAATTTTTGCATGCCAGAGGAATTTTCTGGCAGCGCTCGGTAGATGGTACGCTGACATCCACGTTTTGGAAGTGGTTGAGTGTCCAGGAACTTACATCCGCACCAGTGGAACCCTTATCCTGGTGGCCTGTCAGACCCGGAGGGGTAATCTGGTGGCGGGCTTCCCGAGTACTTACCGATTTCAATGTGACCGGTCGTGATTTTGAGATCATCGATGAATTCCCATTTTTCTCATTCTTGTTATCAGATCTGCATCCTCACGTCCTTGCCATTCCATTCGCGATCTTGTGTTTAGGATTGGCATTAAATTTGTTATTGGGAGGAAACCAAGGGAAAACCTCCATCATTGGGATTGTCATACCTTTACCTCCAGCAACCGTGGTCACAGTGCCGGTATTGATCGGCGGAATGATGTTCTTGAACACCTGGGACTTCCCGATCTATCTGGGTGTTTACCTTTTATGCATATTATTTATCCAGATTCAAAAATCAGGCTGGTCCCGGGAGATATTCTGGGAATTCATTGCAACCGGTATCATACTGGGGGGAGTATCAATCGTTATTTATTTACCCTTCCTGATCGGATTCAAATCGCAAGCAGGTGGAATTATTCCCAGTATGATCTTCTCCACACGGGGAGCTCATTTCTGGGTGATGTTTGGAATACTCCTCATTCCAATCTTATTTTTCCTAATGGTCTATGGATTGGATCCTGAAAAGAAACCTGCCATCCGTAAAGGACTCATCCCGGTCGGTATTTTCATACTTGCTGCCGGTATTATCAGTCTCATCATCGGATGGTTGGGTACTTTTCTAAGCGGATGGGGAAGTGCTCTGATCGTCAATCCTTCGCCAGTGATCAATGCCTTGGGTTACAAGCTAAGCGAATTGGGAAATGCATTCCGGGATTTGCAAGGGATAGGTGCTGAACCCGGATACAATCTGGTGTTGGAGACAGTCGTGAAACGTCTCACTGCCCCTGGTGCCTGGATCACCCTGTTGGTTTTGGGAACTCTTGTGATCGGCTATCTCCTCCTAAGTATAAAAAAGGAGAATCAACAGGATCAGACAAGTAATCCCCAATCTGTGTCTTCTGGTCTCGTTTTTATCTTGATCCTGATCCTGAGTGGCGGGATCATCGCAGTTACACCCGAATTCTTTTACCTCCGCGACCAATTTGGATGGCGGATGAATACCATTTTTAAATTCTATTATCAGGTTTGGATCATCTGGAGTATCGCTGCAGCCGTATGCACTATATACCTGCTGCGAACCCTCAGAGGAGCAGGAAAGATCATTGGCTCAGTTGTTCTGGGACTGACAATATTTGCGGGGTTGTTGTACCCCATACTAGGAACCTATTACACCACCAATGGTTATCATCCGGATCGTCTGACACTGGACGGGAACGACCATCTTGCCAGATTTTCTCCAGACGAAGACCAAGCGATGAAATGGTTATCCAATGCACCGTTTGGTGTGATCGCGGAATCGGTTGGAGGCAGTTATTCTGCCCATGCAAGGATGTCCACCCACAGCGGGTTGCCAACGGTCATCGGCTGGGTTCCACATGAAGGGCAATGGGGTAGAGGCCCCGAAGAGTTGGGATCTCGCATGCCAGATATTGAAACCCTATATGCAACGCCAGATTGGGATGCGGCGTTAACCATCTTGAATTTATACAAGATCCGGTATATCGTCATCGGAGACCTTGAACGAACGACTTATCAGGTGGATGAAACGAAATTTCAGACTAATTTACCAGTTGTATTTGAAAACAACCGGGTCAGGATCTATGAGTTCACAGGAAAATAATCTATGCGCGAGCAGACTGAATTAAGAAATCTTCATATTCTTCTGATTGTCATCGCCCTGATTGTTGCGGTGCTAAGCAGATTTCTCAAACTCAATGAAATCGCTCTTCATCCATATGAGGCACAACTTGCCTACCAGGCGTATCAGGTTTCAATTGGGGGATCTACTTCACTATCAGGGCAGCCACTCTATCTAATTTTCACATCAATTCTCTTTTATCTCTTTGGAGCAAGTGATTTTCTGGCAAGATTGGTACCTGTTATCGCAGGAACCAGCCTGGTTTTCATTCCACTTTTCGCCTGGAAGATGATAAAACCCGGACTCATGACCATTCTGATCTGGCTTTTGGCGATCGATCCGGCGGCTATAACCGCATCTCATACAGCAGGCAGCGCGATCATATCAATTGCATGCTGTGTCTGGTTTATCCTATTTCTGTTCAAAAGATCATGGAAGACCGCAGGCTTATTCTTCGGTCTGTTTATTCTGTCGGGAAGTCTCAGTTTGGTGGGTAATTATTTTTGGATTGCTATCCTTTTCGATCTGGTTCTTGATCTCGAGTCCTGAGAAACAAACTTCCGCTGCGAATCTCCTCCCCGTAGAAAAATCTGACCGACAACAGTTCGGAATTTGGTTCCTTGTAACATTCCTACTACTAGGATCGTTTTTCCTGATCATTCCAGAAGGGATCAGTTCTTTTGGCGCATCGATCACCGACTGGATCAACCTTTGGACCACAACATCGATCATTCCATTATGGATGCCTGCCATCGGAGGACTGGTTTATTTTCCGCTGGTATTCTTCTTCGGTATTGCCGGAGGTGTGAGAAGCCTGCGGAATCAAAACGATCCGCAGCGAATTATATTTATTTTCGGTCTCATTAGCTTCCTAACTTGTATATTCATCCCAGGTAGAGCGCTGGTTAATCTAGTATTCCTTTCAATACCGCTGACCATTTTAGCGGCAAGCGAGATTGAACGATTCGTTAAATCACAAACGGAAGATCTTCTACCATCCATTGGTATCACCGTATTGGTTTTGGTCATCGTGGCGTTCCTGGGTCAAGTCATCAGCCGATCTGCCATTGGTGGTTTGGATGATTCAACTTTTCTGATCACAGCGGGAGGTGGTCTTATTATCCTGATCATCAGCGCCATCCTGGCAATACTGGGATGGTCGCCAACCATCGCCGGTCAGGGCTATCGTTGGGCAGCAATCATTTTTCTTTTTGTGGTCACATTTATTGGCGCCTGGAAATCCTCACCGGTAAACCAGCTGCCCGAACTGGAATTCTGGGATTCGGGGCAAAATAATTTACAAGATAAATTGTTGGTAGAAACCTTAAATGCAGTATCGGGTTGGACGAGAGGTACGCCGACCGGTCTGGATGTCACGATCATTGGTAGACAAAATGCAAGCATTAACTGGCTGCTCCGAGAGCAGTCATCGGTAATTTATGGTCTGGCATTCAATCATCTGAATTCGCCGTCCGCAGTTATCACCAGGGACCCAGATGATTTGAATCTGATACAGCTTTATCGCGGACAGGATTTCATCTCATCACGAACAGTCAACTGGCAGGAATTTACCGCCTCCGATTGGTTGAATTGGGTTACCCGTAGATTTGTATCACGAATCGAGGATAGCTATTCTTACTTATGGATCCGCACTGATCTGTTTCCGGGAGCGACGAATTCGTTTTCCGGGCTCCAACAACCCTGATATACTTCTCGCACATCCATTAGGAATGAACTTCTCCAGGCATCTAAAGCGTTTTGAAAATATATATATACCGGTAAAAAAAGGAAATATATGACCATACCTGATATTATTGCAATCGATGGTCCAGCCAGTGCAGGAAAATCCACCATTGCAGCAATCATTGCCAATGAATTGGGATATCTCTACTTTGATACCGGAGTAATGTATCGAGCAGTCACATTGTCGACCTTGAAACATGAGCTCGATCCAATGGACGAGGAAGGCATAACACGATTAGCGGAGACAGTACAGATTGATGTCCGTGAACCCTCAAAAGAAGATGGTCGGCAATATGATGTCATTCTGGATGGTGAGGATGTAACCTGGGCGATCAGGGAAAAAAGGGTTGAGGGTCTGGTGTCGCCTGTCTCTGCCATCGCAGGTGTCAGAAAAGCAATGACTGCCCAGCAAAGAAGGATCGGACTGCGGGGCAGGGTTGTCATGGTTGGACGCGATATCGGTACTGTGGTTCTACCTGAAGCGCCATTGAAAATCTACCTGGATGCTAGCGCAGAAGAAAGAGCAAGACGAAGATTTGAAGAAATAAAAGCGCGTGGAGAGGGTGTAGAGTTTGATGAGATCTTGAGAGGAATTAAAAGCCGAGATCAAATTGACAGTACCCGCAAGGTGGCACCATTGGTTGCAGCGGAAGATGCGATCAGAGTTGATACAGATGGCCAATCCATATCACAAGTTGTAGAGAAGATTAAATCTCTGTTATGAAAGATACTTATCACATCCCCTGGTATAACAAACTGGCTAGAAATATCATTCTGCCGGCATTTCGACTGATCTTTGACGGACTCAGTAAACTCACTGTTGAAGGTATGGAGAATTTTCCGAAGGAAGGTCCATATCTGATCATTTTCAATCACGTATCGCTATACGATGCGCCTGTGGTCGTTAGTCATCTTCCCGCAATTCCAGAAGTCTTAGGAGCATCAGATATTTGGAATCGCCCCGGACAGGATTTTCTCGCCAGAGCTTATGGAGGAATACCGATCCACCGCGGAGAGGTTGACCGTAATGCGATGTACAAGATGTTGGCAGCGATCAAAGCTGGACATCCGTTGAT
Source organism: uncultured Chloroflexia bacterium (assembly GCA_963828285.1). Classification (GTDB taxonomy): domain Bacteria; phylum Chloroflexota; class Anaerolineae; order Anaerolineales; family Anaerolineaceae; genus DAIOEK01. The sequence continues at coordinate 25,939 of CAWHEB010000010.1, forward strand.
GATCGCTCCAGAAGGCGGGAGGTCACAAAAACCGGGGATGCGCAGAGGAAAACCGGGGATTATTTTCCTACTGGAGAAGAACAAATTACCTATTGTTCCGATCGGTATTGTTGGGACAACCACAGATTATGTTTCGAAAATGCTGCGTGGAAAAAAACCAACCGTGCATATGAAAGTTGGTCAACCATTCCAATTACCTGATGAAATTGGAAGTGGATTACCAAGAGCAGAAGCTTATCAACAACGGGTAGATTTTCTCATGCAAAAAATCGCAGAATTACTACCTCCCGAATATCGGGGTTTCTACAGTTAGCAATTCCAAAAATCATGGAGGATTATGGACCACACCGAACTGAGGGGATTGGCTTTCGGTATTTCCGATGACACAATCGGAAAACTCAATAAAATCCTGAGTGCGAAAAAGGTCCAGTTATCAGTCGAACTTTATACTGAGAATCTGCTGGAATTGTCTGATGACAAACTCAGTACTTATGATTTTTGTTGGTTGTCAGCGGGATCCACTTATGTACCGCTATTCAAAGAAACATCCCAAAAACCCATCATCACTTTTTACATTGCTGAAAATTCAAACCAAAAAATAAAAGGCAGTTGTTGTTTTGCAAGTATTCAAGAAACTGCCATTTTTCTGGCCGGAATATCTGCCCAAAAATTACAAAAACAAAAATATCTTTTCTCTGGAAACGTTGACCGGAATATTTTGGATCTTATTTACGAAGCATCTTCCGAGTCAATAGCAATTACAGATTTAGGTGGCAATTTTACCCGTGTTAGTAAGCATACTGCAAGACTGCTAGGATATCCGGATCCTGAATCGCTTATAGGGAAAAATATCATTCAGGTGACTCATCCGGATTACCATCATCAAGCCTGGCTTGTCAGAAATAAAGCATTCGAAACAGGAAGATCAGAAAACCAGGTATTAGGTTTCATCCGTATGGATGGAACCATGGTAGAGGTTATTACTGATTTATTTCTCTTTCGGGATTCAAATAATTTACCAGGAGGTTTCGTAGGATTTACTCACCTAGTTCACAATATTGACGGTATAGATCCAGATAATAGCAGTGTAAAAACCTTATTGAAATCGTTTAACAATAAAAAAGCAGCCGAACTAAATGAAGCATATGTTTTACTAGAGTCAGAGGTAGAAAAACGTAAACAAGTTGAAAGCCATCGCGATATTTTATCCAGGATTTTGGAAGAGACTTCAGATATTGTTGCGTATGTTGGGAACGACCTTAAGCTGATATACATGAACAAAGCTGGGCTAGATTTTTTTGGCATCTCCTCACAAACTGAGTTACAGAAAAAGACTCCATTTGATTTCCAGGCTACAGAAGATCATGAAAAATTCTACCTGGATGTCCTCCCATCTGTGAAGAAGAACGGATTTTGGAGAGGGGATTCTTCCATGCGAAATCGCGATGGTAAAAGAATCGATGTTTCGCAAGTAGTTGTACGTCACAGTTTAAATAACGGCGATATCGTTTTTTCCACTATCGCCCGAGATATGACTGAGGAAAAAAGTCGGGAAGCTCAGCTTCTTGAGAGTCAGACATGGTACAAAGCCTTGTCTGAAGCTGCACACGATATGATCTATGCAATTTCGCCCGACGATAAGATTTTGTACTTGAATAGTTTTGCGGGGAAGGCGATCCATGTCGACCCAATAAGCACAATTGGTAAATCGCGTACTCAATTCTTTGGTGAATTATCATCGAACAATATGTATGAGAATCTGCAAGGAGTTTTTGAAACAGGAAATCCGAGTTATCACGAGGCTCTTATTGATTTTAAGTATTCTTCGATCTGGCTTGGAACCTGGTTGGTACCGATTTCCAACCCCAGGAGAAAAACCCACTGCTATTCTCGGTATATCAAGAGATATCTCAACCACCAAGAGGAGTGAAGAACAGCTTATCAATTCCCTTGAGCGGGAAATAGAGTTAAATGATCTGAAATCGCGGTTCATTTCCATGACCTCGCATGAGTTTAGGACACCATTAAGCACAATTTTGTCTTCGGTTGAATTACTTGAGACATATGGTAAAGACTGGACCGATGAGAAAAAGTTCAAGCATTATTTACGAATAAAAGAAGCGGTCAGCAGGATGAACGATACCCTCGAGGATATCCTGACTATTGGAAGGATTGAAATCAGGTGAACAAAAAATTATTCTTTCACTTATTGATCCAATCCAGACTATATCCGACATGGTCGATGAGATCATCCAGGCAGACCAAGGACAGCATAAAATTGATCTCTCAATCGAAGGAGAGTGTGAATGGTCCCTCTTTGATATCGAATTCTTTACGAAAAATCATAGAAAATCTGATGAGTAATTCGATAAAGTATTCGAATCAAAACAGTTTGATCCATATCAAGATGATTTGCCAACCTGCAACGATCCAGATTGTCATTACGGATCATGGGATTGGAATTTCGGCGGATGAAATAAAACTTGTTTATGATCCTTTTTATAGAGGAAAGAATGTTTCAACAATATCCGGAACAGGATTAGGATTAACCATCGTTCATCAGGCTGTCATCCGAAGCGGGGGATCAATGAACATCGAATCTGGATTCAGATGAGGGAACAACCGTATCTGTAACACTTCCGATCATTTATCCTGAAGGTTAGAAATGGCAAATATCCTTGTTGTAGAAGATGAGAAAGCAGTTCGAGAAAACATTCTGGAACTATTACAGTCTGAAGGGTACTCGACTTATGAGGCTATGGATGGTCAGGAAGGCTTGTATGTAGCGAAACGGGAGAAGATCGATCTTATCCTGTGCGATATTATGATGCCAATTATCGATGGATATCAGTTATTAAAAGTTTTACGCCGATATCCTGAAACGATGCTCATTCCTGTGATCTTCCTCACTGCAAAGGGGGGACGGGATGACCAAAGAGCCGGGATGGATCTTGGAGCAGAAGATTTTATAACAAAACCTTTCAGCAGGGTTGAAGTCTTACAATCCATCAAATCCAGATTACACCGTAAAGACGAACTTGATGCATCTATCACGAAAAAAAATATCGAAATCATACAAGATGGTACCATGCAACTCCCATATGAATTCAATTCGTCGCTGAGTATCATCCATTCACTTAGCGAATCGATCCTAGAAAGGGTACCAGAGACAGAAGAACCCTTTATTCGTGATGCTGCTGCTATCATTCTTCGCACAGTCACTAACTTGAAAGATATTGCGAGCAAGTACATTTTTATAAATGAGCTTGAAAAGAAAAATGAATTTCCAAATTTCAGTTTTGCAAACCCTGGTGCTAATGAACAAATCATGGAAATCATCAACGAAAAAGCGAAAGATTATCAAATCGAAAAAGTAGTTTTTATGCTCCAGGATTATTCATCCAAACTGGATGAATTTCACCTTTCCCGGTTTATCGAGTCGGTCATCGCAGAGATATTCAGAGATGCAGACCCAAGGGAACCAATCGAAATTTTAGGAGCAAACACTCCCGACCGGAATGGTTATGATATAAGCATAGATTACCAAGAGTTATTGCCACATTTCGATGATGACATCTCCAATGATGTACAGCACTATCATAAGATTAAAGAACAGATGGCAAAGAAACAAGTCATCCACCTGGCTCATTTACTAAATTGCAAACTCGAGTTTACTAGCAAGATGCAGCAGTCGGTGGCAATTATTTGTTTACCGGCTAACCAAATCAAGGAGTAATTATGTGTGATACCCTAGTTGCATTGTCAGATGTAACAGAAAATGGATCTGTCTTATTTGCCAAAAATAGTGACAGGGACCCAAATGAGTTACAATTCGTAGAAGTTTTACCATCAAAAAAATATGATCCCCAGGAAAATGTGCAATGCACATATATCTCGATTCCGCAGGTGGAGAAGACGTATGCTGTTTTACTTTCCAAACCTTTCTGGATCTGGGGAGCTGAGATGGGGGCGAACGAGCATGGTGTAACCATAGGTAACGAAGCCGTTTTCACCCGGATTCCGCATGAGAAGGAACCCGGCTTGATCGGGATGGATTTACTCCGGCTTGGATTGGAAAGAGGTAGGACGGCTCTCGAAGCTCTCCGAGTGATCACTTCACTTCTAACCGAGTATGGACAGGCAGGAAATTGCGGCTTTAGCCATCCATTCTTTTACCATAACAGTTTTCTGATCGCTGACACCAAAGAAGCCTGGGTTCTGGAAACAGCCGGACGTGAGTGGGCAGCACAAAAAGTAACCGGCATCCGGTCCATATCCAATGCGATAACCATAGGAAGTGATTTTGATATGGTCTCTGAGAACCTGGTGAAACAGGCTGTTGACCGGGGCTGGTGTAGGTCTGAGAGACAGTTTGATTTCAGCAGTTGCTATTCCGATTTTGTTTTTACAACCTTTAGCGCGGCAAGGTCAAGACACACTTGCAGCACCAATTTACTATCAGAAAAACCAGGGAAGATACAACCTGCAGATATGATGAAAATGCTGCAATTTCACAATGGGGACAAGTTAACCGATTGGTCACCCGATAAGGCAATTGCTGGTGCTGACGTCTGTATGCATGCCGGATTTGGTCCAATCCGCATCAACCAGACAACAGGCTCAATGGTATCGGAGTTAGGAGAAGGCATTCAGACTTATTGGGTTACCGGGACAGCGGCTCCATGTTTGAGCATATTTTCCCCGGTATGGATCGATGCAGGATTCCCCGATCGTGGTGAATCGCCGAAGGGGATTGTAGACGAAACCAGTCTATGGTGGGTGCACGAAAGATTTCATCGAGAGGTGCTGATCGACTATCCACAGAGAGCTTCGGATATCAACTCAGAAATCAGTTCCATACAATCGGAGTTCATCCAGGCTGCGGCAAAGCTAAAACATTCTGATCTGAAAGACCGTAAGGAATTTACTGAACAATGTATTGATAAAGTTCTTGTTACTTACCGTGAACTTTACCAAAAGGTGAAGAGCAAGGATATTAATCCACTCATCCCGTTTTTATTATCGCCGTGCCTGGAATGAGTTTAATAAGCAAGCAAAAATCATTTAATCAGCATTTTGGGGTGTACCTGGTAATGGTCAGGGTATCTTATTTGACAAGTTGAATATATAATTTATTCATCTTATTTGGTTCTGACAGATATGGCATTTCACTTTACATTACTCGGAAATTCTGTAGGACTCTCTTTACCTCAATCACTGGTTGCCTGGGGATTGTTGTTTTTGTACCTCATTCTCATCTACTGGCGATTGGCAACATGGATGCGGGAACCGCATCAAAATCAAAATCCACAACCTGCAATCTTCGCATTTTTATTCATCCTTGTTCCGGTGACTAGCTTGTTCATTGGAATTTCCGGATCCGTGCCCGGAACCACTGATCAGACACTGCTCTACAGTGGTGGTGACACGCAGTATTTCATATTAATACTGGCAGCCATCCCATGGATCGTTGCTGGAGGATTGTTAAATCCAATCCATTCTGTCTTACTGGGAATCGTTTCAGGATCAATCATTTGTGTATTTACCAATCATTCCCTTTTCACACCATTTGAATATGCATTAACTGCACTTGCTTATAGCGAACTTTTGCGAAGCAAATACCGCGGAGAAATATACAAGTTAGTAAGAAATCCAATTGGGGCATCGGTTATCACGGGTGCTTTTCTGATCTTATTATCTGTAGTTGATGGAATATTAGGTGGTGCCAATAATTATGCGCAACTTTTAGCGTCGAATACACTCTGGACTGTCAGCGCGTTTTTGATCCTGTTCCTGATGGTACTGATCGGAGGATTTTGCGGGCAAGTCGCTTCCCGGGTATTACCACTGGTTTGGGTGAAGCCTGGTTTCCTATTACCTACCCCGAATGAAAAACAACTCACCCGTCGATTCCTGACCAATTTTGGTCCTTTCATCATTTTCCTACTTGTCCTATTACTGGTAGGGATATGGATGACATCCAGTTACTCTGCCAGACTTCTCGTCCGGGAACAAATGGCCGGAGCAGCTGAAGTGGCTAGTGAGAGTATTCCCTTTTTTACCAATTCCGGTCAGAACCTTGTGCTACAGTTTTCGCGATCCATCCCAGATAGTGCAAATTCAGCTAAAGATATTCAGATCGCTCTCTCTCAAAGTTTGCGATCAGTTCAATTTTTTAAACAATTACTCTATGTAAATTTGGAAAATGAAGTAATCGCGACTGCTCCAGACGAAGAGTTTACTTTGACTAATGCGGAACGAGAGGGTATCAAACAATCCGCTCAGGGATTGTTATATGGTAAATATGCATCCTTCCCAACCGATGAGCAGGATTCAGTACTAATCTCGTTCATCGCTCCAGTTAAAGACGGCGCAGGGAAGAACCGGGGCTATCTGATTGGACGGACTGATTTAACAAGCAATCCATCCACTCAGGCGATAATCAGCTTATTAACCACTTTTACGCAGCAAGGCGGTGAAGGTTATATCATTGACCAGGAGGGTGTAGTAATTTTCCACCCACAGGCTAAATATGTAAAATCTGTTTATCCTGGTGAGCTGGCAGCGGAAGAACGGTATTTCTCATTGAAAAGCTCAGATGGATCTCCACTTCTGATCTACTACAAACCTACTCCGGACCACGATTGGGCGGTGGTTTTGTCACTTCCTGCGGGCGAGATCCAGAATCAAACATGGCGTTTAGCGCTACCTCTGGTCATCATGGTTCTAGTGGTCAGTGGATTGGTGTATTTGGTCATTCGCAGTGGATTAAATTCAATAACTCATGCGTTGAGGCAGTTGACTCAAGAAGCAGAAAAAATCCAAAAAGGTGAATTGGACCACCCTCAGTATGTCCGTGGCGAGGATGAAGTCGGGCAGTTAGGCCAGGCATTTGAAGAAATGCGCATCCATCTCAAAGATAAGATGGATGAAATGGGTATTCTACTAAAGGTCAGCCAGGGGATCGCATCCAATCTGGATATCGATGGCGCGGTTCAACCCATATTGGAAGCCGCCATGACGAATGGTGGATCCATGGCGAGGATCGTACTTGCACCAGATTCATCCCATGATTCGCTCAATCAATCCATTGAACGGTATGGAGCGGGAGATACCCAGAAGTATTATGGATATCTTGATGAACAATTGCTAGCCCTCACAAAAAGCCGGGATGCCATTACTGTCAACAATGTGATGCGTGGACGTGCATTAAAGCTAAACCCTGAAGTACTTAACCCCAGTGCGATCATCTCAGTCCCACTCAAAACCGAAGGCCGATTTGCTGGAATTCTGTGGATAGCATACGATCAACCGCGGATATTTTCAGAATCTGAAGACCAATTTATCAAATCACTAGCTGGCGATGTTTCTCTGGCATTAGAAAATATTCGTCTTTATCGATCCGCGGAATTAGGACGTCAACGATTGCATGCCATTCTGAATTCAACACCAGACCCCATCCTGGTCATAGACAACGATCTAAGGATTTTGCTGGCAAATCCGCCAGCCGTGCAACTTTTCAATGAAAAAGAATTATTGATCGAGGGAAAATCAGTTGAGGAAGTCATACCGCACGCCTCCCTGATAGACCTGATCCGCAGCGGCAACACGAATGTCGAGATCCATTTGCCCGGACAAAAAGTGTACTATGCATACCAAACTGCGATGAGCATGGATCATCTACCGGTTGGCAAGGTGATCATCCTACGCGATATCAGTTACTTCAAAGAAGTGGATGCACTAAAAAGCGAATTTGTCGCCACTGTCAGCCATGACCTAAGGGCTCCGCTCACGTTACTGCGTGGTTATTCTACAATGCTGAATATGGTTGGCGAACTAAATGATCAGCAGAAGAATTACGTCAAGAAAATCATAGGCAGTGTTGAAGGAATGACCAACCTGGTGAATAATCTGTTGGATATCGGCAGAATAGAAGCCGGTATGGCTCTTCAGATCACCAAAGTGCCTGCCAACCGCCTGGTTGAAAAAGTTGTGAATTCTTTGCAGATGCAAGCTGGCCAGAAAAATATCAAATTGACTACAAAATTGATCGAAGGGGATGATACAGCGGTCTACGCAGATCCTCCACTGGTTGAACAAGCACTGTACAATCTGGTCGAGAACAGCATTAAATATACAGCAGTGAATGGACAAGTGACCATTGCTGTTCATGAAACGGAAGAAAAAGTGATATTTGAAATCAAAGACAGCGGTATTGGTATCGCACCGCTGGATCTTCCGCGTTTGTTTGACAAGTTCTTCCGTTCATCACAGAGAGATGGTTTCCAACAAAAGTCATCCAGTCTTGGGTTAGCTATTGTCAAAGCGATAGCCGAAAGACATCATGGGCGGGTATGGGCTGAAAGCCAACTTGGAAAAGGTAGTACTTTCTACTTTGAGCTTCCAGCGGTTGAACGTGACGCAGGAACCTATTGCTGAAGATCCGACTGAATCTGAAGAATCCGTATAAGGTATTTATAAATTGAAACCAGCAAATACCTTGACAGAGTATTGACATATTCCGTATAATAAGCTGTCATGCACAAATAGGATAAAACGTTTATTTTAGTCAAAGCGCCGGAGGGAAAAGTCCTCAGCGCTTAAACTTGTTTCAATTTGGATCACTCCCGCATATTATTCAGGAGGTAATTTAGTGGAAACCAAGGGCTTAAAAGCACTTCGTATTAATCTTGCCTCCCCAGAAACCATCAAAAGTTGGTCTTATGGTGAGGTATTAAAGCCTGAGACGATTAATTATCGTCGGCTGCGCCCTGAAAAAGACGGTCTGTTCTGTGAAGCCATTTTTGGCCCGACCAGAGACTGGCAGTGCTATTGTGGAAAATATAAGAATCCACGTTATAAGGGCATCGTATGCGATAAATGCGGTGTTGAAGTAACCCGATCTTCCGTCCGCCGAGAGCGAATGGGGCACATCGAACTTGCTACTCCGATCGCTCACATATGGTACACCCGCCGCATCCCATCCTATCTTGGATTACTGCTAGATATATCTCGAAAGAACCTGGATCGGGTACTTTATTTCGCTCAGTACATCGTCACATATGTAGACGAAGATGCGCGAACTAAAGCTTTGAAACGCCTTGAAGAAGAGATCAATGTTTCTGAGCGCGAACAAGCCGGTACGATCAATTCCAAGATCGTTGAAGTCAAGAAAGCTCGCGATGCACGAATAGCTGAACTGAACGCGCAAAAGGAAAATGTTGAAAAGCTCTCTGAAGATGAATTTAGCAGTCGCTGGGAACCGGTAACTCAAGAAGCACAACGGTTGGAAGATTTCCTCAATGAGAATATGGGTGTTGCTCTCACATCACCTGTTGAATTCCATTCTCTTAACCAAATGATCGCCAAATCTGGCGAAATTGTTACCAATAAGCAGATATCAGCCATTCAAAAGGCAGCAAAGTCGCATTTCGAAGAGCTTGAGCTAAAAGTAAAAGAGAACCAACAGCAAGATATCGAGAAAATTAAGATCGATATCGAATCTGCCCGCGCTGCTGCAGACCTGGAAATGGAAGGTCTTCGAAATCAGTTGGAAGACCAGTCTGTTGTTTCACAGAACCAGAATTCTCACCAACGAGATGAACTTCAGGAACTTCGGCCATTCACTTTCCTGACCGAACCACGTTACCGCGAATTGAAAAGCCGCTGGGGTCAGGTTTTCCGTGCAGATATGGGCGCGGAAGCATTCTATGACATTCTTCGCCGTTTGGATTTGGAAAAACTCTCCGAAGACTTATGGCATGAAGTAAAGACCACTAGAAGTAAACAGAAACGCAAGAAAGCAACCACCAGACTCAAAGTGGCAGAATCATTCCGAAGATCAGGCAACCGTCCTGAGTGGATGATCTTGACCATCCTGCCTGTTATTCCTCCTGATCTGCGCCCTATGGTGCAATTGGATGGTGGCAGGTTCGCTACCTCCGACCTCAACGATCTCTACCGCAGAGTGATCAATCGCAATAACCGCCTTAAGAGATTACTTGAATTAGGTGCCCCTGATGTTATTGTTCGAAATGAAAAGCGTATGCTTCAGGAAGCGGTAGATTCACTGATCGATAACTCCCAGCGCGGCAAGGCACTATCCCGCCGCGGACGCCGTGAGCTCAAATCTCTCAGCGATATGCTCAAGGGTAAAAAAGGACGTTTTCGCCGTAACCTGCTTGGTAAACGTGTAGATTACTCCGGTCGTTCAGTTATCGTCGTCGGTCCACAATTGAAACTCTATCAGTGCGGTTTACCAAAGACCATGGCTTTGGAACTCTTCAGACCATTTGTCATTTCCCGCCTGGTTCAGCATAATTTCACAGCGAATGTGAAAGGTGCAAGACGTTTCATTGAACGAAACCGTCCTGAGGTATGGGAAGTCCTTGAAGAAGTTATCAAAGACCGCCCAGTACTTTTGAACCGTGCTCCTACACTTCACCGTTTGGGTATTCAAGCATTCGAACCCATCCTGATCGAAGGATCAGCAATTCAATTACACCCGTTAGTCACCACGGCTTTCAATGCTGACTTTGACGGCGACCAGATGGCTGTTCATGTGCCTCTTTCTGAAAAAGCCGTTAATGAAGCTCGAACCCTGATGCTTGCCTCGAAGAACCTGCTGAAACCAGCAGATGGCGAGCCGATCATCAGCCCATCCAAAGATATGGTTTTGGGAGTGTACTACCTGACTGTTAAGGATAACAATCCGCACAAGGGCGACAATGGCATCTTCTCCGATATTGACGAAGTGGATCTGGCTTATCAGTTAAAGCATGTTGATATCCACGCAAATATCAAAGTTAAAATGGCAACCTGGTATGACGAGAAGAATAACTTCCTTGCGAAACCTGAAACCCGCCTGATCGATACCACGGTCGGACGTGTACTATTCAATCGGATTCTGCCCACTGAAGTACAGTTCGTCAACGATGAACTCGAAAAAGGTGGAGTCAAAGACCTCATCGCTGATGTCTATGAGCGCTGCGGACAGGATGTGACGACCGAAGTGGCTGATCAGATCAAGGATATCGGTTTCCGGTATGCCATGGTGTCAGGAACAACCATCGCGGTGTCTGATATTTCCATTCCACCAGCGAAAGCACAAATTGTCGACGGTGCATTGAAGGAAGTTGAATCCGTACAAAAAGATTTTCGCCGTGGTTTGTTGACTGAACAGGAACAAAATGACCGGGTAATTGATATCTGGAAAGATACAACTACCAAAGTTGGTCAGGCAGTAAAAGAGAACATGAATCCAGTGGGAAACCTAGCAACCATGGCCAACTCTGGTGCCACCAAAGGTGGATTTGGTCCAATTTCCCAGTTAGCCGGTATGCGCGGTTTGATGGCTGATCCCGCGGGACGTATTATTCCGCTTCCGATCATTTCAAACTTCCGTGAAGGTCTAACAGCTCTGGAATACTTTATCTCGACACATGGCGCCCGCAAAGGTCTTGCTGATACTGCTCTTCGAACAGCTGATGCCGGTTACCTGACACGACGTTTAGTTGATATTGCCCAAGACGTGATCATTAATAATACGGATTGTGAAACTGATGAAGGTATATACATCAGCAAAAAAGATGATATCGCCGGACAGTCCATGGCAGTCCGCTTGATCGGCCGTATGACAGCCGAAAGAGTTGTCAATCCCAAGACCGGTGAAATCGTTGTAGAGCGGAATGAAATGCTCGACCGTGAAAAAGTCCGCCGGATCACCGATGCGAACATCGAATCCATGAAAGTTCGCAGCCCTCTCACTTGTGAAAACACTCACGGCATCTGCCAGTCCTGTTATGGAATGGATCTCGGACGTGGCCGGTTGGTTGAACTCGGGTCTGCCGTAGGCACTGTCGCGGCTCAATCCATTGGTGAGCCGGGTACACAGCTGACCCTGCGTACCTTCCATACCGGTGGTGTTGCTGCCGGCGGTGACATTACAACAGGTCTACCACGTGTGGAAGAGCTATTTGAAGCCCGCCGCACCCCTAAAGGCGAGGCGACCGTTGCGAAGATCCAGGGTTTAGCCAGGGTCATGACCAATGACCGGATGAGCGAACTCCGTGTTGTTCGTGTCGAACATAGCGAAATGGTCAGCGATGAATTTGACATCCCTGAAGGATGGACGATCGTAGCCAAGGATGAAGATAGCGTCGAAATGGGAGCTTTACTCGCTTCCATGGGTGATGCATCCATCACTGCATCGCATTCAGGTCGGGTCCGGGTTGAAGGACGCCGTGTGATCGTATCATACGAACAGCGTGAGACTGAAGATTACGACATCCCAACCACCTCCCGCTTGCTTATCAAAGATGGCGATCATGTAGAGGCTGGGCAGCAGCTTACCGAAGGTTCCTTGAACCCTCATCTTATCCTTCAGATCAAAGGTCGTGATGCCTGTATGCGCTATCTGCTGACAGAAATTCAGAAGGTATACCGCTCACAGGGTCAGAACATCAATGACAAACATTTCGAGGTCATCATCCGCAAGATGTTGGGTAAGGTCCAGGTTCGCCGACCCGGCGATACCACTTTCCTCCCGCTTGATCTGGTCGACCGCCTTGAGATCAAGAAACAGAATGAAAAGAACGCTGGTGAAGGGAAACAACCCGCCCGTTATAGTGAAATATTACTGGGTGTGACCAAGGCATCCTTGAGCACTGATTCATTCCTGTCCGCTTCATCCTTCCAGCACACCATCAAGGTTCTAGCCGGTGCGGCAATTGCTTCGACAGAAGATCCATTGATCGGTTTGAAGGAAAATGTCATAATCGGCAAGCTCATCCCAGCAGGAACGGGATTTGATATCAATCGTCTTGGTTCCGAGCTTGGTATATTGCTCCAGAACTCAGGTGATATGGATATGGTTGGTGACGAGATCGATGACCTGCCAGCCGCAGAGTAACCAGATAGAAATAATAATCAACAACCCCTCTGATAAGAGGGGTTGTGTTGTTAACGTACTTACTGGAATTCATAAGCTAAGAATCATATTGAGATAGGTGATGCTTGACGGGTTATGAATTCGCACTTAAGATAATCCTGATTTCTAAATTTATATTTGTGAGTATTTATTATGGATGAAAAGACAGTACGCAAGGTAAACATCGATCAAGAAATGCAACAATCCTATCTCGATTACGCAATGAGCGTAATCGTCTCACGCGCCCTCCCTGATGCACGAGACGGATTGAAACCTGTACAAAGACGCATTTTATATGCGATGCACGACCTGAATTTGAGCCCTGGAGCGCTATACAAGAAATCTGCGCGTATTGTAGGGGAAGTACTAGGAAAATACCATCCTCACGGTGATATGGCTGTCTATGACGCGATGGCACGCCTTGCGCAGGATTTTACCATGCGTTGCATGCTTGTTGATGGACAGGGGAACTTTGGAAGTGTGGATGGGGATCCACCGGCTGCAATGCGGTACACAGAAGCGAGGTTAAGTGCTGCTTCAGTTGAAATGCTCAAACAGATCGAGAAGGGGACGGTAGATTTTTCGCCGAACTTTGACGGCACACTGAAAGAACCGGTTGTACTCCCATCTGCATTGCCAAATCTACTTCTGAATGGTGCTACTGGTATCGCAGTAGGGATGGCAACGAATATCCCTCCACATAACCTCGGGGAACTGGTTGATGCTGCCACGTATCTACTTCATCAGTGGGATAAGATAGACGATGTGGCAGTGGAAGATCTGATGAAATTTATCAAGGGACCGGATTTTCCTACAGGCGGGATCATATTACAGGATCCAAACGGCGAAGGACTACCGAGTATATATGGAAGCGGAAAAGGCAAGGTGATCGTTCAGGCTCGGGCTCATATCGAAGAGATGGAACGCGGTAAAAGCCGGATCATCTTGACTGAGCTTCCTTATATGGTGAATAAGTCATCCCTCATCAGCCGGATAGCGGAATTGGTACGGGAGGGTAATATCGAAGGTATCTCGGACCTTCGGGATGAATCCGACCGTAACGGATTGCGGATCGTGATTGAACTATCGAAATCCGCCGATCCGGAAAATGTCCTGCGGAAACTTTATAAGCACACGCCCATGCAATCCACATTTGGGATTAATATGCTGGCGCTGGTCGATCAACAGCCCAGGTTACTATCCATCAAAGCGGCTCTAAAAGTGTTCATCGACCACCGATTGGTCGTGATCCAACGACGCAGCGAATATGATCTTGAAAAAGCCAGGCAGCGAGCTCATATCCTTGAGGGTTTGCGCATAGCAATCAGTAACCTGGATGAGATCATCAAAATCATCCGTAATTCAGCAGATGCCGATGAGGCGAAGTTACGCCTGATCAAACGATTCAAATTGAGCGATATCCAGGCTCAAGCGATACTGGATATGCCATTACGCCGGTTAGCTGCTTTGGAAAGAAAGAAGATAGAAGATGAGTATAAGGAGCTGATTGCTCTGATCAAACAACTGGAGACCTTGCTGAAATCCCCCAGGATGATCAGGGATGTTTGTGTTGAGGAGCTGGCAGAAGTCAAAAGCAACTTTAATGAAAAGAGGAAGACGCAAATCATCGGGCTTAAAGAAGGGGATAGCATTCACCAAATGTTGACCATTACCGATGTTACTCCTTCTCAGGAGGTACTGGTTGGTATCAACGAATCAGGGATGATTGCACGTACAACCACCGAAAACACCAGTTGGTTCACCGGCAAGGATGCACCCATCTGGCTGCTGAGAACAGACACTCACCAGACTATTTATATGATCACTACCACCGGACGGGCAGCAGCCATTCCGGTCCATGCAGTCCCTGAGGCACAGCACGTTACTGAAGGAATGCCAGTTTATAAAGTTGCGCCTCTACCCGACGATGATCCATTGGGAGCCGTCTTTGTACTACCACCACGATCGAAAACCGCAGAAGAAAGTTATGTGATGACCATCACCAGAGGCGGGATGGTGAAGAAAACCCAAACCATTGAGCTTCCGGGACCTTCTTCTCAGAGTTTTGTTTTATGCAAGGTAAATGATGGTGATAGTCTTGGTTGGGCTGTCATCACTAATGGAAAGAATCATGTGTTATTTGCCACCATGAAAGGTATGTGCATCCGATTTGTGGAAGAGGAAGTCAGACCCATGGGATTAGCTGCAGCAGGTGTCTCAGGAATAAAACTTTCTGTGGGAGATGAGGTTGTTTCAGCAGATGTGATCGAGAAAAACCAGGAAGTCGTGCTAGGTGTTTCAGATGGCAGAGGCAAGCGAATATTAGAAAAGGATTTCCCGATTCAAGGCAGATACGGGCAGGGTGTGATCGGTTGGAAACTTGGACCGGGAGTTCATGTAGTGGGCATGGTTATTGGTACGAAATCGGATAAATTTGTCACCCATTTCCTGAAATCTACTTCAAAAGTAAAGAAAATGGATGATGTCCAAGTTGGCGGCAGGGCAGCCGTTGGGAAATCTGCGTTTGAGGTAAAACCAGGAGATCAGGTGATCAGTCTGACACCGATCGTCCGAGCTATCGCATCCATAAATGTATCAGGTGATGGCACATCTTCTACCGGTAGCGATACACGAAAAAAGCGATCCAGGACGCTAACTGATAAACCAACCACTGTCACTGCGGAGAAGAAAGTCAAACCAACAGCGGTTAAGGCAGCCAAAAAAGCACCTGCAAAACCAGAAGGGAACAATAAAAAGAAAATGGTGAAGAAACCTGGTGTGACACCTGCTCGAAAGACCAGCACGAAAAGTAAAACTGAAACTATCAAGAAAAAAACTGCTCCAAAACCATCAGGATCAAAAAAGACTGATAGTGAACCAAAGAAGTCAGATCCCGGTCAAATGGAACTCAAGATCTAAAAAAAGGTGGTGGAGAACTTCTCCACCACCTTTTTTATTTAATCCCCGTATTGGACTTCCACAGACATTCCAACCCTGAGGTCTTCAGGGATCTTATCAAGAACGATAGTCGTTTTATAGACCACGTCGCCACCCAATTCATCAGGAATGATAGCGATCTTACTCACTTTCCCGGTAAGGGTTGAATTCAAGGCTTTCACAACTATACTCACGGTTTGGCCAATTTTCACAGCGGCAACATCCCGTTCACTTAAATCCGAGGTCTCCACCTGCATAGTTTTCAAATCAGCGAGAACCAACAAAGATTGACCTGGAGCTGCATACTCGCCTGTGTGTAAAAATGTTTTGCTCAGTGTACCGGCAAAGGGTGCTTTTATTTCCAGTTCGTTAAGAAGCGCCTGGTTTGCTTCCACCTGGGCTCTGGCAGTATCCACGCGAGCTTGGGCTAATCCCAAAACATCTTCGGGTGGTCCGCTTATATATTTGTCAAATTCGAGCTGGGCATTATCCACTTCAGCCTGGGCATAGACAAGTTCCGCTTCAGCAATCCCAAGATCAAATACATCAGGCAAAGATTTTAAATACTCGAGATTAGTTTGGGCTTTATCTCTTGCTTTTCTTGCATTGGAAATTGCGGTTAATGCAGCAGCTTTATTTAAATTTTCCACATCCCTACGGGCTATTCGACCATATTGCTCTTCGGTCTTCTTGAGCCTATCTTCGGCAAGAATTAATTCCGCTTTGGCGATCGCAATCTGATTTTCATCACCAATTCGATATTCCTTGCTTGCCCGTCTGGTCTTTGCTTTATCCAGCTCATCCTTTGCTTTAGCTAAACGAATTTGAGCCTGACCTTTTGCCAATGCTGAGGTGCTATTTAAATCTTCCAAAGCTTGTTCTGCAGATAAAAGTTCCATCTTTGCAGCCGATAAAGCGGCAATATATTGATCGGCACCAGTAAGGAGAGCCATAACCTGACCGGCTTTTACCGATTTACCTTCCAAAACTCTGAATGATTGCACTCTTCCACCTACCGATGAGGCAATTGTAATCATCTGAGCAGGAACAATTTCCCCGGAGGCACTTATAGTGCCGGTAAATGGCACACTGGTACTTACAGGGGTACCATCTACTGAACCATCTCCATCCAACACTACGGTAGGTAAAACCTTAGGCGGTTGGGTGGCAATAGTTCCACATGCGGTTATCAATAATGACATTAAAATAACTGGCAAAATCACTTTCTTCATTCGAGCTCCTTCTTCCTTATTTTACCGGCGTAGAAACTACATCTTCAACGATTAGACCATCGCGAAGAGTAACTACTCTATGGGCATATTTGATGACTCTTGGATCGTGTGTGGCGAAAACACAAGTTACCCCAGTCTGATGATTTATTTTTACCATGGTTTCCATAACCTGTTGACCGTTTGTAGTATCCAAATTTGCTGTTGGTTCATCTGCCAGGATCAATGTCGGATTGGTTGCCAAGGCACGGGCAATGGCTACCCGCTGCTGTTGACCGCCACTTAGCTGAT
This sequence comes from uncultured Chloroflexia bacterium, assembly GCA_963828285.1. Lineage (GTDB taxonomy): Bacteria > Chloroflexota > Anaerolineae > Anaerolineales > Anaerolineaceae > DAIOEK01. The sequence goes on from CAWHEB010000010.1 coordinate 43,324, forward strand.
CGGGTCTATGATGTGCGCGGTCTACCAGGTCAACTTCTTCCAATAGAAATTTCACCCTATCTTTCCGATCTTTAGGATTTTTCCCCATCAACAAGAGTGGCATTTCAATATTCTCATAAGCGTTGAGAGTGGGGATCAGGGCAAAGAACTGGAAGACAAAACCAATGGTCCCTTTTCGGACATCTGCACGTTGATTTCGGTTCAATTTACTTACATCCTGTCCGTTTATATAGATCTTTCCGGTGGATGGCTGGTCGAGGCATCCGATGAGTTGCAGCAATGTCGTTTTCCCGGAGCCGGAAGGTCCCACCAATGCAGTGAATTCACCAGATTGGATGGTTAGGTCCACCCCTCGTAGCGCTTGGGTTTCCTGATCTCCAACCTTATAGTTTCTAAATACATTTTCAATTTTTGCGACTTCCATGATGTTCTCCTTGATTATTCCCCACCGTGTAGAGCTTTGACAGGCTCCATGCGCGCGGCAAGTATGGCTGGATACAATGCTGCCAACATAGTGACAACAAATGCGGTAATTGTTAGTGAAACAGTATCTTGCATAGTGAGATAACCGTATATGCGCTCACCAAGAAGGAACCCTGACCTCAATCCCATGTTGCCAATGTAGAAACCCACATTGGTCGAATACCAAACCAGCACTCCACCGATGATAAACCCCATCAGTGTTCCCGAGAACGCCAGCAGGAAAGATTTCAATAATGAACATACCCATGATGCGGGTACTCTTCATTCCAATGGCGGATAGGATGCCAATTTCACGGGTTCTTTCGAATACAGCCATGACCAGCGTGTTTACGATCACAGTTGCAGTGATTGCCAGGACAATGAGGTTGATGATGACCATGTATCCATGTGCAAATTCTTCGGTCTGGACCACCATTTCATTCTGTTCTTTCCAGGTGACGATGCTATATTTATCCGATTTTAGCGAGGCAGCAACCACTTCAGTCATTTCGCGGTCATTTACAAATACAAGGATTGTACTGGCACGTTTCTCCACTCCTGCGATTGCCTGTGCCTTGGAAATGGGTAGAAATGCAGTGGTTTCATCGTATGATGGCACACCGCTGTTATAGATCCCTTTTACCGTGAAAGATTGTTCATTCACCGAACCATCGGATCTGTTCACGAGGAGTTGAATATTATCCTCGTGGAGGAAGATTCCCATCTTTCTCGCCAGCTCTTTCCCGATGAGAATACTATCCCGATCATCTGCTTCAATGAAATCCCCTTCAGATAGACCATTTCTGAATGGAGCATTGGCAACTGAACCGGGATCAATCCCCAGGACAGCAACACCGTTGGTCTTGTCGCCAAAATTCACGATGCCCGATGAGATTAATCGTGGAGCTGCGACCTGCTAATTCCCGACCGTAGAAATTTGGGAAGCGATCCATTAGGACCCCAACCAAATCTTCCCATGCCAGACTGTTTTTATCAGGGTTGTAGTCTTTCGCGCGAATTTGAAGATGACCTGTTTGTAATATTGATACTGGACTCCAACGATCCACGCATTTCACCTTCCACAGTTGCCGCGATCATCAGTAAGAGACCGATTCCCATACCCAATGCCAGTGCAGAGAATAGGGATCTTCTCCTATTTCGTAAGAGGTCACGATAAGCAAGCTTGATTAAAATCATCATGGATAACCTCACACCGTATGTAGTGAAATTGCGGGTTCATTATGAGACGCTTCGCGAGCTGGATAAAACGCAGCCAGAATTGCTATGATAACCAGACTGCGCTTCGCATTCCGATCTTTTCCAGCCCCATGGTTGAATACACTCTTCCTGTTGTTAATTAAAGCGGGATTAGTCAGTCAATTTCTAACCTATTCAACTGTTCCGAAAATACCATTCAAAAGCAATCCCAAAGCTACACCAGCGACAAGACCAATGAAACGAATCAGAGCGCCTTCGAGGAGGAACAAAGAACTGATTCTGGCGGCCGCATTCCGAGTGCTCCCAATACACCAATTTCGCGACGGCGTTCAAAGACTGCCATCATTTGCAAGTTTACAATGCCAATCCCTGCAATGAACAGGATTATGATGCTAAAGATGTCCATCACATAGTTCTTCGTTCCCAGCGCTTGAATCATTTTCCGGGAAGTTCGTCTGCCAGGACCCGATCTCCAACCCATTGATATACGGCTTCAGTTGGGTAATGACTTCGGCTTCCTGACCTATCTTTTCAAGCGAGATCGATATTTCGGAGGATGAACCGTACAAATCATAAAGAGATTGAGCTTCAAATAATGAAATGTAGACAGTCCGCTTCTCAATATCTTTCATTCCCAAATCATAGATCCCGAGATGGTCATGGAGCGTTGACGATTCTCGAATTTATGTGTCTATTTACCAACGAGGGATATCCGGTCGCCAATCCCAACACCCATCGCATCGGCTAATCCCCGACCGATCAAGATCTACTTGATTCTCTAGCAGCCAAGAAACGACCATCGGATATATTTTTGGCGATTAGGCTGACTTTGGCTTCCTCTTCAGGCTCGATTGAACAATACTGGTTGGGAATGCACCCTCACGATTGGTAACCAATCCGCTGGTGTTGATCCGCCTGCTTGCTGACAGTACTTTAGGGATCTTTCGAGCTTGTTCTGCTATTGCAGAATTATTTGCCACTGGAAGAAGGGGTTTTTGGGTGCTATCCTGAGAATAGCCTTCAGCATGGACTTGAATATTGCCACCAAGGACTTTGATGGCATTTGCGTAAATCTCGCCTGTTCGAAGCCAGCCACAAATCCATCATAGAACATCATGAGTGCCATACCCATCCCCATTGCAAGGACAATAATGAGCGTTAGCGGTGGCGCCAAAGGTTCCGCCAGGCTAACATGAGATACAATTTCATAACCTTTTCTCCTCAATGCTTTTCGATACATGTGAAGCTTTTGATGAAGGTAATTCATCAGATAATAAAGCCCATTGCTCCAACATTTTTGGT